>NZ_JAVTSS010000001.1 GCF_032678705.1 Pedobacter frigiditerrae | reverse complement strand
ACAGGCTATGCGAAGCAGGATTTGCCAGGGCATTCAGCAGGGCGTCCGATTGAGGGGGACAACCGACCGTCTGGAAAGAAAGCCTGGCCACTTAAACCTGATAGGAGCGAGCACGCCGCGAAGCAAGTAAAGCGGAAAGCAGGACTGCCTTTGATAGCAACTCAATAGCATATTTCCAGAACCTTTTCCTTTTATCTTTGTTTTAATTACAAATAAACCATGGCTAAGCGATACAGAATACTTATCTTTGTGCCTTAATTATAATACGATGAAAATCAATTTTGGATCAAGAAAGGAAGTATTAATGCATGTTGAGAAATATATGCTTAAGATGATGCCTACTTATTTGAAACCTATCGATACCAATTGGCAACCATCTGATTTTTTACCAGATTCTACTAGAGATTCTTTTTATCAAGACATCAAAATTTTAAGGGAGAATGCGAAAGATTTATCTTATGATTTAGTAGCAGTACTTATTGGAGATACGATAACAGAGGAGGCACTACCTACATATGAATCTTGGTTGATGATGATGGATGGTATTTCACGTGATGAAGAAAGTGGTTGGGTAAAATGGAATCGTCATTGGACTGGTGAAGAAAATCGTCACGGTGATCTTCTAAATAAATATTTATACTTATCTGGTCGTGTTGATATGCGTCAGATGGAAATTTCTACGCAATATTTAATAGCTGATGGATTTGATATTGGCACTGGCCATGATCCTTACCGTAACTTTGTATACACCAGTTTTCAAGAATTAGCCACTAACATATCACACAGAAGAGTGGCCTCTTTGGCTAAAAAAGATGGCGATGTATTATTATCTAAAATGTGTGGTGTAATCGCATCAGATGAATTGCGTCATGCAAAAGCGTATAAAGATTTTATGTCTAAAATATTTGAAGTAGATCCAAGCGAAGCTATGATTGCTTTTGAAGATATGATGCGCAAGAAAATTGTTATGCCTGCTCACTTTTTACGCGAAATGGGAATGAAGATTGGACAAACGTTTGGTCACTTTACAGATGCAGCACAGAGATTGGGTGTTTACACAGCAGTTGACTATGTTGAAATTATGCAATCGCTTATTGAAGAATGGAAAATTGATAGTTTACAAGAATTAAATGAGGCTGGAGAAAAAGCAAGAGATTATGTAATGAATCTTCCAGATCGTTTATTACGTGTTGCGGAGCGAATGAAGAATCCAACAATGGATTATAAATTTAGTTGGATTCATTCTTAAACGATATAAATCAAAACAAAAAAAGCTTCGATTTCGAGGCTTTTTCTGTTTATTAAGATTACATGTTTCTTCGATATTGACCACCAACTTCATAAAGTGCTTTGCTAATTTGCCCTAGAGAGCAGATTTTGCAGACTTCCATCAATTCTTCAAAGATATTGTCACCTTTAATTGCCGTTTTTTGAAGTTTTAATAAAGCTTGTTCAGTTTTTTCCTCGTTTCTATCTTGAAAAGCTTTTAATGCCTTAATTTGATATTGTTTTTCTTCTTCAGTAGCTCTTATAACTTCTCCAGGAACAATGGTAGGTGAACCATTTTTATTTAGGAATGTATTTACACCAACAATTGGATATTCGCCATTGTGCTTTAGGGTTTCATAATACAAACTTTCTTCTTGGATTTTACCACGTTGATACATGGTTTCCATTGCTCCCAAAACACCACCCCGATCGTTGATTCGCTTAAATTCTACTAGAACAGCTTCTTCAACTAAATCTGTTAAATCTTCAATAATAAATGCGCCTTGTAAAGGATTTTCATTTTTGGCTAAACCTAACTCCCTGTTGATGATTAATTGAATGGCCATCGCCCTGCGAACAGACTCTTCTGTTGGTGTTGTTATGGCTTCGTCATAAGCATTTGTATGCAATGAATTACAATTATCGTAGATGGCATATAATGCTTGGAGCGTAGTTCTTATATCATTAAAGTCAATCTCTTGAGCGTGTAATGATCGTCCAGAGGTTTGAATATGATATTTTAGCTTTTGAGAACGGTCATTTCCTTTGTACTTATTTTTTATTGCTTTTGACCAAATTCTACGAGCTACACGACCAATAACTGAATATTCTGGATCGATACCATTACTGAAGAAAAAAGAAAGATTTGGTGCAAAATCATCGATATTCATTCCTCTACTTAAGTAGTATTCTACAAATGTAAAACCATTACTTAGGGTAAATGCAAGTTGAGAAATGGGATTTGCTCCAGCTTCGGCTATATGATAACCAGAAATAGAAACCGAGTAAAAATTCCTTACTTTTTCATCTATAAAATATTTCTGAATATCGCCCATCATTCTTAAGGCGAATTCTGTTGAGAAAATACAAGTGTTTTGAGCTTGGTCTTCTTTTAAAATATCAGCTTGCACTGTACCACGAACAGCACTTATGGCGTACGCTCTAATTTTAGCATAAACATCTTGAGGCAAAACTTCCTCACCAGTTACACCTAATAACATTAAGCCTAAGCCATTATTCCCTTGTGGTAAATCTCCTTGGTAAAATGGGCGTTCAATTCCCTTTTTCTTATATAGGTCTTTAATTTTATTTTCAATCTCTTCTTGTAAGCCGTTTTCAATAATGTACTTTTCACATTGCTGGTCAATAGCGGCATTCATAAAAAAGCCTAACAACATTGGTGCAGGGCCATTTATTGTCATTGAAACAGAAGTTGATGACGCACATAGGTCGAAACCAGAATATAATTTTTTCGCATCATCAAGAGTTGCGATGCTTACGCCTGAGTTTCCTATTTTACCATAAATATCTGGACGAATATGAGGGTCTTCGCCATATAAGGTTACAGAATCAAAAGCGGTAGATAAACGATGTGCTGGCTGGCCTAAAGACACATAGTGGAAACGTTTATTGGTTCTTTCTGGCCCACCTTCTCCAGCAAACATACGTGTTGGGTCTTCACCTTCACGTTTTAGTGGAAATACCCCAGCAGCATAAGGAAATTCGCCTGGAACGTTTTCGGTTAATAACCAACGTAGGATATCTCCCCAATCTTCATATCTTGGCAACGAGATTTTTGGGATTTGAAGTTTAGATAATGATTCGTAATATAAAGGTTGTTTAATTTCCTTATCACGAACTTTATAAACAAAAAACTCATCTTTATATTTTGCTTTAGTGGTTGGCCAATGGCGAAGTAAGCGTTTACATTCTCCATCAAGTTGCTCTTCAATAAAGGTGTAAGCATCTTTCAAACCATCTCCAATATTTTCAAAATCACTTGAAAATTCCATCACACCTTTTAGTTGATAGAGTTTTCTGGCTATTTTACATTGCTTATCTACCCATTCATTATAAGTTTCACTAGCTTCAGCAATTTCAGATAAATATCTAATTCTATCAGGTGGAATAATATAAATTTTCTCTGATTGATTGACAGTAGTCAGCATTGCTGATTTAAAATCAACACCTGTTTTTTCTTTAATTTCATTAAGTAATGAAACAAATAAATTATTCATTCCGGGGTCGTTGAATTGAGATGCCATTGTTCCAAAAACTGGAATTTCTTCATCTTTGGAATCAAAAAGATTGTGATTACGCTTGTATTGCTTTCTGACATCACGTAAGGCATCCAGTGCGCCGCGTTTATCAAATTTATTGATAGCAACAAGGTCGGCAAAATCAAGCATGTCGATTTTTTCTAATTGAGTTGCAGCACCAAACTCTGGTGTCATCACATATAAAGAAACATCACAGTGCTCTGTAATTTCCGTATCAGATTGTCCGATGCCAGATGTTTCTACAATGATTAAATCGTATCCTGCTGCTTTGCAAATATCTATACTTTCTTGAACATTTTTAGAAAGAGCCAAGTTAGCTTGACGAGTTGCTAATGAACGCATATAAACCCTTGGGTTGTTTATGGCATTCATTCTAATTCTATCACCTAGTAAAGCTCCACCTGTTTTCCTTTTCGAAGGGTCAACAGATATGATAGCCAAGGTTTTATCCTTTACTTCAATTAAAAATCGCCTTACAAGCTCATCAACTAATGATGATTTACCAGAACCACCCGTTCCTGTGATACCTAAAACTGGAGCTTGATTTTTAAGCGTCAATTTTTTAAGTTCATTAACAAAATGTTGAGCACCTTCGGGGTCATTTTCTGCAACTGTTATTGCAGAGGCTATACTTTTAACTTCTTTATTCGGAATATTCTCTAGTTCTGTGGTTATTTTTTCGGTGGTAATAAAATCTGTTTGCTCTAACATGTTATTTATCATTCCCTGAAGACCCATTTTGCGGCCGTCATCTGGAGAATAAATTTTTGTAATGCCATAAGCTTGTAGTTCTTCAATTTCTGAAGGAAGTATAACACCACCACCACCACCAAAAATCTTGATGTGATTTGCACCTCTTTCTTGAAGCAAATCGTACATATATTTAAAATATTCTATATGACCACCTTGATAAGAAGTCATTGCAATACCTTGCACATCTTCTTGAATGGCACAATTTACAACTTCTTCTACTGAGCGATTGTGACCTAAATGTATTACTTCGGCACCTGAAGATTGCAGAATTCTACGCATGATATTTATGGTAGCATCATGACCATCGAATAATGCTGCAGCAGTAACGAAACGAATTTTATTTTTAGGCTTGTAGACTTGAACTTGTTCCATTTAGGTTTTGTATTTGGTGTACAAAGGTAACAAAAACTAAGGATTGGCAATATTTATAGCTTAATAGATACAAGCTGTTTTGCTAATTGCAACAGTAGTTTCTTGCATTGTTTTTTGTTGATAAACCTGATTGAGTGATTAGCCCACAATGTAGCGAAGCGGAATGAGGACTATAAACGAAAGCAGGACTAACATAAATAGTTGCCCTGCTTTTGCTTTTCAAAAAAAGAAATATTTATTGATGTGTAATCTCAGTAATTGGCGAACCAACACTTCCACTTGGCATTTGAATATGCAGCATTGCCGCTAATGTAGCTGCAATATCAGTCATGTAATAAGTTTGATTGGTTTTTCCTGGTTTCACTTTCCAACCCATGAATAATAAAGGGATGTGAGAATCATAAGGATACCAGGAGCCGTGGGTTGTACCAGTAGCTCCACCATCAAACCAGTTTGGCTTAGAAATGAAATAAACATCGCCACTGCGACGAGCGTTGTAGCCATTTGTTATTCTTTTCCTTATTTCTTCTGGGATTGTAGAATTATTTAAAATTTCTAAATCTACTGCATCAGCAATACCATTTTGTTTCTTTAAGTAGTTTGTTGCAGCTTTTTTAACTAGGGTGAAATCTATTTTTTTATCTTCTATAACGCTATGGTCAAAATATACCTGATTGTTTGTTACTGTAATTACAGATTTTGAGAGATTGAATTTTGTATTCATTAAAGTATCCAATCCTTTGCGCAAGGCGGAATTGCTTACGGTACCTGATGGCAATTTATTTTCTTTCATAAAGCCAGGCACATGGGCAACTGCATGGTCTGCAGATAAAAATACAAGATAGTTTCCTTTACCAATTGTTTTGTCTAAATAATTAAAGAAATCTTCTAAATCTTTATCTAAACGTAAATAAGTGTCTTCTGCTTCAATTGAGTTTGGACCAAATTGATGGCCAACATAATCAGTAGAAGAACAGCTGATTGCCAAGAAATCAGTATTACCTGATTGACCCATTTTTTCATTTTGGATAACCAATTTTGAAAAATCAAAAGTTATGGTGTTCCCATAAGGAGTACTTTTAATCATCTCGAAGTTCTTGTCGATAAACCCTGTTAATTGATGAGGGAAATTAGGCGTTTCTTCTCCTCTGAACTTACCTTCATAAGTTTTATTATCAGCTGTGCTTTGCGTGTAAGTTTCAATTGGATAAAGTGTATTCCAATTTTTGGCAAAGTATCTATTTGCTTCTTTTTTGCTGTTATAATCTGTCACCCAAGTTGGTAGAGATTGCATATAATAAGTGCTAGAAATAAAGTTTGCTCCATCAAGCCAATAGGCCGCATTTGCTGAATGCCCTGCTGGTAAGATAGAACCACGGTCTTTTATAGATACGCCAATTACCTTGCTTTTGAAATTTGTTGCCAATCTAAGCTCGTCTGTAATTGTGGTTACAAGCATATTCTTTGGCGACATTTCGCCCGCTCTCGACGAACTGCCAACTGTTTTTACGCTTTTGTCTTCTGCACAATATACATCTCTCCCTAATTCTGGGTCGTACCAGTTATTGCCAATAATACCATTAATTGCAGGGACAGAACCTGTATAAATTGAAGTATGGCCACAAGCTGTATATGTTGGTGTGTATGGAATAAAGGTGTTTTCTACAGAGAAACCTTCATTTATAAGGCGTTTAAATCCGCCATTGCTATATCTAGAATAATACCTGTATAGATAATCCCATCTCATTTGGTCGATAACCAAACCTACCACAAGTTTGGGTCTTTCTATGTTTGCAGGATAGGTTTTAGTAGTGGTTTTTGATTTTTGTTGGGCATTAACGTTAGTATAGGTTACCACTAACATTAAAAAAAGTAGATGTTTAAATTTCATTATATGCGTTTAGTGTAGTAAAAATACTAATTGATTATGAAGCAGAAGTGAATTTCTTATAATATTTCTGCTACTACAAAGGTGCTTCCGCCAACGAAAATTAAATCGTTATTTTTTGCCTTGGTTTTTGCTGCTTCTAAAGCTGATTTAACATTGATAAATATTTCCCCTTTTAACTTAAAACGAGCTGCTTTTTCCGCTAAGTCTTTTGCAGGCAGAGCTCTTTCTAGGTCGGGCTCACAGAAATAATAGATTGCATTTTTTGGAAGAATTGCTAAAACACCGTTAATATCCTTGTCTTTTACCATACCTATAACAATGTGCAATTTTTCAAAACTGGTATTATTGATATTTTGAATTACTTCTGTAATTCCTGCCTTGTTATGTCCGGTATCGCAAATTACTAATGGATTTGTACTTAAAGTTTGCCATCTGCCTTGTAAACCAGTTAGTTTTTTTACTTTGTTTAAGGATGAATAAATTGCTTTATCAGGAATGTTAAATCCAAGTTCCTTTAATTTAAGGATGGATTGAATTACTGTTACGATGTTTTTACTTTGATAGGTTCCTGTTAAATCAAGTGCTAAATTTTTATAGCCTAAACCTTTACCTTGATAAATATCCATGGATAATAAGGGATTTTTTTGACGCAAGTTTTCCAAACGTAAATTATCCTGTGCAAAGGTAATTTGTGAATTTTCTTGAATTGCTTTCTGTATAAATACATTTTCGGTTTCTGATTGCCTTTCGCCAATAACAACTGGAATATTCTTTTTAATTATTCCTGCTTTTTCAAAAGCGATTTCTGGTAAGGTATTCCCTAAAATGTTTGTATGGTCTAAACTTATATTTGTAATAACAGAAAGTTCTGGTGTAATGATATTTGTTGAATCTAATCTGCCACCTAAGCCAACTTCTATAACGGCTATATCAACTTTTTCCTTAGCAAAATAATCAAATGCCATTGCAACTGTTACTTCAAAAAATGATGGCTCTGTTTCTTGAATAATTTCAGTTTGATTTTTTACAAAATCTTTTACAAACGATTTAGAAACCATTTTTCCGTTGATACGGATTCTTTCTCTAAAATCTTTTAAGTGTGGAGAGGTATATAAACCAGTTTTATAACCTGCTTTTTGTAAAACAGCAGCTAACATGTGAGATGTTGAACCTTTTCCATTTGTACCTGCAATATGTATGCTCTTAAATTTAGCTTGAGGATTATCTAAAGCTGCACACATTGCAATGGTGTTGTGCAAGTCTTTTTTTAATGCAACCGCTCCAACTCGAGTAAACATTGGCAATTTGCTATAAAGAAAATCTAAGGTTTGTTTGTAAGTCATTATTGATTAAAATCTAATATGGTGGTCTGTGTGTAACAGACCACGGTACAGGATTATAGAACAAAAAATGTTTATTGTGCTAATGTGCCAAATATACTGATGATGATTAAAATAAATAAGAGTGTATAAAAACTTTTGACAAACTCTTTTTTAAATAATAAAACGAACATGGAAATAATAAGGATGGTAGAACTTAATGCAGCCAACAATCCGCCTATTAAAATCAATAATCCAACACCTGAAAGTTCTCCAAGGAAAAATATTGGATATGATATGCCTGCAAATATCAAAGGCCTTTCAAATTTTTGGAAAGGATATTTGATGAGGTTTAGCATTGAAATTAAAGTAGGTTACTTCACTTTGAAGTTGAAAACAACAACAGCTGTTCTAACTTCTGGACCATTTTCTATTCTGTCTAAAGTGGCATTCATAACTGCTCTTTCACATTTGCGGAATAAGGCGTCGTTAGAAAAAGTAGTTCCTTTTGCTCCAGCAGTTGCTGAAATAACTTGTCCGTTTCTATTTACACGAATTTTCACTACAATTTTTCCAGTTTCCTGGCCATCATCTGTTGGAGTAACTAGGTTATTAAATTTGCTTAGTGGAATAGGTGTGTTTCCATTCCCAGAACCACCCTCACCATAATTAGGTGCTAAAGGGTCGCCATTAACGCTTCCTTGGTTGCCAGGCGTAGTACCAGTTCCATCACCTTGACCTTTTCCATTATTCTTATTGCCCTTATAAAGTGCGTTAGGGTTAATGGTTGGTTGAGCTGGTTTACTTTCTGTTGCACTTGTGGGTGCATTGGTACTTTTAGTTGCTTTAGTATTGATGGCAACCGCATCTTCAGAATTTTGAGTAATTACATCTTTTGCATCAACTTGAGATGAAGTTGTAGGCGTAACCTTTTGTTCTGGAGTAACTTTGTCAGGCAATTTATTGTTAGCATTCGGGTCCATTGAAGGTTCTTCAATACTTGTATAATCACTGCCCATTCCGGTCTCTGAAGTACCATAATTAACTACCATACCACCCATTCCAACAGGTTCTTCTGGTTGAAATGCTCCAATAACCCAAATAAAGCTAAGGGCAATAAATAAGCCCATCAAAACTGCAGAAATTGCAATTGCTTTTGGATAGTTATTTTCTTCGCCGGTGGTTGTCATTATTTCTTAGGGTCTACAGCTAGAACTAGCTTTAATTTTAATTTATTTGCAACGTCGTATGCCTTCATGATATTCTCTGCTGGTACACTTTTAGCAACGTATAAAATTATGGTTAAATCTGGAGCTATCTTTTGGTAAGCTTCGATAACTGGTTGTAACTGCTCAATGTTAGTTGGTTTTTTATCAACGAAATAATTTAAATTTTCGTCTATGCTAACCGTAACAGCTTTTTTAGCAGTAGATTGTTGACCGCTATCAGATTTAGGCAATAATAGTTTAACCACCCTCGGATTTACTACGGCAGATGCCAATAGAAAAAACAAAAGCAGGAAAAACATAATGTCGTTCAGCGCAGAGGTATGTACCTCTACGGCACCTTTTTTTCTTTTGCGTAAATTCATTATTTACCTGGTTCTTCTAATAAATCTATAAACTCAATTGCATCTGTTTCCATTTTCAGGATGATTTTTTCTACCATCATATTTAAAATGTGGTATAATACATAGGCAACTATACCAATAATTAGACCAGTTGCTGAAGTAATCATTTTAGTATATAAACCACCAGAAATAGTTCCAATTTCAATCTCACCTTTAATAGACACATCGTGGAAAATTGTAATTACCCCAATAATTGTACCTACGAAACCAAGCATTGGTGCAATACCTGCAATGATACCTAAAATACCTATGTTCTTTTCTAGCTTAGATACTTCTAGTTTTCCTGTATTTTCAATTGCACCTTCAATATCTTTAATAGGTCTGCCAATTCTTTTTAAACCTTTTTCTAACATTCTAGCCAAAGGCGATTTTGTGTTTTTACATAAAGCAATAGCACTATCTAGTCTTCCATCATGTATATTCTGCTTAATTTGAAACATTAAGTTCGATTCATCTTTTGATGATTTACGGATAGTTAAATAACGTTCGATAAAAATAACTAGACCTAAAAAGGCCAATAAGGCTAAGGGAAGCATTACCCATCCGCCTTTAAATAATAAATCTATAAAATGTAATTCTGGTTGAGTTGCTGCTGCAGTTGTAGCAACCTTATTTGCGGTATCTAAAACATTTTTTGCTGTGTCTCCAGCCGCCATTAACAATGTAATCATATTTATTTTTTGTGTGTTTTTGGTAATACAGGTTGTATATAAATGCCTTCGTTATTTAATTTTTTTCTTAAACTATCTCGAAGAATTTTGGCGTCAGCCTCTTTTAAAAATGAACCAGCGCTAATATTAATCATTGTCTTTGAAAGCTTGATTTTCTTAGCAGGAACGCCGTTTTTAGCAAGATTTGCAATAATTTTATTGGCCTTTTTGTCAGTTGCTACTGCACTAACTAAAATTTCGTAAACTGTAACCTTGCTACTATCAACAGCAGGTGTGTCAACAGTTAATTTAACCATCGCATTTGCTTTAGCCAAACTATCAGCTGTTAACGAATCTGTTTTATTGCTTAACGAATCAATTGGAGCAACTGGTATGTTTTTGTCGTGTTTGCCTTCAAAATTTTTAAGATATTTATCAAAGAAGGGTGGGTTAATAAAATAAGCGACAGCTCCAGCGGCAATGATTACTAATAAGATGATTAGCACCTTAATTAAAAATGGCATTCCCTTTTTAGGTTCTTCCTCTTCAACATATTCTTCTTCTATTTCATCCTGACCAACTATTTCTGGCTCTTCTTTTTCTTCAGACTCAACAGTTTCAATTACAGGTGGTGTAATAAAAGTGTTTTCAAAAACCTCAGTAGGGCGATTTTCTGCCTCTGCTATTTCTTCAAAAGTTTCTTGCTCATCATGAAGCAATACATTTTCTTCTATTTCATCTATAGTTTCTTGTCCAGGATTTTCTTCTTCTAACTTGTTTTCTTCTTCAATTTCTTCTAAATACTCAGTTTCTACAGTTTCAGGAATTAAAGCTTCCTTTGGAGTAATTTCTTCTTCCGGTGTAATTTCTGTTAGAGTTGGAAGGCCATAAAACTCGTTTCCGAAATTAGCTTCTTGCGCTCCAACTAGAAGCAATTCGTCGTTAACGTATTTAAGTTTTCCGAATGAGCCTAAGTCTGCTTCTTGATTTTCTGCAAGTTGACTCTGAATCCGCTCTGCGAACTCGCCAATGTAATAGTTAGCAGAATCTGAAGTGATATTCCTTTTGCTACTAATATAGTTTGCTAATTCTTCCTCTTCTTTTATTTCTGTTATAAAGGCTATGGTATAAGTAGGAGGTACAAAAGCGTGTTTCTCCACATCATATTTACCAGGCGATTTTTTCTTATACAGTGTGCCCAAGCCCACAATTCCTACGGTTTTGCGAGTTTGTAATAGCTCTGTTAGGTATAACAATATATCCATTCTGGTAAAAATAAATTATAATTCGGTATCAACCAATATTTAATTGCCTAAGGCCTAAAATGAGTAGCTTAATCCGCCAAAAATACTGAAACCATTTGTACGGTAGTACAAGTATTTGCTATAATTAGTATTAAGCAAGTTGGTTGCCCTTGCAAAAGCAGAAAACTTGTTATTGATTTTATAATCTGCCCCGACACCTAAATCTACAAAGCCTTTTACAGTTACTAATGTTTCTTTTGTTACATCTGGAATAGGAGGGTAAATGCCTAAAATTTGTGGGTCTGAAATGTATACTTTCGCATCGCTATCGTCTTGAATGGCAACATTTGCACTAAAACTTAGCTTTTTATTATAAGTATAAGAGAAGTTTGAACCGATGCGCAATTGTGGTTTGTAATAACTTTCTTGCTCTGCTGCAGGTTTATAATCCTCCATATTTATTTTACCAGTCCATTTTAAGTTATCACTTACTTGAACAGAAATTTCTCCTTCTAAGCCTAATAATTTCATTGTTCCAAAATCATAAATCACATCGAACTTATTGAAGTTGGTGAAGTTGTTGACGAACAAAGGCATATCGGTAATTCTTTTGCTGTAGAATCTAGCTTTGTAACCAAAACCTGGACCACCTGTGCCTTTAATACCTCCACTAATACTCATTTTTTCTACAGTGTTTTGAATGGCGATATTTCCATTTAAGAATGGATTTTCATCTGTAAAGTTTTTTAAGCTATTGCGATTAACATCACCTTTAACTTCTCCAAAAATTTGTAGAAAGTCTGGAATTAAAGTAAAGTCGGCAGTTACGGCAGGGAAAATCCTTGTGCTAGAAAACTCGCCAAATTCTTGAACGAAGTTAATTCCAGCTGTAATTTTTACGCCATTTGCTTGTAGTTTGATGTAAGGATTTAATCGTAATATATTATTTGAAACACTTGTATTTACATCTTTTGTACTCCCTAATTCGGCAGCAGCTGCAAGACCTAAATTAAATTTGCTAATCCTTTTGTTTAGATACCCCGTTAAAGTAATAGCGTTTTCTTTGGCAGAAAATTTATCATTTAATAAATAGGCATTAACCTTTGCTGCATAACTTAAAGCATTCTCATCGTTAGTAAATTTATTGATGGCTTCTCCCTCTAACTCAAAGAAATTGATAGCCTGTTTCTCTGGATCTGGGTTTAAGGTTGGATTTGCTTCATCAATACCATAAAAATATAATCCGTGTCTTTCAAAGTTGACACGGCCATTCAATGTGGTTTTATCGCCAATGCTACGGCCAAATGCACTTAATTGTTGCGTGCTTTCGTTCTGTTTATATAGTTTTCCAGCTTGACTAAAATGTCTAAAAAATGCACCAGCTTGTAAGCCTTCATCTTTTCCAGTACCAACATAAGCTTCTGCCAATACGGTTCCCAGAGAGCCAACGCCGCCTTTTACGTAATTATTAATTAGTACGGCAGCACGTTCGTCGGCTAATTGTTGTGCTTGCAACTTCTGAATATCAGAATTTAACTCTAATTTCCTATCCGTTAAGGCGTAGTTGAATTTGGCTTTATAAGTTGCTACGTTATTCAAGTCTGGACTTCTTCTCAACTTAACAGCATCAGCCAAAACAGGTTTATAGGGTCTTATTACTTCAATTTCTTCCGTAACAGTTTTTTCTGGTGGTTTAACATCTTGCGCCTTCGTTGCAAATGAACCAGCAGTAAGAACAATTAATGTAGTATATATAATTTTGTGTAATCTCATCTTCAATGTCTAATTAATTTTAGCTAATTTCTCTTTGGCAGTTGGCACGATGTCATCCTTACCTTCGTAATTGTCTATAATACTTAATAATGTACTTTTTGCCTGTAATTTATCTTTTAGCGCTAAGTAATTATCAGATAATAGAATAAACGATTTCGCTACCCAATAATCATAGGATGGCATATTGTTTATCAAGTCGAAACAAGTTTTCTGAGAATTTTTATAATCGCCTTTGGCATATTGAATAGCTGCAATATTATATTTCGCTTCTGCAGCGGCTAAGGTTTTTGTTTTAGCTATTACATTATTGAATGATTTAACAGCTTGAACAGTATCGGCTTTTACCAAATATGCTTTACCAATAAATAAATCTGAGCTGTTTTTTTCTTCTTCAGATGCTTTATCAGAGTTTTTGATTAAATCTGCATATTTCATCATGTCATCGGCCATACCCAAAGCGTTGTAAGCTTTTAATAAATTGTTGATGGCATAAGTATAGTGCACTTTATAATCAGCTGTGGTCTCTAATCTTTTTAAGTAAACGATAGCCTCATTGTATTTCTTTTCGTCCATTAAAACCTTCGAAACACTCATTAACGAACGTTCTGTGTAATCGCTTGTCCAATCGTTTAGGATATAATCGTAATCAGGTATAGCCTCCGCAGAGCGATTTAATTTCACTAAAGATTCAGCTCTAATAAAACGAGCTTCCTTATCGTGAATTGCTTTTGGGAATTTTTCAAAGTATGCATTTACGGCCTCGTAAGCACCTTGCGCATCACCTTTTAAATATCTATTGTTAGCCGCTTGAAAAACAATGTTATCTTGTTCACTCATCGAGTAATTTCCAAGTGGAGTAGTGGCAGCGTATGCAATAAAACCATTTGCATCACCTCTATCTACATAAATATTTTTGATAGATTCTAGTGCTTGTTTAGCTTCAACAGAACTTGCATAATCTCTAATCACTTTTTTAAATGATTCTAAGGCAGCATCGTCTTGGTCTTGATTGTATTGTACTAAACCGATGGTTACTAAAGCACGAGGAACATAACTACTACGAGGATACTTAGCTACTAAATCAACTAAATCAGATTTAGATTTATCAAAATCCCCTTTATTGAAGTAAGTATAGGCAGTTTCAAAACCAGCGTCGTCAGCATAATTTGAACCTGGGAATTGGCGCAACAAACTTTGCATGGTAGCAATTTTTGCATCGTCTTGTTTTTGCAAACCTTGTATCATTCCACGTTGAAACAATGCATAATCTTCTCCGGTTAATTTACCGTTGATGATTTTGTTATAGTTAGCCATTGCATCGCCATAGTTCTTGTTAACAAAATATGAATCGGCCAAACGAATGGTTGCGTCTGTTACAGTTTTAGCATCCTTATCATCACCATTTAAAAACTTTTCGAAGTAATTAGCCGCTTTGGTGTATTTTTCATCCTCAAAAGCAGCGTATCCTAAAGCATAATTAGCAAAGTTGTAAACATCTGTTTTTTGTGCAGCAGGCATTGCCAAAAACTTCTCAAAAGTTTTAACAGCTTCGCCAAACTTTCTTAATTCATACATCGATTCTGCCATCCAATAAATACTTAAAGCATTTATTTCTTTATCTTCTGGGAAATTGCCAGAACGTAAAAACATAGATAAAGCGTTAGGGAAAGCCCTTTCGTTGTAAAACTCTAAACCTCTAAAGTAAGTTGCCTTTTGATAAGCTTCTTTTGCTTCAGGCGTTTTGTTTTGTAGAGGTTCTAAAATATCGATTGCAGTTTGGTAGTTTTTGCTGGTTAATAAAATTTCACCTTGTAAAACTCTAGCCTCGTTTATTTTTCTAGAGCTTGGAAATTGCTTAATAAAAGCTTGAATTGATTCTAAAGCTTGAGAATTAAATTCTAACTCGTAACTTAATCTAGCATAACTTAACCAAGCTTCTTCTTGTATTACTTTATCGAAATTTAATCTAGACGCCCTAAAAAATGCACTGCGAGCTTTTTCTTTATTATTAAGCTTTAAGGCAGATTTACCCAAGGTGTACATACCGTTTTGCAGGTAAATGTCGTCTGTAGTTAGTTTTTCTAAAACAGGGATAGATTCCTTAAACTTTCCATTTTGATATAGTGAGTATCCGTATTGATAAATGAAAAGATTATTTTTAGTGTTGTTTTTATCTTTTGAATAAAATTCTGCGAAATACTTCTCTGCATTTTTAAATTCTGACTTTGCAAAATAAGAAGCTGCAACTAAGCTTAACATTTCAGGCTCAAACTGTTGTTTTGTTTTAGCCATTGCGGGAATTGCATAATCTATAACATCATCATAACGCTCATCCAAATAATACATCGAAGTAATGTAGTAAGGATAACTTGCCTCATAAGTAGGAGAGCCTTTCAGTTTCTCGAAGTTGGCCAAAGCAGTTTTATACTCTTTATTTAAGTAATTGATATACGCGAAGTAATAAGTAGCACTTTCTTTAAATGGTGAATCTTCTTTTTTAACCGCTTCAAATAGAGGCTCTGCTTTTTCAAAATTTTTCAACTCAAAATAGGCATAACCTTGTTTAAATTGATATTCTGTTCTCTGTTTTTGAGAAAGAGAACTTGGCTCAGTTTTTTCAAACCATTCTAAGGCCTTTGTATAATTCTTTTGCGCAAAATAAGATTTACCTACATGAAAGTAAGCAAGCTTGGTATTCGGATTTAAAGGGTATTCTCTAATAAATTCTAGAAATAGCGATTCGGCATCCTCATTGCCTAGTTCTAAAGCGCAAACTGCTGCATAAAATTTTGCATTTTCTTTTAATAAAGACAATTCTGCATTGCTTTCTTTTTGAGTGCTGGCTTTGCTTCTAACTTGCTCAACCATTTTAAATTGTTGGGCAGCGGCAACATATTTCTCGTTCTGGAGTAATTCTAAACCAGTTTGGTAGTTTTTATTGAGGTTGATTAGCGGGGTTATCTGGGCAAAACTGGCGGTAATGCCGCCGACTAAAAAGAGGGGAACTAATAGAAATTTCTTCTGCATAGGTTTCAAATATGGTTGGTACTAAATTAGAAATAGTATCAAAGCTTATCAACATAAGTAATTAACATCTGTTGATAACAAGGTTTTAACGAAGAGATTTTGAAATTGGTATAAAGGAAATGAAAAGAGGTTGTTGGTTAATGGACAATAGTTAATTGCCAACAAGATTATCCTTCTGGTCTGCCACTCGGCTATGGACCATCAACCATAAGCTATTCAACTACTTAATCATTCTGACTAGCCAATAAATAAAGTACAGCCATTCTAACAGCTACTCCATTTTCTACTTGTTCTAAAATAATAGATTGTTTACTGTCCGCCACATCACTTGTAATCTCTACACCCCTGTTTATCGGTCCAGGATGCATAACGATGATTTCCTTATCAAGATTATCTAGAATTTCTTTATTCAAACCATACATCATTGCATATTCGCGTTGCGATGGGAAATATTTAATGTCTTGTCTTTCTAATTGGATGCGCAACATATTGGCCACATCGCACCAATTTAAAGCTTTCTTTAAATCGTGTTCAACTTTTACACCTAATGAAGCAATATGTTTTGGAATTAATGTTGTTGGTCCGCAAACCATAACCTCTGCACCTAATTTTTGCAGACAAAGAATGTTAGAAATAGCCACTCGTGAGTGTAAAATATCGCCCACAATAACAACTTTTTTACCCCTAACATCACCTAGTTTCTGGCGAATAGAGAAAGCATCTAATAAAGCTTGCGTTGGGTGTTCGTGTGCGCCATCGCCAGCATTTACAATTTGCGCTTTAATGTGTTTACTTAAAAACTGACCAGCTCCAGCATAAGGATGTCGCATCACTACCATGTCAACTTTCATCGCTAAGATGTTGTTTACGGTGTCAATTAGGGTTTCGCCTTTGCTAACCGACGAAGAAGATGCTGCAAAGTTTACCACATCGGCAGAAAGTCTTTTTTCAGCTAATTCGAATGATAGTTTGGTGCGTGTAGAGTTTTCGAAAAATATATTGGCAATGGTGATATCTCTTAGCGAGGGAACCTTTTTAATAGGTCTGTTAATCACATCCTTAAAATTATCAGCAGTTTCGAAAATCAATTCAATATCATTCAGGTTAATATCTTTAATGCCTAAAAGATGTCTAGTTGATAGTTTTTCTGCTGCCATTTTTCTTATTGTTTCTCTGATAATAAAATCACCTTGTCTTCTCCATCATTTTCTTTCCAACTTACCTTAACTTTCTGACTGTCGACACAATCAACTTGCTGGCCAATATAATTAGGCTCAATAGGTAAGTGTCTAGAAAATCTTCTGTCAATTAATACCATTAATTCAACTCTTTGTGGTCGGCCGTAAGCCAGCAATGCGTCCATCGCAGCACGAATTGTTCTGCCAGTCCACAAAACATCATCAATTAAGATAACTTGTTTGCCTTCTATAATAAAGTTAATGGTATTGCTGCTCGCCGTCACTAGGCCATCTTTTCTTCTAAAATCATCCCTAAAAAAAGTAATGTCTAAATGACCTTTTTTAATGGTATTCGTTTTTAAAATTGCTGAAAGTTCTTGGTGTACACGGTCTACGAAATAAGTTCCTCTGGGTTGAATTCCGATTAATACTGTATTCTCAAAATCGGTATGGTTCTCAATTAATTGATGACAAAGTCTCTTAATTGTGATTTGAAATTTTTGACCGTCTAGCAGGGTTCTCTTTTGCATTGAACAAGGATTGGGCAAATATAGATAAATGTTTTAATGTTGGAAAGTTGAAATGTTGGAAAGTTGAAAAAAGGTGTTGAATTGTTTGATTGCTAAATTGTTATGATTTTGATTTGAAAAGCAGGGTTTGGTTTACATGGGAGCGGATAGTCCTGCTGTTCATTTTACTCTCCCGACGAAAATCGGGATTCGTGCTCATTACCATCAGGTTTAGTTTACATAAGTCTGTGTTTTATAGGGAAGTAAATCCCTTAATAGTTTTATATTTGTATATGCAACCAGTAATTTTTTTCGATGGACTTTGTAATCTCTGTAATGGGGCGGTGCAATTTACCATCCAAAGAGATAAGAATAATATTTTCCGATTCGCATCCCTGCAAAGTGAATACGCTGCCGAAAAAATTACACCTTTTAATATTTCTCCAGAAAATCTAGATAGTTTCATCTTATTAGAAGGTGGGAAAGTTTATTTGCGCTCTACAGCCGCATTAAGAGTTGCTCGAAAATTAAATGGACTTTGGCCTTTACTTTACGGTTTTATAATTGTTCCTCCTTTTATTAGAAATGCAGTTTATAACTATATTGCCAAAAATCGTTATAAATGGTTTGGTAAACAAGAAAGCTGTTGGGTGCCTACACCAGAGTTGAAGAGTAAGTTTTACGCCTAAATCCCCTAAAGGGGACTTTGCATAGTCTGTGAAATTAACAGAAGCCCATTTACGAGTTTGGGGTTTTCGGTCTCCATAACCAAAGCGATAAAACCACTAAAGGAATGGTAATACTCAAGGCTATTAATATCAATTGCTTTCTGTGACTGACAATCTCTACATCGCCCGAAGTAAAAATAACCACTGTTTCTTTAATTGCGTATAATGTAAATATGGTTAAAATAACTGCTAAAATCTTGCGTATCATGGTTAGGGGGTTGTATTTAAATATCTTCTGCTGTAAGTAATTCCCATTAAATCATAGCGCTTAAACTGTGTCTTTAAACGTCTTAAAAAATCAGGATAGTTTTTGCCTTGTTTCGGGCTCCAAAGAATTTCGCTTAAAGCATCCAATCTTGGGAAAATTTGGTATTCTATTTTTTTAGGGTTAGCTACATATTCTGACCAGAGATTGCCTTGTCCGCCCCAAACATATTTGGCTTGTTCAACACTCAATTCTGTCGGAACAGGTTCATAATTATATACAGTTTCTAATGGAAGGTATTTGTTAGCAGCTAGGCTATCATCCTGTAAAAATTGCTTATGATTAAAGTACATCATATTTTCTGGTGTCATGATAACTTTATGATTTTGTTTTGCTGCTGCAATGCCACCTTTTTCACCTCTCCAACTCATTACAATAGCATTTGGTGCTAAGCCACCGTCTAAAATCTCATCCCAACCGATAATAGTTTTTCCCTTGCTATTTACAAATTTCTCAATGCGATGAATGAAATAACTTTGTAACGCACTTTCGTCTTTTAGGTTATTGGCTTTCATAATTTGTTGAGTAACTGGAGATTGTTTCCACCATACTTTTGAGCCTTCGTCTCCTCCAATATGAATGTACTGTGAAGGGAATAAAGCCATCACTTCTGTTAATACGTCTTCTAGAAATTTGAAGGTTTTTTCTGTCGGCTGAAAAACATTGTTGTACTTGTTCATCATTCCCCAAGTTTGCGCAACTTCATATTTTTTATTGGGTTCTGTTCCTAACTCTGGATAAGCAGCTAAAACAGCCATACTATGTGCGGGCATTTCAATTTCAGGGATAATGGTGATGTACCTTTTTGCAGCATAATCAATTACATCTTTAATTTCAGCTTGCGTATAATAACCACCGTGTTTAATGCCATCAGTTTTAATTACAGCATCTTTTGGGGTGATTTTAATGTCTGTTGGAAAAACTTCATACTTAATGCCTTCATTTCCTTTTCCTGGCCAAAGACCAATTATACTTCCATTTCTCCAAGCGCCAACTTCAGTTAGCTTTGGATATTTTTTGATTTCAATTCTCCAGCCATGATCATCAGTTAAATGCCAATGGAAATAATTCATTTTATGCAGGGCGAGATAATCGATGTATTCCTTAACTGTTGCCACATCAAAAAAATGGCGACTCACATCTAGGTGCATTCCGCGGTATTCGAATCGAGGATAATCTGTAATTGTAACAGCAGGTATTTTCAAGCTAGTCGCTTTTTCTGTTGGTAACAATTGGATTAAAGTTTGAATGCCATAAAATATTCCTGCATCTGATGAAGAAGTAATCCGGATTTCATCCTTTTTTATGTCTAGGATGTATGCATTTGGGTGCTCTTCCCCAAAAGATTCTCTAATTAAAATTAATCGTTTTTTTGTATCTGGATTTTTGCTTCTTTGTATATTGTATGTTTTTGACAAATAATCATAAAAATACTTGGCTACAGCATTACTTGCTTGTTCTTGAAATGTAGAATTTGTGATAAGCAATAAGTTATTATCCAAAGTAAATTCTTCGCTTTTTAAACCTTTAGTAATACTGACTGGCTTTGGGATAATATTTATTTCCTGAGCAAAAAGACTAAAGCTCAAGGAGAAAAGTAAAAAGCAAAAAATAAATTTCTTCATAACTGGATAAGTTTGATTTTCAAAAGTAGGAAAAATAAACCTCACCCTGTTAAAGCTATTGGTTAAACGCATTTCCTCTGTTTCCCTCTCCTTGAGGAAAGGGATTTGTAGGCAGAAGCCAAAGCACAAAACGTTGATAGGGTGAGGTTGCCAAGAACCACTTGCTTTCAATTATAAACCCGTCCCGATAGTTATCGGGAGGATGGATGCCTTTCTTCAAGGCAGGAAGGAAAGCGGGGCATGGGTAAGCGATGAGCAATGACATTCATTTTCTAATATTTACCATATAAGACATTTAAGGAAATATAAGGCATGGCTTCAATGAACTCATATTTCTTATATGGTTTAAATTCAACAATGAGATTGCCTCAGTCGATGAAAAATCTCCTTCGCAATGACGAATTTTTCTATAAAAAAATCCCGATAAGCATTGCCTATCGGGATTAAATTTATTTAGCGTTTAAAAAGCTTATTTTTTCTTTTTGCTTTCTTCGCCTTCCATTTGCTCTTTTAATTGAGCAAGAACGCTAAGATCACCTAAAGTAGATTTCTCTACAGAATCTTTCACTTTTTTAACTGCACTTACAGAAGCTTTAGCTTCTTTCTTTTTAGCATTTCTTTCTTCAGCAACTGCTTCAGCTTTAGCCTCTTCCCAAATGCGGGCGTGAGATACAACGATACGTTTAGCATCTTTGTTAAACTCAATGATTCTGAAATCATTAGTTTCTTCAGCTTTGATTACAGAACCGTCTTCTTTAGCCATGTGTTTAGTTGGTACGAAACCTTCTACACCGTATGGTAAAGCAATAACAGCACCTTTATCAGTTACTTTAACTACTGTACCTGTATGAACTGAATCAAGGGTAAAGATAGTTTCAAAAGTATCCCAAGGGTTTTCTTCTAATTGTTTGTGACCTAAAGATAATTTGCGGTTTTCAACATCAAGTTCTAAAACTACAACATCTAATGTATCACCAACTTTAGTGAATTCGTTAGGGTGGTTAACTTTTTTGCTCCAAGATAAGTCAGAAATGTGGATTAATCCGTCAATTCCTTCTTCAATTTCAACAAATACACCGAAGTTAGTCATGTTTTTAACAACAGCTTTGTGTTTGCTTCCAATTGGATATCTCTCAGCAACATTACCCCAAGGATCTTGAGTTAATTGTTTAATACCTAAGCTCATTTTACGCTCATCTCTGTCTAAAGTTAAAACTTCAGCTTCGATTTCGTCGTTAACTTTCAAGAATTCTTGAGGTGAACGTAAGTTTTGTGACCAGCTCATTTCTGAAACGTGGATCAAACCTTCAACACCTGGAATGATTTCTAAGAAAGCACCGTAATCAGCAACAGTAACAATTTTACCTTTAACTTTAGAACCAACAG
This sequence comes from Pedobacter frigiditerrae, assembly GCF_032678705.1. NCBI lineage: Bacteria > Pseudomonadati > Bacteroidota > Sphingobacteriia > Sphingobacteriales > Sphingobacteriaceae > Pedobacter > Pedobacter frigiditerrae. The sequence goes on along the minus strand of NZ_JAVTSS010000001.1, from coordinate 2,594,230 downwards.
CTAAGTTAGCATCTAAATTTTCCCAAGGGTGAGGAGTTAATTGTTTTAAACCTAAAGCGATACGTTTTTTCTCATCATCAAAGTCTAAAACAACAACGTTGATTTTTTCGTCTAACGATAATACTTCTTTTGGATGCTCTATGCGGCCCCAAGAAATATCAGTAATGTGAAGTAAACCATCAACACCACCTAAATCGATGAACACACCGAAATCAGTAATGTTTTTAACAGTACCTTCTAATACTTGACCTTTTTCTAATTTAGAAACGATTTCAACTTTTTGGCTTTCTAAATCGTCTTCAATTAAGATTTTGTGTGAAACTACAACGTTTTTAAATTCGTGGTTGATTTTTACAACTTTGAATTCCATTGTTTTACCAACGTAAACATCGTAATCACGGATAGGTTTAATGTCGATTTGTGATCCTGGTAAGAATGCTTCTACACCCATGATGTCAACAATTAAACCACCTTTAGTACGGCTTTTCACGAAACCATTAATAATGGTATCATTGTCAAGCGCAGCGTTGATGGTTTCCCAAGAACGTTGTGTTTTTGCTCTCTTGCGAGATAAAATCAACTGACCATTCGCATCTTCTGGAGCTTCTACGAAAACATCCACTGAATCGCCAATTTTCAAATCAGGTGTATCTCTAAACTCTGAAGTAGAAACTAAACCGTCAGATTTGAAACCTACGTTTAATACTACGTCTTTGTTGTTGATTGATACAACGATACCACTAATGATTTCGCCTTGAGTGATTTGGTTGAAAGTATCTGTATACATATCTTCAAACTTTTTACGGTCTGCGTCACTGTAGTTACCAAATACTTTATCATCTGCATCCCAATCAAAATCTTGATCTGGTGTCGCTAATGATGATTTGATTTGTTCGATAGAAACCGAATCAGCTTCTGACTCAATTGTTTCTTTCTCGGTTAGACGAGCGTCTGCACCTTGTAATTCGGCATTTGTTGCCGCTAGTTCTTTTTCTGCTACTTGTTTTTTAGCCATTAATTAATAATCTCCTTTGTTCCCTATTTAGGGACTGCAAAGGTAGAAATTTCTTTTTAAATAGAAAAGAAATTTTTAATTAATGTTGCTGATATTAAGCGATTTATAATTCCCCTCCCTCGGAGGGGTGCCTGAAAGGTGGGGTGGTTATTGCCTGAAAACATTTAAATAAACATTTTTTGAAAAGGAAGTTCAGTGGCATTGATTAATGTTAGTCCCGCTTTTCGTTGCAATCTTTTTTTCAAAAAGGATTTTCACTTCAATCGGGTTTAGAAAACTTAAGAAAGTGCTAAAGGCAAAACCTTTATAGCGTCCTGTAAACAGTTAAAATAACTAATTCTTTTTAAACGTTCCTCTGGTAAAGCCCTCACCAATTAAGGTATTATTATCTCTAATTAATAAGAGAATGGTGTTTTCTTGTTGCTTAAACTTAATCATGTCACCTTCCACATCATATTTTGTGGTTACCAAGGTATCCGTATAACTATCTTCTATCACAACAGCATTTTGGGGTTTAAATTCAAATGACTGGTAATCTCCATCGCCAATGCTCACGTATTTTCCAGAAACAGATTTCTCTACCATAAAATTTAGGTAACTTAAATAACCTACTGCTAAAATTAAGCAGGTAGAAATTCCCATTAGCACTTTGCTGTTCAGGAATTTAAAAACGCAAAACAGCAAGCCAATCATTACTAAAACTACAAAACAGATGAAATAGATTTTTGAGTTATCAGTGCCAACTTTTTGTTCTACCAAAACTTTTGGAGCTTGTGCTTGGGTTTGTGCAGAAGGTACGGGAGATATTCTGGTTAAATATTCCTTGCTAACCCAGCCTTCGCCGTTGGTAACCTTTATTTTAAAAAATTTGGCATCTGTAAGGGAATCTAAAACTTGAACATTTTCATCCTGCGGTACAAAGCCAATTTTTTTGCTAGTTGGGTCTTTTGTTTCTCTAACATTTAATTTATCAGCTGTAACCTTGTACAAATCTTGAGCATCAACGCTAAAAGAAAAAAGAACTAAAGAAATCAGCAGGAAAAAAAATCTATTCATCATTATTACATTTTTTGGCATCAGTGGTTAAAAGATGCCTTTGGAATTGTTTGCAAACTTATGAAACCTCTGTTAAAAGTCTCAATAAATTAATCAACATTTAGTTTGATGAAAGGTTTTAACGATATTAAGTTAGTTGAACTGATAGATCGCTACGGCTAGAGCAAAGTGCTGCTAGCATCTTTTTTATTGATGAATCCTATATATCTTGAATCCGCTGCATTGGATCTATTGTCGCCTAAAACAAAATAATTATCTTTTGGAACTATGACTGGGCCGAAATGATCAGCATTGTATTTTTTACCCCACAAATCACTTATTTGCTCATTTTCTTCAGCTAATTTGGTCACCTCTCGCTTATTTTCAAAATTCAACTTTTTAGCAAGGGAATTTTCAAGGTTAACATTATAAGTTGTATCGTTAACCCGCGTATAATTGTCTAAATTAATTTCTAGATTAACTATTTTATTAAACTCAGTTTTTGATAAAATATAGGGATGTTTCGTCTCAAAATTTTCAAAAGCCATTTTATCATTAATCAGCAATTGTCCATTTCTAATCTCTACTTTATCACCTGAAATTCCACATATTCTGTAAATTATCAATTCCTCATCTTTTTTGATGGTTATAAAGTCAAATAATTTTGGCATTTTTAAGTTAGATGTTACGATTAATTGACCAAGAACTAAATTAGGTTCGTTTGCAGATGATGCAACTTTATAAGTATTAATGATGCCTGTAACTCTAATTATAACCCATAATGTAATAAGAAACGCTACAACACAGATTAATATAATCGGTTTTTTCATTATTGCCTATTCCTCTTTCAACTTAGCCAAAATCTTCTCCAACTTCACTTTGTCTTTTGAATAACTAGCTAAATCGAAAAGTGCTACTTTTCTAAATTCAATTGGGTGACTTTCACTCTGTAAGGAAATGTATCCGCTAGTTAAACGTTTTCCATCTTGTTTAACTTTAGGGTCGAAATTACTTACGCTGCCACCTCCAACTTGAGGTTTTGTGTAGGTTAACACTAATTCTTTATTTACGTAATGTTTAATCACAGAATCTCCTAAAACCAGAAACTCTGCTGTAACCCATTGTTCGCCATGAAAGGTTTTAGAATTAGACTCTAAACAGTGAGCTACCGTCAATTTATCATCCATATAAATAGTAGTGCCTGGGGTACAAACATTACTGGTATGGCGTTCGTGAGTGCCGTCGCCACCTAATAATTGTCCTTCAATAGAAATAGGGAAGTCTTGGTCTTTCAACATTGTTTTTGGGTCTTGACCGTGTAGCATGGCGCCGCTATTTCTAGTTGCCCAACCTTCACCACCTTTAGCTTGATCGCCAACAAAACGATATTCTACCTTTAATAAATAATAAGAAAATGGTTTTTTATAATGAATATGTCCGTATTGTTTGTCGAAATTTTCGTACCCATCATAACTTACTTTCATGACACCGTTTTCTACCCTGAAAGTGTTTGCATAATTCTCGCCAACTTCATGTTTGGCAATTTTAACAGTCCAATCTTTTAAATCCTTACCATTAAATAGGTTTATCCAGCCTTTTTGAGCTTGACAAGCTGAAGTGCAAAATAGAAGAGAGGCGAGGGTTAATAGTCTTAAATAGGAATTTGGTTTCATGCGATTATATTTCGCAGCAAAATACCAAATTATTTAATAAGGTGGGTGAGATTAAATTTTTTCTAGAAATGGCTTTACTTTTTCTAAGGCAAAATCAAGTTGTTCTTCTTGGGTAAGGTCGGTGTTATCTAAAATAATAGCATCTTCAGCTCTAACTAATGGGCTTTCTTTTCTTGTAGTGTCTGCGTAATCTCTATGAGCCAGGTTTTCAAAAACCTCTTCTAAAGTAGTCACATCATCACCTTTGGATAACAATTCTTTATGCCTGCGTTCAGCTCTTATTTTCGGGTCGGCAGTCATGAAAAATTTAACTTGGGCATCTTCAAAAACAGCAGTTCCAATATCGCGGCCATCCATTACTATGTTTTTAGATTTGCCCATTCTTTGTTGCTGTTTCACCATGTCATGACGAACTTGCTTATTTGCCGAAACCTCACTAACGTTTTCAGAAACTGGCATTTGTCTAATTTCTTCGGAAACTTCTTCGCCGTTTAAAAGGATATGAGATTCGTAATCTCTCGAATGAAAATTTAATTCGATATGGTGTAGCGCATCATTAATGGCTTCTTGATTGGTCATATCAACTTTGTTGCGAATAAAGAACAAAGTAACTGCTCTATACATTGCGCCACTATCGATATATATAAAACCTAATTTTTTTGCCAGTGCTTTTGCCAAGGTACTTTTTCCGCAAGAAGAATAGCCATCGATTGCTATAACCAGATTTTTTCTCATGTGAAACAAAGATAATAATCATTGTTGAAATTGTATGGCTAAATTGTTGCATGAAAATTTGTACAGTTCTCCGTTAGGCAGAGGCACAATTTAACAATAGGATAATTCTAATTATCTTTACACTATGACACCCACTAAAGAAGAATTAACTAAGGAAATCACTTTTAAAACATCTCGGAGCGGCGGAAAGGGTGGGCAAAACGTAAATAAGGTTTCTAGCAAGGTTGAACTCATTTTTAATGTACGAGAAACTTTGTTATTTAATGAGGACGAAAAAGCTTTATTACTAGAAAGATTAAAAACGAAAATAGATACCGAAGGTAATTTGCATATAGTTTCTCAAGTTGATAGAAGTCAGCTGGCTAATAAAGAAATTTCAATTACCAAGTTTCTTGATTTATTAGAAAAATCATTAACCGTTCAAAAGAAACGGAAACCAACCAAAACCCCAAAGGCTGTAATAGCAAAAAGATTGGCTAATAAATCTGTAACCGCTGCTAAAAAGCAGAATAGAGCAAAGCCAACTGTAGATTAAAACCTATAATACATCGCTATCGTTCCATACTGATGCGCTTTTGCATTGCTCTTCACCTCTTTAGATTTAAATAGTACACTATAATCAAAAGTAAAACGAGGTGTACTGTAGTTAAAGCCTAATTGTTGTGCAAAAACTAGCGGTTTCGAATCAAAAGTTACCGGACTATCATCGTTAAACATACTTCCTTGGATGGTAGCATCATAAGCCACAAAGTTAATTTGGGGCTTTGCATAAAAGAAAATCTCTTTTTTAACCAGTTTTTCTGTTTTAGAGTTATTGCTTATTACCGAATTGGTAGCTGCAGAGTTGAATAATTGATTAATACTACCTGCTCTAAATAATATTCCTGCTCCAGCTCCACTATAAGTTGTTCCTACATTTGCATATCCTTCAAAAGAGAAGTCTACATCTTTTTTTGCAGAGCGATGTAATAACTGCGTGTATTGGGCAGAAAGGTTTGCAGCTAACTCATTTTTGATTTGATATTGCCAACCATCAATGGTGTAAAACCCAACAATATCGTGTAAAAGTTGTTGAGCTTCTTTTCCTAAAGCATCTGGTCCAATTGTACCAACTTCTAAACCTGCCTTTAAAATGCTTTCTTTTTTATAAAATAGATTAATATTTCCGCCAGCATACAAATAACCTGCAAAAGGTCTGTCTTGAGTTTTTGGGTCGGGTCTATAACCAGAAATTGGGTTATACATTTTCTGACCAGCAGAAATTTCGTAAGTTAATTTCTCTAATTTTTCTCCAAGCTTTTTTTGGTCGGTAGCGTGACGAAAATAGATAAACAAACCATTGGTGTAATAACGATCCTGCCCGTAAAATAGATAAGCATCATTATCACTTTTAAACCCAAATTCGCTCTTTTGTTCTTGAGCAAAGCTGCAAACGCTTGTTGCAAAAATTAGTAGGATAGCAAACGTTAATTTTTTAAGCATTTTGTTGAATTGGTGCTTGATTGTTTTTAATAGTTAAATCTAGCGGATTTTTAACTTTATCTTTCATCAAAGCCAATTCAATTACCTCTTTCATTTCGGTAACATAATGGAATTGAAGGTCTTTAATATAGTCTTCTTTGATTTCTAAAATATCTTTTCTATTCGATTTGCAAAGAATGATTTGTTTGATATTTGCCCTTTTAGCAGCTAAAATCTTCTCTTTAATTCCGCCTACTGGTAAAACTTTCCCACGTAAGGTTATCTCACCAGTCATTGCTAAATTAGATTTTACCTTGCGTTGTGTAAAGGCAGATGTTAATGCGGTTAACATGGTGATACCAGCAGATGGGCCGTCTTTCGGCGTAGCACCAGCAGGAACGTGAACGTGGATATCAAAATGATCAAATAGGGCATTATCAATTCCAAATAAACCTGCATGTGCTCTAAGATAAGCTAAAGCGATAATTGCCGATTCTTTCATTACATCGCCAAGATTACCAGTTAGGGTTAATTTTCCTTTACCTGGGCTTAAACTTGCTTCAATAAATAGAATATCTCCACCAACAGAAGTCCATGCTAAACCAGTTACCACACCAGCAACTTCGTTTCCTTCGTAAGCATCTTTATCATAAATAGGAGCGCCTAGAATGCGTTCAACATCTGCTAAATTTAATGTTGATTCATAAGGTTCTTCCATCGCAATTTTTGTTGCAATACCTCTTACTAACGAACCAATTTTTTTCTCTAGACCACGTACGCCACTTTCACGAGTATAGTCTTCAATCACTTTTTCGATTAAAGAACTTTTTAAAGTGATGTCTTTATTCTGTAGACCATGTTGTTCTTTTTGCTTAGGCAATAGATATTTTTTAGCAATCTCTATTTTCTCTTCAATTGTATAACCATTAACTTCAATAATCTCCATGCGATCTAAAAGCGCTGGTTGTATTGAGCTTAATGAGTTTGCGGTGGCGATGAAAAGCACATTAGATAAATCGTAATCAGCTTCTACATAATGGTCGTTAAAGGCATTATTCTGTTCTGGGTCTAAAACTTCAAGCAAAGCTGATGAAGGATCTCCTCTAAAATCAGACCCTACTTTATCTATTTCATCCAATACAAAAACAGGGTTCGCGGCACCAGCTTTTTTAATAGATTGAATAATGCGACCAGGCATTGCCCCGATGTAGGTTTTTCTATGTCCACGAATCTCAGCTTCATCTCTAACTCCACCCAATGCCATACGAACATATTTACGATTAATGGCTTTAGCGATAGATTTTCCCAACGATGTTTTACCAACTCCTGGAGGGCCAACCAAACAGAGAATAGGCGCTTTCATGTCTTTTTTTAATTTCAAGACTGCCAAATATTCAATGATACGTTGTTTGACTTTTTCAAGACCAAAATGATCTTTATCTAGGATTTTTTGTGCACGTTTTAAATCGAAATTATCTTTAGTAAAATCGCCCCAAGGTAAATCCAATAACAATTCTAGATAATTCATTTGGATAGAATAATCTGGTGCTGCAGGATTCATTCTTCCTAATTTTTCTAATTCCTTAGCAAAATGATCAGCTACGGCTTTCGCCCATTTTTTCTTTTTTGAACGTGTTTGTAAAGCCTCGTATTCTAAATCAGATGAATTTCCACCTAATTCTTCTTGAATGGTTTTTAACTGAGCATTTAAGAAGTAATCACGTTGTTGCTTGTCTAAATCAATACGAACCTTTGATTGGATTTGATTTTTTAACTCTAACATCTGTAATTCAGTTGTTAGCAAATCCATCACCATTTCTGCACGTTTGCGCAAGTTGCCCATTTCAAGCATTTTCTGCTTGTCGGCAACATCTGCATTCATGTTAGAAGAAATGAAATTGATTAGAAATGAAGTGCTTTCAATATTTTTTAAAGCAATTCCTGCTTCACTAGGAATATTCGGTGAAAGCTGGATGATCTGTGATGACATCTCTTTAATAGAGGCCACAAGATTTTTAAATTCTTTATCGGCTTTATGTTTGGTTTCCGTGAATTTGGCAATAATAACCTTGATATATGGCTCAGATTGTACTTCCTCCACTAGTTGGAAACGTTGTTTGCCTTGGATAATTACCGTCGTATTTCCGTCTGGCATTTGCAACATTTTGATAATATGTGCTACCGTTCCCACACTGTTCAATTCATCAAAAGTTGGGTCTTCAATAGAAACATCTTTTTGAGAAACTACTCCAATAATTCTATCACCCTTATAAGCTTCCTTAATTAGTTTGATAGATTTATCTCTTCCAACGGTAATTGGAATAACAACACCTGGAAATAAAACTGTATTTCTAAGTGGTAAAATTGCAAGAATTTCAGGTGTTTCTTCATTGTTCATCTCATCTTCGTCTTGTTGAGACATTAATGGGAAAAACTCAGTATCTTCATTTATAATTGGTAGTGCTTGACTAAAATCAAATTGATCTTTGCTCATTAAGTGGGCCTTTATTTAAATATAGTAAACGACAAACTGACAGCATTGTCGTTATAAAAGTATTAATTAATTGTTGATTGGTGTAATTTCAACTCTTGTGCCAAAAACATAAATTTATATTGTTCCTGTTAAAAAGTCAGCCCTAAAAAATACTTGCTTATCATATTTAACTTTTTTTAACGTTAAGCATATTAATTACAAGTGGTATGATAGTTGTATATTAGTGTCGATATTACAAAATACTAATTGAATTTGTAATTTTAATTAAATAGAACGTTTGATGAATTATTTTAAGAAAATAGCTGCATTGTTTTTATTTCTTTCGGTTTCCGTGTCAACATTTGCTCAAGGTAATTTTGAGAAAATGGGAATGCAAGCCTTTTTGAAATATGATTATAAAACTGCTGCAGCACAATTAGAGAAGGTAGATAGCAATGGTCCTAACTATGCAAATGTGTTAAAAACCTTAGGTTATTCATATTTTCAGTGTGGCGATTTTGAAAAAGCAATAACTGCGTATAGTAACCTAATTGTGTTAAAGCCTAACGACTATTCTGCTTATTATTATAGGGGTAAAGCAAGGCTGAATATTGCAAATGCCCCAAAGGAATCTTTAAATCAGATGAGAGAAAGTTTTTATACTTCAGCCATTAAAGATTTTTCGAAAGCCATAGAAATAAATGGTGAAGAAGATACCCAGATATTGCAAAATAGGGGTATTGCCTACAAGGATTACGCAATTTTTAAATCTTATAAAATTAAAAAATCAACCGAAAAAGCAGCTTGCTTGGCAATATTTAATAATGCGACAAACGATTTTAAAAAGGTTTTGACCTTACAGCCTTCAAGAAAGGATATCCTTGATTTGATGGATTATGTTAAAGCTCAAGTTGCAAGTTTGAAATAAGGTATAAAAAACAATAAAAAAAGTCTCGTTGAGTTTTCAACGAGACTTTTTTTATTTAAACTTTCCAGTAATGCTATATTGCCTAGTTGCCATTAATTTAATGTGTTGTGTCTTCTTAATTTTATAAACACTATCTGGATAGTAACTCAAGCTATCTTGAGAAGTATAGAGGTCGTTAACGTTTGTGATGTAAACTTTAATAGATGTTAACCTATTGTTCTCTAATGACACTTCTAGTTTTTTAACAGGAATTTTATCACTATGAGAAGTATAGGTTGTTTGACCTCCACTCTTAGCTATATTAAAAGAACCTTTCCATGAGGCTTTATTTATATCGGCATCAATAAATGATTTAAATTCCTGCTCCCAGTTTTTAATATTGATGTTTTTTTGCTCTTCTTTTCCATTTATAAAAACAGTTTTATTTAGACTGGGATTTTCTTTTGATAAGCGTATCGCCTCCTTTTTAAAATAACCTGCTAAATCAAAATAAGTAGTTATAACACTAGCTTTTTCCTTTTCTTTTAAATTACAAGAAACACCTAAAAGAACTACTAAACAACAAAGGCCAAGTTTTTTCATTATACCAAACAATTCCCTGTCATAATTTCTGGGATCTCAATGCCCATAATTTTTAATACGGTAGGTGCCACATCACCTAATTTGCCATCTGCAATAGATTTGTAGTCGTTATCTATTAATATGCAAGGAACTAGGTTGGTAGTGTGTGCGGTATTCACGGATCCATCTGCATTAATCATATATTCAGAGTTTCCATGGTCGGCTAAAATGATGAACGAATATCCATTTGCTATACCTGTTTTTACCACTTGTTCGGCACAAGCATCTGCAGTTTCTACAGCTTTTACAACAGCTTCAAAAACTCCCGTATGGCCAACCATATCTGGATTTGCGAAGTTTAAGCATACGAAATCTGGCCACCCACTTTCTAGTTCCTTATTTATCGCCTCAGTTATTCCAGCTGCACTCATCTCTGGTTGTAAATCATAAGTAGCTACTTTTGGAGATGGAACTAAAATTCTTTTTTCATTTTCAAATTCTTTCTCTCTTCCGCCTGAAAAGAAAAAAGTTACATGAGGATATTTTTCTGTTTCCGCTATGCGTATTTGATTTTTATGATTTGCTTCTAAAACTTCGCCTAAAGTATTCGATAAATCATCCTTAGTGAAAACAACATTTACTTTATCAAAACTTTCATCGTAAGTTGTCATTGTAACATAGTACAAAGGCAATTTTTTCATTTCAAATTCTGGGAAATCCTTCTGACTTAAAGCAGTTGTAATTTCTCTGCCTCTATCAGTTCTGTAATTGAAACAAATTACAACATCATCAGCTTTAATTGTAGCTGTGGGTGCGCCGTCCTCATTGGTAATTACTATTGGTTTTGTAAACTCGTCAGTTATACCTTCATTATATGATTTTTGGATTGCAGATTCGGCATTGCTAGCTTTTTCCCCAACACCATTTACCATCACATCATAAGCAAGCTTAACTCTTTCCCAACGGTTGTCTCTGTCCATTGCAAAATAACGACCAATAACGCTTGCAATTTTACCAGCCGAATTTTTTAAATGATTATTTAAAGTTGATATAAAGCCTAAGCCCGAATTCGGGTCGGTATCTCTTCCATCTAAAAAAGCATGAATAAAAACATCTTTTAATCCTTTTTCATTAGCGGCATCACATAATGCCATTAAATGATTAATATGTGCATGTACACCACCGTCTGATACTAAACCTATAAAATGTACAGCTTTATTATTTTCTTTCGCATAATTAAATGCATTAACTAAGATTTCGTTACTGTGTAAAGTTCTATCTGAAATCGCTTTATTAATTCTTCCTAATTCTTGATATACCACACGACCTGCACCCAAATTCATATGTCCAACCTCTGAATTTCCCATTTGCCCAACTGGTAAACCAACAGCTTCTCCAGATGCTTCTAGTTTAGAATTAGGATAATTTTGAATCATTGAATCAAAAAATGGAGTATTTGCTACGTAAGCAGCATCAGATTTATCTTTTTTCCCGTAGCCCCAGCCATCAAGAATTAACAATACAAGTTTCTTAGTAGTCATTAGTTTTTGTTATAAATGGAATTAATAAAGCAAAATTTTAAATATTTAGACTTTTGCTTATCATTGCAAATATAAGGTATTGGGCCCTTAAAGGAAAGTATTTAAACATTATGATTTATAAGTGGCATAATTTTCGCTTGAAATAAATAGTTTTTAACACACATGATAAAACATTTACTCGCTTTATTTGTTATAGTGCTCAATTTTTCGTCAAATAATGGGCCACAGGTCGATATTATTGATGATTTATCGACTTATTTTAAATCCGGCAACTCTAAGGATATTGCCAAAAATTTTGCATCGTCTGTAGAGTTAATTGTAATTGACCAAGAAGATGTATATAGTAAAGCACAGTCTGAACAAATTTTAAGAGATTTTTTCATAAAAAATACACCAAGTAAATCCACAATAATTCATCGTTTAAGTAGCAATCCAAATTACCGTCATTGTATATTATCATTAAATACAAAAAATGGAAAATTTCGGGTTACTATCACGATGAATCTTAAAAAACCATCTAATGCTTTCTTAATCACTGAATTAAGAATTGAAGCAGACAAGGAATAGTTAATTAAGCAGTAAATTCTTATTTTTGAAGAAAATTTACTGCTTTGGATAAACAAATCGTCGACCTATTTATCAAGAATGCCATTGCCGAAGATGTTGGTGATGGAGATCATACTTCCCTTTCTACCATACCAAAAGATACACAAGGCAAGGCTAAACTCATTGTAAAAGAAGATGGTGTATTAGCTGGAGTAGAGCTAGCGATAGAAATCTTTAATCAAATAGATCCTGCCTTAAAAGTCGATGTTTTAATTAACGATGGTGCCATTGTTAAATATGGAGAAATTGCCTTAACAGTTGAAGGTAGTACCCACTCAATTTTACTGGCAGAGCGATTGGTGTTGAACTGTATGCAAAGGATGAGTGGCATCGCAACTAAAACCAATCGTATTGTACAATTATTAAAGCCATATAAAACTCAAGTTTTAGACACAAGAAAAACAACACCTGGTTTAAGATATCTTGAGAAATGGGCGGTCAAAATTGGGGGTGGAGTTAATCATCGTATCGGTTTATATGATATGATATTGATTAAAGATAATCACGTTGATTATGCAGGAGGAATTGCGAATGCAATTATTGCTGCAAATGCATACCTAAAAATTACTAATAGGAAACTAGCAATAGAGATAGAAGTTAGAAATTTAACAGAGTTGAATCAAGTTTTAGCCCAAGGCAATGTTGATCGTATCATGTTAGATAATTTTCCAATACCACTATTAAAAGAAGCTATTGCTCTAATTAATGGAAGATTTATTACTGAAGCATCTGGAGGAATTGTAGAAGAAAATGTAACTGACTATGCAGCTTGTGGAGTTGATTATATTTCTATGGGCGCTTTAACACATTCTGTTAAAAGTTTAGACTTAAGTTTAAAAGCATTTTAATTCATATAAATTCGACCGTCTTGAAACTGTTTTTTTTAGTATAATTGTAGGTTATGATTTCGATCTACTCTATTTCAGCTCTAATTGTTGCCTATCTTCTTGGTTCTATACCTTCTGCGGTATGGTTTGGTCAAGCTTTTTACGGTGTTGATGTTAGGGAATATGGAAGTGGAAACGCTGGCGCAACAAATACCTTTAGAGTACTAGGGAAAAAGGCAGGTATCATTGTGATGTTCTTGGATATTTTTAAAGGATATACAGCAACAAAACTTGCTTTTTTTATTGGCCTATCCGTTACAGGCCCCCAAAACTCTACCCAATTTGTTAACTATGAATTAGCTTTAGGCGTAATAGCTGTTATGGGGCATTTATTCCCAGTATTTGCAGGTTTTCGGGGTGGAAAAGGGGTAGCTACGCTTTTTGGGATGATTTTAGCAGTTAATCCTACTGCTGCTGGACTATGCGTTCTCGTATTTGTAATTGTTTTGTTGTCAACAAAATATGTCTCTTTAAGTTCTATTTGTGCTGGTTTCACCTTTCCCATAGCTACAGTATTCGTTTTGCAAACCTCCATTAAATCTGAAGTACTTTATGGGATTTGCGTATGCCTTTTAATATTGGTTACTCATCAAAAAAACATTGAACGATTGCTAAAAGGTAAAGAATCTAAAGTCTACCTGTTTAAGAAAAAACAGAGTTGAGAAATGTTTTTCAAACTTTGAGGCATACTATTTGTTAAGTAGAAAATGTGATTAACAAATAATTAATACGCTCAAAAAATAATATGAAAAAATTAATGATTCTAGGTATTGCTACAAGTTTGGTAGTAATTTCCTCATGTTCTACTGTTCCCTTGACAGGTAGAAGCAGACTAAGTTTGGTAGATGACTCTCAATTGCAACAACAAGCAGCAATTGGTTACCAGCAATTATTGAGTGATCCGAGTACCAAAGTTGTGTCTACCAATTCAGCAAATACTCAGATGGTTAAAAGGGTTGGAGCAAAAATAGCTGCGGCAGTAACTCAATATATGAATCAAAATGGATTTGCCGACCAGATTAAAAGTTACAAATGGGAATTTAATTTAATTGAAAGTAAAGAAATTAATGCTTGGTGCATGCCCGGTGGAAAAGTTGCAATCTATACAGGAATTTTGCCAGTTACAAAAGATGAAGCTGGTTTAGCTACGGTAATGGGCCATGAAATTGCACATGCCATTGCACAACACTCTGCAGAAAGAGCATCGCACATGACTGCTGCACAAGTTGGTAGTGCTGCTGTTGGTGTTGCAACCAGCAATTCAAAATACGCTGACTATATCAATCAGGCTTATGGTATTGGCGGACAATTGGTAATTTTAAATTACGGAAGAAACCAAGAGTTAGAGGCTGATAAAATGGGACTTTCATTCATGGCTATGGCTGGGTATAATCCTAGCACTGCAGTTGGTTTTTGGCAAAGAATGGCTCAAGCTAGTTCTGGAGCAGCTAAACCACCTGTATTTTTAAGTACGCACCCTTCTGATGATCAAAGGATTGCAAGAATACAAAGAGATTTGCCAGAGGCGATGAAATACTATAAAAAATAAGATTGAAGGCATAAAGGTGGAGGGTTTCTACTCTCCACCTTTTTTATAGATATTCTTTCCACTTTGTCAATCTTTTACAGATTGACAAAGTTTATTATATATTTAAACATTTATTGAAATTATAGTTTTAAACAATTAAGACTAGATTTAATTCCCCCCTAAACCCTAAACCCTAAACCCTAAACCCTAAACCCTAAACCCTAAACACTAATTCTGACCTAAAACTTTCAGAATTGCAGAAGCTTTCAATAAACATTCTTCATATTCATCTTCAGCTCTTGCTGCATAAGTAATTGCTCCTCCAACTTGGAAAGAAAGATATTTTTTTGCGGAATTATACAGTATGCTGCGGATGATTACATTAAAGTCGAAATCTCCATCAGGGCTTATGCAACCAAATGACCCAGAAAATGCACCTCTTTTACTTTTTTCATAAGTATCTATTAATTGCATGGCCTTAATTTTTGGTGCACCCGTCATTGATCCCATTGGAAATGTATTTTTGATGGCATCCACAAAATGAACTTCAGGCTTAAGCTCACAACTAATAGTTGATATCATTTGGTGAACTTGAGGAAATGTATAAATGCCAAATAATTCATCAACCTTAACAGATCCCTTAACCGCACTTTTGGTCAAATCATTCCGTACTAAATCAACAATCATTACATTTTCTGCCTGCTCTTTAGTGCTAGATTTTAAGTTAGTCTTGATTTGTTCATCTTCAATTAAATCTGTACTCCTTTTTGCTGTTCCCTTTATGGGTTGAGATATTAATTGATTCCCTCTTTTACAAAGAAATCTTTCAGGCGTAGCAGATAAAATATATTGATCGTATATTTTAAAAAATCCTGCAAACGGTGTTGGAGATAACTCATTTAATTCTTGATAAACCGATAAGGGATTAATTTTTGCATTATTTGCGAAAAACTCTTGGCAGAAATTAACTTCATAGATATCGCCACGTTTAATGTGTTCTTGTAGTTTTTCAACTGTATTGATATAAGTTTTTTTATCAAAACGACTTTCGATTCTAATGTCAGTTTTTGCAGAAAAATTAATTATAGAAACTTTGTTTATTGTTTCTATAATTTCTTCATCACCTTTTAATACTTTAATTTCATCGCCCTGCAATGCAATTAAATACTTAGGTATAAAGAAGTATAAATCTGGAAAGTCTAATTGATCTTTATGATTTGTGATAAGTTGTTCTGTTTCATTTTTAAGCTCATAACTTAATAAGCCAAACATCCAATCTTTACTGCTATCATAGAATGATTTAAGGTTTGAAAATGCCTTGCCTGCACTGACTTTAATTTCTTCTTGTATGCCAAATGAAATTAAACAATCATATTGAGAATAGAGATCTCTATAATTATTAGAATCTAAGCAACAGCAAACTTCAAAAGTAGAAGCTAACTGCATTGCTTTTTGTTTGAATAAACTAATAGCCGTTTTGTTCATTATATGGCAAAGATAAAAATGAGATTTGGTTATGGGTTACGTTTTATATTTATATCTTGAGTAAATTTTAAAAGCATATTATTTATGAAAAAAGGGTATTTATTTGTCTTCATTTTTACTTTTCTATGTTTCAATTCATATGCCCAGCAAAATATAGAGCATAAAGGCTATGAAGAATTTAAAGAATATAGAAATTCAAACGAAAACAAACCTAAATATCTTGCCAAAATGTTAACCATTTTAGCAGACTCCAGTAAGCTAACCAATAAGCAAATTGTTAATGTCCAATATCATATTGGTAGATTATTTGAGGAAACAGGAAAACCTGATAGTGCAATTGTTTATTATGATGAAATGCTTAAAAGGGAACCTAATTATGAAGTAGTACATAGGGCACTTGGATTTGTTTATTTGGCAAAGACCAAAAATTTTGTGCATGAGATGAACATGGCTACCAAAGAGAAAAATGTAGATGCAAATGCTAAAGCATATGCCAATTATAAAAAACTGGTTTTAAAAGCTATTCCTCATTTAGAAAAATATCAAGCTTGTAGTCCAGACGAGGAAACATTACTTATAATTGGGAACCTGTATAAAAGTATAAGAGACACTCAATCAATAACAACAATAGAGGCCAGATTAAAGGCTCTTAGTTTAAATTGTGTTTCTTTATTAGAAGATGAATAATTATTTATTTAGATCCAAAAAGTTCATCTAACATTTCGAATATTTCTACTTTGTTAATTGGTTTTGAAATATAGTTTGTAAACCCTTCGCTAAGTATTTTTTCTTTATCTTCTGTAGAAGAATAGGCTGTATTGGCAATTATTGGAATAGTTTGATTAAAGGTTCTAATAATACTAAAAGCTTCAAATCCATCCATTATTGGCATTTTAATGTCCATAAAAATTAAGTCGATATTTGGGTTTTCTTTACAAGTATCAACGGCTACTTTTCCGTTAACAGCTCTTAAGATATTGTAATTTTTTAATAAGAGTATTCTTTGTAATAGCATAAAATTGATGTCGTCATCTTCTGCTATTAGGATAGTTTGATTGGTAATTATCTCACTTTTTTGAGCTTCTTCTTTTACATTCATGTTTAGTTTTGTTTCATCATATTTTAAAGGGATGGAAAAAGAAAATTTGGAGCCTTTGCCTACGGTCGAATCCACATTAATAGTACCGCCTAATAATTCCACATATGCTTTAGTAATGGATAAGCCTAATCCTAATCCGCTAACTTGAACAGAGAATTTGTCTTCAATTCTTCTAAATCGGTCAAAAATAATTTGAATGTTATCTTTTTCTATACCTTGGCCAGTATCTTTTACCCAAAACTCTATAGTTTCTGCTTGTTCATTTACGTAGTAACCTATACTTACAGTTCCAGTGATAGTGAATTTTAACGCATTTGTAACTAAATTTGTTAGAATTTGCTTCAATTTAACTTCATCTGTTAAGACTTTTGTTTTTGGTTTTGATAAGCTTTCTTGGATTAAGAATTGTAAATCCTTTTCTTCTGGTACAGTTATTTTTATAGAATTATATAATTCATAAATACATTTTTCTAAGTCAATTGCCTTATAATTTGGTGTAATCAGTTTAGAGTCAATTTTAGACATTTCTAATAAATCTTCTATAATTGAAGTTAAATTTTTCCCGCTATTTCTAATGATTTTGAGGTATTCGTTTCTATCTTTTATGCCAAGATTGGGGTCTATTAACAAATCACTAAATCCCATAATGGCATTCATTGGTGTTCTAATTTCATGAGATAAATTAGCAAGAAAGGAAGATTTTAATTTGTCGCCTTCTTCGGCCTTTTGCTTAGCAATTTCTAGCTCTTTTCTTTGATTATTATTTTCTTCAAAGAGATTACTGATATGAATAAACTCTCCCCTAATATTTCTTAGGTTGTTTATCGATTTCTCATCTTTAGTTTCTAGAATGTTTGTTATTAAGTCTATTGGCCTATAAACCCATTTTCTATAGTAATAGAGATAAACTAATAGGTTAATTATTGTGGCAATTATTATGGTAATTAATATCTTTTTTGAAGTGATGAAATTTAAATGAAATGGTCGTTCAAAAACAATATTTGATACGGTCTCATTTTGTAGGTCATTTAGGTTTAAATTAACATAAATAGCATCTTTATCTGCCTCATTGACTTTAAATTCTTGAACAATTTTTATTTTCGAGCTTGTGATTTTTTCAAGATTTTTAATGAAATCACTACCTAAAATTCTGGCCATAAAAAAGTAACCAGAAGGTTTAAATTTGTTTTTATGTAAATCGCTAGAAGGATGTATGGTTGCTCCAAAAACCTCTAAAATACCTTGGGGAACTTTTTTATAATACCTTACAAGTTTATCCTTATACAGCTTATTTATTACTCCTTGAGGAAGCTCACCGATGCTTTCCAGTTTCTTGGAAGTTGTTTTGCGTATTAATTGGTTGTTGAGGGTATATACTCCGATAAAATCCGCATCATAAGTAGGAAACTGACTTTGTACATATTCTTTATACCACTTTTCATCTTTTGTTTTAAGGAAAGTAACTAATTCGTCCCAAAAAGTTACATCTACAATTGCTGCAATGTGAGTTTTAGAATTTAAGGTAAAAATTGAATTTACCTCATTTTCATATTCCTTAGATGCTGCATTGTATACCTGTTTTTCTTGTTTAATTGTATAAAAATAGAGACTGCAAAAAAGAATAAAAAACAACCCGCTTGTAGCTAGAATTAATAGCAATAAGCGTTGATAGGTATTTAAGCTAGAGATAATTCGCATTAACTTATGACAACTTTTAGGAATAAATATAAAAGATATAATGATTAATCCTACTAAGATTAAAACTCATTAGATAAAATAAATCCCCTTGTTTTTTCAAGGGGATATTTATATTATTTTAAAGTTAAAGTCTGTGTCCTGTCAGGCCCAACAGAAAGATATTTTATCGGCACTTCTAGTTCTTTTTCTAAGAAAGCAATATAATCAGCCAGTTGGCTAGGCACTTGTTCAATTGATCTAATACCTGTTAAATCTGTTTTCCAGCCTTCAATAGCTTTTAAAACTGGTTTAGGCTCAATAGAAATGATGTCATAAGGCATGTAATCAATTGTTTCGCCATTGTGCTCATAATGTGTACAAGCATAAATGGTATCAAAACCATCCAATACGTCTGCTTTCATCATGATCAACTCTGTTACGCCATTTAACATGATAGCATATTTCAAAGCAGGCAAGTCAATCCATCCGCATCTGCGAGCTCTACCTGTAGTAGCACCAAACTCATGACCAATTTGACGAAGATTTTCCCCCACCTCATTGTCAAGTTCAGTAGGGAACGGACCACCACCAACACGAGTACAATAAGCTTTAAAAATCCCGAAAACATCACCGACTTTATTAGGAGCAATACCTAAACCAGTACAAGCACCTGCAGTCGTGGTATTCGATGAGGTAACAAAAGGGTAAGAACCAAAGTCAACATCTAATAAAGTTCCTTGAGCGCCTTCTGCTAAAACTTTTTTGCCAGCTTTTAAGTAACCATTTACAAAGTGTTCACTATCTACGTGAGGAATGTTTTTTATAAATTCTATAGCTTCAAAAAATGCAGCTTCTTTTTCAGTTAAATCATATTCAAACTCATAGTGAGAAAGAATTTCTTTATGTTTTTCTACTAACTTGGTATAACGAGCTTTAAAATCTGGCAAGGTTGTATCGCCAACACGTAAACCGTTACGGCCAGTTTTGTCCATATAAGTTGGACCAATACCTTTTAAAGTAGAACCGATTTTACCAGCGCCCATTTTTTGTTCATTTGCAGCATCAAGTAGTTGGTGAGTAGGTAAAATTAAATGTGCTTTACGAGCAATTACCAATTTACCAGTTGCTACCGGATCATGTCCAGCTTTTTTTAAATTATCTAATTCTCTTTTTAAAATAATTGGATCAATAACAACACCATTACCAATTAGGTTCATGATGTTTTCATTAAAAATTCCAGAAGGGATAGTGTTAAGTACAAATTTTTTGCCATCGAACTCTAAAGTGTGACCAGCATTTGGACCACCTTGGAAACGTGCTATCATATCATATTGTGGACTTAATACGTCAACAATTTTACCTTTACCTTCGTCGCCCCATTGTAGGCCTAGTAGTACGTCTACTTGCGTCATTATTTTAAATTAGAATATATTTATATTGGATGATTAGTTTGTATTTTGTTTTTGTGAAGCGACAGATTTAATAGTAGCGGCTGCGCTACAATCAAAACAGACTCCATACATATTTAGGGAATGATGTTTAATGTCGAATTTTAATAAATCGCCAACCATACTTTGAATTTGATGGATACGTGGGTCGCAAAATTCTACCACTTTACCACAATCAATACAAATAACATGGTCATGTTGGTGGTAACCATAAGATTTTTCGAATTGTGCCATATTTTTACCAAACTGATGTTTAGTAACTAAATCACATGAAACCAACAATTCTAAGGTATTGTAAACTGTTGCCCTGCTAACGCGATATTTTTGATTTTTCATGTGGATATAAAGAGTCTCCACATCAAAATGGTCATTTCTAGAATAAATCTCTTCCAGAATGGCAAAACGCTCAGGGGTTTTTCTTAAGTTTTTATTTTCGAGATAGGCTTCAAATATTTTTCTAACCAACTCACTAGTATTCTGTTCAGACATAGTTTTAAACTCCTCTCCAAAGGTAGGTAAATGATTACACCGATTAAAATGATTACACCGATTAATAATTAACAAAATGTAAAGATTGTTGATTACTTCTTATTGTTTAATTGTTGTATTGCTAAATTGTTATTGTGCAAATTGAAACTCTCAATTGAAAATAGTGAACTGCTAATTCTACTTTGCATCAAATCTTGTTACACCAGTTACGCCTTTTACTTCCAATAAATTCTTAATTAGGTTATCCAAATGCTCTTTATCGTTAACAAAAATCATAATCGAGCCATCAAAAATTCCATCATTGGTATCTACAGTTATAGAACGCATGTTAACTTTAAAATCGTTTGAGATCACTTTGGTAATGTTGTTAATTAATCCAACATCATCTATTCCTATAATATGTAATCCTGTTAAGAAAGTAAGTTCTTGTTGGCCATTCCATTTCGCTTTTACAATTCTATAGCCGTAGTTTGCCATCAGCTGTGCTGCATTGGGACAATTTGTTCGGTGAATTTTTATTCCTTCACTTACCGTTACGAAGCCAAAAACATCATCCCCAGGGATAGGGTTACAACAAGCAGCCAATGTGTAGTCTATTTTTTGTAAATCCTCACCAATTAATAACGTATCTGAGCCTGGTCCTTTAACCTTATTTAATAAGGCCTCAACATTTTTATTGTCAGGTTTAAAATCATTGCCACGATTTTCTATTTCCTTTTCACTTGATAAATATTCCTTTAAATCCTTCAATTCAATTTTTCCATTCGCTACTGCGATAAAAAGGTCTTGATTTGATTGAAGCTTGAAGTAATAAGTAAGCTTATTTAGGTTATCGGTGTTATACGTGATTTTTAAAGATTTGAGCTTTCTTTCTAAAGTTTCCTTCCCATTTTCTGCTACTTTTCGCTTTTCTTCTTTTAGAGATGATTTTATTTTAGACTTAGCCTTAGCGGTAACAACAATGTTTAGCCAATCTTCTTTTGGAACTTGCTTGCCTGAGGTAATAATTTCAACCTGATCGCCATTCTGCAATTTATGAGAAAGCGGAACCAGTTTATGATTTACCTTGGCACCAATACATCTAGCTCCAACATCGGTATGTATTTCAAAAGCAAAATCTAAAGCGGTTGCACCCAAAGGCAATTGTAATAATGCACCTTTTGGCGTAAAAATGAAAATCTCATCAGAGAAAAGGTTCATTTTAAAATCATCCAAAAAGTCTAATGCATTTGCTTCAGGATTGCTGAGCATTTCCCTTACTTTCTGGATCCATTGATCTAAACCGTTATCGTTACTCGATTCTTTGTATTTCCAATGTGCTGCAAAACCTTTTTCAGCAATCTCATTCATCCTTTGTGTACGAATTTGAACTTCAACCCATTGCCCTTTTGGTCCCATTACAGTGGTATGCAGTGATTCGTAACCATTTCCTTTTGGTGATGAAACCCAATCTCTTAAACGATCGGGATTTGGTCGATATAGGTCAGTGACTATTGAATATGCTTTCCAGCAATCTGCTTTTTCGTGTTCTGGAGCACTATCTAAAATAACCCTAATTGCAAAAAGATCATAAACCTCATCAAAAGGAATGTTCTTCTTTTTCATTTTATTCCATATCGAATGGATGGATTTTGGGCGGCCAAAAATATTCGCTACTAAACCCTGTTCTGCTAAAATTTCATTTACTGGTTCAACAAAGGCCTTAATAAATGAATTTCGCTCTGCTTTTTTCTCATTTAGTTGGGTAGCGATAAATTTATAAGTATCTGGCTCCAAATACTTCATCGATAAATCTTCCAATTCAGATTTAATGGCATACAAACCTAATCTGTGAGCTAGAGGAGCATATAAATAAATGGTTTCTGATGCAATTTTCAGTTGTTTATGCCTAGGCATAAAATCCATCGTACGCATGTTATGCAAGCGATCGGCAAGTTTGATTAAGATTACACGAACATCATCTGCCAGTGTAAGCAGCATCTTTCTGAAATTTTCAGCTTGTAAGGAACTGTTGTAGTCAAAAACTCCAGAAATCTTGGTTAACCCATCAATAATTTTTGCTGTTTTTTTTCCGAATTCACGCTCAATATCTTCCAATGTGATGTCCGTATCTTCAACCACATCATGTAATAAGGCGCATACAATTGATGTGGTTCCCAAACCAATCTCTTCAGCGGCAATTTGTGCAACGGCAATAGGATGATAAATGTAAGGCTCTCCAGATTTTCTGCGCATATCTTGATGGCTTTCTAATGCCATCTCAAATGCTTTTCTAATTTCCTTTTTATCTCCTTTTTGTAATGTAGATTTAGACGCACGTAAAAGTGCCCGATACCTTTTTAAGATTTCTTGCTTTTCTGCCTCTATATCAATTACTAAAGTGTTCTTCATTTGTGTTTTCTAGGTAAATTTTTAGTATTTTTAACTATAAAAGATTATATTCGATTTATAGTTAAAACGAATATATAAAAATAGCTATAACTTTGTACAGGCATAAATTTATGAAATATTCTCGTCTCTTTATTCTGTTATTTGTCATTCTTGCATCTATGGGCGCAAAAGCTCAAGGAACAACCGAGAATGTTATTTGGCCTGTTTTGGGTAAAAATGATACCATTCGAGTTGCAGCTACCAATGATGGCGGTTACATGATTCCTTGGATTGCTTTGCAAGAGGTTAAAATTATGGGGCAGCGTATTTGGCGTTCGGCAGCAGACCAAGCTGCTTTTAATAGGTTAAGGTATAATGTGTTAAAGGTAATGCCCTATGCGTTATATGCCAAAAGGCGCTACGAAAAACTAGAGCGTGATTTAGCTTTGGTTGATGATAAAAAAACGCAAAAAAAATTGGTAAAAGAATGTGATAATGAGATCAAAAAAATGTTCAATACCGAAATTAAAGAACTGACCATTACTCAAGGTCAGATATTAACCAAATTAATTGATAGAGAAGTAGGCAGAACAACTTTTGACATTGTTAAGCAAACAAAAGGTGGCTTTGCTGCGTTCTCGTACCAACTGGTGGCAAGGGTTGTAGGTCATAACTTAAAAACCACCTATAGTGCCACAGAAGACAGGGATATTGAATCTATCATTGTCAATTCTGGTTACTACCAATAATATATGAATTCTAACCAAACGATATATCCATTTAAAGCTAAGTTGCTAAGTGGAAAGGAAAAGAACTTGTCTGATTTTAATGGCAAAGTTGTAATGATTGTGAACACTGCATCAGGCTGCGGGTTTACGCCACAATTGAAAGAGCTCCAAGAATTAAGAGATGAATATGCAGATAAGGGATTTGAAATTTTAGGATTTCCATCAAACGACTTTGGTGGGCAAGAACCTTTGGATGGTGCAGCAATTAATGAATTTTGCGAAGTTAACTTTGGAGTTCAATTTCCCATGTTCGAAAAAACAATGGTTAGGGGAGAATTAGCTCATCCATTATTTAAATTTTTGAGTGATAAAAAATTGAATGGCCATGTAAGTTCCTCACCAAGATGGAATTTTCATAAATACATCATCGATAAAAAAGGAGAAGTAGTAGATTATTTTTATCCCTTTACAAAACCAAGTTCTTCAAAAGTAAAAAAGAAAATTCAGCGCCTGCTGGATGAAAAATAATTGAATAATAGAATGAAAGAATGATAGAATGAAGGAATGATGGAATGAAACACAAAATAGCAAATATTCAATCATTCGAAAATCACTCATTCAAAATTAATATAGATGAAATTAGATATACTTGTATTGGCTGTACACCCAGATGATGCCGAATTAGGCTGTTCTGGAACAATTTTAAAACATATTGCCTTAGGTAAAAAAGTAGGAATTATAGATTTTACGCGAGGCGAATTAGGTACACGAGGCACAGCCGAAACTCGTGATTTGGAAGCTGCAGATTCTGCTCAAATCTTGGGTTTACACGCTCGTGAAAACTTAAGGTTTAGAGATGGTTTTTTCAAAAATGATGAAGAGCATCAATTAGAAATTGTAAAGATGGTTCGCAAATACCAACCAGAAATTATCTTAACCAATGCTTTGCATGATCGTCATCCGGATCACGGTAGGGCTGGAGATTTAGCAAATGATGCTATTTTTCTATCAGGCTTAAGAAGGATTGAAACTGAGGTTGATGGGGTAAATCAAGAAGCTTGGCGACCAAGATTAGTTTTGCAATACATTCAAGATAGATACATCAAGCCAGAAGTTATAATTGATATTACAGATTTTATGGACAAAAAAATAGAATCTATAAAAGCCTTTAAAACCCAGTTTGCTAGTAGTGATACAAGTGAGCCTCAAACGTATATTTCCACTCCTGAGTTTTTTGATTCGGTAATTGCTAGGGCTAGAGAGTTCGGAAAGAATATTGGCGCTAAATATGGCGAAGGTTTTACTTCAAGGAAATTATTAGGGGTTGATAACCTTTTCAATTTACTTTAAATAGTTTCATTTTGACCTCTGCTTTATAACAAAGCGGCTAATTATTTGTTACTCTAAAAACGAATAATTATGCCAAATATATTTTCTTCTCTTAAAAACGCTTACAAACTTTTTAAGCATATTGATTTTAATCAGCTCGATGCTTTATCTAAAAAAGTAGACTTGCCAAAAATGGTCGAGACTATTTCGTCGTTGGATGAAAAGCAATTATCAGGGATGATGAAAATGATGGGTGGCAATGGCAAGAAAAAGGAATTACCTCCAATTGAGGGTGATTTTTATCATCTAGGTGATGAAGCCTTAAAGGATGATGATCGAGAATTGCAACTTAAAGTTAGGGCTGTTTTAGAAAAGGAAGTAAAGCCATTAGTAAATCGTTATTGGAATAAAGCCGAATTTCCATTTGAAATCATCCCAAAATTAGCCGAATTAAATATTTGTGGTTTAACTTATCAGGGTTATGGTTGTCCGGGTAAGTCAAATTTAATGGAGGGGATTTTGGCGATGGAAATGGCTAGAATAGATACTTCAGTTTCTACATTTTTTGGTGTGCAAAGCGGCTTAGCAATGGGCTCTATCTATTTATTAGGTTCTGAAGAACAGAAGCAAGAATGGTTACCATCAATGCAACAATTTAAATTGATTGGTGCTTTTGGATTAACGGAACCTGAAGTTGGTTCTGGTGCCGCTGGTGGCTTGGGTACAACGGCAAAAAGACAAGGAAATAAATGGATTATAAATGGTCAGAAAAAGTGGATTGGAAATGCTCCCTTTGCTGACGTGACTATAATTTGGGCAAGGGATTTAGCTGACGATGAGGTAAAAGGATTTCTCGTTAGAAAAGGAAATCGTGGTTTTGCAGTAGAAAAAATGCGTGATAAGATGGCACTTCGAATTGTGCAAAATGGATTAATTACACTAACCAATTGTGAGGTTGATGAGCAAGACAGGTTACAAAATGCAAATTCATTTAAAGACACTGCTAAAGTTTTAAAAATGACCAGAGCTGGTGTTGCTTGGCAAGCAGTTGGTTGCGCAAGAGGAGCTTATGAAGCAGCCTTAAAGTACACCCAAACTCGTAAACAATTTGGCAGACCAATAGCCTCGTTTCAATTGATACAAAATCACTTGGTAGAAATGTTATCTAATTTAACGGCGATGCAAACTTTATGTTTTAGATTATCGCAACTGCAAGACCAAGGTTTATTAACTGATGAACACGCTTCTTTAGCTAAAGTATTTTGCTCTATGCGAACTCGTGATGTGGTAAGTAGAGCAAGAGAGGTGATGGGCGGAAATGGTATTTTATTGGAATATGATGTGGCGAGATTTGTTGCAGATGCCGAAGCGATTTACTCTTATGAAGGCACAAAAGAAATTAATACCCTAATTGTTGGCAGAGCGATAACTGGTTTTTCTGCATTTGTTTAACTATTTTTAAAGTATGAATTTACGTTATCCTTTCTTTGTTTGCCTTTTATTTATCGGATTTACCAGCTCGGCTCAAAAAGAATTGGTACAAATTAAACCTGCCAAACCTGAAATTGGAGAAAAGGTTGTCATCAGTTTTTTATCTAAAAACTTAACATTAAGGCCTGTTTTAACATTTAGCTACAGCAACTTTTTTGAGATGGCTAATACAATTCCGCTAATTCAAAATGGTAACCATTGGGAAACTTCTTTTGTGGTGCCTAGATATGCAAAATATGCCTCATTCTATATTAAACAAGGTGATAGTACTTATCGGCCAGATGCCAAAAGCCACTATGAACTTATTTTTTACAAACATGGTAAACCAGTTTTTGATACTTATTTGTACAAATCTTATAGTTTAAGTACTCAAATGGGTAAATCTGATTCTTTAAAAATAAAGGTTAATCATTTGATAGAGAAAGAAATAGCACTTTATCCTAATAATTACGCAGCCAAGCTAAAACTCTTGGCGAACAAAATGGCAGATGATAAGCCAAATGCCCAAAAATATTTAAAGGAAGCCTTGATGCTGATTGAGAATAAATTGAATGAAAATCCTACGCAAATGGGTAACATTAATCAAGTAACAATGGGTTATTTGATAATGGGAGAAAATAAAAGGATAGACACTTTAAAAGCGATGCTTTTAAAGAAATATCCAAAGTCTGAAGTTGCTTATGAATATCTTTATGAAGATGCCTACAAAACCAAAATTGAAACAGAGCGGATTAAAAAATTAGAGCAATTGTTAGCCTATACTACAAATGGTGAAAGTTCAACACTATCTGGGATTCATCAAAAGTTATTTGAGTATTATGCTAAAGTAAAAAATGAGAAGAAAGCATTGCAACATGCTAGGGTCGTAGCTGCTGTTCAAAATCCTTGGTTACCAAAAGAAATTAAAGAGCTAGCTTTTACACTTGCAGAGAACAATTTAGCATTAGATACCGCCTTAAAGTATGCTGAAAAGTCTCTCAAGATGGTTGAAGAATATCCATTCGGAGTAATTAGGTATTTTCCTGAATATGGTTACATTCCTGGTTATGTTGCTAATAAGCCTGCTTTAATTCAACAGCAAACAGGAGAAATATTATCAATAATTGGAAATATCTATGTAAGACAAAAGAAATATGCTTTAGCAGAAGAAAAATTAAATCAATCTATTGCACTCTCAAAAAATATTGCTGTATATAATAATCTTGCTTACTTATATGAGCAAACTAATCGACCAAAATTAGCATTTGATGCCTATAGAAAAATTCTTTTACAAATGCCTGTAGATTCAGCCATACTATCTTCTTTTAAAAAGAATTATTTAGCTTATAATGGCAAATTTGATGGTTTTGAAGAGCAGTTAACATTGATGCAACAGGATTGGGAAAAACTTAATTTGCCTAAATTACAGGCTGGAAAATTAAACATCACTGCCCCAATGTTTTCAAATGTTTATGACATGAAAGGTCAATTGGTTGATCCTACAGTTTTCAAAGATAAAGTTGTGGTTTTAGATTTTTGGGCAACTTGGTGTGTACCATGCATTGAGGGATTTCCATATATGCAGAAGGTTTACAATCAATATGCTAAAAATAAGGATGTTGTATTTATGATTATGAACTCTGGTTCAAAAAATAGTTTACAAGATGCCATAACCTGGGTTAGCAATAATAAATTCACTTTTCCTATTTATTATAACGATCGCAAATTGGCCGAGGCTTTTAATGTAAATACTATTCCATCTACTTTCATTATCGATAAATCTAGTAAAATTCAGTACAAGACAGTGGGTTTTGAAGGTCCAATTATGGAAGCTAAATTATTGCTTGAAATTAAGGATTTGTTAGCTCAATAAATGGTGCTGATGAAACAAAGGATCAAAAGAAGCTGCAGATTTGCAGATTTAATTTTTTATAATCTGCGAATCTGCGGCCAAAATTAACGGCTATGGAATGGATTTTTAATTAACCCAAAATTACCCATTGCACTTTTTTCATAAAGAGCAAAGCAAGATGAATTGTATTTTACATCGAAATTTACTGCTCCTGGAGAAAGACTTGTTGGTACATTTACTCCTTCCATAAAGTAATAGACTTTCGTGTTTCCATATTTACTGTGCGGCATCAAATTTCCGTAATCAATGAATTGCGCATTGCTTGTATCCTTAACGGTAACTACATAAATTCTTTGGATTGGTCCGGTATTATTGTCATTGCGATAAGTAGCCAACTCCTTAAAACCACCTTTCAAATCTTCAATTCCAGGTTGTGTAAACATATCTTTAAAAACCCATCCAATAATAACAAACACGATGATGAGGATGAATATATTTTGTTTTTTTATGCGCATTGTTTATTTAAGATAGATTTATATTGGCTGGTAAGAACACCAGCCAAGGAGTTAAGCTATTTTTATTTTGGTTGATGAGAACACTAACCAATGAATTTGATTGTAATCAGCGAATCTGTGGCTAAAGAATTAAAGTGTTAGCAAAATCTTTTCCATCACTTCCATTCCCAAATCGATATGTTTTTTTTCTATGCATAACGCAGGGCGGAAACGAATAGTCTGATTACCACAACCCAAAAACATAACATTATTTTCCATCCCTTTTTGCACAAAGGCATTACGCAGATCCTTAGTGGGAAAATCGAAAGCGCACATTAAACCACGACCACGAACATTACTCATCTTATCATATTTTTGAGCTAATTGATGTAAATGATTTTGTAAATAATTGCCAACTTCAGCAGCATTGTCACACAATTTGTCTTCTTCTAAAATGTTTAGAATTTGCGTTGAACGAACCATATCTACTAAATTACCACCCCAAGTAGAATTGATACGTGAAGGAATATTAAACACATTGGTTTCTATTTCTTCTACTTTTTTGCCAACTAATATTCCGCAGATTTGCATTTTTTTGCCAAAGGCGACAATATCCGGACGAGCTTCTTCACTAAAATGTTGGTGACACCAAAACTTGCCAGTTAAACCAACTCCAGTTTGAACTTCATCATAAATTAAAAAAGCCTCATTTTCATCAGCCAGTTGGCGAAGTTGAATTAAGAACTCCTCACGTAAATGGTTATCTCCGCCTTCAGATTGTATTGGTTCTATGATGATTGCACAGATTTCATCTTTGTTTTCAGCAAATGCCTGTTTAACTTGAGCTATTGATAAGGTTTCGGTTTCTTCGGCAGTTGCCAAATTATTGCCAGTTAATGGAAATTTAACCTGAGGAATAGAAACCCTTGGCCAATCGAATTTTGCATACCATTTAGTTTTATCTGGTAAGGTGTTGGTTAAACTCAAAGTGTAGCCAGTACGGCCATGAAAAGCTCTTTCAAAGTGAAGTACTTTGAAACCCTTTTCTTCTTTATAACCTTTGGCAAAATTCTTTTGAACCTTCCAGTCCATTGCTACTTTAATTGCATTTTCTACAGCTAAAGCACCACCAGCTATAAAAAAGGCATGGGGTAAATAGGAAGGTATTCCAACTCGGCCAAATGTTTTAACAAACTCTGCATATTGTTGAGTATAAACATCAGAGTTTGAAGGGTTTGCCATTGCGGCTAACAATAAATTATGTTTAAAAGCTTCATCGTTTACCATTTTAGGATGATTATATCCCAATGGAACAGAAGCAAAGCAAGTAAAAAAGTCTAATAGGTTTCGGTTATATTTCGAATCATAAATATAAGCTCCATTACTTTTCTCCATATCATAGGTGAGGTCGAAACCATCAGCTAAAATATGTTGTTGTAAAGTTTTGTTTACTTGGTCGGGTGCTACACTTAATTTATACATAGGTAATACATTTTGGTCTGTTCAAAAGTAATGAAATGTGCCAAATTATCAAATTTAGGCTGTTTTTAGACTCTGAGTCTAAAAACTAGGTTTAAATGAACTAAAGTTAGTTTTTGCTAAAAAGTTGATGATAAATTAAGAAATGTGGAAAACTTAAATCTTGAATTTATCTGAAATCCTGCTTTTTGGAGGTGATAAAATTTAGAATTTACCAAATTAATAATGACTACCTTACTGAACATTTAAAAACAGGGTTATGAGATACGGAGTAGTGATTAGTTTTAATTCGACAAAAGGGATTGGCAATATTAAAGATAATAGTACCAACATAGAATATGGTTTTACTAAAGCAGATTGCCCGCACGAAGTAGAGATTTTAGATGAGGTTGCTTTTGAGGTAACGACAGAAAATCATAAAATGAGGGCAATCAATGTTAAGCCATCATAGCTTATTTCAAATCATCATTCAATTTATCTTTCATCCCTAAAATACCAAGTAATCCACCGGTGTGGATAGCTAATATTCTGGCTTCTTTTTTAAAAAAGTTTTTATTGTATAAATCATTAATGGCAAAAAACATTTTGGCGGTATAAACAGGGTCTATTAGCATTCCAGTTTCTGCAGAAAATATTTTAATGAATTTTAAGAGTTCTGGTTTTGTTTTGGCGTAACCGCCGAAATGATAATCAGTATGTAAATTCAGTTTATTTAAATCCGATTCGTATTTGCTTATTTCTTTTTCAATAAATTCCCCACCTTTTAAAACTGGGATAACATTTAATTGAGTGTTTAAGCCTGCTTGATTTATTCCCTTTAACAAGCCTGCTGCTGTTGTTCCTGTTCCTGCTGCACAAAAAATGTGGTCGTAATTTTCGGTTAGTTCTGTTATAATTTCTGCACAACCTAAAGTCGCCTCTTCACTTGCACCACCTTCATCGATAAAATAGGCTTGATGGTCATTGCCAAAATGTTCATCAAATAGTTTTTGCTTGTTTTTATAACTTTCTCTGTCGGTAAATATTAATCTCATCCCAAATAACTTACAAAGCAATAACATTTCGTTTTCTACTTGTTCGCCACGTACAAAAGCTGTTGCCTTCAAATTATTTCTTGAGGCAGCTGCGGCAGTTGCCACTAAGTGATTAGAATATGCGCCGCCAAAACTTATGAGATGTGTTTTTTCTTTAGCAACTACATCCTTTAAAATATATTTGAGTTTCCGCCATTTATTTCCAGAAATATAAGGGTCAATTAAATCATCACGCTTAACCCAAATTGGGTTTAACGATTGAAAATTGATTTGATGGATTGGACTATAGATTTGCATTAAACAAAAAAAGCTTCCCCAAAGAGAAGCTTTTTTAATGATGTTTTAAAATATTATTTGCCTATGCCGAAACCAATACCAGCGTTAAGGAAACCGTATTCGGCTTGTGTATAGGAGCTATAAAATCTAAAGAAACCTAAGTTTAACTGAAAGCCTAATGCAGCTTTTAAGCCACTAATGTCATCGTTTTTAAGTGAAACAGGATCTGTGAATGTAGCAGAGCCCGCTGCAGTTTGAAATTCATAAGTGCCGTAAGCATTTAAGCTAGAGTTTGATGAATGATATCCAACACTAGCAAATGGGGTAAAGAATGCTATCTTTTTAGAAATAATAGCTTCTGCTTGAAACCCTTTAAACTTAATTTCTAAATCTTGATTGTCATACTTTCCATTATTTACATCAAGTTCTTTAGTATATGTTGTATTTGTAAAGCCTAAAGCTACAGCTAAGTCAAACGGGACAAGTTTATCTTTTTTACCCATAATTAATGGAAGTAATTCAATCTTGGCACCTGCTCCAAATTGGTCGATCTTGCCAAAATCACTTCCTAATTTTACACCAGGAATATAACGTAGTGATACATCGATATTTTTAGGTAAACCAACAGTTAATTGAATTTGCGGAGATGGTGCAAATTTTAAGCCAGTACCTTGTGGTAAATTAAATGTTTGCACAACAGTATTTCCTGAATAAACTTCCATTTTAGAACCTACAGCATTATTTCCAATAATTGCTGGGCCAATACCGTTTGAGCCTGATGCTGGTCTAATGGATGTTAATCCTAAAGAATTTGTATTATATGTTTGATCTTTAGTCGGAACAAAAGCTGCAGTTACCGTTACCCTTAAATCAAATCTTAAAAAACTTTTTGTTTTAGCTGTATTGTTCCAGCCAGAGTTAAATCCAATGCCCATCCCTTTGAAGAGAGGATTCATGTAGGCATCTACTAATTTAGTAGCATCTTGAGGAGAAGATTTAAATAATTCACCTAAATCATCTTGAGCCATCAAGTTTAATGGCAATAAAAAAGCACTAATAACAACTAAATGTTTTAGTGGAGAGCGTTTTTTGTTCATTTTTTCGTTTATCTGATTGGTTATCAGGGACGAAAATATATTTTTCTTAGCAGATAAGGAAAAAAGTTTAGAACAATTTTAACATTTTGGGTAAAGTTTTCCATAGGTTGTACTTTATTATTGGTGATTTTACAATAACAAAAACTAAGCCATTTGGTTTTTTTTAAAATTATCAAATTGTTAATCCTATTTTTGCAGCATGGAAAACAATAATATTGATCAGGAAGAAGAGCAGGATTTATTTGAGCATTTTAATATTGTTGTAGATAAAGGACAGTCTTTGCTTCGTATTGACAAGTTTTTGATGCACCGCCTAGAGAATGCATCAAGAAATAGAATTCAGAATGCCATAGATGCTGGGAATGTTTTGGTTAACAAGAAAACAGTTAAATCAAGTTATAAGGTTAAACCTAATGACGAGATTTCCATTGTATTTGCTCATCCACCACGTGATACAGAGGTTTACCCGGAAGATATTCCGATAGATATTGTTTATGAGGATGCTGATTTATTGGTTGTAAACAAACCAGCTGGTATGGTTGTCCATCCAGGTTTTAACAATTATACAGGCACCTTAGTAAATGCATTGGCTTATCATTTTGAGCAATTACCAACTTTGCCAGGTAATGATGGTAGACCAGGTTTAGTACACAGAATTGATAAAGATACATCAGGACTTTTGCTAATTAGCAAAAACGAAATTACAATGACCAAACTGGCTAAGCAGTTTTTTGACCACACAATTACCCGAAAATACATAGCACTAGCTTGGGGCGATATAGAAAAGGACGGTAGAGTAGAAGGTTTTATTGGTCGTAGCTTAAAAAATAGAATTATCATGGATGTGTATGATGATGAAGAAAAAGGTAAATGGTCTGCTACAAACTATAGTGTTTTAGAGCGTTTAGGTTATGTGACTTTAATTAGCTGCCAATTAGAAACTGGGCGTACACATCAAATCAGAGCACATATGCAACATATTGGTCACCCATTATTTAGTGATGCAAACTATGGTGGCGATAAAATTTTGAAAGGCACAACCTTTACTAAATACAAACAGTTTGTAAGCAATTGTTTTGAAATGTTGCCTCGCCAAGCTTTACACGCACAAACTTTAGGTTTTATACATCCAACTACACAAAAATACATGGAGTTTCAGGCACCATTGCCAGAAGATTTTAAATCTGTATTGTTAAAATGGAGAAATTACGCAGCATTGCCTCAATAAATTTATGTCTACCTACATTTTATTTAACGATGAATTTTTCGCTTCAGAGCAAGCTGTAATTAAAGCTAGTAATCGCGGTTTTAAATTTGGCGATGGCTTGTTCGAATCTATGCGAATGTGTAATGGGAAATTGCAATTTGCAGAGCAACACGCCGACCGTTTAAAAGCTGGAATGAAAGCCTTAAAAATGGAAGGCCATGCGCTGTTAGATGAATATTTTTTAAGGCAAAAGACCGCGGAGTTGCTCAAAAAGAATAAATTAAATGGGAATGTACGTTTTAGACTTTCTATTTATCGCGATGGAGAAGGTTTGTATACACCACAGAGCAACAAGGTTGGTTATTTATTAGAAAGCATTCCCCTAGAGCAACCTCAGTATGAACTTAATCAGAAAGGTTTAATTATTGATGTTTATGACGATTTAACTAAGCAAATAGACAAGCTCGCTAACTTTAAAACTAGCAATGCATTATTGTATGTAATGGCTGGGCTTTTTCAAAAACAGCATCGTTTAGATGAAGCAATGATTTTAAACCAAAATGGTTTTTTATGCGAAAGTACAAGTTCAAATATCTTTGTTGTATATCAGAACCAAATTTATACACCTGCCTTGTCTGAAGGTTGTGTTGCAGGCGTAATGCGAAGTGTTGTTTTAAAGCTGGCTAAAATGCACAATCTACCTTTAATAGAAGCACAAATCAATCCAGATATTTTAAACGAGGCAGAAGAGGTTTTTGTAACCAATGCCACTAGCGGAATTAGATGGGTAATGGGCTATGGAAAAAAGCGTTATTTTAACGAAGTAGCAAAGGACTTGAGTACAAAATTAAATGGGTTAATTTAATTAGTCTGAAAATCCGTGAAGTACGAAGTTGAATATTAAGCGAACTTTTTAAGGATTAGAAAATGAATGTTAGTGATTCTTAGGGGAATTCAGTCCTTCTTTCCATTTCAAGTTCCGATGAAGAATCGGAAGCTTTCCATTTCAATAAGGTTTATTTAACAAAGTTGCTGGTTCTTGGCTTATGCAACCCTAAATAGTAGCATAAAACCTGCGTAAACTAAACGGGATAGTAGCGAAAATCCTTTTACAAAGTCCCCTTTGGGGGATTTAGGGGTAAAAGATTGTAGTGCATAGCCCGACTAACTTTAATCAATGCTTTTGATTTGCTTTTCTAAAACTTATTAAAAAACTTTGTGCTCAGCAACTGTGTACGATTAACCTATTAACCAATTCAAACAATTAACCACTACAACCTCATTCCCCTCAAGAACTCATCAATCAGCATGCGTTTTTTACCTTCAAACTGAACGTCAGTTACCTTAATAAAACCATCTTTGGTGGCGAATTTTAAATAAGTTTTTCCATCGGTTAAAAAGGCGCCAGCAGAAATACCAGGTTCTTTATATTCAGGTTCTGCTTTAAAAATCTTTAATGTTTTTTCATTTAAAACAGTAAAAGCAGTAGGGTAAGGGCTTAATCCACGGATGTGATTGTATGCTGTTTGAGTATTTTGGTTCCAATCTACCTTGCAAAAATCCTTAAATATTTTCGGTGCTGATTTTAACTCATCGCTCTGCGGTTGAGGCACTTCGTTATAATCGCCTGCTTCAATCGCCTTAACTGTTTTTACAATCAATTTAGCACCAATTGCCATTAATTTATCGTGTAAATCGCCAGCAGTTTCATCTTCTGTAATTTCTACAGCATCAGAAAAAATGATGTCACCAGTATCTATTTCTTGTTTTAAGAAGAAAGTAGTAACTCCAGATTCTTTTTCACCATTAATAATTACGTGATTAATCGGCGCAGCACCACGATATTGAGGCAATAAAGAACCATGTAAATTAATGGTTCCTTTACTGGGCATTTGCCACACAATTTCAGGCAACATTCTAAAAGCTACTACCACAAATAAATCTGCATTTAAAGCCTTAAGTTGCTCAATAAAATCTGGGTCTTTTAATTTTAAGGGTTGTAAAACCTTCAATCCGTTTTCTATAGCATATTTTTTTACAGCACTTTCACTCAGTTTCTGACCACGTCCGGCAGGTTTATCAGCTGCGGTTACTACGCCAACAATATCTAAACCTGCTTGTTGTAAGGCACTTAAAGAAGCTACTGCGAAATCGGGCGTACCCATAAAAACTATTTTCATTCTGTAATTGTTAATGTCAGCGGTAATGAAGCTACCAAGAAATCTTGGTGGTCTCATGATATGTTGTTTTATAGAACAAAATAACTAAAAATTTCACTCATATTTTCCCTTAATCTATGGTTCCAACTTCCGAAGTGATTGATGCTAGTAGCTTGGTCTATGTTCATCCGGCACAACCAGGTATTTATAGAAGGGGGAAACCTGGGCATTTTTATTTTGTAGATAAAAATGGAGAACGTATAAAGAATGAAAAAGATTTAGAAAGAATTAAAAAGTTGGTTTTGCCTCCTGCTTGGACAGATGTATGGATTTCGCCAAAGAAAAATGGCTATTTGCAAGCTATTGGGGTAGATGCAGCTGGCAGAAAACAATACCGTTATCATCCAGATTGGACAGCTAGACGTTCTGATCATAAATATTTTAGGCTCTTGGAATTTGGAAATGCTTTAACAAACGCTCGAAAGCAAATTGCCAAAGATTTAAGGAGAAAAGATTTCGACGAGCGAAAAGTTTTAGCTATTTGCCTGCAAGTAATGCAGAAAACCTTGATTAGAATTGGCAATGAAAGCTATAAAAAGACTTATGGGAGTTACGGGCTAAGTACTTTAAAGGATAATCATTTTAAGGAAAATGGAAGTAAATCTACTTTAAGTTTCGTCGGCAAAAAAGGCGTAAAACAAGAAGTTCAATTGAATGATAAAACCTTGGCTCATCTGGTAAAAAAATGCAAGGATATTCCTGGTCAGGAACTGTTTCAGTTTTACACAAAAGGAAAGGAACACAAATCTGTAGATTCTGGAATGATTAATAACTATATCAGGGAAATTACTGGCGGTGACTTTACAGCCAAGGATTTTAGAACTTGGGGCGGTACTTTGGAGGCATTAAGACAGTTGGCAAAATGTGCAATTACTACTCCAGAGATGCCTAAAAAGAAAGCTGTAGTACAGGTTTTAGACTGTGTGGCTAGTAAATTAGGTAACACAAGAGCGGTCTGTAAAAGTTCTTACGTTTATCCGATGTTGTTAACTGTTTACGAAGAAGATGGTTTAAATAAATATTTAAAGAAAATAAATACAGAAAAACCTGATAGTACAACAGCTATGCAAAATGATGAAAAGGTATTATTGCAGTTTTTGAAACAAGTGAAATCAAAAGTTTCGAAAAAATGATTATTTCATATCTTTTTTAATTAAAAACGCAGATAATATTCCTCCTCCAATTAGACCAATAGGAATATAAAACTGATTGGGTGATAACAGGTAAAATATAGCTGCAGCTGCCAGTCCAATTCCTATTCTAAATAGTGCGACATTATAAAAGGGAGTTAAATGATCAATTTTTTCTTTTTTTTGCTGTATAAATAAATTTTGAATTACACTCTCAATTATTTCTTCAGGAATACCTTGTTTTTCTAGTCGAGCATAAATGATCTCTCTATCCATACCAGATTTTGAAAGTTTTAGGCCTTCTAAGTACGCCTTTTTCTTCAATTCTTCTTGAGATAACATTGAGTTTTCTTCAGTCATATAAGATTAAATTATTATTTTGGGGTATCATTTACAGAATGCACAGGCTGCTCGCTATTTTCTTTTTGCTGCGCCGGGTTTTTAGTTTTAGCCATTGCATCATCTTCTTTGTAAACCTTATCTTCTGTTTTTTTAACAGCTTTATCGCCTTTATCTACCTTACCTTTTGGCTGCGGTTCTAAAAAATTGCTTGATGCTTTTTCGTTTTTCTTTTTTGCTTCGTTGTTCATGACAGTAGCCTATTAGTTTATGTTTAATCAATTAATACTATAGGAATTACCGTCAACGTTCTTCGACAAGCTCAGAATGACAAACGAAGGCTAAATACTATGGATAAAGCAAATATTTTTTACGCATTAACTTATACTTACTTAATCCTGGTTCCCAGCTTGCACGGATTTCCTTTTCAGATTTTCCATCTATAATTTGCTGTCTAAAATCGCCTACACCGATACGAGCCTCAATTGTACCCACTTCAGCGCTCAATTTATTGTTAAAGAAATCAGCTTTGCGAGGCGAAGCTTTGTAGAGTTCTAATATCCAGCTTAGGTTTAACATTTTAGTCTTCCTAAAGTTTTCAGTATCGTAATTTCTTAAATCTAAACCGTAACAAACTTCATTCATAAATAAAGGTGTTTCGCTCATTCCTTTAATGCTTTTTGGAGTAAAAGAGAAATCAAATTTTCCTTTGAGGTAAGGTGCGCCAACAATGGTAAATGGATACATGGTTCCACGACCATGATTTAAATAAGTGCCCTCGAACAAACAAGTAGTTGGGTAAAGTAAAATGGATTGTGGTGTATTTAAGTTTGGTGATGGATTTACTGGCAATACATAAGGCATGTCGTGGGTATAACCAGCATTTTTAATTACTGTGATTTTGCATTTTAATTTATCCTTTAACCAACCTTCGCCGTTTAACATTTGCGCATATTCGCCAACTGTTAAACCGTGTACAATAGGGATCGGTTGTATACCAATACCAGATTTATATTTAGGGTCTAAAACAGGTCCATCAATATAAAAACCATTCGGATTTGGACGGTCTAAAATCATAACCTCTTTGCCATCACGAGCGCAAGCTTCCATTACACGCTGCAAAGTGTTAATGTAAGTGTAAAAACGAACGCCAACATCCTGTATGTCGAAAATCATGATGTCAACATCGGCTAGGTCTTCCTTTGTTGGTGTATTGTGTTTGCCATATAAAGAAATTGCTTTAATGCCAGTTTTCGCATCAACTGCATCGTCTACGCTTACTCCAGCGCTTGCATCACCTCTAAAACCATGTTCAGGGCCAAAAATTTTCACAATTTTTACGCCTCTTTTAACTAAGCTATCAACAGAAGTTTGTTTGCCAATAATTGAAGTAGGGTTAACTACCATCCCGATTCTTTTTCCTTTTAGTAACGGTAAGTAAACTTCAGTTTGTTCTGCCCCAGTTCTAAATTTTGAAGCTTTATTTTTTGGCTTATCAATATCTTCGGCCTTAACTTTGTAAGGATTTGGTACTTTAGGGTTAAGCTTAGTTTTTGGGCTTTGTCCGCAAGCAGTTAATACAACAACAGTAAAAATCAAGGTAAATAGAAAAGATAATTTCTTCATTTCTTAAGGTTTTTAAAAAGAATATACGCTAAATCGATTTCGAATTAGCACTTTTGCTAAGTTACAATTTATTACAAATTTTGAATATAGAATATTTCATAGCGGGGCGAATAGCCATAAAATCTGAACGTACTTTTAGCAAGTTAATTGTTCGCATTGCGATTGCTGGAGTAATGCTCAGTTTGGCTGTGATGATACTTTCTATTGCGATTATCAAAGGGTTTAAAACAGAAATACAAGATAAGGTAAGAGGTTTTATTGGCGATGTACAGATTTATCGTTTCGATTTAAATGGTTCTTTTGAGAAATCTCCTTTCGTACCGAATGATACCACGCTTGCCTATTTAAAAAGCAACAAAAACCTGGCATCATTCTATCCTTTTGCCACCAAGCCTGCAATTATTTCTGCCAATGGCGAAGTAGAAGGCATTAATTTTAAAGGAATTGATAAAACCTACGATTGGGGTTTCATTAAAAAACATTTAGTAGCAGGAACTATTATCAATTTTATTGATAGCTCTATCAATCCGATTTTAATTTCAGATTATACGGCAAAGAGAATGAAACTTAAAATTGGCGACAGTTTTTTAATGCACTTTGTTCAAGACCCGCCCAAAAAAAGGAAGTTTAAAATTGTAGGGATTTACAATGTAGGTATTGAAAATATCGACAAGAGTTTTGCCATTGGCGATATCAATATCATTAGAAGTGTGAACAATTGGGAGCCCAATCAAATGGGTGGAATAGAAGTTAGGGTTAAGAATTTTGCTCGTTTACAACCTGTTGCTGATAGTATTTATGCGAATTTAGAGTTGAAGTTAAGGTCGAGGTCTGTTAAAGAAAGTACACCAGAAATTTTTACTTGGCTTTCCCTCTTAGATGTAAATACAAGAGTTTTACTCATTTTGATGATGATTGTCGGCGTAATTAATATGGTTACTGCTTTGCTAATTATGATTTTAGAACGCACTTCGATGATTGGGTTACTAAAATCAATGGGTATTTCAGATACGAGTGTGATGAAAATATTTCTTTACAACGCCATTTATTTAGTAGGAATTGGTTTGCTTTTGGGCAATATATTGGGATTAGGTATTGCTTACTTTCAAAGTACCACGCATCTCTTTAAACTCGAACAAACAAATTATTATTTAGCTTATGTGCCGATGGAAGTACATTTTTTAGATGTGCTATTGCTAAATATTGCAACTGTGATTATCTGTACAATTGTATTGATTATCCCTTCGCTTTTGGTAAGTAGAATAAGTCCGTTAAAGGCGATTAGGTTTAAGTAATAGGTTTGTCGGTTCATTAGTGTCACTGGTTCATTGGTTTCTAACTAATCGCAATACGCAATACGCTCTACTCAATACTATATTTCAATCCAATCTTTTTGCTGTAAGCCTGAGAACTCTGTTCTAAGTGGTAAATTTAAATAAGGGTAAGTTACTTTAGATAGATATAAACCAGTAGGATGCGCAATCTCCAACATTCCAGGAGTTTCTAAGGTGATTAATAGGTGTTCAAACTCATCAACACTCATATTACCATTACCTATTTTTAAAAGTTTACCCGTAATTATTCTAATCATCTTCCCTAAAAAACGATTAGAAGCGATGTGGAAACGAATATGGTCGCCATTTGCTGTAGTGAATAATTTAGCTTCCATTACATTGCAAATGGTATGTTCATTTTTATCTGGCGTGGTACAAAAAGCCCTGTAATCTTTATATTGAGGTAAGAGCTGAACGGCTTTTTTCATTTCATCCAAATTCAAATCCCTTACATCGTAATAAGAACTCAACTGGTTTAGAAAAGGGTTTTTGTAGGTATGGATGTAATAGTCATACTTGCGTTGTACAGCATCAAACCTAGCGTGTGGCTTGCCTTCCAAGGGGATGATATCAAAAATAGCGATGTTATGAGGGAGGATTTTATTTAATCTAAATGCCAAATCGAAATCCCATTCTTGCTCAATGTCTGCATGGAAAAAGAACTGACTGGCGTGTACACCCGAATCAGTTCTTCCGCAACCATTTATGGCAATTGGTGTTTTGAAAATATTGCTCAGCTTATTTTCAATTACTTCTTGTACGCTGTTTACTTTTGGTTGGCGTTGCCAACCACTGTAAGTATGTCCGTTATAAGCAATGTGAAAGAAGTATCTCATTTGGCAAAGATAGGATTTCTGAGTTTGTTGGTGAAAAACCTACATTTCATATCTATTTAGAATCTTCGAGAAGTCTTCCGTGACCTCTCGAAGATTATGGGATAAAGCAGATTATGGGCTTACTTAAAAATTAATGAATAACTACCAGTTAAATTACTTCAAATTAATTGATGTTAAAATATAAGTTGTTTCTAAACCACTAATTTTATCTATACGTTCGATAATTTCAAGTGGATAGTATTTAGAAAGGATTTCATTCGCTTTCACAGCAAAATGAAATGGAGATTTGAATTGCTCTGTTACCCAAAGTTCTCTTGTATAAACAACAGGAGGCATAAATATTTCTTCGCTTTCTGAATTCTCTTTATATTGATAAATAACCTTGAAGCATTTGTATCCCTGTATAATTTTTGTTTGCTCTCTATGTTCCTTAATTGAAATAATTTGCTCCTGTCTAAAATAATCTACTAATTGACTTTGGTTATAGCTATTGATTACAATATTTTTTAATTTGTCATAATAATACAGTTCATTGCTTTTATTTTCATCATCTAATTGAGTATAAAATATTTTATCTGCCTTGTATTCAAGGGCAAATGATTTCTTGCCTGGCTCGCTTATTGTTTTAAATAAAAGCTCCTTAATTGGTGCAGCAATTTCGTTTAATTGCAAAGTGTCTATTGGCTTATTAGCTAACTTGTATTCTGTAACCATTTTATCTTTCAAACCTTTTATGAACTCTTTTATAAAAATGTTAAAGGTTTCTTCAAAGGCTTTGCCATCTATGATCTTATTTTCCTTTACCAAGAAGATTGAGCCCATTTTTGGTTCAAATGGTTTTGTTTGTGCAAACGTTATATTTGTAATAAATAGAAGTAGAATAAAACATAGTTTATAAATATGTTTTATCACGTACTTTTTCCCTTTCTGCATATGGGTAGTATTTAAATAAACTTTCTATTTGAGTAGCTAAATTAATAGATTTTATGGGCATACCGTAATTAGTAGTTATATAAGTACTAATATCAATATTTATTTTAGCCTCATTTTAACTTATTATAATTCTTTAAAAAAATCGTAATCTTCATAAATTGCTAAAGGCTTAATTGGCATTAATTCTATAGGCACTAAGCTACTTTTCAAATCTATTTGATAACCTTTTAGCCAAGCCAATTTACAAAGGCCCGAAGTGTCTGGAGAAAAAAACTTGTTAATTAAGACATTTTTGTTTCGTTTTTTATCTGTGTTTAAAAGTGTTTGAAGACCTAATTCTATCAGGTTAACTTTTGAATTTAAAAAGCCCTTGAAGATATCGACAATGGGTTCCCAGCTTTTAAATTGGGTCAGTTTAACAAAACGCTCTAAATTCTTTATATTCTCATCAAGTTTTTGCTTATTATCCAAAATGATATTCTGTACAGCATTTGCAATTTGAAATCCAATGCTTAACTGATTATTCTGTTTATTACTCAACACA
Source organism: Pedobacter frigiditerrae (assembly GCF_032678705.1). NCBI lineage: Bacteria > Pseudomonadati > Bacteroidota > Sphingobacteriia > Sphingobacteriales > Sphingobacteriaceae > Pedobacter > Pedobacter frigiditerrae. Next base: position 2,551,292 of record NZ_JAVTSS010000001.1, on the reverse strand, counting down.
CTGTATTTTTTTATTAATTCTGTATCATCCGAAAGCAAAGCATAACTTAACCTGTCAATACCACTTTCAATAATTCGCCAATCATAATTCAAACTCATATACTCAGCTACTCTACTGGCTCTATAAAAATAGCACTTAGCCATCTCAAAATCTTTTAAAAGATAGATAGAATAGATTGCATAAATAGTTGCGTATCCTTCAAAAGCGGGTATAAAATGAAAACGTCCATTTTCTTCTGAAAAAATTTTTGCTTTTATATCTTTTTCAGAACTTAAATAAGAATTGTAAACTATTTTTAAATGATCTATTCTATCCATTATTTAATATGATTTGAGTTTAAGAATAACTATTTCAGATGATGCTTTATCAACTCCTGTCACAGTTTTAGTTATTTTATTTCTATTGTTATTTAATAACATTCCCAAAACATTAGTATTAGGATTGGCTATCATTTCATTAATTGTCTGGCCAATCCATTCTTCACTCATTTGAGGCCCTTTATTTGGCGTTCTTACATTAAGCTTAATGTTGCCTTTAGAGCCTACTTGTTTGGCTTCATTAATGAAGATTTCTTGAACATTTCCTGCGCCGTCTTTTTTAATATAAACTCCATCAAAGCCATTATTGCTACCGATTTTAGACTCAAACTTCACGAAACCATTAGTTTCGAAAATATCATCACATAAACTTTCAGTTATTGCACCACTTTGATCACCATTTTGAATTATATTGTCAACTTTATTTTTTAATGTTTGAGATATTGGTGCAACCCTATGACCAGCCTGGTCAATTAGTGTTTTACTTAAATTCGTTAAAGTATTATCCGCTGGTTTTATTCCTTTGAGTCCACTCAGTATGGCGTGAGAAAAACTTCCAACGGCTACTTTTACGAACCTTACTGCGCCATTTGAGGATTTAAATGCTCGATATGCAAGCTTTCCTGCGGCATTGGAAAGAGGTTTTGTAAGTACTTTTGTACTAGTTCTTACCCACTTTCCTCCTGTAGCAAACCAACCATATACCGGAATGGCCGAACCACCACTTAGTGCAGCATTTATATAATCGCCTTCGAGATAATAAATTGCGCCATTTAAAATATCAGCAGCTTCACCTCCAACAGGCGCCATCCCAATTACGTCTAATGCAAAATGTAAATTATCTTTTATTACATTCCAAGTAGCTTCTTTTACAAGCTTTAATCCATCCCAGTCCTGATGAATCATCCAAAGGTAATTATATTCTAATATAATTCTTTCACTAAATGTGGCAATCCAGTCATTGGATGCAGGTGCTTGATAATCATTTTCATCAATTATTGCTAATATGGCATTAGGATTGGCAACGTAAAAATCTTCAATCTCTCCATAGGTGAAATTGCGTTCGAATTCAACATTGAATACAGTCTCACTCCTTTGATGAAAACCATCATCAATTGGGTTTGTAGGCAATGGATACAATCCCCCATTATCTTCATCACAAGGTGATGGAGGTACAACAGCTAACTTCAATCCACTACCACTTTTTGTGTAGGAAACAGAAGGTACTTCTCCATCACAAGGGTCATAATCACCTGGAGGGTTTGGAGTTGTACTTCCACCTCCACCACTAGTAGGGGGAGTGGAGACACCTGGTGCACAATTAAGTGCGGTTCCAACATATCTTAAAGCATCATATGGAGGCCAATCATTTCTACCTTCAACTATATTCCAATCGCCATAAAAATCTTGATAATTACAATCCCAACGGCTATAATGACCATTTTTGCAAGGCATCATTACAGTTTCATAGACATCATATTCTTCACATTCCCCTGGTGCAAGACTAATTGTGTTATGGTTAATTGATATTTCGCTAGTAGCATTTCCTTGAGACATTGTAGTTCCTTTTGAACCTTGGCTTGAACTGTTCAGCCCATTAATTTTAGGGATGTCTGACAAGTCAATTTTATTTGCATAAATCTCTCCCTTAAACCCTAAATGTTTTTTGCTTTTCCAATCTTTTACCCATTCTTGAGTAGGTACATATGTGGTTAAGAAAGCAGTTGTTTTATCATTTAAAACCTGAATAGTTAAATTGCGGAATTGAACTGCATGACGTGTTTCTGGTTTTAAGCTTATCACATAGCTAATTGTGTCGCCAAGTGTAAGCCTTTTTATGCTATCAGTACTAATGTTAAAGCCATTTGAGCCAGCACTGACGTTCATTATAGCTCCTTGATTACCTTTCGCAGCATTAGATAGGGTGGTTTTTAAACTTCCTGTATTGTTTAGGTTAATGGAATTTAAAAATTCAGTATAAGAGATGGTTTTAATTTTCTGGTTACCATCGTTAATTGATGGAATTCTAGGTACAAGTAAATCCTTTTTACAGGAGTTAAAGGACAATCCTAAAAGGATCAGAGAAAAAATTATGAAATAATTTTTTCGAATAGGTTTGACATTGCGTAGCCCTGCCATAGAGAAGCGTTTGTTGTTTTTCATTTTGTTTAGTTTTTTGTTTTCCAAAATGAAAGTAATTAATGAGGTTATATTAAGAAATAATTTTATACAGACAGGGTTATTTTCTATTCGAACAGGTGTGTTTTCTATACGAGTTGTAACATTAATATAGGTCGATATTGGCTATTATTTCCCAATTTTTATAGAAGTGAGCAACTCTTCAAACAGTTTTTCATCTTCTTTAACCTCTAAATTATCCGTGAAACTTAACTGGAAAAAATAGTTGCCATAAGGAATTGCATAAACCTTTGTTCGAATTTGATATTTTAAAAGTTGATTTTGCTGAAAATTGCTTCCGCCAATATTAACTTCAAAAGTTTTTGTTCCAGATAAAATAAATTTTCCGCTGAAATAGATAGATTTCTTTCCATTAATAACAACAGGCTGAGGTGATGTAATAAATGAAAAATCTTGGTATAATGATTTGTATAAATTTGCACTTGCTTTCATGTCTACTTCAAAATCATTAAATAAAACAGAGGGGTTATTTAGTACAGTAATTTGAATTACTGGTATAAAACCACTCTTCTTTTCGTCATATTTATGAAATGTTGCAATTGTAATGGAGCCATTGTTAGCTTCAATGGCATTAGATAATAAGCTGTCACTTAATTTATTGCCAAGTAAACTATCTATAAAGGCATTGTTATTTTTAACTATCCAGTTTTTAGGCTCATTAATGCTGATGCCAAAATATTTATCCTTAAATGTTTTTTGAGCAAAAACACCTTTGGATAAGATATATAACATTACCAATAAAGAGACCTTTTTCATTAAGCTTTGTTTTTAACCAGCCTTTTCATTATTAAACTACAACCATAATGCAAGCCGTCATGAGAAACGATAAATGTTACTGCATCACTTACATTGGTTAAAGTTATGCCTGGGTAGGTTGAAATGGAATAAGGAGTATAGTTGTCGAAAGTTCCGTTTGTTAAGTCAATTTCTAACTGGTTAATTGTACTTAACAAATAACCTTTCATTTGCACTATTTCGGCTTCGCTGAATGCTCTTTCTGGTTTAGAGCCATTTTTATATAAGTCGATTAATTCATCTTCGATAACAAATTTTTGACCTGCTAGTTTATAGCATAATATCTGCTGACTAACCACTAAATGCCCGATTTGCCAAGCTAGGTTGTTGTTAAATCCAGCTGGGATATAGTTTAATTCTTCTGTCGTTAGCTCATCTACTAGGCTTAATAATTTAGTTCTTGATGCTTTGATTACTCTGATTGCTTGTTCCATATATTCGTTATTCATTGTTTGCTTGTAACCTTGTCTATTTCCAATTCCCTATTCTCTATTTCCTTCTTTTACCTAGCCACAACAATCCATCAATCATCATTTTGGTTTGTATTTCGTTGTCGAATGTTTGAGATAGGGAAGTAGTGAATTTATTGTATTTATGTTCGTAATCCATATCGTTATGGCCCATGTTTACATAAATCATTTTGTATTTTTTATTGCTCCAAACTACAGGATAATAGCCGCTTTGCCAAATCTCGTGAGCTTTTGGTCCAGTGCCTAGAGGGAAACTTGTAGAGTCGATAGACATTAAGATATCTATATCTGGATTTTTGCGCAAGTCTTTTTCCCATCTATACCACTCATTAGGTTGTGCCTTGAAAGTTTCAGGTAGTTTTTTAGTAGCGGGATGGTTTTTATTTACTCTTAAAACTGCAGATGTCGGTCGCCAAGTATTGCTACCATATTGCCCAGATCCTAAAAACTCGTTATGGTACCAATCCCAATCTTGTTTAAAAGCTGATGGCGTTAAGGCAAATGCCGAAAAGTGAAAACCCATCCAAGCGCCACCATTTTTCATGTATGTTTCAAAGGCGGCACGTTGTTCTGGTTTCTCCGGACGAGTATCTAAGAACAAAACAACCTCATATTTTGATAGGTAGGTTGCATTAAGATTATCCCAATTAGCTGTAGAGTCGTAACTGAAACTGTATTTTTTCGCTAACTCCGGAAATTTTTTGTTTGCCTCATGCACAAAACTTACGTGGGCTTGGTCGTTTTTGCCTGTATAAAAAGCAATTACCTTAAACTTTGGCTTTTGAGCAAATGCTGAATTACTTGTAATAAAACATATAATAAACAGTATTAAAGCTTTGGTTAAAGTTTTTAGGTTCATCGAGATGGTTTAGTTGGAGTGTTGAAGTAAAGGTAATACAAAGCGATAACAGATGTATAAGATTTTTGAAAATGATGGTTGGTGTTATATGGTAATTACAGTCCTGCCATTTGCTTCAATCTTTTTCCCCTAAACCCCCTAAAGGGGAGTGGTAAAAAGGATTTTCGCTACTGTCAGGTTTAGCTATTGAAGTTGGTGGTTCTTGGCGCATTGCAACCTCTCATAGTAGCAAGAGCCTGCGTAAAATAAACCTGATTGCAACGTAAAGCCCGCAGCGAAGCAAGGACTTGAAGTGCAAAGCAGGACTGGACTTACCGAAGTATTACTGCAATTGCTTTTCAAAGAGTTAACACGTAAATCAACTTTAGTCGTCCGATGAGATTTGCAGGTTGCTTTATACTCATCGAATGACAAGCTATAAAAAAAACATCCGATGAATTATGAAACTCATCGGATGTTTAAAGCGTGATGTCTTACATCTCAATACTCATATCTCAAATCTACTTGGCTACTGTTGGTTTAGCGTTTTTAACATAAGTATTTAACCAAGTATTCATTTCCCAAAGCATGTGTAAAATGTTTTCTTTGGCTCTGTAACCATGCGCTTCGTAAGGTAAGTACACAAAACGGGTTGTGCCACCATGACCTTTAATGGCATTAAACAAACGCTCGCTGTTGATAGGGAAAGTACCTTGATTATCATCCATTTCGCCATGGATTAAAAGGATTGGCGTTTTGATGTTGTTTGCATAACTAAATGGGCTCATTTGGTAATACAACTCTGGTGCTTGCCAATAAGTTCTATCTTCGTTTTGGAAACCAAAAGGAGTTAAAGTTCTGTTATAAGCACCACTACGGGCAATACCAGCTTTAAATAAATTGGTGTGAGCCAGTAAATTTGCTGTCATGAATGCTCCATAACTGTGACCGCCAACTGCCATTCTATTTCTGTCTCCAATGCCCATATCGCTTAGTTTGTTAATTGCAGCTTCGGCATTTAACTTTAATTGCTCTACAAAAGTATCGTTAGGTTTTTTGCCATCTTTAGCTACAATTGGCATTTCTGCATTGTCTAAAACGGCATAACCTTGAGTAACAAAAAACAACGGACCGCCAGAACTGATGGTAGTAAACTTATCTTGTGAACCTCTAATTTGAGCAGCATCTGCAGCAGAGTTAAACTCGCGAGGGTAAGCCCATATTAAAACTGGCAGTGGACCATCTTTCTCTTTGTTATAACCAGCTGGTAAGTATAAATCGCCTGTTAAATCGATTCCATCGGCACGTTTATAAGAGATTTTCTCTTTTTTAACACCAGCTAATTGCGCATAAGGATTGGTGAAATTAGTGATTTGAACATCCGCTATGCGTAACATTAAATTTTTAATGAAATAGTTTGGCGCATCTTTTTGACTTTCTCTACGAGTTAATAAAACCAGTTTTTGAGGGTCTAAAACGTCAGTTATCATTTCAAAAGTCCCAGGCTGTGCTCTCCATAAAATCTCTGATTTTTTAGTTGTTAAGTCAAATTTTGCCAAGAAAGGTAAATCGCCTTTGGCAGATGCACCTGTAGTATTATTCAACAATAATTTGGTGCCACCATCGGTAGTTAAAATTACTTGTCGGCCGTATTTATTTTTCTCTGTTACAGGAAAACCTGGATTGTTATAAGCGTCATTTGTACTTAGCTCGTACAACGTTTCTAAAGCGCCCGTTGTTGGGTTAAAACGACTTAGTTTAGAAGTTTGTTTAGTTCTTGAGTTTTCTCTAACCAAGGCTAAAGTAGCATTTCCCCAGCTTATACCGCCGAAACGCATTTTAGTTTTTAAAAGTTCTTTTGGAGCACTAGTAAAAGGAGCAGCCAATTGCATTACGGCATCATGGTATTCAACATTTTTCTTGATTAATCCGCTATCCAAGGCGACTGTCCAAGTTACGGTTGCAGGTTCATCATCTCTCCAATCGAAACCTCTAGGTACGTTTTGTACGTTGTCATAACCAGAAGGTCTTTCTTCTGTAGATGGTAAATCTGCAAGCATTTTAACCACTTTTCCTGTTCTATCTGTAATGTTTAAAACTGATGGGAAACCGCCTGCTGAAACTAAATAAGAGAAAGGTTTTTTAATGGTGCGAACCATCATGTAATTTTTATCTGGAGATAGCGTAATGCCACTGTAAATAGCAGGTTTGCCAATCGGAGTTTCTATACCAGCTTTATTTTGAACGAGCTGAGAAGTTGCAAAAAACTCGAATAATTGTTCATCGTAAGGAGTTTTAATTAAATCTTGTAATGTTGCACTTGGTGCAGCCTTACCTAAGTTTTGCTGAATGGTTGGTCCTTTTGGAGCTAGTGGACGGGCAGGAGCTAAGGTTGCCGCTTTGGTAATTGTTCTATAAAGCAAGGTGTTATCATCAACCCAAGTTGCGCCACCACCCATGATTGCATTGATAGGTTGCTTGTTAACCTTTGTTGCTTTTCCAGTTGCCACATCGATGATGTATAAATCAACTTTAGTTGGTGTGGTGTTGGTAAAAGCAATTTTAGTTTCACTTGGGCTCCAGCTAACCGCACCTGCATATAGAGGCATTGGTAAACCTGTTACAGCTAATGTTTTGCCACTTTTAATGTTTTTTAAACTGAAGTTGTTGATGAAAGTTTGGCGACTTGCTGAATAGTTATTCGGATTGATACGCATACCAGCGATACGGTATTCGGGCATTGCCAATTCCTCAACCGAGGGATAAGAATTTCGTTCACTAAATAACATCCATTCTGCCTTGCTATCTATGCTAACACCTGGAGTTGGTTTTGCTAATAATAAGTCTGCTATTGCCTTTGGAGGCGTTTGGTAGCTAATTGCATCTTGAGCATAAGTTGTACCAGCAAGTGCAATTAAAAAGAGGTTTAAGATAATTTTCTTCATTTTGTAAGTTTAAATTTCCCGATAGGTTAAACTTACAAAATATTGAAGGAATCAAGCTTTTGTATCAAAAATTTGATACGCTATTTCCTTTTGAGAATTATTGTAGCTTGTTTTATTGAACTTGATGTTCCAGTGCCTGGATAAGGGGATAATTCGGTTAATTCTATGGTGTAATTTATATTGTTTAAAGTAATATCCTGACTTTTAGATTTTGACACTATTTCGCAAGCTCCAATACATAATTCTATATTTTGTTCTTTATGATCATCGTTGAATTTAATTTTCAAGGTTCCAACTCCTTGCCAAACACAATCTGCATTAATTGGACAGCGACTATCTGCAAAATCTGAAGCAGTTACAGTTATTAGATTTCTATCTTTCGGAATAGATGAACTTTCTCCTGACTTTATAATATATGTGCCTGATAAATCTAAATAGGTTTGTTTTTTACAACTCGCAAATGTAAGAATTGCTAATATTATAGCTAAGTAAGTCTTGATTGATTTCATGACGTTTATTTTTTGGTGGATGTAAAGTTGAATTTCAAGTTTAAGCCAACAGTATTTATCCTAAGATTTTTCTCTCCCATGTTACCAATGGCAGGCTTAAAATAGGGTTCGAAAGTAAGGCTGTTATTTCCGATGTTTTGGTTAATGCCAATGGCGAAAATGGCACTTGTCGCAAAATCGAAGCCATTAACTTTGCTTTTTTCGGTTTCTTCTTGTTTTGCTGTTTGTGTTATACCTAAGGCATTTTTATTGCTTAAATTATAACCATAGGTATATTTTTGAGAAAGGTAAGTGTTAGAATTAATTCCTGTTGCTATGTAAAAGTTTTGCTTTTTGGTTGGATAATATTTAAGACTTACAGGTATATCAAAGTTTAACAATTGAGCATTTATGCTGATGTCTGAAATGCTTGTACTGTTTGCAGTGCCTTGGTTATTATTTGGTGCTGAGCTTGCCGCATCAAAAGCAGAATAAGACATAGAGCGAGAAACTTCGGTAGGTATACTTTTCTGATATTCTATTTTATTTTGGCTAACACCAGCACCAAAACTAACAAACAGGCTTTTAGTTAATTTAACATTGGCATTTACACCAAAACCTGCATTTAATTTAGCCGTATTATCTGCATAATAATTTAAAAAAGTACCGCTAAAAACTTCGATAGAACTTTTGGTTTCTTTTGTTTTTCGCTCTTCCTTAGGTTTTTGAGCCAAAATTTTACTTTGGTCGATTAAGAATTGGTCGGTTGTTTTTTTAACGATTATTGGGTCTTTAACCACTGCTCCATTATTGTTCGCAATAACTTGATTTTGGTTGTTAATGTTTTGGGCTGTATCAACTTTGTTTGCCACAACAGTATTTTGACTAATAGGGTCTTGTACAACTCCTACCTTCGGATTAATAGTGTTTCCATTTTTAATAGGTTGCTGTACATTAGCAGTTACAGTTTCTTTTTTTATATCTGATACTTTCGGATTTGTGATGGCTTCTTTTTTGATCGGTTGTTTTACTTTGGCGATAACAGTTTCTTTTTTTACATCTGCAATAATTGGTTTTTCAATTATTGAGTTATCCCTTTGTTGCCCATTCTTTTTTGTATTAAAAGAGTTTTTTGCAGATTTTAATTCTTCGTCTTTTTTACTAACTATTTCTTGATTAATAATGCTGTCTATTTTCGGTTTGATGATTGGCTGCTGTTTAACAATTTGATGAGTATTGTTGCTCTCAGTAGTCTTGTTTAAAGTTAAAAGAAAGCCTAGTGCAACTAAAATAGCAGCAGCGGCCATACTAACCCACCAAATTGGTAGTTTTTTGGTTGGTTTTTCAGGAAATTTTTCTCGTAGTTTCGCCCAACCATTTTCGCTTTGTTCATCATCAAAGTTCTCGAAAACAGTTTTAATCTGCGATACTAATTCTTCATCTATATCTTTCATCTTTCATATAATTTATTTTTAACGGTGATGAAGCTATCATGAGCAATAGTCATTTCTGTTTTTGCCTGTTTGCTCATGATGGTTTCATCTTTTATATATTGAATGCGTAATCAATAAATTTTGCAGTGTTTGTTTAGCCCTTGTTAAGTAGGTTCTCGATGAGCTTTCTGGCATATTCAACATCTTCCCAATCTCCTTATGAGAATAACCATCTATTTCATATAAGTTAAAAACCAAACTTTGCGTCTCATTTAAATTCTTCATCAAGTTTAAAATATCTTTTGCAGAAAGGTTTTCTAAAGCAGATGAGTAGGTGGTTTGCGGTTCTGTGTCTACCATTTCTATGGCTTGACTGAAACGCATGTTTTTCCTCTTGTAATCTAAAGCTGTATTTACTAAAACCTTTCTGAACCACGGCTTGAAATTTTTGTCTTCTTGTATAGTATTTATGGCTTTAAATACTTTAATAAACGAGTCATTAACAGCTTCAAGAGCATCTTCTTTATTAAATAAATATCTTAAACAAACACCCAAAGCATAGCCATAGAAACGCTTGTAAAGCAATTCTTGGTAATGTATGTCGCCATTTTTACAACGGTTTATTAGTTCGTTGTCTGGTATTTGCGTGTTAAGCATTTATTAATTGTTGCGCTTTAACCTATATTCATAATAAGGATAAAGATAGCTTGATGCAGGGTTTGTATTTAGGTTTCTTGATAAAATTAAGCTATCTCCTTTAATTTGATATTCAAAGTTTCCATTAAGAATTAAATTCCAGTCAAAGTCGGCAGTCCAAATATTTTTGTCTTCAAAAGTTACTGTTTTGGAGTTGTTAATTTTAAATGTTCCACTGGCTAATTTAGCTCCTTTATTAACTTTAAATAGGTTATCAGAAAAAGTAATCTCAGTATCAGTTATAACCTTGTTTGTACCTAATGAAGTTCTAAAAGTACCAGTATAATTACCCTTAAAATGATTAGAAGTGCTTTCCTTTTTACAAGCCGAAAATGTGATGATTAATGCCAATAAGTAAATCAGTTTCTTCATAATTTAATTTGTTTTATAGCCAATACGAACATCACTTATTAAACGCTACAAGCATTTAAAAAATAAATCAATTTAATAAAATTGTCGATTTACCATACTCCCTTTTATTTTCCGTAATTTTGCCTCATTATCAATTTACAGAACAAAAAGTGTCTTTAGAACAATTAAAATTAAGCAAACCATTAGTATCGGCAATGACAGCTGCAGGATACCTCAGTCCAAAAGAAATTCAGGCTAGAACAATGTCACGTATTTTAGGTGGTCAAGATATTATAGCAATTGGTCCCGAGGGATGTGGAAAAACTACTACTTATATTTTAGGGGTTTTAATGCGTTTAAAATATGGTTTTGAAGAAGCGCCAAGAGCTTTAATTTTAGTGCCAACTAAAGAAAGAGTGCTAGAAGTGATGGAGCAATTTCAGCTTTTAAATAGAAATCAGACTATTCGTATTGTAGGAATACATGCCGATGGAGCAATGGAAACTCAAATTAATGAGTTGACGGATGGCGTTGATATTGTGGTTGCCGTACCTTCTAGAGCTAGGGCTGTTTATTTGAAATTAGGATTAAACACTAATAAAATTCAAATGTTTGTGGTAGATGATGCTGCAGAAATGGTGAAGTTAGGAATGCAATTACCTATTAATGAATTGGCAAACAGCATACAGAAATGTCAACATTTAATTTTTACTGATGTAATGCATGACAGGCTCGATTTAATGATTGAGAACTTTATGAAATTGCCTACCACTATAGAAGTTGATGAATTAGAGGAGAACGAAACAGAAACGTATACACAGCTTTTATATCACGTTCCTAATTTTAGAACGAAGTTAAATTTGCTTAATCTGCTTTTAAAAGATGCTGAAGTATTTGATAAAGTAGTGGTTTTTGTAAATACCCGTTTAACAGCTCAAACTTTATCAAAAGATTTATTTGATGGCAAGGCCGATGATATTTTTGTTTACAAACCTTTATTTTTTGACGAGGCGGGTTTTGATGATATTGAAGACTTTAAAGCTATAAGTGAAGCTCGTGTTTTAATTGTAGCAAATGAAGGCTTACAGCAAATGGATTTGGAAGGCATCCCATTTATTTTCCATTTTGAATTACCTGTACAAAAGGAAACTTACTTAAATAGGGTAATTAAGCAGGGCGATGAAGAAGTTGTTGCTATTACTTTTACCACCGATTTAGAGTTGCCACAAGTTCGTAAAATTGAACAAGCGATTGGTCAGAAAATTGAAGTGGCAGATTTGCCTGAAGATTTGTTGGTAGAAGAAGTAACTAAAGCAAAAGCTCAAAAGAATAAAATATTAGCAGAGCAAGAGGATGAAGAAAATCATCGTGATGCGGCGTTTCATAAAAAGAAGGAGAGTAACTCTAAAACTTCAAATTTTGGTATTGGCCAAAAGGCGATAATGAATAAGAAAAAGAAACACGGGTAATGTTTGTTTGTCATTCTGAGGAACGAAGAATCTCTTAGTAAGGTTAATCTTGAGATGCTTCGCAAGCTACCAATGTAAAATCGGTACAAGTTCTGCATGACAAAATTAAAATATTATTGTCAGTCTCGAGCGTAATCGTTCTTCGACTACGCTCAGACTGACAAACCATTATTTAGCCATCGGATGTTGAATATACTCACTCCAAATGATAACCTTACCGTTTTTGATTCTTAAGTCATTAAAGAAGTTTAAGCTATCTTTTTTGCCATCTTTAGTTTCATGAACTTGTTTGTACCATAAGCTAACCCATTCTTCAGTTTTATCTTTATTGATAACAGATTCGCGGTCTTGCAATGTAATGGTGATGTTTTTGTATTTATTCATCTCTTCTTGAGCAGATTTAATGAATTCGGCCTTTAAACCTTTAAATTCATAACCATCAACCACAAGGTTAATGCTATCTCCAATAAATTCTTTTAAAGCAGCGGTATCTAAATTTTCAAAAGCTTTTACAGCGTTCATAGCTGCCAATAAATTTTTCGGGTCTTTGTTCATTTCCCATTCTTCTGGGTCTTTAATGGTGTAAGGATACTTTGTAGTATCAGCACTTGAACCAGCTGTAGCTGTGGTTTCCTTGTTTTGGCAAGCAGCAAAAGACAAGGCAAGTAAAAATAGAAACGATAATTTTTTCATTGCAATTAATTTTAGTTTGAATTAGTTAATTAAATATACATAATTAACTGAAAATTAATTGGTTGAAATTAGAATAAGGTTTTGGTAAGTTTTATACTGTCACCTTTTTTTCTAAAGCCAAAAAGGAAATCATTTTTTATGATGTACTGGTTAGAATCCGTAGTTAATAAATAACCGTCTTTAACTGACTTGTAATTTCCATTTAAGAATCCGACAGACATTCCTTCAGTATTACTATAAGTCATACTAAAATATTTGTCCTGTTTCTCTCTAGTGATATTAAAAGTGGTATCTGCAATTCTAAAACTCCACTCTTGATATGTATTATCTAAGCTTCTGCTTATTCCCTGTTTAAATAGATAAGACATTAAAAAAGGAGAAATTAAAGCATTCATAATAAAATAGAGAACATATTTTTTCTTTTTAATATATAGAATGAGTGCTATTATCAAATTTAGAATAACTGTAAATGGTAATAGGAAAAGCAAAGCGATAGAACCACTCGGCTCTGGATTCATACTTTTTACCCAAAACCAAATCAGTACATAATCAACTATCAAAAAGATGATTACAATGATTAAATGCCTAAAGAAATTTTTACTCATTTGCAATTTGAGTTGCCTTTTTATCCATCTTATCAGCGTAGGCAGTAGGGAAGATGGCGTGTTTATTTTTAACCATTTTCTCCATCAATTCTTTTAAATGAGATTGTATTGTTGCTGGTAAGCTATAGAATGTTAGATCTACTTGGGTTTTACGTTCATTATCTAAAACGCCATTTTGGTGTCTGATTGCTGTTTTTAACCCTTTATAATAAATTAAGATTTTAGCTCTGCCATCGTCATAACCATTGGCACCGAAAGTTCCATAAACAATAATTGGTTCTACTAAGCCATCGCCATCTAAATCATTAAACTCACAATATTTTGTCCAAAACCATATTGAAGTTTCTTTTTCATTGCCTTTTACGGTTGGGGTTTTAAAATCGTTTATTTCCCATTTTTTTAAGGTTATGGCTTTGTCGACTTTAAAGTTAAAAGCTTTGATGGTATAGTTAACGGTATCTTTTTCCTTATTAACCGTGTCGGCGCTTTCAGTTAAAGCAACATTATAGGTCCCGCTTTTATCGGTATAGGTATAAGCTCTAAATATTGGGAAATTGATTAAGTTTTTCTTTTTAAAAGCTGTGGTAAAAAACTCGTCGGATTCTGTTTTGGATAATGTTTTACTACTTGGTGTTACTGTTTGGGCATTGATTTGAGAGGCGAAAATGCTTAGCAGTAAAAGGGCGTATATTTTTTTCATAGATGTGGTAATTGTTATAGCAAATATATAAAATGATATTTAACCACATAGATACATAGGTTACATAGAAATGAATAATATATTGGGATTGTATAAGGAAACTTCCCGAAGAATTACTGACTTTAAAATATAAACCTTATTGGAACGAGCACGTAGGGGTAACCCTTGCGGTTACCCGAAGTAAAGTGGAAAGAAGGGCTTCACTATCCGAAGAGTGATGACAATATTTTTCTAATGGAAAAACATAGAGTGGTTTTAACTATGTGTCTATGTAGTTATAAATTAATCTTCTTTTCTTAAAATGGCAATATCCTTTATCAGTTGATTAATTTCTAACTCAAGTGTTCCGTTATAAATACCTCTAATTCTCTTGTTTTTATCTATTAATAAAAAGTGTTCGGTATGCAAAAAGTTAGTGCTGTCTTTGGTGAAACCTAAATCTTCTTCAGCGAAATAAGATTGTCTGGCGAGGGTGTAAATATCAGACTTACTGCCTGTTAAAAAATGCCAATTGGGATTGGTCACATTATACCTTTGAGCATAATCCTTTAAAATTTTAACACTGTCTAGCCAAGGAGTAACGCTGTAAGAGAGCAAAACAAGGTCTTTTTCATCCTTATAAACCGAATCAATCTTTTTCATGTGGGTTGTCATTATTGGACAAATACTGCCACAACTTGTAAAAAAGAAATCGGCAATATGGATTTTACCTTCCACATCTTTTTGGGTAATGGTTTGATTATTCTGATTCTTAAAAGCAAAATTTGCAATTTGATGAGGCACCAACAGATTAACCGAATCCTTATTGTTGATGAATAAAGGTGTGAAATTTGGTGTATTGTAATATGGTAAATGTTCTGTTTTTGTTTCGCTTTGGCAAGCATAACAAATTATGCTAACGACTAATAAAAACGCTATCTGCAACGTTGATGCAGTTTTTTGTGCCGAGTAAGCCATATCTTCTTCCGTTTTTAATGATGTAATTTGCTCTTGTTTTTCCATTTATCCACCACATTTTTTGGCTGCCTTCTTCGTAACCTTTAACCATGTGGAATTCTTTAAAAGGGTTTCCCGTATTGTACCATTCTTTGATAAGGCCATTAAATTCATCGTTATCAAATTCGTAAGTGAACTTTAATTTTCCATCTGGCCACCAACCTTTATGTACTCCTTCTTTTTTGCCAGATATGTACAATCGCTCTTCTGCCAACTGTTTATTCGGATACCAAGTTTTAGAAATGCCTTCCTGCAAACCAGCATAACAAGGTTTAACAAATAAAGTATCGCCAGAGGGATATAATGAAAATTGGATACCAGTAAAGAGTTTGTCTTTGTAATAAATTGTATCTGCAACGTTCTTAAAATCCCAACTATCTGCATTTACATAATTTGTTAGTACTTTTTTAATGGTTTTTAAATGGTTATCACTCTTCTCATTTTTACAAGAATGCAAAACAAAAAGAGCGATAACCAAAGAAATATTGAATTTATATTTGAGCATTAATAAGTTACTGTTCCTGCGGTTCCGTAAAAGCCATTTCCATTTAAATATGGTGCATCTGTAGAAAAGTGGTAGTGATAAATGCCCGCAGGGTAGTCTGCAGTTACACTTGTATGTCCGTGGTATGCATCTAAACTTGCTGTTGCCACCGTTGCACCATTCTCTTTAGGGCCATAAACTGGAAATCCATCTAACAAGAAACCCATTAAGGCATCAGAACCTTTTGCTGTTGTTAACTTGATGGGCTCAACGTGGTAGTGGTAATGTGAACCTGGGTCTGGATGTCCCCAACCTTGGTCGAAACTTACAATTTCTCCACTTAAAGCAGCACCACCACCAGCATATTGGTTATACAAAGGTATGCCATTAATAGCCACACCCATTGGGCCCATTGGAGTTGTTGCGTGTGCAGCATTTATTGCAGGATTTAAAGGAATTTTAAAGGTATAATTTTGCGCAGCTAAAGTGCTGGGGTTTTTATTAAAGGCAAAACCACCAAAAGTTGTTCCTGTAAATGCTTCGTAAAGAGCGTTTGAAGTTGCGTAATAAGCACTTTTATGGTCTGGTAAACCAGTTGTTTTTATGGTGATGTAAGTTCCATCTGATGTGATGCTAGATGCACCGTATATTTTTTTGTAAACATCTGGAACATTTGCACCTACTGTTGTAACTACAACAGGATTAGTTACAGTAGGTGTTGCTGTTGTGCTAGATTTTTTGCAGCTCACTAAAATAATAACGGCTGACAAAGCGATGAGTGAGTTAAAGCGGATGGATTTCATATCGTTTATATTATTGGTTTTCTAATGGGTTTTCTTGTTAGACGTATCTAATTTTGAAATCCTTCGCTCTACTAAAAATTAATTTTCTGACGGGGGTGGAGGATGGTTTCCTTCTGTTCCTTCATGTGGTGGTGGCCCATTATGAGGTGGTCCATCCATTGGTGGACCTTGATGAGGTCCTCTGCCTTTTGGATGTTGTTCACCCATCATCTGCATCACTTGTTTTATAATATCGTCAAATTTTTTCTGCTGTGCTGGGTTACAAATGGCCCTAACTTTTGCAAAATGGTTAAAAGTCAATAAATCTAGTTTTTCGGTAGAAGCGCTTACCATTTTTGCTGCTGTCAATTTCTCAACCTCAGTAACATTTGGTTGATTTAAAAGGCTAAAAAAATCATCTTTTGCGTCTTTAATTTCATCTCTAAGCGGACGAACACCTTGCTGATGCTCCTCAACCAAAACTAAATACTGCTCTTGCTGACTTTTATCTAAGCCCAGTTCTTTAATGATAAATTTTGCTGGTCCGCCTTTTAATTGTTGAGGTTTATTCTCTTTTTTAAACCAAAATAGCCCAATAGTTGCCACGTTTGCAATGAGCAAAAGCACGACTAAGGCAGTTAAAATCTTTTTATTTGAGGTCATTGTCTTTTAATAAGATGAAATATTTTGATCGTAAGCATTGGCAAAACCTTCAATATTAGATTCGTCAGTTTTTTGAGGTTTACTTTTTTGAGTTAGTATGATGGTGTTTATTAACAGAAAAACAGCCAAAGTGCAAATCATCCAAGCAGGTTTTAATGGGAAAACCCAGTCTTTTTGTGTTTGTTCATTAGCTAATCGATTTGTTAATCTTGAATAGAAAAAATCTCTTGGCTCTGCTTCTTCAATTCCTTCTAAACTTTTTAAATACTCGTCAGTTATTGGTGTTTTATGTTGTTCCATAACATTAAGAATTTTTGTAGTGTTGTAATTGTTTCTGTAAATTTTGCTTAGCCCTCGATATTAAAGATTCAATGGCTTTAATACTTTGCTGCATGATTTCACTCGCTTCATCGTACTTTATACCTTGAACTTTTATTAGCGTAAAAGCTACTTTTTGTTTTTCTGGCAGTTCATTTATAGCTTTAAATAATTCTGCTGCTCTTTCTTTGTTTTCTAAGGCAATCCCAGGGTGATGAAAAACCTGATTTGGATTTTCATCATTTGGCATCCACCAAGGCAGTAATTTTTGCAATCGCTGCCTATTTTTTCTTTGTCTAAGTTTGTCCAACGCTTTTCTAACCGCAATTCTGTATAACCAAGTTGTTAACGAACTATCTCCCTTAAATGAAGCTATGGCGTGATACACTTGTATAAAAACTTCTTGTGCCGTATCATCAGCCTCTTCCGCGTCTTGCAAAATATTTAAAACTGTATTGAACACACGGGTGCGATAAGCGTTTACCAAGTGATGGTACGCCGCTTCATTTCGCTTCTTTAATTGCAAAATTAAATCTTGTTCGTTCAATATCAATTTGATGTTAGACGTATGAATTTTAAAAATCCTTCGGTTTATTAAAGATATTTAAAAAGGGGAGATTATTGTTATAGTTGACTGTCAGTCTGAGCGTAGTCGAAGACTTGGAAATTAAAGCCAGTAATTCTCGCCCACATCAGTCCCGCTTTACATTACAAGCCCGAGGAAGAATCGGGGCTTTTCATTTTAATCGGGTTTATAAACGAAAACTTATGCCACGAACTACGGCACCTGCATAAACTTAAAAAAGAGTTTACCAAAGCGGTTTCATTAAATCTATCACCTTTTTCTCAGTCGGAACATTTTTTATAATAGGATGGAAAGGTTCTTTTTCGATTATGATTTCAGTAAAATCGCCAATGTAATTAAATATATATTCTTGTTCTATAAAAGTTCTTGCTCTTCTGCCGGTTAATGAAAAATCTCTTTTACCATTTATTTTTATGGAAACTGGTTTTGCTATAGCTAACTCACAAACTTTAAATTCATTGCGTTCCGGAAAGCCAACTTCAAAATATCCAGGTTTTAGATAAAGCTCTACTTTTTCATCTAATTTGATTTGTAGGAAATCGAACTTGTTTTCGCTTTTGTTTCTAAAACAAAGGTTTTTCTCTGAAGTATAAACTACATTTTGAATGGTTTGGAAGTTATCATCTATTAACAAAATTAAATCGCAATGCTCAAAATTTGGCTGCTCTAAAACCGATTCTGGCAAATGCACGACATTATCTTTTACAAAACCAGCAGTAGATTTAATTGGTTTCCAAGCTATTTTGTCTTTTCTATCTTCAAAAGATTTTTCATCCTTCCCATAGGAATTAATGTTCCTGAAAAGTTGAATAACTCTGAAGGGTTTTTGGGAAATGACGGCTTGGGGTTTCATATTAGTATTTATGGATTCATCATGCTGAATTTATTTCAGCATCTGGCTTGTATGAAAGACCCTGAAATAAATTCAGGGTGACGGTTAGAGGGGGCTACAATTTCTTCGCTTCATTCCAATACACATCCATTTCTGCTAATGTCATATCCTGCAAAGCTTTGCCATTTTCTTTTGCCTTGCTTTCCAGAAACTGAAAACGTTTAATGAATTTTTTATTGGTTTTTTCTAGTGCATTTTCAGGATTGATATCAATAAACCTGGCATAATTAACTAATGAGAAAAGCAAATCTCCAAATTCTCCTTCCGCTTTTTCCTTATCTATGTTTTCGTTCTCTGCGATGTTAAACTCATCCTTAAATTCTTGTAATTCTTCTTCAACCTTTGCCCAAACTTGCTCTTTTTCATCCCAGTCGAAACCAACGCCACGAGCCTTTTCTTGAATTCTGCTTGCTTTAACCAAGGCAGGTAATCCAGCAGGCACACCACCTAAAACAGATTTGTTTCCTTCTTTTAACTTGATTTTTTCCCAGTTCCGTTTTACGTCATCTTCATCATTTACTTCAACATCTCCATAAATATGAGGATGGCGATTAATCAATTTATCGCAAACACCATTTAATACATCGGTAATATCGAAATCGTTGGTTTCGCTTCCAATACGGGCGTAAAAAACCAAATGCATCATCAAATCGCCTAATTCTTTTTTAATTTCCTGCATATCGCCTTCCAAAATGGCATCAGAAAGCTCATAGGTTTCTTCGATGGTTAAATGGCGTAAGGTTTCCATTGTCTGTTTTTTATCCCATGGACATTGAGTGCGTAAGGTATCGAGAACAGTTAATAATCTTAAAAATGCGGTATCTGGACTTGTGGTAGCAGGAGGTGGAATGTTTGCAGGCATATTATTTTATGATATTAAAGGAAATAAGCATAGTTGTAATAAATAGAACGATTAATCCGACAAGAAACAAAACGTCTGCACCTCGTTCCATTTTTGATGCACGAACAGTTGTACTTCGCATAGCTAAAAAAGAAAGTAAACAGCTGCTCATAAAAATAATGATTGCTAGGGCAGCCCCTTCATCAATAAAAGATGACTCTTCTAATTTTGAAATCTTAACTGATGTTAAAACAATGAAACAAAATCCCAATAGATTCGCAGAGGTATTTAAAATATGTGGCGACCTGTTTTCTTTTTCAACTTTCATTTTATTCGGCTTCTTCGAGTTTTATTTTTTTGGTAATTCTGTAGGTCCTTCTTTTTCTAGGCATTTTATGTCCTTCGCCAAGCAATGCTCCCCAAGGTTGTAATCCATCTACTCTTTCGAAAATAATTTTCAGCATTGCTAAATACGGAATGCATAAAAACATACCAGAAATTCCCCAAATCATTTCGCCAACTATAATACCAATAAAGGCAAAAAGCGCATTAATTTTAACTTTAGAGCCGACAACTAAAGGCATTAAGATATTTCCATCAATGGTATGAACGCCGACAAATACTAAAATTACCAATAAAGCTTTTGCGGCTCCAGCTGTTGCGAAAGTAATCAATGCACTAATTAATAAAGCGGTAGAAATCCCCAGATAGGGGATGATATTAAAGATGCCAGCAATAAGGCCTAATAAAATTGCATACTTAACGCCCAAAAAAGTTAGCGCTAAAATCATTAAAACGGTTACAATAAACATCTGAATGAATAATCCAGATACATATTTTCTAATGATGCTTTGTATTTCGCTTACAATTTCGGTAACCTTAGTCTTGTGTTGCTCGGCGAAAACTGTTGTTAAAAAACTAAACAATAACCTTCTGTAATTGAGAATGAAAAACGTAAATAATAAAGTAAACGCCAAGAATAATAAACTTGAAGAAAGAGTTAATAACGTCGTGCCAATTACAACTGCACTTGTAGCTAATGATTTCTCTATGCCATCACTTAAATAAGATTTTTGTTTGTCACCATTGATATGAAAAGTTTTTGTAATCCAGCTTTGTATATCATGAAAGGCGGTAGTAACCTGCTTAACTAATAAAGGCCAGTCATTCCATAATTCTCCTAGCTGATTTCCTAAAAAATAGAATATCCCATAAAGTACGGCAATCATTAAAATTACAGCTGTAATAGATGCAATGCTTCTGCCGAACTTAAATTTTCTCTCTAAAAAATTAGCAAATGGCAAAAGTAAAAAAGCCATTAATAGAGAAAATAGCAATGGCGCCAAAAGGCTTTTGCCCAAGATTGCCAAGTAACCCAGCATGATAATAGAAAGCAGTACTAAAGCTAGTTTGGCAACAAATGGCAGAGCGGTTTCTTTCATGGTAGATAATTTCAATAAAGATAAAAGATTTTTCGTGGGATGGGGAATAGAGAATTGGAAATAGGAAATAGACTCAAGACTGATGACTGACGACTCAGGACTGTTTAACTGCCCTAAGCATTTCTCTTTTTCCTGCAGCACCAGGTAATTTTTCTACTTTTAAACCACAGCTCTTAACTGCCCTTTTTAAGTTGCCAGTAATGGAATAACTGACAAAAACTCCTCCTACGTTTAAAAAACTACAAGTATGGGCAATCATTTCATCAGTCCACATTTCTGGTTGGTGTTGTACAGAGAAAGCATCAAAATAAATCACATCGTACTTTGTTGAACTTTTAAAGTTAGCTAAAGTTGTATTGGCTATTTCTAGTTCGCAATAAGATGATAAAGATTGTTTATTATTCAACGCATCATCGTACTTGGAAAAGAAATTCTGCCAAACCGTTGATGAAACATATTCTTCATAACCTGTTTGTTCCATTACTTCTTTTGAAAGAGGAAAGGCTTCTATCCCTGTATAATCTAGTTTGATGTTATTTTCTTCGCAATGCGCAAAACTTAAAATGAAATTTAATCCAGTGCCAAAGCCTACCTCTAAGACAGAAATTTCATTTTCATCTTTTTGTGCTATGGCAAATTTTAACCCTGCTTCTAAAAACACATGTTTACTCTCTTGCAAAGCCCCATTTGAGGAGTGGTAATGTTCTCCCACAGTTTCATTAAATAAAGTGTTGGAACCGTCAGCAGTTTTAGTGAGGATATTCATAGTCAGTATCAGGATTTTAGGATTTTGAAGATAGTGGTTCAAATTTAGCATTTTCCTTTAGCGATTCTTTCCTAACTTTGGACTTTATACTTTAACCTTTTAGCTTGAAAAAATGGATATCGAAAGTTTCAGAGAATATTGTTTGAGTTTCCCAGGAACAACTGAAGGGATAAAATGGGAACACCTTTGTTTCATGGTGGAAGAAAAAATGTTCATCATTATCGCCATCGATGAAGGAAATAGCTTTTCTACAAAGTGTACGCCAGAAGAATTTGATGAATTAACTGCTAGTGATGGAATTAAACAAGCGCCACACATGGCTAAAAAGCAATGGGTTTACATCGAGAATTTGGATGTTTTAAACGAGAAAGAGTTAAAAGAAAGAGTTAAAACTTCTAGGGAATTGGTTTTGGCTAAGCTGCCTAAAAGAGTTCAAGAGAAGTATAAGTAAAAAAGAATCGTCATTTCGAACGAGATTTTTCATAGACGAGAAATCTTTAAATTTTCACCACAAAAACTGATGGTTCAGAAAATGGAGATGACTTAAAGATCTCTCGTCGCTGCGCTCTGTCGAAATGACGATTACGTATTTAGGTGGCTAACAATTCTACCACAATCTAATTCTATCTTCTGGCTTTTTGTAAAGTTTATCACCAGGTTGAACATCAAATGCTTTGTACCAAGCATCCATATTTACAGGTGCACCAATAGTTCTATACGGACCAGGAGAATGTGGATCTGTTTTAATTAACTGAGCTGCAGCATCTGGTAAAATATTTCCTCTCCAAACTTGTGCCCATGACAAAAAGAAACGTTGGTCTGGAGTAAAACCATCAATTTTTTCATTACCTTGACCTTGTTTTGTCATCTTAAAAGCTGTGTAAGCCGCATTTAATCCGCCTAAGTCTCCAATGTTTTCGCCCATTGTTAGTTTTCCTAAAACATGGATGGTATCTACAACTGTGTAAGCATTAAATTGCTCGCCTAAAGCTTTTGTTTTTTCATTGAATTTAGCACGGTCTTCTTCAGTCCACCAATTTTTTAAGTTACCATCTTTGTCGTACTGACTACCAGTATCGTCAAAACCGTGGCTCATTTCGTGACCAATTACTGCACCAATACCACCATAATTTACAGCATCATCAGCATTCGGGTCGAAGAATGGGAATTGTAAAATCCCTGCTGGGAAAACAATTTCATTCATTGTTGGGCTATAAGAAGCATTTACAGTTGGAGGCGTCATGCCGAAACGAGTACGGTCTACAGGTTTTCCTAATCGGCCTATGTTTTCATTGTAGCCCCAAACACCAGCGTTACGTAAGTTTTGGAAGTACGTTCCTCTATTTATAACTAAGCCAGTATAAGTTTGCCATTTGGTGGTGTAACCAACTTTAGGTGTAAATGCGTGTAATTTTTCTAAAGCTTTCTTTTTAGTTGCATCACTCATCCATTCTAAACCATTAATTCTAATCTCGAAAGCCTTGCGCAAGTTTACAATCATCTGGTCCATTCTAACTTTAGCATCTGGCTTGAAATATTTAGCCACATAAAGCTGCCCTAATAATTCGCCAATTGTACCATCGGTTAAAGCTGACATGCGTTGCCAACGTGGAGTGGCAACTTTCTGGCCAGTTTGTGCTTGTGTAAAAGCAAAACTTGCATTAACAAAAGGAGAACTTAAGTTATTTGCAGAAGACTTCAAGACGTTCCACTCCAAATAAGTTTTCCAATCTGCCAATGGCACAGAAGTTAACATACCATCTAGTTTTTCAAAGAAAGATTTAGAGTTAACTAATACGGTGTCTTGTCCAGTAACTTTAAACTTCGGCATCAATGTTTTCCAATTAATGTTTGGCGTAATCTGGTTAAACTCTGCAACAGTAAGTTTGTTGTAGGTTTTGTATTGGTCACGCATCTCAATACGACTCATTTGAGCTTGTGCTAATGCCTTCTCTATTTTAAATACTGTTTCAGCTTTTTGCTTTGCTTCAGCTTCAGTATTTCCTACAAGAGAAAATAACTTAGTCATGTAAACATTATAAGCTGCTTTAATTTTCTGACTACGAGGGTCATCATTTAGGTAAATATCCCTGTCGTTAAGTGTCGTTCCGCCCTGCGAAATATTTACTAAATATTTGGTTACATTTTTTCTGTCTTGCCCAACGCCAAAACCAAACATTCCGCCGCCGATGCCCGAGGTACGCATATAAGCTGTGTGCTCTAGCATTCCCTGCACACTGTTGATTTGCTTAATTTTTTCCAAATCAGCCTTAATAGGAGTGTAGCCAAGCTTTTCGATAGTTAAGCTATCCATTGCGGCGGCATAAAAATCGCCAACACGTTTATTCACAGAACCTGCGGGAGCATTTTTATCTGCAGCCGCGGCTTCTACTAAACCTCTTACTGCTTGTGAATTAAATTCACGAAGTTCGTTAAAAGAGCTCCATCGAGTTTCTTTTGCTGGTACAGGATTGTTTTTTATCCAGGTACCGCTTGCATATTGGTAAAAATCGTTTCCTGGCTTAACGCTCAGATCCATATTAACCGGATCAATATATTTTCTAGGAGACTGTTGCGCATTAGCCGATATGCTAACAGCCAAAATTCCAAGAACTGCAAAATAATTTTTGAGTTGAATTTTCATACTTTATGTTTTATAAAGTCGAAAATTAAGAATTACTAGATAAATTAAAACAAGTTAATAGAAATATTACTTGTTAAACCAGTAGTATATTTTACTTAGTCCAATTCTGCGAAAAATATCACCATTAAAAAGAGATAACCTGAACGATTTCATATTTTGAATCTTTTAATATCTATTTAACATATTTTAACATCTTTTATTGTGCTGAAATTAAAATGTAACCTAAAAAGGCTAATTTTGAATTATTCTAAATAGAAATGGAAAAACCTAAACATCTCCACGAGAAAAAAGACAATGGTTGCTGCAGCCATAACCACTCTCAACATAGCCACGATGAAGATGGTCACGACCATGATCATGGGGATGCTTCTTCTGTTAAAACCTACCTGCCTGCAATTTTCAGTTTGGTGTTATTGCTTAGCGCAATTGCTTTTGATTATTTTAGAGTTGATTTTTTCAGAAGTTATATTCGCATAGTTTGGTATTTGCTGGCCTATATTCCTGTTGCTTTTCCTGTTATAAAAGAAGCGTTTCAAACAATTACTAAAGGCGAAGTTTTTACTGAATTCTTATTGATGGTTTTAGCCACTGTTGGCGCTTTGGCTTTAGGAGAATATCCAGAAGCTGTTGCGGTGATGTTATTCTATACAGTTGGCGAATTATTTCAAGGAGCCGCAGTTGAAGGAGCAAAAAAGAATATTAAAGCATTATTAGATGTAAGGCCAGATATTGCAAATGTTTTGAGGAATGAAAAATTTGAAACCGTAAAACCAGAAACAGTTGTAATTGGAGAGACAATTCAATTAAAAGCAGGAGAGAAAGCGCCTTTGGATGGAGAGCTCATCAATGATGCCGCAAGTTTTAACACAGCGGCTTTAACTGGAGAAAGTACACCAAGAACCATCAGGAAAGGCGAAACTGTTTTAGCTGGAATGCTAAATCTAGACCAGGTTATTACTTTAAAAGTGACCAAAAAATTTGCAGATAGTGCTTTGTCGAGGATATTGGAAATGGTGCAATCTGCAACTTCACGTAAAGCGAAAACAGAATTGTTCATTAGAAAATTTGCGAAGATTTACACGCCCATAGTTTTCTTTTTAGCCGTTGCTTTGGTTGTTTTGCCCTACTTTATTGTAGCTGATTATCAGTTTCAAACTTGGTTGTACAGAGCATTGGTTTTCTTGGTTATTTCTTGCCCTTGTGCTTTGGTTATTTCTATTCCGTTAGGCTATTTTGGTGGTATTGGAGCTGCTTCTGCCCACGGAATCTTATTTAAAGGTTCCAGTTTCCTAGATGTAATTACCAAAATTAATACGGTGGTGATGGATAAAACGGGAACCTTAACTCACGGCGTTTTTAAGGTTAAGGAAATTAAAGCTGAAATAGATGAAACTCAATTTTTTGCTTTGTTGGCAGCTATAGAAAGTAAATCTACACACCCAATTGCAAAAGCTATTGTTAGCCATTGTGGCGATAAAAAATTATTAGAGGTAAGTGAGGTTAAGGAAATTGCTGGTCACGGATTAACAGCTATGATTGAGAAGAAGAATGTTGCTGCAGGTAATTCTAAATTACTTAAAAAATTAAAAATTGTTTACCCTAAGGAACTAGATGAACAAGTAGAAACTATAGTACTTTTAGCCGTTGATAATCAATATGCGGGCTACGTAATTATAGCTGATGAAGTAAAAGCGGATGCAAAACAAGCCATTCAGGATTTGCATAAAAATGGCGTAAATCAGATTGTGATGCTAAGCGGCGATAAAGCGGCAATCACAGAAAAATTAGCTAGAGAACTAGGAATTGATTTTGCCTATGGCGATTTACTGCCAGAAGATAAGGTAAGTAGATTAGAAGAAATTAAAAAGGACAAATCCAGAGTAGTTGCCTTTGTTGGCGATGGAATTAACGATGCTCCTGTTTTAGCGTTAAGCGATTTGGGAATGGCGATGGGAGCGATGGGTAGCGATGTTGCCATAGAAACGGCAGATGTTGTGATACAAAATGACCAGCCAAGCCGAATTGCAACAGCCATCAAAATCGGTAAAGCAACAAAACGTGTAGTTTATCAAAACATCGGATTGGCTTTTGCGGTAAAGGCTGTAGTTTTAATTTTAGGAGCAGGTGGTTTGGCTACCATGTGGGAAGCTGTTTTTGCCGATGTTGGCGTTGCTTTTTTAGCAATTTTAAATGCTATTAGAATTCAAAAAATGAAGTTTTAAATATGAAAGTGTTATGTAAACTAATTTTCTTGTTAATGATTATTCTGACATTACAAGCTTGTGGAGATAAAAAATTAAACGGAGGTTATGAGATTGACAGTTCAGAAGAATCTTCTAAATTAGAACTTGTATATACAGACGAAGAAGGAAATGCTGTAACAGTAATTGAAGAAAATATTGTAGGTGTTGGGCAGAACAGTGACTTTATTATCGTAAAACAACATCCACCAACTTACGGGAATGTTAATTATTGTTACATCATCCCTTTAAAAAATAAAATTTCAACAAACTTTGAAAAAAATATAATCGGACCATTAGTGGGGTCATCCTTCGATGATGAAAGACGAAGATTAGGTGTGCCTGAAAATCTGAATTTTAATGTGCTCGAGAAGTAGTTTTTCTTGGATTAGGGTTTTAATCAACTGTTTATTAGTATATTTGGTTTGATGGCTGCCGAGAAAACATATCCAGATTTAACTGAAACGAAAGTCTATAGTTTCAACGATGTTGATGAATCGTTAACTTATAGCTATTCGCATTATTTGAACTGGCTTTTTGATGAAAGAGTGGAATTAATTAAAGGGAAAATCTTTAAAATGAGTCCTGCTCCATCTCGAGTTCATCAAGAAGTTTTTGGATCAATTTTTTTAGCAATCGGGAATTTTTTAAAAAATAAACCTTGTAAAGTTTATGGTGCTCCATTCGATGTTCGTTTCCCAAAAAGCAGCAAAGCAGATGCAGCTATATTCACTGTTTTGCAACCCGATATTTGTGTGGTTTGTGATTTAAGTAAACTCGATGATAAAGGTTGCGTTGGTGCACCAGATATTGTCGTTGAAATTTTATCTCCAGGAAACAATAAAAAAGAGCTGTTCCATAAATATCAGGTTTATCAAGAGTTTGGGGTTAAAGAATATTGGGTGGTAAGCCAAAGCGACCAAAACATTTTAATTTACACTTTGGATGAATTTGGTAAATTCCAGCCATCAAAAATTTTCACTTTAGGCGAGGAAATTACATCTTCTGTATTGCCAGGTTTTTTTTTAAACTTGGATGATGTTTTTGATGGAATAGAATGAGAATAATTATGAAAAATCTACTGATTATTTTAGGGCTTCTTTTATGTAAAACAAGTTATGCTCAAGATGCAATCCCGAAAGAAGGAGCTAATGTTATACTTATTAGAAATGAGAGAAATAGCCTTGAAAATTTTTTATTTGTCAAATCAATTTTAAGTAAGGAAAAAATTAAAATAGCTACTGAAGATAAAGAGACGTTCACGATAAAAACTAAAGATATTAAAATCTCGAGAACAGGAGCCTTAGCAAATTTCAATATTTTTTGCCAAGAGAAACAAATACAATTGGAAGGTGGCGTTAAGCCAGGAGAAGTTATGTATATTGGCGGTAAAGACTTTAAGGGGGCATACATTAAGATTTCTAATAATGGAAGATTTACACCAGAGGGGATAAAAATTAAGAATAATATGTTTATTGAAGCTTTTGACGCTATGGATTATTTAGCAAAAGCTTTTGGCTCTTCTTTGTTTTACTTAATCAATCATAAATAATTTAGTCCTAAATGTTTAACTGCATTCTTTTGAGATTGCAACTACTGTGTTCTACACTGCCCTAAGTTTTCTAAACCTGATTGACGTGGAAAGCCCACATCCCGATTCTTCATCGGGAGAGGACTTGGAGCAAAAAGCAGGACTACCATTGATAAATCTCACTGTTACTGATTTTCTAATAATTTTCTAAATTAACTTTAGTCTTTGGTCCATGCCTGCGGCAGGCAGGTTTCAGCTTTGGTCTTTTATCCTTTCCGCTTTGGTCTTTTGAGCGTAAAAACGTATTTTTACACGCTATAACGACACCAACAATATAAATGAGCATTTCTACAAAATACAATCCTACAGAAACTGAAGATAAATGGTACAGCTATTGGTTAGACAAGAAGTTTTTCCACTCTGAACCAGACGAACGTGAGCCATATACCATCGTAATTCCGCCACCAAATGTTACTGGCGTATTGCACATGGGGCACATGTTAAACAATACCATTCAGGATGTATTGATTCGTAAAGCTCGTATGCAGGGCAAAAATGCTTGTTGGGTTCCTGGGACTGACCACGCTTCTATTGCTACAGAAGCAAAAGTTGTAGCGATGTTAAAAGAACGTGGAATCAACAAAAAAGACCTTTCTCGTGAAGAGTTTTTGAAATATGCTTGGGAGTGGAAAGAGAAATATGGGGGCATTATTTTAGAACAATTAAAGAAATTAGGTGCAAGCTGCGATTGGGATAGAACTCGTTTTACAATGGAAGACGATATGTCTGAAGCGGTAATAGATTCATTTATCCATTTATACAAAAAAGGATGGATTTATCGTGGTGTACGTATGGTAAACTGGGACCCAGCTGGTAAAACGGCCGTTTCTGACGAAGAAGTTATTCGTAAGGAGGTAAATCAAAAACTGTATTACATTAAGTATCTAATTGCTGGAACTACAGACCAATTTTTAACAATAGCTACGACTCGTCCTGAAACGATTATGGCTGATGCCGCGATTTGTATCAATCCGAATGATGAGCGTTTTACGCATTTAAAAGGGAAGAAAGTTTTTGTGCCGTTGGTTAATCACGAAATTCCTGTTATTGAAGATGAGTACGTTGATATTGAGTTTGGTACAGGTTGTTTAAAAGTTACGCCTGCACATGATTTAAATGATTATGAACTAGGGGTAAAACACAATTTACCAGTAACAGATATTTTGAATGACGATGGAACTTTAAACGAACTAGCTGTTATTTTGGTAGGCGAGGACAGGTTTGTTGCTCGTAAAAAGATTGCCAAAATGTTGGAGGAAGCTGGTCATTTAGAGAAAGTAGAAGATTATAAATCTCAAGTTGGTTTCTCTGAACGTACCGATGCTGCCATTGAACCAAAACTTTCTATGCAGTGGTTTGTGAAGATGAAAGAGATGGCTCAGCCTGCTTTAGATGATGTCTTGAATGGTGATGTAAACTTAATTCCGAATAAATTTGAGAACACTTACCGTCATTGGATGGAAAATGTTCGTGATTGGAATATCTCTCGTCAGTTATGGTGGGGGCAACAAATTCCTGCTTGGTATGATGATAAAGGGAATTGGGTAGTTGCTAAAACGAAAGACGAAGCTTTAGAAGAGTTTTGGAAAAAGAAAAACTTAGAAGATGCAGCAGCGGATAAAGCAGGATTTAAAAAACAATTAGAGCCATTTTTAAGGCAAGATGAAGATGTGATGGACACTTGGTTCTCATCATGGTTATGGCCAATTTCTGTTTTCGATGGTTTTAAAAATCCTGATAATAAGGACATCAATTATTATTACCCAACAAATGATTTGGTAACGGCTCCAGAGATTTTATTTTTCTGGGTAGCTAGGATGATTATGGCTGGTCACGAGTTCATGGGTAAAAAACCATTTACCAATGTTTATTTAACGGGTATTGTTCGTGATAAATTAGGCAGAAAAATGTCTAAATCATTAGGTAATTCTCCAGACCCAATTGGCTTGATTGAAAAATATGGTGCAGATGGTGTTAGGGTTGGGATGCTAATGTCATCACCAGCTGGTAACGACTTAATGTTTGATGAAGCTTATTGCGAACAAGGCAGAAATTTTGCCAATAAAATTTGGAATGCTTTTCGTTTAGTTAAAGGTTGGGAAGTTGATGAAAATTTGGAGAATCCTAATCAACAAGCCATTACATGGTTCGAGAATAGATTTAATCAGGCATTGGCCGAAATAGAAAGCAACTTTAAACAGTATCGTTTATCTGAAGCTTTAATGGATAGCTATAAGTTGGTTTGGGACGATTTCTGTGCTTGGTATTTGGAAATGGTTAAGCCTGCTTATCAACATCCGATAGATGCGGAAACAAAAGCGATAACCATCGGATATTTCGAGCAAATCTTAAAGTTACTGCATCCATTTATGCCATTCTTGACTGAGGAATTGTATCACGATGAATTATTTGGCGAAAGAGCCGAAATGGATTGCTGTATTGTGGCAGATTATCCTGTAATTGGCAAAGCCGATGAACAATTACTAAAAGAAGCAGAGCTGATAAAAGAGTTAATTTCTGAGATTAGGAATGTGAGAAACACTCGTCAAATTTCACCGAAGGATGCTTTGCCTTTAAGTATAAAAGTTAATTCGGGTTTAGATTATGAAAAATGGATTAACATCGTTTTCAAATTGGCAAATATCAGTGAAGTGGAAATAGTTAACGATAAAATACCAGGTGCGGCAAGTTTTATGGTTGGTAATGATGAATTTTTCATCGTGCTAAACGAAAATGTAGATTTAGATGCAGAGAAAGAACGTTTAACGAAAGAATTACACTATTTGCAAGGTTTCTTAAAATCTGTGGATGCAAAGTTGAGTAATGAGCGTTTTGTTCAAAATGCAAAACCAGAAATTATTGAGAACGAACGTAATAAAAAAGCAGACGCCGAATCGAAAATTAAAACGATAACAGAAAGTTTAGCATTGTTAGAGGGGTAAAAAATGAAAGTTAAAATATTAATACTATTTATTTCGCTGGTTGCCATCTTTTTAGGATGTAGTAAACCTAAACCGAAAATTGAAAAAATCAACTATCAATCGAAGATTTTTTTAGAAAACAGGTTAATTGAGTACATAAATAAAAGTGAAGGATTGCATAGCGAAGACAGCTTGAAGTTCTCAAATGCGCTAGATTCATTTCAAAGACACGTTAAAGGATTAAGTAATAACATAGATTTCTTAACTGCCTTCCCCCTTCAAGCAACCGACATTAGAGATACTTTAATGGGCGAACAGCTTTTTAAAATGGCAACTTTTGAAACTTATACGGATATTTCTAGGCCTAAAGAATCATTACTGAACAGAATGCAATTAAGAATAAATGGAATCTTCCAGTTTATTGATGAGGCGCAGGGTTTGCAGTTAGGTGGTAAATATTATCTTAAATCGATGATTTACAAACAAGGCAAACGTGCTGATGTAAATTATTATAAAAAGACTGGCGGTAATATTTATGTGTTGGGCGTTTATCCAATGCAAGTTAAAGAACTAACTCCTGTTCCTACTACACAAAGAGTGGCGAGTTTGAAATAAATTATAATAAGAGCCTATAAAATTTAAGCCCTTTGATTTTTCGAAGGGCTTTTTTATGATGTTAACGATAATCTTACACTTTAGTTTTTCCTTCATTATTATATATATATTAAATTAGGCAGATAATTCTAACCAATAAAAACCAAATTAAACCCAATGAGAAAGCTAGTTTATTTATTAATGGCGGTTACGTTATTCGCCTGTTCTGAGAAACCTAAAGGGACCGATTCCAATATTTTTCTTGAAAAAGAAGTCAGCAATTTTATTGAAACTAATCCGCAGTGGACTAAAAATGTAAATAATGAAGCCGATGTTACTGATAAGTTTAAGCGCAAAATGATTAATTTGAGTAACGAAGCTAATTTTTTAACAGATTTTCCTTTGCAACTTACTGCTATTTCAGATACAACCGTAAGTGACCAACCTGTGAAAATTGCAACTTTTAAAGGTTTTAAAGATGCTGCGAGACCAAAAGAATCACTTTTAAATGATTTGGAGCTAGAAATAAATGGAATTATTACTGCTGAGCAGGCAGGTAATTTAACGGTTGATAAAAAATATACCTTAAAGGGAATGATTTACAAACAAGGTAAAAGAGCCGATGTGAAATTTTTCCATGGTGGAGAAACGCCAGTTTATACCTTAGGAAAATATACTTTTTGGAATATTGAAGCAAAGGCACTATAGTCATTCTACCGCCTAGTTTTTATAACCCAATAAATATTTGGCCACAGATTCTCAGATTTTATACAATTTATAATCTGCGAATCTGCGGCTTATTTTTTTTGGTTAACAGCTTCTAACCAAAATAGAAACGATTGCGCAAAAATTTTACGTTCACTTTTGCGGTTTTTGTTTAAAAAATCATATTATTGACTTGGGTTAAATCATTTTAATCTAACCAGATATATACTTTCTAATCATTTAATTGTTAGCTGAAATGGACAATACAAGACGAAAATTTATCAAGCAATCAGCGTTGATTGCTGCTGCAACTTATGCGGGCACTTTAACAAGTAGCGCTAAAAGCTACAATCGGATTATCGGCGCAAACGATAGAGTTAGAGTGGGTGTTGCTGGATTTTCTGACCGTTTTAGAGAAACACTATTCCCTTGCTTTCAGAATCATAGCAAAGAACTCAATTTTGATATTGTAGGGCTTTCAGATTTATGGAATTACCGTAGAGATTTAGGTGTTGCTCACCTAAAAGAAAAAATGGGACACGATATTAAAGCTTGTAGAAATAACGATGAGCTTTATGCAATGAAAGATTTAGATGCTGTAATTGTGAGCACAGCTGATTTTCAACACGCAATGCATACCATTGAAGCCGTTAAAGCTGGATGTGATGCTTACATTGAAAAACCTTTTGCGGAAACAATGGCCGATGCAAGAGCAGCTTTAAAAGCGGTAAATGAAAGTAAAAAAATAGTCCAAATAGGTTCTCAACGCAGAAGCGGAGAAAATTACGCAACTGCTGCTCAATATATTCAAGATGGGAAATTTGGCGCAATTACAGCTGTAGATTTAGTTTGGAATGTGAACCAACCAGGCAGATGGCGTAGACCAGACCTAGTTGCTAAATTAAAACAAGAAGATATAGATTGGAAAAGGTTTTTGGTTAACCGCCCTGATGATGCATTTGACCCAAGAAAATATTTAGAGTATAGGTTGTTTTGGCCTTATTCATCTGGAATGCCTGGACAATGGATGTCGCACCAAATCGATACCGTACACTGGTTTACTAAATTAAAACATCCAAGAAGTGTAGTTGCCAATGGCGGTATTTATACTTGGAAAGACGGACGTAAAAATTGGGATTCGATGGTTGCAGTATTTGATTATGGACAGCCGGATAGCAGCGATGGTTTTCAAGTAACCTTTACTTCAAGAATGCAAAATAGTGTAGGCAGTGTTGGCGAGGTATATTATTCAAATGGCGGTGAGTTAAACTTAATCACAAATAAGGTTTCGCCAAATGGCGGATTGAAAGAAAAGGAAGCTGCAGCAATGGGATTAAAGCCGAATTTATTAACACCATTTGACCTTTCAAAATCAGAAATTAAAACTGCAAGTGATGCCAATATGGGCGGAGACCCTTTAACATCAGGTCATATGCGTAATTGGATGGAATGTGTAAGAAGCAGAAAAACACCTAATGCACCAGTAGAAGCAGGATATTATCATTCAATTGCTAACATTATGACTAACGCAGCCGTTCGTACAGGTGCAAAAGCTACTTTCGATGAAAAAACACAAGAAGTAATGGCAGGCGGAAAAGTCTTTAAATATTAAAAAATCAAATCGTCATTGCTAGCCCTGTCATTCAGAGCGAAGCGAAGAATCTCTAATAAAAAAAATCAACCCTATAAATAATATGTTCAGTAACCTAAAAAAAATCAGTTTAGTAACGCTCACTTTAGTCGGATTAATATTATCAGCAAATGCTCAAATGAAACCATTGTTTGATGGTAAAACCTTAAATGGCTGGAAAAAGGTGGTTGGAAAAGCGCCTTATGCCATAGAAAATGGAATGATAATCGGCACAATGACCGCAAATTCACCAAACTCATTTTTGGTAACCGAAAAAGAATATGGAGATTTTGTTTTAGAATTAGATGTTAAACTTGAAGGCACTGAAACCAATACAGGAGTACAAACAAGAAGCCATTTTGATCCTGCTGGAAACAAAGGAGCAGGGCAAGTTTTTGGTCGCCAAATGGAAATAGACCCAACTCCACGAGCTTGGACAGGCGGTATTTACGACGAGGCTAGAAGATTATGGTTATATCCTTTAGAAACAAATCCAGCAGCTAAAACCGCTTATAAATCAGAGCAATTTAACCATTATAAAATAGAATGTATTGGTAACGAGACTAAAACTTGGGTAAATGGTATTCCTGTTTCTTATGTGATTGATACTTTAGACAAAACCGGATTTATCGGTTTACAAGTTCACGGAATTGGTAACAAAACTCATTTAGAAGGGAAGAAAGTTTATTTTAAGAACATCAATATTCAAACAACCAACTTAAAACCAACGGCTTTTCCAAAATCTATTTATGTGGTTAACTTAACTCCAAATACTTTATCTACTCAAGAAAAAGCAAATGGATATAAATTGTTATTCGATGGTAAAACCAACAATGGCTGGGTTGGTGCAAACAAAACAGAATTTCCTGCCAAAGGCTGGGAAATTGCTAATGGACAATTAAGTGTGTTGCCTTCAAACGGAGGAGAATCTACCAATGGTGGTGATATTGTAACTAAGGAAGAATTCTCAGCATTTGATTTGTCGTTTGAGTTTAAGTTAACTGAAGGAGCAAATAGTGGTGTTAAATACTTCGTTACTTTAGCCGAAAAAAGTACTGGTTCTGCAATTGGATTAGAATACCAAGTTTTAGACGATGAAAAACACCCAGATGCAAAATTAGGTCGTGATGGAAATAGAACACTGTCATCATTATATGATTTAATTAAAGCGGATAAAAAATTAGGTAGCCCGCGTCCAATTGGTGTGTGGAATAGAGGTAGAGTTGTGGTTTATCCTAATAATAAGGTAGAACATTATTTAAACGGTGTTAAAGTTTTAGAATATACGAGAGGTTCGGAAGAGTTTAGAAAGTTAGTAGCTATCAGTAAATATAAAGACTGGAAAAATTTCGGTGAAGCTCAAAAAGGTCACTTATTGTTGCAAGACCATGGAAATAAAGTTAGCTTTAGGTCTATCAAAATCAAAACTTTGTAATGCATCGTAGGTCGTTTGTTAAAAAATCAACTTTATTGGGGTCGGGTATATTAATGGCCGAAAATCTTTTTGCTGCAACCGCTTTAGCTCCAATTAACATTGCCATGATTGGTTGTGGTGATAGGGGTAAAGGAGTTTTGTCGGTAATTAAAAAAATGCCAAATCAATTTAATACGGTTGCTTATTGCGATGTATTAGATTTTAGATTAGAAGAGACCAAAAATTATATTTCTTCATCAGCAATAGCGGTAAAAGACTACAGAAAGATACTAGACGATAAAAAAATTGAAGCTGTTTTTATAGCAACACCTTTAAGCGAGCATTTCAAAATTGCAAAAGACGCCATCTTGGCTGGGAAAAGTGTGTATGTAGAAAAAACAATGACTTATGATATTGCACAAGCTTTAGAATTAAGAAAATTGGTTAAGCAATACCCAAAACAGGTTTTTCAGGTTGGTTATCAGTATCGTTATTCTCCACTTTATTTTAGGGTTAAGGAGATGATACAAAGCGGATATATTGGTAAAGTTTCGCAAATAGATTGCAGGTGGGATAGAAATTGGAACTGGCGCAGACCAGTGAAAGACCCAAGTTTAGAAAGGCAAATTAACTGGCGGATGTACAAAGAATACTCTGGCGGATTACCTGCTGAGCTTTTATCACATCAGATAGACTTTATCAATTGGGCATTTGAAACACAACCTGATGAGATTATAGGCACAGGTGGAATTGATGTTTACAAAGATGGCAGAGAAACTTATGATAATGTTCAAGCTGTTTTTCGTTACAAAAATGCCGGTATGATAGGCAATTTTGGCGCAACTTGTGGTAATGCCCACGATGGTTATTTGTTTAAAATAAAAGGAACAAAAGGTTCGGTAAATTTACTGCCAGATACAGGTGTTTTTTATCCAGAATTGGAAACGAAAAGACAATTAGGTATTGTTGACGGCGTAACAGGAGCAACCAAATTAGTTGTAAATACCGATGGTGGCATCCCAATTTTAGATAAGCCAACAAAAGATGGAACTTTTTATGCCTTAGAAGAATTTTATAAAGCGATAACTGAAGGTAAAACACCAGTTTCAAACATCAATACCGGCACACAAGCCTCAATTTGTGTGTCTATGTGTAATGAAGCAATTTATACTGGGAAAACGCAGTTTTGGAAGAAGGATTATTTTTAGATGGGGTGTTTGTCATTCTGAGCATCGCGAAGAATCTCAGAGTAGATTTTTCGCAGAGATTCTTCCTTCGTCAGAATGACAAATTGTGTTACAACTCCTTATAACTCGGTAATTCCTCTACAAACAAAAACTTCCCATTGGTATGGTCAATTTTTGCGTAGTAATGGTTTAAGCCGTTGGTAACAGCAAGCCATCGAGCTTTGTAAACAGAATTGTATCTTGCGGCTTGGTCAAAGGTAGCTTGTGTAATGGGAACGGATGGCGCTTTGCATTCTATCACCATTATCTTTTCGCCTAAGTTGTCATAAACTAAAATATCACTTCTTTTTCTTGTCTGGTTTAAACTTAAACCTCCTTCAATTTGCAGCAAAGCCGATGGAAAGCTTTTCTCCTTTAATAAGTAGCGAATAAAATGTTGCCTCACCCATTCTTCTGGCGTTAAAACCAAATGTTTTTTCCGTATCTCATCGAATATGAAATAGAGTTCGTCCTTTTGGGTAATTTTAAAAGGATGATTAGGCAAATTAAGAGGAGTGGGATTAAACATAAAGTGAAGCAAAGATAACTTTTATCACAAATTTTTGTAGCGCAAAGCCTGTGGTTCTTTTGGTAGGTTCGGTCCCGCCAACGCTTCAATCTTTTAACCCTTTAATCCCCTAAAGGGAAAGGGTTAAAAGTATTTCCGCTAATGTCGTGGCTATGTAACTGCTACAGTAGCTTTTGGGTGGGTTTTACTTGCACAAACTCTGATCCTAAACCCGATAGAGCCAAATAGCCCACAGCGAGGTACGAGCGAGGACTATAGGCGATAGCGGGACTGCAGTTGCCAAAATGCTGTGGCATTATTTTTCTGAAAATTTATCAAATACACTTTTTATCCTCGCATCAAATCTAATTTAAATCGTAATTTTACGCTTACATGAGTGCTGTAGAAATTAT
Source organism: Pedobacter frigiditerrae (assembly GCF_032678705.1). Taxonomy (NCBI): domain Bacteria; kingdom Pseudomonadati; phylum Bacteroidota; class Sphingobacteriia; order Sphingobacteriales; family Sphingobacteriaceae; genus Pedobacter; species Pedobacter frigiditerrae. The sequence continues at coordinate 2,513,637 of NZ_JAVTSS010000001.1, read as the reverse complement.
TAAAGACTTAAAAGCCAGAAAATTTAAACCCTTGTATTTGCTGCAAGGCGAAGAGCCATATTACATTGACCAAGTGGTTGATTACATGGAGAATAATGTATTGAGCGATGGCGAAAGAGGTTTCAATCAAACTGTTTTATACGGTAAGGATACTGATATGGCGACCATTTTAAATGCTGCGAAGCGATATCCAATGATGTCTGAATACCAGGTAATTATTGTAAAAGAAGCACAAGATTTGAAATGGGCAAAAGAAACTGAAGGCAGTAGTAAAGAAGCTGAATTTGCTTTAAATTATTTCGAGAAACCTTTGCCTAGCACCATTTTGGTATTGGCTTACAAATATGCCAATTTCGATAAACGTAAAAAGATTTATAAATCAATCTCAAAAAACGGAGTAATTTTTCAATCCGACCCAGTTAGAGATTATAAGTTAATGCCTTGGATTGAAGAACACATCAAGGACAAAGGTTATAAAATTGCTCCGCAAGCTGCAGCGCTAATGGCAGAATATTTAGGTACAGATTTATCTAAAATTGCAAATGAAGTAGAGAAACTTTGTTTAAATATTAGCAAGGAAACTACAATTACCACAGAACACATCCAGAAAAATATTGGTATCAGTAAAGAATACAATGTTTTCGAATTGCAAAAAGCTTTAGCAACTCGGAATATTTTAAAATGCAATCAGATTATAAATTACTTTGCAGATAACCCAAAAGCTAACCCGATGGTGATGGTAATGGCAAATCTAAATTCTTACTTCACCAAAATTTTAAAATACCATTATTTGCCAAATAAAAATGATGCAGCGAAGGAACTAGGTGTTAGTCCGTATTTTATTAAAGATTACGAAACGGCCGCAAGAACTTTTAATGATGCAAAAACCTTCGATATTATCAGTTTATTAAGAGAATACGATTTAAAAAGTAAAGGCTTGGAAAGCACAGGGAATACCACTGATGGCGAATTAATGAAGGAAATGCTTTTTAAGATGATACACTAGTTAGTATCAAGAATTGAGTATCAAGTATCAAGATTTAGGACCCATAATGCATCCAAAACATTTCAACTTTTTAACCTTCCAACTTTTCAACAATCTCATATGCTAAAAGGACTAAGAACCATTGTCTACCACGTTTCAGATTTAACTAAAGCTAAGGAGTGGTATAAAACCGTTTTCGAAATAGCACCTTACTTTGATGAGCCATTTTATGTGGGTTACAATATCGGTGGCTTTGAGTTAGGTTTAGACCCAGATACTTCTGGCTACACATCGGGAAATGCATCTATAACCTACTGGGGTGTAGATGATATTGAAGCTTGCTTTAAAAGATTCGAGGCATTAGGCATTCAAATTCACCAAGCGCCAAAAAATGTTGGTGGTGCTATTTGGGTGGCTAGTATATACGACCCTTTCGGCAATGTGATTGGCTTAATTGAGAATCCCGAATTCACTTCGTAACTACTTACGTATTTATCGTTTGTAACTAATAAGTTATCCCCTTTATTCAGCTATTGAAGGCAATCGCTATATATTTACAGGATTAACTTATTATTAACATGAAAAGAAATTTACTAACCATTTTATTGGCTTTAGGAGCGATGTCTTTTACCCAAGCTCAAGTAAGACCGCAAGGAGCAGGGGCAGACACTACTCGTAGAGCCGGAATGCCAGGTGCTGCAACTAGGGCACAACCAAAACCTTATGATCAAGTAATTACAAGTAAGGCAGTTACTAGAAAAGGGATGATTACTACTCATAAATTAGATGATAAATTCTTCTTCGAAATTTCTGACACTACATTAAATAGAGATATTTTGGTAGTGAGCCGTATCTCTAAATCTGGTGCAGAAGTAAGAGCGGCTCAAGGATATGCGGGTGACCAGATTGGAAGTTCTGTAATTAGATTTGAAAAAGGTCCGAACAACAGAATTTTTATGCGTAAGATTAGTTTCAGAACTTACGGTCCAGATTCGACTACTTCAATGTATCAATCATTGAAAAACTCAAACATCCAACCAATTGCTGCTGCATTTAATGTTGCTGCTTACACAGCTGATAAAAAAGGAAGTGTAATTGATGTTACAGATTATTTAAATAGCGATAACGATATTTTCTATTTTAGTTCTGCAGCTTCAAAATCTCGTTTCAGATTGGGAACTCAATTGGCAGACCGTAGTTATGTAACTAATTTGCGTAGTTTCCCAACAAACGTAGAAATTACAGCGGTTAAAACCTATACATTGGCTGCGGCTGCAACATCTCCATTTGGTGGTGGTGCTCCTACAGGTGGTGGTGGCGCAGGTGCTTCAACTGGTTCATCTACTGTAGAATTAAATACATCATTGGTTATTTTACCTAAAGTGCCAATGAAACCTCGTTATTTTGACGCTCGTGTTGGTTATTTCACAGTAGGCTACACAGATTTCGACCTTAATCCACAGGGTGTTAAAGAAATTGAAATGGTTAAACGTTGGAGATTAGAACCAAAACCAGCAGATATGGCTAAATATAAAAGAGGTGAATTGGTAGAACCAGTTAAGCCAATTATTTTTTATATCGATCCTGCAACTCCTAAAAAATGGGTTCCTTATTTAATTGCTGGTGTTAACGATTGGGCTAAGGCTTTTGAAAAAGCTGGTTTCAAAAATGCAGTGATTGGAAAAGAAGCACCAACTTTCGCACAAGATTCTACTTGGAGCATTGATGATGCTCGTCACTCTGCAATCGTTTACAAGCCATCTGAAATTGCAAACGCAAGTGGACCAAGTATTTCAGACCCTCGTTCTGGAGAGATTATGGAAAGCCATATCAACTGGTTCCATAATGTTCAATCGTTAGTGCATGACTGGTATATGATTCAAACAGCTGCTGTAGACCCAAGAGCACGTAAAATGACTTTTAGTGATGAGTTAATGGGCGATTTAATTCGTTTTGTTTCTTCTCACGAAGTTGGCCATACTTTAGGCTTACGTCACAATTATGGTTCTAGTTCAACTGTTCCAACCGAAATGTTGCGTAACAAAAAATGGGTTGAAGCAAATGGACATACACCATCTATTATGGATTATGCTCGTTTCAACTATGTTGCACAACCAGAAGATAACATATCGTCAAAAGGATTGTACCCTCGTATTGGCGACTACGATAATTGGGCAATTGAATGGGGTTATAAATATTTCCCTGATAACAAAACCATCGATGCTGATATGGCAGCTTTAGATAAGATGACCATAGAATCAACTAAAAACAGACGTTTATGGTTCGGTACTGAAACTAATCCAGATGATCCTCATTCGCAAAATGAAGATTTGAGCGATAACGCCATGAAAGCTAGTGAGTATGGTATTAAAAACTTAAAAGTTATTTTAACAAACTTACCTCTTTGGACAAAAGAAAAAGGTGAGAATTATGATAACTTAACTAATATGTACACTCAGTTGACTTCGCAGTTTGGTCGTTACATGGGCCACGTAGCTAAAAATGTAGGCGGTATTTACGAAAATCCTAAAACTGTAGACCAAGCTGGTCCTGTTTACGAGCGTACACCTGCTGCAACTCAAAAAGAAGCGATGAACTTCTTAAATGCACAATTGTTTACAACTCCAAAATGGTTATTAAATCAGCCAATTTTAGATAATATCGATGCTAATCCTTTAGAAGTTGTAGCTAGATTACAAAATTCTACCTTAAATCGTTTATTATCGGGCAGCACTTTAGGTAAATTAGTAACAGCAGAAGCAACTGATGGAGCAACAGCATATAAAATCACTGATTTGTTTACTGATTTAAACGGTGCTGTATTTACAGAGTTAAAATCTAGTTCGGCTATCGATGTTTATCGTCGTAACTTACAGAAATCTTATGTTGATAAATTAATTGCGATCGTTAATCCTCCTGCTCCTGCAGCTGCAACACAAGCGCCTACAGGTGGTAGAGGTAGCGCTGCACCAAGTGGCTTAAGCAATTCACAAAGTGATGTAATGTCTGTAGTAAAAGGCCAGTTACGCGATCTTGATGCAAGCATTAAAGGAGCTGCTTCTTCTCAAGCAGATTCATTAAGCAAATACCATTTGTTAGATTTAGCAGACCGTATTGAAAGTGCTTTAGATAAAAAGAAAGACTAATAAATCTTAAATAATTTGAAAGCGTCCCGATGTAAGTCGGGGCGCTTTTTTATGCTTGATTAATACAAATCGGTTTTGGTAATTTTTGATGTAAGCACTTGTTCGGAAAAATTAGAAGTACTAGTGTAGTAATAAGTTTCGCCAACAATTTTTGTGATTTTTACAGTTATCATCGCGTTATCTGGAATCTTAGGAAATTTTTTGTGCGTTTTGGCATCGTGTGCTAAGGTGTAAGTACAATCGTCAAGCCATTTAATTTCAAACGTCATGGTGGGAACTTTAGCCTTGCCCAGATACTCACCTTGTGTATTTCCAAATCTTTTTATGGTGATTGGGGTTCCTTCATACTCCATCGTAAAAATGCCTTCCTTAAATTTCGAACAATCTAGGGTTTGAGCTTGTAACTTTGCCGATGCGAACACGATAAATAAAAGGAGAGCTGCTTTTTTCATTTAGACTTTATTTTGTGTCCTAAATTAATTTATTTACTGCATAAATTGTAAATTCGGACTTTATAAATTATAATATGAAACATTGGTTGGTAAAAAGTGAACCTTTTAAATACAGTTGGGAAAAATTTAATAAAGACGGTCGTACCTTTTGGGATGGTGTTCGCAATTATCAAGCTCGTAACAACCTAAGGGAAATGAAAGAAGGCGACTTAGTGCTGTTTTATCATAGCAATGAAGGCAAAAATGTAGTAGGAATTGCGAAGGTTGTTAAAGAAGCCTATCAAGACCCAACAACTGATGATAAAAACTGGGTAGTTGTAGATTTAATACCATTCCAGACCTTAAAGAATCCAGTAACTTTAGAGCAAATTAAAGCTGAAGAAAGCTTAAAAGATATTTCATTGGTAAAACAAGGTCGCTTGTCTGTTATGCCATTAAAAGCAACTGAATTTGATAAAATATTAGAAATGGCTAGCTAATGAAACTGCTCGTTTTTATTCTACTTTGCTTTTTCTGTATTTCAGTGAAAGGTCAAACAAGTGATTTTGAAATTAAGGTGGTTTCAAAAAAATACCAGACTGTTAGAGGGGTGTTAAAAAAAGTTTCTGCTGAGGGTATTGGTGTGGAAGATTATAAAGGAAATTACCTCACTTTTAGACCGAGTGAAATTACGAGATTAAAAATTAGAAAACGTGGTTTAACGGTTGGCGAAGCCACAGGCGGGGGCGCCGTAGGAGGTTTAGGTATAGGCCTTTTATTAATGTCGCTAGAAAGCGAAGACAGTCAAAATGGCGATGATTTACTCAAATTAACTGCTGCATTAACTGCTGGCGGTGCAGGTATAGGTGTAATTGTTGGTATAATTGCAGAAATTTCCAACACCAAATATATTCTCAAAGTAAATGAGAATTATGAAAAATATAAGGCTGGATATAAAAACCTAGATAAATATATCAACACCGTAGTCTCCCATCATATTAATTAATTGCTGATTATAATATTGTGGACTAAGCAATCATTCGTGGTATTAATCCTTAAAAAACAAGGCTTTAAGTTCACTAGCATCATTAGGTTCCATTTTGCCAGCTAAAATTAAGCGCAATTGCCTGCGACGTAAAGCTCCGTGGAATAGTTCCTTTTCGTCTTCAGTTTCTGGTAAAAGCTCAGGTACTGGAATTGTTCTCCCACTTTGGTCTACTGCAACAAAAGTATAATAAGCCTCGTTACTTTTGGCCCTAGTGCCAGAAGGAATATTTTCTGCCCAAACATCTAAACGAACTTCTACGGAGGTGTGAAATGAACGTGTAACCTTGGCCTCTATGGTAATTACATCACCTAATTTAATAGGCTGTTTAAAAGATACATTATCTACAGATGCTGTAACTACAATTCTATTGCAATGTTTCTGAGCAGAAATTGCTGCTGCAATATCCATCCAATGTAATAAACGGCCGCCCATTAAATTGTTTAACGTGTTGGTGTCGTTAGGTAATACCAACTCGTTCATTATGGTGAAAGAGTTTTTTGGACTTTTAGATTTTGTGCTCATATTGGGGGCGAAAATACAGAAAATAGATAGGTGTTTGTACATTAATTGTATAAATTATAGTTTTTTGAAGCGCAATGCCAGTACTTTTTTTAACGTAAGTCCTGCTTTCGGCTTTAGTCTTTTCGCTTTCAGCTCAAGAGCTATCGCTCTCAATCAGGGCTATTTATTAACAGACTGTGCTATTAAACCCCTCATAGTTGCAGAACAGAAATTAACTAAACCCGATTTAGTGGAAAGCTTTTCGCTTGAAACGAGAGCGGGACAGAATTTACCAATGAAAAATAGGTTTTGCTTTTCAAATGATAGGAAACATTAAGTAGTGAAGAAGATGAAGGTTTAGTACTTCTTAATTTCTTAATGTTTAATTTGAAATAAACTCAAACATTAACCCTAAATTACCGTTATAAACGCATCGAAATCTAAAATTTACTATGCAAAATCAAACGCTCATCCAATATTTTCATTGGTATTACAATGAATCAGATAATTTATGGACCAAGGCAAAAAAAGAAGCTGCAAACTTAGCATCAATGGGTTTTACTGGTGTTTGGTTTCCGCCAGCCTATAAAGGTAGCAATGGAGGTTATTCTATAGGGTATGATACTTATGACTTATTTGATTTAGGCGAATTCAACCAAAAAAATAGCGTTGCTACCAAATATGGAAAAAAGGAAGAATACATTAATGCCATTAATGAACTGCATAAAAATGGCTTAAATGTAATAGCTGATACAATTTTTAATCATAAAGCAGGTGGTGATGAGATAGAAAAAATTAAAGTTAGAAAAGTAAATGAAGATGACAGAAATGAGTTTATTTCTGAAGAAATAGAAATAGAAGCTTGGACCAAATTTACTTTTCCAGGTAGAAAAGGTGCTCATTCTGAATTTATTTGGGACCATAAGTGTTTTAGTGGGGTAGATTATGCCGAAGACAGTAAAGAATCGGCCATATATGCCATACAAAATGAATATGGCGAAGGTTGGGAAGAGGTGCCGTCTAGCGAATTGGGCAACTATGATTATTTAATGTTTAATGATATTGATTTTCGAAATCCGGCTGTTAGGGAAGAATTGAAAAGATGGGGTAAATGGTATCATGAAACTTGTAATTTAGACGGTTTCAGGCTAGATGCTGTTAAACATATTCCAGCAGAATTTTTAATAGAATGGATAGATTGGATGAAGGTTGAGTGCGATAAAGATTTTTTCATAGTTTCTGAAAACTGGAACATTGAAAGTGTTGAAGAGTTAGAAAAGTACATAGAGATAACTGGTGGAAGAACGCAGCTTTTCGATTCGTTGTTACATCACAATTTTTATTTGGCCTCTAAAGCGGGCAAAGAATATGATTTGAATTGCATTTTTGAGAATACATTAGCCCATCGTAATCCTTTATTGGCAGTTACTTTTGTAGATAATCACGATTCGCAGCCGATGCAGGCATTAGAGTCATTTATAGAGTTTTGGTTTAGGCCATTGGCTTACAGTATGATTTTGCTACGTGAAGCTGGTATTCCTTGTGTTTTTTATACTGATGTTTATGGCGCCGAATATGAAGATGATGGGCATCAGGTGGAATTGATTGGTTTGCCAGAATTGCCTCAGCTTTTAAAAGTTAGAGAGAATTTGGCTTACGGGGAACAAAGAGATTTTTTAGACCATAATAATTGCATCGGCTGGACTAGGGCGGGAGATGAGGAACATCCAAACTCTGGTATCGCTGTTTTAATGAGTAATGGTGACGAAGGTTTTAAGAAAATGGAAATTGGAAATCATCTTACTGGGAAAATATTTGTCGATATTTTAGGGAAACGAAATGAAGAGGTAACCATTGATGAAGATGGTTGGGGAGAATTTTTCTGCGAAGCAGGAAGTGTTTCGGTTTGGGTTTTGAAAGTTGATTAGTTCATTTGTTCACTCGTTCATTGGGGATGGGATAGTTTATTAAATTAGTTCATTAGTTCACTCGTTCATTGGGGATGAAGTAGTTCAGTATTAGTTCATATGTTAAAGTTCACGAAGCCTTAAATAATTGCAAGTAGAATTTGTTGTGGTTAAACTTTGCTCTATATGTACCCCGACTAATGAACTAATGATACCAATGAACCAATGATACTAGTGGACCAATGACACAAATGAACTAATTACCTTTTCACCGAATTAACGCTACTAAACCCAACCAATTCGTCCCACCTGCCACCAAGTTTGCGATAATAAACTAATATTTGATAACTGTTATCCGTTTCGAAAAACGAACCTTCGAAAACTTTATCATTAAAGTTTCCATTTTCATCTACCCAAACATATTTGAAGTCGTACAAGCCTTGTTTTAGCTTTAAGTTACCATAAAAACGCTTTCTGCTTGGTTCGTAGCTTAACTTGTTTTCTTCGTTTAAAATGTAATTATTAAAGCGGCCAACAACATAAGCATTACCTTTTGGCGTTGGTGGCGTAGCATTTAAAGTAAATAAAATATTAGCGTAATCGCTATCCGTAATGTTATCTCTACCATCTTGATTGCGGATAAAGAAATTCCCATTCTCATCAAATTGAGTGCTGTATTTTGCAGTTCCGTTCGGTAAATCTGTAAATAGAACAATGTGATTCGCGGTATCTCTATAAAAATCTTGAACGTGTTCTGCCTTAAACCTGAAATTCCTGAAATCGAATTTCCTAAACTCATTGCCAGCCCAAAATTCATTGGCATTAATCTCGTTGTAAATCAACGTGTTTTGCCTAACAAAAGTAGGCTTGGTATTGGTAATAGCTGTTTCTGGAATCCCATTCTGCATTACCACCGCTTTAATCTCCGTAGAAGGATTTTGAATTAACATTTGGGATGTTATCGAGAAATTTACTTTCTGTTTGCTAAATCTATATTCTACAGAGCTACTTGGTAAAAACTCTGCACCAATACCAACTGTGTTATTTACCACATAAAAACGTTGTGTTACTATTAGTTTGTCAGGGTTATTATTCTCGTAGACCTTTAATAAATAGTTGCCAGAAATTTTTGGTTTAATCTGGTCGTTCGGGAAAACCAGCGAATAATGTGTAAATTTTTGAAGTGTATTAAAAGAGAATTTATAGTTAAAGATAATATCCTCACTTAATCCTTCTAGGTAATCTAATTTGTTAATTCGAGAAGGTTTCCAGTCGTAAGTACAATGTTCAATGGTGTAATTGTAATTTTTATTGCCACCTTTTAAATCATCAAAAGCAAATGTGATGGTTTCACTACCACGTAAAATGATGATAGGAAATGATTGTTCTTTTTTAGTATTGTAGCACTCAACAGTTTTAATATAAGGCTGATACACTTTATTGTCATACACTATTTGTGCATTTGCGTTTAAGAAAAACGCAACAAGAAAGAGTATCAATCCTAATTTTTTCATTAAGCCTCTAGCTCCATAATCTCAGAAGCCAATTCTTCCCAAGTTTTTTGAGCATGGTCTAATAAAGCTTTTTCTGCTAAATATCTTTGGTTGGCTTCTTCTAATTTATGTGGATTAGAAAATACTTCTTCCCTTGCTAATTCTGCTTCAACCAATTTAACGCTCAATTCAAAAGCTGCAATTTCTTCTTCAGTTCTTTTCAATTTATCGTTTAATTTTTTTAATTGTTGCTGTGCATTAGCAGGAGCTGGCTCAGTTGGCTTTTTCTTCTCTTCAGTAGTTGGCTTAACAGGAATTGGTTTTGGTGTAGGGATTACCCTTTTGCTGTTCCATTCTTCATATTCAGCATAAGTTCCAGGATATTCCTTGATTTTTTCTTCCTCAATAAACCAGATTTTGTTGGCAACATTATCCAAGAAATACCTATCGTGAGAAACAGAGATAAATGTTCCTTCGTATTGTTGTAAAGCCTGAATTAAGATATTCACTGATTGAATATCCAAGTGATTCGTTGGCTCATCCAGAATTAAAAAGTTCGAATCTGTAGTTAACGATTTCGCTAAAGCAACCCTAGATTTTTCACCTCCAGATAATACTTTGATTTTTTTGAAAACATCATCGCCTGTAAATAAGAAACATCCTAAAATAGAACGTAATTCTGTATCTGTATGTTTAGGCGCAAATGCTTGTAATTCTTCTAAAATTGTATTTTCTAAATGCAATGATTCTAATTGGTGCTGTGCAAAGAAAGTGGTGGTTACATTATGTCCAGTTTCAATTTTTCCAGTAAATCCTTCAGCTCCAGCAATCATTCTTAACAAAGTAGATTTTCCTTTACCGTTCGCACCAATTAAAGCGATTTTATCACCTTTTTCAATCAACCCATCAGCATCTTCTAAAATCTCGATGTTTGGATATGCTTTGGTAACATTATCAACTTTAATGACGTGTCTGCCACTTGGTTTAGAGAATTTAAAACTAAAGTTTACAGTCGGGTTATCATCATCAACATCCTCCACACGCTCCATTTTATCCAAAGCTTTCATTCTCGATTGAGCCATTTTAGCTTTACTTGCTTTAGCTTTAAAACGCTCAATTAACTTTTCTTCTTGCTTAATTTTAGCTTGCTGGTTTTTAAATTCTCCCTTTTGGATTTCACCACGCAAAGATTTCTCTTCTACATAAAATGAATAATTCCCTGCATAAACAGTCAATTTTCCTTTTCTAGATTCAACTGTTTTTCTAACAATTTTATCTAAGAAATACCTATCGTGAGAAACAATTACAATTGCACCTTCAAAACCTCCTAAATAATTTTCCAACCATTTAATTGAAGGTAAATCCATGTGGTTGGTAGGCTCATCCAGTAACAAGATGTCTGGAGTTTGTAAAAGAATTTTAGCCAACATTACACGCATTCTCCAACCTCCAGAGAAGGTGTTTAACGGACGGTGTTGGTCTTCTGTACTAAAACCTAAACCTGCTAAAATCTCGTTTGCACGGTATTCGATATTATAACCGTCTAAAGCTTCAAATTCTTGTTGTTTATCGCTCAGTTTGTATAAAACATCCTCACTATAATCAGTTTCAATTTGTTTTAAAAGCTCTTCAATTTCATCATGTAACTGATTTTGGCGTTCAAAAGCCTCCATTGCTACGTGCAAAATGGTATGATGAGACTCGTAAGAAAGTAAATCTTGGTTCAAATAGCCAATTTTTAAATCTTTTGCCATCGAAATACTACCAGAAGATGGAGCATATTCGCCAACAATAATTTTTAGTAAAGTAGACTTGCCGGTACCATTAGCGCCGATTAGTCCAACTCTGTCGCCTGGTTTAATGTGCCAGTTTGCTTCGTCGTATAAGGCTCTAGAGCCAATTAGGAAGGTTAAGTCGTTTATAGAAATCATTTCGCTGCAAAAATACGGTTTTTTAAGCCTGTTTTCAAGTCTATTTTTTGAAAACAGAAGGCAGTAATTAATGGCAAAATTGGTCCTGCTTTTCGCTACAATCCCCGAAAAAGAATCGGGGTATTTTCGCTGCAATCAGGTTTATTTAACAACGGCTTTTGCAGCTATTAAGTATGTAAAATGTAAGGTGGAAGATGTAAAATGGACTCACACATCTTCCATTTTACATTTACCATCTTCCAACAAAATTTGTAAATACAAATTTTGTTTATACCTTTGTACTGTAATAAAAATAATTACAGAATGAATAACGGAAGATTTGCCATCGCTTTGCATATTTTAACTTTGCTTGATAAGGCTAATGGCGAATTATTGTCTTCGGAATATTTAGCTGGTAGTATAAATATCAATCCTGTTCTGGTGAGAAAGGAACTGATAAATCTTCGTAACTACGGATTTGTTCAAAGCAAGGAAGGTAAAAATGGAGGTTCATCATTAGCTATGTCTTCAAATGACATCACGTTGGGAGAAGTTTATAAAAGTGTTAGGCAGGCGTCATTTCTAGGCCACCAAAAAAATACACCAAATCCGAAGTGTCCCGTTGGAAAAGACATTAATGAACATTTAAATAGTTTATACAATGACACAGAATTAATACTGATTGAACAGTTGAGCAAACAAAGCTTGGCAGACTTCAGTAAAAAGTTCGATTAAAAATTTTTTGACCTAAACTGTAATAAAAATAATTACAATTAACATATATTAACCTTGATAAGTGAAATTTGTCTCATTACGCAATACGCTTATCGCAATACTAAAAAAAATGAAAGTAGCAATTTTAGGCGCCACAGGATTTGTAGGAACAGCCATTTTAAATGAATTATTAAGTCGTGGAAATGAAGTAATAGCCATTGCCCGTAACTTAGATAAAATTGAAAGCAATGATGAAAAGTTAACCAAATTAGCTGTTGATGTTTTAGATACAGTTCAATTAGCGGAAGCATTAAAAGGTGCTGATGCTGTAGTTAGTGCATTTAATGCTGGTTGGACAAACCCAAATCTATACAACGATACCATAACGGGAGCAACAGCAATTCAGGAAGCTGTGAAACTATCTGGCGTTAAACGTTTTATTTTTATTGGTGGGGCAGGGACTTTGCAAATTGATGGTAACCAACTGGTTGATGGTCCACAATTTCCTGCAGAAATTTATCCTGGAGCATCAGCAGTAAGGGATTATTTTAATGTACTTAAACAAGAAAAGGAATTAGATTGGTTGTTTTTTAGTCCAGCGATAGAAATGCACCCAGGTATTACTATTGGTCGTACTGGTAAATATCGCTTAGGTAAAACTAGCCCTGTATTTAATGAAGAAGGCCGTTCTATTTTATCTGTAGAGGATTTAGCTATTGTAATAGCTGATGAATTAGAAAATAATACACATCACCAAGAGCAGTTTACAGCGGCATATTAGGGATGGAAAATGGATGATGTAAGATGGAAGATGGGGTTGAAATGTAATTAGTGAGTATTGCGATTTTGCAAAACAATATAGCAATTCAACAATAGAACAATTCAACAATATTGATTCTAAATTTGCAGCCTTTTCCATCTTCCATTTTACATCTTACCTCACTTTACTTATCTTCGCAATATGTACCGCCTCATCAAACCTATTTTTTTTAAGTTCGATCCAGAAAATGTGCATCACTTTGTGGTAAAACGCTTAAAATGGTTTCACGATTATTTCCCGTTAGGTAAAACCATTCTTCGTAGTAGTTACGATATTAACGTCAAGGGTTTAGAAAGAGAAGTTTTTGGCATCAAATTTAAAAATCCAGTTGGTTTAGCTGCAGGGTTTGATAAAAATGGAGAATATGTTGAAGCTTTAAGCAATCTTGGTTTTGGTTTTATTGAAGTTGGTACCGTAACACCTTTACCGCAACCTGGTAATGATAAACCTAGAATGTTTAGGTTGCAAGATGATAGTGCAATCATTAACAGAATGGGCTTTAATAACAAAGGCGTTGACGTAATGGCAGAACGCCTGAGATTGTTAAAAGATAAAGACCCAAGTATTGTGGTTGGTGGTAATATCGGTAAAAATAAAAACACACCAAATGAAGATGCAACCAGCGATTACATTAAATGTTTTGACCGTTTATTTGATGTTGTAGATTACTTTGTGGTAAATGTTAGCTCGCCAAATACACCTGGATTAAGAGCTTTACAAGAAAAGGAGCCATTAAAGGAATTGCTAAATACTTTGCAACAACGCAATCTAAAAAACGATATTTCTCGTCCAATACTTTTAAAAATTGCTCCAGATTTAACTAATGAGCAATTAGATGATATTGTAGAAATTGTTCAAGAGACTGGTATAGCTGGCGTTATTGCAACCAATACTACAATAGACAGAAACGGACTTTATACTGAAGAAAAAGTAAAAAGTGAAATGGGTGGTTTAAGTGGCAAACCCTTAACTCAACGCTCCACTGAAGTTATTCGTTACTTATCAGAAAAATCTAATAAATCCTTTCCAATTATTGGAGTAGGAGGTATTCACTCTCCGCAAGATGCCAAAGATAAAATTGAAGCCGGAGCAGCTTTAGTGCAATTGTACACAGGCTTTATTTACGAAGGGCCAGGTTTGGTAAAAAGGATTTGTAAGGAATTAGTTAAGTGATTTGAATCGGTTATAGTTCTCTATTACCTGTTAATATCCATTATTTCACCTTTTTCAAGCATAATTTTCAAGTCGTTTTTAACTAAGGAGAATACCTCTTCACTATAACCTTTTTCTTCTAGGTCGGATAATCCGCTTATCTGATTTGTTTCAAATTTATTCGGCATTATAAATACGCTGTCTCCAACAACCTTGTCAACTTTATAAAGTGTGTAACTTTGATTAGGTAATCTGATTTCATAAACATCATTTTTTTGTGGAGATAATATGATTTTTGCATTTTTTGCTTCGTCTTGCTTATTATAGATAAAACCAGCAGCAATGATAATTGCTACAACTAGTACGCCAGAAAAAATCCAAATTGGAGTTTTCGAATTTGATTTAGCATTCTTGTAAGTTTCGGTTATACTGTAAGTAAAATTACTTTGCTCTAAAACCTCATGGCAATGTGTACATTGCGTAATGCCAATTTTTCCAGCGGGAAGAAATGGTATCCAAAAAAGGTGTACATATCGTTGAAAAACATTTAATTGGATAGTAAATTGGTTGCCGCAGTTTAAGCATTTGTCGGCAAGAGTTTCTGTTCCAATTTTAGTAGTTGAGGTTCCGTAAACAATCATTAGAGCTGAGTTAATTTTTACCTAATTTAGTATATCAAACGATTATTCTCAGCTTTTCAAAAAAAATATTGTCGGTTATTTACTTCTTTCAATTAAAAATCCCCTGTCTTCTTTTTTAAAACCCACTTTCGGATAATACTCCATCGCTGTTGGAACAGAAAGCAATAAAACCATCGACTGTTCTCCTACCTTTTCCCTAGTTATTTCGATTAATTTTTTGCCAATTCCAGATTGTTTATAATTAGGATTTACGGCTAAGTCTGCCAAATAACTAGACCATACCCAATCGGTAATTGTTCTGGAAACTCCCACTAAATTTTCACCATCCCAAGCTGTAACGATAAGGTCAGAATTTTTATACATTGCTGCTATTCTTTCTGTATCGTGAGTTGGTCTAGGTAAACCGGAAGCTTCGTACAACTCTATTATTTGAGCGGTAGCAGGTACAATGTCTGTCTTATAGTTAATTTCCAACATTTATTTCAATTTTTTCAGCGTTTCTTCCGCTCTAAACTTCGTAATCCTAGCTATCAAATCTAAAGGCATTGGTTTATCTAATGGAAATTGAACAGAGCCTTTGCCTTGTTTGTAAACAGACAAATCTTTTTCGAATGCTTTATGGCCAGTTGGGGTTGCGTAAAAACCAATATGACCTTTATATCCAGCAAAATAAACTAAGGGTTTTCCTTTTAGTTTAAAGGCTGGCATTGCATAGCTTATTGATTCTTCAGCCTCGGGTATAGCTAGCTGTATTGCTTCTCTAATCTGGTTTAAGTACTCTCTTGTTTGAGGTGGAAAACCAGCTATATACTCATCAACGGTGGTTATTTTGGTTGTTTCCATAAGCCTGCATTTTTTCTGACCTTACCTTTTTGTAAACGAAGTAACCAATATATAAAATGGCAATCACATTTACGATATTCCAAATATTAAAACCAATAACTAGGGCCTTATCAAAGTCTGACATACTTGCCCAACTATAGTATTCTCCTTTAGATGGTGTGTAAGTATCTTCATAAGACATTAATCCAACTCCCAAAATGATGTAGATAAAAAGGTCTATTGTGATTAAAGCAATTGTTAAAATAACAGATATAAACTTTTTAATTACCATTTTACAAATATTGTTTTAACCATTCTTTTGCTTTTTTGTCGTCCGTAAAGCTCTTCATAGGTATAAGTGGCTTTTTTAGGCTGAACAAAATATTCATTATAAATTTTGATAGACCAGGTTTGGAAACCATCGCCATGGCAGTATAAATAATGGGCAATTGAGTTGTAGAAAATTCCCTTGTTTCCTTATCTGGGACTGGAGAATTTGAAAGATAAATTAGCAAAGGTATAGGCTTATTGTTGGTAATCTCCTTAACCAAAGCCACATTCTTTTTAATGCTGTCAACAGTTCGCCTAGGATTTTTAGAAAGCGAAACTAAAATTCCATCTTCCAAATAATAATCAGCTATTTCACCCTTAATGATGTGTTTATCTTTTAAATCCATATCGTCTCAATGCTATCAAATATAAAAAGATAACCATAAAAACTAAAATGGGATATCACCGGTCGTGATATCATTTTGCTTTGGCGTTTTTGTCTCTTTACGTTCGTCATGCTCAGCTTGTCCCGATAACTATCGGGAGGACATCGTAATGCGACTGTAATGTTATTTATTAATTCTTCTCTCCATCATGCCGCATTACGATTCCCTCCTGCGAGGGAATGACGAAGCCCAAATCATCCATCAAATAGCACACGCTCCATAGCTTATGTTAAGCTTCTTCAGGCTCTAAATAACCTTTTAAGGCAGTATGCACAAAATAAGTCCAACCTGCCAAGAAGTTAGCTTTTGCAAAATCAGGCCCGCCTTCTGCAAGTGTCTCCAAACCAGTATGTGTAAGTTGTAATAACGTTTGTTCGCCCTTGTCAAACAATTCCCAAGTAACAAATGAATTGCCTGGATAATTGTCATAACGCCAACTGTAACTTATTTTTCTTCCTTCTACAACCTCTGTAACCTCACATAGGTGGAGGTATTGTATGCCGTCTTCTGGTCCGCCAATAAAATCAAACTTAAAACCAACTTTAGGTTTAAAATCTTCTAATTGGAAATACCAATTTTTCATTTCGTCAACATTTGTAATGGCACTCCAAACTTTATCAATTGGAGCATTGTATGTTCTTTCAACTACAACATTTTCGTTTTTCATAATAACGATTTTAGGTTAATCTAATTTAAAGTATAAAATGTTTTGAATTGTTTTTGGTTAATCAATTTATCTCATTCTTTTTTGGAGTTCACTTTCAGCAATTGCTTTTTCTAGTCGTGAAAGTTGCGTGGCTTCTTGTTTGGCACCCATTATCCAACCTATGATTAATTTTTGATAGGATGGAGCTTGTGTAGAGAAAAAATCCCAAGCCTTTTTATTGGTTCTAAATTTTTTCTCAAAATCTGCACTTAGTATTTTGGCTTCATTTTCGTGAATATAAACCCTTGATTTATCTTCTTTTCGATGCTGAAAAGCAGCTAAGCCTGCAGGTTGCATTAAGCCTTTTTTAGTTAACTCATCCATTTTCTTAATGTTAACGGCACTCCAAATACTTGTTGACTTTCGTGGAGTAAAACGGATGGTATAACTTTTATCATCAATAGATTTCCTAATCCCATCAATCCACCCAAAACAAAGTGCTTCATCAACAGATTGGGGCCATGACATACTTGGTGTTCCACTTCCAATTTTATAAAAACCTACTAATAACTCAGTTTTGGTTTGATGATTTTTTGCTAACCATTTCCTAAATAATAATGGGTTTTCGAAGAATTGAGCTTCCATTTAATAAAGATAAATTTTAGAGAACAATGGCAATAATATGATTTATAAAAATACCGTTGTTTTTATTTGGATTAATTCTAAATAATATGATATTTGTATTTTAAAACATAGCGTATGTGTAAAAGAACAATTATTGCTCAAAAACAAGGTGTTTCCGTAACACAATGTATTAATTGCAGAACGGTAAATATTTGGAAAACAGGTATGTTAATGAGATTTAGCTTTGACCAATTTACTGAATTTGCCAAAATTACAGACAAAATCGATTTTGATAGCTATTTAGAATATGCGCCAGATGGTAGTGAAGTGGTTATTCTTTCAACACCTTGCAACGATATTTGTTTAATGTTCACCAGGCAAGAACTAGCAAACTTTTCTAATGTAATAAATGAAGCCATTTATATGCAAAGCATTTATAAATTGGTTCATGAATAGGTTAATGGTTTTATAATACCATAGCCTTCATGTTAGTAATTGGTATTTAGCTATTAGCCATAAGCTATCGAATATTGACCAATGAACCAATGATACCAATGAAAAAAACCCTAACGCACAAAAAAGCATCCCAAAAATAAATTTGAGATGCTTTTTTAATCTTTTAAAGAAAAAATCTAACTATCCGTTAGCTGCAACTAATTGAGCTAAAATTGCATTGTTTTTAGCTAATTGGTCTGTTTTAGATTGTTTAGAACGGCTTCCCAATTCTAAGTTAGTAGCTAATTTTAAAGTTTTAACTTCTAAACGAGAAACATTTTTATTGTATCTATCTTTTCTTTTTAATCTTGTTACTGCCATGATAATAAGCTTTATTTCTTTTAATTATTGTTAATCTGAGGTCGAGAGCGGATTCGAACCGCTGTAGCAGCTTTTGCAGAGCTGAGCCTAAGCCTCTCGGCCACTCGACCTTTTAAATTCAAGGTTGCAAAAATAACAATTATAAGTTAGTATGCAAAGCTGATTGCTTTTTATTTCAATTTATTTCTTATTTCTACTCAATTCACTACAAAATATGGCGGCAGATACGGCAACATTTAATGATTCGGCCTTGCCAAACCTAGGAATAGTAACTGGAGTAGTAATTTTTTCTAAAAGTAAATCGCTAATTCCATGTCCTTCATTCCCTAATAAAATTAATCCTTCATTACCCCAATTTGTTTCATAAATATTATTTCCATTTAATAAAGCTCCAAATATCGGTAGTTTAATTTTTGATAAAAATGAATTGAGGTCGGTATAACTTACATTAATCCTGCATAAAGAACCCATGGTAGATTGCACAGTTTTAGGGTTATAGGCCTCAACTGTGTTTTCAGAGCAAATCACGTTTTTTAGTCCAAACCAATCCGCAGTGCGAATAATAGTTCCAAAATTCCCAGGGTCTTGTACATCATCCAGCACTAAAGAAAAAGAATTCTTCAAACTATTAAGGTCTAATTCTTGTTTAGCAGGGATATGAACCAAGGCTAAAATTCCTTGCGGGGTTTGCAAAGTACTAATCTTCTCTAATTCGGCGTTGTTTACTTCAAATAACTTTATATTTGTGAGGTTTTTTGGCAATAGCGTAGCGTAGGCGGGGGTGTAATAGATGCTATTTAACTGATAACTTGAATTTATGAATTCTGTTATAGATTTTATACCTTCAATAATAAATATGCCACTTTCTTTACGGTACTTCTTTTGATGTAGCGATTTTATAAAACTGATTTGAGATTTTGAAAGCATACAATAGCAACTTTAAGCAGCAGGTACAAATTCTTACAATATTACTATTTATTCTTGTTTTTGTGGCAGGATGTTCTTCAACAAAATATATTGAAGACTATCAATCTATAGTTAAGAAGGTTAAAATTGATAGCATTGATAAAGCTTATGAAGAGAATGCCTATAATTATATCCAAAAAGACATTCGTCCTTCGATTTTAGGTTTAAATGTGGGTATTTACAATATTTTCAACACTAAAAATGGGAAATATAAAACCAGCAACATCAAGCCTCTTGGCGATCCGCCTCCAATTTTAGATAGTGCCTTGGTTGAGATTTCGCGTAACCAAATAGAGAAATACTTAAAAAGTAAGGGTTTCTTTATGGCAAAAGTAAAATCTGAAATCGAAGTAAAAGATAAAAAAGCAAAGTTGAGGTTTGTGGCTAAACCTGGTCCGCCATTTTTTATAAATGGAATTACTTATCAAATTCCAGATACTACAATTAAAAACCTTTACCTGTCGAACAAAGAGTCCTTTACTCATTTACGGGTTGGCAAACAATATGATGCAGATTCTTTAACCTACGAAAGGGAACAAATCTATCAGCTGATGCGTCAAAATGGATACTATGATTTTGTCCGTCAGTATATTACTTATAGTCCAGATTCAAATCAAAATAACAGTAAGGTGGGGGTAAAGTTAATTATCGAAAATCCACTTGATGGTACTAAACACAAGACTTATAGTATAGGCGAAACAAATATTCTTATTGCCGAAAATTCTGAAGGGTTTACTGATTTAGATAAACTTTCAGATTCATTAAAAAATAAAAAAGCTTTTAGAGGCATAAAATTTACAGACCTTTCGAAAAGATTTAGAAGAAACCCAATTGTTCGTTATGATTTCATTAGAGAAGGAGAAACTTATGATATCAGAAAAGAGGTTTTAACCTATGACAGGCTTTATGAGTTGAACGTTTTCAAAAACGTTAAGATAGATTACACAAAGGCTAAGGATAGTACGGCAAAAATTGACCCAGTTATTTTTTTAATTCCTCAAAAAAGAAGAAGCGATAGAATGGAAATAGAGGTTCCGTTTAACAGTGGTACATTAGGCTTTAACGTAAGTAATACCTATACAGACAATAATTTTTTAAGAGGAGCAGAGCGATTTCAGTTTCAAATAAAGGGCGGTTTGCAAATGCTCAATGAAAAGGGTGTTCCTATCTTCAAAAACATTTATCAGAGAGATTTTTCGGTAAGTGCGGGTTTAACGGTGCCAAGGTTGATGATTCCTTTTGCTATCCCTATGATGGGTAAAAATGGAATGCCCTACACAACGTTTTCAACTAGTTATTTGTATGCATTACAAAAAGATATTACCATCCGTCGTATTTTTATCAACTCTGTAACTTATGATTGGGTGGAAACAAAATCTAAACTTCACTCATTTACTCCATTAAATTTTGAGTATCGTTTTGGTAGTGTATTAATTGATACCAATGATAAAACAAATAAAAATTACTTGGTAAACGAAGAAATTTTAAGGAACAGTTCTTATAATATTCAATTACTCGCTCGTAAGGATTTTACTTTGGGAATGAAGTATGCCTATTCGCTAAACGCCGATAAATTATTACAAAACAGAACCTTCGTTTATTTTAGAGGAAACATAGATATTGCTGGTAATTTATTAGGAGCGATATCTAGCTTGGCGGGAGATAAACACGACCCTCAAAATGGCGATTATGGTACTATTTTTGGCTTACCGTTTAACCAGTATGTAAGGCCTGAGGTAGATGTGCGTTGGTATAAAAGTTTAGGTGCAGAAAGCCAGTTTGTTGCAAGATTAAATGGTGGGGTTGGTTATGCCTATGGAAACTCTATTTCTGTGCCGTTTGAGAAATTATTTTATGCCGGTGGTTCGAACGGTGTTCGTGCTTGGCAAGCTAGAACATTAGGTCCTGGTAACTACAATAGGGCTGTTATTAAAAGTGAGGCTGCAAGAAAGGCATCTTACGGCATCGACCAATTGGGGCAAATGCGAATTGAAACCAATTTAGAATATCGATTCATGTTAGTTAATAAATTGTTTGGCGGCAAACTTAGGGGCGCTACCTTCCTTGATGCGGGTAACGTGTGGAATATTTCTCCTAACAACCCGAAACCAGAAACTTACTTCGATTTTAAACGATTGGGACAGCAAATTGCCATAGGAACAGGTTTTGGTTTCAGATATGATGTTCAGTTTTTTGTGTTTAGGTTCGATTTAGGCTTAAAACTGAAAGACCCTCAATTTGCTGGTTCAGAGCAATGGGTTATTGGAAAATACTTTAATGGAGCAAAAGAGTTTAAAGCTAACTATTTGGCAGACCATTCTCCAGATAGATATCGTTTTATGCAATACAATTTTGGTATAGGAATGCCATTTTAATTGACGATTTAAGGTTTTGATTTACGATTGGCCTAAACGGTTTCTTGGCGATATTCAAGATAATAATTTTCCGAAAAGCAATTTCCAGCGCAGCATTTTAAGTTTGTCTGGCTATCCGCTAAATCTTTGTTAGCTTTTAGCTATCAAAGTATACCGCTGCTATCCAGTTTACTTAACAAGGGTCTGTGCTACTATCCAAAGTTGCATCATGCCAATGAACTAATGACACCAATGATACTAATGAAACAATAAACTTCTTTAAACCAAATTCTTCAAATAGTCAAACGTAGTTTCAAAAAATGTAGAAATATTTAGGCCATTGCTATAACTAAAAATCATAAAAATGATGAATAGAATAACGGCAATGTAAATGAATTTTTTGAAGGCAAAAGCAAGAATTACGATAATTAACGGAACAATAATCAAGAAAATTCTGCTGATGGTGAAAGGATTTAAATTTCCTTCTTTTTTGTAAACATATAATAATTTGCTGTGTGTGCCTTTATCATTCTGGTGTTTAATGTAAACAAAAGTAGATTTATCAATCGCCAATGGCAAAATGGCAACACCATCATTAAAGGTTAATTGTTGTGTAAACCCACTTACGCTAAATGTATAAGTTCCATTAATTTGCTCCAACGGATTTTCTAGTGAATCGGCTGCAATGATGGCGAGTTTACTGTTTTTTAATAAGCTTTCCTTCACTAAAAAGTTATTGATGTCGGCATTTTGCGCAAAACAATTACCGCAAACAAACATTAAAAACAATACAATTATATTTCTCATTCTATAGACCTTTTATTATAAATTAGATATCCTAAATGTAGTAAAACTCCGTGCCTTTTGTTATTATCATCATATAAATTATAACTAAAACTTACTGGGCCAACTGGTGTATGATAAACTAAGCCTGCTGTGCCTGCATAACGCCATTTGCTAAAGGCCTCAGCATATTTTACACCTTGCAATCCATCTTGCTGAAACTCTTTGTAAGGTAGCATTAAATAGCCTTCTAGTCTAAAGTCAAAATTCTTTTTAATGTGGAATACGTTCTTCAATCCGCCAGCTAAATAACTTGTTGCCCTAAAGTTTGATAAAAATAGAGATTTGCTATCCTGCAAAGGGTAAAATGCTGGGGCAGCCAAAATTGATGAATAGTAGTTGAAAAATAAAGGCTGATTTGAAATTACGCCCTCTACTTGATAGCCTAAACTGTATTTTTTAGTATGAAGGAAATAATGTTCATCGCTTAATTTAATGCTTCCCCACTCTCTAAAAGTACGTTGAACGCCAACTTGTTTTGTAAAGGAGGGTAATGTTCTAAAAATATTACCTTGTGTGTAATTTTCTTTTCCTGTGGTATAATTCACACTTAGTAAAAAGCTATGTCCTCTATCGGCATATTGCTTTCGATTTAAGGAATTTTTATCGAATGTCAAACCAGCTTTCAAACCATTAAAAACTGTTCTGTCTAATATGTCTCCAACAGCAAATGAATTGGTTGGGCTATACCTATCGTTATTATTGATAAAAGCAGTGCTTAAAGTTAGTCTGGCATTTTTGTTCAGCGGCATTCCAAATTTCAAATCAATTTTTCTGTCTGCTTGTTCGATATAGGTTGGGTGAGGATTTTCGATAAAAATCTGACTTGTATTATAGAAATTCCAGTGGTTATAAGTCAATTCTGCTGCGAGGTACAATGGTAATCCAGATGGATAATCTAAACGACCACTAACTTGAGCAGATTCATAAAATCTTCCAGAATAAAAATTAGCACCAACCGTATAAGCCTTACGATTAAGGTAATTGTACTGCAGACCTAGGTAAACGTTACTTATTGGCCTTGATGAAATATTTCCGCCGAAATCTATCTTAAAACTCTTTTTCGGCTGTGCTACAATTTCGAAATTATAGCTATCTGTTGCTGGGTGATAGGAAATTTTTGGATAAACGGTTTCGAAAGTTTCATCGGCCACTAACTTGTAATATCCCCGTTTAATATCTGCTAAATTGAATGTCGCATTATCACTTTTAAAAAGGCGCTCTATATATTTTTTTTGTTGAGAATTTACGCCAGACACCGTTACATTGCTAAAAACTAAATCTGGTTTACGTTGGTTAAAAACTAAACGCTTTGCCGTTAATTCTTCATTTTTAACTCTTCTTGATATGGCTTTTTTTATATTAACCATATCTGCCATCGTTGCATCATAACCACGTTTAATGAGCTCTGCAACAGGTGCAAAGTTAGTGGTGGTATAATCGATTAAATCTGGCTGAATGTAAACACCATTTTCGCCAACCAAAGTAGAATCAGATTTGGATAGAAACATATAAACCAAAAACCGGTTCATTAACCTGTCATCATTTTTTGGATAAGTATTAAATGTTTTAGATGAAACATTTGCACCAATAATAAAGTCTGGTTTAAACTCAGTTTTCATCACATCAGCAGGGAAATTATTGTACAAACCACCATCAAAAACATATTTTCCATCTAATTTAATTGGTCTGTAAACCAAAGGAACTGTCATGGTTGCTCTAACTGCTTCTGCTAAACTCCCTTTGCCAACGGTAAGGCTTTTTTGAGATAAAACATCAGATGCCATACAACGAAAAGGAACAAATAAATTATCAAAGTTATCTTTTGAAATGGCTGATGCTTGTGAAAACAGTTCTAAAAGTGCAAAATTAAGTGGAATATCATTTACAATATTCGACCGAAAATTTAACCTTAAACTTGTATCGATTGATAGTTTCGCAGTAAGAATAGAAGCATTTGCACTGGTTTTTTGGAAATAGTAACTATAATCACTTTTGTATTTTCCAGCCACCCAATCCTGAAAATCAGTTCCTAAAGCTATCTTTTCTATTTGGGTGGGGGAGTAACCTGCTGCGTACATAGCGCCAACAATACCGCCCATTGATGTTCCCGTAATGTAGTCTATCGGAATATTATTTTCTTCGAGTGCTTTTAGCGTACCGATATGAGCCAAACCTTTGGCACCTCCGCCACTTAAAACTAAGCCAACCTTTTGTGCTTTAACTTGTAGCACCAAAAGCATAAGGAATAAAACGAATAGCTTTTTAGGATACATCACCCTATAAAAATATCGTTTTCTTTTGAAACTAGTTTAAAATAAAAATAGAATAAGTTAAATAAGACGCAAAACTGACCCAAAGAATATAAGGTATAAATAGCAAGCCAGCGATTTTGTTAATGCGATAAAAAATAAATGCATTTACAATTATGGTTAACAATAAAATGCCAATTTCTATTAATGCAAAACCAATTTGTTGCTGGTAAAAGAACAAGTAAGACCACATTAAATTGAGCAACAATTGCAAGAAATAAACACCAATTGCCCAAGAATATCCAGAGACAATTTTTCTTTTTTGCCAAACTAAATAAGAAGAAATACCCATTAAAATGTATAATGTTGTCCAAACAGGTCCAAATATCCAATTTGGCGGGTTAAATGATGGCTTATTTAATGTAGTATACCATGTTCTAACAGATTCGAAAGTGAAAAAACCACCAACTGCTCCAATAGCAAGTGGAATTAAAAGGCATATTATAAAAGGTAAAAACTGGAATTTGTTACTGCGACTATTCATTTAGCTGTTAATCTATGTTAATGGTAACAAATATTTAATGACCTTGTTTTTGAATTTAAAAGATTCATTAAAAAATGTAATTAACCATTGATTAGAATTATGTCATTATGGATAAAACAATTTTCATTTTATGGGGTTTTTGATATGCCATGAATAAAATTCCTTATCTTTCGTAAATATGTAATTAATTATATAGAATTTGAAAAATCCATCGTTTACGAAAAAAAATACACCATCCAACTACTTCTCAAATAAATAAAAATGAAATACAAACGCCTTTTAGAAGATGTGAAAGAATTTGTAATGGATTATTTCCATACTCATCACAATGAAAATCTGGTTTACCACAACTTAGAGCATACACAAGACGTAGTTAAGGCAACTATGCAAATTGCTAATCACTATCAGTTAAACGATAAAGATTTTTTTATTGTGATGACTGGAGCTTGGTTCCATGATACAGGATATTTTGAAGACACACAGAATCATGAGCAAATTGGTGCAGATTTAGCTGTAGATTTTCTAAAGAAAAACGATGTTCCTGCAGATGTGAGGGATGCTGTTATGCAGGTAATCCTATCAACAAAAATGCCTCAAAAGCCTACTAATCAGCTAGAAAATATTTTGTGCGACGGAGATTTGTTCCACTTGGGTACAGAGGATTTCAGCAAGAAAAGAAAACTGATGCATAAGGAAGTTGAGTTGCTTTACAATAAAGATATCAGCAAAAATGAATGGCGTAAAAAAGACATAGAGTTTTTAGAAAGTCAACAATACCATACAGATTATTGCGTATTGCTGCTTAGCGACCAAAAAGCAGTAAACATTGAAAAATTAAGAAACAAGTTAAAGGAAGAACCTGAAATCGACTTAAAAAAGGATGATAAACCTATTATACAGGAAAAACTTTTAACCAAAAAAGATAAGAAAAGACCTGATAAGGGAATTGAAACCATGTTTCGCATTACTTCGTCAAACAATCAAAGATTAAGTGATATGGCAGATAATAAAGCGCAATTGCTAATTACTGTAAACTCAATTATTCTTTCATTAATTGTGAGTTTGGTTTTAAGAAGGTTAGAAGATAATGCCTTTTTAATTGTGCCTACTTTCATTTTATTAATGGTGAGTTTATCAACCATTATTTTCTCTATTCTGGCTACAAGACCTTCAATTCCAGATGGTTTGTTTACCGATAATGATTTAGAACGTAAAAAAGTAAACCTGTTATTTTTCGGTAATTTCTACAAAATGGCTTTGAACGATTACTCGAAAGGAATGGTTAAAGTGATGAACGACAATGAATTTTTGTACGGCACTTTAATCACCGATGTTTATTCTCAAGGTGTAGTTTTAGGTAGAAAATACAAGCTCATTAGAATAGCTTATAACATTTTTATGTTTGGCTTAATTGCTGCGGTTTTAGCTTACGTGTTTTCTTATATTGGTTACGGTAAATTAAGTTAGAATGCCCACAACTGTAAAAAATGAATTTTTTGACAGAGATTTAAGTTGGCTTTCTTTTAATGAACGGGTACTTGAAGAAGCAAGCAGAGCTGATGTTCCTTTGTTAGAACGCATTAATTTTCTTTCAATTTATTCTTCCAATTTGGATGAATTTTACCGTGTGCGGATGCCTGTTTTATTGGCGTTGGAAAAATTAAGTAAAAAGGAAAAAAATAATGTCTCAATTGCTGATAATTTACTGGAGAATGCCAATCGAGCCATCCGTAATCAGCAGCAGGAATATGGCAAAACGCTAAGGGAAACTATTATTCCGCAACTGCGAGATAACAAAATTAGCTTTATTTATGGGGTAGATATTCCCGAAGAACTGTGCAAAGAAGTTAGAAGATATTTCTTGAGTCAGGTTTTGGCGTTTTTACAACCTGTTAATTTGGCTGATGCGAAATCGTCCTTTTTTCCTAATAACAATGAATTATACTTTCTAATAAATCTAATTGAGGATGGCCTTACAAAAACCATCATCTTAAATATTCCGAGTAACAATTTACAAAGATTTTATAAAATTGAAAAAGGCGATGAAACCTTTATTGTCTTTTTAGATGATATCATTAGAAATAATTTTGATGTGCTTTTTAACGATGGTGAAATTACTGGATGTTTTAGTTTTAAAATTACCCGTACCGCAGAAATAGATTTAAAAGACGAATATGCAGGTAATTTAGCAGAGCAGATAGAGAAGCAACTGCAAAAACGCGATTTTGGTTTGGCAACTCGATTTTTGCATCAACCAGGAGTGCCAGAAGTTACAATGGAGTTTATTAAGGACAAACTAAATCTTCAAAAAGCAAACACAGTTGAAGGAGGAAGATACCACAATCTAAAAGATTTGTCCTCTTTTCCAGTTAAGGATAAAAACCTTTCCAATCAATCGTGGTCTAAAATTAATTATCCAGAAGTTGTAAAAGAGAAATCATTATATGAGGAAATTTTACAAAAGGATATGCTCATTAATCCTCCATATCAATCTTATGATAGTGTTTTAAGGTTTTTTAATGAGGCGGCTACAGACAAACAAGTAGAAGAGATTTACGTGACTTTATACCGTGTCGCTAGCGATTCTAAAATTGTAAATGCTTTAATCAGCGCTGCTAAAAATGGCAAAAAAGTAGCTGTTTTGGTAGAGTTAAAAGCCCGATTTGATGAGGCAAACAACATCAAATGGGCTAAAAAAATGAAAGAGGCTGGTGTAGATATTATTTACAGCGTTACCGCATTAAAAGTCCACGCAAAAATTGCATTGATTAAAAGGGCAGTTGATAATCGTAAAGTTTACACTGGTTTATTTGCCACGGGAAATTTTAACGAAACCACAGCTAATTTTTACACAGACCATATTTTAATGACTGCTCATCAGGGTATGTTAAGAGAAATGGAGTTACTGTTTATGTTTTTAGCTAAACGCGTTAAACCTACCGACCCAGATTTAATAAAGTTTAAATATTTATTGGTTGCACAATTTAACTTACAGCAAAGCTTTTTGAGATTAATAGATAGAGAAATTCTAAATGCTAGTGTAGGGAATGACGCTGCTATACTCATCAAACTTAATAATTTAGAAGAAAAGGTTTTAATCTCTAAACTCTACCAAGCATCGCAAGCTGGGGTTAAGATAGAACTAATCATTCGCGGGATTTGTAGGCTTATTCCTGGTGTAAAAGGAATGAGTGAGAACATTAAAGTTGTAAGAATTGTAGATAGGTATTTAGAACATGGACGAGTTTTTGTGTTTCATAATCAAGGAGATGAAGAGATTTACTTGGGCAGCGCAGATTGGATGAACAGAAACATTTATAGAAGAATTGAAGTGTGTTTCCCAATTTTTGATGAAAAAATAAAAGAAGAAATAAAATCTATTTTGAAACTTCAGTTGTTAGATAATATTAAGGCAGTAGAAATAAATGACAAAATGATTAACATTCCTGTCGTAACAAAACATAAACCAACGCAATCTCAATATCGTATTTATGAATTACTAAAAGAGAAATACAATGCTTAATCAACCTAAAATCAAGAAATTACATTATTTACTTTTATCAGCGTCGCTAATTAGTTTTGCTATTTTATCTTGTTCTCAAACAAAATCAAAAGGTCCTGAGAGCCCAACAGGATACGATTTATCAAAACCAGAAAAATATGGAATGCCAGATATTTTACAAGAAATATCAGGAATTGCATTTAATAAAGGGGATAACAAAATTGTTTATGCTGAAATGGATGAAGACGGAGCTTTATTTAGTCTTCCATTAGGTACAAAAGATGAAACGAAAACAAAATTTGGAAAAAAGGGCGATTATGAAGACGTAGCGATTGCAAAAGGTTGGGTTGTAATGTTGAAAAGCAATGGCGATTTATACTCTTTTCCGCTAAGCGAAACAAAAAATGCAGAGGTTACAAAAGTTACGGAAACAACAGGACTTTTTCCTAAAGGAGATTATGAAGGTTTGTTTGCAGATGAGACCACTGGCAATGTTTACGTGTTATGTAAAACTTGTAAGCAAGATAAAGACACCAAAGTTACAAGTGGTTATATTTTAACTTTGCAAAGCGACGGTACATTAAAATCTACAGGTAATTTTAGCATAGATGTTAGTCAAGTTGACCAGTTATCTGGCAAAAAGAAAGGCACTTTCCATCCATCAGCATTAGCGGTAAACCCTATTACAAAAGAATGGTATATCGTTTCTTCGGTTAATAAGGCATTAGTTGTTGCCGATTCTAAATGGAAAATTAAAGCTGTTTATCACCTAAGTTCTAACGAGTTTAATCAGCCAGAAGGCATTGCTTTTGACAGCGCTGGTAATCTTTATATTTCTAACGAAGGAAGTGAAACCACAGTTGGAAATATTTTAAGGTTCGATTATAAAAAACCTTAAATTTAAAATAAAATTGTTCTTAACTCTCAAAATATCAATATGTTAAAAAAGCTACTTCTAATTATATGTTTATTTCAGGGCTTAACTGCAATTGCACAAAACGATGTTAGATACAGGGTCATCCTAATTGGTGATGCTGGAGAAATGAATACAGGCCAAGGTGCATCTTTAAAAAATGCGGCGAAACATGTAATTAAGGGCAAAACTACTACACTTTATTTGGGAGATAATATTTACCCAGTAGGGATGGCAATTCCTGGGTATGGTGATTTCGCCGAAACCAGTAAAATACTTCAATCTCAATTTCAACCCATGCGTGAGGCTGGGTCAGCTGTTTATTTTTTACCAGGAAACCATGATTGGGATAAATCTGGACCAAATGGGTTAGCAAAAATTCAGGCACAGAGTGATTATTTGGCATCTTTTAACGACCCACTTTTGAGATTAATTCCTGCAAATGGTTGTCCAGACCCTGTTGCGATAAAGCTAACCGATAAATTAACCATTATTGCTTACGATAGTGAATGGTGGTTATTCCCATACAATAAAAGTAATCCAGCAGCAGATTGCGATTGCAACACAAAGGAAGAGGTGATTACCCGTATGGAAGATTTAATGGAGCAAAATAGAGATAAGATTATCATTTTGGCTTCACATCATCCCTTCCAAAGTTATGGTGCACATGGTGGATATTTTACTTGGAGAAACCATTTATTGCCATTAACCCTTTTAAATAAAAGCTTAGTAATTCCCTTGCCAGTTATTGGCTCTGTTTATCCGCTGCTGCGTTCTACTTTATTAAGCCCTGAAGATATAAATCATCCTACATACAAGGATATGATGAAGCAAATTAATAGTGTTTTCGGGAAGAAACCCAACGTAATTTATGCAGCTGGCCATGAACATGGCTTGCAATTAATAAAAGGAGAACAACTGCAAATTGTTAGTGGTGCAGGTTCTAAAATGACACCTAATAAAAAGGGAAAAAATTCTTTGTTTCAAGAGATGAATCAAGGCTATGTTATTGCAGATCAATTGATTAACAATAATATGCGTTATGAATATTATGTTTATGCGGATACAGGCGTAAAAAAAGTTTTTAGCTATACACAACCTTACAAGGAGATCATGGCTAAGCAGCAAAGCGAATACAAAGTAATTAAAGGCGATAGCATTACCATAAAAGTTCATCCATCTTATGATAGTGTTGGGAAAGTTCATCGTTTTCTTTTTGGCGAAAATTACCGTAAAGATTATGCGATGGACACAAAGTTTCCCGTCTTAAGAATATCCGAAGTTAAAGGCGGTTTAACACCAACACAATTAGGCGGGGGTAATCAATCTAAGTCGTTGCGTTTAAAAGATAAAAATGGAAAAGAATGGGTGTTAAGAAGCGTAGAGAAGTATCCTGAAGTTTTATTACCACAAGGGTTAAGAGAAACCTTTGCAAAAGACATCATTAAAGATAACATGTCCGCACAACACCCTTTCGGGGCTTTGGTAGTACCAACACTAGCTAAAGCGGTTAATGTCCCGCATAGTACTCCAATTATTGGTTGGGTTTCCCCAGATGCTAATTTGGGAGATTATTCTTCAATGTTTGCCAATACTTTATGCTTGCTAGAGGAAAGAGAGCCAATTGGCGATTCGGACAACACGGCCAAAATGTTTAAAAAGCTCGATGAAGATAATGACAACACCTACGATGCAGAGCTGATGCTTCGAGCTAGGGCTTTAGACGTAATGGTTGGCGATTGGGATAGACACGAAGACCAATGGAGATTTTATCCTGAAAAAACCGAAAAAGGCAAAAAATATTTAGCCGTTCCTAGAGACCGTGACCAAGTTTTTTATAGTTCTGATGGCTTTATTCAGCGTTATGCACAAGGCTCATCACTATTACCAATGATGCAAGGCTACGAGCGTGAGATTAAAAAAATTGATTGGTTTTTATGGGAGGGCAGAGCAATGAACAGTCGTTTAATGTCTCAATTTACCGAAGCCGAATGGGATAAAGTGATTAAGGATTTCTGCGCAAAACTAACGGATGATGTTTTAGAAAAAGCACTAAAACATTTGCCAGAACCTAATTACAAATTACGTCACGACCAGTTTTTAGCTAGGTTGAAAGAAAGAAGAGCATCAATGCCAAAGTTGATGAATGATTATTATCATTTCTTTAACAGAATAGTTGATATACAAACCAGTGATAAAAATGAGCGTGTTTTAATTACAGACTCTGCTGGTCAGCATTTAAAAGTTCAAATCAATAAAATATCTAAAGATGGAGATATTAAAGATGAAATCTTTAGCAGAACTTTCGACCCTGAAGTAACCAAAGAGATTCGTTTATACACTAAAGATGGAAACGATAGTTTGCTGTTAGATAATAAAACATCAAACATTAAATTAAGGATTATCGCTGGTGCTGGTAAAAAATATTATAATATTCCAAATGCATCGAGGTCGGTTCAATTGTTCGGTAGAAAAAACGGTAATTCAACCTTTGCAGGAGAAGATGAAAATATGCTCCGTAAAAAATTAGCGGTTGATACTTCCAATGTATCCTATTTAGGGAAAGATATGTATAGTCGTTCTTCTTTAAATGCCGCGGTTGGATTTAACAATGATGATGGTTTATTGCTAGGCTTAAATTATAAGATGGTAAATCCTGGTTTTAGAAAACAGCCTTATGGTAATACACAACATTTTTCTTTCTTATATTCATTTGCAACTGGAGCATTTAAGTTTAATTATGCTGGAGATTGGTTAAAAGCAGTTGGCAAGGCAGATTTTGTTTTAAAAGCAATAGCTAATGCCCCAGATAATACCCAAAATTTCTTCGGTGTAGGTAACGAAACAAAGTATGATAAGGATGCGAACAGCATTAGATTTTATAGAGCAAGATTTAACATTTATCAACTTGAACCAGGACTAAGATGGCGCAGACCTAAATCTACTTTTAGTATCGGAACACTGTTTCAATATTACAAATTTGATGCAGATGATAACGTTGGACGTTTTATTACAAATAATTTACAACTCCATTCTTTCGATAGTTTGAAGGTTGAAAAGGACAAACTTTATGGTGGCCTTGTTGTCAATTTCGTTAATAACACACGAGATAACGACATTTTGCCAACTTTGGGAAGTTATGTTGATTTTAAATGGGCTGCTTATAAAAGCCTAAATAAGTACGCAAATTCTTACGGACAGTTCACGGCAAGCATTGCACTATATAAAAATCTCGATGGAAGAGCTAAATTTGTATTAGCAGATAGATTTGGTGGTGGTATAACTGTTGGTAAGCCAGCATTTTATCAGAACTTATTTTTGGGCGGACAAGGGAATTTATTAGGCTATCGTCAATTTAGATTTGCTGGGCAGCACAGCTTTTACAACAACGTAGAGTTAAGGGCAAAACTTGGAGATTTTGTGAGTTATGTTTTGCCAGGCCAAGTTGGTTTAATGGGTTTTTATGATGTTGGTAGGGTTTGGAATAGTAATGAAAAATCAGATTTATGGCATCACGGAGTAGGGGGAGGTTTATACTTTTCACCAGCTTCATTAGCAATTTTCCGTTTTGTAATGGGACATTCTAAAGAAGGGTGGTATCCTTATGCTTCTATGAGTTTTAGGTATTAAAAGAAAGAGATGAACACGAGCGTAATCCAAATTAATAAAAATAACGAGCAAACAAGTTGCCACGTAGAAGCTACGCTGTCTTTTAGGCCGTTAATCTCTTATTTAAAGAGAAGGCTTAAAACAGAGAAGACTTTAAAGGCAGAATTTTATCGTTTTTTATTAGAAAAGATAGAAAAGGAAGATTCGCTCCGTAATGAAATCCACGCAGAAGATTTAGAAAACTATAAAGATACGCTTGAATTAATTTTTACCATTTTAACGCCTTTAATGGCTAATGAGAAAGATTTATATTGGGCGTTAAGTACACCAGTTCCAGATAAAATTTTCTTTAGTACCGATGCTTTTCACGATATTCTTTCTTTACATGCAGAGCAGAAAAAGAACGATGGAGAGGTGGCGTCAAAAGAAAAACAACAATTACAGTTTATTTATAGAATGATTTTGAATAGGTTCTATAACTATACGACTATCCTAAAAAACGAAATTTTATACGCTTACACAAATCCAGAAACTCATTTAACACAGTTTTACAATATAAACGCTGATACACAATTTATCGATATAACTTATGATGGTGATTTACCTGAACTAAATTTCGAGTTAGTAGCGGCTCAAATTCAAGAGGGCACAGAATTAGACCTTTTACAAGAAGTTATTCCATTGAGCAAATTTAAGTTTGATGGTTTTACAGTTATAACTCTTTCAGACGTAACCTTGCAACATGCAATTGATGGTATTCGCAATGCGTTGGTTAATCACACTTATGAAAATGAGGCTTATGAACACGTTATACAAGCCTTAAAAACCTTAGCAGGAGATGGTCACATCGAATTTGGTTTACTTCCATTTTTAATGGTTAACAATAAGTTTGTATTTGATAACGAACAAAACTCTCAAAGTATATTGCTGGATTCTGGTAAGAAATATAATTTATTAGAAGAGTCTTTCTTTGCCTTAGTTGATGAATATAAGGATAATCCGAGACCAGTTTTATTTAATAATTTAACTGATGCTAAAATTCAGAAATTCCCATTTCTAGAGGTTTTGCGAAAAAACGGAATACAATCTTATTCATTTTTGCCAATTTATTATAACAATCAGTTGGCTGGTGTAATGGAAATTTAT
This sequence comes from Pedobacter frigiditerrae, assembly GCF_032678705.1. NCBI lineage: Bacteria > Pseudomonadati > Bacteroidota > Sphingobacteriia > Sphingobacteriales > Sphingobacteriaceae > Pedobacter > Pedobacter frigiditerrae. The sequence goes on along the minus strand of NZ_JAVTSS010000001.1, from coordinate 2,479,136 downwards.
TCGAGAGAAAGCTTAGAGGTTGATGAAAAATTAGTGTCAAGACTTCATTCTGCGTTGCCACTATTAGGACAATTATTACAATATAGGATAGAAGAATTTAATTTCAAGATGGATGAAGTTTTGAAAGATAAATTCACTGCTTTACAACCTTCCGTACAATGGAAATTTAATCAAGTAGTTTGGGATTTTCTTAAAAAGAGTAAAGGGAAAAAGAAAACTGCAGAAATTGAAACGGTAACATTCAAAGGACTTTATCCACTTTTTGGTGCAATTGATATTCGCAATTCTACAATCGAACGTAATTATGCTTTAAAGGAAGATTTGAAAGTTCAATTGGCACTTTTAAATAAAACGTTAACAGAATTAAGAGTAATAGTTCCACTCGATTTAATTGATAAGATTTTATTTAACTGTAAGGATTGGTTAAGTAGAATTAAGGATGCAATTAGCTCAAGCGAAGAAGCCTTGTTAAACGAATTTTTAGAGTTGGAAGTTTATCCAATGCTGAAACATATCGTAAAAGGTCATCCACAGGCAAAAGATACTGTACAGACTTATTTTTCTAATATCAATTCAGATAGTGGTATTGCATTTGAAAACAGGCGGACTTTAGAAACGTCGATGCAGTTCATTAATACTGCGGTTAGCGAATATCTTGAAGACGCACAACAAACTTTGCAAGCTTCATACCCTTGTTATTTTGCCAAGTTTAGAACAGATGGAGTTGAATATGATATTTATATTGGTCAAGACATCGCACCAGATGTGCCATTTGATTTATTGTATTTAAAAAATATTCGCCTTTGGCAATTAACCGCAATGGTAGAGGTTGCTCGTTTAACCAACAGCTTGGTTAGCCAAATGCCAAGAGCTTTACTTACAACACAGTTGATATTTATCCACAGCAATCCGATTGATATCAGTTTTAGAAACGATGAAAGAAGATTTGATGTGGAAGGTGCTTACAACATTCGCTACGAAGTGGTTAAAAAAAGGATTGATAAGGTTTTAGTGAAGGGAACTGAAGAACGCTTAACACAGCCTGGCAAAATTGCCTTGGTCTATTTTAACAATTACGAAGCAAATGAATATTTAGAATACATCAAATATTTACAAGAGCAAGGGTTTTTACAAGACGACTTGGAAATGCTAGACCTAGAAGAGTTACAAGGTGTAAGCGGATTAAAGGCTTTACGTGTAGGTGTAAATTACATGTCATGCGATTTCTTTGACGAGCAATGGACAAAGATTAAAAAGACGATTAAGAGAAATCCTTTTAGGAAAGCAGATAAAATGCTTTAATTAAGTTTTACTGTGGTTGAGGATAGCATAAATTAAATCGGGGCTATCTAATCGACACGTCATACCCAACTCGATTGGGTATCTTAATGCGATAGAAAAACTAACTAAATTTATGTATGGTTCTTTAGGATTCCGTTTGTACGGGAATGACGTAACGAAACCTATCTACCTATTATTAGGATACTCATTAATCCAATGAAACCCAGTTTTAACCAGATTAAACTGAGTGTGGTCGAACTGTTTAAATTGAATATTTATCGAATCTTTTCCCATTAAACCTTTTACAGTCAGTTGGTCTTTTCCTTGTTTTAAATAACTCCACGTAAATTTATCCTCTGGGTCTTCGTTTGATGTGAAGTGTAATTTTTTTAGGCTTGTGTCTACCTTTAACTTTACCCAAAAGATACTATCATTCATTTTTGTAATTCTGGCATAACCTGGATAACCGATAATCATTCTTTTCCAACGAGTTGAATCTGTTGTCAATGGTGCAAGTAATTGACCTTTTAGGTTAAAAGTTTTTACATCATAAATTCCATATAATGGAGCTTTAGGTGCTGCGTCTCCGTATTCTTTGGCCATATTAAGGTTACTATATAAAGTAGAGTATAGCGCAAATAAAATAGCAATAGACTTTAGTGAAAGCTGAACAATTTTTTTCCACTTTGTGTGATAAGGATATTCAATTGCAGATGGAGTGGTAATTTTATTAAGGAAGAAGAAATTGATTAATCTATCCTTGTCATACCAAGCTATCCAAGTAGCCATAATTAACAGATTGAGCGAAAATATTTTTACAGGAATATCATAGGCAAAATTCATCGCAACGACATTTGCCATCACAGTCATTGCAACCAATGAACCAAAAAGTGTGGTGCGTTTGTAGAATAAAAGAATGCCAGCCAAAACTTCTGCTCCGCCTGTAAATAAGTTATAACCTGATGAATAACCAACAAAAGTCCAAGCTAAGCCCATAGGTGTAGAATCTCCATAAGGCTCAGTTAATCTAATCAAATCGGGAAAAGGGAATTGTAATTTGATAACCTTAACAAATCCGTAAACGAAAAGCATATAGGCTAAAAAGTAGCGTATCACTATTCTCGACCAATATTGAAATTGATGATATGATGGTCGTTTTCTATCTAAAATTGTCCATATAGTTGTGATGAGTAGTGCAAAAATTATCCATAAAAGTTGGAGCACATAATTATAAGTGGTGTCGCCGCTGCCATTTGGTCTAACAGTAATGGGATAACTTAAGTGCAAAACGTGCTCTCCAAACCAAGGCACCATCCAATGCCAAAATTCAGTATATGGAGTCATCAAGACATATACAAAATGAGGAAACAATTCATCGCTACTGGTAAAATCTACCATCAAAAAGGCAAAGTAGATAGATAACAGTGTAAAAAACCTTTTGCTAATTGACCAAGGTTTTAAGTTTTCAGAGCGTGTTTCCATTTTTAAATGTAAAAAATATCATTCAAAAAAGACTGTTAATGTTTGTTAAAAGCACTTTCACATTTATCTGACAAATAAATGATACGCATTTTAAAAACTGTTTATACATTTGCTTAACAGTGTTAGATTATTTTATGGCACTTAAATAAAAATGGGAAGTAAAGAAAGAATACTGCGTCAGAAAGAAGAAACTCGTAAGAGTATTTTGGATGCTGCTTTACAAATTGTAAAACAAGAGGGCTGGGCTGCGTTAAGTATGCGTAAAATTGCTGATGTAATTGAATATACAGCACCGATTATTTACGAATACTTCTCAAACAAAGAAGGTATTTTATTTGAGCTAACAAGGCAAGGATACATGCACCTAGGTGTTAAAGTAAAGGCTGCCAGAGATAGTAAAGAAGATTCCGAAGAACAATTAGAAGCAATGTGGCTTGCCTATTGGGATTTTGCATTTGAAGAAAAAGAATTTTACCAATTAATGTACGGAGTACAAGTTAATTGTTGTGAACTTTACACTAAAATGCCTGAAGCTGAATATACAACAGATTTATTTTATGATGCAATTGAAAAATTACTGACTAAACAACCTGTTTCTGAAGATACGTCTTGCCTAAAATATTATACTTTTTGGTCGTTAATTCACGGCTTGGTATCTATCAATTTAGTTCAAAAAGGAGCTAATGATGAAATTAATCAGCAAATTTTAAGAAGTGCTATTAAGGCAATTATTAAAACCATTAACGACTAAAACTTTTTTTTGCCCAATTATCTAACAGTGTTAGATTAATTATAAACGTTAAAATAAACAAATTAAAATCTCAATAATTATGAATCATATCTCTAAACTTGCCCCAATATCTAACAATGTTAAATTATTTAACGAATGGATAATTTTGTTATTTGTTACAACGCTTTTGTTTTTAGCTAGTTGTACCAGTAATCCAGACCAGATGGCTGCAGCCCCTGCTCCAGCATTGCCGGTTATCACTATTAGCCAGAGTTCACAGGAAACATTTGTAGATTATCCAGCTTCAATACAAGGTGCTACGGATTTAGAAATCCGTCCACAGATTGCTGGTACGATAGACAGAGTTCTTGTTAACGAAGGACAACTGGTAAACAAAGGCCAATTGTTATTTCAAATTTCTGAATTGCCCTTTAGAGCTCAATTAAATACCGCAAAAGCGGCATTGCAAGCTGCAAAGGCTGCCGTTTTAAATGCACAACTTGAAATTGATAAATTGACGCCACTAGTTCAAGCAAAAGTAGTTTCTGCTTATCAGTTGCAAACTGCAAAAACAGCACACGAAATAGCCTTGGCAAACGTAGAACAAGCAAAATCTAATGTTAACAGTGCACAAATTAATTTAAACTACACTCAAATTAAGGCGCCAATAAGTGGTTACATCGGTAGGTTGCCTAAAAAGCAAGGTAGTTTAGTTGGTCCAACAGATGTTGAATCTTTAACCCAACTTTCTGATGTGCATGAAGTACACGTTTACTTTTCTTTAGCGGAAACAGACTTCATCAATTTTAATGCAAAATACCAGGGTAATTCTGTTGCAGATAGAATTAAACATTTGCCTCCAGTTTCTTTGGTATTGGCTGACCAAACAATTTATCCTTCAACAGGAAAAATTGATATGATTGATGGTCAGTTTGATAAAACTACTGGTGCCATCACCTTAAGAGCCAGTTTTGCAAATGCACAAGGTTTATTAAGGTCGGGAAATACAGGTAAAGTAAGATTAGGCATTGAGCACAACGATATCTTGTTAGTGCCTCAATCTGCTACTGTTGAAATACAGGATAAGGTATTTGTGTTTGCTGTAGGTAAAGACAACAAAATAAGTAAACAACCAATTAAAGTGCTGGGTACAAGTGGTACCAATTATTTGGTAGAAGATGGTTTAAAATCAGGAGACCAAATTGTATCTAAAGGTTTCGAAAGCTTAAAAGAAGGAGATTTAATCCAACCTGAAAAAGCAAAAACAGTAACGGCTTATAACGCCTCAAATAAATAATAAGATGTTCAAAATATTTCTAAACAGACCGGTTTTAGCAACGGTTATTTCTATCCTTTTAGTAATTCTGGGTGTACTGGGATTATCTAAATTACCACTTCAACAATTTCCAGATATTGCGCCACCTGCGGTTCAGGTTATGGCTTTTTACCCTGGTGCAAATGCAGAAACTGTATTGCGTTCGGTTGCTCCATCATTAGAGGAGGCAATTAACGGAGTAGAGAACATGAGTTACATGAGCTCTACAGCAAGTAACGATGGCTCATTGGTAATTACAGTTTATTTCAAATTAGGTACAAACCCCGACCAAGCTGCGGTAAATGTTCAAAACAGGGTTTCGCAAGCTACTAGCCAATTGCCTACAGAAGTTGTGCAAGCTGGTATAACAACTGCAAAACAGCAGAATAGTCTAATTATGGTTGTAGACCTTTTTACAGATGATGAGAAAAACTACGACCAAACTTTCTTAGCCAATTACGCTCAAATTAATATCATTCCAGACATTAAACGTATTCCAGGAGTAGGTTCTGCTACTATTTTTGGTGGTAATAAAGATTATTCGATGAGGGTTTGGTTAAACCCCTCTAAAATGGCAACTTACGGATTAACGCCAAAAGAAGTAATGGCTGTTATTCAAGATAAAAACTTAGAAGCTGCGCCAGGTAAATTCGGCGAAAGCAGTAAAGAATCTTTTGAGTATGTAATTACCTACAAAGGAAAATTAAACAAGCCAGAACAATATGGCGAAATGGTTATCAAAGCTAACCCAGATGGTTCTATTTTAAGGTTAAAAGACTTAGCGAGAATAGAATTTGGTGCTTATTCTTATACCAATTTCACAAGGGTAAATGGTAAACCAGGTATCAATATTGGTGTTGTACAGTTAGCAGGTTCTAACTCTAATCAAATTCAAATTGCTATCGCAAAGCTGATGGAAAAATCAGCTAAAAACTTCCCAAAAGGAGTTAAACATTTAATTTTATACAATACTAAAAATGCTTTAGACCAATCTATAGACCAAGTAATTCACACCTTGATTGAAGCGTTTATTCTGGTTTTCATCGTTGTGTTTATCTTCTTGCAAGATTTCCGTTCTACGTTAATTCCTGCTATTGCAGTACCAGTAGCCATTTTAGGAACGTTTTTCTTCATGTGGATTTTCGGCTTCTCTATTAATCTATTGACTTTATTTGCCTTAGTATTAGCAATTGGTATTGTCGTCGATGATGCGATTGTGGTCGTCGAGGCGGTACACGCAAAAATGGAACATCGCCATTTGGCACCAAAAGTTGCAACTGCTGCTGCGATGAGTGAAATTACTGGAGCAATTATTTCCATTACTTTAGTTATGTCTGCTGTGTTTTTACCAGTAGGATTTATGGAAGGCTCAACAGGTCTGTTTTATAGACAGTTTGCCTTTACATTGGCAATTGCGATTGTAATTTCTGCTGTAAATGCATTGACATTAAGCCCTGCTTTGGCAGCGTTGTTTTTGAAAGAAAATCATCACGCAGGTGCGGAAAAGAAAACTTTTAAAGAAAAATTCTTTGCAGGTTTTAACTCTGGGTTTGAGAAAATCACTAATCAATATACCAATACGTTAAGATTTTTAGTTCGTTTTCGTTGGTTAACATTGGTTGGCTTGGCTGCGGTAATTATTGCCACAGGGGTGATGATTAAGAGAACGCCATCTGGATTTATTCCTTCAGAAGACCAAGGATTTTTGGCAATTTCCTTATCAATGCCAGCAGGCGCTTCTTTAGACCGCACAACGGATGTAATTAAACAAGCTGAAAGCTTGTTAGGGACAATGGAATCTAAACAAACCTTGATGGGTTTATCAGGTTTCAATATGCTTACACAATCATCTAGTCCATCATCAGGTGTGTTATTTGTGCTTTTAAAGTTGACAGATGAAAGAGGTAAGATAAAAGACATTGATGGAATCATGAATGAAGTTAGAGGTAAATTGTCAGCCATTAAAGGCGCAAATTTCTTCGTGTTCACTTTCCCAACCGTTCCAGGTTTTAGCAATATCGATGGTTTAGATATGGTATTGCAAGACAAAACAGGTGGCTCATTAGACAAGTTTAGTGCTGTATCTAACAACTTTATAGCAGAGCTGATGAAACGTCCAGAGATTGCCTTTGCCTTTACCTCTTTTAAGTCTGATTATCCACAATTGGAAATGAAATTAGATGAAGTTAAAGCGGCCCAATTGGGTGTAAGTGTTAAGGATATCTTACAAACCATGCAAGCCTATTTTGGTAGTGCACAAGCATCAGATTTTAACCGTTTTGGTAAATATTACAGAGTTGTTGTGCAAGCTGATAAAACAGACAGAGCTAATTCTGCGGCAATGGATGGTGTGTTTGTGAAAAACAAAACTGGCGAAATGGTTCCAATTAATACTTTGGTTAAATTAGAAAGAGTTTACGGACCAGAAACAGCATCACGTTATAATCTATTTAATTCTATTGGTTTAAATGCAATGACAAAACCAGGTTTTAGTTCTGGAGATGCCATTAGAGCAGTAGAAGAAGTTGCGGCTAAACAATTGCCAGGTGGTTATGGCTATGAGTTTTCTGGAATGACTAAAGAAGAACTTTCTTCTGGCGGACAATCGGCTATCATTTTTATCCTTTGTTTATTGTTTGTTTATTTCTTGTTGTCAGCTCAGTATGAGAGTTACATTTTGCCTTGGGCTGTAATTTTATCCATCCCTACAGGAATATTTGGTGTGTTTGCGGCAATTGGCCTAACTGGAATTTCTAACAATATTTATGTTCAAGTGGCTTTGGTAATGCTCATCGGTTTGCTGGCTAAAAACGCCATCCTAATTGTAGAGTTTGCTATTCAGCGAAGAAGAGCAGGTAAATCTTTATTGTCAGCATCGTTAGAAGCAGCAAAATTAAGGCTACGTCCGATTATCATGACTTCGTTAGCATTTATTGTGGGTATGATTCCGATGATGAGAGCAGTTGGTCCATCAGCTTTGGGAAATCACTCCATTAGTATTGCAGCAGCAGGTGGGATGGTTTTTGGCGTTGTTTTAGGTGTGTTTGTTATTCCTGTATTGTTTATCATCTTCCAATTTTTACAAGAGAAAGTTACTGGTGCACCAATAGCAGTTGCGCATGCAGAAGATTATGGAAACTAATCAGCACACACAAACACAACAGCAGGAACAAACTATCTCTAGTGAGTTCTTGCCTTTAATTTCCTTGTGGTTAAGGAAATGGTACAATTAAAATTTAATGAAATGAACACAATTAAAAATATATCTTTTGCCCTATTACTCTTCATATTAAGTAGTTGTGGCATTGCTAGAGAAGTTTTAGCTCCAAAAGAAGAGATCCCAGGAAATTTTAGGGATATATTAAGCACAGATACAAGCAGCATTGGTGCTTTGCCGATTAAGGATTTTTTCAGCACACCTGCAATTCGTAATTTAATTGATAGCGCTTTGCTAAGAAACTTCGATTTACAAATTGCCTTAAAAAATATCGACGCAGCAGAGCTGATTTTGAAAAGAGCAAAACTCGGTAATATCCCTCAATTGAACTTGCAAATTAATGCAAGTTCAAATCGTCCTTCAGACAATAGCTTAAACGGATTAAGTACTTCGCAATTTTTAAACACGAGTCACATTGAAGACTATAATGCAAATTTAGCTTTGACTTGGGAAGCAGACATTTGGGGTAAAATCAAGAAGCAAAAAGAAGCAGCCTACGCTGGGTATTTACAATCAGCCGAAGTTAAAAAGGCAGTGCAAACTAGGATTGTTGCAGAAGTAGCTTCAGGTTTTTACAGATTATTGATGTTAGATGCACAATTAGCCGTGGCTAAAAGAAATGTAGAGTTAAATAACAATACATTAAAAATGATAAAAATGCAGTTTGATGCTGGTCAAGTTACTTCTTTGGCAATTCAACAGGCAGAAGGTCAACAATTAAGAGCTTCTCAGTTGATTCCTCAAATTACTCAAGAAATAAGTATTCAAGAAAATGCATTAAGTGCTTTAACTGGAAGATTTCCTTCGGCTATTGAACGAGCAATAACTTTAGAGCAATTAACCGTTCCAGAGCAATTAGCAACTGGTGTTCCGGCAACAATGTTAAGCATCAGACCAGACGTAAAAAATGTAGAGTTGGGATTAAAAATTGCAAATGCTAAAGTTGGTATTGCAAATGCAAGATTATATCCAAGCTTAGTCATTTCTGCTAGTGGCGGATTAAATTCTTTCCAAGCAAGCAATTGGTTCAATATTCCAGCCTCCTTATTCGGCGTTGTTGGTGGAGGAATTACCCAGCCAATTTTTCAACGTAAAGAGTTAAAAACGCAATTCGAATTGGCAAAAGTAGAAAGAGACCAATCGGTTTTATTATTCAGACAAGCTGTAATCGGAGCTGTGGTTGAGGTTTCTAACGAACAAGCTAAAATTGTTAACCTAAGATCAGAATATTCGATTGCGCAGAACAGGGTAAAAACCTTGCAGTTAGCAGTTAAAAACTCTGATTTACTTTTTAAAAGTGGAATGGCTAACTATTTAGAAGTTATAACTGCTCAAGGAAATTTATTGCAAGGAGAATTAGATTTAACTACTTTAAAAACAGCGCAATTAAATGCAAGTGTTTCTTTATATAGAGCGCTTGGTGGTGGTTGGCAGTAATTTAAAATAAAAGAAAGCCACTTTTTTAAGTGGCTTTCTTTTATTGAGAGATAGTAATTACAAATTTAGCGCCTTTTCCTTCTTCAGAGGTGATTTCCATTTTGCCTTTTAAGCTATCAACTAAATGTTTTACCATAGCTAAACCAAAGCCGTAACCGCTCTCGCCACCTGTACCTTGCGAAGTGGTCTGGCTACCGTTGAGAATATTTGATATAGCACCTTCATCTAAACCTTCTCCAGTATCTGACACTGTTATTTTTAAGGTTTTGTTGTTCATCTCTAAGGCTAAATCTAAATCTACAATAACGCTTCCACCTTGTGGTGTAAATTTAATGGCATTTGAAATAAGATTACCTACAATTTGCAGTAATTTGTTTTTTGAAATTGGTATGGTTGCCAGTTTTGGGTCGTTATTTATATTTAAGGCTATGCCTTTATTTTGTGCCTGAGGTAGGTATAATTTTTCTAATTTTTCTTTAAAAACAGTTAAGTTAAATCCATCACCTTGTGGCTCGCCCAACCTCTTCTTTTCTTCAGTTAAAATTTCATCTGCAAGATCAAGAATTGATCTACTACTTTTATGAATTAGTGTTACAAAATCCATCACCTCATCAAGCTGATTCTCATTGCCTCGTTCGCTAATAATTTCTGAAATGCCAATTATACCAGACAAGGGCCCTCTAATATCATGTGCAACTCTTTTGTGAGTTTCTTTTGCATCGTTTAGCTTGCTTTTTAACTCTTGTAAAAGCTTTATGGTATTTAATCGATTTACAATCTCATTTGCGATTAACTTTAAAAGCTCAACCTTTTCTGGTGTAAGTTTTTTAAAACTAGTGTCTAATACACATAAGGCACCAATATTAAAGCCAGTACTTGTTTTTAAAGGTATGCCAAAATAATAACGTAGGCTAAGAGGTTTGTCTACATAGAATTTATTTGTAAAACGAGCATCGGCTGAAAGATCCTCAACTTCAAAATGATCATCTCCCATTATGGTATATTGGCAAACTGATTCTTCTCTCGGCATTTGGTCAATTTCTAAGCCATGATGAGCTATTGACCATTGAGTGAATGAGTCAATAAGATTAATTAAAGATATCTCTGTGCCAGCAACTCTAGCCGCTAAATGTATAATGTCTTTAAAGTTATTCTCTAAACCAGAGTAGTCAAGATCATAATCGGAAAGCGTAATTATTCTTTCCATCTCATTTAATGGAATTGGGGTGTTTGAACTTGACATATTTTATTATAAATGCTGATTAATAGACTAATACCAAAGCTATTATTTTCATCATTAAATAATAAATTATTTTTCAAAGAAATTTTGTTTAATAAATGTTAAATAATTTAACTAATTGGTAAACAAGTTTTAAATTGATAACTTACATTTGTTCATATAAACACTATTTGAACTAGCTAATGCTCTCTCTTATTGAACTTGAAATAACTATTTGACTATGAAAATACTAATTGCAGAGGATGACGAGTTAATGCTTAAAACTTTAGAATTAAGGTTAAAGAAAGATGGTCATGAAATAATTTCTGCAAGCGATGGACGCGATGCTTTAAGTAAAATTGAACAACATACACCAGACTTAGTGATATCGGACATCATGATGCCTTATGTATCTGGTCTGGAAATTGTTGCATATTTAGCAGAAAATAGTAAAGAAAAAAAAACCCCTATCATAGTGTTATCTGGTATGGGACAGGAAGATATTGTATTGGAAGCCTTTCAATTAGGTGCTGATGATTTTATCACAAAACCATTTAGTCCGAGCGAACTTTCAGTAAGGGTTAAGAGGTTTGCGGCTATAAATTCGAGATGATTTTTTTTGAGATAGTTATCATATTTTTTGTTTGCGTAACTTTCTTGATGATGCTCTTGATGTTCATCACTCTGACCATCAAGAAAGTGAAGGATCGCAGGTATAAAAAACTAAAGAATATGGCAGATATATTAATTAGAAATGCTATTTTCTTAGAACAAACTGAGGAAAATCAGTTAATTCCTATTACTGCAAGGACGGCGAAAATGTTACCGAATAACAATTTCAGATCTATTTTAACCGAAGAGCTCTTGTCTGCAAAAAAGAATATTTCTGGCACTGCAGCCATTAATTTAGAAAGCCTTTACAATCAGCTCAACTTAGATAAATATGCAGTTAAAAGACTTAAAAGTAGGCGTTGGCATATAAAGGCAAAGGCAATTCAAGAGCTTGGCATAATGGGCCAAAAAACCCATTTAAATAAAATCTACAGATCTACTAATAATAAAAATGATTTGGTGAGGATGGAAGCCCAAACTACCATTGTTAAATTATATGGTTTTGAAGGCCTAAGATTTTTAGATGTGGTAAGCTATCAGATTTCTGAATGGCAGCAGATAAAATTATTGCAAGAGCTTTCTCGCCTTGCTCCAGATAATTTCAGTGGTATCGAAAAATGGCTTGATTCGACTAATATAAGCGTAATTGTTTTTGCACTAAAATTGGTAAGAAACTATCATCGATTTGAACTTTATTCCCAAATAACAGAACTTTTAACTCATTCAAATGAGACTATTCGATTAGAAGTAATTTACACTTTAGAAAAAATTTATACCAATGATACTTCAAAGATTCTGATAGATAGGTATCCAGTTGAAACCTTAAAAAATCAAAAAGCCATTGTAAAGGTATTGCAAGATATTGGTTATGACGATGATATTCCTGCTTTGATAGAGTTTTTGGATCAGGAGGAGAACGAATTGAAGAGATTAATTGTTCGTACAATCGCCAACATCAACCCACAGGGATTAGAAGAAGTAGAAAAGCTTCCGCAAAGTAAACAGCATCCTTTAGATCAGATTATTAAACAAATAAAAGGAGAGTTGATATGAGTTGGCAGTCCATTTTAGTTGATATACTTACTTACAGTATTTTACTTTATTCAATCGTACTATTAAGCCTTTATGTGTTTATTGGTTTATATTCTATAGGAGAAATTAGGAGATATTTATTTAAAAATAGCTTTACAGATTATAGGGCATTGGCAAGTTCTACACAAGCACCTGGTATGAGTATATTGGCTCCTGCATACAATGAAGGAGCTAATGTTATTGAAAATGTACGTTCATTACTATCCATACATTACAATAATTTAGAAGTAATTATAATTAATGATGGAAGCAAAGACGATTCACTAGAAAAACTGATTGCCGCCTACGATTTATATAAAAGCGATTTTTTTGTTAACGAGCAAGTGGCAACAAAGCCAGTTAGGGGCGTTTATAAGAGTAGAGCTAAAAAATATCGCAAATTAATAGTTGTAGATAAAGTAAATGGTGGCAAGGCCGATGCCTTAAACGTTGGCATAAATATATCGCAGAAAGAATATATTGTTTGTATTGATGTTGATTGTATACTTGAACAAGATGCACTACTTAAGCTGGCTAAACCATTTTTAGAAAATACTGATAAAAGAGTTATTGCCACAGGAGGTGTGATCAGAATTGCAAATGGATGTACCATTGAAGATGGAATGTTGGTTAAGATAAACCTGCCAAATACTTTTTTACCTAGAATGCAAACCCTTGAATATATTAGGGCATTTTTGTTAGGAAGGATGGCTTGGAGCAGATTGAATGGTCTTTTATTAATTTCTGGGGCATTTGGAGCATTTGATAAAGAAATTGCAGTAAAATGTGGCGGTTATGATCATAATACCGTTGGAGAAGACATGGAACTCGTTGTTAGAATGAGAAGATACATGGAAGAACTGAAGCAGCCTTACAGAGTTAGTTTTATTCCAGATCCATTGTGTTGGACGGAGGCTCCAGTATCCTTTAAAATTTTAGGTAGACAAAGAAATAGATGGGCAAGAGGAACCATCGAAACACTGAGAATGCATAAAGTTATGTTTTTCAATCCTAAATATGGGCTATTAGGAATGTTAAGCTATCCATATTGGTTCTTTTTTGAGTATCTGGCGCCTATTATAGAGTTTGTAGGAATGTCTTGCTTTATTATTCTTGCGCTTTTTGGCTTAACTAATTGGTATTTTTTCTTTGGCTTATTGGGTTTGGTGTTCAGCTTCGGTATCATGTACTCTATTTTTGCTATTCTAATGGAAGTTCTAACTTATAATCAATACAGCAGGTACCGAGACATTGCAAGGTTAATTGGAACTGCATTGATGGAGCCATTTGTTTTTCACCCGTTTGTTGTATGGTCTTCCATTAAGGGAAATATTGATCTTTATCAAAAGAAAAACTCGTGGGGAGAAATGACTAGGCAGGGCCTTTCTTCGCCAAAGAAACCAAATAGTTAATTGCAGATATGGACAAGGATTCAAGAAATAAAAAATTGAAACAACTGTATAATGTAACTAAAGAATTTGCAAGAATTTTTTTAGTGTGGTTGGGTGTTTTACTAATATTAAGTGTTTTTGAAGTTCTATTTAATGGATTTACGCATGAATTTCCAGAACATATATTTAACATTATAGCACTTTCTTTATTTAAAGGTCTGGTTTTTTGGCTCAAATGGTTGTGGCTAGAATACTTGCTGTTTGTGATTATATACTTTGTTTCAAAAAAGGCTGCGGTAGTTATAAGTTATGTTTTAATTTTTCTTTTGGCATTAACACAGTTACTACTGATTAATTATTTTAATGCTTCTTTATTGCCTTTAGGTAGTGATTTATATGGCTACTCTATCGCAGATATTGAACAAACAGTCGGGGCATCAGGAAGTTTAAGCATTTGGATCATCTTGGGCTTTTTGTTGCTATTAGCTGGACTAATATTTGCCTTAAAATTTTTTCCTAAGAGAATTAATATATCAGGAAAGATCGCCTTAATATTTCCAGTAATTTCACTTTTGTTATTGCTTGTTAACGTAAATTCGATTGGCAGTACAGCGTTTCAATCAGATTTTGCAAATAACCTTGTTCTAAATAAGTCTGATTACTTCTTCTCAGCATCTTATAATTATTTCTTCCCTCAGCCTGAAGAGTTAGATATTTATAGTGATAGTTACATCGCTGATTATGAAAGCAGTAACTCAAGCTTAGTGAATTTTGAATATATTAATGAAAGTGAATATCCTTTTTTGCATCAAGAGCAAACAGCGGATGTATTAACTCCTTTTATGAATCCTAGTAAAACGCCACCAAATATTGTCTTTATTTTGGTTGAAGGTTTAGGAAGGGCATTTACAAATGAAGGTGCATACTTAGGTAATTTCACGCCTTTTATAGATTCTCTTGCTAACAAAAGTTTATACTGGAAAAACTTTTTAAGTGAAGGTGGTAGAACATTCGCTGTTTTACCATCATTAATGGGATCGCTGCCATTTGCAAAAAATGGCTTTTTAGAATTAAATGATAAAATGCCAGGCCATTTGTCTTTGTACAGTTTATTGAAATATAATAACTACCGTACATCATTCTATTATGGAGGCGATTCGAAATTCGATAACATGAAAACCTTTTTACAAAAAAATGCAGTTGATGAAATAAAAGATGGTGCAAGCTTTCCAAATGGATATACAAAGTTGCCTGTTCAAAATGGTTTCACATGGGGTTATTCAGATGATCAGTTATTTGATTATTTCTTAAATACAAGAAGCCAATTGCCTCAAAATCCTGAACTAAGTGTGGTTTTAACGGTTGCAACGCATAACCCGTTTTTAATCGATAATCAGGAAAAATACCTAAAGTTATTTGAAAACAGAATGAGTCAGCTGAATTTTAGCGAAGAACAGAAGGCAACTTATCGTAATTATAAACTACAATATTCGAGCATCTTATATACAGATGAAGCATTACGAAATTTCTTTTTTAAGTATCAAAAAAGAAGTGATTATACCAATACTATTTTCGTAATTACTGGGGATCATAGAATGCCAGAAATACCAATGAACAATAAAATTGATCGTTACCATGTGCCATTGATTATCTTCTCACCAATGCTAAAACGTACGGCCCAAATGGAATCTGTCTCAACACATTTTGATATAACACCAAGTATTTTAGCCTATTTGAAAACGAACTATAAACTAAAAATTCCATCTCAATCAAGTTGGATGGGAACTGGACTTGATACAGCTCGTAATTTTAGAAATATACATCAATATCCGATTATTCAGACCAAAACAGATATGATTGATTTTGTTATGGGAGAATATCATTTAAACGGGAATACTTTGTTTAAGCTTGATAATAATATGCAAGAAGTAGCTATTGAAGATGAAGAAGTTCTAAATCAAATAAAAAACAAATTCGAAAATTTTAAGAAGCGAAATAATAAAATAACTAATGGCGCCAAAATTTGGCCAGATTCATTAATAAGGAATTACTCAATACTTAAAAAATAACTATTTTTTGTGGGCTTGTTCTTTTAAAATGGTTGTCATCAATGGCCTGTAAAAATTCCAGAAGAAACTTTTGCGTTCCATTTTGTCTTCTGTGTCATACATTAAGAACTTAAAAAATTCTATTCCTCTAAAGTAAGAGGATGTCATTGATAATGGATTATCACAAAAATCTCCAGAGAAATAATAAAATTGATAATCATTTCCTTTATGCATTAAAATTGCAGGAAAACTAGCAGGAATGCCATACTTGGCTAGTTCGGTTTTTCCTTTTTGATTAGTGCTAATCTCAAAATTTGATACGTTTTGATTGACTTTATTGTTCGGTACAATTACATCAAACCAAAAGGGATATTTCATCCTTTCAGGTAGGCCAAATTTTTCTATGCCAAATTTACTTGTCACAATCATAGGTATGTCATTGGTTAAATGTGTCGTATCTTCTAAAATTACAACTTGATCAAGATCACTTACAAAAGCAATACCAGCTCGTTTAAATGTCCATTTGTTATTATTGGATGTTTTATAGTTTTTTACCAACCATTTTGGAAGTTCGGTATTTCTTAAGGTATCAAGGCTATCAAAATACCTCGCCGTCCAACCTGTCCAATGCATACCAAACATACTTTCGAAACGGCTTCTGTTTTGTGGGGTAGTTGGAGAACCGATTGTGTTAAATTCTGTAACGATGAGCTTTTTTTTAGCTTTCATTAAGGCTAAAAAATCTAAATCCTTTTCACTTAACCCGCCGTACAATATACCCGAGCTACGCTGATCGGTATGTTGATTATACCACTCTTTTTTGTAGATACCATAAGTGTCGGTAAAATAGGCAATATCGGCATCATCACTTAGTTGCTTTAATTGTACATCCGTAAAACGCTCTAAACCTTTAAGTCTAAACTTCTCGTTATCCTTCGGAAAAAAACCAAAGTAGTCATTACGAATATTGTATCTCTTTGTATTAGTTTTAGTTAGTCTCTCGTGATTTAAAATCCAAGTTAGGGAGATATGCTCTTGACCATCGCTTGTTAAAACCGTTTTGTCTACGATGGCCACTACCATTTTATTTTTAGGTTTAAGCCACCAAAAGATAAACATCAGTACTGGAATAGCAAAAATGAAGGCTATAAAAAGAAGGAGTTTGTTTTTTTTCATAATCACTAAAACCTTCTGATATAACCTATGCTCGCATCAAATTGATTACCCTTAACACCTTTCAAATATTCTTGATTTTCTAAACCTAAATTAAAGGTTACAACATTAAAGGTTTTAAATGATTTCCTTAATCCTAAAGAGATACTGTTAGATTTTAGCTTGTAATTGGTGGCATTAATCAATACATTATTTTGATCATCTGGAGACAAACCCGTTCCTAGACTTAAACTTAAATAATCATCGGCACCGCCAAAATAATATCTGGTGTTTAATGAAAATGATTGAGAAACGTTACTTGTTGATGGGGTTAAGTATGTTCTGAAGTTAAACCAGAAGTTTTTATAGTATTTGCCAATGGATGCAGTGTAAATAAAAGTATTGTCACCGAATCTCAAATATCTAAGTCCTGCATCTGCTTCGAAACTATGTGGTAAGTTGGCATAAAGAGAAAAGCCAGCTCTATATTTGGGAAATACACCAGCTTCTGTTGCATAACCACCACTTACATAAGCATAAAAGGTATTCGAAATTCTTGGATAAGCATCAATTTCAAATTGAAGCCCACTGCTGTTAAATCTATTCGCATAATTTACTCTGCCAGCAATAGAACCATATTTCGTTTGCCTGCTATAATCAACACTTGCAATATGCCATGGGTCTGCAAACTGTTTATCGAAATAGATGAAGCTATAATTAACTCCAACTCTATTTTTTGCACTATTTTCTTTAACCCTACTCGCTAAGGAACGAGCTTCTGTAAGTGAAGGGTTTTTCTTTAAGATATCAACTAATAATACATCAGCTTCTTCCCAGCGTTTTAAATCGTTAAGCAATTTTGCCTTTAATAAATTTAAAGGTTCAGAGTTGGGAACCACTTTAAGACCTTTGTTAACAACAATCAATGCTTTATCTGTATTTTCATTCCAGAATTCTAAATTACCTAGGGCCACGTATGCATCCTCGTAAGTAGGTTGTTTATCAATGATGTAGTTAAACTCTGCTCTAGCACTATCCGGTTTTTTGCTCCAAGTATAAACCCTTCCTAAAAACACTCTTATGTCTGCATAATCAGGGCTGGCTTGTAATGCGGTTTTACTTAAGCTAATCGCTTTTGGATAGTTAGACTCATTAAAAGCAGCTTTACGTGCTTGTGTAAAAAGATCATCAGCACTCTGAGCAAAGGTAAAGATGTTACAGGCCAAAAGTAAAAATGTAATAAAGGAAATGCGAAATCTCATCGGCTAGCTATATTTTGGGTCTGATTGACATTCTAAAGTTAACTAAAAAAGCAAAAAAAGCAATGTTTGAGTTAATGTTGTTTAACTAAATAGAAAACTTATGTTAATGAAAAGGCTTGCAAATATTGCAAGCCTTTCTTGTGTCCCCGACGAGATTCGAACTCATATCGATGGTACCGGAAACCATAATTCTATCCATTGAACTACGGGGACATATCTGCAAATATAGATAAACATCTGTTTAAATGGTGTATTGTAAGTGAAACGTGATTATAAAATATGTAAATATTCTTAACTAAACAGTTAGGCAATATATAATGAAAATTGTATTTTGGCTCTTCAAACTATTTTATGCGCTTTCTCAGATTTTTTATCCTTGTTGCAACTCTTTTTTGTTTTAATAAGGTTTTTGCTCAAACTTATAACGTAACAAGCACAGCTGATAGCGGACCTGGAACTTTGAGGCAAGGCTTATTAAATGCAGCTGCTGCTAACAGAACAACACCGTTTGTTATAAACTTTCAGCTTTCTGGAGATCCAACAGATAATGCAAATAGAACAATTAGATTAAGATCAGCATTGCCAATTATAACTTCTAATACTATTATCGATGGAAGTTCACAAGCTTGGCCTGCATTAGGTGTTTCGGGTGCTAAAATTATCATTGAACCAGAGAATTCAAATACTACATTTTCTGGATTAGTTATTGGACAGTTTTCATCCACAGGTTTGCAAACCACCGCGGTAGAAATTTATGGGTTATATCTTAGGAATTTTGCTACGATTACAAATCTGCAATCAGTAAATACAAGTCAGGGTTCTGGAATAATTATAGATTATAGGTCTAATGACATTACAATTGGTGCACCAGGAAAAGGGAATGTCATCAGTGGAAACATTAATGGAATTCTAATTCAGAATTCTACTGTGTTTGTAACCCCTAATCCATTGAGCAAGCTAAAGGTAAGGTCTAATATAATCGGTTTGTTTTACGATGGGATAACTGCAAATACAAACGTTTATGGTGTGTCTGCAAGTTTATACGACTGCTCATTAGATGTTGGTGGAGATAACGCTGGCGAAGGGAATGTAATCGCCGCGAACAGAATAAACTTAGATATTAAAAGGTTTAGTTCTACAAGTACGAGATTTGATATCAATATTATTAATAATAAAATAGGGGTTGATGCAACAGGTTTAAAGGATTTTCACGAATTGCCAATTTTTCTTTCTTCGTCTTCTTTAGAAATCGCCGGCCTTAAGGTTGATGCTGTTAATTCGGCACTATATGTTCGCAATAACGTTATTGGAGGAAATAGGACAGTAGGGGTTTCTATTACTAATTCTGACTTTATTTTAACAGGAAACACCATTGGAACAGATATTATTGGAAACATAAACTTGGGTAATGGCATTGGAGTACAGATTGGTAATAATGCAATTGGAACAATAGGAGGAGGAGCAACCGAAGAGAAAAATAGTATTGCCTATAATAATTTCGGAATAGAAACAACTTCTTCAAAAGCAGTAAAGATTACTAGAAATAGTATGTATTGTAATAAAACATTCGGAATAGGAAAGACTTTAAGTATTCTGCAGCCATACATTCAAATTCTGAAAAAGCGTGCAGATTATGTTTCAGGAAAAGCGACGCCTAACTCTGAAGTTGAATTGTTTTTCTCACAAAACTGTAATGGTATTTGCGAAGGAAAAACATACATTAAAACTGTACAGGCAGGAAGTGATGGAAAATGGGAATATAATGGAGCGCTAAGTGGAAATGTAACTGCTACTGCTAGTTTGTTAAATGCAACAACATCACCTTTCTCAACGGCAGACTTATTACCAAATGAAGCTATTATAGAACCAGTAACTTGTAATGGAAATGGATCAATTACTATTCCAGAAGATCGTGAAGGATTTACATTTAGTTGGGTTAAAATAGAAACAGATAATAGTCGTACATCAAAGGGAAATACTCAAAGCATTACCGGGTTAGATGTGGGTACTTATGAAGTAACAATTGATGATGGGTGTAAAGCTTTTTCAAGTATACATATTGTTAAAGACCAAAAATTAACTAAACCGACTATAATACCTCCAACTCCGGCTTGCGGACAAACTGTTTTTACTTTTACTGCAGAAGTTTTAAGAGGAAAGGGAACTATTCGTTACCAATGGATAAACACTGCGAATGCGGTTGTAAGCAATAATAATCCAGCTTCCTTGCCAGAAGGCACTTATTTTGTACGGGTAACTGATGATGCAAGCTGTAAACTAGACTCTGACCCGATAACTATTAATAGAAAACCACAGCCAAAAATTAAAACACAAGGTGTATCAGTTGCGGCAGCTTGCGGAAAGGCTAATGGCTCTATAAAAGGAATTGTTTGGGATGATGTAACAGGTACAGCAACTTACAAATGGTTTAAGCATGATCCGGTAACTGGTGCAATGGGCACAACTGAAGTTTCAACTTCGTTAGATTTAGAAAATGTAGAAGGTGGAGGTTATACAATCATGATTTATGATCAAGGCCAATGTTCTCCTGTTTCTCAAAGATACAACATCAGTATTTACAATACGGTAGTTATTAGTGGTGGTGCAATTACACCTGGTAGATGCGGCTTAAACAATGGAATAATTAGTAGCCCGACAATTACAGATGCAGATTATTACGAATGGAAAGACGCAGCGGGTGTTTCTCTAAAAAAAGGAACTTATTCAAGTGGTATGCAAATAGGTTTAACGGATTTAGCGCCTGGAACCTATACGCTTACGGCAAGTAATACACTTTATACCTGTGCAATTAGCAGGCCCTTTATAGTTACAGCTTTAGAACCGCAGTTATTTACTTATACTGAAACCAAAATTAATACAACTTGCGAGCTTATTAACGGTAGCGTCACTCTCAATTATACATCAACAGTAAGACCGTCAAGATTCGAATGGAGAAATGAAGCTGGAACCATCATCCCAGGCACAATTTCAGAGATCAAAAACATCCCAGCAGGTAGTTATACCTTATATGCTTGGGATATTAATAATTGCCAATCTGTTCATGGTCCATTTGTAATTACGGCAACACCGAAATTAACAATCTCACCAAATAGCGGTGTTACAGTAAAAGATGGTTGTAGCTTAAAACGCGGCTCTGTAAAAGGTATTCAAGTTGTTGGTGGTGTGCCAGAGTACGATTATAAATGGATAAATGAAGCTGGAGAGGCAGTTCAATTTACCAAAGATTTAATTGATGTGGGGAGTGGTAAATATCGTTTAGAGGTTAGGGATAAATCTAGTTGTGGTTATGCCATTAGTCAGGTTTATGAAATTTTAGATGAGCCATTTAAAATAGAAGCTCCCGTTGTAAGTGATATTAGGATTTGTTATGTGTCTGATATTGCCGTGCCTATCATTGGGAAGCAAGAGGGAACTTATCAATTATTTGCTGATATGGGCGATGATAAACCAATTTTGGAAACTTCAACCGGTGTTTTCAACTTTAAGGTAAGTAAAACTGCCGATTATTATATTAAAAGAAAATTGGGGTCTTGTGAGAGCACGTTCACCAAAATCCATATTGAAGTTACACATGATAACTTAGAGTTAGGTAACGTAATGACACCAAATGGCGATGGATTGAATGATTTTTGGATGGTTAACGGTTTACCAGATTATAAAGGCAACAATATCAAAGTTTACACAAGAGACGGACAATTGGTTTATGAATCTATAGGTAATTATACCAAGCCTTTTGATGGTAGATTTAGAGGAAAAGACTTGCCTGCGGGCGTTTATTTTTACTTGATAGATTTACGTTCAGAATGTAAGCCAATAAGTGGGAGTATAACTATTTTGCGTTAAAACTGTCGAGTAGAACACCTAACCTGATAACGATTATTTAACAAAAAGCCTAGTACAATTTCATGTGTGCCACGATTAACAGAACGCAATGCCGATGTATTGATGTCATAAGAATAACTTAAGTTAACTAATGCTGCAACATTGAAGCCTGCAAGCATTGAGAATGCATCATTATTTCTATAGCTTGTACCAACCCAAAATCTATCCTGATAAGCTAACTTCAAATTGGCATCTACAGCAGCAGGAGAATTTAAATGGTAGCTTGCTAAAAATGAAGGGATCATTGCAATATCTTCATCCAAAAATATTTTATATCCTGCAGTTGCATAAACGGTGGTAGATTGATAAGGTAACGATACCGACTTGTTGTCTTCAATTGCACTTCTAGAGCCTAAAAGTTGTTTTGCAGAAGCGCCCATGAAAAATCTCGGACTGTATAACCATAAACCAAAACCAACATCGGGTCTAAATCTATTGTTGTAATCAGCTGTAAATAATGGGTCGCTACTGCTTTGTGCAATTACATCAGTAGCATTAAAACTTAGAAAATTAATTCCGGCAGATGCTCCAACAGCTAAATTTACATCATTGCTAATGCCCAAGTGATAAGCATAGGTGAAGTTAAAACTACTTTGTCTTATTAAGCCGGCTTTATCTGTCATTGCTATTAAACCTATGCCATGGTGTGGTTCTGCAGCAGTATAAGTGTTTACGTAACTTCTGCTTAACGGATTGTAGCCTTTAGAATTAAATGAATTTACAGAGCTTCTTACAAACTCTTCACCCATGGGCATACTAAGCGAAGCGTATTGTGTGCTAGGTGCTCCGTCTAATCCCGACCATTGTTTTCTGTAGCCTAATTTTACGTCGATATAACTGTCTATGCCAGATAAGGCAGGATTTAATAAATAATTATTGAAAATGTATTGCGTGCTTCGAGGAGTTTCTTGACTGTAACTTAAATTACAAATTAGCAGGGCGATAATAAAAACACAAAAATATTTCATTAAAAATTAGTTACATCTTATTTCGCTAAGATAATAAGTTGTAACTAATTCTATAGTATATTCTAAAACAATTATTTCTGCATTACCATTACGCCATTCATTACAAAAGTAGTTCCTGCAGAGGCAACCATGTTGTATACTTTTTGTGTTCCGCCAGCAAATTCTTCCTTTTTCCAAACTACAAAAGCTTCATATTTGCCAGTTAATTCATTTAAGCAAAGCACTTCTTCGCCTTCTTTTATCGCTCCAATTTTAAAATTGCCATTTTTGGTAAGCATTGGATGATTTGGCGTTGCTTGTAGCACTTTAGTGCTTAATTTAATTTCTGTTGCAGTTGCAGTTTTTATGCTCTTTTCTGCCATTAAGGTTAACTTGGTTAAGGCATAGTTTTTAGCATCGTGCTGGGTTAATTCTTTAACTTTTACCACTGTAGTAATTTTGGTAGATGGGTCTATGGTTAACACATCATCACCAGCTTTAATGTCTTTTAGCAATTTTTTTGAACCATTAGCCATTGCCACTGCCTCATCACCAGGGAAACAGATATCGCTACCATAAGTTGCAGCTTCTTCAGAAAGATTTTTTCCGCTATTTAAAACCTTATATTGCTGATAGCTTAATTCTTTAGAAATGATATAAGATAACTTTAAGATAAAGTTTTTTTCCTCTTTATTGATGTTATCAATATCTTGAAAGTATTTTTCCCATACTGTGCCTTCGGCAGTAAAATTAGGAATTAGTGCCTGATAGATTTTCCCCTTCTCGGTGGTGTAAAAAACCATTACACCCAGCTCTTGCATTCCTTCCTTAGCTAAAAATTTATATAAATCTATACGTTTTTTTAAACCATCATCTCCAGTAATAAAATACGGTTTTCTCGCTTCGTATCTATCTAAAATATAAATGTTATCAAATTTAACATAAGTGTCTTTGTCCAGGTCTGCAATGGTATATTTTTTAGCTTTATCATACTCCAACATTGTAATTGGACGTGGATTTACAGTTTTTTGTTGAGCTTGAGCAAAGTTGATTGTCAGGCTTAAACTTAAAATAAGTAGAAATTTTTTCATTGTATTATTGTTTGTTTTATGAAATATCTTTAAATGCTTCTGCAAATGCTTTCATTTCATCCATTCTTCCGATACTAACCCTGCACCATTCTTTTTCGCTAAACTTCCAAGTTCTAATGCTTACGCCCCTTTTATTCATTTCTTGTGCAAATTTATTTCCTGTTATTTTAATAGGGAACATGACAAAATTTGCCGAGGAAGGAATATAATCATAACCTTCGGCTTTGAGCACACTATATAAGTATTCTTTTGATGCTGTAGTTTTTTCTAGTGCATCTTTTAAAAATTCAGTTTCTTGATAAGCGATAGTGGCTGCTGCAATTGTTGGAGCTGTTAAGCTCATCATACCAGTTGAGTAAGCAGATAGACTTCTTACAGTTTCTGGCAAAGCAACGATATAACCACAACGTAAACCTGCAAAGCCATATAGTTTAGAGAATGTTCTTGCCACAATAACATTTGAACCTTTTTTAACCATATCAATCATGCTTGCGGCTTTGGGGTCTGGTAAATAATCGATATAAGCTTCATCAATAAATACAGGCACTTTTTTACTTACTCTCTCACAAAATGCTGCAAGTTTAGCTGTGTCTAATATTGTAGCTGTCGGGTTATTAGGGTTGCAGATATAAATTAATGCGGTTTTATCATTTATTTTGGCTTCCATTGCATCCAGGTCTATTTTATAATCGCTTGTTAAGGCGGTTTTTATCCATTTAGCGCCGTGTTTTTCAGCGTCTGCTGGAAGGTCGTTATAAGATGGGTCTGCAGAAATGATTTCTCCACCATTTTTCGCGTAAAATAAGGAAGCAGCTAGCAATATAGGCGATGAACCAGCATCCATCATGATGTTGCCACCTTGAATACCTTCATGTGCTGCAATTTTGCTGGTTAACTCACGCATGTGCATGAAAGGATATTGATAACTGGTGTCCAAAGCTTTTTTCATAGCTTTTTTAGCTGCTTTAGATGGTCCAAAGGGATTTTCATTGGCAGACAACCTAGCCTTCATGGTAGGTTGAGCTCTCAATACTGCAAATTTATCAGCAAAACTGTCGCTCAATACTCGTTGTTGAATGCTACGTGGCATTGCTGAGATTTTGTTTAATGCTCCAGAAAAGAAGGTTGCTGCTCCCGCCATAATGGCTGTAGATTTGATCCAGCTTCTACGGTTAAATGTGTTTGCCATAATTTTTTGTTTTAGGTTATCCTTTTGTTTGGGTTGGGTATTTTAATCTCGATTCTGTGGTTCTAGCATGTATATCGGTTACAACACTTCTTGCCGATTCTAATGCACCGGCCATCCATGCGTTTAAATAAGTTAAATGTTCGCCAGCAAAATAAACGTTGCCGTCTGGTTTAAGCATGGCTGGATAAGAATTTTTCCTGGTCTCAGTATTGTAAACAGCCCATCCACCAATGCTGTATTTTGTTTTATGCCAGCTTACCGAAAGCGAACTTTCAAATTCCTTGTCGTACTGCGGATGAATTAACCTTCCTTTTTGTAAAGCTAGTTTCTCTCTGTCAGCATAGCTTAATTCGCTTACTTGTGCGGCCTTTTCATTAAAATTATAGTAGCCAATTAAAATTCCCTTTTTACTCAAGTAATCATAAGATGGATAAAATATTTGCGTTAATTCATTATTGGTATGAGTTATACCTCCATAAATATGTTCATCTTCTTCCCAAAACCTACGTTTAAATTGTAAACCAATTTTTCCAGTTTTGTTGTACTCTATAAAATCTATGGCTCGATTCACGTCGGAAGAAAAATTGTTTTTTACGCTGCTCAATACTGGTAAAGGCAGGGTACAAATACACAAATCTCCTTGTAATTCGTGTTCTCCAGTTTTATCCTTATAAATAATTTTTACCCCATCAGTTGTGTTGTTGATGGATAATACTTCAGCATTTAATTTTAGCATTGGCGCAACTTTCTTTTCAAAAGCTTGGGCAATTTTGTCCATCCCACCTACAGCTTGAAACATAGTCATCTGCAACTCGTAAGTATATTCTGCAACATTGTAAAAATCTGGGTCCATTAAACCCGATTTGATAATGTCTGCCAGTTTGTATGGGTCAGCAATTAGTCCAGGTTTGTTACCCGCACCAGGTGATTCTATGTATCCTCTTCTGGCAGATGCCTTGTATAATTTATCCACATCCAAACCACCTTCGGCCATTAAATATTCTATAACTTTTTGTCCATCTTCTTTTGTTAAAGCGCTATCTAAATTCGAGTCCATCGTTTTAGAAAGCATCTCCGCCATATAACCCCTTATGTCGTTATGAATTTCTCTATTTCGTACCTTTTTATTAGAAAGTGCGCCTTTTCCTTCGGCGAAAAAGTAAGTGCTTTCGTTAACATTGTTGTAAACCTGAATAGGTACACCTAATTCCTTACAATAATGCAAGGTTAATTCATGGTTATGTGGGATGCGTGAAGGACCAGCATTAAAATATAAACCTTCATCAAACTTTGCAAAAACTGAAGGTTTGTCTTGTTCTGCGTGTGAGCTTCCATTTCTAATGCTCCAGCAACGCCCACCTGTTCTTTCACGAGCTTCAAGAATGGTACATTCATAACCTAATTTAGTTAACTCATAAGCGGAAGCCAATCCAGATAAACCAGCTCCTAAAATGATTACTTTTTTGCCATTTCCTTTTTTTTCTAAATTAAATGCGTGGGCAGGTGCCGACTTTAAAAGGCCCAAAGCAATCATTGCTGGGTAACTAGCGCTTGCTAAAAGACCACTTTTACTTAAAAAATCACGTCTTGATATAGATTTCAAAATTTTTGGAGCTTATTATGACAAATATTGAAATTATAAATGAATGTTTTTTGGTAAAATAGTGATTTGTATCGTTTTTTAAGCATAAATTTTGTGACATAACTACTAATTTGGTAGTGTTTTTATTGTAATTAAATTAATTTTTCAATAAAATCTAATTTTAATTTAATATATAAAGGAAAATTTAAGGTTTATTCTTTTGTTTTCTGTTTATTTCTAACGTTTGATCAAAATTTAGGAAAAATATTAAATTGGATTTTTTAAAAAGAAAAAGGCACTTTTGCAGAACGATGAACTAAATTTAAGCTTATGGAAGAACTGCTTGTAGATGAAGTGTTGGAATTGTTGGAAAACGATAGTGACAGGCAGTTAAAAACCTATTTAAATGAGCTTAATATATCAGATGTAGAGCATTTAATCGATGAGCTTCCACAACATGCTGTAAAGTTTATCGAAACACTTTCAATTAAAAGAGCCGTTAACGTTTTTCGTATCCTCGATTTCCCTACCCAAGAGCGGATCATAAAAAAACTACAAAATAATAAGCTAACTGAAATTATACGGGCTTTGCCACCCGATGATAGAACTGCACTTTTAGGTGAACTAAAAGGAGACGCCGTAAAAAAGCTGCTTATTCTTTTGCCAGATAAGGATAGGATAGAAGCGTTACATCTTTTAGGCTATGAAGAAGATAGCGTAGGCAGGATGATGACCCCAGATTTTATTGCTGTAAAAATAGAATGGACGGTTAGCAGAGTGCTTTCGCACATTCGTCGATATGGCAAAAATTCTGAAACCATAGATGTTGTTTATGTAATAGATAAAGATGGCGTGTTGTTGGATGATATTCGAATTCGTGAAATTTTATTAGCAGACCCAGAAGTTAAAATAGGTGAACTAACGGATAATAGACTAATCGCCCTGAAAGTAAATGACCCTCAAGAAGAAGCAATTCAGGTTTTTAAGATGAATAATAGAGTTGCTTTGCCAGTAATAGACGACCAAAATGTACTATTAGGTATTGTAACCATTGATGATATTTTGTGGATTGCCCACGAAGAATATTCAGAAGATATTCAGAAAATGGGGGGTACACAAGCTTTAGACGAACCTTATTTAGATGTTTCTGTTTTTGAACTTTATAAAAAACGTGTGATTTGGCTTATAGTGCTCTTTTTTGGCGAGTTATTAACCATTGCAGCGATGTCGAACTTTGAACATGAAATTGCAAAGGTGGTTATTCTGGCAACGTTTATCCCATTAATTATTTCTAGCGGTGGCAATAGTGGCTCTCAAGCAGCTACACTCATTATTCAGGCCATGGCACTGGGAGAAGTAACCATTAAAGATTGGTGGGATGTCATGAAAAGAGAAATTCTTTCTGGTATTTTCTTAGGTTCAACACTTTGCCTGCTCAGTTTCAGCGTAATTTTAGCCTGGCATTTTATCATGCCTTCATTTAGCGAGCATTACATTTTAATAGGTTTGGTAGTGGGTTGTTCGCTAATTGGCGTTGTACTTTGGGGTACTTTAATGGGGTCTATGTTACCCTTATTGCTTAAAAAACTAGGTGCCGACCCAGCTGCTTCTTCAACCCCTTTTGTGGCAACTTTAGTAGATGTTACTGGTTTGATTATCTATTTTTCTTTTGCCATGTTGTTTTTAAAAGGCATTTTACTTTAGTATCAATTTCGTCATTGCGAGGCACAGCCTGTCCCGATTTCTCGGGAAAGCAATCTTAATGCGTTGTCAGGTTAGATTAATAGTCATCCGATGAATATAATAAGCTGTACAATATTCATCGGATGACTAAAATAAAATTCTCTTAAAAGTTAATTTGAAAATCAATTACAGTAATTCTTTGGAAAATCCTATCCCGCTTTTCGTTGCAATTCCCGATGAAAAAATCGGGAGATTTACACTGCTCCCGATAGCTATCGGGACGGGTTTAGAAAACAATGTTAATAGTTCTTAGGATGTGGCTAAAGCCTGTGCAAACTGCATAAATCCGTCGGTTAAAACCGACGGCAACGAAAAAATTATTATTGAAATTCAAATATTCATTGCCGTAGGCTTCAGCCAACGGAAAAAATATTGAAAGGTTTGGCTTTAGCCACATTTGAGGATTTTATGTTTTTGGTGGGTGACACACCAACTAATAGGTTAAAATTTAGCAACCAATAAGGTCTAAAGCATAATGCAACTTTCAATAGCAGCAATGACCTGTGTTAACTAAACGGGATAGCAACGAAATCCTTTTGTGTCAGCCTGAGCGAGCTTGCACTGAGCGTAGCCGAAGTGAAGGCCACAAAAGATTGTAGTGTATAGCCCGAGTAACTTTAATGAATGCTTCTGCCCTTGCTTTTCAAATCATAAAAAACCATTCAAATTGATTAGCTTTTATGTTTTCGGTTGGTGAGATACTAGCGATAGATACAACTATCGATTACATTTAGCGGTTAATGCTTTTGTGTAGTCTGCAGTTAAAGGTTTGCCGCCAAGTTTTTTGCATTTATCGTGGAAAATCCATGCGTTAGCGCAATCATTTTTATAAAAATAAGCAGCAGAAAGTTTGAATAATACATTTTGATTTTCACTATCAATTGCATACGCTTTCTTGAAAATTTCTATTGCCTTATCTAATTCTTTTTCATTTTTAGTGTTTTCATATATTGCCATGTGGATACTGGCAATATCAGTGATAATGTTTGAACTTTTAGGGTTAATGGCTAAGCCCTCATTGTATTGCTTATTCGCTGCTTCATAATCTCCAAAAGTGAAATATATTCTTCCAAATCCCCAAAAAACATCCTCATTTGTAGGGTCTAATAAAAAGGCCTGGTTAAATCTGTACATTGCAGTTTCTAAATCTCCTCGATGCAAATAATTAAATCCCATTTTCACCAAAGTTTCAGAGGATTTTCTATGTGTTTCATGTTGTTCCAAAAAGGTTTTAACTAATATTGCATCAGCGTCTTTTTGTTGTTCTGTTTTAGGTAGATTGCCATATTTAGGAATCAATGCCATGTTGTTTTTGGCCTCCTCTTTCCATTGACTGTATGTAATCTGCTGGGAAAATCCACTTAAATAAACGAAGGTAAAAGCCAGAAGTGCGAAATAGTATTTCATAATTAATGTTTTTTAAAAGTACAAAAAAAGCCACTTCAATTGAAGTAGCTTTTAATTTTTATGTTTTCGGTCGGTGAGACACCAACCGATAGGCGCAATGTATAAAAGTCCCCTTTAGGGGATTTAGGGGTTAAACGTTAAATCTAAAGTGCATGATGTCGCCATCTTCTACAACGTAAGTTTTTCCTTCTACGCCTAATTTACCAGCTTCTTTACAAGCAGCTTCAGAACCTAGGGTTACAAAATCGTTGTATTTAATAACCTCGGCACGGATAAAGCCTTTTTCGAAATCTGTGTGAATTACACCAGCAGCTTGTGGTGCAGTAAAGCCTTTAGTGATAGTCCAAGCTCTAACTTCTTGCACACCAGCAGTAAAATAAGTGTATAAATCTAACAAACGGTACGCAGCTCTAATCAATTTATTTACACCAGATTCAGTTAAACCTAAGTCAGCTAAAAATTCTTGACGCTCTTCGTAATTATCTAATTCAGCAATTTCAGATTCGATTTTAGCAGAAATAACCAAAACCTCAGCATTTTCTTCAGCAACGCTAGCTTTCACTAAATCAACATATTTATTACCATCAATTACCGAAGCTTCATCAACATTACAAACGTACATTACTGGCTTTTGAGTTAATAACCCTAAATCCTCAATAAAATCGAAATCATCTTTTTCTACTTTCGCAGTGCGGATAGACTTTCCAGATTCTAAATGCGCTTTAAATACAGAAAGAATATCGAAAGTTCTTTTGGCTTCTTTATCAGTTTTAGCCATTTTTTCTACTTTCTGGATACGTTTGGTAACGGTATCTAAATCTTTCAACTGTAATTCAGTATCAATGATTTCTTTATCGCGAATTGGGTCTACTGAACCATCAACGTGAATTACGTTTCCATCATCAAAACAACGTAAAACGTGTATAATTGCGCTTGTAGCCCTAATATTTCCTAAAAACTGATTACCTAAACCCTCGCCTTTAGATGCACCTTTTACCAAACCGGCAATGTCTACAATCTCAATTGTATTAGGCTGTACTTTGTTAGGTTTTACTAAATCAGCCAGCTTTGTTAAACGGTCATCTGGAACGGTAATTACACCAATATTTGGTTCGATTGTACAGAACGGAAAATTAGCTGCTTGCGCTTTTGCGTTAGATAAACAGTTAAATAAGGTTGATTTACCCACATTTGGTAAGCCAACTATACCACATTGTAATGCCATTTATATTTTTTTATTTGTAATGAAATAGTCAATAGTCTATGGTCCATAGTCCATTGACTATTTCCCAAAGGGCGCAAAGATATTAATTTTTAAGGCCTTTGCCTAGTAAATTATTCAATGCTAAACATTAACATTGCTAATATGTTTATATTTGGTAACCGAGAATAATTAAAACTAAAATGGAAGAAATTAACGAAACACAATTAGAACCCAAAGAAGAACAACTTTTAACTGTTACAGAGGAAATAAGAAGTTACATCTATGAAACAGCAAAATGGGCTAGCTTTTTAGCTATTGTTGGTTTTGTATTAACAGGATTGCTTGTTGTTGGTGCTTTTATGTTTGGCGCAATCATGAGTTCGAATCCCGACCTTGCTTTAATGACAGGAGAACTTGCAAAAGCAGGTAGTGCAGTGATAACAGTTGTGTTTTTACTATATGCCTTTGCTATATTTTACCCAAGTTTACTGATGTTTAAATATGCCAATAAAGCAAAGGTTGGCATTTTATATGGCGAACAAGCAAGCTTGAATGAGGCAATGGGTAAAATGAAATCGTTATTTAAATACTGGGGAATTATTACCATCATTATAATAAGCCTTTATGTTATAACAATTGTGGGTGCAATATTGGGTAATAGCGCAGTGGGATAAGTAATAAATTAGCCAAAAAAAAGTCCCCCAATTTTATATCAGGAGACTTTTTTTAATATGTGATTTTCTTAGAAAGAAAAATCGTCGCTATCTGTTTTTGGCGTATGCGTATATTCTGCATTTTCAGAATATTCATAACGTTTTTCAACTACATCCTGATGAGATTTAATATACTCTACAGTTTCAGTTAAACCTTCAGTAAACTTTTCAAAATCTTCTTTGTATAAAAAGATTTTATGTTTTACAAATACACCATCCTCTAATCTCTTTTTACTTTCTGTTAAAGTAAGGTAATAATCGCCTGAACGTGTTGCCTTTACATCAAAAAAATAGGTGCGTTTACCTGCTCTTACTTTCTTGCTAAAAACCTCTTCTCTCTCTTTGTTGTCAAAATCTCCCATTGTTGTGTGTACTAATTAGTTTAAGGTTGCGGTAAATATAAAGCAATAATTATTAAATCAAAACAGAATTTACTATCATTTTCGAATAAATTAAACTACGTATAAACCACAAGTTTATATCGTATCAAATCTTTTATCGATTTTCCTCTTCTAATAATTGATTGTCGTACATTTCAGCATAAGCACCGTTATTTGCAAGTAGTTCATTGTGCGTGCCTTGCTCAATGATTTTCCCGTCGTCTAAAACAATGATTTTATCTGCGTTTTTAATGGTAGAAATACGATGGGCAATTAAAATACTCGTTTTGCCTTTCATTATCTTGCCCAAATTACTTAAGATTTCTTCTTCTGTTTTGGTGTCAACGGCCGAAAGACAATCGTCAAATATCAAGATTTTAGGCTCTTTTATTAAAGCTCTGGCTATAGAAACACGTTGTTTTTGTCCGCCAGATAAGGTGATCCCTCTTTCGCCTAACATTGTTTCAAATTTCAAATCAAAATCAATAATGTTATTATAAACGGCAGCATTTTTAGCAGCTTGTTCAACCTGTCCTTCTTCAACGACGCTTAAGCCAAAGGCGATGTTGTTTTTGATGGTGTCTGAGAATAAGAAAACTTCTTGTGGTACAAATCCAATTTGATTCCTGAAATTGTTGAGGTTTAAGTTCCTCAATTCCTTGCCGTCTATTTCTATCAGCCCTGAATCGGTATCATACATCCGCATAATTAAGTTTGCCAAGGTAGATTTTCCAGAACCAGTTCTTCCAATAATAGCTACAAATTGTCCTTTTTCTACCTCAAAGCTAATATTTCTTAAAGCTTCAATTCCAGTATCTGGGTAAGTAAAGCTTACATTTTTGAAACTGATTTTTCCATCAAATACGGGTTCTTCAGCATTGCTGGATGTAATATCTGGTTGTAATTGTAAAAACTCATTTATCCGTTTTTGCGATGCAGCTGCTCTTTGAATGAGAGTAGTTACCCAACCTAGCATGGTTACAGGAAAGGTTAATTGGTTAACGTAAACTATAAATTCGGCGATGTTCCCTGGCGTAATGGCGCCATCAATTACTTGTTTACCGCCAATATATACCGTTAAAATGGTACTTAATCCTACCAATAAAAGCATGGTAGGGTAAAACAATGCCTGCACCTTAACCAAATTCATCGAGCTGTTTTTATAAGCAATACTTTCAGTCGCAAAAACATCTTGTACCTGTTTTTCTCTTACATAAGATTTAATTACCCTAATGCCCGAAAATCGTTCTTGTACAAAGGAAGACAATCTTGATAATTGCTCTTGGATACGCTCACTTTTTTGGTTGATTAAAGTGTTTACGAAATAAATAGTAACGACTAAAATGGGTAGCGGTAATAAACAATAAATAGCCAATGTGCTATTTACATCAAACATAAAGTAGATAATGAGTAAGAATAGAACAGCCGTGTTGATGGTGTACATGATAGCTGGGCCAACGTACATCCTCACTCTGTTTACGTCTTCGGTGGCACGATTCATTAAATCGCCGGTATTGTTTCTGCGGTAAAAACCTAGACTTAGTTTTTGATAGTGCGCATAAATTTCATTCTTCATGTCGTACTCAATATGCCTCGACATTAAAATGATAGTTTGGCGCATGAAAAACAAGAATAATCCTCTCATTAAATAGAGGATCAATATCAATGCGCCAAAAAAGAATAAGCTATTGCTAAAGATATCATAGATGATTTCTTGACGTTCAAAACCATCAAAAAGCTGGTAGATAGCGATGTTTTCTGTAATTAAATTGAAAGCGTGACCAACCACTTGAGCAGGTACCACACCAAAAATATTAGAGATGATGACAAAGAAAACGCCTGGAATTATCCACCACTTATATTTATAGAAGTATTTGTTTAAAAAGAATAGATGCTTCATTTTTGGTAAAGTTAGCCAAAAGAGTTTCTTTTTTTAATAAAAACTAAGTAAAATAATGGTTTTTTTATCTTAATTTTGCCGCTATCAATTCAACAAATTTGTATGTCTGGTAATAGTTCTATCGTAACTTCTGTTTTAGACCAATTAAGTGCATCAGGCCACAAAAAAGTGGTTTTTTGTAACGACCCCGATACCGGATTAAAAGCCATTATTGCTATTCATGATACTACATTAGGTCCTGCTTTAGGCGGAACCCGTATGTGGAACTACAATTCTGAAGCTGAAGCTTTAGAAGATGTATTGCGTTTGTCTAAAGCAATGACCTACAAATCTGCCATTACTGGATTAAATTTAGGTGGTGGTAAAGCTGTTATTATTGGCGACTCTAGAAAGATGAAAACTGAGGCTTTAATGCGTAGTTATGGTCGTTTCATCAAAAACTTAAACGGTGAATTTATCACTGCTGAAGATATGGGTACAACCACTAGAGATATGGAATATATCCGCATGGAAACCGAACATGTCACTGGTGTGCCAGAATCTATTGGTGGTGGTGGTAATCCAGCTCCAATTACCGCAAGGGGTGTGTTTTTGGGAATTAAAGCTTGCGTTAAAGAAGTTTTTGGAACTGATATGCTTGCAGGTAGATCTGTAGTTGTGCAAGGAATTGGCAATGTTGGCGAACATTTAGTTGAGCTATTAAGACAAGAAAACGTAGAAGTTTACGTTAGCGATATTAACCAAGACCGTTTACAGGAAGTTGCCAGAAAATATAAGGCAAAACCTATAGATGCAGATAAAATATTTACCATTGGTGCTGATATTTATTCGCCATGCGCATTGGGTGCAACGGTTAATGATAAAACCATCAAAAATATGAAGTTCTCTATCATTGCAGGTTCTGCAAATAACCAATTGGCAGATGAAGATATTCATGGCCAGTTATTATTAGATAAGGGAATTTTGTATGCGCCAGACTATTTGATAAATGCTGGTGGCTTAATTAACTGTTACTCTGAGTTAACAGGTTTTGGTAAAAAACGTACCATGCAGCTAACAGAGCATATTTACGACGCAACTCGTGAAGTAATTAAGTTATCGAAAACAGAAAAAATACCAACAAATTTAGCTGCGGCTCGCATCGCAGAAAAAAGAATAAGCGACATTAAAAAAATTAAATCATCATATTAAATATAAACGGTAAAAATTACCACTCGTTCTTACATTCATGTTAAACAGAAGACACTTAAGAATAAAAGCTTTGCAAAATATTTATGCATGGCACATGACAGACAAAAAAGATAGCGTAAGCAGTCAAAAAACGTTAATGCAAAGCATAGACAGTGTTTTTGAAATGTATATTCGTATGCTAGCATTAATAGTTGATGTTACTGAATATACTTCAATTGATGCTATCGAAAGAGCAAATAAACATTTGCCAACAGCAGAAGATTTAAATCCAAATCAGAAATTATTGCACAATAAATTTGCGGTAATTTTAAAGCAAAATCCAGAATACACAGCTTCAGTTAATAAATATCAAGTTAATTGGCATTCTGATCCAGATTTAGTAAAATCAATTTTTATTAAATTAAAGGAGACAAAGGAATATGCTGCTTATTTAGAAGAAACTGAGGAAGACTTAGAAAGTTCTAAAGAAATCATCAAGTTCATTTTCCGTAAAATCTTATTGAAAAACTTAAACATTATCCAAGCATTTGAGGATAAGTTTATCAATTGGCCTGTAGATAGGGAAGTAATGCAAGGTATGATTGCCAAAACATTAAAAAACTTTACTTCCGAAGATCCGTTTAAAAACAAATTAACGCCAATAAGTGCAGATTGGGTTGAGGATAGCAAATTTGTGAAAGACCTTTTTGTGTTTACCTTGAAAAACGACAATGCGTATCAGGAGTTAATTGCAGAGCGTACTAAAAACTGGGAATCTGAAAGGATTGCATTAATGGACACTATTTTAATGAAAATGGCCATTTGCGAAATGATGAATTTTACCTCGATTCCGGTTAAAGTTACCATAAATGAGTATTTGGAGCTATCAAAGGATTACAGTACACCGAAAAGTAACTCGTTCATTAATGGTATCTTAGATAAAATTTTAAACGATTTAAAAAGAACAAATAGCATTAAGAAAATCGGTAGAGGACTTATAGAAGAGTAAAATATGAAAAACCTATTCATAATTGCGTTTGCAGTGATAGCTTTAGCAAGTTGCAAGCAAAAATCAAAATTGGATGAGAAAGTTGCTGAGGCAGCTAACCCTTCTGCTACAGTTGCTGAAGCTGATGCACCGAAAGTTAAATTTGAAAAAGAAATTTATGATTTTGGTGTAATCACACAAGGTGAAAAAGTGCAGTTTGATTTCAAATTTAAAAATACTGGTAAAACACCTTTAATTATTACAGATGCTACTGCAACTTGTGGCTGTACTGTTCCAGAATACCCTAAAACTCCTGTTAAACCTGGTGAAGAAGGTGTAATTAAAGTTGTTTTTGATAGTGCTGGCAAAATAGGTATGCAAGATAAACAAGTAACTATTTTTTCTAATGCTAATCCAGAAGCTGATAAATTACATTTAGTAGGCGAAGTGAAAGAGAAGAAATAAAAGGTTGATGGCTTAGCTGATAGTCTTTGGCTATTGTCTATCAACCATCGACTATTAACCAATGAATCAATTTAACAATAACAAACAATAACACGTAACATAATGACATCAACAGTATTATTACAAGCAGCCGGAGGAGGTTTCAATTATCAAACTTTGGTAATGATGGGTGCAATCATGGTAGTTTTCTACTTTTTTATGATCAGACCACAAGTAAAAAAAGCTAAGGACCACAAAAAATTAGTAGAGAGCTTAGGCATTGGTGATAAAATCGTAACTACAGCTGGTATTCATGGTAAAATTGTAGGCTCAAACGATACAACTTTTTTAATTGAAGTTGAAGGTGGAACAAAAATCCGTTTTGATAAATCGGCTGTTTCATTAGACGCTACAAAAGCAGCTACAACTCCACCAGCTACAAAAGCCTAATCAGATTTTGACTATTAAAGCCGCTCTTCCTCAATTTCGGGAGAGCGGCTTTTTTTTGTAATTTTACACAATGCCATTTATTAAATTAACTAAGATAGAACGAAAACGTTTTGTGCAGCTCATTATCTGTGTAGGTTTTGCAGTTGCGGCTTGGTTATTCATGGCGTTGAATAACAAATATGTATATACCGCTAGAACACAGTTAGTGTATATAAATGAACCTCAGAAAAAAGCTTTTAAACCATTACAACCAGATGCAGTTAACCTTCAAGTGGAAGGCACAGGTTGGCAGTTGCTTTTCTCTCGCTTAAGGATAAATCCTCAATCTATAACCGTTAGTTTAGAAAAGTTAAATAATCGTAATTATATCCTTTTCTCTGAGCAGTTATTCCAGGTAAATAAGCAACTAGAAACCTCTCAAAAAATCATTTCTGTTAAACCAGATACACTTTATTTTGATTTTTCGAAACGAACAAGCAAAAGGGTAAAGGTTAAATTATTGTCAAAGTTAAGTTTCATTAAACAATATGGTCTTTCTAGTCAAACTCGTTTAACTCCATCTTATGTTAATATTTCTGGTCCGTTTGAAGAACTTGTTAAGATTAATGAATGGTACACAGACACCTTAAAACTAACTGATTTACAAAATTCTACAAGCACAAGAATTGCCTTAAAACAAAATAGTTCAAACAACATTAGTATTTATCCATCTAGTGTAGGTGTAAGGGTTAAGGTTGATGAATTTACAGAGAAAACCGTTCTGGTGCCACTTAGAGTAATAAATAACAATGATTTTTACGATATTAAGCTTTATCCGAAAAAGATAGCGGTAACTTTTATGGTTGCTTTGTCGAGCTATCAAGAAGTAGATGAAGATTTTATAGAAGCTGTAGTTGATATAAATGAATGGAAAATCCTTGGTCACCATAAGCTTACAGTTAAAATTAAACGTTTCCCAGATTATTGCAAATTGGTAAAAGTAGTGCCAAATAAAATCAATTTTATTATAGAAAAGTAATGCTAAAAGTCGGAATTACAGGCGGAATTGGAAGTGGAAAAACCACGGTTTGTAAAGTATTCGAAACTTTAGGTATCCCTGTTTTTTATGCTGATGCAGTTGCCAAGCAATTGATGGTTACAGACCTGATTTTAATAGATGGTGTTAAATCAACCTTTGGCGAGGAAAGCTATCTTGAGAATGGCATATTAAACAATAAGCACATTGCTAGCATCGTATTTAATAATCAGCTAGAACTTGATAAACTCAACGCTTTAGTGCATCCGGCCGTATTTAGGGCCTTTGATAAATGGGCAGCAGAAATTCCTTCGTCAGTTCCTTACACGCTTAAAGAAGCAGCTTTGTTATTTGAAAGTGGTTCGTACAAAATGTGTGATAAAAACATTTTAGTCACAGCGCCATTAACACTAAAGATAAACAGGGTTATGCAACGCGATGCTGTTAGTGCCGAACAAGTTCAGGCAAGAATGGACAAACAATTCACAGACGAACAAAAAGCTAAAATGGCCGATTATTTTATAGATAATACTGAAAATACATCTGTTATTTTGCAAGTTTTAGATTTACATCAGCAGTTTTTAAACTATTAAACTGCTCATTCCTCAATATGTTAAACCAAAAAGAAATTATAGACGATTTTATCGTTCAAACAAAAGTTGGATTGTTTTGTAGTTATGGTAATTTTTACCTCGATCCAAAAGAGCCATTTACAGATGCTGTAATTTCTCATGCACATGGAGACCATGCGGTAGGTGGTAATCAAAATGTGTATTGCACCGAGGCAACTTCTATTTTTATGAAGCATCGTTATAAAAAATTTGCTGCCGGCGATTTCTTTATCAAATCTTATAAGGAAGTTTTTAATTTAAACGGAGTTGAGATAAGTTTTTATCCCGCTGGGCATATTTTAGGTTCCGCATTGGTTTTAATGGAGTACAAAGGCGTAAAATATCTTTATACGGGAGATTATAAGTTAGAGGAAGATTCTACTTGCGAACCAATCGAGTTTATTAAGGCTGATGTATTAATTACAGAAACTACTTTTGCAAATCCAGATACTGAACATCCAGATGCTATTGCAGAAATCAAAAAGCTAAATGATGTTAAGCCAAATATCATGTTGGGTTCTTACGCCTTGGGCAAAAGTCAACGGTTAATTTCAATGATTAATCAGCATTGCCCTCAAAAAAGAATTTTAGTGCATCATAGTATCATACCCTTTGTTAAAATTTATGAACAATTAGGTGTCGATTTAGGCAAGTACGAAGTTTACGATAGAAAAGTGATGAAAAATAACCAAATGGATATGATTTATATCGTTCCACCAATGGTTTACCATAGCTATATTAAGGCTATAAATGTGGTAAGAATTTTTGCCACAGGGTGGAAACATTTACAAAATAACAACGAAGTTCAATTATATATTTCTGACCATGTTGATTGGAACGCGATATTAAAAACGATAGAAGAGGTAGAGCCACAACAAGTTTGGACAACCCATGGAAGTGGCACACAATTACAAACTTACTTTTCACCTAATTTGGTAGTTAAATTGCTCAATTGATGGAAGAAGGGGTTGATTATTATTTCAATGACCAGGGTCTAATGGTTTTTACGGAGGCATATCACCTAAATAGGGGGTATTGCTGTAAGAACAAATGCAAACATTGTCCGTGGAATTATGGGAAAAATAATGGACAAAATTCCCCAACACAGCCAACAAACAAAGCAGATACTAAATGGTCCAACTACAAAAAGAAGTAAAAACTTCAAAATTTGAGAATATTTTTCAACAAGCACTGGTAAACGTAATTTTCACTTACCACTGGAGCAATCAAAAAGTTAAAGATATTTTAACACCTTTCGATATTACCACCCAACAATATAATGTACTTCGAATCTTAAGAGGTCAATACCCAAGTCCAGCAACTGTAAACTTGATTAAAAATAGAATTCTAGATAAAATGAGTGACACTTCTAGAATTGTAGATAGATTAATCCAAAAAGGTTATGCTGAGAAATCAGTTAATAGCTATGATAAACGTGCTGTAGATATCATTATATCAGATAAAGGATTAGCCTTATTAAAAAAGATGGATAAAGAAATTGATTTTTCTCAATTTATAGCGCCAAACATTACGGCAGAAGAAGCAGAGCAATTAAATATCCTTTTAGATAAGATGCGTGGCTAGTTATTAATGACTATGCCCAGCAGCAAAAAAGCCGATTAAAGCAACACCAATTCCCAATAAAACTGCTAACATTTTGCGCTTATTAATTTTATGGTCGGCGCTAGATTCAAAAAGGATTGTGGTAGAAATATGTAAGAAAATACCTATCACAATTCCCATCACCTTGTTAAAATAAGGTTCCATTCCGCTAATGCTTCCATTGCTTAGGCTCAAGCTAAAATAATATCCGGCAGGTGCCATGATAGCAAAAATAATTAGGTATAAAACAACTCCTTTTGGCTTGTAATGATTTTGCACTAAAATGCTTGCCAATGCAAATGCAGCAGGAATATGATGTAAAGAAATGCCAAAAATCAATTCGTTGTTTTGGTCTTTCGCTAAAGGCATTCCTTCTAGAAAAGCATGTAAACATAAACTTATCATAATTCCCCATGGAAAAGCGTGGCCATCATGATGTTTGTGGATATGCCCATGTTCTACACCTTCAGAAAACTGCTCTAAAAAGATCTGTAACAGAAAGCCAATTAAAATGAAAATGCCAATTTCTTCCTTATCAGTTCCACTATAAGCATCTGGAATTAAATGTAAAACCGTAATGGCAAATAAATAAGCGCCACTAAAAGATAAAATCAGTTTTAATAATTGAGACTTATCATTTTTTACCAAAAAGATAGCCAAGCCTCCAAAAAGCGCACAGCAAAATAAAACAAGGAATTTCCAGATTTCCATTTTAGGTAATAGGTTTTATTTTCTTGTAAAGATAAAATGTGAATAAGCCAATGCAAGTTCCTAAAATGGCTCCCGCAAAGGTATCTATGGGGTAATGCACACCAACATAAACCTGTGCAA
This sequence comes from Pedobacter frigiditerrae, assembly GCF_032678705.1. Classification (NCBI taxonomy): domain Bacteria; kingdom Pseudomonadati; phylum Bacteroidota; class Sphingobacteriia; order Sphingobacteriales; family Sphingobacteriaceae; genus Pedobacter; species Pedobacter frigiditerrae. The sequence goes on along the minus strand of NZ_JAVTSS010000001.1, from coordinate 2,437,749 downwards.
AGCTAATTAAAAATGCCCATCCTAAGCCTAATGGTAAAATGGGTTTCCATTTTTTGTAAAATAAGCCGATTAGAAAAATGCCAATAGCAAAATGGTTAGTAGCATGTGAGGATGGAAAACTATATCCACTACCACAAGGAACACGATGAATGATTTTATTTGCTAATCTCACCTCATTGCAAGGTCTAATCCTCCCAACGCTAGGTTTTATTATTCTCGATGCAATCAAATCGCCCATGGCAAAGGTTACTAGAATCATTCCAATCATAACTAGTCCTTGTTTTTTATATTGTCTAATGCAAAAAGCAATGATAAATAGATAAAGTGGAGACCAAAAGAAGCGATTCCTGACCAATGGCATTAACCAATCGAAAAATCCATTGCTTAAACCACGATGAACTTTCAGAAATAATTCTGCATCAAACTGCTGTAACTGTTCTATCATGCTTTTTTGCAAATCAGTATTAAACGGTCTGATTTAATTTCATCAAATGGTTCTAGGGCATAACTGCCAAAAGTTTCAGTTATAATTAATCCACTTTTAGTTAACATTCTTTCAAAATCTGCCAAGAAAAAGGCTTGAACACGTTCTTCGAAGGCATAAACCTTTAGTTTGTGCTCGAAGTTAATGTGTTTGATAATCTTACCTTCGGAAACAAATTTATGCAAATGGAATTCGATTCCGTCTATGGTTTTAGTTTCTTGATTGGTTAAGTTTTTGATTATTTTTTGCGTGTTAAAATAATCAATAACCAAAGTGCCGTCTTCCTTTAATCCTTTTCTAAAAGCTTTTAAAGCATTAACATGTTCTTTTTCAGTATCAAAATACCCAAAACTAGTAAACAGGTTAAAAGCAAAATCAAAATAGTTAATGTACGATAGCTTGCGCATGTCATGCACATAAAAATGCAGGTTTTTTTGCTCAAACTGTTGTGCGTATTTAATGCTTTGTTCAGATAAATCTATCCCAGTAACATCATAACCTTTTTTGTTTAGATAAATTGAATGTCGACCTCTGCCACAAGCAATATCTAAAATCCGACTATTTTTTTTGGGGGTGAGATAAGCAGAAAGGTTGTCAATTAAAAACTCAGCTTCTGCATCATTACGCTGACTGTAAAGTATGTGATAATAAGGAGAATTAAACCAATATTGAAACCATTTTCGCTGCATTACGCTGAGGAGTTAACGTTTTGTGATGAACAAATATAGTATTTTGAATTTCAACGGCGATGAATTTAATTTTTTAAGCTGATTAAAAAGGCTTTAAAAATTACTTGGATGTGCATTTTTAATACAATCCTTTCCTTAAATTTTTATTATTTTTGAAAAAATTTATAGAACTTGACTTTAATAAAATCTATATCAGGAATTAGAGGGACTATTGGCGGAAAATCTGGCGATGGTCTAACCCCAATCGACATTGTTAAATTTACTGCAGCTTATGGCTCTTGGGTAATTAACAAAACTCAAAACAAAAAAATTATACTTGGCCGTGATGCCCGTATTTCGGGAGAAATGGTTAATAATTTGGTAATTGGTACCCTGCAGGGTTTAGGAATAGAAGTGATAGATTTAGGTTTATCTACAACTCCTACTGTAGAGATTGCTGTTCCGATGGAAAATGCTGGTGGTGGAATTATCCTAACTGCTAGCCATAACCCAAAACAATGGAATGCCTTAAAATTATTAAATGAAAAAGGTGAGTTTATTAGCGATGCAGATGGAAAAGAAGTTTTAGAAATTGCTGAAAACGCTGATTTTGCTTTTGCAGATGTAAATGATTTAGGTAAAGTAATCTCTAATGATACTTATTTACAAAAACACATCGATGTAATTTTAGCATTGCCCTTGGTTGATGTGGAAGCTATTAAAAAAGCTAACTTTAAAATTGCCATTGACTGTGTAAACTCTACTGGCGGGATATTTATTCCAGCTTTACTGAAAGCTTTAGGCGTAGAAACGGTTTATGAATTATACTGTGAGCCAAATGGCGATTTTCCCCACAATCCAGAACCCTTACCAGAAAACTTAACAGAGATAGCAAAAGTTGTTCAGGCTAAAAGAGCAGATTTAGGTATCGTTGTAGACCCAGATGTAGACAGACTTTGTTTTGTTAACGAAGATGGAACCATGTTTGGCGAGGAGTATACTTTAGTTGCTGTAGCCGATTACGTGCTTAAAAACACACCTGGTAATACAGTTTCTAATCTTTCCTCAACTCGTGCCTTGAGAGATGTAACCGAGAAATCAGGTAACACTTATAACGCATCAGCAGTTGGAGAAGTAAATGTGGTAAACCAAATGAAGGCTACAAATGCTGTAATTGGTGGCGAAGGAAATGGTGGAATTATCTATCCAGAATTACATTACGGAAGAGACGCTTTAGTTGGTATCGCTTTATTTTTATCGCATTTGGCAAAAGAAGGTACAACTATTTCACGTTTGCGTAGCACCTATCCAGCTTACCATATCTCAAAAAATAAAATCACTTTAACTCCAGAAATGGATATCGATAGTTTATTGATAAAGGTTCAAGAGAAATATAAAAATGAGCAAACTAGCACTATTGATGGCTTAAAAATCGATTTTGCTAATGAGTGGGTGCATTTACGTCGCTCAAATACAGAGCCAATTATTCGTATCTATAGCGAAGCTGAAAATGAAACCGTAGCAGAAAATTTAGCTAACAAAATCATTTCAGACATTAAAGAAATATTACAACTTAACTAAAAGCCAATGAAACGTGTTTATTTAGATAATGCAGCTACCACGCCATTAGATAAGGCTGTAATAGCAGAAATGACTAATGTAATGGAAAACTTTTATGGTAATCCATCTGCTATTCATTCCTTAGGTCGAGAGGTAAGAACATTGGTTGAAAAAGCAAGAAAAACGGTTTCTGGCTTATTAAATGCATCTCCTTCAGAAATATTTTTTACTTCTGGTGGTACAGAAGCTGATAATACAGCAATTCGTTGCGGTATTTCTGCTTATGGCATTAAACACGCCATTACTTCTAAAATAGAGCATCATGCTGTAGAACATACTTTAGGAATGTTGTTAAAAGATGGTGTAATAGATAAGTTAAGTTTTGTAAATATCGATGAAAAAGGTAATATCGATTACAATCATTTAGAAGAGTTATTACAAACTAACGAACGCACTTTTGTATCGCTAATGCATGCCAATAACGAATTGGGCACTTTAACGGATATGCAAAAAGTGGGCGATATCTGCGAAAGATACAATGCAATCTATCACGCTGATACAGTGCAGACGATGGGGCACTATCCACACGATGTTCGTAAACTAAAAGCTCATTTTATAGTTTGTGCAGCACATAAACTCCACGGACCAAAAGGTGTTGGTTTTCTATATGTAAATAGTAATATCAAAATTCCGCCGATGATTTATGGTGGTGCACAAGAGCGCAACATGCGTGGCGGGACAGAGAATGTTTATGGAATTGTTGGTTTGGCAAAGGCTTTGGAAATTGCTTATGCAGAAATGGATGAACACCAAACCTATATCCAAGGCCTAAAAGATTATTTAAAAGAACAATTGATTGCCGAAATCCCAAACATTGGATTTAATGGCGAAACTGAAGCAGATAAAAGTCTTTATACGGTATTAAATGTTTCGTTCCCTGAAATGGACATGGCAGATATGTTATTGTTTAACTTAGACATAAACGGCATTTGTGCATCAGGCGGAAGCGCTTGTTCGTCTGGCTCAAATATTGGTTCTCACGTTCTAAATGGCATTAAAGCCGACCCAAATCGTCCTTCTGTGCGTTTCTCTTTCAGTAAGTTTACCACAAAAGAAGATTTAGATTACGTTTTAGAAAAAGTGAAGATGGTGGTTAAGCAAAATGCTTTAGCCTAGTCGTCATTAATTGTTTTGTCATTCAGACTTGTGCCGATTTTACATCGGTAGCGTAGCGAAGTCACTAAGATAAATTCAAAGCCTTAACATAATTGTTAAGGCTTTTTGGTTTTGAAAATCAATGATGCTGTTCCATAGGTTCTGCAGCCCCGCTTTGCGCTTCAATCTTTTTGTGCTTCGACTACGCTCAGCATGACAAAAAGTATTTCCGCTTCAATCGAGTTTATTTAACAAAGTTGCTGGTTCTTGGCAACTGCTAGGTGCAAACCTAAATAGCAGCAGAAATCTACGTATCCTAAACCTGACATACGCGGAAATCTCCCGATTCTTCATCGGGAATTGCAGCATTGGCAGGACTGAACATTAATAGCTGCAAATCTTTTGCTTTTCAAATAATTTGCCAAGTATTTAATAAACTAGGAGATTAATTAGTCATCCGATGAATATGGGCAACTTTCTAATATTCATCGGATGACTCAAAAATCAAAAACAAAACATTTCCATCCATTGTTAGTTAAGCATATCTATTTAAAACAAATGTTATGGAAACTAAAGATAAAAAAGACAGCACCATCAAAAAAGATGCAACTGTAACGGATACCAATCAAGAAACACCTAGAAACGAGGAGAATATTGAAAAAAATTCTTCATCTAACATGACTAGCAATTTCGAAAAAAAGCACGGTCGCACTAACAATGCTTTTGGAGATGGTCACGAACCTGGTACAATTCCTGGAAGCGGAGTTTAACCTAAAATTATTATATTTAAACCACGACATAGTTCGTGGTTTTTTAATTTATCCCTATTATGGAAAGAAGAAAATTTATTCAAAACTCGGCATTGGCTGCAGCTGTGCTTGCCTTTTACAAAGGTGATGTTTTTGCCAATACAAATTTTGCTAGAGCTTACCAGTTTAAAGCTTTAAGAAACGATGTAGGCATCTTTACTGAACAAGGTGGGACTATTGCTTGGTTAAATGGTTCGAGTGGTTTTGTGGTAGTAGATTCACAGTTTCCAGCTTCTGCACCTCACGTAATAGAGGAATTGAAAAAGTTAGGAGAAAAACCATTTAAGTATTTACTGAACACTCATCATCACGGCGATCATACTGCTGGTAACATTGCATTTAAGGGCTTGGCAGAGCACGTTGTTGCCCATCAAAATGCATTAGTGAATATGAAATTAGCTGCAGAAAAAGCTAAGAGCGAAGATAAACAGCTTTATCCTGATGTAACTTTTGGTAAAGGTTGGAAAGCGCCTGTGGGTAAAGAAAAAATCAGTTCTTACTATTATGGTTCTGGTCATACCAATGGCGATGTGGTTTATCATTTCGAAAACGCAAACATTGTACACGTGGGCGATTTAGTATTTAATCGTCGCTTTCCTTATATAGACAAAGAAAATGGGGCACACATTGGCAATTGGATTACTGCATTGGATAAAATTTATAATCAATTTGATAAGGATACCATCGTAATTACTGGGCATAGTTTAGACCCTGAAAAAGTGATTGGCGATAAAGAAAATGTAAAAGCATTTAGAAATTATTTAGAAAGTCTGATGACTTTTGTGAAAGCAGAAATGACAGCTGGTAAAACTAAGGAAGAAATTTTAAAGGCAACCACAATCCCTGGTGCACCCGAGTGGCAAGGCGATGGTATTGTGCGTAGTTTAACCGCTGCTTATACGGAACTGACAGTAGGTTAATAATTAGTTTGGAGTTGAGAGTTGGGAGTCGCCTTACTCCAAACGCTCAACTTTTTACTCCAAACTTTCTTCGCAATTTATAAACATTCTATATTAAAATTTTCCTTGCTATTTTGCTGATAGCTAAAGAATTCAAAATTCTATCGGGTATATTTGTTCTATCAAAATCCCTTTTCTATGGATGATTTTTTAGCCGCCCGCTCACAAATGGCCTTGTCTTTAGGCTTTCATATTATTTACGCTTGTATTGGAATGGTGATGCCATTTTTTATGGCGGTATCGCATTACAAATGGTTAAGAACTAAAAACGAAGTTTATAGAGATATCACTAAAGCTTGGAGTAAGGGAGTAGCGATATTTTTTGCAACTGGAGCAGTATCCGGAACAATGCTTTCGTTCGAATTGGGTTTACTTTGGCCAAAGTTCATGGAACATGCAGGACCGATTTTCGGAATGCCGTTCTCCTTGGAAGGAACTGCTTTTTTCATAGAAGCCATTGCCTTAGGCTTTTTCTTATACGGTTGGAATAAACTTAATAAATGGTTTCATTGGTTTACTGGTGTTGTAGTTGGCGTAAGCGGATTAGCATCAGGGATTTTAGTGGTTGCTGCAAATGCTTGGATGAACAGTCCGGCTGGTTTTGACTTTGTAAATGGCGAATACCTAAACATAGACCCAATAGCGGCAATGTTTAATAAAGCTTGGTTTAGTCAGGCTTTACACATGTGTTTGGCTGCGTTTACCGCTACAGGTTTTGCAGTTGCAGGTGTACATGCTTTAATGATTTTAAGAAAACAGAATGCAGATTTTCATTATAAAGCCTTCAAGATTGCCGTTACTTTTGCAACAGTTTGTGCCGTTCTGCAACCTATAAGTGGAGATATTTCTGCAAAAGATGTGGCAAAAAGGCAACCTGCTAAGCTTGCAGCAATGGAAGCTTTGTATGAAACCCAAAAACCAGCGCCTTTATTGATCGGTGGTGTTGTAAATGAAAAAGATAAAACGGTTAAATATGCCCTAGAAATCCCTGGGGCTTTAAGTTTCTTAGCTTATGGAGATTTTAAATCGGAGGTAAAAGGTTTGGATAAAATCCCTGCAGATGAACATCCGCCAGTTGCGGTAACTCATTACGCATTTCAGATTATGGTAGGCATAGGAAGTTTGTTGGTACTTATTTCACTAATTTACTTTGCCCTTCTTTTACGTAAAAAATCCATCTTGGATAGGAGATGGGTTTTGAAGTTATTCGTGCTTGCCATACCACTAGGTTATATCGCTTTAGAGGCAGGTTGGGTAGTTACAGAAGTTGGTAGGCAACCGTGGATAATCTATGGTGTTATGCGTACTAGAGACGCCGTTACGCCAATGCCAGGAATTGCTTGGTCTTTTTATCTTTTCTCCGTCATTTATGCATCATTAAATGTCATCGTTATCTTTTTGTTATATCGACAAATAAAAATGGTACCTACTTTATATAGTCAACCAGCAGTTTCAACTCAAGCTAAAGCAAATTAATTATGGATTTTGTAATCATCATATTTTTGTGCTTGGCTATTCTGCTTTATTTTTTGTTAGGCGGGGCTGATTTTGGAGCAGGAATTATTGAACTGTTTACTTCTCAAAAAAATAGAAGTAAAACTCGTAAAACGATGAACCAAGCTATTGGTCCGGTTTGGGAAGCGAATCATATGTGGTTAATTATTACCATTGTAATTTTGTTTGTTGCTTTCCCCAAAATATACACTACCATGTCGGTTTATCTGCATATTCCTTTAGCGATTATGTTAATAGGAATTATAGCAAGGGGAACAGCTTTTGTGTTTAGGCATTACGATGCTGTTAAAGACCAAATGCAGGAAGTTTATAATAAGATTTTCATTTACTCTAGTTTCATTACGCCTTTGTTCTTGGGCATTATAGCTGGGAGTGTACTTTCAGGCAAAATAGATACGCAAGCCACAGACTTTGTAAGCGCTTATGTTTATAGCTGGTTAAATTGGTTCTCTATTGCAGTTGGTTTGTTTACAGTAACATTATGTGGCTTTCTAGCTGCTATTTATTTAATAGGAGAGAGCAAGGCTGATGAAGATAAAAAACGCTTCATCAAAAAAGCGGAATTTATGAATGTTGGTGCAGTGATTTTTGGTGCGATGGTTTTTACGGCTGCTTATTTTGAAGATGTTCCCTTAATGACTTGGGTTTTTCAAAATGATGTTGCTTTACTGGCTGTAATTTTGGCAAGTTTATCGCTGGTTTTACTATGGTATTTATTGTTAAAAGGAAAAACAAAAGTATTACGAATCTTAGCCGGTTTTCAGGTTACCATGATTTTGGTAGCGATTAGTTATGCGCACTTTCCAAACTTCATCAGACTTAAAAATGGAGATACCATTTCACTTTATGAAACCATGGCTCCAATTAAAACGGTAGAAAGTTTAGGCTGGGCATTGGTTTTAGGTAGCTTTTTAATTTTGCCTTTCTTGGGATATTTGTTTTATAAGTTTCAACAGAAAGAAGAATAAGATTGGTTCACTAGTATCATTTGTTCATTGGTGTCATTTGTTCATTGGGTTAGGCTAATGAACTATTGAACTAATGAACTTTTCCTCTGAACTAATGAACTTTTTCCTTGTGTCTATTGCTATCATTTAAATTTCCTCACTTTATCAACTTCAGTTAAATACGCAGCAAGAGCAGCAGAGCCGTACCAATTAAATAAATCTGCATCTAATAATTTTGCTTTTACAGCAGGGTCAGTAGCCAAAATTGCTTTTGCTTCTTCTATAGATTTAGTATTTAAAATAAATATTCCTCTGTAGTTTTTATCATTTTTACCCATCGGACCAGCAACAATTAGTTTGTTCTCCTTAACCAATTTACCCATATTTGCCATGTGACCTGCAAATGCACTATCTGATTCTAGTTTTGTTGCCGTAGTGTTGGCACCAGTTTTGAAAATAACCAAAATATACATTTTCATTCCATTATCGTCTGCTTCATACTTTTTTGCTAATGCAGCATCGTAACTTGGATTTGTTTTTTTCTCTTGAGCATTTACATTTATGCCTATTGCAAGACAAAAAATTAAGAGTATTAATTTTTTCATGATATTTTTTGATTTAAATTAATAGTTGGATGCAAAATAGATAAACTCGTTACAAGTTGTTTTATAAAATAATACTAAACAACTCAACTAGTTCATATTTTTCTCAGCTAACCATTTAACCAATTCTGCCTTAATCGCTTCACCCATTTTTTTCTGATTATCAGGGTTTTCTAAAAATTCTTTACTAACTCCATTGTCTCCAACTTCTAAAAGTACTCGATATTTAGCAGTATTTATATGCTCATCAAGGCTGTAAAATGCTTTTTTGCCAGTGCTTTTACAGGTGTAATCATTCCTGCCCGTTGAGCTATCTAACTGAACACCTCTATTTTCTAAAGTTGTAACTGCACTAACTGCAGCAATTAATCTTGCAGCCAATTCTCTGTTCTCTGCTTCGTATTGGTCGCCATCATGGATAAAACCCCAAATTGCATTCCGTTTGGTGCCACCATTGTTATGAACCGCAATAAAAACATCTGGTTTTCTTTTATTAGATTCTTGCAATTCATAAGCGTAACCAGATATTTTACCATCTATTATTGATGATGTATGTTCAATAATTGTATTGCTACCTACATTTGGATGGTGTAGGTTCTCCTTTCCTAAACTCCAAACTTTATATTCTTTTAGCTTTGGTTTGCTTGCCATTGCAACTTCAACTATGCCATTGCAAGTTTTGGCTTCACTAAAATCTACGCCAGTATCTGTTTGATGAGATGGTTGCCAAACTATAACTGCCTTCTTTTTAATGTCATTAATGAATGTAAAACTCGAAAGCAGAATTAAACCGAATATGGATAGGAATAGTTTCTTCATTTTGGGAGATTTGATGAACTAATATATGGAATTATCAATTATTAAAATTCAATAGGGTTTGTTTTCAAATCTAATATTTCAATAACTTCGCAATCTGCTGAGAATAAACCTCCCTCTCTAAAATGTCCTTTGATGCCAACTTTAATTTTTTCATAATGAAAAGGTCTCATTTGATTATTAATAATCCACATTCTTGCAGTTCCAGAATTGGGAACTGGCTTATCGTTATAAAGTAACACATCCCCATTTTTATCCTCAAATTCTGGCCAAATCATATACATCCCATTTCCTGTCTCTTCGGCATAGGAGAAATCTGAACGAATTCCTTGATAGGGTTCTCCAGTTTGCCTACCGCCATCTTCAGGTTTTTTAAAGTTGTATTTGACTCTAAAATCTGCTTTGTGATTTAATCTAAGTTCATAAGGTTGATGCATCATTTTGATTTTAGTCTCTTAATTTCAGATATTAATTTTGGAATATCTTCTCTAGCGTGTGCAATAAAGTCTTGATCTGCAGTTGTTGCGCCAGTTAAATAAATATCTTCGCCTCTTTTCTCTCTCCAAATATCTTCGCCTTCAGCAACACCTGTCATTATAAAACTGTCCCCGCTTTCTACATCGCGTCCTTCAATTAAAGATTTCCATGGAACAGGCGAAGCCATTTTATACCGGTCTTCTATTTCCTTAATTTCAATTATAGTCATATCTTCTATGATTAATTACGGCCAAACTTATTAACTTACCACTCCTGAATAATAACACCCACTTGATTATCCATTAAGGCAAATTCTTTTGCACCCCAAGGACGAAGTGTGATTTTACTAAGATTTGGATGAAGGAATTCTGGATGTGATTGAGAGACTTTTTCATAAACTCCTTCAATGTTTTTAGTCTCTAACCTAAATTCTGGATGATGTTCCTTCGCAAATTTAGTGCTTTGAAAAAGATTTATTCTCAAGCCATCTTTATCTAAAACACATAAGGGTTGTTGTGAATTTAAATCAGTATGTCCAATGGTAAAACCAAGGCAGTCTACAAACATTTTTAAACCATCTCTTATGTCTTTATAGAAAATATTAGGGACTAGTTTTTCGAACTTCATTTTATTGTGATAAATTCCATATATCATTCATTTCTGTTAATATGAGTGGTTTGCCATCAGTAACCACAATAGTATGCTCGTGTTGCGCCATAAAACCACCCATATTACCCACCATTGTCCATCCATCTTGCAAGGTTTCGGCATAGGTAGAAGTTGTTGAAATAAACGTCTCAATTGCAACAACTGAATTTTTCTTAAACCTTGTTAAATTATATTTATCTCTATAATTTGCTATTTCGCTAGGTGCTTCGTGCAAGCTTCTTCCAATGCCATGGCCCGTTAAGTTTTTTATAACCCTGTAACCTCTTTTTTTAGCTTCAGTTTCAATTAAGAAACCAATATCTGCAATGCGAACACCACCTTTTATTTGGTGGATTGCTTTATGTAAAATTTGTTTTGAAGCTTCAACTAATTTCTGGTGTTGGTTTACATCATTACCAATCACAAATGAGCCTCCATTGTCCGACCAAAAACCGCCTAATTCGGCTGAAACATCAATGTTGATTAAATCTCCTTCCTTAAGTATTCTTTTTTCTGAAGGTATGCCGTGACAAAATTCATTATTTACGCTGATACATGTCCAACCAGGAAAACCATAAGTTAAAAATGGTGCCGATTTTGCACCTAAATCATTTAGAATTTGCCCACCATAATTGTCCAATTCCTTTGTCGACATACCCGCTTGGGCAAAGTTTCTCATTTCCTTCAAAGTGTAGGCAACGGCTTCACTTGCCTTTTTCATTCCTATTAACTCTGATTCTTGTGTTATTGACATATTTTTTAATTAGGTATTTATTCTATAACTCTAATGTTTGAGGGAATAATACGCTTTATCCTTCATAAACGAATATAAACCTTTATCATCTGATTGCTAAATGTTTTTTGAATTTGCAGGGAACACCTTAAGGAGTCAGAAAAACATTGTATCCTAAACTACAAATTTAGACATAGCTATAAATGTAAAAAGCTGACGTTAATTACAACTTGTCAACCTTTTATTTAGTTATTGCTAATTATATGAACCGCCTTTATTTCACTCGTTTCATCGGGAAAGTCTGCTTACGTTCTTTTCCATTTTTTGTTCCCGAAATTTCAGCAACTAAGGAGTCTGTACTAATTTTTGTATAAGAGATGATTTGAGGAAAGTCGTGTTTTGGATTTTCGAAAACCAATTGTGTGGCTGAAATGGTTTTGGCGATAAAACGAACTGGCAAACCATCATTTTGATTTCTAAGTATAGGAATGTAGAATAATCTATCTTGCTCCTGAACTAATCGTAAGTTTTCAAAAACAATGGTATCTTTTTCTTTAACCATGTAGCTTTTTCCTTTAAGCTCCTTGTCGCTTACTTTATTCCAAGTTTCATACATACTTCCTCTCTGGTTTTTATTTTCCCATGTTCCAACTAGCCAATCTGCTTTGGTAATGTCGTTTAGTTGGTTAGTTGTCCAAGCAGTAAGGATAGTAACACCAACAACTGCGATTAAAAGTTTTATTCCTGTTTTCATTGTTTAGTTGATTGAATGAACGGCCATTTTGTTTCCCTCAGTATCTATAAATATCGCAAAATATCCCATTTCAGGACTTATTTGTGTTTTTGGAACTATTACAATCCCGTTGCATTTTTCCACTTTATCCAATACGTTTTGTAAGTCGTTACCTCCATTAAGGTAAGCAAGTACTCCATCTGTTGATGCTTTGTAATCTTCGCCTTGTACTATTGCACCAGATACATTCGTCCCATCGGTTGGGAAAAAGCCCATTTTTGTGCCGAACATTTCGGTTTCCTTAATTTCTAAACCTAAAATGGTTTTGTAAAAAGATACTGCCCTGTTGAAATCCATTGCAGGAATTTCAAGCCAATTGATTAAATTTTCCATTGTAAAATTATTTTACGTTAAGTAGCAAAGATGCAACCTGTGTAAAACGTAAAATTGTAAAAATGCGACAAATCTAATCGGTTATAAAGAAAGAAGTCATTTTAAAAGAGTTACCATAAAATTCTTTCGGAGTAAGTCCTGTAAATTCTTTGAAATCTTTTATGAAATGGGCTTGATCGTAATATTCGCCTTCATAAGCCAAAGCTGTAAGACTTGTAAACTCTTTGTTCAGCAACATTTTAAGGGTGGCTTGTAACCTTATGGTTTTCGAAAGTTGTTTAGGACTTAAACCAATGGTCGATGAAAATTTCCGTTCCAATTGCCTGCGGTTGATGTTGGTCTGTTTAGAAAGTTCATCAATGGAAAGTTGTCCATTAGCTGTCAAAATTGTTTCAACTGTCGATTTTATAATGCGGTCAATAGTTTCACTATCCGCTAAGCGATTTAATAAAAATGTTTCAATATGTTTTATTCTATCAGCAACCGAAGAAGTAGTTAAGATTTTCTCTTCTAATTCCTCTCCGTCTTTTCCAAACAATTTTTTTAAGGAGACTGCTGTATTTTCCATTTCCTTTATAGGGATAGTTGCAAGCGGTAAAAAGCCTTCTGGATGAAAACGAATAGAGAAAATTCCTGTTTCGCCAGTCGGTTCTATTTCAAGCGGTTGTGTAAGTTGTCCTATTACAAAACATCTTGGTTGGATAATGCTATCTCCGTTTTCGAGGTACTGTTTGTAAAGGTCGCCATAGTGGAAAATCATCTCCATACAGCCATCTGAAATTATGGTTTGTCTTTGAGGATTTTCTTCTTTTGGACTTTCTAATGTCCAATAACATTTGATAAGTGTTGTTAATTCTTGGCTTGGTTCAAATGTTTGGTAATTCATTATTTTCTTCTTTTTTAAAGGGAATTTGGTTTAGGGTTGCACTTAATGAAATTCGCTCATTTTTTCAGTTCGTTCCCCAAAGTTTAGTTCCGTTGTTATTTAATATGTCAGCACCTGGCAAAACTCCATAACTTCCAATTTTCTTTGTCGCTATTTTGTTATGAATTTGATTTTTCAATTTCCTTGATGTCTGTTCAATTATTTTCCAATCCCATTTTTCAACTTTTCCGTTGTTGTGGTTTGTGTCTTGCCATTTCAAAGCACCCTTTTCATTAAAGTGTCCAATGTGGGAATAATACAAAACATTGTCTTTTTGTCCTCCAAAATAAAGTTGAATTAATCCCCAACCATCAGTTGAGTAACGAAAAGTATGTCCGTCGCAATATTTTGGGTTAAGTTCAACTTTCCTAAAAACTATCTCGCCGCCAAAACGTGGTGTCCAAAGTTGAAATGTTGTAGCGGATTGTCCTCCATTTTCAAGGTCAAACTTTGTAACTATTTCATTTGTTGTTTTGTATTCGGACACTTCCTGTCCATAAGGAGATGCAAGGTCAAATATTTTCAAGTCTGTCTCCTTAAATATGAAGTCAAGCAATTTTATCTTGTCCGTTTTATTTGCGAAGAAGTCGTAAGTCATTTTCGTATGATGTTCGTGTTGCCTCGCACATAACGTTTTACGGCTTTGCGAATTTTTGATTTTACCTTCTGCAATTATCCCCAACACTAACTTAATAAATAATTACTGAACTCGCATATCCCTTGTCGCCCAAAAATTTGCAAAGCCGCTGTTATAGCCAATATTACTTTTTATTGTACTCATTTATAATTTTATTCTCCAAAATAAAATCCGAGTATGCTAAATTCCAGCGAGTGTCATTAGGTACTGGGTCATTTGGCTTTCTCATATCACTATTTCCAATCTGAAATATAACATCTTTAGTTTCCCAAGTTTTTAAGTTCCAATAAGTAATCCAAGATTGTAGAGGATGTGTTTCTTGATAAGACTTTTGTTGTCCATCTGCTCCAAATTTTTGAACAAGTATTTTTGATAATTTTTCCTTTTCTTCTTCATTCATATGCGAAACAGTTATATTCATTATGACATTATTTAATAACGTTAAAACAATAGCTGAGTCGTTTTTCAATTGCCAAATTCCAATAGGAAGTCCTTTGTATTTTTTAGGGAGTTTGTCAACGTTATTCATTGTCCAACCGTCTAAATAATTTGGGAAATAAAGATTTCCTTGCTTTGTGAAAAGGGAAGTGTCAACTTTATTTCCTATTCTGTACCCTCTAATTTCTAATTGACCAGGGTATTTATATCCCTGTCCACAAGCCATTAAGAATGAGGTTAAAATTAATAGAAGTATAACAGTTTTTTTCATAATGCTTGGACATCTCAGTATTGGCTATAACTCAAATATATGCGAAACTCTCCATAATAAAAAACGCCTTAGAAGGTGCTCCAAAGCATTTTGATGTTGCGTATTTGAAATTGCTAAAACCGAGTAAGAACGTTTAAAAACAGATGCAATCATTTAATTACAAGAATATTGATTGTTTTTGCATTTGCACGGAAACCCCAAATAGCAGCACAAACCTTTGTTATCTAAACCTGTCCCGATAGTTATCGGGAGCAGCGAACACGGAACGAAGAGGAGTAAAGCAAAAAGCAGGGCTGACATTCCTAAGAATTTCGAACCCTGCTTTTCTATATCATTAGTTCATTAGTATCATTGATTCATTGGTTTGGCAACTTGCCTAATGAACTATTGAACAAATGAAGCATTTAGTTCTTCATCATTTTCAAGAACGTAGCCAGTTTAGCTTTCATTTGTCTTCTATCAACAATAAAATCTAAAAAGCCGTGTTCCAATACAAATTCTGAAGTTTGAAATCCTTTCGGTAAATCTTTCTTTATGGTTTCTTTAATTACACGTGGACCAGCAAAGCCGATTAAAGCGCCTGGTTCTGCAATGTTAATATCGCCCAACATTGCATAAGAAGCCGTTACACCACCAGTTGTAGGGTCTGTTAATAAAGAGATATATGGAATTTTTGCTTGGCTTAACAAAGCCAATTTAGCCGAGGTTTTAGCCATTTGCATTAATGAAAATGCTGCTTCCATCATACGAGCTCCACCAGATTTAGAAATCATTAAAAATGGAACTTTGTTTTTGATGCTATAATCGATAGAACGAGCTATTTTTTCTCCAACTACCGAACCCATAGAGCCACCAATAAAGGCAAAATCCATACAGGCCACCATTAATTCTTGACCATCTACTTTACCGTGAGCAGCACGAATAGCATCTTTTAAGCCAGTTTTAGCTTGACTTTCTACTATTCTATCTGTATAAGGTTTATTGTCGTTAAATTTTAATGGGTCGCCAGAAGTTAGGTTAGCAAATAATTCGGTAAACTGATTATCATCGAAAAGAACTTGGAAATATTCTTTAGAACCAACTCTTAAATGATAATCACAATAATGACAAACGTATTTATTTTCTATTAAATCTGCGCTATGCAGTGCTTTTTTACAGTTAGGGCACTTATTCCACAATCCATCTGGTGCTTCTTTCTTTTCTTGTGTTGTGGTACTGATACCTTTTTTTTCTCTCTTAAACCAAGCCATGTTACTAGTTAAAAATGCGAGTACAAAGAAACGAAAATTTTTTTAACAATAACACCTGTTTTTATGGAAGTGTTTTATGAAAAAGTAATTGGTTATTGTAAAAAATACACCTAGTTATTGTAAAAAGTACACTTAGGTAAAAAATGTAGTTTTTGTTGATTTTTTTTATAACTTCGACATATCAAATTTAAATAGAAATGAGTTTAAAAGGCTATAAAGGCGTAATTTACGGAGCTGCTGTACAAGATTTGTTTGAGCAGGCTAAAAAACATCAATTTGCATTACCAGCAGTAAACGTTACAGGAACCAATACCATAAATGCGGTAATGGAAACTGCAAAGGCAGTAAATTCGCCTGTAATGATTCAACTTTCTAATGGAGGTGCACAGTTTTACGCAGGTAAAACATTAAATAACGATAATTTGAATGCTTGTATTTTAGGTGCGGTTTCTGCAGCTAAACACGTTCATTTATTGGCAGAGCATTACGGTGTTGCTGTAGTTTTACATACAGACCATGCTGCTAAAAAGTTATTACCATGGATTGATGGTCTTTTAACGCATGGCGAAAAATTCTTCGCTGAAACTGGTAAACCTTTATTTTCATCGCACATGTTGGATCTTTCTGAAGAACCAATTGAAGAAAACATGGAAATCTGTGTTGAATATTTCAAACGTATGGCGAAAATGGGAATGACCATTGAAATTGAATTAGGTGTAACTGGTGGTGAAGAAGATGGTGTTGACAATAGCGATGTAGATAGCTCAAAATTATATACGCAACCAAGTGAAGTGGCGTATGCTTATGATGAATTAAGTAAAGTAAGTGACCGTTTTACAATCGCTGCAGCTTTTGGTAATGTTCATGGTGTTTACAAACCAGGTAACGTTAAATTACAACCAATTATCTTGAAAAACTCTCAAGATTATATTAAAGAGAAATATAGCTTAACAGCAGAAAAACCTATCAACTTTGTTTTCCATGGTGGTTCTGGTTCATCTCAAGAAGAAATTAGAGAAGCTATTTCTTACGGTGCAATTAAAATGAACATTGATACTGATATGCAATGGGCATTTTGGCAAGGAATTTTAGATTACTACAAAAAGAACGAGGCATTTTTGCAAGGTCAGATTGGTAATCCAGATGGAGATGATAAGCCAAATAAAAAATATTATGACCCACGTGTTTGGTTACGCAAAGGCGAAGAAGAATTTGTTAAACGTTTAACAGGTGCTTTTGAAGATTTAAACTGCATTAACGCCAACGATAAATTGTAGTAGGTTAAAACATTTTCTAAAGCTTAATGTTTTAGCTAAAAGCGTAACAGATAAACTTGTTACGCTTTTTTATTGCGTTTAAATTTATCAACTTAGTAGAAACATAATCTTATGAAAGCCAAAAAAGGAATAAGCTTATTTGAAAGATTTGCAAATGGCGCAACCAAGTTTACTGGAAGCTCTCCAGCATTTTTAGGTGCAGCAGGAATAGTAGTATTATGGGCTGCAATGGGTCCTTTGTTTGATTATTCTGAAACTTGGCAATTGGTTATTAATACAGGCACAACTATCATTACCTTTTTAATGGTGTTTTTAATTCAGAAAGCGCAAAATAAAGACGGTAAAGCTATTCAGTTAAAATTAAATGAATTAATAGCAGCACAAGAGCATACCAGCAATAGGATGGTAGATATTGAAGATTTAACTGAAGATGAACTAGACCAACTCCATAAATATTACGTTAAATTAGCAGCATTGGCTAAAAAAGAATCCGATATTCATTGTTCTCACTCTATTGACGCCGCCGAAGAGTTAAATACAGAGAAATCTAAAGGCACTAAACACTATAAAAAACCCAAAAAAGATGGACTCACTTCTCGTACAAAAAGCACTAACTAAAGAAGAACTTGAAAAGGTTTTTGCCATTCGTAAAATCGTTTTTGTGGATGAACAAGGTTGTCCGCCAGAACTGGAGTGGGAAAATGAAGATGTTTCGCATCATTTTATAGCCTTATCAGACCATCAGCCTTGTGGCGCTTGCAGATGGCGTAAAACGGATAAAGGTTACAAACTAGAACGCTTTGCGGTACTTAAAGAGTTTAGAGGGCAAGGAGTGGGCAGGGCCTTAATTGCAACAGCTTTGGATGATTTACCTGATGATGCAGATTATATATATTTAAACTCTCAATTAGATGCCATGAGTTTGTATGCAAAATTTGGTTTTGTAGCCGAAGGAGAGCAGTTTGAGGAAGCAGGTATTCAGCATTTTAAAATGGTGAAGAAGGTTTAGGAGTTTTAAAACATTAAGGAGTTAAGAAGGTTTAAGCCTAGAAAGTCTTATTTTATTTAGGTAAGTAATTAACCCATAAATCCTTAATTAAGCTTAATTTCTTAATGTTGAAAATTAATTCCGACTAAAAACTTTTGAAGATAAAAGCATTGCCTCATTCCATTTTGCCATATCGAGATTTAAATTCTCACCCTTGCTTTGCAAGAAAGAAATTAAATCTTCTGTAGCCATATTTCCAGTTAAATCGTCACTTGCCATTGGACAACCACCAAAGCCTTTTAAGGCACTATCAAATCGTGTGCAGCCAGCATTGTAAGCGGCTTCAATTTTTTCTAAGCGAGTAAATGGTGTGCTGTGCAAATGAATACCAACTTCTGTTTGGTCGAATTTTTTTATCAATGCTGGAAGAATGAGCTCTATTTTTTCAGAGGTAGAAACTCCAGTTGTATCAGCCAGTGAAAGTATTTTAACCCCTCTTTTTACTAATTCATCAGCCCATTTTTCAATAATTTCCACATTCCATTCATCACCGTAAGGATTGCCAAAACCCATAGATAAATAAACTACTGCCGTTTTTTGATTTTTGTCACACAGGTTGAGCATCTCTTCGACTGTGTGTAAAGATTGTGTAATGCTAGAATTGGTATTGCGTTGTTGAAACGTTTCTGAGATAGAAAAGGGAAATCCGAGATAAGTGATTGCTTTGTGCTTAACTGCGTCTTCTACGCCTCTTAAATTAGCTACAATGGCAAGTGATTTTGATTTTGTATTTGATAAATCTAATTTCCCTAATACTTCTTCCGTATCTCGCAACTGCGGAATAGCTTTTGGAGATACAAAACTCCCAAAATCAATAGTGTCAAAACCAACTTGAAGTAATAAATTGATGTATTCTGCTTTTAAATCAGTAGGAATAAAATCATGCAAACCTTGCATCGCATCACGTGGGCATTCTATGAGTTTCATTTTATGAGATTTGAGAAATTAGATGTGAGATATGAGATTTGATTTTCGCCCTAACTGAACTAATGAACCAATGACTAGTGAACGATTAAACCTTCTGGCTTTCTGCAGGACCATTAATAGCCTTCCATTTATCAGCTTTAAGAAATGGCCTAATGATTAATCTTGTGCCTCTATCATAGCTAAAATAACTCCAAACCCAGTTTACAAAAACAATCAGTTTATTTCGAAATCCTACCAAAGTCATTAAGTGGACAAACATCCAAGTAAACCAAGCAAATACGCCTTGGAAACGAATTTTGCCAATATCTACAACAGCCCTGTTTCTACCTACTGTAGCCATTGAACCTTTGTCAAAGTACTTAAAGTTTTCGGTTGGCTTACCGTGAATAATATTGATTAAGTTTTTAGCTAATAAAGTCCCTTGCTGTATAGCGGCAGGAGCGACTCCCGGATGTCCATTTGGAGTTTCATCTGTTATCATTGCTGCAACATCCCCAATGGCATAAATATTCTGGTAACAGTCTACCTTATTAATTTTATCTACTTTTAAACGATTCCCTCTTACAGTACATTCTTGCTTTAATCCATCTAAAACAACTCCTTTTACACCTGCACTCCATATTACGGTTGATGATGGAATATTTCTTCCATCAAGCAATGAAATACTCTTACCGTCGTAACTTTTTACCCTCGCTTCTGTGTAAACGATTACGCCCATTTCTTCTAAAAATTCTTGCGATTTTCTTTGTGCTTGTGGAGACATTGGGCCCAATAATTCTGGAGAACCTTCAATTAAATAGATGTTAACTTTATTGATGTCTATTTCTGAGTAATCGTTCTTTAAAACGTGTTTTTTTAACTCTGCTAATGCGCCAGCGGTTTCAACACCTGTAGGACCGCCACCAACAACCACGAAATTTAATAGCTCGGCTTTTTCTTGCGGGTCTTTTGTAATTAACGAGGCTTCGAGATTTTGCAAAATTAGACTACGCAAGTTTAACGCTTCTGGGATAGATTTCATCGGCATCGCATTTTGCTGAATCTCGTCTTGTCCAAAGAAGTTACTTGTAGAACCTGTTGCTATTATTAAAAAATCATAGCTAATTTCTCCGATCGAGGTGATTAGCTTGTTTTCTTCTGGACTTACTTTTTGTACTTCCGTGACTCTAAAAGTTAGATTTTTTTGTCCTTTAAATATTTTTCTAATTGGAAATGCAATTGAATCTGCTTCTAAACCACCAGTAGCAACCTGATATAATAAAGGTTGAAAGGTGTGATAATTATGTTTGTCGAGTATAATTACATCGACGTTTTCTTTCCTCAATCTTTTTGCTAATTCAATGCCACCAAAACCACCACCAACAATTACAATTTTTTGCTTTGCATTTTCCATAGTAGATAAACTAATGAACCTATCATTTAGTTTAACAAATATACTAAGTTATTAAACCAATAAATATTAAACGAGTTTAAGAAAGGAGAATAGTTTGAAAAGCAAAAGTATAGCTACTATTGAAGAGCAGCCCTGCTTTCTGCTTTAGTCTTTTCGCTTTCAGCTCAAGAGCTATCGCTGTCAATCAGGTTTATTGAACTTAGGTTTTGTGCAGCTATTAAGGGTTGCTAGTCGCCAAGAGCCTCACCCTGTTAAAGTTAGTGGTTAAACGCTGTTCCTTTGTTTCCCTCTCCTTAAGGAGAGGGATTGTACAGGCGGTAGTTAAAGCTAAAGTGCTGATAGGGTGAGGTTGTTAAGCTATGAGGGGAGATTCAGTCCGCTAAGAACCTCACCCTGTTAAAGCTAGTAGTTAAACGCAGTTCCTTTGTTTCTCTCTCCTTGAGGAGAGGGATTGAACAGGCAGAAGCTAAAGCTGAAGTGCGGATAGGGTGAGGTTGTTACGCTATGAGGGGAGATTCAGTCCGCCAAGAACCACTTACTTTGTATAATAAACCTGATTGAATGGATGCCATTTTTCATGGCAGGAAGAAAAGCGGGGCTGAAGAAACTATGAAATGCTGACATTCGTTTACTAATTCTTAGAATGAGATTGCTTCGTTCCTCGCAATGACGATTGTCAATAAAAAAAGGGTCCCGAAATTCGAGACCCTTGTATTTTATGATTTAAACTTAATTAAGCTTTTTTGGCTTCGTTTTTAGATAAATCTATTACGATAGGAGTAGAGATACATAATGATGAATATGTACCAATGATACGACCAATTAGCAATGCGAAGATAAATCCACGAATGCTATCACCACCGAAAATAAAGATTACCAATAACACGAAGAATACGGTTAATGATGTTAAGATAGTACGACTTAATGTACTGTTTAATGCGAAGTTGATTAAAGTATCTCTTTCTGCACCATAAACATCAGTTTTACCAGATTCGCCTAATTTCTCACGAATACGGTCAAACACAACTACAGTTTCTGTCATTGTATAACCCATTACCGTTAAAATAGCAGCGATAAAATCTTGTCCAATTTCTAATGGGAAGGGCAATACACCATCTAAAATAGTATAGAATGATAATACCAATAACACGTCATGGAACAATGCGATAACCGCACCTAAGCCATATTGCCATTTTCTAAAACGAACTAAGATGTAGATAAACATTAGCACACATGAGAACAATATTGCTCCATAAGCGCCATAAATGATATCACTAGCAATAGTAGGGGTAACTTTTTGTTGACTTTCGATAGTGAACTTAGCACCAGTTTCTGCTAAACCTTTTCTTAAGGCATTTTCAACAATTTTATCAGCATTTGGGTCTTGATCTTGGATGTGATAAGGAGTAGTAATTTTTAATGAATTATCCGTGCCAGCAGTTTTAACTAAAGCTTCTTCACCTTCAAAATGAGGAACCAATTTGTGAGCAACTTCTTCAGTATTCATTAATTTATCGAACTTAACAATATAAGTTCTACCGCCTTTAAAATCTACACCAAGGTTTAAACCGCCATTTTTAACATAAAAACCAATACCAGCAATAATGATTAATGTAGAGATAATGTAGTATAATTTTCTACGTCCAACAAAGTTGAAGGCAATATTTTTAAATGCGTTTTTGGTGTATTTATTATCGAATGAAATATTTGCTTTTTTAGCTAATAAACCTTCAAATATTACACGAGAGATTAACACTGCTGCAAATAATGAAGTTACAATACCTACCATTAAGGTTACCGCAAAACCACGTACTGGTCCTGTACCGAAGATAGCCAAAATAGCACCTAAGATAAACAAGGTTACGTTTGAGTCGATAATTGAAGACATTGCATGTTTAAAACCTTCTTTAATTGCAACGCCCGTACTCTTACCTTGAGCGAGTTCTTCCCTCACACGTTCAAAGATTAGGATGTTCGCATCAACCGATAAACCTATTGTTAAAACGATACCAGCAATACCAGGTAAAGTAAGTACAGCACCAAATGCTGCAAGTACACCCATGATAAAGAATAAGTTAATTAACAATGCCAAGTTAGCAACCCAACCAGCTTTGTTGTAATATAAAGCCATAAAGGCTAAAATAACTACGAATGCAATGATAAATGATGATAAACCGCTATCAATTGCTTGTTGACCCAATGAAGGACCAACCACGAAATCTGAAACGATTTTAGCAGGAGCAGGTAATTTACCAGCTTTTAAGATGTTAGCTAAATCTTTAGTGTCATCAATAGTGAAACTACCAGAGATAACAGAGCTACCATTTGGAATTTCGCCGTTTACAGTAGGAGCAGTATAAACTGTGTTATCTAAAACAATAGCAATTGCTTTGTCGTCAGAGTGGTCATCTGGAATACCAGCTGCTTCTGCAGTAATTTTTTTCCATTTTGCAGCACCATCAGCAGTCATGTTCATAGAAACTTGAGGCTTGTTGTTCTCACCGTAATCGCTACGAGCATTTGAGATTGCATCACCACCTAAAGCTGGTTTGCCATCCATTGATGTTACTTTGATTGCATATAAATCAAAACGCTTAGTTCCATCTTTAGGTTTAAGACCCCACATGAATTTCAATGTGCCTGGAATAAGTGGTTTAATTTCTGGTTTAGCAAAATATGCCATCACCTTAGCAGTATCTTTTTGTAGCACTGTACCTACAACAGCACCAGGAGCCAATTGAATTTGTCCGTTTTGGTCTTTGTAAGCTTGAATTTCTAATAAAGTGCCAATTAGTGGACTTGCTTTAGCCGCATCAGCATTTTTAGCAGTTGCTGAAGTATCTTTTTTGTTTAATTTACCAAGACCAGCTAATTTATTATCAGCTTTAGTAGTATCTGTTGCTTTAGCCGCAGGAGCAA
Source organism: Pedobacter frigiditerrae (assembly GCF_032678705.1). Classification (NCBI taxonomy): domain Bacteria; kingdom Pseudomonadati; phylum Bacteroidota; class Sphingobacteriia; order Sphingobacteriales; family Sphingobacteriaceae; genus Pedobacter; species Pedobacter frigiditerrae. Next base: position 2,414,165 of record NZ_JAVTSS010000001.1, on the reverse strand, counting down.
CTGTAGCAGTATCTTTAAGACTAGCAGCAAGAGTTTTATTAATGTTATCTAAAATGCCATATACTTCTGGATTTTGATAAACTTGCCAAAATTGTAATTCAGCAGAACCTTGTAATAATTTACGAACACGCTCTTTGTCTTGAACACCTGGCATCTCAATAAAGATTCTGTTAGAACCTTCTTGTTTTTGCATGTTAGGACTAACCATACCAAAACCATCAATACGACTACGCAAAATGATAAATGAACGGTCAATTGCACTATTAGCTTCTTTAGAAAGGAAACTTTTTACATCAGCATTGCTTGCATTAGCTTTTAACTGCGCAGCATTATCTTGAGTTGAAAAGAAATCGGCTAACTTACCATTCGGTACAAGTTTTTCGTATTCATTAACAAATAACGAAATGAAATCACTACCTCCAGCATTTAATTTTGCTTGTGCGTTTCTTAATGCTTCGTTAAAGTTTGCATCTGTAGTATTATTTGCCAAAGATTTAGTTAGCTCAGCTAAAGAAATCTCCATGGTAACGTTCATACCACCTTTTAAGTCAAGGCCAAGGTTAATCTCTTTACCTTTAACTTGCTGATAGGTTAAGCCAAATACTGGATAAACTGGCTGAGTAGCCATTGAATCTAAATACGCTTTTTCTTTGATTGTGTCGCCTTTGGCGTACGCTTTGGCGTCTTTTTCTACATTATATGTAACTAGATTAAACGAAAGAGAATACAGACAGACAATACCCAATAGTATTGCCATAAATTTAATAAAACCTTTACCTTGCATTTTTTGTTGTATAATTTTTTTCTATTTGCTGTTTTTAAACAAGTCGGCAAATCTAACTATTTTTTTAAATAATAGTTACCTTATTGTAATTTTATTAAGGAAGTTTAATTATTTGCGTTCTAACGTCGAAAAAGTGTAAGCTACGCTATTTTTTTCATCAGGTCCGTGATATTCTTGATAGGTTTCTACCCATTCATCCGCATTTATTTTTGGGAAAAAAACATCAGCCTCATATTCTTTGTGAACCGTTGTTAAATAAATCCTATTGCTCAATGAAATAGAATTCTTATAAATCTCTGCTCCACCTATTATAAACACCTCTTCTTCATTTTTGCAGAGCGATATTGCTTCTTCTAGGCTGTTTACAACTTCCACGTTTTCAATTTGTAAATCAGCTTTGCGGGTAATTACAATATTTCTTCTGTTTGGTAGTGGTCTGCCGATAGAATCATAAGTCTTTCTACCCATAATAATGGTATGTCCAGAGGTGATTTCTTTGAAATGTTTCAAATCGGCAGGCAAATGCCATAACAATTGATTGTCTTTGCCAATTGCTTTGTTTTCTGAGATGGCTACGACGATGGATAGTTTGTTCATTGGTTTTTTTTAAATACTTCACGTCATTGCTAGGCACGAAGCAATCTCCATAGTTGTATTTCGCTTTAAGATTGCTTCGGGCGATGAAAAATCGACCCTCGCAATGACGATATAATTTATACCGCCACAGCTCCTTTAATATGCGGATGCGGGTCGTAATTCTCCAAAGTAAAATCTTCAAATTTAAAATCGAAAATGTCTTTTACAGCTGGATTGATATGCATTTGAGGTAAAGGCTTGGTATTTCTACTTAACTGCAAGTTTGCTTGTTCGATGTGGTTGTTATATAAATGTGCATCGCCAAGTGTATGGATGAAATCTCCATACTCTAATCCGCAAACTTGAGCAACCATCATGGTTAATAAAGCATAAGATGCGATGTTAAATGGTACACCTAAAAATATATCCGCACTGCGTTGGTATAATTGACAACTTAATTTGCCATCTGCTACATAAAATTGAAAAAAGGCGTGACACGGAGGTAATGCCATGTTTTCAACTTCAGCAACATTCCAAGCAGAAACGATAATTCTTCTCGAATCTGGGTTGTTTTTAATGGTATTGATGATTTGAGTGATTTGGTCAATCTTTTCACCATTTGGTTTTGGCCAAGAGCGCCATTGTGAACCATAAACCGGTCCTAAGTTTCCGTTTTCATCCGCCCACTCGTCCCAAATTTTAACACCATTATCTTTTAGGTATTTAATATTAGTATCACCACTTAAAAACCAAATTAGTTCATGTATAATAGACTTAAGATGCAGCTTTTTTGTAGTCACCATCGGAAAACCTTCTTGAAGGTTAAAACGCATTTGATATCCAAAAACGCTAATGGTTCCCGTTCCTGTTCTATCGTGCTTTTGTGTGCCGTTATCTAGCACATGTTGCATTAAATCTAAATATTGTTTCATACCCCAAACCCCTAAAGGGGCCTTTAATTATTTTATACAAAACTAAAAATTTAAATACTCTTAATCTTATTGCTTTTTCCACATTGTGGATTTTCCTAACGGCGAAGCAATAAAAAAAACTACACTGTTGGCAATTTATAACCATTGTGATAGGCCGCAGTTAGGTATTTATTGGCTTCACTATCTGTGAATTTATTTTTATCAGCATCCCAATATATTTTTTTACCTAACCTGTAAGCGATATTTCCCATCTGGCAAATTTTTGCAATATGAGAGCCAGCTTCAATTGGTGCTTTTAGGTCTTCGAATTTTCTAGATTGTACAACATCTAAGAAATTGCTAGTATGTTTTTCCAAACCATTATCAACAGACTTTTGAAATTCTACACGCTCAATTTTGTCTTTTCCATCAGCTTTTTCAGGTATCACTTCCCAACCCTGTCTGTTTACTACCAATGTGCCATTGTTACCAATAAAAGCAACACCGTGGTTTCTATTATAAGGACCTCCATCAATTCCAGTTGCGTGTTCCCATTGTAAGTTGAAATCCTTGAATTGATAGATTGTAGTTAAAGTGTCTGGTGTTTCAGAAGCATCATTAGGGTTAGCAAATTTACCTCCAGAAGCAACAACACTTATCGGTGTTTCTGCTTTCATACCGATTAGGCCAAAATCAATCATGTGCACACCCCAATCTGTCATTAAGCCTCCTGCATAATCCCAGAACCATCTAAATTCAAAATGGAAACGGTTTTTATTGAATGGCCTTTTTGTTGCAGGGCCAAGCCAAGCAGCGTAATCTACACCTTCTGGTACAGGTGAGTCAGCTACAGTTGGTATAGCTTTCATCCAACCTTGATACGCCCAAGCTTTAACCAAGCGTACGTTGCCTAACTTACCAGAATGAACATACGCCATTGCATCAGCAAAGTGTTTTTGACTACGTTGCCATTGTCCAACTTGTACTGCTTTATTATATTTTTTTTGAGCAGCCACCATGATATTACACTCCTCAATTGAGTTGCCCGCTGGTTTTTCTACATAAACATCTTTGCCAGCAGCAAGAGCATCAACCATTATTTTACAATGCCAATGGTCTGGTGTTCCAATTACAACGGCATCAATATCTTTGTTTGCTAATATCGTTTTATAGTCAGATGCTGTAGTTACAGTAATGTTTTTCTTTGCTAATTCTGCAGTTCTTTTATTTAAAACGTTCTTGTCTACATCGCAAATGGCAATACATTGTGCCCTTGAATCCTTTATTAAGGCATTTAAATTAGACCAACCCATCCCGTTTACGCCAATAACTGCAAAACGAATTTTGTCTGCTTTCGCAGCAGATGCTAATAAATCTAAAGGCATTACTGATGCCAAGCCAGTGCTTGCTAATAAAATGGAGCTAGATTGGATGAAGTTTCTACGTTTCATTGTGTTCAGGTTGTGATTATAATTGGTTCGTTCTTACAATAGTTGACACAATATAATAAATCATTTTATGTTAATAGCAAAAGCACTAAAAAATAAACGTTAAATGGACGATTGTTTTTTGTTAGTATATTAAATTGCTATTTTTCAGAGGTTCCAAGAGTAGGATTGTTATTCATTGGTTATCCCAGGGGGATAAAATATTTATAAAAAGGTGCTTAAATAATATACGACCCCAGCTGGGGTCGCACACTTAATTCATTCCTTTCCTATAGATATTAGACCTCTCTGAGGTCTGAAAATTGTTCTAAACTTTTCTATGCCATAAAATTGAATTAGATTTGAAGCAACATAAGTAGATTTATATGTCCAGAAAACTATATTCATTTTTGGTTCTCTTTTTGGTAGCCTTTCAAAGTTTTGGACAGTCTCCACAGGCACTAAAACTTTCTGATGCTGCAATTGCTTTAACCAAGCAAAAAGTAGTTTACGACCCTGCTTATTTTAAAATACCTTATCCCAATGGAGATGTGCCTGCTGGTAAAGGAGTTTGTACCGATGTGGTGATTAGGGCTTACCGAACTTTGGGAACTGACTTGCAAAAGAACGTTCACGAAGACATGAAGCAGAATTTTAAACTTTATCCAAAAGATTGGGGCAGGAAAACGCCAGATGCAAACATAGACCATAGAAGAGTTTATAATTTAATGGTTTTCTTTAAGCGTAAGGGAACTGTAAAACCAATGACTAAAAATGCTGATGATTATAAGCCGGGAGATATTGTGTGTTGGAATTTAAGTGGAAATATATCACACATCGGCTTGGTGGTAAATAAAAAATCTGCCGATGGAAAAAGGTTCTTAATTGTTCATAACATAGGTGCTGGTCAAGTATTGGAAGATTGCCTTTTTTCCTTTAAAATCATTGGCCATTATCAATATAAGGTGTGAGGTTCAGTATTTAATACTTTGGATTTCCCAGATATATATCTGCAAAGGCTTACGACTAGCCTTATCAAACTAAAATCATAAAGTTGTATATTTGCTATATGGATAATCTCAATCAGTTAAAGACAAAAGAAATACAGAGGCTTTGCGAAAAGAACAATGTAAAATCTCTTTTTGCTTTTGGGTCTATTGTTAGAGATGATTTTAATGATGATTCTGATATAGATTTAGTTGTAGACTTTAATGAAAGCGACCCATTTAGTTATACAGATTTGTATTTTAACTTGAAGAGGAAGTTAGAAGATTTATTAAACAGGCAGATAGATTTGTTGGAAGAAAGAGCAATAAGGAATAGGTTTTTTAAACAAGAATTAGAACGTACTAAGGTTAAAATCTATGGAGCCTAAAATTCTAACTTGGTTGCTTGATGTTGAACAAAGTATCGACGAAATTTTTATGTTTATTAATGAAACGAATGGTTTTTTGGAATACAAAAAAGATTTGAAAACAAAAAAGGCCGTTGAGCGAAATATCGAAATAATTGGTGAGGCGATAAACAGAATACTAAAAGAAAAACCTGATTTTTCCATTGAAAATGCCAGGAATATTGTGGGTACTCGCAATAAAATTATCCATAGTTATGATAATATTTCTGACGAAATTATTTGGACTATCATTGTGCGAGAACTTCCGAAGTTAAAAGTAGAAGTTCAGGGCTATTTGCAATCGTAAATCTAATCCTTCGACTCCCGAAGAAGTCGGGACAGGTTCGCTCAGGATGACAATAAAATAAAATAAAATGCTCGCTTTTGCAAATGCTAAAATAAATCTCGGACTATTCTTAACGGAGAAACGTACTGATGGCTTTCATGACCTACAAACCGTTTTTTATCCTGTTAAGCTGTATGATGTAGTAGAATTGATTGATTCTGAAATAACGGAATGTATCATAAAAGGTATCGAAATACCAGGCAATGCCGATGATAATATTTGCTTGAAGGCATTTAAGACCTTACAAAAGGACTTTGATTTACCTCATCAACAAATTGTTTTATTAAAAAACATTCCTGTTGGTGCTGGTTTAGGAGGAGGTTCTGCAGATGCTGCGTTTTTAATTAAATTGGTTAATGATAAATTTGATTTGGGTTTGTCAGTTGAAAAAATGCAAGGCTACGCAAGGGTTTTAGGTGCAGATTGTGCTTTTTTTATCGAAAACAAACCTGCTTATGCTTTTGCCAAAGGCGATGAATTTGAAGATTTACAAGTTGATTTATCCAATCATTTTATGGTACTGGTTAAGCCACCAATTCACGTTTCAACTGCCGAAGCTTACAGCAAAGTAAAAGTTAAAGAACCTGCCACATCCTTAATAGATTTAATACATTTGCCTTTAAGCGATTGGAAAGCCAATATTTTAAATGATTTTGAGGTTTCTGTTTTTGAAAAATATCCAGAAATTGACGAAATAAAAACAAAGCTTTATGCTGCAGGTGCTACATTTGCGCTAATGAGTGGAAGCGGTTCATCTGTTTACGCTATTTTTGAAAAGCCAGTTAAATTGTCAGAATTGGAAAAAGATAACTTGGTTTTTTACGATATTTAAATCCCCTCCCAACCTCCCCAAAAGAGAGGAGCGATGATTACACTCCCTCCTTTGGAGGGTTGGGGAGGATAATACTTGATACTGAAAATGGAAATAAACCTAATCCGCAAAAGCGGGAAATTTAATTTTGAAGCAAGCAACGAAGGCGGTTTTACTGTTGAGTTAGATGCAAATCCCGCAATTGGGGGAGAAGGAAAGGGCTTTAGACCAATGGAAACTTTACTGATTGGTTTAGGTGGTTGTAGTGGAATTGATATGGTAAATATTCTTACCAAACAAAAGGAAGATTTAGCAGATATCAAAATCAATATTAAAGCTTCAAGAGTAACTGCAGAACCTGCAATATTTGAAGAAATTAATATTCAGTTTAACCTTTCTGGCAATTTGAATGAACAAAAAGTAGAACGTGCCTTGGCTTTAACTTTCGATAAATACTGCTCGGTAGCAAATATCTTAGGTCGCTCTGCAAAAATTAACTTTACTTACACAATAAATAAGGTTTAAGGTGTAGGGTTTAAGGTTTAGAACACCTGCAATTCATCTCAAATCTCATATCGCAATACTCAAATCTCATACAATGTCCAAAAATTTTGAAACCATCGCTATTCGTACCCAAACAGAAAGAAGTTTACACAAAGAACATTCTTCGCCTATCTATCTAACTTCAAGTTATAAGTTTGATGATGCAGAGGAAATGCGTGCTTTGTTTGCTAACGAAAAAGAGGGAAATGTGTATAGCCGTTATTCTAATCCAAACACTTCTGAGTTTATAGAAAAAATGTGTTTGTTAGAAGGAGCAGAAGATGGTTTCGCTACCGCAACGGGAATGGCTTCTATTTTTACAACATTTGGTGCTTTCTTAAAAAGTGGCGATCATATTGTTTCGAGCCGTTCGGTTTTTGGTTCAACACACCAATTATTAACTAATGTGTTTTCTAAATGGGGTGTTACTTTCGATTATGCAGATTTAGACAAGCCACAAGATTGGGAAGGTTTAATTAAGCCGAATACCAAAATGCTTTTTGTAGAAACACCTTCAAATCCTGGTATTGATATTATTGACTTGGAGTTTTTAGCTGGTCTGGCAAAAAAACACAACGTTTTGTTAGTAGTCGACAATTGTTTTGCAACGCCATACTTACAACAGCCTATTAAATTAGGTGCAGATATTTCTATCCACTCTGCAACCAAATATATTGATGGTCAGGGGCGTGTGTTGGGTGGTATTATTTTAGGTAGCAAAGATTTGATAACCGAAATAATCAATTTTGCTCGCCATAGCGGCCCATCATTGTCTCCTTTTAACGCTTGGATTTTATCTAAAAGCTTAGAAACTTTGGCAATTAGAATGGACAGACATTGTGAAAATGCCTTAAAAGTGGCCGAATTTTTAGAAGGGCAGGAACAAGTTAAGTTAGTGAAATATCCGTTTCTAAAATCTCATCCTCAATATGAAATTGCTAAAAAGCAAATGAAACAGGGTGGGGGAATTGTAACCGTAGTTGTTAAAAACGGGGTAGAAGGTGCTCGTCAATTTATGGATGGATTGAAAATGTTTTCTATCTCTGCAAACTTGGCCGATACACGTTCAATCGCTACTCACCCAGCAACAAGTACCCACTCAAAATTGACTGAAGAACAACGTTTAGAGGTTGGAATTGAGCAAGGAACAGTTCGTTTATCTATTGGTTTGGAACATATTGATGATATTATCGCTGATATTAAGGGAGCGCTAAACAGTTAGCAGTTTTCAGTTCACAGTATTTAAAAACCTTAGCGTAATCGTTAAGGTTTTTTTGTTTTGAAAACGAATGTCAGTGTTTCATCGGTTCTTCAGTCCTTCTTTCCACTTTACTTCGGGTAACCGAAAGGTTATCCCTACGTGCTCGTTCCAATAAGGTTTAATTAACAAAGTTGGTGGGTCTTGGCAACTGCTAGGAGCAAACCTACATAGTTGCAGCTGCCTGCGTAAAATAAACCCGATAGCAGTGAAAATACTTTTTTGGTTTCGCCAATTTAGTCATCCGATGAATACTTGTACAGCTGGTTATATTCATCGGATGACTATAATAACCCGCAAAAAAGATTGAAACGATAGCGGGGCTAAAATTTCCTATGGAAAAGGAAACTGCTTTACCCCTAAATCCCCTGAAGGGGACTTGCCTTTAATGCGGCCTACATTCCAACTATACAAAGTCCCCTTCAGGGGATTTAGGGGTTTAACTGATATAATCTCTATCCTCGTCGCTTAAATTAGATTTATTCTCTGTGTTTCCAGCATATCCTTTTTCGATTTCTGTATCGTAAGTGCTCACTGTTTTACGTGGTCTGCCTACAATAAAACCAATGATAAAGCCGATTAAAACACAAATGCCAATCACAATTAGTTTTGACACAGAAACTGGCTCCCCAATGATGAAAGTAAATTCTACGGGGTCGCTGTTTGTGACTAAAAAAGTGGTTAATAAAGCGGTAATAACGATGATGAATATGGTTTTTGCTTTCATAGGGTTAAAAACTATAGTTAAACGTGAACTCTAAGATAGGGTTTTGATTGTAGATTTGATTTACAAAAACCAATCTTGCGCCTAAATCAACAATTGGTTGGTAGCGCAACAAGTTCATACTACTACGCAATTCGAGGCCAAAAGTTTTAGGTTGCGATAAATTTGTTTCAGAGCCAATGTTTTCATAATGACTGAAAAAGCCACCCCTAAAATTTCTGATGTAAGCTAAAGAGCCAATTTCTAGGTCTGGAAATGCAATTGGAAAGCGGTAATTCAGCAGCAATGTGTTTCTTAACAGACTCTTCGCAACAATTTGATTGTAGCCGTACACCGTGGTGATTTCGTTGTTGAAATTTAACGTTCCAGAAGTTTTTTGGTAGTTAAAGCCAGCGGTAAATGAATGATTTTTTGCAAAACCTGGAAAATAGAAATTGCTTTCAAAAGCAAATAAATCTCCGTTTAAGCTTTTGTCGAACGGTTGGTTAAAATAACTAAAACTTACAGATTGTGCCCATCGTGGTGCAACATCTCGCTCTGCAACACGAACGCTGTGCGAAAATCCAAATTGATAAGTCATAGGGAAATTGATGTTTTTATTGAAAAGGGCTGCTTCTTTGGCTTCAAAATTTCTTTGCGTGTAGGTTGTTCCGACTTCGCCAACAAAACTGTAATTGTGGTTATACGCACTAAAGCTAACTGGAACTGTTGCTTTAACTTTTAAGTAATTTTCTCTCCACTCGGCTTTGTTAATTGTGCTGCCTTGTTTGTAATAACCCAATCTAGGACGGTTTTTAAAAGTGGCACTTAAAACTGGGTATAAAGCTTTGTAAGCGAAACCTGCATTATATTCTATTTTTCTCAGTTCATCATCATAACCAATTCCAGTATAAAAATCGAAGGTGTTTAGGAGGTCGTTAGATTTTAACTGTAAGTTTAATTTGTCATCATCATCCGTTGAAAGGCTAATGCTGTGAAAATTGAAAAGGTGTGCAAAAGGTTTGTAAGGTTTTGAAACGAAAACTTCTTTAGGGATATTATCAAAAACATTTTTGGTGTTCTCTTGCTTTTCTGCTTCTTCGCCAAAATACACAAAGTGATTTTCTTGAACAGGTTTTTGGTCGATTGGAGTTTTAGCAATTTCATAACCCACCAATTGATAATTGTTAAACAAAATTGATTTCCCATCCATCGATAAACTCGGATTAAAAGCACCAAATTTAGCTGCCGTTAGAGCGATTATCTTCTTGCTTGAGGGTAAAACTTCATAAACATTATCAACGCCGCTTAGATGAGCGTTAAATGCGATATTTTCGTTTAAAAATATGGGTCTGCTTAATTGTTGGTTGGTTTCGCTAATTAATTTGGTCGATTTCCCATTTTCTGAAATCCATAAAGCTTTTCCTTTTTCACTCACGCTTATCCACGTAGTTTTTGAGCCGTCGGCGTTTAGGCTTGGCGTTTGAAGAATTAAATTATCTGGATTTGGTATGGTTTCTAGAATTTTTCCGCTTTGCGTATTCAAAACAATTAAGTTTGATTTGTTGCTCAAATCGATTTGAACGGCAATTAGTTTTTTTCCGTCGGCCGAAAGGGCAGGAGAGAAGTACCTCGATTTAAAAGTTAATTGCTTTTTTGTTTTGGTGGCAAAATCGTAAATGCAGATTACGCTGTAGCTTCTTTGTTTGTATCGAGGGTCATATCTAATCTCGTCCCAAACTAGTTTTCCGTTCCCATAACTAAACCAAGGTTGCTCCTGATAAGCGATTTTAAATAGGCTCTCTTCGCTTTTGTCGGCATTGACCAATACAAACCCTGCTGCATCTCCTTTGGTTTGTTTAAGCGCAAGAATTTGCGTTGTAGAAATTTCGGTGGGCAAAAAATAGTTGCTGGCATATTTCGCAGGGCGATTTAAGCTCACGTAATTTTCACTCTTGTTTTGCTCGTCTTGTTTTTGCCAATCGCTTTTAATTTGAGCGGTAGTTTTCAAATAATAATTTTTCGTGTTTTTGCCAGTATAATTTTTTAGGCTTTGAGAAAAAGGATAAAGTCTGATGGGTTTGTCATGGATGTCGCTCAGTAAGCTGTCCATGATTCCTTTTCCATAATTTTTTCTTAGATCCGAACTCATCAAATAGCCGAGTTGGTAGTAGCCTGGTGTTTGGTCTTTGTTAGAGCCGAAATAGGCTTTTGAATAAGAGAAATTTTTACCGCTAAGGAGCGAAGTTCTGAAAGGCATAATCCAAGATGGTTGCCTTCCTCTGCCTGCATTTGTTAATGATGTTTCTGTGCTTACTGCATCGCCTTCAAAAAACCATGTTGGTACGGTAACGCCCATGTAGGCAAAGTAGATTTCTTCGGTTAAAAATAATTTTTCGTTGCCAGTAATTTTATCGAATTGGGCAACGTGTCTCAGCTCGTGGACTGCCAAATTGTTTAGCCAATCTTGACTATCAAATTGCTGTGGAGGGGTGGTGTAAAATTGCGACTTTTTTGGAGCTAGTTGTACGAAGCCATTTGCTACTGTTCCGCGGTTCTGAAGTACGATTGGAATGGTGGTTTTCTGACGTCCTAAACTCTGACCAACTGAGGGGTAAATTTTGGTGATGGTATTAGCCATTCTTTGTGCATCATTTTCTAACTCGGTAGGGTAGATGATAGAAAAGCCATTCGTGTAAATTTTCTTCCATTTTACACTAAGTGGGCTTTGCTCGCTATCAAAAATTTGTCCAAAACTGCTAAGTGAAATAATACTTGATAATATGATAGTTAAAATACTGGTTTTCAATTTTATATTGCTGTTTAATAATACCATATTGAAAGAGTGCTAATATTTTTAGTTTTTAAATTTCTTGATTGACGGAAATAGATAATATTTTTATTTAATTATAATTATTTAATTGACTGATTTTCAATTTTATATATACTTTAATTAAATTACCTATTTTGTGATGGTTTTGTGTAAATTACGAGATTTTAAACTGCATTTGAATAGATTCTGTAGAATTGTGATGCTCGTTAAAATAACGAAGTTAAGATACACTATTTCTATCTAATTTAAAGCAAATTTTTTCTTCACATTTTTGAAATGTATACGATTTTTGTTGATAAACCCTGTGCTGGGTTAAAGAAAATCCTTGTTAAAATTGGTAAGTTATGGACTTGTTTTGAGTTGTTTTGAGTCTATTTTCCTGCTTGTTTTTGATAGCTATTTGACCTTTAACGGCGAAGGGATTTGAGTTGAAAACTCAGTCTTATTTTTAGTGTTTTTTAGCGTGAATTTAAACAGATTTTTAGCTTAGTTTTTGACTCTTTTGTACTGACATTTTTCTTGTCCCCTACCCTATAGGGCTACCCTTTATGGAAGCCCAAATACATGCGTTTATGCCTTAATGATTGGGTGTTGAAATACTGTTGTAGCTAAAGTTTTGTGTTAGGATTTTTAGAGTCTTTTGGATGGCTCAAAAGCAGGTAAGCCTGTATGTTCAGTGTAGCTTTGTAAGCGGAAAATTAACTTTGATTTTTACGCTTTTTATAGATGGGGTAGATGAATACTGCTGCTAAAATTAAGAGGGAACCTAGGTAAAATCCGCCTGTCATTTGTTCTTTAGAACCGAACAAAATGAAGGCTAAAACGATGCCGTAAACAGGCTCTAAATTGGTAATTAAAGCTACCCTAAAAGCAGACAAAGTTCGCATTACAGACACGCCAGCAACGTATGCTAAAGCAGTACAAATTGTACCTAAAACGAACAGGTAAAACCAGTCTTCCAGACTCAAATTGAAGGTCTCTACAAGTAGGCTTTTATCAAATAAACGATATAAAGTAATCCAAAAAAAGGCGCCGCTCAATTCATAAAAACCTATAATACTTGGGTTGTTTTTCTGCACCAAAGTTGAGTTTATAGTCGAAAATAAGCTTGCGGCAATTGCCGAGGAAAGGCCGAAAATAATCCCTAAGGTATATTTGGATTCGAATTTAAAGATGAGATAAATGCCTAATATGATTAATAATCCTACAAAGATATCACCCTTAGAAATCCTTTGTTTCTTCATTAGCGGCTCTAATATGGCTATGAAAAGCGTAACTGAAGAGAGGCAAATTAAGCTTACAGAGACATTGGCAACCTTAATGGCATGGAAAAAGAATATCCAATGAATGGCTACAATACTCCCAGTAAAAAAGAACTTTAGAAACTGCGATTTGGTTACCTTAATGCTTGTTTTAGTGAGCATAAAATAAACGAATAGGGAGATGCTGGCTATTAAAACCCTGTACCATACCATTTGCACGGCATTAATTGAAATTAAAGCTCCTAAGATGCCTGTAAAGCCCCAAACAAAAACAGTAAGGTGAAGGATTAGTAAGTTTTTATTGTCGTTGGCTTTAGGGTTCGGATTCATTATTTTGGTGCTCTACGCAACAAATATAATCCTAAAAGTCCAAAAAATAGGGTAGGTAATAATACGGCCAAAAGAGGTGGTAATCCACCTTTGGTAGAAAACATCTTAGCAAATTGGTTAAAAACGATGTAGGCAAAACTTAAAATGATGCCTATTCCTAGCGGTAATCCTACGCCTCCGCGTACCTTACGAGAAGACAATGCCACGCCAATTAGCGTTAACACAAAGGCAGATAGCGGTTGAAACCATCTCTTATATTGCTCAAAAAGTAAATCGCTCATGATGCCTGAGCCCCTAATTCTCTCTTTTTTAATCTTATCTGATAATTCCTTGCCACTCATGCTCTCAAAAACATTCTGGTACGCAGAGAAGTCATCAGGTTTCATATCTAAAATGGTGTCTTTTGTTTTAGTGTTAGCATACACCATACTTTCTTTTAAGCCATCTATGTTTCTTGTAGAGTAGTTGACCATTTTCCATACTCTCTTTAAAGAATCCCACTCAATTCGGTCTGCAATGAGCTTTTTCTTTAAATTATCGCCTTGAAATTTATCAAGTGAGAAGCGATAACCTATATTTGTTTTATTGTCAAAATTATCAATATAGATATAGGTATTGTTGTCTACCTTCATGTGTATATTGGTTTTTACAGAAGGGTCTTTCTCATTCACAACTTCATTTTCAAACTTGTTTTTAATTTGATTGGTATATGGAAGTATGTAAAGATTGGAAGCTAGATTAACTGAGAAAATGATAAATGAGGAGATCAAATAAGGTCTTAAAAAGCGATTAAAGCTAACTCCGCCACTTAAAATGGGTACAATTTCAGTTTGGTCGGCCATTTTTGCCGTAAAAAATATTACTGCAATAAAGTTGATAAGGGGAGACAGCATATTCACGTAAAACGGAATTGCACCTGCATAATATTGTGTAATGGTTTGCCAAATACTCAAATCACGCTTTAAAAAATCGTCTAATTTTTCAGATAAATCGAAAATAACGATGATAACCACAAACAAGACCAAGGTGTATACAAAAGTACCTAGGTATTTGCCTATGATAAAGCTATCTATGATTTTTAAGCGTTGCTTGATGAATTTCATTTACAATTTATTGCCTAATATAGTCACCATTTTGTTTTTCCATTCGTAAAATTCACCAGAAATGATTTTTTCTCTAGCTGTGTTTACTAACCATAAATAGAAATGTAGGTTATGTAATGTGGCAATTTGAGCACCCAATATTTCTTTTGAATGCATTAAATGCCTTAAATATGCTTTAGAATAAACTTGGTCTGCATATAAATCGCTTTCGGCATCAATTGGAGAAAAATCATTTGCCCACTTTTTATTGGTGATATTAATCATTCCATTTCTAGTGAATAGCATCCCATTTCTTGCATTTCTGGTTGGCATTACGCAATCAAACATATCTATACCTAACGCAATATTCTCTAAAATGTTGATTGGTGTACCAACGCCCATTAAATATCTTGGTTTGTCAACAGGTAAAACATTGCAAACAACCTCCGTCATTGCATACATTTCTTCAGCGGGTTCGCCAACCGATAATCCGCCAATTGCATTACCTTCCCTGTTCATTGAGGCAATAAATTCGGCAGATTTTACTCTCAAATCCTTATAAACCGAACCTTGTACAATAGGGAATAACGTTTGGTCAAATCCGTATTTTGGTTCTGTGGTATCAAACCTATGGCAGCAACGTTTAAGCCACCTGTGGGTCATATTGATGGAGTTCGCGGCGTATTTGTAATCGCAAGGATAAGGTGTGCACTCATCAAATGCCATGATAATATCTGCACCGATGGTACGCTGTATATCCATTGCGTATTCTGGTGTAAACAAATGTTTTGAACCATCTATGTGCGAATGAAAAGTTACGCCTTCTTCTTTTATCTTACGAACTTTACTTAAAGAGTAAACCTGATAACCGCCACTGTCTGTTAAAATTGGCTTGTCCCAACCTATAAATTTATGTAATCCACCTGCTGGCTCAATAATATCTAATCCTGGTCTAAGGTATAGATGATAGGTGTTCCCCAAAATAATTTGAGCCTTAATATCATCCTTCAGTTCTCTTTGGTGTACTGCCTTAACAGTTCCAGCCGTACCAACAGGCATAAAAATAGGTGTTTGTATATCGCCATGCGCTGTTGTAACTGTTCCAGCCCTAGCTTTTGATAACGGGTCGTTTGCCTGTAAAGTAAATTTCATGTGTGTATCTTCTTCGAAAAATCTGACAAAAATAGCCAAAATATCCCTTATTTTTTGGAAATAGGGAATTGGGAATAGAAAATAGGTCGACTACTTAGCTCGTTCATCTATTCACTATTATCTATTTCCTATTCCCCAATTATTTTTTTATCAACATAAAGCCACTTTACAGATTAAAAATGAGAGATTTGCTAGCTTTCAAAATTTAAATAGTGGAATTAAATATAATAGAGATTTGCCTTCTAGGTGCCCTTACTTTTTGTCTTTTAATACAGCTTTATTTTAGTTTGTTTGTTCATCTAAAACTAGCTTTGGTGAAGATAGACCAAGTTTCAGAACAAGCCAAAAATCCTTTAAGTGTTATTATTTGTGCTCGTAATGAAGCAGATAATTTAAAGAAATATCTTCCAAGTATCCTTCATCAAGATTATCCAAGTTTTGAAGTTATCGTAGTAAACGACCGTTCATGGGATGGAACAGCTGATATTTTAGAAGAATTTGAGAAGAAATATGAAAATTTAAAAGTAGTTACCGTTACCGATGGAAATAAGTTTATCGCTGGAAAGAAATTTGCAGTTACCATGGGTATTAAGGCAGCACAATATGACTGGTTAGTATTTACAGATGCCGATTGTGAACCAGCTTCTTCTAATTGGTTAATGGGAATGCAACAGCCAGAAAATGAAAATACAGAAATTGTATTGGGTTATTCCCCATATTTTAAAAAGTTTGGGATATTGAATAGCTTAATTAGGTTTGAGACATTTTTTACCGCCGTAAATTATCTTTCTTATGCACTTAAGCAAATGCCTTATATGGGAGTAGGGAGGAATATGGCTTATAAGAAAGCTCTATTTTTTAAGAGTAAAGGCTTCGCTGCGCATATGCATATCCCATCTGGGGATGATGATTTATTTGTAAACGCAAATGCAAATCGTGCTAATACTGAAATAAGGATAAATAGAGAAACTCACGTTTGGAGTGACCCTAAAGATTCATTTATTACATATTTAAGGCAAAAGAAAAGACATTATGGTGCAGGGAAAATGTACAAACCAAAGCATAGGTTTATCCTTTCGGTACAAGTTATATTTCAATTCTTATTTTATGGTTTCTTAATTGCTGCAATTTGCATCCCCACTACCAGATACATTGCTTTGGGGATTTTAACCTTAAGTATATTAATTAGGAGTTTTGTTTATCCTAGGCTTTTAAAACGATTAAGTTTTGGAGAATTGAGATGGTGGTTCCCTATATTAGATATTATGCTGTTTGTTTTTCTAGTGTTTAACGCTATTCTGTCTATATTTGTTAAAAAAGTACAGTGGAAATAACCCCAAACCCCTAAAGGGGCTTTAATATGAATACAATGTCTGAAGTAAAACCTGATATCATTTTAAAATACTTTAAAAACCTTACTGAGGAGCAAATTGCACAGTTTTCGCAATTGTATGATTTGTATAGTTTTTGGAATGCACAAATCAATGTAATTTCTAGAAAAGATATTGATGAATTGTATGAACGTCACATCCTTCATTCATTAGCTATTGCGAAATTCTGCAGCTTTAAAGCCGGAGAGAAGATATTAGATGTAGGTACTGGAGGTGGTTTTCCAGGTATTCCATTGGCCATTATGTTCCCAGAAACGCAGTTTCATTTGGTAGATTCGATAGGGAAAAAGATTAAAGTAGTTACTGAGGTTGCAGCAGCTTTGGGTTTAAAGAACGTAAAAGCAAGTCATTTAAGAGCAGAACAAGTAATTGATAAATATAATTTTGTTGTTTCAAGAGCGGTTACCCGTTTAATAGATTTTTACCCATGGATTAAGGGCAAATTTGCTAAAGAGAATAAAAATGCCATCCAAAATGGAATTTTATATTTAAAGGGTGGCGATTTGACTGAGGAGATTAAAGAATCAAAACTGAAAGCAGAATTATATCCGCTTTCAGCTTATTTTGATGAAGAGTTTTTTGAGACTAAGTTTGTGGTTTATATACCGCAGTAATTGCTACCAATATCTTCGTTTCAAGTCAGAAGTTAGTTGCTTTTGCGTTGCAGCGAATCTATTTTACGGATAGTTCTAACTTCACCTCTAAGTTTAAGATTTGGTCTGGCTCGAACAGTATCGCGGCGAGAAGCTTGTGTACCGGTTAGCGAAGTAGCACGAATTGCATAAACTTTCCTGTCTGTCTGAAGCCCTGTAATTGTGGGAGCTCTATCTTTCATTGCACTATCGACCTCTCTTTTAAGTGCTCCTGTAACATTGCGTTTTTCGACAACCCTAAGAGCTTTGCTCGGTTTATATCCAGAAGGTGGCGGCTCCGCAGCTGGTGGGCTTTTTAATCTTTTCTTGTCTGGCTTTACAATAGACGGAGGGAATTTTACTTGGTCTTGTTTTACAATTGGAGGAGGAAATGCATTAAGAGCCTTTTCTCCAGTTATTTCAACAGCCCCAAATTGCCCTACTTCAGCACCATATTTAGCAATTGCATCAGCACTATTTAAGTAGATAATTTTTTCGGCCTCATTTGTGCCGTAATATTGATTTTTATCAACTATAACATTACCATTGACAACTATAGCCCGTTTTTCTAAGGATATAAACTTGTCATCCTTATCTCGTTTATAAGGTGGGTAATAAGTTTTACCGCTGGCCTTATCAGGTCTTACAATTGGTGGAGGAAATCTAACTTTATCTTGTCTCGGCGGCGGTGGCTCAACCGGCGGTGCTGATGGAAGAGTTACCACGGTAAAATACTTAATGTCATTTCCTGTTATCTCTACAGCCCCATTTTTTCCTTTTTCTCCGTATTTTTTTAATGAGCCTTCTTTTGTGCGATATACAATGCTCTTAGCATTATAAACACCATAAAATTTAGTTATATCTTCAACTGGTTTACCATTAATAATAATAAGTCTTGTTTCTGATAATAACGGTTGTCCTGTTTTCTTATCCTTTCTGTACATTGGTGAGAACCTATCATTGCCACTAGCCTGAACAATTGGTGGCGGAAACTTAACCTGGTCCTTCTTCACAGTTTTTGCCTTTGGTGCTGTTTGTTTAACTTCCTTTTCTTGCGGCACTTCTTGTTGTATAGTTTCTGCGGTTTTGCTTTTCTCCGGAAGCAAGTCTACATAACCATAATCTTTAGTAAATGCCATTGTTGATGTGCAGAGCATAACCCCGACTAATGGTACTGTTAACAACAACCTGAGCCTTGCCCAATCTGCTGTTCTTTTTTTGTTTAACATGTTAATTCTCCTTTTTAATATTGATTGATTGAATATTTGATTGGTAAGTGGTGTTGGTACTACACCAAAAGAGTTTTCGATGAGAAACATGGCGTAGTCGTGTTTTTGAATTCCAGAATTGGAACTCAATTCATCGGCAATGTATTCATGTAGTAGTTTGATGTCTTTTTTAATGAAGTAGATAATCGGGTTAAACCAGCAAATGATTTGTAATAATTCAAAAAACAAGATATCCAAACTGTGTTTTTGTTTAATATGCACCATTTCATGATTTAAAACAGTTTGTTTTTCCGCCAGATGCGGATGAATAAATAAGAGATTGAAAAAAGAAAAAGCTGTTGTTTGCTCTTTTAGTTCGATTAATGTGATTTTGCCTGTCTTTGCTTTTTTTGCTTTTAACCAAAGGTGAATGATTTTGAAAAGACTCATGCTTAGTTTGATTGCAAAACCCAATGCAATTATCAAATAAATAGGATACAGCCAATCTGTAACATTAAATGATTCTTGAACTGGGGCAAAGGTCATTTTAGCTAATTGCTCTTCTGTATATAAGATAGGAGGTGGGAAAAGTTCGTTATCTATAATTGGAGTTGGTTTTAAAAAACCGAGTTGCATTATTGGTAATGCAAATGCAATAACGCTAGTTAACAATAAAAAATACCGATTACTGTTATAAAAGGTCTCATTCTGTAAAAACAGACGGTAAAAGCCATAAAATAGGAGCAAATACAGGTTTGCCTCCAATAAGTAATATAACCAATCCATTATTTCTTATTTTTAAGTTGTTCTGCTAAGGCGATTAATTCATCAAGTTCTTCCATATCCATATTTTTTTCTTTTACTAAAAAGGATACTAGACTCTGATAGTTGTTCTCAAAATAATTGTTCATCACCTTGTCAAATGCAAAATGTTTGTATTGCTCTTCTGATATCAGGGGGAAATATATATGAGTGTTGCCTATGGCCTTGTGGTCTAAAAATCCTTTGCCTTCTAAAACCCTAATTACGGTAGATACAGTATTATAGGCAGGCTTGGGTGGTTCCATTTTATCGATCACATCTTTTACCAGGCCTTCCTTCATTTCCCAAAGGATTAGCATCACTTGTTCTTCAGCTTTTGTTAACTCTCTCATTATATAATTTTCTTGATTGTTAAATTAAATCTACTACTATTTTTATAGTTAACAAACTATTTTTGTAGTTTGCTTATAAAATTTGTTTTAATACATTGATATACAGTGTATTAAAATTATTTATTTTACAACTCATTTATTTGATTACATTAGATTTAATGAGTTTAGTACACAAAATAGCCTTAAGTTTGATAAAAAATGTTGGTCCGATGGTGGCCAAAAATCTGTTAATTCACTTCGGTAGTGCCGAAGCAGTTTTTGCTGCTACTAAAGAACAAATCTTAAAATTAGATGGGATAGGAGAGTTTAGGGCAAAGGCTATTTTGCATAATGATGCGATTGAAAAAGCCGAAAAACATATAGCATTTATTGAAAAACATGGCATTCAAGTTTTGTTTTATGCTGATGATAACTATCCTAAAAGATTAAGGAATTGTTATGATGCTCCCTTATTACTTTATTATAAAGGCACGGCAGATTTAAATCACAAAAGAATAGTAAGTGTGGTTGGCACAAGAAATGCCACTGCTTATGGTAAAATGCTGTGTAAACAATTGGCGGAAGTGTTAAAACCTTATGATGTAATTATCATGAGTGGCTTGGCACACGGCATTGATTCAGCGGCACATAAAGAGAGTTTAGCTTTTGAGATTCCTACGGTTGGCGTTTTGGGACATGGTTTGGATAGAATTTATCCGGCTGTACATAAAGAACTAACACAGAAAATGGTTCACAACGGTGGGTTATTAACTGAATTCTTGCCTGGTACAAATCCAGATAGAGAGAACTTTCCTAAGCGGAATAGGATTATAGCTGGTATAGCCGATGTTACTGTTGTAGTTGAAGCATCATTAAAAGGCGGAGCTTTGATAACTGCTGAATTGGCAAATTCATATAATAGAGATGTCTATGCTTTTCCTGGTCGCGTAAATGATGAGTTTTCTGAAGGCTGTAATTTCTTGATTAAAACTAATAGGGCTGCTTTAATTAATAATCCAATGGATTTGATTTATTATTTAGGTTGGGATGATGAAATATCTAAAAAACCTGAAATTCAAGTGCAATTACCTTTGGACTTAACTAAGGACGAAGAAAGAATATATCTGATATTAAAAGAGAATCAATTAAGTATAGATGAATTGAGCTTAGCCGTTAACATAGCTCAAAGTAAATTAGCAATTATATTATTAACACTAGAAATGCAAGGGATAATCATTTCTCTTCCTGGAAAGGTATATAAGGTTGCCTAATTTTATAGTACATAATGCATATAGGATAAATAGATTATAGAATATTATTTTTGCAAATTTTAATATTCAAAATATTATATCGAATAAATATTAGTTGATAAAATACTAAATGCCATTGCTTACTTTTGCAATATGTGGTATAACAATATTTTAGAAACCATTGGCAATACGCCTTTGGTAAAATTAAACAACATTACTAAAGACATTCCAGCTACGGTTTTAGCTAAGATTGAAACTACTAATCCAGGTAATTCTATTAAAGACCGTATGGCGGTTAAAATGATAGAAGATGCAGA
Organism: Pedobacter frigiditerrae; assembly: GCF_032678705.1. NCBI lineage: Bacteria > Pseudomonadati > Bacteroidota > Sphingobacteriia > Sphingobacteriales > Sphingobacteriaceae > Pedobacter > Pedobacter frigiditerrae. The sequence goes on along the minus strand of NZ_JAVTSS010000001.1, from coordinate 2,392,823 downwards.
GAAAAGAGGTGTTTTAAAACCAGGAGGAACTATTATTGAAGGTACATCTGGTAACACAGGAATGGGATTGGCTATGGCTGCCATTATTAAAGGTTACAAATGTATTTTTACTACCACGGATAAACAATCTAAAGAAAAGGTAGATGCTTTGCGTGCTTTTGGCGCTGAAGTTATTGTTTGTCCAACAAACGTAGACCCTGAAGATCCACGTTCTTATTACTCGGTTTCATCTCGTTTAGAGAGGGAAGTGCCTAATTCTTGGAAACCAAATCAGTATGATAATTTGGCGAATAGCCAAGCTCATTACGAGCAAACTGGACCAGAAATTTGGAAACAAACAGAAGGTAAAATAACCCATTTAGTAGTCGGAGTAGGTACTGGAGGTACAATTTCTGGTGCTGGAAAATATTTAAAAGAGCAAAACCCTGAAATTAAAGTTTGGGGAATTGATACCTATGGTTCGGTTTTTAAAAAGTATAAAGAAACTGGAATTTTAGATAAGGATGAAATTTATCCATACATCACTGAAGGTATTGGCGAAGATTTTTTACCACAAAACGTAAATTTTGATATCATCGATTTATTTGAAAAAGTAACAGATAAAGATGCCGCTTTAATGACTCGTGAAATTGCTCGTAAAGAAGGAATATTTGCGGGTAACTCTGCAGGTTCTGCTATCGCTGGCTTGTTGCAATTAAAAGATAAATTGAAACTAGAAGATGTGGTTGTGGTTATTTTCCATGATCATGGCAGTCGTTACATGGGTAAAATGTATAACGAAGATTGGTTACGTGAACGGGGTTTCTTAAAAGATGAAAAGTTAACGGCTCGTTCTATTTTAGCTAAACGTTCTAATCAAGAGGTTGTTACATTAGATTGTGAAAAAACAATTATTGAAGCTATTAATATCATGAAGACTTTAAGTATTTCTCAATTGCCAGTTACGCAACAAGGAATGGTTATTGGCAAAGTTACCGAGAGTAATGTATTGGATTCGTTGTTAGAAAATCCTTCTTTAAAATCGAGTCCTGTTAAAGATATCATGACTGCTTCTTTACCATTTGTTGACTTGAATACTTCAATCGATAAAATTTCATCGATGATTAATAAAGATGTTAGTGCTGTTTTGGTAGAAGATGAGCAAGGGAAAATAGAAATTATAACGCAGTACGATATTATTGAAGCTATTTCTGGTTAAATAGTTTATTAGTTCATTGGTTCATTTGTTCATCGGTCTTACCAATGAACAAATGAACTAATGACTAAGCTTAATGGCTTGGCCCGCTACCTTCTACACGTTTAATTTGTGCGCCTAAAGCACGTAAACGAATATCTATATCTTGGTAACCACGCTCAATTTGCTCAATATTATAAATTGTTGACGTTCCTTCTGCAGATAAAGCCGCAATTAATAAAGAAACCCCTGCACGGATATCAGGAGAAGTCATACTGATACCACGAAGTTGATATTTCTTGTCGATACCATTAACGGTTGCACGGTGTGGGTCGCATAAAATAATTTGTGCACCCATATCAATCAATTTATCTACAAAGAATAGACGACTTTCGAACATTTTTTGGTGGATAAGCACATTTCCTTTAGCTTGTGTTGCCACAACTAAAACAATACTTAATAAATCTGGCGTGAAACCTGGCCATGGAGAATCGGCTATTGTTAAAATAGAACCATCAATGAAAGTATCAATTTCATAATGTTTTTGAGAAGGAACATAGATATCATCGCCTCTACGTTCTAATTTAATACCTAATTTTTTGAAAACTTCTGGTATTACGCCTAACTCATCATAACAAACATTTTTAATGGTTATTTCTGATTCTGTCATAGCAGCAAGGCCGATGAAAGAACCAATTTCGATCATATCTGGCAACATTCTGTGTTCTGTGCCACCTAGTTTTTTAACACCTTCAATAGTTAACAAATTAGAGCCAATACCTTTAATATCAGCACCCATTCTATTTAACATTTTACATAATTGTTGTAAATAAGGCTCACAAGCAGCATTGTAAATGGTTGTAGTACCTTTTGCCAAAACAGCAGCCATTACAATATTTGCTGTTCCGGTTACCGAAGCTTCATCTAATAAAATATATGCACCTCTTAAATTAGTAGCGTCTACATTAAAGAAAGCTTTTTTAGAGTCGTAAATAAATTTTGCACCTAGTTTTTCGAAACCAATAAAGTGTGTGTCTAAACGGCGACGGCCAATTTTATCACCACCTGGTTTAGGGATTGCAGCTTTACCAAAACGAGCCAACAACGGACCAACAATCATAATTGAACCACGTAAACCACCACCTTTTGCCTTAAAAACATCAGATTCGAAAAAATCGAGATTGATATCTTTTGCTTCAAAAGTATAAGTGTCTTTGTTGATACGCTCCACAATTACACCTAAATCACCCAACAATTCAATCAGTTTATTTACATCTTTAATATCTGGAATATTACTGATGGTAATTTTTTGGTCTGTTAATAAAACAGCTGATAAAATCTGTAGGGCTTCATTTTTAGCGCCTTGAGGAGTAATTTCTCCCTTTAATTTTTTACCACCTATAATTTCAAATGCATTCATATTTTTCTAAATAAATCCGTCATTGCGAGGCACGAAGCCTGCCTGCGGCAGGCAGGCAATCTCAACGTTTTTCGATAGACGAATATGTCTTTAATATCTTTGTTTTGGGTTATTGTTTTTCTGTTGTGGGCGACCACCATTGTTATTTTGGCGACCTTTGTTATTGTTATTCTGGCGACCACGATTGTTATTGCTTGGTCTGTTTACTTGAGGTCTAAATTCAACTTTTTGCAAGTTTACATTTTCATCAAGTTCTAACATACCTCCAGATAGCTCACGTAAGTTTTTGAAAATCACTTCATCAGAAACATTGTCTTTATTCCATTGAACATAAGCCATTTTCATAAAGTTTGCAACACCCTGCACCATAGCGGCTTTACGTTCTGGGTTTTCTTCCTCAATCGTTTTTTCAATTAGCTTCTCGACGGTTTTACCATAGTGTTTATACCTAATTTTTTGTTGAGGATAACCAATATGAGCAGGTTTAAATCTAGCTTCTTCGGGTGTCGGTTTGGGATATGGGCTGTCAACATCAATCTTATAGTCTGAAATGATGTGCAAATGGTCCCAAAGTTTATGTTTAAAATCGGCTACGTCGCGTAAATGTGGATTTAAAAAACCCATTAAATCTATAACTGCCTGTGCATATTTATTGCGTTCTTCTTTAGTTGGCAAATCGATAATGTACTTTACCATGTTTTGTACATTACGACCATATTCGGCCAAAATCAAATCGCTACGAGTTGTATTATAATCGAAATTCATTGAATAAATTAATTATTGAAAATTAGTTATTGTTGGGCACATTATGAAATAACCAAAACAAAAAGTAAATGTTTGAGAAACAATCCATTACTTAATATGAGAAATTTTGGTTAAGAATTCATCGAAATGCTGAAGCCCTTAATAAATCAAAGATATGGAAATTATTGGAAAGTTCGTCATTCCCGTGAAAACGGGAATCGTAATGCGGTAAAAAGGCTTGTTTTAATTTTCCTACATCAGCATTATGATGCCCTTCCGATAGCTATCGGAACAAGCTGAGTATGACGATGCCCTTAGTCTTTGCGAGCTTTGCTTGTTTGCGGTTTTAATTTCACCTGTCTACGCATTACGATGCCCAGTCAGGCTGACCATAACGTGGACTAAACCTTTGTGTTCTTTTTGTCTTTGTGGTTTAACTTGACCTACATACGCATTACGATGCCCTTCCGATAGCTATCGGAACAAGCTGAGCATGACTCCGCATTTAAACTTTGCGGTTAAAAACCTACTTCACAATCCTCAACTTCGCAAACTTCAACAACAATTGTTTGTTACCCAAACCTTGAAAAAACACTGTTGCCTTTACATCTGGCAATATTCCTTCTAAGTTTACAATCTTTCCAAAACCAAATTTTTCGTGTTCTACATCCATTCCGTTCTGAAACTCATTTGCAGCATTTGGCGCAAAACCAGCAGTTGGTACGTGAGCTTTTGGTAAAATAGAGGTAGTTTTTGGTCTAATAACAGTTGTGCTGGTTGTAGGCTTAGGAGTAAATTCACGCTGCTGACTCCAAGTTTTGCGTTCACTATCAAAACTATTTTCACCGAAGCTACTTTTAGCAGGCTTAACCACTTCTAATTCCAAATAAGAAGGGTTAATCTCATTGATAAATCGACTTGGTTCACAAGAAGTTAAAGTTCCCCAGCGATAACGAGAAGTAGAGTAAGTAATGGTTAGTTTCTTTTCAGCACGAGTTATGGCCACATAAAATAATCGGCGTTCTTCTTCCAAATCTACTCTAGATGTTAAAGACATTTGAGAAGGGAAGAGGTTTTCTTCCAATCCAACGATAAAAACATTCTTAAACTCTAAACCTTTTGCAGAGTGAATGGTCATCAAAGAAACCGTATCAGCGTCTTTGTTTTTGTCGTTATCATCATTAGTTAGCAAAGCGATGTCCTGCATAAAAATTGCTAAACTTCTATCTTCAATGTCCTCACGTTCGGCAAATTCCTTAATACCGTTTAATAACTCCTGTATATTTTCATAACGAGAACGACCTTCAACGCTATCATCAGTATGTAATTCCTTTAAAATGCCCGAATGTTGAGCTATATATAAGGCTGTCTCGTAAGCGTCCAACTTTTTAGATTCGGCTGCGAAACTTTGAATCATTACTGCAAAATCATTTAACTGGTTTGCAATTCTACCTTGTATATATTGTTGCGGATTACAGATAACCTGCCACATCGTAATATCGTGTTGGTCGGCAGCAGCTGATATTTTCTCAACTGTTGTATCTCCCAGACCCCTTCTCGGATAGTTGATTACACGTTTTATCGCTTCCTCATCTGCTGGATTAAAAGTTAATCGGAAATAAGCAATTAAATCCTTAATCTCTTTGCGTTGATAAAAAGACAAACCACCGTATATTTTATAAGGGACATTTAACTTACGTAAAGCCTCCTCCATCGCCCTACTTTGCGCATTGGTACGGTATAAAATCGCGAAATCTTTATAGCTTATTCCAGCATTTAATCTGTCTTGAACAATTGCTTCTGCAACTAATTTTCCTTCTTCGTTATCAGAAAAAGCCCTCGAAATCTTAATTCTATCCCCTTTTTCATTTTCAGAGAATACATTTTTCTCCAGCTGATTTTTGTTGTTGGCAATAATACTATTGGCAACTTCAACTATGTTCTGCGTAGAACGATAATTTTGCTCTAGTTTATAAACCTTCAAATCAGGATAATCGCGTTCGAAGTTTAAGATGTTTTGAATGTTAGCGCCACGAAAAGCATAAATACTTTGCGCATCATCACCAACCACGCAAATATTCTCGTTTAAGGCAGCTAGTTTTTTAACAATGGTGTATTGAGAAAAGTTAGTGTCCTGATACTCATCTACCATTAAATATTTAAACTTATGCTGGTATTTATTTAAAACGTCTGGATGATTCTTTAATAACACATTGGTTTTAAACAATAAATCATCAAAGTCCATTGCGCCAGCTTTGTAGCAACGTTTCGAATAAGTATCGTAAATTAAGCCTAAAAGCGGACGTTTATTGCCAGCATCTTCAGCTTGTATTTGACTATTTTCTAAATATTCACTAGCAGAAATTAAATTATTTTTAGCTGATGAGATACGATTATAAACCACATTTGCAGCATATAATTTATCATCTAACTGCATTTCTCTTAAGATGCTTCGAATTAAACTTTTACTATCATCTGTATCGTAAATAGTAAAGTTGCTTGGATAACCAATTTTTTCAGCTTCAACACGTAGAATTTTAGCGAAAACAGAGTGAAAAGTTCCCATCCAAATGTTTTTAGCTTCATTACCAACCACTTTTGCAATACGCTCACGCATATCTTTACTAGCTTTATTGGTAAAGGTTAAAACTAAAATGTTAAAGGCATCAACACCTTTTTCTATTAAATGTGCAACTCTATAAGTGATAACCCTCGTTTTGCCCGAACCCGCACCTGCAACAATCATTACTGGTCCTTGGGTGTTTTCTACTGCTGCTCTCTGTTGTGGGTTTAATCCTGCTAAATAATCCAAATCCGTTCCTTCTTTTTGAACTTCAAAAATAAGAAATCTTAATCTTTTTCACAGACTTGTGGATAAATAGAAATCAAAATCTTTTGAAAAGCAAAAACTGTGTATCATGGCAATGTTAGTCCTTTGCTTTCGCTAATCCCGATGAAGAATCGGGAAACCGCTTCGCCAAGGTTTAAAGTGGTTGGGGCTGTGCAATTATGTCCAGTTGCACTATCGCATAATTCCTATCAAATCGAACTCTGCAACATCAACAAAAATGGTAAAGCTTTTGTGTAATCGAGTTCTTCGTATTCTATTCCTAGCTTTCTAAGGTTGTTGTAATAAGCTTGGTGTTGCTCGTAATAATTTCTTTCAGAAGGTATTAACCAAGCTTTCTCTCCAAGTTTTTCTGATAAAAACCATTTCTCTAATAGTCGACCTGTTCTACCATTTCCATCTTCAAAAGGATGGATTTTTACAAAAACCAAATGTATCAGTGATGCGAAAAATATAGTTTCATTAAATGTAAGTTCAATTTGAATTAATTTCTCAATGTCTTCAAAAAACTTAACTAGTTCCTCTTCAACTTTTTCTGGAGAAACGGCAACGTATTCGATTTTACCATCTTTCGTTACTACAAACATATTTCCTTTTCTCAACTTGCCTTGTTGTGGTTTTTGAAGGATATGCTTAGTAAGTAGTATATGAGCTTTTTTTACGCTTGATTGATTTAAGCTTGTTTGCTGTGCGTAAACATAAGTGTCGTATAGGTCGTCTATTTTTCTGGTATAGTCAGGTAAAAAATGAGCACCTAAGCGTTTGTGCTTAATGTAAGAATCCAATTCAATATCTTCTCCTTCAATCTTTGAGGAAAAAACAGCAGAAACAGAAGTGTAAAAACTAAAATTAGCTACATCTAACTCGCTGTTCTTTAGTTTATTGAATTTGTTTTCTAAATCTTCATTGAGTTGATTAAGATAATCAGAAAGTAAAGTGGTAGGAAGTATTTGTAAATCTAATGCTTCAATTTTGTCCATCAAAATGTCATTCTATGCCACTAATTTACGCTTATGATTTTAAACTTCAAGATTTAATTCTTTTGCCTTGGTTCGTGTCCCCACGCACCATTCGAAGTTTTTCATTGGTTTAAATTGACAAAATAAAGGCAGAGTGCTTAGAATTTTGTCAAAGTAGATGCTAATTTATACCTATTTAAATTAAATTTTCATAAAAATAGATTTGCTTTATATCTACTTTGGTCTTTCAGCTTTAGTCTTTTTGCTTTTTAACTACATCCACTCTTCACTACCACTTTCAATCTGATACAGCCAATAATTTACCAGCTTTTTAATTTCAGTGTAATTGCCGTATTTAAAATGGATTACACCAGCAGCAGTGTGTAAATTAACGTGACCAACATCAACACCTTTATGCCAAGGGTATTGAAACGTAGTAATTGCTTGTATTTTATGAGGAAAAAGCAATGAATTTTTAACATCCCAAATGCCACTCCTTTTGACGATAAATTCTTTATTAACTGTTATTCTGTGTCTTTTATAACTGATGTAAATCATCGGCACTGCCATTAAAAAATAGATGATAGCCGCTGGATAATAAGGTTTAAACTCAGGTATAAAGCTCCAAAATATCATAAATATCCCGATAGGGAAAACCACCCTAAAAAAGATGGGTAAGTTTAAAAATCTCCAATCAGGAATGAACATTTTACCCTTTGCAGGAATTTCTCCCATGATCATTTTAATCAGTTCATCTCTTTCACTAGGATTACAACCAGGTATTAATAGGTTATTACTTTCTAAGTTTTTTCCATCTTTGGCTACACCAGATGATGCTTGTTTCAAATTCATGTTCAGCAAATTCATCTTCTTTTGAAAATAATTCTGACTATATGAAGTAATCTGAACCTTATTCGGACTTAACAAAGTGTTTTTCTTAGCAAATAAACCGTGAGATATTAATAAAGAATGTTTGTGTTTGCTGATATGAAATTCAAAATATTTAACAAAGGTTCTAATTACATTAATGGCTAATATCAAGAACAAAATTACTGCCACTAAAATACCTATAGAGAAAAGCGTGAATAAACTTTCTACAGCATTTTCAACTTGGCCTTCATCCATATCAAATGCCTTTAAAAATTCTTTCGCATTATGAATCAATGGATAAATGAATGCAATCAATAAGGCAATTGTACTGCCATAGTTTGAGGTGAGACCAACTTTAAACAAGGTGCCCAAACTTACTTTCAAGAAAGGAACATCTTCTTGAATGGTAGCAGTTTCATTTGTTGATGTTTCATTAGCTAAAACACTTTTTCTGCTTAATAAATGCTCTCTTAAGCTATTTGCAATCTTTTCATCGATCGCTTTAATACTAACTTCTTGTCCCTCGCTACCTGCTGTATCTACTTTTAAACCATAAATACCTATAATTTTTTGCAACAAGTTTTGGTTAATATTTACTTGTTGAATTTTATCTAACTGAACAGTTAATTGTGTTTTATTGAAAATACCTTTGTTAATGATAAACTCTTGTTTTTGTTCGTCTAAAAAGAAAGTAAAATTTCTATAATTGAAATAAGAGAACACAAAAAGAATGACTACCAAGACAAGTATCGCTAGTCCGATATAAGCTAAGTGTTTGCTATCTACCTTTGCAAAAGCAAAAATAAGCGGAAAAATTAATGCCCTAATCAAGTGTTGTAGGGTATTGGCAGCCATTATAATAATGCCAACGGCCGATTGTCTTTGGGGTTGACTGAAATCGTAGTTCATTATTGATTTTCAATTAAATTCTCAATCTGGTCAAGCTTTCTCAGTAATATTTCCTTAATGTTTTTAGCTCTTTCTACTTCAATACCTGCAATATGTAAATGACCCGTTTGACCACCAGCAGTAAAAATTTGTAAAGTTGCCAATCCATAACTCCTAGAGGTTATTCCTTGGTCTAATGCAACATGTTGAATTCTATTTAATGGAACTATGGTTGTTTTTTCGGCTATAATGCCGCTTTTATAAACTATATCTTTTTCCCTTAATGCATAACCACGTTTTTTAAAGCTAAGCCTATGCACGGTAAAAAGCAAGGCACAAAAAACTAAATATCCGGCAATCAAATAAATCGCTTTTGGTTTATCATCTTCAATAAAATAATAGATTGTAGCCAATCCACCGCCAATAAATAATAAAATGATGGAAAGATTAATGACAATTACATTCCAATATTTTGCATTTGGTGATGTAAGCACAATTTCTTCATATTTTGGCAAACTATCTAGGTCGAAAGTTTCATTGGTAAATTCTTGCATAAATTGTTGTTTAGATTTGTTACTAATATAGCGATGAAGAATAGATATTCGCAATGCGCTTAGCGCACAACAAGCATTTTTCTTGTTGCGGTATGCAATCCTGATAAAGAGACAAGTCTATAGATGTATACGCCTGGTGATAAGAGGCTTAGATTAAGTTCAATGGTATGTTTGCCAGTATTTAAATATTCATTTAATACGGTTTGCACTACATTACCTTGAAGGTTGTAAATTTTAAGTTCTACTTTATCAGCTTCTGGCATTACAATATCTATAGAAGTTCTCTCTCTACCAGGATTTGGATAGTTCTGAGTCAGGGTGAATTCTAAAAATCGTTCTGCAATAATTTTATTAATCACATCAAAAAGCACAAAACTAATTAGCCTATTCCCACGAGCATTAGGATGTACGATATCTTGATAAAGCGAAAAATCTCTGCGAATTACAGCATTAACATCAGCTAGATAAATACCATATTCCTTAACTAGTTTTTTATATAAATTGTTAATGTTTAGCACTTGCAAATTTACTCTTCTTAATCGAGCATCTGTTCTGTCATCAAAATTCTGAATGGTACAAACTATAGGAACTAAATTCTGGTTAAGCGATTTAACAATAAGCGTTCTCATGCTGGCTTCAGTTTCTGCAATTTTTTGTCGGCCAGCCTCTATTTCCAACGCATCGTTTGCTCCCATTAAAATTACAATAAAACCAGTTTTGTAAGCTATTGCATTGTCTATGCGTGCTAATCCTTTTGTGGTTGTCTCGCCAAAGACCCCGTATTTCTGAATATTAACGGTTTTATTGGTATAGCAATTAAGAAAATTGGTGGTTAAATAAGTTTGGAAATCTAAGCCATTTACGCCTGCAACTGTACTAGCTCCAAAAGTGATTACATTTACGCTATCTCTCGAATAAAATTTGGCAGATTCTGGACAGCTCGCACCTGTAATTTGGGCCGAGGAATGTATAGAAAAACCTAATAAAAGTGCAAAGCATAGCGCTAATGCCCGAAATCTCATCCTTAAAATATTTTCTAGCGCATAATAGAGCTAACCAGCTACAAATATAAATATTATATGTTATTTATAAGCTTGATTTGCTTTTAGTTAAAGTTTGTTTACAAATTTTTGGTCATATTGTTTTCGCAATGCTTTTATTGAAAAACCTATATTTGCCTAAAATAAATATGTTATGCAAGAAATCAAGAAATATGTTGAGGAGAATAAACAACGCTTTTTAGATGAGTTGTTTGAATTATTGCGTTTTCCATCGGTTAGTGCTGATCCTAAATATAAAAACGATGTATTAAAAACAGCCGATTTTGTAGCTCAAAAACTAAAGGATGCTGGAGCTGATAAAGTTGAAATTTGTGAAACGGCTGGTTATCCCATTGTTTATGGAGAGAAATTAATTGATGCCAATTTGCCAACAGTGTTGATTTATGGTCATTATGATGTTCAACCTGCAGATCCGTTAGAATTATGGAAAACTCCTCCATTTGAACCAACAGTTCGTGATGGAAAAATCTATGCTCGTGGCGCTTGTGATGATAAAGGTCAGTTTTATATGCACGTTAAAGCTTTTGAGTTGATGATGAAAACCAACACTTTAGCTTGTAACGTTAAGTTCATGATTGAAGGTGAGGAGGAAGTAGGTTCAGCAAACTTGGGTATTTTTGTTAATGCAAATGCAGAACGATTAAAAGCAGACGTAGTTTTAATTTCTGATACTTCTATGATTAGTATGGAAAACCCTTCAATTGAGACTGGTTTACGTGGTTTAGCGTATATGGAAGTAGAAGTTGTTGGTCCAAACCGCGATTTACACTCTGGTGTTTATGGTGGTGCAGTGGCCAATCCTGCAACAATTTTATGTAAAATGATTGCTTCTTTACACGATGAAAATAACCACATCACTATTCCTGCATTTTATGATAAAGTAGTAGAATTAACAGATGCAGAAAAGAAAGCCTTAAATGAAGCGCCTTTTGACTTAACAGAATATAAAGAAGACTTAGAAATTAAAGCTGATTGGGGCGAAAAAGGTTACAGTACTTTAGAGCGTACGGGTACAAGACCAACTTTAGAGGTTAACGGTATTTGGAGTGGTTACATTGGCGAAGGTGCTAAAACCGTTTTGCCAAGTAAGGCAAATGCTAAAATATCTATGCGTTTGGTGCCTAACCAAAATTCTGATGAAATAGCTGAAATTTTCACTAAACATTTCGAAAGCATTGCACCAGATTATGTAAAGGTTAAAGTTACCCCACATCATGGCGGCGAACCTGTTGTTACGCCAACTGATAGTGTTGCTTATCGTGCTGCAGAAAAAGCAATTTTAGATAGCTTTGGTAAAAAGCCAATTCCAACAAGAGGTGGTGGAAGTATTCCTATCGTAGCCTTGTTTGAAGATGTTTTAGGGATTAAATCTGTGCTTTTTGGCTTTGGTTTAGATAGCGATGCCTTACATTCTCCTAACGAGAAATATGATATTTACAATTATTACAAAGGCATTGAAACTTTGCCATTGTTCCATAAATATTTTGCTGAATTGAGTAAATAGCAATAATTCGTTTGATATGAAAATCCCTGGTTAGCTTGCTATACAGGGATTTTTTTTTTGTAAATGAATGTTCAGTTTTTCATAGGTGCTGCAGCTCGCACCATAGGGCAATAAGTTTAAGTTAAGAAGATTCGTCATTGCGAGGATCGATTTTTCATCGTCCGAAGCAATCTCCTTTCTTTATTATGCCCCATTGCAAGAGAGATTGCTTCGTGCCTCGCAATGACGTTAAGGACAGAGAACCAAAAATTAAATTAATAAGATTGCCTTAATGCCTTTAAAAAGCCATTATATTCCTTTATTTTTTCCACTCCTTTATTTCAAAATTTATTACGTTTTTGTTAGAGTCAACTTTGAAATCTAATGATTTTATATAAATTGGGTCAATATCATATCCATAATCCACTATTAATTCATATGAAATAATTGAGGTATCGATTAAGTCAGGTTTGCCTAACAGTTTTATTAATTGTTTTTCACTAATTCCAGTCAGTTTATAATTTTTCTTTAAGTCTTCAACCATAAATTCCCGGCAAGCACAAGGGAACATATCTTCTCTAGTTGCCCAATCCTTCTTGTCAAATTTTATTTGTCTATTGCAAGCCAGAATGAAAAAAACAACAATCAGAAATGTCCATTTCATAAAAATCGATTTTATTAGCTATTGATTTAGGTCTAGCTTTCTATTTCTAAATCAAAGCTAATTTTTTATTTCAATATTTAATTGTCGTCCTTGCGTTAAAGCTTTTTTGTCCAATGAAGCACCAATAGCAAGTCCGATAGCCATACCGATTGGTAAACCTATTCCCAATAAACCTATATTTCCGATGCTTAATCCAAATGCTACTCCTATTGGTAAACCAATTCCTGTAAACCCAAATAACATCCACAAATTTCTGTAATAGTTTTTCGGAACAACCTTAAGTTCTTTTTCAATTTGTTTTAAAAGTGAAGTTTGTTTTTGTGTTATAAGTTTTGTGAGTTGATTTCCCGTAAGTGTTGAAGAATTTATTTCATCAACAAAGTCATTTACTGATTTTTCAATATTTTCAGGCGCTTCTCTTTTTCTTAATTCGTTTAACAATTCTCCAAACTGAGCATAGATCTTGCTTTGTTTATTGTCAGTAGAATTGATTTGTTTGTTGTTTAACTCTATAATATTCATTTTATTGATTGGTAGCAGTTTAAAATTTTTGATTGTTGTTTTGTTAGGTTTAGTGATAACGGTGGGGCTTTGCAAATTTTTGATTTTACTTACCGCAATTATCCGCAGCAGTAACTTAATAAATAATTACTGAATTTGCATAGCGCTTGTCGCCCGAAATTTTGAAAAGCTACTGTTATGTGTAGTGCTTATTTATTTAAAATTTTTAACCTTCCTGTTTCGAAAATTTTTAAGGCAGTTTTCTGTTGGTCCTTAGTCAGATTGCTCGTTAACAACGCTAATGCTTTGGCTCCTCCTATCTTTGCCAAATAAATACCGGTAATTCCATTTTTTGTATCATTAGAGAATACAATCTTTCTATATACGTTTTTAATGGTGTCAATTCTGAAATTTTGCTCTTTGATGTCGTCAGGGATTGATATAGGATAATTAAAATTTTTCTTATTATGCTTACATTCCGCGATAAAGTCATATTTATTTTGTCTTAAATTATCTTTTGCGTTTACTGGTCGAATATTTATGATTTCTACCTTGGGCATATTTGTATCATCGTAAGTAATATTGTCTTTCATTAATTGAAGAGGAAGAGAGGCACGCCAATTTCCTTCTTTTAAGTATTCTTCAATTGTTTGTTCAAAATGGGTTGAGTAAAAGCCAAAATCAAACTCAAAATACATATCATTTCCTTTAATTTTTCCAACATAAGAGTCAATACCATTTTCTTCAATTAATTTATAATCTGGCGGGAAGTCAAATATGTAATCGCCGAATTCGATTGTCTTCCAAAGAGTAGCAGATTTTTTTTCGGTTTCAATACAGCCAAAAAAGAGCGATAGTATTCCAATTGTTAGCAGTTTTTTCATTTTTTATTTGCCATCTTAACATTACACATAAGTCGCTACTTTGTGCAACTCTATTTCGTCCTTAATCATTCATAACGAATATAAACCTTTAAAACCGATTGTTAAATTAAATTTCATCCGTAATCAATTCGTTTTAACCTGTAAATTTTTACCAAATTTGTAAATGCCTCCAATAAAGAGAAAGCCAACAACAAGAAAGCCTACAGTTCGTAAAAAGATAAATAAATCCAACACCACAAAATGGAGAATAGCGATTGCTGGAATATTATTGGTTTTACTTTCTCCATTTTATTATGGTTATGTGTTAAAAGTAGCTTCATCTGCTTGGTTTTGGATACGCCATCCAAACGAAGATAAAAATTACAGAACCTACGAAAGCTTCGATATTAAAATTCCAAAGAAGTACACAGTTCACGGTATTGATGTTTCTTATTATCAAGGTAAAATAGATTGGACAAAAGTAAAGGCAATGGAAGATGATGATGTGAAAATCACTTTTGCCTTCATTAAAGCAACAGAAGGTTTATTAAGTGTAGATCCATATTTTCAGCGTAATTGGCGTGAAGCTCCTAAAGCAGGAATAAAAGTTGGTGCTTATCATTTTTTTAGACCAAAAAGATCTGGTTTATGGCAAGCCAATTTTTTCTTGCAAACTGCCAGCTTCGAAAAAGGAGATTTACCACCTGTTGTAGATATAGAAAGTTTAGATGGTGTTTCTCCAGAAAAAATGAGGAAAGAATTAAATGCCTTTATTATTCAGGTTGAAGAGAAAACCAAGGTAAAACCAATTATCTATTCGGGTATTAGATTTTATAAGGACCATTTACTGGGATACTATGATAACTATCCTTTTTGGGTGGCACATTACCATCAGCCTAAGCTAAAACTAGCAAACAATGCTTATAAATTTTGGCAACATTCAGATAAAGCGAGAATCAACGGAATTAATCACCTAGTAGATTTTAATGCTTTTAACGGCGATAGCTTAGCTTTTTCTAAAATCTTGATTCAATAAAAAAGCCTATCAATTTTTTTGATAGGCCTTCAATTTGTTTGGTGTTTGTTAGTCTCTACTCGAAACATAAACATCAGATTTCATTTCTGTTTTTTTAGATTTAAATCTATCTAGGCTAATTCTAGAAGATTTATCCATATCAACTGTATATAAATCTGTATTTCCTTTTAAAGCTAATTTAGAAGCACCTTTAACGGTTGTATATAAACTCTCAGTATTTGCATTTAATTTCACATTTGCTTTATCAGACACAAAAACTTGAAGATATTTTAAGTTTAATTGGCTATTAGCTGCAACATAAGCATCACCAGAAGCTTCAATTCTATAGATGTCATCTACATAAATAGTAATTTTCCCTGCTTGACCATTTTTTGAACTCACATATAGAGAGCTACCTACTTTTTTAACAGAAACGTCATCGTTTCCTTCGTTTGTATATAACACCTTAGATTTTGAGTTTTGTATAATAGTTACTTCTACGTTTCCACTAACATTTAACTTGTTAATAGAAGAAATCTTAACAGCACTTGCCGATACAGTTGTCTCATTAATAGTTACAATTGGGTCAACGTTGTTGTTTGCGTAAACTGTTGAAGATGTGATTGCTAACGCGATAAAGCCTGTTGCAATGATGGTTTTGATTGAAGTTTTCATAATATAATGATTTGTGGGTTTTTGTAGATAAGACGACCACAATTAAAAAAAGTTGCACCGTGTATTGCACTTTTATACGAAAACTTCGTAAATATCGACGAACGCCAATTTTACTTAGACGAAAATGCTAAGTAATTAAACCACAGATAAAATGGATAGGCACAGATTTGGTTTAAAAGTCTCTGATTTTAAATATTTATGCGATTTGGATTGATTATTTCGCCTTAGAAATCTGTGTTTTCAGCCTACTGTTAATGTCATTAAGTTAGGCTTGTTTGGTTCTGCACCCTGAGCGTCATTGCGAGCAAAGCGAAGCAATCTCTCATAATGATGGCGACATAATAAGAAAAAAGATTGCTTCGGACGATGAAAAATCGGTCTCCGATAAATCGGAGCAGGCCCTCGCAATGACGAATCCTAACTAACCACAGATGAAAAGGATGGGCACAGATAGGATTTTCGATACTATCTGCAACCTAAAATCTGTGTTTATTCTTGTCTGCGGCAGGCAGGTGTGCAAATCTGTGGTTAATATCTTTTTAAATTATCCAACTTTCACAAGTTTTTAAGAAATCTTCATCAGCATCTGCTCCAATACCAATGGTTTCTGGAACATCTAGGAAGTAACCGTCGTAGGTTAATCCACCAACAACGGGGTCAACTAAATGACCAAGTAAACAAGTATCTAAATCGAAAAACACAACATTGGCACTGGCTAAGGCAAAATGTAAGTTGGCACTCAAGGCGATTCTACTTTCAAGCATGCTGCCAATCATACATTTAACACCATGTTGTAAAGCTTCCTCGTGAATTTTTTGTGCACCTAATATGCCACCAGATTTGGCGAATTTGATATTCAAATATTCACAAGCCTTGCTATTAATTAATTTTCTAGCATCGTGATGATTGTAACAGCTTTCATCAGCCATTATTTTAATAGGAGAGTTTAAGGCCAATTCTGGTAATTTGTCATCAAACCAAGTTCTCATGGGTTGTTCGCAGAATTCAATGTTTTGAGATTCTAATTCGCCCAATGCAAAAAGCGCATCATCGAAACTCCAACCTTGATTGGCATCTAAACGTAAAATCATTTCATCGCCTACGGCAGCTCTTATTTGTTTTACCCGTTCAATATCTTCATGAACTTTTTTACCTAGTTTAATCTTGATTATCCTACAACCATTTTTCTGATATTTAAGTGCTGTTTGCGCCATTCCTTCAGGTGTATCAATACCAATGGTCATATCCGTTTCGATGGTTCTTTTATATCCACCTAAAAATTTATACAAAGGAAGTTTTGCATTTTTTGCAGCAATATCAAACAACGCCATGTCAAATGCACTTTTAATAGTTGCATTATGGTCTGCATAAGCTAGTAAATCTTGCATCCTTTCGGGTATTTCTAAGGGATTTTTACCTTTTAAGATTTGTGCAAAATCCTTAGCCATCGCTATGCAAGTCTCCTGGGTCTCTCCAACAATCATCGGAAAGGCTGAACACTCACCAACGCCATGAATGCCTGCATCAGTATAAATTCTAACCAACACATTTTGCGCAAAATGCATTGTGCCAGTTGCAATTACAAAAGGCTCCATTGGAATGCTAAAACGATAGATTTCTGTATGTGTGATTTTCATAATCGGTATTGCGTATTGCGATTTGAGTATAGAGATATGTTCTACTGGTAAAGTTAATTATAAAAAAGAAACCATCATGATTTTCAATCACACAATAATTAGATTAATCATATTCGTTTTATAACGTTTAGTTACAAAATTACAGCCAGATGAAAAACTAAATCTAAATAGGTTTGTAGATAATTTATAGCTTTACGAAATCATACATTTTCCATCTTCCATTTTACCTCTTACATCACATGCAAGAACCCAACAACCTCATTCACGCTTCATCTCCATACTTATTGCAACATGCTTACAACCCAGTTGAATGGTACGAATGGGGTCCAGCTGCACTAGAAAAAGCTAAAAAAGAAAATAAATTAATTTTAGTAAGTATAGGTTATTCTGCTTGCCATTGGTGCCACGTAATGGAACATGAAAGTTTTGAGGACTTTGAAGTGGCAGAAGTGATGAACAAAAATTTCGTTTGCATTAAAGTAGATAGAGAGGAACGACCAGATATTGACCAGATTTATATGTTAGCCGTACAGCTGATGAATGGGAATGGAGGTTGGCCATTGAATGCCATTTGCTTGCCAGACCAAAGGCCAGTTTATGGTGGTACTTACTTCAGAAAAAATGATTGGATAAGTATTTTATTAAATGTTTCAGACCTCTGGAAAAATGAACCTGCAAAGGCATTAAATTACGCAGAGCGATTAACAGAAGGCATTCAACAATCAGAAAAAGTTATCTCTTCAGACCAGGAAGTTGTTTTTGCTCAATCGCATTTGACGGAAATTATTGAACCTTGGAAACGTCATTTTGATATAGATGGAGGCGGATATAACAGGTCACCCAAATTTCCATTACCGAATAATTGGAGCTTTTTATTAAGATATAGTTTTTTGACACCCGATGAAGCTACGTTTATGGCGGTTTGTTCTACACTTGAAGAAATGGCAAAAGGCGGAATTTACGATCAAGTGGGAGGTGGCTTTGCTAGGTATTCAGTAGATGATAAATGGCACGTTCCTCACTTTGAGAAGATGTTGTATGATAACGCACAGCTGATTGGTTTATATGCAGAAGCTTATCAATGCTTAAAATATGAACCATTTGTACAGATAATAATTGATACCATTGATTGGGCTTTTAGGGAAATGAGTGCAGAAAATGGCTTGTTTTATTCTGCCTTAGATGCAGATAGTGAAGGAGTGGAGGGTAAGTTTTATGTGTGGGATAAGGTAACTTTTGATAAAGTTGTTGGTGAGGATGCAGCATTAATAGGTGAATATTTCAATGTTACTGAAGAAGGAAATTGGGAAGAGGAACAAACCAATATTTTAAGAAAGCTAACTACTGATGAGGAATTCATAGAAAAACATAATATAGACATCGAAACCCTTTACGATAAAGTGGCATTAGCGAAAGCTAAATTATTAGATGAAAGAAGTAATCGTGTGCGACCTGGATTAGATGATAAATGTTTAACCGCTTGGAATGCAATGATGATTAAAGCCTTGGCAGATACTTCTCAAATTTTAGATTATGAGATGTATTACGATAGGGCAAAGCTAGCTGCTGAATTCATTTTAGAAAATATGGTCACTCCAGATGGAGGATTATACCGTAACTATAAAAATGGAAAAGCAACTATTCCAGGCTTTTTAGATGATTATGCATTTATGATTGAAGCTTTAATCTCTTTATACGAGGTTGATTTCGATGAAGTTTGGTTGGAAGAAGCTAAATCGTTAACAAATTATGTGCTGCTTAATTTTAAGGACGAAGAGAATGACATGTTCTTTTATACAGCTAGTAACGGCGAAGAGTTAATTGCCCGCAAGCATGAAGTAATGGATAATGTAATTCCGGCATCTAATTCTGTTATGGCGCAAAACCTTCAAAAATTAGGTTTGTTTTTTGATGATGAAAGTTATCGAGACAAAGCATCAGCTATGCTTAAATCGGTTTTACCAAGAATAAAAGCCTACGGCTCAGCTTATTCAAATTGGTGTACGCAATTGCTAAATGAAGTGCATGGCATCAACGAAATTGCAATAATGGGTTTTGATATAAGTGAAGCAAAGAATGAGCTTAACAATATTTACATTCCTAATAAAATTGCATTGGGTGGAGGGAAAAGTGAACTTCCATTATTAAAAGATAAAGAAAGTCAGGAAACCAAAATTTATGTATGCAAAAATAAAACTTGTCAATTACCAGTAAGTACGGTTACCGAGGCGATGAAAAACATTAGGGCTTTAGCCTAATTTAGGTAGATTGCAGGATGTTTGAAAAAGAAGAAGGCATTATTGCAAAAAGAAAATCCTTGGTTAAGGAAATAGCTAAACTTAAAAAAGCTTATTCTGCAATTAGAGATAAAACTGAAAAGCATATTGCAGTGGCTAAAATCGCTGAAAAGCAAAAAGAGTTGGCTCAAATTAGAGAAGAGTTTATAGACGAGCAGATTAAGAATAGGAAATAAAATATCCAAATAAATTTTTAAAGCGTTTTGTCATCCTGAGCGTAGTCGAAGGATTAGCGTTGGGTCTTCGACTACGCTCAGACTGACAATGCTATTATACAATAGTCTATAATTGTTCAAATTAAAAACATTTTTCTGCAACAATTAATCACGGTTTTTGTTAACCTAATAATTAGATTATCTTTGCCCAACTTTTACTTAAAGGCTTTCAAATCTTTAAATATTAGCAAAATTAACTTGCCGAATTCTGGAAAACAAACCCAGAGGTATTAAAAATTATAAAAACAAATAAGAATGAATATTAATGCGAACACAGTAGTGTCTATAACTTATGAACTACACACTACTACTCCAGAAGGTCAGCAAGTTTTTGTTGAAAAAGCAAATGAAGAACAACCATTAGTGTTCTTATATGGCGTAGGTATGATGTTACCTAAATTTGAAGAACATTTAGCTGGTTTAAAAGCTGGTGATGAGTATAGTTTTGAACTTTCTCCTGCAGATGGTTACGGCGAAATTGATGCAACTGCTCACGTAGATTTGCCAATTGACATGTTTAAAGAAGCTGGCGAATTGCCTAAAGTTGGCGATGTAATTCCTTTACAAGATAACCAAGGTAACCAATTCCGTGCTGGTGTTACTGGCGTACACGAAGACATTATCTCAGTAGATTTAAACCACCCAATGGCTGGAAAAAACTTAATCTTTGCTGGTAAAGTTTTAACTGTTCGTGAAGCAACTGCTGATGAATTAAGTCACGGTCACGCTCATGGAGCTGATGGTCATTCAGGTCACTAATAATTCTAGAAAATATAAAACCCAGTTTGCAATGGCAAACTGGGTTTTTTATGCTTGAGTTTTTTGGAGTAGCATATTGAGCTTAATGCGATTATACATACTTTGCTCATTTAAGGCTTGTTCTAACTCTGCTAATATTTTAAGGATGTTGGCACTACTTCCTTCAATCCATTTTTTATTTTCTTCCTTAATTGATGATAATATAGGTTCAATTTTTTCCAATGTCCTTTTTCCATTGGGAGTTAACGAAACCATTCTTTTCCTGCCGTCCTTACTATCTAATGCGGCCTTAATCAGGTTTTTTTGTATTAATTCTTGTACTAGCTGAATAATTGCAGGATGACTAAGCTGTAATGAATCAGCGATTTCTGTTATTGCCATTAACTTTTCTTTCTGCAATAGCGTTAAGATTAAAAACCATCGTGCTTCGAAATCTACATCAGATTCCTTATATATCTTACTTACATCACTTGAAAGTCTTTCACTCAACCTTTTTAATCGAGTTGCTAAGGCAATTTCAGCAAGTTCATGTACTAAATCCATCTATTATTTTTTAACTAAGTTAAGGAATTCAAGCATTAGCCTGCTCTTCTTTTTTCTTCATCTGCCGCACCAGCTCTTTTTGAACTTGAAACTTGAGATTTACCAAATCGATAAGAAAAACTTAAAGTTGCAACCCTGCTATCTCTACTTTGATAAAATTGTTCTCCATAACCAGTAAGGATGGTATAGGCATCAATTTTTGTGGTATAAAAGACATCACTTACACTTAATTTCAAAGATGCTTTTTTGGCTAATAGCTGTTTTTGTAGACCGACTGTTAAGCCCCAATTTCCTTTAATGTCTAAAGGTCCGTAGTAATTTCTACTTTGATAGTTTCCAATTACCTCCCCAGTTACTGTAGGACTAATCTTTAGGATATTATTAGAACTAAAATTAAAGGCAACACGACTATTTTTTAAATCAGTATTCACCAAGTTGCCACTATATAATCCATAATAAACCAAAGCATTATTGGTGCTGTTTAACCATTTTCCAAGTGTAATTGGAAAACCAAAGCTAAAATTGAAGTAGTCAAATTCTGCTAAATTTCTGTTGGTTTGTATAACTGAGTTTGGCTGAGCATCTGGCGAAAGTACAGTAAGGATATTATCGGTTGTTTTACTATAGCCTAATTTAGTAATGTACTTTTGCTGATAAGTATGGGTAAGCTCAAAAGAGTTAGTAAGCTCTGGTTTTAAATAAGGATTTCCCGTGCTGTAAGTTAAAGGGTCTAAGAAAACTTTAAAAGGGTTTAACTGGCGATAAGAAGGTCGATTTATCCTTCTGCTTAACGAGATGCCCAAATCGCTGTTTTCGGTGAATTTATAGCCAACGTATGCACTTGGGAATAACTGCGTATAATTTCGGTCAAATCTACTTTGGTCGGTTAATTGAAATCCATCTGCATTAGTGTTTTCTGCTCTTAATCCTAATTGTACGCTTAGTTTTTTGAATGAACGTGAGGCATTTAAATAAGCCGCATTAATATTTTCGTCGTAAATAAAATGATTGCTTTTATTAGCATCTAAAACATTTCCTCCATTGCTCAAGTCATAAAATTGAACATCATTGTCAGATTTTACCCAACTGCTTTTTACGCCCATTTCTAATTTGGTTTTAATGGCTCTTATTTGTTGTTGGTAATCAACCCTAAAAGATTTAATGCTCAAACTCCCATTTAAATTACCCCTTAATTGATAAGGGCTCTTTGCTTGTGCTCCATTAACATCGAAATAATTTGTAAGGTTGTTTTGTATTTCTTCTGAAGTGAAATTTGCATAATCTAAGTCGATGGCTAATTCTTTGCCAGCTGTATCTAACTTATGACGATAGTTTAAATTGATGCTATTATTTTCGCGGTGAGGTGAATTATCGGCTACAGTATTAAAGGTACCTGTACTTTGAGATTGCCCATTATATGAGTTGCCTAAGTTGTTCGAGTTTACTTCTCCTGAATTGTAATTGCCATTTGCAGAGAAACCAACGGTGATGTCCTTATTGAGGTAAAAATCACTGCCTATTCTAGCGTTGTGGTTATTAAATTGAAATTTACTGTAATTATCATAGTTATTACTACCTTTTAGTTGATTGTTAAGGTTGTAAAAATCCCTGAAAATAGCTAACTGATTAAAATTTTGATTGAAGCCATAACTATAAGAACCGAAAACATTCCCTGTTTTTGTACGATGGTTGAAGTTAAATGATGGATTTAATTTGGCATATTTTCCTTGTCCGTAACTTAATGTTGCATTGCCGTTTGTACCAACATTATTTCCTTTTTTTAGTTTGATATCAATAATTCCTGCATTTCCTGCTGCATCATATTTAGCCGAAGGTTGGTAATTAAATCGATTTTATCAATCTGATTTGCCGATATTCCTTTTAACATGCTCGCTAAATCTTGACCAGACATTGGAACTGGTTTGCCGTCAATCATGACCAATACACCTTGTTTTCCACGCATAGCTATGTTTTCATTTTGGTCTAAGGTAATGCCGGGTGCCTTCGCAAGTACTTCAAGTGCGGTACTACCAACTGCAGAAATCGAATTTTCTACATTGATTACGGTTTTATCGTATTGCTGCTGAATGAATGGGCGGGTAGCGGTTACAGTAACTTCATTTAATTTTTTAGATACAGCTTTAAGGTTGATTTTTCCTAAATCAATATCCTTATTTAGGTTAATCACCGCAGATGAATATTTTTCAAAACCCATACTTTGAGTAATTATCATATAATCGCCTGAAGGTATTTTTTCAAAAATAAAAGCACCTTCAGCATTGCTGTATTCTATTTTAATAAGCGATTTATCGGTGCTTTTTAATAGATGTATATTAATCCCATCAACTTTTACTTGCTCACTGCTTAAAATCCCCTTCAATGTAAATAACTGTTTTTCTTGAGCAATTGCTTTATTTGTGTAAGTACTTACGTAAATAAATAAGACAAATAAATAGCTTATTTTTTTATTGGTTTTCATATTGTGCTATATTTAGTTTGTTTTTTGGATTTAATAAAGCAAATATATAATTATAACAATTCGTGGAAATGTTAAAATTTGTTAAGTATGTAAGTTATTACATAAATATAATTGTCAACAAAAAAGTTCTTGAATTTAAATCAAGAACTTTGTATTGAAATAATCACAGTTAAATCGATTATAGTGCTTTAGCTGCAGTTAAGCTAATTGGTGGCACATCCATGGAGTTTGCAGTGCTTAACTTTAAGTTCCCTTTAATTTTAACGGTTTGATAAGTGAATTTGATGGGTTCAGTTAATTCTACCATCACCATTACAGGAATACCATTTTTACCACAAAAGAAACATTGGTTAATTGGTAAAGTAGAAAGCATGAATTTTGTCTGTTTCATTCCGTCTTTAATTGGAACGATATAACCTTCTAATTCAAAAGGTTTGTTGGCATACTTTTTAATCTCAGGACCGAAAATAGCATACATTTCAGTGTCCTTTACGGTTTTGAAATCTACACTTCCAATTACATCCCAATTCGCAGATAGAATTTGGTCGCTTGGGTCATGTTGTGCCTTGGCAGAAAAAGCAAAGCCGATAAATAATAAAAATATAAAAGTCAGTTTCTTCATTATATTAATTTTTAGCAAGTATTTTAGAAATATTAGAGCGGTAAGCCTGCATTGCAGGAATGATTGATGCAAATATACCAATAGCCAAACCAGCAAGCAATAAATAAACTTCAGATGTAATAAAAATCATACCAGTTAACTTTGCTTGACTACTTTCTTGGTAGTGAGCAATCAGCTCTAATGCGAAATGTCCCAAAGCAATACCCACAAATGTTCCAGCAATGGTTAAGATTAATCCCTCGAGTATTACAATTATAAAAAGCTTAGTTCTCGAGGCGCCAAGTGTTCTCATTATGGCTAAATCGTAGCTTCTCTCTTTTAAAGAGTTGTATAGGTTTACAAAGACGCTGATCGCTGCAATTAGCATAATCAATATGGCAAACCATTGTAAGGTATCTACACCAACGCCAATTAGAGAAAACAGTCTTGTACTTTCCATCGCTGGAGATGCTGATTGTAAATTTGTTCCTTGATTAACCATTCTCGGAAACATCACTACAGACATTGGAGAACGGTATTGGATTAATAAGGAAGTGATTTCTCGGTCTTCATTCTCCTCCCGAAAAGTCGGGATTTCGCTCTGTTCAACATCTTCCGTTTTACCTTTTCCATTTTCCATCTCTTCTTCATGCATTTTCCATACACTGGCAATATTTGTTAAAATCAAATTGTCAGTTACATTTCCTTGAGGGGCTAAAATACCTGCAACTTTATAAGCATGGTCTTTATGTAAATCTTTGTTTTCTGTTAAACCGTGAGCGCCAAAAAAGGTATCACCAACTTTTAGGTTTTGTTCTTTTGCAACGTTTATCCCTATTGTGGCTTCTAAATCTGCATTCCAAAATTTGCCGCTTTGTAATTTTAAGCCATAAAGGCTGATGAAGTTACTGTCTGTACCAACAATGCGAACGCCATTATAATTGTCGCCCAAGGCTAGGGGAGTTGCTCGTTTTACAAAAGGATTATGAGACAATTCGTTTGCATCTTTTAGGGGGATGTTTCCAGTAGGAAAATCAATGTAATAAATGCTACTTAATATTAATTGCAGCGGACTCCCTTTTGCACCAACAACCAAATCAATGTCTTTAGAGTTATTGTTTAATTTCTCTTCAATTTGGGTTGAGGCCAACAATAGAATCGTTAAAATGCCTGTCCCAAAAGCTATCAGCATGATATTTAATCCTGAAGATAGTGGTTTAGACCAAATACTTTTCCAACTTATTTTAAATGGGCTCATGCTAAATCGTAGGTATGGGTAAATGCATCTTTAACTCTTTTATCGTGGGTGGCCACAATTAATGTAGCCTGATTTAAACCAGACTGTTGCATTAATAGTTCTAATACAGCAGCTGCATTTTTATCGTCTAAACTAGATGTTGGCTCATCTGCAATTAATAAGGCGGGTTTATTAATCACTGCTCTTGCAATTGAAACACGTTGTAACTGACCTTGACTCAAGGTAGAAGGATAAGCGTCTTTTTTATGAATAATGTCTAAGGAGTTTAAAACTTCATCAATACGTTGATGGTTTGCTGGAAGTTGGGCAAAACCTTGTGCTAAAAGCAAGTTTTCTGCAATTGTTAAGCTTTTTATTAAATGTGGACGTTGAAAGATTATCCCGATGTTACGACCTCTAAACTGGTCTAAATTTTTGCTAGATAAACTGTAGATAGAAGTATCATTGATATTTACCTCGCCCTGTTTTGGCTTTAAAATGCCTGTTAAAATGTGCAAAAGTGTTGTTTTCCCACTTCCAGATTCACCCAGCAGCAACCATTGTTCTCCATTATTAATTTGCCAATCCTTAAAAATGATTGGTTTGGTGTTTTTATAACTGTGGGATACAGATTTAATTGAAATCATTCTTGTTTAAAAAGCGCTTTAGCTTGATACAAAAATAGCAGATACATTTTAATAGCCGAGTTTAAGCTTGTAAAGTATTTGCTACTGCGATTAATTAAGGGAAATGTGTA
Source organism: Pedobacter frigiditerrae (assembly GCF_032678705.1). NCBI lineage: Bacteria > Pseudomonadati > Bacteroidota > Sphingobacteriia > Sphingobacteriales > Sphingobacteriaceae > Pedobacter > Pedobacter frigiditerrae. The sequence continues at coordinate 2,366,579 of NZ_JAVTSS010000001.1, read as the reverse complement.
AATTCAGAAATTCAAACTAATCAAATGGAAATAAAAACCATAATCCTTATTGCAAGTATACCGTTACTTTTAGCTTTATTAGCCTTCAGGTATCGCGGCTGGTATGATTATGTAAAAAACAGAAAATACAGGGGTGGTAAGCTTAAGAAGTATGCTGATAAAATGGAAAATGAAAAGTAACATAAACTAAAAAGCCTTGAATGGATAATTCAAGGCTTTTAATATAAAATATGTTTCAACTATTTATACATCTCTTCTCTCAACTTTGCTACATCTTCATTGTTGATGTAATCGTCATAAGTCATCATTCTATCGATGCTTCCTTTTGGTGTTAACTCAATAACTCTTGTTGCAACAGATTCGGTTAAGGCATGATCTCGTGAAGTAAACAAGATTGTCCCGTTAAAATCTTTCATTCCGTTGTTTAATGCGGTAATAGACTCCAAATCCAAGTGATTGGTTGGCTCGTCAAACATTAATAAGTTAGCTAATTGTAACATCATTCTAGAGAACATACAGCGCATTTTTTCACCTCCAGAAAGCACTTTTACGTTTTTCAACACCTCATCGCCAGAGAAAAGCATTCTACCTAAAAAGCTTCTTACAAATTGCTCATCTGCATCAGTTCCAGAGTATTCACGCAACCAATCTACCAAGTTTTCGTCTTTGCCTTCAAAGTATTCGGAATTATCATTAGGGATATCAGCTTTGCTAATCGTAACGCCAAACTTAAAATTGCCTTTATAATCTTCATCTCTTCCAGCTAAAATATCATAGAAAGCACTTGTGGCTAAACTATTTTGAGAAAGAATTACAATCTTATCGCCCTTGTTTACCATAAAATTCACATCCTTAAATAGAACTTCACCGTGTGCAGTTTTACTTAATCCTTCAACCTGTAAAATCTGGTCGCCAGCTTCTCTAGCTAAATTGTTGAATAAGATAGCGGGATATTTCCTGCTAGATGCTTTAATTTCGGTAATGTCAATTTTATCTAATGCTTTTTTACGTGAAGTTGCTTGTTTAGATTTCGAAGCATTGGCACTAAAGCGTCTAATAAATTCTTGTAGTTCTTTAACTTTTTCCTCAGTCTTTTTATTCTGGTCACTGCGTTGCTTTAAAGCTAATTGACTCGATTCGTACCAGAAAGTATAGTTACCAGTATAAATATTTAATTTACTAAAGTCAATATCCACAATGTGCGTACAAACTGCATCTAAAAAGTGCCTATCGTGACTTACAACTAAAACAATAGCCTGATAATCTGCCAAGAAATCTTCTAGCCAAGCAATGGTATCAATATCCAAATCGTTGGTAGGCTCATCCAGTAATAAAATATCAGGATTACCAAATAAAGCCTGCGCTAATAAAACACGTACTTTTTGGTTACCATCTAATTCTTTTAATTGTTTGTAATGATGCTCTTCTTTAATACCCAGATTGCTCAATAAAGTTGCTGCATTACTTTCCATATTCCAGCCATCTTTTTCAGCGAAAATATTTTCTAATTCTCCAGCACGCTCACCATCCTTATCGGTAAAATCTTCCTTTAGGTAAATGGCATCTTTTTCCTTCATGATGTCATACAATTCTTTGTGCCCAATCATCACCGTTTCCAAAACCGAAAATTCATCAAATTCATAATGGTTTTGCTTTAAAACAGCCATACGCTCACCAGGAGTAAAGGCTACAGAGCCAGAAGTTGGATTAACTTCACCACTTAAGATTTTTAAAAAGGTAGATTTACCTGCGCCATTAGCACCAATTACACCGTAGCAATTGCCTTGGGTAAATTTAACGTTAACATCTTCAAAAAGAGTGCGTTTGCCGTAACGAAGGGATAGATTAGATACTGAAATCATATTGTTCTGAAATAAAGTGCAAAGGTAGTTAAAAAGGTTGAGGGTTAAAAGGAAGAGGGTAAAAGGTTTTTGGAACCATAAATCGTTTGTTCTTGACAAAATTCCCCCTGCTTACTTTCTATTTTCGGCTAAAGTTTTGTTAAGCGAAAAATAAGGCAAAAAAAAAGCAATCCGAAGATTGCTTTAAGTAAGTTAAAATCTTAATTAATAATTCCAAACAAATCGTCTCATCCCACTTCCATCTTCATAGAACATAATTTTAGCAGGAACCTTAAATTCCGCTTCAACATCCTTCCCATTATAGGTAGATGGGATCCAGTCAATATTAAAATCTATATCTTTTTTATTAATTGGATAGGCATAAACTTGACCCTTTTTTGTGTAATTAACACTATAAGTAACATCTTTTTCAGATTTTACCTTTGCAATAATAGTAATATCAATTAATTGATTGTAGACTAGATTCTCTTTAGGGTAGCCAGCTTTAGCGCTTTCACCTAAAATAGATAAAAATTGATCAATTGAGCAGATTGGGAGTGCTGGAGAAGCATTTTTTGCAGCTTCATCATTTTTGTCTGTAATAGATATTTCAGCTTTTTTAAGAGCAACAGTATCAAGATATAATAATTTTTTTAAGTCATAATTGTATCTCATGAAAACTGTTTTATCACTATTAAAAGCATACCAATTTCCAGCTCTCTTTTCCTCTTTGTAAGTACCTCTAAGCCATATATTCCTTTGAGTATTTTCAACAAAATAAGCTCCATCTAGTTTATTTTTGTCGTTTAAATTATAAGTTATTCTTGAGTTATCAGCAAGAACTTTTGTTTTTTGTACAACCTTACTAGGATTGATAATTGCGGCGATTAATGCGCCTGTTATCATTATTGGAAATGCAATCGCTTTCATAATAAATGGTTTAATGTTAATTTCACTTAAAGATATGTATTAAAAATTTTTGTAGCAAGTTTTTATGGAAAAAACTAAAATCATAGTTGAGTTGAGTAAAACACTTAATAAAGAAGAGATAAATAAACTCTCATCATCTTCAAGTAATATATTATTTGAAGTAAGAGATTTGATAGCAACTTCATTTAATAAAAATGAACAAATAGCTTTTAGGGCTGCTTGGGTTTTAGAAAACATCTACATTAAGCATTTGGAAAGATTTATACCTCAATCAACACATTTCTTAACTGTGTTTTCAACACAAGATAATCTTTCTTGTCGCAGGCATTACGGTAAGATTTTAGCTTTAATGACCAGTAAAAAAGCTCCTTTAGTTATAAAAGAATTGATTCGAAATTACGAAACTGAAAATATTGTGGAAACCGTTTTTAGTTGGTTAATTGATGAAAAAAATCCTGTTGCTATTAAATCACATTGTTTAAATATACTGGCTAACTTAAATTCAAAACATAATTGGATTAAGGATGAACTCTTACAAACAATGGATTTTTTGGTAGATAAGGAAAGTATTGGTTTTTATTCAAAAGTTAAACAGATAAGGAAACAGTTAATTGGTTAACAGTTTTCAGTTAACAATGCAACAATAAAGCAATAAAACAAGCTTTAATAAAAACTCGTAACTTAATATTTTAATTTTGGTTATGAATAATTACGAAGTATTATCGAGCATTATAAAAAGTAGGAGAAGTATTTTTCCTGTAAGCTACATTCAAAAAGAAATTCCAGTTGCTGTAATTGAACAAATACTAGAAAGTGCTAATTATGCACCAACACATAAATTAACACAACCATGGCGTTTTGTTGTTATTCGAAAACAAGCAAAGACTAGATTGGGAATAACACTTGGCGATTTATATAAAAGCACTGTTCCTGCACATCAATTTTTACAGAAAAAGTATAACAGCTTTTCAGAAAAAACAAATCAGGCAGATTGCATTTTAGCAATAAACATTCAATTTCACCCTAATGAATTACCAGCTTGGGAAGAAATTGCTGCGGTGGGTTGTGCCGTTCAGAATATGGCATTAACTGCAGAAGCCTTAAATGTTGGTGCTTATTGGAGCTCTCCGCCGTTAATTGATAATTTGGGAGAATTTTTAGGTCTTGCAGAAAATGAGAAGTGTTTTGGACTTTTTTATATGGGTTATCATAATGAAAAACCAAGAGACGCAAACAGAACGCCTATTGCAGATAAAGTGAAGTGGATAGAGAAATAGTTCTCAGTTATAAGATTTCAATTTTCAGTTAGCAATTTAAGAATTCAACAATCTTACAATTCAACAATCTGATAATTTAACAAAAATTTAAAACCATTGGTATTGCTAGTTAAAATTTAATATATTTAAAATAGCACAAACCATATAAATTATGCAAGAAATCAAGGATTCCCTATATCAACTTTGTTTAAAATTTATTGAAGAAAGAATAAATACTGCTGAAACAGCTTTAAAGCAAGCTCGGGAAGCAAGTAATGATGATACAAAAAGTAGCGCTGGAGACAAATACGAAACCAGTCGCGAAATGATGCAACAAGACATTGATAGAAACAAAAGGTTATTAATAGATGCTGAGGAAAACCAGCGTGTGCTGACTTCCATAAAAGATGCTCCTTATTCTGATTCGGCAAGAAATGGAAGCTTGGTCTATACTAGCCAAGGTAATTTTTACTTGAGTATTAGTGCAGGACAATTACAGTTAGGCAAAGACACGATTTTTGCTATTTCTGCTGTTTCGCCAATTGGCAAATTGTTATTAGGAAAGGAAAAAGGTGCTTCGTTCGATTTTAACGGCAAAAAATACCAGATAAAAGAGGTGGCATAAATTGTAAATAGGGAATGGGAAATAGGGAATAGAGAATAAGAATAAGAAATAGATAATCGCAATTAGGTATAAAAGCAAAATGGGAAATAAAATTGATTTATTTCCCATTTTCTATTCTCTATTTCCTCATTTAAAAACTATTTTTAATGCTATTACTTAACATTTTTGGATTCCAATGACCGCTGGCGATAATACGTCTTACGCTCATTAAAGGGTCTCTTTCATCTCTTTTATCTGCTAATGCAAATGCCATTTTAAATCCTCTCTTTTTTAACTCCGGAAAACCTTGGTTATTCCATAGACCAAAAGGGTATGCAAAATAATCTATCTTTTTACCTATAATTTCTTCTAACCTTTTAGTCGGTTTATCTAATTGCTCTTCCCAATCTTTTCCTTCATATTTTTTGAAGTTTTTATGGTCGTATGTATGACTTCCAATCGTATTTCCTTCGTCAGAGAGTTGTTTAATTTGTTCGGCATTCATATAGTTTACAAACTTTCCTTTTTTACCTATAGAAACAGTCATAATAAAGTATGCGGCTTTAAATCCGTATTTTTTTAAAGTTGGGTTTACTGTTGTATATTGATCTAAAACGGTATCATCAAAAGTTAGCATGATTGGTTTTGATGGCAGTTTAGTTCCATTGTTTAAATAAGCATACAATTGATCTGGCAAAATGGTGTGGTAGCCACTATCAGCTAACATTTTCATTTGGTCTTTAAAGTTCTGTGTTTCTACAGTATAATCTTTAGTCATTGGTCCATCACCTGCTTTCCAATTTCTTATTTGGTGATAACATAAAATAGGAACTTGTTTACGCTCTAAAATTGTTTTAGCATCAGCAACCTTAATTTTAGATACATCAACTTTTTCTGTTGTTGTGCTGTTCGCTTCAACTGCTGTTGTGGTACCGTTTTTTGCAGCATCTTCTGCAGTAGATTGTGATTTAGATTGACAGCCAACTACTAAAATTAGTGCGGCTGCAATAATTGATAAGAAATTCATTTTCATAAGTACAGTATATACCGCAAAACTATAAAATCGATATAGATTCTAAGATATAATTTTCAACACTGTTGATAAAAACTTAATTGTTTAATAATTTGAAATTTGGCTATCTCTTTTATTACAATAAAATTGATTGTTAAACACACATTTTAAATAAATTAGGCCTTTTATTTTACCAACAACAATCATCAATGAAGAAATTCTACTTCCTCTTAACTTTTGTTTCGATAATTGGCGCTCAGGCCTTTGCCCAAACAAAAACAATCTCATTAACAGAAACTACACAAGCTCCAGAAAAGGCAAACTACCAAGCTGCAGCTCGTTTTTCGCCAACAAAACTCAGAAAAATCATTTATTCAACAGCTGTAGATCCGCATTGGTTAAAATTAACCAATAGATTTTGGTATCAATACGAAACTCCAAACGGCAAACAGTGGTACATAGTTGAACCAGCTACAAAAAGTAAAAAACTGCTTTTTAATAGCGAAGAATTAGCTTCAAAAATAACAATGATTATTCGTGATCCGTTTGATGCACAACATTTACCAATTGAGAACTTAAAATTTGCGAAGGATGAAAAAAGCATCAATTTCGAAATAAGAAGTACAATTGACGAAGTTAAAAAAGACAGGAAAGATAAAAAAGCTGCAGATTCGATGCAGAAAAAAATCTTTTTCTTTAATTACGAATTGGCATCAAATAAACTGACAGAAGTTAAAAATTATGAAAAACCAAAGGCAAAACCGAGTTGGGGCTCAGTAGCACCGGATTCTTCAGCTGTAATTTTCTCTCGTAATTACAACTTGTATTGGATGGATAAAGCAAACTATAAAAAAGCTGTTAAAAATGAAGAAGACAGCACAATTGTAGAACATCAATTAACAAAAGATGGTGTTAAATTCTATTCTTACGGTAGCGATGGAGATGGAGAAAATAATGAGGAAGTGGTAAAGAACGATAAAAAGAGGAGAGGTGCTTACGTACTTTGGTCGCCAAATTCTAAATACTTTGTTTTAGATAGAACTGATTCTAGAAAGGTAAAAGACCTTTGGGTAATTAATAGTGTATCTGCTGGCAGACCAACCTTAGAGACTTATAAATATCAAATGCCAGGAGAAAAAGAATCTCCTATTGATGAATTTGTATTGTTCAATTTTGAAGCGAAAACTCAAAAAACAATAAATACTACTGCTTTTAAAGATCAGAGTATTTCTACTTGGGGTAAAGAAAATTTAAATAAAGATAGAGATAATGAATTCCGCCCATCTATTTGGTTAGGAGATAATGAGAAGTTCTATTTCTCCCGTACCAGTAGAGATTTAAAACGCATTGATATTTGCACCATTAACATTAACACTGGTGTTGTAACTCAAATTATCGACGAACGTTTTAACACTTATGTAGAGGTTCAAAGACCTGGTTTAATTAATGGCGGACAAGAAATTATCCATTGGAGCGAACGTGATGGTTGGGGACATTTTTATTTATTTGATGGTGCTGGGAAATTAAAAAATCAAATTACTTCTGGTTCTTTCCATTGTGAAAGTATAGTTCAAATCGACCAAAAAAACAGGGTGTTATATTTTACGGCAAACGGCCGCGAAGCTAAGGAAGATCCATATTTTATGCATTTGTACCGTATTAACTTTGATGGTACAGGGATGAAATTATTAAATAGTGGGGATTTTGATCACGCTGTGAACATGAACGATGAGGCTCAGTTTTTTATTGATAATTTCTCTCGTGTTAATACAGTTCCTAAATCAGTTTTATTAGATAATTTAGGTAATAAAGTAATGGATTTAGAAACAGCAGATTTATCATTGCTAATGGCTGCCGGTTATAAATTCCCAGAACCATTTAAAGTTAAAGCTGATGATGGCGTTACCGATATTTATGGCGTAATGTACAAGCCATTTAACTTCGACCCAAATAAAAAATATCCAATTATAGAGTACGTTTATCCAGGTCCACAAACTGAAGCGGTTAATAAGTCTTTTGGTAGAAGCATGGATAGAACCGACCGTTTGGCTCAATTAGGCTATGTGGTCATCACAGTTGGAAACAGAGGTGGTAACCCAGCTCGTTCTAAATGGTATCATACTTATGGCTATGGAAACTTGCGTGATTATGGTTTGGCTGATAAAAAAGCTGCTATCGAACAATTAGCTGATAGATATTCATTTATTGATGCAAATAAAGTCGGTATAACTGGGCACTCTGGTGGTGGTTTCATGTCAACTGCGGCTTTACTAGTTTATCCAGATTTCTTTAAAGTGGCTGTTTCTGCTGCGGGTAACCATGATAACAGCATTTACAATCGTTGGTGGAGCGAAAAACACCATGGAGTTAAAGAAATTGTTTCTGCCAAAGGCGATACCACTTTCAAATATGCGATTGATAAAAATGCAGATTTAGCCAAAAACTTGAAAGGACATTTGTTATTAATGCATGGCGATGTTGATAATAACGTAAACCCTGCCAACTCAATTAGAGTTGCAAGTGCGTTAATTAAGGCTGGTAAAAGATTCGATTACATGATTGTTCCTGGTCAGCGTCATGGTTTTGGCGACATGACAGAATACATGTTTTGGCGTTTAGCAGATTACTTTAACAACTATTTGTTAGGCGATTTTTCCCAATCGACCAATGTGAATATTACAGAAATGGATAGGGAAGTAGAACGAAAGCAGTAGTTTTTAAACCACTAATTCACAAAGAACAAAAAGCATTGCTAGTGTTTTATTTGGTGTTCTCTTGTCTTTGTGGTTAAATTGAATGAATAGAGAAATAGAAAGAAAACAATGAAATTGATTAAGGCTCCAAATAGGAGCCTTTTTATTTGACGTAATTATGTAGAAACACAGTCAGTTCCCTTGGTTAAATTTTTAAATTTGCCCTTTATAAACTAATGCAAATGAATACTCCATCTCCAAAATTATTAGCCGAACAAACAGTTTTTCCTATACTTTTTGCACTCAGTTTTTCTCATCTGCTTAATGACACCATACAATCGTTAATACCTGCAATTTACCCCATCATAAAAAATAGCTATCATTTAAGTTTTACTCAAATCGGTTTAATCACTTTCACTTTTCAAATGGCGGCTTCATTGTTTCAACCATTTGTAGGTTTGTACACCGATAAAAAGCCACAGCCATTTTCATTAGCCACGGGAATGGGCTTTACCTTAATCGGTCTGATTACACTTTCTCAATCATCTGATTTTTATATGATTTTGTTCGCTGTGGCTTTAATTGGAACAGGTTCTTCTATTTTTCATCCCGAAGCTTCGAGAATGGCACATGCCGCATCTGGCGGAAGAAGAGGATTGGCGCAGTCGGTTTTTCAATTGGGAGGAAATGCAGGAAGCTCTTTAGGACCATTATTGGCTGCTTGGATTATTGTTCCTTATGGTCAGTTTAGTGTAGTTTGGTTCTCGCTAATAGCTCTTTTAGCAATTGTAGTTTTAACTTACGTTGGGAATTGGTACAAAGGTTATTTAGTAAGGTTAAGTGAAAGAGTTAAAACTCAAGCAAAAAAATTAGGACACAATTTAAGTAAGCGAAGAGTTGTTTTTTCGATTTCAATTTTATTGATTTTGATTTTCTCGAAATACTTTTACATGGCTAGTTTAACGAGTTATTTTACATTCTATTTAATTCAAAAATTCCACGTATCCGTGCAAACTTCACAAGTTTATCTATTTGTATTTCTTTTCTCTGTGGCAGCTGGAACATTAATAGGAGGGCCAGTTGGCGATAAAATTGGGCGTAAATATGTAATATGGGCTTCGATATTGGGCACTGCGCCATTTGCATTGCTATTGCCACACGGCAATCTATTCTGGACTGGTGTTTTAATTGTTCCTATCGGGGTAATTTTAGCTTCAGCTTTTTCTGCAATATTGGTATATGCACAAGAATTAATTCCTGGAAAGGTAGGCTTGGTAGCTGGATTATTTTTCGGTTTCGCCTTTGGTATGGGAGGAATCGGCTCTGCTTTATTAGGTAGGCTAGCTGACTCTACAAGCATTAATTACGTTTATAATGTTTGTGCATTTTTGCCATTGATAGGCCTACTAACAGCATTTTTGCCAAATATTTCTACGACAAAGAAAGCCTAAAATTGTACCTTTTTTTGGCTTAATTTTGTTTTGATTAATGATTTTAAACCTTGTAGGTTTTTGGGTTTGTGGTTTTGCCTTCGTATTTTAAACCAGATAGCAGTGTAAATCCTTTTGTCATCCTGAGCTTGTCGAAGGACAAAAGATTGAAACGAATAGCGGGACTGTCGGAAGCTATAAATGTTGAACCTTGTTTTTCCAAAAAAATAGCTGTGTTGGCATAACTATGCGATTAATTCTTTAACTTCAACTATACACCTAAACATAAATTTATGTATCGCAAATTATTAGGCTTGCTGGCTGTAGCAGCTTATTTTTCGTCGTGTCAATCATCGCAATCTGGTTCAGATGTGACAGATTCTGTGGCCTTAAAAGCAATTAATGACACTGCTTTCTCAAAACATATTGCCGTTTTAGCTTCAGACGATTTTGAAGGAAGGAAACCTTTTACCGATGGCGAAACCAAAACTATTAACTACTTAGAAGCAGAATTTAAGAAGCTAGGTTTAAAACCAGGTAATGGAGAAAGTTATTTTCAGGATTTGCCTATGGTTGATATTAAATCTACACCAAGTGATTTAGTCATTAAAACAAATGCTGGTCTTGGTGTAAAGAGTTTGAAATTTCTGGATGATTTTGTGGGTGCAAGTCGCCACGTGACTGAACAAGTTAAGATAGAAAACTCTGAAATGGTTTTTGCTGGTTATGGAATTGTTGCTCCTGAATACAAATGGAACGATTATGAAGGCTTAGATGTTAAAGGAAAAACTGTCGTAGTAATGGTTAACGACCCTGGTTTCACTGATTCTACTCTTTTTAAAGGTAAAACGATGACTTATTACGGTCGTTGGACTTACAAGTTTGAAGAAGCTGCTCGTCAAGGCGCAACAGGGGTGATTATAATTCACGAAGATAAAGCAGCAAGTTATCCTTGGGCAGTGGTTAGAAGTGGTTGGTCTAAATCTAAATTATATCTGGAAGCTGCAGATGGAAATAAGTCGAGAGCTTTAATGGAGGGTTGGATTACACAAGATGTAGCTAAAGCGATGTTTAGAATGGCAGGTAAATCTGCAGATTTAATGTTCCAAGCAGGTAAAAAAGGATTTAAAGCAGTTGATTTAGGTTTAAATATTTCGACTACCATAAACAATACTATAAAAAAATCTATATCTCACAATGTGGCAGCTGTATTACCAGGAACTAAAAGAGCCGATGAGTATATCATTTATTCGGGACATTGGGACCATTTAGGTAAGGGAGAAGCTGTAAATGGAGATTCTATTTACAATGGTGCTGTAGATAATGCCACTGGAACTGCTGCTCTACTAGTTTTAGCCGAAGCCTTTAAAAAAGCAAAACAACAACCAGAGCGCTCAATTATGTTCTTAGCTGTTACCGCAGAAGAACAAGGTTTATTAGGTTCGGAGTATTACGGTGCCCATCCTTTAGTTCCAGTAAAAAAAACTGTAGCCAACATTAATATAGATGCCATGCAGGCCAATGGAAAAACCAAAGACATTATTGCAGTTGGTTTTGGTCAATCTGAATTGGAAGATTATTTAGTAGAAGCTGCAGAAAAACAAGGTAGGGTTGTGGTTAAAGACTCAAATCCATCAGCTGGATATTACTTCAGGTCAGACCATTTTAACTTTGCGAAAGTTGGTATACCTGCTTTATATACAGAGACTGGTGACGAAAATGTAGCCAAAGGTTTAGTTTGGGGTAAAGCACAAAAAGAAGATTATACAGCAAATCGCTATCACGCACCTGCGGATAATTTTGAACCTGCCAAATGGGATTTCTCTGGTATGGTAGAAGACTTAAGATTATTATTTAGTGTTGGTTATCGCCTAAGTAATGAAACTACTTTCCCTGGTTGGAAAGAGGGAAGTGAATTTAAAGCAATTCGTGAAAAAAGTATGATTAAAGTTTTATGATAAAAAGGCCGCTGATTTGCAGATTAATTGCATTCAGCGGCTTTTTTTTATTACAGACTAAAATGAAAGTTTACACCAAATGCTGGTGTAAAATTGTCAAGTACAAGTTGTATATTTCTGCTTCTTCTGAAATGATAATCTTGGCTAGTACCTCTTTCGTTAAAATAGCTAATTAAAGGAAAAGATAATTCGATATCCCATTTTCCTGACGGTAAAAATGCGAAGCCTGGATTTAAACTTGCGCCAAAACCTTTAAATGTATAGTCTGTTCTATATAAATAACCGGTATTATCTATGTTTTTATAGCTGTTGATTTGGAAAGTTAAGGCAGCCTGTCCGAAGAATTTAAAATTGTCTTTAATATGGATGTAATATCGAGCAAACGGAGATAACCCAAAATTTTCTTCTTTGAAACCGAAACCACTTTGTATTGAATTTGTGTTGTTGTCAAAATAATCATAAAATTCTCCATTAAGTTTTGATAGGTTATAATTAAACTCCATTCCAAGAGAAAGATTGTTATCTATAAAATACCCAATTCTGGGATTAATGGCAAAGGAATTTAACCTCGTAGCATTTGAATTTTGGTCTGTAGTGCCAAAGCTTAAACTTAAGCCACCCATAGTTAAGCCTTTTTGGATTTGGGCATGTGTTACAAATCCAATGGCACATAGCGTAGCCATCATAAAGAATTTAATTTTCATATCGATTTAATTTGTGTGTAATCAATATTAAATAAAATCCACAAAATATGCAACAGCTTAAAAGCAGATTTTATGGCATAAGTTGCTGGTAAACAGTTAATATGGAAGCTATTTTTTCAATCTAAATTGAATTTTCGGTTTTTTTTTAGTGTTAGTTTCAGTTGCGAGACCCCGATCCCCATTGTTGTCTTTCCTCAATTCACACTGTATAGCTTCCCTTTTATCAGCAGAAAAGCCGTTAACTTACAATTAAGGCTGTAAATTAACGGCTTTTCTTTTTAGAAAGATTTAAAATAAAATATAAACCTTAAAGCCCAAGTTATTAATAAAACCTTCGCTAGTTAGATTAAAGGAAGTACGTGTATAATCAAAAGTACCGCCTGTTGAATTCTCCTTTTGTTTTGTTTCAGCGTAACTTGCATTTGCTGATAACAGACTAGTCTCAAATGCAAATCTCTTTGACAGAAACCAAGTTATGCCTCCAAATGCACCTACGTTATAAGTATTAGTTGTGTATTCTGTTACCTGATTTGTGCTAGTGCTTTCTTGTGTACCATAATTATACCCAGCCCTACCACCTGCATAAGCATATAAGGTTTTCACCAGGGGAAAATATTTCTGATACGTTACGTTACCACCATAGTTTTTACTCTCATTGTCGTAAGGAGCGTTTGAATAGTTATATTTTGAATAATTTAAATCAAATCCAATTTTGGTATTATCTTTAATAAAATTACCATAACCTATTGAATAAGAATTAGTTTTTATTTCTATTTCTCCTCCAAGATTTTTCTGCTTTTCGGTATTTACATTTACTCCAAAGCTTAGGGCATTAGTACCTTTTTTTTGTGCGTTTGCTGTGAACGCAACGGCGCATAGTACGCCCATGATTAATAGTTTAGATTTCATTTGTGTGTTGTTTTATGTGTATATCAATATTAAAAAGAAAATTTCAAAAAACAACTATCATTTTAGTTTTATAACTAAAAAATAAGTTAAATACCTAATAATCAGGTCAAAAAAAATCATCCTCAGAATTTTTTGAGGATGATATGAATCGTTAAGGTAATTTACTCTTTCTATTTACCTAAATCAAAGGCAACACCAACATTAACAGAAAACTGATTGTTTAATTTTTCGTAATTAATAGCAGCTGAGTTATACTTAGCAATCGGGAACTGTGTTTCGGCAAAAAGACCGAAGCCTTTTGAAAAGAAAATCCTACCGCCAACATGACCGCCAAAATTCTTTAATCCTAAGTTTAAACCAGGGTATACATCAACGTTTGAGGGCAGACCAATTACGCTTCCTAAATTTGCATTAAATCGAGCTTTAAGGTCAAATCTATCACCAAATCCAGCCTTATCCAAACCCGCAATTTTCTTAGTACCTAAAAGGTAGCCTGCTTGTGCGCCAACAGAAAAGCTCTCGCCTAGTCCATAATCTAAGGAGGTTACTATTCCAGTTCCAAATTTTTGTAAACTAGCACCAATATGGTACCTCAAATCGTCTTTTCCCTTGTAAGCATCTGTCTGTGCATTAACATTAACGTAACTTGCAGACAAGATAAGGAAGCTTGTAAAAATCTTTTTCATAAATATTTGCTTTAATAAACCGCCAAAAGTAGCGTATAAAAACCGACAATTTTAAAGGTTCAAAAGATTTAAACTATGGGTTAAAAAAATAAAATTTGGCGATATAATTTGTCGTTAAAAGACATTGTTTTTAACTGTAAGGCAATATGTTAACCAGCTTTTGGAACACTAATATCATTTGTCTTTCTATCGCATCAGATTAGAAGACATTTATAAATCATATCATAAAAATAGGTGGTGAGTATTTGCAATTGTATCTTATCATTTAAGCTGCATTACAAGGCTACAAAAAAGATTGCAATATTTGAATTTAGTATGTGATTGCCAAGGCAGATTTATATAGTTTTTTAAATAAAAGAATGCCCCTATTTTAAGGGCCTTCTTTTATTTTTCATTCTCATTTAAAAACACAAACTGATGGTCGAACATATCCAATTTTATCTTACTGTCTTTATCCACTTTACCAGCTAAAATTGATTTAGATAACTCATTCAAAATCCTTTTCTGAATTACTCTTTTCAATGGCCTTGCACCAAATTGTGGGTCGTAACCAAGCTCTGCCAACCAATCTAGCGCTTCAACACTTGCATCCATAGTAATGCCCATTTCTGCCAAGGTTTGTTGAACGTGTTTAAACTGCAGATCAACAATGTTTCTGATCTCGCTTCTTTGAAGAGGAGTGAACATGATCAGTTCATCAATTCTATTTAAAAACTCCGGACGAATGGTTTGCTTCAATAACTCAAACAACTCATTTTTAGTTTTTGCTATTACCTCTTCACGGTTTTCATCATCTAGCTTTTTAAAGTTATCTTGAATTAAATGTGAACCAATGTTCGAAGTCATGATAATAATTGTGTTTTTAAAGTTCACCACACGACCTTTATTGTCAGTTAAACGACCATCATCCAATACTTGCAATAAAATATTAAATACATCAGGGTGTGCTTTTTCAATCTCATCTAACAACACAACTGAGTAGGGTTTTCTGCGAACAGCTTCAGTCAATTGCCCACCTTCATCATAACCAACATATCCAGGAGGCGCTCCAATTAACCTAGAAACAGCGTGTCTTTCTTGATATTCGCTCATGTCAATTCTGGTCATCGCGTTTTCATCATTGAATAAAAATTCAGCCAATGCTTTTGCTAACTCCGTTTTACCAACACCTGTTGTTCCCAAAAATATGAACGAACCAATTGGTTTTCGTTTATCTTGCAAACCTGCTCTCGACCTACGAATCGCATCAGAAATTGCTTCAATTGCTTCATCCTGTCCAGCTACGCGTTTGTGCAATTCATCTTCCAAGTTCAATAATTTCTCACGTTCACTTGCAACCAGTTTCGTAACCAGAATACCTGTCCAACGCCCAACCACACCTGCAATATCATCAGCAGTAACTTCTTCTTTAAGCATTCTGCTTTCGCTCTGTACGCTTTCTAAATCAACTTTTAGTCTTTCAACTTTGTCTTGTGCTTCTTTAATTTTTCCATAACGGATTTCAGCAACTCTGCCATAATCTCCTGCACGTTCAGCCTGTTCTGCTTCTAATTTATAAGCTTCAATTTGCTCTAGTTGGCTATTAACTGCATCAACCAAGTCTTTTTCACCTTGCCATTTTGCTTTTAATTCATCACGCTCTGCTGATAAATTAGCAATATCCTGTGAAAGCTCTTTTACTTTTTTGTCGTCTTTTTCACGTTTAATGGCTTCGCGTTCAATTTCCAAGCGCATGATTTCACGGTCTAAAGCATCTACATTTTCTGGAACAGAATCCATCTCCATACGCAATTTCGATGCAGCTTCATCCATCAAGTCAATGGCTTTGTCTGGTAAAAAGCGGTCGGCAATATAACGTTGAGACATTTCTACTGCAGCAATAATCGCTTCATCTTTAATCCTCACTTTGTGGTGAGTTTCATAACGTTCTTTCAAACCACGTAAAATAGAAATGGCATCTTGCGTATCTGGTTCCTCAACCATTACTTTTTGGAAACGACGTTCCAAGGCTTTATCTTTTTCTAAATATTTTTGATATTCGTCTAAAGTTGTCGCACCAATAGCTCTTAATTCGCCCCTAGCTAAAGCAGGTTTTAAGATGTTTGCCGCATCCATTGCACCTTCGCCACCTCCAGCACCAACTAAGGTGTGTATCTCATCTATAAACAAAACAATATCACCATCGCTTTGCGTTACTTCTTTAACAACGGCTTTTAAACGCTCTTCAAATTCGCCTTTGTATTTTGCCCCAGCAATTAACGAACCCATATCTAATGAATAAACCGTTTTGCTTTTCAAGTTTTCAGGAACATCGCCCTTAATAATCCTAAACGCAATTCCTTCGGCAATGGCAGTTTTACCCACGCCAGGCTCACCAATTAATATTGGATTGTTTTTCGTTCTACGAGATAAAATCTGAATTACACGGCGAATTTCTTCATCACGACCAATAACTGGGTCTAACTTTCCGCTTTCTGCATATTCATTTAAATTACGGGCATATTTATTTAAAGCCTGATAAGTTGCCTCTGCATTTTGGTCGGTCACACGATTATCGCCACGTAAAGCAATAATTGCTTTTTTTAAGTCTTTTTCGTTAACGCCTTGCTCTTTCAATAATTTTGATGTGGCATCATTAACAGCCAATAAGCCTAATAATAAATGCTCAACTGATACAAAATCATCCTTAAATTCTTTTAAATAGGATGTTGCTTTTTGCAAAGCCGAATTGGAGTTAGCTGACAAATAAACATCGCCACCCGTCACTTTTGGTAGTTTTTCTATAGCAGTGGTTAAGTTTTGCTCAACCGTATTTAGGTTCACATTCAGTTTCTTTAACACATAAGAAACCACGTTTTCATCAACAGTTAGCAAACCTTTTAATATGTGTGCAGTTTCAATAGCTTGCTGCTGATTGCCCTGCGCTATTTCAGAAGCTTTTTGGATAGCTTCTTGTGCTTTGATTGTAAAGTTGTTGAAGTTCATATTTTCCTTTTGTTCAAAACAAATGCCATTGAGATTTTGCTTCACTAATCGGAAATTTTGT
Source organism: Pedobacter frigiditerrae (assembly GCF_032678705.1). Lineage (NCBI taxonomy): Bacteria > Pseudomonadati > Bacteroidota > Sphingobacteriia > Sphingobacteriales > Sphingobacteriaceae > Pedobacter > Pedobacter frigiditerrae. The sequence goes on along the minus strand of NZ_JAVTSS010000001.1, from coordinate 2,349,510 downwards.
CGGTAAGAATTAATTTTTAATGACTAAATGACTGTTAATAAGTGATTTATACTGAAAAATTGTCGTGTCTGCTGATGTTTATCAGATTAAAATGATTTTACTGATAAGAAAAACAGTGGTAGTAATTCTTGGCAAGTGTAGTCCTTCTTTCCATTGCAAGCTCATTGAAAAAATGAGGCTTTCCATTTCAATAAGGTTTATATAACAACGGCAGTTGTTCTTGGGCTGTGGCTAAAGCCTAGGCAAACTGTATAAAAACCCGTCGGTTAAAACCGACGGCAATGAAGGATTAGATTTTGAATTTTGAATAAAATTAATTGGCGCTGGCTTCAGCCAACTGAATATAAAAGGGAAACTAACTACCTTAAAATCTTAACTCCTTTTGGTGCAGAAATAGTCGATTTAACTGTTCCATCAGCCAATTTTTGGTGTTTAACTTTAATTAAACCTAGTGGAGTAGGAAAGGTGCCTTCTGCAAATTTCAAATCGCCCAGATGTGGTTTAATGCGAACAACTTTACAACCTGGTTCAATAACAGAAATGCCTAAAACATGTTCGGTTAGCCAAGGTGTTGGTCCAGAAGCCCATCCATGACAAAGGCTATGTCTAAAACCGACATAACAATAAGCACCATAAGCACCATGAATGTCAATTTTTCCATCAGGAACCAATTCATCAATTCTGCCTGCATTTTTGGTCCAATCCATATTAAAGTCTTCCCAAAAGCTGGTGGCACCAAGATTTAACATTGCTCCCCAGTATTCACGAATAATGTTTATTGCCCCTTGATAATCGCTAGCATTGGCTTTAGCTTGCAACATGTAATAACCAAAAAAGGTAGAGAAATTTTTCGACCCACCATCATTCAAAACCTTATTAGCTTGTTTTGCATCCATCAATTTAGCTAATGAAAGCAAAGCTGCTGCTTGTTTGGAGTTGTTATGTGCTGGAATGTATTTTTTTAATCTATTTACAGCATCTGCACATTTTTTAGCAGTTAAAAGGTCTCCCAATTTAGTTGATAAATCACTACCCGCTTGTAAAGCTAAAACCATCATTGCTTGTAAACCTGCGTGTATGGCTTTTGGATCCTCACTCGATGGCCAATCTAAAAATCTTTGTCCATCAAGTTTCTCTTTGTTATCGCTATCAATTTTTTGAATTAACTGATGGAGTAACGGTGTTAAATAAGCTTGTTGTTCCTTTAAATATTTCAAATTCCCATTATTGTAATACCAGTCTCTTTGATTAATAATCCACCACATGGAATAGGCACTAATCCCGTTCATCCATTCTGGCAGAGGTGTGGTTGCTTTTGCAAAATCTAAGGACTTAGGCACAACTTCATTATAACCAAATACGGCGTTAATGGTAGAAATTTCTGGGTTTAAATCTCCAACCCAGACCAATCTGTCGCGTTTAATGCCATCCCATAAATAATCTTGCATATTTAGCTGAACAGTATAAGCACCGGTTTTCCAAATTTTGTTCAATAAAGTGTCGCTAGAATTGAAAGAGCCTTTGTAAACTAAATCTCTATACCTCGAAATTGCTCTAACTTCTTTTAATATCAATTTAACATCATCCTCAACTACATCAATTCTTACAAATCTAAAACCCGTGTTTCCTATCTCTGCAATGCCTAACCAAGGTAAAATAGTTTCTAAATCTCTAATAGCGTGGTCGTTAGTTGCACCACCTTTTCCACCAATATCAGACATAGCTTCGCTAGCTGATTCCCCAAAACATAAACGAATTTTGATGGGTTTATTTCCACCCCAAATACCTGTTACAATTTGAACACCGCCTTGCAATTCTTTACCAAAATCTAATAAGATACTTGCTTTACTTTCTTTTTTATTTTCTAAAATGCAAATGTTTTTATTGCTTACATCTGCTTGTCCGGTTCCATTTTTTAATAATTGAGCTTCGTTTTTAACAAGACCAGCCTTCCACAAAACTCTAGTGGCACTCACATATTCTGTTACTCTTTCGTTGCCTGTTTTAACTTTTTGAGCATAGGTATTTGCTAAAAAAAACAGACATATTAAGAAGGTAATGTATTTTATTAGCATAGCTATTTAAGGTATTAGATTATTGGATTCATTGCCGTTGGCTTTAGCCAACGGATTAAATGATAGTAATTCTGGCTTTAGCCACATTAATGAATTGATTTAAGTTCAATGATGTATTCTCCAGCTTGTAAATTAAAAGTTCCACTACCTATTTGTTTTCCATTTAATGAAGTTTTTACATCCCTAACAAGCTCTAATTTCACTGTTGCACTAGAATTTGCTGGAATTAAAACCTTGTACTCAATACCTTTTGGAGTTCTTTTCCAAGAAGAAACAATTTTTCCATAAGGCCCATCATGAGTGGCTTCAAAAGAAGCTAATCCTTCCACAAAGTATGGCTGCAACATTACATTTTTAAACCCAGGTTGGTTTTCATCGGGCTTGATGCCACCAGGGGCCTTATATAACCAAGCTCCAATTTCTCCAAACATGATGTGGTTCATAGAAATGTCCGATTTGGCATCAATTGGCCAATTTTCGTAAAGTGTTGTTGCTCCATTGGTAATCCACCAACCCCAACTTGGAAAGGTTTTTTGAGAAGCAACTTTATAGGCAATTTCTGCATAGCCATTCTCGCTTAAGGCATTTAAAATGGCTTTAGTGCCTAATAAACCTACATCTAAGTGCATTCCATCGGCCTCAACTCTTTTAGCTAAATTTTCTGCTACCAAAGCTTTTGATTCTTCGGGCACGATGCCCCAAAATAGTGGAACACTTAATTCTGTTTGCAAACCAGTATGATAAATGCCGGTAGTTTTATTTAAATATTTAGCATTAAAAGCATTTTTGATTTTTAAAGCTAAAGCTGTGTACTTATTATAGTCATTGGCCTTGCCCAATATTTTTGCTGTTTTGGCCAAAATCACAACATCAGCATAATAATAACAAGTAGAAGTTAGCTCAACTGGTGAAACCGATTTAACAGGCACCCAATCGCCCAATCCCCAACTTGTTAAACCGGTAGGGTAGGTTTCATCAATGTGGTTTACGTACTTGCGAATGTTCTCGTAATTGTCTGCCAATATTTTGGTATCGCCATAAAACCGATAAATGTTCCAAGGAATAATGGCAATTGTACTGGTCCAATCTGGGCCATTTCCCCATTCATAACCCCAACCATCTGTAGGGATAATGGAAGGTAAAATCCCATTAGGTTGTTGCTCATCTCTATGGTCGGCCAACCATTTTTCATAAATGGTTATGCCATCAAAGCCATATAATCCAGTTTCTATGGCAATGGCAGCATCACCCGTCCAGCCATTTTTTTCTCGTTGTGGACAATCAGTTGGATAACCAAAAAGGTTCGATAAATAGGAATTATTGGTGGCATAATAAATTTTATCAATCAATGGGTCTGATGCTTTCACACTTCCAGCTACAGGAACATCACTATGCATAAAATAACCCACCAAATCTTCCTTTTTGAGTTCAATTGGCACACTTAAGCTTACCTCCACGTATTGAAAACCTTTGTAATTAAAGTGAGGCATAAAACTTTGCTCGCCTTTGCCACTTAAAATTAGAATGTCAGTCTGGAAAGGGTCTTTATCATCAGTAGGGCGATAATGAACATCAATGTTAGACATATCTGCTCTGCCATTAGCATATAAACGTTCTGTATGTTTTAGCCTAACAATTGTTCCTTCTGGACCGTTTAATTTGATTTTACTCACGCCAGAGATATTCCTCCCTAAATCAAATAGGTAAGTAGTATCATTAAATTTCTTGATGCTTTTAGCAGTAATTTCTTCAATATTTCTGATTGGATGTAATGCCTGAGCCACTATTTGAGCAGAGGGTGCAGAGCGATAAATTACTCGTTTCCATTTACTGTCATCAAAATCAACTTTGTTCCAACCATTTTGTTCTAATCTAGCATCGTAATGCTCGGCAGTGTAAATGCTATTGAAAATTATCGGACTTAAAGCTGTCTTCCAATCCTTTCCAGATTTAATAGTTTCTGAAGTTCCATCAGTGTAAGTAATTTTTAGATCCAAACAAAATGTTGGTCTATTACGCCAAGGTGCTTTTTCGAAATCCCAAACCGCAGTAGATTGATGGTTGTACCAGCCGTTTCCCAAAAGAACACCAATTGCATTTTTACCAGCTTTTAATTGATGGGTCACATCATAAGTAACATATAAATTCCTCCTGTCGTAACGGGTATACATTGGGTCCATTCTATGGTTACCAACTTTTTCTCCGTTTAAAGAAAGTTCATATAAGCCGCCAGCAGTGATATAAGCACGAGCTGATTTTATTTTTTTTGTGGCTTCAAACGTTTTGCGAAAATATGGAGCTGGTTTTATTGCTGGATTTTGATTGTCTGAAATCCACGAACCTTGCCAGTTTTTTCCATCCATCATTCCCATTTCAAAACTTGCAATTTTAACTTTAGCAGATTTTATATTGTTTTTATCTGCAATATCAACTCTCCAATAATATTTAGTAAAAGGTTTTAGTAATTGTCCGCCATAAACTTTTAATGAGGTGCTTGTCTGCAACCATCCAGTGTTCCATAAGTTAGCATTTCCTTGTGTTAAAGCTACAGAGTCTGTGCTCACCATCAATCGATAAGCATTTTGTTTAGCGCCCATTCTTTTATCGTCCATTTGCCATGTAAAACGAGGATTAGGGTTGTCTAGGCCAATTGGATTAAATAGGTATTCTGTTTTTAAATTGATTGGAGATTGAGCAAAAGAGCTGCAGTAGGAAAGGGAACAAAACAAAAAGGTAATTCGTCTTAGTAATTTGGATGAAATCATTTTTAAAAGTTTGATTAACTAAGGTATTAAAAATGAGCTAAAGAACAATGTAACTTAACCCTAAAACATTAAGCATAAAAAAACACCATCAGGTCTTTATGGTGTTTTAAATTTATGAATAGGATTATTACCCTAAAACTTCCTTTAATTTTTGAGTTTGATAGTCGGCCAGTTTTTGAAGTGGCCCTGATGCTAACATTTTCATCATCATGTTCAAATCTGCCGAAAGGATGTGTTTTGCAGTTGTTCCGCCATTATCATTTGGCGTAACTGTCCATTTCAATTCTACATCAAATGGTGGTTTTTCTGTCGGAATAGCAATAATTTCGCTGTTAGGCACACGACTAGATATTTTGATGGCCAATTTTGCCATGTTCTGAATAGTAAAACTTGCTTCATCTGTAGTAGAAGACCAGTTGTAAATATTCTCTGGCATTAATTGTTGATGATTATTTAAATCTTCCAAAAAATTATAAACCTTGTCTATAGGTAAATTTATTTCTGTAGTACTTTCTATAATGGTCATAATTTTATTTTATAATAGCTAACGACTCTAGACTTAAGACTTCGGACTCAAGACTTCTTCACGTCCCCACTCTGAAGGATTTTGTCTCCATTTGTTCAATAAATCAATTTCACCCTGTGCAATAAAACTGTGCTCAGCAGCATAACTGATTAAAGATGTATAATTTGATAAGGTTGAGTATCTGCATTTTGCATTGGCAAAGTTTTCATCAGCTTTATCAAAGCCATAAGTAAATATAGCCACTAATCCCGCAACAGATAAACCGGCAGCACGTAAGGCATCTACCGCTTGTAAACTGCTTTTTCCTGTAGAGATTAAGTCTTCGATTACCACTACACGTTGTCCCTCAACTATTTCTCCTTCAATTAAACTTCCAGTACCATGTTCCTTAGCTTTAGCCCTCACATAAATAAAAGGTAAGCCTAATTCTTGTGCAACTAAAACACCTTGTGGAATACCTGCTGTAGCAACACCTGCAATTACATCAACAGCACCATATTCTTCTTGTATCAGCTGTGCTAATTTCTGACGGATGTATGTTCTTACTGGGGGATGAGATAGCGTAATTCTGTTATCACAATAAATTGGCGATTTCCAGCCTGAAGCCCAAGTAAATGGGTTATTTGGTTGTAGTTTAACGGCTTTAATTTGTAATAAAAATTCAGCTACCTTTAATTCAATATCACTTTTATTATACATGTTCCAAAAATAATCAATTTATCTTAATCTAAATGCTAAGTTTCCCACACAAAGCACATTTATTTAAAACCATCAAATTCAACTTGTTGAGATAGAGATAATTGCTTAGAAAACAGTGTATTTAATTTATTTAAATGGCTTTCTTTATCTCATGCGCTTTTCAATTCATATTTTTTTAATACTTTTAAAACTTACAGTTGATATAAAATTTAAACAAAAACGTTTGTTATTGTATTTAGGCTATGATGCTGTTCATGAGACCCATCTTATATGAAGAACTACCGAATTTATATCAACAACAACACCTTGCTAGTTACTGATGCGATGCCAAAACATGTATCTAAGATCGAACCATTAGATACTGATGGTTTTGACTTCCTGTCTTTTTATAAAAACTTAAAAAAGAGAAGTAGTAAAGATTTTGTGTTAATTAGTAAAAATCCGAAAGAACTATTCGAAACTATTAAAAAGAAACTAACCATTATTAAAGCGGCTGGGGGCTTGGTAGAAAATGCCAAAGGCGAATTTTTATTTATTTTCAGAAACAAAAAATGGGATTTACCAAAAGGGAAGGTAGAAAAAAATGAAAAGGTTAAAGTTGCGGCAGTAAGGGAAGTAGAGGAAGAGTGTGGTGTTAAAATTGAAAAGCGTCAAGAACGTTTATGCAAAACCTACCACATTTATGAGTTAAATGGCAAAGTGATTTTAAAACGAACCAGTTGGTATAAAATGTTTGTGAAAGGAAAACCAAAATTGATTCCTCAAACAGAGGAAGGAATTACAACAGCTTCTTGGGTTGGTCCAGACGGGATTAAAGCTAAAATGAATAATACTTATCCTTTAATTTTAGACGTTTTAGCAGCTGAGAGTTTGGTGTAGATTACATTGTCAATCTCTACTTTGTCAATCTTCTCCAGATTGAAAAAGTTTATATAAGCTTGTATTACTGTTTCAAACTTTGACAATCCAGAAGAAGGATTTTCAAAGTAGCTAAAAGAATTACAAAAACTCAATAACCTCTTTCGGTACAAATGGACTAACATCTCCTTTGTTTCTTAAAATATCACGAACAATGGTTGAGCTAATAGCTGAATATTCTGGTTTGCTTAACAATAGAATGGTTTCCACCTCGGGCATCATTGTTTGATTGATTTGAGCAATTGCTCTTTCATATTCAAAATCTGAGGCAGAACGAATACCTCTAACCATGTATTTCGCATTAATTTTTCTACAAAAATCTACTGTTAAGCCTTCGTAAAGCTGAACTTCAACATTTTCATTTCCAGAAAAAATGGTTTTTACCATTTCCTCTCTTTTCTCTGCAGATAAGAAGTTTTGCTTTGAACTATTCAGGCCAATACCAACTACAATTTTATCAAACAAAGGCAATGCTCTTTTTAAGATATCTACGTGAGCTATGGTAATTGGGTCAAATGAACCTGGGAATAAAGCGATTTTCATCTTTTTGTTATCTGTTTTTCATTGGTGATGAAGCTATGATAATTTTGTTCAATTATAATGGTGATTGTAAAATTATTATGGTTTCATAAAGTAAATATAGAGAAAAATTAGATGTCCGAAAGTCAGAAAAGTCTGAGGTCGAGAAAGTGAAGAAAGACTTCAGTGTTTTTCGTCATTGCAAGGAACGGAGCAATCTCCTCCTAGTAAATACTTTGTCTCATAAAAATGAGATCGCTTCGGGCGATGAAAAACGACCTCCGATAAATCGGAGCAGGCTCTCGCAATGACGAAAATTATTGAACTTTGCTAAGCACTCCCTTCTGGGGAGGGTTGAGTGGGGCTAAAAAAGCTAAACGAACTATTGCCATATTTCCTTACTTCTGTAAAGCCAGGCAAGTTGTTTAATTTTAAAAAAGGAGGGTGTTCTACTATTAAAGTGCCATTTTCTGCCAATAAATTATGTTTCATGACCAATTGAGGAATCATTGGGATATTTGGCAAATCATAAGGTGGGTCGGCAAAAATAATATTGTATTGATGGTTGTCTTGTGCCAAGAACTTAAATGTATCTGCCTGCTGAGGTTCAATTTGGGACAAGTCGAATTTTTCTGAAACAGATTTAATCCAAGCCACACAGCCTCTGTGCAAATCAACCGCTCTTACATGTTTTATTCCTCTCGATGCAAACTCAATACAAATACTTCCAGTTCCGCTAAAAAGGTCTAAAACATCGCACTCTTCAAAGTCGTAAGTATTATAGAGGATGTTAAATAAGGCCTCCTTAGCCATATCTGTAGTCGGACGAACAGGTAAGTGAGCTGGCGCATTAAACTGTCTTCCTTTTAGTATTCCGCCTATTATACGCATTGGTTAAGGGCTAATAAACTGCTATAATAATGAGCTGGCATATCATCTAAAACTTCTTGATTTAAATCAGTGTCGACTGAAATAAAATCAGCTTTGCTGAAATATTTTAATAGACAATGGTACTTTTCATCACCTTTGTTAATGATACCAGTTAGATTTAATGCTGTTTCTTGTAAATTGATGTTTAATTGGTTTATTATCAGTAAAATATAATAATTAAACTCTTCAGTATTTTCTATTTCATAACATTGTTGAAATACAACTTGTTGATTTTTAATGAATAAAACATTAAAAGAAGCGACTGTAAAATCCAAAAGTAGGTTGTAACCATCAAGTTTTTCTGCTAACTGAATTAAACCTGCATTTTGTTCATATTTCTTTGCGTAAGTAAACTCTTCTAAAGTTTTATCTATCGCCCTTAGCAAAGTGAAAATAGTTGTAAAGCCAAAATGATTTTGAGCCTGACAATATAAATTACCTGAATGCGATTCTGTAAAAAATTGAGAATGGCTTTCTAAATTTGCCTCATTATATAAATCATTCGGAATGGCGATTGTATTTGCCGTATGAATTGCAAATTTTACTTCCTGATAAGGTAATTTCAGGTAAGAATCGGTTTTTAATCGCTCTGCAAATTTCTGAGCGCCATTATCACACTCTTGCTCATCAAAAACAGCATTAACTTGTTTGGTTTCTTTGTTAATGATTGCATAAGAGAAACTATCTAAACCAACTTTAACCAAAAGGTTGCAAGTCGAAGCCGAAGCTGGGTCGAAAGTTGGGTCTATTAACAAGATGCTGTTGTTATCCATATGTTGGCAAAAATAACTTTTTTCTATAACATTACCATTGCATCTTTGCTAAATGGACAAAGCCAATTTAATTGCCCAATCTTATCCTTTTGAACCTACAGAAGAACAATTGGTTTTTTGTACTAGAGCCACTGCTTTTTTAAATCATAGGAGTACTAAAAAATGTTTTGTTTTAAGAGGTTATGCGGGTACAGGAAAAACAACTTCTGTAGCTGCATTGGTTAAGGCATTGCCTTATTTCAACTTAAAAGTGGTGTTATTGGCTCCAACGGGTAGGGCGGCAAAGGTAATTAGCAATTACACAGGTAAAAGGGCTCTAACTGTTCACAAAAAGATTTATCGTAAAAAAAGTGCTGTTGCTACAGAAATGGCTTTTCAATTGGCACCAAACTTAGCAGAAAACACACTTTTTATTGTTGATGAGGCTTCTATGATTGCCGATGAATGGAATCCGCAAAGTGGTTCTTCATTTCTAAAAGATTTGATAGAATTTGTTTATCAACCAGGGCCAACTGGCAAAGATAAAAACTGTTCGTTGTTGTTTGTAGGTGATACCGCCCAGCTTCCGCCAGTTGGTAGTATTGATAGCCCAGCATTAAACGAGAAATATTTAGCTAATAATTTCGGGTTAAAAACAGGTGCAGTAGAGCTAAAAGAAGTAGTAAGACAAGAGAAAAAATCGGGTATTTTAGCGAATGCAACAATGTTGAGGAAGCTCATCAATACCTATAATGAGGAAAACAAAGCCTTGCCGAAGTTTATGACCAAAAGTTATAAAGATATTTTCAGTATGACTGGAATTAAGCTGGTGGAGGGTTTAGAATATGCTTACAGTAAATTTGGGATTGAAAATTCCTTGATGGTTTGTCGCTCTAACAAATCGGCTAATGTTTACAATAATCAGATTAGGGCGAGGCTTTTATACAGGGATGAAGAGCTAAGTGGTGGCGACCAAATTATGGTGGTTCGCAATAATTATTTCTGGTTGCCAGAAAACCAAGAAACAGCTTTTATTGCCAATGGCGATATGGCAAAGGTGGTTCGGGTGAGGAAAGAAGAAGAACGTTACGGACTTCGTTTCGCAGAAGTAAGTTTAGATTTTTTAGATTTCCCGGAAGTGGGAACCGTTTCTTGCAAGGTGATTTTAGATACTTTGCAAGCAGAAACACCAAATCTGCCTTACGAAAAAAGTAAACAAATGTTTGAAGGATTAATGTTAGACTATGAACATTTACCCAGCAAAAAGGAAAAAATGGAGGCCATTAAAATTGACCCCTATTATAATGCCCTCCAAATAAAATTTGCTTATGCAGTAACTTGTCATAAAGCACAAGGTGGGCAATGGGATGCTGTTTTTGTTGACCAAGGTTATTTAACCGATGAAATGGTTGACCTTGATTTTTTACGTTGGCTTTATACTGGGGTTACACGTGCGAAAAGAGAGTTGTTTTTGGTTAATTTTTCACAAAACCTATTTGCTACAGCTCAAGAAGATTAACTCATTGGCAATAATATTGTAAAAGCTGTTCCCTCATTCTCTTTACTTTGCATTAATAACCTACCCTTATGGCGTTCAATAATTCGTTTAGAAATATGCAAGCCTAAACCAACAGATTTTTCTCCTTGTAAACCTTTTCTCCCTGCTTTAGAAAACTGTTTAAATATGTGCTTTTGTAAGTAGTCTGGAATTCCAATTCCATTGTCTTTAACAACGATACAAACATTGGTATGATGTAAATTCAAGGTAATTTCAATAGGCTTATCGGTTGGAGAAAATTTTATAGCATTGCTGATTAAATTATCTATTACACGTTCTAATTTTGAGGAATTGATTGCTGTAGCTATTTTTTTGGGCTCAGCTATAAAAAGGATTTCTCTTTTGCTATTTGTTTTCCATCTAGTAATAATTGGAGTAAGAAATGATACTAATTCATGTCTTTTTGTCTCTAAAAGCCCTTGTTCAGATTTAACAGCTTCCAGCAAATCGTTAATGATTTCTTTTGCTTGCTTAGCGGAATTGGCAATCATTTTAGCTTCTAGATTGTTTTGATTTTCCAATAACATCAGCTCACTTAACGCTTCAATGTTATTTAATGGATTTCTCAAATCGTGTGCTACAAAACCTAAAATCTCTCCTTTTTGATTATTAAGAAGCTCAATTTCTAAATTTTTTTCTTCCAGCTGTTTAAGTCTTACAAAGTGTTGAGATTTAAAGTAATAACCATATCTGGAAAAGCAGAGTAAAATGAAACCTAGAATAAAAGCGGCAATTACATTTGTGATTTTTTCTTGAAATGCAATTTTAGGCATCACCATACTTAGTATAAAAAGCACTACAACAAATATAGATATTGCCATAATCTCTCGATATTCAATTGCAAAAAATAAGCTTACAGTAACAATACCAATTAAAAACATCAGTAGTGTATTTTTTGTGTTATGCATTGAAATAACGTAGCTAACACCAAAGGTGATGAGTAACACAAATAAAATAAAGGCCAAGGTTAGTGTTTTCTTTTGTTGCTGACTCCAATTTCCATTTTGAAGCGCAATCCTACTTAAGGTGTAAAATACTACCGCACCAGTAAGCTGAATAACATTTCCTATTGAATGTTCTGTGTAACTTGGGATTTTGACCACTTCATCGTAAAAAATAGCCGTAAGTATTCTTGATGATGCAGTAATAACCAAAAGTATCATACTTAAAATCTTAATTTGCTTAAGATTAGAAGTGCTATAAAAATCTTTAAAATCCTCCATAAACTTTGGAGGGGTTTTGTAGCTGAAGAGTGTTAACAATTTTAGGATGATTGGGATGCTAAAAATACGAAACAAGGACACTTACATGAAATAAACTCAAATGTTCTTAGAGCCATAAGTTGTTAGGCCTTTTATTTAATGACAAATAATAAAAAATAGATAAAATCAAAAATGCCCTGAAAATTTCCAGGGCATTTCTTGCATCAAATAAATAAATAAAAATTTTTACTACTTATCCAACTACTTTTACGTTTTCTGCTTCTGGACCTTTTTTTCCTTCTTTCACATCATACTCTACTACTTGTCCTTCTTGCAAAGATCTTTGTCCGCTAAGAGCTGAATGATGGCAGAATATATCTTTACCACCTTCTTCTGGGGTTATAAAACCAAAGCCTTTAGAATCATTAAACCATTTTACTGTACCTGTCATAACTTCTTTATTATTAAATTAAAAAGTGAAGATAACAATTTCAATATAAAAGCTTAAATTATTTTCATACAATTACAATTTGGTAACTTAAATAAAACAAAAAAGGTGTGACTTTCTCAAGCCACACCTTACAAAAAAACTCCCTTAAGTAGATTCTACTCAATATATGATACGTTTGAAACGTTAAAAAGGTTTGCAATAATTTAATTTTTTTTCTTAAAAATTAAATTCTAATTAACTAATCTGCTAATTGATCAATCACAATTTTAATTTCATAATCGCTAACAGAGATGATTCTTTCCTTATATAGTCCACCAGTTGCCTTTTTAAAGGCACTTTTGCTGATTTGAAAACGGTCATAAATTTCATCAGGCGTACTTTTATCGCCTAAAGCAATTTTACCACCATTTTCTTTTAACTCTTTTAAAATTACATCCTTAGTATCTAAAATATGGCTATAACCCAAAGGTTGTAAACTCAAATCAATTTTACCTTCTATTCGGATTTTTTTAATCCAGCCTTTACGTTTATCTCCAGGTTGTAAATTAGCAAAAAGCTCATTGTGATAAAGTAATCCAATATTTCTGTTATTAATAATCGCGTTAAAACCTAAATCTGTTTTATCACAAATTAATAAACTCACCTCATCACCTTCATCAAAATCAAAATACTCTTCGTCAATAAATTTATCCAATCTCGATGAAGCCAGCATTCGTTGATTATTTTCGTCTAAATAGACATAAACCACATAACTTTCGCCTTTGTGCATTGGTCTTTTTTGTTCACGAACAGGGACATAAATGTCTTTTCCAATTCCTAAATCTAAGTAAGCGCCATCTTCACTTGCGTCAACCACAGTTAATAAGGCAAAACTTTCTATTTCTGCCAAAGCTGTTTGTGTTGTTGCAATGGTGTTTCCATCTTTATTTACAAATACAAAAACTTTCAAAGTATCACCTAGTTCCGCATTTTTTGGTACATCTGAATATGGGAGTAATATTTCTCTATCTCCATCAGATAAACTTAAACCATCACTGTTTTTGGCAACTATTCTTAAGTCGTTGAATTTTCCTGTTTCTATCATTATTTATTTGTTAGTTAAGCCATTTTCTTCAATGACTGTTATTTTTAAAGTGCAAAGTTAAGCATTCTTTAATTGGGAATTTTTAGTTTAAAAATAACATTGGAGAAATGAAAAAATAGGTATTTTAGTCGCAATAAACTAAACAGAAAAAAATTAATGAGTCAATCAATCCCTACGTTTTTCCTCGGAGATGAATATTTTATAGACGAGAAGGTAAGCTTTTTGAAGTTTACAAATGAGTATAAGGTTTATAACGAACTAGGCGTTCAAATTGGTATAATTAAACAACGCATGAGCGGATGGCATAAGGTTTTAACCTTGTTGATTAACAAAAAAATGATGCCATTCCAACTTGAAATTACTGATGCAAACGACCAATTGCAAGCCACAATGAGTAGAGGTTGGACTTTCTGGATGTCGAAAATTACGGTTACTGACGCAAATGGCATTGTTGTGGGCTTAATCAATCAAAAATTCAAGTTCTTTAAACCAGAGTTTTTAATTAATGATGCAAATGGAGTGAATATTGCAAAAATTACCGGCGACTGGAAAGCTTGGAATTTCTCAATTGTAAATCCAGCAGGTGCTGAAATGGGAAAAATCAGTAAAAAATGGGCAGGAGCAATGAAAGAAATCTTTACTACGGCTGATAAATATAATGTTTCAATAGATCCTAACTATGCAGAAAGCAATAACAAAGTAGCAATTGTGGCCACTGCAATTACCATTGATATGGTTTTGAAAGAAGGTAAATAGGAAATCCGTCATTGCGAACCTCTGTTTTTCACAGGGTGAAGCAATCTCCTTTTTGCAACGGTTGAAAGGAGATTGCTTCGTCGTTCCTCCTCGCAATGACGAGCATGCCATAGGCTTTTTTATTGCGCAAACTTTGCAGGGTTTTTAACTGTTATAAAATAGTTAACTCCAATCTTATGTCTAAAGAAAAGCAAAAGCCTCGAGAAGATTTAGTTCAGCTTAAAGAAGAACCTAAAAGTGCTCACGCAACACCTGTAGTAGAAAAGTATGTTGAAAAGCGCAAAGACAAAGCAGAAAAACAGATTGAGGAAGAACAGCATGAGGATTAATCATTGCCGCCGATTAGCAGATTTTGGGCAATTAATTTTTTAGAACTTAATTATCTGCGAATCTGTGGCTTTATTTTTCTACTTACTTCTTTCTGGTTCGTAGTGTAAGCCTGGCGATAACCAATACAATAAAACTATTCTCGAATATCGATAGTTAAAAGGAGAGAAAACTAGTGTTGTTCCCAAAAGCAGTATAACAAAATACCAAAGATTATCATAGTCTAATTTTAAGCCTAAAATATAAGCAGCAACACTTACGGTTATCATTTCTGCCACATTCATGGCATAACTCACAAACATCGCAACGTAGAAATAACCTGGCTCACGCTCAAACTTTAGGTTACAATGCGGACAGTTTTCATTCATCTTTTGAATCTTAAATCCATAAGTTGGTCCACTGAAAACTTGGCCAACCCTACAACGAGGACATTTTGCATTTACAATTCCACTCCACTGAGAAATGTATAACTCTTTATTTTTTGTGTTGGTTTCCATTTTGTGTCGTATTTAGTTTCCTGAATTTTTCTGGTGTTACTCCCTCGTATTTTTTAAAGAATTTGATGAAATAAGATTGATCAGAAAAATTAAGTTTATCTGCTATTTCACTTACCATTAAATCTAGATTAATTAACAATCTTTTAGCCTCCAGAATAATCCTATCTCTTATCAAAGTTCCAGCAGAAACGCCCAAAAAATCATTACATAATGCATTTAAATGATTAGGGGTAATATATAACAGTTCTGCATATTGCTTAGGTAATTTCAGCTGTGCATAATTTGTTTCTATTAAATGCTGAAAGCTCTTTAACAAAGTATGGTTATAAGAGTTTTTGCTTTGTCGTTGAGTTACTTCTGCCGTTCTTGAAACCTCAATAAATAACCTTAGCAATAACGTTTTTACTAAATCATCATTAATGGGATGTTCATTTTGACCTTCTTTTAAAATATCTTCTAAGATTGAAACTGCTTTTTCCTGAACATCAGTAGGAAGTTCAATCACTTGATGATCTGGCTGACCACTAAAAAAGGAGAAGTTATCTAGGTAATCTGGTTTTAATAAAAACGAACTTAAATAATCAGTAGAAAAATTGATGATATAACCATCAGGTTCAGTTTCAAAATCCCAGCTATGTACCTGACCGGGTATCATAAAGTAAATTAAGCCAGGTTTTACATCAAATTTCTTGAAATCTATTTGCTGATTTCCACTTCCTTCAGTAAAAAATACCAAATGGTAAAAAGTATGTCGGTGAGCAGAATGTAGGTGCTGATGTTGCTTTGAATAATACCCAAACCTGCTTACCAAAATACCATCATTTTTATAAGCTTTGAAGTTTTGAATATCATAAACAGGAATATCAGATTTCATATACAAAAGTACCAAATTATAAGCTCTTGCTAAAGGTATAATCTTTAGTTTAAATGGTACTTTTTACTTGTTGTGCCATACTGCTAAGTGTTTGTCATCCAGAGCGCAGCAGCTTGTCCCGACTTCTTCGGGAAAGGATCTTTAGTAGATTCCTCCAAAGTCGGAATGACAAAATTTACTTGATTGTTTGCTTAGTGAGCCGAAAACTACAGTTAATTAGCTGTTTCAAAAACAATAGGTATCATCTTCTGCGGAAACTGATTGCCGTAGGATAGAATCATATTCATGATATAATCGTTTGATGGGTAAGGCGTAATGGCAGATTTTAAGGTTTCTAAGTCGTTTACATCACAGTGGTCTGATATATAGCCCATTCCATAAAATTTACCTTTTTCTACCCATAAACAACTCTTCTCATCTTCAGACCTGCCTTCATCTATCAATGCAAAAGATGGTAATAAATCTTGTAATCCTTTTATAGCTCGTTTTACCCTAAAATTATAAAGCGCAGTACTTTCTTCTCCGATGCAAGCTCCTTGGCAAGTGCCTTCTGCGTGGGCCGTACATGCTAATTTAGGTGTTTGGATAAAACATAGTTTTTCGCAAAGCTGATGGTCGGTTGCAATTGTCCTTAATAATTGATGGCCTTCTAATAGATTATTAAAGCTATAAAGTATAGCACCATTTTTCCTGTATTTATCTATGCCGAGGCGGATGTATCCATTTTGGTCTTCGAAGTGATAAAGCGAATATTTCTGCTCGAAACGTTTCATCGCCCTGTTATTTTCTGGCCAAAGCTTTTTAATTTCTGCAGCTTCCAAAATAAAAGCCATCAACTCTGTGCCACAAGTTTGAAAATCTATGCTATGGATGCTCCTTAAAAAGTTTTGTCGTTGCTGACTAATGCTATGTCCACTAAAATGTGTGCAAACTCTCTTTTTGAGTTGCTTGGCCTTGCCTACATACACTACCTTGCCTTTTTCGTTTTTAAAATAATAAACGCCTGGTGTATTTGGCAATTTATCAATTTCTGAACGCTGCAGGTTAGGAGGTAAGGTTTGTTCTTTTGAAATCTTTTTCAAAGTTTCTCCGAATAAACCAGTAGCATCATTTTCAATTAACATCCCTAAAAGAATGGCAGTTGCGGCAGCATCTCCACCAGCACGGTGACGATTATTTAATGGAACTGATAAAGAAGTGCAAAGCTTGCCTAAACTGTAAGAAGGAAAACCTGGAAATATTTTTCTGCTCATTCTTACGGTGCAAATCTTTTTAGCATTTAAGCCATAACCAC
Organism: Pedobacter frigiditerrae; assembly: GCF_032678705.1. Taxonomy (NCBI): domain Bacteria; kingdom Pseudomonadati; phylum Bacteroidota; class Sphingobacteriia; order Sphingobacteriales; family Sphingobacteriaceae; genus Pedobacter; species Pedobacter frigiditerrae. Next base: position 2,332,283 of record NZ_JAVTSS010000001.1, on the reverse strand, counting down.
AAGCTTCTAAATGGTGACGAACAAAAGAATAATCGAAGTTTACATTGTGTGCAACAAATGTTTTATCGCATAATAAGTTATAGATAGTTTCGGCAACATCCCTAAAATCTGGTGCATTGGCAACCATCTCATTATCAATCCCAGTTAATGCCTGAATATGGATTGGAATATCTTGGTGAGGATTAATTAAGGTTTCAAAAACATCAACTACTTCTAGTCCATTATGAATATGTATGGCAATTTCTGTAATGCCATGTGCTGAAGCATAGCCTCCTGTGGTCTCAATATCTACAACTGCGTACAACATAATTAATGAATGGTTAAACAAATATATGCTAAAAAAATTAGTAATAAAATTTAAATAAAAATTGTTATGCTGAGCGTAGTCGAAGCATTTTCGAACAATTTTAATTAAGCTCAGACTGACAACGCTACGGGGTTTTATATTATCAATTAATAACCTTAATTTTCCTTAATTATCCCCTTATTAATCAATGATATGAAACTATTTTATCGCTCTGCTTTCTGTTTATTGCTTTTCTTCCATTCAATAACTGTTCATGCACAAACTATTTACGTTAACCAGGTTGGTTTTGATAGTAAGGGCTCTAAAGTTGCTGTTTTTGGTATAGATGAAAAAATAGCAAACCCTATCGCTTTCAAATTAATAGATGTTGTTACTAAAAAACCTGTTTTTGAAGGTAAATTGGGTAAGCCAGAACAAGTAAAAAGCTGGGATGCCAATAAATATTATTACCAAGTTGATTTTTCAAATTACCACCTAAAGGGCAAATACACCATTAATATCAACGTAAAGGGAAAACAAATTATTTCATTCCCTTTTCAAATAGCAGAGGATGCTTTGGCAACTTTAACAATTCCATCTATCATTCATTATTATAACAAACAGCGGGCAAATACAGCCCAAGAATTAGCAGCTGATAAACATATTATTTTGCAAGGAAGCACAAACACAGTTGATTTAACTGGCGGCTGGTGCGATGCCTCTGGAGATATCAGTAAGTATTTTTCTCACTTGGCATACACCAATTTCATGATGCCACAGCAAATCCCTTTGATTACATGGTCTATGGTTGGAGCTAGCGAATCAATTCCAACTTTGTTAACCAGAATGCAAGTTAAAGATTCGCTAACGAGCGAAGCTTTGTGGGGTGCAGATTATTTGGTAAGGTCTTTAGCAAAGGAAGAATATTTTTACATGACGGTTTTTAGTTTTTTTAATAAAGACCCAAATGCCAGAAGAGTGGTTGGATTAAACGCGGATAGCAAAGTGACCAATAAGTATCAAAGTGCATTTAGAGAGGGTGGAGGAATGGCTATTGCAGCTTTAGCAAGAATTTCTCGTTGGAAAAAAGATGGTGATTTTACTTCTGCTCAATATTTAAGCACTGCAAAAAAAGCATTTGCACACTTATTGATTAATAATTTAAAGTATGCTGATGATGGTAAAGAGAACATCATAGATGATTACTGTGCACTTTTAGCTGCCACAGAATTGTGGATGGCAACTGATGAAGCCATTTACAGGGATGAAGCAAGAAAACGTGCAACTAACCTAGAGAAACGAATGACAATTAAAGGTTATTTCATCGCTGATGATAACAACAGGCCTTTTTATCATGCTGCAGATGCAGGTTTACCTATCATCGCTTTAGCCCGTTATTTACAAAAGGAGAAAGATTTGAGTTTAAGAAATCATAGTTTGGTGGTGATTAAAAAGGCCTTGGATTATAACTTGGCCATAACCGCAAATACAGAAAATCCCTTCGGCTATGCCAGACAAAGTTTTTTATTAAAAGGAGAATATAAAGAGGGATTTTTTATTCCTCACGAAAATGAAAGTGGCTGGTGGTGGCAAGGTGAAAATGCCAGGTTAGGTTCTTTGGCAACGGCCGCTATTGTTGGAGGGAGATTGGTTTATCCAGCCAATGGAGGATTAGGAATTAAACCAGAATTAGCTAAATATGCCTCGCAACAACTTTCTTGGATTTTAGGAAGCAATCCTTACGAAATGTGTTTCATGTACCAATTTGGGAAGAATAATGTGCCTTATATGGCTTCGTTATTTGGTCACGGCTCAGAAAGAGGAGGGATTTCTAATGGGATTACTGGAAAGGATGGCAATGCCGATGGAAGTGGGATTGATTTTAAAGCCAGTGCAAATGGAAACGAATGGCGCTGGACAGAACAATGGATACCTCACGCAGCTTACTTTTTACAGGCAATAAGTGCAATGGCTGAAAAAAAATAAAAATATTTTAAGGTCGATGTAATAAAACAAAAAATTCATCGTCTATATATACGAGAGCGTTAATTTAGATGGCGGGGATAAGACTTAGGTTTTATCTCCGTCTCTTTTTTTAAGGGCACCACCCATCCTCCGCTGTTCGTCATTGCGAAGCCAATTTTTTATTGGCTGTGGCAATCTCCTTCTTGCAATTAGTAGACTTCGCTACCATTTAAAAAGAAGTTGGACTGCTTAACGTTGTTTTCAGGAATAAAAAACTATTATAGCTAAAAAGAGTAAGAAAAATTAAAACACAACACAACAATTTGCAATTTCGGTTGTTTATATATTCGAGAGCGTTAATTTAGATGACGGGGATAGGACCACAGGTTTTATCCCCGTTTCTTTTTTAAGGAGATTTTTATCCTAATAGTCTTCCCGCTGATTTAGCAGATGACGCAGATTTTAAATTGATTTTCTATTTCATCTGCGAGATTCCCGTCATCTGGGAGAAAAATATTGAGAAAACCTAATGTATTAGAGCTAAAAGGAGTATGAAAATTTCAATACGAAATATAATAATCTAAAATTTTGCTCGTCTATATATATGAGAGCGTTAATTTAGATAACGGGGATGAGTTCAGGGACTTGTCCCCGTTTCTTTTTTAAAGTAAAAATAACAAAGCGGAAATAAGCAGATTAAACCTAGGATAAATCCGCCTATGGTATCACTAAACCAATGTGCGCCTAAATAAATTCTAGAAAAGGCAATGGTTAAAATTAAAAACCAAGAGAAATAAGTAACCGCTCTTCGCAAAGCTTTAGGAATGTCTTTCAACGTTCTCATTAAAATAATCATAAAACCAAAAAAGAGAAAGTAGGAAAGTACGTGCCCACTTGGGAAACTATGAAATCTATTGATCTCTACCAAGCGTACATAAAAAGCCGTTGGTCGTGGTCTATTTACCATGTTTTTTACGCCTAGAATAATTAATCCAGATAATAAAATGGAGGCTATGTAATAAGATTCCCGTTTGTATTTATAAATATGAAATAGGCCAGCAATAATAATTACCAATAAAAGGGAATATGGTAATTCGCCAAAAATACTAATGCCCAACATGATCTTATCTAAAGTGTCTGAATGGTATTTCTGAACAAATAAGGATATTTTATGGTCAAATAACGGTACAGGGTGATGAGATACAAAATTGCCCAATAAAATAAAACTGATGATTAATGCAATAAGTAAAATGATTAAATAGGTAGGTTTTATGCGCATCAATTATTTTATGAATTAAACCAAAGCTAATCAAAAAAAGTTTTAGTGAAATTTATAACTTAATACATTTCCGTTGTTTCTCCCGCAGATTTGGCAGATGACGCAGATTTTCTTTTTATCTGCGTAATTACCGTCATCAGCGGGAAAAACCAATCTATTTAACCGTAACCCTAATCCCTTCACTATGCGTTGTGAATTCTGGGGCATACATACATTGCAAGGAAGTAATGCCATTGCTAAAATTACCTGAATGTGTTACCCTTAGTGCATATTCAAATACATAAGTGCCCTTGCGTAAATAACCAATAAAGAAATTGGTACTGGCATCTTTTGTGCTTTCATAATAACCCAAACCATCTTGATATTTATACTGAGAAATAACGTTTACTGGTTCAAATCCAGATGAACGCATATCTTTTAAATGCACATATTCCATATTTCTATCTGCGTAAATTTCGATACGAACTTTTACCAAATCGCCAGGCGTTAGCACGTTTGTAGATGTTAATGGAGTTAAAATATTTCCCTTTGTAGTAGAATTTTGAATAAACAATTGTTTCTTGATTTTAACACCAGTATTGGCTGGAGTTATTTTATCCAATTGCTCAAAATATTGCCAGTATAATGCACCCCAAGCAATGGTTTTATTATTGTTTTTTACTTCAACTTTTCCCATTTCTGGTTTAACATTCGCACCTGCGATGGTGATTTTCTGATAACCTGTGCCTGCTTCTTTTGGCGCATTGGCAGAACCTAAATCGGCTATGGTTTTATTGCCAATTAATATTTCTGGTTCTGCAGCTTCAGAAAGTAAATCATATCCTTTCATTAATAAAGCATAACAAGCTGTCGCGGTGGCTTTGGTTGTTTTCCAATCGTTGGTTTGTTTGTTTTTAAGCAACCAGATTTTCATTTCCTCAACAGATTTACTATCGGATGCCACTTCATCAAAAGCTTCAATTAATAATGATTGAGTTTCTATCGGACTTTGGTACCACCACCAGCCATTTATGTTTTTTGCCCAATACATTCCCATTTCATCACTCTGTTGAGCAGTTTGTTTTAGCAAGGTAATGATTTTTGCAGGTTCAACTTTGTTACCATTCCTATGTAAAACCAAGGCAGTTTGCCCTAATTGATAACTATCGAATGTTTTCCAATTAGATGTAATTCTTTTTAGGTAATATTCTTTTGCTTTTACAAAATCTGGATTGGTATTGATTTGATTGGTGTAACTTCTGGCAAATAAATAATGCAAAGGCATATAGCCTAAGTATTTACTTGCTAAATCATCTTTGTAATCCTTAACCAGTTCCTTGTCTAAATAAATAATAGCTTTATTGAGCATTGTATTTAGCTTAGGATAGGTTTTCTCATCAATTAACTTTAACTTTTTAAGCTGACCAATGCCTAAAACTATATGCTGAGTAATGTATCTATCACCTGGCATTCCATTAAACCAAGGGAATGAACCATCGTTGTATTGCATTTTTTCTAGCTTTTCGAAATTGCTCTTTAGCTCGTAAGTCATTCTATTTAAATCGAACAAAACGGCTAATCTTTTCTTTCTTTCGGTTTCATTGTCAGCATTTCTAACCCAAGGTGTTTCTTCCAATAAAATTGATTTCAGCTCAGGGTTTTTCTCCAAATTGGATAAAAGTGCTTCGCCGTTATTGGTGTTTTGCCATTGATTAAAAACTTCCTTGATTTTTGGAGAGCTATTGATAATTCCTGTTGCAAAACTATTAGCGTAAAAACGACTGAAAGTTTGCTCTGCACACTCATAAGGATATTCCATTAAATAGGGCAAAGCTTGTACGGCATACCAAATCGGATTAGAAGTAAACTCAAACGTTAAAGCCTGATTGCGCATCGTTTTTGACGAACCTGAGTTAATCAATTTCACCATGTTAAAAGTTTTGTTGGTATTGCCACGAACATTGATTGGCATACTTTCGGTTACCAACATTGAGTTTGGTAAAACAGGAATGGTCATTTCTTCGCCATCGCTAAACTTGCCCGATTTTGCCACCACTTTGTAGGTAATGGTACTTATTCCTTTTGGGATAATTAAATTCCATTTTAATACGATATTACCTTCGTTATCTAATGTAAAAGCTTGATTTGTTTTATCGCCACTGGCTAAGAGCTGAATTACTTTTCCTGTTAAGGCATCTTTTAATTCTAATAAGGCTTCGCCTTTTAAGTTTTTGCCAGATAAATTATTAAGCTTGGCACTAAATAAAATAGTATCTCCTTCTCTAAAAAAACGTGGCGCATTTGCAGAAATAGCTAATTGTTTTTGAGTTACTAGCTCATTGCTAATAGTTGCTATTTTCAAATCCTTAGTGTGCGCAAAGCCCATCATTTTATACCGAGTTAAGGATTGTGGAATGGTAAACTCTATATTAATTTCTCCTTTTTCGTCTGTTCTTAGTTGAGGGTAGAAAAAAGCGGTTTCGTTGAAATTGGTACGAGGGATAATTTTATTGGCCCCCAAATAATTTTTTGCATTAAAATTTAAGGTATCTGCTTTAATTTCTCTTAGTACGAGAGTCCCTTCACCAGTAACTTCTAATCCAGGAATTTTATTTAGCATATCTGCCGGCAAATTAGTTGAGCCTCTAATTTTCAATGACTCACTCGCCACTACTGTAGAAACTGAACCTGTTAAACTCTGCTTTCTTGCCTCACCAGCAGGAGCTATTATTGCAACTTCATTTAAGGCGTTTCCATCTTCTTGTAGAGTAATGTTTATTCTTTTATTTTGTCCAACCTTTACATTAAAAGGTTTATAGCCAATAGATGTGACTATTAACTCATCTCCAACTTTTGCAGCTATGGCGTATACGCCAAAATAATTAGTAACGGTTGATAATTTTCCATTTTTAATTACAGCCCCAGGAATGGTGTAACCATTATTATCGTAAACAACACCATATTTAAGCGTTCCTTTTTCTAGTTCTGCTAATTTTTTTATCGCTTCTTGCGATAAACCTTTTTTAGGTTGATTAACATTATTGATGTAATTTCTATAACCATAATTGTAGCCACCGTAATAAGTGTAACCAAATAAATTAAGGTTTTCGTAAATTCTAGGTTTAACACTGTAGTCGTTGTAAACTCTCAGAAACCAAAGATTATTTCCATAACTTAAACTGTTGCTGTTAAATTTCCAAGTGTAATCTTCATAGTAAAAGTTAGTTCTTAGGTTACTGTTCCAACTCATTTTTTTAAAATCATCTAAAGAAGCATCATATAAAGTAGCTACCATTTCAGCCATTTCTTTTTCTCCATTTCGGTTGCTGATTTGTAATTTCCAACTTTCCTTTTCTCCAGGTTGTAGCTTATTTCTAAAAGTTAAAAATTTAATGTCCAGTTGTTTAGCTTGGTCAATAATGTATACCCTTTGTAATGAATTATAAATCGTACCATTTTGCACCATGGTAAATTGTACAGCGAAACCATCCTCATAATTAGCTTTTGGGGCAATTTTCACAATGGTTTGTTTTGGAGAAAGGTTTAACCATACTTTTTCTACAATGGTATTTTTATAATAAATCTCATAATAAGCCTTACTGTTTTTTGATAAGCCAGCCACTCTAAATACTGCGCTTTCGGATGGTTTGATGGTATTTATTTCTGGCACAATCCATTCTAAACTGCTTTTTATGGTTGACGGTTCTGGACCGTATACAATCACATATCTTTCAATTGTTAAAGTGTCGTTTAAACTATTGTTAGCAGAGAATTTAACCTTGTAATAGCCTGGTGTTAAATTAGTTTGACTATAAGTAAAATAGCCAGTTCCTTTATCAGTGGTAATATTTTGATTGTATTTGTTTTTTAAAACAGGCCACTTAGATAAATCAGATTCATTATTATAATCATCTGTAGGGAAGGTTTTAATAAACTCTTCCTTGCTTAATGTATATTTCTCTGCATAAAATGGACTTTTATTAGTTAACCTAGCAGGTGCTTCAAGCAAAAACCATTCGGCTTTTAAATCAGCTTTAATAGGTTCATAATTTAAATTGGTAACTGAAAAAGGAATGCTATCTGTTTTTGAATTTAAAACGAGCATTTGATTATTGCTTATCACTAATGATATGTCTTTTTTGCCCACATTAATTGTGGTAGTTTTTGTTCTTGTTTCGCCATTTAAATCGGTTATGGTTACTTCAATATCAAAAGCATAGTTTAGTTTTTCATTCGGCCCTTTGGCAAAAAAGCTAAATTCAAATTTACCGCCAGCTTTTGTTAATGTTTTGCCAATGGCGATTTGTTGTCTGGTAAATGCACTTACACCATAAATAGCATAAGATTCACCGTAACCTAGCCTATAATCAAAAATCGCCCTGCGATAAATTTTATAAGATACCTTTGCATTGGCAACGGAATAGCCTGAAAACGCAACAGCCTTACCTAACACTTTTATACTGTCGTTTAGTTTATAATGTTGATTAAACTTATCAAAAACTACTTCAAAAGTTGGTCTTTTATACTCTTCAACTTGAATTTGAATATTACCATAATCAGTTTCAAGTCGCATTTGTCCATTTAATTTTCCCATTGGGATGGTAAATGAACCTTGAAAAGTACCAAATTCATTTGAGGTCAAATCTTTCGATTCTATCTCATCTCCATTGACATCTTCAAATACAACCTCTACGTTTTCATTGGGTAATATTATATTTTTATCATCCTTGTAATCAATACATAGGCCTTTGTAGAAAACGGTTTGGCCAGGGCGATAAATAGGCCTATCTGTAAATAAGATGATTTTCTTATTGTCGTCAATATCATACCTTCTGCTGTAATTATTTATGTTAATTACTAATGAATCTTTAACTAAAGAAACAATTGCAGAATTTATGTTTGCCACATCATCACTTGTAGCATAACCTAATTCGTTTGTAGTTATAGGCTTACTTTCTACTACTTTGCCGTTATAATAGTTTTTTCTTTGCTGAATGTTAACTCCTTTTATAGGAAAGCCAGTAGTACTGTTTACGACGAAATACTCATGATTGGTATTTTCAATAATCCTATCGGTAACTAAGAAAGAGCTAACGTTAAAGTTTGTGTAATTATAAAATGTATATTCATTATTTGCAGCTGTATTTTGTAAAAGAAGTAGGTAATTGCCTACCGGTAGGCCCTCAACTGGAGCAATTAAAGTATGAGATTGATAATCGCTAGATTTAGGAACTATAATAAACCATTCTCTCGTCGTTTTATTCTTTTCCAAAAAGCTGAAGAAATCTTTTTTATTATTCAGCTTGTTGTAAAGCTGCTCAAGCATTGGTCTTTTGTAAAGTTTGAAATAAATTGTATCTACATTTTTATAGGTTAAATGAAGCTGTGCAGGCTTATTTGGCTCAATTATATTTTTGGCTTGAGCGTTCAATTCAACGCTTTTGATTTGCTTAATAAGGTTTGCAGAGTTAAAGGCGCCAATACTTTTTGGAAAGGCTTTAATAGCTTTATTGCTTAGTTCAACTGCCTTAACAAGATTTTGTTGGTTGGTGTCAATTCCTGCCGGTGCATTTTTATAAAGGATGGCTTGCTCATATAAAATGTCAGCATAAACTTCTGTGTTTATGCTTTTGGCAGCTAAATTTTGTAAGGCATTTTGGTAGAGTTCATTATTGTTATTTCTAAGTGAAATAAACTTTAATCTCTTTAAATCAATATCTGCTAATGCGGTCTCATTTTTATCAGCCAGATGGAAAACCATTAAATTTTTAAATAATTGCATAGCCTCTGCATAAAATGAAGTACTATCACTTTGTGGTAATTTTAGATTGATGAAAGTTTGTTGGTCTGCATACCAAGTTGGGTCTGTAAAATCAATGTTTTCATCATCAGCTTGCGTAACATTTATTTGTGTATTAATAAAAATATCTAGTGCTCTGTGCGCCAATAAATCGTATAGCGTTGGCCTAAAAGATCGATTATATTTATCGCCAGCTAAAACTTTGTCTAAAAAATCTACTTTGGTGTTTTGTAAAAGTCTTACCTCTTGTAAAGAGTATAGGAAGTTTTTAATAATCTCATCCGTTAATTTTTGAACAGACCAAGTGTTAATGTCATCGCCAATGTTGGCACTTACATTAGTTCGTTGTGAAATTTTCCATTGATTTTGCTGATAAAATTTCCAGTACGTTTCTGCTAATAAAGATTGTAAAATGCTTTTTTCTGGCTGTTTAGCAAGGCTGATGTCTTTCCTTAAATCAATCAGAATTTTATCAAAGGCATTCTCTTCCAAATAACTTTGAAACATCATTTTGTAGATAACTGATTTAATCAGCAAAGGAGTATTGCCATCTGCTCTAGCTTGATCATTCATTTTTTCAATCAATGCCAGTGCATCTTTCGGCTTTGCTTTGGTTGCAATTGAGTCTACTTTGTAAAAGTCATCTATGGTGTATTGCTGACTAAATCCTGAAAAATTAAAGAGGATAGAGAAGATTAAAAGAACAGAGAAGCGTAAAAGCATTTTCATAAGCAGCGTTTTATTTTTAGATGGTATTAGGTTAGAAATTCCATAAAATAATTCAATGTTCCAAAATAGGGATTACTGTATGGTTATGGAAGAGATACCAATACCAGCAAAAGGTTTACTTTCGATTTTGTAATAAAATTAAGACGAATGTAATTTTTGGTTATAAAATTTAATTGATAATTTGAGCTTCGAAACAAAATGAAACAAATGCACCACTTATCTAGAAAGCTAATTTTCTTATTTACTGCCATTTTATTTTGTGCTTGTTCGGCTAAAATTAGTTCCAATTTAAATGCTCAAACAAATACAGGTTTAGCACTAAAAGTGATGACTTATAATATTCATCATGCAAATCCTCCATCTAAACCTGGCTTAATTGACCTAGATGCTATAGCGGCAGTTATTAAGAAAGAAAACCCAGATTTAGTTGGTTTGCAAGAAGTAGACTGCTTTACCAAACGTTCTGGAAATATTGATGAAGCCAAAGTGTTAGCAGAAAAAACGGGAATGCATTTTCAATTCTTTAAAGCCATTGACCATGATGGAGGCGATTATGGAGTTGCTATTTTAAGTAAGTTTCCTCTTCAAAATGGTACAAAAGTAGATTTACCACAGGTGATAAAAGCAGAGGCAAGAGTGCTTTCTTATGCCACAGTTACACTGCCAAACAAAACAAAATTGATTTTTGCTAATACACATTTAGATGCAACAAGGCCAGATAGCAATCGTGTGGTGCAAATGAAAAGTATTTTATCAGCTTTAAGCTTAAAAAAGGAAGCTATTATTTTAGTTGGCGATTTAAATTGCGAAGCAAGAGCTGAACCTATTATTTTATTAGATCAACAGTATAAAAGGAGTTGTACAGCAAGTTGTGCCCATACTATTCCTCAAGATTTCCCTAAAAAGACAATTGATTACATTGCTCTAAAAAATGCAAACTGGAATGTTAGCGGATATTATGTGATACCAGAAACTTATGCTTCAGACCATAGGCCAGTTGTTTCAGTTTACCAAGTCAAATAGAACCAAATATAAATCCCTCAATAAATCCCATGAATCGTAGAAGTTTAATTAAAAATTTAGGAGTAACGCTAGGGGCAGCCATCATTGCTCCAGAAACCATTGCGAAAATTAGTGATGATACTTTTAGTTATGTCATTCCGGCTAACCCGAATCATAAACCAATACCAAAAGCCGTTACAGCCATTACCTTAGGCGCTGGTAATCGTGGTAACGTATATGGTGGTTTTGCTGCTGCCAATCCAGATCATTTAGATATTATTGGTGTTGCAGAGCCAATTCCTTATCGAAATGATAAATATGCGAAGCTTCATAAAATAGCTGATGAAAATCGTTTCAATACTTGGGAGGATGTATTTAAACGTCCAAAATTTGCAGACGCCATTATCATTACCACACCTGATAATTTACATTATGCGCCTTGTATGAAAGCGCTTGAAATGGGTTATGATATTTTGTTAGAAAAACCAATTGCACCAACTGAAAAGGAATGCAGGGCGATATTAGCTTTAGCTAGAAAAAATAAAAGAATTGTTGCAGTTTGTCATGTGTTAAGGTATGCTCCTTATTTCGTAAAATTGAAGGAGCTACTTGCCGCTGGTGCTGTAGGTCAAGTAATGAGCGTACAACATTTAGAACCAATTGAACACACGCACATGGCACATTCTTACGTTCGTGGAAATTGGCATAACTCAAAACAAACTACACCTATCATATTGGCTAAATCTTGTCACGATTTAGACATTATTAAATGGGTAATTGATAAACCTTGCGAAGAAATTGTTGCCATGGGCGATTTGAAATGGTTTAAGGCATCAAATGCGCCAGCAGGAAGTACTGATCGTTGTACAGATGGTTGCAAGGTAGAAAGAGAATGCCCGTATTCTGCTATTAAAGAATATGTAGAACGAGGTGGTAGAAATAGTGTGTTAGATATTCCTGCTGATACGGTTGATAAAAAAGCAATGGCAATGGAACGGTTAAAAACTACCAATTACGGTCGTTGTGTATATAAAATGGATAACGATCAACCAGATCACTACATTACCAGCATGAGGTTTAAAGATGGCGTAACCGCTAATTTTTCTATGGAAGCATTTGCTTCATATCACGGTAGGAGAACTCGTGTTTTTGGTGCCATGGGCGATATGGTAGGTGATATGACTGAATTGGTGATTACGGATTTTAAAACAGGAAAAGTAACTAAACTTAAACCTATTGCCGAAGATGTAGAAGGTTACAAAAATAGTGGTCACGGAGGTGGAGATTGGTTATTGGCAAGAGACTTTGCGCAAGCTGTTGCACACCAAGATCCTAAAATGTTAACTTCTACTATTGATGAATCTATTGAAAGTCACTTAATGGGTTTCATGGCAGAGCAAAGTAGAAAGACAAAGAAAGTTACTGCGGTTGTTGTTTGACATTAGTTCATTAGTGTCATTGGTTCATTAGCGTGATTAGTTCATTAGCATCATTAGTTCAAGGGTTCATTAATGTAAGTATAAATAAATTAAATCCTATCGGTCGGTGTCTCACCGACCGAAATTAATACTTATAATTTATTAGCAATTAGCCGATGAATTGTTCATTTAGTTAAGTTTAATCAAATAGAAATTTCGCTTATCTTTATAGCTTTTTAGAATGGAAATCAAATATTCATTCTATAAACAAGCGCATTAATGAAAAGAAATTTACAATTAGATTTTTTGAGGTTCATGGGGGTAATATTGGTGGTTATTCACCATGTACCTTTTCATGATACTACAGTGTTTGGTGCGTTTATTTCTGTGATACAAACTGGTGGCTGGTCTGGTGTCGATTTGTTTTTTGTGTTAAGTGGTTATTTAATCGCAGGATTAATCATCAAAGAATATGAAGCCAATCAGACTTTTAACATCAGGTTGTTTTTAATTAGAAGAGGGTTTAAGATTTATCCAGCTTATTATTTCTATCTCATTTACCAGTTTTGGTACAGTGCTAATTTTGCCAAGTACCCTCAACAATTAAATAGATTTTTTCACGAAGTATTTTTCATTACCAATTATACCAAAAACAATAACGGTCACCTGTGGTCTATAAGTGTGGAGGAACACTTTTATGTTTTACTAGCCATTGCCTTTGTGGTGTTGATTAAGTTGAAAAAAGTAAACTTAAAATCGATGCTAGTGCTCTATTTGATTTTACTAGCTATAGGTGTATTTGGAAGAGCGTATAACTTTTTAACTTATCATAATTACAATTTCGACAGAGATTACACCCCAAGTCACTTGCGGTTTGATGCCATGTTTTTTGGTGTGTTGATTGCCTTTGTAGCCAATTACAAAAAGGAATTGATGCAAAGGATTTTAAAAAATAAGTACCGACCATTGTATTTCACTTTGTGTCTTTTATTTATCTCCACTAACTTTATTTATGGTAGATGGGATACCCCTTGGCAAGCAATCATAAGTCTGTCGCTAAACCCAATTTGTTTTGGTTACATTATGATTTGCCTAATCGATTACCATAATCCTACCTTCTTGAAAATCATTAAGCCATTATCTTACATCGGTACTTATTCTTATTCTATTTACTTGTTTCATATTCATTTTTTGGTGTTGGGTTTAAAACTTTACCCTTATGGATTAGCAGTATTTTACATCTCATACGTAACCTTTGCCTTTGTAGGAGGAATTATCGTAAGCAAAGCAATAGAATATCCATTCTTGAAAATAAGGGAGCGGTATTTTCCTAATAGATACAAGCTTAAGAAAGTTTAGGTCTTGCTTGCATTCGTCATGCTGAACTTGTTTTACAAGTAGTTTTAGTATTTTCAATTGTCTTGTAGCTACTTCGTGGTCAGCATCTGGCTGCAGGAAAGACCCTGAAATAAACAGCAGAGCTTTCTTGAAGACAAAAATCAATAGAAACTACTGAAAAATTTAGGGTGACGAAATTACCTAAACCTAATCCTCATCCAATTCAGAAACTTCCTTTGTATCCTTCATGAAAACATACACTAGTAACGAAATAAAAATACAAGCAGTAATGTACCAATAGTAATAATTTTCGTGTTGTATGTCTTTAAGCCATAGGGCGATGTATTCTGCCGTGCCACCAAAAATAGCTACAGTTAAAGCATAAGGTAAACCAACGCCAAGTGCCCTAATTTCTGCAGGAAAAAGCTCTGCTTTTACGATAGCATTAATACTCGTATAGCCGCTCACAATGATGAGTGCAAACATCAACAATAAAAAAGCCTGAAATTGTGATGTGGTATTACTTAACAAGGTTAAAAGCGGAACTGTACAAATAGTTCCCAAAACACCAAAACCAATCAGTAAAGGTTTTCTGCCTATTCTATCAGATAAAGCACCAAATACAGGTTGTAGACAAGCGAAAATGAATAAAGTGGTAAATGACATCAGCGTAGAATCTTCTTTGCTCAAATGCATCGTGTTCACTAAAAACTTTTGCATGTAAGTGGTGTAGGTATAAAATGCCAAGGTGCCACCTAGTGTTAATCCAATTACTGTGATTACTGCCTTTGGATGTTTTAACAAGGCTTTAATTGTTCCCTTTTTATCGCTCGTATGGTTTTTCTGGTTTTCGAAGGCTTGTGTTTCTTCCAGGTTTTTCCTTAGATAAAGTGCCACTAACGAAAGTATGGCGCCAATTAAAAAAGGGATACGCCAACCCCAGTCTAACATTTGTGCTTCTGTTAAAAATAGTTTTTGCAAAGCCAATTGAACGGCCAATGCGAATAATTGTCCGCCAATTAAAGTTACATACTGAAAGCTCGAATAAAAACCTCTTCTGCTTTTTGTAGCCATTTCACTGAGGTAGGTTGCAGAAACACCATATTCGCCACCCACGCTTAAACCTTGCAATAACCTTGCAGTTAACAAAAGAATAGGAGCGGCAATGCCGATGGTTTGGAAAGTTGGAATAAAGGCTATCAACAAAGAACCCATCGACATTAACAGCACCGAAAAGACCATTGATTTTTTACGACCAATTCTATCTGCCAACCTTCCAAAAATATAACCACCCAAAGGGCGCATTAAAAAGCCCAAGGCAAAAATGCCAGCAGTGTTTAATAATTGTACGGTTGCATTTCCTTTCGGGAAGAATGAGGCAGAGAAATAAATCGCAAAAGCCGAATAGGCATACCAATCGTACCACTCTACCAAATTACCAACAGAACCACCAAAAATGGCTTTAAGACGAGAAGTGGAGATTTTATTTGAAGAGGTCTGATTCATCGATTCTAAGCTAAAGAAATTAAACCTAAAATTAAACCACATAGAAACATAGGTTACAGAGAAATGGAATCTTATACCCATCCTCCCCCTTACCCCCTCAAAGAGGGGGATAGTATATTTGCACACCTGCATTTCGACTTGAATATTTAAATTATGAGGGGTTATGCACCACGTGTCCCCCCGCTGGCGGGGGTTAGGGGGTTGTTTAGGATGTTTTTTGACAATATTTTCAAAAAAATAAAATTACACGTAGGGGTAAATCTCTTTTGAGTTGTATTAGCTCTAAATAACACAAAAGAACTATTATGATTCCTGCACTCATTATTTGGCTTTGCAAGAAATACATTGCCCCCAAAATCAACAGAAAAAACTTGGCTCACAAAGCAGTGAGTTTAAAAGGTACTTTATTACTTATACTTTTTATAGGCTCAACCTCAACTTTGTTTGCACAACAAAGTAAATTCAACATCAAGCGAAATGGTTCGGTTATTGGTCAAATGTCTTTTAGCCAAAAAGAAGAAGGCGAGAATGTTTTCCTAAAAATAACATCGAAAGTAAATACCCGTTTTGTTTTTAAAATTGATGTAGAAACAGAAGATATCGCTCATTTTAGAGGTGGAAAACTCATCACCTCTGGTGTAAACAGATTGGTAAATGGCAATACTAAAGAAGCTAAAAAAACCAATTGGGTAAACGATTCCTACGAAATCCAAGCTGGTAATAAGGTAAGCAAGTTAAAGCACCCGATAAGCTATAACATGATGCTTTTATACAGTAAGGAACCTGTAAATATCCCAAATATCTATTCAGATAATTTTCAATGTTTTTTGCCCATTAAAAAAAGTGGAGCACATCAATATAGAATAGATCTGCCCGATGGAAATTATAACGATTACCATTTCGAAAATGGAATTTGTAAACTCGTGGTAGTCCACCATTCATTGTACACCATTACAATGGAAAGGGTTTAAGATGGAAAGGGTAGCAAATAAATATTTAAGGGTTTTGGTTACGGGGGCATCTGGTTTTATTGGTAGAAAGTTATGCCTTAACCTTGCAGAGATGGGTTATGATGTAACTGCATTATGCAGGGATGTTAACCATCCATTTCTTATTCAGCATCATAACATCCACTTTGTGAAGGGCGATGTGCTGGAGCCTGAAAGTTTAGAAAAAGCAATGAAAGGCTGTTGCCAAGTTTACCATACTGCAGCCATGGCTAAAATGTGGTGTAAAAACGAACAAGACTTTTATGATGTTAATGTTTTGGGCACAAGAAATGTTTTAAACTGTGCCCTTAATTTAGGTATAGATAGGGTAGTGCATACTTCTACCTGTGGGGTATGGGGACCAACTTTAAATCTTCCAGTTTCTGAAAATGATCCTAGAGCAGTGGGTTTTCCAATAAGTTATGAACGAACCAAATATTTGGCAGAACTGGAGGTGAAAGAGTTTGTAAAACTAGGATTGGAGGTAGTAATCGTAAACCCATCTCGAGTTTATGGCGATGGTCCAATAACAGGCAGCAATACTGTTAGTAAAATGGTTACAGGTTATATCAAGGGCACGTGGCATTTCATCCCCGGAGACGGGAAAGCCATAGCAAATTATGCATTTGTAGATGATGTGGTTGCTGGACATATAGCTGCCATGCAAAACGGAAGAAATGGCGAACGATATATTTTAGGGGGTGAAGATGTAAGTTTTAATGGCTTTTTTAAAACGTTAAAAGAGATTACTGGAAAGGATAGAAAACTTTATAAAATTCCATTGGGGATTATTAAAACCTATAGTTTAATCGAATCCTTAAAAACTAGGCTATTTAACCTTACTCCTTATTTTTTGCCAGAATTTGCAGATAGGTTAAAGTATAATCAGCAATACAGTAGCCAAAAAGCCATGGCAGAATTAAACTACCAAATTACACCTTTTGCAGTGGGTATTGGGAAAACGATAAATTACTTTAAAAACAATTAAGATGGAACAATTAACAGCTTTAATTACAGGTGCAAGTGAGGGTTTGGGAAAATCTTTTGCTATAGAATCGGCTAAACGCGGACTTAACCTAGTACTGGTTTCATTGCCAAATAGCGGATTAGAATATCTAGCAAATTACCTTCGTGTTAATTTTAATACACAAGTTTTTTGCATTGAGATTGATTTAACTGAAAGTACATCAGCTAGTGAAATTTTCGAAAGACTGCAAGTTCAACAAATAGACGTAAATGTATTAATCAACAATGCAGGCATTGGAAATTGGTCGTGGTTTGAAGATAAAAACAACGAATTTTACAAAACCCAAATAGACCTAAACATTACCAATACCGTGTTGCTTACCCGATTATTCTTAAAACACATAGATAAAAAATTACCTAATTATATTTTAAATGTTGGCAGCTTGGGTGGGCATTTCATCGTTCCAAAAAAACAGGTTTATGGTGCTACAAAATCATTTATTGGTTACTTTACTCGCTGTTTAAGATTAGAGTTAAGTGGTACAAATGTTCGTGTAAGCTTGCTTAGTCCGGGAGGGATTAACACCAAACCAGAACTACTGGTCATGAACAATAATTTAGAAGGTTTTGCAAAGGCAACAATTTTAGAAGCCGACTTTGTGGCTAAAGCCGCAATGGATGGAATGTTGAAAGGAAAAAAAGAAATTATTCCAGGCTTTGCCAATCGTTTGTTAGTGTTGCTAGATAAAATTTTACCAGCATTTTTAAAAGAAATTATAATTAGGCGTAAATTGAGCGAAATTTTGAAAGCATAGCTGATCGACAGGTATTTACAACATATTAATTGAGCAAAACAAAACTTGGATAGTCACGAAATCAATTTTATAGCATTAATTAAAAGCGGAAATAAACAGGCTTTCGACGAAGTGTTTTTAAAACATTTTAAAAGTTTGTATGCCTATGCCTTTACCATCATTAAAGAAAGAGAAGATGCGGAAGAGATTGTGCAGAATGTATTTGTACGTATTTGGACTAAAAGAGACCAGTTAAAAACAGATGGTTTTTTAAAATCTTTTCTCTACCGATCTGTTCACAATGAGAGTTTAAATTATTTGAAACATCAAAAAGTACGCTCAAATTTTAATGTTCATTATACTGACACGGTAAAAAATGAAGTTGGTAATTTAAATACAGAAATTATGGCAACAGAGTTGGAGAAAAATATCCATTCGGCAATAAATGAATTGCCCGAAAAATGCAGGAATGTATTTCAGTTGAGCAGATTCGATCAGATGAAATATCAAGAAATTGCCGATGCACTAAACATTTCAATAAAAACAGTAGAAAACCAGATGGGAAAAGCGCTTAAGATTTTACGTTTGAAAGTTGTAGACTTCTTAATCCTTATTTTCCTTTTCTTTAGTTAAGCTTATGGATCAAAATTTTACCTATATAAACGAAGATTTACTTGCAAAATACTTGCTTGGGGAGGCTACTTTGGCCGAAAGTGAACAAGTACAGATCTGGGCAAACTCACACCCCAATCATCTTAAACAGCTAGAAGATTTTAAAAAGATATTAGAGAAAAGCAAACTAGTAATTGATAATGAGATTGATGAACATAAAGCTTTAGAGCGTTTAAATGTTCGTTTGAAAAAAGATACAAAAGTTGGAAAAATTGCTTATCAAAAAGTTTTAGGTTGGGTAGCAGTGCTAGCTATATTTTTTAGTGGAAGTTGGTTTTTCTATAACAATTTAATTGGTAATCAAATCAGCGTAAATACAACTGGAAATACACTAACTCAAGTTTTACCTGATGGTTCAACAGTTACCTTAAATAAAGAATCCTCATTATCCTTTGTAGGTGGTTTTTTCAACAAAACAAGAGCAGTTAAATTAACTGGCGAAGCCTTTTTTGAAGTAAGTGCTGATAAATCTAAGCCCTTTATCATTCAAATTAATGATGTAGAAGTTACTGTGGTGGGTACTGCTTTTAATGTAAAAGGAAATAGTACTGGTACCATTGTAGTTGTAGAAAGCGGAATTGTAAAGGTAAATAACCAAAAAGATAGTGTTCGATTAACAGCTGGAGAAAAGGTAGACGCCAAGCAAAATCAACTGCATTTAGCTAAAGAGAAAAATCAAGGTAAATTGTATAATTACTATTATTCTAATGAATTGGTTTGCGATGCAACTCCACTTAGTGAACTAGTTCCTGTGCTAAATGAGAAGTTTAAAGCAAATATTGTCATTTCAAATCCAGCCATAAAAGAGCTTCCAATCAGCACTACTTTTAAAAATGAATCGCTTACAGAAATTTTAAAAGTGATAGGCGAAACATTCAATATTAAGGTAGAATATGGACAAGGCATTGTTAAACTCAAATAAGAAATGATGCGCATTGTTACGATTATTTATTTTGTATGTTTTCTTTTTAACACCAGAGCTAATGCTCAATCTATTTTAGGTAGAAAAGTATCCCTAAACATAGTGCAGCAAAAGTTAAGTGTTGTTTTAACAATGTTAGAAGAAAAAGGGGAGTTTAGGTTCTCTTTTAACAGTGATATCTTGCCTGTAGATAGTGTAGTGACGGTTAAAGAAAATAACATCAGCATTGCTGAAACCTTGGAGAAATTACTTACCGGTCGTTTTGAATATCGCCAATCGGGTAATTTTGTAATCATTAGGTATGCGCCTCTTGAGCTAAAGTTGCTTATCCTCGAGGCTGTGGGCACGCCAGAACTTTATACCGTAAAGGGCCAAATTGTAGATAAAAGAACAGAACAACCCATAAGTGATGCCAGTGTTTATGAAAAGTTTTTACTAGTGTCTGAGATTTCTGATGGTGATGGCTTTTTTGTGATGCGGCTAAAAAAAATCACTCAACCTATTTCATTAACCATCAGTAAAGAGAATTATAAATCTACTACCACACATTTTTTGGCAGAAGTAAATATTACCAATAAACAAGAGAATTCTAGCGAAACATTTGTTAACGGAAATTTGGAAGAAATAGCGAAAACTTGGATCGGTAATGCATTGGTAACAGCTAAACAAAAAGTTCAATCTGTTAATATTGGTGGTTTTATTTCAAAGGCGCCTTTCCAATTTGGATTAACGCCTGGCTTAAATTCTCACGGTTCATTAAGCGGACAAGTAGTAAATAAATTTTCTTTCAACGCCGTTGGAGCATACAGTGCTGGGGTAGATGGTGCAGAAATAGGTTTGGTTTTTAATATTGATAAAAGTGATGTAAGGTTTTTCCAGTTTGGTGGGGCATTTAATTTAGTAGGGGGCAATGTACAGGGAACGCAAATTGCAGGTTTCTTTAATTATGTTATTGGTGATGTAAAGGCTGCTCAAATTACTTTAGGTTACAATCACGTAGGTAAAAACTTCGAAGGTTTTCAAGTTGGAGGAGTGTACAATCGAATTAATGAAAACCTGAAAGGGATGCAAGTTTCGTTAGGTTTAAATGCCATTGGGAATAATTTAAATGGTTTTCAAGTTGGTGCCTTAAATTTAATAACTAAAGATACCAGAGGAATGCAGGTTGGTGTTGGAGGGAATGTAGTGAATGGAAAATCAACTGGTGTACAAATTGCTGGTATTGCTAATATTAACAAAGAATCGAATGGCTTAAATATGGCTGCTTTTGCTAACTTAACTGCTCAAACGGCTAGAGGAGCACAAGTTGGCGTTTTAAATTATGCCAAAACTTTAAAAGGCCTTCAAGTAGGGATTTTAAATATATCTGGTGAAAATGATGGTTACTCAATAGGATTAGTAAACATAGCTTTAAAAGGATATCACAAAATCGGAATGAGTACCAATGAAACAACCGAATTAAACGCCGTTTACAAAGGTGGGAGTAAACGTTTTTATAATATGTTGATGTTCGGTATAAATACCAAATCATCTACAAAAATATATACTGGTGGACTAGGCTTTGGGAAAGAAATCAGCTTGTTTAAAAGCCTGTCTTTAAATCCAGAAATCAGTTCGCAATATGTTTATCAAGGCGATTGGGAATGTGTAAACCTTTTAAACAAGTTTGAATTGCCTGTAAATATCAAGATTAACAAATGGTTTGCCATACAAGGTGGCCCATCCGTAAATGTTTATTACACCAAACAACAAACAGCCATAGGGGATTACGGTTTATTGCAGCAAAAACATAAGGATTTTTCATTTAAAAATTCTAATTACACAGGGTGGATAGGATGGAATGTAGGAATTGTGTTGTTGTAGAATGTTAGAGAATAACCATATAGAAACAGGTTATACCATGTGTTGAATAATAACGCGAAGTATTATTGATAATATTTAGAAACCTCATATTTTAATTTTGCACCAAAAAGCTTGGCCACCTCTTTCATCGCTTCGAAACTAAGTTTTGTTGGCGAATCCTTTGTGCCGGTATTGGTAATAGCTTCAAAATCTTTAGTAGATTTATTTTCTCCCTGATTACTCTCATTGCTCTTTTTGGTTTTACCACTGATGATAATTTGATTATCCCTGCAAAAGAATTCATAATAACTACCTCCTGAACCTTTAACTTCAATTAATCCTGTTTTTATATCAAAAGAGTCTTTATTAAGATTGGCTATTTCAATCCCTTTTTTTGTCAATAAAAGCCTTACGTCAGTGAAATTTGCATAAGCAGTTTCTGTATTCATCACTGTAATCAAATTTGCCTTTTCTGGTACTACCTGAGCAAAGCTGAAAATAGGAAATAGTAAAAGTGCAAATAGTAAATTTTTCATCATCATAATAGCATTGAATTAAAACCTAACTCAAACGTATAATGAAAAATCTAAAATTCCTAGGAGAATGTTCAATGTCTGAATTATGCCACTTCGCAAAGGAATGGTAACAGCTTAACTATTTCGATATATTTAACTCGGGGTTAAAACGGGGTTTGGTCGGGTTCATTTGTCATAGGTCCGAACAAAGTCCGAACCAAGCCCGTCTAAAGTCCGTCTTAACCTATGCGCTTTTACAAACTTTTTACAACGCAGGTATTAACCAATGGTTAATTGAAAAATGTGTTTACAAGGGAAAAATTAGTGAATGACAATCACAAAAATTGTTTTAAGGTGTGCTATTTTCTGATGATAAAATCTGTTTAATCTGTGGCTAATAATTATCTTTAGCTTAATGAAAAAACTGCTTCTCCTTTTTGCCTTATCCTTAAGCCAAATTGCCTTTGCCCAACACAAGCCAAAATATAACATCATAGCTTATTACACGGGTAATAGCGAACGTTTGCAGCAATATCCATTGGATAAGTTAACACACCTAATTTATAGTTTTGTTAAACTGCGAAACGATACATTGATGTTAAGAGATGCCAAGCAAGAGCAAAATGTATTGCAAATCGTAGCTTTAAAAAAGAAGTATCCTCAATTAAAGATCATGGTATCTATGGGTGGCTGGAGTGGCTGTGCGCCTTGCAGCGATTTATTTGCAGATGCCAATCACCGAAAAACATTTGCAAAAACAACAGTTGCCTTGCTTAAAAAATACAATTTAGATGGTTTAGACCTAGATTGGGAATATCCTGCCATTGAAGGTTTTCCTGGACATAAATACGATAAGGCAGACCGAGACAATTTTACCGAATTGGTTAAGGTTTTAAGAGCGGAAATGGGAAACAATTACCTCCTCACTTTTGCTGCAGGTGGCTTTGTTAAATATTTAGAAGAATCTGTCGACTGGGCTAAGGTTCATCCCTTGGTAGATTTTATCAATTTAATGACCTATGATTTAGTGGGTGGTTATGCAATCGTAACTGGTCACCATACACCTTTATATGGTTATAGAAAAGACCAAGAGTCGACTGATAAATGTGTGAGCTGGTTAATCAAACATCAAGTTCCAGCAAATAAACTAATTACTGGAGCAGCTTTTTACGGCCGCGTATGGAAAAAGGTAGCGCCAATAAATAATGGTCTGTACCAGTCGGGCGTTTTTAAACAGGGCGTAAGTTTTAAAGACTTCAACAAATATTTTAGTGATACTTCTGGCTTCCAATATTTTTGGGATGAAAAGGCAAAGGCACCTTACCAATATAACGTCAATAAACAATTGTTTGCCACGTTCGACAATGAAAAATCTATCGCCGCAAAAGCAAATTATGTGAAACAGAAAAAGTTAGGCGGTATCATGTTTTGGGAATTGATAGATGACAAAACTCAAAATGGCTTGGTGGAAGAAATGTGGAAGGTTTTGGGGAGGTAGGAGTTTATTGGTGAGTGTCACCGACTTTGATGAATAATTATTGTTTCGACAGGAAAGACGCCAACCAAAGGAATGTTGAAATGTATTTTCATTATACAAATCTAAATTGCTGAACTTTAGAATCTAATTAAATAATTATGGAAATAGAAATTTACAAACACAACGGTAAAGAAAAATCTGATTCAAAATATTACCCAATTTTAAGTTATAAAACCATTGCTCATAATCCAAGCTTGTTGTTGGTAAGTGATGAAAAAATGAGTTTCGAGGACAATTCACAAACAGGTTTTTTTGAGATTAAAAAAATACAATTCATAGCTTCATGTAAAACTGATTTTTCAGATAGTCCACTTCTTATTGCATTTTATTTAGGAGAAGGTTGCGAACTGTATGCTCACAATTTAACAGATTTGCCAGGACATCACTATCAGGGAGGCGAAAGGTTTTTGCTGATCGACTATAAATCATATAGTGAAATTTGTGAATACACAGGAGAAACTAAACTCTCATTTTCAGAATATTTTCAAGAAATAAAATCAGGAAATTTAGGGCCTAATTCACTACTTGAAAATAATGAAAAATTGCTAAACAAGGACGAACAAGATAAGTTATATAAGGAAAAATCAACTTTTTAAATAGTAATATCATAAAACAATTATTTAAAGGATGATATGAATTGATTGTGAATTGAGACAAATTAAAATTTAATTATTCTAATAGATTTAAAGCAGCTAGTGATACGCAGTTAGTGTCCTATTTCGCCAATATCATAGCTTTTTTAATAAAGGGTGTTTATTAATCAATATTTCTTTTAATTGTGATTAAAATTCGCAATTCACTTAAAGCCGTTTATATTTGACTAATTAATCATAGAAAAACTCAATTATCTTTCTTAAGAATAGTCCAAAAATGAAAATAAACGCTACGGTATTAGAAACAGAAAGAGACTTTCAAGTCGTAAACAAAGATGGGCAAGAATGGTTAGCTTATCTGTCTGATAATCCATCTGATGTTACCACCATTAAATTTAATTATGATAATGGGATAATTTCTGCATTAGAAATTCACGAAGATATAGATACCGAACCAGGAATTATTTTAGAGAGATTGATGAATACCTTTCGAGAATTCCAAGAAAGTCAACAGTTAGGGTTCGAAAAAGAAGAAGAAAATGAGGGAAGACTTTCTGATATACTAAAGCCTTACGACCCAGAAGAGATTAGAGTGCGCACTGCATTTTTATCTGCGTTTCAGGTAAACGTTGATATCGGTAAGGGAAAAATAGACCTAAATCCCGACTTTCAGAGAAATTTTGTATGGAGCGATGCCCAGAAATCTCTTCTTATTGAATCTATGCTATTAAAGATTCCTTTACCAGCGTTCTATTTTGCTGAGGACAAAAAGGGAAGATTTCAAGTTGTCGATGGTCTACAAAGACTTACTGTAATTAGCCAATTCTTAAACAATAAATTTAAACTCAAAAACTTACAATACCTTAAACATCTTGAAGGAAAGTATTTTTCTCAAAGTGAAGAAAAAAGAATAAAGGCAGATCAAGCACTTGAGGAGCCGTACGATAGCCGCGTGGAGGGTACGCAATTAAATATAAATATAATTGAGGCATCCTCTCCCTTGAGAGTAAAATATGATATTTTTTATCGTATAAATACAGGGGGCAGGCCACTTAATAGACAAGAAATTCGGAACTGTTTTGCAACAGAAAGAATACGTATTCTGTTAAAACAAATGGCAAGTGCCGAGATTTTTGATCGATCGACTGGTTATAGTGTTAAAGATACTAGAATGGATGCTCAAGAACTAGCATTGAGATTCTGTGGGTTTTTACTTTATCGTGATCGATATGTTGGTGATATCAATGGATTTCTCGATGAGGTTCTTGAAAAATTAAGTGAAATCCCTGAGAATAAACTCTTAGAAATTCAAGCAAGATATTATAAGAGTCTAGAGCTGTCTTTGCATCTATTCGGTCAGTTTGCATTCCGTAAGGTTTTGCCAGACCAACTAATGCAAGGTGCAAGGCGTCAATTTTTAAATAAAGCAATGTTTATGACTTGGACATACATTCTCTCGGAAACAGATGAGAACCTAGTTTACCAAACAGGATATGGAGAGATGGCAAGTATTTTAGCGACCGAACTTTCTCATAATTCAGAATTACTTAACGCATTAACTACAGGTACAACGGATCGGCATAAGTTAGATTATGTAAGTCGATCTTTTACTGAACTCTTAAATATTTACTTATATAGTTCCAATGACTGACTTAAAGTTAACACTCTCGGATTTTAAAGCGTTCGAAGGAGAAACAATTTCCTTTAAAGGCTTAACTGTTTTTGCTGGAGTTAATTCTGCTGGAAAATCTACAATTATTCAAGCTCTTCTAATTTTGCGGATGACAATTGAGGAGAAAGAAAGATATAATATTCAAAGCGGACGAATACGTGTGCCATTGAATGGCAGATACAATCTTGAATTAGGGAATACTTCGGAAATTATCAGACGTACAAAAAGAATAGCGGATTCCTCAATGTCTCTTAAATTGGAAGGCGACAACAACTCTATTGATATTAAATATTTTGGTGACCGAGCAACTCAGACCGTTTACGAACTAACTACAGACGAATATGTAATAAATGGACATAGAATAGATATTTTACATCCCTATTTTTATTATTTATGTGCAGAACGAATAGGTCCTAGATTAAAGTATGAATATGAAGTACAGCCTTTTGATCACGTTGGCTATAGAGGTGAAAATACCTTCCAAATTCTAAGTGGCGAAAATGTAAAAATTTCACAGATTAGAACTTTAGAACAATTGGAAGACGGACTTTTATTTGGAGAGGCGAGGAAGTGGCTTGAATACATTATTCCTGGGGCAAATTTTAATGCTGCTACATTAATTGGGCGTAGTCGAGTAATTGAGGGAACGTTTTCAGATAGTTTACCTACAAACGTGGGATTCGGTATATCGTATGTCCTTCCAATTATTGTAAATGGTTTGATAGCAGCTGAAAATTCTATGTTTATTATAGAAAATCCTGAAGCTCATCTCCATCCTATGGGGCAATCGAGAATTGGAGTGTTTTTAGCGCAAATCTCTGCTTGCGGTGTACGGGTAATTATAGAAACTCATAGCGAGCATATAATTAACGGCATTCGTTTAAGCACTTTGAAGGGTATAGTGCAGAACGAAGAAGTCATAGTAAATTTTATTTCAAGGAGTGAGGAAAATAAACCAGATCCTCAAGAAATTTCCATAAGCAAGCTTGGCGATTTGACGGATTATCCAAGGGGATTCTTTGACCAAGAACAATTTGACATCGCTGAGATGATTATTGAAAAACGAAAAAAAACTTAATATGCGTGCTAATCTCCTTACACATCTAGATAGCTTTAAATGGGAAGACCTTACAATTGATCGGAGAGAGCAACTGGACAGTTTGATTCTTGCTTTAACATGCGCAACTGAAAACGGAGATAAGATTTATTCAACTCCTGGTATGACAGAATTAAAGCTTAAATGGGGATTTCTCTATGAAATTATTTCAATGGATCATATCTCCAAATTAAAAGTCTGTCCTTGGTTATCCCGAGATCATCAAAGAATGTTGGCAAAGGTAATTAATTCGTCTAATACACAGAACCAATCGAAGAGTTTGACAGCGTTGTGTTCAGAATTCGCATCTGAAAATAATGCTTGGTTTGGCATTGATCCTATCGATTTACCTAGATATGTTTCTGATGAAACAACTTGGCAGAATATGCATTCGAACAATGTAGACTCATTTTATTCATCAATTGATAAATCGACAAAATACTTTAAACGTTTTTATATTCCACGCTTAACTGTGAATGCAAATGGATTATCAAAAGCTATAGAACGGGGACATGAACATGAAATCTTTAAACGACTAGATGTGCCAACTATCGTGGAAAATAAAGTCACTCTTCACGGAGAACAGATACAAATGCATTTTAATGATAAAAGTAAATCAGCAATTAACTTAAATGGGGAATGGAAACACGGCGGATTTGCAATACCTAAAGATGCAGTCTTAAAACTTATTGAATGGGGGTTTAAAGTCAATCTTTAAGTTTTTTAGTCGGCTTATTCAATTCTGTTTTTTGCATAAAAGACACCCAACTACACTTCTATGGGTGTGAAATTGGGTGTTAATTAAATAACCATTTCTAGTAGGAATCCAACATCCTTGGTGTTTTGACATTAATTTTGCTCATTTTCTTCTGCAAAGATAAAACTCACTTTTTCAGCATAACCTAAAGTATGCAACGTAGTCCTTAGCATTAATTTTAATGCCTTTTTTCCAGCAGTAGTTTTAAAATAGCTTTCTCGATTTCTGGCATCTTTTTCAAATAAATAAAATTCACAGAATATCAATTTTAGCGGTCGTCTGTATGAAGTACTTTTTGTCCCTCCAGAATTATGATTTAATATTCTGTTGTGAAGATTTGATGTAAAGCCAACATAGAGCATCAAATCTTTCTCGCTAAAAAGTACATACGTACAAAAAGGTAGAGGTTGAAGCATAAGTGATGTTGTTGAAGATAAGCGTTCCAAATAAGGCAAAGGTTGTGTCTGCTTATGATCTTCCAATAAAAGTCAGTTAGAAGAATTAAACAGATGACTTCCCGTAGCAGACAGCGCAAAGCTGTCGCTACGGGCCACCACCACGTAGCGAAAAAGCCACCTTTTGGGGTGGCTTTTTCTGCTACTGTGTGGTGGAGCCGAAGGGGTTCGAACCCTTGTCCAGTTGTGTGATAAATTATGCCTTCTACATGCTTATTTTCCAATTAATTGTCGGGATTGGGCGGGCTGGTAACCGACCTTGCCTTTCTCCTTAGATACTTTGTTTCGCGATGATGCCGTACCCTCATCAAAGCTAGCGCTGTTATTATGATGCCTCTATTACTAACCTAACAATGCAGCAGTTAGCGAGACAAAAGCTTACGAAGTTCTAAACTAGGCAGCTAAGGCGTAAGTATTTTCGCCAGATATAGTGTGAACGTTCTCTTTTAAGTGCTCTCCGTACAACGCACTGCATGCTAACATACTCAGCGCCACCCTGTCAAATCCAAAACGGCCCCTTTTTGTAACTCTAAGTTAATAGTTTATAATTCTCAGTTATCGAACAAAACATTAAACAAACTATCAATCGAACAACAAATATACAAAATAAATGCCAAAACTCCTTTAAGACAAATTGTCAAAATCTAAGTATTTGAGGTAGAAATAAAGAATTATTAGAAAATCAAGGTCAGTAATTCTTTTGTAAATCCAGCCCCACCCTCGCTACAAGTCCTCGGCTCGTACCTCACCTGCGGGCTTTTCGCTATCCCGATAGCTATCGGGACGGGTTTAAATAACAAGGAAGTAGTTCTTTAGGCAATTAGCAACCCCTCATAGTAGCACAACTTTTTGTTCTTAGCCCTGATTGCCGCGGAAAGCTTTTTTAATGTCAGTCTGAGCGTAGTCGAAGACCAATTAAAAAACTTGCAGCAAAAAGCGGGACTGCCATTCCTATGAAATGCTGTACTTGCGCTTCAAAAAAGCTTGATGCACAAAAAAGCCCTGTTTAATGACAAGGCTTTCTTTTATAATATAAGGGTAGTCTAAACGAACAGATATCTCCTCGCTGCGCTGCGTTCGATATGACGATACTAGGTAGTTACAATACCCTTCCTGGATATTTTGCTAACGCAACCTCTAAACAATCCATCGCTCCGTTTAAATCATCCGTATTTAAAACATAAGCCATTCTCACTTCATTTTTACCAGAACCTAGGCTCGAGTAAAAACCAGTAGCTGGTGCCATCATTACCGTAGCGCCATTGTGCTCAAAGCTCTCTAACATCCACTGGCAAAATGCATCAGCATTGTCAATCGGGAATTTAGCCACTACGTAAAATGCACCACCTGGATTAGGGCAAAATACACCTTCAATATTGTTTAGGCGTTTTACCAAAGTATCTCTACGTAAGGTATATTCCTTATTTACTTCCTCAAAATAACTATCTGGCGTATCCACAGCTGCGGTTCCAGCAATTTGCTCTACCATACCCGGACTTAACCTCGCTTGTGCGAACTTTAATCCAGATGCAATTACTTCCTTGTTTTTAGTGATTAAACAACCTAAACGAGCTCCACAAGCACTGTAACGTTTAGAAACCGTGTCCATGATCACTACGTTTTCATCTAATCCATCTAAATGCATTGGTGAGATAAACTCACGACCGTCATAACAGAATTCGCGGTAAGCCTCATCAGAGAACAAGAACAAATCATATTTTAAGCACAAAGCTTTTAAAGCATCTAATTCTTCCCTAGAATATAAATATCCCGTTGGGTTATTAGGGTTACATATAATGATAGCCTTGGTTTTTGCAGTAATCAATTTCTCAAATTCTGCAATAGGAGGCAGAGCGAAACCATTTTCTATATAAGACAAAATAGGTTTAACCACCACATTACTCATACAAGCAAAACCGTTGTAGTTGGCATAAAATGGCTCAGGAATAATAATCTCATCACCTTCGTTTACGCAGGTTTGCATAGCGATGGTAATGGCTTCAGAACCACCAACAGTTACCAAAATGTTTTCTGGCGTAATGTTGTAACCTAATTTGTTGTAATATTCAGTTAGCTTTTTTCTATAAGATAAAGTGCCTTCAGATGGCGTATAAGCCCAAACATCAAAATCTATGTTTTTAATGGCGTTTAACATTCCCTCTGGTGTGGCAATGTCTGGCTGACCAATATTTAAGTGATAAACTTTTTTACCAGCAGCTTTTGCTTTATCTGCAAATGGCGTTAATTTTCTGATAGGCGATGCGGGCATTTGAAACCCTTTTTCTGATATTTTTGGCATAGGCCACAAAAATAAAAAACCCCGTCGGATAAACGGGGTTTTTTATTAAAATATCTTTAAAATATTACTTTGTATTGCCTTCTACATACTTTCCTTTAATTACCAGCACCTTTGTAGCTGTTCTGGCATTTGAAGTTAAGGTAATACCTTTATTAAATGGTAATGCTGGTCCTGATGGGGTTAAAGTAACTTTTACAAAACCTTTTTCACCACTTTTAACAGGTGTTTGTGTGTATTCTGATACAGTACAACCACATGTAGTCTCCACTTTAGAGATAATTAAAGGAGCCTCTCCGGTATTGGTAAAATTAAAGGTAAAAGAAACTGGTTTGCCTAATGCAATGTCTCCAAAGTTATGCACTTCGGTATCAAATTTAAACTCAGCTGGTTTGGTTTGAGCATTTGCTGCAACACCAAAACCTAATATCATGGTAAATAACAAAATTAACTTTTTCATCTGTGCGTTTTTTAGTTTTAATTGTGATGAGCTATTGTAAATTTAAGCATTTAATAGCTTAATAATTATAACGCTTTCATCATTTTCTGGTCTAAACAAATTTAATGTTTTATATCTTAAAACAAAAAGCATTCCAAATATTATTTGCCGTTCAAATTGATAGGGAATTAGAAAGAATTGTATCTTTGCCGTCTAACCAATTCCCAATATGCAGTCAGAAGGAAAAGTTACAACTAATCAAATTGATGCCTCAGAATTAAGTTTCGATGATTTTAAATTAATCGTAATTAATGACTATAAAATTGCTGTAGAGAGTCGTCAGGCTAGTATTTTAGGTAGACGAGAAGTTTTAACTGGTAAGGCGAAGTTTGGTATTTTTGGCGACGGAAAAGAAGTTCCTCAAATTGCCATGGCGAAGGCATTTAAAAAAGGTGACTGGCGCTCAGGCTATTACAGAGACCAGACTTTTGCATTTGCTACAGGAATTTCTACTATAAAGGAATTTTTTGCACAGTTGTATGCAAATCCGAGCGTAGAGGCAGACCCTTCTTCGGCTGGTCGACAAATGAATTGTCACTTTGCAACCCGCTCTTTAAATGAGGATGGCTCTTGGAAAGACTTAACGGAGATTAAAAACTGTTCGTCTGATATTGCACCAACAGGTGGTCAAATGGCACGTTTAGTTGGCTTAGCGTATGCTTCTAAGTTGTTTAGGAAAAACCCAGAACTAGATTATTTAAAAAACTTTTCTGTTAAAGGAAACGAAGTTGCTTTTGGTACCATAGGAAATGCTTCTACGTCTGAAGGTGTGTTTTTCGAAGCGATTAATGCAGCTGGTGTTTTACAAGTGCCAATGGCGATATCTGTTTGGGATGATGGTTATGGGATTTCTGTTCCTGCTAAATTTCAGACTACAAAAGAAGACATTTCGGAGATATTAAAAGGTTTCCAAAGGGAAGAAGGTACAAATGGCTACGAGATATTTAAGGTAAAAGGCTGGGATTATCCCGCTTTATGCGAAACCTACGAAAGAGCAATTAATGTTTGTAGAGAAGAGCATGTGCCTGTTTTAATACACGTTACCGAAGTTACGCAGCCACAAGGTCACTCTACCTCTGGCTCACATGAGCGATATAAAGAGAAAGATCGTTTAGCTTGGGAAAAAGAACACGATTGTATTATACAGATGCGCAAATGGATGATAGAATCGGCCATTGCTACTGACGAACAATTAAATGAAATAGAAAGCGAAGCAAAACGCACTGTAAAAGCTGTACAAAAAGAAGCTTGGGATGAGTTTTTAACTAGCATTAAGCAAGAGCAAGGTCAGGTTATAAAAATGATTCACGCTTTTGCGGATGGAAACGCAGCATTAATTAAAATTGCTAATCAATTAGCTTCAACACCAGATGCATTGCGAAGAGAAGTTTTATCTTCTGCTCGTAAAGCTATTCGTCTAAGTGTAGGTACTCCATCAGCAGATAGAGATGTTTTAGTGAAATGGTACTTAGAACAAGCAGAAATTAACGAAGAAAAATATAGTTCTAAACTATTTACAGACGGGAAAGAAAGTCCGTTTTTGGTAGATCAAGTTGATGCTCAATACAACGAAGACAGTAAAATGTTAGATGGTAGAGAGCTGTTAAATGCTTGTTTCGATGCTAACTTTGCTCGCGACCAACGTTTGGTGGCTTTTGGAGAAGATTTAGGACACATTGGTGATGTGAATCAAGGTTTTGCTGGTTTACAAGCTAAATATGGCGACTTAAGAATTACCGATACTGGCATCAGAGAAGCTACGATTATTGGTCAAGGTATAGGTTTAGCCTTACGTGGCTTAAGACCAATTGCCGAAATACAATACCTAGATTATTTATTATATGCTTTAAACATCTTAAGTGATGATTTAGCAAGTTTATCATACCGTACTAAAGCTGGTCAGAAAGCGCCAGTAATTGTACGCACACGTGGTCACCGTTTAGAAGGCGTTTGGCACTCTGGCTCACCTATGGGGATGATTTTAGGCTCATTGCGTGGCATGCACATCTGTGTTCCGCGTAACATGACACAAGCTGCAGGTATGTACAATACCTTATTTAGGGCAGATGAACCTGCATTGGTAATCGAATGTTTAAATGGCTATCGTTTAAAAGAGAAATTACCCGATAATGTTGGCGAGTTTACTGTCCCTTTGGGCAAAGCCGAAATTATTAAAGAAGGTACAGATATAACAATTGTTACTTATGGCTCTACCCTTAGAATTGTAGAAGAAGCTGCAGAGGAACTAGAACATTTAGGCATTTCAATAGAAATTATAGATCCGCAAACGCTTTTACCTTTTGATACTGATCAACTTTGTAAAAAGTCTTTACAGAAAACCAATAAATTGTTGGTTATTGATGAGGATGTGCCAGGAGGCGGAACAGCATTTATCTTGCAACAAATCTTAGAAGTACAACAAGGTTATTATTTATTAGATGCACAGCCTAAAACATTAACAGCAAAAGCTCACCGTCCGCCTTATGGTTCTGATGGGGATTATTTCAGTAAACCATCGGTAGATGATGTAATTGAAGCTGTTTACGCCATGATGAATGAAAGTAAACCTGATCAGTTTCCAGAGTTGTTTAAGTAATAGTTTAGGGTTTAGCGTTTAGAAGTTAAGAACGATAAAGGTATTTGAAAAACAATGCTAGTTCTTTGTGGCTTAAGCATTCCTGCTGTGCGCTACAATCTTTTTTGTTTGCCCTTCCACTCCCGAAGAAGTCGGGACAGGTTCGCTCAGGGTGACAAAAAAGTATTTTCGCTTCCATCAGGTTTATTAAACAAAAGCTTGTGTTTCAAATGAAAATCTCTCATAAACCAAAAAGACACCAATGACACCAAGATATTATTTGTTAAGCTTTAGTGGCTTGGTGGCTTAGTGGTTAAAACATTAGGTTTTTCGGTTGGTGAATTTAGTCATCCAGAGCGCAGCAGCTTGTCCTTACTTCGTCCTATCATGTGGACACATCTTTTTTGCTCATTGCTTTTTGGGCTATGCAAGGTTCCGTTCATAATATTGTGTCTCTAGCCAAGCACGACCGTCAATCCCCAGTGCCAGCCCAATCAAAAAAACAGTATCACAATAGAAAAACCAGCACTACCAAACCTCAAACGCAGTGGTTTTGTGCTCATTCTTACACTCACTTTCATTTATCACCGACAAACAAAACAAAGTGCCGCTGTTTTTTTGATGAGCGGGAGCCTGTGAAAAGGCACATAGTGGGATTGACAAGCATTTTTGCATACTTTTGATGCTTCAAAAGTTTGATGCCTGCCGGCATAGAGGCAAAAAAGAAACCAATATTTGTGTCCACACGATAGGACTTCTTCGAGAAAGGATCTACTAGGTTTAGTTCTTTGTAATAGATTCCTCGTTCCTCGGAATGACAAAATTTTTATGTTTTTACTTCTCTAAAAAAGAATCAAAGCTCTTTTCAGTTTGCTCAGCATCTTCTAGTTTCTGGTTCTTTTTAAGTCTGCTCACTAGCATTGCTTTGAAATCTTTATTCATACTGGCCTTGTTTAAGAAAAGGTCGACAATTAATCTGAAACCGATAATCATTAGGGCGGCGGCCAGTGCACTACTAATGAAAAACATAAAGAACCAAGCGAAAATGGCCACAAACTGTTGGATAAAAATACGAACGTAAGGCTGAAAATACAGTTTGCTAGTGGTTGTTTTTCTAAATTCTCCAGGCAAAATAAAGTTTTTAAAAGTCATTGCTACGTTACTAAAGGCCAATGTTAGGAATGCCATAAAAACATCGTGTTGTGACAATAAATAGGCATAATTCCCAAAAACATTAAAAGATTCATTTTTACTTGGAAGCATGTCTCCGAGCATGACAAAAATAAAAATGGATTGAACAAAAATGAAAAAGAAGTAATGGATGATAAAAAAGGGAATCACTGTAAAACCACTAAAAATATTTTTTTCAGATTGGTCAATCAAATGCTTATCGCCATAAAGTAGTACAATTAATAATTTAAAAACGTGGATTATACCAATAATTATAGTTTCTAATAGATAAGCCACGATAACTACTTCTGGCTTCCAACCGAGCACAAAAATTCCAACTAACATTAATATGGAGTTGAGCCAGATAAATGCATTTGAAGAACTAGGAATTAGAGCGCTAAAAAGATTGGATTTCATTGTATTGAATATACAAAATATTAAAATTCAAAATGATATGGTATCGCTTAAAAAAATGTCTTATATTGAACAGTTCATCCCAAAATGTATTTGTCATGTATTGGAGCCAGTTTTTAGTGTGGATTAAATTTCCATTTGCTAGCTATTTATCGTTATTAGTATACCGTACCATGGGTATTTTAACACCCCCGATTTTCAATCTTGGCAATGAAAAGTAGGTTTCAAACAGCGGGTTTTCATCTTTCATTAAAGTTTTTGATATTCAATAGCTTGATGTTTTTCTGTATTGCCGTAAATGCTCAAGTAAAAACTACACAACAAAAAGCAGATAGTCTAGTTAGTGTTTATCAAAATCATACAAGAGATGATTCGGCGAAACTGGTTATCGTAAAGCAGGTTTACAAACAATTCATGAAGCTTAAAAACTTCGATAAAAGTGAAGTGTATGTAAATAAAACAATTGCATTGGCAAATAAGATCGATCAGAAAAAATATGCTGGTGATGCTTATTATAATCTTGGTCTTTTTTATCATGGTTTTGCCAATTACATTAAAGCCGAGGGGAATTATTATAAGGCTATTGAAGTTTACACGGCAATGAACAATTTAGATATGGTAGGTGGCACCTATTTGAACCTTGGAGCTTTATATAATGGTATTCCAGATTATGCCAAGGCATTAGAAGCAAATCAAAAAGCTATTCCAATTTATTTGGAACTCAAAAGTGAAGGAGATTTAGCAAGTTGTTATGTTAACGTTGCAGAAATTTATCAGAGCCTAGATCAGCAAGTAGAAGCTTACAATTATTTACAAAAAGCATTGAAGGTTTTTGGTGTGGGTAATCAAAGCAATAGAGGTTTAGCAGTAGTTTATAACATGCTTGGCTCTACTTTTATTCAAGCATCGGAAACTGAGCTTACAAAGCTAGGTATTGCTTCAAATCAAAAATATAATAAGGCGCTGGAGTACTTGGCAAAAGGCTTAAAAGTAGCGGAAGACTTAAAAGATGCATCTGTTTTAGGACCTATTTATCAAGATTTAGGAACTGTTTATGAAGCTAGTGAAAATAAGGATTTAGCACTTATTTCTTATATAAAAGCTATTGAATATACCAACAAGCAAGATGATAAAAGCTATTATGCCATGAGTTTATTGGCTTTAAGCGATTTTTATACTAAAGAAAATGAGTATGAAAAAGCAACGTCTTTATTGTTAGAGGCATTAAAAATTGCACAGCTAAACAAGTTGTTAGAGGTACAAAGAAACGCTTATCAAAAATTAAGTACAATAGAAGAAAAACAAGGAAATTTTAACCAGTCTCTAGTTTATTATAGGTTGTACATTTCATTTAAGGACCAAATTTTTAATAAGGAAAAAGAGAATGAAATTACAAGGAGGCAGTTGCAATTGGATTTCTCAATCAAGGAAAATGATTATCAACTTAAACAGAAAATAACGGATGTTGAACTGCAAAGGCAGGTTTTTTTGGCAAGACAACAACAACAACAATTGACCTTAAGAAAACAAGAATTAGCTTTAAGTGATAAGGAAAAAAGTTTACAACGCATTACTTTTCTTAAAAGACAATCAGATCTAGAAAACGAGAAAAGCGTTTTAGATAAACAACGTTTATTTGCCTTGCTGGCCAAAACAGAAAAAGAGAAAGAAATTGATGTTCAGAGCAATGAATTGAGGGTTAATAAAAATGTGAATACCTTTTTAGTTGTACTTGCTACTATTTTATTCTTATCTGGCGCATTTGTTTTTTATACACAGCGTAAAACAGCAAGGCTGAATAGGATAGTTTCAGAGCAGAAAAGAGAGCTTGAGAACTTGAGTAAGGTAAAAGACACCATATTTAGCGTTGTGAGCCACGATATGCGTTCTCCAGTTAATTCCTTGATTTCTTTTATACAGCTTTTAGAAGATGGAAATATTAGTCAGGGTGAATTAACTAGGTACGCTGGCAATCTTAAAAATACGTTAGGTTATACTTCTTCAATGATGGAAAATTTGCTGAACTGGGCATCGAGCCAGATGCAAGGTTTTGAACCAATTATAGAGAAATTCGATATTCAGCTTTGTATTCAGGAAGTGCTAAACTCTATGTTAACCATAGCTAATCAAAAAGGAATTACCATAAAAAATAATATTCCGTCAGGAACTCTGTGTTTAGCGGATATGAACATGACTTCCCTAATTGTAAGAAACCTGATCAGCAATGCAATTAAATTTACACCCAATAATGGTGTTATTGAATTAAACTCTATTAAAGACGGCAAAAAAGTAAAAATCAGTATAATGGATAATGGGATTGGAATGCCTACGGAACAAGTGGTTAACTTTAATACTTCTACCCATTTAGAGACAGGGAAAAGTACATACGGTACAAATAAAGAAAAAGGAACAGGTATTGGTTTGGTATTATGTAAAACCTTCACAAAAATGATGAATGGATCATTACAAGCAAATAGTAAACTTAATAATGGAAGTGTTTTTACCTTAAGTTTGCCAAAAGCTGTCTAAACTACTCTTTAATATGCCTAGATAAAGTTTTGCCGGCTATCTTCTCTATTAATTCTTTTCTGTTAATTAAGCTAATCGGAGCAGAATGGCCATGATTTAACAATACCTCATAATTAGATATGGTGGCAATTTGATTTACATTAATGACGTATTGTTTGTGAATTCTAACAAATTCAGCAGGTAATTGACGCTCTAAGTTTTTTAGGTTAATTAAGGTAATGTGATTGTTTTGAGCCGTATATATTCTAGAAAAATCGCCCATGCTTTCAATGTAGATCACATCATTGTATTTAAGTTTAGTAAAACCCTTGGTCTCTTTGATAAAGAAAAAATCTTCAGATTCTGGTAGGGGAAGTGGGTTGCTGTTCGGAGTAACCGAACTTTTTAAATCAAGGTATTCTATAGCTTTTGTACTTGCTTTTAACAAACGTTCGAAAGTTGCAGGCTTTACTATAAAATCTAAAGCATCAAGATTAAAACTCTCGGCAGCATATTCTGAGAAACTAGTAATGAAAATAAAGATTGGCGCATTTTTTATACTTTTTAACAAGGCCATTCCAGATAACTCTGGCATATCGATATCAGAGAAAACAATGTCTATAGGCTGATCTAATAAGACTGATGCAGCGTCAATTCCATTATTACAAACGGCAACAATGTCGAGTCTATTAATTTTGCGTAAATGCATTGCTATTGCAGCACGCTCAATTTCATTATCATCTACAATTAAACATTTATAATTTGTCATTGCTTAAATATAATTAAATTATGACTACTAAAATAGCTTTTCTTTTAGGTTAATTATAGCATAGCACTAAAGGTTTTAGTTATTTAAATTATAAAATGTAATATCTTAAAATACAGTTAATTAAAATTAATTATGTTTCTTTTCTCCAGTAAATAATTTCTCTCCAGCTAAAATTGAAGTAGCTAGATCGTTTTCTTCTGGTGGAATTGGGCATCTGTATCCATCGCTATAGGCACAATAGGGATTATAGGCTTTATTAAAATCCAACTCAATTCTACCTTTATTAATTTCTGTAGATTTTAAATCGATATAACGACCCCCACCATAAGTTTCCTTTTTATTGGTTTGATCGGTAAATGGTAAGAAAAGATAATCTTTGTAAGCAGGATTAGCAGAAAGAGCAATGCTTTTATATAGCGTTAATTGTAATGGTTTACCATTTAACTCGAACTTTAAGTTTGCATAACGAATATAATCTGCAGTTGTACCTGCATAAGTAGGCATCTTAAATACTTTCTGGTTTTCCAATAATATTACTTCTGCTGAAACTTTATAACTACTATCTGCATTGTAAAAATGCAAATGCTTTAAATCAGCCTCTTTTAATGGCGAGCGGGTATCTTTAATAAAGTCAGCTTTATATTCTTCTCTGTGTTTTGCAATTTGCTCTTTATAGCTTTGAGCGAAACCAGTAGAACTGATTAATAAGAATAAAACGATAAGGTATTTCATATCACAAATAAAAGCAAATCCTTTTAAAAAGAGTTACAAAGGCAATAATTTTTCCGGAATTGCTAATGGGTGAAATTCTTTTGGAAGATTGATTGTAAAAGCTTTAATGATGTAATAAAGAGATAAACCTACAATGAATATTCTAAGCACAATTATTCCGCTAATAGCAGAGATGAAGGCAGATAGAAGCCAAAAGAGGAAGGATAGAAACAATAAAATCAATGTATTTTCTAGTATAAATTTCCATATTGGCTTGCCAGCATAGAATTTGCAGAAGGGGTTAGCATAAGAAATTTGATTGGTTAGTTTTTTAACGAATTCACTATAGCTTTTTGCTTCATCTTTAAAATCACCAAAAGACACATAACTAATAGATGGAATTTTGATTCTTAAATCCTTCGGAACATTTAAGGTTATTTCGCAGCAATAATTATTGGTTTTAAGACGGGTAGGAAAGTAGATTAACCTAAGCGATTTTATGTTTTGATAAGGGCAGTTTGCAAAATTAACCCCATCAAAAGTGTATCCAAGCCCATCTTCAGTAACGCTATAAGTTTCTGGTTTGGTTAAAACACTTTTTCTAAAGGTATAAGTTGCCACGATAGGTTAATTTCAACCTAAATCTCGACAATAGATTTTGAATTAGAAATACCTAGAAATACGGATTTTAGCCGGCCCCAATGAACCAATGTTGAGCGAACTTGTTCTGATTTTACATCGGAAGCGAAATCCCGATTTCTCGGAGACTAATGAACTAATGACACTAATGAACCAATGAACTTTTACAAACGATTACTTCTTTGTCTTAACAAATGATCAGCTAAAACCAAAGCTGCCATGGCTTCTACAATAATCACCGCTCTAGGTACTACACATGGATCATGACGACCTTTGCCTTTAATTTCGGCAGCTTCACCAGCAGCATTTATTGTTTGCTGGTTATGCATAATTGTAGCTACTGGTTTAAAAGCGGTAATAAATGTAATATCCATCCCGTTAGAAATCCCACCTTGTATGCCTCCTGAATAATTAGTGAGTGTTTTAGGTTTATCTCCTGCTAGGAAAACGTCGTTATGTTCAGACCCTCTCATTTCGCTACCTGCAAAACCAGAGCCGTACTCAAATCCGTGAACGGCATTAATGCTTAGCATGGCTTTTCCTAAATCTGCATGTAGTTTATCAAAAACTGGTTCTCCTAAACCTACCGGGCAATTTTTAATGATACAGCCAACTTTACCTCCAACGGTATCTCCATCTTTTCTAACCGAATCAATAAAGTCTATCATTTGGTTAGCCGTTGCTGGATCAGCACAACGTACTATATTTTCCTCTCTAATATTTAATGCTTCTGCTAAGTTATTCGAATTAAAGTTTGGTGCATTAATTTGTCCTACTGCAGTAACGTGAGCAAAAATTTCAATTCCTTTTTCCTTCAAAAATAATTTAGCAATTGCACCTGCTGCTACACGAGCTGCAGTTTCACGAGCCGAAGAACGTCCACCACCTCTATGATCACGGATGCCATATTTTGCATCGTAAGTATAATCTGCATGAGAAGGACGATATACATCTACATTATGCCCATAATCCTTAGAACGTTGGTCTTCATTCGGAATTAACAAACTGATGGGTGTACCTGTACTTTTACCTTCAAACGTTCCAGAAAGGATTTGAACAATGTCACTCTCCTTGCGTTGTGTGGTTATTTTAGATTGACCAGGTTTACGTTTATCTAATTCTGATTGGATAAAATCGGTATCAATTGTTAATCCAGCTGGACAGCCATCAATGATAACGCCAATAGCCACACCATGTGATTCGCCAAAAGTTGTGATTTTAAATAATTTACCGAATGAATTGCCTGCCATGTTGTTAGTATTGCGTATTGAGTATTGCGTATTGCGATACTGTACCTAGTGATATTTTATTAATAATTTTTCAAGATATATTTAGTTGCACGTGTTTTGTCGTATGCGTCGCCTACTTGTCTCTATACGCACATCGCACTACGCTATA
Source organism: Pedobacter frigiditerrae (assembly GCF_032678705.1). Classification (NCBI taxonomy): domain Bacteria; kingdom Pseudomonadati; phylum Bacteroidota; class Sphingobacteriia; order Sphingobacteriales; family Sphingobacteriaceae; genus Pedobacter; species Pedobacter frigiditerrae. The sequence continues at coordinate 2,291,192 of NZ_JAVTSS010000001.1, read as the reverse complement.
CTTAAAGCACTATGCAATACTAAACCCCGCCTTTTCCAAATCATCCCAAAAGTAAGGATAAGATTTTTCTACGACTTGTTTTTCTTCAATTTCTACTTGTTTGATTTTTAAGGCTAATGGCGCAAAAGCCATCGCCATTCTATGATCTTCGTAAGTGCTGATTGTTATTTTTTCCGGGAAGTGTAATCCTGAACAATCTAATTTATAGCTTAAGTTTTTCTCGATAAATTTTACACCAATTTTAGCTAACTCAGTTTGTAAAGCTAAAACACGATTGGTTTCTTTAATTTTTAAAGTCTCTAATCCAGTAAAAGTAGCATCGTGACCTAAAGCTGCACAAATAACAACAATGGTTTGCGCTAAATCGGGACATTCTTTTAAATCGAAAATCTTACGTTCAATTTGTTTAGGTTCTTTTTTAAGGTAAACGCCTCCGTTTTTAAACTGAGAGGTAATTCCGAAGTTTGCCATGATCTCGGTGATTTTACTATCACCTTGTAGGCTATATCCATTTAATCCTGGTAAGAAAATAGAAGCTTCATCAGCCAATGCAGCAATTGAATACCAATAAGAAGCGGCACTCCAGTCTGGCTCTACGTAAAGCTTGGCGCTGTTAAAAGTTTGAGGCTCGATAGTGATGGTATTTTCATTCCAGTCATTTCTAATGCCAACTTGTTCTAGCATCGTTAAAGTCATCTCCACATAAGGCTTCGATGTCAATTCACCTTCAATTTCTAACGTTAATCCCAGTGGGAGAGAAGGGGCAATCATTAATAAAGCAGAAATATATTGACTGCTGATATCCCCTTTTATTTTAACATTTTTTGATGTTTGTTTAAAAGGGCCAAGAATTTGTAAAGGAGGGAATCCTTCATTTTCTTCGTAAGAAATATTCCCTCCAATACTTTTTAAAGCTTCAACCAAAATCCCAATAGGTCTTTGCTTCATTCTTTCAGTTCCTGTTAAAAAGAACTTACCATCTTGTATCGCTAAAAAAGCAGTTAAAAATCGCATTGCAGTCCCAGCGGGACCGATGTCTACAGTTTTCAGTTGGGAGTTGGGAGTTGAGGGTTGAGAGTCGCTTCCAAACTCTAAACTCTTTCCTCCCAACTCATTTAGCACTTTATTAAGCGTAACCGTATCAGCGGCAACAGATAAGTTTTCTACACTTACCGAGCCTTTGCTTAATGCGCTGATAACCAAAGCTCTATTACATTCGCTTTTAGAACCTGTTAGTTTTATTTCTGTATCAATCTGTTTGTTTCCTGTAAAAGAAAGCAATACGTTTTTAGACATTATTTTTAGTTCAATTGTTTATTGGTTCACTAGTTCATTGGGCAAACCTGCCCAGAAATATTAAACCTTTATTGTTTATTATCGGTATTGGTTAGCTCACAAAGCTTATCGCAACTAAAGCAATGAACAAATGAACTAATGAACCAATACTATTTTACTTCCACATGTGCTTCTGCTGCAATTCCTGCTTCAGCTTTGCCAGCATTCATAATTTCTGTTTGTCTGCGGATAGATTCTCCGTGAACTAACTCTAAGAATTTCTCTGTAAAGTTTACATCTAATTTTAACGCTTTAGCAAACGAAGTACGTTTTTGCATGATTTCATCCCAACGGTTAACCTGTAAAATGGTTACTTGGTTATCTCTTTTAAACTCACCAATTTTTTGCGTGATGCTCATGCGTTCAGCTAATTTCTGCAATACCAAGTCATCAATTTTATCAATTTCTTTTCTTAAATCAGCTAATTTATCAGTGAATTCCTCGTTTTTAGATTCTGGTTGACGTAAAGTAAACTTGCTTACCATTTCTGCCAATGCAGCTGGAGTAACTTGTTGTTTAGCATCTGTCCACGCAACTGAAGGATCTAAGTGAGACTCAATCATTAAACCTTGCATGTCTAAATCCAATGCTTTTTGAGAGATATAAGGAATTAACTCACGGTTACCACAAATGTGACTTGGATCGTTAATGATAGGTAACTCAGGGCATAAAGTTTTCAATTGGATAGCCAGTTCCCACATTGGTTCGTTACGGAAAGCACTTTTCTCGAATGAAGAGAAACCTCTATGAATAGCGCCTAATTTAGTAATGCCGGCTTTGTTGATACGCTCTAAAGCACCAATCCATAATTGTAAATCAGGGTTTACAGGGTTTTTTACCAATACTGGGATATCAACACCTTGTAAAGCATCAGCAATTTCTTGAACTGTAAATGGATTTACGGTAGAACGAGCGCCAATCCAAAGGATATCTACACCTGCAGCCAAAGCTTCTTCTACGTGTTTCGCATTTGCAACTTCAACTGCTGTTGGTAAACCAGTTTCTTCTTTAGCACGTTTTAACCATTGTAAACCGATACTTCCAATACCTTCAAACTCTCCCGGACGAGTACGTGGTTTCCAGATACCAGCTCTTAAAACGCTAACTTTTCCTGTTGCTTTTAATAAATGAGCAGTTGATAATAATTGATCTTCTGTTTCTGCACTACAAGGTCCAGAGATTAATAAAGGTTCGTTTTTGATGTTAATCCAACTATCTAAAGGCTGGATGTTTAATTGTAATTTCATTTTTTTGGGATTTTAAATTTTAGTATTGCGTAATGAGTATTGCGTATTGAGATTTGTTATTAATGTCTTTCGGTTTGCGTTTGATTTTACAGATAAAATGATTTCACCGATTGTTCTGGTTCCATTTTACCTTTTCCATCTTACATTTCTCAGACGTTATCGTTCTTTTCGTATTCGCCCATGATGTTAAAGTTCACTGTGTATTTTAGGGCTTTACGGATGGCAGTATCGTAGTTTTCCATATTTTGCCATTCCATGTCTATGTAGAAATAATAGTCGTTTCTTTTTCCCAGAACTGGCATAGATTGGATTTTGGTTAAGTTCACATTCAGCTCTGCAAAAATGTTTAACACTTTAGCTAGTGCGCCAACATAGTTGCCAACTTGAAAACAGATAGAAGCTTTATTAATGTCTTTATTGTCTTCAATTTTTTCTTTTTGAAGGATTAAGAAACGTGTATAATTTTTCTTGTTCGATTCTATTCTGCGTTCAATGATGTTTAACCCGTATAATTCTGCTGCTAGGGTATTAGCTATGGCAACGGTATCAGTTAACTGCTCATCTCTAATTTTTTTGGCACAAGCTGCGGTATCACTGCTTTCAATTACTTGGATGTTTGGGTAATCATCAAAAAAATCAACACATTGTCTAATAGCGATAGGGTGAGAGGTAGCAAATTTGATATCTTTAAACTTAACGCCAGGTAAAGCCATTAAATGCAATTGGATAGGTAGGTAAACTTCTCCACTTACTGCAAAATTATATTCTCTAATTAAAGTGTAGTTAGGTAAAAGGCTACCAGCTATAGAGTTTTCTATGGCCATGATTACAAAATCAGCATTTCCATTTTCTAAAACTTCGCAAGTTTGTTTAAATGAATTGCATTCTATGGTTTCGATATCTCTACCAAAAAACTTAAATGCAGCTTCTTCGTGAAACGATGCTTTGATACCTTGAATAGCTACTCTTGTTTTTGTTTTCATTATTGCGTTTGGCGTTAAAAAAAAAGTCCCGGCTTTAGGCCGGGACTTTTTTATACATTTTAATATTTTTATCTATCTTTTTGCATACTAGCCCCGGCTCTTACTAAAATAGTAGAAGTAACCAAAGTAATATGTGTTTGTTAATTGCATTTTTCTTTCTTGGTGTCAAATGTAGTAATCAGAATTTAATTTGTCAAGTACTATTTGAAAATAATTGAAACAAAATTAAATTTCACATAAAATCTTATTTGTAGGCGTTCTTCTGTACCCATGCCTCAACACCTCCTTTTGTAAATGAAGAGCTTGGTCTAAAATCAACATAAACGCCCTTATAATCCTTGCCATTGCAATTGTACAAGTAATCAAATGTGAGATAGAAATAAGAGGGGCCAGAGCCCGTTTGCCCTGTCCATTTTGCTTTTACTTCCTTCAATCCATAATCACACTCACCATTTCTTGGAATATTCATTTGCACATAAAGTACGTTATCTCTTGTTATAAATCTAATTGAAGGTTTATCCATATTCATGCTACCCTTAACTCCAAATTTATAATTAGGGCTCGCAAAGCCAATATTAGCTGAGGTGATGTTGGCATTCATTGCATCTGCAATTTCCTTGGCCGAATAATAGGTTTCTATTGTTGTTGGAGTTGCAACAGGACTAGCGGTTGGAGTTGTAGTAGAAGAACTGCTTGTTGTAGTTCCCTCTTTAGGCCACATGGTAACCCTATAATAATTATCGTTGGTAGACATGCTATGTCCTGAATACTTGTAATAAATAAGTTTCCCTGTTCCACTGACCTTTTCGCTAGAGTAAGTGAACTTGCTGTTATCCTTAATCTCGGCAATGGCTTTATAGAATTTTTGTGGTGATGATTTAAAATGAACAGAGGTTAACTTGCCCTTCTCATAATTTACATAGAAACTTACATAGTCGTTTTTCGTATAAACATAAGAACCGCTTTCGGTGTCATTTTTTTCATATTTAAATCCCCTTTTTTCCAACACAGATCTATGGTTGTCGATAGTTAATATATCTGTTAATCCGTGTAACTCTTCAATGGTATAACCTTCTGTTAATAAAGCAGTAATGTTATCCATATTTTGGGCATGGCTTTTAGTTGCAAATACAAACAATAAATTACAAATAATAAGGTATTTAATATATCTCATGGCAAGGGCTTTAATTTGGTACAAAAGTAGAAGTTTTTGAAAATAAAATAATACCTACTTTTTGGTATTCTGTTAATGGTGAGATAAGAATTTAGTCATCCGATGAATATTTGCAAATTGTATTCGGATAACTAGTTAATAATTATTTGAAAAACAAGGTCAGTATTTTATGGCTTTTGTAGCCCCGCCATTTGTCGCCTGCCTGCCGCAGGCAGGGGTTTATATTACAGCGTTAGTGGTTCTTGGCAAGTTTTACACTCAAATAGTATAGACTAATCTAAATGACTTAGTGATGAGTGGATTTTGAAATAAGTGCAGTGATTGTTTTACTGTTAAGCATAAATCCCGTAGCGACTATTATTTTAACTGTGTCAATAATTAGAAAACCAAAATCCTGATTCTCACCAAAAGGAATTTTGTCTCTTATTAAGTTGAAAATCTGATAACAAAGTTGAGGAATACTGTTGGCCAAAATTACACCGCTTATTACAATTATAGCTATATTAATAACCTTTGTGTAAGTCATGTTTAACTCTATTCTATCTTCATTAAAGTCTTTTTCTAACTTTAATATTCTTACTAACCAATGTGCTTTGAAAAGGAAAAGAAAGATGAGAAACAGAAAAACAAGAGCAGTTGGTAATATTAATATGAAAACCGTTGACGTCTCACCTCCCGCTTGTCTAACGGTAAGATAGGATGTAAATATAGAATTACTGATTACTGATAAGCTATTAAGTAAAAAAACTAAGCCGATGATTTTAATAACTATAATCCAGAATGTTTTGATTCTCATTACGTAGAGTTTAATTTAGTTGTATGGATAAATATATCATTTTACTTGAATATTTATTGGGCTATGAAATGCTGCCTTGGTTAAATAAAACCTTATTGAAATGGAAAGCTCCCGATTCTTTTTCGGGACTTGGAATGAAAAGAAGGACTGCAGTGACCAAAGAACCATTGCCATTCGTTTTCAAATTTTTATGAATGAGATTGCTTCGCAAAGCTCACAATGACGTATTTTATTACGCTTGCTTTAGCTGTTCTTCTTTTGATGGTACAGTCTCGCTATCCTTTAAGTTCTCTGCATCATGCAATTGTTTTTGCATAACCTTGGCAATTTGTGTGCTGCCATCATGGCTCCATCCTGGAGGATATAAAATGTATTTAACCTTATCTATAAACGTAGGTGCTTTTTTAACATCATTCTTTAAAGCAATAAACTCATGGAAAATAATGTTAACTGGGCCTGTATCTTTTGGCTGTGTAGTTAAACCATACTTAATTGCATCTTCTGGTAGCTCTTCTTGGAAAGTGCCAAACCACCTGTCCCAAAGAATTAAAACCATACCCATATTTTTGTCTAGGTAACGGACATTACTAGCATGATGAACACGATGATGCGATGGCGTTACAAAAATATACTCGAACCAAGGGTGCAATTTGCCAACTGCTTGCGTATGAACCAAGTTGCCGTAAATTTGAGTTACCAAATAAGCAAAAAGGATATCCATTGCAGTAAAACCCATAAAAGCTAAAGGCAAATAGAAGAAAACTCTGTATAATGGCTCAAAAACCGTAGAACGGAAACCAGTAGTTAAGTTAAAATGTTCTGATGAATGATGTGTAACGTGCATCGCCCAAAAGAAACGAATATAATGCCCTACAGTATGTAAAAACCAATATAAAAAGTCTTGTGCTAGGATTAAAACTATCCAATAAACCCAAATATTGGTGATTTGAAAAAGCCTGAACTGATAACAATATTCTAAAAGGAAAAAGGTAGCGGTTTTCATCCCTAAATTAATTACCACAGCTACAGTCATTAAATAGATATTGGTCCAGGTATCTCGTTTGGTGTAAACTTTTTTATCGTGTATGTAACTGATGTACATTTCAACCAAGGTTAAAACAATTACAAACCCAAACAACCCACCTACAGAAATATCGCTACCAGTAAACTTCATTTTACAAACTATTATAGTAATTCAAACTCTCCAAGATATCTTTATCAGTTACCTTACAGTTGAAAGTACAATGGCCAATTTTTTCTAATAAGGAGAACAGAATGTGGCCTTCTTCGTTCTTCTTGTCGCTTTGCATTAAGCCGATTAATGCATCAAAGCTTTTTTCTTTGACGTTATATTTTGGGTAAATACTAAGGATGTAAGTTGATAAATCCTTTAATTCATCTTCAGTTAAATTGCAATACTTTGCCGAAAGAAAACCTTCACAAACCATACCAATTGCAATTGCTTCGCCATGCGTTAAAGGTTTTTTGTCTTTAGAAAGCGAGTAACTTTCTACTGCGTGACCAATAGTATGACCAAAATTTAAGATTTTACGTAAACCTTTTTCTAATGGGTCTTCCGTTACTACTTCATTTTTAATCTCAACAGAGCGATAAATAGCTTGTGCCGTGATGTTTTGGTAATCGCTATTTTTTAACTCTTCGTAATAGGCCGCATCTACAATTAAACCATGTTTAATCATTTCGGCAAAGCCAGATAACATTTCTCTTTTAGATAAAGTAGTTAAGAAAGTACTTTCTATAAATACGGCTTGTGGCAAACTGAATGTACCCACCATATTTTTAACATTATCTATATCAATTCCCGTTTTACCACCAACAGAAGCATCTACTTGAGATAATAAGGTAGTAGGGATATTAATGAAATCTATACCCCTTTTATAGGTTGATGCCACAAAACCACCCATATCGGTAATTACACCACCGCCTAAATTAATCATCAAACATTTACGGTCGGCACCAAAATCTAAAAGTGTTTTCCAAATGCCAATGCAAAAGTCTATGTTTTTGTTTTCTTCGCCAGAATCCGTTTCAATGATGTCGAAATCTTCTATATCATCTAATAAAGACCTGAAAACTGGAATACATAATTCAGCAGTATTGGTATCTGCAAAAACAAAAACCTTACTGTATTTATTTTTTTCTAGTATGTCTTTTAAAGGGCTTAATCCAGATTCGAAGTAGATAGAATGCCCAGCGCTTTTAATTGGTTCCATTAAACTACTTCAATTATTTTGCCCATAAAATCTATTTTATCGCCAATGCGAACTTTAAGGCGCTTTCTATAATCAACCGTTCCGTTATACTTTACCAAACCTTCTTCTACTATAGATTGTGCTTCGCCGCCACTTTGAACCAGTGCCGTAGCTTTTAAGAGTGCAATTAGCGGAATAAATTCGCCTTCGAGTTTGAATTTTATCATTGTGCTGCAAATTTACAATTATTTATAAAGTGTTTTGCCTTAACAACGGTTGTAATTTATATTTTTGCAAACTTCTGACTAACCAAACATCACAAATGGAATCATCACCCAGAAAAAAAATCAATTTTGACAATACAGAAATCGCTTTCCGCAATAAAACTAATGGCGAATTAAATCAGGCTTATTGGCTTTTTAAAATCATTAGCAGCAACTTTTTAACACAAGTTGGTCCACCGATAACTAATTTCTTGTTAAACGTTGGTTTTCCAATTAAGGGAGCGATTAAGGCTACCATCTTTAAGCAGTTTTGTGGTGGAGAGACCATCGATGAATGCGAAAAAACGATTGAGCAATTGAGTTTAGGAAATGTGGGTACTATTTTAGATTACTCTGTAGAAGGAGAGGATGAAGAAGAAGTATTTGATTTTACCTGCGAAGAAATCATTAGAACCATCAATAGGGCAGATGGCGACCCAAGAGTTCCAATTACTGTTTTTAAAATTACAGGCATTGGCCGATTTGCTTTATTAGAGAAATTGGATGCTAAGCAAAAATTAACTGCTATAGAAACTGAAGAATATGCAAGGGTTAAAGCTCGTTGCGAGAAGATTTGTCAGGCTGCATTTGATAAAAAAGTTCCTGTAATGATTGATGCTGAAGATTCATGGGTACAAGATACTATTGATGAATTGGCTTTAGATATGATGATTAAATTCAACAAAGATGGATTAATCGTTTATAACACTTACCAAATGTATCGCCATGATAAACTGGCAGATTTGAAAGCAGACTACCTGATAGCCAAAGAAACTGGATTTATTTTAGGCGTTAAAATGGTTCGTGGTGCTTATATGGAAAAGGAGCGTAAACGTGCTCTTGAAATGGGTTATACATCGCCAATACAGCCAGATAAAGAAGCAACTGATAGAGATTACGATGAAAGTTTAAGGTTCTGTATCAAACACCTAGACCAAATTGCCATTGTCTGTGGAACACATAATGAAGAAAGCTCTCGTTTGTTAACAGAGTTGATAGATGAAAACAACATTGCACACAATCACCCTCATGTTTATTTTGCTCAGTTATTGGGTATGAGCGATAACTTGAGCTTTAACTTATCTGATGCAGGTTATAATGTGGCAAAATATGTTCCTTACGGACCAATTAAAGCTGTAATGCCTTACTTGTTTAGAAGAGCACAAGAAAATACTTCTGTTGCTGGGCAAACAGGTAGAGAATTAGGATTGATTAGTAAGGAGAAAGCAAGGAGGAGACTTTAATAAGGTAAAAGCTTAAAGTCTAAAGATTTTGATTGCTTATTTATTTGAAAATTGAAGGCAGTGCTCATCGGTTTTTTTAGTCCCACTCTCGTTTCAATCTTTTTTGTTCCTTCGACTACGCTCAGGATGACAAAAAAGGATTTTCACTATCCCGATAGCTATCGGGACGGGTTTAGAAACAAAGTGCTGTGCATAAACAAAGAACCCTGCATTAAGCCTTAAAGAATATGATTCTTGAAATATTTTTCATTTAACTATAAAATATCCAATAGCCAACCAGACTAATCCTTTAACCAAGAAAAACATAAAACCCCAAAAGCCGAATTTTTTGCCCCATTTTTTTAGTTTTTCTAGTCTTTCTGGATTCATTTCCATTAAGGTAATTGTTAAGAAAAATTATTAATTATTTGTCATTCCCTGCCTACCGGCAGGCAGGCGACTTCGGAGGAATCTATTAATAAGAATTCAATTCACTAGATTCTTCGCTTCGCTTTGAATGACAAATCACGCTCTGAACGACAAATTATGTTTAAGTTAACATAACTATTATTTAGCCGCAGATTCGCAGATTATGGTATAATTTTAATCTGCGAATCTGCGGCTTATTTTTATTTAAAAACCTTTGCGCTCTTCGTGTCTTTGCGGTTAATTTAGCTTTTAACCAAATCAAATCGGTCTAAATTCATTACCTTATTCCATACTGCAACAAAGTCTTTTACAAACTTATCTTTTGCATCACTACTAGCATAAACTTCAGCTATTGCTCTCAATTCAGAGTTAGAGCCAAATACCAAATCGGCACGAGTTCCAGTCCATTTTACTTCACCTGTACTGATGTCTCTACCTTCAAATGATTGTTGTGAACGATCAACAGACTTCCAAATTGTTTGCATATCTAACAAATTCACGAAGAAATCGTTAGTTAAGGATTCTGTTTTATCTGTTAATACACCATGTTTGGAACCATCGAAATTGGTATTCAATACACGTAGACCACCCAATAAAACAGTCATTTCAGGAGCTGTTAAGGTTAGTAATTGTGCTTTATCAATTAATAATGCCTCGGTAGAAATACTCGAATTACCTTTTTGATAATTTCTAAAACCATCTGCCAATGGCTCCATTGCGCTGAAAGATTCTACATCGGTTTGTTCTTGAGAAGCATCAGCACGACCAGCTGTAAAGGGAACTTTAATGTCTTGACCAGCATTTTTTGCAGCTTTTTCAACTCCAGCACATCCTGCCAAAACAATTAAATCTGCCAATGAAACTTTTTTGCCACCTGTTTGTGCACCATTAAAGTCATTTTGAATTTGCTCCAAAACACTTAATGTTTTATCTAAAGTTCCAGAACTATTTACTTTCCAATATTTTTGAGGAGCCAAACGAATACGAGCGCCATTTGCACCACCACGTTTGTCAGAACCTCTAAAAGTAGAAGCTGATGCCCAAGCAGCAGATACCAATTGAGCAACTGATAAGCCACTTGATAAAATTGTTTCTTTTAAACTAGCAATATCATTATCATCAACTAATTGATGGTTAACCGCAGGGATAGGGTCTTGCCAAAGTAAAACTTCTGTTGGTACATCTGGACCTAGATAAAGTGCTCTTGGCCCCATATCTCTATGCGTTAATTTAAACCAAGCACGAGCAAAGGCATCAGCAAACTGATCAGGGTTTTCTAAGAAACGCCTAGAGATTTTTTCGTATGCTGGATCTAATCTTAAAGATAAATCTGTAGTAAGCATACTTGGTTTATGCTTTTTAGTTGTATCGTATGCATCAGGAATAATTGCCTCAGCATTCTTTGCCACCCATTGGTGCGCACCAGCAGGGCTTTTGGTCAATTCCCATTCGAAAGCGAATAAGTTCTCGAAAAAGTTATTGCTCCATTGCGTAGGTGTGGTTGTCCACGTTACCTCTAATCCACTTGTAATGGTATCAGCACCTTTTCCCGAGCCAAAACTATTGCTCCAGCCAAAACCTTGTTGTTCCATACTTCCAGCTTCAGGTTCTTTGCCTACATGGTCTGAAGAAGCTGCTCCATGTGTTTTTCCGAATGTATGTCCTCCTGCAATTAAAGCAACAGTTTCTTCATCGTTCATCGCCATACGGGCGAAAGTTTCACGAATGTCTCTGGCGGCAGCGATAGGATCTGGATTGCCATCAGGTCCTTCAGGATTTACATAAATTAAACCCATGTGAGCGGCGCCTAACGGTTTTTCCAAATCGTGCGAATGTTGGTTACCTTCTGCATCTTCATCAGATGATACAACACCGTGTGCTGCAACACCTTCCTTACCTCTCGAATAACGTTCATCGTTACCTAACCAAGTCTTTTCAGAACCCCAGTAAATGTCTTCACTAGCTTCCCAAACATCGGCCCTGCCACCACCAAAACCAAAGGTTTTAAAACCCATTGATTCTAAGGCTACGTTGCCTGTTAGCACCATTAAATCTGCCCAAGATATTTTATTGCCATATTTTTGTTTAATAGGCCATAGCAAACGACGAGCTTTATCTAAACTCACATTATCTGGCCAGCTATTTAAAGGAGCAAAACGTTGTTGCCCTTGTCCGGCACCACCTCTACCATCGCCTACACGATAAGTACCAGCACTATGCCAAGCCATACGGATAAACAAACCTCCATAATGACCAAAATCTGCAGGCCACCAATCTTGCGAATCGGTCATTAAAGCATGTAGATCTTTCTTTAAGCCATCTAAGTCTAAACTGTTAAATGCTGCTGCATAATCAAAATCATCCCCCATTGGATTAGATAAAGATGAATGTTGACGCAAGATTTGGACGTTTAATTTGTTTGGCCACCAATCACGATTTTTTGTACCGCCATTAATTGCATTGCTATTCATGCTGCCATTGTGAAATGGACATTTGCTGATGTCGCCGTTTTGGTTATTTTCCATTGTACATTGTTTTGTTTATCCTTAATTTGCTTTAAGAAAATGTTGTTCAAAATTTGGTTGTGGGAGAATGCGTTTATGCTAATTTAGTGAAAGCCATTAAAATTATCAATCATAAAACCGGAATTAATAATTGCTTAACACATCTCGTTATAAACAAATCTATAGAGAATGGATTGTGAAAGCAAAGGCTTTTTATCTATATCGATATAGGCAAAAGCTATTTAACCCTAAAAGGTTGTTTGCCACTTAATAAATCCCAAAAAAGCATAAAGTCACTTGCTAAACTATAGCCAGGATATTGAAAAGTAGCGGGTTTATTTTTTTCGAAAAAGAAGTGACCAACCCAAGCAAAACCATAACCAATGAAGGGAACTGCTACCAAAAATCTCCAATCGTGAAAAAGCATAGCGGCAATGACACATAAGATTAATAAGGCAGTGCCGATGAAATGTAAAATGCGACTGGTTAAATTCTTATGTTCTGATAAATAAAAAGGATAGAATTCTTTTAGGGATGTAAATCTTTTTTCGCTCATTCTAAATCTTTAGTTATATTTCAATATTAAAATTATGAAAAAAATATTAATCTTTTTATTGTTGTTCTTAGCTACAGGAGCGCAAGCACAAACTGTTATCACAGGGAAAGTTGTTGATGAAAAGACAAACGTAAGTCTTGTTGGAATTACCATTTACATCAATAGTAGTACAATTGGAACAACTACAGATAATGATGGTAAATTTAGCCTCAGTGTTCCATATAACGGCAAAGTAGAACTAGTAGCTTCACACTTAAATTACGAAAAGAAGATTGTTCTAATTACGCCAAACAAAAATGAAACAATTTTAATTGCACTGAAACCTCAAAGCAACACTTTAAAAGAAGTAATTGTTAAAGGAAAAAAGATTAAAAGTGAAAATTTTAACAAATGGGGTGATTTATTCACTAAGATATTAATGGGGACAGATCTTCGTTTTGCTGTAAACGCAAAAATAAAGAATCCTGAAACTTTGTCTTTTTATTTCGATAAAGAATCAAATGAGTTGATTACTTATGCAAAAGCGCCATTAATTATTGAAAATTCAATGTTAGCTTATCGCATTAAATTAGATTTAGAAAATTTTAAATACGCTTTTAATACGGATGTATTGCAGTTTGAATACTCTACTTTTTTTGAAGAGTTGCCAATTACAAAGGGAAAAGAAGCTATGGTTAGGGCATGGAGAGCTTCTGCCTATTATGGATCTCAAATGCATTTCATGAGATCTGTTTATCAGAATAATTTAACCAATGATGGGTTTATGCTCTACACCTATAGAACTAATAAAAACAGGGAAAAGGAAAGGATTCGTAAAATTATTCAATTAAAAATAGCGGAAATTTACGCCGAAAAAAATAATCCAAATTATGATATAAAATATCTTTTTAAGGATCGTGATACCATTGGCTATTATCAAATGATCATGAAACAAAATGATATTGTAGCTTTAGATACTTCAAGAGTCTCCTTGAGAAAACTAGCTGTATTGAACAGACAATTAGATGTTGTTAAGTTTAATTTTAAGGATACTTTAATGATCAGTTACAAACACAATGACTTAGCTAGAAAAAATATGAGTGTAAAGCCAATTGAAACTATAGTTGTAAAGGATGGTCATGGCAAGGTTAAAGACCAAGACAGTTACATGTATTTCACTGAAGATGGTGGCATCAATGTGCAAAGCAACGGCTATTACCCTGAGTTAAGAGTGTTTGTTTATGGCAACATGTCTGAAAGGAGAATTTCCCAAGTTTTACCTTGGGACTATGATCCTGATAAGTAACTAAAGAATATTGTTAGCTTCTAAAAACTCCCTTAATTTTTCTGGATGTTTATCCATCAATAAAGTATTTAGCCCTGCTTTTTTAGCACCTGCTAGGTGTTGCGGACTATCATCAATAAATAACGTTTCTGCAGGATTAAGGTTATTGTCTTTAATTACTTGCTCGAAAATGTTAAGGTTTGGTTTGCGCAAACCCATGTGTTGCGAGAAATATGCTTTTTCGAATAGGTCATCGTAGTTACTAATGCCGAATTGTTGCTCAATATGATCAACTATCCAATCGTAGTGAATTTCGTTACTATTACTCAATAAAAAGGTACGGTATTTGGCTTTTGCTTCTTGCAAAACATCGTGATTGCCTTTAGAAACACCAATCAATAAACTGTTCCAGGCCTTGTCAATTTGTTCGTCGCTAAGGTTAGGATTATTAGCTGCGGCTCTAATTCCGTCTCTAAATTCAGTTCTGCTTATCTTCGATATCTCTAAATCGTCAAATAAAGAGTTATGTCCTTTATGGGCAAAAAATGCATCAATATCGTCGATACCTAATTGACTAAAAGCTTCTTGCGTGATTTTAAAGTTGATTTCGAAGATGACATTGCCGTAATCGAAAATAATATTTTTTATATTTTCCATAAAAAGTGTTTCCAAAATTCGATGCAAATATGTAACATTGCACTCGCAAAACCTAATACGTTTTCGGCGCCTATAGCTCAGTTGGTTAGAGTAGAAGACTCATAATCTTTTGGTCCCTGGTTCGAGCCCAGGTGGGCGCACATAAAGCATCTACGCAAGTAGGTGCTTTTTTTATGTCTGGATAGGCGAGTAAGTTCATCTCGATTTCGTATCAGGAACTTAACTACCCTTCCCCAACCCTCCATCTATTGGAATATTTACACCTGTAATATAACTAGCATATTCAGAGGCCAAAAAGCAGGCTAGATGCCCATATTCTTCTGGCTTCCCGAAACGTTTCATCGGTATCTGGCTTTCCCTTTGGTCTTTTATTTCTTGATGGCTTTTTCCAGAAGCTGCGGCTTCAGTGTCGATCAGGTGTTTTAGCCTGTCTGTATAGAATAAGCCCGTCATGATATTATTAACGGTTATGCCATCTGCCGCAACCTCTGTGGCCAATGTTTTTGCCCAAGCCGCAGTGGCTGAACGGATGCTATTAGAAAGCGCCAAATTTGCAATGGGTTCTTTTACAGAAATAGAGGATACGTTAATGATCCTGCCGAATTTTTGGGCTTTCATGTGTTTTAGGGCAAGCAAGGTAGTCAGGCAAACAGATTTGAAAAGCAAGTCAAATGCTTGCTGGTATTGATCTATGCCTAGCTCAGTTGCCTTTCCTGCCATTGGACCATTGGTGTTATTTACCAAAATGTCGATGGTATGGTTTTCGAAAAAGGTAGTGATGTTGGTGTTGAATGTTTGGAAGTCAGAAAAATCGACTTTCAAATAACCATGGCGTTGATTAGGATGAGTGATTGGGAGTTGTTTGATGATTTGCTCCATCCGTTGCTCATCGCGAGCCATCAAGGTAACATTTGCACCACACTGCGCAAGCTCCGTTGCAATGGCAAGGCCAATGCCCTGCGAACTTGCACCCACTAAGGCATTTTTATCTTTCAATTCTATTTTCATAAGCTGGCTTATAAGGCTTTATAATCTTCTCTAACAGGAAGAAAAATATCAAGCAATTTGCAATCGGTTAGCGCAATGCCACTGTGTTCAACGTATGGAGGGATAACTGCAATCATTCCTGGCGTGTAAATATTAGTCTCCCCATTAAAAGTTAGCTGAAATTGACCTTCTCTGACCTCGGTGATTTGCTCATGCAAATGGCTATGAGCAGGTAGAATTGAACCTTTATCAATTACCCAAAAACCAAGGGTAGAGTGGTTAGTATGTACAAACCTGCCATGGAAACCAGGAATTACATCTTTAACGGGAAGGGTGTCGATTGCTATCATATTCGTTTTATCAATTGGGTAAATTTAGCAAATTGCAATTGGTGAAAGATGACTAGATGTAAAATTCTTGGGGAAAAGCTGCAATCATTTAACCTCTTTATTGCATAAGGCAGATCCATTGTCTATTTTGCGGACTTAGAGAAAGATAAAATATGGCTTCAGGCTTTTTTGCAATTTTAGATGATATAGCAGCTTTAATGGATGATGTTGCTTTGGCGGCGAAAGTAGCAACCAAAAAAACGGCAGGGATTCTTGGTGATGATTTAGCAGTTAATGCAGAAAAGGCAACGGGTTTTCTTTCTTCTCGAGAAATACCAGTTTTATGGGCCATCACCAAAGGGTCTTTATTAAATAAGTTAATCATCGTACCCATAGCATTATTATTAAATGCCTTTTTTCCCGTCGCCATTAAGTTTATATTGGTTATTGGTGGCTTTTATCTAGCTTATGAGGGGGTCGAAAAAATAGTCGAATACTTATTCCATAAAAAGAAGGAGGTACACCCAGCAGCCACCGAAGTGATTGAAGATGCCGCACTGGCAGAAAAAGCAAAAGTGAAGTCTGCTGTGCTTACCGATTTTATCTTGTCGGTAGAGATTGTGATTATCGCCTTAGGCACAGCCTTAGAAAGTAGTATCACCATACAAATTCTAACGGTTTCGATAGTGGCATTAATAGCAACCATTGGCGTTTATGGTATTGTTGCACTCATTGTTAGGATGGATGATTTAGGCTTTAGACTAATTAAAAACTCCGGCGAAAAGGGAATTTTAAATTTCTTGGGTGTTCTTTTAGTTAAAGCACTTCCCATCATCATCAAGATATTAGCTGTGGTAGGTACAATTGCACTGATATTGGTATCTGGCGGTATCTTTGTCCATAATATACCTTTCCTTCACCATCTTTTTCCATCTATTCCAAGTATCATCACCGAATTTGGGCTCGGCTTAATCGCCGGACTTATTATTGTTGGCTTGGTCCTTTTAGGTAAAAAGCTTTATTACTTGTTAAGGAAATAATTGGATACAAAGCCGCTCACCCTGATGTAAATTGCTTAGTTTGTTTAACGACTAGCTAGGCAGAATAAATACCAACATTTACTTTTCTATCAAACCGTCTTTCTATGCATCAAAATCTCTTCTACGTCTCTATCATCATGGTGTGCTTAACCTGTATTCCATTGGTGCGTAATGATTTTTGGATTTTTAGGGTATTTGAATATCCTAGGTTACAGAAATTAACTCTAAATGCGTTATTGATTGCATTAAACACTTGGTTTTTACCAATAACGGTTGCAGAGCAAATAATGTTTTTGGCACTGTTTATCAACGCGATTTACCTGCTCTATCAAATTTTACCATTTACAGTGTTCGCTAAAAAACAGATCATAACTGCGAGGAAGCCAAACGGAGACAATAATATTTCACTAATAATAGCTAATGTTTATCAAGATAACCGAATGAGTGAGAGTTACCTGCGGCTGATTGAAAAATGTGATCCCGATGTAATATTGATGGTGGAGACCAACCAGTGGTGGCAAGATAAAATTGATGTTATTGGCAAAGATTATCCACATCAATTAAAGATGCCGCTAGAGAATACTTATGGGATGATTTTTTATTCGAGGTTAGCAATGCGTGAAGGCAGCATAAACTTTTTGGTAGAAAATGATATTCCATCAATTGAAGTAGAAGTAAAGCTAAAATCTGGTCAATGGGTAAGGCTCTATTGCCTGCATCCGCAACCACCTGTTCCTCAAGAAAATCCTCGCTCTACAGAACGCGATAAAGAAATTTTAATTGTGGCAGAAAAGGCAAGGAAATGCAATTTGCCAGTAATTGTAATGGGCGACTTAAATGATGTGGCATGGAGCTACACCACTGAGCTATTCGGAAAAGTAAGCGGATTATTAGATCCTCGAAGGGGAAGGGGATTTTTTAATAGTTTTAATGCAAAGTATTTTTTTCTACGTTTTCCATTAGATCATATTTTCTGCTCAGCAGATTTTACGCTTTCTGGAATTAAAAGAATGGAAAGCTGTGGTTCAGACCATTTCCCAATGTGCGTTAATTTGCAATATGATCCACCTGCTGAAAATTTGAACGAAAAACCGATTGCAGATGCTAGCGATTTGGAAATTGCCGATGAGAAATTAAATGCAGATACATCAGCATAAATTAGGATTGACCTTGCGAATGAAGTTTAACTTAGGTCGTCAAATCTCTTTGGCTCGAAATATGCGAGATTGAATTATGCCAAAACAAATGTTAAAAAATCAAGGCTCCACCACCACAATCCAAAAAATCTTCAGGATCTTTCTAGGCATTTTTATGATAGCTGCTGCTATCGGACACTTGAGTTTCCAACGCAATGAATTTCAAGCTCAGGTGCCAGATTGGATTCCTTTGAGCAAAGATTTAACGGTCATCCTTTCGGGTATTGTAGAAGCAGCTTTGGGCATATGTATGATTTTCTGGAAATCACAAAGGATAAAAGTAGGCATTGCACTAGCCATATTCTATGTGCTTATTTTTCCAGGCAATATTGCGCAGTACCTTAACCATACTGATGCATTTGGGTTAGATACAGATAGTAAAAGATTAGCAAGACTGTTCTTTCAACCGGTACTCATATTATGGGCACTTTGGTCTACTGGTGCATTAAGCCATTTAACAAGAAAATTTAAGGGTTGAGGATATTTGTAAAGCTATAGATTGGTGCCATTAGGTTATTAAAGCTCGTCATTGGTAAGAACGATGCTAAATGCCAAGCAGATGTTATTATAAATTTTGGCTCATTTATCTAATGGAATATTTAGATTTGTTACTCACGTTAAGCCAAAATATTGAACCTTGCAATGCAAATGCTATCCATTAAAAGCATTAAATATTTGTTCGCTATACTCCTTGTATTTGGTTTAGGGCTGATCGGCTATGCCCAAAATCGCTTGGTATTTAATCACTTAGTTGTAGAAAATGGTCTTTCCCCAAATTCAGTATTGTCTATCGTTAAAGATTCACAAGGCTTTATGTGGTTTGGTACAAAATATGGATTGAATAGATACGATGGAAGAGAGATAAAAGTATTTAAAAACAGCCCTCAACATAAAAACAGTATTGCTTCTAATGATTTCGTAAAGGCATTAACCTTAGATAATGACAAGGTGTTGTGGGTTGGATCTTTATGGGGTCTAGATAAATTTAACCCAGAAAGCGAATCATTTACCCACAGTGTTACTGGAGTAGACCGGGCAAATTGCATCTACAAAGATCGAGAGGGCGTGCTTTGGTTGGGTAGTAACAACGGTTTAACCTATTCTACAGATAAAAACAACAAGGTTTTCAGGGCATTTAATTTAGGCCTAAAAGTACCCTACCAGGTTCAAGCTATTTTTCAGGATCATATTAATCGTATATGGGTGGGTACTACTGTGGGTTTGGTTAGATTAACTAAAGTAAAAGGTAGATATCATATTCTATTTTTCAATCATTCAAAAGATGTCAATTCAATAAGTGGGAACTTTATAACAACAGTTACAGAAGATCAAAAGAAAAGGTTGTGGGTTGGAACTAAATACGATGGAATTAGTCTGTATGAGGAAAACAAAAATTCATTTAAGCGCTTTTTACACAGCGATAATTCTTCAAATTCCTTAGTTAATGACCATGTTCGGAAGATTTTGGTTGATCGATGGGGAAAATTATGGATAGGTACCCAAGAGGGATTATCAATAATAAATCCTGAGACAGAGAAATTTGAAAATTACGTACATGACTCTGCAGATCCATCTAGCCTAAGCCAAAACTCGATACATGATATTTATGAGGATAATTGTGGTTCTGTTTGGATTGGTACCTATTTTGGTGGTCTCGATGTGGTACATACCATAGTTACGCCATTTGAAGTTTACCAAGACAATAAGTATAAAAGCAGTATCAGCAGTAATATTATCAGTACTATAGTTGAGGATGGAAAGCATAATTTATGGATTGGTACCGAGGCTGGCGGATTAAACTATTTTAACAGGGAAACAAACACCTTTAAAGCTTATAAAAATACACTGAAAGACGGTGCTAGTTTAAGCTCTAACCTAGTAAAATCTATTTTAATTGATAAATCACAAAGAGTTTGGATAGGGACCGCATTGGGCGGAATAAACCTATTTAGGCCAGAAAAAAACGATTTTGTTCATTACAGAAGTCGTGAGTTTGATAAAAATTCGCTGAGTTCTGATGAGGTAAACTGTGTATTTGAAGATAGTGAAGGCAAATTTTGGGTAGGTACACAATTGGGTTTAGATCGTTTTTATCCAGAAACCGGTTTATTTAAACCAGTAAACCTAAAGAGTATTAGTAATACAGACAAACAGGTTGCAATCGTATTTGAGGATTCAAAACATAACATTTGGCTTGGTACCAGGCATAGCATAAAGTTTAGGCCTAAAGGATCAAGTAATTATGTAACTTTTATTGGTGGCTCAACGCCTGGGCTTGCAAATAGTTATGCAAATTGTTTTTTTGAAGATAAACAAGGTACAATTTGGATTGGTACCTATCATGGTGGTTTAAGCGCTTATGACCCTATAAAAAAGACCTTTAGAACCTATGCTGCAAAAGAGGGATTAGCTGAGGATAATATATTAGCTATTTTAGAAGATGATAGGGGCTTTTTATGGTTGAGCTCTGAAAATGGTCTGATAAAATTCGATAAGCACCGAATCACCTTTAAGGTCTATAATAACAGCGATGGGCTTCCTGGAAATGTTTTCAACAATGCATCCAGTTTAAGAGACAGCAAAGGGCAAATGTTCTTTGGTGGCTATAATGGTTTGGTTTCCTTTTATCCTGATCAAATTAGGGAAAATCATTTTAGTCCACGTGTAGTATTTACTTCACTTAAACTTTTTAATGAGAACGTTCAGTTAGATGCCGAAGATGGTTTATTAAAAAAGGCAATGAGTTTAACTAAGGAAATAACCTTTTCTTCGAAGCAAAATGTTTTTACTATAGAGTTTGCTGCATTAAACTATGTTAAACCTAAAAAAAATAGATACAAGTATAAATTGGAGGGATTTGATAAAAATTGGAGTGAGGGGGCTATACCTTCGGCAACTTATACAAATTTACCCTCAGGAAGATATACCTTTTTGGTAAAAGGTAGTAATAACGATGGTCTTTGGAATGAAACACCAATAAAGATTGAAATTCGCGTTTTGCCACCTATTTGGCGAACTTGGTGGGCTTATTTTCTTTATGCTATTGCAGGTGGTGTTTTGTTCTATTTCATCCTCCGATTTACTCGCCGCCAACAGCGCCTCGAATCTGAGCTTTATTTTGAGCATTTGAATAATGAGCGCCAGCAGGAACTTTATCAGATGAAGCTGGATTTCTTTACGAGGATCTCACATGAGATACGTACACCACTTACCTTGATTTTTGCCCCGCTTGAAAAGTTGATCAAATTGACAAAGGAGAACAACATGGTCAATTATCAATTATATGGCATTAAAAGAAATACCGATAGGCTATTGCGATTGATTAGTGAGTTGTTGGATTTTAGAAAGATAGAAACTGGAAATGCTAAATTACAGGTGTCAGAAAATGATTTGGTTGCTTTTTGTCGTAGCATTTATAATTCTTACGAGGGCCTTGCGGAAATTAAAAATATAGCTTATAGTTTTAGCTGTAAGGAAGAGCAAATCTATACTTGGTTTGACATTAGCCAAATGGAAAAGGTTTTTTATAATATCCTTTCCAATGCCTTCAAATATACCCCAGATGGTGGTAAAATAAGTTTTTCTATTGATAAGGAAACTGAAGGTGTAAAGGTTGTGATTGCTGACACGGGTATAGGTATTCCACTAGAGGTGCAGGATAAAATATTTACCAACTTTTATCAGGTTAATTCAGGGTCTGCTACTATCGAAGGATGGGGGATAGGTTTAGCACTAGTTAAAAACATTGTAGACTTACACAGCGGTGAAATTACTGTTTCAAGTACACCATCTTCAAGTGTCGTTAACGGCAATACTGCACTTTCTGTAACCTTGTTATTGGGTAAGGCTCATTTTAAACCAGATGAATTGTTAGCAGAAGAGATGGTAATTCAGGCTGAAGCTAGCATTCCTGAAATAATGGTATGGAATGAAAATAGCCCTCTTGATAAAATAATTGAGGAGAAGAAATATACCATTCAGGTTGTTGAGGATAATGATGAGTTACGTGGCTTTATAGTGCAGTCTCTACAGTCAACCTACCATGTTCTAGAGAGCTTGAACGGTTTAGAAGGTTGGAAAAAAGCTATTGAACATATTCCTGATCTTATTGTTAGTGATGTAACCATGCCCGAACTTAACGGATTGGAATTTTGCAGTCGTTTAAAGGCTGAAGAAAGTACCAATCACATTCCGGTGATCATGCTTACAGCCATGGCCTCACATTTACACCAAGTTGATGGGTTAGAAGCAGGGGCTGATATTTATATCACTAAACCTTTTAGTATTCAAGTGCTTGAATTAAGTATCCGCAATCTTTTACAAGGACGTGAAAGTTTAAAGGAAAAATACATCAAGCAAATTATGCTGAGCCCAAGAAAGCTTGAATCTGTATCACCAGATGAAAAATTCTTAAACAAGCTGATGTTGCTTATTGAGGAGAACATGGAAGATTCAGAATTTAATGTGAGCAGTCTTGTGGAAAATATTGGAATGAGCCAAACTGTACTCTATAAAAAAATTAAGGCACTTACCGGTTTATCAATTCTCGACTTTACCAAATCTCAGCGACTAAAAAGAGCAGCCCAACTTTTAGCAGAACAAAACTTAAGTATTGCTGAAGTCGCTTACACTGTAGGCTTTAATGACAGAAAGTATTTTAGTAAAGAATTCCGTAAGCAATTCGGAGTTGCACCATCTGAATATAACAAAAAGATAAATGAGTAATTCCCTTTAAACTGAACTGTTGTCTCAAATAGATAGCTTAAATAACTATTTCGGAATTAAAGAAGTTGTCCAAAGCCACTGGATCAAACTAGTTAAACCTTTATCTATCTTTCATTAAAAAAGCTATTATTATAGCTAAATCACCAATTATTACCCCCATAAAAATTAATATCAACCCCCTCTTTTGGCAATAGCTAGGTAATTTTGATGAGTTGTAATTAGGTTTTACAACCAGAATGCCAAGCAAACCAAATTAACCAAATTAAAATTATGAACAAACTTTACAATTTACGTAGGGTGAGAGGACTGAGCTGCTGGATTGTTCCTTATCCAAAGCTTTTGATTCTGTTTATCTCCTTATTATTAAACGCTAATGTTTATGCGCAACAAAAAACTATAGAAGGAGTTGTTATTGATGAAAGGAGCGAACCGTTTCCTGGTGTATCTATCTTAGTAAAAGGCACAAAAGTAAGTGTACAAACAGATAAAGATGGAAAATTCAAAATTAAAGCCCTAGCCACAGACCGATTAGTATTTAACTATATCGGTTACGGTACTCAAGAGGCGGTAGTAGGTACAAAAACTGTTATTAATATTGCACTGCAACCTACTTCAACTAGTCTAAATGATGTTGTGGTAGTGGGTTATGGTACCCAAAAAAGAAGTGACTTAACAGGGTCTATTGGCTCAGTTAATATGAAAGATTTTGCCAAGGCCCCAGTAAAATCATTTGATGAAGCCTTAGCAGGTAGAGTTGCGGGTGTACAGGTGCAGAGTAGCGATGGGCAACCTGGTGCTGTGGCTAATATCGTAATTAGAGGTGCAGGTTCAATTACACAGGATAACTCTCCACTTTATGTAGTAGATGGTTTCCCTTCCGAATCTTCTAACGCAAATTCTATCAGTCCATCTGATATCGAATCTATAGATGTATTAAAAGATGCATCAGCAACAGCAATTTATGGTGCTAGAGGTGCTAATGGTGTTGTTTTAATTACAACTAAAAAAGGTAAATCGGGTCCGCCGCAAGTTGTTTATAATGCCTATTACGGGATTCAAAAGATACCAGAAAAAGTAAAGTTAATGGATGCTTATGAGTTTGTAAGGTATATTAAAGACCTTAACTCGCCTTATGCAGATTCTACCTATTTAAAAAATGGCACCACACTAGATTCTTATAGAAGCGCTACAAGCCTTGATATGCAAGATTACGTTTATCAAACAGGGCAAAATCAAAACCATGATATTGCTATTAGGGGTGGAACAGAAGGTACGCAATATGCTATTTCGGGTAATTTTAACAACCAAAAAGGTATTGTGAAGTTTGGCGGTTTTAAAAGATATCAAGGTAGATTTGTTTTAGATCAGAAAATTAACAACAAAATTAAGGCAGGGATAAATGCTAATTATGCATATAGCGAACAGTTTGGTATCCCTGTAAGTGCAACTAATTTTTATGCCTCATCTGTATTTCTTTATTCTGTATGGGGACAAAGACCAACAAATGGTGTATCCGTTTCAGGAAAAAATTATGATCCATTGGTAGATTTTTATGATCCTGTTAATGAGTTTGGTAATAACCAAGATTATCGCGTAAACCCTTTACTTAATCTTCAAAATCAACAAACTAGATTTAAAACGAATAATTTAACGGCTAATGCTTATGGAGAATATGCCATTTTAAAAAACCTTACCTTAAGAGTAGCCGGAGGCATTACCAAAAATAATGTCGAAACTAATATCCTAAACAATTCTAAAACACAGTCTGGCAGCAAGTATGTGGTATCTGGCCCAAATGGAACTATTGGATTTGCAAATCAAGCAAGTTGGTTATCAGATAACACTTTAAATTATAAAACTAAGTTTGGTAAAAACCATAATTTCAGTGCCTTAGTGAATTATAACGCACAGGGTAACAATAGTTCTAACAGATCTTTCACTGCTTTTCAATTACCTAATGAAGATTTGGGTTTGGATGGACTTGATTTAGCTGCAGCTCTCAATACCAGCAGAGTTTCTAATAGCTCAAGATGGGCGATGCAATCTGTACTGACTAGAGTAAATTATGATTACAAGTCTAAGTATTTGTTTACAGCTTCTATAAGGGCTGATGGTTCTTCAAAATTCCCTCCAGGAAGTAAATGGGGTTATTTCCCGTCTGTATCTGGAGCTTGGCGCTTTAGCAATGAAGAATTCATGAAAAGCGTTAAATGGATTTCTAATGCAAAACTACGTGTTGGTTTTGGTCAGTCTGGTAATAATAGAGTAGGCGATTTTGCCTATATGCAGCAACTTCAGCTGTCAAATACCAACTATTGGTATTCTGCTAACAACGTGCCGGCTCAAAATGGAACCTATCTTTCTGCTATTGGTAATGAAAACTTAAGATGGGAAACTAGTGAGCAAACCAATATTGGTTTAGATTTAGGTTTTCTAAAAGATAGAATCAATGTTACTGCCGATATTTATCGTAAAAGAACTAAAGACCTGTTATTAAGTGCCTCGTTGCCTTACTCGCTAGGGGTAGAGGGAAGCACAGGCTTTAAAAATGTTGGGAGCCTACAAAACCAAGGATTAGAACTTACAATTGATTCTAGGAACATTGTAACCAAAGATTTTACATGGTCAACCAATTTTAACATTAGTTTTAACCAGAACAAGATTTTGGCTTTAACAGATAATCAAAATTACCTTTTAGCAGGTAACGGAACCTTTTTTAACACTACCTACAGTGGTTTGTTCCCTTATATATCTATGGTAGGTAATCCATTAGGTCAAATGTATGGTTTGGCATCAGATGGCGTTTATCAATATAATGATTTTGATAAATTGCCAAATGGAACTTATCAACTTAAATCTACTGTAACTGCAAGTTTAGCGGCTAGAAGTGCGGTGCAACCTGGAGATGTTAAGTACAAGGACATCAATGGTGATTTACTAATCAATAATTCAGATTATACGGTAATTGGAAATGGATTGCCTAAATATACCGGTGGTTTTTCTAATAATTTTAGCTATAAAGGATTTGACCTAAATGTATTGTTACAATGGTCGGTAGGTAATGATGTAATCAATGCCAATAGATACATTTTTGAAGGTGGTATTGTAGCAAACCCCAACTTAAACCAATATGCTACTTATGCTGATCGCTGGACACCAACCAATCCTAATAATTCTTATTTCAGGGCAGGTGGACAGGGAGCTGCTGCCTACGCTTCGAGGGTAATTGAAGATGGTTCGTACTTAAAATTGAGAACAGTTTCTTTCGGGTATACCATTCCCAAAAACACTATTCAAAAATGGGGTATGAGTAACCTGCGTATTAATGTTTCGGCGCAAAATTTGGCTACCATAACTGGCTATTCAGGTATGGATCCAGAAATTTCTTCTAGGCAAAGCAATCTTACACCAGGATTTGACTATGCAGGATACCCGCATTCATTAACTATTGTATTTGGTGTAAACGCTACTTTTTAATCTAAAAATTATGAATGTCATGAAACTAAAATATATACTTCTGATCTGCATTGCGATAAGCATTTGCTCTTGTAAAAAGGCATTAGACACAGAACCAACAGATTTTTATACCCCAGCAAATTATTTTAATACACCTGAACAATTGCAACAAGCACTAAATGGTGTTTACGGACCTATGATGAGCAGTCGCTTGTACGGACAGATATTAACTGGCTACTACGAAACGGCTGATGAATTATTATCCAATAGAGCAGCTGATGGAGATTCAAGAGGGTTTAGGTATACCCTTACGCCTTCAAATGTTAACGTACATGCTATTTGGTTAGGCTGCTATCAGGGAATTAATAATGCCAATATCCTGTTGGAGAATATCAATAAGCCAACTATGAATGAAATCACGAGGAATAGAATTAAAGGACAAACTTTATTCCTGAGAGCTTATTACTATTGGATTTTAACCACGCATTATCAAAATGTAGTGGTTAGTTTAAAACCTTCCACTATTAATGATATTGATATCCCAGCATCTACCCCAAAGCAAGTTTATACGCAAATTGAATTAGATTTAAAACAGGCCGAAACTTTATTGCAAGGCTATACGTCTGCAAGTTTAGGTTATAACGATGTAGTAACCGTTACAGCAGTGCAAGCCATGTTGGCAAGAGTATATTTATACATGGCCGGTTATCCAGTTAATGATGCTACGAAATATCAAAACTGTGTTGATTATTGTGCAAAGGTGATCAATTCTGGGCAGCACGCATTAAACCCAGACTATAAACAAGTTTTTATCAATTTAATGCAAGATAAATACGATGTGAAGGAAAACATTTTAGAATGGGGTTTTGCAACTGCTACAGCCGGAACAGTAACAAAGGGAGCTAATGATATTGGAAATTTCATCGGAATTACTTCAACTATAGTTGCCACAGATCCGTCTTCTTATAGTGCTGTAAGTTGGTTATATGTTACCCGTAACCTGTTCGACGCTTATGAGGTTAACGCAAGCAGTACATCTACACCTAAAACTTCTTTTGATTTAAGAAGGGATTGGAATTGTTCAAACTATGTATACGCTGTTTCTTCAAGTGTTAGGGTGAAAAATGCAGTCACAAATCCTTGGTTAATGCCATCAGGTAAATTTAGAAGGGAGTATGCGCCTGCTGAAGCACGTAACGTGGGGATTTATGGCATAAACTGGCCTGTAATTCGCTATTCAGATATTCTGTTAATGTATGCTGAGGCTGCAAACCAATTAGTAGGGCCAACTGATATCCCAACTGGGGGAAGTTTAACTGCATACGATGCCATCAATATGGTTCGTAAACGAGGTTATGGCATTTTGAATGGGAACGTAGTTAAAACCATTACCGTTTCTAATGGAGGAACTGGTTATACCACAGTACCTACAGTAACCATTACAGGTGGAGGTGGTGCTGGTGCAACTGCCACTGCAACCATCTCTGCAGGTAGAGTAACAGGTATTAATGTAACCAGTCCGGGTATTATTGCAACTGGAAGTTATTATACAACTGCACCTAATGTAACCATAACAGGAGGAAATGGAACGGGTGCAATTGCTACAGCAACTATTACTACAGGTACCGAAGCTAATTTAACACTAGGTTTAAGTAAGGATAATTTTCAACTCGCTTTACGAGATGAAAGATTACGTGAATTTAATGCAGAGTCACTACGCAAAAACGACGTTACCCGTTGGGGCAATTTCTATCAGGACATGATTACGTTTAAGATTTATTGTGAAGCTAATGGCGCAAGTGCAAGTGCAAATGGGTTAGTAGGTGCTAGAAATGTAGCACCCAGAAATGTTTGGCTTCCTATTCCTGATTATGAACTCAATTTAAATAAATCATTGGTGCAAAATGCAGGTTGGTAAACTTTTCCTAATAGGATATCTGCCTATTGTGGGCAGGGCATCATCACTTTAAAAATAAAACTATAAATAGATGAAAAATTATATCATACTTATCTTTTTCGTTTGCCTGTTTGCAAGCTGCGAAAAATCTTTAATAGTTGAAGAACCAAATTGGAATATCCAACTCAGCAATGCAAGATCAAAAAATGGCAATGCATTCGTATTTAAACTTGGCGATACCTGTAAGTATACAGCTACAGGAGATGCAAATACAATTATAACCTATCCTGGTACTGCGGGCTTTAATTATGGTAATAAAAATCGTACAACTGCGGTAGGAGAAGCTAGCCTACAGTTTACATCGTACGCACAATTTGGTGTACAAACCAATACTTTAAAACTGTTGGCCTCTAATAGCTTAACTGTGCTTGATTCCTCAAGTGTTGTCAATGCAAGTTGGACAGATATCACCAACAGGGCAATTCTTTCTACCGGAACTGATAATACCGCATCAGGAAAAATAATGTTGTCAGATTTATATGTAGCAGGCAAGCCATTATATCTTGCTTTAAAATACAATGGGGTAACTGGTTCAACACAAAAAACTTGGACATTTAAGAATTTTGCTGTCAATAACCTATTGCCTGATGGGTCTACTGTTGGGATTGCAAGTCTTACCGATATTTCATGGACAGTATATGGAAACGTGAGAACACCAGCAAATGGTAGTTGGATTGCAACTGCTACCCAAATTCAGGTTGTTGGTGGTGGTGCTACTGCACTTACCAATGAGACTTGGGCCATAAGTAAACCACTTGATTTAACCAAGGTTGCACCTGATGTAAGTATTCCGATTAAAAACCTAACCTCAGCACCATTAAAAAACTATACTTTTCAATACCCTGCTGTTGGAAAATACAAAGTCGTCTTTATTGCTAGCAACAATACTTTAAATGATAATAAACAGGTAATGAAGGAATTTGATGTCGAGATTATCCCTTAGATAGAATAGATTTTGGCTTTTCTTGAAATATAATTTATTAACAGTAATCAAGCTTATGCTTACCCTGTAACGTGTTTTGTAATAACGCTGGGCTTGATTTATGCTTTGCCGTTATAACTAATCTAATTCCTATTAAAAATTTTATGACTTCAATTCATCAAAAAATATTCAGTGGTGCTCTGTTATTTACACTATTTGTAGTGAACAACGCTATGGGGCAGTCAACTGTATCATCACAATTATTCCAAGCCTATCAAAAAGATAAAGAGCGGTCTATATTGCCAGATTTCTCTTATGCTGGTTATCAAAGTGGCGAAAAAGCCATTCCTGATATCAAAGATTACAAGGTGTTTAATGTGCTTGAATTTGGAGCCATACCAAATGATGAGATTTCAGATAAGGATGCCATTCAAGCAGCAATTAACGCTGCTAACAAAAATGGTTCTGGTATTGTCTTTTTCCCAAAGGGAAGGTTTTTGATTAATCAGGATACTGCTCAAGTTAAAGGGATTATATCAAAAGCAAGTAACATCATTTTTCGAGGCAGTGGTGCAGGACAAGGAGGAACTGAATTGTTCATGAAAGAAATGCTATCTCCAATAAATCCAAAGCAAATGTGGACTGGAAGACCTATGATAACCTTTACCGCTGGTGGTAAGGATATGGAAATTGGTCAGGTACAAAAAGCGGCTAAAGTTGGTGATGTAGAACTAACACTAGATAAAATTGGTCAGTTAAAAGTGGGAGATTGGATTGCATTAAAAATGTTAAATAACTCACCAGCATTAATTAAGGAGACATTGGGTAGGCATGAGCTTAACCCAAATTGGAAATACCTTGTTAATAAAGGGGTAGATGTTTGTGTATACTATCAAATAGTTAAAATGGATGGCTTAACCATTGGTTTACATGCGCCAATTGCCATCAATATAGATCCAAAATATGGTTGGACTGTTTCCAAATTTGCAAATGCAGAAGAGGTTGGTATTGAAGATATTTCTTTTGTTGGTAACTGGCAAACCAAGTTTGTGCACCACGCTTCTTGGAAAGATGATAGTGGTTACAATCTTTTCATTTTTTCAAGAATTACCAATTCATGGATGCGCAATTGTAGGTTCACTAACTGTAATGTTGCAGCAATTGTACAACAAAGTGCCAATATAAGTATCTTAAATTGTACGGTAAATGGCAATGCTGGGCATGAAGCAATTACTTCCAATCATTCTACCAATGTTTTACTAGCTAATTTAGTGGATGAAGCTTCTCAATGGCATTCGTTTGGTAGTTCAAATGGAGCGGTAAATACGGTAATTTATAATTGTACTTATCCAGCTAACACATCTTTTGAATCCCATGCCAGTCAGCCCAGAAATACACTTTTAGATAATGTTACTGGAGGTTTTATGGCTGGGCACCAAGGAGGCGCCATAGAAAATTTACCTAATCATTTGCAAGGTTTAGTTTTTTGGAATTATAAACAAACCAACAAGGCGATTAAAGATTTTAATTTTTGGCCTGATGATAAAGAAGATGTTTGGTTTAAAATGGTTCAGCCTATTATTGCAGGATTTATAAGTACGGGTACAACATTTAAAACGGAGAACTTAAGCTTTGTAGAAGGATTGGATAAAAGAGTTTCTCCAAGCTCACTTTACGAAGCACAATTACAACAACGATTAAAAAAAGTGCCTACTTGGTTTAAGCAGTTAAACAACAAGTAGTAACCTTTAACATTCAAAAACATAAAATGAAATCAACTAATTTTAAATTAAAAAAACGAAATCTATTGTTATTGTCAGCCTTTGTGATTGCTGTAACTGCTTCTTCATTTTTATGGCAAACGCCTAAATCGGAGTTACTTAAGAAAGATTTTACAGTTGCTCAAAAACAATATAATGATTTGCTGAAAGCTTCAAACGATATCACTCGTTTTCCACGCACAACTAATAAAGATGGTTCATTAAGAAGTACAGATATAAAGGATTGGACGCAGGGTTTTTTTGCGGGAAGTCTATGGTACCTTTATGATTATACTAAAAATCCACAATGGAAAGCTGCAGCAACCAAGTGGACAGAAGCCTTAGAACAAGCCCAGTTTTTAACGGAACATCATGACATAGGTTTTGTCATGTATTGTTCTTATGGAAATGCAATGAGGTTCGAAAAGGATCCTAATAAATTAGAGAAATACCGTAAAATACTTATCCAGTCTGCCGAATCAGCTTTAACTCGTTTCGATCCCAAAGTTGGATTAATCAAATCATGGAATGCAAAGAAATCTTGGGACCAAAAAACTACTTGGCAGTATCCTGTTATTATAGACAATATGATGAATCTAGAAATGCTTTGTTATGTTTCTAAAATTACAGGCAATCCTAAGTATAAAGATGTAGCGATGAGCCACGCCTTAAATACAATGAAGAACCATTTTAGATCAGATTTTAGTACCTATCATGTGGTTAACTATGATGCTAATGGTAAGGTACTGCACCAGCAAACCAATCAAGGCTATGCTGATAATTCGACTTGGAGTAGAGGACAAGGTTGGGCAATTTATGGTTTTACCATGATGTATCGCGAAACCAAAGACAAACGCTTTTTAGCAGCGGCTCAAAAAGCAGCAGACTTTTATATCAATCATCCCAACTTACCTAAAGATAAAATTCCTTACTGGGATTTTAATGTAGAGCAAAAGGGCTATGTTCCAGACTTTGATTATAACGCCAATAAAATAGCCTACATCCCAAGAGATGCTTCGGCTGCGGCCTTAGTAGCTTCAGCGTTGCTTGAGTTAAGTACATTCTCTAAGGATGGTCATGACAAGTATTTTAAACCTGCCGAACAAATGCTCAAATCATTATCTAGCGACGAATATTTGGCAAAAACAGGAACAAATGCTGGATTTATATTAAAGCATAGTGTCGGTAGTTTACCTCATAAAACTGAAATTGATGTACCTCTAGTTTATGCTGATTATTACTTTATGGAAGCATTGCTGAGGTATGCTAAATTAAGGTAGAACATCAATACCTTTTAATTTAAATTTGTTAATTGTTGAGTTGTGAAACAAGGTTTGTTAAAATATTGACCTTGTTTTGCAATGTTTTAATAGAATCTTTCTAAGCTCCAGCATTACCTGTTTTTACTTCTCCAGCTCGTTTGTAATTCACAAAAATTACTCCACTAGGCGTAACGGTGCTCTCTACCAAAGTAAATGCTGCGGGAATTGGTCCGTCGGTAAATAATTTTTTGCCTTTACCCAATGTTATAGGATGAATCATTAACCAAAGTTCATCAACTAAATCATTCTGAAGTAAGAGCTGGATCAGTTCGGCACTACCCCAAACTTGTATATCAGGACCATTTGAGTTTTTGAGTTGCTTAATGTCTGATAAACTGTTTAAGAAAACGGTATTTTCCCAATCAGATTGAGTGATGGTTGTAGACATTACATATTTTGTTACCTCATTGATACTAGGCCAAAAAGAAGTATTCTTAGGCCAATAAGGTTCCCAAATTTGAAATGTTTTTCTGCCTAATAAAATGTCTGCTGGCTTCATTAATCTTTGCATGATTTGATTAGAATCTTCATCGCCAAATGGTGCAACCCAACCACCGTATTTAAAGTCACCTGAGGTATCTTCTTCAGGGCCACCTGGGGCTTGCATTACTCCATCTAATGTAATCATTGATAACACGATTATTTTTCTCATGGTCTTATATCCTTTAATATTATAACTACTTATCTTCTACATTGTTTTTGTTAAGACAAGGTCGCTAATAAGGAAATGTTATTTCAGTGCGATTGCGCCAATTTTAATGGTCGATTAAGACAAAATATATCGATTAAAACATTTAAGGATGGTAATTCTAAATGTTTTGTTAATTTCAAGGCTTAAACCTAACATCCTTATGAAAAAACTATCGGTTTTTATTTTACTACTATTATCATCCTTTTCTATTTTAGCCCAAAACGTTCGTGATGAGATAAATTACTTTAACAGTTTTCAAAGAACTAAAGCTAAACAACCAGACTCTGCAGTATATTATATGCAGAAATTGGCTGCAAGCAATCCATCAATGGCAGTAGACTTGTTTCACAATAGCTTCGCTCAGTCTTTCCTAAGCGCTGTCCAAGAAAAGATGAGAACCGATACATCATTTTTAGCCCATATCAAAAAGATGAACATGACCATAGATTCGGTGTTTGCTTTAATGAATGAAGAAAAAATGAATGCTCGTGTCATATTGAAAAAAATTGGAAATGATGCTACCCCATTTTTAAAAAATAACAGATTTGTGGTAGCTAAATGGGTAGAAGCGCAAGACAATCAGAAAGACCCTGCCAAATTATTGGCAATTGGTAACGAGTACTTGACCTATTTAACAAGTCAAACCGATTTTTACGCGGAAAGAAAAGCAAGATATGGTTTACTCCTTGCTAAATTAATGGTTGGTAATGCAGCACTAAAGTCAACAGGCGATAAGATTTTTAAGTTAATTTATAGTAACCTTCAACAAAATCAAAAGGAATTAGATCCAAATGACCTTAAAAGGTCAACTAAAGAAATCAGGGCTTGGTATAGGTATATGTTCGCTTATACGAACTTTATTGCTGCTCAAAAAACCCAAGATAAGACGGAGAAAATGACCTTCTTAAAGTTAGCCAATCAATTCAGTCCTGATTTAATGGATAAAACGGTTAAAAGTGCTTATTTCTATGATATGATCTTCTTATTGGGGGAAGAAAAAGATTCCTTTGCTGATGATTATTTAGCAACATTAGCTAATGATGAAGAGAAATTTAAGACCGTTATGGCATTGTCTATGAATGACCCATCCTTCAAGGCAAAAGCAAAGGCACTTTATAAAGATCAAGCTAAATTTAATGACTTATGGCTAAGTCAATTCAATGCTAACTTTAAAACTGCTCCTTCATTTGCGCTACTTCAATTAGATGGAACTCCCTACAAACTTGGTAATCAGAAAAATCAATGGACATTGGTAGATTTTTGGGGAACTTGGTGTGGACCTTGTAGAGCAGAGCATCCTGATTTGCAAAAGGTATATCTAAAAACTCAAAATGGAAAGTTACCAAAGCTTAATGTGATAACAATTGCAAGTAGAGATAATGAGCCAGCCGTAAAAGCATACATGAAAGAATTTAAATATAATTTCCCAGTGGTGATGTCTGATAATGTGATTGAAACCAATTACCAAGTTTCTTCTTGGCCATCGAAATTTTTGATTAGTCCGCAAGGGAAATTTGTTATTATACCATTTGGTGTTAATTGGGAAAAATACATCGAAGATTACATTAGTGAATAGTTAACTGTCATCCGATGAATATAGACAGTTATTCCGGTTTCATCGGATGACTAATGGTAGCTTTCATATAGTCAACCAATGAGATTTGCAGTATGCTTTATACCCATCGGATGACGAAAATACTTCCATCTCAAACGTTTGTGTTGTGTTAATATCTTCCTTTATGTTAAATATTGATAGTTTAGATCAAACCAAATCACGATCCTAAAAAAAACATCAAATGTCTTTGAAAATTAAATGGCTTATAGCCAGTATGATCTTATTGAATTTTCAGTTTAGCAAAGCTCAACAAACAAAGTCAATAGAGGAATTAAAACTAGATGCCGCCGACTCAACAGCTTTTAAATCGGTAATTGCCAGACTATCTTTTTCAGATAAAGTAACACAAGGTATACAACAATTAGTGCTTCCAAAACCTATTGAAGGCTATGAACTTTTTCTTTATGGCTCAAGTAGAAAAACTGTTATAGATTTAAAGGGAAAAATTTATCAGCCCTTGGTTGATTGTGAAGTTCAGTTGGTGCTTAAGTTAAGAAATATCCAAAATAACAAAGCTTATGAATTTCAACAAGGCATAAAGGTAGAAGGCCAGTTTCGTAAGCAATCAGGTGTAAACAAGCAGCCTTTTGTAATTCCATCTTTACAAGAGTGGAATGGTGGCAATGGTCATTTTAAATTATTGCCAAATAGCAGGATCATCATTAGTGCCGATGCTGAAAAACTTTTAATGCCTGCAGCAAAGATCTTTCTTAAAGAACTTAAACAATTAACAGGTTATCCTTCATTAAGTATTGCTAATGGTAAGGCAAAAGCTGGAGATATAGTTCTTGCCATTGATGCAACGCAGAAAAACTTGGGAAATGAAGGTTATGCCATGGCTATTGATCAAGCCATACATATTAAGGCTCCTTATTATAAAGGTACTTTTTGGGCTACTAGAACTGTTTTGCAATTGTTAGAGCAAGATCCAACTCATCATCAAATTGTTAAGGGTAAGGCACGTGATTATCCTAAATATGAGGTAAGGGGATTGGTGCTTGATGTTGGTCGTAAATTTTTTACCCTAGATTTTCTAAAACACTACGTGAAAATGATGGCCTATTATAAAATGGGCGATTTTCATATTCATTTAAACGATAATGGTTTTAAGCAATTTTTTGAAGGTGATTGGAATAAAACCTATTCCGCTTTTAGATTGGAAAGTACTACATATCCTCAATTAACAGCAAAAGATGGACATTATACCAAAGCGGAATTTAAAGAATTACAATTAACAGGACAATTGTATGGGATTCGAATTATACCTGAAATTGATGTGCCTGCACACTCCTTAGCTTTTACCAAAGCCTTTCCTGAAATTGGAAGTAAGGCGTATGGAATGGATCACTTGGATATCAATAATCCTAAAACCTATGAGATCATAGACAATGTTTTTAAAGAATATATAGTCGGCAAAGATCCAGTGTTTGTAGATCCAGAAGTACATATTGGTACAGATGAGTATTCGAAGAAAGAAGCAGAAAGTTTTAGGGCATTTACCGATCATTATATCCGTTTTGTGCAGAGTTTTGGCAAAAAGGTAAGGCTATGGGGTGCATTAACACATGCTCAAGGAAATACACCAGTTAGTGCTGATGGAGTAACCATGAATGCTTGGTACAATGGTTATGCTGAACCTAAAGAAATGGTTCGCTTGGGTTATGATCAAATCAGTACACCAGATGGCTCACTTTATATTGTTCCTGCTGCTGGTTATTATTATGATTTTTTGAATGTAAAGCGACTTTATCAAAATTGGGAACCTAATCAGATTGGAAATGTAAGCTTCCTAATGGGACATCCTAAAATAAGAGGAGGGATGTTTGCCGTATGGAATGACCATGTAGGAAATGGAATTACAATGAAAGACGTCCATCAAAGGGTTTTTCCAGCGATGCAAGTGTTAGCAGAAAAAATGTGGGCAGGAAAAACAGCGCAGTCTGATTGGAATAACTTTGCTAAAAACAGCATTAACATTGGCGAGGGTCCAGGACTAAATATGCGAGCAATTGTTCCTTCAGCAACTGCTGATTCATTAGTTTTAAAGAAAGATTTGTTAGATAAAAGTGCCAAATCAATTCAATTACCTTTAAAGGAAATTGGCTATCCCTATTCAGTTGCCTTTACCTTACAACCTGCAATGGGAAGCAATGCTGATGTAACTTTGTTTCAATCTGAAAATGCCAGGGTATTTTTATTAAAAAGTGATGGATTAAGATTAGGTTTTAGTAGAGAGAACTATACTGATCTTTTCGACTTTGTATTTGAACAAGATAAAGCTTATAAAGTTGTAATTACAGGAAATGAAAAAGGTACTTGGTTATATGTGGATGGAAAGCTAGTCCAAAAAATGGAAGGTAAAAAGTTAAGCTTTGTCAATACAAAAGATACAATGAATAGGATACAGACACTCGTCTTCCCATTAAGCGAGTTAGGAGATGCCAAAAATGGAGTTTATGGATTAGTCTCAGAACTAAAGGTCTATAATAAACGATTGAACGAACAATTAATAACCGATTTAAGTGCAACCCATTAATTGCATCCAGATGCTAATCAAAAACAAACGTTTGTGTAGCTTTAATCTCTAATGTCAATTTAATTAAAAGATGAAAAACTTTAGCAGCCTAACTTTCGTGTTATTATTACTTAGCGTAATTGCAGCAAAAGCTGATACAGGAAATAAAAATAAACTTTGGTATCAGCAACCTGCTGAAAAATGGGAGCGAGAAGCATTGCCTATTGGTAATGGACGGATTGGGGCGATGTTATACGGAGGTATTAAAACAGAACGCATCCAGTTTAACGAGCAAAGCCTTTGGTCGGGTGATAACAATTGGGATGGCGAATACCAAACTGGCGACCGTGGTTTTGGCTCTTACCGCAACTTTGGAGAGTTTATCATCAATTTTGATCAAGTAGATGCAGTAAAAGATTATCGTAGGGAATTGAATGTTAGTACTGGTATACACACTACCACTTTCGAGCTAAACGGAGTTACTTATACTCGTGAAGCTTTTGCTAGTTATCCTGATCAAGTTATGGTTTTCAGGTATACTGCTAGTAAAAAAGGAGCGCTATCAGGCAAAGTTTCCATGTTATCAGCGCAAGGAGCAATTAGTACTTCAAGTGTAGACGGATTGAGTTTTATTGGAGAAATGCCTAATCAATTGACATATGCTGCAAAGCTAAAATTAGTTCAAAGTGGTGGCGCTGTTAATATAGAAGGCAATATAATTAGCTTTAAAAATTGTAATTCAATTATCTTTTACCTCGATGCACGTACCAATTATAAACCTAGCTACATTTCAGGTTGGCGAGGCGAGGATCCAATGCCAAGGATAGATAAGGAATTAACGGCTGCAAATCAATTGAGTTATACTAAATTATTAAGTAGACATATTAAGGATATCAGTAAATTAACGGATGCTGCTATCATCAATATTGGCGAGACAGTCCAAGAACAATTAGCTCTTCCAATTGATTTAAGGTTAAAAAAATATGCCAGTGGTGTTAAAGATCCAGATCTTGAGGAGTTACTTTTTCAATATGGTCGTTATCTTTTGGTAAGTTCATCAAGGCCAGGCGGACTTCCTGCCAATTTACAAGGTTTGTGGAACAACAGTAATAAACCTGCATGGGCAAGTGATTATCATAATAACATTAACATTCAAATGAATTACTGGGCAGCAGAATCAACAAATTTATCTCAATGTCATGTACCATTGATCGATTTTATTGTAGCCGCTCAGGAACCTAATCGCATAGCTACACGCAAAGCCTTTGGCGAAAATACACGAGGCTGGACAGCAAGAACAAGTCAGAGTATTTTTGGAGGTAATGGTTGGGAATGGAATATTCCTGCTAGTGCTTGGTATGCTCAGCATTTATTTGAACATTGGGATTTTACTAGAGATAAATCGTACTTGCAAAATACCGCTTATCCCATTTTAAAAGAACTTTGTCAGTTCTGGGAAGATCGTTTAAAGCTAACTAAAGATAGAACTTTAATGGTTCCGAATGGCTGGTCTCCAGAACATGGACCAAGAGAAGATGGAGTAATGCATGACCAACAAATAGTTTGGGACTTATTCCAAAATTACCTTTTAGCCGCTAAAGAACTTGGTGTAGATGCTGTTTATCAAAAGAAAGTAGCAGAAATGCAAAAAAAGCTCGCTCCTAATAAAATTGGAAAATGGGGACAATTACAAGAATGGCAAGAAGATCGTGACGATCCAGATGACCAACACCGCCATACTTCTCAACTTTTTGCCGTATATCCAGGCCGTCAGATAAGTAAGACGAACACGCCTGATTTTGCGAACGCCGCTATTATTTCTTTGAGAAGCAGAAGTGGTAACTATGGCAAAAACATAAATACACCATTTACAGTTGAGTCTACCGTTGGCGATAGCAGGCGTTCTTGGACTTGGCCATGGCGAGCTGCCTTATGGGCGAGATTGGGCGATGGTGAAAAGGCTGGTATGATGATTAGAGGTCTCTTAACCTATAACACCTTGCCGAATTTATTTGCCAATCATCCTCCTTTCCAGTTAGATGGAAATTTTGGGATTAGTGCGGCAATGGCCGAAATGTTATTGCAAAGCCATGCTGGTGAAATTCACCTATTGCCTTCGATACCAGAAGCGTGGGCTAAAGCAGGTGAGTTTAATGGACTTAAAGCTAGAGGCGGCTTTACTGTTAATTGTAAATGGTTAGATGGGAAGGTAGTCAGTTATCAAATTTATTCTAAAAAACCAGAGAAGGTAAAGCTTCGTGTTAACGGAGAGCTCAAAGAGATACTTTCAGCAAAACTCAATTAATTTTATAATGTCAAATCATAAAGAATATACCCTTAACTCCTACAGTAAAATCATCTTGTTGATGTTGTTAGTCATCGGCTTAATGAATTCAGTAAAAGCTCAAACTAAAACCAAAATCTACAAACTTGCCGATTATGGCATTTTACCAGGTACGGGGAAGAATACTTCTGTATTATTGAATACCGTAGTTCAAAAGATTAAAAGTGAAAACAATGATCAGGTATCTATCGTTATTCAATTCCAAAAAGGGCGATATGATTTTTATCCAGAAGGTGCACAAAGGAAAGAATATTACATTTCTAACCATGATCAGGATAACCCTAAAATAGTAGGTATCGCATTAGAAGGTTGGAAAAACATAACGCTAGATGGAAAAGGTGCAGACTTGATGTTTCATGGAAGGATGTTGCCAATTGCATTAATTGGTAGTACAAACGTAAAGATCAAGAACCTTTCTATTGATTTTGAAAAACCACAAATCTCCCAAATCCAAATTATCGAAAACGATACATTAAAAGGAAATATCGTTTACCAAGTAGCACCATGGGTAGATTATAAAATAAAGGATAGTGTTTTTTACAATCGCGGAGAAGGTTGGGAAATGCGCCCAGGCTCGGGTATCGCTTTTGAGAAAGATACCAAACGCAT
Organism: Pedobacter frigiditerrae; assembly: GCF_032678705.1. Classification (NCBI taxonomy): domain Bacteria; kingdom Pseudomonadati; phylum Bacteroidota; class Sphingobacteriia; order Sphingobacteriales; family Sphingobacteriaceae; genus Pedobacter; species Pedobacter frigiditerrae. Next base: position 2,251,080 of record NZ_JAVTSS010000001.1, on the reverse strand, counting down.
TGTTTTTAATACTGGAGATATCGCGGTAGGCACCAGAGGGGTTACTGAACTTTCTCCACGGATGATCAGTGTACGTTGGAAGAATAAAAAACTGGTGCCTGGAACAGTAATTGCCATGAGAAGTGGTCCAAGACCATCACCTGGTATTTTTGTGCATAAGGGTAAGGATATTAGCTTTGAGAATGTGAAAGTTCATTACGCAGAAGGAATGGGGCTTTTGGCTCAATTAACTGAGAACATTTACATGGATGGTTTTGGTGTTTGTTTAAGAGGGAAAAATGACCCTCGATATTTTACCACTCAAGCTGATGCGACTCATTTTTCGGGATGCTGGGGAAAGATTATTTCCAAAAATGGTTTATATGAAGGGATGATGGATGATGCAATTAATGTACACGGGACCTACCTTAAACTGATTCAAAAAATAGATGACTATACCGTAATTGGAAGATACATGCATGGACAGTCTTACGGTTTCGATTGGGGCAATGTAAAAGATACAGTCCAGTTTATACGATCTAGCACAATGGAGCTTTGGGATACTAAGAATACCATTACCTCCATTTCACCTGTGCAGGGCGATGCGAAAACGCCTATGAAAGAGTTTAAAATTACCTTTAGTAAACCACTAGATGCAGAGATAGATCCTGCTAAAACAGCTATCGGAATAGAGAACCTATCATGGACACCATCGGTTACTTTTACAGGTAATATCATTCGTAACAATAGAGCAAGGGGAGCCTTATTCAGTACGCCAAAAGCAGTTGTAGTAAGCAAGAATCTTTTCGATCATACATCAGGCTCTGCTATTCTTTTATGCGGAGATGCCAATGGTTGGTATGAAACAGGAACCTGTACAGATGTTACTATTTCTAACAATAAATTTGTAAATGCTTTAACCAGTATGTACCAGTTTACAAGCGCTGTAATTTCTATCTATCCTGAGATTCCTGACCTAAAAGGACAAAAGAAATACTTTCACTCTGGTATCAAAATAGAAAATAATACTTTCGAAACTTTCGATCAACCTATACTTTATGCGAAGTCGGTAGACGGACTTCGCTTTAGCGGCAATAAGATTTTTACCAATACCACCTACCCAGTATTTCATCGTAATAAAAAACGAGTATTGCTAGAAAGAGTTATTGGTTTGGCAATGGATTATAATAAAATTGATGGGAAATTAGTTGAGCTGAAACCTTAAGTTTTATTTAAAACCGTATAACTTATTTTTATAGAGATAAGATGCCAATTGATAATTTGCTATTGCTTCGTCTATTAAAGAAGGGTTAGCTGCAATTGGTTTTGAATTGCCATTTATAAAGTCTGGTGTAAAAGTTTTTACCTTTTTATTCGGATCTAAAATAACAAGCTGGTTGTTCTTGATATAGCCTAAACTTTGGTAAGTACTAATGAATGCTCTTTCCTCACTGTCTTTCATTCTAAAGACATCTTGTCCGAAGAATTTGCTTTGATAACTAAAGTTTAAGTAGCCTAATAAAGTAGGCCCAATATCTATCTGTGCGGTTAACTTCTCAAATTTTGAAGGTTTAATGTGATTTGGTGCATAAAATATCATTGGGATATGATATTTATCTACCGGTAGTTCTACTTTGCCAGCACTTGATGCACAATGATCAGCCACAATAATAAAAAGTGTATTGGCAAACCAAGGCTTTAACTTAGCTTCCCTAATAAATTTACCAATGGCATAATCTGTGTATTTTACAGCACCCTCCCTACCTGTATGAGAAGGAATATCTATCCTTCCTTCTGGGTAAGTATAAGGTCTGTGATTCGACACTGTCATGATCTGCGCAAAGAAAGGTTTTTTTGCTTTGTAGTCTTTATCAAGCTCTCTTAATGATAGCGTAAATAAATCCTCATCGGCAACGCCCCAAATATTAGAATAGTGTATTTCTGAATCCTTTAATGCATCTCTATCCGTCACATCATAACCGTTTTGAGAAAAGAATTCATGCATGTTATCAAAATAACTATAACCACCATATATAAATCTACTGTGGTATCCCTTGTCTTTAAATACAGCTCCAAGCGTAAATAAATTCTTATTGTCTGGTCGCTTAACTATAGATTGACCTGGTGTAGGAGGAATGCATAGCGAAAGCGCTTCTAAACCTCTAACTGTTCTGGTTCCAGAAGCATATAGATTAGTAAATAACATTCCTTGTTTCGCTAAAGAATCCATGCAGGGTGTAATGTTTTGTGTATTTCCAAAACTTCCCAAAAATGATGCACTTAAACTTTCTACACTAATTAACACCACGTTCATTTGATTGGGTTTCTCAGTACTTATTATATTTCTTGTACTATAGTTACCTGTTATTTGTAAGGTATCTTTAATAAAAGTTTTTCTAAATAGGTTAACAGCCTCCTGAATAGGTAAGGTTTTGTAAAAAATATCATAATCTAATTCGTTATGCCAAAAAGCAAAGCCGAAATCATACATTCCATTCCCAGATAATTCATTTACATATTGGTTATCACTTTGTGTTTTCCATTTATGATTTACCAAAAAGTAGGTAGCTACTGGAGCCAAAAGAATTAATAAAGCTATTTTGCTTCTTTGTTTAAACTTGGTTTGATTAGTGGTTGATTGCCAAATTAAATTCTTAAGGCTATAAGTAAGTAAAGCAGAAAATATAAATAATACAGCTAGTATGGTATTGATTGGATAGGATTGACGGATATTTCCAATTACTTCTGTGGTATAAACCAGATAATCAACTGCAATAAAATTAAACCTCACCGAAAACTCTTCCCAAAAGATAAACTCAGAAATGGCATTAGCGATCAGTGTAGAAATGATGATGAAAAAATAAACCAACAATACTATTTTATTGAATCGCTTACCAAACCATCTAGATGGAAAAAGCCATACATAAAGCACCAACGGGATAATGGCATAAGAGGCGGCTGCCAAATCAAAAATTAGGCCGACTATAAATACACGAAGTATATTGAGGATTGTCCAGTCAAACGATGCGTTTGAAAAAGCTAATAAGGTAATTCTAGTGAGTAATGATGTTAGACACAATAAGCAAACAGCTAATAAAATAGTGCCGAACCTGTTTTTAAAGATTGGATAGTTGATTGGAGAGCGCATTTATATTGGTTAGAAACGCAAAGATAGTTTCTAATTCTGAAGAAACCCTGAATTTATATTGTGTTAATTTGTACTTGAAAATCGCTTCAGATTTATTTATTATCATTGCTTAAATGAAGGACATTGAAGAAATTCTGTAGTGCTAAAAAGTTAAGCAGAAAATATGTAACTTATCTTGATAGGCATAGGTAATGTCAAATTGATGAAGCCCAGCGATTTGTTTAACTATTGCTAAGCCTAAGCCCATTCCATCTGATGATGGAGACTTGTAAAACCTTTCAAATATATTATTAGGATTTAAAGGCTCGGCTTCGCTACTATTTTTAATGCAAAGTTTAATTTCATTAAGTTCAATTTTAATAAGTCCATTTTGCTGGCTATGTCTTATGGCATTTCCAATCAAATTATCTAACAGTATATCAGCTAGATATTTGCTCATTGATAGGTAATTATCCTCTAATTGTTGTTCGATTTTAATGTTTTTCTTTTGAATAAATTCTTGGAAATATTGCATTTTTCCTTGAACCAATTCTTTGATATTGAGGTACTCCTTGTCTCTCAATAAATTATTGTCAATTTTTACTAATAATAGTAAAGATTGGTTAAGCTTTGTTAATTTTGAGGTTGCTTTATATAAATCAATAAGATTTTGACTTTGCTCCTCATTTATTTCGTTTGATTGCAACATCATATCCAATTTCGAATTGATGATTGCAATTGGTGTCATCATTTCATGGGATGCGTTTTCAGTAAATAATTTTATTTCCTTATAATCAGATTTAACTCTTTGAGATATATCTACTATGGCATCATTAAGCTCCTTAAATTCTAAAATTGAAGTGTTTACTTGCTCAAAATTTCCCTCTTGATTTAAGTTAAACGATTTGAGGTTCAAAAGCAGTTGTCTAAAAGGAAGCCATAATCTTTTCATCATATACCTGTTAACCAATAAAATGATGATCAATAAGCCCAAAACAGGTAATATAATTACCAAGAAAATGCTTTTTACTTGGTCTATATGAGCAATTTCAGAAGCTATAATAGTAATGCTATAGTTCTGGCCAGCTAAGTTTACGTCCTCTTTTAAATATCTTCCAGATTCTTTTATTCCTTTTTTTGGATTAAAGAAAACTGTGTCTGCGTAATTTCTTTTTCGCTCTATTTTTGTGATTTTTTTATAATCGATTACTAAATCTTCAAATACTTCATGAGCTGGAAATATCTTTCGTTTTTGTGTGTAATCCTTAACTTCTAATAATTCCTCAACAAGGTAACTATCAATTTGCTTATTTAGATAATGACTTAATGTATGATAAAATGAATAACCAATAATTAGCAAACCAAAAATGCTGGTGAATAATAAAACCCTGTTGTAGGTGCTAAATAATTTCATGAGTCGGTGAATTTATAACCAACACCATATATAGAGTGAAAATAATCTTTGCTGCCAGCATCCAATAACTTTTTCCTTAAATTTTTTATGTGGGTATAAATAAAGTCAAAACTGTCTGCCATATCTGCATTGTCGCCCCAAATATGAGTAACTGCGGCAGATTTTGAGATTACTTTTGATTTATTTGCCACAAAATACACCAATAAATCAAATTCCTTTCTTGTTAAGCTTATTGGTTCACCTTTAACTTTAACTTCTTTTGCTTGTATATCTATTGTTAATTCATTAAACATCAATAAATCATTTCCATTAAAAGTTCTACGTCTAACAATTGCCATTATTCTGGCACCAAGTTCAGAAAGGTGAAATGGTTTAATCAAATAATCATCAGCTCCCAAACTCAAACCTTCAATCCGCTGATCAATTGAATTTCTTGCGGTTATAATAATTATACCATCGGTCTTTTTTAGTTTTTTTATTTCTTTAAGCAATGCTAACCCATCTCCATCTGGCAAAGTGAGGTCTAATAATATACAGTCATAATCATATAAGGCAATTTTTTGTGAAGCACTCTCAAATGTTGGAGCAAAATCACAAACATTACCTTCAGCCTTTAAATAAGCTATAATATTAATCCTTAGAAGCTCTTCATCCTCAATAATTAGAATTTTCATTTCTGTTTGGGCTTAGTAGGGATGTCAATTTAGCTATTTGTATTTAATGTTTAATGATATAATATCAGAACTCATATTTATGTTTTTGGTATAATGTCCATACCGTAATTCTAACATACTTAAATGCTGTAATCCTAATATTCCTTTTGGTGGTGCAAAACGGATGCCTGCCCCATAAAAATTACTGTTGAATTTAGATAAGTCATAATTACTATTATAGTATTGGTCGGCAATGGTATGTGTTTGGTAAGGAGCAAAGTATTTAGCCGCAGTTTGGGTGTAATATCTATAAAACGGACTAAGAGAGAAAAATGCATTAAACTTAATTGGAAGTTCAACCTCTGCTGTATTAGATTTTAAGCCCCAGTTATCAGTATAATAACGATAATATGTTTTAACAATTAGATTATCACCAATAAAATAATTTGCCCTAAAACCTAAAGGAATTTTAAAACGGCTATCTGGTAAGTTCTCTTGATGAACAGTTCCATCATGAAAATAAACCCGATGAAAAGGTAAGCTCAAATAACCATTTTGTTGTACAATATCGGCCAAAAACATTAATTGTAAACGTTCATTAATAATTTGAGAGTAGGAGAGTGAGCCTGCAAAAGTATTTCTTGTTGCCGAACCGTATTGATCATGACCATTGTTTCCTATTCTTAATTCGACTGGTTGGATTAAGGTAACCTGATCTAAATAGGTTTGAAATTTAGCTGTAAACTCGCCACTTCTATCTTTCGTTTTAGTAGAGAAGGCAATGTTTCCACCAAAAGATTGGTAATCAAATTCACTAGATGATGATAAGCCTAAAGCCAGCGTAGTTCCCTTTTTCTCATTCTCTACACTCCAACTTAATGATGGATAAAGGCGAGTATCTGCGTGAGAAGCTGATGAGTTGGCTTGTAAATCAATTTTATCAGATGATGCTGAAGTATAGTGGTCTATTCCAACCTCTAAACCGAAAGTATGCTTACGTTGCTTTGAATCATATTTAGTCAGTTTTACATCAAAAACATTGGCAATATCTGTCAATTTCTGAGAACCAATTCCACCAGTTACGGCTGCATTGTTTCCATCTTGAGTGTAATAGCTCGAAACCAAGTTAATTTCTTCCAGTTTAAGTTTTCTACTTTCATAACCAGTAGTATCTTTTTTAGGAACATTTTGGGCAAATGCAGCGTGAAGTAAAAGAAATGCTGTAGCAGCAGTTAAAAATATTTTTTTCATTTGTTAGCTAATTAATTACAACCACAACCACCACCACTTTTGCCTGAGTTTGCTCCAGATGCTCCTTCTCTATAACCTTGAAAACTTAGTTCTGTCTTCTCTACCTTCCGATTGGCGAGTACCATTTCTGCGTCATTCAATTTGTTTTTTTGGTATTCTTTCACAACCGTGCAAGAGGATGCTGAAAATAAAATAAGTACTAAATAAGTTGCTTTAATAAGCACGCTTTTAAGATTCTTTAATTTCATTTGATATTTATGTTATTACTGGTATAAATTTTATTGTTATCATCTATAATAATGCAGGCTAGGTAATTGATTTGATTAATCATATTTAGACCTGCATTTATGCCCATTATGGTTACTGGTGTTGCCATGGCATCAGCTATTTCTGCGTTGGGGCTAATAATGGTTACACTTTTAATTCCCGTTACTGGCAAACCAGTTTTTGGGTTAATGGTATGTGAATATTTAACACCATTTATTTTGATATATTTTTCGTAATTACCTGATGTAGCTACAGCCATATCAGTAACATCTAAATAAGAAAATGGTAGGTTTTTTTGGTCTGGATTAACGATGCCAATGGTCCAAGGTTGGCCATTTGGCTGATAACCCCAAGTAGATAAATCGCCAGATGCATTCACAATGCCATTTTGAACCCCTTCTTTTTTGAGTAATGCCTTTGCCATTTCCGCGGCATAGCCTTTCCCAATTCCACCAAAACCCAAGCGCATACCTTTTTCTTTTAGCATTACCGTGCTGTTTGCCCTATCGAGGATGATGTTATTATAATTGATTAAACTAACCATCGATTGAGCAACCTCTTTACTTGGTAAGGAGGTCATTGACTGGTCGAAATTCCATAATTTTTTATCTATCGAACCGTATGTGATGTCAAATGCCCCATCCGTTACTTTAGAGATTCTGATAGAGCGTTCAATTAAGTCAAATACTTCTTTATCAACTTCTACTTCAGCAATTCCTGCTTGTTGGTTAATTTGATTAGTCTGACTATCTTCATCAAACGTTGTTAAAAGCCTTTCTATTCTTTTGATTTCTTCAACTGCCAAATCTAGTTTGCAGGTTGCCCAAGTTGCATCATCGGCCACAACAGTAATTTCAAAAGCATTACCCATTAACCTTTCTGTTCTTTTGAAAGATTTCAACTCCATATCAACGTTGTTTTGTAGCATCGCAAATTTGTTTTATAGCGGCGGTAAATTGATTAGGAGTTTCATCAGGTAATCCTTCCCATGCTTTAATCACTTTTCCCTCGGCGTTTAATAATACTGTATAGGGGAATTTCCCAGTAGGGTTATATTGATCAGCCAATGCTTCATTTTGCTTTTTAATATTTGCAGGAAGTTGATTTTTTTTATTTCGTGGAAAATCTGCATTCACCATCACTAAATTTTGCTCTGCCATTTTTGAAAACGCTGCATCATCAAAGATTTCTTTATGCATTCTTATACAGGGTCCACACCAATCTGAGCCTGAAAAGTTCAATAGAATAAGCTCATTCTTTTCTTTTGCGGTTTTTTTTGCAGTTTCAAAGTTGGGTTCCCATTTAGTGGTCAATAGACTAAGTGCTATTGCTGTTATAATTAATAAGTTTTTCATTTGTATTTTATTTAGGGTAAATAAATAGGTATAATTTTTAATAAAATAATTAGCCAACCAACTTTGCTATACCAAATGCTGCAGCGGCTGCAACTAATCCTATCATTGTAACTTTTAATGCGCCTTTAAAAGGTGCTTGACCTGTTACTTTGCTTTTAAAATAACCAAAAACGAAAAGACAAATGGTGGTGAAAATTGCAGAGATAACTAAACCTTCTTCTGGGGTTTTTGTGAAAAAATAAGCAGATAAGGGAAGCAAGCCACCAATGAAATATGCAATTCCAATGGTAAGAGCAGAGTTTCTGGCTCTATTTGCATTAGGCTGTTCTAAACCTAATTCAAATTTCATCATAAAATTTACCCACTTTGTTTTGTCTAAGGCCAATTCTTTCGCCAACATATCTTGTCCTTCTTTGCTGATGCCATATGCTGCGAACACTTCTTTTACCTCTTCTATTTCCATTTCAGGAACTCTTTCAACTTCATCATATTCTCTCTTCAATTCGCTTTGGTAATGTTCTTGTTCTGTTTTGCCTGCCAAATAACCTCCTAATCCCATAGCTATGCAGCCAGCAACAATTTCAGCAATTCCGGCAGTTATAATAATTGTGTTGCTACTAACAGCGCTGCTTAACCCAGCTGCCAATGCAAATGGCACAGTTAAACCATCACTCATTCCTATTACCACATCAGTAATAAAATCAGAGCTTTTTAAATGTTTTTCGTGATGGTGTTCAAGTCGTTTTTCTGGATTATTCATTTATTTCTCCTCCATTTATCATATCAGATACAATACCCTTTTGGTCCTTTCTTTCTGCTATGAATACACCTATAATGTGTGTTACGATAAATGCTATAATTAAATACATCACAAATCCATGGATTTCTTTTATAGAATGACTAACTGACTTTGATATCCCAAACTCTTCATCAAATTTAATAGACATACCAGTAATAGCCATAACGAATATTAAAGCATAAAACATCATATACAAAAGCTTGATAAATAAGTCTTTTTTATTTGCTGGAGTTTTTCTCTTAACGCTGAAGTAAAGTTGAAACGTACTTTTTAATTTATTATAAAATTTTTGGTCTGTGCGTTGAAACATTTCTAAACACAATCGATAAAGAAATAGTGCAATCAAAAAATAGCCTAGATAAACATGTAAATCCCAAATTTTATCTTCAAAGCTATGCGCTACTTCTCTTGCCTGTGCACTCGATACAACTGCACCTGCATTTTTAAGCTCGTTGGTAATAAAATCAGTATTATCTTTTTTATCGAATATGGTAGAATTTACAAGTACAGTTAATAAAGATCCACTAATGATAATCGCATTTAACCAATGCCACAATCTTATATTTCCCGAATTTTTTTTGGTTACATTTTTTAGAGCCTTCATTTAAAATGGTTTGCTTATTACCTAATTCCATAAAATTAACATTGAAGTCTGAAGATATTCTGAAGTTACCCTAGCGTTTTATTTTATAATTTTCAACTTCAGTTTTTCTACAGATTTGAAAATTACATTTATTAACTGTAACTTTCTAATAACCAAAAACTAACCAAATCAGTATGAAAAGATCTTTATTAAAACTCTCGGTAATTGCATTACTTTTTGCAAGTTGTGCAAAAGACACAACAACAACAGAAACCTCATTAAAATATAGCTTTAATGCAATCAATTTAAGTTCCACATTAAGCACAACAGCAAGCGCAAGTGGGGTAGTTGTAGCTGCCGGAACAAATGGCAGTATCAATTGGACAGGGGTAAGTGTTAATGTTAGTAAAATAGAATTTAGCGCCAGTCATACAGGTACAAATACAGCTGTAGTGGTTCAAAATTTTACCAATGTTAATGCATTAAAGCCAGATTCGCTTTCAGGTAAAATTGATTTGAAAGCCGGTGTGTATGAGAAAATCCAGTTTAAACTTACAATGACCGAGTCGGCAACTAACCCACCTTTCATATTAACTGGAACTTATACAGAAGCTTCTGGTACAAAAATTCCAGTAATAGTTCAATTAAATCAATCTAAACTAATTAGCCTTGAAGTTGCCAGGTTGGAAGTAGATAAAGGAGTTTATATTGCTAAGGTTACTTTAGAGCTAAATGCTTTAGTTAAAGGTTTGGTTGCTAGTGATTTTGGTCAAACTACAAGAATTGGTGCTGATAATAAAATTGTAGTAAATAGTACAACTAATAGAGCACTTTATGAGAAATTAACGGCAAGACTTAGTTCTGTAGCAGGCATTAGCATTACTAAACAATAATTACAGATTTTAACATTATAGCTTTGTAGAAAAAAGCTATAATGTTATTTCAAATTCCGCTCTTTTAAAAGGGCTTCTAATTCTTTGTTGTCGTATTTTGGTTTATTGATCAACTTATAAGCGAGAAATATAGGAATGAGCATCAAAAGTCCAAAGCTGCTTTTCACTACGCTATAAAACACAACCCCTATTAAAAATCCAATTAATGCCGCATCGATTATGGTAGTTGATTTTCTTTTTTTTGCTTCTTGTAACAGCTCTTGATCTGTTAATTCTGATAGTGGTTTTTTTGTCATTTGTTATTGTAATTATTGTATTATAAAATTTCTCATTACACCCATTATATTGCTGTAGTCATTACTCTAAATTTATCCATTTCTTTTGAAAGTAAACAGTTGTCGATTTGTTTGTCTTGTCAGTCGCTGTTGCTTTAACGAAATTTCCAGTTGTCGAGATGTATTTTAATTTTAATTCTTCCATTCCACCTGTGTCGTAATATGCGCCAAGCTTACATCTAAATGGATTATTTTCAACATCATTTGTAAACACAGATAAAAGTAACAATCGTTCTGATTTGATATTGGGTTTTGTGTAACCAAAGACTCTATGGTCTTTTCGAATATTCGCTGTTAAGTAAATTGTACTGTCTTTGTATTTCAGAGGAACAAAAGCTCTAGTAACATTGTCTCCAGAAGCAACAACACTTTCATTATTTACTTTATCAATGCTGTCAAGTTTTGTAAGTCCAGCCGTTGGTTGGGTTGTTTTAGTTGTGAATGAGGTTGTATCAGCTATTTTAATGCTTTCTTGCTTTTCCGATTTTCGATTTGCCTGTCCGCAAGCGGTGAAAAGCATAGTTAATGTGAATATGTAAATTGCCTTGGTCATATTATTGTGTATTTCAGTAAAAGTATCCACCCTGTTTCGTTCCAAACTGTCCAGCCCGATAAGGGCTTTTTCTTTTTAGGACCTTTCCATCTGCAGCAGCACCAAGCAGCCTGATCCCAGATCCAGCATTTCCCAACAGGGCGCTTTTGCTCCGCAAAAGCCCAGAATCACGCCAAAACCAACTTCAGATTACAGTAATATATATAGGTGAGCTGACACAAGAAAAGAACTGTCTTTTTTAGGCCTTGGACAGGCCAGGAATTATTTTCAATAGGCGTAGCGAACGATGAGTACAGAAGACATCATCACAGTCTTAAAACGCCTTAAAATCAGCCAACTGAACACTTTCAGGCGAAATGCAGTGCACACTTTGGAGCGAAAGATGTGGCCACTTTGCAAAAAAAGAGGTGGCCACTTTTGGAATAACCCCCACAGATATCTCGTCGCTGAATACAATTGTCATCATGGCTAAATGTCAAAATGTTCAGCATCATTTTCGTGCCTGTCGCTATTGAACAATTTAGTCTTTCCTTGGATGTAATTTAACTTGTCAACCTCTTTGATGAATGCTACTTGTTTTAATAAATCCTCAGTTCGCATAATGTTATAATTTCGTTTTTATGGGTATCCAAATTTCTTCTTCTGATGTTGGGTCGTTGTTTTTGTATTTCTCGCCTAAAACTTCAAAATGTGGTCGGTTGTCTAAAATATAGTTAGAATTTGGCAACCAAGTTCCTAAAATATATTGGAAGATGGATGGGTCGGTATTCAAGCCTTTGTAGTTAAAAACAGCGTAAAGCCCACTTGGTAGAACGAAAGATTCCATTCCTATGGGCACATTTTCAAGGTCTATAACTTCAACAGCTGCCCATCTTTCAAATTGGTTGGTTGGACTAAAGTCTGTAAAATGATCTGATTTATAAACAACCAATGAAATTAAATCATCTGTCAAATTGTTGATGATTTCCTTTCGCCTCGGCAAGAAGCTTCGCCAAAGTTCAGCAATTTTATAGTCGGCAAAGCTCATTGTTAGTCGCATTCCGACTAATTTCTTTTCGCTTAATGTTTCAATTCTTGGTGTCATGTTTATCAATTCAACGCTTCAAATAATAACTTACTAATTGCGGATTTGTATCATCAGCTTTCTCTATTTTCTTAAACGAAAGCTTATCCAACAGCTGTATAGAACACTGGTTGTCTTTATGAAGGGAAGCTTCAATTTTTTGCACTTTAATGGTGTTGAATGCGTAATAGATGACTTCTTTTGCAGCTTCCTGCATGATGCCTTGCCCTTGAAAGTTTGTTAAAAGTTCATATCCAATTTCACAGCTCAAATTTTCATCTGAAAAGCCATAAAGACAAATTGTGCCAACCAATGTGTTATCGTCTCCTAAAGTTAGGGCCCAGTATAAGGCATCATTATTAAGAACATACTCGTTAATCTTGATTATAAAATTCCTTGCCTCTTCAAGCGTATGGCTTATTGGCCTATCTAGGTATTTATTGATTTCATCGTCAGAACGCAGGGTGAAAATTTCCTGTTCATCACCAATTTCTAATTGCCTGATTATAAGTCTTTCAGTTTTTAAAATAGGGAAGGTGTTGAAATTTTTATTTAACATATTAAAGACTTTGCTCAACTCCATAACGGATTGCTGCCTCAAGGATATCTAGGTTGATGTCATTTAATTTTTTAAACTTAATACAATAACCTGTTACACTGGCCTTACCTAGCTGTTTTCCATACATTTCGGCCAAGAATTTTTTATCGGCAATGCCTAAGATATAAACAGAGATCCCAGTCGTATTTGCACTCAATCCAATTTGATAAAAGTCTCTGGTTTTACCATCAGCATATTTCATGGTTTGAAATCCATATCCAATATTAGGATTAGAAACAACTTTACCTTCACTGTCTTTTCCATCTAAGAACCATAATTTACATGCTGGTAAGGTATTTAAAATATGATGGTGCAAGGCATCTAGGTCATTGCGTTTTGCCTCAGGCTGACTATCGATATAATCTTTTATTTGTTCTTCTACATTCATAAAATCTTAATTTATTGCTAAACAGATGTTGTGCGTTCTTTTTCTATAATCGAATCGATAAAATCATTAACATTTAGTTCTTTCAATTCAGCATATAGTTTTTTATCCTGATAGGCTTTCTCTGCCAATTCATATTTCATTTGTTGATAGGCTAATCTTGCCCAATCATTCTTCCTTAAAAAATCTCTAGATAAAATATGCCTTTCTAATGCCTTACTGTTAATTGGACAAACATAAAGATGATGTTTGATGGTATCTAAAGTTTCACATATCCATTTTCCATTCCTTTTAAAAACATCACGGTCTTCAATTCCTTGGTTTCCGTGATGGTCATATCCTATTGCTGCTAAACCTGCTTTTATTTTATACCAATCTGCTTCAATTGAATAGATAATGTCGATATCGATTATTGCTTTAGAATCTAAATTTGGTACAGCAGTGCTTCCAATATGTTCAATGCTATAATCAATTCCGTGAAGTCCCTCATCAATTTTAAGCTTGATGTCGGTAAAAATCTTTATCCAATTTGGTGTATATTTTTCAATTAGCATTCTATTTTATGAAATGATGCACAACACCTAAATATATGTAATAGCTATCTTAATTTGATATAGACATTGGAGTAAATCAAATAATAAAAAGAAACTTATAGATGTTGGCGTCTTGATTTACCTTCTAAACTCAGGTAAATTATTAAATTCAATAAAATTAAATCCATCCCATAAAAAATATCTTCTATTGGGATGGTGAGTATTCTAATGCCAATAATTTCTGTGTTGTTATACCAAACCACTGGTGCATCTAAACCAGTTCCGGTTAGTAAACCATTAACTATTAAAAAAGGAATTAATAGAATGAGGTAAACGAAATAAAATTTACCTAGCCAGTTTACCTTTAAAATATATTTAGTGGCGATTATTAGGGCGAAAAATCCAAAGGCAGTAACCGAGGTATATATTTTATCTAAAAAGATAAAACCAACAGATAGGCCTAAAATCATAAATAAAATAGAAAGTATGGTTTCCGTTTTTTGATTAATGTTAAGGTTTAATAATAGATTAAGGCAATGATAAGTGAATACACAGGAGTAGGGAATACAAAGGAAAAAGAGAATTTCCTCTACAGGTAAATTACTGATTTTTAATCCGACTGTATACGTAGGATTAAAGCCCCATACCCCAATCTTAGTGAAATAAATATCCCAAGCAATAAAGATAATTCCTGTTAAAATTACAGCTGGAAAAAAAGATTTCCAAGTTTGGTGGAACTTTAATTTGGGATGAAATGAAAATATAAATGGAATGATAATGGTGAAAAAATCAATCAATAAATAGGTGTATTTCATATTGTCTTAGTTTTTTTGCTCTCTAAGAAATACTTAAAAGGAACCCAAAGCATTCCGAAACATTCTCCATCTTGTTTATTGATATGTTTATGGTGCATTTTGTGCGCTCGTCTAATCGCCTTAAAATACCAGTTATCGGTATTCCTAAATATTTTAAAACGTTGGTGGATAAATATATCGTGAACCAAAAAATAGCAAAAACCATATAAGGTAATGCCGATACCAATGTAAAGCGCTATTCGATAATCATAAAAATTACCTAGTGCTAAGCAAACAATACCTGGAATGGCAAAAATCAAGAAAAAGAAATCATTACGTTCTAAAAAATCGTCATGATCTTTTTGATGATGGTCCTTATGCAAAAACCAAAATACACCATGCATGATGTATTTATGCGTTAGCCAAGCAACACCCTCCATCGCTAAGAAAGTGCCTATTACAATTCCAATGTTAATCAACGTTGCCATTAATAAATAATTGAGGATAGAATTTTAATACTTTATCAAAACAAATTTTTAACCATTCTGTGTATAAATCTGGATTTTTATTGATGTCTACTTTTAAATCTTCCAGAGATGCAAACCTATAAGAAGATACTTCGTCTTTATTAATTTGGGGTAGAGCATCACTAATTCCAAAATAAACATGGTCAAACTCGTGCTCTAAAATGCCTTCATTTACATCAGCTTTGTAAATGAAATTAAAACCATAATATAAGGTGCAACTTATTCCCATTTCTTCTTTAAGCCTTCTATTCGCTGCAGCTAAATTGCTTTCTCCCAATCGGGGATGACTGCAACAGGTATTTGTCCATTTACCACCTGAGTGATATTTGTCTAATGCCCTTTGCTGTAATAATAATTCGCCTTTGCTATTAAAAATAAAAACAGAAAAGGCACGATGTAATTGGCCTTCAATGTGTGCTTGCATTTTAGGCATTAATCCAATTTGATTGTCGTTTTTGTCGACAAGTATTACGTTTTCTGCCAATTTTTTATCCTTTTAATTTCATCACTTGTACAATATTTTGAGGTTAACAAATAGTTAACGATATTTTGCTTCAAATTATCATCTTCAATTTTATTTATTGAGTTGATGAGCATTTCTTTATCCGTTTTGATAGCTTCGTTATAACCCAAAAAGAACGGAAGATTTGTTTGTATGGAAAATCTAATAAACCTAATCTCAATCTGTTTTGGGTCCTTTAATATTGCTTTTTCAATTGCTACTTTGCCTTTATTGAACTTGCTAAATTTGGTAATAGGACTAAACGCATACTTTGCCTCCATCATTTGTGCTGCACCTTTATAGCAAATCAACAAAGCCTTAGATTGCTCATTCACCTTTGTTAGCATACTTGTCAATTTTATTGAAGAAGCTTTGCTCGTTGCAGCTTCATAATAAAGTTTTCGCAAAGCTACTATTTCTATTTCCTCTGCATTCATTTTACAAGGGCTAATCATCAAAAATGTAATGAGCAAAAATTTCATAACACGTTCATCTTATAACGAATCAACGAATCGCACATTAAGCCAAATTTATGTCCATTAGAAATTCTAATTCTCTTATTCATTACTTTTTCTGCAGATGTTCTCTTGATCTTCTTAAAAAGCTCTAAATAATAAATGTAGGCTAAATAAACACCGCTCTTGGCTGGTTTTGGTAACTGCTTAATGCCTTGCAACGCTGCCTTAAATTCGCTTTCTATGTCTTCTTCAATTTGTTTTTTCTCTACATTACTAAACTGCGATAAGTTAACGTTTGGAAAATAAGTTCTGTTCAACAAATTGTAATCCGCATTAATGTCTCTCAAAAAATTAACCTTTTGAAAAGCGGAGCCCAACATCATTGCTGAATCTTTCAGCCGCTCATAGTCTGGTGTATTCTTATCTGTAAAAACCCTTAAGCACATTAAGCCAACTACTTGGGCAGATCCTAAAATATATTGGTCGTACTTATCTGAAGAATAAGTTTGGTAATTTAAGTCCATCTCCATGCTCTGCAGAAATAAATCAATTAGTTCCCTATCAATTTCATATTCATTAACTACTTGTTGAAATGAATTTAATATTGGATTTAAACTAATTCCTTGGTCTATTGCTTCGTAACAGTCATTCTTGAATTTTTTAAGGAGAAAATCTTTGTCGTAATCATGGAAACTATCTACTATTTCATCAGCTAAGCGAACAAAGCCGTAAATAGCGTAAATAGGCTGCCTTAGCTTTTTATTGAGAAAGTAAATTCCTAATGAAAAACTTGTGCTATAACGAAGGGTAGTTAACTTACTGCATTCGGCAGATAAATTGTCAAAAATGGCTTTCATGAGTTATTGATGTAGTTTCTGATTTGTAAGGCAGCCACTTTTCCAGAGATAATGGAAGGAGGAACTCCTGGTCCAGGAACCGTAAGCTGTCCGGCATAAAATAAATTATTGAGCTTTTTATTTTTAATAGATGGTTTAAGGTTTGCGGTTTGCATTAATGTATTGGCTAAACCGTATGCATTGCCTTTGTAAGAATTGTAATCTTTAACAAAGTCATTTATGCAGTAGCTTTTTTTATAGTCTATATGTGGTCTAATAGATTCTGAAGTGTGTTTTTCTAACCTCTCCATGATCATATCGAAGTACTGCTCCCTTAACTCTTCTGTGTCTGTTAAGCCAGTGGCGAGCGGCATGAGTATAAAAATGTTTTCGTGGCCTTCGGGGGCAACCTTAGCATCAGTCTTAGAAGTACAGCAAACGTAAAATAGCGGTTTGCTAGGCCATTGCGGATTTTGATATATTTCATCTTCATGAACTTTTAAATCTTCATCAAAAAACAAATTATGGTGATCGAGCTTACTTATTTTTTTGGTTACACCTAAGTAGAAAATCAGGCTAGATGGCGCCAATAATCGTTTGTCCCAATATTTTTCATCGTAGTTTCTGTAATCATCACCTAGTAAAACATTTTCCACATGGTGATAATCTGCTGCGGCTACAATCGCATCGTATTCTCTTGCTTTTTTATTAACCAATATAACTTGTGAGGCATTTTTATTGATGATATTGATTTTTAAAATTGGTTCATTGATGTAAAAGTTAACGCCTTGTCTTTCGGCTACTTTTTTCATTGCGTCTATTACAGCAGCAAAACCGCCCTTTGGATACCAAGTGCCAAGCTTCAAGCCCGCATAATTCATTAAACTGTACAAAGCAGGCGTGTTTTTCGCAGTTGCGCCCAAAAACAAAATAGGAAACTCCATTAAGGCAATAAGCTTCGGATGTTTAAAATATTTTTTAACGTGTTCACTAAAAGATTGAAAAAGTTGGAGTTTAAATACGCCTGTTATGATGTCTGAATCAATAAATTCTGTGAATGAGAGGCCTGGCTTGTAAACCAATTTTTTCATACCCACATTGTATTTGTATTCTGCCTCCTTCATAAAGGTTGCGAGTTGTTTCGAACTGCCTTTTTCTATCGATTCAAAAATTTCATCAAGTGCAATTGGGTTATCCGGAATGTTAACAATATCATTGTGTCCAAATACAATGGAAAACCCAGGATCTAGCTTTATCAGCTCGTAGAAATCGCTTGGTTTATATCCGAATTCGTTAAAGAATTTTTCAAACACATCTGGCATCCAATACCAACTAGGACCCATGTCAAAAACATAACCATTGTCTGTTCTTAACTGCCTTGCCCTACCACCAATGGTATCATTTTTTTCATAAACATCAACCAAATAACCAGCCTTTGCCAAATGCGCAGCTGCACTAAGTCCGGCGAAACCAGATCCTATAACAGCAACTTTTGGTAGTATATTTTGCTTAGGCATGATTTAAATTGATTAATAGATTTTTAAATTCCTCGATAGAGCTGAAATGGTTAATTCTGTCATTTAAGGAAAGATTATTGATTAATTTTTCATTTCCTGCTAGATGAATTTTAACATCACTAAAATTATTTTCTATTGCTGCTATGTAGCTTCTAGCATCTGCAATCGTTCTTTGGCGTACCATAAAGAATAACAAATGCTCTGCCTTAAAATTTTTCATTACATCTTTTAAAGATTCTATCGGAACTCGATCACCTAGATAAAGAACTTTAAATCCGTATGTACGTAATAGATAACTAGCAAAAAGAAGCGGAATCTCGTGTGCTTCATCTTCAGGAAGAAATAACAACCAAGTTGATTTTGTCTGAATTTTTAAAGGAATGCTATCAATAGCAGTCATTAATTTTTGGCGAATGATGCCAGAAATAAAATGTTCTTGAGCAGGGCAAATGTTATCCCTTCTCCACATTAAACCCAATCTCTGTAATAATGGGTAAATGATTTGCTGATAAGAAACTTCTACACCATGTTCTGTAATAGCTTGAGTTAATAAATCAGCAAATGATAGTTCGTTATAAGCTATTCCGAATTTTAGGAGTTGACTGATGTAAAACTCATATTGGATATTGCTATTAATGGTTTTATCTATATCTTTTTTTAAGAAATCATCAACTTCTAAGGGCGATAAGGCACAGGCTTGTGAAATTTTTAGTCCAGCTTGATTTAAACTAGAAATATCTAGTAGTCTTTTAAGGTCTAAATCGGTGTAAGACCGAGTGTTACCACTAGAACGAGATGGCGTTAAAGCATTGTATCTACGCTCCCAAATTCTTATAGTGTGAATTGGAATTCCAGAAAGCCGCTCTAAATTAGATATTGATAATTTCATTTGTCTAGATATATACGGTATAAATCTAGACAAAGATTTTGTAAAATTGTTTTAATTCAAATTAATTATGAACATATCTTTCTATCCGATTGGTAAAATCATTTAAATCAAAAGGTTTATTGATGTATTCGTCTGCCGGACATTTTGATTTTACCTTGCTCAAATAATTATTTCCAGACATCAGCATTACAGGAACGTCGTGGGTTTTGGCATTGCTTTTTAACTTATTGCAAATTTCTAAACCATTTCCGTCGGGTAGCATCACATCCAATATTACCATATCGGGCATCAAGTTGTTCATCTGTTTCCAAAATGTGCTTGCGTTGGCATAAGCAAATACTTCATAGTCTTCCTCAGTTAATAAATATTCTATGATATCTCTAATACCTGGATTGTCTTCCAATACATATATACACTTTTTCATAATCTTGATATTTGATGTACATTTCATTAACCTAAATGATAGACAAGTGTTTAAGGTAGTTTTCAACTTTGTTGATTTATCCACATTTATAGCAACATTTTTATAATTTTTTAAACCGATTAAAATAATCCAATAAGAAAAACGATATTTAGCTATTCAAAAACTAAATATAGAACCAGCTTTTAAATACGAGAACATGAAACGTTATTTCTTTATCACTACTTTATTAACTACCTCATTTTTTGCAACGCAAGCACAAGCGCAAGCAAAACACGAAGACACTGAATTTTATACGCCAGTACCTGTTGTAGTTACGCCAGGGGCTACAAATACTGCAGCACCATCTGATGCAATTATATTATTTGATGGTAAAAACTTAGATCAGTGGGTTAGTGTGAACGATAAAGGAGCTGCTAAATGGATTGTGAAAGATGGCATTGTAACAGTTGACAAAAAAACTGGAAATATTGAAACCAAAAAGGCATTTAATAATTACCAGTTGCATTTAGAATGGTTAATTCCAAGTAACATAACAGGAACAGGACAAAATCGTGGTAATAGTGGTTTGTTTTTAGCCTCAATTGGCCCTGGTGATGCGGGATATGAAGTACAGATCATGGATTCATATAATAACAAAACTTATACAAACGGACAAGCGGCTAGTGTTTACAAACAAACTACACCTTTGGTAAATGCCAATAAAAAACCAGGCGAATGGCAAACTTATGATGTAATTTGGACTGCTCCGGTATTTAACCAGGATGGAACTTTAAAAAGCGCAGCAAGAGTTACGGTTTTATTTAATGGTGTGTTGGTGCAAAATAACTTCGAATTAACTGGTCCAACGGTATATGTAGGCAAACCTAGTTATTCAAAGGCTCATGGTGCCAGTCCAATTAAGTTACAATCTCACGGCGATCCAAGCGAACCAATTAGCTTTAGAAATATTTGGGTAAGAGAGTTGTAGTGAATTAAGCTTTGTCATTCCAGTTTTGGAGAAATTATGAGTGAAATTCACAAAATAGATTCTTTCCCGAAGAAGTCGGGACAGGCTGCTGTGCTACCGATGTAAATCCGATAGCTATCGGATCGGAACAAGTCTGAATGACAAACCTTTTCGGTCTTGGGAGGAAACAGATTGCTAGAAAAATATGAATCTATTCGAAAAAATCTTCGGACTTTTTAAAAAATCTGAAGCAAAAAATACCACACCAGATTCTAATAATGTTCCTTGGTGACTTTAAAAAATCTGAAGCAAAAAATACCACGCCAGATTCTAATAATGTTCCTTGGTGACTTTTATGTTCAGTGTGACTCATGCACACTGTGTGGTGCACCAGAAGCGGAAGCACCTGACTTAATGGAAATGGGCGAATTTGGGTGTTATTTTAAGAAACAACCTGAAAGCGAAGAGGAAACGGAAAGAGCTATTAATGCTTTAGCAGTATCTTGCATATCAGCTGTCCGTTATCGCGGTACTGACAAGGAAATTTTAAAAAAAATAATTGATTTAGGCGGAAAGGATGAATGCGACTGTTTTTTGTAATGGATGAGAAATTAAAATATTTTCCTACTGGCAGGTTTATACTGCGTAATCTGTTTAGCCATTCCCTTAAATAATACCAAATGAAATGGGAACATGGCATACCAATACATTCTGCCCCACAAACCGTTTGGTCTGAAGGTGGCAATTTGAGATAAATAAGATTTGTCGTGAAATTGGATGATTTTTAATTCTAACCAAGCTTCGCCTGGTACTTTCATTTCTGCATAAAGCAATAATCTCTTATTAGTCTGGTCGGCTAACAAAACTCTCCAAAAGTCCAATACATCACCAGCTTGTAAACTGGTATTGCTTGTGCGACCGCGTCTTGTGCCTACACCTCCAAACAATTTATCTAAAAAACCCCGTAAACTCCACAGCCAATCTAAATAATACCAACCTCTATTACCACCTATGCCCCAAATGTTCTCGAAAACTTCTTCCGCTTTGCGCTCAAATGGCATTTTAACTTTATATTCTAAAGTGCCGTTTTGTGGAACTTTAATTTGATCCATAAACGAAGTTTCCAAGTAACCTCTATTTAATGCATCTTTCCAGCTACTTACTATTGAATTCTGTTCTATTTTTTCAAAAGCTAATTTAAGTGCTTCCTTATAGGTTAAACATTTTCTAGGTACCACATTTTTAATGTGATCGGTTTGGCAAATTACTTCATTCTTCATACTGTCAACCAAACTTCTGGCTAAAGAATAAGGAACAGCGGTTACTAAATTAAGCCATAAGGAAGATAGTTTAGGCGTTAAAACAGGGACAGTTATAATCCATCTTTTGAGATTCCTAGATTCTGCATATTGGAGCAGCATTTGTTTGTAAGTTAAAATATCAGGTCCACCAATATCAAATACTTGGTTGTAGGCTTTTTCATTTGCTCTTACTTCGCTCAAATAAGCTAAAACATCTCTAATGGCAATTGGTTGGCATTTTGTTCTTACCCATTTGGGGGCAATCATAACAGGTAGTTTTTCTGCTAAATCTCTAATAATTTCAAAGGAAGCAGAGCCAGACCCAATAATAATGGCAGCTCGTAAAATAGTGTAAGCTATGCCAGATTGTTTCAACTCTTCTTCAACTGCTAGTCTTGAGCTTAAATGCTTAGATAGTTGTTCATCGTTAACAATTCCAGTTAAATAAATAATTTGTTTACAGTTTGTCTTTTGTATGGCGCTAACAAAATTTTGGGCAGATTTTAATTCTAAATCAGCAAAGTCTCCACTACCAGACATAGAATGAACAAGATAATAGGCAATTTGTATATCTTTTGGTATGTTTTCTAAAGATTCAGGCTTAAGCAAATCTCCATCAATTATTTTCACTTGGTGCCCAAACTCGCTTTCAGTTGCAAATCTGCGTTTATCTCTAACCATGCAAACAACTTCATTACCCTGTTCTAAAAGGATAGGCAATAACCTAGTCCCTATATAGCCATTTGCACCTGTTAAGAGTATCTTCATTGTTGAATTTATTAAGCTATATACGAAACACCAAGTTGTTTAGGATGTTTCGATAGTTTGTTGAAACCATTTAACAAATTTTTGGTTTTAGAGAAGAAATTAGCAGCTACATCTAAATTAATTTGCTCAAGAATGGATAAACTAAAGAAACGCATTGCGATATTAGGTGGCGGACCCAGCGCACTTTTTATGTATAAAAGGTTTGTAGAAGCTAGGAGAGATGATATAGAGATTTCCATTTTTGAAAGAAAACAACAGCTTGGTTCTGGGATGCCATATAGTGCAGAAGGTGCTAATTACGAACACATCACCAATGTTTCTGATAATGAAATTCCTACCATTGTTTGCCACATTACAGACTGGGTAAAAACATTGCCTATTGATTATTTAGCTCAATTTAACATCGATCCTGAAAACTTTAATGAATACAGGGTTTTACCACGATTGTTTTTTGGTAAATATCTTTTTGCCCAATTTGATCTTTTGAAGCAAATGGCCGATAAACAAGGACTTAAAACTAATATTTATTTGGGGGTAGAGGTAATCGACATTGTTGACTTACCAGAAGAACAAAAAGTTAAAGTAAAGTTAGCCAATGATGACACCTTTACTTTTGATCAAGTAATTGTATGTACGGGGCATAATTGGCCTAAAAAGTATGAAGGAAAAACTGATGGTTATTTTGATTCTCCTTATCCTCCATCAAAAATATCACTTCAAATTAATCATCCTGTGGCTATTAAGGGTTCTTCATTAACGGCTATTGATGCCATTAGGACCTTAAGTAGAAAAAATGGAAGGTTTGAATGGGATAAAAATGATGAATTAGTTTACGTTCTAAATAAAAAAAGTGAAGGTTTTAAATTGATCATGCATTCTAAAAATGGAATGTTACCTGCGGTTAGGTTTCATTTAGAAGACCCTCGGCTTTCTGGTAAATCGCTGTTAAGCAAAGAAGAAATACAAGCACATAGAGAAGATAACAATGGTTTTATTTCCTTAGATTATATTTTTGAAAAGGATTTTAAGGAAATCATTAAAACAAAAGACCCTGAATTTTACAGCCAAATTGCTGAAATGAAGTTGGAAGTTTTTGTGGATTTTTTAATGGACTTGAGGGAACGACTAGATCCTTTTCAGTTGCTAAGGGCAGAATACTTGGAAGCGGAAAAATCTATTAAACGTAAACAATCAGTTTATTGGAAAGAGTTGTTGGCCATGTTAAGTTTTGCTATGAATTATCCAGCAAAATATTTAGCCGCCGAGGATATGTTACGTTTACAAAAAATATTAATGCCGCTTATTTCCATTGTAATAGCTTTTGTGCCTCAAACTTCATGTAGAGAATTATTGGCTTTGCACAAGGCTGGTGTATTAGATTTAATTGCTGTTGGAGTTGATAGCGAAATTGAGGTGAAAGAAAATGGAGGTATTATTTATCATTACCAAGCTGAAAATGGAAAGTCTGAATCAGTTTATTACCAAACTTTTATCGATTGTGTTGGTCAGCCTCATTTAAACTATCATCAGTTTCCTTTTAAAAGTTTGGTAGCTGAAGGAACGATTAGTCCGGCTAAATTGAAGTTTAAATCTAAACAAGAAGGAGAAGCCGCTAATTTTGACAATGAAGAAGCGGTAGAATTAACCGAAACTGGCGATTATTACTTAAAAGTACCAGGCATAGCCATTAATGATAATTTTAATGTGGTTGACGAATATGGGGCTTTTAATGATCGGATTTTTATGATGGCCGTACCTTATATTGGCGGATTTAATCCAGATTATTCTGGGCTAGATTTTTCTGAAGAAGCCTCGGCTAGAATTATTAAAAGTGTCTAAGTAACAAATACTTAAACAATTAAAGAATATAGATAATATTTAGCTTTTATAACCGTATATATTATAGGTTAAGTAAATAAAGCGAGGGCAAGGCGGATGAATTGTTCCCGCTTTTTTGTTATCTTGGTAGATAGAAAAAATAGATATTGGTCTGTCTAACTATAGTCGAAGACTTTAGCTGAGCTTCGACTACGCTCAGCCTGACAATCCTTAAAATTATTACTGAATTTAAATGTTTTCTTCGTATTATATCACGCTCCAAAAGAAAGACTCCAATCTTCGGTTATACCATGGCTACATCTGAAAAGCTGATGAAGAGACAATGGAATAAGCGTTTTAGGCGAGTTGCAAAAGCATTGATTTCAATTGAAAAAGAAATTCCTTTTAAAAAACAAGCAGTTAGCGATGTTTGGGAAGGAGGCAAGGATGGTAAGTTTTATTGGAAAGGGTATGCTAAAAAAGATATGCGGAAATAAAAATATTTGCAAAATAGATCCTTTCCCGAAGAAGTCGGGACAGGCTGCTTTGCTCTGAATGACAAACAACCTTATTTTCAATATACTTTGCCTCAATCTCTAAATATAGTTTCTATCAATATGTTTTGGGGCGTATGCAAAAAGATGCGTTTAATTTTTAATTCTGGCACATCCATTAATTTAAAAGGGATTTCCATTGTTATTAATTTTTGTTTAAAAGCATCGTAATCTTCCATTATTAAAGCAAAATGATCTATCGCTTCAGTTGAGTTATTTGTCACATCTTCTGTGCCTACTGGACTTTTGATGATATGTACTAAAGGCGATTCATTCCAATACAGCCAATAACCATCTACTAAAGCCGCAATGGTTTCTGGTCTTTCGCCTTCAACTAAATCAAATACTGAAACCATAAAATCTCTTGTTTCTTTTAGGTGATTAGTGCGAATAGTAGCGTGATCAATATGCATGAGGTGATTTGTTTTTCAAATTTAGGATAAAAATAGTTTGTCATTCCGACTTCAGATGAATTTAAAAATAAGAATTATCGAATAGATTCTTTGCGTTGCTCTGAATGACAAACAACAGATGTTACAACATACTTTTTACAAAAGTTTTATAATCAAAGTACTAGCGAAATTACTTTTTATGTATATTCGATTAAGAATTATAAAATTATGAAAAAATTAATCCTCCTTTTTGCGGTAGTACTAGGTTTTACTGCATTAACATCAATGAATGTTGATACTGAACCACAATTTAAATTTGAAAAAGAGACTTACGATTTTGGTAAGGTAAAACAAGGTACTCCAGTTACTGCAACTTTAAAATTTACAAACGTTGGCGATAAACCATTAATTCTTAGTGCAGTTGAGCCTACTTGTGGCTGTACCGTTGCTGAGTTTACAAAAACTCCAATTAAAAAAGGAGCTACTGGTTCTATTACATTAACTTATAACGCAGCTGCTATTGGTCAGTTTACAAAAGAAACTACCATCAGGTCTAATGCTACTGAAGCTATTAAAAAAGTATACATCAAAGGTGAGGTAGTTGCTTCGGTAACTTCAAAATAAAAAAGCATCGGCTGATGCCTAATTGATTTATTAAAATAATAATTATGAAAAAATCTTATCTATTTCTAGCAGCTTTAGTAGCTGGTGTTTTATTGTTTGCAGGTACTCGCAAAGCAGATAATCCTTATAATTTAGCTGTTGGTACACCAGAAATTAAATCAATTACGGCATTAACTTTTGGTCCGAATGGGGTATTGTTTATTGGTGATTCTCAAAGTGCTGCGGTTTTTGCTGTAGATACCAAAGACACTAAGAAGGTAAACACTGCTAAAGCATTCGAGCTAAAAAACATTGATGTGAAAATCGCTGAGGCCTTAGGTACTGCTAAAGAAAACATCAACATTACTGATATTGCAGTCAACCCTATTTCTAAGAAATTATACATTGCAGTAAAAAGTGCAGATGGTACACCACTTCTGCTAACGCTTAATGCAGACAATGAGATTAAACCTGTTTCATTAAAAGATGTGAAATTCTCATCTATTGAATTAAATAACGTTGCTGCAGCAGATGCGAAAGATCAAAGAGGCAGACCATTAAGGGTTTCTTCAATATCTGACCTTGGTTACTATAATGGTAAATTAATGGTAAGTGGTTTAAGCAATAAAGAATTTAGCTCATCTTTTAGGAGTATAGGTTTTCCTTTTACAGGTAAACAAGAAGATGAATCGTCTTTAGAAATGTATCATGGTGCTCATGGCAGATACGAAACAACTTCCCCAATCCGTACGTTCTCTGTTACCAAAATTGCAGGCAAAGAGTATGTGGTAGCAAGTTATACTTGTACACCTTTAGTTCTTTTTGCAATGGATGATTTAAAACCAGGTGCTAGTGCTAAAGGAAGAACAATCGCAGAAATGGGTAATCAGAATACTCCTGCAGATATGATTTGGTTAAAAACTGACAATAAAGACTTTTTGGTAATGGCTAATGATCGTCGCCCCGCGGCAAAAGTTAGTCATGAGGAAATTCAAAAATTTGAAGGTTCATTAACCTCAAAGGTTGCTACAACTGCTGGTGTTAACTTTACCGCTTTGCCTTATGAAAAAGTAATGCAATTAGATAAATTGGACGATACTAGAGCAGTAGTGATACAGAAAAAAGCCAATGGAGATTTAGATCTTTGGACTTCGGATGGTAAAAATATTTAATTCAATACATGTTAAAAAGACCAGGTTATGTTTCAAATATAGCCTGGTCTTTTTTTTATTAGCCTTTTTTGCAGCTTGTAAAAATGGCGAAAATAAGCTCAGCATTGTTTATGAAAACCAATTCCCAGTAGGTATTCAAATACCAAAAGGATTGATTAAAGGTACGATTAATGACTTAAAAGTTATTGATCAAAATGCTAACACTAAAACTTCAATTCTAGGGGTTTTTAAGGATCAAGATAGTTTCATTCTTTTTAAACCACTAATTCCTTTAACCTTTGGTTTTCAATATCAGATTTATGATAATGAAAAACTGATTGGTTCTATTCAAGTTCCTGCTCCCAAAAACAATTCACCAGAAATTGTCAAAATCTACCCTGATATAGATACGATTCCAGAAAATCTATTGAAGATTTATATTGAGTTTTCAAAACCAATGCGTACTGGTGAATCTTTAAATTATATCGCTTTGCTAGCTAAAAAAGGAGATACCATGCACAATGTGTTTCTAAATTTGCAACCCGAGCTTTGGGATACTACTGGTAAGGTATTGACTGTTTGGTTAGATCCTGGCCGTGTAAAACGGGATTTAACTTTAAATCAGAAATTGGGCAATCCATTAAAAACCGATCAAACTTACCAATTGGTTATTTCACAAAGATGGAAAGACCATCAAGGATTAAAACTTAAAACCGATTATAAAAAAGAGTTTATTGCAGGAGAAAGGGATGATCAAATTCCGAATGTAAATAATTGGTTAATTAGCCAGCCCATTCCTGATACAAGATCAACATTGAATATCAACACCAAAGAATACTTAGATCATTACCTGTTATTAGAATCTATTGAAGTATTGGATGGAAAAGGTAAAAAGGTTAAAGGGAAAGTTATTGTCAATGCGGATGATGCTTGGGTATTTACACCAGAGCAAAATTGGCAAAAAGGTATTTATCAACTCAAAATAAATAACCGATTGGAAGATTTAGCTGCCAATAATTTAAACCGTGTTTTTGATAGGGATGTGAGGAAAAACAAACAGCAAAATAAAAAATTTACTTACCTGAGTTTTAAAGCGGAGCATTAAATAAAAAACTTTAACTCCTATTGGTTGTTATAACATAGTCTTTTAGAAACTTAAAAATTTAAAGATTATGAAATTATCAATATTAATACCCTCAGTTTGTTTAGTCGGTATGATGGCTACAGGCTGTGTGAGTAACAAAAAATTCGCCGAGCTGCAGTCTACCAATACTAAACTACAACAGAGTAACGAACAACTCAATCAGCGTTTACAAGCTAGTGAAAGTGACGCATCTGGCGGAAAAATTAGAATTAAAAGTTTAGAAGAGCAAATTGCTGCAGAAAAAGCTAATGCCGTAGCATTACAGGCCGCTTTAAACAAATGTTTAAATTCAAGTAGCCAAGGAAATGTTAACATTTCTAAATTGGTTGATGAGATTAACAGTTCTAATAAATACATTCAGCAATTAGTAAATGCCAAAAATAAAAGCGATTCGTTGAATATGGTTTTAACCAATAATTTGACTCGTTCTTTAAGTCAGCAAGAAATGAGCGATGTTGATGTACAAGTTCTAAAAGGAGTGGTTTACATTTCCTTATCTGATAATATGTTGTACAAATCTGGTAGTTATGAAATTTCAGACAAAGCAGGCGCTACCCTAGGTAAGATTGCTAAAATTATTTCAGACTATAGTAACTATGATGTGTTGATTGAAGGTAATACAGACAATGTGCCTATCTCTAAACCTAACATTAGAAATAACTGGGATTTAAGTGCTTTAAGAGCCTCTTCAGTGGTTCAAGCTTTGCAGACGACCTATAAGGTAGATCCTAAACGTTTAACAGCAGGAGGGCGTGGAGAATACAATCCTTTGGTCGCTAATGACAATGAAGCTGGTAAAGCTAAAAATAGACGTACACAGATTATCATTACACCGAAGTTAGATCAGTTCATGGAGTTAATTGGTAAAGCACCAGCTGAAACTAAACCTTAGTGAACTAACCGTTAATATTAAGGAATTCTTTTCTAAAGAATGCCTCTAATGAAAAAGCCTCGACATTGTCGGGGCTTTTGTTTTTAGGCTTTTATTAAATTTATGTTTGTTCTGCTTTTGATTAAAACGTCGGCTTATTAGGTCCACTCTCATTCGTGTTTTCCCAGTTGTCGGCCTTTTCGTGTTCTTTTTGAGCATATTCTGCAGCTTCATTATGCACGTTGGCAACTTTATCGGTATCGGCATTTTCTTTAAAATCTTTATTGCCGTCTTTATTGACACTATGGGGCATCATGTCTAGGTTTTCTGCAGCTGGTTGTGCTTCGCTTTGTTTTTTAGCGATATCATGTTCGTGAGCGGCTTTGTCGTGATTTTTTCCTAAGCCTGCAATATTTTCATTGGTTTCCATCTTGGTTAATTTTAGGTTCAGTATAATAACAAAACGCTTAATTAAAAGTTTTTACCAAAAAAGAAGAAATAAAAATTAAACCAGTTGAGTTAATTCTGGTAAGGAAAGAGGTTTTTTTAATAATTTAACCACATACGGGTTGGCTTCGGCTCGCTGAATATCTCCAAAATCTAGAGTTGAAGACAGCATGGCTACTGTGCATTTGTCGGTAAAAGTCTTGCTTAAGTTTTTGTATTGCTCTAGAAAATCAAAACCATCCATATCTGGCATTTGGATATCTAAAAGAATAAAACTTGGTAGTTTTTCTGTCTCATTTGAATGTTTATTAAGGTAATCTAATGCATCTTCTGCAGACTGGCAAATGATAGTTTCATCAAAAAGCTTAAACAAACTAATCAGCTTTGCATTAATTTTTAAATCGATTTCATTGTCATCGATCAGCATAACCTTATTTGTCTTGTTTAACATTACTTATTGATTCTTTTATAGATGATAACTGCTACTTATTATTTGGAATGGTTATCTTAAATGTTGTTCCTTTATCTAGGTCTGAACTTACTGAAATTCGACCATCAATTTTATTTAAAGCTTCTTTTACAATAAATAAACCTAATCCGCTGCCATGATGTACTTTGCTCTTGAAAAATTGAGTAAATATTTTTTCCAAGTGTTCGTTTAAAATACCCATCCCATTATCGCTAATGCTAATGTGGGCAAAGTCTTGGTTTACATCTACTTCAATATTTACTTTTTTGTTTTCCTCGGTTACTTTTTGGTATTTAATCGCATTTGAAATTAAGTTGCCTAGTATAACTTCTATTCTAAATAAATCGCCAATAAAAGGAATTTTTTGATCTACATTGATGGTAAACTGAGTATCTCTGTCTGTATAAGAATAAACATCTACAAGTTCTGATATTAATGTTTTAAAATCTACCTCAGTGGCATCGGTATTATTTTTATTGTTTTTATAATATTGAAGTGTTTTTTGGATATAATAATCTAGTTTATTAGAGCAGGATTCTATTAAACTCCAATATTCACCGCTAGAATTATATAGGCCCTCCATTTTAACTAAATTAACAATGCCTATTACAGAAACTAAAGGCGCTCTTAATTCGTGGGATATGCTATAAATAAACCTATTTAATTCATTATTCGTTTTTTCTAATTCGGCTATTTTATTGCGTAGATCTACTTTTGCTCTATAGGCATCGTAAGCATTTTTGATAGAGTTATGCAATTCCATATCATTCCATGGTTTTTGAATGTATCTGTAAATATCACCATGGTTAATCGCATCAGCTAGTGCATCTATATCGGTATAGCCAGTTAAAAGAATTCTAATTGGGTCAGGGTAAGTTTCTGAGATACTTTTAAAAAACTCTACACCAGTTGTTTTTGGCATTTTCTGATCAGCAAGGATCACGTGCAAATCTACATTTTGCAATATCTTTAAACCTTCAGCAGCAGAAATAGCAGTATAAATTTCATACTGACGCCTAAAACTTGCCTTAAATGCTTGTAGGTTGTTTTCTTCATCATCTATGTATAAAATTCTTACACTTTGGTTTCTTGTTGGCATTGCTTATTCGGGATTTACATTCAAGGTAATAATAAATTCTGTTCCAACACCTAGTTTAGATATAACATCTATATGACCTTTGTGTTTCTCTATGATACTGAACACGATAGAAAGGCCAAGTCCTGTGCCTTCTCCAATATCTTTAGTGGTAAAAAATGGCTCAAAAATTCGATGTTTTGTTTCTTCGGTCATTCCGATGCCAGTATCTTTAATACTAATTTTTACTTGCTGTTCTTCATACCAACTCTTAATAGTTAAAAATTCTTCATCAGCAGGTACCTTTTTACTTTTTATGGCTTGCACTGCATTTGAAACCAAGTTCATGAATACTTGATTAATTTTACCTGGTTGACATTCTACTTTAGGCAAGTTGCCCAATTCATTAATAACCGTTAAATTATGAGGCATGTTATTTCTAACCAAAACCAAAGTAGATTGCAAGCCCTCGTTCAAATCGACAGGTTTCATATCGCTTTCATCCAGCCTGCTAAAGTTTCTTAAACTTCTAATAATCTCTGCGGTTCGTTTAGCACCTTCACTAATTCCAGAAAGTAATGAAACGATTTCATTATTAACAAAGCCAAGGTCAATTTGTTTCTTAAAAGCTTCTATCTCTTCAACTTGAGCTTTCACATCACCATCAAAATCAATTTCTTCGTATTTAGTAATAATGTCTTTTAAATCATTGATGTCTAATTCTAAAGGTTTAATGTTAGAGGTTACGAAATTAATAGGATTGTTAATCTCATGGGCAATTCCTGCAGTTAACTGACCGAGGGCAGCCATTTTCTCGGCATCTACTAATTGAGATTGGGTTTCTTTTAAATTTGTTAAAGTAATATTAAGAGTAGAGTTTGCGCTCTGTAATTCTTCAGTTCTTTCATGTACTTTTTTCTCTAATACTATGTTTTGCTCTTTAATGAGTTTTTGGTTTTCTAACGATGCATTAAGGGCTTGTGCTTGAGCTATTTCATTTTCTTTTTTAAAGAAGTTGATTTTATCCGCTAGTGCAAATGAAAGTAACAGCACTTCTAATGCTGAAGAAATTTGCAAAAGATAGGTTGTGAAGTTGTTGTACGGAATAATGCTATAATCTTTCAAAATAAAGAAAATAGCACCAATAAATAATATTGTCCATGCGATATTATAATAACCAGCAGGTTTAAAGTGCTTTTTAAAGTATACGTAATAAGATGTTGAAAGTGCTAATATTACTCCAGTCATGATGATAACTTGCATGATCATGAAAGCAGTGCGATTATCGAGCAGGAATATGCAACAAATTGTTAACAATATTAATACGATGTAAGTAAGGAATGCTTTATGCGCTCTGGGTGCAAAAACTTTAGTATTAAGGAAAGAAATCGTAAAAAGATCCGCGAATAATAATGCTAGAAGAGAACAGAGTACAACAGAGTAGCTGTTAACTAGTGGAAGACTATTCCAAATATAAATTTCACCGTATCCTTGTATAGAAATTTGTGTGAGCCAAGTAAAAAGTATATAAAAAACGTAATGAATATAGCTTTTGTCTCGTACTACGATAAAGAGGAATAGATTATAGATGAACATAATGAGCATCACACCTGTATAAATACCGAAAAAAACATCTCTAAACGAGTTTTTAGCAACTATATTATCTTGCGTGACAATCGAAATTTTTGCAATAAAATTTTCATGAGATTTTAGCTTTAAATAGATAACCTCATCTTTTCTTATCGTGTCTGTTAGAAGATAGCTAATGCCTTGTACGTTTTTTAGCTTATCGTAACCAGGTAAAACTAAAGGCTGTTGTAGGTGGGGAAGTTCACCTTGCTTCTCCCTATACATTTCATAGCTTTTAACTCTTACCTGTTCGATAAAAAGGACATTTTTATCGAATACTATATCCTTTGTAGTGCTCAATTTGATCCAAAAAGTTGCATCATCTACACCTAGATTTAATACCTCACGGTTTGGTAGCTGAACAAACAACTTTTCATGAACTTGTGTAGCCTTAAGTTTATTGGTATTGTCTTGATAATATGCGACATTAAAAGGCAAGCTATCTTTTTTAAAGCTCCCATAGGTGCATTTGCCCGCAATAAGTAAGAGAACTATCAATAATCTATTGAGAGTGGTTGGCGTCATGTTTTAGGGATATGAAAGGTTAAGTTAACAGTATCGCCTTGCTTAGATAATGCTTCTTGCTTATATATAGCTTGCTCTCTCATTTCAAATACAAAAGTGCGTTGGGGATCCTGAGCAAGAGGCAAATTGACAACATCATGATTAAACATTACAGTGGCCGTCATGTCATCTTTAGGGTAATAAAACTTACCGTTATTTCCTAATGAAGTAACCACTTGAAAGCCACCTCTGAGTACATTTCTATAGGTAGCAGGTGCGGCAAGACCAAATAAGGTGGTAATGCCAACAAACTTTGCATAAGCCATACAAGCTGTACTGAGATGAATGCTCCCTATCCCCAAGCCTGCAACTTCGAATGAATTCCATACACCAGCAACTTCACCAGTACCTACATCTGTAAAATCATCAACCATTTTATAGATGTTTTCATCCATATAGCCAACGGCCTCTTCAATGGGCAACCTATTTTTTCTATTAGCTTTATGTATTCTACCTCCTCCCAATACTTTATTGGTATCTTCATCAGTAACTAGTACCACATATACATCCGGATTAAGAATCCAGTCGGCTTTGGCAGAAGAAATTTGTGTGATTCCGAATATTTCAAGTACCCGTTTGTGTCCCTCAACAAAACTCAGAGAAGCTTTCCTATCATCCACAGCTCTAAAAACTGTGAACTTAATGTTTTTTATATCTGATTTAAGCTCTTCCAATTGAGAATGTTTTTGAGAGTGATTTTCGTATGGTTCTTTCTGGTGACGGAGCGGCTTTAAAAATTCTGAACATAAAGATAGGTTGTTCTATTGAAAGACTAAACAATCGGTTGAAATTTTGTTCGGCCAAAGTTAATTGTGCCTTTTGTTCTAAGGGGATAGTTAAACTATCTTCAATGGTGTTTTTATAGAAAAATATGATGGGAACATTAACTGGATGGATTTGAAGTTGCATTTCTGTAGTGGCTAGCCACAGTTTTTCAGCTGCTCTACCGCCTTCAATAAAGGAGTTGATTTCGCCTTTTGGCATAGTGATTAAGCCAATGGCAGATGATGACATGAATTGCATCATGGTTAATCGCTTAAAGCCACTTCCGCCATTCATTTGCTGCAAAAAGTTGATCATCTTTTTATCTTTTAACAAACGAATGCCAATTGAATCATTATTGCTCAAATCTAGTGTATGTATACCGATCCCGTCTTCTGTTGCCTGAACTTCATCTAAATCCCAACGCATTTCTTTGGTAATGAAGTCTTCGTGTGCTTCTGGGATAAACATTCTAAGTAAGTCTGTTTGTGTAGCGATGGCGCCAATGTTTTTAATCATTTCTGGGTCTGTAACCCATTGTAGTTTGGCATTAGGAATTTGTTCTACGAGATTAGACAGATGGCTTAAATCAGCTTGATTAATTTCTTGCCTAGGGGTAATTTTGCGATTGGTATGTCTTAAATCAATTTGTTTTGCCAAACTTATTTCTTGCTCAGAAGGTTGATAGTTTGGGGTAAAACTAAACCAAGCTAAATGATTTGGTGCAAACTGCGGCGTTAAATTCCAGTTAACAGCTAAATTTAGATGAGCTGCTTTTAACAGAAGATTTTCTATTGCGGCCCCAATTGAAATGTAAGATGATATATATTGGGGGTCTAGATAAGCTTGTGCAACGCTTTGTTCTAAAAACAAATGCAACAAGCCATTTTGATGATGCCACCGCCAAGGCTGATTATTTCCCCCTGATGGCGCTTTTCCTGCGGCAACTATTAATTGATTTAAAATTTCTTCTGGCAATTGTTGTGTATGTTCATCAAAAGCCAAGCGATTGGCCTTAATAAACTCTTCTATATTTTCAATGGAAAGTGGTGATAGGTTTGCTGCAGTTGTTTTTTGATCAGAAATTTTTTCTGGGTCTGCAATTAGCTCATCTAAGTCGAGGAAAAAGCGGCCAGAAACATTAAGGTTGCCTAATAAGATTTTCCTCGATAAATCTGCTGTTACACCACCTCCGTAGGTTACAGCGCTCGCCAATTGTGGCCAAGTAGAAATGGTGGCCATTATTTCTACAGCTGATGCTTTCATTCGGGGCGATAAGGTTTCAACACCTGTAACAGCAGTAATGTATGGTGTTCTCTCATCTAGTGTGGTAAGCTCTTTATATTTGCTCATATCCAGATGTTGAACCATACCGTGTAAAACAGGTCTTTCAGGTTCTAAATCAAACCTTTCGATATCTATTGTGCCCCTATCACTTCCTTCCATTAAAACAGGGATACCTAGTGCTTTTGCTTTGATGCGTGAATTAATTTTAATATCGAAGCTATCACATTCGTCGATTAATAAATCTAGTTTACCGTTTTCTGTTAGAAAGCGATCAATATTTTCTTCGGTTATGCCATCGTCAAAACAAACTACGTTTAAATAAGGGTCTATTTCTGCAATTTCTCTAGCAACGATTACAGTTTTCTGGATTTTAAGGTTGTATACCCCAGTTCTAATTCTGTTAATGTTGCTCAAGTCTAACTCATCAAAATCCGCAATGCGCAATTCTCCAAATCCTCGCTCCATGGCAAGGGTTAAAGAAACCGATTGACCAACGGATAAACCCATTACCCCAATTTTCTTTTGAGCTAAAATAGCCTGTTCTTGAGTAGTGATTTTATATTTATTTCTGTTGGTACGAACTATTGCGAATTCCTGTTCATCTAATAAATGAACCAATTTTTCTGCCCAAGGATAATATACCCATACGCCATATTCTTCAACTGATTTTTCTCCGAAGTGATTTTTAACTGCCTTTTCTAACTCAATGGGAGGTAAAAAAACAATTGTTGGTTGTAAACATTTAATTAATTCTTCAACTTGAGAATAAATATGATCGTAAACATGTAAATTATTCTTAGTAGAAATGAGGTGTTCGAATGCACTTTTTTGGACCGTATCTAACAGGTTGAAAAATACAGGTTTATAAACTGTTTTTTGTCTGGAAGTTTCTGAAATAAGCTGAGATAAAGTAGGGTTTAAGCCAGTTTCATTATGCATTTTAGTATTTAAATGGGGAGATAGAATAAATAAAAATAATTTTAATTGTTAAAACAACTAAATTAGTCTTTTAAGAGTTATAATAAAAAAGTATTTTTATCTTTTTATTGGCAGCAACAAATGAATACGAACATTTTATACGTAGATGATGAACCCCATAACTTAAGTGCTTTTTCTGCTACTTACCGTAGGTTATATAAGATTTTTACAGCAGAGTCTGCAGAGGAGGGAAGAAAAATACTTGATAAGGAAGATATTCATATCATTATTACCGATCAGCGGATGCCTAAGACAACTGGGGTAGAGTTTTTAGCTTCAATTTTAGAAAAACATCCAGAGCCAATAAGGATGATTTTAACTGGATATACAGATATTGACGCGGTTATAGATGCCATCAATAAGGGGCAAGTTTATAGATATATCCAAAAACCTTGGATGGAGGAAGACTTAAGGATTAACATAGAAAAAGCCAAGGAAATTTATACCCTTAGAAAAGAAAATAAAGAACTTACAGAGAAACTTTTGATTGCCAATAGCCAATTAGAGTTTATTGCTAGACAAAATCTTTTATCATAACACATTATCCAATTTAGTTGGCTTTTATCTAGGCAATTAGGTAATTCGTCGATTCTTCCCTAACAAAAGCGTTACTTTAATATAATAATAATTATTATTGTAAAACGGAGTAGATTTTTTGCCCGTCGCTCGTCAATGAAGAAACTTTTACCATCTATAATTATATTACTATTTGCTGGTTTTTTCCAATTAGCAAAGGCACAGAATATTTCTAATGAGGGGTCAGACTTTTGGCTTCCCTTCCCAACACACGATCCAAGTGGAAATAGTTTGGCTAATATGAACGTTTTTGTTACCAGTAAAACTAATTCTGAAGTTACCGTTAGTTGTGGTACATATACTGATACTAAACCCATTTTAGCCAATACCATCGTTACTTTTAGTGTTCCGCGAGCAAATTCATATATTAATGCGGCGGAAGGCAATTTGGTGTTAACCGATAGGGCCATTCATGTGGTGACAACTGCAGGCAAGCCAAATGTTGCTGTTTATGCACATATTTATGCAGGAGCTAGATCTGCTGCTTCATTAATTTTACCAAAAGAAGCCCTCGGACAGAAGTATTATTCGTTAAATTATACGCAGGATAATGGTGGTAGAAACTTTTTAGTTTTGGTTGCTGCTGAAGATAACACGGATTTAATTATACACGAGATTGCGGGAACAACAAGAATAATTAAATTACCTAAAGCTGGAGATGTTTATGAGTATTATGCTGCTACAGGGTCGGATTTAACTGGTACTTTTGTGGAAGTTGATCCATTAACTTCTCAGTGTAAACGCTTTGCTGCATTTTCTGGTAGTACATCACTAACAATAGCTTGCACTGGCTCTAGAGACCCCTTGTTTCAGCAGTTGTACACAACTAATAGTTGGGGAAAAAATTATGGTGCGATACCTTTTATAGGTAGAAGATATATTTTAAGGGTACTCGCACAGGATAATAATACCAAAGTAACGGTAAATGGAATGGTTATAAATTTATCTAAGGGTGAATTTTATGAGACACAACAACTGACTGAAGCAGTTTTAGTATCTGCTGATAAATTGATTAGTGTAGCTCAATACTCATTAACACAAGCATGTTCTACAGTTGCAGGCACAAATATTATTGGAGATCCAGAAATGGTCTTATTAAATCCAACTGAATTTAACATCAAGAATATAACCGTATTCTCTTCTAGTAATCAAGCCATTCAAACTAAATATGTAAATATATTTATGAAAACGGCGAAAACCTCAACCTTTAGGTTAAATGGTAGTATTCCAAGCAATGGCGTTTGGCAACCAGTACCTGCAGATGCTACTTATTCTTATATTCAAATTCAAGTATTTGATGAAAGTTTAACTCTTACCGCAGATGATGGTTTTAATGCAATTGCTTATGGTTTTGGGATGGCAGAGTCCTATGCTTACTCTGCTGGAACAAGTTTAGCATCTACTCAATTTTTGCTCATATTAAACAAAACTAGTGGAGAAGAAAATGCAACAGCTTGCATTGGTCAGCCAGCTGATTTTAAACTAACATTACCTTATCAATTAACTAAATTAATTTGGAAATTTAGTGATGGTTCACCAGATTATATTGATAATGCGCCTAACGGTGTAGCATCTGTTGTTAATGGAGAAACTTTATACACTTACACTGCTCCAGTAAATAAAACATTTATTGTAGCTGGAAAAACGCAAGTTACTGCTCTTGCTACCATACCGCCTAATGGGGGCACCTGTTTCCCCACAAGTGAAATTGAATTAATTTTTAATTTTGATGTTGACCCTTTGCCAAAAGCAGCATTTACAAAAGCAGCAACTGGTTGTGCTAATGAAGAAATAGCATTTAAAGATGCTAGCTCGTCAGAAGTTACAGGTAAAATACTTACAAAATGGTTATGGGATTTTGGAGATGGAAAAACTTCAACCGATCAAAATCCAAAACATATTTACGCAAATGGTGGCAACTATACTGTTAAACTTTCAGTTGGAGCAGAAAATGGCTGTCTATCTGAGGTAGCAATGCAAAACATATTAATAAATCCAAAAGTAGTGTCTTTATTTACTACAAACCAAAATTCCTGTATAGATACAGATATTTCATTTGTTAATCAATCTACTATAGACCCAACTGGTACAATTGTAAAGTGGACTTGGGATATGGGCGATGGTAAGCCTGCCATTCAAGGAGATGGAACTCCGTTTAATTATCATTATACTGCTCCTGGAAAATATACTGTGACCTTAGTAACAGAAAGTGACAAAGGCTGTATTAGCAAACCATTTTCTTTGGAGGTTAACATTACAACCTTGCCTATTGCTGATTTTATTATTCCTGATGTTTGTTTGGCAGATGCACAAGCTGTTTTTATTAACTCATCAACAGATCATGACGGTACAATTCCGGCAGGACTTACTTATTTATGGAATTTTGGTGATGCTTCTTCGGGTATTTTAAATTCTTCAACAGAAAGAGATGGAAAACATAAATACAATGCTCCTGGAAACTACACAGTAACTTTAACTATAACCAATGCAAATGGATGTAAGAAAACACTATCGCTTCCTTTTACAGTTAATGGTT
Source organism: Pedobacter frigiditerrae (assembly GCF_032678705.1). Taxonomy (NCBI): domain Bacteria; kingdom Pseudomonadati; phylum Bacteroidota; class Sphingobacteriia; order Sphingobacteriales; family Sphingobacteriaceae; genus Pedobacter; species Pedobacter frigiditerrae. The sequence goes on along the minus strand of NZ_JAVTSS010000001.1, from coordinate 2,211,474 downwards.
CTTTTCCAAAAGCAGATTTTGAAACTTTAAATGCCAGTAATTTATGTAGTAATCAGATATTCACATTAAAAAATATATCTACTGTAGATTTTGGTAACATTACTAAAGTGCAATGGTACATAGATGGAGTTAAATATGGCGATGATGATTTAGATCCAACGGTAAACAAGCTTTATGAATTTACTTATCCTCAGTTTACCACACCGCTAACAAAAACTTTAGATGTTAAAATGGTGGTTTATTCTGGAGGTACATGCTCAAATGAGATTACACATCAGGTTGTTTTATTGGCATCACCCGTGGTGATATTTGATGCACTTGAACCAGTTTGCTTAAATGGAGGTGTAGTTCAATTTACAGGTTCAGAAACTGGAGGTTTATTAGGTTCTTATGAGTATACCGGTAAAGGAGTAAGTACAACAGGCTTATTTAATCCGATAATTGCAGGTATTGGCGTTCATGCTATTACCTACACTTTTACTGCGAGTAATGGTTGTACGAATTCTCAAACACAATCAATAGAGGTTTACCCAGTGCCAACTGTTGATGCTGGAAGTGATTTTTATATTTTAGCTGGAGGCCAGAAACAAATCTCAGCTACTGCGAAGGGAAATGGATTAACTTATAAATGGACACCTTCCATAGGCTTAAGTGCTGACGATGTTTTAAACCCAATAGCAAATCCAGAGCAAGATACTAGATACACTTTAACCGTTACGTCAAGTCAAGGTTGTTACATGACAGATGATGTTTATGTATACGTATTGCAAAATGTTAATGCTCCCAATAGCTTTACACCTAATGGAGATGGAGTTAATGATGTTTGGAATGTGAAGTATTTAGATACTTATCCAAATGCGAATGTAGAAATATACAATAGAAATGGGGAAAGAGTGTATTTTAGTAAAGGATATGCTGTACCTTTCGATGGGAATTATAAAAATCAGCCTCTGCCTGTCGGAACTTATTACTATATTATCAACCCAAATAGTGGCAGAAAAAGTATTACTGGAAACCTAACAATTATAAGATAGTTTTGAAGAAGATTTTTTACATTTTTGTTTTATCATTGATAGGTATTTCTGCCTTTGGTCAGCAAAAGCCTCAGTATACGCAATATATATTTAATAATTTTCTATTAAACCCTGCATTGAGTGGAATCGAAAACTATACAGATTTTAAAGCTGGATACAGAAAACAATGGTCTGGAATTGATAATGCTCCTCAAACTACATTTGCTTCGGCTCACTGGAGTTTAAGTCCAGATTATTTATGGAAAAATCCATTGTCAATGCCAGAAAAGGGTGAAGATCCAAGAGCAGATGATTATAGCCAAAATTATACTGCATCACCATCTCATCACGGAATGGGGGCAACGGTTGTATTAGATAAGACCGGTCCTATCTCGCGTTTAGATGCAAATTTAACCTATGCTTATCATCTTCAATTAACCGGAACATTAAATTTATCGGTTGGCGCAGCTGCAGGTGTAACTAGAATTGGATTGGATATTAATCAGTTAACCCTCGAAAACCCTAATGATCCTGCTTTAAATAATGCAATAGTTAGTCAGGTTAAGCCAGATTTAAGTTTGGGAGTTTGGTTATATGGTGCTCGTTTTTTTGCAGGAGCATCAGTTCAACAAATATTACCTCAGAAATTGGCTTTTACAAGCGATCCAAACTATAAAACAGGTAAGGAAGTCCCTCATGCTTTTTTAACAGCTGGTTATAAGTTATATATTGATGAAAGTATAACCGCCATTCCATCTGTTATGGTAAAATATGTAAGCCCAACTCCATTGTCTGTTGATGTTAACTTAAAGTTAGGATTTAAAGATAGATTTTGGTTAGGAGGTAGTTATAGACACAATGATTCTTACTCTGCAATGGCAGGATTGAACATCAGTAGACTAGTTAATTTAACTTACTCTTATGATTTCACGACTTCACAGTTGAACAAAGTAAGCTATGGTAGCCACGAAATTGTTTTAGGATTACAACTTAACAATGTATACAATGTGTTAAGCTCTATGAGAATGTGGTAATTTCAGTTAACAGATTACAACGGGCAGTTTTCAGGTTCTGGAACTGTTAACTGAGAATTGCAAACTGACTAAAGTTCTTTTCTCAATCTGGCAACTGGAATATTCATTTGTTCACGATATTTGGCAACAGTTCTTCTGGCAATGTTATAACCTCTTTCTTTTAAGATTTCAGTTAATTTTTCATCTGCCAACGGGCGACGTTTATCTTCGTTTCCAATGCAATCTTCTAATATTTTCTTTACTTCTTTATTAGAAACTTCTTCACCACTTTCAGTTTGAATAGCTTCTGAAAAGAAAGATTTTAATAAGAATGTTCCAAATTCTGTTTGCACGTATTTAGAGTTTGCTACCCTAGATACAGTTGAAATGTCCATTCCTATTTTATCAGCAATATCTTTTAAAATCATTGGGCGCATTTTGCGCTCGTCAGCAGTTAAAAAATACTCATATTGATAATGCATGATGGCATTCATCGTTTTCAATAAAGTCTGTTGTCTTTGTTTAATGGCATCTATAAACCATTTAGCGGAGTCTAACTTTTGCTTTACGAACTGAACAGCTTCCTTCATTTTTTTATCCTTTTGGGATGCTTTATCATAATGATCAAACATGTCCATGTAAGAACGACTAACCCTTAACTCAGGTGCATTTTTAGAGTTTAAGGTTAATATTAAAATTCCATCGTTGTTACTGATGTGAAAATCTGGAATAATTTGCAGTTGTTTCGTAGTAACCTGATTTGAATCTCCTGGTTTTGGATTTAGGCGTAGGATTTCGGCTACAACATCTTTTAGTTCGTCGTTATTTAAACCTACAGATTTCTCCAATTTATCGTAATGCTTACGTGTAAATTCATCTAAGTGATGCTCTACTATAGCTATGGCTTTTTTAATGATTGGATTGTTTACATCCTTACGTTTTAATTGTAAGGATAAACATTCCTGCAAATCACGAGCGGCAATACCTGGAGGGTCAAAACCTTGAATCACCTTTAACATTTCCAACACATCTTCTTCCTCAACCATTACATTCTGAGAAAAAGCTAAATCATCAATCATTGATGTTATAGGTCGGCGTAAATAACCGTCATCATCTAAACTGCCAATGATTTGTTTGCCTACAATAAAGTCCGTATCTGATAGAGGAACAAGGTCTAATTGTTCTTGTAAGCTTTCGAAAAAAGTACTTTCAATGGCAATTGGAGTTTCTTTTTTCTCCTCATCGTCATCTCCGTTATTGTATGAGGTGCTATAATCGTTAGTGTTGTCGTCTTGTAAATAATCTTCTACATTAAATTCATCTGTAGAGGTATCTTCCTTAGTTTCAGAATCATAATCATCACGCTCATTTAGATCATCATATTCATTAACTGGCTCATCGGCAGTCATTAAACTTGGATCTTCTAATGCAGGATTATCTTCTAATTCTTCCTTAATACGTGTATCTAAAGCAACAGTTGGCACCTGTAACAACTTTATAAATTGTATTTGTTGAGGTGATAACTTTTGTAATAATTTTTGCTGTAAATTTTGTCTTAACATATTTGAAGGAAGATGGGATTAATGTTCAAAAATAAACATTTGCTTTACATTTAAGCAATAATAATAATCAAATCGTTATAACTGGCTTATTTTTTGTGCAAAAAGCTTAATTTGGTTTTAAAGTTTATTACTTTTAAACTAACTGAATAAAACGTTAACTAAAATTAAAACTATCTATGGGGTTTGTTAAAGAATTTAAAGAGTTTGCTGTAAAGGGCAATGTTATGGATTTAGCTGTCGGTGTTATCATTGGTGGTGCCTTCGGTAAAATAATTGACAGTGTGGTTAAGGATTTGGTAATGCCAATTGTATCTTCAATCATCGGTCAGCCAGATTTTAGCAAATTATACATTGTGCTGAAAGGAGATGTTCCAAAAGGATTAGATTTAGAGAAAGCGAGAGGAATTCAAGATAGTGCGATTTTTGCTTACGGAAATTTCTTAACTGTAGCTTTAAACTTCTTTTTGTTAGCATTAGTTGTGTTTCTGCTGGTAAAGGGTATTAATTCTTTGAAACGTAAGGAGGAAGCGAAAGCTCCTGCAGCTCCACCAGCTCCTACAAAAGAAGAAGTGCTTTTAACTGAAATAAGAGATTTATTGAAAAATAAATAAGCTACAAAAGAATAAGCCGCAGATTCGCAGATTATCATTCTAAATTAAATAGAAAGAAATCTGCGAATCTGCGGCTTTCTTATACCTGTTATATTTAAAAAGTTCGTTTTAAGCTTGGGTCAGTTACAATAACATAGTCTCCCAGTTTTTCATATTTCTTCCAATCTGGGTTGTTAAAATCATCCGCAGAAAAAGAAGAAATGTTTAACACTTTAAGCTTAGGAGCATACTTTTTTAGCTTTGCTAAAGTGCCTAGCTTCTCATCGCTATGAAAACGGCCGTTAACCTGAAAAATCTTCTTATCCTTGTTTGCTTTTGCATATTTAGCAATAGACCATGACATGGTAGCGTCCCAGAAGTTTTGAGTTTGATAAACTTTCATTCCTCCCATACTGTGACCGCCTAAAGTTTCAATGAACTTTTCTAAATATCTTCCAGTAGCTGTATCGATTGGTAAAGGAGCGATAAATTGTTTTGAACCTTCAGGTAATTGATTTAAAACCTCTAATCCACCTCTGGTAACTGCATTGCTATATCTTGCAGCTCCATTACCACCTATAACATCTAGTTTATTGGCCTTAGCCGTTTCTATCATTGGTCTATAATCTTTGTAATTGTTCCAAGCCCTAGCTTCTTTAATAAAGTTTTTTTCACTAATAAACCCATTTAAATATTCATTTATAACAGGTTGTACATCCGTATGAAACATCTCCATGGTTAAGGCTGCTTTGCCAGGATAAGCAACTGCAATTTTTTTAAATAAAGTAGCTTCTAAATAATGTCCGATTGAATCATTGTGTTCTTCACCAAAAAACAAAACGTTAGCAGTCGCTAAATCAGTTACTATATCGTCAACAGTTACGATCTTTTGCTTTTTAACATCGTAGATTTTATAATGCTTGGTCATATCTTGAGCCATTCCAAACAGAGGAATAGAAAAGCACAAGACAATAAATAATCTTTTAATCATTGTTATTTAGTTTATAGCTACTAATGTATTAAAATTCGTTAGTTCTATAAAATTATTAAGGTTTAGGGATGGTGATATTTGTAGCCCAAGTCCATTCTGGTGGCTCAACTCCCAATAGGTGCTTTACAAAAAAATCACGTCTTTTGTGCTCGCCATAATCGCCACCTAAGGAATGTTTCATTCCTGGTACCATCAAAAAATCAAAGTTTTTATTTGCTTTTACCAATTGATTGATCACTTGCATTGTTGAGGAAGGATCTACATTGTCATCTAACTCACCTAAAATAAGAAGTAATTTTCCTTGTAATCTATAAGCATTGTCAACATTAGAAGATTCTCCATATTCAGGTCCGATAGGATAACCCATCCATTGTTCATTCCACCAAATTTTGTCCATTCTATTGTCATGACATCCAGAAGAAGAAACCGCAACTTTATAAAAGTCTGGATGAAATAACAAGGCACCTAATGAGCTTTGTCCGCCTGCAGAGTTGCCAAAAATGCCCACTCTGCTTAAATCCATATAATTATATTTTTTAGCCGCTTCTTTTATCCATAATATCCTATCGGGAAATCCTCCATCTTTTAAGTTCTTCCAAGCCACATCATGAAATGCCTTCGACCTGTTAGATGTTCCCATACCGTCAATCTGCAAAACGATAAACCCTAGTTCTGCTAATTCATGTAAGGAGCCTCTTGAATCGTTCACAAAACTTTTCGGAACAAAAGAATCGTGTGGGCCAGCATAAATATATTCTATAACTGGGTATTTTTTTGAAGAGTCAAAATTACTTGGACGAATGATCATTCCCCAAATATCGGTTTTGCCGTCTCTGCCTTTTGCGCTAAAAACTTCTGGTAACTTCCATCCAGTTTTTAGCAAGGGATTAATGTCTGCTTGCTCTAATTCTTTTAATATTTTTCCAGTTTTACCATCTCTTAAAACGGTTATTTGTGCTTTGTCTATTCGAGAATAAGTATCAATAAATGAGCTATAATCATTAGCAAAAAATGCTTTATGATTGCCGTTTTCAGTAGTTAGTTTTACTAATCCAGTACCATCAAAATTAACTTTATAATATTGAATGAAATAAGGGTCTTGACCTTTTTCCATTCCACTACCTTCAAATAGGATAGTCCTTTCCTTTTCATTTACATTAATTACGTTTCTTATTACCCATTCACCTTTGGTAATTTGATTCTTTAGTTTTCCTTCTCCATCATAAAGGTATAAATGATTCCATCCATCTCGTTCAGAAGCCCAAATAATCTCTTTGCCATCATTTAAATCGTATCTATACATTTTAGGTCCACTGTAATGGATAAATGTTTTGCTTTCCTCAGTAATTAACTCTCTTAAAATACCTGCGGCATTAACTTCTACAATACTATATTTTTGGTGGCCTCTTTCATTGTAATGAAAGGTAAATGCCCTACTGTCTTTTCTCCATTCTAAATTCGTTAATGCATATTGCAATTGTATTTTACTTTGATCAACGGTTATTTGTTTTTTAGGATCTATATGGAACAACGCAGGTTGCATCTGAGCCAACGCATCACCTGGCTTTAAATAATTTCTAGATTGAAGGATGGGCTGAAGTTGCGTAGTAGGAGAGGATTCGATTAAATAAATTAAATGCGGTTTAGCAGGACGAACTTTATATGTAGCTAGTTTTTTAGAATCGGGCGACCAAGCTAATTCTACATTGTAATACTCTCCTTCGGATCCATCAAAACTCAATTGAAATTCCTTAGCTGTTGTTTCTGTGCCTTTTATGTATACGTTATAATTTTTAATATAAGCATTCCATTTCCCATCAGGGGATTTTACTTTTCTATCTAAAGCATCAGCCGTTCTGTCTCCCCAATATCCTGTTTGTCTTTGATTGTCTTGCCTTGTTATTTCCTTACACTTAAAAATCTCCAAGTCATAAGTCCATTGTTTATCGCCATAATTAAAGCTCAATTCAGTGCCATTATTGTTCATAACCACATTTGTAATTGGAAGTTTAAAGGCTTCTAACCTAGTATTAGTAAGTGAAGAAAGTGCTGTGGCAAGTCTTTCTTGGTCAAAAGCTGATGATTGTGTTAAGCTGTTTGCATCTACTAATAGATATTCGGTTCCTTTTGCAGTAAGGATGTTGTAGAAATATTGTTTCTTATCAACTAGCCATTTGATATTGGTAGGGGCATGATATATTTTATTTTGTATTAAGCCATTAAATAACTCGGCTCGCTGATAATCTTCTATTTTTCCCTGTGCTTTACCATCTGAGGAATTGGAAAATAAAAACAAAAAAGTAAAGCAGCTAAGTAAGATGGATTTCATCATTGTGTTGAGATTTTGGAATAATCAAGATTACGATTAAAATGGAAAAAATATTTTCTCTAATTTAACCAATCGTAAACCTAAATTAATCATTTGTAAGGCTTGCGGGTTTGGGTTTTGCTAAAAACAAAAATACTTACCGATTAATTAATGCTTTTTACCGAGAATTAGCTTGCAATTAACAAAGTAGGGTTTGGTAATGTGAAAGTTCGACTTACATTTGAATAACATTAAAGAAGAAGAAAATGGAAAATAATAATATAAACGAAAATAAAGAACCAATGAACAACTCAGGCAAGTTATGGGCTGGTTTAATCATAGTAGTTGTGGGTTCACTTTTATTGGTGAATAACATTGGTTTTGGTTTACCTAGTTGGTTGTTTCATTGGAGTAACATTTTAATTTTAATTGGTTTATTTATAGGGTTTAAACATAATTTTAAAAATGGGAATGGCTTGATATTGATTATCATTGGTGCGTTTTTTACTTTAAAAGAAGCGTTTGATGATGTTGTTAATTTTGATAAAATTGGGTGGCCTGCTTTAATAATCGCTTTAGGTTTATTCTTGATTTTGAAACCAAAAAGCAGCTTCAATCAGGAGAGATGTGGAAAAAGAAGACGCAGATGGCAAAGAACCAAAGACGGGTGGAAAGAGAGTCTTAGCGAACACGACCCATATATGGCTAATCCAGCAGAAGACCCAAACCTTAACCCAAATGCTGAAAAAACAACCAGTAGCAATGATTTCCTAGATTCTGTAAATGTTTTTGGTGGAAGCCATCAAACTATTTACACTAAGAACTTTAAAGGAGGAGAAGTTACCGCGGTTTTTGGAGGCTGCGATTTAAATTTAACACAGGCAGATTTTGAAGGCGAAATTACAATCGATATCACTGCCATATTTGGAGGGTGTAAAATAATTATCCCCCCAGGCTGGCACGTAAAGTCTGAAGTAACAGCCATATTTGGAGGTTTAGATGATAAAAGGAGTATTCAGCCATTAGCTGAAGGACCGCATAAATTATTAATTATAAAAGGCATAGCAATGTTTGGTGGGGTTGATATTAGAAATTATTAATCAATACACTTAGACCTACCGCTTTGACAACAACTCCCTTATCCATAAAACAAATCAAATCCGTCTGTAGCATCATATTGCTTAGCTGGATTGGAATTTGTGCCTTTCTAATCTATTATACTTTAGATTTTTCTTGGCAAATTGCCTTGGCCGATAGCATTCTTAGTAATGGTCTATTGGCCATTGGCTGTATAACACTAAGTAACATGCTGGGTTATTATCAGCCTAAAAATGAGAAAATGTTATTCTTGTTGCTGCTAACCATCGTACTTACTTTGGTGGTTGTTTTTTTGGCTAAATATGGCCTTAATTACATTTTTAGCAGAGAGATTGATTATGTAGAGTTCTTGAAATTTTCACTTCCTTATAGAGCTTTAATCGTCTTTTTGTGTTTAAGTTGGTGTGCTTTGGCTAATATTTTATGGTACAGAGTTGAAGAACAATCTGCCACACAAGATAGGTTGTTAGCTGCTCAAAATTTAGCAAAGGAAGCAGAGCTGAATAAGTTAAGACACCAATTGCAACCCCACTTTTTATTCAATAGCTTAAATTCTGTTTATGCGTTAACCATTGTAAATCCAACTGAAGCAGGAACAATGATTACCAAGCTAGCTGCATTTTTGCGTGGTACTTTAAAGCGTGATGATGAAGTTTGGGTAAACGTTGCTGAAGAAATGGAGTATATTCAATTATATTTAGATATAGAAAAAGTTCGTTTTAGTCATAGGTTAAATATTGATGTGCAAATTGAAGAAGATACTTTAAATTTATGTTTGCCAGGAACCTTATTACAGCCGATAGTAGAAAATGCCATTAAGTTTGGTTTGTACAACACATCTACAGCTATCACTATTACAATGCGGGTAAAACTAGAAAATCAAGCATTGGTTATCTGTGTTTCTAATCCTTATGACCCAGAAATGAAGGCTAGTAAGGGGACAGGATTTGGTTTGTCGGCAATTAGAAGAAGATTATATTTGTTATTTGCCGATAGCAACTTGCTGCAAACAGAAACACAAAACGATAATTTATACATTACTACGCTTAAAATACCTCAAAAAGATGATAAGAACGATACTAATTGACGATGAAGCTTTAGCAAGGGATGTGGTTAAGCACTATTTGAAATCGTATCCAGATATAGAAATTGTTGCCGAATGTAGCGATGGTTTTGAAGGCTTAAAAGCGATTACGCAACATAAACCTGATTTCATTTTCTTAGATATTCAAATGCCAAAAATAAGTGGTTTTGAAATGCTCGAATTGGTAGAAAATCATCCTGCAGTTATTTTTACAACCGCATTTGATGAGTACGCCATTAAAGCATTTGAGGTAAATGCAGTTGATTATTTGCTAAAACCAATAGAACAAGTTCGTTTTGACCAAGCTATGCAGAAATTACCTGCTAAATTGGCTAAAGGAGAAACAAGTAATGAGTTATTAGAAAGTGCTTCTTTATCGCCTGCACAGAACAATAGAATCGTGGTAAAAAATGCTGGGGTAATAAAAATAATTCCAGTTAGCGAACTTAACTATATTGAAGCTGATGATGATTATGTGAAATTAAATACCACAGAAGGCAATTTCCATAAAAATAAAACAATGAGCTTCTTTGAGCAGACATTAGACCCGAATCAGTTTATTCGTATCCATCGTTCGTATATCATTAATTTGGCTGAGGTAACCAAAATAGAATTGAAGGAAAAAGAGAGCTATATAGTACTTTTAAAATCAGGAATTTGGTTGCCAGTAAGTAAAACTGGTTATGTGAAATTGAAGGCAGCATTGGGATTGTAAGATTCTAATTTTTTGAAAAACTGTGTCAGTGTTTCATAGGTTATTTCGGCCCCGCCAATGTTGCTGCCATTTACCCGATAAAAATCGGGATGGCATCCACGAATGTCGGGTTTATATAACAAAGGCAGCAGTTCTTGGTGATGGCATCCCCTCAGGCAGCCTTAGCAAGCTCAAAAATTTTTCAACGCACTTTGCAGGGAGAACTTTAATTTTTGCACAAAACTTGCATTTTAAACCCGACCATAGCGAGATGCCGTTCTTCGTCGGCAGAAGCGGGGGCGGGACTACACTTTCAAAAGAATTACTAGCTTTGCTTTTCTACAAGAGAATTTAATGTTTGTTGAGCAATAATCTTTCGGACTTTTCCGACTTTCGGACTAAATAAAAAATAAAACTAATTGCCTCTTGCTTTTTTAGAAAAATCGCATTATATTTGCACCTCTTATTTAAAAACTCTAGTTAAGATATTATACAGTTATGAAAAGAACATTCCAACCTTCGCAAAGAAAGAGAAGAAACAAGCATGGCTTCCGCGAAAGAATGGCTACAGCAAACGGTAGAAGAGTATTAGCATCTCGCCGTGCAAAAGGAAGAAAAAGATTATCAGTTTCTGACGAGCGTCGTCATAAAGCATAATTTTTGATTGCCACCTATTTAGGTGTTAGCAGTTAGATTACGCTGCACAAAATGCAATCAAAAAGATGAACAAATTTAACAAAGAAGAACGGTTATGTAGCAAAAAGTCATTAGACTTGCTATTTAAAAACGGTTCTTCTTTTTTATTATATCCATTTCGGCTAACTTTTCTTTTTACAGAAGAACCACATCAATATCCTGCTCAAGTGGTTATTAATGTGGCTAAAAAGCGTTTTAAGCACGCGGTAGACCGTAATTTAATAAAAAGGAGAACTCGTGAAGCATATCGCTTGCAGAAAGAAGCTTTATTGTATAGTGCTTTAGCCAGTCGCAAAGATTTATTATTGTTATCTCTACAATTTATTGGAAAAGAGCATTATGATTATACGTTTTTCGAAAAGAAACTTGCTATTGCCCTGAAAAAGTTAACCAGTCAATTTACAGGAGATGAAAATAATTAAGTTGTTATTTTCTTGGTTGTTTTTAGGTATTATTAAGCTGTACCAGTTACTCTTGTCGCCAATTTTAGGAGCTAGCTGCAGATTTACACCAACTTGCTCTCAATACGGTATAGAAGCCATTAAAAAACATGGGCCATTTTATGGCGGTTGGCTTACTTTAAAGCGTATTGCTAGTTGTCATCCTTGGGGTAAACACGGCCATGATCCAGTTCCTTAGTTAAAAACATCTTCCATTTTACATTTTCCATTTTACCTTCTTATATTTGAGCAATGGCAACCATCTTACAAATTGAAACCGCTACCCAAGTTTGTTCTGTTGCAATTTCTGTTAACGGAGAAACAATTGCATTAAAGGAAGAAACAGCTCAAAATATTCATGCTTCTAGCTTAACACTTTTTATTGAAGATGTGATGAAGTCGGCTAGTTTGAAATTTACAGATTTAGATGCCATTGCAGTAAGTAAAGGTCCTGGATCTTATACAGGTTTGCGAATCGGCGTTTCTACCGCTAAGGGATTGTGTTTTGCTTTAGATAAACCTTTAATTGCAATTAATACATTGCAAATGATGGCAAATGGATTTTTAAGTCAACACCCAAACTATGGTGGCTTAATTTGCCCTATGATAGACGCTAGGAGGATGGAAGTTTTTACAGCAGTTTATGATAACCACCTTCATCAAATAGAGACGGTTAATGCTAAAATTGTAGATGAAAAAAGCTTTGTATTAGAGCTTGATAACAATTATTTAACTTTTATTGGAGATGGCGCTGCCAAATGTGCACCTGTTTTGGTACATCAAAATGCACATTTTTCGGATGTTAACTTCAACTCAGCTGCCAACATGAGCAACTTAGCAAATGCAGCTTTTGATAATGAGAACTTTGAAGATGTGGCTTATTTTGAGCCTTTTTATTTGAAAGATTTTGTTTTTACTACTCCAAAAAACAAGCTGTTCTAAAACTGCTTTGGCTTTACAAAGAAATCATAAATACTTCTAAAGAATCCCTTGTAAGTCCTTTCACCATTTACACCAGGCATTGTGCTCAAATTCATAGGATGGTTTACTGTACGCCCAAACTTAATCCCTAGGCCCATATAAATAGAGCCACCAACATATCCTTTTCCAACTAGCGCATCGCCTTTATTTATACCCCTCCCTAGTGAAATGGATTTGCCAAGATTATCAGTGCCTAAGAAAAATTCAAAGTTTGGTGTTTGGTACATTGCTTGAACACCAACCATGATGAATTTGTTGAAATTATATACGGGTGTTACACTTGCAGATAAATTACCTGTTTTAAATGTGTTTATAAATGCAACATCTCCACCTTGGTGAAACAAATTTTTAGAAATAACTAAACTAGGTTTGTAAAAATTAAATGTTCTTGAAATTAAAAAATCTGCCTTTGCATTTGTTGGTGTAACAAAACTCTTTTGTTCATCTGCATCTTGCGCAATTTCCATTACCTCTTCAGTAACATCAGCAGTTGATGCATTATTTATGGTTTTTATAGTATTAAATTTAGCAAAATGAGATTTTTTGTTCCACCTAATAAAACCTAAATCCTTAATGTTTCCCATTAAAAAATAACCGCTTCTTGAAGCGTAGGTTGTACCCAGACTTACAGATAACCCTGGGTTTTTAAAAGTTGGTACGAGCATTTTCTTTTCAATCTCATCTTCGTAAAGGAAAGTTCCTTTATACATTCCGTTAACGCCTATGTCTAAACGGTTGTTGGTTTGGTCTAGATAAAAATAAGAATTGTTAATATCAATTTTATTATAGGCTATACCGCTTAATAGGCTTAATTTTAACCCAAAGGCTAACCTTTTATCCCAGTTTTCTCTAATACTTACGCTAAATTGATGATAAGATTGCTGATAAGCGTTAGAGTTAAAGACATCTTCATAAGGCCCTGCTTCAAATTTTTTGTAAGAATCTAGAATGGCGAGCGTTTCATTTGTGTAATCTGCATATGCATCCGTTCTTACTTGCCAAGCAAAACCAATTTCTTGATTGAACTTATACGAGCTAAAAATTCTGAAGGTAGCTAAATAAACATTAGAACTTTGAAAGAGTTTATTTCTTATTCCAGCACCTAAAGGAATGTCTCCAGTGTCATATATTCCTGTATTTGCTAATTTTCTAATTACATCATCAGCACTGCCTTTGTGAGCGGCATTTATAGCGAAATTTGGGAAAAACAAATTAGAGGCAAATTTGCCAGAGCTGTCAAGTGTAAAGGATCTTGCAGCTGGATTTTCAAAGGCATCGAACATTGTTCGTGTATTAAATAATGCATACTGCTGAGCCTTTAAGTTACTGATTACAAGTAATAAGACTAATGCTAAAAAGTATTTTTTTCTCATAATTATCTAACTTACTAATTTGTATTTAAAGTATCTGGCAAAATAACTTTCTCAGCCCTTTTGTATAGCAAAACATTACTTAAAAATCTTCCATTGCCTCCAGAGAGTTGGTAAGAAAATGCATCAAAAGCCTTAAATCCTGCATTAGATTGATATTGTTTGTAATACGGCCTCTTTAGGTTTCTTCCGAAAATATCATTTGAATTCTTATTATTAACATAAAATGATATGGTGGCTGATGTAGAAAGTTGATCGGTTAAACTTCTGTAATCTTCATTGTTGATTAACAAGTCTCCATTTCTATAGCTATTTAAGAATGAGTTAATGCTGCTTGCATTGTTTGCCATTATTAAATAATTATCAATTATGGTATAAAATGGTCTTTCGAACTTTTTAAATGGATCACCAAAAAAGATGTAAGGTATATTTGCGTCTTTAAAAATCCTTATATCTGTTGCGTACTCTGCGCTTAAGTCTAATAAAAGTTGATTTAATTTTTCTCCATCATTTAAGGCTATTGCTCCAAATTTTTCCCCAGTATTCAACTGAAAACTTACAAATTGGCGGTTACAGTGTTTAATGAAAATTTGCTCTAAATCAAGTCTATAGGTTTGATTGATGATTGCAATGTTTTTATTAAGTTTTTCAGTTTCTTTTCTGTCGGCTTGTAATTCAATTAATTGTTTTCGCCAACTGTTATAATCATTTAGCGCATAAATGGTATAGTTGGCTGTTTTTGTGGGAAGGATTACATTGATGTTTGTTTTTTGCTCTGGTATTTTAGAAAATAACTTGAAGTAATTATCATCATTTATGTCCGTATTACCATTAAATAATAGCTTTTCCTTACTAAAATTATAACTTAGTGCGGCATAAGTATTTTGCTGACTGAAAATATGGAGTTCTCCTGTTAAACTGCTATTTAGAAGGTTTTTGAGTAATAATGGTGTGTTATTAAAATTGATATACAGATTTGCTAAAGTGTTTTTATTGAACCTAGAATTTGCTTTCACATAATCCACAAACCCTTTTTCAGTTGTTTGATTTGTAAAATTGTCTTCAATTGTAGATGCTGAATTAGAAATTAGAACCAACTTATCTTTAATGCCAATAAAACAACTGCTACTATCTATAAAATTCAACTTGTAGGTATCTTTTATCTTTTCTACTTGAATTTTACTTGACCTTAGGTTGTCTAATATTTTTAATGGGTCTGCATTGGCATTAAGTTGTGTGCTGATTAAAAAATCAATAGTGTTGTCTACCCCAGGTAATATCCCAATATAAATCTTTTGCCCTTCTAACTGATTAAAAACTTCATTGTGTTCAAGAAGGTTTTCTCTTAAGGATTTTAAATTTTTAGATTTTTTCTCACCCAAAACATTTTGAAGTAAATCCTGCCCACTTAATATTTCATAAAAGCTCTTATCGTTATCAAAACTGAAGATAAGGCTAGCCTCTTTTGCAACTGCATTTAAAGATATGTTATTTGCATTTGCTTCTGTATTTAAGTTAGAAAAATACAAATAGGCCATTGCAATTACCCCCAATAATAAAACTCCTAATGTTATGTATATTTTTCTCATGACCGTAACTACAAATTTAATTTAATTTTGGTATTACAGAGATTATAAGGGCATTTTCTTAATTTAGCAATTATATTAAGCCGATTACTCATGAACAAACGTATAATCCTTACTGCCGCTTTTTTAGGTGGACTAGCTGTTGTTTTAGGTGCATTTGGTGCGCATAGTCTTAAAGCATTAGTTAGTGCACCATCATTAGAAATTTGGCAAAAAGGAGTCGAATACCAGTTTTACCACGTTTTTGCACTTTTATACCTTTCTACCTTTGCTCGTTATAAAAACAAACTAATTAGCCTTTCATATATCTTCTTTACACTGGGAATTATTTTATTCTCTGGTTCTCTTTATGTTTTAGCATTAAAAGATATTTACCACTTTTCTGCTCAATTCATTGGTCCAATTACCCCAATTGGCGGTTTGTGTTTTATAATAGGCTGGATTTGTTTATTCCTTGCCGCACTAAAAGATAAATAATGCAGTTTGCAACTTCACTAGATTTTTCTGAAAGGGAAACGCTTTTCGTAGAAGTGATATTGCCTTTGTCATTAGCTATAAATTATACTTATCGTGTACCATTTGAACTCAATGATAAAGTTGCAGTAGGTAAACGTGTAGTTGTTCAATTTGGAAAACATAAAATATATACAGCATTAGTTAAAAGTATTGGCCAGCAACCACCAGAATTTTATCAAGCCAAGTACATAATCGATGTTGTGGATGAAATTCCCGTCATTACAGCAAAACAGTTTGAGTTTTGGGACTGGATTACAGCTTATTATTTATGCAACGAAGGCGATGTAATGGCAGCAGCATTACCAACAGGGCTGAAACTGGCTAGTGAAACTATTTTAGTACTCCGAGAAGAATTACCACTGGATTTAAACTTAACAGAAAAAGAAAGTTTAATAGTTGATGTATTGCATAAACAGCAACGCATTAGCATTGATGATGTAGTTGAATTATTAGGTCAAAAAACAGTTTACCCAATTATCAATTCTTTAATTGGTAAGGAAGTGATTTACGTTGCAGAAGAGGTCATTGAAAAATATAGACCGCTTTTAAAGTCATTTATTTCTCTAAATCCTTTTTATAAGGAGGAAGAAAACTTAAAACAGTTATTTTCTCTTTTAGAAAAAGCACCAAAACAATTGGATGCTTTATTGGCTTATTTGAAACTTTCAAAAAGTGAGATAGCCATTCCTAAACAAAAATTATTAGAGGAATCTGGTAGTGGTCAAGCAACTTTAAAAGCATTGATTGATAAAGATATTTTTACCGTTGAGAAAAGGCAAGTAAGTCGTTTAAATGATTCACAAGATGAGTTTGAAGTTAACTTTGAGCTAAGTTTGGCGCAACAAAAAGCATTTTCGGATATCGAAGCGCAGTTCGTAAATAAGGACGTGGTTTTGCTACACGGTATTACAGCTTCTGGAAAGACTCAATTATATATAAAGTTAATAGAAAAGGCTATTGCACAGGGCGGACAAGTACTTTTTCTATTGCCTGAAATTGCATTGACCACGCAAATAGTAGAACGGATCAAAAAATACTTCGGTGATAAAATAGGTGTTTATCATTCTAAATTTAACGATAACGAAAGGGTTGAAATTTGGAACAAGGTCTTAAATGGCTCTTATCAAGTTGTTTTAGGGGCACGTTCGGCCGTCTTTTTGCCATTTAAAGATTTAAAATTAATTGTGGTTGATGAAGAGCACGAGTCTTCATATAAACAGCACGAACCTGCTCCAAGATATCAAGCCAGAGATGCTGCAGTTTTTCTTGGTCATTTACATCAAACAAAAGTAATACTAGGTTCTGCGACACCATCGATAGAGAGCTTTTATAATGCAGAAACAGAAAAGTATGGCTTAGTTATTTTAAATGAGCGATTTGGAGGTGTTCAATTGCCACTGCAAGAAGTGGTTAGCATAGCTGAAGAAACCAAACGTAAAAAAATGACTTCTTATTTTACAAGTGTGTTAATTGATGACATGACACTTGCTTTAGAGAATAAGGAACAAATCATTTTATTTCAAAATAGAAGAGGATATGCAACTATTTTAATTTGCGCTACCTGTGGTTATGCGCCAAAGTGTATTAATTGCGATGTAAGTTTAACCTATCATAAAACAAGTGGTAAGTTACACTGTCATTATTGTGGTTATCATCAAAGTAGTATTAATATTTGCCCTGCTTGTGGTTCAGTACATATTGAGCAAAAAGGTTTTGGAACAGAAAGGATAGAAGAGGAGTTAAGTCTTATTTTTCCTGATGTGAAAATTGCTCGTTTAGATTTAGATAGTACCAGGACTAAAAATGGAATGCAACAAATCATCTCCGATTTTCAGGATAAGAAAACTCAAATTTTAATAGGCACACAAATGGTGGCCAAAGGATTAGATTTTGATAATGTTAGTTTAATTGGTGTAATAAACGCCGATAGTTTACTCAATTATCCAGACTTTAGAGCCTTTGAGAGAAGCTATCAGTTGTTAGCCCAAGTTGCTGGTAGGGCAGGTAGAAGAGATAAACAAGGTAAAGTTTGTATACAAGCTTATGATGATTCTCATCGGATCATTAAACAAGTAATAGAGAATAATTATACAGAGATGTATAACGATGAAATGATAGAACGTAAACAGTTCAATTATCCACCTTTTACTCGTTTAATATTCATCAACGTAAAGCACAAAGACTCTAATGTTTTAAATATTGCTGCACAAAGTTTAGCCAATGCTTTAAAAGCTCAATTGGGGAATAGGATTTTAGGACCCGAACAGCCTTTGGTTGCGAGAATTAGAAATTACTATATCAAGCAAATTATTATTAAGGTTGAAAAAACTGCACCAATTCAAAAGGTTAAAACTGTATTAAAAGATACTATTAAAGATTTTAATGCGCAAAAAGACTTTAAAAGTGTAATTACTCAGATCGATGTAGATCCCTATTAATTTCTTCCAACAAGATGTATCTGAATTCCTACTGAGATTGGGTTTAATAAAAACTCCCATTTGTTATATTTTACAAATGAACGTGTGTTATCTGCATTTTGCTGAATTGTTTCTTGGCGCTCGTAAGAATAATAGAAATCTAAACTTGTTTCAGCGAAAATAGAAACTTGGCTAATCGGATTAATTTTAAGCCCTAAAACTGGGGCTAGAATAAAACCATTTTTATCTGAATCAACATTGTATGGAGCACTAGTGCTTTTTGGGTTAGCAGTTTTAATCTCTCCCGTAAAATGGTTGGCCCTAAAACCTAGGTCGCCACCAAAATATGGTTGCACTTTAGCATAACTTATGTTTTTTTCAAAGCCTACTTTGAAGCCGAAATCTGTCATTTTCCCTGTTGCAATTTCACAATTTTCGCATTGATTAAGGAAGTCTACATTCTTTCTAAAGTAATTGCCATTTAAGCGAAGACTTATTTGGTTATCATTGAATTTAACAAGAAAACCATTTAAATAAGTGTCAGTATAATCTTGTGAATTAGTTTGGTTTAAAATTTTTGGCATTTGCATTAAAGAATATCCTCTTATGCCAATGCTATAATTATAATTTCCTTCAACCTGAGAAAATCCATCGAAATATAAGAATGCACAAACTATGATAAGTAATATTTTTTTCATAAGCCAAAAAAGTAAATTCGAATCTAAAAGTAGAAATTATTTAGCATTTAAAAGCAATCCATTTACTATACTTTATAAGAATTGCCAATAATCAAGAAACTTAGAGAAATTTTAACGTTGATTTTATGTCTGTTAGAGATTCAGTAATACATTTGTGGATAAAAATTTATTCTCATTAAGTTTAAACAGCTATTTTTGAAATGAAATGGCATACAAATTCGTTGACAATTACAGAGAACAGGGAGCAAGAAAGAAGTTAGTCGCACTACTTAAAGATAGAGGTATCACAGATGAAAAAGTCTTAAAAGCAATTGGTAAAGTTCCTCGACATTTCTTTTTTGATGAAACTTTTTGGAATCAGGCTTACAAAGACATTGCATTTCCCATTGGTGATGGACAAACCATTTCACAACCTTACACAGTTGCTTATCAAACCGAATTGCTACACATTCAAAAAGGTGATAAGGTTTTAGAAATTGGAACTGGTTCTGGTTATCAAACCTGTATTTTAATGGAAGTTGGTGCAAAAGTTTATACCATAGAACGCCAACCAAATATTTATAACCATACCTTAAAAGTGCTGCCTGGAATGGGTTATAAAGCTAATTTCTTTTTAGGAGATGGCTCAAGGGGTATAGAAGAATATGCTCCATACGATAAAATTATTGTAACGGCCGGTGCGCCATTTGTTCCTGAAATTTTATTAAAACAGCTTAAAATTGGTGGGATTCTAGTTATCCCAGTAGGAGATGAGAAGACTCAAAAAATGATTACGGTAATTCGTGTCAGCGAAAATGATTTTGATAGAATCGAATTAGATACGTTCAGGTTTGTGCCTTTAGTAGGAGATCAAGCTTGGTAGATTAGTTCATTTGTTGAAATAGTTCATTTGTTCATTGGGCTAGTTGCAACTTATTAATGAACCAATGAGCCAATGAGCCAATGAACAAATGAGCCAATGAACCAGTGATCCCAATGAACTAGATTTTCATCGCCCTGTCCATCTCACGTTTACTCTCTCTGTCCTTAATGCTGTCGCGTTTATCGAATTCTTTTTTACCTTGAGCAATAGCAATTTCCATTTTAGCAAAGCCTCTCTCGTTGGTAAAAATCCTTAATGGAACTATCGTGAAACCTTTCTCCTCACCTTTAATTTTGAGTTTCTTTAATTCTTTCTTATGTAAGAGCAAAACTCGGTCCCTTTTAATATCGTGATGGTGAAAAGAACTATGGCTATATTCTGAAACGTGGAGATTTCTCACATATAAAACATCTCCAATAAACATACAAAAGGCATCTGTCATATTCGCTTTACCTTGTCTAATCGCCTTAATTTCTGTTCCTAAAAGTGCAATACCAGCAACATAACTGTCTAATATGTGGTAATCAAAATATGCTCTCTTATTTTTTATTTGGATGTCGTTCTTCATATCGTAAAAACAAATATCGGTAATTCTTTAGAAATAAACATTGCCAATCTAAATAAGACCTTTATTTTAAACCATTTCTAAAATATAAGTAAATAATTGTCTAAATTGTTTTTTAGATTAATCTAAATTTATATTTTTGTAAGACTAATTTATCAAGATGCAAAAAATCCTTACACTAATAATAGCTTTATTTTTATTTCAAAATGTTAATGCTCAACAATATAAGTTGGAAGGAGTTGTGTCTTCAGATGCCTCTTCCAATAGGATTTCAGTATCTATTATAGATTTAAAGGTTACGGTATTTACTGACAGTTTAGGAAGTTTTAGGTTTACTAACCTCAAACCAGCTGTTTATAATTTAAAAATTAGTTCCATAGGTTTTAAAACTGTCAATCTTAAAATTGATATAAAATCTGATACCTCATTATCTAAAATAGAATTACAATCATTAGATGAGAAACTAAATGAGGTTGTGATTACCGGAACTCAAAAGGAAGTGAATAGACTAGAAAGCCCAGTTCCTGTAGAAATTTACACAGCACAGTTTTTTAAGAAAAATCCAACCCCAAGTATTTTTGATGCTTTACAAAATGTAAATGGAGTACGCCCACAACTCAATTGCAATATTTGTAATACAGGAGATATCCATATTAATGGTTTAGAAGGGCCATACACTATGGTTTTAATTGATGGAATGCCGATTGTAAGCAGCCTTTCTACTGTTTACGGTTTGTCTGGAATACCAAATGCGTTAGTAGAAAGAATTGAAGTGGTAAAAGGTCCAGCTTCTTCATTATATGGAAGTGAAGCCGTAGGGGGTTTAATTAATATCATAACAAAAAAGGTGCAGAATGCATCATTGTTTTCTGCCGATTTTATGGTAACTGACTATAAAGAATACAATATGGACATTGGTTTTAAAGTGAATCTAAGTCCGAAAATATCCTTTTTAACAGGTGTTAACTATTTTAAATACGCTAACAAAGTTGATCATAACCATGATGGATTTACCGATGTAACTTTACAAGATAGAGTTTCAGTTTTCCAAAAATGGAATATCACCAGAAAAGAAAATAGGCTTTTTTCTATTGCAGGAAGATATTTGTATGAAGATAGATGGGGCGGAGAAATGAATTGGAATAAATTTTTTAGAGGTGGCGATCAGGTTTATGGAGAAAGTATTTACACCAAAAGAATAGAGCTGATTGGAAACTATCAACTTCCAATTAGAGAAAAAATGTTTTTGGCTTTTTCATTAACTAACCATGATCAAGATAGTAGGTATGGTATCACTTCTTATATTGCCAAACAACAAATAGCATTCTCTCAGTTAACTTGGGATAAAAAAATAGGGAACAATGATTTGCTTTTTGGAGCTGCTTTTAGGTATACTTTTTATGATGATAATACTCCGGCAACAGCATCTAACGATATTTTAAATCAAATAAATGCTCCAGAAAAGACACTTTTACCAGGTTTGTTTGTACAGGATGAAATTAAATTAAATAAAAAAAATTCGGTTTTAGCAGGGCTGAGATATGATTACAACTCTATTCATGGCAATATATTTACACCAAGATTTGCCTATAAATGGAGCATAAATGATAAAAATATAATTAGATTAAATGCTGGAACAGGTTTTAGGGTTGTTAATATTTTTACTGAAGATCACGCTGCACTAACAGGAGCCAGGGATGTTGTAATTAATGATGAATTGAGACCTGAACGTACTTATAACCTTAACTTAAACTTTCTAAAAAAGGTATACCTAAAAAGCGGCTCGTTCTTAGGAATAGATTTATCTGCTTTTTATACATACTTCAATAATAGAATTATTGGGGATTATGATTCTAATCCAAATCAAATTATTTACGATAATCTCAATGGTTATGCAGTAAGTAAGGGTTTAACTGCAAATCTTGATATGGCTTTTAGTTCAGGCTTAAAATTAACTTTAGGTTCTACTTACCAGGATGTTAGCGTTATTGAGAATAGCATAAAACAACAACAGATTTTAACAGAAAAGTTTTCAGGAACTTGGGCAGTATCCTATAAAATAAATAAACTCCATCTTGGTATAGATTATACAGGAAATATTTACAGTCCAATGCGTTTGCCTTTGTTAAGTGATTTAGACCCACGTAGGCAGTTTTCTCCAATATGGACAATACAGAATATTCAGTTAGTTTATGATGGGATAAAGGATATAGAGATTTATGGAGGTGTGAAAAACTTACTTAATTTTACGCCAAATAAAGGAACACCATTTATAATTGCTCGTTCAAATGACCCATTTGATAAGAATGTACAGTTTGGTCAGAACGGACAAGTTTTGGTTACACCTGAGAATCCTTATGGTTTAACTTTCGATCCTAGTTATGTGTATGCTCCAAACCAAGGTATAAGAGGTTTCTTAGGTGTGAGGCTTAATATCAAATAGTGATGAAATACTTGTTGATTGCATTATTGATGGTTAGTTCTTTACTCGGTAAAGCGCAAAAGAGCTACAGCTTTAATCAATTAGATAGGCTTCAAAAAATAGAAAAGAAAAATATAATAGTATTTGTTAGTGTAAATTGGTGCAGCTACTGCAAGGCAATGGAACAAACTGTTTTTACAGAGCCAAATGTTGTTAAGTACTTAAACAAGCATTATTATTTTGTTAAGTTAAATGCTGAAGATCAAACGCCAGTTGTTTACCAAAACCATCAATTTTTATTTAACCCTAGTTTAGGTTTTCATGAAATTGCAATAATGTTAGCCAATAAGCAAAAGCTAACTTTCCCATCAATCTATGTATTAAATAAGGATAATGAAATTCTTTATCAAAATAAAGGATTTATAACTGCAATTAGCTTAGTTAAAGTGTTTAACTATTTTATTAATAAGCCTTAACGGACAATTAAAACCGGTATATTAACTTTATGTCTCACTGAATCTACCGTTGTTCCAAATATCAAATCCTTTAAACCCTTATGTCCATGTGCGCCCATTACCAACAATTCTAAATGATTTTGTTTAGTAATTTCAGCTATAGCTTTTGCCGTTCCACCAAATCCTATATGCGCACTTGATTCATAACCAAGGTCTAATAAGTTTGATCTATATTTTTCTAAGTTTTCAGTATCTGTTTGTGTTTCATGGTCCATTGTTGTTTGCCCATGATATCTCGCTGCTGCAGTTTCCACAACGTGTATTAAATAATAATGCGCATCTTTTCCTCCTTGAATTAACGCATGGCGGATGGTATTCCTGTCATTTTTAGAGAAATCTACAGTGATGCCAATTTTTTTGTAATTGATTTTTTCTACTTTTTCAATCGCTAATGCATTCCCATGTGGCACATTTCCAATCCTTTGTTTCTTGCTTAAAAGTGGATATAAGAAAATGTAAACCAACAATAGTCCTATTAATATGGCTAGCGGTATCACAATCACATAAATATACCAACCATCAGCCTCTGCTATCCAACCAGTAATTTCTTCAATCACTAATTTAATATTTAGACTTACAATTACCACAGCACTCATCCAAGCTAAAACCTTAACCCAAGTTTTAATGGTAAAATCTTTCATCTCTTTTTTATCAGAGGTTAGGTGAATTAACGGAATAATCGCAAAACCTAATTGTAAACTTAATACCACCTGACTTAATATTAAAAGTCCGCCAAGTGCATCCTCACCAAAAAATAATATGGTACAAAAAGCAGGGATAATAGCCAATAAACGTGTTATCAACCTCCTTAACCAAGGCTGAATCCTTAGGTTTAAGTGGCCTTCCATGATAATTTGCCCAGCTAAGGTCCCAGTTACTGTAGAACTTTGTCCGGCAGCTATTAATGCGATGGCAAATAAAGCAGGAGCAATATCTCCAAAAATATTGCTTAACAGTTTATGTGCATCTTGTATTTCTGCAACATTATTAAATCCATTTGTAAAAAATGCAGCAGCAGCTAAAATTAGAATGGCAGCGTTTACTAAAAAGGCCAGATTTAGAGCTACTGCGGTATCAATAAAATTGAATTTAATTGCTTCCTTGATTCCTTTATTGTCTCGTTCAAACTTTCTAGTTTGTACCAATGAAGAATGTAGATATAAATTATGGGGCATTACAGTGGCTCCAATTATACCAATGGCAATATACAAAGCTTCTCCAGAAAGCATTGATGGCTTAAATCCTTTAGCAATTTCTTTTAAGGATGGCTCAACAATAAACATTTCTATAAGAAACGAAACACCTACAATAAATACCATAGAAACTATAAAGGCTTCCATTTTTCGCATTCCTTTGTTTAACAAGAAAAGCAAAATAACTGTATCGAAAATGGTAATGGAAACTCCCCAAATTAATGGTAAACCAAACAATAGATTTAATCCTATTGCCATACCAATAATCTCGGCTAAGTCGCAAGCGATAATGGCAGTTTGTGCAAGTATGAACATCGGGAAATTAACCCATTTTGGATAAGCATTTCTTGATGCCTGTGCTAAGTCTAAACCTCTAACAATTCCTAATCTGGCACTTAATGATTGTAGTAGGAGCGCAATCAAGTTAGACATTAGCAAAATCCAAATCAGCTGATATCCAAATTTACTACCACCAGCTATATCCGTTGCCCAGTTTCCTGGGTCCATATAACCTACACTTACTAAATACGCAGGGCCAATGAAGGCTAAAATCCTTTTCCAGCCAGTTCTTTTGTTTGTGGCAACACTTTTATGTACCTCGCTTAGCGATTGTTTCTCCATCTTATTTGCTAATTAATATGTGTTTTGCCACTTCTCTACTAATGTTCAATTTATTTCCATCAATTAATAATTCTACAGAACCATCAAAATCTATGATTTCTGAAACTTCTATTTTTTTTCCTAATGTCAACCCTAATTTTTCTAAGTGTTTTAGAAAAGGAGAGGAATGCTCGCTAACTCCTGTTATAGTGCCCTTGTCGTTTACTTTAAGCTTATTTAGTTTAACAAAAGCAATTGCTGCAAAATTTCCGTGTTGATCTGGTATAGGATCACCATGAGGGTCTACTTTAGGGAATTCTAAGAACTCGTCTAATCTTTCTACTAACAAAGTTGATTTAATGTGTTCCAATTCCTCAGCTACATCATGCACTTCATCCCATTTAAAATTTAATTTTTCTACTAAAAAAACTTCCCATAGCCTATGTTTCCTAACAATATTTATTGCAGCAAGTTTTCCCTTTTCCGTTAAGGTAACACCTTGGTATTTTACATAATCTACCAATTCCTTATCAGATAACTTTTTTAGCATATCTGTAACCGAGGCAGCCTTAGTTTGAATCTTCTCGGCAATAGCATTAGTTTGAACCGGATTACTAATAACCGACAAATGATAGATTATTTTAAGGTAATTCTCTTCAGTATAGGATTGCATTTTTGTTTATCTAATTTTAAATTTAGCCAAATCTAAAAGTATTTTGTAAAATAAAAAGTATTTAATATTAAATTTTTTAGAATAATATTTGGCTAGATTGCATTAGTATACTACCTTTGAACATCAAATCAAATTTTATGGCAACTGAACTAGATAAAACCGATTTTAAAATTTTAAAACTGCTTCAAGAGAATGGTAGAATAACCAATTTACTTTTATCGCAAGAAATTGGCCTATCACCTGCACCAACTTTGGAACGTGTTCGTAAATTGGAGATGTCTGGTTATATTAAAAGTTACCACGCCTTAGTTGATGAAGAAAAATTAGGATTGGGTATTAAAACCTTTATTCAAGTTCAATTAGACTTTCATAAAAACAATACCATTCAAATATTTTTGGATGAAGTTAACCAAATCAATGAAATTACTGAATGCCACCACGTAACTGGTCAGGCAGACTTTTTATTGAAAGTTTATGTAAACGACATCAAAGCATATGAGCGCTTGATCATGGATAAAATTAGCAAGATTTCTGTGGTTAAAACATTCCAAACGATGATGATCATGTCTACTACCAAGAAAGAGCCTATTGTGCCATTGGAGTATTAAGAACCCCCAACCCCTAAAGGGGATAGTATAAAGCTCCTTTAGGGATTGGGGTCTATCTGCCAATTAATCCCTTTCAACCCTTCTTTTTCTAAAATTTCATTAGTCATCTTAAAATGGTTTGAACCGAAAAAACCATTATAAGCAGAAAAAGGAGAGGGGTGTGCAGCCTTCAATACAAAATGTTTGCCCGTATCTATTAAGCTTTCTTTTTGCTGCGCAAATCTGCCCCAAAGCAAGAATACCAATCCAGTTTTTTGGGCAGATAACTGCGAGATAACATAATCAGTAAATATTTCCCAGCCTTGTTTCTGATGCGAGCCAGCTTCATTGGCACGAACTGTTAAGGTTGCATTTAATAATAAAACTCCTTGGTCTGCCCAAGCAGTTAAATCACCGTGATTAGGTATCTTGAAATCTGGGAATTCTTCTGCCAGCTCCTTATACATATTTTTTAAAGAAGGTGGAACTGTAATTCCTTTTTGAACAGAAAAAGAAAGTCCATGAGCTTGCCCTTGCCCATGATATGGATCTTGACCTAAAATAACAACTTTAACTTTGTCGAAAGGTGTATGGTTAAATGCATTGAATATATCAACCCCTTTAGGATAAACAACAAATCCTTTCTGCTTTTCTTCTAGCAAAAAGGATTTAAGGGTCTTCATGTAAGGTTTCTCAAGTTCATTGCTTAACACATTTAACCATCCAGGTTCTAATGTAGCAGCCATATTACTTGGTTTTTGTTTCTGTTTTTGCTGCCTTAGTTTTCTTGGTTACTGCCAAAATTTTAAGCATATCCTTTTCTAACGTTTCTTTTGGATGCTCAGTAATGCGGCCAACTTCTTTTCCTTTTTTATCGAAGAAGATGAATGTTGGAACATTTGTGATTTTTAAGCTATCAATTAAACCATTTTCAGCGTGTTTGGCTCCGTCTACTCCAATAATGGTTATTTTATCTTCATCAATTTTAAGACCGTCCATTATTTTTAAAAAATGAGGAACTTGATATTTACTATCTCCACACCATGTGCCCAAAACAATCGTAATTTTTTTACCTTTTATAAGTTTAGATAAATCTGCGAATGCAGTAGAATCTGGTTTGTAAGCAGCATAGTTAGGGTCATAACTTTCTTTAAATTCAGGGAATGAAGTAATTCCTTCCCTTGTACACAGGTTTAACATGACTTGTTTATGTCTATTTGGATCTTCAATTTTTTTATTTAACTCTTGTGCACTTGCATTCATGGCAAATAATAAGATTAGACTAGTAAGTAAGTTCTTCATGTAAATATAATTTCAAGGTAAGACGATACAACATATAAATAGTTTAACTTTTAAAAAAGTCATTTATTTTCAATTGTAATATTTGATGAAATTATAAATTTTAAATCTATTTTTTGGTATATAAACACGATATTTGCACAAATATTATAATTCTATGCCAAATCTAATACGCCTAATTATAGGCTTTGCTTTTGTTGGTGCAGCAGTTGCACTTTTTATCTTCGGCTTTTGGGGCTGGGGAATCCTTTTAGTCTTTTTAAGCATATTCATTTTTATTACTTATTTCTACAACGAAAATATGTTAATCGCTCAATGGTATTTACGTAAAGATAATATGCCAAAGGCCGAGCAGTTTTTAGGAAGAATTAAAAACTATGAGAAGGAACTAAATAGAGTTCAACACGGTTATTATAACTTGTTAATTGGATTAATCGAATCTAGAAAAGCACCAATGAAATCTGAAAAGTATTTCAAGGCTGCGTTAAACTTGGGTTTACACATGGACCATAACATTGCCTTGGCTAAATTAAGTTTGGCAGGAATTGCAATGGGTAAAAGAAATAAACTAGAAGCAAATAGATACCTGCAAGAAGCTAAAAAAGCAGATAAACAAAAATTATTAGCTGATCAAATCAAACAAATGAAAGATCAGATGGGGATGATGGACAAACAACAACAGGTTCGTTATAGCCGTTAATTAGTCCGAAAGTCGGAAAAGTCCGCAACTCAGAGGTTTGGATATATAACCTTTGGTTTGCGGATTTTTGAATCTATTTATTTTCTAAGTGACTTTTCTTTCGGGCTTCCCGACTTTCGGTCTATTTCTTATTTATCATCCAATCTATCAAAGTTCTCTTCAAATTCTGATGAACTTCTACTGATTAAATCTTCCTCAAAGTCATTTTTACGACTGAAAAATAATTCTTCTGCTTGTATGCGTTTAATTAACTGACGGATTAAAGAAAGGTCGAATGTTTCTTTACTCAGCTTAATGCAATATTCTTTTTCGGTAATTTCTAGGCTAGTGCTATTCATAACATACTTATTTTCAACTGCCTAAAATTAAAGAAGCCTTGTCGTATATTTATACAACAAGGCTTTAAGTTTTTGTTATGATTATGTTAACACTTGTAAGCTAGTCATCCGATGAATATTTGCAACACTACATATTCATCGGATGACTAATCCATCGTTAGAAGACGCTAACTATTTACGCGATAAAAACAAACCATCATCTGTTTTTGTAACTTTTAAAATTGCTTTTCCGGTTAAGCCCTTTAAAGTTGTATCCCATTTTTTGTTGCTCCAATCAGTCAATTTTGCCTTAATATCAGTTAACAGATATTGCTCATCTTCTTTAACTAAGTTAAATAATTCTGTTTCTTCAGTTGTAAGCTCAATTTTCTTCTTCTCGGGGCGCATCTGCGGGAAGAACAATACTTCCTGAATGGTAGATTGATTAGTCATTAGCATTACCAAACGATCTATCCCAATACCTAATCCCGAAGTAGGAGGCATACCATATTCTAAAGCACGAACAAAATCATCATCCATTGCCATAGCCTCATCATCGCCTCTGGCAGCTAATTTCAATTGCTCTTCAAAGCGTTCTTTTTGGTCAATTGGGTCGTTTAATTCAGAGTAAGCATTGGCAATTTCTTTACCATTTACAAATAACTCAAAACGTTCTACCAAACCATCTTTGCTACGGTGTTTTTTAGCTAATGGAGTCATCTCCAAAGGATAGTCGGTAATGTAAGTTGGCTGAATTAAATTTGCTTCAACTTTTTCGCTGAATAATTCATCGATTAATTTACCTCTGCCCATCGAATCATCTATTTCAATGCCCAATTTTTTACATTCAGCAGCAATTTCAGCTTCACTCATGGCAGAAACATCAATGCCTGTATATTTTTCTATCGACTCATACATCGTTAATTTCTCGTATGGTCCACCGAAATTAATTTCATGTTCGCCAACTTTAACAACTGGTTGTCCGTGAATAGCAGTAGCAATTTTCTCTAAACATTCTTCTACCATGGCCATCATCCAGATATAGTCTTTATAAGCTACATAGATTTCCATTGCGGTAAACTCTGGGTTGTGTGTACGGTCCATACCTTCATTTCTGAACATTTTACCGAACTCATAAACACCATCAAAACCTGCAACAATTAACCTTTTTAAATATAATTCATTCGCAATACGAAGGAATAATGGCATATCTAAAGTATTATGATGTGTTGCAAACGGACGAGCAGCTGCACCGCCATGAACCGCCTGTAGGATTGGAGTTTCTACTTCCATCCAGCCTTGATTGTCAAAGTAATTACGCATCGTGTTAATCACTTTAGAGCGATTAATGAAGATTTGTTTATAATCTGGGTTAACCGTTAAATCCACATAACGCATTCTGTAACGTAATTCAGGATTGGTAAAGCCGTCATAAACGTTTCCTTCATCATCACGTTTTACTATAGGTAAGGGACGTAAAGATTTAGAAAGTACAGTAAATTTAGTAACGTGGATAGATATTTCTCCGGTTTGAGTAGTAAATATATAACCCTCAATTCCGATGAAATCACCTATGTCTAATAATTTCTTAAATACAGTATTGTAAAGCGTCTTATCATCACCAGGACAAAGCTCATCACGTTTTAAATAGATTTGAATACGGCCAGTTGCATCCTGTAATTCAGCAAAAGAAGCTGCACCCATGATGTTACGTCCCATTATTCTTCCAGCAAGGCTGATGGTCTTATATGCTGTTTTATCTTTTTCGTAGTTCGCTAAAATGTCTGCTGCATTGGCATTTATTTCATAAGCTTCTGCAGGATATGGGTTGATGCCCAATTCGCGAAGTTGTTTTAACGAATCGCGACGTAATAATTCCTGTTCTGATAATCCTGTACTCATTTATAGTATTTTGTGCAAAAGTAATAAATTCTTCCGTCATTGAGGGACATGAGCTTATCTTATTAAATGATTTGAAAAGCAAATGACTGCAACTATTAAAGTTGGTCGGGCTATGCGCTGCAATCTTTTATCCTTCGCTATGCTCAGTATGATAAAAGGATTTTCGCTGCTATCCCGTTTATAAAACGAAAGCTTGTGCTAGATACCTAGGTTGCTTTTATGCTGTGCTAAAAAATGAGATATAATTATTTCCTGTTAAATTATGATTGCTTAAACTATCAACCAATAGTACAACGCAAACAAAATGAAGTGTTTAAAAGATAATTCGTTTAATAAGCTTGTATTAAAACATCAGTGGGTATTTTTAGGCTCTCATGTAGTTGTCTAATCATTTCTAAAGATAGTTTTCGTTTTCTATTTAAAATTTCGCTAGCTCTACTTTTTAGTCCTACAACTTTTGCTAAATCCGTTTGATTATAACCCATTTGCTCCATTCTAAATTTAATCGCTTCAATTGGGTCAGGTAAATCTATTGGGAAGTGCTCATTTTCATATTTTTCAATCAATATTCCTAATATCTCAAGTTCATCACCTTGTGGAGAACCTTTTTTTGCATCGAAAATTACCTCAAGTCTAGTTAAAGCTTGTTCGTAATCAATTTCGTTTTTTATAGGTTTAATATTCATTGTTTAAATTTTATTAGCATTTATTCTATCATACTCAGAGTGAGTGCCTACAAACCTTATCCAAATCATTTGATAATCATAGTTAATCTTGATAATTATTCGATAATGGTTTCCTTTAATGTTAAAAACAATTCTGTTATCTCCCAATATACTAGCAGAAGGGTAATCTTTTTTAATATCATTTGGACTAAGCCATTCTGAATTTTCAGTTTCCTGATACCAAGATTTTAATTGTTCTTCACAATCTGGATGTTTATTCCAAAATTCTCTAAGGGTCTTTTTAGCAATTATTCTCAAGTTATTAATTCAAAGGTAAATAAAAGTTCCCAATTTGGGAAAAAAATTTATAGGGAGATTGAATTATATAAATTATTGAAGGATTTTAAGATATCGGCTATTCCGCCTCAACACCTTCTTCATACATCGCGTTAATCGCATCAGCGTATTTTTTCTCAACAACCCGGCGTTTAACCTTCATTGTAGGGGTAATTTCACCTTCTTCCATACTAAATGGATTACGCTTTATTTTGAAGTTTTTGATACGCTCGAACTTTGCTAATTCATTAGAAATCTTTTTGATGTCTTTCTCAAACCACTCTTTAATCTCTGGATTTTCAATAAAATCTCCACCTTCTTGGAAGAATGATTCCTTTAAATTAAAAGTCTCCTGTAAAGTTTCCCTATTCGGAATAATAATAGCAGTAATGAACTCACGTTTATCGCCAATTAAGAACAATTGTTCAATCTTAGGGCTTTTTAAATAAATGTTCTCCACGGGTGTGGGATAAACATTTTTGCCATAAGCATTCACAATCATGTTCTTTAACCTATCTGTGATTTGTAGATTCCCTTTATAAAAACGGGCAATGTCACCCGTATGAAACCATTTATCTCTATCAATTGCTTCAGCTGTTTCTGCAGGTTTGTTAAAGTAGCCTTTCATTACACAGTGACCGCGAACAATTAATTCACCTTCCTCACTTTGGAAATCTTCATTGAAACTATCATGTGTTTGGATGGTTAATATTTCCTTGGTGTCGTAGTTCTGGATACCTACTTCAATGCCTGGTATTACACGACCAACTGTGCCATAAACTTGTCTGTGATATTCTGTAACCGACATTACCGGCGAAGTTTCTGTTAATCCAAAACCTTCTAAAATTTTAATTCCTAAATCACCAAAAAACTCACCCACATTTTTAGGTAGGGCAGCACCACCAGAAATCATAAACTTTAAGCGACCACCAGTTTTTTCTTTGATTTTACTGAACACTAATTTCTCTGCAATTGCTTTTTTAGCGCCTAAAATTAAGCCTGGGTTTTTACCTGCTTCTTTTTTAACGCGATAATCATTCCCTGTTGTCAAAGCCCAAGTAAATATTTTAGCTTTTGTTCCGCCACCTGCTGTTCCAGACTTAATTGCTTTATCGTGAATACGCTCTAACAAACGTGGAACGCAAGACATCACTGTTGGCCTTACTTCACCCATGTTTTTAGCTAATAATTCTAAGCTCTGTGCAAAAGCGATTTTACAACCTTGTGCGCAACATACATGGTAAGTGGCGGTGCGCTCAAACACGTGCGAAAGTGGTAAAAAAGAAAGGAAAGTTTCCGTTTCATCAATCACAGGGATCTGTTGCAAACACACATTTACATTTTCTACAAAATTATTGTGGGTTAACATTACGCCCTTTGGAGTTCCTGTAGTTCCCGATGTATAAATTAAGGAAGATACATCTGCAGGTAAAACCTCTCTTCTTCTTTGGTTAATCAAGTGTTGCTCTTCCTTGCTTACCGTTTTTTCCAATAACGTAGTAAAAGCGATAATTTCAGCTTTGTTAGCTTCTGGGATAGCCACTTTTTCATAACCTGCAAAAGCCGGAATGATGTATTTTAGTTCTTGGCAATTGGCCGATATCTTTAAAATCTTCTTGAACAAAAATGGATTACCAATTAGAATAGCTTTAATTCCAGAATCATTGATAATATATTCTACTTCGTGTTCTGATAAGGTTGGATAAATTGATGTATTGATAGCGCCAATCTGCTGAATACCTTGATCGAAATAAACATATTCAGGGGAGTTTTCTATCATTAAACCCAATCTATCGCCTTTGGCAATTCCTTTTTCTAGAAAGAATGCAGAAATCGCATCAGCTCTTAGTAGAGTGTCTTTGAAAGAAATTTCTTCCCAAGTTGTATTTTTTTTATGAATTAAGAATGTCTCTTCAGGTTTATGGATGTTTTCTACTACGTTGCGTAATAAACTAGGAACCGTAGAGAATTCGTTAAAGGATACCATGTATTAAATATTTGGTGTGTTTCTTAAACAATGATAAATGTTTTGCGCTAAACCTACAAGCCTAAAGTAAAGCGGATTACAAAAATACGTAAAAAGATGGAAAATGTAAGATGTAAGGAGTCCGAAAGTCCGAAAGTCAGGAAAGTCCGAGAGTCAGAAAGTAAAAGGAGCAAGTCAAGGCTCAACTGTATAATTAACATCTAAGAAATCTTAGAGCAGTTTAGCTCATTCACAATATTCTTAGATTTTCGAAGAAGTCTTAGGTGGTAAAACCGCTAAAACCAAAAAAGGTCCCGAAATTCGAGACCCTCTAGGAAATTTAATAATTGTTATTAAACAGAAAAACTTTCGCCACAGCCACATGAGCGACTAGCGTTAGGGTTATTGAAGGCAAATCCTTTACCATTTAAGCCGTCAGTAAAATCAAGTTCTGTACCTGCTAGGTATAAAAATGACTTCATGTCTAAGGCTATCCTGATACCACGATCTTCAAAAAATTGATCGCCTTTTTGCTCTTCGTTATCAAAATCTAAATTATAAGACAAACCAGAGCAACCACCTCCTTTTACAGAAACGCGTAAAAAGTAATCAGAACCCATCTCAGAATCCTGCATTAGGTGGTCTATTTTGCTTTTTGCTTTATCGGTTATCGTTATCATTGTAGTAAAGATTTGAGAAGTGAGATTTGAGATTTGAGACTGGGAGCTTAAAACTCATATCTCATATCTAATATCTCACATCTGGTTAGTGGTGTGATTTAGCCAATTCAAATGCTTCTAAACCATTTTTAACGCGGTAATCGTTAATTGCTGATTTAATTGCATCTTCTGCTAAAACAGAACAGTGAATTTTTACTGGTGGTAATGCTAATTCTTCAACAATATCCATATTGTCGATAGTTAAAGCCTCATCAATTGTTTTTCCTTTTAACCACTCAGTAGCTAAAGAAGAAGAAGCAATTGCCGAACCACAACCAAATGTTTTAAATTTAGCATCAGTAATTACATTGTTAGCATCTACTTCAATTTGTAAACGCATTACGTCTCCACACTCAGGAGCGCCAACTAAACCTGTACCAACAGATTTGCTGTCTTTATTTAATGTACCAACGTTACGTGGGTTGGTATAGTGTTCCATTACTTTTTCTGAATATGCCATGTCTTTATTTTCTTTAAATCTCCTTGCGGAGATGAATATGTAAATTAGTTGTGAGTTATTAGTTGAGAGTTGTGAGTGGACTTAACTCCAAACTCTTAACTCCAATCTTCAAACTCTCTTAGTGTTCCGCCCACTCGATTTTACTCAAGTCAATTCCTTCTTTAAACATTTCCCAAAGTGGAGAAAGGTCTCTTAAGTGGTTAACTGCTTTTTTTGTATTCTCTATTGCGTAATCAACTTCTTCTTCGGTAGTAAAACGACCTAATCCGAAACGGATAGAAGAGTGTGCTAAATCATCTGATAAACCTAAACTCTTTAATACGTAAGATGGTTCTAATGAAGCTGAAGTACAAGCTGATCCAGAAGATACAGCTAAATCTTTCATTGCCATCATTAAGCCTTCACCCTCTACATATTTGAAAGAGATGTTAGCTACATGTGGTAAACGATGTTGTGTGTTACCATTTACATAACTTTCTTCCATTGTAGTTAAAGATGTTTCTAATTTATCACGCAAAGTGGATAAACGTTTAGCTTCTTCATCCATTTCTAGTCTGCAAAGCTCACAAGCCTTACCTAAACCTACAATACCAGGTACGTTTAATGTTCCAGAACGCATACCACGCTCGTGGCCACCACCATCCATTTGTGAAGTAACTTTAACCCTTGGGTTTTTTCTACGTACATATAATGCACCAACACCTTTTGGTCCGTACATTTTATGTGCGCTGAAAGCCATTAAGTCAATTCCATCTGCATTTACATCTACCGGAATTTTACCAACTGCCTGTGTAGCATCAGTAAAAAATAAAGCTCCGTGTTTATGTGCAATTGCAGCAATTTCTTTTATAGGCTGAATTACTCCAATTTCGTTGTTACCATACATGATGGTTACTAAAATTGTTTCTGGTGTCATTGCAGCTTCTAATTCAGCTAAGTCAATTAAACCGTCTTCTTTAACCTTTAAATAAGTAACTCTTGCACCTTGTTTCTCTAAGTGTTTACAAGTATCTAAAACTGCTTTATGTTCTGTTGTTGCAGTAATAATGTGATTACCTTTTTCTGAGTACATCTCAAAAACACCTTTAATACCTAAATTATCAGCTTCTGTAGCACCAGAGGTAAATATGATTTCTTTTTCAGTACAACCAATTAATTTTGCCACCTGCTCACGAGCATAATCAACACCTTCTTCGGCTACCCAGCCGAAAGGGTGGTTACGGCTTGCTGCATTACCAAATTTGGTGGTAAAATATGGCAACATCGCTTCTAATACTCTAGGATCTAGAGGTGTGGTAGCATTGTTATCTAAGTAAATCGGAAGTTCCATTATATATTTTTGTTCTTATTAATACACAAAGATACAAAAAAAGTTTCCTAACAATAATAGATTATAGCTATGAACATATAGTTAAAACTCGCATTTTTACATTCACATAACCATAGCTACCATGAATAAGATTGAACATATCGGCATTGCCGTAAAAAACTTGACTAATTCCATAGACATTTATCAACGTTTGCTCAATACAGATTGTTATAAAACTGAGCTAGTTGCGTCTGAATATGTGAACACGGCCTTTTTAAAGCCTGGAGAAAATAAAGTCGAATTATTAGAAGCTACTTCTCCCGACAGCCCGATTGCTAAGTTTTTGGAGAAAAAAGGAGAGGGCATTCATCATATTGCTTTTTTGGTTGATGATATTTTAGAAGAAATGGAAAGGTTAAAGAATGAAGGTTTTACCTTGCTAAACGATGCGCCAAAAAAAGGAGCAGATAACAAAATGGTTTGTTTTGTGCATCCTAAAGATGCAAATGGGGTTTTAATAGAGCTTTGCCAGGAGATTAAGTGGGTATAGTTGGTTCATTGGTTCATTTGTAGCGTGTGGAAATAGAATGGGTTTGATGTTTTTGAAATAATGATACCAATGAACTAATGAACAACAAATTACAAAAATGACTGATACTACCTCTTTACTTAAATTAATCTCTAAACACTTCGATGTTCCTGAAAACATTAGCGAAGCTCATCTTCGTGAAGTATTAATTAAAACATTCGAATATTTGGTAGAGGACGATTTTCCGAAATTACTACAGGTTTTATATCGTGCTGATGTAGACCAATATAAACTGAAAGATTTATTAGAAAATACAGAAGGTAAAAGCACAGCAGAAATTATTGCTGATGCCTACATAGAAAGACAAAAAGCGAAAGTGGAAACTTGGAAAAAATATAGTAATTAAGGCAGGTAAAATGTAAGATGTGAAATGTAAGATGGAACGAATAGCTGAACCTCAAAGGTCGAGGGGTTTGATCCCTTTTCCATCTTACATTTTCCCTTTTCCATTATATTAAACTCCCGATGAAAAATTAGAATTCTTAATGAATTTCGGTGCTGCTCTGTGTTTAGTAGCCTGTTCGAAAGCATAAGCAATGCCCAAAATAACTGGCTCTTGATAAGCACTTGCAAAAATGGATAAACCTACTGGAAGTTCATAAATTCTCCCCATTGGAACGGTAATATGAGGGAAGCCTGCCATAGCAGCTGGGGATGCAAAATAGAAACCACCTCCCGAATCACCATTAAAAAGATCAATTAGTGATGGAATACCATAACTGGTGCCTGCAATAGCATCTAATTGATTTTTTTCCATTAAATCGTTGATGATTTTTTTAGCTGAATTAACTTTCGCTAGGGCTTCCTTGTAGGCAGTACTATTTAAATCAGGAGCTTTGTCACTATTCTCTAGGTTTTCCTGCTTAAAATAAGGCATAGCAGTACTTTCGTTTGCTTTATTAAAAGCAATAACATCACTTAAGGTTTTAACTTTAGCGTTAGCAGTTGCTAAATAAGCATTTACACCTGCTTTAAATTCGGGCTGTAAAACACTTGCATTAATGGTACGCATTTCTTTTTGTAGCTCTATCTCTATAACTTCAGCGCCAAGCTCCTTAAATTTTTCAATTGCTGCTTTATATAAACCAACCACACCTTCGTGACCATTTAAAAACGACTTTTCAAATCCGATTCTCTTCCCTTTCAGTGCATCTGCTTTTAAAAATTGGGTATAATCTAAATAGGTTTTACCCTCACTTGTTTTAGTTACTTGATCTGCTGCATCTATTCCTATTAAGGCACCTAATAAAATTGCAGTATCAGTTACATTTCTAGTCATTGGTCCGGCTGTATCTTGCGTAAAAGAAATAGGAATAATGCCACTTCTACTTAATAAACCTACGGTTGGTTTTAATCCTACAATGCCATTATAACTAGAAGGAGCAATGATAGACCCATTTGTTTCTGTGCCAATGGCAACAGCACATAGATTAGCCGATACCGCTGATCCTGATCCTGAACTCGAACCACTCGGACTTCTATCCAATATGTAAGGGTTTTTTGTTTGTCCGCCTCTGCTGCTCCAACCACTACAAGGCCTGTTAGAACGGAAGTTTGCCCACTCGCTTAAATTCGTCTTTCCTAAAATAACTGCTCCAGCCGCACGTAATTGTTTAATGATAAAGGCATCCGCCGATGCGATATTACCAGCCAAAGCCAATGAACCAGCTGTTGTTTGCATTTGATCTCCGGTATTAATGTTGTCCTTAATTAAAACAGGAATGCCATGCATAGGTCCACGAACTTTTCCTGCCTTTCTTTCGGCATCCATTTCACTTGCAATAGCCAATGCATCTGGGTTTAATTCAATCACTGCATTTAATTTCGGACCAGCCTTATCAATCTCCTGAATTCTTTTCAAGTACGTTTTTGCCAATGACTTGGCGCTTAGCTTACCACTTTCCATCATTATTTGCAGTTGTGTAACCGTAGCTTCGTTTAAATTGAAGTTGTCTGCATAGCTATTATCACCGGTAACAATAGCTTGAGGTATTAACGCATTTGCAGATCCCATGCCGAATGTGGAGATAATACTAGCTGCTGCACCGTTTTTGATAAAGTTTCTTCTGTTCATTGAAGGTTGATTGAAACCTAAATATAGTGAGAAAAGGGGAGAAGTCCGAAAGTCAGTAAGGTATGGTGTTCAGAAAAGGAAAAAGACTAAAGCGGTTCCTTTAGATTTCATTAAATAGTAAACAACCAAATTATTATTATGGGTTGTAACAAACCTTAATTAATTTTATCTATTCCTAAAATTTAGAGATGCAACAAATTATACCTTATCACAACGTTTCGGAAGCATTATCATTATTAGACAATGGTGGTAGGTTTTATAACCTTTTTACAAAAGCAGCCGATGGTGAAATTAATGTAGCCGAATTATCTAAGGTGGCTGGGTTATTTAATGAGAGGCAAAAATTGATTTTATTTTTAGAACTTTCTTTATCTCAGTTAACTAAGGAAGATCAAATTGAGGTTATTGCTAAGTTAGATGATCGATTAAGAAGAGATTTCTTGAAGTACAAGGCCTTGGAATTAATGGCTTCAGAGGCTGAGGAGCGAGGCGTATTATCTGTAAATACCATTATTACTGGAGTGCCAATAATAAAGGATTCGAAATCAGAGTTTAAGGGTATAATTCTCATTCCAATTTCTACTGGTAAGGTAACAACATTCATTCCCATTCCCATTATTGATCAATATGATATCTATGAAATAAAGGATGACTATTCTTCTGAAACTTTTTTGATTGCCCATTACCATGGTAAAGATAAATTACCCTTAGAAAAAATAAAGGTGGCTGGAGTCTTAAAAAAAATAGAAGTTAAAAATAATGAAGCAACAGCATTTCGTAAGTTTTTAGAAATTAATTATTACCAACGCTTCTGACCAGTGTCGTGAGCAAATCATAATATGGATTATTCTGTTGTTTAACATTAAGGTTTCAGTTATCTGGAGGACATTTTTTAATATTTAATTAACCATACAAAACAAAACTTCAATTCTTAAGCAAAAAATCTAAATACCATTTGTATTTAAAAATAAAAATAATGATATTTGCATCCTCTAAAATAGAGATAGAAAAGACAATCAGAAACGTCATAAGCATTGTTGCCAGCAAATTGCAATTAGGTTCTTGAAAGTTTCAGTATAAATAACTTAAATAATATTCAAATGAAAAAAGATTTGCATCCATCAAGCTACAGATTTGTAGTATTTAAAGATATGTCTAACGAGTATCAGTTTTTAACTAAATCTTGTGTTGAGACTAAAGAAACTATCAAATGGGAAGATGGAAATGAGTATCCATTGTATAAATTAGAGATTTCTCATACTTCTCACCCTTTTTACACTGGTAAAATGAAATTGGTTGATACAGCAGGTCGTATCGATAAATTCAAAACTCGTTACGCAAAGAAATAATTTCAGCGAAAGCAGAAAAATATCGAAAGTCCCGTGCATTGCTCGGGACTTTTTTTATTTTTGTTGCTTATGGCAATCAATCTATTTGATGATACGTCTTGGCGCTCGCTCAGACCACTTACTTTCACAAGGCCTGTGGCCGATTTACGCGTAGGAATTTTAACCATCGCAGAAAAATGGGCTAAACAATTAAACACTGATTTCGGCTTTCAAACTCAAGATTACCTTTCTGCAAAATTCACAGCAAAACAGGCTGATTTGTTTATTAATGGTGCTATTTGCCCTAATGAAGCATTGATTGATGTTGTTTCAAATTTAAAGGCTGCTCAAGCACTGTATGCTGATGATTTGCTAATTGCCTTAAGATTAGAGGAAGCGGCGTTTAGCTTTGAGGTTGATAAAATTAAGGGTTTTGAAAAGGTTTTCTTTGATGAACCATATGTACAGTTAAAATTTCCTGAAGACATCTTTAAATCTAATGATTTAGAAATAAAGGAAGACTTTAAATTACTAACAAAAGGCAAAACATCGGCTACGCTAAGTAGTACCAATGTTTTTTTAGGAGATAATATTTTTGTAGAAGAAGGGGCAACAGCAGAATGTGCAACATTTAATAGTTTACAAGGACCAATTTATTTAGGTAAAAATAGTCAGGTTTGGGAGGGATGTTTCATTAGAGGATCTTTTGCTTTATGCGAAGGGTCTTCTGTTAAAATGGGCGCTAAAATTTACCCTCAAACTACAATTGGCCCTCATAGTAGGGTTGGTGGCGAAATCAATAATGCAGTAATTTGGGGTTACTCTTCTAAAGGTCATGAAGGTTATTTAGGTAATTCGGTTATGGGACAATGGTGTAACATAGGCGCTGATACCAATAACTCTAACCTAAAAAATAATTATGCTGAGGTTAAATTGTGGGATTATGAGAATGAAAGTTTCCGTAAAACAGGTTTGCAGTTCTGCGGTTTAATCATGGCTGATCATGCTAAATGTGGTATCAATACCATGTTTAATACGGGAACAGTTGCAGGTGTAAGCGCAAATGTTTTTGGCGCTGGTTTCCCTCGTAATTTTATCCCAGATTTCGCTTGGGGTGGCGCAAATGGTTTTGAAGTGTATACCTTAAATAAAATGTTAGCGACCGCTAAATTGGTTTATAATAGAAGAGGAATGGAATTGGATGATATTGAGGTAGCGATGTTAACCGAGGTATTTGAGAGAACAAAAGCTTTGAGGCATTTTTAAGAGAGAGAAGTTGGAAAGTTGGTGAGTTGGGGAGTTGTTAGAGTTTAGGGGTTTAGGACGAAAGACGAACAACGGAAAACGACTAACAAACAATATAAAATAGAAATTATTGGTAGAAATGTAGTTTTGGTAATATAACCTTACAACGTTTCAACCTTAAAACATTTAAACATAAACAAAAAATGAGAAAGAAAATTGTTGCTGGTAACTGGAAAATGAACTTGGAATATAGCGAAGGCATATCCTTATTTTCGGAAATTGTAAATATGGTTAGAGATGAGAAAAAGGGCGATCAAACGGTTGTGATTTGCTCTCCTTTTATTCATTTGAACAGTTTAGCACAGTTAGGTAATGGCATCGTTAAAATTGGTGCGCAAAACTGTCACCAGAACGAAAGTGGCGCTTATACAGGAGAAATTTCTGCTAAGATGATCAAATCTACTGGTAGTGAATATGTATTGGTTGGTCACTCGGAACGCAGACAATATTTTGCAGAATCTGATGAGCTATTAGCCTCAAAAACAGTTATCGCTTTGCAGAACAATTTAGTGCCTATCTTTTGTATTGGAGAAACCTTAGATGAAAGAAACAACGGTAGTTATTACCACGTTTTAGAATCTCAATTAGAAAATGGCGTATTCGGATTAAGTGCAGAAGATTTTGGCAAAGTAATTTTAGCTTACGAACCAGTTTGGGCAATTGGTACAGGTTTAACTGCTTCACCAGAGCAAGCACAAGACATTCATGCATTTATTAGAGCTAAAATTGACGCTAAATACGGAATGAGTGTTGCTGATGATACCACAATTTTATACGGCGGAAGTTGTAATCCTAAAAATGCAGCAGAATTATTCGCTCAACCAGATATTGATGGTGGCTTAATTGGTG
Source organism: Pedobacter frigiditerrae (assembly GCF_032678705.1). Taxonomy (NCBI): domain Bacteria; kingdom Pseudomonadati; phylum Bacteroidota; class Sphingobacteriia; order Sphingobacteriales; family Sphingobacteriaceae; genus Pedobacter; species Pedobacter frigiditerrae. The sequence goes on along the minus strand of NZ_JAVTSS010000001.1, from coordinate 2,169,182 downwards.
GTGCTTCTCTAAAATCTCGTGATTTTGTAGACATCGTTAAAACTTTCAATTCTTAATGGAATATAAAAAAGTAACCTTCAGTTTTACTGATATTCAAGAGTATCAAAAAGATATCTTGATTGCAGAACTTGGAGATATTGGCTTTGATACCTTCGAAGATACTGAGACTGGTTTTGATGCATTTATCCTAGCTAATCAGTTTAATGAGGCTGAGTTAAAATCCATTTTGACTGGTTATGGCGATGAATTGCAACATACTTATGTGGTAAGTTCCATCGCCCCAGAAAACTGGAATGAAGAGTGGGAAAAGAACTTTACACCACTTATTATTAATGATGATTGTTATGTAAGGGCAACTTTTCATGAACATCAACCTCAATACAAATACGAGATTGTAATAGATCCAAAAATGGCTTTTGGTACTGGTCACCATCAAACTACTACGATGATGATGCTTTACATTTTAGAAGCCGATGTGCAAGATAAAGTTATCCTAGATATGGGCGCTGGTACAGGTATTTTGGGAATTTTAGCAGCAAAAAGAGGAGCAAAGGATATTGTTGCCATTGATAATGACGAGGTATGTTATCGCAGTGCGATTGAAAATGCCGGCTTAAATGAGATTGATAACTTGACATCGCTTTGTGGAAGTAAGGATGTAATTCCTGAGCAAGAATTTAATATCATTTTAGCAAACATCAATAGAAACATTTTGCTAGATCAGATAGAAAGTTACGCTGCGGTATTAACACAAGGTGGATCAATCTATTTTAGCGGTTTTTATGAAACTCCAGATTTGGGTATGATTAAAGATCACTGCGCTAAATTTGGATTAAGTTATATAGACCATAAAAAGATTGGTGATTGGGTAGCGACGAAGTTTGTTAAGAATTAATTATAGGATGACAGAATGATTGAATTTTGAATAACAGCATTTTGCTTATTCCAATCATTCAAAATTCTATCATTCAAAATTTTTAGGGATGAGAATACATTTTATTGCCATTGGCGGAAGTGCGATGCACAATTTAGCCATTGCTTTACATAAAAAAGGTTTTAAGGTTACAGGTTCTGATGATGTGATCTTTGAGCCATCGAGTACTAGGTTGGCTAATTATGGATTATTACCTGCCGAATTTGGTTGGTTTGAAGAAAACATAACGCCAGACCTTGATGCTGTTATATTAGGGATGCATGCTCGTTTAGATAACCCTGAGTTATTGAAAGCTCAAGCAATGGGTTTGAAGATTTATTCTTACCCTGAATATATTTACGAGCAATCTAAAGATAAACTGAGAGTTGTAATTGGTGGCAGTCATGGTAAAACTACTATTACTTCTATGATTTTACACGTGCTTAATTATTATAAAAGAGACTTCGATTACCTAGTTGGGGCGCAATTGGCAGGGTTTGAAACCATGGTAAAGGTTACTGATGCTGCTCCTGTAATCATCATTGAAGGAGACGAGTATTTGGCGTCGCCGATTGATAGACGACCAAAATTTCACTTATACCAAGCCAACATTGCAGTAATTAGTGGCATTGCTTGGGACCATATCAATGTGTTCCCAACGTTTGAGGATTATATTTCCCAGTTCACTCAATTCATTGACACGATATTACCCAAGGGAAAATTAATCTATTGTGAAAATGATTTAGAATTAAGAAAAATTGTTGTTAATTCTAAAGCAAATTTAGACAAGATTCCTTACTCCATTCCGGCTCATGAGGTAATTGATGGTGTAACATATCTTTTGCCTCAAAACACCCCATTGCAGGTCTTCGGCGATCATAATTTAATGAACCTAAATGCAGCAAGATTAGTCTGTGAGACTTTAGCTATAAATGAGGAAGATTTTAATGTAGCTATTGCTTCATTTACTGGTGCAGCCAAGCGTTTAGAGCTTTTAAATGCCACTCAACATACCAGTGTTTATAAAGATTTTGCACACTCACCATCTAAGTTAACGGCTACAATTAGTGCAGTAAAAGCACAATTTAACAATAGAAAATTAGTAGCTTGTATGGAGCTGCATACCTTTAGTAGCTTAAACAAAGAGTTTTTGCAACAATATAAAGATACGATGCACGATGCAGACCTGGCCATCGTTTATATTGATGAAAAAACGTTTAAACATAAAAAGATGGAACCATTAAACGTGCAAGATGTTCAAACATCTTTTAATGATAAAAACATCATTTTTTTTAGCGATGCAGTGGCACTAGAAAGTTATTTAAGGGAATTAGATTTTTCTAATACAAATCTTTTATTAATGAGCTCTGGTAATTTTGGTGGTATAGATTTAGTTAAGTTGGCATTAGAGTTGAACGTTTAGTATAAATCAAATAACTAAACAAATGAGCATCATTGGCAAAAACAGCAATATTGGGAAAAATATAAGGGTACTGCGTCAAAAAAAAGGCTGGAGCCAAGGAGAGGTGGCAAAACGTTTAAAAATTTCCATACCTGCCTTCTCAAAGATAGAAAGCGGCATTACTGATATAAACATCTCTAGGTTAAACCAAATTGCCAATCTGTTTGAAGTTTCCACCTTAGAAATAATTGCTAGGGACGGTATGAATTTCGGACCAGGAAGCACCATAGAAGTCAGGTTGCTAAAAGAAAAGCTTGCCGATCAAGAAGACGAGATTATCAAACTTCAGAAAAAGGTAATTGAATTATATGAGGAAATAAGGAATTACGCCCTACATTAAAAACCTTTACGCATGGTTAGGTGTCGCTTTCCAAAAGTGGCACCCGTTGCTTCATGTATAGCAATCATTTTTTCGTTAAAATCGCCTACCCAAGATAGCTCTAGTTCTACATATTGGTTTTTAGGTAAAACATATTCTCCTAATTTTATGAATAGAGCAGATTCTAGTCCAAGTTTTTGGAATTTAGTTTTTGTCCCCATCACAATAGCACGCATTCGTTTTACGCCAATCCAACGTTTGTAGGCAAACTTTAACTTCTCTAACAAGCCTAGCTTACCATTAAGTCCCCTGATCATTTGGTTGGCATCTGGAATAATTACCACGAAAGCTGCAGGTTCGCCGTTGGCGTAGGCAAACCAAATCAGGTTCTCGTCCATAATAACTTCCATTTGTTTGAAGCTTTCTGTTAATGTTTCTTTTTTAATGGGAACAAAGTTTTCGAAATCTTGCCAGCCATCATTATAAATTTCCATCAAATCATTAATGTACTTTTCGGCATTTGCTTTTTTGAAATGCTCGAAACTATAATCTGGTTTAGCAGCTACCCAATTGGCTATTTTGGTAAATCTGGCTGGGAAAGGAATGGTAAGGTTAATGTGGTTAGTTAACTGCTCATAAGCTGTTATAAAACCATAGTCTACAAAGAATTGCTGATAATAAGGTAAATGATAATTCATCCCGTAAGATGGGGGCGTAAAACCCTCTACCAATAATCCCCAGAAGGTATCATTTTCTCCAAAGTTAATTGGACCTTCCATTGCTTTCATGCCTTTCTCTTGCAACCAGTTTTTAGCAGTATCGAAAAGTAAAAGAGCGGCTTCTTTATTATTTATACATTCGAAAAAACCCATTCCGCCAGTTGGCACTTCATAATTATGGGCTTTTTTCTCATTAATAAATGCAGCAACCCTGCCAATGGTTTTATTATTGTTGTCTTTTAATATCCACCTTGTGCATTGACCATGTTTAAAAAAAGGATTACTATTTACATCAAAAACCTTTTCGATATCATTATCTAACGGACGGATCCAATTTTTATCGTTTTGGTAGATTGATTCTACAACATTTAAAAATTCTTGCTTACTTTTTTTATCCTTAACTGGTACAATCTTCATGCTAGGGTAGCTAATTAAAATAAAAAGCACCCTAAAAGGATGCTTTTACTGATCATATTTTATATTTCAGACTAATATCTATCGTCGTCGTCGTCATCATCGTCATCAAAGCTATCGAATGTGCTGATATCATCTATTGGCACATCAAATTCTTCATCAACTTCAACATCATCATCTAGATCCTCTGTCTCTAGTATGTCGTCGTCTTCATCCTCATCATCCTCTTTACTAGAAAGGGGTTTGTTAATAATGTCTTTACCGGTTGTTTTTTTTGGCGCTTTCATAAAACAAAAATTAATAGTGGGAAAGTATTAATGGTACTCTAAATTACAAAAATCTTTTAATAGAAAGAAGCCTGTTTTTTAGAATTAATATTTAAATCAAAATTATAATAAAAAGATTTTTTATGAAACTTTTTTTCAATTTTTTCTTGGACTGAAATGCAGGTAGTTAGCTGTAAACGAAGATAAAGATTAATTGAAATGAAAATAAACCAAGCATTTTCAGAAAAATTTTTAATTAAAATGTAAAAGTACTGAACTTTTAAAGCCAAAGAAAATGTGCTAAAAGCAAAAAAGCGTCTCAATTTAATTGGGACGCTTTTAACACACAAATGAAACCTGAATTGAGATATAGTTTTAGGTTAGGTTAAAAAATATCTTTCGTCAATCCTATAAGAACGTTTTTTGAACAAACAATTTCTGTTTGTTTAATATCTTATAACAAGTTTAGTGCTATTTGAACGAAGATTTGAGATTATTGAGTAAGTGGTATGAATAATTGAGTAAACGGTAAAAACTAGCTCAATGGAACTAAAATAGTGATCGTTGTACCACTATTTCCGTTCTGTTCTATAAACAGTTGTATTGGTTTTGCTTCAATTTTATTCAATAAATTAATTCTTTCTTGTGTTAAATTCATCCCTTTACTTTGGTGGGCAGAATTTTTAGCTAGTAACGAATTCTTAATTCCAACACCATTATCAATGATTTTAATCCATAAATAATCTTCATCTTTTTGATCGATATTGATTTGTACTTCGCCACCTTCTTCCTTAGGCATGATACCATGCCAAATGGCATTTTCTATATAGGGTTGCAATAACATTGATGGAATTTGAGTCTCTTCCTTGTCAATTTGCTGGTCAACATTAATGCTATAAATGAATTTTTCTCCGAAACGATATTTCTCTAGACTTAGGTAAAGATTCAAATATTCAATTTCCTCTTCCAAGTTAATGTAACTCTTGGTGCAGATTTCTAGGTTTTTTCTAATCAGCTTTGCGAAGCCCGTTAATACCTTATTTGCCGATGAGGTGTTTTGTGTATTGATGTAATGCTGGATGGAATTCATCACGTTAAATACAAAATGAGGATTCATCATGGCTTGCAATGCCTGTTGCTCTAACATCAGGATTTTATTTTTAAGAAGTAACTGTTCTTGTTCCTTGTTTTTTTGCCTTTTGGTAATACGAACGGTTATGATATATAATAAATAAGCACCAATAACCATCATTATGATTAAAAACCACCAAGTTTGCCAAAAATGTTTTTCTATAACAAACTTAATTTTAGCTGGGGCACTCCACTGGCTATCTTGGCTTTTGGCCGAAACTTCAAAACAATACTCACCTGGTTCTAATGACGAAAGTTCTAATCGCCTGTTTCTAGTTTCCGACCAGTTTTCATCATCTTTTAAACGATAACGATAAACGATTTTTTTGTTCTTAAAATCAATTGCACTATAATTAAAAGTGATGTTTCTTTCTTCTGGTTTTAGCGTAAAACTTGAAAAACTTAAATCTAAAAGCTCTTTGTTAACACTTACAGATGAGATATAAGTATTTGGTGCCTTTGTTTGCTGTGATTTCTGACTATGAGCAAAATAAACCAATCCGTTATTGGTTGCAAAATAAGCAGTGTCGGTATCTATATAAATATCATTTAGATCGTCAGATAATAACTCATTCGCATAATCAAAGGAGCTAATGATAAATTGATTTTGATTGACAGATATTCGATTGACACCTGTATTACTAATTGCCCATAAAAAATTATTCTGCACAAAAAGTCGGTTAATGATGTTATTATTTAAGCCATCTTTTTGCTTAAGCTGCTTAATGATTTTGCCATTTTGAATGAAAACAATGCCATAGCCATCTGTTGCTAATGCGATGATGTTATTGTCTAATTGCTTTATGTCATTAATTCTTTTGGTTAATAAACTGTTTTGTTGATAGTATTTCTTTAAAAGGCCTTTTCCAAATTCAGTTAAACCATTGGTATTGGAGAACCATAAATTTTGGAAATGATCATAATAAACACGGTAGGAACGGTCTTTAAAATAGTCTTTGTTCTCTACATAATTTAAGGAAGAAAATTCGAATTTTTTAAATCTATCATTAATGATAACAACCCCAGATGATAAGGAAAGAGCAAGTTTAGATCCTGTATCGATGCTAAAATTTTTAACTACATAAACAGAATTATTGGTCTCTTTTAAGTAGCTAATGCGAGCAGGAGATGGGTTGTTAGTTGAAAGATAACCCAATCCGTAATCTGATGAAAAGAAAATGGTTTGGTTCTTTTTATCGAATGTTAGTTGTTTAATGAGGTTGTATTTTTTTGGGTCTGGGAGGTTTATTTTTTGAACGGCTTTAGTATGAGGATTTAAAATGTTAATACCATTTCCAACCCCCATCCATATTTTTCCATTCTCATCTTTAGTAACACTTTTAATTACATCGTTACTTAAACCGTCTGCTTTATTTAAAATGTACAATCGTTCCTTGGCTTCTGGCAGACGATAAATTCCATTTTTCGTAGTAAACCAAATATTTCTATTATGGTCTTTGATTACTTGGTTAACATCTACGTCCTTTAATAATTGATTTACTTTTCCATCAAAACCAATTGCGTAAACGCCGCTATTGTTGCTCAACCAAATAGATTCTTTATCCACATATAAATAACCTGGACTATTGTTCAATAGCTCTGGATTGATCTTCAATATCAACTCTGTTTCACTTCCATTTTTAATGTTTAATCCTGTGTTATCTAGAAAATAAACAGTTTGATCTTTTCTTGTTAAGGTTTTGTAGGATAAGGGTAATAGTTTATCCTCAACTAAAACAAAATTACTTTTAATGTATAAAAAGGTTGCAGTTGTACTATAAGCCCAAATGTTTCCTTGTTTATCTTCATTGATAAAGGCATTTGCATATTGCTTCTCTAAAGTAGGCGAACTGTATTTGATTAATGATTTTCCGTCCCATACACCAATAATGTTTTTATTAGTGCCAAACCAAATGCGACCCTTACTGTCTTCTAGAAATGAAACAATAACCGCATTAAAATTTAATTGTTTGAGCTGTTTATCGTTATCTGGATTGTAAATTTTTCCATTGTAATAATAGCTTAGCTGTCCGTTTAATGATAAAAACCAGATTCTTCCCTTGCTATCTTCCCGTAATTGTAAAACCTGATTATCAGGCAAGCCATCATCAACAGAAAAATTCTCAAAAACGGCACCATCAAACCTACTTACGCCAGCATCGGTGGCCACCCAAATAAAACCTTTTTTGTCTTGTAAGGTGTAATAACAATTATTACTGGGTAAGCCATTTTTGGTAGTATAATGTGGAAGATATGCAGTTTGAGCATTACTTTTTAATACCGAAACAAAAATGAATGCCGATAAACAAAAAAATAGGTATGGAAATTTAATTCTCACTTTGAAAATCGGTGTAGTTCTTTATTTTATCGAAAAAATCACTGGCTCTTCTACGAGAAACGTTTATGGCATCTCCATTGTTTAATATTACCTGTAAGCCATTTTTAGAATTGTATTCTTTGATGTATTTAAGGTTTACAATACTCGATTTATGAATCCTTACAAACCTATTCTCTGGTAAAATTTCTTCATAATCCTTCAATACTTTAGAAACAGCAATCTTTTCTAAGTTGGTTAAATGAAAAACAGAATAATTGCTGTCAGCCTCAATGTGTATGATGTCATCAATATCTACTAGTCTGTACCCTTGGCCACTTGGTAAGGTTATTTTTTTAATAGCAGTTCTATCAGCTAGGTCTGTAGCTAAGTTTTTTAAGCTTTCATTCCTGTTGTTACCTGCTTTACTTAGGTTAATGTACTTTTCTGCTTTTACAACAGCTTCCTTTAGATCGTCAATATCAATTGGTTTTAACAGGTAATCTAATGCGTTTGCCTTAATTGCTTTGAGGGCATATTGGTCGTAAGCGGTTGTGAAAATTACAGTGGCATTGGCAATTTGTGCTTGTGGAATAAGTTCAAAACCATTTTCGCCTGGCATTGCAATGTCTAAAAAGATTAAATCTATTTGATGTGCATTTAAAAGTGTACGGGCTTCTGCTACAGATTTTGCAATGCCAAGTATGTTTACTTGATCACAATTTTCCTGTAATAAAAAATAAAGAGAAGAGCGGGCAAATTCTTCGTCGTCTACAATAATGGCATTTAACACAGCTGTCATTTTTATTTGGCTCAATTTATCAAAAAATGGAGGTATTAAGAAATATTTATTCCATTGCCAAAACCGAACTAAAATATTTACCGTAAGTGTAAGCATAAGACCTTTAAACGAACCTTAAATTAAAAATCATTCTTATGGAAAATTTAAACGAAAAAGAACAAGATGTGATGCTTAAAGAAAGCAGCATTTTGGATGCTAAACTAGAGCGCCGCTCTTTCTTGCAATTTGCAGGAGCAGGCGCTGCAATTGTTGCCTTAACTGCAGCAGGTTGTAGAAAAGATAGGCCAATTACACCTGCAAGTGGTGTAACACTAGATTTTAAAGACGATTTTGGTGTATTGAATTATGCCTATGCATTAGAGCAACTAGAAGCTGCATTTTATGTTCAAGTAGCATCAGCACCACCATCTGCTTTTACTCAGGTTCAAAAAAACTATTTCCAAGATGTACAATTTCATGAAATTGCACATAGAGAATTCTTTAAAAAAGCTTTAGGTACAGCTGCAATTGGTAGTTTATCGGTAGATTTTTCGAGTATAGATTTTACAAGTGCTACAAGTGTGTTAGCTGCAGCTCAAGCGTTTGAAGATTTAGGTGTTGCTGCTTATAATGGAGCAGGCGTTAGGTTAAAAGATACAGGTTATTTAGTAATTGCCGGACAGATTGTTTCTGTAGAGGCTCGTCACGCTGCTTGGGTTAGGGATCAAATCTCAAATGGAACTTTTGCCGATCTAGCTAGTTTATCTGCCCTTGGTGCAGACAATGCTAACGGACTAGATGGTGCATTAACACCAGATAAAGTTTTGGCGATAGCTGGCAAGTATGTTAAAACCAAAATCAATGTTATTAACCTTTAACCTTAAAAATCAGAAATCATGAATATTGTAAATATATTAGAAGAAATAGAAAAAGTTGATGGTGAAATCTATGAAAGATTAAGTCCACGCAGAGCGGCGATGAAAGATTTTTTTAACGTTGGCAAAAAAATCTCTTTAGCTGCATTGCCTTTAGCTTTAGGTTCAATGTTTCAAAAAGCTTACGGACAGTCGAACCCAACTAACGTTAATGAAGTTTTAAATTTTGCTTTAACATTAGAGTACTTAGAGTATCATTTTTATAACCACGCTTTAACAAATTCTACTATTGCATTCCCAACTCCAGCATCAAATGCTGCTATTACTACTATTCGTAACCACGAGTTGGCACACGTAAACTTATTAAAAGGCGCTTTAGGTGCAGCAGCAGTTACGCCTTTTGTAGATGCCGATTTTGATTTTACTGGAGCAGCCACTTTTGGAACAGCTTTCGCGGATGTTTTTAGTAATTATGCAACATTCTTAAAAGTAGCTACTGCTTTTGAGGATACAGGTGTTAGAGCATATAAAGGACAAGCGCCAGTATTAAAAGGAATGCCAGTTTTAACTACTGCATTGCAAATTCACTCGGTAGAGGCTCGTCACGCATCACATTTACGTCAAATGGCTGCGGCAGCTGGTCTGCCATTAAAACCTTGGATATCTAACATCACAAATGGTAATGATACAGGAATTTCTCAAGTAGATGCAGTTTACGCAGGTGAGCAAAATACAATGATTGCTGGTGTTGAAATTACTGGAATTAATGGAACTGCAGTTACAAAAACTCAAGCGGCAGAATCGTTTGATGAGTTTTTAACAGGTTCAGCAGTAAAAACCATTGCAAACATTTTTATCAAAACAAGAAAATTGTCATAGTTTTAATTGGTTTATATTGAGGGAAGAGGACGAAAGTTTTCTTCCCTTTTTTTATGTAACTTAAAATTGTCTTTGTTCTTTTTGAAAAGCAAAGTCAATCCCTCTTTTTATTGGCAGTCTTGCTTTACGTTACAATCTTTTCGGCTTAAAAGCCAAAAAGGATTTTCACTGCAATCAAGTTTAGATGGCAAAGACAGCAGAAGAAACAATGTTTTAATGCGTGAAATAAAAGCTTATCTGCTTCAAAAGAGTTCCTGCATAACAAATTGAAAAGTTATTATTTGCTAATAGAAAAACCTTTAAAGAAAAAATCCTTGTTTGCAGTGCTGATGCCTGCTGTAACGAAACAAGTTAGAGAATAAGATATATCATTCAATAAAAATATATTGATGTAAACTGTAGATTTATTTTCTTCATTAATACCTTCAAGCGAATAGGTTTTCATATTATTTACTTGGTTAACCTTAATATCGCCTATGGCATATTTTGGCATTTTAGCTTTTATCCCACCTACAACAACATCAAGAAATTTAATTCTTGTAAGTAAAGAATCTGTACTTGTGGCTTCTAAAAAAGAATTTTTGTCAATAGGAACCACAACTACACCAAATACAGTTCCTGTACTATCTCTTGCTATGTAAGTGCTTTCTGATACCTTTTTTGCTTCGGCAGGAAATGCGATAGTTAATTTATCATCAAACTTCTGACTAACCCAGTTTTTCTGAGCCGTTGCATATAGATTCAAGCTAATAAGAATGGCAACTAGGTAGCGTTTTTTAGGCATCTTTTTTATTTACTTATAAAAATATTCGTTAAGAATAGATCTGTGTTTTTAGTGCTTTTACCATCAGGAACAAGACTGGTAACGCTATGGGCAGTTCCATCTACAAAAACAATGTTCATGTAAACTGTAGTTTTAGCTGCGTCATCTCTTCCCGTAACATGGTAAGCAGTTTGTCCTTTTAACTTTATGATTTCTGCAGTTTTAAAAGCAAATTTGGGCATGGTTGGTGTTAATCCTGCCATAAATTCATCTGCCCAGCTTTGTAAGACTATATTTTTATTAAATTCTTCTAACGATAAATTAGTGATTTTTAATAAATCCACAGAACTGACCAAGAAAACTACATCATCCTTGTCTCTAATTCCGTAGCTGTTTTCATTTATTTTCTTAGATTCAACAGGGAAGTTAACAGTTACTTTATCGTTAATCTTTTGTTTAAACCAACCTTCTTGAGCGTTAACATATATACTAACAACTGAAAGGAATAAAATTAGAATGGATTTTTTTAACATGATAAAGGGTTGATTTAAGGTGAAATTTGAGCTCGTTTATTTACCTCGAATTTATAAAAATAAAATTGATTTTTGCTTTAAATACTACTTTTTAACTGCTGTATTGTTTCCAAACTTGCGAGGATAGTAAGATAGTGTTACCATAAAGTATTGTTGCAAAACATTTCTGGTAGAAGTTGTAAATGTATTGGTTCCTGCAAAGTTAAATATAGCCCTGTTTTGTTTCAATAAATCTAATGCAGATAATTTAAGCTCAATATTATTGCCTTTAGTGAAACGATAATTTGCTTCTGCATTCCAAATGGTAAAGTTTACAGTTTCACCAACAGAAGGATTGTTATTATTAAAACTTACGTTACTATTCAAAGAAAGCTTCTTGGTGAAATTATAATTAGCACTTAATGCAGAGGTAAGGGTTGTGTTTTTATAAGCAGTATTTAATGATTTTTGCTTTGATGAGCTTGTTCCGATGCTCTGGCTACCTTCTAATGCAAATTTATCTTTGAAAGTATAGTTAGTTGAGATTTTGTTTTCAGTTGAAGTATTGTTAGAGAAGTTAAAAACTCCATTTAAATAGTTGGGTGTTCGGTTAACATTAAAACTAGTGGTATACCCAAATTTCAGCTCTGAGGATTTAAACTTTAAAGATTTACGTACATCTCCGTATAAACGAGCGTATTTAGTTCCATCGGCATTTGCCAAATAGTTGTTTCTCCTATTTCTGGCATCAATAAATGAGCTATCAATAATTGCATCTTCAGTTAAACCAATTGAAGCGTTTGCACTAAAGTTTAGCGTATTCTTATTTCGCATATCATATCTGTAAATACTTAAGTTTAGCGACTTGGTTTTTGCTTCAGTAAGATTAATGTTTCCTCTTTGTAAATTATATAAATTGGTACTGTCTGTTAATGGTGCTAATTGATTAACGGTAGGGATAATAACTTGTGTATTATAGTTTAATGATATACTTGTTTGATGTGTGCCATATTGGTAATTAGAATAGGAAATACTAGCCGTAGGAACGAAATTGTTGTAATTTCTATTGATGTTTTGAAAGCTCTTTATCGATTTATTGTCTTGATAGCTCAATTGTTGAGCGGCCGCTAATCTAAAGCTTAAATTTTTATTATAGCGATTGCTCAAATTCTTGTAGAAGCTTTTAGATATGGAAAGTCCAGGTGTAAATATCGCCTGATTGGTTTGTAGATTATTAGAGAGGTAATCGTTTGTTAAATAGGTGCTTCCATTTAAATCTGAAACCTGATTTTTGTTTTTATTGTTATCTATATCAAGCTTCGCTGTAAACTCGCCATTAAAGTTTGATAAGTTTTTATTGCCAAAAAATAACGACTTTAAATCACGGATTGCTAAATTGATATTCTGATTAAAACTTTTAGTGTTCGTTTGATAGTTTCTATTAAAATCTCTTTTTAACGCAGGGGTTAACAAATCTCTAAATTCGGTAATTTCATTTCTATCGTTATTTCTATTATTCATTGAAAGGTTATAGCCTAAGGTAAAGCCTTTAAACCTTTGCTTCCAGTTATTATAGTTGTTGTAACTGTAATTTGCTCTTAAATTGAAATTCTGATTTTCGGTATTATTTGTGCTGCTTCCGTTATTTGTACTGGTTGTTTGGTTGTTGTTATCAGAAGCGTTTCTAATATTGGTTTGTACACTGTTGCTGTTATCTGTACTAAAAGTTTCGCTAATATCAATTTGATGATTTTTCTTAAAGTAATTGAACTGTGAATTTTGACGATGACTTTCACTATTGTTAACAGACGTATTTTCTGAAAAAGAGTATATCTTATTATTACTTGAAAGTGTAGTGATATTCTGATTTTGGGAATTATTAATTGATTCTATATTCTTAAAATAGTAATCTGCACTTAACGAACTCTTATTATTCCATTCCTTGCTATCGGGTGTAAAATTATAACTCATTTTGGCACCAGCTACAGTTCCCTTATTAATACCTGCTTGCCTAAAATCTGGTTGATATTCTACACTTGTACCTGTTCCTTTAAAAGTACTGTTTCGAACTAATGTATTAATGTCGTTTGGTGTTTTGTTTACATCATTTGTGGCTCCAATAATTGCAAGTTGTAGTTTAGGCGTGGTAAAGTTAATGTTTCCATCAAGCTGATAATGATTATCAGTTCCATACCCAAGGCCTATCTTTCCAAAGTACGACCTGTCTTTTCCCTTTTTTAGTTTTAGGTTAGCAACCAGGTTACTGTCTAATGGATTATTTCGATCTGCATTATTAAATATCTGGATTTTCTCCAATGCATTTTTTGGTATGTTTTGTAAGGTTACTTTATTATCTCCATCAAAAAACTGTTTGCCATTTACCAATAAACTTTTAACTTCCTTACCATTAACGGTAATAATTCCATCGCCCCAAACAGTAATATTCGGTACTTTTTTAAGCAAATCTTCAACAGTGGCATTGGAGTCTAATTTAAAAGCGGCTGCATTTATTTCTAAGGTATCGTTGTTGTAGGTAATGGGAGGGATGCTGATCACTACCTCTTTCAAAGTTTCATTTCTAGGATTTATGATCAAAGTTTTTAAATCAAGTAAGGTTTCGCCTTTCGGGATTGTTATTTTTTGACGAAAAGTTTCATAACCTACATTACTTACATCTATTCGTAAGATTTGCCCAATTGGCACATTTGTAAATTTAAATTCACCATAGTTATTGCTCAATTGATAGTTTAAGACAGAACTATCAGCACGATAAATAGATACTGTGGCAGACTTTAAAACATAATTATGTGCCGTATCGCGAACTATTCCTTTGATAGTTCCTGTTGTAGGTGTGGTAGCAGGTGTTTGAGCGTATGTAGAGGTGCATAGGCAAAATATGCCTAAGATTATTAAGAGAGAGAAGCGCATGGTTACTTGGTTTTAGGTTTGAAGATTACTAATACAGGATTACTTTTTCTGTCGCCAGTTTTAAAGTAATTTTCTAAAAGTGGAGGATACTTTGTTGTTTTACCTGCACTTCGCTCTTTAAAAGCGAACATGGCTAGAGACGAATAGCTGGTGTAAAACTTTCCATCCTCAAAAGCCAAAAAGCCACGGTTTTCAAAATCATAACCAAAACCAGAATCTGTAATAGGTAAAAAAGAAGAAAGACTATCAGGTTCTAAATCTTGAAATGAAAGTAATTCGCTAGTCTTGATATTATAGATTAAGTTTTTCTTCTGGTCTTTATCCCAAAAAACATTAGAAAATCTTAAGTAAAGGTTATCTCCTAATAGATAGCTTTTTCCCAAACCATGAATAACTTTTTTGTTTTTTTCGAAATAATCGAATCTCTTTTTAACATAAATAGGGTTAGTGATAAAATCTTTAGGTAAAGTATTAATGGCAGGAAGAATGAATTTGTATGCCAATGAAACTTTATCTGGTGATATTCTATAAAGATTATAATCATAAAAAGTACTCCAAAATGCTGCATCGGGAGCGTATTGACTAATTCCCCCATCACCATACCAATCATCTGTTTCGTATAACTTAGTATCAAATTTAAAATAACCAACAGTGTCTTTTTTAACTTTATTAAGGAGGTTTAATTTATAAAAAGTACTGTCTTTACCCTTTTTAATATACATCCCTAACTTTGCAACTACATTACCATTAGCCATTGTAATCTCGTCAGAGTAACTATAGTTTTTTACTTTTTTAACAAATTTGCCTTCGAAAGTAAAATATTGGACATTGTTGCTGGTAAAAATTACAATAAAATCTTTATCATCTTCTTTTACAGTTCTGAAACCGTAAGACTGTGCTTTTTCTTTATCTTCTTTATCAGTTTGAAGTTTGGCAGCATCGATTTTACTGATATACTTTCCTTCATCACTAAAGATGAGGATAGACCTAGTGTCGTAATCATAAACAATAAACTTATTCCCAGCTATCTTAAGTTGTGCTATGTTTCCAAATAAACTTTCTTTGGTAGTTTCTAGGGGGATAAATTTTACTTCATCAAAAATTTGAGAAATGGCAGCACCTCTGGCACTTTGAGGGTCTATCCTTAAAGTAACAATATTAGAACTGTCTACTTTTCCAGTTTGAGCGAAGGTTAATAAGGTTAAAGATTGGGCGTAAAGTAAGACATAGAGGAACAGCTTAAGCGGTTTCATAGAGCGTTAAATTTATTCAGTTAGGATGGTTTATTTTGTGTTGACCAATTATAACTAAAAAGAACGTTATTGTTTTCTATTTTACAATTTTTAACATTATGGTAATTTAAAAGATACAATTAGGGAGATTATTTTAAGAAACGGTTTTAAAATAGATCAAAAATATCATGTCAGTCTGAGCGTAGTCGAAGACCATAAATTAAACCCCTGCCTGTCCGGCAGGCAGGCTTCGAATACGCTCAGGCTGACTCCTAACTATAGATTTTCGATGGAAATTTAATCAACTTTATATGGTTAGCTAAGGGAATACATAACCAAAAAACCCTATCTAGAAATATCTAAATAGGGCTTATAACTTCAAAACTGAAAATGTATTTTTAACTAATAAGTAATAATTTGTTCTTCTAGTTGGCTTGGCAAATCGCGGTAGTTATATTGCTGTCCACGTAATTGTGGTTCAAAACCTGCTTCTTTAATGGCTGTCTGAATTCCATTTGCCGTAAAGCGATGTGGTGCACCTGCTGCAGAAACTACGTTTTCCTCAATCATGATTGAGCCAAAGTCATTAGCACCAGCATGCAAACACATTTGTGCAACTGCTTTACCAACAGTTAACCAACTTGCTTGTATGTTTTTAACGTTTGGCAGCATAATCCTGCTAAGCGCCAACATTCTTACATATTCATCACCAGTAATGTTATTGCTAATTCCTCTTAAGCGTTTAAGCAAAGTGCCATCATCTTGAAAAGGCCAAGGAATAAATGCTAAAAACCCTTTGGCGTGTTCAGGTTTCTCACTTTGTACTTCCCTAATCCACACCAAATGCTCAAAACGTTCTTCAATGGTTTCTACGTGACCAAACATCATCGTTGCCGAAGTAGTGATGTCTAACTGGTGAGCAGCTCTCATCACATCAAGCCATTCTTGCCCACCACATTTTCCTTTAGAAATTAATCTTCTAACCCTGTCATTTAATATTTCTGCTCCAGCACCTGGTAATGAATCCATACCATTTGCTTTTAGTTCCCTTAAAACTTCAGTATGTGAAATTCCTTCTAGTTTAGCAACGTGAGCAATTTCTGGCGGACCTAAAGCGTGTAACTTTAAATCTGGATATAATTCTTTTAATTCTTTGAAAAGGTTTGCGTAAAAACTTAAGCCTAAATCTGGGTGATGCCCACCTTGTAATAAAAGTTGGTCTCCGCCTAAGCGAAAAGTCTCCTCAATTTTAACTTTGTAGGTTTCAATATCCGTGATGTAACTTTCATCGTGACCCGGCCTGCGAAAGAAATTACAGAATTTACAATTGGCAATGCAAACATTAGTAGTGTTTACGTTACGGTCAATTTGCCAAGTTACTTTTCCACTCGGTACCTGTATTTTCCTTAACTCATTTGCAACGTAAGCCAGCTCTGCAGTTTCTGCATTGTGATATAAAAAAACGCCTTCTTCTTTAGTTAAAAAGTCGAATTTTAAAGCCCTCTGTAATAATTCGGCAGTATTCATATACAAAGATAATTGTTTTAGTCGGAAAGTTTTTCGTCCATCGTCTGTCGTTTGTCGTTTTTCGTCCATAGTCCATAGTCCATAGTCCATAGTCCATAGTCCATAGTCCATAGTCCATAGTCCATAGTCCATTTAAATTATTGCCAAGCAAGGTAACAATTCAACAATCAAACAATTTAACACTCCTCCAACAATTTAACCATTTAGCAATTCAACAATTCAATTATCTTTGTCGGCTATGGTAGACTTTAATCGTTTTACACTAGCCAATGGTTTAAAAGTTTTGGTTCACGAAGATCCAACAACACCAATGGCAGTTCTAAATATTTTATATGATGTTGGTGCAAGAGATGAGGAGGAAGGAAGGACAGGTTTTGCGCATTTATTTGAGCACTTAATGTTTGGTGGCTCTGTAAATGTGCCAAATTACGATGAGCCTTTGCAACGTGTTGGTGGCGAGAACAATGCATTTACAAGTAACGACATCACCAACTATTACATCACATTGCCAGCGGAAAACATTGAGACTGCTTTTTGGTTAGAAAGCGACAGAATGTTGAGTTTAGCTTTTTCTGAAAAGAGTTTAGACACACAGCGTAACGTGGTAATGGAAGAGTTTAAGCAACGTTATCTTAATCAGCCTTATGGCGATGTTTGGTTAAAATTACGTCCTTTAGCTTACGAAACGCATCCTTATAGATGGGCAACTATTGGTCAGGATTTAGTGCAAATTGAGACTGCAAAGATGGAAGATGTGAAAGCGTTTTTCAAAAAACATTATACGCCACAAAATGCGATTTTGGTAGTAGGTGGCAATGTGAAAACTGAAGATGTTAAAGCACTTGCCGAAAAATGGTTTGAACCTATCCCAGCAGGAAATAAATACAACAGAAATTTACCTAAGGAACAGCCGCAAACTAAAGCAAGGACACTTACTATTAACGCAAACGTGCCTTTGAATGCCATTTATATTGCATTTAAAATGCCAGCTAGATTAGATAAAACTTATCAGATTTATGATTTATTATCGGATATTTTATCGCAAGGTCATTCATCTCGATTATACAATAGCTTATTGAAAGAACAGAAATTATTTAGCGATATTAATGCTTATATGTCTAGCAGTTTAGATGAAGGATTATTTATTGTTGAAGGTAAATTGATAGCAGGAGTGGAAATGGATGTTGCCGAAAAAGCGATTTGGGCAGAGTTAGAAAAGATTTCTACAAGTTTGGTAACAGATGATGAGTTGATTAAAGTTAAGAATAAGTCCGAATCGATCATGGTGTTTTCTGAGATGAGCTTGTTGGATAAAGCAATGAACTTGGCTTATTACGAATTGTTGGGTGATGCAGAATTGTTAAATATCGAAATCGATAAGTATTTGGCTATTACTGCTGAACAAATACAAGAAGCAGCAAAAACAACCTTTAAAAAAGAAAGATCTTCTACCTTATATTATTTAGCCAATGCTTAATCGTACCATAGCACCTGATTTTATACAGGTAAATGAAATCAATTTTATTAAACCAAAAGCCCAACAACTAGACAATGGGATTAAGGTTTTTACCGTAAATGCAGGTCAGCAAGAATTAGTTCGCATAGAATTTATCTTTCAGAATGTAAATTACGATCAGAATAAGCCTTTGCAAGCGGTTTCTGTAAATAGCCTAATTAATAACGGCACAAAAAAATTATCTGCCAAACAAATAGCAGAACAGGTTGATTATTATGGAGCATATTTGCAGACAGATTATGGAGCAGACCATACTTCGATAACTCTTCACAGTTTAAACAAACATTTGGTTTCTGTATTGCCTATCATTTGGTCTATTTTAAATGAAAGTATTTTTCCTCAAGAGGAGTTAGATATTTTTATTCAGAACCAAAAGCAGAAGTTAAAAGTAAACCTGCAAAAGAATGATTTCTTAGCACGTAAAACCTTTGCCAATACCATTTTTGGTGAAACAGCTTATGGTTCTGATATTTCAATGGAGCATTATGATGATTTAAAAAGAAATGATTTATTAACTTATTTCAAGGCAGCTTTTAAACCTGAAAATTGTACCATCATTGCTGCTGGTAAATTTGAGGCAAAAGAGTTCGATTTACTAAATCATTTCTTCGGTAAATCTTGGGAAAACCACAATCCGTCTACGGTTAATGAATTTAATTATTCCCCAATTGTAGGTAATGATGTTTATATAGAAAAAGCTGATGCAGTACAATCTGCTATCAGAATGGGTAATTTAACCATCAATAGGAAACACGAAGATTTTCCGAAACTGCAAATTATGAATACTTTGTTAGGTGGATATTTTGGTTCTCGTTTAATGGCAAATATTAGGGAAGATAAAGGCTATACTTACGGCATTGGTTCGGGCATTGCTTCTTTAAAAGATGCAGGTTATTTCTTTATCGCAACAGAAGTGGGGACAGAAGTTTGCGTGAGCGCTTTGGAAGAGATTGAAAAAGAGATTAATATTTTAAAGACAGAGTTGGTAGCAGAAGAAGAATTAGGCTTGGTTAGAAATTACATGCTCGGTTCTATGTTGGGCAGTTTAGAGAACGCTTTCTCTCATGCCGATAAATTCAAAAACATTTATTTCTCAGATCTAGATTACGATTATTATACCAAATACATTCAGACTGTAAAAACGATTACACCTGAAGAAATCATCGCGACTGCTAATCAGTATTTAGATTGGAACGCAATGACTAAAGTTGTTGTGGGTAAGAAGTAATAGAATTAACCACATAGTTAATGTAATCGTCATACCCAGCTCAACTGGGTATAGTAATGCGAAAGATTAATTGAATTGTTCAATTAACATAATGGTTAATGTATCACTATAATTATCCCTTATTTCGGTCGGTGAGACACCAACTGATAGTAAAATCAAGAACCAAACTTAACCAAAACATTTACCACTACTTTTCGTTTGTAGTGAACATTTATAATACTGATGAACAACCTAACAGAAAACCCAGCATACACTTATAAAATTAACCCAGATTTAAATAGCATAGATTGGGATTATGTCATTTCTTTATTCTATAAAATAGAATGGAAACATCGCAAAGCGGAAGAAATAGCTCTAGCTTTTAAAAATAGTACCACTACCATTTTTGTGTTTGAAGGAGAGAAAATCATCGCCTTTGGCAGAGTAGTTGGTGATGGTAGATATTACGCCATGTTAGCGGATATTGTTGTAGATCCAGATTTCCAAGGACAAGGTTTGGGCAAGTACTTGGTAACTACTTTAAACAATCAATTAGAAAATTATCACTTTGTAAATTTAAGCGCAGCGCCTGGAGCAGATGCTTTTTATAAAAGTATGGGTTGGAAAAAACAAACTACTGCATTTATTTGGCCACAAGGTCCTAAGCAGTTAAGGCAGCATTGCGAACAGGATGAGCCTTTAACTTAATTCTGTAAGGATTTCTTTTCTATATCATCTGTTTCATAAAAGCAATTCTTCTATGCTAAAATTGAAGAGTGATTTGCTGTTTTAGCAAACTTTATTATCGGCGCTTTTTAATATACTTGTTTGCCGAACTAAATCATGAGGATATGATTCAGTCAAGGCACTACAAATTAAGGCTGGTGGTTTTCAATTCTATCACCATATAATTATGAGCTGATGAAATTTCAAATTGCCAAACACCTAAAAACTTGCTATCTGGTTTTTTCTCTTGTTTTTGCTTCCAATTTTTTGTTTGCGCAAACAGGCGATGAAGAAGCCATGCTTAATCAGGCCAAATTAAGAGATCAAGAACAAATTGATAAGGCTTTAAATGGTTGGTGGAAAGATTCTCAGAAAGGCAAGGCAAACAGATTAGCATGGTGGACGGATGCTCGATTTGGAATGTTTATCCATTGGGGTATTTATTCGTTGCCTGGAGGTGAGTGGAAGGGCAAAAAAGTAGATGGTTATGCCGAACATTTAATGAGGAAGGAAAAAATCTCTCGAGCCGAATACCTAGATGTAGCACATCAATTTAATCCTGTAAATTTTAATGCAAATGAATGGGTTAAAGCTGCTAAAACAGCTGGAATGAAATATTTCATTATTACTGCAAAACACCATGATGGCTTTGCCTTATTCGATTCTAAAGCATCAGGTTTTACGCTAGCTAAACAGAGTCCATGGAAGCATGATCCTTTGGCCGAATTACAAGAAGCTTGTAAAAAGCAAGGCATTAAGTTTGGTTTTTACTATTCTCATGCATTTGATTGGGAACATCCAGATGCCCCTGGAAACGATTGGGAATACAACAATCCAGGGGGAGATAAATTGCTATTTGGAGGTGCAAACTGGTTTGACCAACATCCAGAGTTGTTACCAAAGGCTGTTAAATATGTAAATGAGAAAGCTATTCCGCAGATTTTAGAATTGATCAAGAATTATCATCCAGATATTTTATGGTTCGATACACCAGGTAAATTGCCACTTTCAGAGAATATAAGAATTCTTGAAGCCATTCGAAAAGCCGATCCAAATGTGGTTGTAAACGGTAGATTGGCAAGGGCCTCCAATCTTAATTTAGGCGATTATCAAAATACAGCAGATCGCCCTGCAGAGTTTTTTCCTGTTACAGGGAATTGGGAGGCGATACCTACTACAAATGAATCATACGGTTATTCTAAATTTGATAAACGACATAAGACCAGTGCTTTTTTAATTCAATTACTAGCTAAATCAGCCTCTCGTGGTGGCAATTTGTTAATGAATATTGGTCCGAAAGGGGATGGTGCATTTGATATGGCCGACCAAAAAATACTGACTGAAATTGCTAAGTGGATGGCGGTTAACAATGAAAGTATACATGGTACAACGAAGACTCCATTGCCACTGCAGCCTTGGGGTGTATCAACACAAAAAGGGAATAAGCTTTACTTACATGTGTTTAATTGGCCAAGTAATGGCAAATTGATTATCGGTGGACTTAAAAGTGATATTGCAAAAGCTTATTTGTTAACTGCGCCAAATAAGTCATTAGGTTTTAATAGACTTAATTCAAGTGATTTAGAAATATCGGTTCCTAGAAAAGTTGCCGATACAGCTAGTACAGTAATTATTTTGGAGACAAAAAATCCAATTAAAGTTGATAGTGTTAGACTCTTATCTTCAGCAAGTAATACCTCAAATAAGCTATTGGCATTTGACGCTAACTTAATAGGCAAAGGTTTTAAGTTTGGAGATGGTAAACCCGGTAGGTATTATGTAGATGGATTTACAAAAAATGACCAAGAGATTAATTGGGAATTTAGATTATTGCAACCTACAAGCTTTCATGTTCTACTAAAATATAGCGCAGATAATCAGAATGCTGGAGATTTTGAAGTAATAGTTGATGGTAAGGTATTTAAAAAATCAAGTGCAAAAACAGCGGAGAAGACTGATACAGTCATGGAGATTGATTTAGCTGATCTATCCCTTGTAGCTGGAAAACATCAAATAGCGATTAAGCCAAGCCATATCTTAAAAACAGGATTAATAAGATTGTTAGAAATAGACCTGTCTGTTAATTAAGGTGGTTTTTCCTTGCTAATCTTTGTATTTGAATGGAAGATTTATATCCGAAAATCTTTGCGTTGAAATTCATACCGTTATTCATTTAATTCAACTATTTTGACAATTTATAGATTAGGTCAAATCAACAATGTTTTAAGAGATTAATTCAAAGATCCATTATAGGCTTTAAACTTATTATAGTATAAAAATGCTTATAGAACTTTTAAATAGAAATTATTTCTGTTTTTTGATGCATATAACTTTTGCAAATTCCATCTGTATTTCAAATTTATTTTAATGCTACACTTTAAGCCTTAAAAAGCTGCATGCCAAAATTGTTGAATAATTCGCCAATTCTGATAGTTATTAATTTTAGTATTATCATTTACTTGCATTAACCAAATATACTAGAACAATGAAATTAGAAACCCACCCTTGGACAAATGTCCATTGGAGGTTAACAAGTAATTCGTTAACCTCTTGCTGTTCTTCGATGCAGCACAACGATCAAAATTTAGTTCCTATTACTTTAACTTAAACGATATGAAAAGAAAAATTACCCAAATTTTTCCTGTGAAGGCTATTTTGGTAAGATTTACAATGATTGCTATGCTATGCACATTGTTTATTCTTAACGCAGCTGCCCAGGCGCCAGGCCAGATTAAGGTTACTGGGACAGTAAAAGACGCAAGCGGTGCCCTACCCGGTGTAAGTATCAGGATCAAAAACCAGACAACTGGCGTTTCCACTGACGCTGATGGTAAGTTTACCATCATGGCCGCAAAGGATGCAATATTGGTATTCAGTATTGTGGGTTACACCACAGTTGAAAAACCAGCCACCACCACACCAATTAATGTTACAATGGGAGAGTCTTTGAGCGATTTAGATGAAGTTGTGGTAACAGGTTTTGGAGGAAAGGTAAAAAGGAGCGATCTTACCTCAGCTGTATCTTCGGTTTCAGCAAAGGATATTGAAGATAGGCAGCCTGTAGATTTATTTGGTGCTTTGCAAGGTAAAGCATCTGGAGTATTGGTTACTACAGATGGTGCACCAGGCTCAGAAGGTACCATACAGATTAGAGGCGTAACTACCTTAAATGCAGGCGCAGGACCACTTTATGTTGTCGACGGCGTAATTACCGATAACGGTAGAAATATCAATCCACTAGATATTGCAGGAATTGAAATCTTAAAAGATGCGGCATCAGCTTCCATTTATGGGGCACAAGCAGCAAACGGTGTAATTTTAATTACTACAAAAAAGGGAGTAGAAGGTAAAGCCAGGGTAGATGTACAGTATACACATTTATTTGGTAGGCTTGCCCATAAACTTCCTCAAAGTAATTCTGATGAAGTAAGGGCTTTCCGCAGACTACAAACGCCAACTTCTGCTACAGCTGGTATAAATACGGATTCATTAAACGTTGCATTTAATGCCGATAATGATCTTCAAGATATATTGTTGGGCAATACCGGACACCGCAACCAGGTTAATGCAAGTTTGGCTGGTGCTTCTAAAACTTTCAATTTCTATGCAAGTATCAATTATATTGATGACAAATCAATTGTGGTGAATAGCTATGCTAAATCATTACAGTCGAGGTTAAATATTTCTTATCAAGCGTCGCCTAAATTAAAATACACGGCCAATGTTTCCTTGTATTATCAATTAAAAAATGAGATTCCGTTAGCCAGAACAGTTGCTGTTGTTTTCGACCGACCTGCGTCGTCATTGATTTATTATCCAGATGGATCTTTAACAAGTTATATTGCCTCGAAGAGAAATCCTTTGGCTAATGCTTTGTATGAAACTAATAAAACCGAAACTCATTCTGCCCAAGTTAATAATCAGGTTGATTTTGACCTTACGAAACATATCAAATGGACTACACTTTTCAACATCGCTTTTGATAATCCGCAAAGCACATTTTTCTCACCGCGTTACGTAAGTGCAAATAAAAACACAAACAATGGTATCAATGAAATGCGCAAAAACTTTAGGTACGAAGCGCAGACTTATTTTAATTATAACCAAAAATTTAAGGATCATAGCATAAGTGCTACTTTAGGTGCAAATGCTATTCGTAGAACGTTAAATACATTTCATCTAGAATACTTAAATTCAGTTAGTGAAGAGATTTTTGTAGCATTGCCTTCTTTCCTAACGGTAACCAATACTTATACCAATGGTACGGCAAATACTAACCAGGCAATATTTGCAAGGTTAAACTATGATTACAAAAGCAGATATTTTGCTAGTGCTGTTTATCGTAATGATGGATCTTCAAGGTTTAGCCCTGAAAATAAAAGAGGATCTTTCTATTCAGGTTCATTGGCTTGGCGTTTCTCTGCAGAGAAATTCATGGCTTGGTCTAACAAGTTTTTAGATGATGCAAAAATTCGTGCCAGCTATGGTAGAGTAGGTAATGATCAAATTGAAGATTATGGGTTTATCAACAAAATTGTTTTTGATGCAAGTTACAATGGTGCACCAGGAGCTACCTATAGTACAACACTTGGCAATAGCTTAATTAAATGGGAAACTGGAATTCAAAAAAACTTAGGTTTAGACCTTACTTTCTTAAAAGGTAGGTTGTCGTTTACAGGAGAGATTTATGAAAAAGGATCAAAAGATCTATTGTACCCACGTCAGTTGGTGAAAGAAACAGGGTTTTCTACTGTGCTCATCAACGTAGGAACAATTGCAAACAAAGGCTTGGAACTTTCAGTTTCTGGAACACCAATTTTGAAAAAGAACTTCTCATGGAGTATTGATGCAAATATCTATTTTGAAAGAGGAAGAATTAAAGACCTTGCTGGTGCTGGATCGTTTGTTGCTGGTAACAAATGGTATGTTCAACAAGGCGGAAAAATTGGTGACTTTTATGGCTGGAAAAACCTAGGGGTTTACCAATGGAATGAGTCTAATGCTTACAATGATAGCTGGGATAAATTAACAGTGGTTTTAGGGCCTGATAATAAACCACTGTATGTTGGTGGCAAGCCTCAGTATACCTTCAATGGTCAGCCTTATACTGGTACTGTACACAATATGTACGACCCAGGTGGTAAACTTATAGGTGGTGATACGGAGTGGGCAAATATAAAACGTGATAGCTTAATCGACGATGGCGACCGTCACGTCATCGGCAATGCACAACCTAAATACAATGTAGGATTTGGTAATAACTTTACCTATAAAAGATTTACATTCAATGTTTTGTTTAATGCCTCTGTAGGTGGAACTATCTATAATACCTTGCTTTACAATGCCAATAACCCATCAAATACTGGCCCTGGTAACCCAGATGTATTGTATAATTCATGGCAAAAACAAGGTGATATTGCTAAATATCCTTACTATCCAAATCGCCCAAGTCGTGGTAATTTAAAACAACATGGAAATAGTGCCTATTTGGAGGATGCTACTTTTATAAGGCTATCTAGCATCAGGTTAGCCTATAGCTTGGATTCGGAAATCGCTAAAAAGCTTTATCTCAAAGGAGTAAAAGCATTTGTTTATGGCACCAACATACTGACATGGACAAACTATAGGGGTTATGATCCAGAATTTAGCAGCTCTAATCCGCTTACCCCAGGAGATGATACCGGAAGATATCCAAGAAGAAGAGAATTTGGTTTAGGTTTAAATATTAGTTTATAAATTGAGTCATGATAAAATTATTAAAATATACTTGCATCATCATGCTGTTTCTTACCATGGGCAGCTGTAAAAAGTTTCTTGATGAAAAACCTGTCTCACAGGTTAAAATAAGTGATTTCTACAAATCTAAATTTGATATAGACGCGGCAACTGCTGGTATGCACTCTTCCTTTCAGCAAACAATGGTTGGCGAAGGACAGTATTTAGATCGTTACCACTATTGGGGAGATTTTAGGTCTGATAATTTCGATAGATTCTTGAGTTATACGACAACCCATGTAACAGAAATTGCGATGAACGCCATCACACCAGATAATGCTTTTGCAGATTGGTCTAGACTTTATACCGTTATTGCAAGAGCTAACAGTAATATCAAGTATATCCCTGGTGTAATGGCACTGGATCAAAATGTTACGCAGGCTGTTGTGAATGCAAATTTGGTGCAGTCTTATGCCATGCGTGCCATGTGCTATTTTTACATTGTGAGGGTTTGGGGCGATGCACCTATTTGGTTGGAACCTTATGAAGATGTACAAGTTGATGCGGAACGTCCTCGCGAATCAGCAGCTAAAATTTTAGATGAGATCGTTATTAAAGATTTAACCACGGCATATAACCTTGCAGTGAAAAATCAAACAGCAACTGTTTATACCATTAATGAAGGTGCAATATGTGCAACTTTGGCTGATGCCTACATGTGGAAAAAGGATTATGCCAATGCAATTATCTGGATCAAAAATCTTTTTAAAGCTAGATCTCCAAAAGGGGTAGCTTATACGGGTACTTCTGAGGTAAACTTAGAGCCTACGGCTACTTGGAAAAATATATTTACATCTCCTACAACTAGTTCAGAAACCATTTGGTCGTTGCACTGGGATTTTGTAGCTAATGGATGTGCTTGTAACGTAATTTCGTTTACCGCTAACAATAAAACGTTTCAGGTTGATCCGCTGTTGTATACCAAGTATTTCTTCCCGCATAGCCAAACTGTTCGTCCTAATACAGATATTAGGCCAAAGCAAACCTTAGATTTGTATACTGTTGCTAATCCGGCAAACAATAACAGAGATCGTTTTGTAAAGTGGTATGCGAGTCCAATCAATCCAACTGCCGCAACCTCGGCAGCGGAGCTTGCTCAATTTTACACTCAACAAGCACCGGTCTATCTGACCATGTATAGGTTATCTGATATGTACTTATTGTACGCAGAGGCTTTGAATGGAAGCGATGATCTGCCAAATGCGCTTAAATATTTAAACTTTATTAGAAAAAGGGCTACACTACCAGAATACCTTATAACAGATCCTAAAGTGAGCACAAAAGCGGCCATGGAAAATGCAATCCTTGAAGAACGCCAATATGAATTGATTGGAGAGGGAAAACGTTGGTTCGATTTAGTAAGGACTGGTAAAGTAAAAGAGATCATGGATCCAGTATTAAGAGATCGTCAGACGAGAAATGGAAATACCGATTTAACTGGGTTTGGAGATATTCGTCGTACTTTATGGCCAATAAGTAGGGCAGTGATGAACTCTAATAAAAAACTAATTCAAAATCCAGGATACGGAGAGTAATAATTGTGTATTTGATAATCAGACTTGTTAAAGCAAGCCATTAAATAATATAAAAATGAAGATTTTAAAAAATAGTTTGTTACCAGCAATTATACTTTTGTTGGTTACATTAACTCAAAGCAGTTGCAAAAAATTGTTTGGCTTAAACCGCCAAACCGATTATGATTACGTGAAGAAAACACTTGATCCGAACATTGGTATCTCTGCAGGCAAGTTTCTGCTAGATAGAGCAACAGGTACTGGAGTTGCCAATGGTGTAAACGATACCGTGTTTAAGTACATGAAACTAGGGTTGGAATATGCAGGTATCGACTTAGCAGAATATGAAAAAGCAGATCGTACATTCCTGTTCATGCATAATGATGGGATTAGGGTTTTACCCACAAAAACAACCAATGGCGTAATTACCACTACAAGTAATATTCCTACAGCAGGCCTTTGGTTTGATTTTCCGATTGTTACTTCTGTAAATCCTACTACTGGTGTTCCAGTTACTCGCCCCGCAACAAAGTGGAGTGATTATCCAAAAGAAGATGTCAAGAATTATTTTCTTTACCTTATCGGTGAGGGCAGACATAATTTTGATAACTTAAATGCAAATAATAAAACTGTAAAATCACTGCTGCCTACAGGTGCCGTTTTATCAAAATCAACTATGTTAGGTTATTTTAATGCGGGTAAAGGTTTTGATGAAGGAGGAAATTTCTACCTTAAAATATTGAATAACAGTGATCAGGCACCAATTGTACATAACAACAGAACTAATGATAGAAGTGCTGGTTATGTAGCTACCAATGGTATTGTGCATGTTTTTGGTGCTTCTTTAGCTCCTGGAATGTTAAACTAAGAAAATATTAACTTCTTATCTCAAATAAAAACCTCATGGACTATAAGTTCATGAGGTTTTTTATGATAAGTGATTTCTTAGTTATTATGCCTTGGCATGAACTCTTTCTGGTAGTTCATTGGACTTTTTCCAGTCGTGATCTTAAAATACTTATGGAAACTAGCTAAATTATTAAACCCACTTTCATAGCAAAGCTGTTTCATGTTTAATTTATTCTCCATTAAGAGCTTGCAAGCGTGACCAACCTTAATCTCGGTAAGAAACCTAGAATAAGTTTTACGAGTTTTAGATTTAAAATACCTGCAAAATGAATTCGGACTAATAACTGCTACGCCTGCAATTTCTTCTAATTGTATTTTTCTTCTGAAGTTTTTTAAGGTATAATCATAAATGGCATTGATCCTGATGTTTTCAGATTCATCGTAGTCTTGTTTAAAGCCAATAGAAGATAATTTAGTGGTTTGGTTACAGTTGGCAATGAGGGATAAGGCTTCCAATAACAATAGGATTCGATGAGTACCATCGGCCACTACCATTTGTTCCAATAGATCGGCAACTTTGGTCTTAATCTTGCCATTAACTTGAAGCCCTCTTCTGCTATTTTCTAATAAGGTTTTAATTGCTTTGTTTTCTGGAAGGTTTAGAAATTGATCGCCCCAAAAGTTCTCGCTGAAATGAGCTACCCTTACATCGGCACAGGCTTTTGACTGTTCGCTAAAATAGATGTCATCAAATCTCCAGTAGTGCGCCAAGTGTGCACCTACCAATATAATGTCTCCTGATCTAAAACTTTTAATGCTGTCTCCTATAAACTGTGTGCCTACTCCTTTTTTGAGGTGGATAAGCTCTACTTCTGGATGATAATGCCACTTGTTATTCATGTAAGGAACTACATCTCTCCTTACGCTAAAAGACTGGGCAGGCCCTGTCGAAACTTTTAATAGCTGCGGTTTCATATCGATAATAAGTTTATAAATGGTCAAATAAATATACTGGAAAATTATATAATGTTTCATAATAATGCCAATATTGTTGATTATTTGGGTAATCTTGGCAAGTATTTAAATTCGAATACTTCTTTCTTTGCATTAACCAAATGATATAAACTGTACTGATCGAATTGCCTTTTGCTTAAATAAGCCGAAGCGATTTCCTATAGCGTAAAATTTGGCCAAACCTAGAAACCAAATTTATATGTCGAAAAATAAATACCTGCTTGCATTTATACTTGTTACTTCTCTATTTTTCCTTTGGGCACTGTTACATAACATTAATCCCATCCTCATTCCTCATTTAAAAAAGGCTTGCAGATTAACCGATACAGAATCTTCATTGATAGACCTTTTTGTGTACTTGGCTTATTTTTTAGTGGCGTTACCTGCTGGCTTATTTATGCATAAGTATGGTTATAAAAAAGGAATTATATTCGGACTTAGCCTTTATGCAGTTGGTGCCTTGCTTGTTATTCCTGCAGCAAGCGAAAGAAGCTACATGTTTTTCTTGTGTGCATTTTTTATCATTGCGAGTGGAGCTACATTTTTAGAAACAGTAGCCAATCCATATATCGCAGTGCTTGGACCAAAAGAAAACTCAGAACAACGTTTAAATTTTGCACAATCCTTTAATGGTGTAGGCTCTTTTCTTGCCCCAATTTTGGGTGGTCAATTTATCCTATCGGGAATTGAATACAGTAAAGATGCCTTGGATAAAATGTCAACCACAGAGTTAAATACCTATCTGCAAACCGAAGCGAACACCGTTAAAATCCCATACTTGATCATTGCAGTTATTGTTATCCTATTGATTATTCTTTTTGCATTTATCAAAATCCCAGAAATTAAAGGAGATGACGATAACATTCATGGTCCAACAAAGTTTTCGGCTAAGGTGTTAAGACACTCGCATACCCGTTGGGCTATTATTGCACAATTCTTTTATGTTGGCGCACAGGTTGGTATTGGTAGTTTTTTTATCCGCTATGCCAAGTTTGTAAATGGAGTTAGTGAAAAGGATGCTGCATTAATTTGGGGTTCTATAGCCATGGTAGGTTTTATGGCGGGTAGGTTTTTGGGAACTTTTTTAATGCGTTACATCAAGGCTCCAAAATTATTGGCTATTTATGCCTTAATCAATATGTTACTTTTGGTTTTGGCACTCTTTACTAGCGGAGAAGTTTCGCTATATGCCGTAGTAGCTGTACCGTTTTTCATGTCGATCATGTTCCCAACCATCTTTGCACTTGGCATTAAAGACTTAGGCGAGGAAACAAAGATTGCTGCCTCATTTATTGTGATGTCTATCATTGGTGGTGCTTTAGCACCAGTAGCAATGGGACTTATTTCAGATGCAACCAACAGTATTCAAAAGGCATACATTGTTCCGCTGTTGTGTTTTGCAGTCATTTTATATTACGCAACAAAAACCTATAAAGTGAAACAAGCTTAAGATGAAAAAATTTGCACTCACATTAGAACTTAAAGACGATCCTCAATTAATTGAGGAATATGAAGAATTCCATAAAGTTGTTTGGCCAGAAGTATTAAATAGTATTACTGGTTCTGGCATTCAAGAAATGGAGATATATAGGGTAGGAACCAAACTTTTCATGCACATCAATGCCAATGATGATTTTTCTTTTGAGAGAAAATCAACGATGGATTTAGGGAATGCTAAGGTTCAAGAATGGGAAGAGTTGATGTGGAAATATCAACAAAAGATAGCAGGTGCTGCACCTGATGAAAAATGGGTATTAATGAAAAAAATATTTGAGTTATAATATGTTTACCATCGAAACGGAAATAAGTTATCTACAGATTCATCCAAAAGATAACATGTTAGTGGCATTAAAAGATCTAGAAAAAGGTTTTCCAGTACATTTTCAAGGCGAAACTATTTATCTGAAAGACCATGTGCAATGTAAGCATAAGTTTAGCACCACTGATTTAGCGCTAGGTGCTCAACTTTACATGTATGGCGTTTTAGTAGGGGAAACCACTGCATTTATTCCGGCTGGTTCAGCACTTACCACAGCTAATATCCATCATGCTGCCGCTCCCTTTAACATGGGCAAGCGTAAGCTAGAATGGCAAAAGCCAGATGTTTCGCAGTTTGAATCCTTAACTTTTAATGGATTTGTCCGTGCTGATGGAAGTGTTGGAACTGCAAATTACTGGTTAGTTATCCCTATGGTTTTTTGCGAAAACAGGAATGTAAATGTGCTGAAGGAGGCTTTGGTTGAAAAGCTAGGTTATAAAAAAGCAAAAGGTTGGGCACCAGAGGTGGATCAACTGATAGGTTTATACCAAACCGGAAAATCTGTTCACGATATTTTGGCAACAGAATTTGAACAAAATCCTAACACAGCATTTACCGATCGTGTTTTCTCTAATATAGATGGCATTAAATTTTTAACACATGATTTAGGATGCGGCGGAATTCGCCTTGATTCTGATGCCCTTTGCGGTTTATTAGCAGGTTATATCACACATCCAAATGTAGCAGGTGCAACTGTACTTTCACTGGGTTGCCAACATGCACAAACCAGTATCTTGATGGATGAAATTTATAAAAGAGACATTAAGTTCGACAAGCCGCTGATTGTATTGGAGCAACAGATTTCTGGAACCGAACAACAAATGCTTAAACACGCACTAAAGCAGACTTTTGCAGGGCTGATGAAGGTTAACGAACAACAACGAGTACCTGCACCACTCCATAAACTTTGCATCGGAATGGAATGTGGGGGTTCTGATGGTTTTTCCGGAATCTCTGCAAATCCTGCAATTGGTTATGTTTCTGATTTGTTGGTATCAATGGGTGGTGCTGTAATTCTTGCCGAATTTCCAGAACTTTGTGGGGTAGAACAAGAATTAAGCGACCGATGTATTGATGAAGGTACAGCCAAACGTTTTATGGATTTAATGACAACCTATAATGCAAAGGCAGAGCAAGATGGTTCTGGTTTTTATGCCAATCCTTCACCTGGTAATATTAAAGATGGACTAATCACCGATGCCATCAAATCGGCTGGTGCAGCTAAAAAAGGTGGTAATTCTCCGGTAGTCGCCGTATTAGATTACCCTGAAAAGGTAACCAAACCCGGACTAAATTTACTTTGTACACCAGGCAGCGATGTCGAAAGTACAACGGCAGAGGTTGCTGCAGGTGCTAATATTGTGCTATTTACAACGGGATTAGGGACACCAACTGGTAACCCGATTACGCCTGTAATTAAAATATCAACAAACTCTGCCTTGGCGCAAAAAATGCCAGACATTATCGATATAGATTGTGGTACCATTATAGCAGGTAAAGAAACCATTGAACAGGCAGGTGAAAGAATCTTACGTTACATCATCGCAGTAGCCAGTGGCGAAGAAATTCCTAAAGCAGTACAACTAGAACAAGATGATTTTATCCCTTGGAAAAGAGGGGTGAGCCTTTAATCAGTGGGCAGTTATAAATTGACAGTTAATAGTTATGAGTTTGCAGTTTTGGGTGGATAAATTGAAACTATAAAGGAAGAATAATCAATGTCCTTCGACAACTTGTCCAGACACTTCGGGAAGCTACCGATATAAATCCGATAGCTATCGGATCGGTACAGGTCAGGATGACAACAAATTGAAAAAATAGCTACGTCCTTCGACAAGCTCAGGATGACAAACAAGAAACGAACAACGAAAAAATGAATTTAGAATTAAAAGATAAAGTAATTATTGTAACAGGCGGAGCGAAGGGAATTGGTTTAGGTGTTGCAAAAGTATTGGCTGCTGAAGGTGCTATCCCTGTGGTAATTGGTAGAAATAAACAAGATAACGAGCTTGCCGTACAAGAATTGCAATCTTACAGTGCACAAGCATTTGCAATTCAGGCAGAATTAAGTGATCCAGCTGCATCTGAAATGGCTGTGAAAAGTGTAATTGATGAATTTGGCAGGATAGATGGCATTGTAAATAATGCTGGTTTAAATGATGGGGTTGGACTAGAACATGGAAATTACGAGCGATTCATGAAAAGTTTACATAGCAATTTGGTACACTATTACCTAATTGTGCACCATGCCTTACCTGAATTGAAAAAAAGCAAAGGGGCTATCGTAAACATCACTTCAAAAACTGCTGATACTGGTCAGGGAAATACTTCTGCCTATGCAGCTTCAAATGGTGGCAGAAATGCATTAACCAGAGAGTGGGCAGTAGAGCTTTTGAAATATGGAATTAGGGTAAACTCAGTTGTGGTATCAGAATGTTGGACACCGCAATATGCCAAGTGGATTACAACTTTAGAAAATCCAGATGCCATGTTAAAAGAGATCACGTCTAGAATTCCCTTTGAGAATAGAATGACTACAGCTGAAGAAATAGGCAATACAGCCGCATTTTTATTGAGCAATAAATCAAGCCATACCACTGGGCAGTTAATTTATGTAGATGGTGGTTATGTGCATTTAGACCGAGCACTTGCCAATCAGTAAGTGCTAGTTAAACCTGTAGCGCATTAGTTGGATTGCGTATTTTCTTTAAATTTATAATCTTTAAATATGAATCGATTACTGTTTCTAATCTTATTTTTTTGTGCATTTAAGGCTAGTGGTCAAAATGTGCAAACACTGGCAGATCTAAAGCTTTGGTACAATCGCCCAGCAATTGCTTGGGAAGAAGCCTTGCCTTTAGGTAATGGTAAAACTGGAGCAATGGTTTTTGGTAGCATTAAAAAAGAAAGATATCAGTTAAACGATAATACCTTATGGTCTGGTTATCCAATCTCTGGGAATAATCCAGATGGGCCAATCGTACTTCCGCAGGTGCGTAAAGCAATATTTGACGGCGATTATAATAAAGCGACCACACTTTGGAGAAAGATGCAAGGCCCATATTCGGCCAGGTACCTTCCCTTGGGAGATTTGACCATCAACTACGATCTAAAAGATACTGTTGCCACAACATACTATCGTGATTTGAACCTCCAGAATGCAGTTTCCACTGTACGTTATAAAGTAGGGAATGTGACCTATACCCGCGAAACGCTAGTTAGTTTTCCTGATCAAATAATGGTGGTGCATTTAACAGCAGATCAAAAAGGTGCGCTAAACTTTTCTGTAGGCCTTTCGAGCCTCTTGCGTTTTAAAACCTCAGCAACGGCTGATGATTATTTAACATTAAAAGGTAAAGCACCTAAACACGTTGCCAATCGTGATTACGAACCTTTTCAAGTGGCATACGATGAAGATCCAAAAGGAGAGGGGATGAACTTTGAAATCCATGTAAAAGTAAAACTGGATGGTGGTAGCGTAAAGGCAAATGGAGACCAGCTGACAGTTAAGGATGCAAACTCAGTTACCCTGTATCTATCTGAAGCAACAAGTTTTAATGGTTTTGATAAATCTCCAGGTTTTGAAGGTAAAGATCCTGCTATTGAAGCTAAAGGTAAATTACAAAATGCATTTCTAAAGTCTTTTGCGCAACTTAAAGCCGCACACATTAACGATTATCAACAGCTGTTTAATCGTGTTGCATTTAACTTGGGAGGTAATGAAGAGTTGTTCAAATACCCAACCAACGAACGTCTTTTGAAGTTCAAGGATAATAAAAACGACCATCAACTGCAAGTATTATATTATCAATTCGGTCGTTATTTGATGATTGCCAGTTCACGACCAGGATCTAGACCAACAAATTTGCAAGGCATTTGGAACGATAAAATCATTCCACCATGGGGCAGTAATTACACCACCAATATCAATACCGAAATGAATTATTGGTTGGCGGAAAACACCAATCTCTCAGAATGTCATCAACCCTTATTCGATTTCATGAAAGAGTTAGCCGTTAACGGTGCTAAAACAGCAAAAGTAAACTACGATATTAAAGAAGGGTGGACTGCCCATCACAATTCTGATCTATGGGCAAAAACATCTCCTCCTGGTGGTTACGATTGGGATCCAAAAGGTGCACCAAGATGGTCGGCTTGGCCTATGGCTGGTGGCTGGCTAAGTACACATTTATGGGAGCATTACCTGTATACTGGTGACAAGGTTTTTTTAGGTAAAGATGCTTATCCATTAATTAAAGGTGCAGCGCAGTTCCTGTTAAATTGGCTAATTAAAGATCCTAAAAGTGGATACTTAATTACCAATCCTTCTACCTCTCCAGAAAATACAGTAAAGATACAAGGCAAGGAATACCAATTGAGTTTGGCAAGTACAATGGACATTTCTATTATCAGAGAACTGTTTAACGATTGTATTAAAGCTACAAAGGTTTTAAATATTGATGCTGAATTTAGAACTAAACTAGAAACTGCCAAAAGTAAACTCTATCCTTATCATATTGGTCAATACGGACAATTGCAAGAATGGTATGGCGATTGGGATGAGCCTAAAGATACACACCGACATATTTCACATTTATTCGGCCTATTTCCTGGCAACCAGATATCAGTACTTCAAACACCAGAACTGGCCGCAGCAGCTAAACAAACGCTTATTCACAGAGGCGATATCAGTACAGGCTGGTCTATGGCTTGGAAAATAAACTGGTGGGCAAGAATGAAGGATGGAAATCACGCTTACGAGATTTTAAATACAGCTTTTAACTATATAGACCCAACGCAAAACAAAGCGCAGATGAGTGGCGGTGGAACCTATCCAAATCTTTTTGATGCACACCCACCATTCCAAATTGATGGTAATTTTGGGGGTACAGCAGGTATCACAGAAATGTTAATGCAAAGCCATGAAGGTGAAATTAGTTTATTGCCGGCTTTACCTGATGCTTGGCCTAGTGGTTCCATCAAAGGAATTAAAGCCAGGGGAAATTTCGAAATAGACATTGTTTGGGAAAAGGGAAAGCTTAGTACGGCAAAAATTAAATCTATTATTGGTGGCAACTGCCGATTAAGAACACCTATTCCTGTGAAGTTAGTAGAAGTGTCAATTGGTAATGGGGGAGGAAATACATCAAATGCCTTAATGCCAAATTTTGAGCAAACTCCTTATCAAAACCAAACAAGGGCAAAACTTCAAAAACTTAACGTAAACAATGGTTATACCATTAACTTTAAAACAGAGAAGGGGAAATCTTACAACATTGTTCCGATCAAATAAGATTAGCCAAATTCAGTTCAATAAACAAGAGATTAATTCAATCATTTACTATTGATGTAAATATTGCTGATTAATGAGGTAAAAAGACAGAATAAATCTTCGTTATTTATCCCTTATTTGCATATAACCAAATATACTAAAACAATGAAGGCTGTTAGAATACTGACGTGTATTGTGCTATTGCTATTGCAATTTTTTTCTGCCCGCTCCCAAAATATCAGCTGGACTGAAATTGCACCAGGTGTTTGGAAAGGGATTATCGGTACACCAGAAATCTACGATCTTTTAAAGGCAGCTGGAGCTACACCAAATTTAGATGCATTAACAAAACTAGGTAAAGCAGACTTTCCTTTTCTGCCACAAGCCATCGTAGCAAGTCTTAATGATGGAAAAACACAATTACGGTTCCCACTCGAAAAAAACGAACAGCTTTATGGTTTCGGTCTAAACTTTCAAACCGTACATCAACGTGGTAAAATTCTCGAATTACACGTAGATCATTATGGTGGAAAAGACAATGGACGTACCCATGCACCAACGCCATTTTACATCTCTTCCAAAGGTTATGGCGTCTTTATCAATTCTGCCAGATACATTAAAGTATGGGCAGGAACTGGCGTAAGAAAAGACAGTGAGAACTTCCCTACACCAAAAGATAGAAATACCGATAAAACATGGTCTTCAAGACCTTATTCAGATGCAGTGGAAATCTGGGTTCCTGCTGCTGGGGTAGAAGTTTATGTTTTTGCTGGACCAAAACCTTTAGATGCTGTTAAAAGGTATAACCTCTTTAACGGAGGTGGTTATTTACCTCCAAGATGGGGGTTAGGGTTTACACAACGAGTAATGACTAAATCTACAGCAGCTGATGTAGAAAAAGAAGTAAATGCCTTTACTGAAAAAGGTTATCCACTTGATTTTGTTGGTCTTGAACCAGGCTGGCAAAGCAAAGCCTATCCCGGAACATTTACTTGGGACAGTACTCGTTTTGCTAGTCCTAAAAAGTTCGTAACCGATATGCTAAATAAGGGCATACGCCTTAATTTGTGGCTCAATCCTTATGTTTCTCCTCAAGCACCATTTTACAAGGAAATACTTCCATTAACCAGTTCACATACGGTTTGGCTCGGTGCAGTGCCAGATTTAAGCTTGCCAAAGGCGAGGGAACTTTTCTTTTCGCAGTTACAAAAAAATCAGGTAGACATAGGTGTAAGCGGTTATAAGATAGATGAGGTAGATGGCTACGACCATTACCTTTGGCCTGATGTGGCTACTTTTCCATCAGGATTGAGTGCCGAGCAAATGCGACAAACTTATGGTCTGCTCATGCAAAGGTACAGTGCAGAGATATTTAAGAAACGCAACCAAAGAACTTTTGGCTTAGTAAGGGCATCAAATGGAGGAGGAACTTCATTCCCTTATGTGATATATAATGATTATTACAACCACGAAGACTTTATCACAGCATTAATTAATAGTGGTTTCGCTGGTGTGTTATGGACCCCTGAAGTTCGTGCCTCTAAAACTGGAGAAGAATGGTTAAGGAGATTTCAATCGAATGTATTCTCGCCCATGGCCATGATCAATGCTTGGTCTAGTGGCACCAAACCTTGGACTTATCCTGATGTAGAAAAGCAAGTAAAGGAATTTGCTTTATTAAGAATGAGGATGATGCCTTATTGGTATACTGAATTTGCAAAATATCATTTTGAAGGCACTCCTCCTTTTAGGGCCATGAACTTAGAAGATGGATTTAACCAAGAGCCTAAAAAAGAAGCCACTACTACTGTTAACCTCGAAGAAAATCCTTACGCAGAAGCAACTTCAAAAGAAATTAAGGATCAATACATGGCTGGAGAATACCTTTTGGTAGCACCTATGTTTACTGGTCAGGTAACAAGAAAAGTGGTATTGCCCAAAGGGCGATGGTATGATTTTTATACAGGTGTATTCGTGGGCGATGGTACGGTGATAACAATTACCCCGGGATTAGATCAAATTCCTGTATTTGTAAAAGATGGAGGGATAATCCCGATGATGCCAGCAATGCTCCACGCCCCAAAAGTTGGAGAAAAGGTTGACTTAGAAATACGTTATTACGGAGAGAAAACAGGTGTTTATCATTTATATGATGATGATGGGGAGACTTTCAACTATGAGATAGGACAATACAGCTGGCGAGAGCTAAAAGTGCAACGGCTTGGCAACGGATTAAAAGGAACAATTTCGGCGCCAGAGAAAAATAAGCCAAATACAATTGGTAAAATTACATGGACTTTAATGACTAAATAATGAAACAACTTTGGTTTACCTTTATTTTATTTTTCTGTGTAATTAGCACTTCAAGCAATGTATTGGCGCAATCCTATGCAAACGATGTAGCAAAAACATTAAAAAAACAAATCCTAAGCGAGGCGGCTTGGGCAATGAAACAAAAAGCGGTTACGGTTACCGCACAAAGCTCTAGTAGGAGTGCTGGTGGCAAACATGATTTCTTTTCTGAAGGCGATTATTGGTGGCCAGACCCTCAAAACCCAACTGGTCCATACATTCAAAAAGACGGATTAACCAATCCTGAGATTTTTGTAGCACATCGTTTAGCGATGATTCGATTCAGTCGCATTATTGGTGCGTTGGCTTCGGCTTATAAACTGACTGGCGAGAAAAAATATGCAATAGCCGCAGTGGTGCATTTAAAAGCGTGGTTTAGTGATCCAGCAACGCTGATGAATCCTAACCTGTTATATGCGCAAGCCATACAAGGTAGGTTTACTGGTCGAGGTATTGGTATCATCGATACCATTCAACTGATGGAAGTTGCACAAGGTATATTAGTGATGCAACAAGCCATCGAACCCTCAACTTTAAAAACCATCAAACAGTGGTTTACTGATTACCTCAATTGGTTAACAAGCCATCAATATGGTAAGGATGAATTAAATGCTAAAAACAACCATGGTACGTGTTGGGTCATGCAAGTGGCTTCATTTGCTACATTAACTGGAGATAAAAAGTTACTTGATTTTTGCAGGGAACGCTATAAAAACGTGCTGTTGCCAGACCAAATGGCGATTGACGGAAGTTTTCCATTAGAGCTTGCCCGTACCAAACCTTTTGGCTATTCCATTTTTAACCTTGATGCCATGACCATGATTTGCCAAATATTATCGGTAAACGGTAATGATTTATGGAACTACCAAACCCAATATGGCCGATCAATTAAAAAGGGAATAACATTCCTATATCCATTTGTAGCAGATAAAAATAAGTGGCCTTTTAAAAAGGATGTGATGTATTGGGAAAATTGGCCTGTAGCACAACCCTTTTTAGTCATGGGTGCTAATGCTTATCGCGATACGGATTGGTTGAATACTTGGAAAAAGCTCGAACATCAACCAAATGTTGAAGAAGTGATCAGGAACCTGCCTATTCGCCATCCCTATATCTGGTTAAACTAATAAAAACACGAATACCTAAATACCATAGACAAAATGATACGCAAGACATCGATTTATATCATCACATTTTTAGCCCTTATAAATACTAGTTGCATTGCCCAACAGGTAAACGACGTTAAACAGGCTTTTAACCACGCTTCTAAGCAAACCGAAACGTTATTAAAAGAAGTAGAAAAGGCCAAAAGCAGTGCAAAACCAGAACTTGTTTCACCAAGAACAATAGAGAATGAGCAGCTAAAGTTGGTTGCATCTAAAGATTGGACCAGTGGATTTTTCCCAGGTGTATTGTGGTATTTGTATGAATATGATCACAATACAAAATGGTTAACAGCAGCAAAGCAATATTCAGCAGCCATTGAAAAAGAAAAGCTCAATGGAACAACGCATGACATGGGTTTCAAAATCTATTGTAGCATTGGCAACGGTTATCGTTTAAC
This sequence comes from Pedobacter frigiditerrae, assembly GCF_032678705.1. Classification (NCBI taxonomy): domain Bacteria; kingdom Pseudomonadati; phylum Bacteroidota; class Sphingobacteriia; order Sphingobacteriales; family Sphingobacteriaceae; genus Pedobacter; species Pedobacter frigiditerrae. The sequence goes on along the minus strand of NZ_JAVTSS010000001.1, from coordinate 2,128,539 downwards.
CAATGACCCTAGCTACCGTGAAGTATTAATTACCGCTGCCAAAACATTGTCTACCCGTTTCAACCCAAAAACAGGCGTGATTTTGTCTTGGGATCATAGCAGGGATAAGTGGGTTAATCCAGTGATTATTGATAATATGATGAACTTGGAGCTTTTATTTGAAGCCACAAAACTGACAGGCGATTCATCATTCTATAAAATTGCAGTCAGTCACGCCAATACAACAATGAAAAATCATTTTCGTGCGGATTACAGTTCTTATCATGTAATAGATTACGACCCGAATACTGGTGTAGTATTAAAGAAAAATACCCATCAAGGTTATAGTCACGAATCTGCTTGGGCTCGTGGACAAGCTTGGGCGATATATGGTTATACGATGTGTTACAGATATACGAAAAACCCAGTATACTTGAAACAGGCAGAAAACGTAGCAAAGTTTATCCTCAACCACCCGAACTTACCTGCAGATTTAGTGCCATATTATGATTTTAACGCACCTGGCATTCCTAATGAACCAAGAGATGCATCAGCTGCTGCGGTGATCTCATCTGCATTATATGAATTGACTAACTATAGTAAAGAAGGAAAGAATTATCGTAACAAGGCAGATCAAATGCTGCAATCCCTAGCTTCTAAATACATTGCACCTATAGGCTCAGCATTTGGCTTTATTTTGTTGCACAGCACTGGTTCTAAACCAAGCAACTCTGAGGTAGATGTGCCTTTAAGTTATGCCGATTATTATTACCTAGAAGCCTTATTGAGAAGTAAAAACCCAATTAAACCTTTAAAGAATTAACATCATGAATAGGAGATTTAAGCTTTTTTTAACCTGCTGTTTGGTAAGTCTTGCGTTACAAGGTTTTTCAAAGAACTATACTGTTAAATCAGCTGCTGAGCTTGCGCAATTGGTTTTAAAACCTGGCGATCAGGTGATGCTTGCTAATGGCAATTGGAAAGACCAACAGTTGGTTTTTAAAGGAAAAGGCACTAGTCAAAATCCAATTCTATTAAAAGCAGAAAATGCGCTGAAAGTTAACTTCACAGGCACATCATCCATTAAAATAGAAGGAGCTTGGTTGTTGGTAGATGGTTTAAATTTTAAAGATGGCGCTACCAATGGTGAAGATGTGATCCTCTTTGCTGAAAATTCTTCTAACTGCCGCCTAAGCAATTCAAGTGTAGTTAATTACAATCCAACAGATAAGGCTAAGGAATATACTTTCGTGTCGCTTTATGGTAGCCGCCATCGCGTAGATCATTGTTATTTTGAAGGCAAAACCAATATCGGTCCAACTCTTGTAGTATGGCTTTCGGCTAGTGCTAATTATCATCAAATAGACCATAACTATTTCGGTCCACGACCAGATATTAATGGCAATGGTGGAGAAACTATCCGTATCGGAACCAGTACTTGGTCTATGTACGATTCTTTTACTATAGTTAATGCCAACATCTTTGCCCAGTGTAATGGGGAAACAGAAATTGTTTCGGTAAAATCTTGTCGCAATACCATTTCTAATAACCTCTTCTATGAAAGTGTTGGTACATTAACCTTAAGACATGGCAATTATAATGCTGTTTTTGGAAACATCTTTATCGGCAATCATATTAAAGACACCGGTGGTATCAGGATCATCGGAGAACACCACAATGTTTACAATAACTATCTGCAAGGTTTAACAGGTACAGGTCTAAGAGCTGCCGTTTCGGTCATGGACGGACTACCCAATCCCATTTTGGTAAGCCATTGGCAAGTTAAAAATGCTACCGTTGTAGCCAATACCATTGTAGATTGTAAAGAAGCCTTTTCTGTAGGTGCAGGGAAAAACGCAGAGCGGATTTTACCACCTCAAAAAGTTATGATTGCTAATAACCTAATCAGCAAGGTAACTAATGGCGTAACAATGGTTGATGAAACTGCTGATGTAACCTTTAATGGAAACATGGTAGATGAAAATGGTGTAACCACAATCTTGCCTACAGGCTTTAAAAAAGTGGATGCCCAACTTAAAAAGACAGATGTGATATGGCAACCTGCATCAACTAGTGCAGTAAAAGGTGCATTCGCTGGAAATTTCTCTTTCATCAAGCAAAAAGATGTTGGCGCAAGTTTAAATGAAGAGCAGTTGTCGATTTTAACACAGAAAAACATTGGTCCAACATGGTTAAACACCAATAAGATAACAATAGCAAGCAAGTAACATGGCATTCACATTATCTCTTAGGGAAATTAAATGTTTCATAGCTGTATTTGCAGCTGTGGCATTATTAGGCGCTTGTAAAAAAGGTGGGCAATCACCCGACCCTCAAGTTCCTGTAATACCCCCTGTAATAGGTAAACCTAAATGTACTGCTTGCAAAATCATTGGTTCTGCTACCGAGTTAAGTGCACTTACTTTAAATGCCGGAGATACAGTGATGATGAAATCTGGCGATTGGAATAACCAACGTTTAGTTTTTATAGGGAATGGTACCGCTCAATTGCCAATCGTATTGATAGCGGAAAAAGCTGGTGATGTTAACCTAAAAGGTACTTCTTCCTTATCTATTGATGGACAATGGTTGGTAGTAGATGGTCTTAATTTTGCCAATGGTGATTTGGGTGTTTCAAAATTGAATGTAGTTGATTTTACTTCGGCTTCAAGAAACTGTAGGTTAACCAATACTTCCATAGTTGATTATAGTCCGGTAGACCAGACCATTGATTACAGATGGATTTCTATGAATGGTAAAAACAATAGGCTAGACCATTGTTACTTGAAAGGAAAAGCGCATCAAGGTCCTACTGTAGTATTGTGGGGAGCAACAACAGCCATAAGTCATAGGATAGACCATAACTATTTTGGAGCTAGAGCCGATTTAGGCAATAATGGTGGCGAAACGATTAGGGTAGGTACTTCAGATTATTACCTCAGCGAAGCTTTAGTACTGATAGAGGAAAACATCTTTGAACATTGCAGTGGTGAAACAGAGATTATTTCCAATAAGATGAGTAAAAACATCATCCGTAATAACTTCTTTTTCGAAAGTAGAGGAACTTTGTCGCTTCGTCATGGCAATGGTACCGAGGTATATGGAAACTATTTTGTTGGTAATGATGTAAAGGATGCTGGTGGTATTCGCATCATCGGCGAAAGCCATCTTGTTTATAACAACTATTTACAAGGCATTGCCACCACCGGACAAACCTGTGCCATTTCTATATTAGATGGTGTACCTAACTCTGAACCTAGTGGTTATTTTCAAGTAAAAAATGCAAAGATTGTAGGTAACACCATTGTGAATTGTGCACAAGGTTTTGATATAGGCGCTGGCAAGGGTGGGAATGGAAGAACTGTTCCGCCTGCAGACTGTACCATTGCCAACAATTTAATTCAAGCAAAAGGAGGCATTGCGATGGCCTATACAGATCAGCCACAAAACTTTGTGTATGATGGAAATATCGCCTTTGGGATGGGTAGTGGGCAAACATTGGTATTGCCAACTGGTTTTTTGCAAGCCGACCCTAAACTGAGTGTGATAGAATTGAATACCTATTTTCCTGCTGCGGGCAGTATTGCCTTAGGTGGTTTTAAAGGTTCCTATTCCTTTTTTCAATCGAACAACGTAGGGTCAAGTGTATTAGATGATTTACATAAAGCGCTTTTAAAGTCTGTAAACATCGGGCCACCGCGTTTAACATTAGGTGCAGCTTTAACCATCAAAAATTAATTAAGCATACGATAATAAAACTATAGATCATGATCAAAAAATTAAGCAGCTTATTCCTTGTATGTCTATTGGCCATATCATCCGCCAATGCGCAACAGACGCTCTCCAAAGAAGAACGAATGAAATGGTGGACAGAAGCTCGTTTCGGTATGTTTATCCATTTTGGGGTATATGCACAAATGGCGGGTCAGTATAATGGTCATGAGCAAGCAAAAGGTGGAGCCGAATGGATTTTGAATAGAATGAAAGTTCCTGTAGTCGAATATAAAGCAATCGCTAAACAATTTAATCCGGTAAAATATGATGCTGATGCTTGGGTGAAAACAGCTAAAGATGCAGGAATGAAATACTTGATCATTACCGCAAAACACCATGACGGATTTGCTTTATTCAATTCTAAAGCGAGTAATTGGGACATCACTGATGCTACACCTTATGGAAAAGATTTATTAAAACCTTTAGCAGAAGCCTGCAAAAAATACGGTATCAAACTAGGGTTTTATTACTCACAAGCACAAGATTGGGGCAATGCAGGTGGCTCAGTTGCCCGTAAATTGATGCGTGAAGGATGGCCTAATCCTGATAGTGCAAAAGTGGATGCTTATACTGCAGCTCATAAAGGCAAATGGGATCCTGTGCAGGATACAAAAACATTTGATCAATACATCAATGATGTTGCGGTACCACAGTTAAAAGAGTTGATGACCAATTACGGTGAAATTGCTGTGCTTTGGTGGGATACCCCAACTAACATGACAGATGAGGCAGCACTGAAACTACAAGATGCCTTAAAATCTCAGCCAAAAATCATTACAAATGACAGATTAAAACGTCCAAACTTCTTAGGTGATACCAAAACGCCAGAGCAGAAAATACCAGATTTAAGCGAATTAGACGGGCAATATTGGGAAACCTGTATGACGATGAATGGTACTTGGGGTTATCGTAAATCAGATCAAAAATGGAAATCATCAACCACCTTGATTCAAAATTTAATAGACATCGCATCAAAGGGAGGAAATTATTTGCTTAATGTAGGTCCAAAACCAGACGGTTCTTTTCCGCAAGAAAGCATTGATCGCTTAAAAGACATTGGCGCTTGGATGAAAGTAAATCACGAAGCTATCTATGCCACAACAGCTAACCCATTAGCAGAAATGCCTTGGGGACGTATCACCAAAAAAAGTACGAAGAACAATACCACCTTGTACCTCTCTGTATTTGATTGGCCAAAAGATGGGAAGTTGAAAGTATCGGGATTATCCAATAAAATAGTGGCGACTAGCTTGTTGTACAATGGCGAAAAGTTAAAAGCAAGTGCACAAGGAGATGTGATTACCATTCAAGTACCAGCAAAAGCTGTAGATCAAATTGCTACTGTCCTTAAGTTGGAAGTAGCTGGGGATGTAAAAGCAAAAAACCTGAAGCCTGCAGCTAAAATGAAAACAGGAGCGATAGATTAAATAATTATAGCTCATTAATAATATCATGAAAAAACTGATAGTAATCGTATTGTTTTTATCCTTAACCAATGCATTGTCTGCGCAAGAAGTAGCCAAAGCTTGGGTAGATTTTGTGAACGCTAAACAAACAGGTAAAACACCTTTATTACCAGATTTTTCTTATGCTGGTTATCATTTCTCTGAGAAGGAAATCCCAAATGTATCGAGTAAAAAGAGATTTAATGTGGTTGATTATGGCGCCAAACCTAACGATGCCAATTACGATGATGAAGCAATTCAGCGAGCCATTCATGCGGCAGAGCAAAATGAAAATGGTGGTGTGGTATTCTTCCCGCCAGGAAAATACCTGCTTGCTAAAGATACCGACAGCACCAAACATATCTTGATCTCTAAAAGTAACATTGTATTAAAGGGTAGTGGTGTTGGGGCAGGTGGAACTGAAATCTACCAAGACAAAATGCGCATCAATGGTCGACAAATACAATTTAAACCTGCCAATACAAGTACTAAAACATTAACAACTATCACCAATGATGCTGATCGTGAAAGTTTCTGGGTAGAAGTGGCAGATGTTTCGGCTTTAAAGCTTGGTCAAGATGTGGTGATTCGCCACCGAAGCGAAGAGTTTACTAAGATCTATTTTGCGCCTCTGCAATTGAAACCAGAGTGGACAAGGCTTTTTGGTGAAAAAGGAGGAATGTTGATCAACGAAATTCATACCATTGAAAAGATTGAAGGTAATAAGGTAAAGTTTAAAAATCCTTTGCATTTTGATGTGAGGATGGTAAAAAGTGCAGCCTTTGAATTAACCAGTTACAATTTTATCGAAGAATGTGGTATTGAAGACATCCTGTTTACCAGTAATTGGAAAACATATAATGAAGAATTTATCCACCATAAAAATGCCATCCATGATTATGCTTATGAAGCAGTAGGGATGGAGTATGTTAAAAATAGTTGGGTAAGGAACTGTGAATTCCGCGATTGGAATGAAGGTTTGTTTATCCGTTCAGGTTACCAAGTAACAGTAGCTAATGTAGATTTTAAAGGCAAAAAAGGGCATGCTTCCATACATGCAAGAACAGGTTATGGCGTATTGATCAAAAACTGCAATTTCAATGGCGCACAACACCATGGAGCTGGTACAGGTTACAGCGCTGTGGGTACAGTCATTACGCAATGTACGCTAGGTGAGGATCAAAATATCGATATACATTCTGGTCAACCTTTTGCCACACTGTATGACGATATTAAAGGTGGGGTGTTTTATAACCTAGGCGGTCCTGAACCTGGGCATCCACATCATGGTAAACAGTTGGTATTATGGAATTTTCAGCATCAATCTATCAAAGACCAGGCTTATAATTTCTGGGATTTGAGTAGGCGACGCAATTATACCATTGCTCAACCCTTATTGGTTGGTTTCCAGTCAAACCGAAAAGTAACTTTTGAAAACGTTGGATTGAACCAAAATCAAGGTAAAGCAGTATTGCCAAAATCTTTATTTGAAGCGCAATTGGCCTTGCGTTTAACTGGGAAAAATATTGTTAAATGAGCTAATCATGAGGTACATCTTTTTATTTCTTCTTTATCTCGGTTTTACTTATTCAGTGATGGCGCAAAACATCACTGAAGAAAAAACAGTGAAGTGGCATCATTTCGATAAAACAGAATTTAAATTCAATGGGCTATCCGCTTGGGTAATCGCTCCCAAAAAGGCCATAACAGGTAATCCTTGGGTTTGGAAAGCTTATTTCCCCGATTGGCATACACAACCAGATAGCATCCTTTTAGAAAGAGGTTTCCATGTTGCCTATCTCCAAACCAATGATTTATTTGGACATGCCAAAGCGTTAGATAGCTGGGATCAGTTTTACAAATACCTTGTTGCCAAAAAAGGCTTCACCCAAAAAGTCGCTTTGGAAGGAATAAGTCGTGGTGGTTTATATGTTTACGGTTGGGCAAAAAGAAATCCTACTAAGGTAAACTGTATTTATGCAGAGGCACCAGTTTGCGATTTCAACAGTTGGCCAGGCGGTAAAGGAACAAGTAAAGGTTCGGCTGCCGATTGGAAGAAATTACTAGCTGTGTACAATTTAACAGAAGAAGAAGCAAAGCAGTATAAAGATCAACCCAAAGACAATTTAGATCAGTTAGCCGCCTTAAAAGTGCCCATCTTGCACGTAATTGGTTTAGATGATCGCATAGTGCCCGTCGCTGAAAATACCATGTTATTGGTGCAGAATTACATCCTAAAAGGAGGGACGGCCACTGTCATTCCCATGACTAAAGGCGTACAAAGCTTAGAAGGACATCATTTCCCGATTGAAGAACCTGCCACCATTGCCGATTTTATTTACCGAAACAGCGTATCCAATATTAAACATTAACCTCATTCATAAACCCTAAAATTTAAACTATGTTACAAGGAAGTTTATTTCAGTTCGACTCCGAGATCCAATGGGAAGATTTAGGAAATGGCATTAAAAGACAACTTTACGGCCATGATCAAAACGTCATGTTAGTGAAAGTAAAGTTCGAAGCAGATGCTGTAGGGCAATTGCATGAACATCATCATACCCAAGTAACCTATGTAGAAAGTGGCGTTTTTGAAATGACCATCGGTGATCAGAAAAAGACCATTAAAAAAGGAGATGGTTATTATGTTCCACCTCACGAGATACATGGCTGCATCTGTCTAGAACCAGGTATGTTAATCGATATTTTTAGTCCGCATAGAGCAGATTTTTTACCTGTTACCTCCAATAAATCAATCAGTTAATCCCTCAGAAATGAAAACGAACATATCTATATTGATTGCGCTATTTTTTAGCGCAACAGCCCTTGCTCAGCCCAAACAATCGGTAAATGAATTTAAAAATTGGCCTAAAGGTGCATCGCCTTTGGTTATCGGAAAGCGCATTGCAGATCGTTTTGTTGCTACACCGCATACCAATTTCGGTAGACCCACACCACCAAAAGTAATTACCTATCCAGAATCCTGTGCTTGGTATGGCGCCTTAAAATTTGCCAAAGAAAGCAACGATACAACATTAAAAGTGCAATTGGCTAAACGCTTCGAGCCATTTTTTGGAGAAGAGGCCTCACTCATCCCTATACCAGACCACGTAGATTATGGTGTTTTTGGCGCTGTTCCCTTAGAACTTTACAGACAAACCAAAGAACAAAGGTACTTGGTCATGGGGCAAAACATAGCCGATAAACAATGGGGGCCACCAGAAGGTAAACGAGTAGTTCCCGAATCGCATGTTTTCTATGGTCGAGGGCTTACTTGGCAAACCAGAATGTGGATTGATGATATGTTCATGATCAATGCCTTACAAACACAAGCTTATCGGGCTACGGGTAATCAAATCTATTTGGATCGTGCCGCCAAAGAGATGGTGGTTTACCTCGATTCTCTACAGCAAAAAAACGGACTGTTTTACCATGCGCCAGATGTACCTTTCTTTTGGGGAAGGGGCAATGGTTGGATGGCAGCAGGTATGGCCGAAATCTTAAGCTCATTGCCCAAAAACCACTCGAATAGACCAAGGATTTTAAAAGGCTACCAAGTGATGATGAGCTCGTTGTTAAAATACCAAGCAACATCTGGCATGTGGCGACAATTAATAGATATGCCCGCATCATGGGAAGAAAGCTCTGGTACGGCCATGTTTACCTACGCCATGGTAACAGGCGTTAAAAAAGGTTGGTTAAACCAAAAACAATATGCGCCAGCTGTACGCAAAGCTTGGCTGGCCTTAGTAGCTAAAATTGATGGCAATGCCGATGTAAGCGATGTATGCGAAGGAACAAATAAGAAAAACGACCTCCAATATTATTTAGACCGAAAACGCATCACTGGCGACCTGCACGGACAGGCACCTTTGTTATGGACTGCGGCTGCCTTTTTACAATAAACAATATCCTACAAATGATTTGACGTGCAAACTATTATTAACCAAATATTAAAACCAAAATCATGAAAAAAATCAACATCATTATGCTTGTTGTTGCGCTTGCCTTAACCCAGCAAAGCTGCAAGAAAAACGCTGAGGCTGACACTACAGCGCTAAATGCAGAAGACCTAACATCTCCAAAAGACCCCACAAAGATTGTAACCGACCAATCTGTTTATCACAATGGAGATGCTTCGCTTGGCAGTGCTGCAGTTTGGAAAGCAATTAACGTAGAACAAAGTGGTACTGTTACCGTTGTGAACGACGAAACTGGTACACCAGTATGGAAATTTCTTAAACCCGCAGGAAGCCATAGGGCAGAAGGACATGGCTCTGTTGGCTTTAGCGCTCCAGAAGGCACTAATTTTTATGTAGGCTGGCAAAGTAAAATTTATATGCCTACTTCACTACAAACAGAAGCCATTTGGCAATGGAAGTCTTATCCAACGGAAGGATCATTGGCGAACCACCCTTTGATGCTCAGGACCAAAAATGGTAATTTAGAATTACAGTATTTTGATGCCAGTCACACGGCTTTTGTATTGTGGTCTACACCACTTGTAACGAGTACTTGGACTGACATTACCATGCGCATTAATGCTTCTTACAGCGCCACTACTGGTTATGTAGAGTTATGGTACAATGGGGTTAAACAAACCTTAAGCAATGGTACGCAACGTTACAACTGCAGAACCTTGGATAGCGATTACTGCGATCCAAAATGGGGTGTGTATGGTGGCGATGATTCACAGGCTACACATTTTGTAAAACACATCAGAATTGCAAGTACTTATGCAGAAGCTGCTGGCACACCACCACCTCCTTCTACCGTAAGCATCTATCAGAATTGTAACTATGGAGGTTGGAGCGCTAGTTTAGGTGTAGGGTCTTATACCATGTCGCAATTAGCTGCTTTAGGTGTAGTCAATGATGATGCTTCTTCGATAAAAGTACCTGCAGGTTTGAAAATAACCATTTACAAAAGCAATAATTATACTGGTACGGTAACCACGTTGACTGCTGATGAAGACTGTTTAACCGATATCGGTTTTAACGATAGTATTTCTTCAGTTGTCGTCGCTGTAAATTAATGATATCAAAAGGAAACTATAACAAAAAATCCTCGACAATTTGTCGAGGATTTTGATTTTTTAATCTTTTATTACTTTTGATTCTCCACCCATTTCCTTGCATTTACAAATGCTTCCATCCATGGCGAAACTTCGTCTTTTCTGCCTTTTGGATAATTTGCCCAATGCCATTGGAACAATGAGCGCTCAATGTGAGGCATCATGACCAAATGTCTTCCAGTTTCATCACATAGCATTGCAGTGTTATAATCAGAGCCATTCGGACTAGCAGGATAGCTTTCGTAAGCGTATTTAGAAACGATTTGATATTTATCCTCTGTGTATGGCAATAGGAATCTTCCTTCGCCATGCGATACCCAAACGCCTAAAGTACTGCCAGCTAAGGTAGAAAGCATGACAGATTTGTTTTCTTGTATGGTTAACGAAGTAAAAATACTTTCGTGTTTATGGCTTTCGTTGTGCAACATTTTTGGTTTCTGTTCGTGGTCTTTATTAATCAAACCAAGCTCAACAAATAACTGGCAACCATTACACACACCAACAGAAAGTGTGTCTTCGCGATTAAAGAAATTCTCCAATGCAATTCTCGCTTTTTCGTTGTACATGAATGCGCCAGCCCAACCTTTGGCCGAACCTAAAACATCTGAGTTAGAGAAACCACCAACGGCTCCAATAAATTTAATATCCTCTAATGTTTCCCTGCCAGAAATTAAATCGGTCATGTGCACATCTTTCACGTCAAAACCAGCTAAATACATTGCATTAGCTAATTCACGCTCAGAGTTACTACCTTTCTCGCGTATAATTGCTGCCTTCGGACGGGGTTTAGTTTCATCTATTACAGGTTTTTTACCATCAAACTGCGTTGGGAAATTGTATTGTAAAGGTTGATTTTTGTAGTTATCGAAACGCTCTTTCGCTTTTACAGCTCCACTTTGCTTTTTATCTAATAAGTAAGAAGTTTTAAACCAAACGTCACGTAAACTGTCAATGTCAAAACTTAACTCTTCCTCAAAGTTTTTCACTTTTAAAGTTGCTGTTGAGCTTACTTCACCAATTTTATGGTAAGTTATTCCGCTTTCGCTTAATGTTTTTTCTACATCGGCACCTGCCTGAAAAACAATGCCAATATTTTCAGAGAACAACAATTTGATGTTATCAGCTTCGCCTAAACTAGTTAAATCTAAAGTTGCCCCTAAATCGCGGTCGGCAAAACAAAGCTCTAATAAAGTAGTGATTAAACCTCCACTGCCAATGTCGTGTCCAGCTTCAATTTTCTCAGCCTTAATTAAATCCTGAATAACATTAAATGTCTTTTTAAATTGAGTGGCATCTTTAACATCAGGCGTTTCATTGCCAATCTTGTTTAAGATTTGAGCGAAAGAAGAACCACCTAATTTATAAGCATCATTAGAAAGGTTAATGTAGTAAATTGAACCACCATCTTTTTGCAAAACTGGCTCGACTACCTTAGTAATGTCGTTACAATTACCACCTGCAGAAATAATAACGGTTCCAGGAGCAATTACATCGCCATCTTTATATTTTTGTTTCATTGATAGTGAATCTTTTCCAGTCGGAATGTTGATTCCTAAATCAATGGCAAAGTCTGAACAAGCTTTAACCGCTTCGTACAATCTTGCGTCTTCGCCTTCGTTTTTACAAGCCCACATCCAATTAGCAGAAAGCGAAACGCTTTTTAAGCCATCTTTTAATGGTGCCCAAACTAAGTTAGAAAGCGATTCTGCAATAGCAATTCTACTTCCCGCACCAGCATCAATTAAAGCAGATAGGGGAGCGTGACCAACCGAAGTTGCAATACCTTCCTTGCCTTGAAAATCTAATGCCATTACACCACAGTTGTTTAGTGGCAATTGTAATGGTCCAGCACATTGTTGTTTGGCAACTCTACCGCCAACACATCTATCAACTTTGTTAGTTAACCAATCCTTGCACGCAACAGCTTCTAATTGTAAAACTTGTTCTAAGTAAGTGTTTAATTGAGTTTTATCATAAGCAACAGCTTGATATTTCCTATCAATCGTTTGATCGGCCATGATCACTTTTGGAGAACTGCCAAACATGTCTTTTAGTTCTAAATCCATCGGTTTTACCCCAGTGGTTTCAGATTTGAAAGTAAAACGATGATCGCCAGTTACTTTACCAACCGTGTACATTGGCGAACGTTCGCGATCTGCAATTTTTTGTAATGTTGCAATGTGTTCGTTTCCAATAACCAATCCCATTCTTTCTTGAGATTCGTTACCAATAATTTCTTTTGATGAAAGTGTTGGGTCGCCTACCGGAAGTTTATCTAAATTGATTAATCCACCTGTTTCTTCTACCAGTTCAGATAAACAGTTTAAGTGGCCGCCTGCACCATGGTCATGGATAGAGATAATTGTATTGTGGTCGCTTTCTACCATTCCACGAACAGCGTTTGCCGCTCTTTTTTGCATCTCTGGGTTTGAACGTTGAATAGCGTTTAATTCGATGCCGGTTCCGTGTTCGCCAGTATCAGCAGACGAAACTGCTGCACCACCCATTCCGATTCTATAATTTTCGCCACCAAGAATTACAATGTTATCGCCCTCTTGTGGTTTCTTTTTCTGTGCTTGACTAGCCTTGCCATATCCAACACCACCAGCTAGCATGATTACTTTATCGTAACCTAGCTTGCGAGAGTTTTCTTCGTGTTCGAATGTTAATACAGAGCCTGTAATTAGCGGCTGACCGAATTTATTTCCAAAATCTGTAGCACCGTTAGATGCCTTGATTAAAATATCCATCGGGGTTTGATACAGCCACTTTCTTTCTTCCACACCTTTTTCCCATTGGCGGTCTTGCTCTAAACGAGAAAGAGCTGTCATGTAAACTGCAGTTCCTGCCAAAGGCAATGAACCTTGTCCACCAGCTAACCTATCTCTAATCTCGCCACCAGAACCAGTTGCTGCACCATTAAAAGGTTCAACTGTAGTAGGGAAGTTATGTGTTTCTGCTTTAATAGAGATAACCGATTCGAAGTCGCTTAAAGCATAATAGTCTGGCTCATCTGCACGTTTTGGTGCAAACTGCTGTACAATTGGACCTTTAATAAAGGCAACGTTATCTTTATAAGCCGAAACAATATCGTTAGGGTTTTCTTCAGATGTTTTACGGATTAATTTGAATAGTGAAGTAGGTTGCTCTACGCCATCAATCACAAATTTACCATTGAAAATTTTATGGCGACAGTGTTCTGAGTTAACTTGAGAGAAACCGAAAACTTCAGAATCTGTTAAAGGTCTTTCTAGTCTACTAGCTAAAGAAACTAGGTATTCTACTTCTTCATCGCTTAGGGATAAACCTTCTTGTTTGTTGTAAGCGGCGATATCGGTAATTTCAAGAATTGGCTCAGGTTTAATGTCAATTGTGAAAACAGCTTGTGTTAAATCTTGGTATTTCTGAGAAAGCATTGGGTCGTAACCAGAAAAATCTTCTGCTACTTTTTTAAATTCTTCAATTCTGATAATGCCCGAAATGCTCATGTTCTGCGTAATTTCTACGGCATTTGTACTCCAAGGGGTAATCATTGCTGCACGTGGACCAACAAAAAAACCGCTCAGCGCAGTTTCATTTTGTTTTTTGGCACCGCCGAATAACCATTCAAGTTTTGTAATATCAGTTGCTGAAAGGGCCTGTTCTGTTTGTAGAACAAAAACCTCGTCGGATTGACTTAAGAAGAAATGAATCATGCTTGTTTTTTGAAGATGCAAATTTAGCTTTAAAATTTTAAAAATGCCAGTTAAACGAGGGATAATATTACCTACTTTTGAACAATTAATGTAATAATTAAGGGGTTTTCCACATTAAGAAATATTAAACTTATCAAATGTTCAACCGCATTCATCATATCGCAATTATTTGTACAAATTATGAAGTTTCTAAAGACTTTTATGTCAATAAATTAGGTTTTGAGATATTGGCTGAAGTTTACAGGGCAGAAAGAAAATCTTACAAATTAGATTTAGCAGTTAATGGATTATATCAGATAGAACTTTTCTCTTTTGAAAATCCTGTATCAAGGCCATCACGACCAGAGGCTGCTGGTTTAAGGCATCTAGCTTTTGAAGTTGATGATGTAAGAAAGGTGAGTGATTTGCTAAAAAGTAAAGGTGTAGAGACTGAAGCCATACGGATTGATGAATTTACAGGGAAGCAGTTTACGTTTTTTACCGATCCCGATGGTTTGCCTTTGGAAATTTATGAGCGATAATCCGCGTTGTCATTCCGACTTCGGAGGAATCTATGAGAAGAGCTAACGAATAGATTCTTCGCTGCGCTCTGAATGACAAGGACGCTCTGAGTGACAAAAACTCTATTGACAATAAAAATGATTGAAAAAACCAGGAAAATTGTAACATGAGAGATCATAATTACTTTGTTTATTTAATGACGAATTTCAATAAGACGGTCTTGTACGTCGGTGTTACAAATGATTTGGGTATTAGAATCGAACAACATAAGAGTGGAGAAAACTCATCCTCTTTCACTAAAAAATATAGTTGTTTTTATTTGGTTTATTATGAAAGGTATCAATATATTAATGATGCTATTGATCGAGAAAAAGAAATAAAAGGCTGGTCAAGGGCTAAAAAGAACGCACTAATAGAAACGGAAAACAAAGAATGGAGATTTCTTAATGATGAAGCTATAGATGGGTAAAGATAATGTGTTGTCATTCCGACTTCGGAGGAATCTGCTGAGGGGAGCAATAAGATATGTTCTTTAATAAGAACTGTCATTCCGACTTCGGAGGAATCTGCTGAGAGGAGCTAACGAATAGATTCTTCGCTGCGCTCTGAATGACAAAATCACTCTGAATGACAAGGATGCTGTGAATGACAAACGCTCTAATAATCAGTCATTCCGACTTCGGAGGAATCTATGAGAAGAGTTCAACTAGATAGATTCTTCGCTGCGCTCTGAATGACAAAATCACTTGGAATGACAAGGATGCTGTGAATGACAAACGCTCTTTGGAGATAAAACAAAATAGAAACATAAAATAAAGATTGTAAATTTCTTAATGAGTATATTCAAATTCAAGCAATTCGAAGTAGATCAAACAGGTTGTGCCATGAAAATCAATACCGATGGCGTATTGTTGGCAGCAATTGCAGAAAGTACTGCTCCTAAACACATTTTAGATATTGGAACAGGAACAGGTGTAATTGCCTTAATGCTGGCGCAGCGTTTTCCAGATGCGTTTATTGAAGCTGTGGAGATAGACGAACAAGCATCAGCTACTGCTAGCAAGAATTTTCAGTTATCAGTTTTCAGTAATCGCTTAACCATCAACAATACAGCAATAGAACAATATAACAATCCTAATAAATTTGATTTAATCATTTCAAATCCGCCATACTTTGTTAATGATTTAAAAAACGCTGAACAAAAAAAGGGAATTGCTAGGCATACTGATGAAGTCTTCTTTAATGAATTGATATTAAAAGTTTCTTCCTTATTAACTGAACAAGGAAGTTTCTGGTTTATTTTACCTGTTAAACAAGCTAGACTTTTAATCGCAAAAGCAGAAAGTTTGGGACTTTATTTAACAACTCAAATTGATTTGCACTCAGATATTTCAAAAGCAGCATTTAGATGGATTGTTTGTTTGAGTAAAAAGCAAACAAAAGTGCAGCTTAAAAACTTTTACATTTACAAAAGTGAAAAGGTTTATAGCAATGCTTACAAAGATTTATTGCAGGATTTCTTTTTGGGATATTAGGTGCTTAACCGCAAAGAAAATAAGAGCTCGCAAAGCAGAAAGAAGAATAAATCGTTTTTCGTCTATCGTTTTTCGCTCATATTTATTAAGGATAACGATCAATGATCAACGAACAACGAAAACAAAAATGAAAAGAATAGGTTTAATTTCTGATACGCACGGTTATTTAGACGAAGCTGTTTTTAAATACTTTGCCGATTGCGATGAAATATGGCATGCAGGGGATTTTGGAGCTGGTGTTGCAGAGCCTTTAGCTGCTTTTAAACCTTTGCGTGGCGTATATGGAAATATAGATGGTAAAACGATTAGGGCTGAGTTTCCAGAACATTTAAGGTTTAATTGTGAAGGGGTAGATGTTTGGATGACCCATATCGGTGGTTATCCTAATCGTTATGCATCGCAAGTAAAAGAAGAAATTTACACTAAGCCGCCAAAATTATTTATATGTGGTCACTCACATATTTTAAAAGTTGTTTTCGATGAAAAAATAAAATGTTTGCATATTAACTCCGGTGCTGCTGGAAAAAGCGGTTGGCATAAAGTAAGAACTTTAATTAGGTTTTGCATTTCTGAAGAAAAAATACATACCTTAGAGGTTATAGAATTAGGGAATAGATAACGTAACAAATACACTAAGTAAATATGGCTGGAATAACTACACTGGGTCAATTCATTATCGAGAAACAAGCAGATTTCTCATACGCAAAAGGGGAACTTTCTAGATTACTTAGAGACATAGGAATTGCTTCAAAAATTGTAAATCGTGAAGTGAATAAAGCAGGTTTAGTAGATATTTTAGGAGATGCAGGTACTACAAATGTACAGGGAGAAGACCAAAAGAAATTAGACATGTATGCCAATGAGCAATTTATTTCTGCTTTAACCAGTGGAGGCGAATGTTGCATCGTGGTAACTGAAGAAGAAGATGAGTTTGTGCCGATTGATTCGCCTGTTTCTAAAAACGCCAAATACATTGTGTGTATTGATCCTTTAGATGGTTCTTCTAATATTGACGTGAACGTAGCAGTTGGTACCATATTTTCAATTTATCGGAGAAAATCTGTGGATGGTTGCGCTACAATTACTGATATTTTGCAAAAAGGAACAGAACAAGTCGCCGCAGGTTATGTAATTTATGGTTCATCAACCATGTTGGTTTATACTACTGGAAATGGAGTGAACGGCTTTACTTTAGATCCATCCATTGGCGAGTTTTGCTTGTCGCACCCTAACATGAAAGTTCCTGAAGATGGCATTATCTATTCTATTAACGAAGGCAATTATGTTCATTTCCCAGCAGGAGTGAAAAAATATATCAAGTATGCGCAAGTGGAAGATTTTGCTACCCGCAGACCTTATACCTCAAGATACATTGGTTCTATGGTGGGTGATATTCATCGTAACCTAATTAAAGGTGGAATTTATATCTACCCAACCACGGCATCATCGCCCAATGGCAAATTAAGGTTGTTGTACGAATGTAACCCAATGGCCTTTATTATTGAACAGGCTGGAGGCGTTGCTTCTGACGGCTTGAACAGGATATTGGATATGCAACCCAAAGAGTTACATCAAAGAACTTCGATATTTATTGGCTCGCCTAAAATGGTTAAAAAGGCAGAAGAATTTATGGCTGAGTTTTCTCCAGTAAACGCCATGAATGCTGATGAAATTGTGGAAGAGAAATTAGAGCAACTAGGCGTAGTAGGGGGGATTGATTAGTTTATTGGTTCAATATAGTTCATTGGGCGCAACTCATTAATTAACCGCAAAGAACGCCAAGGACGCTAAGTTTAAAAGGAATTATATAGTTCCTTTGCTTTGTCTTTTGGTGTTTCGGACTTTACTGACTTTCTGACTTCCCGACTATCTTGTTCTCTTTCTGACTTCCGGACTTTCTGACTTCCCGACTATCTTATTCTCTTTCGGACTTCCGGACTTTCGGACTTCCAGACTATCTCACTTCAAAGCAATCAATTCTCTCATGGATTTTCTTGCCCATATAGCATTGCGTCTGCGCAAGTATTTTGGCAAGAGTTTAATCTCACTTCTAACACGCTGAAATTGTTCACGAGCTTCAGCTTTTTGCTGCTGTTTTTTTAAAAATAGACCATAATAGTACATCGCTTCCAATGAGTGTTGTGTACGTATGATTTGTCTATAACCTTTGTCTGCAAGCTCTGGTGTGCCAATATTTTCTTGTGCTCGTGTATATAAAAGCTCATCTTCGGGCATCAACAATTTATTGCCATTCCTTAAATTAAGTTGATCAAAATAGGCTAAGCTCTCTTCGTATTGGTTATTGTAAAAGTATTGCCTTGCTAATTGGAGCAAAATGGCAGGGTCGTTGCTATAAGCGCCTTTAAGGCAGCTTAATGATAATTTTATGGCTTTATCATATTGTTTTTGCTCAGCATAAGCTTTGGAAAGCCCCAGCTTATTAGTGATACTGTCGGCTATCTGTACTTTCCTTTCCCATTCATTAATTTGCTGTTTTGGAAAAACGTACTTTTTCAAAGACCTTCCTTGGGTTAGTTCAGGTAGCAACTCCATGAAAAAATAAATTACTGCACCTATTAAGGGTAAGAATATCAGTAAGTAGATCCAATCTCTTCTACCTGTTTTAAGGGCATGGATAATGGTTATTACTTGTAAAATAACAGGGATAAAATAAAAGTCGTTCCAGTAGCCAAACATTTGAGCGTTGTTAATTTGCACTGAAAATAAGTAATATCTTTAAAGTAAAAAAGTGTTGTTTCTTTCTGCTTCAAAAGTGTTGAGGGTTAAGGCAAATTTGCTTTGACGACTTGACGTAGTGGGAAGGATTGTATATCGTTTTCAATTGATTTCTAAAGACTGCGGTTTATTCATTTTTTCACCTAGAATAATGGATTTGCTGCCGTATCTTTGCGAAAAAAATAATTGGATGAAAACAGAAGAATACCCAGCTTTAGCCTATATTGTTAACACCTTGGCAAAAGCAATAGCAGGTTCAAAGGTAGAGCAAAAATCAGCAGGTGAATATGTTGTGAGAGACGGCAACGATGAAGTGCTTCTAAAACACGGGCCAGGTGTAAATGGTAGTTCTAACGCAATATTGATTACGGATAAAAGGAGCATCATTTTCAGTGAAGACTTATTAGAGCCATTACAAAACCTTCATGAAACGGTAAGGGGAAATGATGTACTTAAGGCTGCTTTAAAAGATAGTATCATTATTATCAATGGATTAGATATTGAAACCGACTTTGTGTTTCAAGCGGTTAAAGATTTTCTTGACCAAGTAAGTAATAGCTATGAGTTTATGCAAATTGTTGAGGCTGATGTCACTAAAATTGGAGCTGGATTTAAGTTTGGTAAGCACATTTTTAGGTTAAACATTACAAATGAAGCTGATAAAGTTCTTCTTGAACCAAGGTTTGTTGCATCTTTTGATGAAAATATTCAGAAAACTATCGCTCAAGATATTATTAAAGTTCAGCTGGCTGTAAATAAAATGTTGAAGGCCTAAAAGTTTATATTCATATAATGAAGCCCTATATTGATGATATAGGGCTTTGTTTTTTAAAGCTTAAACGATCATGATAATTTTAAGAAAAGAATTTTAATTAAGCGTTTTTGCGTTCGGCTTCGAAAAAAGCATCTATGGCTAGGGCAGCTTTGTTTTGAGAAGCAGCTACGGCTAACCTGTCGCACCTTTCATTTTCTGGATGTTCATTATGGCCTTTTATCCAGATGAATTTAACCTGATGTAGTTTATGTAAATTAAGGTATTGGATCCAAAGATCTTTGTTCTTTTTGTCTTTAAAAGCTTTTTTAACCCAGCCAAATACCCAGCCTTTTTCAACAGAATCTACTACATATTTAGAATCTGAGTACACGGTAACATCCTGTCCGGGGTTTTTGATAGACTTTAACCCTTCGATTACAGCCAATAGCTCCATTCTGTTATTGGTGGTCATTCTAAAGCCGCCACTCAACTCTTTGTAATGAGCGCCCGAACGTAAAATTACACCGTAACCCCCTGGACCAGGATTTCCACTTGCTGCACCGTCTGTATAAATCTCTATCATAAACAGCGCAAAACTAAGTTTTATTGGTCAAAACTCAGTATAGATGTTGAAAAGAAGATTGGATCCTCAGTTATTAATAAGTAACAAGGTTAATTTGAAAATAAAAGGAGGTGTTCCATCGTGAACTGTAGCCCCGCTATCCGCCCATAGTCCTCGCTCGTGCCTCGCTGTGGGCTATTTGGGCTGCTATCGGGTTTAAGAACTAAGCTCGCTGCCATGAAACCCATCCTAAACAAGCACAGTAGAATTTATATTTGCTTTTTAGCTAAGTGCCTCGCATTCGGAAATAATTGTGCACTAGGAAGTTGTGTTTTTTGCGCTTTTTTAGTAGAAAAATATTTGCAGGGAATAATAAAAATCCTACCTTTGTTGCTCTGAAAAACACGGTGGTTGTAGCTCAGTTGGTTAGAGTATTGGTTTGTGGTGCCGAGGGTCGTGGGTTCGAGCCCCATCAGCCACCCCGAAATTTTCAAAAGGTCAAAATCTTAAAGGTTTTGGCCTTTTTTTATGCTGTGAAATGGCTTTTTGCAGTGTTCGATAATTTTAACTTATTTCGATATAAAAATATAGTTTTTTTAAATCCTTATTAATGAGTGTGTTATCTGAATTTTGGTGTTCGAGCACCATTGCCGCGTTTGGCCTATTCTAATTTGCAACACCTAATTTTTTGTAGCCGATCCTCTGGTTTTTACTTGCTTATTAACGCCTTCAATATACTTGAATTTTGTAATTAGCTCCTTTTGTCGACCAGTTTCCGTCTAACTGGATATTCGAGGTTTGCCGAATGGCAAGAGACTTAATGGTAGTTTTATAAATAATTTAAATATTTTTACATTTCGATTTTAATATTTCAATTCTGAATGAACAAAACCAGACTATTCTCCGAAATAAAACTGTTGGCTAACATTAGTAGCTTTTCAAAGCATGAGCAACTTATTCAGGGAATAATAAATGCATTAAATCAGAAGGTCATTGCAAGGGGAGATATTTTGCCTTCTGTTAATGAGATGATAAGGGAGCTGGGGTTTGCCAAGGAAACCATTGGTAAGGCCTATAAGGAATTAATTGCAAGGGGGATCTTGGAATCTAAGAACAGGAAGGGTTATTTTGTCGCAACAGACGATACCGAGCGGCATCTAAAGGTTTGCCTATTGATCTATGCCTTTGATACCTTCCAGGAAACCTTTTACCAAAATTTCAGGAATCACTTAGGACCCAACGTTCAAGTCGACGTTTTTTTTCACCACAATAACCTTACGGTTTTTGAATCAATCATCAATAGCAATAAAGGCCAGTATGGAATGTATGTGATTGCGCCAATTGATAGTCCATCTGCTATCAGTATTCTGGAAGAGCTTCCCATGGATAAGTTTTTGATGGTTGATAGGTACGTGGAGATGAATGTGCCCTATTCATATATCGTCCAAGAATTCAAGCAGTCTTCTTATGATGCCTTTGTAAAACTTGCACCACGAATCAAGGAGTTTTCGGAGTTCGTGTTTTTCTTTAGGCCCAATTCTGCTGAACCTAATGACATCTTGATTTCCTTTGAGCGTTTCATCAAGGACCATAAAGTTAACGGGGTAATCCAGAGTGAATACAAGAGTGGTAGTATAGCTCCTGATAAGGTTTACTTTACGATCCATAACTTGGAGCTTTGGGAAATTTTGAAGGATACGAAAGTGAAAGGCCTCAAGGTGGGTCTAGACTTGGGCATACTTTCCCATAATGATGACAATGTGAAAGAAATCATATTTGATGGGATTACGACTTTCTCTGTCGATTTTGCCGAAATGGGTATAAGAGCAGCAGAATTTGTATTGACAAGAGCTCCTGTTAAGCACGTCATGGAAAACAAATTGATATTAAGGAACTCACTTTAAGATTAGGGAATTGGGAAAAACGGCATTCATAAGTTTTGTGATATTTACTGTCATAGCTGCTATTATTTCATTCTTCAATTCGCGTAAAGGTCAGAATAAAACTACAACTGGATTTTTCTTGGGAAACAGGTCTAATGGGTTTATCATTATAGGGGCCTCCCTGTTTTTTAGCAACATCAGCGCAAATCAGTTTATTGGCGAAAACGAATCTGTTTATATCAATAACATGTCTGTAATTGGCTGGGGGTTATCTTCAGTGCTGGCAATGGTTATCGTTTCAGAATTTTTTATACCCATTTATTTAAAAACAGGAATCCGCACTATTCCAGATTTTTTGGAGAAAAGATATGACAAGGATACCAAGACCTTGGTTTCAGTGGTGTTTCTTTTCAGTTATATCGTAAATTTACTACCTACGGTACTATATGGCGGTGCGGTAGCCTTTGGTGGGTTGCTCAACCTATCCGGAAATCTCCATATTTCTTATTGGGGAAGCATTTGGATATTGGTTTGGGTAATGGGACTTATTGGTTCTTTGTATACGATATTGGGAGGCTTAAAAACCATCACCATGTCTGATACGGTACTAAGTGCAGGTATGTTGGTGTTAATGGTGGCCATCCCTTATTTTGGGCTCCGTTATTTAGGTCATGACGATTTTTTGACGGGACTTAGCACTGTGCTTTCCTCAAAGAAAGAACACCTCAATGCGGTTGGTTCTAAACAAGATGCGATTCCCTTTGCCACGCTTTTTACAGGAATGATTATCATCAATCTGTATTATTGGGGCATGGAGCAATACATCGTTCAGCAGGTTTTAGCGGGAAAAAGCTTAAAAGACAGCCAAAAGGGAATAGCCCTAGCTGGATTTGCAAAACTGCTTTGTCCATTGTTGATCAATGTACCCGGATTGATAGCGGTGCATCTTTATCCAAGCTTAACCAATACCACTGAGGTTTTTCCGTTACTGGTAAAGGATGTTCTTCCACCAATATTAACCGGCCTTGCAGCTTGCATGCTTTTTGGTGCAGCGATAACTACCTTTAATGCAGGTTTAAATAGTTCAAGTACGCTGTTTACCCTAAACCTATATAAGCCCTTTGTAGAAAAACGAAAAAATATTGTTTTAAGTGAGCGCAGCTTACTCAGAACTGGGAAATTGTTTCAGATTTCAATTTCTTTGTTTGCAATGCTATTTGCCCCCTTTATAATTTTTTCCCAAGGAGGTTTCTATGAGTATCTGCAAAAAATTAGTGCAATATTTAGCCTGCCTATCTTTACAATTATATTTTTGGGGTTTTTTACGAAAAAAATGCCACCATCTGCTGCTAAAATCGGGATTTTATTCTTTATCTCCTGTTATATACTCAGCCAGTTTGTTTTTAAGTTCAACATTCACTACCTACATTGCCTTGCGCTTATTTTTTTATTAACGTCTTTCTTAATGTTAGTAATTGGTAAATTTTTTCCCCTGGAGAAAGAGTATGAACTAAAGATGGAAAACATGGTAGATATTAAACCATGGAAACATAGGTATCTTTATAATGGATTTCTAGTTGTATTAATGATCTTGGTTTTTGTCTTATTCTCTAAAGTTGGAATAGCTTAGCCTATTTATTTCCGTTAAAGCAGCTGTTGAATTAGTTTATTTGCTAATGGCTAAGAATTTTTGCTTTAAAAGATTGGTCAATGTCTTCACTGCGCTGTTTCACAGGCTAATTGTTATTCATCCCTTACATTTTTATTTTTTTTTGGAAATATTGTATAATAAAAAAAAATGTCTATTATTGTATTAATAATAGGATAGGATAGGATAGATTAATAAACCTGTTTTACCTTGAAATTTAATGCTACGGTTTAAATCAGTTACAAGTTAACTGTTGCATTAATAAAAAGAAGAAATCAACCAAATATACCATATAATGAACAATTCCCTATCTAATCAATGCTGGAGAATCCCTGTTTTTTTCAGTTCCGTCATTTCAATTGATGAAATATGTTCGTCAGAACATTTAAAGGCAAACAATTTTCTTAAGGTCCAATAATCATGGATTACCTTAGTTTACTCATTTTAAAGTTTAAAAATAAATGACACACTCATTTTTGTTTTACGGGCGCCTTGGTGCGCTTTTAAAGTTGAAACATTTACTGGGATTAACCTGCTTAGCTTTAGTAGTACAATTGTTATTTTGTACTGCACCTGCTTTAAGCCAACAGAATCCCAAGAAAACTATTACTGGTACAGTGCAAGATAGCCTGGGCGCTGTGCTGCCTGGTGTAAACATTGCCGTAGAAAACACTAAGTTAGGCACCCAGACCGACGCCAATGGACGTTTTGTATTAGATGTTTCTACAGGAGCAGTATTAAAGGTATCATTGGTTGGCTACATTGTAAGGACCATAAATGTTACCAACGAGGCTTCCTATACTATAGTGTTGAAAGAAGAAGCTACCACTTTGGCAAATGAAGTGGTGGTTACCGCATTGGGTCAGAGACAACGAAAAGAAGCAGTTGTAGGTTCAGTTACAACCGTAAAGGTGGCCAACCTCAAAGTTCCCTCAAGTAATTTAACCAATGCACTATCTGGTCAGATTGCCGGTGTGATCGGTTATCAGCGTAGCGGACAGCCTGGGCAGGATAATTCTCAGTTTTTTATTCGAGGGGTAACTACTTTTGGATACAAGAGAGACCCGCTTATTTTGATCGATAATGTGGAATTGACCAGTTCAGACCTAGCAAGGTTGCAGGTAGATGATATCGAGAGTTTTTCTATCCTTAAAGACGCAAGTGCAACTGCATTGTATGGGGCTAGGGGTGCAAATGGAGTAATTTTAGTGAGTACCAAGTCTGGTAAGGAGGGTAAGGCTAAAATAGGTTTCCGATTAGAGAATTCTGCTTCGCAATCTGCAGAAAATCTTCAGCTTGCTGATCCAATTACCTATATGAAACTTTTCAACGAAGCATCTATTGGTAGGGGAATGGATCCTATGTTTACCCCAAACCAAATCATCAATACCCAAGCAACGGTAAATAAAAGTTCGGGTTATAACCAATATGTTTATCCTGCTGTTGATTGGTTAGATATGCTCTTTAAAAAGCGCACAAGTACCCAACGTGCCAATATGAACGTAAGTGGCGGTGGTGGTGTTGCTAGGTATTATATAGCTGGCTCGTATAACCTGGATAATGGGGTGCTTAAGCAAGATGACAGGAATAATAACGATAACAACGTAAAATTTCGCAACTACCAGCTTCGCTCAAACATCAACATTGATTTAACCAAAACCACTGAGATGGTAGTGCGTTTATCGGGAAATTTCAGCGAATATAATGGTCCAGTAGCCACCGATGGGGGATTTTCTACTGATCTATATAATATTGCCGTACATACGAGCCCTGTGGCTTTCCCTGCATATTTCCCTGCTGATGCTGCCAACCAAAATACCCAACATATTCTTTTTGGGAACAGGGGCGGAACAGGCGTAAACAGTATATTGGATAATAACCCATATGCAGCCATGTTACGTGGACACAAAAATTCGTCAGAATCTAGGATGTCTGCACAATTTGAGTTGAACCAAAAATTAAATTTCTTTACCGAGGGACTTTCTTTTAAGTCTATATTTAGCACAAACAGGTATTCTTATTTTGATTCGCAAAGGGCTTATTCTGCATTTTATTATAATGTAGGTTCTTATGATAAGGCTAGCAACACCTATGTGTTAAACTGGTTAAACTCTTCTGTGGTTAATGGTGCGCCAAACATTGCGCAAGAATATTTAAGCTACAGCCCCGGTGGAACCAATATCAATACCTTTTTATATGGTCAAGCTTCATTAAATTACGATAGAACTTTCGGAAGCCACAGCGTGAGTGGTACCTTGATAGGTACAGCCCAACAAACCGTTTATAGTAATGCAAGTTCATTACAAAATTCACTGCCTTTTCGTAATTTGGGTTTAGCAGGAAGGTTGACTTATTCTTACAAGAGTCGCTATTTTGTGGAGACAAATTTTGGGTATAATGGTTCAGAAAGATTTTCTGAAGACCATAGATTTGGATTTTTCCCTACAATTGGTGCTGGATGGATTGTTTCTAACGAAAAATTCTGGGAGGGAGGAATTTCCAAAGTAATTAACCGCCTAAAATTAAGAGGTAGTTATGGTATTGTTGGTAATGATGCCATCGGTGCACAAAGATTTTTTTACATTTCTGATGTTAATCTCAATGGAGGTGGTAACTATGCACAGTTTGGATTTAACAATGGATCAAGTAGAGAAGGGGTATTCATCAATAATTATGAAAATAAGGATGTTACTTGGGAAACCTCAAGACAGACCAATCTAGCATTGGAAGCTACATTTTTTAAGAATCTTAATCTAATCGCAGAGTTTTACAATAATTACAGGTACGATATTTACATGACTAGAGCCAATTTACCTACAACGTTAGGTTTAGAGGCTGCGGTTGGTGCAAATGTAGGTGAGGCACGCTCAAGGGGAATGGACTTAACGCTAGATTATAAATTTAAGGTAAACGATTTCTCTTTTGCAGTAAGATCTAATTTAACTTTTGCTAAAAATAAATACATTAATTACGAAGAACCACAATGGGCAGAATCATACCGTTATACTACAGGGCAACCTATTAGCAGAAACTTTGGTTACATTGCAGAGCGTTTATTTGTTGATGATAAAGAGGTGTTGAACTCACCAACTCAAATTTTTTCTACGAATGGAAAGGCACCAAAAGCAGGCGACATCAAGTACCGAGATTTAAATAATGATGGTAGAATAGATGATGCAGACAAGGCATATATTGGATACCCGCAATCGCCAGAATTAGTTTACGGTTTTGGTTTCAGCTCCTCATATAAAGGTTTCGATCTTTCTGCCTTTTTTACTGGGCAAGACAGGATGACATTCTTTATTGATCCCCGTAAGGTTAGCCCTTTTGTACCAAGTGACCAACAATATATTTTAGGGAATACGCAACTGCTTAAAGATTTTGCAGATAACCACTGGTCTCCAGAAAATCAGAACCTTTATGCATTGTATCCAAGGTTGGCTGTTAATTCGGTTGATTTGGAAAACAATGCACAAACCAGCACTTGGTGGATGAGGAATGGCAGGCTGATGAGATTAAAATCTTTAGAAGTTGGTTATACACTTCCAGTAAAAGTTTCCAAAAGCATTAAGCTTTCTTCATGCCGCATCTATTTCAATGGATTAAATTTAATTACTTGGAGTCCATTTAAAATGTGGGACCCAGAACAAGGCGGAAATGGTTTTGCTTATCCGATACAAAAGGTATTCAATGTTGGTTTAAACGTAACATTATAATGAAAACGATAAAAATATATTTCAAATATAGTTGCATCATCATTGCAATTTGGTCTTTTACATCATGTAAAAAGTACCTTGATGTAACACCTGATAATATTGGCACACTTGATTATGCTTTTAGAAATAGAAATGAAGCACAGAATTATCTTTATTCGTGTTATGCCTATTTGCAAAGGATGAATGATGTGGCTTCCAATCCAGGCTTTACAACTTCTTCAGAACTGATTTATTCAAATTCCCTAGATAATTTCCAAGGTTTTAACAGAACGGGTTTCAACTTGTTGAGAGGCACTCAAACTGCAGCAAACCCAGGATTAAATGCTTGGGATGGAAGCGAAGGCAGCTACAGTTTGTGGAGGTCGATTAGGATCTGTAATACAATGCTCGAGAACATAGATCAGCCTATTGATCTGGGGGTTGCAGAAAAAAAACGATGGATAGCAGAAACCAAATTCTTGAAAGCTTATTATCACTATGTGCTATTTAAGATGTATGGCCCAATACCGTTAATTAAAACAAATTTGGCCATTAACAGTACTACAGACGAAGTGCGTGTAAAAAGATCACCCGTTGATGAGGTTGTGGCATACATCGTTTCATTATTGGATGAAGCTGCTCCTGATTTACCACCAAGCATTACAAGTCAGGCCACAGAATTAGGGAGGGTAACCAGTGTAATTGCACTTT
Source organism: Pedobacter frigiditerrae (assembly GCF_032678705.1). Taxonomy (NCBI): domain Bacteria; kingdom Pseudomonadati; phylum Bacteroidota; class Sphingobacteriia; order Sphingobacteriales; family Sphingobacteriaceae; genus Pedobacter; species Pedobacter frigiditerrae. The sequence goes on along the minus strand of NZ_JAVTSS010000001.1, from coordinate 2,100,547 downwards.
CTGTAAAAGCCGAGGTGTTAGCAACTGCTGCAAGTCCACTTTTTAATGGTAACCCAGACTATACGAGTTTTAAAGACAAGGAAGGAGTTAGTTTATTTCCGCTGGTATATGATGCGCAAAAGTGGGAAAAGGCAGCTACAGCAGCCAAAGCGGCCATAAATGCAGTAGAAACACAAGGTGTGAAACTGTATGTTTTTAATTCGCCATCAACAGTAGGTAAACTATCCGATTCGATAAAACGACAACTGGATGTACAAAATGCAGTGACAGAAAAATGGGAATTAAATCCAGAGGTAATTTGGGCTTCAAATCCCGAGTTTAATTATCAAGGACATTCTACTCCAAGGCTAACTGCAAAATCTGCTGTTAATGCTTTTTCAAATCCTTCTACATTTTCTGCTCCTATAAGTACGCAAGAATTATTTTACACGGTAAATGGAGTGCCAATAACTGAAGATAAAACTTGGGATTATGCAGGCAGGCATACGATTAAAACTGGAGATAATGCGAGCCGTTATTACATACAGCAAGGTTATGAAACCATAAAAGGACATTTTGCCCGCGAAACCAGATTTTATGCCGATATGGCTTTTGATGGTGGCGTATGGTTCGGAAATGGAAGAAATAACCAAGACGATCCTGCCAACCCGCTGTACTTTGTTTCTGCAAGGGGAAGTGGTTTTGCGGCACCGAGTGATAATATAAGATTGAACATCACTGGTTATTGGCCTAAAAAATTGGTAAGCTATACCTCGGTTTATGATGATGGTTTCCAATCTTCTCCATTTCGCCTGCCATTGATTAGGTTAGCTGGTTTATATTTACTCTATGCAGAGGCCCTAAATGAAGTAAATGGACCAACTGCAGAGGTGTTTACCTATATTGATAAGGTTAGGCAAAGGGCTGGTTTGCAAGGCGTTCAAGCCTCGTGGACAAACTTCTCTAAAACCCCCAATAAATTTAGTACCAAAGATGGCTTAAGACAGATTATCCATCAAGAAAGAAGGATTGAATTGTGTTTTGAAGGACAGAGTGGTTGGGATTTACGTAGGTGGAAAGAACTACAGGCAGTTTTAAGCAGCCCCATACAAGGTTGGAGCATCAATAATGCTGACGCCATTAACTATTACCGCCCAACTACACAGTTTATTCCAGTATTTGGATTAAAAGATTACTTGTGGCCAATCAAGAGCTATGATTTGGTAGTTAATCCAAACTTGGTTCAAAATCCCTATTGGTAAATGAAATGATGTTTATAAATATTTACATTAAATGATATGAAAAATTTTAAAAATTGGCTGTTTTCGTTAGCCATAATCTCAGCTTTCGCTAGCTTCAGCGCTTGTGAAAAAGTTGAAAGCTATAACGAGCCATCATCTACAGATATGGCTAAGCCAGGTATGGTAACCAATATTAAAGTAGACAATTTTAATGGGGGTGCCTATATCACTTACGATTTGCCCAACACTGCAAACCTTTTATACGTGTTGGCCCGTTATAAGATAAATGGTGTAACGACAAGAGAAACAAAATCTAGTTACTATTCTGATAGTATTATGGTTGATGGTTTTGCCAAGAAACAAGGTTACGATGTTACTTTGTATGCAGTTAGCAGGGCAGAGGTTAAATCGGATCCTGTAGTGGTAAAGGTTAATCCAGATACCCCGCCGTATTTACTATTAAAACCAACAATTAATGCCGATCCAGATTTTGGTGGGATAAAAATAACAGGCTTAAACCCCTTAAAAAAGAATCTGGGGATAATTCTATTAGGTGTAAGCGATAATAATGGCTCTGATGTTATTGATCAGCATTATGGTAAGATAGAAACCATAGATTACTCGGTGAGAGGTTACGCACCTGTTGCAAAAAAAATTGGCTATTATGTAACTGATAATTTTGGCAATATTTCTGATACGACCTATAAAACCGTTACTCCATTTTTTGAAACTATACTGGATAGGACTAAATTTTTCCAATACAGACTTCCTAGTGATGGGGTAATTGCCTATGGATGGGACTTGCCTTATTTATGGGATGGAAAAACAGACGGAAATTCTAATGGATGGCACACTGCACCTGGTGGGGCAATGCCAGCAATTGCAACTTTTGGTTTGGGCATAAGTGCAAAATTAAGCCGCTTTGTTTTATGGGAAAGACCTGATGGAAGCGAAAAATTTGCATTTGGCCACGGTAATCCAAAGGTATTTTCGATATGGGGCTCAAACGCTGCAGCGCCTAGAGATGCGCAGTTGCCGCTATCAGCACCGGTGGGTACAATTATAGGCGATTGGATAAATATGGGTAACTACAATTATCCTCCTCCTCCTTCAGGATTGGCTCCGGTAGTCCATACAACAGCAGATAATGATTTCGTAAAAGCGGGGGTAAGCTTCAACTTCCCTTTAACCAATCCCAAAGTTAGCTATATCCGCCTATCTGTTGCCAGCACTTGGTCTAGCGGTACTTTTGCCCATGCAATGGAAATGGCGATTTATGGTGATCCGAGGTAATAAGATGTAAAAATTATAAAAGCTAAATTTTTGAACATGAAAAATATATATAAAATTAGTGGGCTGTTATTACTATTGGTCATTGTAATCATAAGTTGTACTAAAGATGATGTTGACTTTAAAGATTATTTAAAGAATGGAGAGATTATTTACCCAGGTAAAGTGGCTAATGTGACAGCCAAACCTGGTAATTTAAGAACCGCTTTATGGTGGAATCCAAGTCCAGACCCAAGTGTAAGTAGATATGTGATTTATTGGAACAACAACTTAGATTCTGTGGTGGTTAGTGCATCCAGTCATAATACCTCAGATATCATTAAAGTAACTATTCCAAACCTTAAGGAATACACCTACACCTTTACCATCTATTCCTATGATGCAAAAGGCAATAGGTCCATTCCAATTGCCGCAAATAACGTAAGGGTATTTGGACCTTTGTATCAATCAGGCCTGCTAAACAGACCTTATAATGCTACGACTCCATACGTGGTAAACGGTAATGGATCTGTGCAATTGAATTTTGATACACCAGACACCATTAACGTGAATACCATTATCAGGTATACCAGTACCAGCGGAGCAAGTATAGATAAAACCCTTTTGCCAACCGAGAACAATATTACACTGACAGATTATAAGGCAGGAACCGATATCCTCTATAAATCTTCTTACATCCCTGGACAAGGTTCTTTAGATATTTTCACGGTAACAGATTTCTCTACCTTCCCGAAAATATTTACTTATGTATTGTGCGACCGTTCGTTGTTTAGAGAAGTTCGTCTGCCTAATGATGTTAATACCTATGAATCGGGAACAAGTATTAGCAAATTATGGGATGGAAGCGTAGGTCCACAGGGCTATCCGAATATTTTTCATAGTGATGGAGGTGGTGGAATGCCACATGTGCTCACCTTTGATTTAGGAAAGGTTTATTCAAACCTGGCTAGAATAGAAGAAACAGGAAGAGATTGTTGTAATAACCCAGATCAGTTTGAGGTATGGGGTATTGCTGATTTAACTAATGCGGCTACTACGCTTAGAGCAAACAATAGTGGTTGGGCAAATGAATCAATAGCTAAAGGATGGACCTTGCTAAAGGATGTTGTGCGCAGTGATGATGGAAAAAATGCAATAACTGTAGACCTAGACAGCCAAGGTAAACCAATACGTTATATCAGGATCAGGATTAAACATGTAACAACTGGCGACGGTAATTACAGCAATATGAGTGAGTTGAGATTTTGGAATAAACAATAAATTAATTAACATTTAATTCTGTAGATACATTTTTTGGAGGTAGATTAAATCCAATATAAATTTAAGATAGGTATGTGTAAAAAGCTTTTCGTTTTTATTCTTTGTTCAATTTTATGTCTTGTTACCATTCATAGCTCCTTTGCGCAAGTTAAACCACAGATGTTATGGTATAATTCGCCTGCAAAAATATGGGAGGAAACTCTTCCTCTGGGCAACGGCAGACTGGGTATGACTCCTGATGGTGGAGTGTATAATGAAAATATTGTTTTAAACGATATCACCCTGTGGTCTGGTAGCAAGCAAGATGCGAATAACTACGAGGCTCATAAAAGCCTGCCAAGAATAAGGCAACTTATCTTAGAAGGTAAGAATGATGAAGCCCAAGATTTGGTCAATCGTGATTTTGTTTGTAAAGGTCCCGGATCTGGTGGAGCACAATGGGGCAAATACCAAATGCTGGGCAATTTGCAACTTAACTTTACTTATCCTGGCGTAGAAGGTCAAAAGCCAGATCCCGAAACCTATAGAAGGGAATTAGATTTAAATACAGCTGTGGCTAAAGCGACCTACCGTTTAAATGGGGTTAACTACAAGAAAGAGTATTTTTGCAGTTTTGATAGTGATATAAATATCATCAGGCTTACTGCGGATCAACCAGGTAAGTTAAATTTAACTATTTGCATCACCAGGCCAGAGCGGTCAACAGTAAATGTGGTTGGAAATGAATTGCAAATGTATGGCCAATTAGATAATGGCACAGACGGCAAAGGGATGCGGTATTTGAGTAGGGTAAACGCAAAGCTTACTGGTGGCACCATTGTGGCAGGCCAGAATTCCTTAACTATAAAAAACGCTACAGAAGTAGTCATCTACGTTTCTGCGGCAACAGATTTTAAGGATCCAAATTTCGAAAAGAAAACTGCCGATATTCTTGTTGCAGCTAAGAAAAAGCCTTTTCAACTGGAACTTAGCAACCATATTGCAAAATATGCTAAGCTTTTTAAAAGGGTAAGCATAGATTTGGGTGAAGGAAATTCGACAAAGCTCCCTACTAATTTAAGATTGGATCATTTCTATAAAAATTATGGGGATGATGTGGCTTTGGCACCTTTATTCTTTCAGTTTGGAAGGTATTTGAGTATTAGCAGTACCCGTGTTGGATTACTACCTCCCAATTTACAAGGTTTATGGGCTAATCAAATCAATACGCCATGGAACGGAGATTACCATTTAGACGTCAATGTTCAGATGAACCATTGGGCCGTAGAGCCAGCTAACCTTTCGGAGTTAAATCTTCCCCTTTCAGAGCTGGTGCGTAGTTTACAAAAGCCTGGGGAAAGAACAGCGAAGGCTTATTACAATGCAGATGGTTGGATTGCCCATGTAATTACGAATGTTTGGGGCTTTACAGAGCCCGGAGAAAGTGCTTCTTGGGGAGCGTCTAACGCTGGGTCTGGTTGGTTATGCAATAACCTTTGGGAGCATTATGCCTTTAGCCAAGACTTAAAATATCTTAAAAGTATTTATCCTGTACTAAAAGGTTCAGCATCATTTTACAAAAGTGCGTTAATCAAAGATCCAAAATCAGGTTGGTTGGTTACTTCACCTTCCGTTTCGCCAGAAAATTCTTTTTATCTGCCAAACGGTCGAACGGCTAGCATCTCTATGGGGCCAACTATCGATAATCAGATTGTAAGAGAGTTGTTTGGTAATGTAATTACAGCATCCAAATTATTGGGTATTGATCCTGAATTTAGAGCAGAGCTTCAATCTAGGTTAAAAATGCTTCCACCTGCAGGAGTAATTAGCAAGGATGGGCGTATTCAGGAATGGTTGGAAGATTATAAGGAAACAGACCCGCAACATAGGCACATTTCACATTTGTATGGCTTATATCCTGCGGCTTTAATTAGCCCATATTCAACTCCAGCGTTAGCGGAAGCTGCAAAAAAAACATTAGAAGTTAGAGGTGATGATGGCCCAAGTTGGTCTATAGCTTATAAACAATTGTTTTGGGCAAGGCTGCAAGATGGAAATAGAGCGTTTAAACTACTCAGGGAAATTTTAAAACCTACGCTCAGAACCGACATTAATTACGGAGCAGGAGGTGGTGTTTACCCTAATATGCTGTCTGCTGGACCGCCTTTTCAGATTGATGGAAATTTTGGCGCATCTGCAGCAATTGTAGAGATGTTATTACAGAGCCATGATGGATTTATTGATCTTTTGCCTGCAATTCCAGATGCCTGGAAAAAATATGGCATGATCAAGGGACTTAAAGCAAGGGGTAATTTTACAGTAGATATCAACTGGAAAGATGGTAAGGTAACCAAATATCGAGTGTATTCCTCCAATCCTAGAATGGTAAAGGTTAGACTTAATGGTAAAATAATCAATGTAATGGCTACAAAAGCTTAACCTAAAAATGACCAATAAAAAAATCCTCTTCTTAAGCCTCTTCTTAATGTGCTGTCTCCTTACCAAATCTTGGGGAATCGATATTCCATTTGGCAAAACTGGTAAAATCAGTTATGATTTAAAAAAAGGGAATTTCAAAGTTTTTCAACAAACAACTCAATGGTTAGCAAATGGGTGCTCAGTTGTGAAAAATCACGACAAGATATACAGCTCAAAAGATTATGATAGCAGAATCTATAGTAAAGAATTGCTAAATGATAACATTGGTAAAGGCAAAAAATATATAATTACGCTTAAAGGGAAGGGCTTGCCACAAATGCGCCAGGTCTTCTATGTATATGATGCACTGCCTTACTTTTTATGTCAGGTTCAACTTATAGGCAATTACCTTTCCTCTAATGAGCTATTTCCCATACAAGGTGATGTAAGTTATTTTGGGGATCAATCGGGCATCAATTCAGTATTTGTGCCATTTGATAACGATACATTTATCAGTTATCATACTAAAACGCTAACGAGTGATGCTCCTCAAATGAGTGCAGAAGTAGGGGCGCTGTATAAAAATAGCTCGAGAAAAGGACTAGTTGCTGGCTCAGTTGAACAAGGTAATTGGAAATCTGGTGTCGAAACTAAACTTAATATCGGTAATTCTATTTTTATTGCGGTAAAAAATGGGTTTACAGACCAACGAATTACCAGAGATACCATACCACATGGTTATATAAAGGGCAACCAAATCTCCTCGTCAAGGATATTTTTTGGTGCCTTTGCTGACTGGAGAAAGGGGATGGAAGCTTTTGCCAAAGTTTGTAGGTTGGCAGATCCCCCAATTGTGTTTAAGTGGAAAAAAGCTACACCATTGGGCTGGAATAGTTGGGGGGCTATGCAAGAGCATATTTCTTATGACAAGGTAATTAAAACAGTTGATTATTTTGCTGATAGCCTTAAGGGCTTTAGAAGTGGGGGAACTGCTTTTATCGATTTAGATTCTTATTGGGATAAACTAATTGATGGTGGTTTGGAAGGAGATTTTAGCCAACTAAAGGCATTTGCCGATTATACCAAAAAGAGAGGTTTAAAGCCAGGTGTGTATTGGGCGCCATTTACAGATTGGGGCTTTAAAAGTGGCTCAAACAGGAGAGTGGAAGGAAGTAGTTATACCTATGGTGAATTGTGGACCAAAACGGGAAAAGGTTATCATGATATTGATGGTGCAAGGGCGCTAGATCCTACGCATCCGGGTACGCAAAGAAGGATGGCCCTGGTGATTAATAAATTAAAAGCATGCGGTTTTGAAATGATCAAGATAGATTTTTTGGGCCATGCGGCAATAGAATCAAGTCATTTTTATAATCCCAAAATAACTACTGGTATGCAGGCTTATGGAGAAGGGATGCGGTTTCTTTTGCGCCAATTAGATGGCAAGATGCTCATCTATGCTGCCATCTCTCCAAATATCGCCACTGCAAGGTATGTGCATGTGCGAAGAATTGCTTGCGACGCCTTTCACTCTATAAGCGATACGAAATATACCATGAATAGCCTTACCTATGGCTGGTGGCAAACCTATTTATATGATTACATGGATGCAGACCACATCGTATTAAAGACAGAGAAAGAAGGGGTTAGTAGGGCTCGGTTATTCTCTGCCCTTGCTACTGGAAGCCTGATTGTTGGAGATGATTTTTCTATAAATGGACCATGGAAGAACATGGCTAAAAAGCTTTTTCAAAATCCAGATCTCTTAAAAATCATTGGAGATGGTAGATCTTTTAGGCCATTAGAAACTGATGGAACCGCATCAACACTATTTACTAAACAAGTAAAAGACATTGCTTATTTGGTTGCATTCAATTATAATGATGGCGAGCAAGGAATTTCTATGTCTCCAACTAGCATGGGATTAGACACGAAACAAAACTACATGGCAATAGATATTTTAAGTAATGAAAAGATTTTGCTGAAAGAAAATGCAAATCTCATTTTGCCAGCTGCAGATGCAAGAATATTTATAATATTAAAAATCAATAAATAGTTAGTATAAAAATAACCTATTAAGAAGAAGCAATAATGTTTAAACTAAGATCCAAAATTAAAATAGTTAGCCTTACTTTTTTACTATTAACTTTCGTTTATGGGAAAATCAAGGCCCAAACGAAAACTATTCCTATTGAAACCCAAAATAATGCCCTTGTTTTAACTGCTAACCAAAAGGATGGGCTAAAGATTATTTATTTTGGGAAAAAGCTGGCCAATCAGAGCGAATACAACAATATTTCGGCAATGTACAAAGGCAACGATTATAGTTCTATGTTGAATAATGCATATACACCATCAGGTGGGAAAAACCTAGTAGAGCCTGCTATTTCTGTAGTTCATACCGATGGAAATACTTCATTGGAGCTTCAATATATAAAGCATGACTTGCAAAAAATAGATGAAAATGTTGCTGTGTTAAATGTAACACTTAAAGATCCCGTTTATGATTTTACGGTAACCTTGCACTATAAAACTTTTTTTAAGGAAGACATGATAGAGCAGTGGAGCACCATTCAACATAAAGAAAAAGGAAATGTAACCTTGCAAAAATTTGCCTCGGCAAATCTATGCCTCAAGGCCGATGCTTATTGGTTGAACCAATATCATGGCGATTGGGCAAGGGAAATGCAACCGGAGGAATCTAAGCTTACCCATGGTATTAAAACTATAGACAGTAAACTGGGAACAAGGGCAAATCTTTTTCAACCTTCTGTTTTTATGGTCTCACTAAATCAGCCCGCAACAGAAACTGAAGGCAGCGTTTTTTATGGTGCTTTAGCATATAGTGGTAATTTTAAAATAGACCTTGAACTCGATTATTTGGATAACCTGAGAATTATTGCAGGCATGAATAATTACGCCTCTGTATATACGCTTAAGGCCGACGAAGTTTTTACAACACCACCATTTCTTTTTACGCTTTCTAATCAAGGTAAGGGAAAGGCGAGTAGGCAAATGCAAGATTGGGCCAGAAAATATAAATTATTAGATGGCAGAGGCAATCGTTTAACGCTATTAAATAACTGGGAAGCAACTTATTTTGATTTTAACGAAAGTAAATTATCATCTCTGTTAAAGGATACCAAAAAACTGGGTGTTGATCTTTTTCTTTTGGATGATGGCTGGTTTGCCAATAAATACCCTAGAAATAACGACCATACCGGATTGGGTGATTGGCAGGAGAACCGAGAAAAATTACCTAATGGAATAGCTTCATTGGTTAAAGAAGCAGAAGCTACGGGTGTTAAATTTGGAATTTGGCTAGAACCTGAAATGGTAAGTCCTAAAAGTGAACTGTATGAAAAACATCCTGATTGGGTGATTAAACAAGCTGGCAGAGATGAATTTTATTTCAGAAATCAGTTGGTGCTAGATTTGAGCAATCCAAAAGTGCAAGATTTTGTATATAATACCATTGATGGTATGCTTCAAAAAAATCCTAAACTGGCTTATATCAAATGGGATTGCAATGCAGTTATCTATAATGCCTATTCTAGCTATCAAAAAAATCAGCAACACTTTTATATCGAATATGTTAGGGGGCTTTATAAGATTCTAGAACGTGTACGAGCTAAATATACGCTCCCAATGATGTTGTGTTCTGGTGGTGGGGGAAGGGTAGATTATGCGGCTTTACAATATTTTACAGAGTTTTGGCCAAGTGATAATACAGATCCCTTAGAACGCATTTTCATGCAATGGGAGTATTCGTATTTTTATCCTGCCATTAGCACTTCTAACCATGTTACCGACTGGGGCAAACAACCCATTAAGTTTAGAACAGATGTAGCCATGATGGGTAAGCTGGGCTTTGATATAGTGGTAAGTAAATTGCCAGAAAAAGACCTTCAGTTTTGCAAGGATGCAGTTACACTTTATAATGGCATAAAGTCTATTATCTGGAATGGGGATCAGTACCGTTTATCTAATCCAAGAACTGAAAATGTTGCTTCAGTTTTATACATCGATTCTTTACAGAATAATGGCGTTATTTTTAATTATCTTGTTAATAACAGGTATGAAGAAGGGAGCAAAAAACCGATTAAAATAGCGGGTTTAGCTACTGATAAAAAGTATCAGATAAGAGAAGTTAACGTTTACCCTGGCGAAAAAACAACGATTGATGAAACAAAGATTTATAGTGGCGATTTTTTGATGAACATTGGTCTGAATCCCAATGTAAGTGCAGGTAGGGCAAGCGTAATTTTAAAAATTGAAACCGTAAATTAATCTGGATTGATAAACATAAATGAAGATGATCTTAAAAAAGGAAATCAGGAAAAGTTTACCCTCAATGATATTGTTGACTGCTTTGCTAATGTCATCAGCCTACGTTCAGGCCAAGGTAAAGCTGCCCTCTGTTTTTAGCGATAACATGGTTTTTCAGCAAAAAACAAAAGCAGCGGTTTGGGGTAAGGCTGATCCTGGAAAAACGATCACAATCAGTACCACATGGAGCCGCGTACGTTATACCTCAAAGGCAGATGAAAATGGGAACTGGAAGGTCATGGTGGCAACACCATCTTATGGCGGTCCTTATGCAATGACGATTTCTGATGGAGAGCCCTTGGTATTGATGAATGTGCTGATAGGAGAAGTTTGGATATGTTCAGGACAATCTAACATGGAGATGCCCTTGGCAGGATGGGGAAAGATCAATAATTATGAGCAGGAAGTTACAGCAGCCAAATATCCATCAATAAGGTTACTTCAGGTTGATCATGTGACCAGTAATGTTTCTACCAATGATGCCCAAGTGGCCAATTTAGGATGGAAGCCCTGTATCCCTCAATATGTGGCAGAGTTCTCGTCTGTTGCCTATTTTTTTGCCAGGGAAATATATGAAAAGAAAGGGATTCCAATTGGGTTGATCCACACCTCTTGGGGCGGCACGCCGGCAGAAGCATGGATGAGTGCTGAGGCATTGAGCGGGTTTCCTTATTTTAATGAACAAATAGAAGCGTTAACAAATAACGCTGCGGGAAGTGATGTTCAGCGAATGGCAAAATGGCAAAAAACAGTTGATCAAAAGGATAAAGGCTATGTTACGGGTAAAACGCAATGGAATTCAAAAGACTATGATGATTCTACTTGGTCTACAATGCCTATCGGCACAGCTTGGGAGAACTCGGTATTACCAGATTTTGATGGGGTGGTTTGGTTAAGAAAGAAGGTGGAAATTCCGGTATCTTTAGCCAATAAAGATTTAAAGATCAGTTTAGGTACAATTGATGATAATGACATCACTTATTTTAATGGAGAAAAAATAGGCGAAACAATAGGCTATGATCGCCAACGCATCTATACCATACCCGCAAATATGGTAAAACAAGGTTTTGCAGAAATTACCATTAGGGTTTTTGATGGCATGGGTGGTGGTGGTGTGGTTGCTAAAAATGAAGAACTTTATTTAGCTGCTGGAGATGGTACTCGTATAACGTTAACAGGCGATTGGAAATACAGAGTGGGAGTTAATCTTAATGAAGTAGCACCTGCGCCAATTTCCGGTTCAGGTTCGAGCAGGCCAACAGTTTTGTATAACAAGATGATTCATCCGTTTTTACAGTTCGCAGTACGTGGGGTAATATGGTATCAAGGAGAAAGCAATGCTGATCGGGCAACGCAATATAGAACGTTGTTTCCAGCGTTGATTAACGATTGGAGAAGGAAATGGAATTTGGTAGATATGCCTTTCTATTTTGTGCAATTGGCTAACTTTAAAAAGGCAGACACTGTTCCAGGCCCTTCGGCATGGGCCGAATTAAGGGATGCTCAATTTGGTGCCTTGAAACTGAAAAATACGGGGATGGCAGTAGCCATAGATATTGGCGATGCCAACGATATTCATCCAAAAAACAAACAAGAAGTTGGTCGCAGGCTTGCCTTAATTGCATTGGCTAAAACTTATGGAACAACCACAAATTATTCAGGGCCACTGTATCGCTCTCATGAAATAATGGGTAATAAAATTAGAATAGATTTTGATTTCGCCAATGGACTTAAGAAAGTTGGTAGTGAGGCTTTGCAAGGTTTTACCATTGCTGGAGCAGATCAAAAGTTCTATAACGCTCATGCGGTTATTGTTGGAGACCATATAGAAGTTACTTCAGAAAATGTGAAACTACCAATTGCCATTAGGTATGCATGGGCAGATAATCCAAACCTTAACCTAACCAACAACTCTAATTTGCCAGCTTCACCATTTAGAACGGATAACTGGCCAGGGATTACCAAATAATTTGTTTAAGCCCTTTCGAGGTGCATTGAACAATTAATTTAAACGGGATGATAAAGACAGTATTGATAACGATTACTTCTTCTGGTTTTGGCAAAACAACTGCAAAGTTATTTGCATTTTATGGTTGGAATGTGATTGCTGCGATGCATTTTACAGAAAGTGGAGAAGAATTAAATCGATTGGGAAATGTATTGATCACTCGTCTTGATCTAGAAGACCCTTATGCTATTCAAAGTGCTGTTAAGGCTGGTATAGAACGCTTTGGTAGCATAGATGCCTTTGTGAATAACGCAGGTCATGATTTGATACAACCATTTGAATTGGCAACCCAAGAGCACATCAATAAGCAGTATGAAGTTAATGTTTCAGGTTTAATGGATGTTACGCATGCTGTATTACCTTACTTGAGTAACAACGGTAGTGGTACCATCATTAATGTTTCTTTATTAGGGGGTATTGTTGCCTTGCCTTATGGTAGCCTTTACAAGCGAATGCCTGGAAAGGGCTGGACATATATTGATGCTAAAACTTGAATTAATTTGTATTAGTTTTGATGAAACACTTCTTCCATGGAGCTCCAGGTTTCTCCCTTTGAGGCAGCATCTGGTAATGGAATTTGTGTTGGGGCTGTTTCTTGCCACCAACGTCGTGTAATGGTATCAGCAGCCATTTTTTTCATGTCGTTATTAAAATCATTGCCAGTGTACTCAAAATAACTAAAAAGGTATTGCTTTCCATCTATTTCCTTTAAATAGATGGAATAGTTTTTGATATGACTTGCCGTAATTTGCTTTTGTACAGCTGGCCATACTGCGGCATGCAATTTTTTATAATAGGCTATTTTTTCGGGTTTAAGGCCAGTAACTGAGGCATAACGTTTTACATTGCTTTCCTTCGTTTCTGGTTTTTGAGAACAAGAATTAAAAAATAACAAAAGCATTAAAAGAGGAATAAATGTTTTAAAATTCATCATCTGTTTCATTTGTTGGTTTTAATTAAGATTAATTAGGTGTTAACGTGCCAGTGCTTTTTTCCTACAATTATTAATTATTTATCGGCATATTAATTACACTTAATTCGTATATGGAAGGTGGTGCAGATGCCTTTAACACCTTAAATTGGAGTTTATTGGTTTTATACTGAATAGGAAAACGGATCACTTTATAATCGCCTATGGGTTCGTCTGAAAGATAGATGGTTTGCCATTCGCCATTCTTCATGATAGCTACACTGTATTTTTGAATACGTGAAATCCTAACTTGAGAGAAACCATCTTTTTGATCCTTGATATCCTGATATTCGAAAATGCTGATTTTATTAAATGCCTCATTTGGATCAAGATCTATTTCAACACTCGCCATTAGATCAGCCGAAGCCCACCGGGTGTCAAATTTCCCATCGTTTATGGCATTACCGGCAAATTGATTGTCTTTATCCACCCAAGTACTAGTAGCTGTTACCGGCATGTTAATTGATATAAAATTACCATTTTTTGGGAGAGGCTTGTTAAGTGATAAATTAAGTCGTTTACCTAAACTGATAATGGTATTGGCCGTATACTCACGTATTTTTCCTGTTTGATCTGGTGGTACGTTTACCACTAGGCAATTATCATTATAAGTACTCCAATAAAAAAGTTCTTCCAGCTCATCCAAATCCCTTACAGGCAACTCTTCTTTTTTCTCGAACCAGTTCCAACTTTTGCTGATACAAATGGTGTGTTCAAATGGTAGGTAGTATGATTTTCCTTGATGCAGATATTGTTTTTTGTCAAATCTTGTAATCATTTTTGGGTCCCATAACCGAAAATCAGAAGGGAAATATTGGAAAAAGTATTTATTATCCATAGTCATGTTAGCAGGTAAAGTATAATTACGTTTGCCTTCTTCGTTTACAATGGTTTGGTTAACACTTACAGCGCATGCTTGATTGTATTTTTTTACTAATTTATAAACTTGATCTATGCCCCAATCTTCTGGCTTACGGTCCCAGCCCCCATCTAACCAAAGTTCACCTATTGGTCCATAATTAGTGAAAAGTTCAGTCAATTGGTTTAACATGTAATCGATATATTTTTGAGGGTTTTTATCGTTATAAGATGGTTCGTGCCTATCCCATAAAGAGTAATAAATGGCAAATTGGATACCGTACTTTTTACAAGCTGTTGCAACTTCTTTAACCACATCATTTTTTACTGGAGAAGAGGCCACATCATAATCGGTATATTTACTATCCCATAGGCAAAAGCCATCATGGTGTTTGGTTACCAATAGCACATACCTAAAACCTGCGTCTCTTGCTGTACGTACCCATTGGTCGGGATCGAGCTTTGTGGGGTTATAAGAACTTCCTGGTAAAGTTCCATCAGACCATTCTGTTTCATTAAAGGTATTGATGCCGAAGTGAATAAACATCCCGTATCCACGTTTGATCATGGCTGCCTGCGCCAAATTTGGCGAAGTTGCAGGCAATAATGTTTGTGCGCCGCAATAATTAGATGCCAGTATTAAAAAGAGTAAACCAATTAGTGTCTTTTTCATAGTTTTTTATTTAAAGTAGCTGTATAGCACCACCATAATGGTTAAAAGCAATGCCGATAAAAATTTGTAGTTACCAAAACCTGTCCAACCTTTAACCTGTAGCGGCTCCCAGAAGGAGTTCCAGTATAGCTTTTTGCTTTGTTCTGTATGTACTACAGGATAAATGTAAGAACAAGAAACTTGTATGATCACACAGGCAATAAAAAGATAAAAGGCCATCATCATAAAGGGAATTTTGCCTATTAATGTGTCTGGATTAAGTTTGTTAATGGCAAAAACAACAACACCTAAAAATGAACCTAGCCAAAGGGTATATTGAGCTGCTTTTCCTGATGCCTTTTTCCAGAATACGCCTAGTAAAAATACACAGGTAATAGGAGGGGCAATGTGTGCAATGATATCATTTATGCCCTCGAAAAGACTTGTGTATTGATTTAATAGCGGCAATAGGCCAATGGATACAAGTAAGGCTATGGCAGCAGACCATCGACCAACGGTTACCAATTTTTGATCGGAAGTTGCAGGCTTAAATCTTTTGTACAGATCGTAACTGCTTAAAGTAGCAATAGAGTTTAATGCACCTGCAATTTGGCTCATCAGGCCAGAAAGCAAGGCTGCCACCAAAATGCCAATCAAGCCCGATGGTAGTAATTGGGTAATCATCAAGGTATAAATCCCTTTTGTATTTATAACGGTTTTGCCATCAACTACGGTTTGTAGGCCTGATAAATCCATTAAATTGCTTTTGTACAAGGCATAGGCAAATAAGCCAGGTAATACGAAAATAAATACAGGTAAAATTTTTATGAAACCGCAAAAAAGTACGCCTGCTTTTGCTTGGTCTTCATCTTTTGCCCCTAATGCTCTTTGTACAATAGTTTGATCGGCACACCAATACCATATCCCCAAAATCGGATAGCCTAAAAATATAGAAATCCAGCTCATGCCGCTT
The DNA here is from genome assembly GCF_032678705.1 of Pedobacter frigiditerrae. Classification (NCBI taxonomy): domain Bacteria; kingdom Pseudomonadati; phylum Bacteroidota; class Sphingobacteriia; order Sphingobacteriales; family Sphingobacteriaceae; genus Pedobacter; species Pedobacter frigiditerrae. The sequence goes on along the minus strand of NZ_JAVTSS010000001.1, from coordinate 2,084,590 downwards.
TCATCCCCAATTGGCCTGATCATGCTTAGCTTATCCATGGAATCATGCTGCTGCAAAACAGTGGTCAGGTTTTCCCAGCCACCCAATTTATTCCATGAAAAGATAGTAATGATAATAGCTCCTGCTATTAAAACCACGCTTTGAATGGTTTCCGTAACCACAACTGCACGTAATCCGCCAATAATGGTATAAAGCCCAGTTAAAGCAGCTATGGTAATGATACTGATGTACATGTTAATCCCAAAGAGCGTTTCGAGTACAATACCGCCAGCCAAAAAAGAAAAAGCAATATGGATGATAATTGCAGAGATGATAGAAATGAATGCCAACCAGTCTCTACAGGCCCTATTATAACGTCGTTCTAAAAAATCGGGCAAAGTGGTAACGCCAGAGCGAATATAAAAAGGAATAAAAAAAACAGCCAACAAGATCAAGGTAAATGCCGCCATCCACTCAAAGTTTCCATTAAGCAGTCCAGAATCAAATCCACTTTGTGCCAAGCTTACCAAGTGTAGACAAGAAATATTGGTGGCAAAAAGTGCAAGGCCTATCATTGGCCATTTAAGTGTTTTTCCGGCTAAGAAATAGTCGCCACTACTGGTTTTTTCACTTTTCTTTTTACGGGTACCAGCCCATAAACCAATAGTTACAATAAAAAGAATGTAGCCAATGGTTATCACAATATCAGTTGTACTTATCATATCTGGTCTGTTTTTGGGTTGATTATTTTAAATCGCAGCTGCTACCAGGTTCTTGTGGCGTGATATAAACTCCTTTTTCTATTTTTATTGGGTTGAGAAAGTGTTGTTTTAAATGCGGGATATGCTCTAGAAACAACGCTTCATGTCCTATGGCAATGTGGTTAAACAGCACCAAGTGCTGGTGTAGTTGACCCATGTCGCCAACATGTGGCACTACCGGAACATTGAATTTTTTACACAATAAACTGATGGTAATGAACTCGCTAACCCCGCCAACACGAACTGCATCAACCTGGGCAAAACCTGTGCAGCCAGATTGTAGGTAGTTTTTGAAAATAATTCTATTTGGCACGTGTTCACCTAATGCTAATTTCACAGGTGCAATTTTTTTTGCCAGGGTTTGGTGTGCCAAGATATCATCAGGATGGGTTGGTTCTTCAACCCAAAATGGATTCATGTGCCTAAGTTCATTACAAATTGATATGGCTTGTGGCAATGTCCATTGTTGATTGGCATCAAGCATCACTTTTACGTTTTCACCTGCAACTTCTCTTACAATATTTGCCCTTCGTATATCTCGTTTAGGGTCTGCAGAGCCAACTTTAAGTTTCATGGCTGTAAAGCCATTGGCAATCGCTTTTTTGCAATTTTCCCTTACCTTTTCGTCATCGTAGTTAAACCAACCCACAGAAGTATCGTAACCTGGGTAGCCTGTGGCTAATATACCAGTCCTAGTAGTTTTTTGACCTGCCTGGTCTTTCAGTAAATCAATGGCCTCTTCCTTGGTCATTACATCTTCCAGGTAAGAAAGATCTAAGGTGTTTACAATTTCTTCAGGACTAAGGTCTATCAGTAATTTCCATAAGGGAACACCCCGTTTTTTGGCCCATAAATCGTAACAGGCATTGGTTACCGATGCAAGACCGAGGTGTACCACGCCTTTATGTGGCCCCAACCACCTAAACTGTTGCTCGTTTGATAGGTTGCGAAATGTGTTTCCAAAATCGCTCATCAATTCTTCTATTTCCTTTCCTTTAAGGGTATTGGCATAAAATTGGGCAGCCTTACAAACTAAATCATTTCCTGCGCCAAGTGTAAATGCTAATCCGGTTCCAGTTTGATCTCCCTCACTTAGTTGCGTTACTGCATAAGAATACTGAGGGTCTTTATGGATGGCATCGCTTCCTGCACCTTTTACTAAATCGAATCGTTTGTCGGTAACTTCTATTTTGTTAATCATTATATCAAGTTAAATAATGGTTCTGTAGCCCAGTTCTGCACCTCCGCTTACTGGTAAAATGGTTCCGGTTATGAACCTAGCGGCATCGCTTAATAAAAATGTACAAGCATCTGCAATTACATCGCCAGCTGGCATGTTACCTAAAGGCTGTAAGTTGTCTAGGTAATGTTGCATTTGTTCTTGATCAGGCTGCTCTTTACTCCATGATTGAAGGGTTGGTGTATTTATAGCGGCTGGCGAAACAGCATTTACACGTATTTTGTAGGGCGCATAATCTAGGGCCATGGCTTTTGTTAAGGCGTTAATGGCACCCTTTGTGGCTACATATGCAGCATGGTTATCTTGGCCAATGGTTGCTGTTAATGAGCTGGTATTTAAAATGCATCCTTGGCTTTCTTTTAAATGTGCCAAGGTATGGCGTGTAGTGTAAAGGATGCTCTTCACGTTAATGTTCATTAACAGGTCCCATTCCTGATCACTGGTCTGATCTAGCGTTTTAGAAGGATGAGCAATACCAGCATTGTTATGTATGGCATCTATTCGGCCAAATTTTTCAATTATGGTTGTCATGGCTGCGGCCACCTCAGCCTCATTGATCAAATTGCAGGTTATTGCTATTTTTTGCTTGGCCTGAAGTTCGTTAAGTCGTGATACTGGTATTGGGTTCTTATCTAAAATGCAAACATTAGCGCCTGCTCTTGCATAGGCCTTTGCACATTCCCAGCCTATGCCATCGGCACCGCCAGTTAAAACAACGATTTTGTCATGAAGCATAAGGATAATATTTGGTTGGAATTAATAAAGCTAATTTATCAACGAATGGCTACAGTAACTAGAGTTTGATTTGCCAATAATGATGCTATATTAGCTATTTTAGTCAGCTTGTTTTAAATTATAGATAATTCAGCGTATTTTTAAGGATTATTCTTTTAAAAATCAACCTTTATGATGAAGCCTGTATTTGCTAAAATACTTGATGGTAAAATAAATGACACCTATGGCCTAAAGGTGATAGACGTACCTTTTTTTTCTACCGATTTTCATTTTCATGAAGAATGTCAGCTAACTTATACCATAGAGAGCGAGGGGCGTGTCATGGTTGGCGATAGTATAGCGAATTTTAATCATGATGAGTTAATTTTTGTGGGCTCAAACCTACCTCACGTATGGCATAATAATAATCAGTATTTTAACCATGAACTGGAAAACGCTCATGCCCGTTCGGTTTCACTTTTTGTACATCCAGAAAAAATACTGCATATTTTTAAGGAACCAGAAAATATACAACGATTAAAGAATTTTTTTTTGTTGAGCAAACGAGGGATGAAATTTGGTTTGCCTACTAAATTGGCGGTGAGCAAGTTGTTGATCAAGGCGGTGTCAGAAACGGATGAAATCAAGATTCTAATAGTGGTGCTCGAAATTTTAAACCTGCTTTGCCATGCAAAAGATTATCAATTGCTTTCAAGTCCTGGCTATACCAATAATTACCAACTTAAGGATAATGATAAAATGGATAGGGTTTTAAAGTACATCTTTGATAATTTCAATACGGAAATACTGCTTGATGAGGTAGCTGAGATGAGCCATATGAATAAGTATGCCTTTTGTAGGTATTTTAAGAGCCGTACCCAAAAAACTTTCGTAACCTTTGTAAATGAGGTCAGGATTGGCCATGCGTGTAAGCTACTAGCCGAGACCGACCAACCCATAAGCGACCTTGCCTATTGCTGTGGTTTTAATAATCTTTCTAATTTTAACAAGTTTTTTAAGATGGCCAAGGGCGTTACACCCAGAACCTATAAAAAAATGCTTTTGTTGAATTGATGACGTATTTAATAAAAATTATTTTTCTTTAAAATTGCTTTTTCGACTTTGAATCGAGGTGTTCGAGCTTTTTTGGTGATTATGTCATTTATGTGTCAACTCTCCGGTTTTTGCCGTTTTTTGAAGTGGTTTTTTTGGCCTTTTCCAGATTGGGTTTTTGGACCATTTTCTTTGTTCCCGTCAACGAATTGAACTCTTTTAGCCTAATGTCAAGTTCTGCACAAGCCTTCAAATCTGCTATAAATTTGTTCGAAATTTGTACCGCCACTGACCCCTAGTTTTAAAGCAGTTCTGAAAAGAGCTGCTTTTTTTGTTTTCAGGATTCATCCGACAACATCAATTCATAGGGTACCCTTTCTTGCCATTTAGTAGAGTAGAAGCTATTAATTTGTGCAAAAAGCATTCGAAACTAACTTAAACACAAACTACAATGCATTTAAAACTTAGATTTTCTATACGGCTAAATTGTATACAAATCAAGTTTATGTAAGATGCTTCATCATCAGAAAAAACCTTAAAGAGAATCAGAAACACTCATACTCGTTTGTGGTTTTGCAATATCATTTATTCTAAAAAAAACTCTTATTTTAGGAAAAATTATGCTCCGTGAAATCTAAACTACTAACGCTCCTTTGTTCATTTTTTTTAATGTTTGCCTTCCATCAAGCCTATGCGCAATTAAAACAGGTTTATAAGGATAGCAATGAAGATAATGAGGTTCGGAAATTCTGTTTTTACTCAAAAACTGAAGGGTATATTGCATTTAGAGATTGGATTGGCTATACCATAGATGGCGGAGCTACCTTTCAAAAGAAGCGTATCACACTTACCAATGTAAATTTTAATGGCTTTTCCGTAAACCTGACTTTTGGCTTTGCTATTTCAGGAGTGAAAGCCTTCGACAAGAATAATTTGATCATATACGGAGATTACGGACTTGTACCGGTAATCCTCACTTCAGCCGATGGGGGTGAGACCTACAAAATCGTTTATCACCAACAAAGTAGCGACACTAAATTTTCTTATATGATAGATATGGTGTTTCCCGACAATGGTAACATTGGCTATGCCATTGATGAGGATCGCATACTTAAAACGACCAACAAGGGCCAAACATGGGTAAGTATCTATCTTTCCACAGGATCATACTACAAGCAAATTGAGGCTTCAGGTACTTTTGTGGCAGCTGTTGGTGCTAGAGAAGTCATTCGATCTACCAATAGCGGCGTTTCATTTACCAAACTTAAGCTCCCAACTGGTTTTAATGGAATAATAAAAAGTGCAACTCATTTAAGCTCGGCAAAAGTTTGGTTAAATCTTGAAGATTACGGTGGTTACCTATATTCCAGTGCTGATGGAGGAAATACTTGGGACTTAAAAAACAATGCGGAATACGATCCCTTGTATTTTACTAAAATAAAATTTTTTGACGACAACCTAGGCTATGCCATTGGCCCTGACTATATCATATATAAAACTTCAAATGGGGGCAAAAACTGGGAACAATTACCTCGGGATAATAACTTTAGTTATCTGAGTTACACTCATTATGATGCTCAGTTTTGGGATAAGGACAATTTTTGGGTTGGTGGTGGTTATGGTTTTATAGAATCAACAACAAATGGCGGGGGTGTGCCCATTCTCCGACCAGTGTTTGGGATAGATCTCAGTACATTATCAACAACAAATACCGTAAAGTTGTTGAATTTTTCAAAGTCAGATTACAGTTTCAAATGGTTGCTAAATGATGTGGTCATTGCAACTTCCTACGATGTAAATTTTCAAAGGGATAATTTTAACCTAAAAAACAAAATTACCTTGGTGGTTACAAGCGGTATACAGACTGCTTCGTTAACGAAGGAGATCTTGCTTCAGCAGGGTGTTCAAATTATGGATTTTTCTCCGAAAGATGCTGGATTAAATTCAATAGTTACAATAACAGGAATAAACTTTACAGGAGCTTCCAAGGTAACCTTTGGAGGAACAAATGCTTCGTCGTTTACTGTTGTTTCTCCCACTACTATTATGGCAAAAGTGGGTGCCGGAAAATCTGGAGAAGTTTATGTGGCAGGTCCAAGCGGCTTTTCAGTGATGGCAGGCTTTAACTATCTTCCCCCTCCAACCATTACATCTTTTGCACCTACAAGTGCGACTAAAGGGAGAACTGTTACCATTAATGGTAGCAATTTCATTAATGTTACAGCAGTAACATTTGGAGGGGTGCCAGTAATGTCATACTCTGTAGTTTCTCCCACAAGGATTGATGCGGTAGTTGGCGTTGGCGAATCCGGAAGCGTGGCCGTAACATCCTTGGGAGGTACTATTGCATTGCTAGGATTCAATATGCTGCCCACCATTGAATCATTTACCCCAACAAGTGGTACAAATGGAGAGATCGTAGTTATTAAAGGGGCTGGATTTTTAGGGGCTACGGCAGTTAGTATTGGCAATACAGCGGTTAAGTCCTTTACTGTGATAAATACAACCATGATTTCGGCGGTTGTGGGAGCTTCGAGTAGTGGTTCTGTAATCGTTACAACCAAAAATGGCACACATTCCTTGCCTGGCTTTACCTTTTACAACCCTCCAAAAATCAATGACTTCAGTCCGCGTTTCAGTACAAGCGGAGGTAGCATAACTATTACCGGGTCGAACTTTAGTAATGACATTAATGGGAATATTGTGTTGTTCGGTGACATTAAAGGAAAGGTGATTAACGCTACTGCTACGGCTTTAACAGTGGAGGTTCCTGCAATTTCTACCTTCAAACCCCTTTCTGTAACTACAAATTCGCTCACGGCAGATGGAAAAACACCATTCGTAAAGACTTTAAGTAGCGAAAATAGCATTAGCAGCGAATCCTTTGCCGATAAAATTTATCTTCCCATAATAGGAAAACCAAGTGATTTTAAACTCTATGATTTTGATGGAGATGGTTTTTTAGATATCGTTTTGCTTATCAAAGGAAGTATTAACACCAACGAAGTGGCATTCTACCGCAACAAAGGAATTGCTGGCGAGGCTAAGTTCGATGAAAAGACTAGTTTATTTTTTCAATCGTCGGAAATTATTTTTAGCGCAAAAGACATGGATGGCGATGGAAAGCCAGATATGGTAATCTGCGATCGATACGTGTACCCAGGGGTTTTCATCTATCAGAATACTTCAAGTCCTGGAAAGATCTCCTTTTTGGCTTCGCCAAACGTTCTTTCTAGCGTCAACAACCCGTATTTTGGGTTCAGGGACATTGATGGAGATGGGAAACCTGATTTCGTTACAGGTGGATTAATCAGAAAAAATACATCTAGCCCTGGCAACATTAGCTTTGCAAATTACGATGAGATTTTTGGGCCAATTGTAGAAATTGCGGATTTTGATGATGACGGTAAGCTAGATATGATCACCTATGACAGTAGCTCCACGCTAAATAAACTCGATGTTTATAAAAACGAAAGTACCTTAGACAAAATTTCTTTTACAAAAGTGCTAGAGATTCCAACGAGCAGGCCATCAGAATTTGTGGCGGCAGACATTGATGGAGACCGCAAAATTGATTTAGTCACGATAAGCAATAATCTTAACGAATTAAATGTTTATAAAAACACAGGTAATAACTCTTTTGCGTTCGCTACACCATTGAAATATCCGGTAGGAAGCCGTCCAACAAGTCTGTCTATTCACGATCTGGATGGTGATGGATTGATAGACGTACTATTTTATAGTGAGGTAGACAAATCTGCATCTGTTTTAAAAAATATCAGTTCAACTGGAAGCCCTAAGTTAGCGCAGAAAGTGATGTTTGCAACACTCAGCAATGTAAAAACAATTAGTGCAGGCGATATTGATCAAGATGGCAAACCAGACATTGTTTTCCAGAGCGAAGGAAACGCTAAGATTTCCTATCTAAAAAACAAAGTCAATAAGTCTCCATTTTTAGTTTCTTTTACTCCTTCAATTGCTAAAAAAGGTGATGTCGTAGTTATTACAGGTACAAACTTTACTGGAGTGAGTACTGTTAACCTAGGCGGATTGCCAGTTGCCAAATTTATAATCGACTCTCCAACGCAGATAACCGCCACGGTTGGCGACGGTGCAAGTGGATCAGTCACTATAGCCAATTCTTTTGGCTCATCAACCTTACCTGGCTTTTCATACGGTCTACCTCCAATCATCAGTTCGTTTTTCCCAGTGAAGGCTAATGCAGGAACGTCCATCGTTATATCAGGTAAAAATTTTAGCGAAAACATCTCAGAAAATAAAGTATTGTTCGGTTTAGCATATGGAACGGTCACTGCTGCCACTTCTACTACGCTTACTGTCACCGTACCATCTAAAGCGACCTATGCACCGATATCGGTGACTTCCAATGGTTTGATTGGATCTAGTATCAATTCTTTTGTACTTACCTTCGCAGGTGACCAAAGTGGTTTTACTGAAAAATCTTTTGCACCTGCAATTCGTCCTCATTCCACTTATAAAAAGGGGACAGTGGCAGATCTGGATGGTGATGGTCAAATGGATTTCATCTACAGCCTGAATAATTTCAACGATAAGTCTTTACATATCTATCGTGCTGGTAAAAAAAATGGACAAACCATCTACGATGCGCCATTAGTCATCCCAATGATCAATCAGGCCGAAACCAGTCTTGTTACCGATATAGATGGAGATGGAAAAATGGATTTAGTGGTTTATAGCTATTATCAGTTTCATGTATTTAAAAACACTTCCGTTCCCGGTAAAATCTCACTCACTCAATTGGATTTTGCTGTAGATGGAGAGAATGATCATTCATTGTCAGATATCAAAGTAGGTGATGTAGATAATGATGGTAAAACAGATGTTGTAATATCATACTACAGCAATAAAAAAATCTCTATTTTCAGAAATGAAAGTAGCGCAGGAACCATTAAGTTTGGACAGCAAGTAGATTTGTTAGCACAAGGTTGGGTTCCAAAACTGATTTTGCAAGACTTTAATGGTGATGGAAAGATAGATTTGGCTTATACAAGCAATTCTTCACACCAAGCTGTAATCCTTAAAAACACAAGTCAAGGTGGGCAAATTTCATTCGATGCTCCATTAATCTTTCAAATTGCAACTGCAGGATCAGATTTGGTTGCAGGAGATATTGATGGTGATGGCAAAGCTGAATTGTTAGTAGCTAGCAACAGTATTTTGGCCTTTCGAAATACCAGTACCTTAAGTACGATTAGCTTTGCTCCGGCTATAGAGGTACTTAAAGAGACAGAAGCCATTTCTGTTGTTAATCTAGCTGATTTAGATGGAGATGGAAAACCTGATATATTTAGGGCAATCGGTGCGGTTGCAGTTTTGAAAAATACTAGTCAGCCTGGAAATATCTCTTTTGCCGAGGGTGTAAAGTATGCACAGCCGCATACTCCAATATTAGGTATAACGGCAGATATTGATGAAGATGGAAAACCTGACATCATAACATTTTCAGAATTCAGTTCTTCTGCAGTACTTTCTAGTAAACAGATTACTAAACCTGTTTTGAGCTATATGTCTTCAACATCAGGTGCACAAGGAAAAATTATAACGTTAACCGGTTTCAACTTCAATTCGGTTACAGGAGTGAGTTTTGGTGGTGTGCAAGCGTCGTCATTTAAGATTGAATCCTCTACTGTGATTACAGCAGTGGTTGGCCTAGGAGATAGTGGTCCTGTTACTTTGACCAGTGATGAAGGTTCGTTTGATTATCTTCAATTTAAATTTACACCTCCGCCGATAATAACGTCTTTCAGTCCGATGGTTGCCGAAATCGGTGAAACAGTTACAATTAAAGGCAAATATTTTACAGAAACATTCAAGGTTTGGTTCTCAGTTTCCTTCCCTTTCACCTTGGTGGATGACAATACTATTACCGTGAAGCTTCCTGCATCAGAGTTTCTACGATCTGGAGAGATTACAGTGCAGACGACTTATGGAACTGCAAGTTTGCCAGGCTTTGTTTTAGCAAAGGCACCAGGTATTTCAGTTGATAAAAATTCGCCTTACTATCTTGGTACCGTATTAAAGCTTACTGCAAATACCGAGTCTTCTTTCATTCATGAATGGCGAAAAAATGGGGTCATTATCCCAGGAGCAACATCAAACGTACTTACCGTTAGCGAGGCTGGATCATATACTGTAGCAATTAAGCACAAAGAAAAATGGTTGGTTTCGCAACCATTTTTGTTCAACGTTTTGAATACACTACCTCAAACCAATTTTAAAATAAAGGCAACGAATGAAACTTGTAGGTCATCGAATAACGGATCCATTGAAATTAACGCTACAGCCAATATGAACTATACGGCTATAGTGTCAGGACCTAGTTTCAACAAGACGTTAAATTTTACTTCAAATTTACAAGTAGGATCACTACAGGCTGCAAATTATACGATTTGCATTACAGCGGCGGGTTACCCAGATTTTAAGCAGTGTTTTGAAGTAGTAGTTACAGAGCCAAAAGACATTACATTGTTTTCATCAATTGTAAATGCCGATCAAACAGTGACCTTAAATTTGGATGGAGCAAGTACGTATCATATTGAACTCAATGGAAAAAACTATACAACGAGCAATAATGATATTACGCTGCCACTTCGCACTGGGAGTAATAGTTTGATGATAACCTCAGATCTTGCTTGTCAGGGTGTAATCAAAAAAAGCATAACATTGGCGTCTGGTATAATGCCTTACCCAAATCCATTTGAACAAATTTTGAAGGTACAGATTGGATCCGAGTTTCACCAGAGAGTTGTAAAAGTATATGTTTACGACTTAAATGGGAGACAAGTTTACTCAAAAGCCCATACTATAGAGAATATGGAGATTTCGTTAGATTTATCGACTTTAACATCAGGGATATATATGCTAAAAATTGAGTCGGAAAATTTGGTCAGACAATCTAAAATCATCAAAAAATGAGATATATAAAATCAATATTCTTAATAGCGATGGCATCCTGTATGTTTAGTTGCGGCGGCAAATCTAAAGATCCGACTCCCACTCCGCCACCAGTTGTGCCACCTGCGCCCAAGCCTAACGAAACAACAAAGGCAGTGCTGATTGCTCCTGCAAAAGATGAGCTATGCACCACGGGTGTCCCTTACACCAGTACAATGAATAAAATTACATTTAAATGGAACGCTTCTGCTTTTGTAAAAGATTATGCTATAACGGTTAAGAATTTAGTAACATCTGAGTTGACCACTGGTACCACAACTAACACGCAAATTGAATTAGCTTTAGCAAAAAACGCAGCATTCTCATGGTCGGTTAAAACAAATTCGAGTTTGAATTCTAGTTCTTTAGAGAGCGATATTTGGCGATTTTACAATGCTGGAGAAGCGACTTCGTCCTTTACCCCATATCCTGCAGAATTGACTTCACCTCTGATGGATGCAAGCGTTTCCTCAGTCAGCGGAAAAATAAATCTCGTTTGGAGGGGTGATGATCCAGACTTTGACATCCTGAGCTATGACATCTACTTCGGAACAACTGCGAGTCCTCCATTGTTAAAGAATGATCATGTAAGTGCATTATTGTCTGTCTCTGTAACTCCAGCGACCGTTTATTACTGGAAAATTGTAACAAAAGACAAATTAGGAAATAAATCAGAATCTTCAGTTTTCAAGTTCACTGTCTTGTAGTTGTCGGGTCTCAGGAATTTATAAAAAACAATGATTTAAAAGAATATAAAAATTTATTTTGGTCAAAATCTTAATAATTTTAGTCCGCATTTAATTAAATCAATGTTTTTCGAAACCTAGTTATTAGGGGTTTTATTGCCTTTTTGTGTTCGAACAACATTGCCCACCTTAATTACATCTCACCTCCCTCAAAAAAATAATTCTAAAAATTAGGAACAGTAATAAATAATTCTCCATATTTGTTTTATTATGACCTACATAATAACTTATTATTTCGTATGCAAATGACAAGGCTTAATGTTTTGGTCCTGTCATTCTTTTTTTTCATTAACCATTCTTTCAAAAGCAGGATTAATGAAAAGGAAACGTTATTGCATAAAACAACGGTATGGGAAGAAAAGGAGGATAGCATTTTTGCTTATTTTGTATATGGTTTACATGTGACTAGCAAGAGTAGCATCCTTGCGTTTGCAGAAGCAAGAATAACAACTGGTGCTGATGATAGCGCACATCATATTGTCATGAAAAGAAGTACAGACAAAGGTGTCAGTTTTTCAAAGTCGCAGGTTGTGGTAGAAAGTAAGGGTGGACAATCATGGGCAAACCCAACAGTTGTGCAAAATCGAAAGACAAAAGAGATCTTTCTTTTTTATGCCTTAAATTACGAAAATAAACATACTGAGGTTTTCTATAAAGTGAGTAAAGATGATGGTTTGAATTGGTCGGAGGCTAAATCAATTACATCCTTGTTTGAAAATAATTTAAATGGATGGACCTTCCATTTACCGGGTCCAGGTCATGGTATTCAGCTAAAGAATGGTAGATTGGTTATCCCAATTTGGCACCGAAAATCGATAACATTTCCAGCAGCACAAAGGAATTATGGAGTTAATTGTATTTATAGTGATGATCATGGCAAAAGCTGGAAAGTTGGTGGCGATACTCCAATTGGAGAGTTGAACGAGTCGCAATTGGTGTCCCAGCAAAACGGAGACTTGTTGTTAATTGGCAGAACTTTAAATCCCAAGGCAGGAGCTTACCAAGCTAAAGTTTGGAGTAAAGATGGAGGGGTAACTTGGTCTAGGGTTTTACAATATGATACGGCATTAACTGGTAAGGTTTGTGATATAGGTCTAACCAATTATTCACCAACAACTTACCTTATTTCTCAACCAGTTGACCCAACTCAAAGGAAAGACCTCAGCATTAGAATGAGTAAAGATGAAGGTAAAACTTGGCCGATAGCTCGTTTGCTAGAAGCTGGCGGAGCAACTTATTCGGACTTAGCAGTGCTTCCAGATAAAAGTATCATCTGCCTTTATGGGCACGGCGGAAGAAAACACATGCCCCAAAAAGTTTCATTGGCCAGATTTAACATGGAATGGCTATTGGAAAAACGAAATAACGATTAAAATACAATGAAAATGAAAAGAATCATCGTGCTAGTATTGATGCTGTTGAGCTGCATCCAAGTTCTACAAGCAAATGTTGTACTTCCTGCGGTATTTGGAAGCGGAATGGTATTACAGCAAAAAGAAAAAGTTAAAATTTGGGGAAAGGCTAAGCCTAATTCTTTGCTTAGCATTACGGCGTCTTGGGATAAATTGAACCATCAGACTAAGGTTGACGCTGCTGGAAACTGGAACATTAAAATCCAAACACCAAAAGCTGGTGGACCGTATGAAATCTCATTTAATGACGGACAGAAATTAGTCATTAACGATATCTTGATAGGAGAGGTTTGGCTTTGCTCTGGTCAGTCGAATATGGAAATGCCAGTTAAAGGTTTTGGCAATCAGCCAACGCTCAATTCAAATGATATCCTTACTGATGCAGATCAACCAGGCGTTAGACTTTTTAGAATTGAAAAGAACTTGAGCAGAACACCATTAACTGTGCTTTCAAATAAATGGGAACATACAAGTGCCGCTAGCGTAAAAGAATTTAGTGCAATTGGTTATCAATTTGCACGTATGTTACAGCAAAAGTTAAATGTTCCAGTGGGAATTATTCAATCGGCTTATGGAGGAACAGATATAGAAGCTTGGATGACTAAAAAGAGTTTAGATGGGTTTTCTGATTTTAAAAATCCACCAGATAGCGCAAAAATCATAAAAAACGATCCTACAGTATTGTTCAATGCGATGATTAACCAAATTGTAGGTTTTCATATAAAAGGAGTTTTATGGTATCAAGGAGAGAACAACAGATTTAATCCACTAACGTACGATAGGAAAATGGCTGCTATGGTAACCGAATGGCGCAAGTTATGGGATATTGGCAATTGGCCGTTTTATTATGTGCAAATTGCTCCTAATGTTTACAAGGATGTCAAAGAAAACATCCCACTTTTATATGAGGCACAGGCAAAAGCAGCAGCGCTCATTCCGAATTCTGGAATGGTGGTAAGTGTAGATGCTGGAAGTAACACAACCATACATCCTCCAAATAAAACCATCATCAGCAAACGGTTACTTTATTGGGCATTGGCAAAAGATTATGGAAAAGAAGGTATCTCTTTTATGGGTCCAACTTACAAATCATTAAAAATTACTGGAGATAAAGCTGTCTTAAGTTTTGATCATGTTGTGATGGGATTAACGAGTTACGATCAAAAAATCATCTCTTTTGAAATTGCCGGAGAGGATAAAGTCTTTTATCAGGCAAATGCCGTAATAGCAGCCAGAACAATTGCAGTAACTAGCGAGAAAGTAAAAGTGCCTGTAGCGGTAAGGTATGCCTTTAAAGATACTAGTGCTGGTAATTTGTACAATGTTGAAGGATTGCCAATGGCTCCTTTTAGAACTGATAATTGGTAAGCTGTAACGTAAACAATGAAGCCTTAATGGTTTTTGAAATAATAATTTAATAATGAAAACAATATTAGGGGTCGATATTGGCGGCTCACACATTACTTCCCAACTGGTAGATATTGCTAAAAAGGAAGGGCTTAGTTCAACCTGGCAAAGGAATCATTTAAACACCAACGCTAAAACGGATGAAATTATCGATATATGGGCGAATACAATAGAGTCTTCTATGGCTAGTTCTCCATTTAAACCACAATATATTAGCCTAGCCATGCCTGGCCCAATGGATTATAAAAATGGGATTTCCCACATTAAGGGAATGAACAAATACGATGATCTTTATGGTAAGGATATTAAAGAACTCTTGGCTAATAGGCTAGGTTTTGAAAAATCAAATATCCATTTCATGAACGATGCTGCTTCTTTTTTACAGGGTGAGCTTTTTAATGGAAGTGTAAGCGAGTTTGATAATGCGATCGGCTTAACATTGGGGACGGGACTAGGTACAGCACATACAGTTAAAGGCAAGGCACAAGATTCAAACCTTTGGAAAACGCCATTACTTAGTGGCATAGCAGAAGATTATATCTCAACAAAATGGTTTGTTAGCAGATTTAAGGAACTAAGTGGTGTGGCAATTAAAGATGTAAAAGACTTGGTAGATAATCATCATCACTCACCACATTTTCAAACTTTGTTTGAGGAATTTAGTAGAAACCTTTCCTCTTTTTTATATTTCTTCATTACTAAAAAAAGACCATTGGCTGTTGTAATTGGTGGTAATATTATCAAAGCTGAACAATACTTTTTAGACAAAACAAGGAAATACCTAGCAGAAGCCATGGGTTATAGCATTCCTGTTCGCCCATCTCTTTTAGGTGAGCAAGCTATGATTTTAGGTGCTGTTGCTCGTTTTTGTAATTAATTAAAATAACGATAATTTTCCGGCTTGATGTTTTATCTAGCCTTAAATAGCTTGATTAAATACTTGGGCGTTTTAACACGCTGTACGCTGTATCTTTTTGGCTATCCTTCGACTACGCTCAGGATGAGAGCCAAAAAGGATGCCGCTTCCATCGTTAACGCTCGTAAAGCTTAAAAGAACCACTCAAAGTATTTATTAATCAAATAAGAATATTAAAGCCACTTATTGGTCAGCATCCAATTGTAGCAACTTTCTATCCATTTGTCTTTGGTGGTAGGATTATTTAGTCCATAGCCATGACCGCCTGCTTGATAAATATGTAATTCTGCCTTTATACCTAATTTTTGAAGCGCCAGGTAATAATTAATGCTATTTGCTACAGGAACTACTTTGTCGTTACTGCTATGCACTAAAAATGCAGGTGGACAGCTGGCTTTGACCTGAAGTTCTGCAGAATAAGCAATTACTTTTTCCGCAGATGCTTTTTCGCCAATTAATTTCGTTTTAGAGCCAACATGTACCAAGCTATCAGTAAAACTGATAACCGGATAAACCAATACAGAAAAATCTGGCCGTAGGTTGGTGTTTAACTTATTCTCAATTAATTTTCTTTCGAACATAACAGAAGCAGTGGCCGCTAAATGACCTCCTGCAGAAAATCCCATGATCCCAACCTTATTTGGATTAATGTTCCACTTAGAAGCATTTTCTCTTATTAATTTCATCCCTTGTTGTGCGTCTTGCAGTGGACCTATCTCTGTATTTACCATAATTTGTGGACTTGGTAATCTATATTTTAATACAAAAGCAGCAATACCTTTTTTATTTAACTCTAAAGCGATATCCCTTCCTTCCATGTTAACAACCAAATAAGTATATCCACCACCAGGGCAAATCAATACGGCAGTTCCGTTGGCAATTTTTGGATCAGGCAGGTATGCCGTAATTGTTGGAATGGTTACACCGCTCAACCTTGTTTTCTTTACGGTATCTATTTTTTCGACAAGATCATTCTTAATGGAGTTTGGAATATCTGTGTAAAGATTGACGATGGTTTGTGCTTTAGCTGATATGGTTGCAAAACAGATACTTAAAAAACAGGTAATCAAAGTGGTTGTTCTCATGTTAATATTTTTTACTAAAATAAATAATTTGTAATTATGTCCAACATATAAGGTATATTATTTAGCAATAATAGTGCATCTTAATTATGTTCTACATAAGAATTTAAAATTAATATAAAAAAATCATTAAAATGTTTTTATGTATGACATATTAATTTTATGTTTGAGTAATCAATTATAAATAACAGATGAAAATAACAGGCATAGTAGCTGCAACATTTGCTGCATATCAGAAAGATGGATCTTTAAATCTTTCAATCATTCCTTCTTTAGTAGATAAATTAATATCGGAAGGAATTTCTGGAATCTATATATGTGGTACCAATGGGGAAGGCCCGAACATGACTGTTGAAGAGCGTATGGCTATTGCAGAAGCATATGTGAAGGCTGCGAACAAGCGAATTCTTATTTTAGTACATGTTGGACATACGTCAATAGCAGAGTGTAAAAAATTAGCAATTCACGCAGAAAAAATTGGTGCTGATGCATTTTCATCAGTTGCCGCATTCTATTTTAAGCCTGTTTCGGTTTCAAATTTGGTAAACTGCATGGCAGAAATTGCTTCTGCAGCGCCAAACTTGCCATTCTACTATTATCACATGCCTACATTAACTGGCGTTGGAATGGATATGGTAGAGTTTTTGAGACTAGGTGAAGAACGTATTCCTAATTTGGCTGGAATAAAATACACAGCATCGTCACTTCATGAACTTCAAGCTTGCTTAAATTTTAATGAAGGTAAATTTGAAGTACTGTCTGGTTTTGATGAATTATTATTAAGTGCACTTGCTATAGGAGCTGTTGGAGCAATTGGTAGCACCTACACTTTCGCCGCACCAGTTTACATAGAAATTATAAGATTATTTAAGGCGAACGAAATTGACAAAGCACGTGATCTACAATTAAAAGTGGTAGATTTTATCTTGTGTTTTGCTAAATATCCATCTATTGCCGCCCAACGAGCAATCATGAAAATGCTAGGCTTTGATCTTGGCGATGCAAGATTGCCATTGGTTCCATTATCTGATGCTGATTATAACAAGCTAAATGGTGAATTGAAGTCAATTGGTTTCTTCGATTTGCTTCAAACTTATGCTCCTGCGAATATCGTGAGTCAGGAGCAAGCCATCGCCAACTAAAAAAGGCCAATTCTATCACGTAATATATAGCATGTTTTGCTATGTATTACGTGATGTTATTCTATTGTCTTTGCTACAGCAAGAAGTGGAATAGTAAGTATCACTACGTTCAAAATTTTGGTAATAATTTTAACCTAACCCAAATATAATCGTATGAACAAGAAAATTAAACTAAGCTTTGTTGGATTTGGACTATTGACTTTCATGGCCTGTGCTAAACAACAAGAATTCCAAGAAAGTAATTTGCTATTAGACAAAGAACCACAGGTTCAGGCTTTGGCTGCTACACAAGTGCATGAACAGGCAAAAATCTTTGATGGTGGTACTGGTGGGTACCATTCTTTTCGCATTCCATCCCTAATCAGGACCACTAATGGAACATTGATAGCTTTTGCAGAAGGACGAATGTCGGACAATAAGGATTATGGCAATATCAATGTAGTTTTCAAAAGATCAACAGATAATGGTGCTACTTGGTCTGCCATGGGCGAAGTAGTTGGCGTTGGTCCGGGTACTTGGGGAAACCCAACGGCTGTTGTAGATCAATCAAATGGTAGAGTATGGCTATTTATGTCATGGAATGATGATGTACATAATCAGTCTGGAACGGATGGTTATCAACCTATAGACAGTTGGGGAGAACGTAAAGTATACGCTTCATACAGCGATAACCATGGTTCAAGTTGGTCAACCCCATTAGATTTAACTGCTACCTTATTGCCACCCGGACAAACTTGGGACGCGATGGGGCCAGGTGTTGGTGCGCAAAAGAACAAAACAGGAGCAACAGGTAGGTTAATTATTCCTGCTATTGGCAGAAATATTTATAGTGATGATCATGGACAGACTTGGGCTTATCAAACCTTGCCATCTGGAACCAGCGAGGGAACAGTGCTAGAAAAACTAAACGGTGGTCTAATTCGTAACGACAGAGCCGTAGGTAGCCAATGGGAATTATCTAAAAGAAGAAGAATTTCTAATGGGACAATTACAAGTTTCCCAAGTTGGACCGCTGATGATGAACTGCTTGATCCAGCTTGTCAGGCTTCCGTACTTAGGTATACAGACAGCCCTAACCGAATCATGTTCCTCAATTCTGCCAGTACAGAAACCAGAGGAAAAATGAGGGTGAGGATTAGTTACAATGAAGGAAGCAGTTGGCCAATAAGTCGCAGGATTTTTGATAACTTAACAGAGCAACAAGCTATTGATCAGGGAAAGGGTGGTTATTCAAGTATGGCTAAAACGGCTGATAATATGGTTGGTGCATTGATTGAAATCAATGAAAACACTGCTAGCTCGGCAACGAGTAACCGTTCTATAGAATTCCATAAATTTAACTTACCATGGATTTTAAATGGTTCAGTAGAACCTTAATATAAAACTTAAGTAATTGTAAAGAAAAGGCAAGATTTTTAGATCTTGCCTTTTCTTTTTAGCTACCCTATGAACCTAGTTAGTATCACTTTTCTTTCTAAAATCTTTACTATCGGTTAACCATTCGATGTTAAAGCGTGCAAACCATAATTCATCCCAATAGTAAGGCGTTTTTGCATCCTTTCCTCTCTCGTAAACAATCCCAATGGTTTGATCATCTAGTACAACCAGTGAAGAATAAGACGAAGTATATGGATAGATTGTCTTGTTAATTGGCCAGCTTTTGCCTTCATCATAACTTAAACGTACCGACATATTAATACGTCCATAAGGATGTTTTGCGGTTCTTACATTGTTTTTTGGATTGGAAAATAGCAGGCGATTTTGGCCTCCATCTTTCATGGATGATAAACGAATGATGGCTGCATTACAACTAGTTTCTTCCAAATTATTATCGAGGTAACTTTTGCCCCAGGTATCACCGCCATCATGGCTGATGTTAACGATCCGTTTAATATTGGTGCTATCAGTAGTGTTTCCATTTCTAGCGTTTATCATGACATCGCCATTGGCTAATTCTATTAATTGTGCTTCCGATGCTCTTTCTACAGCAACTGGGCCAACCTGCCACGATGTGCCATTGTCATCACTATAAACTACGTGGGTAGCATTTTTTCGCCTTATAGGAACAAGCAATCTTCCATTTCTTTTTCCTGTAATTAAGCGGATGCCCGAATTGCCTGGGCCAATACCATAACTTTGTTGCCAATTTTGCTTCCAGTCCTCAGCTTTGCTAATAGAGTCTGGAGGTGAACTTACCCGATTAGTAGAACCACTGTAACTATCCCATTCAGGTTTTGTTACCTCATTGTGAATAGATTTTGGCGTACTCCAACTTTTGCCATTATCCATCGTATACATCATGTAGAATTGCTTTTTATCCCTCAAAAAGAAAAGATATACTTTTTTGTTTATTCGGTCTACAAGGGTAGTTGGATCAGCATGAGATTCGTTATTGCCACCAAATAATAAAACTTCCTTTTCCCAAGTTGCGCCATTGTCTGTACTTCGAGTCATAATGATGTCTGTATAACCTACATCTGCAACGCTTTTCCTTCGCTTTTCTGCAAAAATTAAGAGGTTGCCATTGCTTGTGCTAACTATGGCAGGAATTCTATAATTAGGTTTGTTTTTTTCTGCAAAAGGAAAAACAAGTGTTTGTTTGATAAATGGTTTTTCAGATTTTTCTTGTGCAAATGAAGGGTGGCAAATGAAGATCAATGCGTAGGTAAGGCATAGAAATAGCTTTGTCATTTGTGAAAAGATTATGCCCTTGTTAGGTGGGCTGGAAGATACTTGGTACATATATCAAATATAAATAAATAGTTATGTAGGACATAAAAATTATGTAATATTTACGATAAAATTTGGAAGTTATTAAAAAAAGCAACACATTTGATATGTAGTACATAATGTGTTTATGTAGGAATAATTTAAACCAAATATTTTACCAGTATGAAGTCCCTAATGCTTAAGCCGCTCCATTATTTAATCTGTTTTGTGTTTTTCATCAGCATTGCTGGATGCAAAGTTCGTATGCAAAATAGTAGTGAATCAACCACGGTTACCGTTTTTGAACCTAAGGGAAGTGCCTACGCTTCAATGCGTATTCCCGCGTTAGTTGTATCTAAAAAAGGAACTTTATTAGCTTTTTGTGAAGGTCGAATTGCAAGTGCAAGTGATTGGGCAGAAATGGATATCGTGTTAAAAAGAAGCTTTGATGGTGGTAAAACCTGGGCAGCAGAGCAAATTGTAGCGCCAAGAAGGGGAATTGAGCCAACTAGTAACGCCACGCCAATTGTAGGTAGTGATGGTACAATCCATTTGTTATACCAACGTGGTTATGCAGAGGCATTTTATATTAAATCTACAGACGATGGTAAGACATGGACTCCGCCAACCGACATAACTTATGCTTTTGAGAAATTTAAAGCAAGTTATAACTGGAAAGTATTAGCCCCTGGTCCTGGGCATTCTATACAATTGCAAAATGGAAGGTTATTGGTGCCTATTTGGTTAGCAGATTCAGATAAACTCTTACCGCATAAAAGTCATCGTCCATCTAGCATTGCCACCATTTATAGTGATGACCAAGGTAAGACATGGCAAAATGGAGATATCATTGCAATCAATAATCCAAACTTTAAAAATCCAAGTGAAACGGTAGCAGTTCAATTAAATGATGGAAGAGTGATGTTAAACATTAGGCATGAAACTGATATTCGAAGAAGGGGTATAAGTTATAGTGCAGATGGTGCTACAAAATGGACAGTGCCAACTTTTGATGAAGAACTTTATGAACCCATTTGCATGGCCAGCTTAATTAAATTGCCAAACCAAGGGACTGATGGTAAAACAGCTTTACTTTTTGTTAATCCTGATACCCAGAACGACCCTAAAATACCACGTAAAAACCTTACAGCTAAAGTTAGCTTCGATGATGGTGAGAATTGGACAGTAAAAAAAATATTGGACGCAGGTTTTGCAGGTTATTCAGATTTGGCTGTAGGAAAGAAGGGCGAGATTTATTGCCTTTATGAATCTAATGAAACGGTAAGTAGAAACTATCGCATTGTATTAAAAACAGTTAAAATCAGAGATCTAATTAGTAAATAATATAAGAGAAAATATCTCTCATCGTAGGTAATAAATTAATTTTATGTACTACATAATGATTTATTATTATATATTTGTTCTAGCTACCTGATTGATTATCGGGCACCAACCAAATTTAAATCTTGCAATGAATATATTCCTAAATCGCTTTGCTATATTAATGATTGGCTTAATTGGGGTTTTTTCCATCAAATCTTCATTTGCCCAATCTTCAGTTACTATACCGCTTAATTTTATTTATAAACCTGGTGATGGGGGATATGCTTGTTTCCGCATCCCAACATTATTAACAACTTCTAAAAATGTAATGCTTGCATTTGCAGAGGCTCGTAAACTTAACTGTGGTGATGCTGGTGATATAGATATAGTCCTAAGACGCTCCATTGATGGTGGCAAAAATTGGTCTGAATTGCAGGTGGTTCGAAGTGACTCAACCAATACTTGTGGTAATCCGGTTTCAATTTTGGATAAAACAAATGGTAGAATCCTATTGGTGACTAGTTGGAATTTAGGAACAGACCATGAGAAACAAATCATAGATTTAAGCAGCCAAAAAGGTCGCCAGGTCTATGTACAACATTCTGACAACGATGGCAAAACCTGGACTTCAGCAAAAGAAATCACTAGTAGTGTTAAAATGAATAACTGGACATGGTATGCAACAGGTCCTTGCCATGGGTTACAAATTGCAAATGGACAATATAAAGGCAGACTAGTTGTGCCCGTTAACCATGTGGAAATGCCTGCCAAAAAGAATTTTGCTAACATTATTTATTCTGATGATCATGGTGATACTTGGAAGCTAGGTAACAATACGCCACAAGATCAAATGAATGAAACCACAGTTGCGGAAATTGGTAATGGTAGATTAATGTTGAATATGCGTAATGCCGATAGAACAATAAAACAAAGACATACTAGTATAAGTAATGATGGCGGACAAACTTGGTCTGATGTGAGAAAGGATAGCATACTTGTAGAACCTATTTGTCAGGGTAGTTTATTGAATAGTGCAATTGGTAAAAAGCCAGTGTTGTTTTTTATCAACCCAGCACACAAAACCAAAAGAATGAATTTAACCCTACGCACAAGTTTTGATGAAGGAACTTCTTGGACAAATGCAAAAGTTATTCATGCTGGACCAGCCGCTTATTCTGATATTACAACCTATAAAAACAAGGGATTGGGTATTTTGTATGAGGCAGGAATAGAAAAACCTTATGAAGGTATTGCCTTTCAGTTGATCAATTTAAAAGAAGCCACAAAACCATAATTAGAAATAACGTCGCAACATTTAAAAGATGACCGATTTTAAATTTATACAAAAACTTAGCTTACTGTTATTTCGATGCGGTTGTTTTGTTTATCTGGTCCTGTTCGCTATTCCTGTGTTGGCGCAGAAGAAAACCAATGTACTCTTCATTGTTGTTGATGATCTACGACCAGCATTAGGCAGTTATGACGATAAAAATGCTTCGTCGCCCAATATAGACCAGTTGGCTGCTAATGGCACCTTATTTACAAATGCTTATTGTCAGCAGGCAGTATGTGCACCATCTAGGGCATCTTTTATGACTGGTAAAAAGCCAGATCACACGCAGGTTTGGAATTTAGAAACACATTTCAGGAAAGCGTTGCCAAACGTAGTTACATTGCCTCAATATTTTAAAAACAATGGTTATTACACCAGGCAGATTGGGAAAATTTACCACGACCCCAAAGTAGCACAAGATCCATTATCTTGGAGTGTACCTGAGTTGTTGGCTGTAACCACTAATAAAGGTAAATATGCTTTAGAATCAAACTTAGCTAAAGCTCCAAAGTCTACCGCTACAGAATGGGCAGATGTTGCTGATAGTGCCTATATAGATGGGATGGTTGCTGACGCAGCTATAAAAGAACTTAATCAAGTTGGTAACAAACCTTTTTTCTTGGCCGTTGGATTTCGTCGCCCTCATTTGCCTTTTACTGCCCCACTAAGTTATTGGAAAAAGAATCAAAATCGGATTTTTCCCTTATCGCCAGATACAGCAAAAGCAACAAAGGTGCCCGATTTCTCCAAACACAACTCCGTAGAATTAAGAGGTTATACCGATATTCCAGATCTTGGACCAATTGACGAGAAAAAATCTGCAGAGCTTATTAAAGGCTACTATACTTCGGTAACTTTTATGGATGAGCAAGTAGGTAAAGTGCTAAATGAGTTAAAAAGACTCAATTTAGATAAAAATACAATTGTCGTTCTGCTCAGTGATCATGGGTTCCATCTAGGAGAACATGGGCTTTGGGGTAAAACCACCAATTCGAAGTTAGACACAAGAGTACCACTCATCATCGCTGACCCAGAAAAATTAGCTGTTGGCAAAAAATCAAGTTCGGTTGTTCAGCTTGTTGATTTATACGCCACATTAAGTGAGCTTTGCGGATTGCAAAAGCCCGATACAGATGGACAAAGTTTTGCTAAAATTATCAAAGGAAAGCCTTTTACAGGGAGTGGCGTAGCCTTTAGTCAATTTCCAAATCAAATGGCATACACCAATAGACCAGCAATAATGGGCTATACCATTCACACCGCAAATTTTAGTTACACAGAGTGGATTGAACTACAAACCAATAAGGTTTTAGCTCGTGAGCTTTATGATTATCGTACTGATCAAGCAGAAAATCATAATGTGGTAGCTGACGCAAAATACAAGAAGCAAATCATTGGCTTCAGCAAACAAATATCAACTTATAGATTGAATTAGTAAGTGGCGAAAAGCTGTGTAAAGAATTTAAAATCAATTATGTAGTACATTAATATTTAATAATCTAACCAATTAAAATAGTATGAAAATAAAACTTAAGTACTTTGTCATGTTCATCATGCTCTTGGGGCCATTAATGCTCAAGGCGCAAACAGGTGGACAAATAACTGTAAGCGGAATAGTTTCCGAAAAAGACCCTGCTAACAAGGATTTACCTGTTCCTGGAGTTAGTGTAAGGGTAAAAGGAGTTACCACAGGTGTGATGACCGATCAAAATGGTCGATATATTATTCAGGCTCCAGCTAACGCCATTTTAACATTTACATCAATTGGCTATACAGCTGTTGAAGCACCATTAAATGGTAAAACTACCTTAAACATTACGATAGTTACAGAGGCTAAATCGCTTAATGATGTAATCATTGTAGGTTATTCGCAACAATCGAAGGCAAAAACAACGGCTGCGGTTTCTAAGCTAGATACCAAACAGCTTGAAAATACAGCTAATGCCAGTCCAATTGCTGCGCTTCGTGGTAAAATTGCAGGTGTATCTATTCCAGTAAGTAATGGTCAGCCAGGTGCCGCACCTCCCAACATTATCATCCGAGGAAGCTCGAAACTAAATGCCTATAGTACTGGTACAGGTAATTCGAATGGAAATAACTTTTTAAGTAGTGATGCAGGTAGTCCATTAGTAATTATTGATGGGGTTTTCCGTACGCTAAAAGATATCAATCCAGATGATATTGCTTCGATGCAAGTGATGAAAGATGCTGCCTCCACTGCGCCTTATGGAGCTAGGGGGGCAAATGGTGTAATTGTAATTGCAACAAAAGGAGGAAAGTTCAATAGCGGAAAGGCTAATATTACCTTTAATTATCGCTCTAACCTAGAAACTCAAGCTAGGGGCTATGATTATTTAAATGCAACTGATTATTTAAGGTTAGCCAGAACTACCGTAAAAAACACCACAGATCCTTATGATAAGAATTTGCTTTTAAACAATGGTGGTTTTTCTGCTGGAACAAGAGTATATACTGCAAAAGGGCAATATGGTTCTAATATCAACCTAACCGCACTTTACAACAATATTGTGAGTGTAGAAGGGCAAAATTATGTAGACAATTTATTGGCAAATGGTTGGATGACAATGGACGATCCGGCAAATCCTGGAACTAAGTTGTTGTATGCTGATAACAATTATCAAGATTTGTTGTGGAATACTGGGCACTCAAACAACTACAACATTGGTGTTGATGGTGGTGGTACTGATGCCAGTTACAATATATCCCTCAACTATGTTAACCAAGAAGGAACGTTTGTGGGCACCAACTATAAACGTTATAGCGCATTGGGTAATTTTTCTTTCAAGGCATCGAATCATATTCAGGTTAATGCGATGTTGAATTACCAAAATGTATTGCCAAATTATGTAGCTGGATATACCAACGATTTAGTTCGTGCAACAAGGATAACTCCATTAATTAGGTTGTTTGATGATGGCGGCTTACCGTTAGCTGGGGAAGTGTTAACTGCAAGAAACAGATTTCATACCTTAATGTACGATGATACACGTGTTTCTACAGAACGAGCCATTTCAAGAGTAGATGCAGATTGGGAAATCATTCCTCAACTTCACTTTAAACCAGCAATGTCTTATGTAATTGATAACGATAAAACCATATTTTCTCGTAAAGCATTTCCTGGTGCTATTCAGTTCGCTACCTCAAGACAAAAGAATGAAAACGTAAATGATATGCGTCAATTAATGATTGACCAAATATTACAGTACAATTTCAAGATAAAAGATAAGCATAACTTTATGGCCTTGGCTGGATTTAACTATACCAAAAACAATGTAAATACAATTGATGTAGGTACACAACGTGCTACCAATGATTACATTGTTACCATTGAAGAACCTACAGTTACTACAGTTAATGGTGCGGTAGTTACCAACGTTACGCAATTGGGTACGGGATTGAGGTTGGATAAATCTGCCAGTTTATTCGGACAGTTTAACTACGATTTTGATGGTAAGTATATACTATCTGGAGTATTGCGTTATGATGGATTTTCGAACTTTGCACCAAATAACAAATATGCTTTATTTCCCTCGGCAGGCTTAGGTTGGAACATTCATAGAGAAAGTTTCTGGAATGTTAAGGCAATTAGTTCTATGAAGCTGAGGGCAAGTTGGGGGCAAGCAGGTTCTAGAGACTTAAGCTTAACTGATACTTATGGTAACTATAATGCCAATGCTTATGCACAATCGCCAGGTATTTTACGTGCTTCTTTAGCCAATCCAAATCTAAAATGGGAAACTACAGAAACCACAGATATTGCATTAGAAACTAGTTTCTTTAATGGCAGGATTGATTTAACCTTAGATTGGTATAATAAATTAACTAAAGATAGGCTTGATTCGAAACCATTGCCACTGGAATCTCCGTTTTCATCAATTGTATACAATAATGGAACTTTACAGAATAAAGGTATCGATATAGAATTGGGTGCAACTGTGTTAAAAAACCGCGATTTTTCTTGGAGAACGAATTTTTCATTCAATTACAACGCCCAAAAGATATTAAAGCTGCCTAGTAATGGAAGAGATAAAAATCGTCAAGGTGGAGGCTCTGTTTATGATGCTGCAGCCGGTAAAGTGATTGAAGTAGGAGGTTATGCAGAAGGAGAACGTCCTTTCGTTTATTATGCCTATAAAGTAGAAAAGGTTTTCTCTACAGAAGCAGAAGCACAGGCTTGGGGAAAAGTAGATCGCTCTGCATCTCCGGCTGGTATTACTAATGGCAAGCATGCAGGAGATTATCAGTTTGCAGATCTTAACAATGACAACATCATTGATACGCGTGATATGGTGAAAGTAGGTTACCGCACCCCTAACAAAGTTGGAGGGATGCAAAATACCTTTACCTATAAGAATTTTAGCATGCGTGTAAACTTTGATTTTGCATTAGGCCATGTAATTAGTGACGGTTCGCTTGCTCGTGCTTTGGGAACTGGTCGTGCCTTTAACGAGGGAGCACCTTCAGAAGCATTGGGTCCAGATATTTGGCAAAAACCAGGTGATGAGGGAAAAAAATACGCCCGTTTCTCTTTTCAAGATTATGATACTGGCCAAAGAAATTACATCCGTTACGATTGGACAGGTAGCGCCTATGCTTCTGATGTAAGTACAATGATCAGCAAAGGCGATTATTTAGCATTCCGTGAGGTTTACCTCAGCTATGATCTGCCAAAAAACTTTATGAAAAAGATAAATGCTACTGGTATGACTCTTTTTGCAAGTGTAAGTAACATTGGCTATTTATCTGCTTACAAAGGACTAAATCCAGAAACAACAACAGGTTTTGATCCAGGAGGTTATCCATTACCACGACAATTTACCTTCGGCGCTTCATTGCGTTTTTAATCACTATTAATTTATAAAGATATGATGTTACGTAAATATATAACCGTTATGCTGGTTGCCACATTAACGGTGTCACTTACATCTTGTGAGAAATTACTCGATGTAAAATCTGAATCGCAAATTACAGATCAGGTGTATTTTAAAAGTGAAGGAGACTTTGCACCCTATGTTACTGGAATTTATGTGCCAATGCGCAGTTTTGCCAACAATATTGTATACGGTACAGAACGTAGTGAAGAGCTAACCAATGCTTTCAATGCACGTTTATCAACTGCTTGGTCTCAAATATTGAGCCCTACTGTTGGTGCTGTTAATTATGGTAGTTTTTACAGTGCCATTGGGCATTGTAACCTTTTGTTAGAGAAAATTAAAACTTTTGAGTTTGCTAATCAGGCTACTAAAAATCGCCTAATGGCTGAAGCTTATAGTCAAAGAGCTTACTTCTATTTTTATTTAGTTCGCATTATTGGCGATACTCCATTGATGCTCCAAGCCATAACCGATGAAAATGTGCCTTTATTGCCAAGGTCAAAAGCTTCAGATGTAATGGTGCAAATCATGGCAGATTTAAATATGGCGATTAGCCTTTTCCCTGAAAAAACTTATGTTTCTAAATATCGTTTTTCTTATGGTGCAGCACAAGCACTTAAAGCTGAAGCTTCTTTATGGAATGCAAAAGTTTTGGGTGGGGGAGCTACTGCATTTAATGATGCTGTTACTGCTGCAACAGAAGTAGAAACATCTGGCGTTTCGTTGTTAGCTAACTTTAGAGATGTGAACACGGTAAAAGCAAATAATGAAGTTATCCTTTCTGCTTATTATCAAAGGGATGAAATTGGTGCCAACTATGCGCTTAATGCATTGCCATTTAGATCGGTAGTTGCTGGTGCTGCAAACTTAGATAGTATTCCAGTTGCCGAAGTTTCTACAAATGGATTGGGCAGTTATCAAATTACAACTAAAAGTCGTGGATTATTTAGTGGTTTGACTGCTACCGACAAACGTATTCCTTTTACATTTATCATCGAGCGCCAAGGTACTACACAAAAATATGCGTGGATTACCAAATTACCAGGAAATAAGTATGCTGATGACAGGATTTCAGATAATGATGTGGTTATTTTCCGTTTAGCAGATATTCACTTAATTAAAGCAGAAGCATACGCTGGATTAAATAATACTGCAGAAGCCATTAAGTCGCTTGAAAAAGTTCGTTTAAGAGCAGGGAATGGCTTGTACACAGGTGCAACCGATAAGGCAAGTGTTGAGCGAGCAATATTTGATGAGCGTGGAAGAGAGCTTTTCTTTGAGAATAAAAGATGGTATGATATTGTTCGTTTCCATACAGGTGGAACAATTAATGCTTACACTTATGTACCAAATCTTGTGGGAAAAACAACACCATTGTACTGGCCACTTGCAGTTAGTGTATTAGCTGCCAATCCGAAATTAAAACAAACTGAGGGATATCTACCCTAGATATTAACTAATACTAAAAGAGTGATGGCATTATCTTGATGTACATCACTCTTTTTCATTAAACGGCTAACCAGCCAACAAAATCATTAATAGGCAATCAACCTTAGTCACATTGCAAAATTAAATATATTTGTAGGGCATAAAATCTTATATTTGATTTGAGAATTAAATTAAACGCATGGCATTAGTAAATGATTTAAGTACACATATTTCAAAAATCCCTACAGATACAATGGCCGACATTGTGGAGTTAAAACTGAGGGATTATTTCAAAAAGAAATCATTCGTCCCAGGAGATGCATTACCAAAAGAGCAAGAATTAGCAGAGGCTTTGGGTGTGAGTAGGAATGTGCTTCGTGAAGCGCTCAGTAGACTAAGAATGCTAGGTATCATCGAAACAAAAAAGAAAAGAGGAATGATTTTATCTAGTCCTGATGTTTTGGGCGGTTTTGAACGTGTAATGGATCCGCTAATCATAAGTCCGGATGCGTTACAAGATTTGTTCGAACTTAGATTAATCTTAGAAATGGGCTTAGCAGAAGTGCTTTTTTTAAATCTTAACGAAAAAAGCATTCTTGAGTTGGAAAAAATAGTAGCCAACGAAAAAAAGAACAATAAAGAACTATTCCGTATTGTAAACGAGGTTGCCTTCCATGGCAAGCTTTACGAAATGGCAGGAAATGATACCTTGAAACGTTTCCAAAATATGCTACTTCCAGTGTTTGGTTATGTGTTGCAGAACGAAAAGGAAAACGAATACAAATCGGGAGCTGTTACCCATCAAGATTTGGTAAACATCTTAAAGTCTGGTAATAAGGAAGAATTCAAAAAAGGAATGTACGAACACCTCAAGCCACATTTCGAGCGCCTTCAGGATATTAAAAAGAACGGATAACATCATAAGGTACAAAAAGTATTAAAAAATATTAATTTTTTATGTAGTACATAATGATTTATTGTTATATTTGTTTAGCGGCTGATTGAGATGATGATGATCTTATAAGCGGCAGAGAAAGCCTACCAAATAGGTGTAATACAAATATAAACGATATGAACTTGGAAACCCTTTTTAACTATAAGAGGCTAACCGATAGCGAGCTCGATTTTTTTAAGGAGAATGGCTATCTGGTAATCAGAGCTATTTTAAGCCCAAACGGATTGGCACAAATGCAGTCTGAAGCAATGGAAGCTTGGGCCAAAGAGAAAGAATCTTTCGATCCAAACAAGAGTTGGCTTCAAAACTCATTGTTGGTTAATATTCATCATAAATCTCCAACAGTAAAAGCCTATTATTTCAATGGACCGCTAGTTGATATTGCTTCGCAATTAATTGGTCCAAATATTAAGGGTGCAACTTCTCAACTTACCTTTAAAATGAGTGGCAATACAAAACCATTTGGTTGGCACCAAGACAATGGTTATGGCGAACTTGAACCTTATAATGCATTAACTACCTTAACCGCTTTAGATGATACAGATAAGGGTAATGGCTGTTTATGGCTAATTCCAGGCAGTCATAAAGATGGCCAAATTAGGGTAGAACAAAATGAAGAACAGAAAAAAAGTGGTTCTGAAATTATAGTAGAAGCTGATGAAAGTTTAGCCATCCCAATGGAAATGAAAGCGGGAGATGTGTTAATCTTCAACTGTTGGATGTTGCATAAATCTGATGGAAACTATTCTGCCGATCGAGACCGTAGAATTCTTTTTCTAAGGTACGCAGATGCGGATGCTATTGAAGTATACAATAATAGCAAACCCCGACTAGGTAAACTAGTAAAAGGTAAAACCAAATTCCCTGAAGTTGAGGCTTTTGAATCAGATTTATAATATATGGAGAAGCTTACCGCAACTAACTTAAGAGGTAATTGGGCTACCTTGCTACTTCCCATAGCTGCCGATGATTCCATAGATTTTGGTTTATTGGGACAAGAAATAGACAAATTAATCTCATTTGGGGTTGATGGAATTTATTCAAATGGAACAGCAGGAGAATTTCATAATCAAACAGAGGCAGAATTTGATCAAATCAGCGAGTTATTGGCTGCAAAATGTAGGCTAGCAGGTATGCGTTTTCAAATTGGTTGCAGCCATCCCTCGCCAATTATTTCATTAGAAAGAATAAAAAGAGCTGTTCATTTAAAGCCAGATGCTTTTCAGGTTATTCTACCAGATTGGGTAACCGCCAAAGAAGAAGAACAACTCTCCTTTTTAAATAGAATTGAAGCAAATGCAAAAGGAATCCCCTTGGTGCTTTATAATCCGCCTCATGCGAAATTAGAATTACAGCCAAAAGATTTCCACGTATTCAAGGAAAACGTACCTACGCTTATTGGAATAAAAGTATTAAGCAAAGACGAAACTTGGGTTAAGGAAATGAAAGAATTTGCATCACATTTATCAGTATTTGTTCCAGGACATTTTTTAGCCAAAGGAGTTAAATCTGGCATAGCCGATGGTGCCTATTCTAATGTAGCTTGCATTAACCCTGTAGCTGCTCAAAAAATGTGGCATCTGATGCAAACTGATTTAGAAGAAGCATTAAAAATCGAAAATACTATACTTGAATTCTTCGCAGAATGTATATCGCCTTATCAAAAAATGGGCTATTCAAATCCTGCATTAGATAAATTTCTTGCTGCAGTTGGCGGTTGGTGCGAATTGCCTACACGATTAAGATGGCCATACAAATGGATACCAGAAGCTGATGTTTTAGCTGCTAGAAAAAAAGCTGAACAATTAATGCCACGTTTCTTGCTCAATGAAATATGAAACCAGCATAAATAAAGAAAATAAAAAGATTTGATGGATGTTTGCAAAACACAACATCAGCTTAAATACATATAAAATGCAATATTTAAAAATTTTACTATTGATCATGCTCACTTCCACAATTACATTTTCAGATGCACAAACATTAAATAAAAATCAATCTTTTACTTGGGGAGAACTTCCTGCTATTCCAGATAAATTTGGCTTCGCCGGTTCTTTTAGCGGAGTTACTGGTGGTGCACTAATTGTCGCGGGTGGTGCGAATTTTCCAGACGGGGGAGCTCCCTGGACAGGTTCAAAAAAGGTGTGGACAGATAAAGTTTTTGCCTTAGATAAAACAGATGGCGAGTGGAAATTGGTGGGTAAACTACCAGAGCCGATGGGTTATGGTGTTGCAGTTAGCATAGATGGAAAAATGATTTGTGTGGGTGGTAGCAATGAATTGGGGCATTCGGCAAAAGTATATGCCATTTCCTACCATAAAGGCGAGCTTCACATCGAAAAATTGAGAGATTTGCCTCAGCCATTGGCGAACATGTCTGGTGCTTTGGTAAAAGGTAAACTTTATATTGCTGGAGGTTTGGCAAAGCCTGATGCTCAAGAGGCAGCTAGTGTTTTTTATAACATTGACTTAGCCAAAGGTAATAAAGCGACTTGGAATGTGTTAGAAACTTGGCCGGGAGAACCTAGAATGTTAGCCGTGGCTGGAAGTTGTTCAGGTAAATTTTACCTGTTTAGTGGAACTAATTTGTTTAAAAACGCAGCTGGCGAATTAGAGCGGAAATACTTGACTGATGCTTTTTCTTATGAGCCAGGAAAGGGATGGAAAAAACTAACCAGTCTGCCAAAGGCAGTAGTGGCAGCTCCTGGCCCTGCTTATGCAAACGGAAATTCATTGTTAGTTTTTGGTGGCGATGATGGTTCACTGGCAAAACAAGCAGCAGGGCTCAAGGAAAAACATCCTGGGTTTTCAGATCAAATACTAGCCTTTAATGTAAAAACCAAACAATGGTCTGTTGCAGGTAAAATCCATAAAGAAATTAAGGCAGATGCAAGCTCTAATCCCAATGGAAGCATTTGGCCAGCTGTTACCTCATCGCTTGTTATGTGGAATAACCTTTTAGTATTCCCATCTGGTGAAGTGAGGCCAGCTATAAGAACGCCAAGAGTAATCACCGTTACTATCCATCAATAATAATTATTAAAAAAAAATTATAATGACTAATACAACACCTTCTAAATATTACGCTTGGGGTCTTGTGGCACTACTTTGGGTAGTTGCCTTCCTTAACTATTTTGATAGGATCATGATCACTTCGATGAGAGATCCTATAGTAAGTGAATTCGGACTTACCGATGCTCAATTTGGCTTACTTACCTCAGTTTTTTTATGGTCGTATGGTTTATTGAGCCCTTTTGGTGGCTTTTTGGCCGATAAATACAGTCGCAAGAAAGTAATCATATTCAGTGTTTCCATTTGGTCGGCTGTTACGTTGTGGACAGGTTTTACCTCTTCTTTTGAGGAAATGTTGGCCTCTAGGTTTTTTATGGGGCTAAGTGAAGCTTGTTATATTCCCGCTGCTTTGGCATTGATTACAGATTACCACAGAGGAAAAACACGTTCTTTAGCTACTGGTCTGCACATGAGTGGATTATACGCTGGTCTGGCATTTGGTGGACTTGGAGGTTACATTGCAGAGTTTTATGGATGGAGATCAGGTTTTCAAGTGTTTGGCGTATTTGGGATCCTTTATTCAATTTTCCTTCTTTATTACCTTAAAGATGTAGAGAAAACAGTAGATGGCGAAGCTGAAGATGGTGAAGCTGATCTTTCACCTCGACTTTCCTTATGGGGTTCGATGAAAAATCTTTTTAAGGCTAAATCTTTTTTAGTGTTACTATTTTATTTTAGTGTACTTGGTATGGCAAACTGGTTGGTTTATGGATGGTTGCCTACTTTTTTAAAAGAACATTTTCACCTTGACCCAGGAAAAGCAGGTTTCTCTGCAACAGGTTATATACAAATCGGCTCTTTCGTAGGGGTGATTTTAGGAGGGATATTGGCAGATCGTTGGTTTGCAAAGAACAAAAAAAGCAGGATATATATGATTGTTATTGGCTTTAGTGTGGGCGCTCCATTTTTATTCTTAATGTCATCTACAACAGTATTTGCCGTTGCCATTTTAGCGATGTTCGTATTTGGAATAGCAAGAGGAATAAATGATGCCAACTTAATGCCTGTTCTCCGTCAGATCGCTGATAACAGGTACATCGCTACTGGATATGGTTTCCTAAATTTTATCAGCACAATTGTTGGTGGTATCATGGTTTATGTTGGTGGCGCTCTTAAAGATGCAAAAGTTGATCTTGCCGTTGTATATCAGGTATCGGCTCTGCTGATGCTGATTGCTACACTATCACTTTTGGCTATTAAAATAAAGAAAAATGCCTAGTGTTGATGAGATTGTAGGTCATAATGGCTACCAATATCGTGTAAAAAAAGATTGGGTAGCTGGCAAAGACCAAAAATTGCCTTTAAAAGATTGCCATGAGATGGTGATGGCTGCTAACGGCTTGTTGTACATGCTGGGCAATGAAACCACAAATAATGTAATCATCTTTAACAAGGATGGTAAAGTGATGGGTTCTTGGGGACACGATTATCCGGGTGGTCACGGTTTAACCTTACACAATGAAAACGGAGAAGAATTTCTTTATATCACTGATACGGCCAGAAGTATTGTCGCAAAGACAACTTTAGCTGGAAAGGTAGTAATGGAAATTCCTTATCCGAAGGAGATAACTGATTACGAAAATGCAGCTACGTATAAACCAACTGAAACCTTAATTATGCCCAATGGCGATATTTATGTAACAGATGGTTACGGATTGCAATTTGTAATTCAGTACAATGCAAAAGGTGAATATATCAGGCATTTTGGTGGTAGGGGTGATGGGCCTTCCAATTTAGATTGTGCTCACGGAATTGCTTTGGATAATCGCAATGCGGATAAAAATATCCTGTTAGTAACCTCAAGAAATCAAAATGCCTTCAAACAGTTTTCTCTTACTGGAGAATATTTAGGAACAATTGATATGCCTGGTTCATTTGTATGCAGACCAGTTGTAAAGGGTAACAACATTTATGCAGCAGTTTTTCGCTCAGGTGATAATCAGAATTTTGGTTCAGGGTATTTAACTATACTAGATGAACATAATCAAGTAATTTCTTCGCCTGGAGCTACTGAACCGATTTATGAAAATGGAGTACTGTTGCCACAACAAAAACTAGCTGGACATTTTATACATCCACATGATGTTTGTGTAGATGATGATGAGAATTTGTATGTGCCTCAGTGGAATTCAAATCAGGTTTATCCTGTTAAGCTAATAAGAGTTTAATAGGCAACATCATCTTTTAAATGAATTGATTATTAAGAATTACAAATTATAAAAATGAACTGTTTTAAAATTTCTTGTCTTTTCCTGTGTCTTTTTTTGAAGTCATTTACACCAGTAGTTCAAGTTGAGGTATCACAATATCAACTCCCTGTATTAAAAGGGAAAAGTAACAATCCAATAATTAAGATAAAGTTATCGAATGTAGAAGAGGGAGAAAAGATAAACCACATTGTGCTAAGCACTAATGGAACTACCGAGCTTAAAGAAATTAAAACGATACGTTTATTTTACTACGGAAAAGATTCTGTACCAGGTAATCCAATGTCTGGCAAAGGCAAACTCATATCGTCCACATCTACAATAAAAAATGAAATTACCTTAAAGAGCGATCAGCTTTTAGTAAAGGGCGACAACTATTTTTGGGTTTCTTATGAACTAAACGAAACCGCAGGTTTAAATAACCTTGTAGATGCACAAGTTGTTGAAGTTGATGTTAATGGCTCAGTAATAAAGCCATCGGCGAGTCAAGATAAGCTTCGCCAACGTTTAGGCGTTGCTGTTAGAACTTATCTGCAAGATGGCATTCATACCTCTCGCATTCCTGGTCTAGTTACCACAAACAAAGGAACGTTAATTGCCACTTTTGATGCTCGCCGTGATAGTGGTAGAGACTTGCAAGGAAATATAGATATAGGTATCCACAGAAGTGAGGATGGAGGAAATACCTGGAAGCCATTACAAATTGCCATGGATATGGGAGAGTGGGGCGGATTACCTGAAAAATTTAATGGAGTGTCTGACGCTTGCATTTTGGTAGATAAAAACAGCAATGCCATATATATAGCTGGTTTGTGGATGCATGGTGTAATAAATGAAGAAGGTAAATGGTTGGAAAACCTTACCAATGAGAGCACCGACTGGAATCATCAGTGGAAGACCAAAGGCTCACAGCCAGGTTTTGGGGTAAAAGAAACTTCTCAATTCATGATTGTAAAAAGTACCGATGATGGGAAAACTTGGTCTAAGCCAGTTAACCTAACAAAAATGATTAAAAGAGAAGAATGGTGGTTGTTAGCTCCTGCACCAGGTCATGGTATTACATTAAAAGATGGAACACTTGTTTTTCCAACACAGGGAAGGGATAAAAAAGGCAAAGGTTTTTCAAATATAACCTATAGTAAAGATCAAGGAAAAACATGGAAGACTAGTAATCCAGCTTCTGTCGAATCAACAACAGAAAATATGGCTGCAGAATTAGAAGATGGCTCAATTTTACTAACCATGCGGTCGGGGGCTAATAAGGGCAGAATGGTTGGCAACGGAAGAATAATGTCTATCACAAAAGATTTAGGTGAAACATGGTCGGTTCATCCAACTTCGAGGAATGCGCTAATTGAACCAGGGTGTATGGCCAGTTTAATTCGTCACGATTATCTACAAGATGGACACCAAAAGTCTTTACTCTTGTTTTCAAATCCAGATTCAAAAACAACCAGAAATAGGATTAGTATTAAACAGAGCTTAGACAATGGAATGACTTGGCCATCAAATAAAGTAATTCGCCTTGATGATTTCAGTGGACGGGGCTATTCTTGTTTAACAAGTATTGATAAAGAAACCATAGGAATTTTTTATGAAAGTAGCCAGGCAGACATTATATTTCAAGCAATTAAATTGAAAGATCTTCTTTCCAATTAAGGTTATCGCCAGCCAATCTGTTTTCACGCAATGTAACACCTTAGTTATGTTAATTCAAAGCCCTTGGATAACTAATATAAATGTGGGTAAAACTCCTGATAACAGACTTAAAAACTAAACCAAAAATAGCTTATTTGCCTTTTAAAATGATATAAATAGCATTTAGTACTTAGTTAGGCTAACCTGCTAAGCTGTTTGTGATTAACATTAAATTAATCTGCATTTTATTACAATATAATTTGGATAATCAAATAATATGTTATTATATTTGATTATGTAAATATGTCCTACATAAGGACGATATCTAAAAGGCATATTTGCGAAACCAAAATAAACTGTATCATATATTAATCAATGCTGAATGAACAAGAAAGCTTGCCGTAAATGGTAAACTTTTCAAATATTCCAGCAACTTTTAAACGGGATGAAAAAAAATAATCGCTACTTAGTAGCCCTATGCGTCTTTCTAACCATATTTAGCATATCCTGTTCAAAGGAATTCGATGAACATTATAATCCTTCTAACCGCATAGATAAAAATATCGTGCAGATATTGGCTGAAGACCAAGAATTCTCTGAGTTTGTAAAACTTATTGATAAGCTTGGTTTAAGAAAAACTCTTGGTGAGAGCGCAATTTACACTTGTTTAGCCCCAAAAAACGATCAGGTTCTTGAATATTTTAAAAATAAGGGTTATGCTTCAATTGATGTTGTTCCCGAAATTATTTTACGCCAGTTTGTAAACAGCCATTTCATTAATGGGATGTATTACAAATATGATATAGAAAAAAGATATAAAGATGCTGTGGGAGGACTTAATCCTACAAAAGCAACCTATTATACTACTCGTGCAGAGAACCTGATACCCGCTAAGTCTATAAGAATATT
This sequence comes from Pedobacter frigiditerrae, assembly GCF_032678705.1. Lineage (NCBI taxonomy): Bacteria > Pseudomonadati > Bacteroidota > Sphingobacteriia > Sphingobacteriales > Sphingobacteriaceae > Pedobacter > Pedobacter frigiditerrae. Next base: position 2,046,694 of record NZ_JAVTSS010000001.1, on the reverse strand, counting down.
TACACCTTCTTTCTTCAATCTACAACAAGACGATTATAAAACCTTATTTAACCAAGCAGGAGGAGGTTTTATGGTGGAGACTGCTAAAATTTCTGATACAAAATATGATATTGATGCCAGTAATGGCGTGATTCATGTACTTGAAACGTCTCTTACCATTCAACCACGAATGGACTTGGCAATTGCCGCCGATCCTCAGATTTCTATTTTTAACTCTTGGTTAAATGCACACGTAACTTATGTGCTTGGTCCTAAAGATGAATTTGGTAGAGTAGATACAACACTCTATAAATCATATTCATTAAGTCGAAATATTGCTAGTGAAAGTGTATTGTCTACATTTTTTGCGCCTACAAACGAAGTAGTCATGAGCTATTTCCAACCTTATTTGCCAGACCTTTACAATACAATTGATTCCTTGCCTAAAATTATAAAAACAGAAATTCTTAGGGCTACACTTCTTGGAGATACATGGTATAAAAGCGATATCGTTAGAAACAATCCAGAACTTCGTACCACAACCTACCCACAAATTATTGGTAAAATAGGACCAACCATAGTAGGATCGGTACCCGCAAGTAATGGTATAATATATAAGGTAAACAAGTTTATCGAACCACCTAAGCTTCACAGTGTGGAAGGTGGAGTATACATGAAAAAAAGAATTTATGGGCAGTGGAACGTGATGTTTGAGAAAACAACGCTAGAAGACGGATTAACCGATGGATTGCTTTATCAGCATAGCGATAAAACCATATTAGTACAACCAGATGCCTCATGGGGATTCCCATTGGCAGAAGATATGGATGTTGACGCATTGGCTTTAAGAATGCAGCAATGCAGAACTGGTATCCTTAACATCGATGTAAGAAAAGATGGTGGACTTAGAAGAAGATATTATCCAACCGAGTTTGGTTATATACTTTTTGAAAATGGAAAGTTTATCGACTATACAGGGAAATCGGTCTCGTTATTGAAAACGCAGTCTACTTGGGAGCGTATCAATGGCTCAATATTCGAAATTGATGGTTTTCTTACCCCTATGAATAAACTTGATTTAACTAGGACGGTTTATGCATTGGTAGAAAAGGATACGCAACTATCGTTATTTAAAGATGCGCTGATCAAATCTGGACTTACTGGCGAGTTAAATCTTACTGGCTTTTTTACCTACACCATTCTTGCGCCACCAAATACCGCAATTCAAGCTGCGGGTATTTCTGTACCAGCAATGACTGCAGATCAAGCGAAAACTTTTGTTAGTAAGTATATCATCCCAAACCGATATGTATTTACTGATGGGGTTTTTCAAGGCAACGTGCCAGACAAAGCTGGCAATTTTATTACCATAGCCGGTGCCTGGGAAAACTTTAAAGCCACTAATGTCTCAGGGAAAACAGTAAGTCCAACTACAGCTAATCTACAAGGATCAAACGGTGTGGTCCATAAAATTAACCAGGTTTTTTAGTTTATACCAAATTTATATATGTATATAATGCTACGAAATATTTTTTTTCTTGCCGGTTTATTGTGTTGTTTAGCTCTTCGTGGCCATGCACAAGAGTCGGATGTTATCAGTGGGGCGGTTTATGATGGTTCCAAGAAGTTGGTTTTCCCTGGCGTAACGGTTATGCTTGTAAATCGCAATGATTTAGTGCTAACTGGAGTAACCACAAACGGGGATGGTAAATTTCGCTTAAAGAAAAATCCTGAAGCGAAAAAAATAGTTTTTTCTTTTGTTGGTTATAAAAAGCAGGAATTTGAAATTGGATCAAAAACTAGCTTTGAGGTTATATTGGAAGGTGGATATAGTGAGATGGATGAGATAAAGATTGTTTCCCAACGATCAACAAAAGCCGATATGGGCTTTATCACCATTGATAAAAAAGAGAGCAGCAGTGCAATCACATCGGTAAATGTTGCCGAATTAAAAAATTTGCCAGTTACCTCTGTTGAACAATTGATGCAAGGTGCTGCGCCAGGCTTACAAATTGTAGCTGCCAGTGGGAATCCTGGAGCTTCAGCTTCTGTACGTATACGTGGGATTTCAAGTATATCGGGTATCAATGATCCCCTTTGGGTGGTAGATGGTACAGAAGTAATTGGAAACGATTATAAGGTATCAAGTATAACAGATTTTGGTTTCAGCCCAATTGGGGATATCGATCCTTCAGATATCGAATCAATTGATATCCTAAAAGATGCTTCCGCAACAGCACTTTACGGCTCAAAAGGAGCAAATGGTGTAATTGTAGTCCGCACAAAAAGAGGTAAAAGGGGCAAACCTGAATTTTCCCTTACTTCTAAGCTTACCATGACTGAGGTTCCAAAAACTATCCCGATGATGTCTGGAGATGAAAATCGGATATTTTCCATAGAAAGTTATCGTTCTGGTGCAGATGATGGTAGCTTTTTGCCACAGTTACGTGGCGATTTAACCCGAGCTGATGCTTGGCAATATAACAACAATACCAATTGGATGGATGTGATTACCAGAGATGGTTATTACCAACAATATAACACCGCATTGAGTGGGGGTGGTGAGCGTATCGTTTACTATTGGGGCGTAGGTTATACTACACAATATGGTACTACCAAAGGTACAGGCTACAATAGGTTTAATAACAGGTTTAATTTAGATTATAAGGTTTCAGATAAATTGAAAGTATCTGCAGATTTATCTTACATCAATTCGGTTACAGATAAAAGGGGACAAGAACACCCAATTAATCAGAGCGGTGCGCTTGATTTTACAGACAATGAGATTTCACCAATATTGTATGCTAGGGAAATCAGTTCTTACTATCCAGTTTATTCAAAAACTGGGTTAGATTACTTTGTAGATCGTACCGATCCTGTTTCTTATACTGCTCGTTACAACCCACTGGCGGTAATAGATTATTCAACTTACGTTACTAAATCAAACAGGTTTATGGCGTCGACAGTTTTGAGTTACAATATCTTGAAAAATCTCGACTTCCGCACACAGGTTGGTGTAGATTTCAGGGAATCTGGCGACGAGTATTTTTTACCTGGATATGCTACTGCGGCCCTTCCTGGCGAAGTTTTGTACAATGCGGGATTACAAGCTGAAGGCCATCAGCTGATGATCAACAATAACAATAGGTTGATCTGGGGTGCCATTAATAAAACCAATCATAGGTTAACCGTTACTGGAGTTTTAAATATTACCAGCGATTCGGACAATTCTACCATTATGACCTACAACAATGGTGCATCATCTCGACTTCGTTCTTCAGATGCATCTGCGGTAATAGAAAATGCTTCAGGAGGTTTTGGCGAACGCAGAAACATCGGTACTTTCTTGCAAGGACATTATGCATTAAAAGACAGATATTTTCTAACTGTAACTGGAAAAATGGAAGGGGATTCTAGGTACGGAAGAGACAACCTATACAAAGTTTTTCCGGCAATAGGCGCTGCATGGGAAATGTCTAAAGAAAGTTTTCTTTCCAAAGCTGCATGGATCAACAGTATTAAACCACGATTCGCATTTGGTATTACCGGTAATTTGCCAAACGTTACAAATCTTTACGACGTAGCCTATGCAACTGGTACGGGATATTTAGGTAATACTTATACCTACCCTTCAAAGTTTGCCTACGATAACATCAAACAGGAAAGCACCGCGGAATATAATTTCGGAGTAGATTGGAGCCTTTTCAATTTTAGGGTATCTGGACAAATCGACTACTATTCTAGAACAACAACTGATCTTTTATTAAAGGAAGCACTCTCTTCTACATCTGGATTTCAAACACAGTACCTAAACTTTGGTTCTGTACGTAATAGCGGATTTGAGTTTGGTATCACAGCTACTATCCTAAAAGGTAGCGAAAGGGCATTGCGTTGGAAATCATTTTTCAATATAGCCACCAATAAAAATAAATTATTGAGTTTGCCAGCCAATCTAGATGAAGCATCATTTGTATCTACAAAAGAAGGTTTTTCTTCTAAGCTTCAGGCAGGAGATGTAATTGGTGGATTTTATGGCTTCAAAGCATTGGGTGTATATCCAACAGATGCTGATGCCATATTAAAAGACAGTCAGGGTAATGTTATTTATGAAGCTGACGGATTAACACCTAAATACATGCGTTACGGTTCCAATACCGGACACCAATTTAGGGGTGGCGATATGATTTATAAAGATCTAAATGGCGATGGTATCATCAATGCACTAGATAAGGCACAAATCGGTGATGCAAATCCTACAGCCTTTGGCGGCTGGAACAATAGTTTCACTTTTAGAAATATAGAACTTCAGGTTAATTTACAATACCAATTTGGAAATGATGTGATTAACCTTAGCCGTAAAAACGTTGAAAAGATGGCGGATTCAAGAAATCAGGCACAATCAATAACCAGTCGCTGGCGTAAACAGGGTGATATTAGCGAGATACCAAGAGCAGAGCGACTTGCAGAATGGAACTATGATGCCTCTACAAGATGGGTTGAAGATGCTTCTTACATCCGTTTAAAAACTGTATCTCTTTCCTACAATTTCGCTAAAAAACTAACTAGTAGGATAGGTTTAAGAAATATGAGTGCATTTGTTACTGGGTACAACCTGTATACCTGGACAAAGTATTTGGGTGTAGATCCTGAAGTGCCAATTACGGGTACAGTAAATATGTTCGGTATAGATAACAACAATACCGCACCAGCAAGACAATATACACTCGGATTTAGAGTAGCACTTTAATTTGATAGATGATGAAAGTATTATATAAAATAAAGTATGTGTTTTTAGGCCTGCTACTGATCACATCAGGTTGTAGTAAGTTTTTAGACGTGCAAGCACCAGACAATTTAGTAAAAGATCAATTTTGGCAAAATCGGGAACAGGTATATTCTTCGTTGATGGGGCTATACACTTCTCTAAACAGCTGTGTAAGAAACTTCCAGGTATGGGGAGATAGCAGGTCTAGTCTTTATGCTCCAGGTTTAGCTGCTAATTTTACAAGTTCTTATTCACAGTTCTTGTCGCAAGATATTTATACAGACAATACATTGCTTTCTTGGGAAAGCCAGTATAAAGCAATTGGTTGGATCAATGCATTTATTAAAAATGCACCTTCAGCTTTAAAGAATGATCCCACTTTTAAAGAAGACGAATTAAAGAACATGATGGGTGAGGCACATGCACTGAGGGCTTTACTCTATTTCTATTTGTTAAGGTCTTTTAAGGAGGTGCCAATCGTTAAAGAACCCTACGAGTCTGATTCACAGAATTTAACAACCGCACCTTCATCAGAAGAAACAACACTTAACTTTATAGAAGAAGATTTAACGCAAGCACTACAGAATACTCCAGAAACATTTACAGATGCAAAAGAAAAGTATGGTCGTGTAACAAAAAATGCCGTAAGAGCCATCATGGCAGATGTTAAACTCTGGAGAAATGACTATAATGGTTGCATTAATCTGTGCAAAACACTTGATGCTACTTATGCTAATAAATTAGTTAGCCCACAAGACTGGTACACCATCTTTTATCCAGGAAATTCTCCTGAGTCAATCTTTGAATTGCAATATGGCTTGCAGGGTCCTTCTTCACCATTATATAGTTGGTTTGCTAAAGAGGATAGTCCAACTGCAATATACTCAGCAAATGCTACAAATGTTAAAATTAATGCTGGAGATCTGTTATATCCGAGTGCTAATCCCACTTTGAATTTCTCTGCTGATACCATCAGATTGAAAAATTATAGTGCCTTTTCATTGCCTTCCGCCGGTTCTACTGCCGAAGTGTATAAATTTTTAGGACAGGCACCTTATCAACGTGCTTATAGGAGATCAAACGATAGAACAGCCAATTATATTTTCTATCGCTACAGGGAAATTCTGTTGATGAAGGCTGAAGCATATGGAATGCTTGGTCAATACGATGAAGCGGAAAAAGTAATTAACATCATCCGCCAACATTGTGATCTTCCAGTCCTAACCTCTGGAGAAATGGGTACAGGTGCAGATTTCTTTAACAGATTGTTAATGGAACGGGAATTTGAGCTTGGGTTTGAAGGTAAAGAATGGTTTGCCGCTGTGCGTGTATCTAGAAGAACTGGTTTAAATAATGTTTTGGTAGAAAAAGCTGCTGTAAATAATTCTAGGCAACTTCCTTATCAAGTTATACGGGCAAGATTGCTCGATCCGGAAAGTTGGTTTTTACCTTATTACAGGATTGAGGTAAACAATAATCCACTGCTAACACAAAAAAGCTATTACAAAAACAAATAATTAATGTCAACTAACCTTAAAGACATGAAACAATACACAAGTATACTTTCTTCGAAATGGAAAGCCTGTAGTTATCTAGTTATGGCTACACTATTATTACTTCTGGTTCAGGGCTGCAAACCCGAGTTTTCTAATGCTAGATTTGATGACAACGATGAGCTTCAAATCATGGACTATGTAGATAATCGCCCAGATCTGAGCACGTATAAAGAACTTATCGACTATGTTAAGAAAAGGAACCTGCTAAAAACAGCTGGAACTTATACCGCTTTCATTCCAACTAATGAGGCATTTACCAAGCTTTTTACCCGTTTATCTGCAAATGGAAATAAGGTAACTGCCATTAAGGACAAATCGCCTGAATTCTGGATCAACTATTTCAGTTATCACTTGCTTAATAAAAAAATAAATACAAATTCTCTTGAGCCAGGGCCAATGCCTTCGCCAACCATTTTAACCAATAAATACCTGATTGCAGATATCCGCGAATCTTATAATTCTATCAAGTTGAATAACTTTTCAACGATTAAAGAATCGAATATTGAAATGAGCAATGGATATATCAACATTGTTGATGAAGTGCTTAATCCGCCAGTGGAAACCATTTATGAGACCCTCTCGAAAACAGGGAAATACAATATCATGTTAGGCATCTTTGAGGAAACAGGATTAACCAAATATCTTAAAGATAGTACAGTTACTTTGATTGTTGAACGTGATGAAGTCTTGATTAAAAACAACTTTAACAAAAGTAATATTTCAAACTTAGCTAACTGGGCAGCATATCATATCATTCCAGACTCAGGATACTTTTTAAATCAACTTATTAAACAAAGAATGTACCCTGTTTATAAAAAAAATGCATTAAGCTTTACTGTAAACAGTCAGGGTCAATACTTCATGAACTCCACATTCAAGTTTGATCAATCATTAGAGTTTGGTATAGACAGGGTTTGTTATAATGGTGTTTATCATTCTATGGATGCCGTAGTAGCGATAGTTGAAGCACTACCTGCAACAATTAGGTACAACCTTTATCCCCCAGGTAGCCCTTATGGTGCACAAAATGTGTTTGCAGATGCACCTGCGAAAATTGTGCTGAATAATGGTACAGAGAGTTACCATCAGAATAAAGAGCTTAAAATTGTAGCATTTGATGCGCAACAGGTAGGCGACTTCTTTTACTTGACCATTCCCGATGTGCCAATTGGTAAATACAACATACGAGTTGTACACCGTGCTGGTACCCGTGGTAAGTTTATAACTATTTACAAGGGAGCAATTGTTAAAGACAATATAGACTTTGCAAAAACGGATGGCACCTGGCCAGATTACAGTTATTATATCTATAACAATTGTGGTGTTATAAATGTGGATAGCCAATCAGATGTGAAACTAACATTTGCCCTTACCGCATTTGCAACTGGCAAGATAGGAAGTTACTGTTGCGACGTTTTGATGGATGCAATTGAACTAATACCTCAATAGGAAGAACTTTTAATGAAACCATCATGGGCATACTTTTAATAAACAGCAAAGAATATGCTCATGATAGCTTCATTACCACTGAAAATAAACTAAATACCATTGAAAAAGAAATTTAAATATATGTTAAAGAAAGGATTGCTTTTTGCACTGAGTACGGCATGTCTTACAGCGTTCGGGCAAGAGCGAGTATCCGATTCTCTTCAGCGCAATGTAAATATCAAGACCAGTGCAATGACTTTTAGCGAGTTGTTGGTTGATAAGCCTAGTATTCAGGTTACGCAATCAGGTTCAATCGGTTTTGCATCTCAATTGATGATTCGCGGCGCAGGTTCAATCAATCTCAACGCGTCTCCATACATCTATGTTGATGGTATTCCTGTAAGATATTCTCGAGTTTTGCCATCCTTTTTGTCTATACACCAACCCAATCGCTTCGGGTTTGTTAATCCGAACGACATTAGTGAGGTAAAGATTTTGAGCGAAGGATCAGCATTAGCCGAATTAGGGGGAAGAGGTGCAAATGGTGCTATTTACATCCAAACAAACAGAGGTGAACTTGGCGGTACAAAAATAGATTTCTCTACAAAATTCGGACTTTTAAATTCAAATTTTGATGTAGATAGAATGAATGCTGGCCAATTTAAAAGCTACCTACGTAACTACTATCTTGAAAATGGAAGCACAGAAACCCAAGTAAACCAAAATCCTATATTTAATGCTGCCAACCCAGTGTATAACAACAACACAGATTGGGTTGATTTAATTACAAGGAATGCACTGTATCAGGATTACCATATAAAACTCATGGGTGGCGATGGTGATGCGCAATACATGTTTAGTATAGGATATGTAGATAAGGAGGGAACCATCATGGGTTCTGATCTAAATCAAGTTAATCTTAGGTTTAACCTCGACTATAAATTATCGCCGAAAATAGAAATCTCTAATAGCTTAGCTTATACCCATGGAAAAGGACGGTATTTCGAGCAAGGATTTAACTACAGTGTACACCCCTTATTCATAGCCGCTACTAAAGCACCATTTTTGAGTCCTTATATATTTTCTCAATCAGGACAGGTGTCAACACAATATGGTGATATAGATGAGCTAGGAAAAAGCAATCCTTTGGCATTGGTTAACAAAATGTATAACAGCAATGAGGATAACCGCGTGGATGGAAAAATTAGTGGTAAATGGTTGATTTCTCCTAGAACCTCGCTTAACTCTTCATTTGTATTTAACTACATGAACGTGACCGAGAGGCAATATAGGCCTTCGCTTGGCATTGTTACAGATTTAAATAGGATTAGACAAAACCTGAAAAGAAGTTCTAGTGAAGCCTTCATTTTATGGTCTAGTTGGCTGGCTACCAAAGGGAAGATAGGCAACAATTCTACCTATACTGGACAAACTGGTTTATCTGTTGAATCTTATGATGAAAAGTCGGTATTTGTAAGAAAGATCAATGCGGGTACAGACGATTACGAAACACTGGAGCAAGGTATAGTAGATTCAGCCTCTAATATTAACTATAAATCAAGGTTATTAACCCTTTATGCCAGAGGCAGTGTTGATTTATTCAAAAGAATGCAGGTATTTGCCAATTTAAATATCGAAGGTTCAAGTAATTTTGGCGCTAAAGGTCGTTGGGGTATTTATCCTGGTGTGAAAGCAGTGGTAGACCTATTGGGCAGGGACAGCAAAACGCCACTAGGCTTAAGGGCAGGTTGGGGTCGCACGGGCAATAACGACCTACGTGGATTTTATCATTATAGCCTATATTATCCAGCCAATTATTTTGGATATGGAGGCGTATACCTAGGTAATGTCGCTAACAAATCTATCAAGCCAGAAATTACCAATACCTATGATGTTGGACTTACGCTGGATTTATTTAATCACAAATTAAACTTAGATGGAGGTTATTATTATAAAAATACTTCAAACCTAATTACCCAAAGAGCAGTACCAATAGAACTAGGACTGGATCCACAATTTGAAAATAATGGAGAAATGGCTTCTCAAGGATTGGAGTTGAATTTTAATGCTAAACTCATCGAAAAAAATAACTTATCCTTATTGCTTTACGGTAGTGTATCTACACTCAACAACAAAGTGAAAAAGCTTAACAATGGTAACATCATTAAATCTATAGGTGGCATCTACACTGTAGCTAAAGTAAATGAACAGATAGGTTCTTTCTATGGCTACAAAGTGTTAGGGGTTTTTGGCACCCAAGCAGCAGTTAATTTGCAAAAGGCTGATGGTACTAGTTTTAAAGCAGGCGATTACATCATTGAAGATTTAAATAGAGATTCGAAAATAAACGATCTGGACCGTCAGGTGATAGGCTCTCCGCTTCCTTCAGCTTTCGGCAATTTTGGAACCGTACTTACCTATAAAAAGATTTCTTTTAATGCATTGTTTACTTATGCTGCTGGTAACGATATCTATAATAGTTTTAACCAGCAGATGCACGTCATGAAAGATTATTCAAACCAATCGCAGGATGTACAAAACAGGTGGATATCAGCTTCCAATCAGGGAACTGGACTAAGCCGTGCCGCTTTTGATGATCCTTCAAGGAATGGCGCAGCCTCCAATTTATGGGTAGAAGACGGTAGTTACCTGCGCTTCAAAAACGTAACGGTTAGTTTCGAAATAGGTGTGCCCCCCAAATTGAAATTCATCCGTAAGCTTAATCTATTTATCACCGCAGAAAATCTTGCCACGTTTACTAAATACAGCGGATTTGATGTAGAAGTGGTTACCTCTGCAGATCCAATGTTAAAAGGGGTTGATTTTGGTGCCTCACCATTGCCAAAATCTTATATGATCGGTCTTAAGATGTCATTGTAAATAAATGAAGATGAAGAAAATGAAAACTATACAAAAGATAATCTTAGTATCAGCAACCATAATGAGTGGCGTATGTGTGTCATCATGTTCTAGTTTTTTTGAAGTTACGCCGAGCGATAATATCGTAGAGGGAGACTTTTATAAAAACAGGGAGGATTTGAATGCTTCGGCAGTCGGTATGTATGAATCCTTAGCACAAGAAGCTCATAAATTTTTGTTATGGGGTGATGCAAGAGCTGATATGGTTACTGCCGGACAGGCTGATCCAGATCCTTATATCAACGAGTTTGTGGTTAATAATGTAACCACCGATAATCCATATACCAATTATGCAGGCATTTACAGAACAATAGCCCGCTGCAATAGGCAGATGGAAAAAGTTTATAAGGTTAAACAATTAGATAGTAAAATTGCTGATCGTGATGCCAATGCCTACTATGGTGAAGCTTTATTGCTCCGTGCTATCTGTTATTACCAATTGCTGCGTACCTATGCTAAATTTCCAATTATAACCACTGATTTTGCCGAGCAAATTACCTACGTTAATAGTGCGGGTGAAACGATTAAAGAACCTACGCTGAGCTTAAGTTCAGAAGAAATTAGAAGCATTTATAGAATGCCCGCAAATCAACAAGAGGTGTGGACATTGGTTTATAATGATGTGTTAACGGCTCTGGGAATGATTCCAGTTAATTATCAATGGAATGGTGAAACGCTATCGGCCAATGAAAGATATGGAAGAGTATCACAGCCATTAGCAGCAACTTATGCTGCAGAAATTGCGCTATGGCTTGGTCAATACCAGGTGGCTTCTTCATTTTGCGATCTTATTATCCAGAACGTTAGCCATAACTTAGGTACATCAGGAACTTGGTTTAATCAATTTTCTGCTTCCAATGCCGCGGGTCATTCTATGTTTGCGTTGGGTTATCAATATACCAAAAGCTTTGAGACTAATAGGCTCCAAGAGTTTACATCTTCTGTTAGAGAAGATGGAGGTCGCTATTATTTAAAACCTGTAGCTAGAATGGTTGAACCATTATTTAAAGACGATGTATCGTTAACAGATGCAGATATTAGAGCACAAGCCAGTTATAAAGTAGTTGACGGCGACACCGTGATCTGGAAATACATCGGTCTTGATAACGTGTCATCGATGCGTGCACCTTACGCAAGCAGTGCAAGTTGGCAAATCATGCGTAGTGCAGATGCTTACCTGATTAAGGCATTGGCCGATTTACAATTAAACAACTATGCATCTGCGTTTAACTTTATCAATATGGTAAGAACAGCCAGAGGGTTGGTTATTCTAGACAAGCTTACTTTCCCATATACCAATAAGGCGATAATGGATCAATTGATATTTGACGAAAGAGCAAGGGAATTTGCATTTGAAGGAAAACGTTGGTACGACCTGATGCTTCGTTCAAAATTGAATGGGAAAAATATGCTAGCTGATGCGGTGGCGAATAAATATCCAGCTGCCCAACGTGAAGCAATAAGAGCAAGATTACAAAACGAAATCAACTGGTATATTCCAATTGATCCAGTAAAGTGGCAATAGACAATAAGGTTGTTAGGCATTGTTAAATTGATTGATTGTTGAATTGTTGTTGGCAATGAGGCTAATGGGGCGAACCAGCAATGGAGCAATTCAACAATAAAGCAATGTTTATTACACCATAATAGAGAATGAAGATGATAAAAATATTAAAACATACAGAGATGAAAATGAATCTATTGAAAGTATATCTCATTTTTGCAGTACTTGCAGGTGTCTTACTGACGGGTTGTTATAAGGAAGAACATTTTACTTTTCCTGGGCCATTCGATGCAGGTAAACCCATCAATCCAGATTCGCTTCCTTTTCCTTTTGATAAGACAAGGACTGCGGGAAAATGGTTGATGAAGAATGGGGTTCCAGACTATGAAAACATTCTCGTTAAAGGATATACTGATTATGCAGCAGTAGGAGATGCACTTTCATGGGAACAAAAGCCAGATGGCTTACATGAGCTGCCACATTATAACTTTTATCCATTAGCTACTACAGATCACTTTGCTGCAGATGCCAACAGCTACAAATACAATTGGATCTATTCGAAATATTTTGTTCCTGTGGGTGCGGGAACAAGCTTTTATATGTACGCAAAAGTTACGTTTGGAACATTTAACGGGACTGCGGCAGCATTGGTATTGGGTAAGAACTGGGATACGCAGGCCGTATTTAATTTTGGTATGGATGGTAACTCAACTACAGGTGAGCCCAAGTTCTTTCTGGATTATTATGGGGTAACTGCATCGGTAGATCCTGCGCAAGGTTGGCCTACGGTTAATCAGGTAATGGTTCCAGGTGTACCTGCCGATTTGGAAGTCGTGATCACAAATGGAATATTTTATGTAAAAATCAACAAAATCTTAGTGTTCACTTTTAGGATGGGGAACGATAAACTGCAGTTTTTTACGCCTCAGATTCGTCCATGGAGAAACTTCGTCAATGTACACGAAATGTATATTGAAAGTAACCAAATGTACACCATGAACTATGCCATGCATGAGTATGAAAAAGGATATAATAAAATACAAGCTCCAGCACTGGCTAAAGCAGCTAACGGTAACCTTTTATTGTTTGCTGAAGGGCGCAGTACACCATTAAATTCCATCGAAAGGGTAGCACAAAACACAATGGCTGTAGGTAACACAGACATTATCATGAAACGCTCAACGGATGGTGGCAATACTTGGGACAGCCAAATTAAAGTAATCGCTGGGGATGGGAGTAATTCCACCTTTTGTTTTCCTCAGGTTGTAAGTTTGGCATCAGGTAAGATTATCTTACAATATAGTAGTATCAACTCAACGGTAGCTGGTACTGTATATACTTATACCGATGCGTCACAGAAAATATTTCAGGTAGAATCATCAGATAATGGAAACACATGGACTACTCCAATTGAAGTGACCACGGTGTTAAAAGATGTAGCTGCAGGTTATGTTCAGAATGGCCCTGGTCATGGTATTGAGTTGAAATCTACAACCTATAACAAGCGTTTAATCATCCCACTTAACTACAGCAAGAAAACTGTGAAAGTCGCTATATCAGATAATGGTGGCACATCTTGGAGATTAAGTAAAGTAGTAAGTGGATCTAGTTTAAAAAATGCTTCAGTAATAGAGTTAGCCGATGGACGATTGATGATGATAGTTGGTCATACCAATGCCAGTCCGAAAAATAAATTTGTATCCTATAGTAGTGATGGAGGTGATAACTGGACTGCGGCTGTTAATGTGAAAGCTGATGTGGCTACTAGTGATTATGGGCATCTATTTCCAGGTACTGTGGTAAAAGGTTCAAGTGGAGAAATTTTCTTCATCAACTCTACAGGAAGAGAGACGGATACTGAGGTAAAAAATAGTCCTAGTTATCCTACTGTACCTGTTGTTTTTAAAAGTACTGATAATGGATTGAATTATACAAACGCTGGTGCGCTTTTCACAAAAACTGCCTATTTCGGTTATGCGGCACCATTTGGCGCAATGGATGCTGTAGTTTTGGATAACGGAACATTAGTAGTTGCAGGCGAAGGTGGTGTGGAAAGTCCGACTGAAGGGATTGTTATTTATAAGAAGTAGTTGACGGATTGTATTACTAATAAACTTAAGAGATAGTCAAATTGACTATCTCTTTTTTTATGCCTGTAAAAAGCTTTCTAACATTTAATCTTTTAAAGAAAATATGCAATCACAACCATCCCAAATTGAAAATAACCATACCATTTTGGAAGGGTATCTAGAAATGTGCTAACGTATAATATCTTTTAAATTCAGTTTAAAATGGGTTTTTGAAACCTTTTTGGCTTTGGGCATCTGCTTTGTTGCCTTGCTTATAAATAAATTTAAAAAATTATGTTTCTCATTATTTTAGGTATGCTTATCGTTGTGGTAAGCTTTTTTATGGCCAATGGTGAAAGTCCTTTGGCAAGGTTTAAAGGTGCAATTCGCATTATTGGTATGGTGGTTATCTTTTTAGGAGCAGTTACCTCGATGCTCAAGGTAATTGATGCAGGTGATGTTGGCGTAAAGACCTTGTATGGTAAGGTTGACGATGGCGTGCTCCTTAGCGGGCTGAATGTTGTGAACCCATTAGTAGATGTAACTACATTTGATATCAGGACGCAGAATTATACCATGTCAGCAGTGCACAATGAAGGAAATAAAGATGGAGATGATGCCATTAGGGTTTTGTCTGCCGATGGATTGGAGGTGGTTATCGATCTTTCAGTACTATTCAAGGTTAAGCCTAGTGCTGCTCCAAAAATTCTTTCTACCATCGGCGTTGATTATGTAGATAAAGTAGTAAGGCCTATTACCAGAACTGCCATTAGAGACAATGCAGTTTCTTATGATGCTGTTTCTCTTTATTCTTTAAAACGAGAGGAATTTCAACAAAAAATCTATCAAACCATTGCCAAAAGTTTTGCTGGTCGTGGCTTAGAACTGGAACAGTTGTTAGTCAGGAATGTGACTTTGCCAGCATCAGTTAAAGCAGCAATAGAATCAAAAATCAATGCAGAACAAGAGGCACAAAAAATGACTTTTGTGCTCCAAAAGGAAAAACAGGAAGCTGAGCGTAAACGTGTAGAAGCACAAGGTATTGCCGATTACCAAAAAATCCTTTCTACAGGCTTAAGTGATAAACAGTTGCAATATGAAGCCATCAAGGCACAAAAGGAAATTGCGCTATCTCCAAATACAAAAATCATCCTAATGGGTAATAATAAAAACCCTGTAATTTTAGGAGGGATGAATTAGGCAGTTTGGAGTTTGGAGTTGGGAAATCGGAGTTGAGAGTTGAGAGATTGGAGTTGTGAGTTTAAATCCAACAATTCAACAATCTAACAATGTAACAATTCATCAATCCAACAATAAAGCAATTCAACAATTGATCAATTTATCAATGTAACAATAAAACAAACCTATATTTGTATAAGCGTAACAAATTTTATGGAACATACCATACTCATCATAGACGATGAAAGCAAAATCAGAAGCTTGCTCTCTAGGATCATCGAACTCGAAGGATTTAAGGTTTTGCAGTCAGCTACGGCAAAGGAAGGTTTAAAACTACTTACTACGAACGAGGTGATGGTAGTCCTCAGCGATGTTAAATTACCGGATGCCAACGGTGTTGAATTGGTTGTAGAGATTAAAAAAATAAGGCCTTACGTTGAAGTAATCAATCTAACTGCATTCGGAACCATCGCTGATGGCGTAACGGCCATGCGTAATGGTGCTTTTGATTATATCACCAAGGGTGATGATAACGATAAGATTATTCCACTTTTACATAAGGCACTAGAAAAGGCAAAACTGCAAGCTAGGGTATTTGATTTAGAAAAAAAGGTAGGATTAAAGCATAGTTTCGAAACCATCATTGGAAGTTCTCCTGCAATTAAGGAAGCAATTAGTTTGGCGCAAAAGGTTGCGGTAACTGATACAACGGTATTGTTGCTCGGTGAAACAGGTACGGGAAAGGAAGTTTTTGCACAGGCTATTCACTATGGGAGTCCGAGACGGAATAAACCTTTTGTTGCGCTAAATTGCAGTGGCTTTAATCCAGAATTGTTAGAAAGTGAGCTTTTTGGTTATAAAGAAGGCGCATTTACAGGTGCCAATAAGGATAAAAAAGGATTGCTTGAGGAAGCCAATGAAGGGACTTTATTCCTTGATGAAATTGGCGAAATGAATATCGATCTACAGGCGAAATTACTTCGGGTGCTTGAAAATCAGACTTTCATTAAAATGGGAGGAACCCAAACCAGTAAAGTAAATGTAAGAATTATAGCTGCAACAAATAGGGACTTGAAAGCCGAATCAGACAAGGGTAATTTTAGATCGGATCTTTATTACCGCTTATCGGTTTTTGCAATCGTATTGCCAAGTCTTTCCCAGAGAAAAGGCGACATTGTTTTGTTAGCTAAACATTACCTGAAAGACTTTTCGGCCAAAGTAAATCGTAATGAACTATCTATGGATAAGGCTTTTATAGATTATTTGAATAATCACCATTGGAAAGGCAATATCCGTGAATTGAAGAACATTATAGAACGAGCAGTAATTTTGGCCAACGGCGAAGTGATTGGCGCTGATTTATTACCTTATGAGTTTAACAACAATATAAATGATGCTGGAGGATCAATGGAGATGGCAACCATAGAAAAGCAGCACATTGTTAAAGTACTTAATTATGCCCGTGGCAATAAGACTGAAACCGCAAGGCTACTGGGAATAGGGCTTACCACGCTTTATAGAAAAATAGAGGAGTACAATATATCCTGATTAGAATTTAGTGGCTATTGCCCGATATGAAAAAACCCTTCCATTTTGGAAGGGTTTTTTTATGGTTAAATTTTCGTGATTAAGAACTATTGTTTCATAACTGTCTGTTTTTAAGTGTTTTATGTGTTGTCTGAGTTTTTATGGTACGTAGCTTGGTATAGGGCCTGTAAAACAATTAATGTTATGACTATAATCTTATTTCTCTCATTACTACTGCTCTGTTGGGTAGTCTACAAATCAATCGATTGGTTCGAAAAAATCTAAAACCCATGATCACATTATTCATTATCTCAGTATTGGTATTCCTGTACATGGTTTACGTACTCATCAAACCCGAACAATTTTAAGACGGAAAATGGAAAAGGTAAAACGGAAGATGTGCGAAATGTCGCCAATCTATTCCCCATTTCCTATTCTCTATTTCCTCATTATTAATTCTCACTAAACTAACAAAAAATGAACACAGAATTACTTGGCATCATTGCCACCTTCCTAATTACAATAGCGATTGCTGTCCCTTTAGGAAAGTACCTCGCTAAGGTATTTGCAGGGGAAAAGGTATGGACGGATTTCCTTAAACCGATCGAAAACGGAATCTATAAACTTTCTGGTATCAATACCAAAGAACAGATGAACTGGAAGCAACACCTAAAAGCATTATTAACCATCAATTTGTTATGGTTAGTCTACGGCTTTTTTGTCTTGATATTTCAGGATAAACTACCTTTCAATCCTGATGGTAACCCAGGTATGACTCCTGATTTAGCATTTAACACGATTATAAGCTTTGTGGCTAACTGTAATCTTCAACATTATTCTGGCGAAAGCGGTGTAAGCTACCTCACACAACAATTTGTGCTGATGTTCCTTCAGTTTGTAAGTGCAGCTACAGGAATTGCCGCTGCGGTTGTATTGTTTAAGGCTTTCCGCGATAAGACGGTTACTGAGTTGGGCAACTTTTGGGAGTTTTTTGTAAGGTCTATTACAAGACTTCTTTTACCATTATCTATTGTTGTTGCATTGTTATTGACCTATAATGGTACACCTGCAAGTTACGATGGTAAGGATCAATTTATTTCCATGCAGGGCGATACCGTTAACGTTTCCCGTGGACCAGCTGCTCAGATGATCGCGATTAAACATTTGGGCACCAATGGTGGTGGCTACTTCGGTGCCAACTCTGCTCATCCTTTTGAAAACCCAAGCTACTTTACCAATATGATAGAGGTAATTGCTCAAATGATAATTCCATTGGCAATGGTACTTGCTTTCGGCTTCTTTATACGCAGAAAGAAACTTGCTTGGACAATATTTGGTGTAATGACCATCGGAACATTACTACTATTAATTCCTGCTCTCACTTCAGAATTGGGCGGAAACCCTGCAATTGCAAAAATGGGCATAGCACAAGGTACAGGAGCTATGGAAGGTAAAGAAGTGAGATTTGGTCCTACTGCGACCGCCTATTGGAGCATAGTAACCACGGTAATTTCAACTGGATCTGTAAATGGAATGCATGATAGTACTATGCCACTTACAGGGTTATGGCAGTTGTTAGGTATGATGATCAATTCATTTTATGGAGGGTGTGGTGTTGGGCTGTTAAACTATTTTGTTTACCTCATCATTGCGGTATTCATATCAGGGTTAATGGTTGGCAGAACACCAGAGTTTTTAGGGCACAAGGTGGAAGCTAGAGAGATTAAGATTGCCGCCATCATCACCTTGCTTAGCCCGTTCTTAATATTAGCCGGAACAGCAATAGCAAGTTACGTATTTATGAATGTTGGTGGAGCAGATTGGGCGGTACAACCTAAAAATTGGTTAAATAACCCTAGTTTCCATGGTTTCTCTGAAATGCTTTATGAGGTAACCTCATCCAATGCCAATAACGGTTCTGGATTTGAAGGGCTGGGAGATAACAATGTATTCTGGAACGTATTAACTGGAGTAATTATCTTCTTGGGTCGTTTCCTTCCAATTATTGGACCTGTTGCCATCGCTGGGCTTCTTGCTTCTAAAAAATTCATCCCAGAATCTGCTGGTACATTAAGAACAGATACCAAAACATTTGCACTGATGACCTTTGCCGTGATCTTGGTACTGAACGCACTATCTTATTTCCCTGCACTGGCATTAGGTCCGATTGCAGAATATTTTACGATGGTTAGATAGAATCGTGTCATCCAGAGCAAAGCGAAGGATCTATAAAAGAGATTCCTCGTTCCTGGGAATGACAAAACACAAAAAATAAATTCAACAAAATGAAAACTAACAATAAATTATTCGAACCGGCCTTAGTGCAAACCGCATTAAAACAATCTTTTATCAAACTCGATCCAAGGGTGATGATTAAAAATCCGGTAATGTTTACCGTGGAGATTGGAACTTTGGTAATGGCCTATGTAACCTTTTATTCATTTAGCCATGAAGGGCAGGGTTCTCCACTATATAACTTCTTCATTTTTCTAGTGTTATTATTAACAGTATTGTTTGCCAATTTTGCTGAGGCAATTGCCGAGGCAAGGGGAAAGGCACAGGCAGACAGCTTACGCAAAACCCGTGAGGAGACTCCTGCAAAGGTACTTTTAGAAAATGGAAAGATTGAAGTACGTTCTTCTAGTACATTGAAAAAAGGAGATGTTTTTTTATGCGAAACGGGTGATACCATCCCAACCGATGGAGAGATAATCGAAGGGATTGCTACCATCGACGAATCCGCAATCACTGGTGAATCAGCTCCAGTAATCAGGGAGTCTGGTGGTGATAAATCTTCAGTAACAGGTGGTACAAAGGTACTTTCAGACCAGATCAAGGTAAAAGTAAGCACTGAGCCAGGTGAAAGTTTTCTAGATAAAATGATTGCTTTGGTTGAAGGAGCCTCACGTCAGAAAACACCAAACGAAATTGCTTTGACGATTTTGCTTGCAAGTTTTACCTTGGTATTTATCATTGTATGTGTAACGCTTAAACCTTTTGCTGATTATGCAAATACGCCAATTACCATTGCAGCATTAATCTCTCTTTTTGTATGCCTAATCCCAACCACAATTGGAGGTCTTTTATCTGCCATCGGTATTGCCGGAATGGACAGGGCATTAAGAGCTAATGTGATAACGAAATCTGGTAAAGCGGTAGAAACTGCTGGTGATATAGATGTGTTACTATTAGATAAAACTGGTACAATCACCATTGGTAATCGTAAGGCTACCAATTTCTATCCAACAGCTGGCGTAATCATCAAAAAATTTACTGATGCCTGTGTGCTTAGTTCGCTTTCTGATGAAACACCAGAGGGGAAATCAATTATCGAACTGGCAAAGGGCGATGGTCACATCGTCTTGGAAACAGCACCTGCTGGAGCAGAATTTATCAAGTTTACAGCCGAAACCCGTTCTAGCGGAATTAACACTCCAGATGGTAGAAGAATCCGTAAAGGTGCTTTTGATTCGATCAAAAATATTGTATTGCAAGCAGGTCATGCTTTTCCGATGGATATTGAAGATCAGGTAAAATCGATAGCTAGCAACGGCGGAACGCCGCTGGTTGTATGTGAGAATGAGCAGGCTTTAGGTGTAATCGAACTACAGGATATCATTAAACCTGGCATCAGCGAACGTTTTGAACGCTTGCGTAAAATGGGCGTAAAAACAGTGATGGTAACTGGGGATAATCCACTAACCGCCAAATACATCGCTGAAAAAGCAGGAGTTGATGATTTCATCGCTGAGGCTAAGCCTGAGGACAAAATGAACTACATTAAAGACGAGCAAGCTCTTGGTAAATTGGTGGCGATGATGGGTGATGGTACAAATGATGCTCCTGCATTAGCACAGGCAGATGTTGGCGTAGCGATGAACAGTGGTACCCAAGCTGCAAAAGAAGCGGGTAACATGGTCGATCTGGATAATGATCCTACAAAACTGATTGAGATTGTTGAGATTGGGAAACAGTTACTCATCACTCGTGGTACATTAACTACCTTTTCAATTGCTAATGATGTAGCTAAATATTTTGCAATTGTACCAGCATTATTTATCGCATCTATCCCTGCTTTGCAAAGCTTGAACATCATGGGGCTTCACAGTCCAGAAAGTGCAATCATGTCGGCCGTAATTTTTAACGCCATCATTATTCCAATTTTAATTCCACTGGCATTAAAAGGCGTTGCCTACAAACCGATAGGTGCTACGGCATTACTTAGAAGAAACCTTTTTATCTATGGTATAGGTGGAGTAGTAGCCCCTTTTATCGGTATCAAATTAATTGATTTGGTAGTAGGGCTATTTGTATAATATTAAATATGTCACGTTGAGCTTCCCGAATAATCGGGACAAGTTGTCGAAACGCAATCACAAATCCTTCGACAAGCTCAGGATGACACTAACTTAAAATAAAATGAAAAAATACATCATTCAATCCATTCGCTTAACACTCGTATTAATCGTATTGTTATGCATATTATATCCATTAAGCATCGCCCTAGCAGGAAAATTCTCTATCGGAAACGGTGGCGGTGAAAAGATCACCAAAAACGGAAAAGTAGTGGGATATGCGCTGCTTGGACAGTCGTTTACTAGTCCGGAATATTTCTGGGGTCGTCCTTCTGCTGTTGGCTACAATGCCGCTGGTTCAGCAGGTTCGAATAAAGGTCCTTCTAACGAAGATTACCTAAAAGAAGTTTCAAACAGGATAGACACCTTATTGAAATACAATCCAACAATCAAAAAGGCAGGGATCCCAGCAGATATGGTAACTGCTTCGGGAAGTGGACTTGATCCAAACATCTCTGAGCAGGGTGCCATTATCCAGATTAAAAGAATTGCTGCCATCCGTAAAATCGACGAACGTAAAATAGCTGAATTGGTAGTTAAAAATACAAAAGGTCCTTTTTTAGGAATGTTTGGACCGAGTTCGGTAAATGTGCTCAAATTGAACCTTGCGCTAGACGAACTTAAATAATGATCATCTGCTGCGTTGAGCCCCGCTCTCCACTAAGCGTTTGCCATAACTAAAGGACGGTATGGCTCACCACAATAGATTTTATACAATAATATCAGACCAAAATTTATAATAATAAAATGAAAAGAATACTATTTACAGCAATGGCCTTGGCCACATCTATTTATTCCTATGCACAAGAAGCACCAAAAATTAAAGTATCAGGATATTTAGAAACTTATTACGGCTATGATTTTAACGAACCTGCAAATAACAATAGACCAGGGTTTGTTTATTCTCATAACAGACATAATGAAGTGAACCTAAACCTTGGATTTATCAAGGCAGCTTACGATAGTGGTAAGATCAGGGCAAATGTAGCACTGATGGCCGGTACCTATACCAATGCCAACCTTGCAGCAGAGCCAGGAGTACTTAAAAACATCTTTGAAGCCAATGCTGGAATCAAGTTGAGCGAAAATCAGAACATCTGGGTTGATGCGGGTATCTTCTCTTCGCACATAGGTTTTGAAAGTGCCATCTCAAAAGACTGTTGGGTGCTTACAAGGAATATCTCCTCAGAAAATACACCTTATTATGAATCAGGTGCAAAATTCACCTATGGTTCACCTGAAGGACAGTTTACGGCAACGGTTTTGTACCTAAACGGATGGCAGCGCATCAACCGTGTTGATGGGAACAGTAAACCAGCTGGAGGAGTTCAGTTGACCTACAAACCAACTGGAAAATTGACATTGAACTATAGCAATTATCTTGGAAAAGAGGGAATAAATGCAGTTGCTGTAACTAGGTTCTATCACAACTTTTATGCAATTGCTCAGGTAACGGATGAGTTTGGAATAACTGCTGGATTTGACTATGCCACTCAACAGAAAGTAAAGGGACAGTCGGCAAAGAGCGAGATCATTTCTCCAGTGATGATTGCACAATATAAGTTCGACCCAAAATTTGCCGTTGCAGCAAGGGCAGAATATTACAATGACAAGGATGGGGTTTTCATCGCTACAGGAACGCCAAATGGTTTCAAAACAATGGGTTATTCGCTGAATTTGGATTATTCTCCGATTAGTAATGCAGTTGTAAGATTAGAGGGAAAGGTTTATGACAGTAAGGACAAGGTATTTACAAGAGACCTTAATTTAGTGAACCACAATGCAACACTTACAGCAAGTATTGCGGTATCATTCTAGTGATCCTTCGACAGGCTCAGGATGCCAAATTAACGATCAATAAATATGCAAGATAAAAAAGCTGAATCGGCACTTAGGTTTTTGGATCTGGTTAAAAAATCAAGAAGGGGAAAGCTGAAGGTATATATCGGTATGAGCCCTGGTGTTGGTAAAACCTATCGGATGCTCCAAGAAGCACATGCATTATTGCGTGGTGGAATTGATGTATGTATTGGTTATGTAGAAACACACAAACGTACAGAAACAGAAGCACTGGTAGCCGGTATCCCTATTATTCCAAGAAAAAGTATCTTCTATCGAGGTAAGGAGCTTGAAGAAATGGATGTGCAAACGATCATTAACCGCCACCCTGAAATAGTAATTGTTGATGAACTGGCGCATACCAATGTAGAGGGCAGCAAAAATGCAAAGCGCTGGCAGGATGTGTACGATATTTTGGAAGCGGGTATCAATGTGGTTTCGGCTGTTAATATCCAACACCTAGAAAGTATAAACCAAGATGTTGAGCAAATAACAGGCATTACCATTACAGAACGTATTCCTGATAAGATTTTAGAAATTGCAGACGAAATCGTAAATATTGATTTAACGGCCAATGAGCTGGTAAACAGATTAAAGGAAGGAAAAATTTATGATCAAAGTAAGATCCAACAAGCATTAGGTAACTTCTTCAGACCTGATAAGATATTGCAGCTTCGTGAACTAGCATTAAAAGAAGTTGTGCACCAGGTAGAGCGAAAGATCCATGCAGAAATTCCAAAATCAGTAAAGCTACGACCAGAAAAGTTTTTGGCTTGCATTTCATCCAATGCTGAAACCGCAGGGACCGTAATCCGAAAAACGGCAAGGCTGGCTTCTTATTATCATTCGCCTTGGACTGTTCTTTATGTGCAGAGCGATGGTGAAAGTTTGGACAAGATTAGGTTGGATAAACAACGTCATTTAATCAACCATTTTAAACTAGCAACAGAATTGGGTGCAGATGTAGTTAAAATAAAGAGTAATGCGATCACACAAAGTATTATTGATATGGCGATTGAAAAGGAAATTACGACGATATGCATTGGAAAGCCACACCTCAATATTTTTCAGGTTATTCTTCGCACAGCGATCTTCAATCAATTGTTACGTAACTTAGCGGCCAAGGAAATAGATCTGGTCATTTTATCCTAAAAATTAATCAATGGTATTTTTAATAATAGAAAACAATGAAAATCAAGACTAAATTGCGAGCAGGTTTTGGCCTGTTGTTCTTCATCGTCCTTATTTTTGGTGGTATTGCCCTATACTTTTTAAGCCAGATTTCCTCAAAATCAAAACTGATCCTAAAAGACAACTATAAAACAATTGGTTATGTGTCACAAATGCGTAGCGTAATTGATGAGGGAAATTACCCATTAACAAAAGCTGGCAAACAGCGTTTTGAGCTAAATCTGGAACTTGAAAATAAGAATATTACCGAACCTGGAGAACAACTAGCAGTGAATAAGTTAGCTGCCGCTTACGGCACTCTTTTAACTAACAATAGAGCCGAGGAACGAGAAATGGCGGAAAAGGAAATCCGTTCTGCCCTTGCTCAAATAGAATTTGTCAACATGCAAGCCATCGATCACAAAAATGAAGAAGCCAATAGCGCTTATGCCAGAGCCGAGCTATTTATCGCCCTAGCTGCATCATTTTGTTTCATTGTGCTTTTTACTTTTGTGGTCAACTTTCCAGGCTTTGTTGCTAATCCGTTGGCAGAATTTAGTCAAGCCATTAAGCAGGTTGGCAATGGAAATTATCTGCAACGTTTACATTTCAATAATAAGGATGAATTTTCGGAACTGGCGGTTTCATTTAATGCAATGGCCAAAAAGCTGAATGAATGGGAAAACAGTAATCTTTCGAAGATAAAATCTGAAAAATCTAGGATTGAGGCTATTATAGCGCAAATGCGTGATGCCATCATTGGCGTAAATGAAAAGAACGAAATACTGTTCTTGAATCAAATTGCGGCAAAACTTTTGGGGCTGGATGAACAAAAAGTTATTGGACAAAACGCCAGTGAACTTGCTAAACAGAACCAATTGCTAGGTCAATTGATCAATCACGGTTCAGAAAATGAGATCCTTAAAATATATGCCGATGAAAAAGAATCCTATTTCCAAGTAGAAAGCAGAGAAATTGTGGTTCCAAATGTTGAAACCCAAGAAGAAAAAGCATTAATGACTTCAGCCCAATCTGTAGGCAATGTATATGTGCTAAAAAATGTAACCAAGTTCAAAGAGCTAGATCAAGCCAAAACCAATTTCATCGCTACGGTTTCCCACGAACTTAAAACGCCGTTGTCATCTATAAAGATGAGCCTAAAATTATTGGGTGATAAACGTGTTGGGGAAATGAACAGTGAACAGTATGATTTGATACAACATATCCAAGAGGACAGTGATCGCTTATTGAAAATCACAAGCGAACTATTAGATCTTTCTCAAGTAGAAAGCGGTAACCTAAAGTTAAGCTTTGTACTGGCCAAGCCAATTGAAATTGTACGTTTCGCTGTTGATGCTGTAAAATTTCAGGCAGAGCAGAAATTGATACAACTCGAACTGAATTGTAGTGAGCAATTACCTGAAGTTAATGTTGATATTCAAAAAACAGCTTGGGTATTAGTTAACTTTCTTTCCAACGCTTTACGTTATAGCGCAGAAAAATCGAAGATTGTGATTGAGGTGATCGAGAAAGATGGGCAAATTGAATTTTCAGTAAAGGATTTTGGGAAAGGAATAGAAGAAAAATATCAGAAAAGATTGTTCGACCGTTATTTTCAAGTACCAACCGATGGACAAAACAAATCAGGATCTGGATTGGGATTAGCCATTTCAAAGGATTTCATTGAGGCAGAAAAAGGTATAATATGGGTGGAGAGTGAGATAGGGGAAGGTAGCAGGTTCTGTTTTACTTTGCCAAGAGTTTAAAATAGCTAATGTAAAGATTCTTTACATAAATGAGTTGTCATGTAAAGAAAGTTCACTTTTCTTTACATGATAAATGTTTCATGCTAAAATACTTTGCGGCATTTATTGATTACTTCTCTCCATAATTTACTCAATTCCCTTATCTTTGCCGCCAATTAAAAATTGCAATCTTGATTAATGTAAATAATATTTCCGTTTCATTTGGCGGAACAACCCTCTTTAGCGACGTTACCTTTTCGATAAACCAGAATGATAAAATCGCCCTGATGGGAAAAAATGGTGCAGGAAAGTCTACCATTTTAAAAATTATTGCTGGTGCAACAAAACCTACTTCTGGTAATGTAACTGGTCCGAAAGAAGCTGTAATTGCCTATTTGCCACAGCATTTGCTAACGAAAGATAAGGTTACCGTTTTTGAAGAAACGATGAAAGCTTTCGAAGAGGTAAACCAAATGCAAAAAGAGCTCGACGAGCTAAATGAGCAGTTGACCATTCGTACCGATTACGAAAGTGATGATTACATGAAACTCATAGAACGTGTATCTGAACTGAGCGAAAAGTTTTATTCGATTGAAGAGACTAACTATGATGCAGAGGTAGAAAAAGTGCTAAAAGGATTGGGTTTTGAGCGTAAGGATTTTACTCGCCAAACTTCTGAATTTTCTGGCGGATGGCGCATGCGTATCGAATTGGCTAAAATATTATTAAAGAAACCAGATCTTATCCTATTGGATGAGCCTACCAATCACATGGATATCGAAAGTATCCAATGGTTAGAAGATTTCTTGATGAATTCTGCAAATGCAGTGATGGTTATCTCACACGATAGAGCTTTTGTAGATAACATTACCAATCGCACCATCGAAGTAACGATGGGCAGAATATACGACTACAAAGCTAAATATAGTCACTATTTGCAGTTGAGAGCTGATCGCCGTGTGCATCAATTGAAAGCTTACGAAGAACAACAACGATTTATTGCAGATAACCAAGAATTTATAGACCGATTTAGAGGAACCTATTCTAAAACTTTACAAGTACAATCTCGGGTAAAAATGCTTGAGAAACTAGAAGTAATCGAGATTGATGAAGTAGATACTTCCGCATTGCGATTGAAGTTTCCTCCATCTCCGAGATCGGGACAATATCCGGTAATGGTAGAAGAACTGACCAAAACTTATGGCGATCATACTGTATTCGCAAAAGCTTCAATGGTAATTGAGCGTGGAGAAAAGATTGCTTTTGTAGGTAAAAATGGTGAAGGTAAGTCGACCATGATTAAAGCCATCATGGGCGAGATTGATTTTGAAGGAAGTTTAAAAGTAGGCCACAATGCCAAGATTGGATACTTTGCTCAAAATCAGGCAGCATTGCTTGATGAGAATTTAACGGTATTCGAAACCATTGATCAGATTCCATTGAGTGATGGTAGCATAAAAATCAAGGATCTTTTGGGCGCCTTTATGTTTAGCGGAGATGATACCACTAAAAAAGTGAAGGTGCTTTCAGGTGGTGAGAAAACTCGTTTAGCGATGATTAAATTATTGTTGGAACCAGTGAATGTGCTAATCTTGGATGAGCCAACCAACCACTTAGATATGAAAACGAAAGACATCATTAAAGATGCCTTGAAGGATTTTGATGGTACTTTAATCTTGGTATCTCACGATCGTGATTTCTTAGATGGACTGGCTACAAAAGTATTTGAGTTTGGCAACAAACGAGTTCGTGAGCACTTTGAAGATATCAAAGGATTTTTAGCTTACAAAAAGATGAATAGCTTAAAAGAAATTGAGCAGAACTAAATAAGTATTAGTAAACTTGATAAAAGCAGTTCTAATAAGAGCTGCTTTTTTTTGTTTAATGATTGATGGACATCGGCCTGTTACGGCGGCATTATACGGCGAAATGCGTGTTTTCATCGGCAAAGACCAAAAAGTTACTAAGCACGATAAAAAGTTATCCGTACTTTTGTTGCGTGCTAAATCTAGCATCAATACTATTTTATTATCCATTATATGGCAAGACAAAAATTAAATAGCGGTAACGCAGCTGGTATCGAATTGCCCAAAGCAAAGTTGAATAGAGAGACCTTAAGCCATGTTGCAAAACTATTGAGTTACTTAAGGCCATACCGAGGAAAATTCATTGCCGCATTATTTTTTCTGTTGTTATCAAGTTTGGTCGGCTTGGCGTTTCCATCATTTGTTGGAGCGCTCATAGATACAGCTCAAGGCAAACGTACCAACGATTTTTTGCCAAGTACCATAACGGGCATATTGTTGTTGGCTTTTGTGGTATTGGTGTTTCAAGCTATTATTTCATTTTTTCGAATTTTATGGTTCGTGAGTGTTGGCGAGCGTGCCTTAGCTGATATTAGAAAAGATACCTATCTCAAATTGATTACACTTCCAATGGACTTCTTTTCAGGAAGAAGAGTAGGGGAACTTAACAGCAGAATTTCAGCAGACCTTTCGCAGGTACAAGATACACTCACTACCACCATTGCGGAGATGATTAGGCAGGCGGTACTGTTAGTAGGTGGCATCGTATTCATGTCTATTATTTCTAAAAAGCTTGTTTTCGCATTACTTATCGTTTTGCCCGTACTTATTGTTGCCGCTGTATTTTTCGGTAGATTCATCAAGAAAATTTCTCGGCAAGCGCAAGATAAATTGGCAGAATCTAACATCATTGTAGATGAAACGCTGATGGGTATTGCCAATGTAAAAGCTTTTGTTAACGAACCATTCGAGGCTGGACGATACAGCATGGCGATTCGTGAAGTAGCTAATATCGCCATAAAAGGAGCAAAGTTTAGGGGGATGTTTTCTTCATTTATCGTCTTATGTCTTTTCGGAGGTATTTTAGGGGTGATCGGATATGGCTGTATATTGGTAAGCAATGGGGAAATTACTTTCGGTCAGCTTTTACAATTTTCACTTTACGCTATGTTTTTAGCCAGTTCTCTGGGAAGTTTTCCGGAGATGTTTGCCAATATCCAGAAGACTGTAGGTGCGAGCGAAAGAGTATTGGAAATTTTAGCTGAGCAAGGCGAAGCGGTTTCTATTACCCATCATATTGACTATGTAGAACAAAAAATAGTTGGCGACTTAGCTTTTAAAAATATTTACTTTTCTTATCCTTCTAGACCAGAAGTAGCGGTTTTGAAAGACATTTCCTTTGAAGCCAAAGCTGGGGAAAGGGTAGCTATCGTAGGGCCAAGTGGCTCGGGCAAAACTACAACAGCCGCCTTGATTTTACAGTTCTATCATCCACAAGGTGGTGAAATAATGTTTGATGGCAAACCAGCTAGTGATTACGCTTTAACTGATATTCGTAATCAGGTAGCTATTGTGCCACAAGATGTGATGTTGTTTGGGGGTACAATTCTTGAAAATATCGCCTATGGCAGATTAAATGCTACTAAAGATGAAATCATGATCGCTGCTCAAAGAGCAAATGCACATCAGTTTATCACGTCATTCCCAGAGGGATATGAAACTATAGTCGGCGAACGTGGTGTAAAACTTTCTGGCGGACAAAGACAAAGGATAGCTATTGCGAGAGCCTTATTAAAGAACCCATCGATACTGATCCTTGATGAAGCGACATCGTCTTTAGATTCTGAGTCTGAAAGGTTGGTTCAGGAAGCTTTAGAGGAGCTCATGAAAGGACGTACTTCGATTATCATTGCACATAGACTATCTACCATTCGCGAAGCTCACAAGATCATTGTTATGGAAAAGGGTAGTATTATCGAATCGGGTACTCACAACGAACTGATGGAAAATGAGGAAGGACTTTATCGCTATTTAAGTGGTTTACAGTTTGAAATTAAATAAACCCATCCCAGTCAATCATAACAATGTTAACCTTGCTAAACTTTAACCCCTGTAGCATTTAACATTAAATTATGCAGTTCTGTGTTGCGAACAAAGGGTTTCATTAAGGTGCTACCTGGGCCATAAGCGGCCAGCTCTACATAATCTGCAGAATGCTCCATCGAACCCCAACCAATGGCAGTATAGTTTTCCTGTAGCTGTCCGAATAATTCGAATGGGAGCTTGCGATTGTTGTAAATGCCACCACCATCTAGTTTTTCATAATGCGCTAATAAACTTTTAGCCTCATCAGTAGTAATTGCATAACCTTGCGCTGCGGCTATCAAATCTATTAAGTTGCTTGTGCTGAAGCCAGGCTGAATTGAGTTTAAAATCCAATCGTTGCTATGTTTGAAGTTTTGTAGCATGTCGAACTTTTTATTGCTATCTGTATCTCCAAATAACCCCGGATTGCCATTGCCATGATCTGTTGTAATAATCACCAATGTGTTTTTATCAGCCTCTGCAAATTCGATTGCTTTTTCTACAGCCAAGTCGAACGCAATTTGATCGTAAAGTAAACCTGGTGCATCGTTTGAATGGGCAGCCCAATCTACTTTTCCGCCTTCTACTTGCAAAACAAATCCATTTTTGTTGTCTTTCATCAAATCTATAGCCTTAACAGTCATTTCTGCCAATGTTGGTACACGATCTTGAAGTGCAGTATCAGTTGCATGGTCAACACTAAAAGGAAGTGCATCTTCATCAAAAACCCCAAGAATTGGTTTGCTATTATTTAGATTAAGCATTTCTGCTTTCGAGCGAATAATTTGATAACCTGCTTCTTTAAATTTGCTGTACACATCAACCTTATCCTTTCTTTTGGTAGGGCTGAAATATTGATTGCCACCTCCCATCATCACATCAAATTGAAGCGGTAGATATTGTAAAGCGATTTCACTTTGGTCGCCACGAGAATTATTGGTGATACAAAAACCAGCAGGTGTGGCGTGGGTAATTGGAACTGTGGTTACACAACCTACTTTTTTACCAGCATTTTTAAATTTCTGCAGAATAGGGGTGTTGAAACTGCCATCGGCATTAGCATTTAACTTGCCATTGTTAACCCTCACACCACCTCCCCAAGCAGAACTTGAGGCAGCAGAATCCGTAACCATTGCATTTGCTGAAGCGGTATCCATAAAAGCCCTTACCACTTTGTTTTCCCTGTATAAGGAAATCCATTTGCTTTCACGATTTTCTTTTCTTTCTAAAAGTAAGTTGGCCATGTTTAAGGTGCCAGTACTCATGCCATCACTCACCATGAAAATAATGTTGGTAGCTGTACCCCAAGCTTTTTCTTCAGTTGGCGTAAGTATGGCTGCTGCGGAACTTAATGGGCTTAATAGTGAGGTGCCTAATACGGCTAAGGAACCTTTTTTGAAAAAATCTCTTCTGATCATGTTCCAAAATTAGGGTAGTGATATTAAGTGGGTGTTAATTGTAAGATTGGTTAAGGTTAAGTTTTTTGTGTTTTTTGGGGTATTTATGCTAAGTATCTTGCGAGAGTCGTCATGCTCAGCTTGTCCCGATAGCTATCGGGAGGGCACCGTAATGCGATTGCACAGCTGGTTGTTAATTCTTCGCTCTTCGTATCGCATTACGATTAGCTGCGCTAAGCCCTTCGGGGTTGTGACCTCACCCCCAACCCCTCTCCTTAAAGAGGGGGGAGTGCAAACTGCCTAACACACCACGTACGTCATGCTCAGCTTGTCCCGATAGCTATCGGGAGGGCATCGTAATGCGATTGCATAGCTGCATTAACTCTCGCTCCTTCGTATCGCATTACGATTCCCGTATGCACGGGAATGACGCCAACTATAAAAACGAGTTGTCATACTTATCGTCTAGGTCCAAACCTATCCCTTCAAATAATGCAAGCCCACGCAGCCAGATTTAAAAATCTTAACATCAGCTAGCTTTAAGTTGATGTTTTCTTGGAGTGTAATATCTTCTAACAGGTGTTTACCATTGCCTGCAATAATGGG
This sequence comes from Pedobacter frigiditerrae, assembly GCF_032678705.1. NCBI lineage: Bacteria > Pseudomonadati > Bacteroidota > Sphingobacteriia > Sphingobacteriales > Sphingobacteriaceae > Pedobacter > Pedobacter frigiditerrae. The sequence continues at coordinate 2,014,766 of NZ_JAVTSS010000001.1, read as the reverse complement.
ATGGATCACAAAATAATACTCATCAATTAAACCGAGTACCATTAATTGCGAACGTAGGCTTACACCCCCAATAGAAATCTTCTTGCCTGATTCTTGTTTTAGTTTGATGATTTCAGCCTCAAGGTTATCACTGATAATCTTTGTATCTCCAGCAACATTTTTTAAGGTTTGAGAAACGATAATTTTATTGATGGCATTATGTCTTGCTGCAAATTCATTTGAGGCTTTTGTACCCGACTGTGTTTTTTCAACTTCCGGCCAATAAGGCATCATCAATTCGTAAGTTTTACGACCATAAACAATCAAGTCAACATCATCCATTTGATGGGTGAAATATTCATAAAGTTCCTCATCAGGATTAGCTTTGGTATGATCGCAATTGCCATCAATACTGATGTTCATTCCATAAATTACATTTCTCATCGCTCTTTTTTTGGCTAATCAACAATAATCAAATATAAAATACTTCGACAAACGGAGTAAGGTTTAAATAGGACAAAAAAAGAGGTGTTCGAGACAGAGGGGGAAACATAGATTACAGCTGTAATTAAAAATTACATTATCATAAAACTTTTTAAAGGGTTTTATGCTTATTGTCATATAGTTAACTACAAAGCTTCATCATTAAAATTTCAACGATGTTAAAAATCATAGGTATAAATCTATTAGTGTTTGTGATATATGGCTTGCTCATTATTTTAAACACATCTCCTTCAAATTTGGGATTTAGCATCGCCATTGGTATGGGTTTATGCATCTTTATTCAAGTGATGCTGAATGTAGTTGCAGGTGTTGTCTTTTTAATTATGGGCAAGCGAGAGCTGATGAAGTCATTTTTTATCAGTGCAGGTGTGTTGGTTCCAGTAGGATTTGTTACTTGGCTAATCTTGCTTAGTATTTATGGTTAGTTCTAAGATTTTGATGACTTTCAATCTTTCCAACTGACCCTTTTCCTTGATAATCAACTGTGCTTAGTATGTGCTTCACATGTGCTTAATGTGTGCTTTATCTATGGATGAAGAATGCCTAAGAAACTATAGAAGGATCAAGATCTAAATTGTGTTAATGGTGCAAAAATTAAATAATAAACCTAGTTCCGTCAGCTAAAGCATTCAGAAATACCGACATCTGGCAAACCAATGATACTAATGAACCAATGATACTAATGAACCAATGAACAGTTTATTTGCTTTAAAAACATAGCATTATAAAAACCGCTACTTTTTTCTTTATTTTCGCAGCAAATACCCATGAAAATGAAAAGAACTTTACTAACCATCTCACTTTGTGTTTTACTTTTAATTGCTAAAGCCCAAGAACGATCATTAACACTAGAAGCTAAAAGAAACGACAATAAGAGTATAGATTTTAATTTTATTAAGACAGATCCTGGCACCTATACAGTGGTGGTTAAATTTGCTTCACTTAGTAACGCCATGGATCCGGGGTCTTCATTTACAGCAAATGATTATAATGGTCGACTTTTTAATTTGACTCCAAGCAATAAGGAGCAAGGAGTTGGTTACGGCAGTTATACTACTTTCTATATACGTGGCAAATTAAACCCCAAATATAATCCGGGTTTAATTTACCTCTTGCCCTATAAGAATGAGGCAAAAGTACAGGTTGCTGAATCTGGGTTTTTAGGTGCTGCTTATTTTGGTAAAACTGCACCAGAAGATTGGAAGTCATATCGATTTTATACCGCCGAACAAGATACAGTAACCGCCATTAGAAAAGGATTAGTGGTTGAGGTTAAAGACTTATATGAAGCCGGTGGTGAGGATGTATCCTATACAAGTAGAACAAACGAACTAATCATTGAGCACCCAGATGGCACTTTGGCAACCTATAGAGGCTTTAAAAAAGGGAGTTTCGCAGTAAAGGTTGGTCAAACAGTATTTCCAGGGACTTCATTAGGCTTAAATAGTAAATATGATAGAAACGGGAAGTATAACGTTTCGATAATGATTACTTACCTCAAATCAGTGGATGTTGACAAAACGGATAATTCATCAACAAAATCAAAAAGCTATTATGGCTTTATTACTCCTCATTTTATGACAGCAGATAATGCCGATGAGGTGCTGGTTGCTCAAAAAGTATACATGGCTGGCTCAACACCTGAAGTGGTGCAAAAAGAAATGTCTAAAAGAGAACTGAAGCTTTTGTCTAAGCCAAAAAAGTAGTTTTAGCTATTCAATTAATCAAATGAAAATAACCAGAGCTAACCTTGAAGATGTTAAGGAACTAGATAAATTGGTGAACTCTGCCTATCGTGGCGAGGAATCTAAAAAGGGCTGGACAACTGAGGCTGAAATTCTTGACGGAATCAGGATCAATGAACAGGCATTGGAGCTCATGCTAGCCAAGCCAGAGGTGATGATTCTAAAGATTAATGATGAGAATGGTAAGATATTAGGTACTGTTTGTTTGGAGGTGAAATCTCGTGACCTTTACCTTGGTATGTTTGCAGTTTCTCCACTTTCCCAAGGCAATGGTATGGGTAAGTCGCTTTTAGTTGCTGCAGAGCAATATGGATTAGAAAATAATTGCACTAGGATAGTTATTTCTGTGATTAGTACAAGAGTAGAACTGATCAATTGGTACAGCCGCCATGGGTATGTGCCTACAGGAGGTGCTATTGCATTTGATGAGATTGACGGTAGGTTTGGTGATCCGAAAGTAGAGGAGATTAGTTTGATTGAAATGGAAAAGGTGATTAAGTCTTAATTTGAGAGATTCGTCATGCCAAGCTTTGGGGTTGTGACCTCATCCCCAACCCCTTCCGATAAATCGGAACAGGTCCTCCTTGAAGAGAGGGGAGTGCAAACTGGCTACCTACAAGTTGCGTAATTCCTTAACACACCCAGTCCGTCATTCCCTGCCTACCGCAGGCAGGCGACTTCGGAGGAATCTATGAGTTGACCCCCCTTTAGTAGTTTTTATGCTTCCTGTTTTTTCTTGAACTATGGTGTCCCCCTCTACGAGAGCCTGCTCCGATTTTATATCGGAGGGGTAAGGGGGAGGAATTATTTTGTTTGCCACGCTCTAGGCTTGCCTCGGTTAGCCACCGAATGGCTCTTTGTTTTTCACGAGTGTATATTTTAGGGGTGTTCAAGATTGCTTCGCAATATTCCTTGATGAAAAGAAGCAAAAATCTAGGCTGCACCAGCTTCGCTAAAAATCAAAGGTCAGAACCTAACCCTTCGACTACGCTCAGGGTGACAAATTCGGTACAGCTTTTATTTTTACAATCCCTTCCATTGATTTTCTTGACGTGAATCTGCTGAGGCCGCCCTCGTACTTGGGAAAGGGTTATGGGGTTTTGATGGGTTGCAGAGTTTCCTAACACACCCAGTCTGTCATTGTGAGGGTCGGTTCTTCACCGCCCGAAGCAATCTCCTTTGGTAGGTAACCGACTTTACTAATAATTTATTCCTCACGCTCTAGGCTTGCCTCGGTTCACCGCCACCGAGGGGCTCTTACGTTTTTCACGGTTGTATATTTTAGGGGTGTTCAAGATTGCTTCGCAATATTCCTTGATGAAAAGGTAACCAAAACCGAGCCCTTCAGCGAGCTCATTAATTCCATTAAAAACAACAACAACTCATTAATAAATCAAGGCTGTAAATGCCTAGTCGGATAAGTACGTCAATTGTCTTTATACCGCAAAATGAGCCATTTCGGTTGAAGGACCTCCAGTTTTTCGGTTGTAGTAGTTTTGTTTTTGCCCTCAAGATTGCTGCGCAATTCTCCATTTTGCTAATCTAACGCTAGAGAGAAATCATTTCTTTAAACAATTAACTACTTCTCCCTGCCTGCCGGCAGGCAGGCTTCCTATGCATTCAAGGCCGTCCTTGTACTTGGGAAAGAGTTGTGGGGTTTTGAGGGGTTGCGAAATCTCTAATACATCACGTCATTGCGAGGGTCGGTTCTTCACCGCCCGAAGCAATCTGCTAGAGCGGCGGGCCTTAAACATTCCCTAAAACCTTTAATTGTTAACCCTCAATAAAAAAATATAAAAATAAAAATGTTCAGTCTTTTTACATTTCAAAACCTAAAACCGCATTCACTCATTGCAAACAGCATTTGGGCTAAAAACACCATTACACCTCGAAGTTTTATCGTTTGTAAATCAATTATTTAATAGTTAAGTTTAGCATAACTATTTCAATTAATAGTTAACAAATTAACCCTCACGCTCCAAAAATTTATTGAAAACGCTCCTCCTCTTTATCATCAGTAGCTTGCTATTGTTTACTGCTCCACCACGCAAAACTGTTCCCTTTTCTGGACCAGTGGCAACCTGTTATGGCAACTCGCCTTGCAAAGCCTGCTCTAACTGTTCGGGTTGTAAATATTGCAACAATGGCGGAAGCTGTGGCATTTGTGCCAAACCCAAAACAACTACTACAAACAACTTAACTTCAAATACAAGCACTACTAAAACCAATGTTTATGTTGGACAATGTAAAGCACTCACCAAAAAAGGGGCGAGGTGTAAAAGAAGCGCTAGCAGTAATGGTTATTGTTGGCAACATGGGAAGTAGGATAGAATTAGGGGTGCAAATCCCAATTATAGGTAGACACGACAAATAAAACAAGACATTTGAAATATATTATTAACCAAAAAACAATAAAAATGTGGCCAAGAAATAGATATACAGGTTCAGGCGGTGGACTTTACACCGGCTCTGGAGGAGGAATGTACACAGGTTCAGGTGGTGGCGCTTATTCTGGTTCAGGAGGAGGAATGTATTCTGGCTCTGGAGGTGGTATGTATACAGGTTCAGGAGGAGGTTTGTACACCGGTTCAGGAGGAGGTTTGTACACCGGCTCTGGAGGAGGTTTGTACACTGGTTCTGGAGGAGGTTTGTATACTGGTTCTGGAGGTGGACTTTACCGAGGTTCTGGAGGTGGACTATATACTGGTTCAGATTCCAATCCTTACATGAGCAATTGGCCACCACCAAGAGTATTAATAGCAGAACTTCAAAAAAGAGGAATGAACAGTATTGTTGAATATATGCTTAGCCATGGATTTTTGGATGGTTGTTAATTTTTACTATTGAAGTTACACTAAGTTATTAATCTCAAAAGTATGAGAATTAATGATGTTTCATTAGAAAAGGTCAACTACGACTTCAATTAGCGAACGATGCTCTAAGTATTAGATATATAACAGAAAACTCTTTTTTAGCAACGGCGAAACATCTTTTAGGATGCCTGTATTAAGAAAAAATTATAAAGTGGCAATCTCTAAATTATCTTGATGTAATGGAAGATAAAAATATTAAGACACAAGCGACACGCTTGCGCTAGCGAGGTTGAGCGTAAGAACGAATATGTTACTCAACAAATAATTAAGACTATTGAATAATATGCATTATAGCAAAGAGTTTAATGAATTAATAGAAACAAGTATTGAGAGCTATCAATACATTGGTCTTGGAAATCCAAATGCTAAAATCTTAATAGTAGGAAAGGAAGCGGGAAGCCCTATCGGCGTAGAATCAACACATGGTGGTGGAACTGCTTGGAAAAATAAAGTTGATTATTCTACCCGATTTAAACCAATAGAAGACAACCTTAGAAGCAGAAGACATACTTGGCAAAAGTACCAGAAGCTTTATGAAATTATTTTGGATAAACTTAAAATTGAAGAAAAAGTACAAAAAGAAGAAGAGTACGAAATCACTTTTGTAGAAAATATTTTTACCACAGAATTAAGCAATTTACCAGCACCCAAAACTAGTGAAGCAAAGAAACAAGAGAACTTTAAAGCAGAATTAGAAAAACGGAAGGTTGTTTTTTGGAAGAGTGAGTTTATTAAGCAATTTCCCATTGTAATCATTGTTGCTCTAGATAATAAATATATTGAGACTTATAGCGGAGAAGTTTGTGAACTATTCGGTGTTAAATTCTCCCATCAAAATATTTGTGAAAGTTCAGACAAATGTTGGATTCATTACGCAGAAGAAAATAAAAAAGGTGTTTTACCAAAGATGGTAATACATGCTCGTCAGCTTACAAATGGCGCATCAAATGAATTATTAGATAAAATAGCAGAAGAAGTTAAAGAATTCATCGAAAGATATAGTCTTAATATCGTAGTGAAATAAAAAGTAACTTCAAATGCGCTAATAACTAAAACTAATATTTATCATAAAGCACTTACTAAAAAGAAGCAGAGTGTAAAAGTAGGGCTAGTAATAACGGGTATTGTTGGCAATATGGGAAGTAGAATTACGGAAAACCGTAAGGAATTGAACTCTGTATTTTGCTAGCTTGGCAATTTATAGACCTTAGTTAAAACAAAAAGATTCAAAGAATAAAAAATAGAGATCACAAGTTAGATACTAATGATTTTTACACATAGCTTCCAACGTATACTAATTGTACGAGGCGTTGCTATTTGGAAGCACTCTTACTAATCAATAATGCCGTATGATAAATAAAATCACGCTAAATAAAATAGCTAGTTATAAAAAACAAGCTGTTTTAGAAACTGACAAAAAGGTAAATTTGATCTATGGTCTAAATGGCTCAGGGAAAAGCACTTTTTCAAACTTATTCATCGACCGAAAAAACCCGAAATTTTCTGCTTGTAGCGTTGAAGGTATTCGTGATGATGATGATATCCACGTATATAATCAAAACTTTATATACAATAACTTTTTTGAGCCTGAAAACTTACAAGGAATATTTACTTTATCAAAAGAAAATAAAGAGGCAGAAATAAAAATTCAAAAAGCCACGAAAGAAATCTTAGCTAAAATTAGCTTAAAAGAAGATACTGAAAAAAAGCATCAACAATATCTTGATGTATTTAATGCTAGCCAACTTACTGCAAAAAATAAAATTTGGGAAATCAAAACAAAATACACTGGGGGTGATCGCGTGCTGGAGTTTTGTCTTGAAGGATTAAAAAGTGATGGTAACAAATTACTAAATTACGTAGACCTAATTCAAAAAACAGAAACAAAACCTACAATAACCATCGAAAAAATCAAAGAAGATGTTCATTTTTTGACAAGTGATGATGCGAAAATTCTAGATAAACTTCCATTGGTGAATTTCACTGCTTTTGACATTGAAAACCAAGAACTTTTAGTAAAAGAAATAGTAGGAAATAAGAATAGCTCAGTAGCTGGCCTTATTGATAAATTAGGCAACTCTGATTGGGTAAAGGATGGCCTTAATTTTTTAAATCTCGAAGAAGAACAATCAAACAATATCTGCCCCTTTTGTCAAGAAAAAACAATCACAGAAAAACTCATCTCCGAAATAAAATTATATTTTGATGAAGCATATGAAAGAGATATCAATTCGATAAAGGAATTTTTGGAAGCCTATAATCTTGGAATTAGGGGGATTCCTAAAAAAAATGACTATCTGTTAAATCCAATGTTAGACTCCAAAAAGAAGGATTTCGAAATCAAATATAACGAGGTTGCAAAAGTTATAGGCGATAACAGAAAACTTCTAGAGGAAAAAATCAAGTCACCAAGCGTATCTGTTAAACTAATCAATTCTAAAACTAAGGTCGAAGCGTTAGAAAAATTAATCCAAGAAGTGAATGAACTCATTGAAATTCACAACAAAAGAATGGAGAACAAACCTTCAGCTTTTGAGAAAATTAAAACAGCTTTCTGGGAGTTAATGAGATGGGACTATGATTCTGCGATTTCAGCATTTCAATTGGAAAAAGAGAAAGCAAATACTGAATCAGTATCATTTAACGAAAAAATAGCCAATCTAGGGGGTGAGATAAGAGAACAACAAAATTTAATAGCAGAACAACAAAAACATACAGTAAATATTGAAGAAGCAATAACAAGTATTAATAACAGTCTTTTAATGCTTGGTATCGACGATTTTAGCATAAAGAAACATTCAGATGTGTTATACAAAATAATAAGAAATGATGATGATGCAAGAATCTTTCAAACTCTGAGCGAAGGGGAAAAAATGATAATTAGCTTTCTCTATTTCATTGAACAGTGTAGAGGTAAGAAAAGTGCTTTGGAAGCAAATAAAAATAAATTAATCATTATTGATGATCCTATTTCGAGTTTATCGCACATTTATGTATTCAACATAGGTAGATTAATCAAAAATGAATTTTTAAAAAGTGATAAATATGAGCAAATTTTTATTTTGACTCATAGTTTGTATTTTTTTTATGAGCTGACAGATACAAACAAGGAAAGGCGTAAAGACGAACAGAAGCTATTTAGACTTCGAAAAAATACTGCTGGAACTGAAATATTAGAAATGAGTTATGAAGAGATTCAGAATGATTATCATTCTTATTGGTTAATCATAAAAGATGAACAACAGCCACCTGCCTTAATAGCAAATTGTATGAGAAATATCATTGAGTATTTCTATAATTTCGTTGAAAAGCAAGATTTAAATAATGTCTTTCAGAAACCAAAACTTCAAGAGAATAAGTTTGATGCTTTCAATCGTTTTATAAATCGTGAATCACATTCTCTAGGCCAAAATATCTTCGATTATAAGGAATTTAATTATGACGATTTTAAAGATGCTTTCAAGTTGGTGTTTGTCGAAACTGGTTATGAGAAACACTACAACAAAATGATATTGAAGTAAATAAATTACTATGAAGAATGTTAAAGATTGTCAGTTATAATGAACGTAAGAAATGGACTTCCAAGAATTTAGTGATTATCAAAAAAGCCTGTTACCTTTTGGGCAGCCCATCGTTACAGCTGATAATCTGATGCATTTTGAATTCAATGATGATTACAGAGACTCCCTCTTGGCTACTGCAGAATTTTATCTACAAGCCATAGAACATCATAAAGTTTACCTTAAAATCCCATTAGGACTGATCTTCAGCTCGGAAATTAGTGAAAACGCAAAAGCAGGTGTTCATGAAGGAAGGGGATTAATTGTCTGGAACGGGGGGTTGCTAATAAAACAAATAAAGTTAAAGGAAAAAGAAGCCAAAATAAAATACGCCATTGAACAAACTGAACTTGCTGATTTTCTGAGCCAACTAGATAATCCTCCATCTACTCTGTTTTTTCAGTCGCTACAGCACTTTACGTTCTACCACGAATTTGCACACGTCATTCAACTGCAGGAAAAGGGTGGGATGGAAATTATGCTCAGTCCACAACAGAATGAATATGATGTTAACAAACATTTACTTGAACTCAATGCTGACGAGTTCTCAGCACTTTTGCTGAGCTCTCACATTGAACAATATGCGATGGGAATGTTTGGCAAAGTTGACAAGGAAAATCTGAGCAAATTGCTGTCACTTTTCCTTGTCCCCATTTTAACCGAAAGCATCTCAATTTATCCGGATGACCTGACAGATTTTAATATGGAAAAAGGTAGCCACCCACATCCGATGGTAAGATTGTTGCATACAGTCATAAGCATGATCGAGGCCCTCAATCAAAGACACGTTAAGGGATTTAAACTCAACTCAAAGGAAATTCTAATACAAACAATGGAAGTGGCCTCTCAGCTGACCAAGTTAGATTTGATGACTCTTTGGAAAGACAATCTTAAACCAATAATGGCTTATTTTAATATAATGAAAGATAGTCCATTTCCTGAAGGCTATATAGATCCGATTGATAAGTGGAATGAAGAAATTCAGGCACGTCAAAATCTTGCCTAAGAATTTAGCCTCATTAGGCCACGGATTTTAGATAGCAGAAATAGTTACTTGAAAAATCCAATATTCAACTTTTTCATTTGTAAGATTTTTTTTTTAAAATCCCCGTCTAGCGCAAACATCCGTGCTTGTACTCAAAGCAGGCTGGGTAAAGCAATTTGGCACGATGAACAGATATCTCGTCGCTGCTCTCTGTCGATATGACGCTTCGATAAAATGGTCTCCTACAAAAACTTCAACCTACCCACTCGAATCCCTCACCACCAACGTACTCTGTATCATAAAATCTTCCTTCACTAAACTAAAATTTCTATTCTCTAGTGCTTTAAACAGCAATGTTGCTGCCATTTTACCCATTTCGAATGCTGGTTGGGTAATGGTAGTGAGCGAAGGATTAAGGATAGCTGCAATCTCTAGGTTAGAGAAAGAAACAATTTTTAAATCTTCGGGTACTTTGATTTGCAAATCTTTGCAGGCGGTGTAAATAGGAGTGGTTAGTTTTTCTACCGAAGCTACAATGCCATTGGGTTTGTTTTTCTGTTGCAGTAGCTTTTTAATCAGCAGGTAGTTTTGTTCAGGGTCATTGGTACAGTCCACGATGTAATTTTGGTCGACCTTGATGTTATGATCTTCCAATGCTTTGAGGTAACCTTCCAATCTTTTATTGCTGATAGACAGACTTTTTGAGATGCTTAAAAAAGCAATGCGGTCGGCCTTTTGTTGGATGAGGTGTTCGGTTGCTGTATAGGCACTTTCGAAATCATCCGTTGTAATTTTAGCCGTTTCTACATCATCGCAAGCACGATCGAAAAATACGATGGGTAAACCATTTGTAATCAAATCGCTGATGTGACTGCAATTGGTGGTTTCTGTAGAAACTGATAGGAGTACGCCATCAACTCTTCCCCCTTGAAACTCTTTTAAAATGGTTTTCTCGTTTTCGTAACTTTCATGGGTTAGGCAAATGAGTACATGATAACCCTTTGTTTTGGCTACCGATTCGATGCCGTTAATGGCCAAAGAGAAAAAGCTATCTGCTACTTCGGGGATCACGACGGCAATGTTTTTACTTTTTCTGCCTCGTAAACTGCTGGCATAGGGGTTGGGCACATAATTCAGCCTTGCTGCTGTTTCCAGTACCCGTTGTTTGGTTTCTTCGCTTATTTCGTAACTGTCATTTAAAGCCTTTGATACTGTAGAAACTGAGAGGTTCAGTTCTTGTGCCAATGCTTTAATGTTGATGTGTTTCATTGAGGGGATTTGGTGCTACAACTTACGAAATTTCCTTATCATTTGACTAATTTACGAAAACGGTTTCGTAAATAAATGCCTAACGTTTAGCTACAACCAATTGAAAAAAACTTCAAATTAGATATAACCAAATATAATACCTGATGGAATTATCTCAAAACAAATTAGGCGATAAGGAAGCAAATCCGTTAAACAATCTCGAAGAATGGGAGGACGATTTATTGCAGCGTTATCCTGATCCGGATAGCATCGCCACTGCGAAAAAAACAGAAGAATACCGTACTTATGATGAAAATACCAAAGATCATGTGCGTGAGTTTTATCGCATTAACCATACTTACCAAACCTATGAGTTTGTACAGGAAAAGCGCAACAACTATTTAAAGTTCGATAAAAAGGAAATGCCTATTTGGGATGCCTTTCAATTTTTAAATCAGTTGGTAGATGATTCTGATCCCGATACAGATTTAGACCAGTTTCAGCACTTGCTGCAAACTTCTGAAGCAATTCGTAGGGATGGTCACCCAGATTGGATGGTGTTGGTAGGTTTAATGCATGACATGGGCAAAGTGTTGTGTTTATTTGGCGAACCGCAATGGGCAGTGGTAGGTGATACTTTCCCAGTAGGTTGTGCTTTCTCTGACAAAATTGTCTATTCAGAATTCTTTAAAAACAATCCAGATTATACCAATCCGAAATACAATACCAAGTTAGGCGTGTATGAAGAAGGCTGTGGCTTGCGCAATGTAACCATGTCATGGGGACATGATGAATATGTTTACCACATGCTTAAAGGTCGTATACCAGAGGGAGGATTGTATATGTTGAGGTATCACTCATTTTATTCATGGCATAGAGAAGGGCAGTATGATTACCTATTAGATGATCACGATCGTGAAATGCTGAAATGGGTAGAGCTGTTTAACCCTTACGATTTGTATTCTAAAAATCCAGAACCACCAGATTGGACTAAATTACGACCATATTATGAAGACTTAGTTGCCAAATACATGCCGGCAACGCTGAAGTTTTAATTAACCAAAAGTTAATATTGATAGTACATTGTAGATGACATTGAATGATATTTTTGCGTCGTCTAAAACCTTTTACGTGTTCAATTTTAATTTAAATCATTAAACCCAAAACAAACTATATGAACAAAATTTACTCTCATCATTTACAGCGTTGCCTAAAATTATTTGCAGCGGCGCTAATGATCTGCTGTTGTTTTTTCTCTCCAGAAAGAACATTTGCTATGACTAGCACGGCAAGCATCATCAAACTAAAAACAATTACAGGAAAAATTGTAGATGCCCAAGATGGGATGCCATTGCCAGGCGCAGGGGTCTCGGTTAAAGGCGGTTCACAATCTGCCACTACAGATGGAAATGGAAATTATACCATCGCTGTTCCTGATGAAAATTCGATTTTAGTAGTTAGCTATGTTGGTTATGTGACCCAAGAAATATTGGTAGGGAACAGAACCAAAATAGACATTTCTTTAAAAGGGAACGCTACAGATTTATCGCAAGTGGTAGTTGTAGGTTACGGTACGCAGAATAAAAAAGATGTTACTGGATCTGTGAAATCAATAAAAAGTGAGGATTTTAACAAGGGAATCATCACGTCTCCGCAACAATTGCTACAAGGAAAGGTATCTGGTGTGAACGTAACTTCTGCTAGTGGCGAACCTGGGGGTAGCATGGGTGTAGTGATTAGAGGGTCTGGTGGCGTAAGATCAGGAAGTAGTCCGTTGTATGTAATTGATGGTTTACCGTTAGACAATTCGAATACTGGTAGTGGTGATCCACTTACTTTTATCAATCCGCAGGATATCGAATCAATTGATGTATTGAAAGATGCATCAGCGACTGCTATTTACGGATCTCGTGGTGCGAATGGCGTAATTATCGTAACCACAAAAAGGGGCAAAGCTGGTACTTCGACATTAAATGTTGCCACAAGCTTAGGTGTTTCAAAATTAGCTAGGGCATTGCCACTTTTAACCGCAGATGAATTTCGTGTAGAGGTGCCAAAAACTGGTGCAGTTTTAGATGATAAAGGCGGGAATACCGATTGGCAGAAAGAAGCCATGAGGACTGCCTACACTCAGAATTACAATTTAAATCTGGGTGGCGGAGCTGACAAGTTAGCTTACTTCGCTTCTATCGGTGCGCAAAAACAAGAAGGTATCATCAAGAAAAATGATTTGAACAAGTATTCTGGAAGATTTAATGTAACGCAGAAATTCTTAGATGATCGATTAATATTAGACATGAACGTGAATGTGGCGAATACCAAGCAAACACGTCCACCAATTAGCACTATTTTAGCAAACGTTGTTACTAATAACCCTACCTATCCTGCTAAGGATGCTAATGGTAATCCAATTGCTAGCTTAGTTGTTCCCAATCCAGCGTTTTATTTCGATTTTGAAAAGGAAACCACGGTTTTGAATCGCGTAATCGGCAATGTTTCTCCTTCTTTGAGGCTTATAAAAGGTCTTGTTTATAAGGCAAACTTAGGCATTGATAATTCGACAGCAACTCGTGATGCATTGAACATGCCAAATCCTATCACCACTCGTGAGAGTAGATTAGAAACTTTCAACAACATCAATAAAAACACATTGATCGAAAATTACCTGACCTACAACTGGGCTAATACAAAGCATAATATATCTGCCTTAGCTGGTCATTCTTATCAAAGGATTTTTGTTCAGCAGAGAAACACAAGTATCAATAGATTTGTAAATGGTGGTATTGATCCTATTTACAATCCTGGAGTTGGACAAGATTTAACTTTGGCGAATAACCGTCCGGGTGGTTTTGCATTCATCAATGAGTTACAATCATTTTTCGGTAGGGTAACTTATCAATTTAATAATAAATACTTGTTTACTGCTAATTTCAGGGCTGATGGTTCATCTAAGTTTGGTGCGAATAACAAGTATGGTTATTTCCCTTCTTTCTCGGCAGGTTGGAAAATCTCTGAAGAAGAATTCATGAAGAACTCGATATTCAGCAACTTGAAATTAAGAGCAGGCTATGGTGTAACTGGTAATCAGGAAATTCCACCTAAAATTACACAAGCGTTGTTTAGTTCATTAGCTGCTTCAGGTTATCCGCTTTATCCAACGGGTGCTTATCCGGCAGGTACCACTTATACAAGATTGGCTAATCCTGATATCCAGTGGGAAACTTCAAAACAAACAGATATAGGTCTTGATTTTGGTTTATTCAAAGGAGCGTTAACTGGTACAATTGATGTATTTAGAAAAGTATCAGGTAACATTTTATTACAGGTAATTCCTGCAGATCCGATTCAACCAGCACCAGAGGTTTGGGGTAATGTTGAGGACATGACGGTAACCAACAAGGGTATCGAATTCGAATTAGACTATAGACATAAGGCAGACAATGGTTTTACTTACAACATTGGCGGTAACATTACCTATTCTAAAAACAAAGTTGAAAACTCGCCATATACGGTTATCCCTGCTGGGTCTGTAGGCGGAGCTGGTCTTACTGGGCAAACCATTAATGGCTATGTAAATAATCAACCTATCGGAACGTTCTTTATGAGAGAGTACCTTGGCATTGGTGCCAATGGTTTAAGTATTTATCGTGACCTAGATGGCGATAATTTGAGTACTGACAAGGATAGGGTTTCTGCAGGTACAGCATTACCAACTACAGTTTATAGCTTCTATGCTAGTGCTGCCTACAAAGGTTTTGATTTGAGTGTTAATTTTAATGGCGTAGCCGGAAATAAAGTTTATGACTATACCCATAACCAGAGTTTCTCGAAATTGAATTTATCAAGAAATGCTAATACAACAAGAGAGGCTATCGCAGAAGCAACAGAATCAATCAACAATAATAATTTCGTGAGTACCAGATATCTTAAAAGCGGTGCTTTCTTAAGATTGAACAACCTTGCTTTAGGTTATAGTTTAAATACCAAGGATTTAGGAATTAACAAATGGTTCTCTACTATTCGTTTATCGGTTACCGGACAGAATCTTTTTGTAATTACTGATTATCCTGGTTACGACCCTGAAGTAAATATAGATAGGTCAATTGGTGGGGTATCGTCTTACGGTATTGATTACCTAAGTTATCCAAAAGCGAAATCGTTCATTTTTGGTCTAAACTTCTCATTTTAAGTTTTAAATTTTACAGACATGACAAAGAAAATATTAATAGCGTTACTGGGTTTTGCAACTTTAACAGTAACCTATAGTTGTTCAAAACTAGAAGAAAAAGTACTGGATGAAGCTTCGGTTGTAGGCCTATCAAACAAGCAACAAGCGGAAGGAATTATTGCCCCTGTGTATGCGAAATTAGAAGATGTCTTTCTTCATACCAATTATTTTGCTTTACAAGAAATCTCCACAGATGAAGCAATTTTACCTTATCGTGGAGGTACTGATTGGGGTGACAATGGAATTTATATGCAATTGCACCAACACGCAAACATTAGTTCTGATGCGAACGTAAGAAATACCTGGAACAATATTGTAACTGGAATTTCGAGGAGTGTGACTGCAATTAATTCTTTGCCTAGCAATCCAGACCCTAGCTCTAAATTGTTTTTGGCAGAAGCTAGAGGTATGAGAGCTTATTACAATTTATTGATGTTAGACCTTTTCGGATTAGTATTCGTTAAGGAGGATGCGAGTGAAACTTCAAAAATTTTAAGGGGTGAAGCAGCCATTGGTTATATCAAATCAGAATTGTTGGCCATTGAACCAATTGTAGAGAACACTACAGGTCCGGGCCGTTTGACTAAAGGTGCTGTTTGGGGTTTGTTGGCTCGCTTGCACATGAATGCTGCAGTTTATAGAGATGTTTATGCCACTTCGTTTACCTTTAAAAATGAAGATATGGATGCAGCGATAGATTATTGCAACAAGATCATTAGCTCTGGTCAGTATAATTTAGCAACTGATTATTTCTCTTTGTTTAATGATAATAACCATACGAACAAGGAATTGATTTTTGCAGTTGATCAGCGTGCTGATTTAAATGGTCATAACCGTATGGCATATTTCTCTATTTCTGGCGATCAATTTCCATTGCCAGCCTATACGGGTTCAAATGGAACGGATGGGCCAGGTATTACGCCAGATTTTTACCGCACTTGGGTAAATGCCTATGCACCATTAGATCCAGCTGGGACTGACCCACGTTTTTATAAACAAAACTTGCCACAGGTTACCAGTTGCGTTGATGCTGCTTCTTTCAATATGAATCGTGGTATACTTAGAGGTCAACAATATGGATTGAAGAGAGTTACTACTAATGGTGTTGTTTCATTTGTTAAGTGCCCTGATGGAAAAATGCAGGTGGATAAATTATTCTATGATACACGTAGTAGACCTACCTTGGCAGTTGACTTTACAGAGCAAGTAGATTTTACAATTGCTGGAAGTAATTACAATACAGGTTATAGGGTGTTAAAATATGAGTTCAGTAAAACATCTGTAAGTGGTAGAAACTTTGGTGAGCATGATATTGTGATTTTGCGCTTGGCGGATATTTATTTGATGCGTGCTGAGGCAAAATTAAGAAAAGGTGATGCAACAGCATTGGCTGATGTAAACTTTGTAAGAGCTTCAAGAACTGCTGCTACTCCTGCGCCACCACTTCCTGCGATCACGCTTGATTTGTTGTTCCGCGAAAGAGGATTTGAATTTTATTGGGAGATGGTTAGACGTACAGATATGATTCGTTTTGGTAAATACGAAGGTACTTGGACAGAAAAATCAAATACTGATGTAAGAAAAAGACTTTTCCCTATTCCGCAAACTGCGATTGATGGAGCTTCTAACTTACCAGGCTATTTAGTACAGAATGCAAGTTATTAAGTATTAGATTTTAAAGAGGCTGTCTGAAAGGACGGCCTTTTTATTGTGATTAGTTGTGGGTTTTCGTCATTGCGAGGCACGAAGCAATCCTACAGCCTATGCAAGGCAGCATGACCAAATGCCTTAAGATTGCTTCGTTCCTCGCAATGACGACACGGCTATAAAAGCAAGTTATTTTTGAATTACGATTTCCTTTAATTTGGAAATGACTACCTTGAATAAACTAAACTAACCAAACTAAACCAAATAATGAACCATTTGCAAACCGCAGACTACATTGTCTTTTTCATTTATTTTATTGCCATATCCGCTTATGGTTATTACATCTATCACAAAAAGAAGTCGAAAGATATCAGTTCCAAAGACTTTTTTTTAGCCGAAGGATCACTTACCTGGTGGGCAATTGGGGCTTCCTTAATAGCTTCAAATATTTCAGCAGAACACTTTATCGGGATGTCTGGTTCTGGTTTTGCCTTAGGTTTAGCCATTGCGTCATACGAATGGATGGCAGCGGCTACACTGATCATCGTTGCTATTTTTATTATTCCGGTTTACCTGAAGAATAAGATTTTTACGATGCCGCAGTTCCTTGCTACGCGATATAACGACAAGGTAAGTACCGTGATGGCCGTTTTTTGGCTATTGGTATATGTATTCGTAAACCTAACTTCTATCATTTATCTGGGTGCTTTGGCCATTTCTTCTATCTCTAACATCAGTTTTGAGTGGTGCATTGTTGGCCTCAGTATTTTCTCTATGATCGTAACCCTAGGCGGGATGAAAGTGATTGGCTATACAGATGTTATTCAAGTTTTGGTATTGATTATTGGTGGATTGGTAACTACTTACCTAGCACTTACATTACTCTCTAATGAATACGGTTTCGGCGATGATATTTTTGCTGGACTTTCTGTGTTACGTAAAGAAGCGCCAACTCATTTCCATATGATCTTTAAATCTTCTGATCAATATTATGATAAATTACCAGGGATATCGGTATTGATTGGGGGAATGCTGATTAATAACTTGGCTTACTGGGGCTGTAATCAATACATCGTACAACGTGCTTTGGGAGCAGATTTAAATACAGCACGTAAAGGAATTTTATTCGCTGCATTTTTAAAGTTGTTGGTGCCAGTTATTGCAGTGCTACCTGGAATTGTGATGTTTGTATTGCACAACAAAGGTTTGTTCCAAGCGGAAATGTCGAGCGAAGGTGTATTAAAGCCCGATCACGCTTACCCAACCTTAATGAACTTATTGCCTCCGGGATTAAAGGGTGTTGCTTTTGCTGCACTTACTGCTGCCATTGTAGCATCATTAGCAGGTAAGGCAAATAGTATTTCTACTATTTTCTCATTGGATATCTATAAGAAATTCTTTAACAAAGAGGCTTCAGATCGTAAAATGGTTAATGTTGGTCGCTGGGCAGTAGCTATCTCGATGACCATTGCTGCTATTGTTACTCCCGCTTTAAAATCATTAGATCAGGCTTATCAATTTATTCAGGAGTACGTAGGCTTCATTTCACCAGGGGTATTGGCTATTTTCTTGTTAGGTTTCTTTTGGAAACGTACAACTGCTGCAGCAGCAATGACAGGAGCGTTGATTACCATTCCGCTTTCTACGGTGTTAAAGTTTTTACCAGTGTGGACAAATGGCGCATTCCCAGATTTGCCTTTCTTTAACCGAATGGAAATAGACTTTGTGGTGATTGTATTGTTGATGGTTGGTATCAGTTTACTGAAACCACAGACTTTGGCCAATGAGAAAGCCATTGAAGTGGATACCAAGATGTTCAAGTTCAGCACTAGTTTTGCTATTGGCTCTATTTTAATTATGGGGATTCTTACTGCTTTGTATACTGTTTTTTGGTAAGTAGGGTACATATTCTAAATAAAAAAGCATCCTGAGAATTATTGGGATGCTTTTTTACGCTTGTACTATTTATAAGCTGGGAAATAATCTGTTAGGTTAACATCTTTACGGCCAGTATATGTTTACATATTCCTCGTTTTCCCTGATAGGCGGTAAACCAATCGCAAGTACATCTTTGATCTTCATTATTGATTACTACTTTGTGCAGTACGCCGCTACCTTTAACATTTGCTTCCACATGGTTTTCCGCATTTTTAAGAATTCGAACATCTGCATTGTCAACAAGTTTTTTTGCATTTTTTAGCCTAGGGTTTAAACTTAAAATTCGATCTGTTTTGAAAGGTAATTGTCGGTAAAAGTGATTTCCAGCGGTTAGATCGTAACCAAGCAAACCTATTGAAGATAAACTTGAAGTAAGCTGTTCCATCGTGCCAAAATCAATGTCATTTTCAATGGATAACAAGGTAGGGTCAAATGTTTCATTGGATTTTAACAAGCTGTTTAATCCGTAAACCCACTCTAGGGGAAGATTTTCTGTCATGTTTTCCAATGCTTTCCCTTCACCTGAAAAACCGCGGTATGCATCAGGTGAAAATGCCATCAACAATTGCATCTTTCCAAATTCACATACGATAGCGCAACTTTCCTGATCGGGAGATACATATACATATATTTTATCTACTATGGCTAAAATTCCCTCTAACAATCGGAGTCTATGAATCCCGCCTATGCGAACACCATCCGTTGTTGCCAGGGTAGAGAACATAAATTTACCCGTTCTTTTGGTAATGAAAAAATCACTCTTTACATTTCCTTTGGGCAAGGATTGGAAAAGTTGTATAGTCTGTACCTTATTCAGTTCAAACTTAAGATTCATATTTGCTAGGTATAACTGTACGCTGGTTAATCCTTTAATCCAACGCATGGGCAAGGTTACCTTTTTCTCCTTTATTGTTGTTTTAGAAGTGATGACTTGTAATTCACGATGACCAACAGCAAGGGTTACCTTTTCGTTTTTCTGAATGGAGTTTAATGCATTTAACATAGGGTCATTAAAATCTACATTGGTTGTACCATTGGCAATAAACTCTCCATCAATTGACTCAGGTTTCATATCTAACCTTACATAAACACCATTACATGAAGAGAACCCCTCAAACCTAATCCTCTCTGTTCCTGCAGAAACAATCGGGTCCCGAAGACTAGGTGGTATTGGGCCAAAACTTGACCTTACTACTTTTGCAATGGTGCTCCAGCATTTTGCGGTAATATAGGGTTCTGTAAGGCTGCCCCAAAAGAAACAAGGTATGTTGTTTACAGTTTCAATTTCTGTCTGGTGAGCCAAAACTAAGCTATTAACTCCCTTTACTTTAGTGTAAGTGGACACACCGTTATAATGATATTGTAGATCTGTCATGTGTTTCTATTTTAAGATTTGTTTGGTCAGGGATTTAAGTGAGGCACTGTCCTTATATTTTTCAAAAAAAGTAATTGTCTTTAAAGAAGGCTTTTGATTTGTTCGGTAAAGTAAGTCGACATAGTGCTCAACCAATCTTTTAAAATTAGTCGGTAGTTTGTCCTGTATATCTAGATAGTTAAAAGTGTATTCCATTAATTGCAAAAATGCTGAATTGTGAACTGCAGAAACGTCTTTTAATGTAGCAAGGCTTTCGATTAACCTTGAAAAAACTCCGTATTTATTTGATGAGAGGTATGCTATTTTTACGGCCAGCATATTTATGTCAATTGATCTCTTTTCAATTAAATTGATCAGTACTTCTGCTGCCATTATCCTGATCTCTTTCTTCTCTTGGAAGAATGAGCAAGCAAAAACCAACATGGAAATTTCTGAGAACTGGAAACCAGCTGCATTGATTACATTCAGAAAGCCCTTTAGCTCTAAGCTTCCCCCATTAGCATTCATGCATGATCCGCGAAGTAAAAAATAGCATAATGCATCGTTATGCTGTGGCATAACACTGTTCCAGTAATAAACGTCACCTTCGTTTAACTGATAGTCCCATGACTTTTTTGAACCATAAAGGTCTTGTGCAAATAAATAGTGAGAAGGAGCGAGTTTGTAGGCTGAAAGGTCAAAATTAAGTTCGTACCAAGAGGGTGTTCTTTCTTTTTTCTTGGTCGTATAATTCATATATTCATTCCATTGTTCTTTTATTGTAGGTTTAGGTTTGAATGGTGCAACAGCGAAATCTAAATCTTTAAGATGGGTCTGTTCAAACTCCTTAAAAATTTCATCAGGATAATAAGTTCTAGCAGCTATTGCCCACACATGACTCAGATCATCAGGTGAGGGGCCGCTAATTTTTGTAAATAACTTATTGAACAAGGAAGAAGATTTTATTGAAACATTTCTCGTTATACCTAAGCAAAATGCCATTACTTCTTTTATTTCTCCTGTTAATTGATCTAGTAATGGAATGGCTTCATCTATATTTTCACGAGGCATTCTACTAATGGCGATGCTGAGGTCTAATCTATTTAGCGTTTCATTATATTGTTGACGGGTAATGAGTCTTTCTATTAAAACCTTAGGTGCTACCCAATGGGGATAGTGTGTAGGAAAGGAAAGCAGGGGCGCCTTTAACTGACGTCGCATTCGATCATCTGCCGCTTCTAGCATTTCTTTACCTAATAATAAGGTTTTAATTTTGTGGTACTGGCTAATTTTTACCCTATATGCCGTGTTATAATTCTCTATTTTTTGCTCAAGAAAAACCGAAACATAGGCCTTAAATACGTTATTGAAGTATTTGTTCTCCAATTGCTTTTTATAAGGTTGAAGCTGGGCGGAGTAATCGATAGGAAATAGATTGGTTTGCATTATAAAAGCATTCACTAATATCTCCGAGTGTGCTACATCATCTGATGCAATAAATTTACCGAATAAATAAAGGATGTCGTTCCAGTTTTTTGGGGGTTCGATCGGAGTGGTTAGTACTTTTTCTTCCTGCGACTTGAAAAAATAGGATTCTGCTTCATTAGTAGAACTATTTGTCACTTCCTTACTTAAAAAGTCACTTAAGCTAGAAGAGATATTTCCTTGCATTAATGGAGCGTAACCAGCTAGTTTTTCTTGTAAGTTTTTATCCTTTATAGATGCTATTTTCAAAAGTGTCTTAGTTGCTCTTTCCTGAAGATTCATATCTGGGACAACAAATACATCGGCAATTAGATTAGTGATCTTTTTGTTGAGTTTTGGATATTGTTTATTTAATTTCTCTAAAATCAGAAGTCCATTTTTAATAGCAGCTTTATTGTCGGCACTCATCATTACAGGCTCTATCCAATCAAGAAATGAATTGGCATCAAATTTTGGATGTTCGTGAATATTCTTTATCTGCTCCACCGCAAAATTGATGACAGGTGGCATAGCATTATGTAAACAAGAAAAAAGGCTCTCTTGGTAAACAATGAGCTCTTCTGGGGTTGGTTGTATGTCTGAAAGTCTTTTTCGGAAAAATGACCTTAGATTGCTATTCCAATCCTTGGTCTGAATTAGTAGAACTTGTTCTATAAAATAATTTCTATTGATTTTGGAAACCTGTAGCAAGGTGTTAAAAATAATCTCCCAAGTATTATAAGCATTGTACGGTTCATCTTTATCATCTCTGAAATGGTGATTATGAAGATCGGTTTCGTAGTTGAAAAGTTCAGGAATATCTCGTTCATAGGCTAAAGGATCATTTGTTATATTGCGGATAAAATCTCTGGTTTTTTGTTTGCCAAAATGTTCATTGAAACCTGCTATACATATTGCAAATAGTTCTGGATGATGGACGATCAATTGCTCATTCTCCAATAGACGTAATGTTGGGTAGTTAAATCGCCTCCATTCATTTTTTTTGGTATGTTCAAGTAGGTATTCAGCAATCCAAGATGGGTTGGCCCATTTAATAATTTCTAGAATTAATGGATCCGTTACATTGCCAAATAGATCAAAAGCTTCGTCCCAAGATATGATATCCGTTTTGTTGAATATTGCTACTGCACTTGCCGTGATAATTTGTTTTTGTTTTTCATCTCCACGAGTACCCCAACTGGCGCCATCTCTTCTAAATGTTGGTTCATCTTTGAAATCAATAAACGTCATCCAAAATTTTCTACTCTTTTTGATGTGTTTTTTTAACACTTCGATATTGCCGGTCGAATTTTCTTTTAGAAACGGTAATAATTTAGAAAGTGCTCTAGCTTTGATAATGGAATCATAATCCTTCAAGATTTTATCAATGTCTTTTGCGGCAACATTGCTAACCTTTGATGTTTGGATTTTGATTACATTTCCACTTTCTGAATACCCTTTTTTAATTTTTTCATTTAATAATTTCTCTGCTGCTTTCAGGCATTCGGTATGATCTGCAAATGTTTTAGTCTGTGAAACACCATTGGTGCCATTTTTGCCATAGGTAACTGTATAGGCTGTATTAACTACTTCAATCTGCCAGAATTTATTTGAAGTGTCGTCAATGTATTTAAGATGTTTCTTCATGTTATTACTGAATCATTCAGTTTCTAGGAGCTCTAATTAATTGAAAATCTTGGGAATATTGGTTTCTGGGGCTTGTTTAAAAACACAGATAAATATTAACTTTAGAATATTGGGTGTATTTAAGTAGGTTTTGATACTTAAACCTCATTCGATAACCTTGCAAACTTATTCCTGTACTCTATTGGTGTAAGGCCAGTCAATTTTTTAAATATTTCCCTAAAGGCTTTGGTGTCGGTGTAGCCTACATCAAACATAATCTCTGTAACGTTTTTTCTCGATGCTTCGAAAAAAGTTTTAGCCGCTTCAATTCTTACTCTTTGGATATATTCAAGGGGAGTGTTATTGGTAGCTTCCTTAAATCTTCTTTCAAAAGTTCTGCGACCAGAATTAATTACTTTCGCTAAAGTATCTATAGTTATCTTATCGGAATAATGTTTTTCAATATAATCTTGTACTTTCTGAATATCACTATCGCCATGATTCCTTTGTCCTTTGAAAATGGCGAACTGAGATTGACTATCTCTACCGATATCCAATGCAAAGTATTTTGAAACCATAATGGCCGTTTCTCTATCTGAAAACTTTTCTAGCAAGTATAAGATTAAGTTCCATAAACTACTTGCGCCGCCACTGCTGTAAATATTGCCGTGTTCTGTAATAATCGCTCCATCTTCTACTTCAATATCAGGGTATCTTTCCCTAAACTCATTAATGTGAGCCCAATGTGTAGAGCACTTTTTGCCATTCAGCAAGCCTGTTTCCGCTAAAAGAAAAGCACCAATACATAAACTGGCTAAACTTGAGCCTTGCTCATGCAACTTTTTAAAATAAGGGATGGCTTCAGCATTACCTTTTATCCCTTTTAGGGTATCGCCAAATACTGGGGGTATAATCAATAGGTCTGTTTCGGCTACATCTTTGAGCAAGCGATCAGTTTTTATAACATATTCGCCATTGTTGGCTGGTACATATTCTGTTAAGCCAACATATTCGACCTTAAAAATGGGCTTTTTACCAAATGTAGCTAGAAACTCATTGGCGGTATTAAAGGTTCTGAAGGCCGGCGTAACGGCTTCAATTACCCCATATTCGGGTACAAAGACAGAAATTTGCATATCAACAAAAAATATTGAACCACAAGTTAAAATTATTTTGTCATAATTCACCCCTAATTTGTCGTTTTCGCAACAGCTATAATTTTAGGCAAGCCTGTACTTTTGAATTGTAAAAATTAACCAACAAAAAATAAACAATGGCACAATCGATAAAAGTTACAGTAGAAGCAACAGTAAATGCTCCTGTAGAAAAAGTATGGAAAGCGTGGAATACACCAAGCGATATCATCAAATGGAATACTCCTGACCCAAGCTGGCATACACCAAGCAGTGAAAACGACCTGCGTGTAGGTGGTAAATTCAAAAATAGGATGGAAGCTAAAGATGGAAGTTTCGGTTTCGATTTTGAGGGAGTTTACGACAGTGTAATATTAAATCAAGAAATAACTTATACCATGGGCGATGGCAGACAGGCGACTACCTTGTTTACTGAAGAAGGTGGTAAAACGCATTTGGCAACCACTTTTGATACGGAGACGCAAAATGACCCTGAATTTCAGAAACAAGGATGGCAATTCATCTTAAACAACTTTGTAAAATATGTTGAATCAACCAATTCATAAAC
Source organism: Pedobacter frigiditerrae (assembly GCF_032678705.1). Classification (NCBI taxonomy): domain Bacteria; kingdom Pseudomonadati; phylum Bacteroidota; class Sphingobacteriia; order Sphingobacteriales; family Sphingobacteriaceae; genus Pedobacter; species Pedobacter frigiditerrae. The sequence continues at coordinate 1,989,914 of NZ_JAVTSS010000001.1, read as the reverse complement.
CTTAAACTTTAATCAAATGAAAAAGAATAAAATCATCTTTTGGGTGGCCACAGTCATTATTGTACTTTGGGAAGGAGTTATGCCACTTGGCACCCTGCTATTTTCACCCGAATATGTAACATTTGGAACAAGACCTCTTGGTTATCCAGATTACTTTGCTTATGCACTAACCATCTGTAAAGCATTGGGCTCATTAGCAATTGTATTACCTCAAACACCAAGTAGGTTAAAAGAATGGGCATACGCCGGATTAACTTTTAGCTTGATCTTTGCATTCATCAGTCACGCATGCGTAGATAAAAACGTGGTCTATATGTTACTGCCAATTATAGTTTTGGCTATACTTATGGTTTCCTATATCTTCAATCGTAAACTAAATTTTAATAACAATGGAAAGTAATTCAGTTTCTTTACACAGGGTAATCAAGGCGAACCCTGAAAAAGTATTTAAAGCATTTGCAGATCCCACAGCTCATTCAACTTGGTTGCCACCTTATGGCTTTGTATGTACCATACAGGAAATGGATTTTAAAGTAGGTGGCAAATTTAAGATGACCTTTATTAATTTTGGTACAGGAAATGGGCATTCTTTCGGTGGAACTTATCTTGATATTAAAGCTAACGAATTCATCAAATACACGGACAAATTTGATGATCCTAATTTACCGGGAGAAATAACAACCACAATATGGCTGAAGAAGGTTTTATGTGGTACCGAACTTAAAGTGTTACAAGAAGGAATTCCTGCGGTTATACCTGCTGAAATGTGCTATTTAGGTTGGCAAGAATCCTTAGAGAAATTAATAAAATTGGTAGAACCTGATATTCCAGATGCTTAATGTTTCGCCTATGATTAATGCTGAATTTAAGAGTGCTGTCTTCCTTACATTTTCTGGAAATTGTAAGGAAGCACTCTCATTCTATCAAACTTGTTTTGGTGGTACATTGCAATTGGAGACTTTTGAAAAAGAGTTACAGGATTATGCTGAAATGCCTGTTGTTAGTGGCTCGCTCGTTGCGGATCATATCGTTATACATGGTTCTGACTTAGTACACAATGAGGGAAGAATACTTGGGAACTACATGGCGATTTTCATTAGTTGCAAAAATGTAGAGGTTAGAAAAGCGCTAATTGAAAAACTGGAATTGAATAAGAAAGATTCTTCAGCTAGGAATGATGAGGATAAGCTGATTGAGTTAGTTGATGTTTTTGATGTGAGGTGGGTGTTGTCTGTTTAATCCTAAATGAGTTCTTAAGCATAGTCGTATCTTAACTATTGTTTGTTACTTTTTACCAATTTAAGCAAACGTCTTTTGTTTAACTGCAGAATCGGTTACATTTAAGTTGTAAACCATTCATGTTATTTAAATGAGAACATTTCTTTTCCAAATCATCATCTTATTAGCATTTTCTTTTTCAGTTAAAGCGCAGAAAAGTCCTGCAAGGGTACTCATCTTTGGTCTTGATGGCTTTAGTGCAGAAGGTTTTCACAAATCGAAACATCCAAATATTGATAAGCTGTTTGCAGATGGAGTACTTTCATTAACAACCAGACCAGTGATGCCATCAGTTACGATGCCAAATTGGACTAGTCACCTTACTGGCTCTGGACCAGAAGAACATGGTGTTGTAGGAAATGATTGGACTTTGGAAAAGCATACGCTCAATCCATTAGTTACTGATGCAGAAGGGTATTATCCATCCATTTTTAAAGTGCTAAAGGAAAATAAGCCTAATGTTAAGATTGCTTATTATTACAATTGGAAGGAATTGATTTATCCTATCAATAAAAAATACCTTGATGAAATTTCTTTTGAAGAAAAGGATGGTTATAAAGAAAACCACAACAAGGCTTTTGATTTCATCGTAAAAAATGCCAAAAACCCAACATTTGTTTTTCTATATGATGTACATACCGATCATGCTGGCCATCAGTTTGGCTGGATGACCCCACAATACATTACGGCAATTGAAGAAGCTGATGCAGCTATAGGCGAAACAATAGCTAGGTTAAAATCAAGTGGTTTATACAGTACTACTCATTTCATGTTGATTACCGATCATGGCGGAATTAATAAAGGTCATGGTGGTGTAAGTATGAATGAAATGCAAATTCCTTGGGCAATTATTGGTCCGCAGATCAAAAAACGTGGATTGATCAATGATTTTAACAGTAATAAAAATACTTCACTGGTTTTAGCAAAGATTTTTGGTGTGAATGAACTTCCAAAGGCTTGGACAGGTGTTTTACCAAAGTCGATATTTAAATAGTTCTACACGTTTGATCTAAATTCTAATGAAACAATAAACCTTCCTGGAACTTGGTAACAAAAGCTTCTTTTAGATCGGTTATATTGTATTGAAGCGCCATTTTCATTCATCATTTCCAAATATCTGCTAATTGTTCGTTCACTAACGCCAAATTTTTCGGCAAGTTGTTTTCTTGTGCCTGTACTATTTGAAGAGATGAGGTAATCAAGCCTTTCGTAGATGTTAATTTTGCTTCTCATGCAGATTTATTGACATTGTTTAAATGTAAGAGTGAAAAAAGAGGGGTTTAGCCCATTAATTGGTCTATTTTTTTATTCCACCTAAAAAATATCGCTTATTTTCTTTGATTGCCATATTATGGCAACTTTCATTCTTAAAATTGTGCTTTTACTGAAGGATTATAAGATGTCAACTGTCGTAATAGATAAAATTGTAATAAAAGCTAGTTTTTCAATAAAACTAAAAACCTGTATGTTTTTGTTGAGTTTGTTTTTGCTTAGCCTAGTGGTTTCGACTGATTTAAATGCACAGCAAATGAATGTTATAGAAACACAGGCTTATTTAAAAAAGGCAATTAAGAAGGCCTATGGAGCTAGCGTTCGGATTTGGGGATTTGATGTTGAAAGAAATGAGCGTACCTCAGCACAGTTTAGCGGTGTTGTAGTCAGTGAAAAAGGCGTAGTACTTACTGCTGCGCATACCATTTCACCTGGTCGTACTTATAAGATATTCTTCCCAGATGGTAGAGAAGCAATTGCTAAAGCGCTTGGGCGGATAGATTTGGAAGCTGCGCCAGGAACTCCAGATGCTGGCATGTTGCAGATTTTAGACAAAGGCGCATTTCCGTTTGTTGAGATGGGCTTTTCTGCCTCACTTAAAGAAAAAGAAGCGTGTATCAGTATTTCCTATCCAGAAAGGATAAATCTGCTTTTGCCTACTTTAAGGTATGGGAAAGTAGCTGAAGTAAAAAATGAATATGGTTTCATAAGGTCGACTTGTAAAATGGAACCTGGTGATTCTGGAGGTGCGTTGTTTGATCAGTTAGGTAGGTTAATAGGGATTCATAGTGCTATAGATGTTAGTGAAGAGATGAATTTCGAAATCCCTATTGATGTTTATCGGAAGTATTGGACTGCTTTGCAGGAGCAAATAAACTATGTTAAATATCCAAGTCAGGAAGATAGTTTTAATCAAGGTGCAATGGAATCTTCCCCTAAAATTGGAAATCTTGATTTGCCGATTGAGAAGTTTGCAACAAAATTGATTAAGAAAAAACATGATGCATATCTCTTAACGAGCAAGCTAGAAGGAGTGGATAGTGAAGCTATAGGAACTGTAATCAACTATATTAAAAATGAAAAAGTAAAGGAACAATTTGTGCTTAGTAAAAATAGTATTGTTGGAGATTTACCTTGTTTATGGGCTGATGGTGTAAAGATTTCATTGGAAGTTGTTAAAAGAGATGTGCAAACTGATCTGACACTACTAAAAACTAGTAAAAAGCTAAAAGGTGGAATAGATATCATTTCTAGTCAGGTAAATGAAGTTCAGCTTGGTGCAATTGTTATAGCAACACTTCCTGATGGAAAATATAAAAAAGGTATGATTGGAAATGAGCTTATTGCCCTAGAAAAGAGTAGCAGTATTCCTTATTTTGGTGCATCTGTACTATTTAAATCAAAACCTGCAACAACTACCGTTGTTAAAACAGGAAGTCCTGCTGCAAATGCAGGCTTACAAACTGGAGATTTTATTATTAGTATGAATGGTGTCGCCATAAGACAGGCAAGCGAGGTTGCACCTGAATTGGCAAAATATTGGGCAGGCCAAGAGATAACTGTCAATTGGTTAAGAGGCGAACAAACTTTCTCGAAATCTATTAAGTTAATGAACAAGCCTTTTATGGCTAGCAAACATCCAGTAGATCGATTTATTGGAGGTAGTTCAGAAAGACGAGATGGATTTAAGCAGGTCTTTACACATGATGCAGTTTTGTTGCCTAGTCAGTGTGGTGCTCCAATATTCGGCATAGATGGTCAATTTTTGGGGATCAATATTGCAAGATTTAGTAGGGCAGTTAGTTTGGGTATTCCTTGTAGTGTAATCCTTGATTTTTTAAAAGAAATACCAAGCCAAAGATAGAAAGGTGAAGATGTTTTACATAATAGTGTAAAAATAACACTAAGTAGGTCTGATTTTGTAGGTTCATCGTGTGCTCAATAAAGCAAATTTCAAGCTTATTTTCTAATTATCTGGTTATGTTATGTAAATATAGAATTACTGGTAAAATTTAAATTTATGTTATTAAATATTTGATTTTCAATTGTTTGTGGTTTATTTTTTATGATTAACAATCAATTAATCAGTCTTATCATTATAGTTTACAATACAAATTGATAAATGTCTTATTTATAGTCTGTTTAGTTTTTTTGATCAATTAGCAATTTAACATTAAGCAAATTATTTTTAGATTTGATAGCAATATGAAAACGCAAAGGGAAAATCTTCATGGTACTGAGGATTCCGAATTGCTATTAGAACTTACTCAAGGTAATCGGTATGCTTTTGATATCATTTATAACAGGTATTGGAAGATGGTTTTTGATGCAGCTTATAAACGAGTTGAAAACGTAGATGATGCAAAGGATATTGCTCAGGAAGTTTTTGTCCAACTCTGGCGACGCAGTGCTAAAGAGCCCATCAAACAATTGGATAGTTATCTATTTGTGGCTACAAGAAATGGGGTGTTTAAACATTTCGAATTAGAAAGCAGGTTTGTTTCTGAACAATATGCTGGTGATACCTTAGAAGATCCAACATCAGCAGACCAGCATGTCATGTACAAAGACTTTGTTCGTTCATTTGCTAACTTGGTAGATACCCTTCCTCCCCAACAACGACAAATATTTAAAATGAGGTTTGAGCAAGACATGAGTAGTCAAGAAATAGCTCAGGTATTAGATATCTCGCCAAAAACAGTGAGGAACCTATTGGGTAAGTCACTTTCTCGTTTAAAATCTTCTTATTTTGTTGCTTTTTTATTACTTTCTTGCTTTCCGGTAATGAAATAAGCGCTTAGCTTGATTTTTTCCTTAATTATTATATTTCTTGTGCTTTTTATTCTATTAAAAGCAAGAAATAATCGTTGTTTCTAAATTTTGAGATTTTTTTTCATCTCGTGTGGGCGCATTGCATTATTTTTTACTCTTCTATGTAAAGACTATTAAAAAAAGATTAAGAATGTGTGAAAACATTGGTCTTTTAATAGAAAGGTTATAAAAAAAAGTTGACGCTTCAGGTTATGGAAGAAAAAGATCTAAAATATTTTAATGTTATTTTAAGGAAATACAATCAGGGATTAGCAAGCGCTGAAGAAATTGAATTTCTAGAAAAATATTACAAGCTGTTCGATGAAAAAGAAGGCTTTCTTGATTTGCAACAGTTAGAAACTCAAGAAGCCATAAAGAATGAGATTAAAAACAAAGTTGATGAAAACATTGATTTTTTGATTAAAAAACGTTCTCTGTCGATTTTTAACAATCCGTACTTTAAATACATCGCAGCAGCAAGTGTCTTATTGATTTTATCTGTTGGTAGTTATTTAGCCTTTAAAACACCAGTTTATGAAGTGGTGAGTAAGACTAATGATTTTGCTCCTGGAGTAAATAAAGCAACACTTGAACTTGCTAATGGAACAAAAATTTTATTAGATACAGCAGTAAAGGGTATGATAGCCAATCTGGATGGAATTAAGGTTTACAAAAATGCCGCCGGAGAAATAGAATACAAGATTAATTCAATATCTAGTACAGATAAAGTTGGTTTTAATACCATAACAACGCCAAATGGCGGTCAGTATCAGGTAGTACTTCATGATGGGTCTAAAATATGGCTCAATGCCGGTTCAAGTTTAAAATATCCAACAGCTTTTAGAGGTAATGATAGAACAGTAAACATTACTGGTGAGGCTTATCTTGAAGTAGCCAAAAATAAACAGCTGCCTTTTAGAGTAATTAGTGGAAATCAAACCATAGAAGTATTGGGAACTCATTTTAATGTGAATGCTTATGATGACGAGGTAGCCATTAAAACTACTTTATTAGAAGGTGCTGTAAAAGTATTAACCGATAAGGCATCCACTATAATTGCGCCGGGCGAACAAACATATTTTAATAATTCAAACGGCAGTTTACAAAAAAAAGCTGTTGATGTTGAACAGGAAGTTGCTTGGAAAAATGGTCTTTTTTCTTTTAAAGGGGATGATGTACAAGCTATAATGAGACAAATTTCACGTTGGTATAATGTAGAAATCGAATATACTGGTCCAATTACAGATGAAAAATTTTACGGGCAGATTTCTAGAAATAGTAAGCTTTCTGAGATTTTTGCTATTCTAGAACTTAATAATTTACACTTTAAAAGTAACGGTCGCAAAATTACTGTTTCCAATTAAGCAGTTTGTAAATGAACCAATGAACCAATGAACTAATGTTGAGCTTTTGCGAAATCCCGATTTATCGGGAAACCAATGACTAATGAACCAATAAACTAATCAACCATACAACCTAAACCTTTAAACCAAAGAAATTATGAAGAAATAGATACTCCCAACATTCAGAAATAGAGAATCAACCATGACCAAAAAAACCGGAAGTGTTCGAAGCACCCCCGGTTGTAAAAAAGGTCAGCAGCTAGACATTGCAAGACCGGCTGCCATTATTCACCTCATCTTAAATCAAAAGTATGAAATTAACTTTTCTTTACCGCTATGTATGTTCAATACATAGGGTAAAGTATAAATTCCTCATAGTGATGAAATTAATCGCTATTTTATTACTCACCGCAACGATGCATTTATCGGCTGCGAGTTATTCTCAGAACATAACGCTATCGGTACGTAATGCCGATCTGCAAAATGTTTTTAAGGAAGTCAACAAACAATCTGGCTATTTATTTTTTTATGCCGGAAAAAATAACATCTCACAGAAAAAAGTTTCAGTGGTATTAAAATCTGCTACCATAAAACAAGCGTTAGATGAAATTTTAAAAGACCAAGCACTTACTTATACCATTATCAACAATACCATTGTATTGCAGAATAGTGCAGAAGTGCCTAAAGTTGCTGAGCCTGTTTTTATTCCAATCCCTTTATCAGGGAAGGTAGTGGATGCAGTCACAAAAAGTGGCATTGGTGGGGTAAACATTTATCAAAAGGATAACAAGGCAAATGGAACCACAACCTCATCCAACGGCGAATTTAAGATTAATGCAAACCCTGGCGATACATTGGTTTTCAGTTTTATTGGGTATAAGTTAAAACAAGTTAAGGTAATAGATTCTAAACCGATGAATATCTCACTTGAAACCGATGTGAAAGACATGAGCGATGTGGTTATCACGGGTTATCAAACCATTAAAAAGGAGAGTTACACTGGTACTGCCATTACTATTAAAGGTGATGATTTGAAAAAATTAAACTCACAAAACCTAATAAAGAGCATTCAATCTTTCGATCCATCATTTAAAATTCTCGATAACAATTTAGTGGGCGCAGATCCAAATGCGTTGCCAAAAATCAATGTGCGTGGAGCTACAGCTTTACCATCTATTGGCGATAATGTATTAGATCGTAATAACCTTTCGAGCAACTACAATCTTCCTGCGTTTATCATGGATGGCTTTGAAGTGAGCTTGCAAAAAGTAACCGATTTAGATATCAATAGGATTGAGTCAATCACATTGCTAAAAGATGCAGCAGCAACGGCCGTATATGGTTCAAGAGCAGCAAATGGTGTTTTAGTTATTACTACAAAAGCTCCTATTCCAGGTAAGCTTCAATTTTCCTATAACTCAGAATTTGTATTTACCGCTCCCGACTTGTCTGATTATCATTTGCTTAATGCTGCAGATAAACTGCGATATGAAGAAATGGCTGGACTATACTCTTCAAGTATAAATAACACTAACGTTGGTACACCAGACGAATTAGCCGCCGCCTATTATGGTAAATTAAGAAACGTAGCCAGTGGCGTAAATACTTACTGGTTATCGCAACCACTTAGAAATACCTACGGACAGAAACAATCTGTTTTTGCACAAGGTGGAGATTCTACCTTTAGGTATGGTGTTGATTTGCGATATCAAACAAGGCCTGGTGTCATGAAAGAATCTGGTAGAGATCAGTTCAGTGGAGGGATGAGTTTTAGCTATAGCCCAAGCAGAAAGTTAATTATCAAGAACGAAGTTACTTTAACGCAGGTAAATGCAACCAATTCTAAATATGGTGATTTTTCTACCTATGTATACATGAACCCTTATTATCCGATGACTGATGCTAGTGGAAAATTAATAAGGGAAATAGCTAATTGGCGTGTTGATACTAAAAGAAGTGGGGCAGATCAATATAAAAATGTACCCGTATTTAACCCGTTGTTTGAAGCATCATTAGCTAATTTTAATAAGGATGAATATCTGGAATTTGTTGATGCGCTATCTGCTGATTGGAAGCTGACACCAGCATTAAGACTTAAAGGTCAGGTTAACCTAAATAAAACCAGATCAAGTGCAGATCGTTTTGTCTCACCACTAAGCAATACCTTCTTTAATGGGCCAGCTGCAGAGATTCAAAACAGAGGAAGTTATGATTATTCGTCTGCTGACCGATTAACCTTAGATGGAAACATGACTTTATCATATAACAAGATGGTAAAAGATCACTTTTTTAACTTGGTGTTGGGTAGCAATGTAATTTCTTCAAGAGCAGATTTTAAGTTTTTTAGTGCTCGTGGTTTTTCTAACGATCGTTTCACCAACATCGGCTTTGCCAGAACCTATTTGCCAAATGCAGCACCAGCTGGAAATGTATTAAAAAGTCGTTCTATCGGTAATTTCTTTTCTGGAAACTATTCCTTTAAGGATAAATACTTATTGGATGCTACTTTCCGCCTTGATGGCTCATCAGCATTCGGCGCTGCCAGCAGATTTGCGCCGTTCTATGCAGGTGGATTGGGATGGAACATGCACAAAGAGAAATTCATGGAGCCTTTGGCTAACGTGATAAGTAAGTTTAAACTTTCAGTAACTGGGGGTTTAACAGGTTCTGTTTCTTTTCCGCCTTATTTAAGTAAATCGATTTATGGTTACCAGACTTCTAATTGGTACGCAACTGGTTTAGGCGCCATCGTACAAGGTTATGGTAACGAAAACTTGAAATGGCAAAAAACCACAAACTTTGATGCTGGTATTGATTTAGGCTTTTTTAAAGATAGATTAATGCTTACCCCAAGATATTATTACAAGCTAACAAAAGGGCTATTGGTAGATATCAATGTTGCGCCATCAACAGGTTTTACCACTTATAAAGAAAACTTGGGCGATATGGCAAATAAGGGATATGAACTTTATTTAACCTTAAACGCCATGCGCACCACTAATTGGAACATCAATTTAACTGCTAACGTAGCTCACAATACCAATACCATTGTAAAAATTGGAAATGCACTGAAAGCATATAATCAAAGTATTGATGATTTTCAATCTGTGGATAGCAATAAAGTTGCTGGCGTTCCATTGTTGCGCTACAATGAAGGTCAGTCTTTAAACACCTTTTATGCCGTGAAATCTAGAGGTATAGATCCAGAGAACGGAAAGGAAATCTACGTGAAAAGAGATGGGTCGTTAACCTACGATTATGATATTAGAGATACCCAACCAGTAGGTGATGCCACACCAACAGCCGAAGGAAGTTTTGGAGGTAACATTACATACAAGCAATTCTTATTGAGCTTTAGTTTTTACTATCGTTTTGGCGGCGATATGTATAATCAAACATTGGTAGATAGAGTTGAAAATGCTGATCCACGTTACAATGTAGATAGCAGGGTACTTGCACAACGTTGGCAAAAGCCTGGAGACGTAGTGTTCTACAAAAATATTGCTGATTTAGGGCAAACAAAAGCTACATCTAGGTTTATCCAAAAAGACAATTTGCTAGAGCTAAGGTCTGTTTATGTGTCGTACGATCTTAAAAAAGCTTTGGCTAGAAAACTTTGGATGCAAGGACTAAGAGCTTCTGTTACTGCGAACGATATTTTCAAAACATCTAGCGTTCAAATTGAGCGTGGTATTAATTATCCATTTGCAAGAAGTGTAACCTTTGCACTTCAAGCTACATTTTAAACATTAACACGATGAAAAAAATATTTTACCTAATTATTTTAGCGATGGTTACCTCATCATGCAAAAAGTTTCTAGATGTACAACCAGAGTCGCAAGTGGATAAAAATCTTCTCTTTAATACAGAAGATGGATTTAAGGAAGCTTTAAATGGAGTTTACACACTGTGTTCATCTGGCAATTTGTATGGTGAATACCTCACATTTGGCGATTTGGAGGTGAAGGCGCAGAATTATGATTTTATAGATTTCTCTTATCAGAACATTGCGAACTTTGCTTATTCAGACCTAAGCTATATTTCTAGAAATGATAGAGTTTGGACGTCTGCTTATCAAGCCATCGTAAATTGTAATTATATTCTCGAAGCGATAGATTCTAAAAAAGGTCTTTTTACTGGTAATAATTACGAAATTATTAAAGGAGAGACATTAACGCTTCGTGCTTACTTACACTTCGATTTGTTAAGGATTTACGCACCTTCTTTCATTAGCAGGCCAAATGCAAAAGCCATTCCTTACGTAACTGAAGTGAAAATAAAAAGCACTCCGTTTTCTACGGTAGCAGAGGTTCTTGATAAAGTAATCATAGACTTAAATGCTGCGAAAGTATTGCTTAAAAAAGGAGATCCAATTTTATCTAGTGCTTATGTGGTAGGTTATCCATCTACCATTGGCGCTACAGAAACAACCACCAATGATTTGTTTTTACAGAATAGACGTATGCGGATGAATTACTATTCTACCTGCGGCGAACTAGCAAGGGCATATTTGTATAGAAATGAACTGGCACAAAGCCTTTCAAATGCACTTGAGGTAATCAATTCGAACAAATTTCCTTTTACTAAAGAAGCAGATTTTGTGGCCACAGATGTTACTAAAAAAGACAGGATTTTTTACCCAGAACTTATTTCGTCTTGGGCAATTCCTAATCAGGCAAAAAAGCTAGAAGCATTATATGCTAATTCTAATCCAACATTTAGTGCTACAAGCTCACGTATCGATGATGTTTTTGAAAAAAATGGAGTAGGTGGTTATGATTGGCGATTAGCACAATGGTTTTTAAAAGGAACATTAACTACTGGTGGAGCAGAACGTTCATTTCTTCAAAAATACATTAGCAACACCACACCAATTGTAAACCTGCACCCTTTGGTGGCACCAGCAATTAGGTTAAGCGAAATGTATTATATCGCAGCAGAGGCTGGTTATGATTCCAATCCGACAGCAGCAGTTGAGTATTTTAATACATTCAGGCATAAAAGAGGTATCCCAAATAATGTAGTAGTTACTGATAAAGCAAGTTTAATAGAATTACTGATTTTAGATGCAAGGAAAGAATTTTATGGAGAGAGCCAGTTTTTTTATATGCTGAAAAGGCTTAATCATACCATTCGTATTTCGCCAACTCAAATTAGGCCTGGCACCGATGCAGTTTTTGTGTCACCAATACCTGACGATGAACTTGCTTATAGAAACAATTAAACAACATAGACATGAAAAAATATATTATACCAATAATAGTTGTGATCACGGTGTTTGTTGGTTGCAAAAAAGATACTGAGTTTACCTATCAATCAGAAGACAATGTTTATCTCAATTATCCAAACTCTGATACCTTAACTTATTCGTTTTCTTATCGACCAAGTATAGATAAGGATACCGTATGGGTTCCTGTTAAAATTGCGGGTAATAGAGTGGCAAAAGATAGAAAGTTTGTCATGTCTGTTGTAGAGGGATCAACATCCGCTGTGCGTGATTTTCATTATGAAAAGTTAAAGGATTTTTACATTATGCCTAAAGATTCTGGTGTGGTGAAAGTGCCAATCATCTTAAAAAACATAGATACTGGTCTGGCTAATAATTCTGTAGCGCTAACCTTAAGAGTTGTTGGTGGTCTTGATTTTAAGGGAGACCTGCCATCGGCAAAACGAACAAAAAGCATTGTTTTTTCTAATAGGTTAGAAGAACCAACTTGGTGGAAATACTGGGGACAATTAAGGGGCTACGGTAGGGTAAAGCATGAGTTTTTTCTGATTGTAAATGGAAATGTACAACTCGCCGACATGAGTAGTCCTAGTACCGCCTTTTACGATATCCCAAGAACTTTATACTATATAGAAAACATGCGTCTTTTTGTGACATACCCATTCGAATGGGTGAAACAAAATCCGACGAGGGGTTATGAATTGAAATTAAGAACAGATGGAACTGGAGACTATGATTTTTATAATGTTAACGCTGCATCTAAAAAGTTTCGACTAAAATATTTTGCGCAGGCAAATGAGTATGTATTTATTGATGAAAAGGGAAACCAGATCAGAATGTAACCAAATCAAAAAAACAACCATGAAACAAATATTTATATTTATCATAGCCATATTAATGTTCGGTGCCTGTAAAAAGGATTTAGGCAATTATGATTATCATCCGCCATCTGAACCCACAATTTACAACTTAAAAGATACCATTATCAACGCAGTTGTTGGTGATACGCTAACTATTAATCCAAAGGTAACTTTCCCTGATGCTGATCCAATTAAAGACTTGAGTTTTAATTGGGAAATCGAAATCGCAGAAGAATTACGTTCAATTACCTTAAGTGGATATCCTTTAAAAATGCTATACAACTTGGGTACTGGCGAGAGACGTGCGAAATTGCATGTTACCGACAAGAGAAATGGTTTAAAGTATACCATACCCTTCAAAATCAAGGGTACAACACAATTTACGGCTGGTACAATTGTATTGACTGTTGATAATGGCGTAACCAAGCTTGCTTTTATTAGACCAGATAAGAGTGTGATTAACAACCTTTACGAAGGATTAAATGGAAAAGTTTTACCTACTAATCCAGTGCAACTGTACCATGCAAAACCACTTCCTTACCAACCCAATAATAAAGAAGAAATATGGGTGTTGTGTAACGATCCTGCAAAGGAAAGCACCATTTTAGACGGAGCCACCTTGTTGTACCGAAATCCTTTTTCAACGCAGTTTTTTAAAGCGCCACAGACAATAAACATTGGGCGAATAGAAGGCATTGAAGAAATGGGGATTGTTGCCCACGGAACTGTTAACGACAAGCTTTATCGTGGTACGCTATCTACCGCTCCATTTGTACCTGATTATGGCAAGTTTGCAAATTCGGCAGATGGAGATTATCTCTTGTCACCATATTATGCCATGATCATCGGGAAAAACAACCAAGGACAAACCTCAAGCTTTTATTTTGGGTTTAACACTAAGGATAATTCTTTTGTTTCTTTTGACGCTGGAGGAGTTTATCGAGGTAGCGACTACATAGTAGACAATTCCATCAGTCAGCCTAACTCCTTTAATCCGAGAAGTGCAGGACAAGGACAATTGATTTACATGAAGCCATCTTCGGGTACATCTTATGCCTTTATAAAAGATGAGAGTGGAATTGTTCAAGAACTAAGTTTCCGCATTGCGATGGAAAATTATGCTACACGAACGTTAAGCCCTATTTATAAGAGAGTTTTTAAAGGCAATTCGTTGGTAAATGCAGACACCAAATGGCAACGTTCTGCTGTTAATGTTTTCTATTTTTCTGCTAACGATAAAATTTATAAGTACAACCCTGTTAACGAAGATCTGATATTGCTCGAAGGGACCTATAGTGGTAAAAAAGTGACTATGCTTAAACTTAGTGCAGATGGCACAAGACTAACGGCTGGTTATGAAGGCGCAATTTTAACCCTTGATGTAAGTGTAGGTAAAAATGGAAACATTTTACAAACTCAAACGGGTATTCAAGGTGCTGTAATTGATCAAGTAATTAAAAACTAACAAGAGATTACAATGAAAATAGATAAAAAATACTTCGCCTTACTGTTGGCGGGGGTGTTACTCTCATGCGGTAAAACCGAAGAAGTAGAAAGTACAGAAAAAACAGTTCAGGAGCCAACAAAGCAAATTCAAGAGCATTGGCCAAATCATGATCTTTTAGTATCACAAGTATACCAAGATGATAATGTAGCTTTTTATTACGATGGGAAGATGGATAAAACTATTACTTGGCCTTATAAAACAATGTCTGATACTTGGGCTTACGTGAGGAAAACTTATGGAGAGTTTGGCGACGATAAAAGACTATATGTGATTTTCCATAAATCTGAAGTGCTTAATAAAGGCACTCAATTTGAAAAATGCATTACCTGCGGTGGTCACCCTGCTTCTTATTGGGATGCAAGCCATGATTTTAGAAACATAATAGATTGTGGGCTTGCAGGAGACCACGATTGGGAGATTCCAACCGGTCAAGACATCGGTATTCCTATTCATGAGGTGGGACATATTGTATGCGGTGCTAGCCATGGCGTAAAAGGGTCACCGTCTGATGTGTTATGGGGCGATAGTAAGTTCATGGAGATATTTAATTACGATGTCTTGAGAAATATCGGAAGAAAAGATGAAGCCGACAAAGTTTATCTCCAAATGCAAACTACAACTGATGTTTTTCCAAGAAAGGGAACTTATTGGTTTAGAGATTGGTTTTACCCAATTTATAGTAAATATGGCGAAGCATCGGTTTTAAATAAATATTTCGCATTACTGGCAAAAGAATTCCCAAAGAAAAATGGGGAGTATACTAGGAACCTAAATTGGGGAGAGTTTATTCATTTCTGGAGTGGGGCAGCGGGAGCTGATTTAAAAGAACAAGCTAAACTTGCTTTTGGATGGAGCTCTGCTTGGGAAGCCATGCTTAAAAATGCAAAGGAGGATTTTCCAAACGTAAAATATTAAACATTTAATACTCAAACGCCAGAAGATGAAGGAGTTGTTTTATAGCGTCATCATCCCCGTTGTAATTCAACTCTATCTTTTGGTAAATACAATGCACAAATTTTAACCAAAAACATTACATACAATTAAAATAAAGAATATGAAAAAGACACTATTGTTGCTAGCGCTTGCGTTGCCAATTTTTGCTACAGCACAAACTAAGGACCAAGCCAAAAATTTTAGTATTACTGGTAAAATTGGTACACTAAACCAACCTGCAACGGTTTACATAGATTATATGGATGCAGGTGTAAGCCGACAAGATTCGATACCTGTTGTAAATGGAAATTTTACCATTACTGGTCACGTTGATGGAATTACCTATTCTAGAATGGCAATTGGCAGAACTGGAAAAGGAAAAGGTTATTCTATCTATGTAGAAAAGGATGTAATATATTTTTATTTCTCTAAGGATAAAGTTGTGATGGATTCTCCTGATTCATTAATCAATGCCACTATTACTGGTTCCAAAATAAATGACGAATACATTGCTTACAATAAAGTAATTGGTGGAACCATCATGGATTTAACGAAAACCGTAAATGATGAGTTTAACAGCTTAAGCGCCGATGAGAAAAGGGATTCTGTTATTGTGGCTGATGTAAATGCTCGTTTTTTGAAAAGTATGGCCGATAGGAACACCAAAATGCTAAAGTTCGCAAAAGATTTCCCTAACTCTTATTTTGCTGTTGTGGCATTATCTGAAGGTGCAGGAAGCAAGGTGAACGTAGCAGTAGTAAAACCAATTTACGATGCATTAAACCCAGCTTTAAAAGCAACAGATACTGGAAAAGAAATTGCTCAAAGAATTGCTGCATCTAGTTCAACCAAAGCTGGGCAAGCCGCTCCTATGTTTACTCAAAATGATCCTTCAGGGAAACCAATTTCTTTAGCCGATTTAAAAGGAAAAACCGTGTTGGTAGAGTTTTGGGCCAGTTGGTGCGGTCCTTGTCGTTCAGAAAATCCCAACTTGGTAAAACAATACAATCTTTATAAGGATAAAGGATTTACCATTCTTTCGGTATCACTTGATGGCGAGAAAGACAAGTGGTTAGAAGCTATTAAAAGTGATGGTTTAACTTGGTTACATGTATCTGATTTAAAAGGATGGAACAATGAAGTTGGAAGATTGTATGGCGTAAGGGCTGTACCAGCAAGTTTTTTAGTAGATGCTACAGGGAAAATTATTGCTAATGATTTAAGAGGCGAAAGCTTGAATAAAAAGTTGGAAGAGTTAATGAAATAATCGTAATCTACCTTTAGTTAATAGTTATAGTTAAGTTAAATGCGGATCTGGATGGGTTCGCATTTTTAAGAATAAAGTTGTTAAACCCAATTTAAAGTAGCCACATTTTGCTTACAAATGAGAAACAGCAATCTAAATCCATAAATTTATAATACACTAACTTCTAAACGATCACAATTTAAACACACAAATGAAAAACATTAAAATTTCCACAATTACACTTCTAATTCTTGCACTCCTCTCAACAGTTGCTAAAACTCAAGAAAAGAGTGTTACAGCCAAAATGCCATTAAATGAGCTTCAGCAGCAGTTTGTAGATCTTGGATTTGGTATGTTTATCCATTACAACATCCCTACTTATATGGAAGATGATTGGGCAGATCCAGATGCTTCTCCAGCTATTTTCAATCCAAAACAATTGAATACAGATCAATGGGCTATGGCTGCCAAATCTGCTAACATGAGTTACGGATGTTTAACAACCAAACACCATAGTGGTTTTGCAATTTGGGATACTAAAACCACAACATATAATGTGATGAATAGTCCGCTGAAACGCGATGTGGTTAAGGAATACGTCACCTCTTTTCGTAAACAAGGACTGAAAGTAATGCTTTATTATTCCATATTGGATACACATCATAAATTAAGGCCTGGACATATTAATGCTAGCCATATAAAAATGGTTAAAGAACAGCTTACCGAATTGTTAACCAATTATGGAGAAATTTCTGCATTGGTAATAGATGGATGGGATGCACCTTGGTCGAGGATTTCTTATGACGATGTGCCTTTCGAGGAAATCTATAAGTTAATCAAATCAATTCAACCTAATTGTTTGGTAATGGATTTAAATGCTGCAAAATATCCAGCAGAAGCTTTGTTTTACACAGATATCAAATCTTATGAGCAAGGTGCTGGTCAACATATCTCTAAAGAAACTAACAAGTTGCCCGCACTTGCTTGTTTGCCACTGCAAGCCAATTGGTTTTGGAAATCTTCTTTTCCTACAACTGCTGTAAAATCTCCTGCAGTAATGATCAATGAAAATGCATTACCTTATAATCAGGTCTATTGTAACTTTATTCTAAATGTTGCACCAAATCGCGATGGATTAATCGATGAGAATGCGTTAACTGCATTGAAGGAAATGGGTAAATTGTACAAACCAGGATTGGCCCTTCCAAAGTTCCCTAGGGCAGATGCACCAATTATTTCTCATAACCTAGCAAAGGGTCGTCCATGTAATTCTAGTTGGAGCAATGATATGGATATCATGGATTTTGCCGTGGATGATGATTTTGGTACCAGCTGGCATGCTAACCCTAAGGTTGATTCTGCTTGGTTCGAAGTAGAACTGGGTAAAAAAGTGCCTTTGAATATGGTTGTATTGTCAAGGAGAAAAGCAGTACAATCATCTTACGTTTTAGAATATTTCAGTAACAATAAATGGTATCCATTATTGGGTGGCCTACATCAGGTTTCTAGTTCGAGAATAAATATACATCGGTTTGCTCGTGTTTTTGCAGAAAAAGTGAGGGTTAAATTTGATAAAACTGCTTCTGCGCCATCAATAGCCGAACTTGGAATTTTTAACGAGGGGATTTAATTAGTTATGCAATTTAACGATTAAGAATAAAAGAGGACAAGGGTCGTCTAACCGTTATTTTATGTTATTTTGCAATCGTAATCCCAACATTCCTCAGGATAATTAAGTATGAAAAAAAATAATTTAGTTGATCAAGAAATAACTCATTATGTGTTGTTTTGGCTTAAGAAAGAGTTAGCAGAGCAGGAAATTACTGAATTCACGGGCTTTTTTGAATTGCTGAAAACGATACCAGTTCTTAAATCCTTAAAGTATGGCAGGGCAGCGAATACTAATCAAAGAGATGTAGTAGATAATTCCTTTACCTATAATCTAATCTGCACCTTTAAAGATCATACAGATTGTTCAATTTATGAAACTCATCCTATACATTTAGATGCGATTGATCAGTACAATCACTTTTGGGAAAAAGTAGTAGTGCATGATTCTTGTGTCGAATAATAATCCTAAATAAAAAAGCGCCTGTTATTAGGCGCTTTTTTACTTAGGATGAAAGTTTTTTGAAGATATTATCCACCACTTTCGGAATATCATTGATGGCTTTTTCAGGATTGTTAATTTCTCCTTCAGCCCAACCTCTCCAAATCACTTTTCCTGATTTTCTGTCAATCAAGTCGATCATCACGCTTCCTTCTTTCACGTTGATCGTTCTCATTTCAGAGCCTACATATACAGGGTAGGGATTAACATAAGAATAGTAGTAAAATGCACTGCCTCTTGCGTAACCCAATCTCGGTACAATTCGTGCAGGCGGGTTATAATAAACAGGTTCATTATATTCTCTAGTTTTTGTAGTTACACCTGCTGTGTACTTAATCAGTATATCAGGATTTTTATTATCTAACTGATAACCTTTATTAGTCAACGCATTACTTGTTGCTTCAACAATTCTATCTGTTGCGATTTGGTTATTATATAATTTAGACGCTTTCGACTTGCTTTCTGGTAACCAAGCAAAGCTTTTGTAATTTGCAGAAAGTTTTTTGTTGCTAACTGCATAATAGTTGTAATTGCTACAGGCCGACAGTCCAACTGCCAACGCCAGTATTAAGAAAATTTGTTTTCTCATGATTGCTGTGTTTTATTTGTGTTGGATAGTAGTATCGCATAATTCTCCTTTTTTAGCTCATAAACGCAAAGCGAATGCCGAAAGATGTGTTGATGTACAGCAGTTTACAATGTTATGACAGCACATATCGCTTTATTCTTAAGAGGTGTGGCTTTCTTTTTTCCAATTCACTATAATGACCTAAAACGGAAAAAATGTCAGTGGTTAATAATGCCTAAACACTATTTTTTGAAAAGCAAAGACATCAGAATTTTTAAAGGTAGTCTGGCTTTCCATTACAAGTCCTCGGCTCGTTCCTTGCCTGTGGGCTTTCCATTTCTCCCGATAGCAATCGGGACCAGTTTAATAAACGCAGGTTTGTGCTTTTGCAACCCTAAATAGTAGCACCTGCCTTTGTTTCTAAACCTTATTGCAGCGATATACTTTTATTTGCGCAGCTTATAAAAGATTCCTGCCTGCGGTAGGCAGGTAGCGGAAAGAAGGAGCAGCCTCAATATTAGCAGGAGTTTTGCTTTTCAGATGATTGTTTTTTGCTATAAATCTGTACATTAGACTTAGGATAAGTTTTACAAATCATAACCAAATATGAAATTTCTACGTTTAAGTTTGCTATCGTTTTTTTGCCTGCTATCAGTTACTAATACTATTTTTGCTCAAAAACAAACCCCAACTTTGGGTATTGCAAGTAGTTTAAGTCAGGATAGTTTGGTTTATGCTGCCGGTTTTAAAGTGGTTACCGAGTCGGTTAAAAAAATGCTTTCCCCTGCATTAAGTGATGAAGAGTTTAAAGAAAACCTAAAAAAAATAAAGGCGGCAAAATGTAAAGTATTAACCTGTAATGTGTTTTTTCCTGCGGATATTAAGATAGCCGGACCAAATGTAGATGAGGCTAAAGTTTTAGCTTATGCAGAAGGAGTGCTTTCAAGAGCCAAAAAAGCAGGGGTAAAATATATTGTGCTGGGAAGTTCTGGTGCTAGAAGTATTCCTACTGATTATGATGTTAATAAAGCGAAATCTGATTTTGTTAAACTATGTAAAAAACTGGGCGAAATAGCGGGAAAACACCAAGTGCTAGTTGTGCTAGAGAATTTACAGTCATCAGAAACCAATTTTTTGAATACGTTAAAATCTGCAGCAGAAATTGTGAGGGGAGTAAATCATCCAAATTTCAAGTTGAATGCCGATATATTTCACATGATGCGTGAAGGGGAATTACCTAAAGAAATTATTGCGGCTGGAGATGTAATTGCCTTTGTTGAAGTTGCCGAAAAAGAAACTCGTTCGTTACCTGGCGTAAAGGGAGATGATTTTAAGCCGTACTTAACTGCGTTAAAACAAATTAATTATAAAGGTTATCTGTTTATTGAAGGAAGTGTTAAAAACGCTTCGGTAGAAATTCCTGCCGCATTTAAATATCTATCTGCTCAAATAAATGAGGTGTATCTAGGTAAGTAAATTAAGCTAATCATTTAAACTGCCAATAAACGGTTCTGTGCTTCGTAAATTACCTCTCTAGCTTTTACCACATTACCTATTATTATAATTGCAGGGTAGGCTAATCCTTCTCTTGTTGCTGCTTCCGAAAGGTCTTTTACTTCGCAAATTACTTGTTTTTGGTGTGCAAGTGTTGCATTTTGAATAATCGCCGCTGGCATTGACCCCAAACCTCCCTTAATATAAGTACTAGAAATTTCGTCCATTTTTTTCATGCCCATATATATAACTACTGTAGCCGAACTTTTCATGGCGCATTTTAAGTCGTTAGAAAGGCTGCCATCTTTTTTTGTTCCAGTAATCATCCAAACACTTTCGCTTATTCCTCTATGTGTTAAAGGTATGTCCATGAAACCAGCGCCTTGCATGCTACTAATACCAGGGATGTAAGTTGCCTTGATACCCTGTTCTTCTGCATATAATAATTCTTCAAAGCCTCTTCCGAAAATATAAGGATCGCCTCCTTTTAGCCTTACAATAACTTTATGAGTTTTGGTGTGAGCTACAATTAGTCTATTAATTTCTTCTTGAGGAGTATAACATCCATAAGGTTGTTTGCCAACATAGACCATTTTGCAAGACTTTGGTGCTATCTCTAGTAAATCTTTGTTACTTAAGTTGTCATAAAGAACAACATCTGCTCTTTTTAATACATTATATGCCTTCATTGTAATTAATTCTGGGTCACCAGGACCACCTCCTACAATAAATACTTCAAAATCGTTTGTTTTTGCTTCCATAATTTTAAATATTCTAGTATTATTTCGTAAAAATGATAAAAAATATCTTAAAAATTAAATTATTTATGATAAAAATCATAAAAAGTATTGTTTTATTAATTTTAGAGTCTATATTTGGATATCAAAAATCATATAGTTGCTAATTTTATATATTAAATATTATAAATTGTATAAAAAAATGATAGATTTTTAGATTTTGGTATTAAAAAATCAAAATATTTAAGCGAAAGCCTGTTTAATTTTAAGAAAACACTAAAAAATTATGAAAAAAACTCAAATTATCGTGATTGGAAATGGAATGGTGGGATATAAGTTCTGCGAAAAGCTAAAATCTAAGTCTGAGTCTTTTGATTTAATTGTTTTTGGTGAAGAATGCAGAAGAGCTTATGATCGTGTTCATTTAAGTGAGTATTTTAATGGTAAAACAGCAGAAGATCTTTCTTTATCTACAGCAACATGGTATAAAGAACAAAATATTACACTTTTCTTAAGTAATCCGATTGTTAAGATAGACCGCGATTTTAAAATGGTGTATGCTGCAGATGGTTTAAGTTATACTTATGACTATTTAGTGTTCGCTACAGGTTCTGCTGCTTTTGTGCCAACTATTCCTGGTGTAGAGAAAGATGGTGTTTTTGTTTATCGTACCATTGAAGATTTAGAATTAATAAGCGAATTTGCTAAAAAGGCAAAAATCGGTGCTGTAATAGGTGGTGGTTTATTGGGTTTAGAAGCAGCAAAGGCTTTAATAGATTTAGGAATTGAACAAACTCACATTATTGAGTTTGCTCCTCGTTTAATGCCTAGACAAATAGACGCTGCTGGTAGTGAAATGCTAAAATCTAAATTGGCAGATCTAGGATTAAAAATTCATTTGAATAAAAATACAACAAGTATAGAAGGTGAGGAAAAAATTACCGCCATGCAGTTTAGTGATGATACAAAACTAGAAGTGGACATGTTGGTTATTTCGGCAGGTATTAAGCCAAGGGATGAATTAGCTAAAGCTTGTGGTATTGAGGTTGGATCGAGAGGTGGCATTTTGGTGAACGAGAAAATGCAAACTAGCGACCCATCTGTATTTGCCATTGGCGAGTGTGCCTTATATGATGGCATGATCTACGGCTTAATCGCTCCAGGTTATGAAATGGCAGAAGTGTTAGCTGCTAATTTGTGCGAAGGAGCTAAAGAGTTTACCGGTTTTGACATGAGTACCAAACTTAAGCTGATAGGGATTGATGTGGCGAGCTTTGGTGATAATTTTATTGATGAACCAGATTGTAGAACGATCATTTTTGAAAATAAACATAAAGGAATTTACAGCCGAATAAATGTAAGTAATGATGGACAACACCTTTTAGGAGGTATATTGATTGGTGATGCAACAGCGTACAACATGCTGTTGCAAACTGTCAATAACAAAATCGTTATACCAGAAAACCCAGAAGAATTGATTTTTGGTAGTAGAAGTGGCGGCGATGGAGCTGATGGTGCTGGAATTGTAGGCTTACCAGATTCTGCATTAATCTGTAGTTGTGAGGGCGTAAGCAAAGGAGATATCTGTGGAGCGGTAACTAATCAAAACTGCGAAAACCTAGACGATATTAAAAAATGCACAAAAGCAGGTACCGGTTGCGGTGGTTGTATCCCTATGGTTAAGGATTTAATGGTACATACTTTTAAATCGCAGGGCAAATATGTTAAAAATGTAATTTGCGAACACTTTAATTATAGTAGACAAGAGCTTTTTGACTTGATTCATATCCACGAACTGAAAAGTTATGATGAAGTTTTAAACGAATTTGGTAAAAATGATGGTTGTGAGGTTTGTAAACCTTTGGTCTCTTCGTTATTGGCAAGTTTGTGGAATGAAATGATCTTGAAAAAAGGAAACGATGTTGCTCAAGATAGTAATGATCGTTTTTTGGCGAACATACAAAAAGGTGGGTCATATTCTGTGGTTCCTCGAGTTCCAGGGGGGGAAATTACTCCAGATAAATTAATTGTCATCGGCGAGGTAGCCAAAAAATATAATCTCTATACCAAAATTACTGGAGGACAACGCATTGACTTGTTTGGTGCACATGTTAATGATCTTCCAGTTATTTGGGAAGAGCTAATTGCTGCAGGTTTTGAAAGTGGCCACGCTTACGGCAAGGCTTTAAGAACCGTTAAAAGTTGCGTTGGTAGCACTTGGTGCAGGTTTGGCTTACACGATAGTGTAAGTTATGCCATAAGAATTGAAGAAAGATATAGGGGGATTAGGGCGCCACATAAATTGAAATCGGCTGTTAGTGGTTGTATTAGAGAATGTGCCGAAGCCCAAAGCAAGGATTTTGGGATCATTGCAACAGAAAAAGGGTGGAATTTGTATGTGTGTGGAAATGGAGGTAGCAAACCGCAACATGCTTTACTGTTGGCTACAGATTTAGATAGTGATACTTGCATCAAATACATCGATCGTTTTTTAATGTTCTATATCCGTACTGCTGATCCATTAACTAGAACAGCAACTTGGCTAAATAAAATGGAAGGCGGAATTGATTATTTGCGCAATGTGATCATCAATGATAGTTTAGGAATGGCGGCACAGTGGGAGCAAGAAATGGAAAATTTAGTTAATTCATACAAATGCGAATGGAAGGAAGCCATTGAAAATCCTGCCATCAGAAAAAGATTTTCTCACTTTGTAAATGCACCAGAAGAGAAAGACCCAACTATAGAATTTGTTGATATGCGTGGACAGAAACGCGTAGCAGAATGGAATACTTCTAACCAAATATAACCAAGTGTATGGTTGATGGTAGATAGCCCATGGCTTGTATTTTTAAGGTTAACGGCTATTAACTATTGACTAAAAACTATGAACCAGTTTAATTATGAACCCCTAAACCCTCAAGAAGATGACAGAAACATCAAATTGGTTAGCAGCTTGCCGAGTCGAAGATGCCGTAGAAAATGGCGGCGTTTGCGTAAAAAATGGTGAAGAACAAATTGCCCTTTTTTATTTTAAAAGAAGAAATGAATGGTTTGCAACGCAGAATGAATGTCCGCACCGCAAACAGATGGCTTTAAGCCGTGGAATGATTGGATCTACTACCGACGAACCAAAGGTAGCCTGCCCATTCCATAAAAAGACTTTTTCACTTCATACGGGAGAATGTTTAAGTGGCGATGAATGCGCCATTAAAACCTACCCTGTAAAAATTGATAACGGAATTGTCTACATTGGGAAATTCCCAAAATAAATCATAATCGTATGAAATAACCACTCATACGCAATTTAAACCAACCAAAAACTGAAATCATGAATTATAAAAAATTTGTAGCCTTAACTGGCTGCCTAGCGTTAACTATGCTTTTTTTTACCGTTAAAGCTCAAACCAAAGCTGTTTTATTTGAAGGCATTTTCGTAGCAGGATATGTAGATAATGGCGCTTTTATCAATTGCGCAGGACCAAGTATAAAGTTTGCTAAAAAACCATACGCCATATTAGTAGGTATGTTACCAAGTTTAAGAATTAAGGAAGATAAGGTTGCTGCAGGTGCGAAACAAAATAGCATGGTAACTCCAAACTTAGGTTTTGGTGCAACGGCTGTTTTTCATCATGTAGCCTTACAAGTACCATTTTACTATAATGCTAAAACAGCAGCTAAAGATGGAAAATGGAATGTGGGCGTAGGCCTAGGTTATAAATTTTAATTAATTACCCCTTTAAATCAAGCAATCATGACTAATATAACCGCTCAGCCGCTCAGCAGGCTTAATATATTTTCGCTAAAAGGTGTTCAAATGAAAACCTTTCACATTACTTGGCTTACTTTTTTCTTTTGTTTTTTTGCATGGTTTGGGATGGCTCCCTTAATGAAAATTGCAAGAGAACAACTGCATCTTACTAAAGACCAAGTTGGTAACATTCAAATTGCATCAGTGTCTGCCACCATTATTGCCCGTTTATTAATCGGTAGGTTAATAGATAAATTTGGACCAAAATTAATATATACTTGGTTATTGGTTATTTGCGCCATACCTGTTTTGTTAATTGGTACTAGTCAATCCTACACTTCTTTTTTACTGTTCAGATTAGCAATTGGCGTTATAGGCGCATCATTTGTAATTACCCAATTTCATACTTCGATCATGTTTGCGCCAAACATTAAAGGCACAGCTAATGCCACTGCTGGTGGTTTTGGTAATGCTGGTGGTGGAGCAGCTAACTTTTTTATGCCTTTAATTGCATCTGGCTTTACAGCGCTTGGTCTTTGTAGTACCCAGGATAGCTGGAGATTTGCCATGGTTATACCAGGGGTGATGTTATTAGTTTGCGCTTATTTATATCATCGTTATACGTTGGATAGTCCCAAAGGTGATTTTAAAGACTTGCCTGCGACTGAAAAAACCACAAAAAATACCTTCTTAATTGCGGCTAAAGATTACCGTACTTGGATTTTAACTATTGCCTACGCTGCTTGTTTTGGCGTAGAAATTACGGTAGACAATTTTGCACCAATCTTTTTTACAGATTCATTCGGTTCTACCATTGCCATAGCAGGTATGGTAGCTGGTATTTTCGGTTGGATTAATATTTTCGCCAGGCCACTAGGCGGGATCGTTGCTGATAAAATAGGCAAGACTTGGGGCTTTGACGGTAAAACACTTTTGCTTTCTATTTTACTTTTAGTAGAGGGTATTGGCATTGTGTGGTTTGCTAAATCTGGTAACATTAGCATGGCTATTTTAATGATGTTCATTTTTGGCATGAGTTTAAAAATGGCCAATGGGGCAACTTACAGTTTAGTGCCTTTTATTAATCCATTAGCTGTAGGAAGTGTAGCAGGTATTGTAGGCGCTGGTGGCAACATAGGAGCCATGTTAATTGCATTTTTGTTTAAAGCCAAAGCAACACATGTTGTTAAAAACGTAGTAGAAAATGGGGTCACCGTTCAAAAAGACTTGATTGATTATACGGCAGCTTTCACCTTGCTGGGTTATATTATATTAGGAATTGGAATTGCAGTGCTTGTTTTTAGAACCGTTACCGCACAAAAAGGCTCAGGAGTTGAAGACTTGAATATGGCGACTGCTAAGTAGTGAGTTGATAGTGGCTTATAGTCGATGGTTGATGGTCAATGGCCAGGTTGCCTATTGACCATGGACTATCGACCATCAACCCTAAAAAAAAACATGACGAATAAAGAAAACATACCGACAACTCAAACCACAACCTGCTGTTATTGCGGAGTAGGTTGTGGTATTGTTATTTCTAAGGATGCGCATCAGAATATAACCTTGGTAGGTAATGAAAATCATCCTGTTAACAAAGGTATGTTGTGTAGCAAAGGAATGAATTTGCATTATACGGTTAACGATAAAAGTGATCGTTTACTTTATCCGCAAATGCGATACAATAAAAATATGCCTTTGCAAAGGGTAAGTTGGGACGTGGCTTTAGAAAGAACGGCTGCAGTTTTTAAGACGCTGATTAACAAATATGGTCCTGATAGTGTTGCTTTTTATGCCAGCGGACAATGTTTAACTGAAGAATATTACGTTGTAAATAAACTCATCAAAGGTTTTATTGGCAGTAATAACATCGATACGAATAGTCGTTTGTGTATGAGTAGCGCAGTAATGGGCTATAAAATGAGTTTGGGAGAAGATAGCGTCCCGATTAGTTATGATGATTTAGAACTGGCCGATTGTTTGTTCGTTTCGGGTGCGAACCCTGCTTGGTGCCATCCCATTTTATGGAGAAGGGTAGAAGCAGCCAAAGAGAAAAACCCTGCCTTAAAAATTATTGTAAGCGACCCTCGAAAAACGCAAACTTGTTCTTTGGCTGATGTTCATTTACAATTAAATCCGGGAACTGATATTACCTTGCATCACGCCATAGGAAGGTGTTTGATAGAAGACGGTAAAGTAGATCAAGATTTCATTAATAATAGTACTAACGGTTACGAAAAATATAGGGCAACTGTTTTTGAGAAATCTATAGTTGAAGCGGCAATTATTTGTGGAGTTAATGAAAATGATATCCGTCTTGCCGCATCTTTTATTGGGAATGCCAAAGGTTTCATCACTATGTGGACAATGGGTTTGAACCAAAGTGTAATTGGTACGCATAAAAATTTATCGTTAATTAACCTAAATCTCATTACAGGTCATATTGGTAAACCTGGTAGTGGTCCATTTTCATTAACCGGACAACCAAATGCAATGGGTGGTAGAGAAGTTGGTGGATTAAGCAATTTGCTGCCAGCGCATAGAAATCTAGCGAATGAAAGTCACAGAAATGAAGTAGAAAAGTTTTGGCAAATCCCTTTAGGTACAATTAGTGCAAAGCCAGGATTAACGGCTACTGAAATGTTCGAGGAGCTAAATACTGGTAAATTAAAAGCGGTTTGGATTTTATGTACCAACCCATTAATTAGTTTGCCAGATGTTCGCATAGCGGAAGCAGGGCTGAAAAAAGCCAAATTTGTTGTAGTACAGGATATCAGCAACAAAGTTGAAACTTTAAAATATGCTGATGTAGTTTTACCAGCGGCTGCTTGGGCAGAAAAAGAAGGCACAATGACCAATGCTGGTCGTTATATTTCTTACCTCAGTAAAATTGTGGAGGCTCCTGGAGAAGCAATTCCAGATGCTGAAATCATTTGTCGATTTGCGAAAAAAATGGGCTATGAAGGCTTTGATTTTGAAAATTTTGCAGCCATTTATGCAGAACACGCAGCACTAACGGCAGGAACTCATATAGATATTAGCGGATTGAATTATGCCATTTTGAAAGAAAAAGGTGCGGTTCAATGGCCATATCCAAAAGAGGAGAAAGGTTTTGGTACGGCAAGATTATTTACGGACCATCAATTTTATACACCTGATCAAAAAGCAAATATTCAATCTTTTGGTGATGAAAATCAGTCAGAACCATTAACACCTGAACATCCCTTGATTTTAACCACAGGTAGAATTAGGGATCAATGGCATACCAGAAGCAAAACAGGTAAGGTAAATAAGCTTAACCAACATATTAATGAGTCGTTTTTAGAGATTAATCCTGCCGATGCAAAAGTAAGAAATGTAGCTGATAACGATGTAATTGAGGTTTTAAGTTTGAGGGGTAATGTAAGGGTTAAGGCAAAATTCTCTGACGATATTAAAGCAGGCGTTGTTTTTATGCCAATGCATTGGGGCAAGATTTTAGGTAGCGACTTAAACAGGGTAAATAACTTGACCAATAATTTGGTTGATCCTATTAGTAAGGAACCTGATTTTAAATTTACGGCTGTAGAAGTTAAACCTTACCAAAAAGCAAGGCAGAAAATTGTTGTAATCGGTGCAGGAGCAGGTGCTTGTGGTTTTGTGAAGAGTTACCGAGCATTAAACACTACAGATGACATAGAGATTTTTAGTAAAGAGAATTTTCCTTTTTACAATAGAGTTTTATTGCCCGATTATATCATTGGCACTTTGCCTTGGCAAAACCTAATCAAGATGAGCGATAGTGAGGAACATGATTATCGCATTAAATTACATCGCGGTTTAGGTGTTGAAACAATTGACAAACAAAATAAAACCGTAACAGATGACAATGGTATCATCCATAGTTATGACGTATTGTTATTGGCTACAGGAAGCAGGGCGTTTGTTTTAAAAGATATTCCGAAATTGGGTGGTATATTTACCATGAGGAGCAGAGTAGATGCAGATGGTTTTAGAAAACATATTGATAAAACCACAGGAAGGGTAGTTATTGTTGGTGGTGGTTTATTGGGGATTGAGCTGGCAACTTCTTTGGCAGAAACAGGATCAAAAGTAACAATCATACAAAGGATTTCGAGGTTGATGGGTAGGCAATTGGATGCCTTGGGCAGTCAGCTGTTGCATGAAGAATTGATAAGCAAGGGCATAGAGATATTTTATAACGATGAAGTAGATCGTTTTGTGGGAGACAAGCATATTTCGGGCATTCGTTTAAAAAGCGGTTTACTAATTGATTGCGAAACATTAGTCATCGCCATTGGCACAGTGCCTAACATAGAAATGATCAAGGAAGCTGGAATTGATTGCAAAAGAGGTGTAGTAGTTGATGAATATTTAAGAACCAGCGAAAAGGATATTTTTGCAGTTGGTGAAATTGCAGAATTTGATGGCGAACTTTACGGAATAACTGCTGCTGCAGAACAACAAGCGGCAATTGTTGCCAGATTTCTTTGTGGTGATATTGCTAAATATTACAGTGGAAGTTTGTTAATGAACATCCTAAAAATGCATAGTTTAGCTGTTTGTTGTTTAGGTTTGGCAGAAATACCAAATGATGACCCAACCTACGAAGAAATAGTATTTATAGATCGTGCCAAGCGTTATTACAAAAAATGTATTGTGCACAATGATAAATTGGTAGGTGCCATTTTAATTGGAGACAAGAGCGAGTTTTTAGAGTTTAGGAACTTGATAGAAAATAAAATGGAGTTGAGTGAAAAACGACTTCAACTATTAAGAAGCGGAAATACCGCAGAACCTATTATTGGCAAAACAGTTTGTAGCTGTAACAATGTCGGTGAAGGAAATTTAATCAATAAAATTAAGGATGGTTGTACAGATCATTTGCAGTTATGCCAACTCACGGGAGCAGGTATGGGTTGCGGGAGTTGCAGACCAGAAGTTAAAGCTATTTTAGATTCATTTGTAAATGTGATGAAACCAGAACCTGAAAACCACGTCATTGCGAGGGTCGATTCTTCATCGCCCGAAGCAATCTCCTTATAGATGTTTGCCTACCCTAAGTGCTTTAAGATTGCTTCGTCGGCAATAGAAGCCTTCCTCGCAATGACGACAATAAAAAATATATAAATGAAAAAAGTTATCGAACCATCTGAATTTATAAACCTGAAAGGAATTGAATACTTCAATTTCGAAGAAGATTTTATGGAAGATAATGTTCGTTGCATCCCAATGATTGTTCGCTTTAAGATGGATGCAGTTGGTATCAAGCTAAAACTGGCCGAATGGAGTAAGTTTAATACTGATGAACGGGTAGAACTGGCCATAAAGCCCATTTCAAACTCAACAGCGCTTAATAAATATCATAGTTATCTAGTTGGCTTAATTAAAAAATATACCAATAATGAAGCTACAATTATTGCTGTAGACAAAACACCTGCTTGGAGAGAATTTAACCGGCTTCCAATTGTATTACAAGAAAAATTACAGGAGCTGGATTTGCATATTTCTATAAATCAATGGAAGAATTTATCAGATATACAGCGTTTTGTATTGTTGAAACTTTGTAGGCCTGGTCACGAGAATAAAAACTTTCCAAAAGCAATGTTAGAATTTGGATTAAGCTAGCGAATTATGGAACAGACAGTTATCATCAATTTTCCTGGTGGCATTATTTCTCCTGGAAGCCTTTACAATATCCTTGTTGCAGCTGCAAAAGTAAGGTTAAGGTATGTTCGATTTGGCTTAAGGCAACAATTGTTGATTGATCTAGAATCATATAACGTAGAAACATTTACAAAAGAATTGGATGAACTAGGAATCGATTACGAAGTTGATACCCATCATTTTCCAAATATTATTAGCTCTTATCCGGCCGAAGAAATATTTATTCGCAATACTTGGTTAACCGAAGGTGTTTATAAGGATATTTTTGACGCCATTAATTTTAGACCATCGGTTAAGGTTAATATTTGCGATAATAATCAAAGTTTTACGCCAATGTTAACTGGTAACATCAATTGGGTGGCTTCCTCGCAATCGGCACATTATTGGCACCTCATTATCCGTTTTCCTAAAACCAATGTAGTTTACGAATGGAATCAACTCTGTTATACTAACAATATAGCATCGATAACTCAAAAATTAGAAGCCATCATCAATGACAATCGGGAAGCCTTTATTGATAATGAAAATGCAAATGGAGAAAAGCTTTTTGCTGCATTAGACGTTTCTGGGTTTATCATTAAACCAGCTGAAAGTCCAGTTTCACTTTCTGCTTTCAATTTACCTTATTACGAAGGATTAAACCGTTACAACAATAAATATTGGTTAGGGATTTATAGACGTGATGAACTGTTTGCGGTCGATTTTTTAAAGAAAATCTGCCTGCTCTGTCAAGAAACCAAACTCGGACAACTCTGCTGTACATCTTGGAAAACAATTATCATTAAAGGAATTGATGAGCAACACAAACAATCTTGGAATGCTTTATTAGAAGAATTTGAAGTAAACATGCGCCATGCGGCAAACGAATTAAACTTTCAGGTAGAAGACCATTGTGTGGAAGGATTAGAGCTAAAGAACTATTTGGTTAAACATTTAAGTGTAAATGACACCCGTACCTTTGGGATTTGCTTTGGGATAAAAACTAGAAAGAAAAGTGAGATTTTTAGTAGTATTCTGATCAGAAAAAGGCATCTTCTTAATTTTTTAGGTATAAAGTTATTTGCTGTTTATGATATTTTATGTGCTAAAAACTTTAATCCGAATGAGCGAACAGGCTTTGTGTTTAGCAAGGGAAATCCTAAATCATTATTGCCGGAGCAATTGCGTAGGGCAGTACTTAAGTTTTATCAAACTAGGTTAGCAGTTAAAAATGAACAGCTCATTCCTCAAAAAAAATCAAACCATTCTTTGCCAAAGGAAATAGAATTTTTATATCAATGCGGCGATTGTTTCACTGTTTACAGTGAAGATTTAGGAGACCTCAATCAAGGCATTGCATCTGGTACAAAATTCGATGATTTACCTGCTGATTTTTGTTGTTCACTTTGTGAGAATGATAAGGCTGGTTTTGTTAAGGTGGAGAAAAAGGTACTTCAGTTAGTGTAATTGGTTAAGCATTCGAAGCGCAGTAATAATGCTACAATTTAAGGTAGTCCTACTTTTCGCTCGTATTTTTTTAATGTCCTTCGACACTTCGGCGAGCTCAGTGCAGACTGAGCTCAGAATGACATTAAAAAAGATACCGCTTCAATTAGGGCTATTTAACTTCAGCCAGTGCAGGGAAACCCCTCATAGTAGCACAAACCTATGTATCATAAACCCGATTGAAGTGGAAATCCTTTTTGTCATCCTGAGCTTGTCGAAGTTTCGAGACAAGTTGTGGAAAGACAAAAAGATTGAAACGAAATGCGGGACTAACATTCAAATGGAAAGCAGGTTTTGCTTTTCAAAAAACCTTAAATTATAACTCGTTAATCTCAGTCGGAGAGTTGAAGTTCTTGAAATAACCTTGCTCTGAAGCAGATAGGTGTATTTTATAAGTATTTAACAAATCCAACGTTGCATGCATACTGTGTTTTTTCAAGTTTCCTTCATTGTAAAGCTTCATGATCTTGGCTAAACCTTTTGCTGTATAAATACCGCACAAAGGCTCATAAAAATCATTATTTAAGAAAACGTAAGCATCAAAATCAGGATGTTGTATCTTTTCATTCATCAGCCTGTTCATTAAACTGATGTCCATTTTAATCAAATCGCAAGCTAAAACGAATAAATCTTCAACAGGTGCTGATAAATGAGCCGATAAGATGCCTTTTAGTGGTCCGCCAATCTTTAAAGTAAGATCATCAGGTATGAGGTTTTCCTTTTGAAAGAGGTTGCCATAATCGCTTTCCTGATTTGAGTTAACTGAAAATTTAACATAAAGGTTTAGGGCTTTCAGTTTTTCTTCGGCTAGGCCTGCCCAAGTTTGGCCATCAGCTAATAAGATTCCTTTGTCTGAACCCATTCGCTCACTTTGCCCGCCACAAAGCACTAAACCTATCATTATTTAATCTGGTTGCTTAAGTCTCTTAGACCTTGTTCATCAGCAATGCTGATCATTTTCCCTTTTAACAAAATCAGTTTTTCGGCAATTAATTCGTTCATTGTTCTAAAAACAGTTTCATAGGTAGCGCCGGTGTATGCGGCTAAATCTTGTCTGCTTAGTTCTAAATTTAGACAATCATCTACATTTATTCCAAATTGGTCTCTTAAACTTAATATCGCTACTGCTAATCTGCTTTTTACAGACATTAACGCTAGGTTGCGCATTTTCTTTTCCGATGCATTTAATTCATCAGCAAAAAACATCAGCATGCTATAAGCGAAATCGTGATTAACTTTTAAAGTTGCCTTAAAAAAATCGATAGGCACAAAACAAAACGTAGTGGTCTCTAATGCGGTTGCGGAGATGGGATAAAAAGATAGGTCTGAGGCAATTCCTCTATGACCAAAAATAGCTCCATTATTAGCAAAACGTAAGATTAATTCTTTATCGCCCCACTTTTTATGCACCTTAACATTACCAGAAGTTACAAAATAAACGCCAGTTACCGGATCGCCTTCCTTAATGATGAGTTCGCCTTTTTTAGCTGTGAAGTTTTGTTTATGACTAGCGATAGCTGGATGCCATTCTTGCAAAGAGAGTTTGCACATGAAACAGGTCTGTAAATCGCAGCTTTTATTTTTCTTCATTGTTTGGGCTATTGAACAAAAATAGAATTTAAATGGATAAAATTGATGTTAAAATATGTAGAGGAGTACAGTTTTGTAATGTTAGTTTAAAACAACCTGTTCAATCGGTAAGGTAAACCAAAAGGCAGTACCTTTTCCTAGCTCACTATCTACTCCAATTGTGCCATTGTGTTTTTTGATGATTTCTGAACAAATATAAAGCCCTAAACCCAGACCGTTATACTGACTTTCGCTACTATTTACTCGGTAATAACGATCAAAAAGATGTTTAAGTTTTTCTTGGGGAATTCCAGGTCCGTTATCTATAACAGATATTTTTGCATACTCATCTATCTTTTCTATTAAGATGTTGATGTTTTTAGAATCTGACGCATACTTAATTGCGTTATTTACAAAATTATTAATGATTTGTTCAATTCTTAAAGCATCTGCAACTATCTCTAATTGTAAATCTCCTGTGGTGGTAATTATATATTTGCTACCAGAACGTACATCTAAACAACATTGGTCTATCATTTCAGCTAGGCGAAACTTTTTAACTTTAATATGAAGTTGCCCCTCATTTGCCATGCTAGAATTTAGCAATTCGTTGATTAAGGCATTTACTTTATCCATACTTCTGTTAGCCTGCAATATCAATTTGGGCAACATTGGCGATTGCAAATTTTCTTTAAGTCTATCCAATAACTGTAAAGAACCCTTTAAGGTTGTCATTGGAGTTTTTAACTCGTGGCTTGCAATATTAATAAAATCGTCTTTTTGTTGCTGTAAAAGTCTTAATTCTTGTATGTCTGTAGCGGTTCCTACCCAAAGCTCAATTTTATCTTGTTGATTAAGGATAGGCATTAACCTAATTAAATGCCAACGGTAATCTCCGTCCGCTCTTTTTCCTCTAACTTGAAATTCTCCACCTAAACTTCCTTTTATGATGGCATAATATTTTTCTCCGCTAATTTTTATATCATCGGGATGAATGGCCGCATCAAACCCTAAACTCTTGGTTTCTACTTCGGTTAAACCGGTGTAATCGTACCATCGTTGATTGTAATAAACCACATCGCCATCAACTGTGTTTGTCCAAGAAATTTGAGGTATGGTTTCCATCATATTCCTGAAACGATTTTCACTTTCAGCTAAAGCTTTGGTGCGTTTGATGACTCTATTTTCGAGTTGTTGGTTTAAGGTTTGTAACTCTGCTGATTGGAAGATTAGTTTTTTATCGGTGATGATTTTCTCTTTTCTTATTTTAGCATCATCAAGCGCTCTTTTTATCTTAGTAGTTAAGGTATATAATCTTTCTTTTGAAACGTAGTCGGTAACTCCATTTTTGATTAATTCTACGGCATTTTCTTCTCCGATGAATCCTGAAACAATGATGAACGGAACGTGGGCATGGTTAACTTGCGCAATTCCAAAAGCTGATACCGCATCAAATGAAGGCAGTGCATAATCAGATAATATCAAATCTGGTTCAAATGTTATTAATGCAGATTCGAAATCTTTACGTGTTTGAACATTAAGAGTCCTAAATTCTAAGCTAGTTTTATTTAATTCACGTAAGAGTAAATCAGCATCGCTATCATTGTCCTCAACAATTAGGATTTTTAGGTTGGTAAGCATCGTCTAAAGTTTACAAATGTGGTGGTTGGCTTAAAACCATCCAATACAAACCAATTTCTTTAATTGCTTTTGAGAAATTATCACTCTCCACAGGTTTTACGATGTAACTATTAGCGCCCAATTCGAAACATCTTTCAATATCTGGTCCTTCATTAGACGAAGTTAACATCACTACAGGAATAGATTTCATTCTTTTATCAGCCTTAACCTGTTCTAAAACTTGTATGCCAGAGACTTTGGGCATTTTCAAGTCTAATAAAATCAGTGTTGGAAATTGGTTAGGGTTTCTGGATGCAAAAACTCCTTTGCAATACAAAAAATCTAATGCCTCTGCACCATCTTTAACGTGTAACAATTTTTGGGTAAAACCACTTTTATTTAATGCCCTTATCGTTAAAGCGGCATCATCTACGCTATCTTCTACAAATAGTATTTCTATATTTTCGTATTCCATATTCTTTAATTTATTGCTGGCAAGCTGAAATAAAAACAACTGCCTTTTTCTAATTCTGATTCTGCCCAAACATTTCCATTATGCCTGTGCACAATCTTTTGCACTATTGCTAATCCTATACCTGTTCCTTCAAATTCTTCTTGAGAATGCAAACGTTGAAAAACTCCAAAGAGCTTATCGTAATATTCCATATCGAAACCAGCGCCATTATCTTTTACAAAATAAACAACCATATTTTCTTCTAGATAGGAGCCAATTTCTATATGTGTGTTTGTTTTGTTGCTAGAATATTTAATGGCATTTGAGATGAGGTTTATCCACACTTGTCTAATTAATGATTTATCGCATTTGGCATTTAGCAATACTTCTAAATCAAATTGCGGTATGTGTTCATCTTTATCGAAAATCAATTCTTCCTTAATTAGCTGAACCAGCGCATTCATATCAATTTCGGCAACTGTAACTGGTTTCCTGCCAAGTTTAGAGAAGGCCAGTAAATCATCAATTAACAATCCCATTTTTTTAGAATTGTAAATGATAGATTGAAGGGCTTTTTCTCCATCTACATCTAGCTTTTCTACATAATCTTCTAAAAGAATTTTTGAGTACCCATTTATAGCTCTAATTGGCGCTCTAAGATCATGCGAAACAGAGTATGAAAAAGAACCTAATTCTTTATTGGCGAGTTCTAGTTGTGCAGTTCGTTCAATAACTTTTTGTTCCAACTCTTCATTTAAAATGCGAATATCTTCCTCAGCATTCTTAAGTTCTCTATTTGCGGTAATTAGTTCTTCAGCTCTTTTCTCTTTTTCCTTGTTCTGAAAAGCCAATTCTTTGTTAGCGATAATCAATTCAGCAGCTCTTTTTTCTTTTTCCTCATTCTGAAAAGCTAGCTCTTTATTGGCAATAACTAATTCTGCTGCTCTATTTTCCTTTTCTTCATTCTGAAAAGCTAGCTCTTTGTTTGCAATAACTAATTCTGCCGCTCGGTTTTCTTTTTCTTGGATTTGGAAGAGGAGTTCTTTATTGGTAATGATTAATTCAGCTGCACGATTTTCCTTGTCTTCAATTTGTAAGGCGATTTCTTTATTAGCAATAATTAATTCAGCAGTTTGATTTTCTTGTTCTGAATTTTTTAGGTTAAGCAAATGTGTAGTTTCCTGCCCATCTGAAGTGTGTTTTTTCATTTTTTAAACTTGCAAACGGTTGGTAAGAAATAGACGCTGATATTTTAGCGCAACAACAGGGAAGGTGATTGAGGTTAATTTTCCTTGGTATTTTATAAAGTTAACATAATAAACTGTGTAATTGTTTCAGAAAATAAATAACAATGGTATTTATATCAACACAAACGTTTGATTTTCTAGCGTATTCTTAAATATGTCACAAGAAGGTTAGGTACTCGATTACATAAAACAACAAATTGCGTGTTGTAACAAGGTCTAACTCAAATCGATTCTGATTTTAATATAAAACATCTAAAAAAAATCAAACGTTTGTGTTGTCCTTAACTATGTATATAAAGATTTACATGTTTAATTTGGTAATAATTAATTAACACACAACCAAATAAACCAATGAATAAACGAATATCCTTATTCTTTTTAATTTTCTTTTTTCTAAATGCTGGGGTCGCTAAAAGTCAATTTGGTGCCTTAACAAGCGATTCTATTTTCTTTCAAATGAAAAAAGTTGCCGATTGGCAATGGAAAACTTTAGAGAAAGTGGGTTGGAAAAATCCTAAAAAAGATTGGACAAGTGGAGCCATGTATACTGGTATGGTAGCTTGGGCTAAACTAGCGAATGATAAAACCTATTACCGAAAATTGATTCAGGTTGGAGAAGACAATAAATGGCAAGTAGGCAAATACCGTTATTTTGCTGATGATTACTGTGTTGGGCAGCTCTATTCTCAATTATATAAGATTTATAAAGACCCAAAATACATTGCCGATTTTAAAGCATTGGCTGATACAATTACCACCTTACCACATACCGAAGGTTTGGAATGGAAAAAAAATATCCACTTAAGAGAATGGGCTTGGTGCGATGCTTTGTTCATGGGGCCTCCAGCTTTGGGCTATTTAACTGATGCAACTGGTGATGCTAAATTTTTAGATAAGTCTGCACAACTGTGGATGAAAACAACTGAATACCTTTATGATAAAGATGAAAAGCTTTATTATAGAGATAGCCGTTATTTCAATAAAAAAGAGAAAAATGGCACTAAAGTATTTTGGGGCCGTGGTAATGGTTGGGTAATAGGAGGTTTGGTAAGGGTACTTTCTGTAATGCCAAAAAACCATCCAGAACGCAAAAAATTAGAAGGCTTATTTAAAGATATGTCTAATAAACTGGCAGCTTTACAACAACCAGATGGAAGCTGGCACGCAAGTTTGCTTGACCCTGCAAGTTACCCCTCAAAAGAAACCAGCGGAACAGGATTTATCTGTTATGCAATGGCTTGGGGAATTAACAATGGTTTATTGCCAGCTAAAAAATACCAACCTGTAGTTAATAAGGCTTGGTTGGCATTGGTTACATCTATTCACCCAGATGGTAAATTAGGTTTTGTACAAGCACAAGGTGCAGCACCAGATAAAGTTGGTTATGATGATACTGATGTGTATGGTGTTGGCGCTTTCCTTTTAGCAGGTAGCGAAATGCTTCCTTTATATCTAAACCAAAAAGACAATGTATTTATTAAAGAGGTTTACAACGAAACTGCTAGCTCAAAAAAACAAATTGTTGAGGTAAAATGGTCGGATATTAAAAAAGAAATTAAAAAAGCTGACCCTAAAAACGTAGTAGTAAACGATGCGGCAACCAAAACTTTAATTCCATCGACCATTATCTATAAAGGTAAAACACCTCAATTCTTACAATATACTGTAGATTTTTCTGCAGGAACTAACAGATATTTTGAAATTAGCACAAAATAAAGTGATAAATAAACTTAAATATATGGGCTTGGCAGTAGTTTTATCTACTGTTACCATTCAAGCTCAAGCTCAAAAGAAGGCAAAACCTAATCCAGTTGTTACTGGCGCCCAAGACCGCGAATATTGGGCAAATCTATTATATAAGATGTCTTCGCCAGTTATTTTAAACCTTTCTAACAGTACCTTAAAAAAGAACATGCCAGTGGAAGTGCCTCCTGGTCAGAAAACAGATTTCTTTAAAAAGGTTACTTACTTAGAAGCAGTTGGCAGAACAATGGCTGGTGTTGCACCTTGGCTTGCTTTACCTGATGATGAGACAAAAGAAGGGCAAATGCGCAAAAAACTACGTGAAGCACTTTTAAAAGGTATTGCAAATGCAGTAGACCCAGCAAATCCAGATTACCTGAATTTTAGAACGGAAAGCCAGCCGATAGTAGATGCTGCTTATATGGCGCAAGCATTTTTAAGAGCACCAAAAGCATTATGGGAACCATTAGATGACGTAACTAAAAAGCGCATTGCTGAAGAGTTTAAAGCCTTGCGTACACGTACTGGAGCATATAACAATTGGTTGTTGTTTGCAGGAATTAACGAAGCTTTTTTATTGAGCATTGGCGAACAAGCAGATCCTGTACGTTTAGAGTTTGCAAAAAGAAAAATATTAGAATGGTATCAAGGAGATGGTTGGTATAGCGATGGACCAAGCTTTAGCATGGATTATTATAACTCTTATGTCATTCATCCCATGTTAGTCGATTTTTTCAAGGTACTTTCAGATAAAAAGAGAGTTCCAATAGATATGTATGATACTGCTGTAAAACGAATGGTACGTTATTCTGAGTTTTCTGAAAGAATCATTAGTCCTGATGGTACTTATGTTCCAATGGGTAGGTCTGTTACTTATCGCACTGCGGCTTTTCAAGCATTAGGTCAGGTAGCCTTGATGGAAAAATTGCCGTCGCAAATTAGTCCAGCTCAAGTTCGTTGTGGGGTAACTGCTGTTATGCATCGCATGTTTGATCAATGCAATAACTTTGATGCCAATGGTTGGTTAGTTTTGGGTTTTTGTGGTTCACAACCCGGCATTGCCGATGGCTATACTTCAACTGGTAGTTTGTATATGGCTACATTAGGTTTTTTACCCTTAGGTTTACCGGCAGATAATGTATTTTGGACTGCAGATGCGGCAGATTGGACCGCAAAAAAAGCTTGGAGCGGACAAGCATTTAAAAAAGATTATCACGTAGAATATTAAAAAAGAAATTTTATAAAGATGAAAATATTTTCTCTTCCCAATTACATTAGAACAATAGCACACTTAGTTGTTTTCGTTCTTTTAGCATCGGCCATGCCTTTGTTAGCGCAAAACACAAAAGTAATTAGTGCCAAAAAAATCAATGATACTTCTGTT
This sequence comes from Pedobacter frigiditerrae, assembly GCF_032678705.1. Lineage (NCBI taxonomy): Bacteria > Pseudomonadati > Bacteroidota > Sphingobacteriia > Sphingobacteriales > Sphingobacteriaceae > Pedobacter > Pedobacter frigiditerrae. The sequence continues at coordinate 1,949,611 of NZ_JAVTSS010000001.1, read as the reverse complement.
GAACTCTTACTACCAGATAACCAAAAACTGACTTTAGATTTTTACGGAGAAAACATCTTTAGGTTGTTTCAAGACAATGCAGGAGGGATGCTTAGAGATCCTGAAGCAAAACCTGAAGCTAAAATATTGGTAGAAAATCCAAGAAGACCTGTTACTAGCTTAAACATAGTTGATACGAATAACCAAATCACGGTTTCAACAGCAAAAATTGATGTTCAAGTAGATAAAAATACATCATTGATAAAAGTAATCAATAGAGCTACAAAAGCTGTTGTATTAACAGAAGTATCTCCTGTCAACTTTGAAAAAGACAAGGTGACTCTTACTTTAAAAGAAAATGCTGATGAGTATTTTTATGGAGGTGGTGTACAAAATGGTCGTTTCTCTCATAAGGGCAAAAAAATAGCCATAGAAAATCAAAACAGCTGGACAGATGGTGGTGTAGCATCTCCAACACCTTATTATTGGTCTACAAAGGGTTACGCAATGATGTGGTACACCTTTAAAAAAGGAAGTTATGATTTTGGGGCAAAAGAAAATGGAATAGTAAAATTAGCTCACGAAACAGATTATTTAGATGTCTTTTTGATGGTTGATGATGGAACTGTTGCCTTATTAAATGATTTTTACCAATTAACAGGTAATCCAATTTTATTGCCAAAATTTGGTTTTTACCAAGGTCACTTAAATGCTTATAACAGAGATTATTGGAAGGAAGATGAAAAAGGATTATTGTTTGAGGATGGAAAAAGATACAAGGAAAGTCAGAAAGACAATGGAGGTGTAAAAGAATCTTTAAATGGCGAAAAGAATAATTATCAGTTCTCTGCCCGTGCAGTAATAGATAGGTATAAAAAGAATGATATGCCGTTTGGTTGGTTGTTGCCTAATGACGGTTATGGTGCAGGTTACGGACAAACAGAAACTTTAGATGGCAACATTGCTAATCTTAAAGATTTTGGCGATTATGCTCGTAAAAATGGAGTAGAAATCGGTTTATGGACACAATCTAATCTTCATCCAAAAGAAGGTGTAAGCGCTTTGTTGCAACGTGATATTATTAAAGAAACTAGAGATGCTGGTGTTAGGGTTTTAAAAACTGATGTGGCTTGGGTAGGTGCTGGATATTCGTTCGGTTTAAATGGCATTGCCGATGTTGCTCAAATTATTCCGAAATACGGGAACAACAGCAGACCTTTTATTATTTCTTTAGACGGTTGGGCAGGTACACAGCGTTATGCAAGCATTTGGTCGGGCGACCAAACTGGCGGTGTTTGGGAATACATTCGTTTCCATATTCCAACTTATTTGGGTTCAGGCTTATCTGGTCAGCCAAATATTACTTCAGATATGGATGGTATTTTTGGAGGAAAAAATACTACTATAAACACAAGAGATTTTCAATGGAAAACCTTTACGCCAACTCAATTAAATATGGATGGATGGGGTTCAAATGAGAAATACCCACACGCATTGGGTGAGCCAATTACTTCTATAAATAGAACTTACTTAAAACTAAAATCACAATTAATGCCGTATGCTTATAGCATTGCTAAAGAGGCGGTTAATGGTTTGCCAATCATCAGGGCAATGTTTTTAGCCGAACCGAATGCTTATACAAACGGAACGGCAACACAATACCAATATTTATACGGACCATCGTTCTTGGTAGCACCAATTTATCAGGCAACTAAATTAGACGAAAAAGGTAATGATATTCGCGATAATATCTATTTGCCAACTGGTACTTGGTTTGATTATTTTACGGGAGATAAATACGCAGGAAATAGCATTATCAATAGTTTTGATGCGCCGTTATGGAAGTTGCCGGTTTTAGTTAAAGAAGGAGCAATTATCCCGATGGCTAACCCGAATAATAATGTTTCTGAAATTAACAAAGGCAATAGAATTTATCAATTTTATCCGGCAGGAAAAACCTCATTTACTGAATATGATGACGATGGTAAGACCGAATCTTATAAGTTAGGCAAAGGCGTTTCTAGTTTAATCGAATCAGAGGTTAATCAAAAGCAAATTGCCACTTTAACCATTCATCCTGCCAAAGGCGATTTTGATGGTTTTGTAAATGAAAAAGCAACAGAGTTGATTGTTAATGTTACCGCAAAACCAACAAAGATTATTGCTAAAATAGGAGGTAAAAAAGTGAAATTAACCGAGGTAAGCTCGATGCAAGATTTCTTGAAAAAAGAAAATACCTTTTTCTATGATGCAACGCCAAACTTAAACAGGTTTGCTACAAAAGGCAGCGAGTTTGAAAAAGTTGTCATCGCTAAAAATCCTCAGTTATTGGTTAAATTACCAGTTACAAATATCACGGTAAATCCTGTAACGGTAAGTATTGAAGGATTTAAGTTCGAACCTGCTGATAAACTACGCATCTCTACAGGAAAATTAGCAGCGCCATTAAATGCTGGTGTTACCGAAAAAAATAGAGAAGCTTATACGCTTAAGCCAACTTGGAAAAAGGTAGAAAATGCAGATTTTTATGAGATAGATTTTAGCAACATGCATTATACAACCATCAGAGATACCACTTTATTGTTTGAAGGTTTAGCTGCAGAAACTGCTTATTCATTTAAATTACGTGCTGTAAATAAAGATGGCTTTTCAGATTGGACAACCATCACAGCTAAAACAAAGAACAATCCTTTAGAGTTTGCGATTAAAGGAATTGTAGCACAAACCACAGCAGAAAATCAAGGTGGAGAAGGACCAACTAAATTGTTCGACTTTGATGAAGCAAGCATGTGGCATACAAAATATGGCGTTAAAGCTGTTCCATTTGATATGGTTATCGACTTAAAATCAATTAATCAATTGGATAAGTTTCATTACCTGCCTCGTTCTGGAAGAGGGAATGGGGTTATCCTAAAAGGAAGTGTTGCTTACAGTAACAATAAAGAAAACTGGACTGAAGTAAGCCCATTTGAATGGCCAAGGACAGATGATGTTAAAATATTTAATTTCCCAACTCATCCAACTACGAGGTACATCAAAATCTCAGTTACTGAAGCTGTTGGCGATTATGGTTCTGGTCGCGAATTATATGTGTTCAAAGTTCCAGGTACAGAAAGTTACCTGCCAGGCGATATTAACAACGACCGTTTGATTGATAAAAACGACTTTACTTCTTACATCAATTACACAGGTTTAAGAAAAGGTGATGCTGATTTTGAAGGTTACATTAGCAATGGCGATATCAACAAAAATGAATTGATTGATGCTTATGATATTTCAGTTGTGGCAACACAATTAGAGGGCGGTGTAAAAGTGAATAAAGCTGATGCTAAGGTTGCAGGTAAACTTGAGTTAAGTACTTCAAAACAGAATTATAACAAAGATGAAATTATTGAAATTAAGGTTAAAGGTATTGATCTTAAATCGGTAAACGCATTAAGTTTTGCCCTACCTTATAACTCACAAGATTATGAATTTGTAGCCGTACAGAGCTTAAATACAAAACAAATGGATAACCTAACTAATGATAGGTTGCATACCAATGGTGATAAAGTTTTGTATCCAACATTTGCGAATTTAGGTAATAAGGAAACCTTATCTGGTACTAGCGATTTATTTGTAATCAAACTAAAAGCAAAACGTAAGTTAAAGTTCGACCTTAAACTACGCAATGGCTTATTGGTAGATCAACAGCTAAATACTGTTAAAATTGATTAGTCTCCTTACAGAAAAATAAAATGATTGATTCCTTCTTCATTAAAAAAGTGGTGAAAGTAAACCTAATTCTAATGGGTTTACTTTTCACTTTCTTTTCATTGCAAGCGCAGCAAAAACCAAACGTAATTATCATTTATGTTGATGATTTAGGTTATGGAGACTTAAGTTGTTATGGCGCTACAAAAATTGCAACTCCAAACGTAGATAAACTTTCAAAAGCTGGCGTAAGGTTCACCAATGGCCATACTACTTCTGCAACCTGTACACCATCTAGGTATGCCTTAATGACTGGCGAGTATCCTTGGAGAGAAAAAGGACGCAATATTTTACCAGGTGATGCTGCATTGGTAGTTTCAACAAAAAACATAACCTTACCTAAAGTTTTTAAAACTGCTGGTTATCAAACAGGTATTGTAGGTAAGTGGCATTTAGGTTTAGGAGATAAGGTAACTAAGGACTGGAATGGAGATATCAGTCCTGGTCCAAATGAAATTGGTTTCGATTATTCTTTTATTTTTCCGGCAACGGCAGATAGGGTACCGACAGTATTCATGGAAAACCATAAGGTAATTGGCCTAGAAAAGAATGATACGATTAGAGTTGATTATCAGAAGAAAATTGGTAACGAACCAACCGGAAAAGAAAACCCAGAGCTACTTAAATTAAACTCCTCAGTTGGACATAACAATACCATTGTAAACGGAATTGGTCGTATTGGATTTATGGAAGGTGGTAAAAAAGCTCGTTGGACTGATGAAGAACTGGCTCCAACTTTCCTTTTCAAGGCGATGAATTTTATTGAAGAGAATCAAAAAAAACCATTTTTCCTGTATTACGCATTACATGATATTCACGTACCTCGTATGCCTGCAAGTATGTTCAAAGGTAAAAGTTCATTGGGTTATAGAGGAGATGCTATCCTAGAAATGGATTGGGCAGTTGGTGAACTTACCAAACAACTAGATCGATTGGGTTTAACTAAAAATACCATTATCATATTTAGCAGTGATAATGGGCCTGTGTTAGATGATGGTTACGCAGATGAAGCGGTCAGTAAAAATGAAGGGCACCTACCTGCTGGTCTGTTAAGAGGCGGTAAAATGCAAGTGTACGAAGGAGGTACAAGAGTGCCATTCATTATATCATGGCCAGCACAGATTAAACCTGCTGTATCAATGGCGATGGTTAATCAGGTAGATTTTTTAGCCTCCTTTGCCAGTTATTTAAAGGTGCCTATTAAAAATGGTGAAGCTGCAGATAGCGAAAACCACTTTAATGCTTTTGTGGGTAAACAACAATTCGGTAGAAGTGTAATGATAGAAGAGGGTTTCAATAACTTAGCTATTGTAAAGAATAACTGGAAATACATAGCGCCTTTTGGAAAACAAGGCGAACAACTGTATGACTTAAATACCGATATCGTCGAAAAAAATAATGTAGCTGATAAATTTCCTTCAAAAACTAAAGAGTTAAAGGATTTATTGACGCAAATGGATGGAAGAGGTAAGAGGTAAGGTGTAAGATGGAAAATGGAAGGTGTAAGATGGGAAATGGGAAGGTAAAATGGGGGAGCCTGAAAGTCTGAAAGTCGAGAAAGTCCAAAAGATAAGAAGCAAAAGGATTTAAAATGTAAGATGGAAGAGGGGAATTTAACCTATTACGAAACTCTCAGTGCCAAAATATAAAAGCATGATGAAATATCATTTAAAGATAATGATTGCCATTTTATTGGTAATTACAGAAGTTAATCTGGCGAAGGGACAAGTTAATACTGACGCTTCATTAATGGTTCAGCCAATTAATTGGGGAAAGTTTAACAAAAAAGCACCTAATAATAAAATAGCAAATAATGTAAAAACAACATTGCTTCATGCGAATAGATTTGCCCTTACAACTTGGTACAAGGATTTAAAAAATTATCAACAAGACTCGACTGGTTATCTTGATTTGAAAAGTAAATCTAAGGTTAATGAATACCGTTACCGTTTTCCGGCTGCCATGTCTTTTGGTATCGCGATAGCTATAAAAACAGGGATATACGATCAAACTGTTACTGGTGTTTCATTGCAGGGAGCTAAAGAAAAAACATTGTTAATGATTCGCTCTATAGCTTATGACCATAAAATTAATAATACCCGAAAAGTTTGGGGTGGCGATTGGCAAGCTGCTCACTGGGCTTATTATACAGGCTACGGGGCTTGGCTTTTATGGGACGATTTTTCTCCAAAGGATCAATCTAATATCCTAAAAATGATGATTGCCGAAGCAGATCGTTTTTTGCCAACAGCTCCACTTTATTATAAAGACAGTACTGGAAAAGTAATCTTTAAAGGTGATTCTAAAATTGAAGAAGATGCATGGAATGCAGAGTTATTGTACTTGGCTGCGGTTATGCTGCCTAACCATCCAAATTCTAATAAATGGTTGCATAAGGCGGTTGAGTATTTAATCGCTGCAACATCTCTTCCTTCCGATTTAAATAACTTAAGAATCATACACGGACAGCCTGTTAGCAGTTGGGTTAAAGGTTATAACATGGAAGAGCCAGGTTTTGTAATTAACCATGGCATCATTCACCCGATGTATAATGCACTTGCTTCCATGATTAATGCACCTATAGTGTTCTCCTTGGCCAAAAGGCCTACGCCTGAAGCAGCACGTTTTAATTTAGATAAAATTTACTATTCAGTAACTACCCATCGCTTTTCATCGCCTCCTTATAAAGCTCCTGGTGGCACCATGTATCAAGAAGGCAAAGCCGATGTTTATTATCCAGAAGGTTCAGATTGGGGATTGGGTGTTTATGATACTTACGCCAATTTAGATATCGCTGCATTTACGTATGGTTGGGACAACCTATCCTTAAAACATAAAGGAGAATACTGGGCTAAATTACACGTTGATAAAGTATTGGAACAACAACAACGTTTTGCAGATAGGCATACCTATATGGGTGATCAAGAGAATAGCTATTTAGGAAGAGAAGAAGCTATTGCCAGTAGAATGGGTTCAGCTTGGATGACCATTTGGTTACAACAACAGGTTCCTGTGGTTTATGAAGATAAGCCAATTTTAAACTCAATAAAGTAAACTGAAAGATCAAAACTCAACAAGCCAAAACCCTTGTAATATTTTTAATAAAATTAAATGATATTAATTTTTAATTATTTAAGTTTGTTAACAAGGATCCCGTTTTATTCGGAACTTAAAAACCAAGTATAAATACCTCTCACGTATTAAAAATCAACGTTTTTTGCTTTTTAAGTAAAAAAATTACTTTTATTGATGAACGTTTTATTCATAAATGAAAGATTTTTAATTCTTTTTTTGGTTAATAAGTGATGAATTTTTCGCCCTGCAAGAAAAATATTAACCAAATCATTGATGAACATTATGCAAAAAACACTACTTAGCAAATGCCATTGGAGAGCATTTTCTGGTACCCAATTGCTATTAGCCATGGCAATGTTACCGATCTCTTCTTTCGCAGCAGAAAAATCTGCACTTGCTACCACAAACAGCACCGTTTTTTTTGTGCAACAAACAATAAGCGTTAAGGGAACGGTTGTTGATGAAAAAGGACTTCCCTTGCCAGGAGTAGGTATCAAGGTGAAAAATGGTACAGCTACCACTACTACAGATGGAAAAGGGCAATTTAGCATCAATCTCGAAAATGCTAACGCCACCTTGGTTTTCACCATGGTAGGTTTTAAAACCAATGAAGTTGCGGCAGCGAACAACATGAAGGTGGTATTGGCCGAAGAAGTTTCAAATTTGGATAATGTAGTGGTAATTGGTTATGGTACGGTAAAGAAAAAGGACCTTACTGGTGCAGTTTCTTCTGTGAAGAGCGAAGACATTACACTTAATCCAGTGAGTAGTCCGATGGAAGCTTTACAAGGCAGGGTAGCAGGTTTAGATATTCAGCGTACAAGCGGCCAAGCTGGGCAAAACCCTAGCGTGTTGTTAAGGGGTAACCGTTCCATTACGGTGGGTGCCATTCCGGGTGCTTCACAAAATCCATTATATGTTATTGATGGGATTATTGGTAGCATTACTAGCTTAAACCCAAATGACATTGAAACCATCGATGTGTTAAAAGATGCATCTTCTACCGCAATTTATGGGGTTGCAGGTGCAAATGGCGTGATCATGATTACCACAAAAAAGGCAAAAGCAGGTAAGGTTCAGGTAGATGTGAACAGTTATTATGGCATTAATGGTAGGGCAGAATTTCCAAAGGCTTTATCGGGTGATGCTTGGTTAACTTACATCAACGAACGTTATTTTACGGCAAATAATAAGTATCCAGCAAGTTTAACCGATGCGGGCATTCCTGCAGCAGGTGTTACGGCCATTAACAATGGGCAATGGATTGATTGGGTAGATGAGACCTTACGTGATGGTTCACAACAAAATCACCATATCTCTGTTCGGGGAGGTTCTGAAAAAACACAGGCTTACATGTCATTAGGTTATATAGACGAAAAAGGGATTTATCAAGGCGATGAGTCGAAGTTTTACAATATTCGTGGTGGTGTAGATGTTAATTTCAGTAAATTCTTTAAGGCTGGTTTGCAAACAACGGCTAACTTAAGAAATGGCGATCAAACCAATAGCCGTATCAACAAGGCTTATGGTGTATATCCATTAGGTTCAGCTTATAATGCAGATGGTACTGTAAATGCATTGCCATTGACTGGTGTATCTGCGGTGAGTCCGATTGCCAATTATGCTAATGGGGTATTCATTAACAATACAAAAAGTCTTTATTTGGCGGTGAACCCTTATGTAGAGTTTACGCCGATTAAAAACTTATCTATTCGTTCTAACTTGGGTCTAACGCTTTCGTCTGGCCGACAAGGTACTTTTGCGAATGAGCGTTCGTACAATTTACTTTCTGAAGGTAGAACTGCAAAAGAGGCGAGTTACGAAAACAGCATCAGCTATAATTACTTATGGGAAAACATCATTAATTATAATTGGACATTGGCCAACGATCATCAATTTACCGTTACGGGAATTACTTCTTTGGAAGACAAAAGGAGCGAACGTTCTTTCATCTTCGGCACTGGACTTGAATTTGATGATTACAGTTTCTATAACCTGAGTGCTGCAACACTTTCTACAACTAAATCAACTGGTTATATTCAACAAAATAGAATGTCTTTTGCGGGAAGGATCAACTATAACTACAAAGGAAAATACCTTTTCCAAGCTTCTAACCGTTGGGATGGGGTATCACAGCTGATTGACAAATGGTCATCGTTCCCATCAGTATCTGCCGCTTGGCGCATCAGTGAGGAGAAGTTCATGGACTTCAGTAAAGCATACATCAGCAATTTGAAGTTAAGAGCTGGTTATGGTGTTGCGGGTAACCCGAATATTCCGGCTTATACCAATAGTACTTTAGTTGCTTCTAGGTCTGGAGAATTTCCATTGACTTTAGGTGGATCTACTGCCTTGCCATTGTATTCTACCAACCGTGCCTTGGGTAATGACGATTTAACCTGGGAGCGTTCTTACAATTTTAACTTAGGTTTAGATGTGAGCTTGTTTAACAACAGAATCGATTTAACTGGAGAGTATTTTAATACCAAATCTAAAGGTGTTTTGTATCCAAGAAACTTGCCACCTACAGATGGAGGATTTGATGCCAAAAACCAATATTACATTTACGCCAACATCGCTGAAACCAAAAATGCTGGTTTCGAGTTAACTATTTCAAGTAGGAACATCGAAACAAAAGGTGGCTTTAAATGGAACAGCGCATTTACTTTTACAAGAGCTACAGAAGAGCTAACCAAACTTGATTTGGGTAATTCTATTGCGACTACTGCCTTAATTACCAATAACCTATTTGTGGGCAGTCAGTTACCACAGAGTGTGCTTTTTGGTTATAAAAAATTGGGTGTTTGGCAATTGGGCGAAGAAGTGGAAGCGGCTAAATATGGTGCAAAACCTGGAGATGTTAAATTGGCTACTGTACCAAAAATTGATGTAGCAGGTGTGAGCGATAACGGGGTGCATGCTTATTCGGCAGCAGATAGAATGATCCTTGGTCACAATACGCCTAACTTTAGCATGGGTTTACAAAATACCTTTACTTATAAAGGATTTGATTTAACAGTATTCATGACCATGCGTTACGGACAAACCATCAATGCGCAGTTATTGGGTTATTGGAATCAGATTGGTCAACCAGCTTCTTATAACTATTGGACGCCATCAAATCCAACAAACGATTTCCCAAGACCAACTACAGGTACAAGTTTGAGTAATACTTATATCAGTTCACTTTCAATTGTAGATGGTTCTTACTTTAAAGTAAAAAACATCACCCTTGGGTATTCGTTACCAGCGAAAATTAGTAGCAAGGCAGGATTTAGTCGCATTAGGTTATATGGTACGGCTTACAACAGTTTTGTGTTTGCGAAAAGTTCTTTGTTGAAAGACATCGATCCTGAAACAGCTGGAAGTGATAGTTTCCCGTTATACAGACAAATGGTTTTTGGATTGAACGCATCATTTTAATATTTTAAGAAAAGAAAATGAAAAGATTATATAAATATTCGCTGGGCTTAGTTGTAGTACTTTCGCTTAGCACCACTTCATGTAAAAAATTTTTAGATGAAGTAAATCCAGGGGCAACTACCTTAGAAACTGCTTATGGTAATAAATCTGGTTTCGAAGGTTTGATCAATACCATTTACGTAGACAATTATTTTTTCTATGGTAAGGTAGATTTTATCGGTCCATCTGAAATGGGTACAGACCTTTGGATTAATTATGCAGGTTCTGATATTGGTATCACCACCTACGACAATACTTTAACTACGGGCTTGGGTACCTTAAAAACCATTTGGGGAGGCTGTTATTCGGCCATTGGTTTAGCCAACACGGCGATAGAGTTTAGCACAAAAGTGAAAGGTTATAGCAGCCAGACAGAGATTGACACCAAGGTAGCTGAAGCTTATTTTTGGAGAGCTTGGGCTTATTTTAACTTGGTAGAGCAATTTGGTCCGGTTTATTTAACTACTAAATCTGCCGCTACAGAAGGTAATAACATTGCTCCGAAAAGAAGCACAGAGAAGGAAATTTACGATGTGATTATTTCAGATTTGAAATTCGCGACCGAGAAATTGCCATTAACTCAAGGTGCATTAAGAGGTCGTATTGCTAAAAAGGCGGCTTATGCATTGTTAGCGAAGGTATATCTTCAACGTACGCGTTTAGGAGAAGCTGCACAATATGGTGCTTTGGCTTTGGCAGCGGCCGAAGAGTTGATCAATAACCAAGCAAAATACAATTGCGCACTTTACACTAGTGATGCTACACGTTCAGGTTTTGCAAAAGCATTTGATTTAAAGAACAACAAAAGCAACACTGAGTTTTTGTTCTTACAGGCTATTGATGTAACTGGATTAAATCCTGAAGGTTTTAACAGAGGTCGTACTCGTCAGTATTACTTGCCAGATTTAGGTGGTAGAGGAGCAGATTGGGGAACAATTGAAACCACTGTGCTTTATGGCAGGTCGAATGCTAAACAATACAAACCAACCAAATATTTGTTGACTAGCATTTTCGATCCGAGGGAAACCACACCAGATACCAGGTTTGCGAATACCTTTACCTATAAGTTCTATGCTAGTGCTGATAAAGTAATTACGGCAGCTTTAGCTACTACTTATCAAAAGGATGCTTCTATTGTGGGTAAAACCATTTTGAGTACCAGACAGGCTTATACTGGTCCAGATTATTTCTTAGCAGCAGGCGGTACTTTTGAGGAAGAGAAAAACATGACCAATGATGTGGGTTTATCGGTGTTTACACCAAACTGGACTATACCTACTGCAACTAAAAAAGCAATGCCTTGTTTAGTTGCCGATCCAAGTGATTTATTTGATCCAGCAACCAATAATTACAAGTTGCCAGCATCTTTTCCTAATGAGCCAAGTTTGATCAACATCTTCCCAGCGTTCAAGAAATTCTCTGGAAAAATGTATGCGCAATCTAACCAGAATTGGTTAGGTGATATTCCAATTATCCGTTTGGGTGAAGTTTATTTAATTGCTGCAGAAGCTGCTTTGTTAGCTAACAACGATGCGTTAAAAGCGTCGACTTATGTTAATGTAATTCGTAAGCGTGCTGCCCTTACTTCTCGCGAAAGTGAAATGTTGGCAACTCCTGCAGAGATGAACGTAGCTTATATCTTAAAAGAACGTGGTCGTGAATTAGCAGGAGAGCATACTCGTTGGATTGATTTAAAAAGAACTGGAAATTTAAGCAAAACTTATTTCCAACAAACCAATCCAGCTATTGCAGCTAACTTTGATCCAGCAAAACATACACAACGTCCAATTCCACAATACTTTCTGGATGCGATTACCAATGCAGCAGAATTCGGAAATAACGGATACTAAGAGAAATATTAAAATTGCAAAAGCGTCATTCCTTTTTAGGGTGGCGCTTTTTTGTTGGGGAGAAGTGAGGGGGATAGGGAATAGGGAATAGGGAATAGGGAATAGGGGTGGTTCGAAAGTGGGGTAAAATGGAAGATGGAATGTAATTCCCCTCCTGGCGCAAGTCTTGTGTTTAGGGTAAAGCGATGGAGACTTGTGCCTTAGATTAATTCATAAACTTAACGATAGGCCCAAGTCGGCCTTAATCAATGCCCCTGGCTTTAAGACTTAAGCCAGTTATGGGATTTGTAGATTGTCGTTAGGCTTATGCCCTTCTGGCGCAAGTCTTGTGTTTAGGGTAAAGCGACGGAGACTTGTGCCTTAGATTAATTCATGAACTTAACGATAGGCCTAAGTCGGCCTCAATCAATGCCCCTGGCTTTAAGACTTGCGCAAGTTATGGGATTTGTAGATTGTTGTTAGGTATATGTACCCTTCTGGCGAAAGTCTTGTGTTTAGGGTAAAGCGACGGAGACTTGTGCCTTAGATTAATTCATGAACTTAATGACAGGCCCAAGTCGGCCCTAGCCAATGCCCCTGGCTTTAAGACTTGAGCCAGTTATGGGATTTGTAGATTGTTGTTAGGTCTATGTACCCTTCTGGCGCAAGTCTTTTGTTTAGGGTAAAGCGACGGAGACTTGTGCCTTAGATTAATTCATGAACTTAACGATAGGCCCAAGTCGGCCTTAATCAATGCCTCTGGCTTTAAGACTTGAGCCAGTTTGTGCAAGTCTTGTGTTTAGGGTAAAGCGACGGAGACTTGTGCCTTAGATTAATTCATGAACTTAATGACAGGCCCAAGTCGGCCTTAATCAATGCCCCTGGCTTTAAGACTTGAGCCAGTTATGTGTTATCATAGATTAATTATTGTATTTTGGTTTTCTGTTTTATAGATAAGTGATCTAACAGGCAAAATGAAAACACAAACACTTTGAAAATAAAAATTGAGAAATTAGGATATGCTGTTCCTGTAATCTTAGTTATGGCAATTGCGATTTATATGTTTTTAACCAGAAATGATATGTCTGGTTCAATGAAAAATGATCTAGAAGAGCAATTTGAAGGAAAAGTTGACAGCTTGTTTCAGGATGATCGAGATCATAATATAAAAAAAGCAGTAATTGGTAGTCGATACGTTTATTCAATGCCTCGGAAATGGGAAGGGATTATAGAAGTTGGCGACTCTCTTGTAAAAAAGAAAAATACCTTGGAATTGAGTGTCTATAGACAAGGGCAACTTAAGCGGGTGCTTAACTATCGAGATACCTACAAAAAGGAATAAGAAAATGAACAACAACATAAAGCTAATTGATTACCTCGTTGCAATAAGTTGGTTTTTATATTTTGTCACAGGCATTATGCTTGCGCCAAGGTGGGAGTTTTAAACTTAACGTTAGGCCCAAGTCGGCCTTAATCAATGCCCCTGGCCTTAAGACTTGCGCCAGTTGTTTGGAACTTTGCTTTGTTACAGGCCGCTGTTCCCTAAACCCGACATTAGTGGAAATCCTTTTTTGTTCTTGTATTTTAATGTTGAGTAACAAAAAAGATTTGAACGTTGGCGGGGCTGCAGACGCCATTAGCACTGCCCTTTCATTTTCAAGAAAAGCTAGATCTTGTTTAGTGGTTTTGTTATAAAGTTAACGATAGGATAGGCCCAAGTCGGCCTTAATCAATGCCCCTGGCTTTAAGACTTGAGCCAGTTTGTGCCTTAGATTAATTCATGAACTTAACGTTAGGCTCAAGTCGGTCCCAACCAATGCCCTTGGCTTTAAGACTTGCGCCAGTTATGGGTAAAGCGACGGAGACTTGTGCCTTAGATTAATTCATGAACTTAATGACAGGCCCAAGTCGACCCTAATCATTGCCCCTGGCTTTAAGACTTGAGCCAGTTTGATGATTTCTGTGTTTTATAAAAATAATATGATTAGGTATTTGTAATTTTAAGCCTTTAAAAAAAACATAAATGAGATCTCAATTAACCACTTTACTAGCCGATTTAAAGACAAACTCAATAACCTTTAGTCAAGTTATTGCATTTATAGAAAACTATTACCAACATCAACCTACTGCATTTAAAAATGGTGATGCTTATAACGAGACAACGCAGAATCAAGGCAGTGCAAAGGTGTTTGCTTTTGCTCAACTGAATGAGCTAAGCGAGGCTGATACACTTCTTTTATTTGCAGAACATTATCAAGCGGTGCTGGCTAGTCCAGAGGGAACAGATCATCAAAACATCAGGCAGTTCATGGCCAATGGATGGGATGGGATTTTGTTTGAAGGGGATGCTTTGGCAGTGAGGTAAGGGGGTGAGATGGGGAGTTGGTAAGTCGTGGAGTTGTTGAGTAGGAAAGACCGGAGGAAAGCTAAAAGACTAAAGCTGAAAGACCAAAGAATATCTACATTACTCAGTGCGCTCAGTGTTTAGGGAAAGCCTAAACACTAAAGCTGAAAGACCAAAGAAATAAAAACTAATTCCGCTCGGAAAAATATTCATATTTAATTTTGCCCGATATAAAACAAGATGTTCGATATCGGGCATTTTTTTGTTTTACATTTTATGTAACTGCTTGATATTCAATAATTAAATATTGGCATCGCTCTTGTAAAAGCTGATGTAAATATTATTTAAATGGACAAGCTCATTGAAGAAGAAGTTACTGCAAAAAAGAAGAAGAAAACTTATCTCCTGATTTTTATCTCACTGGTTATACTAGCCAGCAGCATTTGGTTAATCAGGTATTATTTTAAACCATCCTTAACCACTGCTGATATTACGACCGCCAAAGTTGAAACCGGTATCATTGAAAATACAATTAATGCCACAGGCGAGGTATTGCCTGAATTTGAAGAGGTTTTAACAAGTCCGATTAGTGCCTCTATAAAGGAGGTTTTGTTAGACGCAGGCAAAAAAGTAACAAAAGGGCAGTCTATTCTTACACTTGATAAATCTTTAAGTCAGACAGAATACGGAAAACTCCAATTTCAAATGGAATCAAAGGAGAATGAGATTCGTAAACTGAAACTAGACCTTGAAAAGAGCTTTTTTGATATCAAATCTAACAACAGCATTAAACAATTGCGCATCAGCAATTTTAAAGATGCGGTTTCGTCTGCCAAAAGATTGTTAAAAGCTGGTGGTGGCACAAAGGAAGATGTAGAACGTGCTGAGCTCGACCTGAAAGTAGCGGAACTAGAGAAACTACAATTAGAGAACGAGATCAAAAGCAAACAGCAAACCATGAAGATCGAGATCAGGGAAGCGGAGATTGCACTGGCCATACAACGCAACGACCTCGATGCCTTAAAGCGTAAGTTAGATTTAGCAAATGTAACGGCTACTAGGTCTGGTGTGGTTACCTGGGTTAATAAAAACATAGGCTCGAGCGTACACGAAGGTGATGCTTTGGTTAGGATAGCTGATTTAAGTGGATTTAAGGTGGCGGGTAGCATGTCTGATAACTTGCTCGACAAGATTCACAACAACATGACAGCTATCATTCGCATCGGCGATACGCAATTGCGTGGTAGTATTGTTAACATTTCTCCGGCCGTAAGCAATAGCATTGTTTCGTTTGATATTCAATTGAATCAAAAAGATAGCAAAGAGTTAAGGCCAAACCAAAAGGTAGATGTTTTTCTAGTCACCGATACCAGAAATGGCGTCTTAAGAATAGCTAACGGACCAGCATTTAATGGTTCTAACCTTCAAGAAGTTTTCGTTTTGAAAAATGGAAAAGCAGAACGGAGAACGGTTAAAACTGGGTTAAGCAATTTCGATTTCATAGAGATTATTAGCGGTTTAAAACTGGGAGAAGAAGTGATTACCTCAGATATGGCCGAGTATAAGAACACGCAAACCATCACCATAAATAATTAAGATGATGTTGAGGAAAATATTATTCACTAAGCTCTTGTTATTGACCACTTATGGTGCATTTGCTTTGGCCAAGGTAGATACCTTGAGGTTAACGTTGCCACAAGTAGTAGAAATGGCAAAATCTAATTCCATTTCGGCTAAACAGGCCATTACGGTAAAGGAAACAAAATACTGGGAATGGAGAACTTTTAAATCTAACTATCATCCTCAATTGGCTTTGGAAGGTGTATTGCCAGGTTATACCAAAACATATACCCAAGTACAACAACCCAATGGAACTATTCTTTTTCAGCCTATTCATTATGATAACTCTTCGTTAACCTTAAATTTTAGTCAGAGCATTGCCGCAACAGGTGGAACAGTTTATGGAACCACACAATTGCAACGTTTTGATGATTTCGACAGGAACAGTGTGCTCTATAATGGTATTCCTTATGGTATTGGTTATACACAGCCTTTGCTAAAGTTCAATAGCTTAAAATGGGACAAAAAGATAGAACCTTTAAAGTTTAACGAAAGTAAACAGGTTTTTATAGAAACGCAGGAAAAGATAGCCATCACAGTTACGGAGTATTTCTTCGACCTCTTGTTGGCACAAGTGAATTTAGACATTGCCGAAATCAATAATGCCAATACCAAGCGTATTTTAACAATAGCTGATACAAAATTTGAGTTGGGTAAAATCTCTAAGAATGAAATCCTGCAGTTGCAGTTAGAGGTACTGAACTCGCAAAAAGCAGTGGGGACTGCTAAAAGAGATGTAGAAATTGCTACTTTAAACCTACGCAGTTATGCAGGGATAGAAGGCGATGATAGGATTAAACTAGATGTACCTGCAATTGTAGCGCAGATGTCGGTGGCGGCAGATAAAGTATTGGCAGAAGCTTTTGAGAATAGATCAGATGCCATTGCCTTCATCAGACGTTTGGCCGAAGCCAAAAGAGATGTGGCCAAGGCGAAAGGAGAAAATGGTTTAACCGCTACTTTAAGAGCTAACCTTGGTTTTTCAAATGCGGCTACCAATGCTTTTGATATTTATCGTTCGCCAAAAAATCAACAATCGGTAGAGTTGCAACTTTCTATTCCCATAATGGATTGGGGGAGGTCTAAATCGAGAACTAAAACCGCACAAGCAAATGAACAATTCATCACCTATTCCGTAGAACAAGATAAACAAACTTTTAAGCAGCAAATCATCACACAGGTAACGCTTTTTAACATGATGAAAGAGCAAATTGGCTTAACCGATCAGGCAGAGAAAATTGCAGCAGAAAAATACAAAATAGCAGGTGAACGATATGTTTTAGGTAACCTGAGCATTACCGATCTCAGCATTGCTTTTCAGGAAAACGACAGGGCGAAAAGAGATTATATTTCATCACTACGCGATTTCTGGGCTGCCTATTATCAGCTCCGCTACCTTTCGCTTTACGACTTCGAAAAAAACAAAAAAATAACCTATTAACCAATCAAAATTATTAATTATACGATATGATACAGTTACAAAGTATTGAAAAAGTTTACAGGACCGATACGGTCGAAACCCTAGCCATTAACGGGGTTAATCTTTCTATTGCCAAGGGCGAATTTCTTTCTGTCATGGGGCCATCAGGTTGTGGTAAAAGTACCTTGCTTAATATCATTGGACTATTAGATGAGCCATCTAAAGGAAACATTAAAATAGATGATCAAGACATTAGTCGGTTTTCTGATCAGCAATTGGCCAAGTTCAGGAACCAAAAACTGGGCTTTATCTTTCAAAGCTATCACTTGATTAACGACCTAAGAGTTTTGGATAATGTAGAATTGCCATTGTTGTACCGCAACTCATCAGCAAAAGAACGCAAAATGTTGGCCACGGCTGCACTGGAGAAAGTAGGTTTAAGTAATCGTTTAAAACATTTTCCTACGCAGTTGTCTGGTGGTCAGCGCCAGCGTGTTGCCATTGCAAGGGCGATAGTGGGCAATCCGCAGATTATTTTAGCTGATGAGCCTACAGGAAATTTAGATAGTGCCATGGGTAATGAGATCATGGATATCTTGATCAACTTAAACAAAAACGAAGGTACTACCATTGTAATGGTTACCCACGATGAAAGTATGGCACACCGTACCCACAGATTGGTACGCCTGTTTGATGGTTCACAAGTTCAATAAATACAGCCATGTTAAAAAACTATTTTAAAATTGCCATTGCTGTGCTCAAGCGAAGAAAATTCTTCACTTTCATCAGCTTGTTCGGTATCAGCTTTACCCTTACCATTTTAATGGTGGCTACCGCTTTCATGGATAAAGTGATCAGTCCTGATTACCCAGATTACAAAAGAGAACGTTCCTTATATGTGGCAACAATGGAGTTTAAAAACACCAAGGAAGGTTGGTTAAACAGGAGTGATGTTTCTTATTATTTTTTCGACCATTATGTATCTACCTTAAAAACGATAGAGAAAATGGCTATTTCTACTAATGCAAAGGCATCGAATGCTTATGTAAACAATAAAAAGATTGTGATTAAGTATAAATATACCAATGCCGATTATTGGAATGTACTCGAATACAAATTCCTGGAAGGAAAACCTTTTGGGCAACAAGAAATAAACAATGCCGAAAAAGTGGCGGTCATTTCTGAAGAAACAAAAACAGCTTATTTCGGTGATGCGAAAACGGTAGTGGGTCAATACATTTCAGCAGATAATGTGAATTACAGGGTAATTGGGGTGGTAGAAAATGTATCAGAAACACTTTACAACTTTGCAGGCGATATGTATTTGCCTTATACCGTATCTAAAGAAAACTATAAAAGACCAGAGTTAATGGGCGGTTATAATGCTGTTCTTTTGGCAAAAAGCAAGGCTGATGTACCTAAAATGCAAAAGGAATTTGACCAGATGATGAAAAGAGTTCCCATACCGAAAGACTTTGACAAGGTATATAGCAATGCCGATTCATTTTTTGCCAGTATGACCAGAAGGATTGCTGGTGATGGAACTAACAATGGTTTAACTGTAGTTGTATCTATCTTAAGCGTATTTGTGCTGTTGTTTTTATTGCTGCCAACCATCAACTTGGTAAACATTAACATCACTAGAATTTTAGAGCGTTCCTCGGAAATAGGGGTGCGTAAAGCTTTTGGCGCTTCGTCTAAAACCTTGGTTTATCAATTCATCGTAGAAAACTTAATCCTTACTTTTTTGGGAGGATTTATTGGTCTGCTATTCTCTTTTCTGGCCATTTATCTCATTAATGACGCAAACTTGATTTCTAACATGCGCCTATCGATGAATTTCATGGTCTTGTTTTACAGCTTGATAGCCTGTATCTGTTTCGGTTTAATTTCGGGTGTTTATCCAGCTTGGAGAATGTCTAAGTTAAATATAGTAAAGGCACTAAAAGCACAATAAACCCAGCTAAAAAGATAAAATTATGTTTAAACACTTATTTAAATTAATATGGAACAAGAGAAAGCAAAACTTTCTGTTCCTTTCCGAAATCCTGGTTTCTTTTCTGGTGATATTCGCGGTTTTTTCCTTCCTTACTTATTACTACCAGAATTACAGTAAACCATTGGGGTTTGAATATAAAAAAGTATGGTCTATTAATTACGACAATGGCTTGTTGACTAAAAACAATGATTCCTTAGCCATATTTTACGATAACCTTTACAAATCCTTAAAAGCAATGCCTCAAATAGAAGAGGTAAGCTATACCGGCGGAAATTTTCCATACTCTAACAGCAACATGAGTACAGGGGTAAACTTTCATGGTAAAAAGTTTGATCATGTGAATAATTATATGGTTGGAAATGATTACAAAAAAGTATTAGATGTTAACCTAATAGAAGGAAGATGGTTTTTGCCTGAAGATGCGGTTACCAAAAATAAGTATGTTATTATTAATGAAACGCTGAAAAAGGAGATGTTTGGTAAAGAAACGGCGGTAGGAAAATTGATTGGCAATTACGATGACAAGGAAAAAATGAAAATTGTTGGCGTGGTACAAGATTTAAAAGCCAATGGCGATTTCTGGCCTGCTGGTAATGCAATGTTCAACCAATTAGATACAGGTTACTTAAAATACAATAGTTATATCCTCGTTAAAGTGCGTGAAAGTGCTGATGCTACTTTTGAAAGCGAGCTTTACAAGTTCATGGCAAACACCATGAAAAATTCAATAGAAATTGAGCACATGGATGAAATGCGTGACTCAAAAAATGAAGTTACAATTATCCCAATGGTTATTTTTATCATCATTGCCAGCTTTTTAATTATCAATGTTGCTTTAGGCTTATTTGGTGTTTTATGGTATAACATCAATAAACGAAAGGGAGAAATTGGTTTGCGCAGGGCGATTGGTGCCAGTGGGAATGCGGTGTCTTATCAGTTGGTAATGGAAGCGATGATTTTAGCCACCATGTCTTTAATTGTAGGTAGTTTTTTTGCGGTTCAGTTTCCACTGTTAAACGTATTTAATATTCCAGCAAGTGTGTATGTGATTGCCATATTGCTTTCTATATTGTTCATTTATTTATTGGTTTTTGCCTGTTCGTTATATCCGGGCAAACAAGCGGCGGGCATACATCCTGCAGTTGCATTACATGAAGAATAATTATATCTTAACTTTGTTATATGATACTGATCATTGATGATGATATTGCGGTAAGAACTTCACTTTCCTTGCTTTTAAAAGGAGCAGGGAATGAAGTGCTTACGGCTAGTAACGCCGCTGAGGCTTTTGAGCTAGTAAAAACTCAAAAGCCTCAGCTTGTTATTTTAGACCTCAACTTTTCTATCGATACATCTGGCATTGAAGGGATGGAATTACTTAAAAAAATCAGGGCCTTTAACACCACGCTTCCGGTTATTTTAATTACAGGTTGGGCAAGCATCGCCTTAGCGGTACAAGGAATGAAATTAGGTGCTAATGATTTTGTAAATAAACCTTGGGACAATACACACTTGCTGCAATCGGTAAATACCTTATTGCAATTGGATGCTGAAAAACCCTTAGCTAGAAATAGAAAAGAACTCGACAAAAAATACAACTTCAAACAAATTATTGGTCAGGATCCCAGCTTATTGGCTATTCTAGAGACTATCGGTAGGGTAGCTTCTACTGGTGCATCGGTATTAATTACAGGAGAGAGTGGTACGGGGAAGGAGCTCATTGCAGAAGCAATCCATGAAAATAGCAATCGCTCTGCTAAACCTTTTGTAAAGGTAAATTTGGGTGGTATTTCTTCTTCTCTATTTGAGAGTGAAATGTTTGGGCATGTTCGCGGTGCATTTACCGATGCTCGTTTTGATAGGATGGGTCGTTTTGAAATGGCCAATAAGGGGACTATCTTTTTAGATGAGATTGGCGATTTAGAAGCCTCAAGTCAGGTAAAACTGTTAAGGGTATTACAAGATAGAACCTATGAAGTACTGGGAAGCAGCAGGACAAAAACCGTAGATACAAGGGTAGTTTGTGCTACCAATAAAAACCTGAACGAAATGGTGGGTTTAGGAACATTTAGGGAAGATTTATTATATCGGATAAACCTGATTAGCATTCATTTGCCAGCATTAAGAGACCGAGCGGCTGATATTCCTTTGCTGGTTAATTTCTTCATAAGTAACATGAAAGAAATTTATAATCGACCGTCTTTATCCGTATCTCCACCAGCCATGCGTTGGTTACAAGCTTTGCCCTTACCAGGAAACATTAGGCAATTAAAAAATTTGGTAGAACGTACGGTGTTGATCAGTTCGAATGACGAATTAAGTATTGATGATTTCCAATCGCAGTTAAACCTATCTCCATTAAAAAATGACAAGGTTAAATTGCCTGGTGTCGGTACCATGACGTTAGATCAAATGGAAGCCGAAATGGTTAAACAAGCTATGAACTTTCATAAAAATAGAATTACCAAAGCAGCAGCTTCCTTGGGCATTACAAGAAATGCACTTTATCGTCGTTTAGAGAAATATCAAATTCCTTTCAATGAAACTGAAGAGTAAATACATTCTCTTTTTGGTTATTCTTCACTTGGTTTGCTTGGTGATGAGTTACTTCATCTTTGAGCATAACAAGTTGTTGTTCATGCTGGTAGAGGTGGTCATCATTATCTCAGTATTGATATCTCTTAATTTATACAAACAATTAATTGCCCCATTAACTTATTTAACACAGGGCATTGCAGCCATAAAGGATAAAGATTTTAATGTTAAGTTTCTAGCTACTGGAAAAAAAGAGGTGGATGAACTCATCGATGTTTACAATAAAATGATTGATGAGTTGAGAACGGAAAGGACCAGGCAACAAGAACAACATTTTTTTCTAGAAAAACTGATACAAACTTCTCCCACAGGGATTATTGTGTTAGATTATGATAAACAAATTAAACAGATCAATCCGAAGGCAAGAGAGATATTACAGGCTATTCCGGGTTTACTAGACAATCATGTTTACGAAATGAAAACTGGTAGCGCTAAAATGTTAAGGGCTAACGGACTACAAACCTTTAAAATCCAGAAATCTAAATTTATTGATACTGGGTTTGAGCGAATCTTTATCATGATAGAAGAGGTGACAGCAGAAATCTTTGAAGCAGAAAAGAATGTGTACAGCAAGGTAATCAGGATGATGGCCCATGAGGTTAACAATACCGTTGGACCTGTAAACTCTATCATCAATTCTGCCTTGTCTCATCAGTCGCTTTGGATAAACGAAGCAGATGCCATGCTCAAGAATGCGATGTTGGTTGCTGTGGATAGAAACCAAAACTTAAATGTATTCATGCGCAACTTTGCTGATTTGGTTAAGTTGCCCCAAGCTAACCTCAAAAAGATTGATTTGACAACGTTACTTAAATCTGTAGCAGAGCTGATGTATTTTCCTGCCAATGAGAAAAACATAAATTTTGAGCTTGATTTGCCTATTAGTTTCATTATTGCTGCGGATGTTGAACAAATGGAGCAAGCGTTAATCAATATTGTTAAAAATGCAATTGAATCTATCGATAGTAAAGGTGTCATTAAAATCAACCTTGATCCGATAAAACGAAATCTCACCATTGCAGATAATGGTAAAGGCATCTCTGAGGAAAATACAGAGCAATTATTTAGTCCGTTTTTTAGCACTAAAAAAGATGGACAGGGTATAGGCTTAACGCTAGTTCGCGAGATTCTCTTGAATCATGGATTTGATTTCTCTTTAAAAACGATTGCCGTTAATGATACGAGGTTTACGATTGAGATGGGGATGTGAGTTGTGGAGATGTTGAGTTGGGAAGTCCGAAAGAAAGCTAAAAGACTAAAGAATATCTACATTACCCAATGTTCTCTGTGGAAACTCAGTGCTCTCGGTGTTAAAATTAATCGTTAATAGCGGTTACTCTTCAATATTTGCTTGGTCGCTAATGTTTTTTACTACACCATCTAATTTTGTGGCGGCGTTATTAAGTAGTTTGATAATTTCTAGTTGTTCGTTGTCAGGTAGTCCATCCTTGTTAAGCAATTGAATTAAACCTAAAATATTGGATAGAGGTGCACGAACTTCATGAGATTGTAACCAAGATATTTTTTTTAATTGCTCATTTTGCTTTTCTATCATCTGCGTATGCTTTTGCTGCGTGGTAATGTCAACAAAATAAACAGATAGACCATCTTTTTTCGGGTATATGCTGATGGATGCCCAAACGCCAAGTGGTGCAAGAAGTGTTTCGAAATGGCTACTTACCTTTTGTTGCATGGCACGCTCAAACTCCGCATAAATAGCTGATTCTTTAACATCTGGAAAAAATTCCCAGATGTTCCTACCAATCAAATCTTCTCTTTTACAGGCTAATATCCGCTCTGCTTCCTTGTTGATATAGGTAACCTCCCATTTTTCATTCATCGCATAAAATCCATCGGTAATACTTTCCAGAATGTCTTCTATTTCTGCATTCTTTTCTAAAAGCTCTTTCTGTGCCTCTACCTTCTGATCAATATCTATGGCCATTACAAATTGAGCTTTTCTCCCTTTATAAATTGTACCATGCGCATAAATGTGTACAAAAAAAGTTTCACCATTTTTCCTGAGGTGTTTCCAGTTACCAAAATCATAGTAGGTATGATGAAAATCTTGGATGGCTACTTTTAAAGAATTAACCTCCTCTTTTGGCCTTATTTGAGTGGCAAGAAGGGTAAGGAATTCGGCTTTCTCATAGCCATATTGAACTAAGGCAGCCTTGTTTACTTCTAAAAATTCTAATGATTGCAAATCAAAAATATACATCGGAACAGGACTTTCTTCAATGATTTTATGGTAGTTGCCATAAGTGTAAACATCATCCTCATTTTGAGGGAGAAGAGGTTCGTTCATATTGAGCTGCTTGGGATTTGGAATTGAATTTAGGAAAAAAAAATGAAAGAGAAATAATTGGAATTCATGAAAGTTCTGAAGGCTGAAAGATGAAGGGTGAAAGATGGTGCTTTTGAAACTATTCTTTGAAATGAATGTTATAACATTTAATTTTATAAGACCTCCATAGTTTTATAAATAACCAAATATAAATGGGGTTGCCAATTAAGTCTAAATCTTATGAAGAACAACGATTTGTATAACCTTTTTTGGCTTTCTCCAGTTCCTATGTGGGTTTTTGATGTTGATAATCTTAATTTCTTAGATGTTAATCTAGCCGCAATTGCCGAATATGGTTACACTCGTGAGGAATTTTTAGCAATGGGCATAAATGATATACGGCCTGAAGAAGATAAAGAAGAATTGTTCAATATCGTTAGGGAAAATTCGATCAGCGGCTTATTCTTTAACAATGTTTTTAGGCATTTTACTAAAAAGGGAGAAGTGATTTATGTTCAAATTGCCAGTAGCAAGATCACATTTGATGGCAAAGCAGCTCGTGTTGTCATGGCAATGAATATGACCGAAAAAATAGAAGCCCAGCAAACGTTATTGGCAACAGAACGCAGGTTTAAAGCATTGGTACAGGATGGTTCAGATATGATTACTATTATTGATGAAGAATTTAGGTATAAATATGTTAGTCCTGCTTCGCAAAGGGTATTCGGCGTAGCTCCAGAGTTTTTTATTGGCAAAAAGGCTTTCGACTTTGTTCACAGAGATGATGTTGAAAGATTGGGAAAGGAAGCAAATCAGATATGGGATAAGAAAAATATTCAATTGTCGCCCTATCGTTATAAAGACATTGCTGGTGGTTGGCTATGGATAGAAACAAGGGCTACTAATCTTTTTGATGATCCTGCGGTTGGAGGAATAGTTTGCACTTCTAAAGATATCACCGAAAGAATTAGGGCCGATCAATTAGTAGCGGAGAATATAGAGCGATACAATATAGTTTCTAAAGCAACAAGTGATGTAATTTGGGATTGTGATTTAGTGAATGATAAGATATTATGGAATAAGGCTTTGAAAGGAATTTTAAAGTATAAGGTAGGCGCAACTACTAGTCTCACATGGTGGAAAAAGCTCATACATCCTCAAGATAGGGAAAGGGTACTGTTAAAGTTGGATCATCATATCTCAAATAAAATTCCGCGTTGGACAGAAGAGTATCGTTTTCTTTGTGGAGATGGTATTTATCGGAATTTTTATGATAGGGGATTTATCACTGTCGATGAAGAAGGTAAAGCTTATAGGATGATTGGGGCTATGCAAGATATTACCTCCAGAAAAAGAGAAGAAGAATGGTCTAAGCTACTGGAGTCTGTGGTAATTAATACCTCAGATGGCGTACTCATTACAGATGCATCCGAATCTAAACCTTTAATTATTTATGTGAACCAAGCCATGGTAGATATGTCTGGTTATACAAAAGAGGAATTAATAGGAAGTGCACCAGATATTTTGCATGGTTCTAATAGTAAGCAAAAAGAATTAATCAAGTTAGAAAATGCTGTCGCATCGAGAACGGCAACCAAGGTAGAACTGATTAATTATACAAAGGCTGGAGATAGTTATCATGTGAGCATTAGTCTTAGTCCGGTTTTTGGTGAAGATGGAGAATTGGTTAGGTGGATTAGTATACAGCGTGATGTTAGCGAGCAATACCGATATGTAGAACAAATTAAATCTCAAAACAAAAAGCTAAAAGAAATTAGCTGGATGCAATCTCATGTGGTAAGGGCACCTTTAGCAAGAATGATGTCGATAGTTGAACTATTAAATACCAGCGACCTTAGCGAAGAACAGAAAGAGTTGTTGGCTATTCTTTGTGAATCATCAAAAGAGCTAGACAATATTATTAAAGAAATAGCGAATAATACATAATTTGATCATCCTAACAGCATTTTGATAATTTGAAAATCATAAGTAAGGGGGTTTGCAATTGCTTGGAATAAAAATGAATTTGCTTTTGGACATGTTAAACTAATCTTCATACAGATCATGATCCCTAGCGTTAATTAACCAAGGCTGATGTAGTTTACCATCCACCACTGTGTAAGCACGATTGTACAAAGCTACACTAGGACAAATGTGCGCTGGCAATGCATAAAATAAATCGCCGATTTGATAAGAATGACTTTCCTTAACTTGCATCACTAAGTGTTCTTCGCTATGGCTATAAGGAATCAAATCGGGTGCATTCAAGAGTTGCACACGTTGTGATAAGTCTTTTTCTGCTGCAACGCCTTTATAACCGAGGTCTAGGCAAATTTTATCTTTTGCTGGTAAGGAAATTACTCTGGTTAAAATTAACGCTGCAAACTCGAATTGATGTTCTGTTATTTGTTCGCGATAAGCTTTGTCCCAAAACACAAATGTACCCGGACTAACCGCTACATTTTTACGTTTAGCGTGAATGGCAAAAGTAGGAGAGCCGCCTGCAATTAACTTTGGGAAGGGAAAACCTGCAGTTTCAATACTGTTCCTGAGTTTTTCTACAAGTTCAAAGCTTGTTTCAACTTGTTTAGTTCTTTCGTCTAAGACTACTTCATTTCTATGTCCATCATAAGCGTGTACACCCGCAAATTCAATACCTTTTAAATCTTGCAATTCGATAAATAAATTAAAAGCATTTGCTGGCTGAATTCCAGTTCTGTTCATCCCTACATTTAAGTCGATGAAAACAGGAATCTTTAAACCGTTTTCTTGAGCAATGTTTGAGATTAGCTGAGCTGATTTGATATTATCCACTAAACAAGAGTATTTAGTTTGTGGATATTTTTTAATCAACTGGATTAATCGCTGTAGTTTTAATTTCGTCGGTTGGTAAGCCAATAGGGCCTTAACAGCGCCAGTCTTCCCCAACATTTCTGACTCTGTAATGGTGGCGCATTTAAAAGAGTTAATCCCCTCACTCATTAGTATCTTGGTAATCTCCGTAGATTTATGCGTTTTAACATGCGGATAAATTTCAATACCCGATATGGTGTTTTTGAGTAATTTGATATTACGTAATACACGCTGTGGATAGATCACCAATGAAGGCGTGTCTAAAGTTTCACTTCCATCAAATAAATACCAGTTTTGATCCATAGCTATATGATTTAGCTTTGTTTTTGAGTAAAAGCATCTAATAACTTCATTGTCTCTAAGGCAGTTTCGCCATTGCAAGGGTTTTCGGCCTTGCCTAAAAAGTAAGCTACCACTTTAGCTATCATAGGTTGCTGTACGTGTGCTAAAGGTTCGGCTTCGTAAATGGTAGTTTCCCCATTTTGAGTAAGGCTAAGTTGATTACCGAAAATAGGAAAACTAATTTTTCCATTTTCACCGTAGATATCACATCGGTCGGTAGTATCTGTTTTGGCAACATTAAAACACCAAGTCCCATTAAATATGGTATTGTTTTTAAATTGGACTTGCCCAGTTACCAAATCATCAGCTATGCTATTAGTGGTTGATGTAGATAAACCAACGGAACGTTCAACCTCACCAAAAAAATAAAGCATCAAATCGAGTTGATGAGGAGCCATGTCATGGAACAAGCCACCTCCAGAAATTGACGGATCAATTCGCCAGTTGGCAGCACTTTTTGCAATTACATCGTTAATGGAAGGTTGTAAAAAACTAAGGTTAACCAAACGAACTTTCCCTATAGTATTTTCATCAATTAAAGATTTAATTTTCAAGAAAAAGGGTTGTTCTCTACGGTAATGTGCGATCACTAATTTTACACCGTTAGCATTTGCGGCATCAACCATTTGTTTACCATCGTTATAACTAAGCGCCATCGGTTTTTCTACATATACAGATTTGCCGGCAGCTATGGCTTTTAAGGCATATTCAGTATGGCTAGAGGGTGGGGTGGCGATATAAATGGCATTAATAGCTGGGTCATTAATCAATTCATCGGCATTTGCATACCATTTTGGTACCTGATGTCTGCTCGCATAATCCTTAGCTTTTTGTGCATCTCTACGCATGACTGCAATTAACTTTGAGTTTGATACTTTGTTAAATGCAGGTCCGCTTTTTACTTCTGTTACATCTCCACAGCCAATTATGCCCCAGTTTATTTCTTCCATATTTCATTAACCGAATTGGCTTACAAGTTATTTATTTTTGTTGAGTTAAGGAAGTAAAGAATAGAGAGTGATACAAGTGGAAATTGAGGAAACATAAATTTGAAGAGATTTTTAATTCAAACAATCCAATCTTTATGATGTTACATTAGTACAATCTAAACAAGAGGGGTAGTCATGCTTTGACTGCCCTTTTTTATTTTGAGGGCTTATGAACGACACTACATCATTTATACTTGGCTTAATCTCTATCTCTGGCGGGCTTTTGGTGTTTTATTCGATATTCAAGAAAGAAAAACAGCGATAATTATTGGGCTTTTTTCCAATTTGAAAATACCACTTTAAAAGCTGTTCCCTCATTTAATTTGCTCTCTACTTTTATATTTAAATGATGATAATCTACAATGCTTTTAACGATCGTTAATCCTAAACCGTAACCATAATTTTCAGCCGCATTAGATTTAATAAAACGGTCAAAAATGTGAGGTAATTGTTCTGCAGAAATACCCATTCCAGTATCTGAAACATTAATTTCATATTCGCCCGTGGTAGTAAAATTATCAGAAATTGAAATGCTACCTCCTTCACGGTTAAATTTGATAGCGTTATGAACAAGGTTAAAAATTAGCTGATATAATAAATCCTTATTGATATCTCTTAACACAACATCCTTGTTGATTTTAATTTGAATATTTAAGTTTTTTTCTTCTAAACGATGACTTATTTCTTCGATAATTAAGTTGAATAAATCTAAAGGTTTAACCTCTTCTTTATCATGGTACTGTTGGTTCTCGATTCTCGCTATTAACAATAAAGAATTTGATATTTTTTTCAAACGATTTAATGTTTTCATCATTTCTATAATAGCCAAGGCAGCACTTTCTGTGAGTCCTTCTTCTGCCAACAAATTTTCCATTTTATGTTGCAAAATGCTGATGGGTGTCATTATTTCATGGGAAGCATTAGACGTAAATTCTCTTTCTTTATAAAAAGCCTCGTTAATTTGGTTCATCAAAAGCGCAAGAGATTCATCAAGGTATTTAAAATCTGTAGTCGAAGTTTTTACGGGATGCTCATCAAACTTGAAGGGAAATTTCATATTGATTAACCTAGACTTAATGATTTTTGATAAAGGTTTAATCACCATTCTGATAAAAGTTAGGTCTATAATAATGGAGAGTAGGATTAATATGACAAGTACATAAGATGCAAATTGTTGTAACTGCTTGTTGTATTGATTAATACTTGCACTCGTTTTACCTATTTCTAAAAGGTAATTTTTGTTTTCGAATTTAAAAGTCTCACTTAATATGCGGTAGGAGAGTGTGTCATTTTCAACAATTCGCTGGGCATCTTTAATGGTGTCTGCCTTAAAATTTCCACTAACGGGCAATAAGGCAACAAATTCTTCTTTTAGCATGGTATAACTACCATAACTTTCATCGCCCTGTAAATAATAGACTATTCCATTTTTGTTAATGTTTTTTAATACCTCTTTGCGCTGTTGTTTTAAGGTGTAATTGGTAAATTGAGAGGCGATTTGTTCTACCAAAAAAGGAAGCGTAATGATAAATAGCAGTACGATGGCTAACTTAGAGCCAGTAATAAATAAGGTTAGTTTTGTTGAGAGTCTCATATTAATTCTTAACCCTGTAACCTACACCACGCACTGTTTCTAGCCAATCTGTATTGGCATGGCAATTTAATTTCTTTCTGATGTTTTTAATGTGAGCATCAATGTAGTTTGAATCATAGTCGTCATTTACAAAAGTGCCCCAAATATGCTCACTTAACTGTACCCGAGTTAGTACTCTGTTTTTATGGAGCAATAAATAACTTAGTAAATCAAACTCCTTACGAGAAAGGTTTATTTCTTCAAGTTCATATTTAATTTGCCTTTTTTTAATATCCACTTTAAAATTTCCAATAGAAAGTAAATCTTCGGCGATGTTAAATTTTCGCCTTGCGATGGCTTGCATTCTAGATTGTAACTCTAATAAGTAAAATGGTTTTGGCAGGTAATCATCTGCACCCAGGTCTAGACCAGTTATCCTATCTTTTAAGTTAGTTCTGGCAGTGATGATGATATAGGCAGCGTCAGCATTGTGTTTTTTAGCTTCTTTCAGTAAGTCAAGGCCATCGCCATCTGGCAAACTTAAGTCGATTAGAATAAAATCATATTGATTGAGCTTTAGCTTTTCTAAGCCAGTTTTAAAGGAATGCGCTAAGTCGCAAAGGTAAAAGGCCTTTTTTAGGGAAGCTTCCATTTCAAAAGCCATTGTTTTTTCATCTTCAATTATTAAGACTTTCATTATAAGCGTTTAAAATTGATAATAAAATGCCAAGCCAAAAATAGAATTGTGCGACTTTAAATCTGAATTTGATTTGCTACCTAATATAGAAAATTGATAGTTCGCTTCAAACATATAATTTGACCTGCTTAAGGTCAATGGGATTTTGAAATTATAAGATAAGAGTTCAAAGCTGTTTTTCGCTACGTCGGTATAAGTAATCACGGTTTGCGTGTTGCCCTGTCCTTTACCATTCCCATTATTGCGCTTTTCTTTTTCTACGATATAAGTTTCAAAAAAATGCCTTGTTCCTGCAACTATCTCTATTGCAGGTTCAATGCTAATGAGATTATTCCCATTTAAAAAGTAACCAAGGTCTATTTCTTTGGAGTTTGTTAAGGTTAGAAAAAAATCTTGTTGTTTTCCAAGGGCATAATCTGCGGCTAAGCTAGTTTTTATCCATTTGCCTTTATAAGTAGAAGTCAAGTTGAAATTATTCTCATTTGCAGCTGCCAAAAGGGGTGAGCTTTTAGGAAAGAAGGATCGAGTATAACTTAAACTTGCGTTCCATTTGTCATTAAAATCATGGTCATAACCAATTCCTAAATCAGCTTCTGATAAACTACCGCCATAATTTAACAATTGATAGCCCCCAGCTGATAGGTATAAACCAAATGGAAAACGAACTGTTGCATTAGCTAAAATATATGGATATCTTTCTGTAGTAGCCTGGCCGTAATAACTGATATCGCTATTGTATAGTAAAGCAACTGTAGCTGTAGTAGTTTTAGTGCTGTCTTGCTGAGCAATTACGCTTGTAGACCATACACAGATAATGAGCATTAAAAAGAATAGCCTCATGGTGATGTGCTATGGTTTCTTTATTTTAGGTTTAATTACCTTGATAGGTTTAACTATCACTTTTGGTTTAACAACTGTAGGTCTATTTTGTTTGCGAGCCTTAGGTACTGTGGCAATTTCAGGTTTTTTGTCTTGAGTTTTAGTTGTGTTGGTCTTCGGGTTTTTCTCGTCCTGCTTTTCTTGCTGCGGCTTAATGCTGTCTATTGTTAAGGCAAAACTTTTGTGCGTTAAGTGAATGCCATCAAACGGTTGTTTAATTTCTACCGCAAGTCCAACTAATGGAAAAACCATTAACGCTAAACAACTGGTTAACTTAAAAATTGATTGCCTGTACATCACCTCAACAAATTACTATACAAATCTCTATTAACAAGATGAAATTTAGATGAAATTTTGAGGCTAAATAAATTTCAGATTTCATATTCATTTCATCATCGCTATGCAAATTTGTGATACTAAAATACAAAACTTATGAAAAATAGAATTTTAACTTATTCGTTGGCACTGTTGGTAACAATGCTGACTATTTTTATCGGTTGTAAAAAAGACAGCGATAGTGCAAGTGGCACAACAAAAATTCAGGTTCGAATGACAGATGCTCCTGGTGATTTCGACAAGATTAACCTTAATGTTAAGGAAATCGTCTTGATATCAGATGATAAATCTTACGTTTTAGCCTCAACTGCATCAATATTTAACATCCTTGATTTTAGGATTGGAACTTCAAATCCTGATATTTTGGTAGCAACAGGGGAAATGCCAAGTGGAGAAATTACTGAGGTTAGATTGGTGCTTAATGATGGTAATACCATTGTTGAAAATGGAGTTGTAAAAACTTTAAAAACGCCAAGCGGTCAAAGTTCTGGTTATAAAGTGAAGTTAACAAGCAATGCTACTTTGGTACCAGGTGTTACTTACTCGTTGGTGCTTGATTTCGATGCGGCTAAATCTATTGTTAAATTAGGAAATGGAGATTACCTGCTTAAACCGGTGGTAAGAGGAATTACTGCTGTTACTTCTGGACTAATCTCTGGAACAGTATTACCCTTAGCTGCAAGACCAGAAATTTTGGTAATTAAAGGAACAGATACAGTGGGTACGTTGGCAGATCCAATTAGCGGTAAATTCACAGTGGGTGGTTTAGCTGCAGGTTCTTATGCCGTTAAATTTGTACCCATTGCTGGTTATAAAGATAGTACCATAAATAATGTTAATGTTTCTTTAGGGCAAAACACTTCCATTGGTACCATTACCTTAAAATAATTCTGGTAGGCTCCTGAAAAATTTATATCGAGGTTTTTTGGGTTGATGTATGTGTAAACCTACCAGTTTACAACCCTCACAAGATGGTTAGGTACAAAATTGTGACGGTGAAAAAGTTCAGCATTTATGCTGAACTTTTTTTGTTTGAGAATGCTTTTATTAATTAGCCATCTTTATTTTGTCTCCCTTAACTGGTGAATAATCTGACTTGGTTATCCCATTAACTTGTAACTTATTGAAATAACATTTCACACCAATTGTATTGTAGAAATCTTCAGCATCTTGAATGTGAAAATGTAGGTGAGGTTCTGAAGAGTTGCCCGAATTACCACAAAGACCTAGTTGTTGACCTTGTTTAACTTTATCTCCTTGTTTTACTTTAATGGTATTTTGTTTAAAATGAGCTAAAAGGATGTATTCGTTGTTTTTAGTTTTAATTAAAACGGAGTTTCCAGTGGTAAACATTGGATTTAGCTTGCCAGGTGTATTGTCTTTTACGCCATCAACTGTTAACACTATTTCTCCATCACAAGGTGATAGCAAGGGTTGCGCAAATGCATAATAATCTTCATTTGTTTTGCCATCGGTTTTATAGCTTTTTCCTTGCGAATTAGTAATGATGATATCAAATGCATTCTTCTGAAAATTAACTGCTACGTGATAGTTTTGTTCTTTAGTATCTCCACCCCAAAAAACGGTCCATTCTCCTTTAAAAGGCAATTGCATTGGGGTTATGTTTCTCGGTATTTTAGCTACAATAGCAACCTCATAAGGTTTGGCAAAGAGACCAGTAATAGCTTTATTGTTATCAACCGCAATACTTATGGTTAGTAAACCTTTGTCTAATTCTGTTTTATAAACACCAAAGCCACTTCGATAAGATTGAAAATCAGCTTGTTTGATATTGCCATACCTGCTTTTCAATTGGGTAAGAAAAGCTTTTGTTTTTTCTAAGGGAAGCTCTTGCTTTGTTTTAGGGGAAAAAATATGGAAAATACTGTCTTGCTGGTTGGAATTATAAAACTTTACAAACTTAGCAACGGTAATTTTACTATTGTTGCTCTCAGTTTGCGCAAAAGTAAAGAGCACAAATAAATTAAATAATAAAGTAAGTGTTATAGCTTTTTTAGAAGTTTTCATTTGGTTTAAAGGTAGTTATATAATTAATGAATCGGTTTTTAAATGTGATTAAAAGGTAAATAATAGCAGATTGTTAATAAATTACTGTTTTTCAAATAATTAACCTATATTTGTACTTTATTTAAAATACAATATAATGCAACAAGGAACAGTAAAATTTTTCAATGAGACAAAAGGTTTTGGATTTATCGTACCAGCTAATGGTGACGCCGAAATTTTTGTACATGTATCTGGTTTAATTGATCAAATTCGTGAGAATGATTCAGTAAGCTACGATATCGAGCAAGGCAAAAAAGGCCTAAATGCAGTTAATGTTAAGGTAGACTAATCGATTATCCTTCATAAATTGAGAGCATTCGTCCATTAGGGCGGATGTTTTTTTTTGCCCTTATTTTTTAAACCAGGATATTTGTGGTTTTTGGAAATATTATTCTAAAAAAGAATGCGTTCCATTTTATAGCTAATCTCATTTCATCTATTTTTGTGTTGTAACATACAAATGCTGATGAATAGAAAATGTCTATAGCAGAATTGCAATTAATTGATGGAGAGATAGGAGCAAAGGCATTGCGATTTTATCCTGGAGAGACGTTATGGCATAGCGATTGGAAAAAAGCATTTCCAGCACACTACCGTGAAAAAACATTCTTAAATAAAGTTGCAGGTTATTACCACAGGGCTGATGTTTTTACGCCTTGCTCTACTGCAATAGAATTTCAAAATTCGCCTATTACCTTAGCCGAGCTTCATAGCAGAGAAGCTTTCTATCCTAATTTAGTTTGGGTAGTTAATGGCACTAAGTTTAAAGGCTTTAAAATACTGAAACATTTACCAGATGTAGAAAGTTCACAGCTTGATGCCTTTGAGTTTTGTCATAAGGCCAACCTTACCATGGTTCGTAAAAGCGATTTACTTTTAGGTTTAGAACAACCAAAGGTGATGACTTTCCATCATCCAGAATTGAGAAATATTCCTTTAACGGCTCACTATTATTCCTTCAGGTGGTCTAATCCTCATCGAGTTTGGTACGAGGCTAAATGCCCCATCATTATAGATTTGGGAGGCTACTTTCTGTATCAACTTAAACAGCGCAAACAATCAAATGGCGATTATGCCTATTTGCACATGATTTCTAGAAAAGATTTTATTGCTCGCTACGTGAAGTAGTTTTTCTTTGGTCTAACTTGAAAATCAGCAACATGATTAGCAAGGATAAGCCAATCAATATACCATAACTGGAAGCTAGATTTTGTTCATCTTCGGCAGGAATAGCTGCGATAACAGCATAGGTTAGAAATGAGACAATAACGTAATTTATTCCGCCAGTAAGCCCACTTGCAATACCAGCATTTTTCGGAAACTTAGATAAGCAGTATGTAAAAAAAGTGTTAAAAGTATAGCCAGAACAAGCGTGAATGATGAAAGCAAAAAATACTAATGAATAAAGGTTTTCAATAAAACCCAGACTAAGAAACATAGCCATCAAGAAAAAGAATTGAAGACCAAGATTTACAGTTAGCTTGCTGAAAAAAGGTTTGTTAATGGTTAATTTCCCTATAAAACCACCTAACATTACCGCGCTACCTAATAATAACGAACTATAACCCGCTACAATGGGCGAATGTCCCAAATGATGTTCTATGATGAAAGGGCCAGTCATGTTGTAAATCATCACCATACCATAAGATAAACCCAGCATAACAATCCCTAAGGTAAAACTACTGGTGCTTATCATTTCTGTGTAAACAGCAGCTATTTTTCGTAGACTAAATTCCATTTTCTGTCTAATGGTTTCTCCACTAAAAGTCAGCTCAAGCACTAAAATGATAAGGGCAAATACAGCTAAGAAATAAAAATTAGATTGCCAGCCAAACCAACTTTGTAGGTAACCACCGGCAAAAGGCGCAATAATAGGTGCAGTTGCCCAAATGATAGAAAACATACTGAGGTAGTTTTTTAGTTGATCGCCAGAAAATACATCTATAAAATAGGCTCGTTTTGATACTACGATAGCACCAACAGTAATACCGTGTACAATCCTCATGGCATAAATGAAATAAATATTTGAAGTGTTGGCTATTAAGACACTTGCCAACGCGAAAACAAAAAGACTTATTAATCCAATTTTATATCTCCCAAAACTATCTAAAAGACTACCTACAAAAAGTTGCGCTACGCCATAACTGATCAAAAACATACCCAATGTTAATTGCACTTGCAATTCTGTTACACCAAGCTCTCTAGACATTGTGGGTAAAGAGGGAATATATACATCGGTTGCAAAACCAGAAAGTGGTATGAGTGCAAATGCCAAAATGGTAGCAATCCCTTGATTTTCGGTTTTTAATCTCTTAGCATCCATGGTAAATTATAAAGCGCCAAAGATAGGAGAAGGCGGCTCAATTATATGTCTTGCTAAAACATTAAATTGTAAATAAAAGCTAAACTGAAAAACGCAGATTTAGTAAAGACAAAAGCCTTGTTATGGTAACAAGGCTTTGTATTAATAGGTAGAAGATATTTTAACAATTTCAATTACTTTTTATAAACTTTTAATTGCTTTTTAAGTATCTGCCGAGCCATGTGGATTCTTGTTTTAACTGTTCCAATAGGAATACCAAGATCTTCTGCAATTTCATGGTATTTATAACCCTCAAAATACTGTATAAACGGGTCGTAATAACATTTAGGTAACTTATCTAATGAACGTTGAATATCTGCCATGGCAAATTTTCCTTCTGCGGTATTGATTGAAGAGCTTTTCATTAAATGTACAGATGAAATTTCCTCTTCTTGAGTAATTAGGGCATTTTTACGAACATCTTTTCTATAATCATTTATAAAAGTGTTGCGCATGATAGTAAAAAGCCATCCTTTAATATTGGTACCTTCCTTAAATTGGTCTACATATCTTAATGCCTTTACCATGGTATCTTGGAAAAGGTCATCTGCAACTGCACTGTCTCTTGTAAACTTAAAGGCGAACGTTTTTAAACTTGGTGAATGGTCGTTAAGTAACTGATTAAATGGTGTAGATGTTTCCATAATGATTAGCTTATTTTTTTGTTTGATGTTATACAAACAATGTTCCTTATGCCAAATCATTGCTAATTACCTAAAATGTTGAGCGTACTGTTTAGAAACTGTACTAAAAATGGATTTGTTGTCTGTAAAATGTACAATTATGCGTGATAATATGTTGGATTTGGTTTCGCACTGTGAAATATCTATTAGCTTTTGTTGTTTTTTGTAATAAATGAAGCGTATTACTACGTGTTTTAATACTTAATCTGTTTGAAAATGGAGGTTAAGTTCGACTATTGCACGTAATTTGTGGTAATGGGCAAACCTAATTTTTACTTGGTTGAATAAGACAATAATCATTGTAGAAACTGATCAATCTATACTTGAAGTACTTGTTATATTGTTAACTGGAGAAGGTTACGATACCAAGGGCACAGTAAAATTTGAAGAAGCAGCAGCTTTAGTAGATAAAGAAAAGCCCAACCTTGTTATAATAGAATATAAATTGAGAGGATTGGAAGCTATTAGTTTGTGTAAGCATTTTAAAAGTAAATACCCAAAAATGGCAATATTAACAATTAGTTGTAATGGGGATATTGATTCTCGTTATAAAACTGTAGGTTTTGATTGTTTCATTGCTAAACCATTTGATATAGATGTACTGGCGCAAACCATACGTTTAATGCTCAATTGATATTCTTTAAGGTTGTGTGTTTTAAAACTAAAATCAAATGCCAATGTTCTATGAATGGATAGTTAGCACTATTCATTTATCATAAAAAATATGGACGAACTCAACAACCAATTGTTTTGCCAAATGGGCGAAATTTCTAACGATGGATATTTTATATTCAATACTTCAAATCACTTTTTTAAATACGTTAATAAAGCTTTTGCAAATATTTGGGATGTCAGTATGGAGATGTTGAAAGAAGATCCTAAAACGTTGATACCGAATATTCATCCTGAAGATAGAGACCATTCGTTTTCTTGCTATCAAGAATGTTTGGAAGACGGAATTCCAAAAAAGTATGAGATTAGGTTAATGATAAGTGAAGTAGAAAAATATATTCGATTCTCGGTATTTCCGCTTCAAACGGAAAATAGCATTGACCTTTGTGGTTCTGTAGAGGATATTACCATTACTAAGCACAATAAAATTCACATCGAACAGATAAATGCGCACAAGAATATAACACTTGAAGTGCTTGCCCATGATTTAAAAGAACCACTCGGAATGATGCGGTTAACGGCAAGTGCAATGGAGAAAGAGGCAACTGAGTTAGGTAGTGAGGTACTGAAAGATTCGTTGATCTTCATTAAGGATATGTGCGAAAGAAATATAAAGCTGGTTAAAGGGATGATTAATCGTGAGTTCTTAAAATCTGCAATAATAGAATTAAAAAAAGAGAGGGCAGATTTAGTTTGGGAACTTCAAGATGTTGTACGTTTTTATAGGCGTTCTCACTTGAGAGAATTAAAAAACTTTCGTTTTAGATGTGTTAGTGAACATATTTTTCTGGCTATTGATAGCATGAAATTTCTTCAGGTTATCAATAACTTAATTTCCAATGCTATCAAATTTACACCTACTGGAGCAACAATAGAAATTGGTTTGCAAGATCAACCTAAAAGTGTTGTAATTAGTGTTGCAGATAATGGAATCGGTATACCAGATGACCTAAAACCTACTTTGTTTGACAAAGGTAGGCAAGGAGTAAAAAAAGGATTAAGCGGAGAGGATACTGGAGGTTTAGGAATGAGCATTATCAAAACAATTGTAGAATTACACGGTGGAGTAGTTTGGTTTGATAGTGAAGTGGGGATTGGAACTACCTTTTACATTGAGCTTCCAAAATAATAATTTAACGTAATCAAAAATATAAAATGATCAGGGTAATTCTGGTAGAAGACCATAAGATAATGCTTGCCTCTCTGGCGGCATTGCTAGATAAGTATGACCATATTGAAGTAGTAGCTGAAGTTAACAGTGCAAAGGAACTATTCACGTTTTTAGAAGATGATCCTAAGGCGGATGTTATCATTGCTGATGTAATGATGCCCAAAATGGATGGCATTGAAATGCTAACAGAACTAAAGCAGAAGAACGTAAAAATACCTGTTGTTTTATTGTCCATGTTAGAAGACGAAAAACATTCTTCTGCGGCATTTTTGGCAGGTGCAAATGCTTATTTATCTAAAAATGTTGAGGTAGAGGAATTACTATTTGCTATTGGAACTGTACTAAAAGGAAAGAGGTATTTCGCTTCAGAACTAGGAATTAACATCTTAGAGCGCTACCATAAACAATTAAAAAACTTTGGCGCTGAAAATTCACAAAACATTTCCTTTTCAGAAAGAGAGTTAAGTGTACTAAAATTGATTGCTGAAGGCAAAACAAACCAGCAGATAGCCGATGATTTGTTTTTGAGTAGAAGAACGGTTGAGGGAATTAGACAATCGATTTTAGATAGAACAGGTGCTAAAAATACAGCGGCGTTAATTAAGTTTGCCATTTTTAAAGGTTATATCGCCTCATAGCTTTTCTTTTCTATATTGTTTAATGGATTATAAAAATTATTAAACAATGTGTTATGTTGCTTGTTCTTGAGCTATTTGTAATGGTATGTTTTTGCTACGGGCTAATTTCCAAAATTTTTTATCTACGAGGTGTAAATATAAACTTGTTAAATTTATAATTTGTAATTATTATCTTTAAAACCATAATAATAATATCCTCAATGAGCGAACAGGCGCCTTTTTTAAGTCTCGAACAATTATTCAAAGTTCTATCTTTAACAAAAACTGCAACAGCTGTACATATAGGCGAAGATGCCAAAATCCAATTTGCAAATGATGCCATGCTTCAGATATGGGGCAGAGATAATAGCGTAATAGGGATGAGTTTAGCAGATGCACTGCCAGAACTCAAAGGTCAGCCTTTTATTGAAATGTTTGCTAAGGTTTGGAAAGAGGGGCTAACTATTTCAGGCAGTGATACTGCAGCTGAATTGGTAATAAATGGTGAGTTAAAGACTTTTTATTTCGATTTTGAATATAGGGCAGTAAAAGATGAAAATGGAAAAGTAATTAGTGTATTGCATAGTGCGGTAGATGTCACTGAACGTTTTCTTAATAGAGAAGAATTAAATCAAGCTAAAGAAAATAAACAATTACTATTAAGAGAACAATCTTTAAACGAAGAGTTAGCTGCTGCCAATGAAGAAATGCTAGCTATTAATGAAGAATTGTCTAAAAGCAGGGAAGAATTAAGCTTGTTGAACGAGGAGTTAGAAAAACGTGTTGAGGTTCGTGTAAAAGAATTTACGGAAAGTGAAGAGCGCTTTAGGACAATGGCAGAAGGAACCGATGTTTTAATTGCAGTAAGTGACGTAGAAGGAAAACCGTTTTATTTTAATAAAGCTTGGTCTAAAACAACTGGTCGGGCACTGAAAAAATTATTAGAAAATGGATGGGTAGATTTACTTCATCCAGATGATAAGGAAGACTATTTGACTACTCATCGAAATGCTTTATTAGAGAAAATTTCTTACACAGGAGAGTTTAGGGTGAGGGATACGGATGATAACTATCATTGGTTGCTGAAGAAAGGTACACCTCGTTTCCTTAAAGATGGCTCCTTTATTGGTTATATTAGCTCATGTGTAGACATTACCGAAAGAAAGTTAGCTGAAAGAGCACTCCAAGAAATACACGAAGAATTGGCAACTTCAAATGAAGAACTGTCTGCACTTAATGAGGAAATTACTTCATCTATGGAAGAATTAGAACTTTCTCATGCAGAGTTAGCTATAAGTGAGGAACGTTTCAGGGGTTTAATTAGGCAAGCACCTTTTGGGATTTGCGTAATTAGGGCAGTTGATTTAATGGTGGTTGAAGTAAATGACGGATATCTTGAAGTGGTAGGTAGAAAACGGGAAGAAATTGAAAACCTAACCATTTGGGAAGCTGTAGCAGAAGCCGCTGAAAGTTATGCGCCAGTATTACAAAAGGTAATAGATACAGCAATTCCATTTAAGGCAATGGAGCATGAGGTAGTGCTTGTTAAAAATGGAATTCCTAAATCAGTTTTCCTTGATTTTGTTTATGAACCAGTTATCAATGGCTTAGGTGTAGTTACATCAATTATGGTGGTTGTAATAGATGTAACTGATAAAGTAAAGGCAAGAAGAGCGATTGAGGATATTGAGGAAAGAATAAGACTTGCGGTAGAGGCCGCAGAAATGGGGACTTATGAATACAATTATATTTCAGATGACTTAACTTCTTCAGATAGGTTTAATCAAATATTTGGTTTTGACCATACTGTCTCTAGGAATCAGATTTTATCAACTTATCATCCTTTGGATAAGCATTTGAGCGATGAAGCTCATGAAAAAGCGAAAAATACAGGTAAATTGTTTTATGAAACCCGTTTATTATTTGCCGACCAATCTTTAAGATGGGTAAGGATTTTGGGCAAGGTTTATTATAATGAGGGTGGTGACAGGACAAGGTTGTTAGGTACAGTTTTAGACATTACGGAATATAAACGATTGCAACAACAAAAAGACGATTTTATTTCTATCGCTAGCCACGAACTTAAAACGCCTATAACAAGCCTCAAGGCGTCATTGCAGCTTTTAGAAAGAATGAAAGCTAATCCAACACCACTTTTACCTCGATTAATTGAACAATCTACCAAAAGCATGGGCAAAATATCTGAATTAGTAGAAGATTTGTTAAATGTAAGTAGAATGAATGAAGGGCAGATTAGGTTAAATAAAAAGCCATTTGTTATTGCTGAGATGTTAGACACTTGTTGTACACATATTAGGCAAGAGGGTAAATATGAATTGGTAGTACAAGGTGACAAAACACTTAAAGTTATAGCAGATGAACATCGAATAGAGCAAGTGATAGTTAATTTTGTGAACAATGCGGTTAAGTATGCTCCAGACTTTAAACAAATATTTATTTCGGTAGAAAAGTTTAGTGAAGTTGCAAGAGTTGCGGTTACAGATAAAGGCCCTGGTATTGCACCAGATAAGTTACCTCACTTGTTTGATAGATATTTTAGAGCAGATGAAACAGGAGCACAAGTTTCTGGTTTGGGCTTAGGCTTGTACATCAGTTCTGAAATTATAAGCAGACATGGTGGAGAAATAGGTGTGGAGAGCGAATTGGGTAAAGGTAGTACTTTTTGGTTTACGTTGCCTTTGATTGTTTAGTGGGTTAATGGGTTAACTGGTTAATTGTTGGAGTTGTTAAGTTGTATGAAAACAAAACCCCAGCCTGAGGGCTATAGGTGACTCAGACTTTCGTTTGCCATCATTTCTGTGATGGAGTTTGATAATGGCGTAGGTATTTTCCATTCCAATCTTCTATCTAAGGGATGTTGTGCAGAGTTGTATTTTTCTATAAAAGTACCAATGCTATTATTAAATTTCAAGTAACCTTCTTCAAAGTAGCGTTCTTCTATTTCCCCAGCGGAGTCCATAGAACTAAAGCTCAATGGCGTAATAGTTAATGTTTCCTTATCTACCATTAACCATTTGAAAATGGCTTCAGCGCCAGCATCTTTAGGTAAATCTGTCCTTTTTATCTCTAATATATAGAGGTAAAAATTTTCCAAAAAATAAAGACATTCAAAATTAGACATTGTTGTTTCATTGGTTTGTTCAAACTAAATTAATGCTTTAAATCCTAGTGCTATAATCTAGTTATCAACATTTAAGGTAAAAAAAAAGCTATTACCAATTCAGGCAATAGCTTTTTCTGGTAATGATATCACTTAATTTTGCACTACAACATGATATTTTACTTTAGTTGTTGTTGAGCTATCAAACCAAACCGTATAAATTTTGCCTGCTTGTAATTCGCTTCCTGCAATGGTAGTTACTTCCAATGAACCAGTCATGTTAACATTTAATGCCGTATTTGCATCAACAGTTTGATATGCCGATGCAGTGGTAAATGTAAGAGCAGAAATTAAAGCAACTCCAGTAGAGGTAGTTACATTTACTGTACTAGTTAATAACGGGGCTACATTAATGAACCTAACCTTAGCTTTACCGCTTACTGCAGTGTTGTCGTTTGCATAAGTATTTATAGCATAATTCCCATTAGCTTGTTTAACCAAGTATAAAGATGTAGAGCTATTGGCAGAAACATTTACGTTAGCGGTGGCTGTTACAGTACTAGTTCCTGTATTCTTAAATGCTACTGTTTTAGAACCTGTTGTTGTACTTAAGTTTGT
The DNA here is from genome assembly GCF_032678705.1 of Pedobacter frigiditerrae. NCBI lineage: Bacteria > Pseudomonadati > Bacteroidota > Sphingobacteriia > Sphingobacteriales > Sphingobacteriaceae > Pedobacter > Pedobacter frigiditerrae. The sequence goes on along the minus strand of NZ_JAVTSS010000001.1, from coordinate 1,906,268 downwards.
AGCCGTGCTTCCATAGGCAACTGCTGAAGTGCTAGCTTTTGAATCATCTAAATAAACATCTTGTGCAGCAGAACCGTCAATGGTGTTTACTAGTGTTAAACTTACATTTGATGAAGATGGGTTGTCATCATCTTTTTTACAAGATGAAATTGATAATACCAAAGCGCTCGCTAAGGCAATACCTTTAATGAAATTGTTAGTCTTTGTTTTCATGATAAATTTTAGTTGATGTATTGGTGTTTAAACAAACACTATGCCGTAGGCTTAACTATTTTTATCATTAAAAAGCTATTAATAGCGTCTTTGTTTAAATAAAATGCTGTTTTATAGTTTGTTATGAATTACTTAAACAAGAGGGTTGTGAAAATTTTCTTGATAGTGCGAATCTACAAAGGAAATTTACTGTACAGAAAATGCATCATTTGTGTTACAAAAAAGTGAAAAGGAAAGTTGGTTTTAGTTTTCGTGCTTATTCATCTCGCTTCTAATGTAATCATCCCATCTGGCTTGCGCTTCTAAATCAGTGCCGTGTTTGGTTTCAACATCATAACGATCTTGCATATCGCTGTAATACTTGCCTATTTTATTGGCATTAGCCTGAATAAGCCTTTTATAGTTTGATACTGTATATTTTTGGAAACGAATTTGAATTTCGCCTTCCTTAAGTAAAAGGAAATTAATGTTTACATGGCCTTGCTCATGGTTTAATAATTGCCTGCTAATTTTTTTTATCCTAATTCTATCTGGTTTTACCCAAGATTGAGAAGGAACAACACCACCTGAAAATTTAAAGTCGATATGTAAATTATTGCCACTAATTTTTGAGCTATAGCTATAATGCCAGTTGGTAACGGTTAAAGCAGCATAAGGAGAAAGTTTATCAGGCTTTGCCAAAAAATGAGTTTCCCAATCTATTTGTTCTGGATAAATAGAATCTTGAGTTCTAAATCCACATAAAAATAGAATGATAAAAATTGATATTGTTTTAAGATAGGTGCTAAAATCGTTCTTCATTTGATGGTATAGAACGAAAGCCGTGCCAATAAATTATTCGTGTTCGTGAAACTGTCCGCTAATGCGTTCAAATTTCTCGATCAATAAAGCAATTCTTTCTTTATCTCTTTTGATAACGGCTTTTCTTACTAAGGTAGAGCAGAAAATCATCCAACCAAAACTAACAGTTAATGCTGCTGCTTGCGCCCATAAACTCATGTGGTCTAAAATTTCTACAAAATAGAATATAGTGCCTAAAGAAAGGGCAATGGCATAAAACCAATACAATTTGTTATATAATGCTAGTCGTTTGATTTGATATAACCTCAAACTGCTGATAAATTCAGTTGGGTTTACAGTAATATCACTATTAGAAATAATTCTGTAGTTGTTATATAAAATGATGGTATAAACTGCTATTGCGATGATAATGATGCTAATGCCAGCATGTGTTGTCCAAGTTTGTACATCATAAAATAGCCACAACATCACCATAGCTACAGCAGAAAGTATCATGACACCAATGTTTAAAAGCGATTTAGTGCGCATGCCGTTTACTTCTTTTTTGGCCTGTTTCAGCATGTCATCGGCAGATATTTTTACATCAACCGTATGCTTGGCCCAAAGTGCTTCTATGTGATCAAATTCTTGCATGTTGATTGTATAGTTCTGTCAGTTTTTGTTTAATGCGATGAATTTTAACCCTTAAATTTCCTTCACTAATTCCAGAAATATCTGCTATTTCATTATATGGTAGTTCATCTAAAACCATGGTAATGATTAAACGGTCATTCTCTTCTAATTTAGAGATAGATTTATAGAGCAAAGCCACTTGTTCATTCTTTTCAGAGAATTCCTCAACCTTGGTTTCTATAATGTTTTCCGTTAGTTCATCCTTTGCCTGTCTTTTTTCTGAGCGTAAATAAGTTAAACACGTGTTTACGGCAATACGATAGATCCAAGTAGAGATTAATGATTTGTTTCTAAACTTATCCAGATTTTGCCATACCTTTAAGAATGTCTCTTGTAAAAGGTCGTTAGCAGAATCTTTATCGCCTGTATAACCATAACATAAGTGAAAAATCTTCTTGGAGTTTTTGTCGAAAATTTCCTTAAATAAGACGTCTTTTTGATTCACTTAAGCGATTGTTAATTTGGGTTTAGATGTTGGGGGTTAACTTTTGTTACGCCCAAATATGTAAAATAACTAATGCTTTATCAACATTCTTTAGAGAATAATTTTATTATTGTAGTTTTACACCTTGATATAAACCTAAAACTGAGAAATGTCGAGTAAAAACAAACTAACGCTATTTATTTTCATAGCACTTGTAGTTGGTGTAGCGGTAGGTTATTACCTAAACGTAAACAATTTCAGCACAAATAATAATGCTATAGTTAGCGCTGATGCGCAGGTAAAAAAGATTGAAGCTCAAATGGGCAATTTGCCTGATACTACGGTAGCGCAATATGCAGTTCTAAAAACTCAGAAAGCCGAACAGGTTAAGATCAGGAAGGAAAACGAAGTTGCTAGAGAGAAAGGATTAGAACCATTAACCTTGCTAAGTGATATTTTTTTAAGGTTAATTAAAATGATTGTAGCGCCTTTGGTATTCACTACATTAGTTGTAGGTGTTGCAAAGGTTGGGGATATTAAAGCTGTAGGCCGTATCGGCGGAAAAACGATGTTATGGTTTATCAGTGCCTCATTAATGTCGTTGTTATTAGGGATGCTTTTGGTAAACCTTTGGAAACCAGGCGAAGCGATGAATTTGCCATTACCAAGTAGCCATACTGAAACAGGAATTAAAGCTACAGCCTTATCTGTTAAAGATTTTATATCACATATTGTACCTAAAAGTTTTGCCGAATCAATGGCAACCAACGAGATTTTGCAGATTGTAATTTTCTCTTTGTTTTTTGGCGTTGCTACTGCTGCGATTGGCGAAAAAGGAAAAGTGGTTATCGAATTTTTCGATTCAGTTGCACACATCATTTTAAAAGTTACTGGTTATGTAATGAATTTTGCTCCCTTTGCTGTATTTGGGGCAATGGCAGCAATTGTAGCCAAGCAGGGAATTAGCGTTTTATCAACCTATGCCTTGTTTATTGGCGAGTTTTATTCTGGGATGGTTATCTTATGGATACTGTTAATTCTGGTGGGTTATTTGATTTTGAAGAAAAGAATATTTAACCTGATGAACAGAATGAAAGAGCCAGTAATGTTAGCTTTTAGTACTGCAAGTAGCGAAGCGGCTTACCCAAGAACCTTATTGCAACTGGAGCGTTTTGGCTGTAAAGATAAAATTGTAAGTTTTGTTTTGCCTTTAGGTTATTCCTTCAACCTTGATGGTTCTATGTTGTACATGACCTTTGCCTCAATATTTATTGCGCAATGTTATGGCATACATTTACCATTAGATAAGCAGCTAACTATGTTGTTAATTTTGATGTTGACTAGTAAAGGTATCGCAGGTGTTCCTCGTGCATCTTTAGTAGTTATTGCAGGTACAATTGCTACTTTCAATATACCAGAAGCTGGATTAGCCCTGTTAATTGGTATTGACCCATTATTAGATATGGGTAGGTCTGCAACAAATGTTATCGGAAACAGCATTGCAACTGCAGTAGTGAGTAAATGGGAAGGTGAGTTATCAGGACCATTAGATTAGTTTAAAAATATAATTAAGATATGACTAGTAAAGGAAAAAAGATATTTTTAGCCTTATCCATTATTGTTCCTTTTGTAATTTATTGCGTTATTTATTACGCACCAATTATTCGCAATGCGCCATTTAAGGCTAAGGAATTTGTTTCTTTAGAATATAAATGGGGAGCGGGAAGCAACTTAGAAAATTCTTATAATTCTGCCACAGGCGAATACAGATATTACAATAATGAGGATTCGTTAATTGTAACTAAGGTGATTTTAACTGAAAGAGATAAAAAATTCTTAGATAGCAATGCTGATGAACAGGGCTTTTGGAATTTGCCAGATGTTGTGGCAAACGATGAAAACGATTTAAAAAACTCGAAGGCTGTACGTTATTTCATGAAGTTTAATTACGAGACCAAATCTAAGGAAGTTACTTATTTGTCGGATTTTAATGGTAATCCGAAAATGAAAGATGCCGCTGCTCAAATGCAAAAAATAATTGAGCAAAGTATTATTGATGCTGAAGAGAAGGGAAAGAAATAAATTGTTGAATTGTTAGATTGAAAAATTGTTGAATTCATGTCAGTCTGAGCTTGTCGAAGACTAGTCAAGTCTTTCACTTCTACAAAGACTCAGTAAAGGCAGGTTCAGTATGATAAATTATCAAAGAACTTTAACTGGTTATTGGATTTACCTAATGAACCAATGAACTGCTAAACCAATGAACTTTCTAAAGAAAAACATATCCTTAATTGCCACCATTGCTGTTGTTTTAATTGCAGGTGTTGGAGGTTATTACTTAATTAATCTCAAGAGAGGACCTTATGCTGCTTCAACTTTTATTTCTGTTACCTACAAATGGGGAGTAGGAGATACCTTGGCAAATAGTTATAATTCTGCCACAGGCGATTATCAATATTTAGACAACAAAGATCAGTTAATCAAGAAAAAGGTTAAACTTCATAGTAATAATATCATCTTTATCCACAGCAAGGCAAATGAGCTAGATATTTGGAGCTTGCCCGAAATAATTGCCAATAAAAATGAAGACTTGAGTAGTGAAAAGGTATTACGCTATGAAATGATTTTTAACTACGAAAAAAAGACTAAAAAAATCGTGTTTATGACCGATTACGATGAAGATATCGCCATTGCTAATAGGGCAGACCAACTTCAAAAAATAATCAAACAAACTATCGATGAGGTTGAAGATAGATATTCTAAACCTTAAGTGTTACCAGTAATGCTCGTCATTGCCAGCTTGACTGGCAATCGTAATGCTTCCAGTTGTTAAATTCCTATTTTTGAATAATAACCATTAAGAAATTAAGGTAATTAAGTCTTTATTATTAATAACTTTTAATATTTTCATCTTCAAGAATTCCTTAACAAATCTTAACATTTCCAGCTTGTTAAATCATTTATAATTTCGTACATTTACGATATATTCGTAAATAATGGAGAAGTTAACACTACAAGAAGAGGAAGCGATGTTGGCCATTTGGCAGGTTGGAGCAGGTTTTATTAAAGACTTTATGGATGCAATGCCAGAGCCGAAACCGCCCTATACAACTTTAGCATCAACAGTAAAAAATCTAGAACGAAAAGGTTTCCTTAAAAGCGAGCGTTATGCAAATGCTAATCGTTACAGTGCAAAAGTTAAGGAAGCGGAGTATAAAAAACGTTTCATGAATGGCTTTGTGAATAATTATTTCCAAAGTTCTTATAAAGAATTAGTTGCCTTTTTTGCAAAGGATAACAAGATCAGTGCAGATGAATTGAAAGAAATAATCAATCTAATTGAGAACCCAAAAAAATAAGGTTATGCCACATTTTTTTATCATTCTGCTTAAGATAAATTTGGTACTCATTTTATTTGCAGCAGCTTATTATCTTATTCTTCGTCGCTTAACATTTTATGTCATTAATCGTGTGTTTTTAGCATTCGGTATTCTTTTCGGTACCATTTATCCCTTTATTGATTTAACTGATTTTTTTCATAAACAAAGTCCGCAAGTAGCAGCTTTTGTACCGCAAGTAAAACAGTTGGTGCCATCTAGCTTTATTGGAGAATATTGGCAGTGGATTGCTGCTTTATTTTATGCTGGAGTAGTGTTTATGGCTTTCAGGTTGATTATTCAATTTGTTTCACTTTACAGAATGCATAAAAAATCTGCGCCAGGCTCTGTAGCAAACTTTGAGGTAAGGATTTTAAATGAGCCAGTTGGTCCGTTTTCATTTTGGCAAACCGTTTATATCAATCCATCATTGCACCAAGAAAGAGAATTGCAAACGATTTTAGAGCATGAGCAAATTCACGTTAAACAATGGCATTCGTTGGATATTATTTTAGCAGAATTAAGCGTGGTTTTCTACTGGTTTAATCCAGGAGTTTGGCTAATGAAAAAAGCAGTTAAGGAAAACCTAGAGTTTATAACTGATGAAAAAATATTGAAAAAAGGAGTAGATAAAAAAGCTTACCAATACAGTTTATTAGATGTTGGAAATTTAATGCCAGCTGTAGAAATTGTAAATAACTTTAACCTTTCTGACTTAAAAAAACGCATTAAAATGATGAATGCTAAACGTTCATCAAAATTAACTTTAAGTCGTTACATGTTAGTTTTGCCAGTTCTATTGCTAACTACATTGGCCTTTACAGTATCTAAAAAGGATGTTAAAAAACATCTTGCGCCAATAAAACAAGCATTAATCTATGCAAGAATTATAGAGAAAGATGAAACTCCTGCAGTTGAGAAAAAGCAAACTGTTAAAAAGAAAATTTTTGCTAAAACTATTGATATTACTAAGGATACTACATCATTAAAGTTTGATTTTATAGTAAATACAATTAATATCATAACAGATTCTGCGTATTCGTCATTGCCAGACCTAACACCAGAAAAAGCTTTCATTATTGCAAGAAGAGAAGGGTTACCGGCAAATGTAAAAGCTAGAGTTGCTGGAATGTTTATGCTTAAAACAGATTCTTTAGGAGATAATAGAGAACCAAAGGTTGAAAATATATCTATTAGATTACATGGTTCAGAAGTGCCAGTTACAATTGCAGATAAGCCATATACTGAGACCGTTATTGTTAGAGGTTTCAAAACTGGCACAAAGCTACCAGATAGTGCAACGAGAAGAGCAAGTGGGGTTATTTATTTAAATGGACAAAAGATTAGTCAGGAAGATTTAAATAAAATAAAGCCAGATGAGATAAAGAATGTAACCATTCAAAGAGCTAAGACGATCCAAGAAGTAACGGTTGTTGGTTACGGCAAAAAAACTAATCCTTAACTGCAACAAAATTTATAAAAAAACCTCAAGCCCTTAAGCTTGAGGTTTTTTTATAATATGTTTTTTAGTTTGATATATTGTAAAAGCATGATTGTCTTGGCATCTCTTATCTCTCCACTATCCATCATTTCCATTGCATCATCAATTAATAATTCTAATACTTCGATGTTTTCTTCTTCTCCTTCTACACCACCACCATCGTTAATTTTCATTTCGCTATCGTATTCTGCAATGAAAAAATAAAGCTTTTCGGTAACTGAACCAGGTGACATGTAGACTTCATAAATTTTACGAACATCTTTAATTTTGTAACCTGTTTCTTCTTCAGTTTCACGTTTAATGCAGTCTTCTGGATTGTCTTTGTCTAATAAACCAGCGCAAGCTTCTATCAACATGCCATCTTCATTACCATTTACAAAAGTTGGCAACCTAAATTGTTTGGTTAAAATAACCGTTTGCTGTGCTTTGTTATAAAGTAAAATTGTTGCGCCATTTCCTCTATCATAAACTTCTCTAGTCTGTTGTTGATGAGTGCCATCCTTTTTTAAGTACTCATAAGTTAACTTTTTAAGAATATACCAATTATCTGAAAGCAGTTCTGTTTTTAAAATTTTTACGTCTTTTATCATCTCTGTTTAATTGAGCTAAATGTAGTAAAGTTTAAGGTTTTTGAAGCGCAATTGTGGTGTATAAATTTATGTTAGTCCAGCTTTCAGCTAAATCTTTTGTACTTCCTTCGACTCCCGAAGAAGTCGGGACAGGTACGCTCAGGATGACATTACAAAAGGATATTGCTTCTCCCGATAACTATCGGGACTGGGCTATTTAACTTGGGCTTGTGCAAGGAAACCGGAAATAGTTTTCCTGTCCTTTGTATCATAAACCTGACCGAAGCGAAAAGCCCACAGACGAGGTACGAGGCGAGGACTTGTAGCAAAGGGCAGGGCTGACCTTAAGTTGGAATGGTGTATTTGCTTTTCTGAGAAATAGATATCAAAGTAAAATTAGTCATCCGATGAATATGGTATGGTTTCATATATTCATCGGATGACTACAAAAGAAAAAAAGCCCTTCAACTTTACAGTTTCAGGGCTCTTCATTTTTAGTGTGTATTAACTATTAACTAATTATTTCGCCCATCCAGGCTAATAACCTAAAAATTAAATGTGGCTTTCATCATTGCAACCCTACCAGGTATATAATAAGTGCCTGATGAGAAAGAGTTAGCGGAAAGGTAATTGGCTTCAAATTTTTTGATGTTTGCTAGGTTTGTTACACCAAATTCTAAATCTGTTTTCAATTTTATAAATCTGTACCTCACATTAAAATCAGCGAATAAATATTTTAGATCTGGTTGTGTGGTTTGATGTGTAAATATATGTTCAGCAGACAAGGTCATGAATACACTTTTAAACGCTGTTGCAGTTATTGATGATTGCTGTCTTAACTGTTGATTGTTGTTTTTTATGGCACTTGCGCTTGTGGTTTTATTAGTGCTAATGGCAAAAGTAGCATTGTAAGACCAATTGATGAAGTTATTTATCTTAGAATCGATCCCTGCTTTATAGGCGAGTGATTGAGAAGTGAAAGGTAATAATTCGTTATTTTGCAATTGCTCAAAAGTAGCTTGGTTAAAACTTGCGCCAACATTTACCGTGCTTCTTAACTTGAAAAGATATTTACTTGCATTTGCAGCAAAGGCTAAGCTTTTCATGTCATTTGGCAATGATATAACCACGCGTTGTTGAATGTTGTTAGATAAGTTATAAGATGATATGGTATTTACAGTAGAAGTAGTATAATTTGCGTTTAGGTTAAAGAAAAACATTTGCATCGCCTTGCGGAAATTAAAAGCTGCACCAACAGATTGAGATTTACTTTCTGTTATTGGGGCATCATTGGCAAATAATGATCGGTAATTCTTTAAAATTGTTCCACGATAAACATCGTCTATACCTCCTAAACTGTTGTTGTAGCTATAGTTAGCGGTTACGTAATTTTCTATACCAGTTTGGTATTTAAGGCTTAAGGATGGATTAACAAATACCCTGTGCAAATTTTTATCTAGACTCTTTGTTTCATCTTCATAGTTAATGTAATTGTAGCTTACTGGTAGACCAAGGCTTGCTTTAAAATTACCTGAATTATATTCGTAGGTGGCATCAGTGTAGATTTTGCTTTTTAACCAAGCTAGATTATTGGTCATCTGCGACGAAACCAATTCTGTATTGCCACTGTTTTGTACACGATACAATTCTGAACCAAGCTCTTGGTGTTGTACATTAAAACCAACTCTGTAAGTCTGCGTAAACTTGTTATTTACAAAAGCAAAAGAGGTGTAATTATTAGTATACCAAGTAGGTAATTTTACATATTGATTTAAACCGGCAAACGGTTGGTTATTGTTTAATATGGCCTCATTTAATCCTGGATTAATGTTTAACACTTCTGGTTGAGTTGTTCTGCTGATGAAAGAGAAAAAATTAAAGGTATTTTCTGATTTTAGTTTTTTACGATAACTCAACTCGTTAGATATCTCAAAGTTTTTCTGGTTTAAAGCCTGGTTTGCACCAATCCCATTTGTAACTATGCTAGAAGCAGTATTGTTTAAACTATAATTGGTGACTAGGTTATTGCTGAAATAATGGTCATCGGCATTAGCCAAAACATTTAATTTAGCTTGGAATTTTTGTGGATTAATTGCGTTTTGTTGCAATTCGTTATAAGTAATGGTTTGGCCAGAAAGATAAGTCTCAGAGAATTTGCTGTATTGTTGGTCTCTTTGGTCGTACAAATAAGCAACATTTGCTTTTACTTGCAACTCCTCGCTAAACTTATACAAGTTATTTAGGTTTGCCAGTCCGGCTTTATTGAACAATGTTCTTTTTTGCGGTAGGGTAGGTACACCAGCCGCACCTGCAGAAAGAAAACCGCTTGGTTTATCATTACCTGAATTAAATGGATTAAAAGACGTTAAATCAATACCTGGATCTATGCCAACATTATTCCCTTTAAGATTATTGATGAATTTTGTTTTCTTTTTAAATAGCATGGCGTTGGCATTGCCGTCAAACCGATCTGGAGTCCCTAAACCAGCTCTAATGTCGCCCATTACTTTTAATTTAGCTTCTTCTTTCATTACTAAATTTAAAGCCACGTCATCGCTCATGTTGTTTTTGCGAAGCATTTTTATGGGCTGGTCTTTTTCTATCACCTGTACTTTATCTACAGCGCCTTGGGGAATGCTTTTGGTGCCAATGCTGTATTTATCATCTAAAACATTGTCTCCATCTATATAAAGTGCCGAAATTCCCTTGCCATTGTAACTAACTTTGCCATCTTCGCTCACCTCGATACCTGGCATTTTTTTAAGTACGTCGCCTATGGATCTATCTTGTTTATCGGCAAAGTCAGAAGTTTTATAGCTCAAGGTATCGCCATTTACACTTAGCGCAGGGCGATTTTTTACAACGACAGTTTTGAGGTTGATTTCGCTATCTTTCATTACCAAATCGTAAATTTTATTTAACTCAGTAACTGCTATGATTTTTTTCTCATAACCAATGGTTGTCGCTTCGATAGATAAATCCTTATTTTCTTCAGTAAAAGATAAAGTGAAATTTCCTTTATCATCTGTTCTAGTAAAACTTAAAATGTTGCCTTCCTTGTCTTTTAAATTTACATTGGCAGATACAACGGGAGCTCCTTTTGTATCTTTTACTTTCCCCTTGATTTGTTTTTGCGCAAAGGCTGATGCAAAACCAAATAAGAAAAAGCATAGGGTGATGATTAAGGCTCTCATTTGGTTTCAGGTAATTCGATTGGATTGTTGATTACGATTTTAACAGGTGCACCGCCACTTGGACCTCCAACAGTTCTTCTGATGCTTGTGCCTTGAGCCATTGTAACACCCTGAGCGGCCATTTGGGCATTCATAAATCCTTGTGGGTCTTTATCTCTAGCTTCTTTTAGCTTGTCTAATTCTTTTCTGGTGGTTTTTACAGCATCTGCTGGAAGTTTTACTTCTGCGCCTAAATAAGTTGTGCCTACATCCATACCCACAATTTTTACGGTACCTGGACCACCGCCTGGGACAGTGATTTTTGGGTCGTTAGCTGCAGCTGCTTTTACATCTTCTTCTTTTACGTTTTCAAAACCAGCAAATTTGAATTGCACAGTTCTGGTTTCATCATAAGCTTCAACAATTAATCCTGGTAAGCCATTCAATTTCCATGGTCCGCTTTGAAAAGGTAGGTCTGGAGCAAACCAAGCTGTCCAGTTTCTGCCTTTAAAATGAGCAGTAGCTTTTTGACAATGCACACCTGAAAGACTTGTAGTGTCTTTAGCTATTTTCCAACTTATTTTAGGTGCATCTTCTTCAACAAGATAATTGGTAACTAGACGTTCTTTTGTGTAGAACTTGTTTTCATTTACAAAGTAAAAATAATCAAGGTCTGACACTCGGCTTGAACCTGATCTGTTGATATTGATGCTGAAATTATTAGAACCAGCTTGGTTTTTCATCTGTTCTGCAATAGCCTTTTGCGTTTCTATATCACGATTTATCTTGTCGAAACTGGTGTAAACAGAAGCATTTTTGCCAATAACCAAAAGCATATTCTCGGTATAGGGTTTGTCTTTCTGCATAGTATCTTGTATGTGTGTAAAGCTATATCTAACTCTTGCTAAAGCCTTATCTGAGGTTTGTGCAAAGGCAGCTACTGTAGTTGCCAATGCTAAAAAAGTGGTTAAAAAGGTTTTCATTTGTCTGTTTGTTTGGTTTTTTAATAATATTATACATCTCGAAATCGTCATTCCCGTGCAGACGGGAATCGTAAAGCGTCATCTCTAAAGAGCATTTATATCGCATTAGGATACCCAATCAAGTTGGGTATGACGCATCAAGGTGATTGTGTTGTAGTTATTTCTTCTCTGGTAATTCTATTGGATTATTCAAAACAATTTTTGGCAAAGTTGGTCCAGCTGTTCCAGACATTGCATAGCCCGTTACCGTGATGATACCTTCATTACTACCAGCCATTTGAGTTTTCATAAATCCCTGTGGGTCTTTATTTCTAGCTTCTTTTAATTTGTCTAGCTCTTGTCTTGTTGCTTTTATCGCATCTGCTGGAAGTTTAATTTCACTTTCTAAATATGGACTAACGCTATTTACACCTCCAGCTCCACCACTAAATACTGCAACGCCTCCATCTGACATTGTTACTTGGGTTCCACTATTTACACTTGTTTTTGTAGGTTCGTTTGGTGTTTCAGTCACATTTTCCATTCCTGCGAATTGGAAGGACACAGTTTTGGTATCATCATAGGCTTCGATGATTAAACCAGGCAAACCATTTAATTTCCAAGGTCCGCTCTGGAAAGGTAATTCTGTAGCATACCAAGCCGTCCATTTTCTGCCCTTAAAGGTGGCAGTGGCTTTTTGGCAATGTACCCCAGAAAAACTAGTTGTGTCTTTTGTGATTTTCCAATTGCTTTTTGTGGTAGGTTCTTCTACCAAATAGTAGTTATAAATTCGTTCTTTAGTGAAGAATTTATTCTCTTTGGCGAAATAGAAATAATCTGTTGAAGAAGTAGGGGTGTAACCAGTGCTTTTAACTGTGATACTCACATTGGTGTTGCCAGCTTGATTTTTCATTTGTTCTTCTATCTGCTTTTTTCTCGCTAAGCCTTGGTTGATTTTATCGTAGCTCGTATAAACGGAAGCATTTTTACCAACTAACAATAACATGTTCTCTTTATAAGGTCTGTCTTTTTGGGTAGTATCTTGAATGTGGGTAAAGTTGTAACTCACTCGGGTTAATGCCTTATCAGGATTTTGGGCAAATGAAACTGTGCTTATAGACAGGGCTAATATTGTAGTAAGTAAAATTTTCATATAAATTTGATTAGCTGTAATTAATTATTCGTAAATCTACGATTATTTCGTAATTATAAAAATGATTTAACACTTTTTAACGAATGAAGGTTTTTTAAATGGTTTAGAAGGGAGGGTTAATGTTTTGTAGGTGTTTTAACGTTAGGCATAAGCGACACGCTTGCGCCAGCGACGGACGGTGGTTTAAGAGGGATAATTAATATCTAGATAGTATTTTTTCAAATCCTACAGGATCATTCTTTAAAGCTTCCTTAAATTTTTCTAGCTCTTTTTTAGTGATCCTAACAGCGCCAATTGGTAAACGGATGATGTTCTCGAAATAAGCATTACCAACATCACGACCAAACATCTGGTCAATTGCATTATAGGTGTTTGAGCTGCCACCTTGTTTTGTCACATCACGATCGCGTATATGATCGCCAAGTTTTGCATTCTCCATTCCTGCAAATTGGAAATAAATCTGTTTGTTGGTATCATAAGCTTCTACAATTAAACCAGGTAAGCCATTTAACTTCCACGGACCGCCTGGAAAGGGTACGCTTGGTGCATACCAAACCTCCCAGTTTTTGCCCTCGAAAGTTGCAGTTGCTTTTTGGCAATTTAAACCTGAAAGGCTGATGGTGTCTTTACTAAGCTTCCAATCTATAGTGGGAGCGATCCCTTCTATGATGTAACTCCTAAATGAAAACATTTCTTTTGTATAAAACTTATTTTCTTTAACAAAAAATAAATATCCGGTAGTAGTTAGTAATTTCCTATAAGTATCATCCATTATAAATACACCTTTACCTCTGCCTGCGCCACTTTCAATCATTGCCCAAAACTTTTGCTCTTCAGAAATTTCGTACTTTATTTTATCGTAGCTGGTATATAATGATGTATTCTTTCCAAAAAACAATAACATGTTTTCGATACGTGGTTTACCATTTTTAAATGTATCTGTTTGATTGGTATAGGTATAAAATACCCTAGCCAAAACTGGATCTGGTTTTTGGGTATGGGCATTGAGGAAAAGAAAAATTCCGAAACAAGTAATTAAAATGGTTTTCATTGATTTAGGTAGCGGATAAGTTATCCGTAAATCTACGAAATATTCGTAATAATAAAAAGAATTGGTTTTTTTGTTGATTGGTGTTTTAGAGCTTGTTATATGTTAGGTACAAGCGAGGTATTTGCACCAGCGAGGGTTAAAGAGGTTGCGTCATTGCGAGGGTCGATTTTTCATAGCCCGAAGCAATCTCATTCGATTAATTAACTATTAAATAACGCTTTAAGATTGCTTCGTTCCTCGCAATGAAGTATGGTTAGTCAAATCAGAAAGCTTAACTTAATGAGCCAGTGAGGACATTCAAATTGCCAAACAGATGCTTTTTAGAATGACGCTTGAATGCTAAAGTACCAATCTTTATAGTCCATTAAATCTTCATAAGCCAACCCTAGAGTAATTCGACGTATAGGAGATCTAGAATTTATGTTAATAGATTTAAGTAATTCTGCTTTATAATTTATTTGATTATCAAATATTGATGAAGTTAGTATGGTACTAATATTAGGCTTGGAAATCCATTTAAAAGCATATAAGTACAGTCCAATTTTTTCTTGCCCGTTAATTAGGTAATCTATTCCAGATCCCAGTCCAAAATTATTTTTCAAATTTAACCCGTATTTAATTTGATGATTTTGAAATCTATTGTTTACTTTATCTATGTCAAGTTTCCTGTTTTGATAGTTGTAAACAATGAAGTCAGAAAAATTGGATTTTTTATAGAATATATTCCATTTCGAGGCTCGGAGATTCAAATGTTGAAATCCATTTTTGTCAAAGTTATATTGTAAACCGATACCAGAATTTACTTGCGTTTTTCCTATAAATGATGCATTATAGGAAGTGTAAAATCCAAATGGCAATCTGGTTGCTCCACTATATCCAATCTCTAAAGAATTTGAAATATAACAAGCTATGCCCATCCCTCCCGAATTATAACAGCCATTTTTTGGCAAGTCGTTTTTAAATGTCGTGTACGTTTCTTGTAGGTTTAATTGGTCAGAAAGATTTTTTATGAAATTTAAGATTATTAATGCTTCTGGGATAGAGCCTTGTGAGGTTGGTGTCCAATAGCTTTTTAGCCAATAAGTTTTCTTGTCAGAATATTCAATTACATAGGTGATTCCATCAGCACCTTTTTTCCAATCTTTTATCTTATTATCAGATTTTAAATTTAAAATCCCAGAATAGAGGATGATATCGTAAATACTTTTAGCTTGTTCGGGCGAAAAAGTTATTTTACTAGATAATGTATCGGTTTTATTTCTATTTGCTTTTTTAGTGTGATATATGTAGTTCGTTATATTGCCATTAATACTTGAACTATCTTTTGTGATTTCAATTATTTGTCCATGATTCCGAAACCTAAAATTAAATTCATCTGTAGATTTTTCAAAGTCCTTTAAGTTTAAAATTTTTTGGAACTCTTTGTTACTTTTAAACCAATAAGCAGTATCACCTTCTATTTTTTTTATTTGAGAAAATGCAATTTGGAACGATAATAAGGATAGAGTTAAGGTTATTAGCAGTTTTTTCAAATTATCGTAGTTATTGTCTAATTGATCCTTTTTTATGGATATGATGTAGATGAGTGATTATTTCCATACTATTTTTTTAATCTGTTTATTAATTTGGAATTAGCAAGTTTAAATCTGTTGCTTACGTGTATTGCATACTACTCAAATATATGGGAAAATAACACATTAATAAAAGTCTTTTAAATTTATCCAAATGCATTTTTGAGTTGCATATTTTTAAATAGTTTGTAAAATTAAATGATTAAATGTTTTTGCATCCTGCAACCCCAAATAGCACCACCAACCTCTGTTAACTAGACCCGTCCCGATAGCTATCTGGAGAAGTGAACACGCAGCGAAGCAAGTAAAACGCCTGCCTGCCGGCAGGCAGGTAAAGCGGGACTAACATTCCTATAAACTTCAAACTTGCTCTTCTAAAACTTATTTTTCTACCAAAACGATAGGGAGATTTGATTAACCTCGATGTCTATTAACCATCCACCATTCTCCATTAACCAACCTCGTAAATTATTTTCGTTATCTGTTTGTGTTTGAATAGTATTTATTCTATATTTGCACCTCGATAAAAAAATAAACAATTTAATAAATAATTATTTAACAATGTACGCAATAGTAAATATAGCAGGACAGCAATTCAAAGTTGCAAAAGACCAGCACCTTTTTGTACACCGTTTACAAGGAGATGAAGGCGCTAGTATTGAATTTGACAATGTATTGTTGGTTGATAATGGTGGTAAAATTACAGTAGGGGTTCCTGCAGTAAAAGGTGCATCGGTAACAGCTAAAATCGTGTCTCATTTAAAAGGTGATAAAGTAATCGTTTTCAAAAAGAAACGTAGAAAAGGTTACAAAAAGAAAAATGGTCACCGCCAGTATTTCACCAAAATCCAGATTGAGAGTATCACTCTGTAGTTAATTCTTTTGTTTAATTGTAAGTTTGGGTTTCCCAGCTTAAAAAATATAAAATAAAATGGCACATAAAAAAGGAGCCGGTAGTTCTAGGAACGGACGTGAATCGCATAGCAAGCGTCTAGGTATTAAGATCTTTGGTGGTCAAGAAGCTATCGCTGGTAACATTATCGTTCGTCAACGCGGTACAAAACACCATCCAGATAAAGGAGTAGGTATTGGTAAAGACCATACTTTATTCGCTTTGGTACCTGGTATTGTAACTTTTAAAAAGAAACAAGATAACAAATCTTACGTTTCGGTTTTACCTGTAACAGTTGAAGATGCAGCTCCAGTAGCAGCACCTAAAAAAGTTGTAGCTAAAGCTGCTCCAAAAGCAGAAGCTGCACCAGTAGCAACTGAAGAAAAAGAAGCTAAAGCACCTGCAGCTAAAAAAGAAGCAGCGCCTAAAGCAGCAAAAGCACCTGCTAAAAAAGCAGCTAAAGCTGATGATGCTGAAACAGCAGAATAATATTGTAATTTCAATTTACAACATAAAAAAACCAGAACAATTTGTTCTGGTTTTTTTATGCAATATTTTTTAAGTTGGGAGTTTTAAGTTGGGAGTTGGGAGTTTCTCAAGACTCTAAACTCCGCACTCCAAACTTATCTTTACCTCTCTCTCTCTAATATCTGTTGCACCAATTCTCTAAATTGAGTTTTCTTTTCATCAGCTACGGCTAAACTATCTAATGCCTGATTGGCTTTTGCTAGATATCTATCCATTTCGGTAGTTGCCAGTTCCTTAATCTCGTATTTGTTGTAAAGATTGGTTACTTCGTTAACCTTTATATCTTGGTCAGTAGTAGTACTTGTTAAGCTATCAGATTCATCACCCTGTGCCAAGGCTAATGTTTTTAAATGCAAAAAGGTTTTTTTGTTGGCTATAATGTCGCCACCAACCTGTTTGCCAAAGGTTTCTGGATTACCATAAACATCTAAAATGTCATCCTGTAATTGAAAAGCAACGCCTAGATTTTCACCAAATTCGTATAATAAATCGGCATCTACAGAATTTGCCCCACCAACAATAGCACCCAATTTCATAGCACCACCCAATAAAACAGCAGTTTTCAGGCGAATCATTTCTAAATATTCATCAATGCTAACATCTGTACGTTGTTCAAATTCCATGTCTAATTGTTGACCTTCGCAAACGCCTTGAGCAGTTAAGTTGAATGTATCCAATACAGGTTTTAAAACTAATAAATCAACTTTTGATAGGTGTTTGTTTGATTCAACCATCATCACATCCCCGCTCAAAATCGCATTATTAACGCCCCATTTTTCGTGAACTGTGATTTTTCCTCTGCGTAGGGGCGCATTGTCCATGATATCGTCATGTACTAAAGTAAAATTATGGAAGGTTTCTATAGCTAATGCCACATCAAGTGCCTTATGAATTTCTGTAGTGAATAATTCTGTAGCCATTAAAACCATTACTGGCCTAATTCTTTTACCACCTAAACTCATGATATAACGTATAGGTTCGTATAAATCTTTTGGGTGTTGAGGATATTCTATTTTGGGTATAGCTTCTTCTATGATTTGTTGTAGTTGTATAGGACTGTGCATTGTTTATGGGTTAGTCATGGTGCCAAAAGCAGATTTGCTTTCCATCATTTTTATAAATGAGTCTTCTAAGGTGGTTTGTTTTACAATTGGATTATTTTTCCAAAATGTAACATCGTATTTAACAGACTGAACTGTTTTCTGATCTTGTGTTTTAGAATCCAATGATTTGTAATTTTGTTTTTTTAAATTTTCATCTACATTAAATACTGTTAATAAAGAATTTACATTAATATTAGCTAGTGATTTTCCGTAATTAATTGAAAGAGTGAGCTTTGTAGAGATACTTTCAAGAACTGGATATTCCTTGCCGTCTCCATTGAAAGTCGCAACAGTTTTTAAAAAGGGTGGTATTTTTACTATGGTTATTGGAAAATCCATAGGGATATTAAAAATATCATTTTCTAGCCTATATATTTTAAAATCTTTTGTGCCCACATAATAGGTAGAGTTTACATAAAATAACTTTCTTCTTGGACTTTTGAATTTACAAGTTATCACTGCAATATCTTGGTTTGGTTGTTCAATATATTTTTCGATGGTAATTTCATATTCTTTTAAGGTCTGCAAATTTATGAATTTGCCTTCATCCTCAGGTAATAGAACCCCACTAAAAATTAAGGTTAAAAAAGATTGATTAGCAATAGCAAATTCACTTTGTTCGGTATCTTCTGCAAATCGTGTTTGTTTAACTATCCAACCCTTTGCTGCTTTAGTATTCCATTTCAAATCGTAAAACATCTCATAAACTTTGCTAGGCTTATCATTTATACTTGTTAATTGCCTGTAAAAAGCATTGGAATAGATTTGTTTACTGGAATTGTCCTTAGCTTTTTTAAGTGCAGCTTTTAATAAGTTTTCGGCTTTATTAGCATTGATAATCACCTCGTTTAAGTTAGTGATGGCTGGTTTTAGCTTAATTATTAGCTTAGATTGGTTAGGTTGTATTAAATCGGTTTCTCCAAGTAGATAGCTAACATGGCTAAATCTCACTTTTGCTGGGTAGCTTTCAACCTTAATCACAAACTCTCCATTTTCATTAGTAATTGTTGTGGCTAAATTTGTTCCGATTATGCCAAGAGATACGAATGCAATGCCTTTTCCTGTAAACTCATCAACAACTGTTCCCTGAATATTTTGTGCCGAGAGTTGAAATACGAATAGGAGTAAACTAGATAAAATGGCCAAAAACTTTCTCATAGATGTTTACGGGTTAGTCATGGTGCCAAAAGCAGACTTGCTTTCCATCATTTTAATAAATGAATCTTCTAATGTAGTTTGTTTTACAATTGGGTTGCTTTTCCAAAATGCAGCGTCATATCTTATAGATTCTATGACACTTTTATCTTGTGTTTTTCTATTTAAAGTTTCGAACTGTTGATTTTTTAAATTGTCATCAATGTTAAATACTGTTAGCAAAGAACTCACAGAAGTATTTAAATTTTGACGGCCTGTTTTAAGGCTTAAGTTTAATTTGGTTGAAACACTTTCTAAGACTGGGAAAAGACGACCGAAACCATTAAATGTAGCAATTGTTGTTGCTAATGGTGGATATTTTGGACTGGCCTCTGAAAATCTCATTGGTAAATTAAATAAACTATTTTCTAATCTGTAAATACCAAAATCATCCATGCCGATGTAATAGATTGAATTAACATAATAAGTATTTCTATTCCCTTTTTTGTATTTACAAGTTACTACAGCAATCTTTTGATTTTCTTGTTCTATGTATTTATCAATTGATATTTGATAATCTGAAAGGGTTGCTAAGCTTACAAATTTACCACCCTTTTCTGGCAAGAGATAACCAGAATATAAAAAAGTTAAATAAGATTGATTGCTCATTGAGAAAGCTACTTCCTCATTTAATTCAGCAAACCTACTTTGTTTTGCTGCCCAGCCTTGTACTCTAGCTGTTGTCCATTTTAAATCATAAAACAACTCATAAATCTGACTTGGCTTATTATTAACGGTTGTCAATTGCCTATAAAACGCATTGGCATAAAAATTTATCCCCGCAAAACCTTTTGCCTTTTCGAGTGCTGCTTTAACCAATCTTTGGCCTTTGTAAGGGTCTATAGTAACTTCATTCAGCGAAATGCTAGCTGGTTTCAGCTTAACGACTAAATTAGTTGGATTTTCATTTAAGGATAAATCTGCCAAAAGATAACTTACATGACTACACCTCAATTTTATTGGGTAACTAGTTACTCTTAAGATAAAGTCTCCACTTTCATTACTCACAGTTGCGCTATTGGTACCTAGTATCCCAACAGAAACAAATGGAATTCCTGCTCCAGTTGTTTCGTCGACTATTTTACCTTGTAAAACTTGAGCTTTTACAGTGTTTATAAATGAGATGAAAAAAACGATTACAAAAAGTCTCTTCATCTCTTAATCTTGTATCAATGAAAAGTCGATTTGGCGTTTAGAAAGGTCAACTTTTTTAACCCTTACTTGTACTTCATCTCCCAATTGGTATTTTTTATGTTTTCGTTGACCAACGATGCAATAATTTTTCTCATCCCAAACATAAAAATCATCGGTGATGTCTCTCAAGCGAATCATTCCCTCACATTTATTTTCCGAAATCTCAACATACATTCCCCATTCAGTAACTCCAGAAATAATCCCTGTATAAATGCTACCGATGTTATCTATCAAATATTCTGCTTGTTTGTATTTAATAGAAGCTCTTTCCGCATCAGCAGCACGTTTTTCCATAGCAGATGAGTGAGAACTTGCCGTTTCATATTCTTCGGCATTTGCCGAACGACCACCATCTAAATATAAGGCCAACAGGCGATGCACCATTACATCGGGGTAACGACGAATAGGAGAGGTAAAGTGTGTGTAATGGTCAAATGCTAAACCATAATGACTTGTTTTTTTAGTGGTATAAATTGCTTTCGCCATAGAACGAATGGCTAACTGGGTTAACATATTCTGTTCCTTTTTACCCTCCACGTCTGCCATTAAGAAATTTAGGGATTTTGCTATATCCTTATCTGTTTTGGTATTTACTTTATAACCAAAACGAGAAGCAAAAGTGGCGAAATTGTTTAGGTTTTCTAGGTTTGGAGAATCGTGAGAACGATAAACAAAAGTATATTTACTTTTTCCATTGCCTTTTTTAGCGATGAATTCTGCTACCTTTTTGTTGGCCAACAACATAAAATCTTCAATGAGTTTATGAGCATCCTTACGTTCTTTTACATAAACACCAATTGGTTTTCCACGTTCGTCCAATTTAAATTTAACCTCAGTGCTTTCAAAACTGATGGCCCCATTTTTAAACTTTCTATCGCGTAAAATGTAAGCTAGTTCGTTCAGTTTTAAAATCTCCTCTGCATAATCTCCTTCCTTTGTTTCAATAACTTCTTGTGCTTCTTCATAACTGAAACGCCTATCAGAATGTATCGTTGTTCTTCCAAACCACTCACTTTTAATATTTGCTTCCTCATCTAATTCAAAAACGGCAGCAAAACATAATTTATCTTCATTTGGTCGCAAAGAACACACACCGTTACTTAATCTTTCAGGCAACATTGGTATTACCCTGTCAACCAAATAAACAGATGTGGCACGTTCATAAGCTTCTTTATCTAATGCACTGTTAGGTTTTACATAATGAGAAACATCGGCAATGTGAACACCAACTTCATAATTTCCGTTAGGTAATTTTTTGAAAGAAATGGCATCATCAAAGTCTTTCGCGTCAGCAGGGTCGATCGTAAAAGTAACGGTATCTCTAAAATCTTTTCTGCCTTTTTCATTTATTTCAGCTTCACTAACTGTTTCAGGAATAGCGTTGGCTTCTTTTTCTACTTCAGCAGGAAAACTTAAAGGAAAACCATATTGAGCTAAGATGGCATTCATCTCGGTATCATTTTCGCCCTGCGTACCTAAAACATTGATGATTTTTCCTATCGGATTTTTTGCTCCTTCTGGCCAATCTGTAATGCTAACTTGCACTTTCTGACCATTTTTAGCACCGTTTAAATCGCTCAATGGCACAAAAATATCGTGCAACATTTTGCGGTCGTCTGGTATAATAAAAGCAAAACGTTCAGAAACTTTAGCAACACCAATAAAATCTGTTTTTGCTCTGGTTATAATTTCTACAATCTCACCTTCATTTCTACGTCCGCTGGTTTTTTTACCAAAAACGTGAACTTTAACAATATCTCCATGTAAAGCATTGCGGAGTTTGCGTGGTGCAACGAAAATATCTTTTTCAAATTCATCATCTGGAACAATAAAGGCAGAACCATCTGCAGTCATATCAACTTTGCCGGTGATAAATACTTTTTGTTCTTTTAATCTAAATTTTCCACGTTCCGGACGAATGAAAAGTCCGTTTTCAGTTTGTTCTGTTAATACTTCTAAAATGGTATCAACAGCAGCTTTATCACTTAAATTTAGCTTGGCAGCAACTTGTTTGTGGTTTAGTGCCACATTTTTGTTTTTCTCGAATATATCACTAATCATCTGTGTTAAAACGAGTTTAAATTGTGAGTTTTTGTTTTTTGCCATAGCTAGTTTCGTATAATATCGAAGATAGTAATTGTATATTAAGCTTGTAGTATTTTTTCAAATAAATAACGTTTCTATAACACAAGAATTATATGTTTTTGTTTTGAAAAGCAATGTTCGTGTTTTATAGGAATGTTAGTCCCGCTTTACGTTGCTGCCGATGAAGAATCGGCATTCACTGCAATCGGGTTTATAAATAAAAACCAGTGATAAAAACTCCGGTTGCCTAGATAACGTAACTTATACAAATACGCAGAATGAAAAAATCAATATTATTATCAATCCTATTACTGTTATCCTTAGGTGCTTTCGCTCAAAATGAAACCATCGATTCATTGAATGAAAAAAAGCAAAAACTCAATTTAGGTTATACTTCATTGTATAAAGAAAACACTGAAATGTCTTACACATCGCCTGGTGGCGAAATAGGAGCACCTTCAAGTTATGTGCTTAATGGAAAGCTAACTACTACTTATATGTTATTTGCACCTAGAAGTTTGCCTGTTGCATTTTCCTTTAATCCAGATTTTACAGCAAGAGTGAGGAGTGATAAATCTGCTGGAGTTAGAACACCAAGTTTTAAGCTGAGTGGAACATTTTACGTAAGGTTAAATGATGAAATTAAAAAATATAAATACGCACAGCTCAGTTTCACACACCATTCTAACGGCCAAGATGGAGATGCAGTTCTTACGGATGGGTCAATAAATACAAAAACAGGTAATTTCAACACCAATTATTTAACTGCCGCTTATAGGTTCGGGAATTTTACAGACGCCAAATCGCCGACAGAGATTTATTATTCTTACAACCATAAAGTTGGCTTAGAATGGCACAAATGGTTTAATTTTGAATCAGCATTAGTTGGAGATTATGGCTTTACCAGATTAAATTATGATTTCTCTTTTAGGATTTACCAAATTTATAGCGGACAAAGAGGTGGTTGGAAAAAGATAAGTAAAACAAATACTGGTGGTAAAAATACATTAGAAAAAGAAACTTGGCGTTTTAACGGACAGTTCTCTTATGCGGTTAATAAATATGCCAATCAAGATTTTTTTGCTCCTAAAAGGAGGCTAAATATAGAAACATCTGCCAATTATAGTTTGCCGTTTATGCAAAATGTATTTTTAATGGCAAGTTTTGGTTATTACGGAGAAGACCCTTATAATATTTATTTTAAAGACAAATATGCATTTATGAGATTTGGTATTTCGAGTACGTTCTCGAGGTTTAAGGTTAAGTAGCATCCTAAAATCATTCAATCTTAAAATCCTATTAAAGGGAGCTTAACCTACCATACTTTCTTTACCTGGAATAGCTTCAATCAATTTTTTGGTATACTCCGCTTTTGGAGAATTGTAAATAATTTCAGGGAAACCTTCTTCCTCAACTTTTCCTTTGTTCATTACAATCATGCGGTCTGAGATGTGTTTAACCACCGCTAAATCGTGGGAAATGAAAATATAGGTTAGTCCAAATTCTTGTTGTAATTCTCTCAGTAAATTCAATACTTGAGCTTGTACAGAAACATCTAATGCAGAAACTGATTCATCACAAATAATAAATTTAGGCTGTAAAGCAAGGGCTCTTGCAATTACAATCCTTTGTCGTTGACCGCCAGAAAACTCGTGTGGATAACGGTCAAAATGTTCTGGATTTAGGTTTACCTTTTCTAATAAATTTAAAACGTGAGCTTTTCTTTCTTTATCAGTTTTGAAAACTTGATGAACTTGCAAAGGCTCCATTATTGCATTACCAACGGTAATTTTCGGATTCAAGGATGAATAAGGGTCTTGGAAAATGATTTGTACATCTTTGCGCATTTTTCTTAAATCAGCTTTGCCTAAAGTGGTTAAGTCTGTGCCATCAAAAATTACTTTTCCAGAGGTTGGTTCTACCAATCGCAAAATACTTCTTCCTAAAGTGGTTTTGCCACAGCCAGATTCGCCAACCAAACCTAAAGTCTCTCCAGGAAAAACGTCAAAAGAGATATCATCAACTGCTTTTACATAAGAAGTGGTTTTGCCAAACAATCCTTTTTTGATGGGATACCAAGTACACAAGTTTTGGACTTGTAACAAAGGTTTTTGGGTATATAATTTGTGTCGTCTTTGCTCAATTTCTTGGTTGGTATAACTGTTGATTTCAAGTAAATGCTGAACGTTAACTGCTTTATCTTCGTTTAAAAAATCTGCTACTATAGGCAATTTTTTTAGTCTACGTTGTGGTGCTGGTCGGCAAGCTAAAAGTCCTTTTGTATAGGGATGTTGAGGGTTTTCGAATATTTCTTTGGCAGAACCTTGCTCTACAATATTTCCTTTGTACATTACTAAAAGCTCATCAGCTATTTCACTGATAACAGCTAAATCATGAGATATGAAAATCAACCCCATGTTACGCTCGTCTTTTAAGCGCAATAAGAGCTCTAAAATTGTTTTCTGAACCGTAACGTCTAAGGCCGTGGTTGGTTCATCAGCGATGAGTAATTCGGGATTGCAACTTAAAGCCATCGCAATCATTACCCTTTGTTTTTGGCCTCCAGATAATTGATGTGGGTAACTATCAAAGATATTTTCTGGTCTTGGTAATTGAACTTCTTTAAACAACGCGATAGTTTGTGCTTTTGCTTTCTCCTTGTCTACCTTTTGATGCAAGATGATTGCTTCCTGAACTTGTGAACCACAGGTGAAAACTGGGTTCAACGAAGTCATCGGCTCTTGAAAAATCATCGCCATTTTATTGCCACGATAGCTCCTTATTTCATTGTCTGAAAGATTTAATAAACTAATGTTATCAAAATCAATCTCCCCTGTAATCTCGGTGTTTTTAGAATCATGTAAACGCATGATAGAAAAAGAGGTAACAGATTTCCCTGATCCAGACTCACCTACAATACCTAAGACCTTACCTTTTTCTAGGTTAAAACTTACTTTGTGTACAGCTTCGCTCCAAGTTTTTTCTTCTCGGTTAAAAAAGGAAATGGCTAATTCTTTTACTTTTAACATGCGTTACTAAGGTAATATTTATAGCCGATTTTAGCCAATCAATTTTATTGCAAGGATGAAAATAATTTTTTAGCCGCAGATTCGCAGATTAAGAAAAATTATAGGTAATTATTATTGGAGAACAAAAGTTTCCATGATGACCTCAGAGAGGTCAAATATTTTAGAAATTATTAATAATGTTATGCGACCACAGCTGGGGTCGTACATTTTGATACATTTATGCGGCTATAAATATTCAATCCCTCTGGGATTTTAAGATTATGCCCATATTTTTGTCGGTCCAAAAAAACTGACTTTGTCCTTTGGCGACAAATTTATTAATTACAAGATTTATAATCTGCGAATCTGCGGCTATCTTATTTATGCCTTATAGGGTACAATTGTAATGTTTTCTGCTGGAATTGACGGCAAACCTTTAAAACGTAATAAAATTTGTGCGGTTGTAATTACATCTTTTTGGCAATAGGTTACAATCCTTGGTAAATCTTTTTCTTGGTAATAAACATCTTTAACCATACTGCCATCAATATCATCTTTTGGTGTTGGAATGTTAAAGATGGCTGCCAATAAATTTAAGGAAGTATAGTTTTTATAATCACCAAACTTCCAGAGTTCCATGGTATCGATATGTAAGATTTCCCATGGTTTTTTGCCAGCTATTTGTAATTGGACAGGAATATCAATCCCATTAACTAACATACGTCTGCATAAATAGGGGAAATCAAATTCTTTTCCATTGTGTGCACAAAGAATCTGGTCTTTGGGTTGTTTAGCCATTAACTCATTAAATTGCTTTAAAACATCAGCCTCATCGTGCCCAAAATAAGAATTAACCCTAAAATGAAGTTCGCCTTTTTGGTTATGGAAAAATCCAACGCTGATGCAGATTATTTTACCAAACTCTGCCCAAATACCTGCTCTTTCATAAAAATCTGAAGGTGTTTTGTCGTCTTTTCTAAGCAACTGAGTTTTGGTATCCCAGAGCGACTGCATCTGTTCGGGCATCTCCTCAAAAAACTGATAAAGCGGAACAGTTTCGATATCTATTACAAAAACCTTATTTAAGTTAACCTCTTTAAGCATAGGTAAAATGTTTACGGTATAAATTTAAATAGGGAAATTGAAGATATAGAAATTATTTGAATTGTTCTCTCTAAAAAATTGACAGTAAGGTGTATATGGGAAATTGTCAAAGCTTGATGTGGCTAAAGCCAATTGAATCGCTTCTTAATCCGTTGGCTGAAGCCAACGGCAATGAATTGCATATTGCATAGCCTTTAGAACATTTTAAATCGCTTTGATTTCATTGCCGTCGGTTTTAACCGACGGGCATAATGGGGTGATTTTTTTGCTTTAGCACTGCAATAGCTGCACAAGCTTATGTTCTCTAAACCCGACTTAGCGGAAATACTTTTTTGTTGAGCCAATTTAGGCATCCGATGAATATTTGCACTCTGTTTATATTCAGTAGGTGACTTCAAAAGAGCACAAAAAAGATTGTAGCGAGGGCGGGACTGGATTTTTCCATTAGCAGGGATGTTGCTTTTCTAGGTCTTCGACTTCCGAAAATTCGGGACAGTACGTCCAGACTGACAGACAGCAAGGAGATTGCTTCGGTCTGTGAAAAACAGAACCTCGCAATGACGATTTGGTGTAAAAAAAATCCCTCTCAATTATGAGAAGGATTTTGATATGAATTAAGCATTTCGCTTTAGTCTTTAAGCTTTGGTCTTTCTACTTATTTATGAAGTATAACCTAGAATTTTTAAAACCTGTTTACTATTTTGCTCTTCGCCAAAAACCTCGAAATTGAAAGTTTCATCTCTGTTTCTGCGAATGATTACGTGTTTCGGACTTGGTAACAAACAATGATGAATACCGCCATAGCCACTTAAAACCTCTTGATAAGCGCCGGTATTAAAGAAGCCTAAATACTGAACTTTACGAGTTTTCGGCATAAATACACTGTTCATGTGTGCTTCTTGGTTATAGTAATCTTGCCCATCGCAAGTAATACCACCTAAGTTTACACGCTCATATTCAGCGTCGTAATTATTAATTGGCAATAAAATGTATTTCTGGTTTAATGCCCAAACATCTGGTAAGTTAGTGATGAAAGAACCATCTAACATTAACCATTTTTCACGGTCATTTTGTTGTTTACGCCCTAAAACTTTATATAAAATTCCCGAGGCTTCAGCAACAGTATATTTTCCAAATTCTGTAATGATGTCTGGTTCAATTACATCGTGTTCTGCACAAATTTCTTTGATACGTTTAACGATTTCGTTCACCATATATTCGTAATCGAAATCAAATACCAAGCTATCTTTAAACGGCATACCGCCACCAATATCTAAAGTATCTAACTCTGGATTAATCTTTTTGAACTTGCAATAAAGCGTTACATATTTCTCTAACTCGTTCCAATAATAAGGAGAATCGGTAATACCAGAATTGATGAAAAAGTGCAATAACTTAACCCTAAAGTTAGGATTGCCAGCGATTTTATTGTTATAGAATTCGATTACATCTTCCATACGTACACCTAAACGAGATGTATAGAATTGCGAATCTGGTTGTTCCTCTGCAGCGATACGAATACCTAAGTTACAAGGTGTATCCATCTCAATCTCATCATCATAAAGGTTAAATTCTTCCTTGTTATCCAGTACAGGGATGATGTTTTTATAACCATCATGCAACATATCTATAATGTACGTTTTGTACTGGTAGGTTTTAAAACCATTACAGATTACCGTGATATCCTTAGTTAAAGAGCCTTTTTTCTCCAAAGCCTCAATCATTGGCATATCAAAAGCCGATGAAGTTTCTAAGTGAATGCCGTTTTTTAAAGCTTCCTCTACAATATGGCGAAAGTGCGAGCTTTTGGTACAGTAGCAATACTTGTAATCGCCACGATAGTTATTTTTGATAATAGCTGTTTGAAACAACAATTTGGCTTGCTGAATCTTTTTGCTTACCAAAGGCAAATAAGTGAAACGCAATGGTGTACCATAGGTTTCTATCATTTCCATCAGGTTTAAATCCTGAAAATACAATTCATCATCTATAACATCGAAACCCTCTTGAGGGAAACCAACACTTAGATCAAGAAATTCGGAGTAACTCTGCATTTATTTTAATAATAATTTTTGCAAAAATGTGATTTTAAATTGAGAATTGAGTTAGTATTACTAATAATTTTACGGTAACCGAACAGTTTAAACGAGCAGGACAATACAGGACGGTTGACCGTGTAATTCTTTCTAATTTAACAGCATCTATCAATAACGGCTCAAATGCTGCTTATTGTTTAGCAAATCAAATATATTCTTGTTTATGAAACGCATATTTCACTTGATGCTTTTAGCATTATTTTTTTCTAGCATTTCCGTTATTGCTCAACCTAAAGCTCCAAATTGGGTAAATAAAGTAGGTTCCAAAGCGCTTGTCTTTAAAAATAAAATAGTTAAGGTAAATGATTTTGGTGCCATTGGCGATGGAAAAACACTAAATACAAAAACCATTCAAAGTGCAATTGATGATTGCGCCGCAAAAGGCGGAGGAACAGTTGTTTTCGCACAGGGAAAATACCTAACAGGTTCTTTATTTGTAAAAACAGGTGTAAACCTTAAAATTGAGCAAGGCGTAGAAATTATTGGTAGTCAGAACATAAGGGATTATCCAGAGATTGATACAAGAGTTGCAGGGATAGAAATGAAATGGCCTGCAGCTTTAATAAATATACTTAAACAACAAAAGGCTAGTATTTCTGGTACTGGTTTAATTAATGCGCAAGGTAAGCCATTTTGGGATATGTACTGGAAAATGAGAAAAGAAGATTATGACCCTAAAGGTTTACGTTGGATTGTGGATTACGATGCGAAAAGGCCACGTACTATTTTAATAGAATCTTCAAAAGATGTGATTGTAAAAGATTTAAATATTCAGCAAGCTGGATTTTGGACAGTACAGGTACTTTATTCGAGCTATGTAACGGTTGATAAAATTACCATTCGCAATAATGTGGATGGAAGCGGCCCAAGTACAGATGGAATTGATATTGACTCATCATCGTGGATTTTGGTGCAAAATTGTGATATTGATTGTAATGATGATAATTTCTGTTTAAAAGCAGGAAGAGATTGGGATGGGTTAAGAGTTAATCGCCCAACTGAATATGTGGTGATTAGAAATAGTGTGGCTAGGAAAGGTGCCGGAATGTTAACGCTTGGCAGTGAAACTTCTGGAAGTATTCGTCACGTTTGGGCAACAGATTTAGTTGGTTATGGAACTGGAAATGCAATTAACATTAAATCTGCCCGCACTAGAGGTGGAACCGTTGAGGATGTTTACTTTGGAAATATTACCATGAACGGAGGCGGTAATGTAATTCAGATCAATCCCAATTGGAACCCGACTTATAGTTATTCTACACTTCCGGCAGGTTATGACCCAGCAAAAATCCCTGCACATTGGACCAAATTATTAAATAGGGTAGAACCAGAATCTAAAGGAATTCCTACTTTTCAAAACATTAATATCTATAACATTAAGGCGACTGGCGTTAAAAAAGGAATTAATGCCATGGGTACCGATAAAACTATATTAAAAGGTTTTAAAATAAGCAATTTCAATGTAGAAGCATTAACTGCTGGAAACATAGATTTTGGTTTAGATTGGAGTTTTGATAAAGTGACAATAAAAGCAGAAGATAGGTCGTCGTTAACAATTAGTAATTCAACCAATGTTAAACTTTAATTGATTATAAATGAAAATAATAATATTTAAAAATTTAATTACGTTGATTTCACTTCTTCTTTTTTGTCATTCATTATCTGCACAGATAAATAGAGAGTCAGTAGTCAAAAGACATATTATACACGTTAATAAAATTGATTCACTTTCCTCACTTTCAGTGGGTAATGGTAGGTTTGCTTTTACTGTTGATGCGACTGGTTTGCAAACTTTTCCAGAACGTTATGAAAAAGGTGTTTGCCTCGGAACACAATCTGAATGGGGATGGGATAGTTTTAAAAATACTGCTGGTTATAAAATTCAAGAAGCTTACAAATATTACAATCAATATGGTCGTAAAGTGCCTTATGTAGTTCAGTTAAATGAACCATTAAGAGCAAAAGAAGCCACAAATTATTTCCGTCAAAATGTGCATAGATTGCAATTAGGCAATATCGGATTAGAGTTAATCAAATCTAATGGAACGCTTGCATCTGAAGGAGATATCAAAAACATTAATCAAACATTAGACCCTTGGACAGGTGAAATTAAGAGTCTTTTTACTTTTGAGGGTGTTTCCGTAGAAGTTAGAACCTTTTCTGGGCAAGACCAAGATATTGTAAGTGCACAAGTAAAATCAGCTTTAATAAAAGCTGGGCGATTGAAAGTTAGAATTCGTTTTCCTTATCCAACGGGAGAATGGTCAGATTTTGGTACGAACCAGAAAGATGGAGATAGACATCGTTCTACTATCATCAATTCACAGCAAAATGGTGGTTTAATTTCTCATCAATTAGATTCTGCTGCTTATTTTACCTCCTTTTCGTGGAGTGGTTTAGCAAAGCTGAATGAAAAGTCTAAGCATTATTTTATCCTATTGCCTGATAAAAGTTCAAACTCGTTTTCTTTTAGCTGTCTTTTTTCACCTTATAAAAGTGCAAAAGCAATTCCTTCTTTCGAGGTTATCAAAACGAATAGCACTTCAAAATGGAAAGCTTTTTGGTTAAGTGGTGCTGCGATAGATTTTCAAGGAAGTACCGATGTTCGTGCCAATGAATTGGAGCGAAGAATAATACTATCTCAATATCTTACAAAAATACAATGTGCGGGAGATTACCCTCCACAAGAAACAGGCTTAACTTATAACAGTTGGTTCGGAAAACCACATTTGGAGATGCACTGGTGGCACGCTACTCATTTTGCACTTTGGGGCAGACCAGCTTTATTAACTCCTAGTATGAATTATTATTTTAAAGTTAAAAGTAAAGCAGTTCAAATTGCAGCATTGCAAGGTTTTAAAGGAGCAAGGTGGCAAAAAATGACGGACAATAATGGAAATGAAAGTCCGTCGTCAATAGGTGCGATGCTGATTTGGCAACAGCCACATATCATTACCTTTAGTGAGTTGGCTTATCGTGCAAATCCCAATAAAAGCATATTGGAGAAATATAAATCATTGGTGTTTGCAACTGCAGATTTTATGGCTTCTTTTGCAAATTACGACCCCATTAAAAAAAGATATGTGCTGGGTCCAGGTTTAATTCCTGCTCAAGAACGTTTTAAGGCTGATACAACTTATAACCCAACTTATGAATTGGCTTATTGGGAATGGGCTTTAAAAACAGCACAAGCTTGGAGAGAAAGGTCGGGTTTAAAAAGAAATGCCCATTGGGATGATGTAATTAAAAAGCTATCTCCACTTCCAATTAAAGATGGAGTTTACCTTGCCACAGAAAGTTCACCTGATTCTTATACAAATCCTGAGTATAAAACCGACCATCCATCTGTATTAGGAACTTATGGAATGTTGCCAGAAACTGATTTGTTAGACAAAAAAGTAATGAAAAAAACATTTGACCTAGTATGGAATACTTGGACTTGGACAGATACTTGGGGCTGGGATTTCCCGATGACCGCAATGTCTGCCGCTCGTTTAGGACTGCCAGAAAAAGCAGTTGATGCCTTGATGATGGATATTAAAACCAATACCTATTTAATTAATGGGCATAATTACCAAGATGATAGGTTACGCATTTATTTACCTGGAAATGGAGGTTTACTAACTGCGGTTGCCATGATGTGTGCTGGCTGGGATGGAAATACAGTTGCCAACCCAGGTTTCCCAAAAGATGGAACTTGGAAAGTGAAATGGGAAGGTTTTAAGAAAATGATGTAAATCTTTGTCCAAAGTTGTGCAACGTATTTCTCCCGCTGATTTCGCAGATTTTTTATTTTTTTAAAATCTGCGGAATCCCCGATATCTGTGGGCAATAAAAAAAAATTGCTCAGCTTAATGTGTCTGAAGAAATAATATAAATTATCCTTTTTTCTATCGGTTGGTGTCTCACCGACCGAAACACTGTATAATTTCGGCTGGTGGAGACACCAGCCGATAGGCGAGAAGTTATGATTATCCTTTTCTAAGATATTTCGTCAATATCACAATAGTTTGACCCTCAACCTTGCCTTCAATTTGCTCGGTATTATCATGTACTAAGCGGATGTTTTTTACAACTGTTCCAAGCTTAGCACTTATTGTACTTCCTTTAACATCTAAAGTTTTAATTAAAACCACCGTATCGCCTTCTAACAAACGAGCGCCATTACTATCTTGATGAAATTCTACAGTGCCATCTTGCTCATGGTCGCCTGTTTTTTTAGCCCATTCTAAAGTTCCCTCATCAAGGTATAAGATGTCTAAGCTATCTGCCGCCCAACCTTCATTTCTTAATCTGCTTAACATTCTCCAAGCCATAACCTGAACAGGTGCAAATTCAGACCACATGGTTTCAGTTAATACCTTCCAATGTTCTGGATTGATTTGCTCATTTTTCTCAATCTGGTCTAAACAAGTTTTGCAAACCATAATGCTATTGTCTGCATTGGCATTGCTTGTAGGAGGAACTTCATATACTGATAGATTTGTATCAGCTGTACATAACTCACATTTATTACCTGAACGATTTAAAAGCTCTTGTTGTAAAGACATATTAATTTAGATTTTCGGCGAAAATACTGAATTAATTTGGATTGGAGGGGTGCCCATTTTTAGTCAATGTCATCCTGAGCCTGTCGATGGACTGAAGGTGAATCCATTGAATAATACATCGTCTTCGACAAGCTCAGACTGACAATGGTAGGGAATTATGTTCTTAATTCTTCAGCGGCAGATGCACCTCTGCTAACATACATCTTGCGCTACCACCACCATTTTTTTCAATCGTGTAAAGTGGAGCATAAATGATTTTACAATATTTCTCCAAGCTAGAAATTTGGTTTTTATCCAAAGACAAATAAGCCTGTTCAGACATCACTAATAAACTTTCTCCAACATCATTTTTAACCTGCAACATGTTTCCAGCAAAACGATTCATTTGGTCATAGTTGATTTCTATAAGCTCTTTTTGATGACTTTTTAGGCTAGTTTTAACGGTTTCCTGTTCATTAACATCAGCAATTGATTCGAAACAAACAACAGCAAATTTATCGCCAACACACATCATCACATTGGTATGGTAAATAGGGAAACCACTAAAATCACCAGCGTTAAATACAATAGGAGTATAACCTGTAGCCTTACAAAATTTATTTAAGGCAATTTCATTTGTTCTGATAGAAATGCAGGCATAAGCTATTTTGTTATCCCTATCTAACACTAAACTTCCTGTTCCTTCTAAAAATATATCTTGCGCTTCGTCTGTGCTTAAATCGGTTACTTTTCCAACTTTAAAGTGCTCACTTACGGTATGGATAATGTCCTCTCTTCGTTCTGCACGTCTGTTTTCTGAGAACATCGGGTAGAGAATAACTTCTCCATCATCGTGAAATGAAACCCAGTTATTTGGAAAAATAGAATCTGGGGTTGATGGTTCTAAGGTATCATCAATCACAGTAACATCAACTCCGTTTGTTCGCAATAAATTTACAAAACCATCAAATTCTGCTAATGCTTGTTGCTGTACATCAGCATCTGCTGAAGCAATTTGAAATTTATTATTGCCCGCTGTTTGTTCATTGAACTTAAAATCAACTGGACGAATCATTAATATGTGGTTGGTGGATTGGCTCATTAGTTTAATTGTCTATGGTTGATGGCTGATGGACAATGGCTATGGTCTATTAACCATTGTCTATTGACCTTATTAAGTTTTTAGAATTGCTTATGGTTGATAGCTTATGGACAATGGCTATAGTCTATTAACCATTGTCTATTGACCTTTTTAAATGCCATCCCTCAATATCGGTAAACTCATACAATGAAATCCGCCTCTAGCCCTAGATAATTCTGCTGATGGCATTAAAATCAAAGTATCTGTCATTGTATTTGCATCGACCTTGCCACTTTCCAAATCTTGAATTAAATCTTTTACATCAACAATGTTAAAGCCTTCCGCTTTAAAAGCGTCTACAGTTTTGTCGTTTCTGTCATATCCCACAACAATACCTTCTTTTAAGGCCAGTAAATTACATGAATCGGTCCATTGTTCCCTCGAATCATAAGGGAAAGTATTGTTTCCGCTATAGATGATTTTAGTAGGCTCAGTACTGTGTAAATCGTTTCGGCTGATATCATCTAACAAAGCCTCTACATGCTCGAAATATTTAGGCTCTCCAGGTTTATCTTTGTGAAATTGAATAGCAGTTGTAGCTTCTAGTTTTTCTGGTTCCTTCAGAAAGTTAATCGGTTCATCTGCGTTAAACTTAGGCGAGTGTGCAATGGAGTTTAAAATTACCCAAGTATTCCTTTTCACTTGCGTAAAAACGGTATCTAAGTGCATATAATCTCGCTTCGCAGGAATTTTAACCACCGTTACCTTTTCTACAACATTTTGTTCAAATAACAATTTAATAGCTTCATTTGCCCCATGTTCTGATGTCCTTTCACTACAACCTATTAAAACATGATTTGGACTCACCATCATTACATCACCACCTTCTAAAGTAGTGCTAAATGAAGGCTCATCACCTGGTCTTAAGAAATGCATCGTAACATCTGGAATTTCTAAGATGTTATTTCTATAGGCTTCAAAAACAGGGTGATTAAAGAATAAATAGCGCATCAACAATGTTTCGCGAGCACGAGCTTTTTTTGCAGGTTTATTAAGCAGAATGAAATTGTTAATCGTAGTGCCCACATCCCTTGTGAAAATCAAATTAGGAATAGGGGCAAATATCATCGTATCATCTGCCATTGTACCCGAAATGCACAATTCTGCCAATTCTTTTGGGTTCATTTCAGCTAGTTGAAGCTGTAATTTATAAGTACACCCTTCTATGGCACAAACTGCAGAAACTAATTTTTTCTTAATCGATTCATTTTCCAACATCTCAATCAACAATTGTTGGATTTCTAAAACTGAATTAGAATTGTGGAAGTCTTTGTGCCCAGGTTTATAGAAATTACGATTGGCTTCTTCAGAATCAATATCGGCTAATTTACCTTTAATCTTTTCAGGGTCCAAAAAGTACATCAACAACTTTAAATAGTAATCGTATTCGCCTTTACGGATGGTATCTAAGTGAACAATATCCTCAAAAAGCCAATCTTGTGCCTTAGAAGGAACTACTTTTCCCAATCCACTATCTGGACTATGGATTAATAATTTCCTCAATCGGCCTATTTCCGTATTTACATTAACTTTAAAACCCTGTTGTTGTTTACTCATATATTTGGTATGTTGTTGCACAAAGCTATTTAATTTTAGAATAGTATCAAGTAGCAAGTATCGAGTAGCAAGATAAGACCTTCTACCTTAAAACCTTCCGCCTTCCACCTTTTTTATATATTTTTGCGATATGAATTTTATTATCACTGCCACGCTTAATGCAATTAAACAAATCTACAATGAAGAAATTGCGGAGAGTGTAATCAATATACAAGAAACGCGTAAGGAATTTGAAGGTCAGGTTACGATTGTCGTTTTTCCATTTACTAAAATCTCTAAAAAATCTCCAGAGGAAACCGCGAGAGCCATCGGCGAATATTTGGTAGAAAACGTTGAAGATATCACTGACTTTAATGTGGTTAAGGGCTTTTTAAACTTAAGCATAGCCGAAAGCTACTGGATTAATTTATTGAACAACGAGTTATTGAGTGATGATTTTGGTAAAATAAAATCGAACGGTCAAAAAGTGATGGTAGAATATTCTTCGCCAAACACTAACAAGCCTTTGCACTTGGGCCACGTTCGCAACAATTTATTAGGTTATGCAGTTGCTGAGTTATTGAAAGCCGATGGTTACGAAGTTTTTAAAGTGAATTTGGTTAACGATAGAGGAATTCATATCTGTAAATCGATGTTGGCTTGGCAAAAATGGGGCAACGGCGAGACTCCTGAAAGTTCGGGTTTAAAAGGCGACCATTTGGTAGGGAAGTATTATGTAATCTTTGATAAGGAATATAAAAAGGAGATTACAGCCTTAATGGCGGAAGGTCAGACTGAAGATGAAGCCAAGAAGAATGCGCCTTTAATTAAGGAAGCTCAACAAATGTTGTTGGCTTGGGAAGCTGGTGATGAAGCCGTTATTAATCTTTGGAAAAAGATGAATGGTTGGGTTTACGCTGGGTTTGATATTAGCTATAAAAACTTAGGTGTAGATTTTGATAAATATTACTACGAAAGCAATACCTATTTATTAGGAAAAGATACAGTTGATGAAGGATTGGAAAAAGGCGTTTTCTTTAAAAAAGAAGATGGCTCCGTGTGGATAGATTTAACAGCGGATGGCTTAGACCAAAAACTAGTTTTGCGTGCTGACGGAACTTCGGTTTACATTACGCAAGATTTAGGAACTGCTCAAATGAAATATGATGATTTTAAGATGGACCAATCTATTTATGTAGTTGGTAATGAACAAGATTATCACTTCAAGGTTCTGTTTTTAATCTTAGAAAAACTTGGTAAAAGCTGGGCAAAAGGTCTACATCACTTAAGTTATGGGATGGTAGATTTGCCTAGCGGAAAGATGAAAAGCAGGGAAGGAACGGTGGTTGATGCAGATGATTTAGTGGCAGAAATGATTGATACTGCCCGTCAGAAGACGGAAGCTTTGGGTAAAATAAATGATTTTTCTGATGAGGAAAAAGATGAGCTTTACTATAACATCGGACTAGGTGCTTTAAAATATTTCTTGTTAAAAGTTGAACCTAAAAAACGTTTGTTATTCGACCCATCTGAATCTATCGATTTCCAAGGTCATACAGGTCCGTTTATACAGTACACTCACGCTAGGATTAAATCATTGTTGTTGAAAGCGGAATATAAGTCGGGAGTTAAGAGTTTGGAGTTTGGTGCGCTTTCAGAAACTGAACTAGAAATGATTATGCTTTTGGCTAAATATCCTACTGAAATTTCTACAGCAGCAAAAGCATATAGTCCAGCATTTTTAGCGAATTACTTATATGAATTAGCCAAGTTATTTAATAAGTTTTATCACGAAGTTCCTCCAATTGTAAAAGAAGAAAATGCAGCTTTAAAGCAACATCGTTTAAATATTTGTAAGCTTACTGCTGATGTTTTAAAAAGCGGAACAAAGATATTGGGTATTAATGTGCCAGAGAGGATGTAAGTAAAGAGTTAACTGTTTAAATTGATTATTTGTTGAGTTGATAAGTTGTTGAGTTGATAAGTTGTTGAGTTTGTAATTCATTGCCGTCTGCTTTAGCTGACGGATAGCATAATTATCAATGTTAAGTCTATCGGTCGTTGTCTCACCAACCGAAAAATTAATTATAAGAAACATTGTACCACATCTCTAATTAGATTCTTTCCCGAAGAAGTCTGGACAAGCTGCTGCGCTACCGATATAAAATCGGTACAAGTTCTGAATGACAAACAAGCTCTAAATGACAAACACATTTCTACAAGAACTCATCTTACTTTGCCTAGCAGCCTTCGCAGCAGGTTTTATTGATGCCATTGTGGGCGGTGGAGGTTTATTGCAAACTCCT
Organism: Pedobacter frigiditerrae; assembly: GCF_032678705.1. Classification (NCBI taxonomy): domain Bacteria; kingdom Pseudomonadati; phylum Bacteroidota; class Sphingobacteriia; order Sphingobacteriales; family Sphingobacteriaceae; genus Pedobacter; species Pedobacter frigiditerrae. The sequence continues at coordinate 1,868,085 of NZ_JAVTSS010000001.1, read as the reverse complement.
GCCACGCTACTTATTTTACCGCATTACCCTGTTGCCAGTATTTTCGGAACGGTAAAAATCCCTTCTCTTTTCGGGACTAGCGTGGCGGCTTTTAAATATGCCAAACAAGTACAATTTAACTATAGGGTTTTAATTTCTTGTGTAATTGCCGCTTTCTGTGCCTCACTTTTAGGTGCATATTCTGTGAGTATGATTAATAATGCAGTGATTAAGCCAATTATTTTAGTCGTGCTTATTTTAGTGGCTATTTACACTTATTTCAATAAGCAATTTGGCATTCATCAACACAAGGAACATTCTGTTAGAAAGCAGGTGTTGTTAGCTGCCCTCTTTGGCTTAATCATTGGTTTTTATGATGGTTTAATTGGTCCAGGAACAGGATCATTCCTCATCTTGGTTTTTATTGCGGTTCTCGGATTTGATTTTATCCACGCCAGTGCTCACGCTAAGGTTGTAAACATTGCCACCAATTTGGCAGCAATTATTTACTTCAGTTCTACTGGGCATATCTTATATCAATATGCTATACCAATGGCAATATTTAATATCATCGGCTCCTATTTCGGTGCTAAATTAGCCTTACTAAAAGGCAATAAGTTTGTCAGAATATTCTTCCTAATTGTAGTTTTTGGAACTATTATGAGGTTTGCTTGGGATGTTTTAGTTCATAACCTTCATTAGTCAATGGTCCATAGTTAATAGTTGTTAGCTAAATCGTATTTCTAAGCTCCCAAGCAATTAACCATCAACTATTGACCATCAGCAAATACCTATTCCTTACTCTTATCACTATCTTTTTTGTGAACCGTTCCACTCTTCGTCTCAATAGGTTTTTTACTTCTAAATCTCGCAAAGGTCATCGGGCTTTTCTCAGGTCTTTCATCGCCTAACAAAACACCCCATTGTTTAAACTGCTCACTTCTATCAAAAATAATTTTCATTACTGCTATAATCGGGAGAGAGAGGAACATACCAGAAACCCCAGCAATTGCGCCCCCTATAAAAACGCCTAGGATAGAGAACAGTGCATTTATTTTTACTTTTGAGCCCACAATTCGAGGCATTAAAATATTATTGTCTAAAAACTGAACAGCTGCAATTACCCCTAAAACAGTGATTACAGGCCATAGTTCGGTAGATGAAGTTAAGGTTAACAACACGCCAATTAAGTTTCCTATTAATGCACCTACATAAGGAATCAGGTTCAATAATGCGAAAATTACACCAATCAATAAAGCGTGTTTAATGCCGATTAAAAGCAATATCCCACCCAAAAGGATAGTCATATAAGTAACTTGGATTAACAAACCAACTAAGTAACTTTTAATGATTGATTCGGTTTCATAAACTACTTCTTTCACTTTGGGATGGTCGTCTGTTTTAAACCACATGAACGAAAAACGAAGTAAAATATCTTTGTAAAATAAAATAAGATAAATGTAGATGGGCAACAGACCAACAAAAACAAAAACACCACTTAAGGTAACAGCAGCGCCACTAGCAGCTTTGCCACCCATAGAAAGTAAATCGTCACTTTTCTCTTTTAAAAATGCTTCTTGCTTATTGGTGTTAATACCCGAGAGGTCACTTATCCACTCTTTTAGCGACTGTAAATGTTTGGCAACATTCTGTTTTATTTGAGGGAAATCATCAACCAAAATACCAATCTGTGCAGAGAAAAACCAAACGATTCCTGCGATAAAAATTAGTACGAACAATATCGGTAAGATGATAGAAAGCGATTCTGGAACTTTATATTTTCTTAAAAAGCGGTAAATAGGTAACAGCATGATGCTGATAAAAAATGCCATGATTACTGGCATAATGATATCCCTACCTATCACCAAGATGGCAACAACTAAACAGATACCCAATAATTCAATAGACCTCTTTACGGTGAGCGGAAATTCTTTCATGAACAGTTAATTTGTTTGGCAGATAACACCAATATAGCTAATTTGTTTGAAAAAATTAGGATGTTAAACCTTATTACTCTCGATTAAAGAGATATAAGTTTAGAAAGAATTCATTATTAAGGTCGTTTATTTTATCGACTTTGGTATAAAATTAAGGAAAGATTGAAATTGCGACCTATGTTTTTGTCTATCTAATTTAAAATAAAAAGCACCACGTCTTGAGTTCGATTTATCTTTTTCGGCTTGTTTAATCAACAATCCACTGGCAGTTATTTTTCTAATGAAGTTTCTGTTGTCAATAGGCGAATCGTAAACCTGCTCGTATAAAGCTTGTAATTGCGGAATTGTAAATTTCTTAGGTAAAAGCTCGAACAAAATAGGGTGTAAGGCTGCTTGATAACGGATTTTATCCATGGCAGCTTTAACCATTTTTGGATGGTCAAATATTAAATCCGGCACTTCTTTTAACTTAAACCACTCTGCATGGTACTGGTCGTTAAGTTGTTTGCTGTATTTGTTAATGTCGATTAAAGCAAAATAAGCGACAGAAACAGTACGTTCAATTGGGTCACGGTCTGGACTACCATATGCATGCAATTGTTCGAGGTAAACATCATGTAAACCTGTTAACTGCAATAAAATTCGCTTAGCCGCACCGTCTAAATTTTCATCGTCGCCAATAAAGCCGCCCATTAAACTCCATTTATCCTTTTCTGGCTCTAAAGCTCTTTTTACTAATAGTAATTTTAGTTGTTCTCCATCATATCCAAATATGATACAATCTACTGCAACAAGAACGGCTTTTTGGTTATATCCCATAATTAAAAAAGCAAATTTAAAATCGGATTGTTATAATCCGCTATAAATCCTAAAATATTATCAAAATCATTAAAATCTGCCTCATTATGTGTAGAGGTAATCACTATAGACTTCATTTCAGCATTTTTTGCCGATTGAACTCCTTTCGGAACATCCTCAAAAACTAAACATTCAGAAGGATGTACGCCTAAAGCAATTGCTCCTTTTAAAAAAGTCTCGGCATTTGGTTTGCTTATTGCCACATCATCTGCACTTACAATAGCATCAAAATATTGCCTTACTTTTAAACCATCTAATACAAAATCTATATTAAAAGGTATAGCTGCCGAACCAATTGCCATTTTAATCCCTGCTTCTTTTCCTTTTTTTAGAAATGTCTCTAATCCATCAATTAGAGATAAATAAGGACCATAAGCTTCTTGATAGCGACGCTCTTTTTCCATTGAAATTTCTAGAATCTGACTTTCAGAGAAATGATTTTTTCCAAAAACCCGTTCTAAGAGTTCTGCATTTTTGCCATACATTTCCTTGTTAACCTCATCAAAAGAAAGTGCTCTCCCTAAATCATTATTAATAATGTGGTGCCAAGCTTTAGAATGATAATGCATGTCATTAATCATTGTTCCATTTAAATCGAATAGAAAAGCTTTTGGCTTAAAACTTATTTGTTGCATAAGAGCGTAAAATTAATAGATTTTTTGGATGAACCTTAAATCTTTTATATTGCAAAGAAATAATAAATATAATCGTTATCATAACGTTAATTTATTTTTCTTACTTTAGTCCTAACCAATAATAAATCACATGAAAAAAATCATTCTTAAAGCCTTTCCTCTAGCAGCATTTTGTTTTGCTATTGCCATTTCATCTTGTAATCAACCTCAAAAAGCAGTTGAAAATGCTAAAACAGATTCGTTGCAATATGATACTGTAATTAATGGCAAACAAGTAAAACTTTATACCTTAACCAATAGCAATGGTGTAACTGTTACCATTACAAATTTTGGTGGTCGCGTAATTTCATTATTGGTGCCTGATAAAAATGATAAATTAGTAGATGTTTCTTTAGGTTATGATAGCATTAGCTCGTATCGCAAAACTGGGGAACCATTTTTTGGTGCCTTAATTGGTCGTTATGGCAATAGAATTGGAAAAGGGAAATTCACTCTTGAAGGCAAAGCATATCAATTGCAATTAAACGATGGTACAAATACTTTGCATGGTGGTACCGATGGTTTTTTTGGAAAAGTTTGGGATGCTAAACAGGATGGTCAGAAATTGGAATTAACTTATTCATCTGCAGATGGAGAAGCTGGTTATCCTGGTAAGTTAGATGTTAAGGTGGTTTATACATTAACTAACGAAAATGCCCTTCAAATAGACTATACAGCAACCACTGATAAAACAACAGTTGTTAATTTAACTAACCATACTTATTTTAATTTAAGCGGAGAAGGAAGCAATACCATTTTAGATCACGAGTTAATGATTGCTGCTGATGCGATTACTCCAGTAGATAGTACGTTAATTCCAACAGGTGCTTTGTTGCCAGTAAAAGGAACTTCGTTTGATTTTAATGTAGCTAAAGCAATTGGTAAAGACATTGAGTTAAAAGAAGAACAATTAAAGTTTGGTAAAGGATATGACCATAACTTTGCTTTAAAAGCTAACGATGGTAAAACACCTGTTGCTACTTTAAAAAGCCCAGTAACTGGTATTATTTTGGAAGTTTATACGACTGAACCTGGTTTGCAATTTTACAGCGGTAACTTCTTAACTGGCGAAAGTAAAGATGGTAAAAAAGGAAAATCTTATCCTCATCGCTCTGCATTGTGTTTAGAAACGCAACACTTTCCAGATGCACCAAATCACGCAAACTTTGCTTCTACAACTCTAAAACCTGGACAAGTTTATACAACTAGCACAACTTATAAGTTTACAAAATAAACCCCCAACCCCCTTAAAGGGGGCTTGATTTAAATTCAAAAAAGCAAGGCCTATAAAGTCTTGCTTTTTTGATTCATAAATTAGCGTTTTGCAAAGTCCCCTTTAGGGGATTTAGGGGTAAAGCAGTTTTCTTTTCCATAGTAAGCGGCAGTCCCGCTATTCGTTTCAATCTTTTTTGTGGGTTTACAATAGTCATCCGATGAATATAAACAGCTCTACAAGTATTCATCGGCTGATTAACTTGGCGAAGCAAAAAAGTATTTCCACTGCTATCGGGTTTGCTTTACGCAGGCTTGTGCAGCTATGTAGGTTTGCACCTAGCAGATGCCAAGAACCACCAACTTTGTTAAATAAACCTGATTGGAACGAACACGTAGGGGTAACCCTTGCGGTTATCCGAAGTAAAGTGAAAAGCAGGGCTTAAGAACCTATGAAAAACTGACACACTTTTTCAAAAACCTCACCCTGTTAAAGCTAATGGTTAGACGCAGTTCCAATGTTTCCCTCTCCTTAAGGAAAGGGATTTGAAGGACAGAAGCTATAACCCTAAACTTTCAAAGGATGAGGTTGACATTGTTTTTCAAACAAAAAGCCTTAACAATAATGCTAAGGCTTAGATTGGCTGGTAACGACACCAGCCAAGGAATTTAATAACAGCAGTTTGTGCTAGTTGAGCATACTAACCAATGACTTTAGTAATTCTTTTTTTTGAATCTAGCTATTTGAACTATGCAAAGTCCCCTTTAGGGGATTTAGGGGTTTATCAAACGCTCAGGAAACTGAGAAACGTTCTCAATGGTTAATTGCTGCATGATTTGATATAAATGCGTTTTAAACATATTGATTGTATGTTCTCCACCTTCATTGCCCAATGCGCCAACGCCATACATGAAAGGACGGCCCATAAAGTTAAATTCAGAACCAACAGCATGTGCTCTTGCTAAATCAACACCAGAACGAATACCTCCGTCTAACATTATTTTTAGCTTCGATTTATAAGCAGGGTTGCCAGCTAATTTTATCAATGAATTGATTGAAGATTCACCTGCATCAATCTGTCTTCCTCCGTGGTTAGATACGATAACGCCATCTACACCGATTTGTATAGCTGCTTGCATATCTTCATCCGTTGCAATTCCTTTTAATACTAATGGACCTTTCCAAATATCACGAATGGCTTGAACCTTTTCTATATCTACCTTTCCTGTGAAAGTCTTGTTCATAAATTGTCCCAATTGCGACATATCTAAACCTTTTTCCATATAAGGTTTTAAGGTTGCAAAAGAAGGAATGCCATGTTGCAAAGTTTTAATGCCCCATAACGGACGAGCAAAAGCCTGTAAAATATTGTTAATCGACATTTTAGGCGGTATAGACAGTCCGCTTTTGATTTCTTTATATCTCAATCCAAATGCTGGTACATCTACTAAAACTACCAAAACTGGGCACTCAACTGCTTTTAAGCGGTTTAAAATATCATCTCTTAAACTGTTTTCTGTTGGATGATATAATTGAAACCATGCTTTTCCTTCAGATACTTCTGCAATACGCTCAATGCTGCTGGTAGAAACTGTACTTAACGTATATGGGATGTCGTGTTTAGCGGCAGCTTTAGCTAAAATTTCGGGAGCATTCGGCCACATTAAACCTTGTAAACCAATAGGGGATACACCAAATGGAGCGCTGTATTTACGTCCGAATAATTCGACAGACATATCTATTTCTCCACCCACACGTAGATAGTTTGGCTTTAAAAGAATATTGCCGAAATCACTCTCGTTACGAGATAAATTAAGTCCCTCATTGCAACCGCCCTCTAAGTAGTCAAAGGCAAACTTAGGAATTCTGCTTTTTGCTTTACGTCTTAAATCGGCAACTGATGGGTATTGTGAATGATAAGGGAAGGTGATTTTTTTACTCATTTTTTATTTGGTTGTCTATATCAGACCTTGTTTTAAAAGCGGAAAACTAATGTTTTATATTTTATTTTCCGTCCTGTGCTATTCTGCTGTTTTTAGTATTCGTCATGCTCAGCTTGACTGGGCATCGTAATGCGCTAACTATTAAAATTTATTACGCTTTAAGATTCCCACCTTCGTGGGAATGACGATACTTCAAATTCAATTTTTCAAAAATTTATATTTTATAAAATTTTGCTGCATTCCCTTCAAAAATCTTCATCTTTTCTTCTTCGGTAAATTGAGAAACATATTTGTTAACCAAGTTAAACCAATCTGTATATGGTCTGCTGACTAAAACAACAGGCCAATCGCTTCCATACATAATTCTATTGGTTCCAAAATGTTTAAATATCACATCAAAACAATTAAAAACCTCAGGTTCTGTCCAATTATACCAATCAGCTTCTGTTAACAGGCCTGATATCTTGCAATAAACATTTGGGTTCTGGGCCAAGATTTTAATGTTATCATCCCAAGTTTTTAAAGCTTGAGTTTTTACATCTGGTTTGCCGCAATGGTCTAAAACTAAGGGTTGGTTGGATAGTTTGTCTACCAATTTATTTATGGTATTTAACTGTGTGTGGTAACACAACAAATCATAAGTGTAACCAAATTCATTTAAGATTTTAACACCTTTAGCAAATTGGTCATCTAAAATGAAATCATCTTGCTCTGCCTGTAAAACGTGTCGCCAACCTTTTATTAATGAAAATTGTTTCCAATGAGTTAACCTTTCGGTTAGGTTGTTAGCCTTTAAATCTGTCCAGCCAACTATGCCTTTTATAATCGAATTTTGACTAGCTAGACCAAGTAAAAATTCGGTTTCGCTTTCACTCTGATTGGCTTGCACGGCAACACAACCTGTTACATCAATTTTGCTGTAAGTTTTTGAAATGTCTTTTGGCATGAAATCATTTCTGATTATACCCATGTCTTCAGTTATCCAATTATCTCTAATCGGGTCAAAATTCCAAAAATGAACGTGACTATCAATCATTTATAACTCAAATATTTGGTCCATCATTACCCATTTTTCTCCAGCTTTTGACCATGGTAATGCTTGTTGAAAATTCCACATCAATTTTTCCCATTCCTGTACTTTTGAGTTTGCTAAATCGGCTTTCCTTTTTTGTTCGAAAGTGAAATCATCATCAACTTCCATGATCATGAAAAGGCGATTCTCCAATAAATAGATTTCTAAGTTTATAACGCCAACATCCTTTAAACTATCTTTCACTTCTGGCCAAACAGACCTATGGTACTGTTTGTAAGTTTCAATTAATTTTTTGTCTTCTTTAAGGTCGAGGGTAAAACAGTATCTATCCATGATTTAATATTAGATTTACGATTTTGAAATTTGATACTTTGAAAACTATATAACAACGTTTAATAGAATTTGTCAAAAATTATCATTGCATCTCAGATTAGGTTGTTAAATTACAAAAAATATTTATTAGAACCCACCACATCAGCAGATTGCTTTGGGCGATGAAAAATCGACCCTCGCAATGACGACAATTTTTATTGGTATGCTTTAACGTTTTGTTTACTACTTCCCAATCCATCTATTCCCAACTCCACAACATCGCCAGGTTTTAAGTACCAAGGTGTAGGTTTCTGACCTAATCCAACTCCAGCTGGTGTTCCAGTTGTAATCACATCTCCTGGTAATAAAGTCATGAACTGACTGATATAAGATATCATGAAAGGAACATTAAAAATCAAGTTGCTTGTATTTCCGTCTTGCAAGGTTTTTCCATTTACGGTTAGCCAAAGGCGAAGATTATGTACGTCTGCAATTTCATCAGGTGTTGCAATAAATGGTCCGATAGGAGCGAAAGTATCAGCACTTTTACCTTTTACCCATTGCCCGTTTCTTTCTAATTGAAATTCACGTTCGCTATAATCGTTATGTAAAACGTAACCGGCAATGTGGTCATAAGCATCAGCCTCTTCAACATATTTAGCTTTTTTACCAATAACAATAGCCAGTTCCACTTCCCAATCAGTTTTTACACTGTTTTTAGGGATTTCCAAATCATCATTCGGACCAACAATAGCAGTAGTTGCCTTAAAAAATAAAATAGGTTCAGTTGGAATTGCCGCATTTGTTTCTGCAGCATGGTCTTTATAATTTAACCCAACACAAATTATTTTAGAAGGACGAGCTAAAGCAGCACCTAATCTTACGCTTTTATCAACTTCAGGTAAATTAGCAGTTTTAATAGCCTCAGCTAGTTTTGTGATGGCATCACCAGCGAAAAATTTTTCATCATAATCACTTACCAAACTAGATACATCGTAATATTTCTCATCTATAATTACGCCTGGTTTTTCAGCTCCAGCTTCGCCAAATCTTATTAATTTCATTCTGTATAATTTAATTATTTAAAGTTGTAAATCCACCATCAATTGGGTAATCGCATCCTGTTATAAAAGAGGCTTCGTCGCTACATAAAAATAAAGCCAAAGCACCAACTTCTTCAGGCTTGCCCATTCTTCCAATTGGTTGTGATTTTGATAATTTCTCGAACATTTCAGGAATGTTATCTGGATAATTTTTCTGTAAAAACCCATCAACAAATGGCGTGTGAACCCTTGCTGGCGAAATGGAATTACATCTGATATTTTCATTGATATAATCCTTGGCAATACTCATTGTCATAGCTTTTACAGCTCCTTTTGCGGCACTATAAGCAAAACGGTCTGGCAATCCGATTAAAGCAGCTATTGATGCCATATTGATAATTACACCTCCGCCAGCTAAACGAAGTTGAGGAATAACAGCATGTAAACAGTTGTAAACACCTTTTACGTTTACATTCATCACCCTATCAAAATCAGTTTCTGATGTGGTGTCTACTTTTCCTACGTGTGCAATTCCTGCATTGTTGATTAAAATGTCTATCGCACCAATTGTTTTAAAAGTATCAACAACAGCTTGGTGATTAGCCACATCGCAAGCATAGCTGAAAGCTTTTCCACCTGCATTTTTAATTTCTTCTAGCGAAGCCGAAGCTTGTTCAATACCCAATTCTATAATGTGCACTTCGGCACCTTGTTTAGCTAATATAGTTGCAATTGCTTTCCCAATTCCACTTCCTCCGCCTGTTACAACTGCTTTTTTGCCTTGTAATGAAAACATATTTATATTTAGTTTAATATTCTAAAATTATTTGGGCGTTTTAACACGCTATCCGCTATATCTTTTTAGCTGTCCTTCGACAAGCTCAGGATGACAGCCAAAAAGGATGCCGCTTCTATCGTTAACGCTAGCAAATCGTTCAAGCCTATATGATGGATAGTCAATACATATTAATCATATCGGCTTATAATTATCCAAGTTTACAAATAAAACAGTAATTGGATATTTTTAATTGTATTTTATTGCCTAAGTATTATGTTATATTGGCATATTTATTATAGGGCATAAGTTGAGATTTTTCATGGCTTTTTTAGGTGAAATAATTATTTACGTACTAGGTAGCTTATTATTAGCAAATCTGGGCAAATGGATTAAACAAGTTTCTTGTTTTTTTCTTGGGTTAAAATATGAGCCAAAAAAAATGAAACGATATGATTTGTTTGATGCTGAAGATTATAGCAACTGTTTTGTCGGTGTTTTAACTATCATAGTAATTGTCGTAATAATTAATCTAATGTTTAATTAAAGTTTTTCTGAAATTGCAAAATTCAAATGCTAATATGCTACATTAACTTGCAGAAATATTACATTAAACAAAATATTGATTTACTTATATTTGAATGTTGTTTTTATATTTAAACAATATTGTTGAACCAAATATAGTTTAAACTTTGAAAGTTTAAGCGCTTGAACCAAATTGAATGAGAAATTTTCTAATATTCATTTCCCTATTATTTTGCGCTCCGCTCTTTTCAGAAGCAGCAACTCTTTTAAAGGAAAGCAAAACAATTTATGTTTCGTTACAAGATGCCCAACGTGTAAAGTTTGGTGTTGGTAGGCTGGTGAATGCTTTAACAAAAGCTGGTTACGAGATTAAGTTAAAAACAATCAACTACAACGAAAAGATAGCCAAAGGTAAGTTAGCCATAGTAATTGGCACAGCCGAAGACAGGGTTTTAGCAAAACTCTACCCATCAGCATTAAAAGATAAAGCTATAAGTGCAGGCAAAGAAGGTTTTTTAACTTCGTATGATAAAGATGGTACGTTATATATTATAGGTGCAGATAACTCAGGTGCTTTGTATGGTTGTATAGATTTAAGTGAGAAAATCGCAGCTGGCGGAAAAATTCCATCTCAGCTTGCCATAATTGACCATCCGCAAATGGTATTAAGGGGAACTTGTATCGGTTTGCAAAAACCAGATTATTTGCCTGGGAGGGATGTTTACGAATATCCATATACACCAGAATCTTTTCCTTGGTTTTATGATAAAGCTTTATGGGTTAAGTATTTAGATATGATGGTTGACAACCGTTTCAACTCGTTGTATTTATGGAATGGCCATCCTTTTTCATCCTTAGTAAAACTAAAAGATTATCCTGAAGCTTTAGAGGTTGACGAAGCTACATTCAAAAAGAACGAAGAAATGTTTCGTTTTTTAACGGCAGAGGCTGATAAACGTGGGATATGGGTCATTCAAATGTTTTATAACATCATCATCCCAAAACCTTTTGCCGAAAAACATAACTTAAAAACTCAAGATAGAAATCGCCCAATCATTCCTTTAATTGCAGATTATACGCAAAAATCTATTGCTGCCTTTGTACAGAAATATCCAAATGTGGGTATAATGGTGGCATTAGGTGAAGCGATGGAAGGTGTTGGGCAGGATGATATTGATTGGTTTACAAAAACCATAATCCCTGGTGTAAAAGATGGTTTAAAGGCTGCTGGCATAAAAGAAGAACCGCCAATCGTTTTACGTGCACATGACACAGACGCACCAGCGGTGATGAAAGCTGCATTACCGATTTACAAAAATTTATATACCGAGAATAAATTTAATGGAGAAGCTTTAACCACTTATGGGCCAAGAGGTGCTTGGGCAGAGCTAAATAGAACGTTGAGCAGAATTGGTACAATGAATATTTCTAACGTACACATTCTAGCGAATTTGGAGCCTTTTAGATATGGTTCGGCAGATTTCATCCAGAAATCGGTACAGGCAATGGATAAAATCTACGGAGCAAAAGGTCTGCATTTATATCCACAATCTGGTTATTGGGATTGGCCTTTTACTGCTGATAAAATCACGAAAAGACAATTACAAGTAGATAGAGACTGGATTTGGTACAAAGAATGGGCAAGATATGCTTGGAATCCTAATCGCAATAGAAACGATGAAATTAATTATTGGGGCAATCAGTTAGCCAATAAATATGGTACTAACCTAAGTTCTGGAAAGGCGATTTTAAACGCTTATGAAGAAGCTGGTGAGATTTCTCCAAAACTGTTAAGGCGTTATGGCATCACCGATGGTAACCGTCAGACTTTAACCTTAGGGATGTTGATGACACAGTTGATTAATCCTTTCCGTTATGGTTTATTTACCTTAATGTATGAATCTGAAGCTCCTGAGGGAGAAATGATTATCGAATATGCTGAGAAAGACTGGAATAAACAACCACACATTGGCGAAACACCTGTTCAAATTGCAAAAGAAGTTGTAGAACACGGAAAAAAAGCTTTGGCATCAATTAATCAGGCATCAACTGCTGTTACAAAAGATAAGGAAGGATTTAGAAGGCTTAAAAATGACATGTATTGTTATGATGCAATGGCAAATTTTTATGCAGAAAAGGTTAAAAGTGCCTTATGGATTTTAAGGTTCAAATATTCTAACAAAGTCGAGGATTTGGAAAAAGCCTTACCATCTCTAGAAAAGAGTGTTGATTATTATGCTGAATTGGTTAAACTGACTGAAAATGAGTACTTATATGCGAACAGTATGCAAACTAAACAACGTAAAATTCCAATGCGTGGGGTCGATAAAACTTTCATCCATTGGAAAGAAATGTTGCCAGTTTACACCAAAGAATTAAACCATTTCAAAAAAAGTATCGATTCATTAAAATCGCTTAAACCTGGGCCGGTTGTGCCAATTGTGCAATTCCAAAATGCTGATGTACAATTGCTTGCTAACAATTCTACTTATAAAATTGGTAAATCTGCAGTTGTGTTTTCTGATACTATTTCTCAAATAAAAGAGGTTACTGAGAAGTTAATTGGATTAAAAGGAATTCAGTTTGCTAAGAAACAACAAATGACTAGTGGAACAGAAATTAAGTTTACTACAAAAACTCCTGTTAAGTTATTGATTGGTTTCTTTAATGAGAAAAACCCTAAATATTCTCCTGCGCCACAATTAGAGATAGACGCAAGCGCAAACAACTACGGACAATCTGAAATCAAGATTTCTAATGGAATAATTGTAAATGGTTTTCCGCCAGTAAATATTCACGCTTATTCATTTGCTGCTGGTACACACACATTAAACTTAAGTAAAGGCGCTTGTTTGGTTTTAGGTTTTATCGACGATAAACAAGAATTAAGAATTTTTAATGCAGGTCTCGATGGTCGTGGGAGAGACATAGATTGGCTATTTGAATAATGAATAAAGAGAAGAAAATATTATCAACCTTGTTATTGCTTTTTATAACAATAACTAGTTACGCTCAGCAAAAACAATTGCTAAGTACAGCTAAACTGAAAAAGTATGTAACTTACTTTAATAAAATTGATACAGAAGCTGTTAAAAACTTCGTGCCTAATGCACAAGCGTTTGATTGGCTGTCGGCAAATGTGCCTTTGTTAGATTGTCCAGATCCAATTATTGAGCAAAATTATTACTATCGTTGGTGGACTTTCAGAAAGCATTTGGTTAAAACACCAGAAGGTTTCATTTTCACAGAATTTATTGAACCAGTAAAACACGCCGGGAAATACAATTCCATCAGCTGTGCTTTAGGTCACCATATTTACGAGGGTAGATGGTTAAAAAACAATAGCTATTTAAAAGAGTATATCAATTTTTGGTTGTATAAAGCAGATGTAGGTCAGACGAAACAACGTTTCCATCAATTTAGCAGTTGGGTAGATGATGCCGTTTATCAGAATTATTTGGTAAAACCTGATGTGGGGTTTTTGAAAAGTATTCTTCCCACCTTGGATGCAGATTACACCAAATGGGAAACAGAAAGACAGGTTAAAAATGGTTTATTTTGGCAGCACGACGTAAAAGATGGGATGGAAGAGTCTGTGAGTGGTTCGAGAAAAGACCAAAACAATCGTCCAACCATTAACAGTTACATGTATGCTAATGCAAAGGCTTTAGTCAATATTTCAACCTTGTTGAAGAATGAGGCTTTAAAACAAAAATACCAGTCGAAACAAGCCATATTGAAAAAACTGGTGCAAGATAGTTTGTGGGATGCTTCTACTTCGTTCTTTAAGACTAGGTATGCAAAAGGCGGATTGGCAAAAGCCAGAGAAGCAATTGGTTTTATTCCTTGGGATTTTAATTTACCAGATGATAATGCAAATTACGCCAAAGCTTGGGACCAATTATTAGACACTGGCGGATTTAAATCGCCTTGGGGATTAACAACAGCCGAAAGAAGAGAACCCACTTTTAGAACTCGTGGTACAGGGCATAGTTGCGAATGGGATGGCGCTTTATGGCCATTTGCAACTTCGCAGACTTTAAAAGGATTATCGAACCTATTGGTTAATTATAAAAACCATGGTAAGATGACTCCAAAAGTATTTTATAATGAATTGCAATTATATGCTAAATCACACACCAAAAACGGCAAACCATATATTGGTGAATATCAGGATGAGAAAAATGGTGAGTGGTTAAAAGGCGATAATCCGAGAAGTAGTTTTTACAATCATTCTACTTTTGCTGATTTAGTAATTAATGATTTAATTGGTTTTAAACCTCGTGAAGATAATGTTTTAGAAGTTTATCCATTAATTCCGAAAGGACAATGGGATTGGTTCATGTTGGATAGAATTTCTTATCATGATAAAACGATTACCTTACTTTGGGATAAAACAGGTAAGAAATATAATAAAGGAAAAGGATTTCAGATTTATGTAAATGGCAAGTTGCTTTACAAAACTGATGATTTGAAACCTGTTAAAATTAAAATGAAGTAAAAACCAAGTGCGTCATTGCGAGGAACGAAGCAATCTGCTAGTGGGGAGGATAACTAGGATAAGCCCATCACACCAGCAGATTGCCACGAACCAATGAAAAATTGGTTCTCGCAATGACGGCAAATTTTACAAATATTAAATGAAAAAAAACATCAACATATTAAAAACTATCCTTTTTGTTTTAATAACAAGCTTGAGCATATCGGCAAATGCGCAAAACTATTACAATGTGCTCACTTACGGTGCAAAAAATGATAGCAGTAAACTCGCCACAACGGCCATCAAAAACGCTATTGACGCTGCTGTAAAAAAAGGAGGTGGTACAATTTATTTCCCGGCAGGTAAGTACTTAACCGGACCAATTCATTTAAAAAGTAACATTACCATTTTAATTGATGCAGGCGCCGAACTACATTTTAGCGATGATTTTGACCAATATTTACCAATGGTTAAAAGTAGGTACGAAGGTGTTGATGTAACTAGCTTTTCGCCACTTTTTTATGCTTACAAAGCCGAGAACATCGCTATTAAGGGACGAGGAATTATTGATGGACATGGTAAAAAATGGTGGGATTTCGTAGAAGGTTATAAAGAGGGTCAAGCTCGTTCTAAATGGCAACTGAAATTTGATGAATTAAACAAGGATATTCTTTTGCCAGATGACCCCAAACAAATGAAAAGAGGGTTTTTACGTCCACCTTTTATTCAGTTCATGTACAGCAAAAATATTATTATAGAAGGCATAACTATTCAAAACTCCCCATTTTGGACAGTTAATCCAGAGTTCTGTGAAAATATAAAAATATATGGTGTAACTATTTTTAATCCTGCTAAAAATGCACCAAACACGGATGGTATCAATCCAGAATCCTGTAAAAATGTTCATATTTCAGACTGCCATATTAGTGTAGGAGATGATTGTATTACCATTAAATCTGGTAAGGATGGACCGGGTAGAAAAATGGCTACTCCAGCAGAAAATCACACTATCACTAACTGTACCATGTTATCTGGTCACGGAGGTGTGGTAATTGGCAGTGAAATGAGTGGCGATGTGAGGAAAATCACCATTGCTAACTGTGTTTTTGATGGTACTGACAGAGGTATCAGAATTAAATCTGCGAGGGGTAGAGGTGGAATTGTGGAGGAAATAAGGGTCAGTAACATTGTGATGAAAAACATTAGAGACCAAGCCATCGTTTTAGATTTGCAATATGCAAAAACAACGGTTGAGCCTGTTTCTGAACGTACGCCTAGATTTAGAAATATACATTTTAGCAATATCACTGGGCAAGTAAATCAAGCCGCTTATTTAAATGGATTGGAAGAAATGCCGATTGAAAACATCACATTTAGCGATATCAATTTAGATGCAAAATCTGGTTTTGATATCACGAATTCAAGTAGAATTGAATTTCACAATGTGCAAATTAATACAGAAATTGGTGCACCTATTAAAGCTAGTAAAGTAAACTACCTTACCATTGATAATGTAAAAAGTTACACACCTTTAGCAAATTCACCAATTTTAGATTTGAGAAATGTAAACGATGCTTTTATTTATAATGCTAACCCATTTGTAGGAACAACCACTTATTTACGTTTAAGTGGTGCAGAAACAAAGAATATCAGCTTGGGCAATAACAATTTTAGAAATGCTAAAACCCCTGTTAAAAAAGAGGCTGAGGTGAAGGAAGAAATTACTGTTATTTCTGGAGATAAATAATGACAATTGTGCGTCATTGCGAGGAACGAAGCAATCTGATTTTGAGCGATGGCAAATTAGAAAACCTAACACAAAGCGGATTGCCTGCCAGTAGGCAGGCTTCGGGCGATGAAAAATCGACCTCTGAAATATCGGAGCAAGCTCTCGCAATGATGATAAACATTAATAAAAAATGAACAATCATACCAAACGTATTTTCTTCACATTATTCTTGCTTATCACCTTAAGCAACATTCAAGTATTCGGCCAAACCGACCATCACCTTTGGTATAATAAACCTGCAGAAAAATGGACTGATGCTTTACCGATTGGAAATGGAAGAATAGGAGCAATGATTTTCGCTGGGGTTGCTCAAGACCGTATCCAATTTAATGAAGAAACGTTATGGTCGGGTAAACCTAGAAATTACAATAAAAAAGGAGCATCAAAGTACCTTGCAGAAATAAGAAGATTGCTTTTTGAAGGTAAACAAAAAGAAGCGGAGGCTTTAGCGGGAGCTGAATTTATGGGCTTAAGAAGTGAAGCTGGAGATAAGGCAAAATGGGTGTCAGAAATGAAAGCTGGAAAAGGAATTACAGGAAATCCAGCTTTAGAAAATTACGATGATAAACTTTGGAAAACGCTACAAGTTCCATCTTATGAAGGTTGGGAAACTGTAGGATTAAATAATTTGGATGGCGCTGTTTGGTTCAGAACTACTTTTGATGTGCCTGAAAATTGGGCAGGAAAAGACTTGGTGTTAGATTTAAACAGAATTCGCGACCAAGATTTCACTTACATCAACGGTCAATTGGTTGGTAACACCGATAATTTAGAGCCTAGAAAATATACTATTCCAGCAAAGCTGATAAAAACTGGAAAAAACACCATCGCCATACAGGTTTTAAACTATTACGATAAAGGCGGAATCTCGGGTTACAAAGACACTACAAGGCATATTGGAGTTTATCCAGTTGGTTCTACTATTGAAAATGGAGTTTCATTGGTAAAAAAATGGAAGTATAAAATTCAGAATGAAGAGCCACCAGCAACGCCTCAATACCAAGCCAGTTATCAGCCATTTGGCGATTTAAATTTGTATTTCAAAAATGTTAAATCTGCGGTTTCAAACTATAAAAGAACACTTGATTTAACAACTGCTATCTCAACCACAACCTATACTTTAAACAAAGTAGATTATAAAAGGGAATACTTTGCCAGTCAGCCAAATCAAGCTGTAGTTATTAAATTATCAGCTAGTAAACCAAAATCTATCAGTTTTGATGCAGGTTTGTCTAGTCCACATTTACATTCAATTGTAAGGGTTGTAAATAAAAATACCATCTCCATTTCAGTACAAGTTAAAGATGGTGCTTTAAAAGGAGAAAGCCGTTTAACAGCTATGGTTAAAAATGGAACGCTGAAAATCGTTAATCAAAAATTAAGTATAAGCAATGCTGATGAAGTGACTTTGTACTTAACTGCTGGAACTAATTTTGTAAATGCAGACGATGTCTCGGGTAATCCCGAATTGTTTAACTCAGTTCGTGAAATTGGGTTGTTAGGGGCTCCTTTTGAGTCCGTTAAACAAGCTCACATCAAAGAATATCAAAGCTATTATAAAACCTTAGATGTTAATTTTGGAACATCTGAAAATGCAAAGCTACCAACTGATGAGCGCTTAGTAAAGTTTGCAAAAGCCAACGACCCAGCATTTATGGCTTTGTATATGCAATATGGCAGGTATTTGTTAATCTCTAGTTCGAGGCCAGGAGGTCAGCCAGCAAACTTACAAGGCATTTGGAATGATTTATTGTCTCCACCATGGGGAAGTAAATACACCACCAATATCAATTTAGAAATGAATTATTGGCCAACGGAGATGTTAAACTTAACTGCTTTAAACGAGCCTTTGTTTAGTAAAATAAAAGCATTAACCATTAAAGGAACCGAAACAGCAAAGGAGTATTATAATGCAAATGGTTGGGTTCTACATCACAATACAGATTTGTGGAATGGTACGGCGCCAATCAACGCATCCAATCACGGAATTTGGGTAACAGGTGCAGCATGGCTAAGTCAGCATTTGTGGGAACACTATTTGTATACTGGAGATAAAAAGTTCCTAAAAGAAGAAGCTTATCCAGTAATGAAAAAGTCTGCTCAATTTTTTGAAGATTTCTTGGTAAAAGACCCAAAAACTGGCTGGTTAATTAGTACGCCATCCAATTCGCCAGAAAATGGTGGTTTAGTTGCAGGACCAACAATGGACCATCAGATTATTAGAACATTGTTTAATAATTGTATAACTGCTTCAGAAAACTTAGCAGTTGATGATGCTTTTAGGAAGTCATTACAAACAAAGGTGAAACAAATAGCACCCAATCAAATTGGTAAATATGGGCAGTTGCAAGAGTGGTTAACCGATAAAGATGATACAACGAACAAACATCGCCACGTTTCGCATTTGTGGGGTGTTTATCCAGGTAACGATGTGACTTGGGATAAAGATGCAAAGATGATGGAAGCGGCTAAGCAATCACTTTTATATCGCGGAGATGATGCCACGGGTTGGAGTTTAGCTTGGAAAATTAACTATTGGGCTAGATTTAAGGACGGTAATCACGCCATGACCTTAGTTAAAATGTTATTGAAGCCAGCAGGTGAAGGAGTTTCTGGTTCTTATGTTAATCTTTTTGATGCGCATCCTCCATTTCAAATTGATGGAAATTTCGGAGCTCCTGCTGGGATTGCTGAAATGATAGTGCAAAGTCACCAAGGATATGTTGATTTATTGCCAGCATTACCAGATGCCATTCCGTTTGGAGAAGTTAAAGGAATTATAGCAAGAGGCGGATTTGAGCTGAATTTAAAATGGAATAATGGAAAACTGGAAAATGTTGAAGTGAAATCTAAGGTCGGTGGAACTTGTAAGCTTCGCTATAAAAATCAAGCCATTAGCATAGCTACAAAAGAGGGAGAGGTTTATAAGTTGAATGGAGATTTAAAGGCTATAAAATAAATCGTCATTACGAGAATGCACGATGACTAAAGAGCGTCATTGCGAGGAACGAAGCAATCTGCTATTGGGCGGGATAAGAGCGGGGGGCAAGTAAGGGGATTAATTAATTTCCCACCACACCAGCAGATTGCTTTGGCTGAAGGAGCCTCGCAATGACGCACAAACATAGCCGTCATTGCGAGGTACGAAGCAATCTGCTAGTGGGCAGGATGAAGAGCTCTGCAAGCAAGGCATACTTTGGTCCAATGCACAGAGCAGATTGCTTCGCTTCGATAAAGAATCGAAAGCTCGCAATGACGCATAATGTTTATTTATGAAAAATATAAAAGTATCAATAGTTATTCTTCTCCTGTCATTTGCTCCAAAAGCATTTGCACAAAACATCCGTAAAGATATTTTGCTCAATGCAAATTGGCTAAGCATAGCTGATGAAAAAAACATCAATGCTTATAATGGATTTGAAAATAGCACATATAAATTAGCCAGTTGGAAAACAGTAAATGTTCCACATAATTGGGACCAATACGAAGGTTACCAAAGAAAACTACACGGCAATAAACACGGTTATGCGTGGTACAGAAAAACCTTTAAAAGCAACGATGTTAAAACAGGAAAGCGCTTCTTTCTATATTTTGAAGGCGTAGGTTCTTATGCTACAGTTTGGCTAAATGGTAAAAAAGTTGGCTATCACGCAGGTGGAAGAACAACTTTCACCCTGGATGTAACTTCAATTATCAAACTCAATAACAAAGAAAATTTATTGGCTGTTCGAGCAGACCATCCTGCAAATATTCAAGATTTACCTTGGGTGGATGGCGGTTGCTCAACAGAAAGAGGTTTTTCTGAAGGCTCACAACCGATGGGAATTTTTAGACCAGTGCATCTCATCGTTACAAATGATGTAAGGATTGAGCCTTTTGGTGTGCACATTTGGAATGATGATAAAATTTCAGAAAAATCAGCTGTGCTAAATTTTGAAACTACGGTAAAAAACTACGGTAGTTCTTCTAAAAACATAACAATCATCAACCAGTTGGTAGATGCAAATGGTAAAGTAGTAAAAGAGTTAAAACGTATTGAAAAGATTGCTGCTGGAAAGGATTTAGTGATAAATCAACAATCTGATAAGCTGCTCAATCCTAAATTGTGGTCGATAGAAAATCCATATTTGTATACAGTTAAAACTAAAATTATAGAAAAGGGAAAGTTTGTAGACGAATTGAAAACACCTTATGGCATAAGATGGGTCAGTTGGCCAATAGGCGATAAAGCCAATCAGAAAGTATTTCTACTGAATGGAAAGCCAGTTTTTATTAATGGAATTGCAGAATATGAACATTTAATTGGTCAAAGTCACGCTTTTAGTAACGAGCAAATTCGTTCTCGTGTAATGCAAATTAAATCTGCAGGTTTTAATGCCTTCCGCGATGCGCACCAACCACATAATTTACTTTACCAAACATATTGGGATAAATTGGGCATCTTAAGTTGGACTCAAATGGCGGCCCACATTTGGTATGACACACCTGAGTTTAGGAAAAACTTTAAAGCCTTATTAACAGATTGGGTTAAGGAACGAAGAAATAGTCCGTCAGTTGTGTTATGGGGCTTAGAAAATGAAAGTACATTACCCGAAGATTTTGCAAAAGAATGCACTGAGTTGATTAGGGAATTAGACCCTACAGCCTCATCACAACGTAAAGTAACTACTTGTAATGGTGGTAAGGGAACCGATTGGGACGTGCCGCAAAACTGGACAGGCACTTACGGGGGTAATCCTTTAACCTATGGCGATGATTTGCAAAAACAAGTTTTGGTAGGCGAATATGGCGCTTGGAGAACGTTGGATTTACATACATCAGACCTTCAAATTAAAAACCCAACGCATACCGAAAATTACATGGCCGAGCTAATGGAAACCAAAGTTCGATTGGCAGAAAGTGTAAAGGATAAAACGGCTGGTCATTACTTCTGGTTGTACAGTTCTCATGATAATCCAGGTAGGATACAAGGAGGCGAAGGTTTGAGGGATTTGGATAGGGTTGGTCCGGTAAATTACAAAGGAATGTACACGCCTTGGGAAGAACCCACTGATGTTTATTATATGTTCAGGGCAAATTATGCACCTAAACAAACCGACCCAATGGTTTATATTGTTTCGCATACTTGGCCAAATCGCTGGTCAACAACAGGCATAAAAGATAGCATTACGGTTTATTCGAACTGCGATGAAGTTGAATTGTTTAATGATGTTAATCAGCAATCGCTAGGTAAAAGAACTAGAAAAGGAATTGGCTCTCATTTTCAATGGAACAAGCCAAATATCCAATACAATGTACTTTACGCTGTAGGTTATGTAAATGGAAAGGTTGTTGCAGAGGATTATATCGTGTTAAACAACTTGCCAAAAGCACCGAATTTTAAAAGTTTAATAAGTAATTCAAACATTGCCGAACCTGCAAAAGGCTATCATTATTTATATCGCTTAAATGCTGGTGGACCAAGTTATACAGACCAGTTTGGGAAGATATGGATTGATGACCAGCAAGCAGACACCAAAATAGGTGCGTATGGTTCAACATCTTGGACGGCCAATTTCCCTGGCGTTCCTTCTTTTTTTGCTAGTCAGCGACGAACTTTTGACCCAATAAAAGGAACATCAGATTGGAAATTATTTCAAACCTTTAGGTATGGAAGGGACCAGCTGAAATTTCAATTCCCAATTCCTGCAGATGGAGAATATTTAGTCGAATTGTACTTTGTTGAGCCTTGGTTAGGTATTGGAGGGGGAATAGATGCAAAAGGAATGCGCTTATTTGATGTAGCTATCAATGATAAAACGGTTATTAAAGATTTAGACATTTGGGCAGAAGTTGGAACCAATAAAGTTTTAAAAAAGACAGTTAAGGTATTTTGCAAGGCTAGACAATTAGTTGTTTCTTTTCCGCAAGTTAAAGTAGGGCAAGCTGTAATTTCGGCAATTGCTCTAGCAACAACAAATGGTAAAATCAAATTAGGTCCACAGGATAATTCGATTATTGAATACTCAAACGATATTGAAAAATCAACTTGGTTAGATATTGGAGATAAACAATACAACGATGAACTCATCGAATTTACTTCGTTACCATCTAACTTATTTGGTTCAGAATATGTAAAAACTTCAAATAGAGTTAATAAAAACATCTCATTTAAAATTACAGCATCGGCTGATGTTTTTGTAATTGCTGATGAAAAAGCGAAGCTAGGTTGGTTTGCTGACTATGAAGACACCAAATCAATCGTAATTAACAGTACGGGTACAAAATTCAATGTATTTCGTAAAAGGTTTGCCAAGGGCGATGAAATTAAACTCGGTCAAAAAGGTTTAAATACTCAAATGTATTCAGTTGCGGTTGTGCCTCCAACTAATTTAGAACCAGCTTACGATTTAAAATCAGTAACAACTTATAAAGCAACAGACGCTACCTTAAAAGGCAATGGCTTAGCAAAAGAAGATTTAATGGGCAAACCTAGAGTTGTTTTTAAAGCTAATGAAAGCAATGTTTTAGAATGGAAAATAAACACAGGAGTTGCTGATATTTATTCACTTACCATCAAATATCATAATCCATTTGAACAAAATCTTAAAGCAAAGCTTGAATTTTTATCAGCAGATGGCACATTGATGAAAACAGAACTAGTAGAATTTACCCCAACAAAAGAAGGTAAGTGGAATTATTTAAACACCAATACTGGGAGTATGATTAATGCAGGTGCTTATTTATTACGGATTATCGCAACAGAAACTAAAGGTTTGTTTGTAGATGCGCTTGATGTGCAGTGATTTCTAGAAAGTTCGTCATGCTGAATTTATTTCAGCATCTGCCTTGCAAGTAAGACCCTGAAATAAATTCAGGGTGACGGCTATTTAAATATTTTGCATCTTGAACTAAATCCCAACAAGATAATATACTACAATACCTAGGTAAAATTCGATATGAAAACTGCTACTTATGCAGTGATATTTGTTTTAACCAATTATAAACGAACAACCAGAAATGAAGGGTCTCCCGATTCTAGATTTAGCAATAATCGTAATTTATCTCGTAGGGATGATATTGGTTGGCGTTTATTTTTCGCGAAAGAATAAAAATTCAGAACAGTTTACAAAAGCTTCTGGACTTATCCCTGGATGGGCGATAGGGTTATCAATTTATGCAACGTTTTTAAGTAGCAATACTTTTTTGGGCGTACCCGGAAAAGCATTTGGAACTAATTGGAATGCATTTGTTTTTAGCATTTCAATGCCATTAGCAGCTTGGATTGCCTCAAAATACTTTGTTCCGTTTTACAGAAGTACAGGAGAGATATCAGCTTATACTCATTTAGAAAATAGGTTTGGACCTTGGGCTAGAGCTTATGCTGTAATCTGTTTCTTGTTAACGCAATTGGCAAGAATGGGTTCTATATTTTTTGGAATTGCGTTGAGCTTGCAAGCCTTAACTGGTTATTCAATGCAAATGATCATGATTGTGATGGGGATTTGTATCATTATCTACACGGTAATGGGAGGTATTGAGGCCGTAATTTGGACTGAAGTTGTACAAGCAGTGGTTAAAACTTTTGGAGCGCTTTTAATCTTATATCTTATCATTACAAATATGCCAGGTGGTGTAGCAAAAGTGATAGAAATTGGCAAAGCCGACCATAAGTTTAGTCTTGGGAATTTTTCTCCAGACTTTTTCAGTTCTTCCTTTTGGGTGGTTTTGCTTTATGGTTTTTTTATCAATCTCAACAACTTCGGGATGGACCAAAATTATATCCAACGTTATCATACTGCATCATCTAGCAAGGCGGCGTCTAAATCAATTTGGTTATGTGTTTGGCTGTATGTGCCTGCTTCGTTGTTGTTTTTTGTGATAGGTTCGGCTCTTTATGCTTATTACCAAGTTAATCCAGATTTAATTTTAGCCATTAAACACCAAGTTGCAGTGGAGAGATTGCCTTTAAATGCATCAGCAGCAGAAATATTGAAAGTGCAAAATGCATTGGTTCCGGCAGATTATGGCGATAAGATCATGCCTCATTTTATGGTAAATAAAATTCCTGTTGGCTTAGTTGGACTAATTGTTTCAGCTATTTTATCTGCTGCAATGAGTACCATAAGTTCAGGAATGAATGCTTCTGCAACAGTATTTACAGTAGATATTTATAAAAGATATTTCAAAAAGGATATCAACGAAAAGCAAAATTTATCGGTTTTACATATCGCAACAGTTGTTTTCGGTTTGTTGGGGATGATAGCAGGAATTGCCATGATAGGAGTAAAAAGCATTTTGGATGTATGGTGGGAGCTTTCAGGGATTTTTGCAGCAGGAATGTTGGGTTTATTCTTACTAGGAATTGTAAGTAGACAAACCAAAAATCACGAAGCAATTACAGCTACGATGATTGGGATAGCAGTAATTATTTGGATGACTTTTTCTCATCTACTACCGCCAGAGTTCGAGAGCTTCAGAAATCCGCTGCATAAGAATATGATTATCGTGGTTGGTACTTTAACCATTTTCTTAACAGGAATAATTTTAACTAGAATAAAGAAAAAGAGCGCTTAACACTAAGTTAAATGCTAAGTATATAACAAATTAAACAATTTTTGCCCTGATAATTAATCGTTGTTCAGACGCTTATCTCAAGGCATTAAATAATATAAATAGAGAATGGAAAACTCACAAAAAGGATTTATCCCAGTAATGCTTACACCTTTTTCAAACAATGGAAATATTGATTATCCTGCACTTACACAATTAACAGAAGTTTATTTACAGGCTGGTGCCGCTGGTTTATTTGCCAATTGTTTATCGAGCGAGATGTTCGAGCTAACGGATGAGGAAAGAATTCAAGCCATAAAACACGTGATAAATGTGGTAGCTGGTGAAGTGCCGGTAATTGCTACTGGAACTTTTGGTGGGCCAATTACCAAACAAGCAGATTTTGTGAAAAGTGTAAACGATACAGGGGTAGAAGCTGTAATTGCAATTACCAGTTTGTTAGCAGATGAAAATGATAGCGATGAAGTTTTTAATGCCAATGTTTTTGACTTACTGAGCCAAACTGATAACATCCCATTAGGATTTTATGAATGCCCTGTTCCTTATAAAAGAGTTTTAAAACCAAGTCAGCTGCAACAATTTGTAGCAACAGATAGATTAATCTATCACAAAGACACAAGTTTAGACCTTAATCAAATCAAAGAGAAATTAGCCCTAACTCAAGGCCATAAATTTGGTTTGTATGATGCCTATATGGTTCACGCCGTCGAATCCTTAAAAGCTGGCTCTGCAGGTTTATCTTGTATACAAGGTAATTACTTTCCAGAATTAATTGTTTGGCTTTGCGACCATTATAATGATGAAAGTTTAGTTGAAGAAGTTGATGTGGTTCAGCAATTTATCATCGATAATATGGATGTCATGCACAATGTTTATCCAATTGTATCAAAGTATTTCCTTCAAAAAAGAGGATTGAATATTTCAACTTATACAAGAAGAGAAGTTGGTTTGTTTACCCCTCAAGTTATTAAAGAAGTAGAAAGTTTGTTTAAGGATTACACAGCATTGCTGAATGACTTTAATATTAAAGTGATTATTTAGAGATCTCGTCATATCGACAGAGCGCAGCGACGAGATAGCTACTAGTTTACTTATCTCAAAGATTTCTCCTATCGTCGAAATGACGCCGACGTCAATTTACCAATGAACTAATGAACCAATGATACAAATGAACCAATAAGCTATTCGTTCAAATACTTCCGCTTATAATCCAACGGTGTCATTCCCGTAACCTTTTTAAAATGCCTATAGAAGTTAGAAACGTTATTAAAACCACAGTTAAAACAAATCATTTCTGTGGGTAATTTATTCTCTATCAGAAACCTACAAGCATGACTTACCCTAATCTCAATTAGAAAATCATAATAAGTCTTTTTAGTCATCAATTTAAAATAGCGACAGAAAGAGGTAATACTTAAATTACTTAAGGAAGCAACTTCTTCTAAAGTGATATCTTTTTTGTAGTTAGATAGGGTGTAGGTACAGATTTTATTAATCCTTAGTGTTTCAGACTCATTAGATTGGTAAAATGTATTTTTGCTGGTAATTAATTCAAATTCGTCTGTTTCGGCTAAAGTTTTTAAAATGGTTAATAAAATGATAATACGCTCTAGGTTGGTAGCGTGAATCGCATCTTCCATCAGCTTTGCTAATTTTTCCTTAGCCTTACCATGAATTATCATCCCACTTTTAGCTTTTTCAAATAACTTAGGGATAAGGTAAGCTTCAGGTAAATTCAACAAATGTTTACCCAAGCAATCTGGTAAAAAATGGATAACCATGGCTTCAACTTTCAAGTCCGGATTATTCTGAAAATATTCTTCCTTACAACGCCAAGTATGAGGTAAATTTTCACCTAATAATACCATCTCATCAGACACAAAATTGCTTATGTTATCTCCAATAAACCGAACACCTTCACCCTTCATGTTATAGTGCAATTCTAACTCCGGATGGTAGTGCCACACATTGCCAAAATCTGGTTTGATATCATGTCGAATACTGAACGAACTTTGTAAAGTAATTGGAACTTTGTGAAAATGAGGTTTCATCGTAAAAAATAAATATTTGGTTTTTTTAGCGGTTCTAAATTTTGCAAATCATATATGCTTAAAAGCTAAAGATAGGTGCTTTTATGATAACATCCTATATTAATTTGGTAAAAACTTAGATAAAATAGTGTTTTTCTTTGTGGAGTTTTGTATATGGCCTCTTTGGCTATAACCAAAATATAAACCGACAAACTCTTTTTATATAAATTGTTTGTTCAGTAATGAATTATGAAACAGGGTGTACTAAAGCAAATCGTATTAGTTTCTAGTGGAGATTTAAGGCTCTCGGCAAATCAAAATTGCTGGGCTGCTCAACTTCAAATGGAAGGTAATTTAACAACCGCAATTGAGAAATTTGGCTGGACTGTTAAACGTGCTCACCCTTACAATTCTACAAAAAAGCATGGCTTCATAGATTCTCAAAGAATGGGGATGGATGTGTTCCATGATATCGACCCAAATCAGCCCTTGATTGTAGCCGAAAGTGTTTGGCAATATTCACATCATGTACTAGCCGGACTTACCACGCATAAAGGTCCAATATTAACAGTTGCAAATTGGAGCGGTCAGTGGCCAGGGTTAGTAGGTATGCTAAATTTAAATGGCTGCTTAACTAAAGCCGGAATTAATTATAGCACATTATGGAGTGAGAACTTTGATGATGACTTTTTTACCGATGGTTTACAAGAATGGTTGTCTACTGGTAAAATCAGTTACGATCAAAGTCACGTTAAAAGCTTTGCGCTCAGTAAAATTCCTTTAGCCGATGAAAAAAAGGGTAGGACCTTTGCTCGTTCCTTAAAGAACAGAAAAGCCATCATGGGTGTTTTTGATGAAGGCTGCATGGGAATGTACAATGCCATTATCCCTGATGAACTTTTGCATAAAACTGGATTCTTTAAAGAGAGATTAAGTCAATCGGCACTTTATGCAGCAATGCTTCAAGTAACTGAAAAGGAAGCTGAGGCCGTTTTAAATTGGTTGTTAAAAAAAGGGATGAAGTTTAATTGGGGAACCAATGAACAAACTGAGTTAACCCAAGCTCAAACTTTAGAGCAGTGCAAAATGTACATCGCAGCGGTTCGCATAGCGGATGAATTTAGTTGCGATACCATAGGAATTCAATATCAACAAGGATTAAAAGATTTAACTGTAGCCAGCGATTTAGTAGAAGGTTTGTTAAACAACGAAGATAGGCCACCAGTTTTCTCACTAGAAGGAAAGGAATTATATGCTAAACAGGCTTTACCTCATTTCAATGAAGTTGATGAATGTGCAGGATTAGATTCTTTGGTAACCTATAAGTTATGGAAAGAATTGGGAATGACAGGTGAAAATACCTTGCATGATATCCGTTGGGGAGAAAATTACAAAGTAGAAGGCATCAATGAATTTGTTTGGCTTTTCTTAATTTCTGGCGCAGCACCAGCAGCTCATTTTATAGATGGTTATAAAGGTGCAAGTAGCGATAGACAGCCAGCAATGTATTTCAGACTGGGAGGCGGAACACTTAAAGGAATAAGCAAACCAGGTTTTATAGTTTGGAGCAGGGTATATGTTTGTGATAACGCCTTACATTGCGATTTAGGTGTTGGAGAAGTTGTAGCTTTACCAATTGAAGAAACAAACAGACGCTGGAAAGAAACAACATCAGAATGGCCAATTATGCATGCTGTTTTAAAAGGCGTTAGTCGCGACCAGATGATGGCTAGACATAAGGCAAACCATATTCAAGTAGTTTATGCAAATTACGAAGCAAGTGCTCATGAAGCTTGTAGGGTTAAAGCTGCCGCGATGGATGAATTAGGAATAACCGTACACTTTTGCGGTGATGTGAATTTGATTAAAAAAAGAAATTGATTAACATGATGAGGTTATTGGGGATATTATTTTTTGTTTTGATAAACGTTAATAATACGTTTGCACAAAAAACTGCTGAGGAAGATAAGGCTGCCTATGTAAAAGTAATTACTGAACGTGCTGCAAAAATTACTGCGGTTTTGGGCATTGATGATAAGGCTAAAGTAGAAAAAGTTACTAATGTAATTAGAGATCAGTACAGTAATTTGAATGATATTTATGCCGCAAGGGATTTGAATATCAAAACCATTAAAGAAAAATACAAAGAGGATAAAGCTGAAAGAGATACAGTATTAGCTAAAGAAAATAGAGCTGTTGATGCTTCCCTAACCAAACTCCATAAAAAATATTTAAAGAATTTATCAGCTCATTTAAACGACAAACAAGTTGAGCAAGTTAAAGACGGAATGACTTATGGAGTTGTGCCACTTACTTACAGAGCTTACCAAGAACAGATATTAACCCTTACAGAAGATCAAAAAAAACAAATTTTGGTTTGGTTAATCGAAGCAAGGGAAAAAGCAATGGATGCAGAATCATCTGATAAAAAGCATGCTTGGTTTGGTAAATATAAAGGCAGGATAAACAACTATTTGTCTGCAGCTGGATATGATTTAAAAAAGGAGGGCGAAGAATGGCAAAAGAGAATAAAGGCAGCTAAAGTGAATTAAAAGCAAAAAAATAAATACAAACTAACCAAATAATATAATATGAACTCAAAAATTTTACGTAAATTTTCATTGTCCTTGCTGCTTATGCTGTTGGCAAGTTCAGTCATCTTTGCTCAAGGCCGAAAGGTTACGGGTAAAGTAATTGAGGCCGACGGATCGCCAATTCCTGGTGTAAACGTTGCGCTTCGAGGCGTTCCTAGTAACGTAAGTACAAATGCACAAGGGGTGTATACCATTCAGGTGTCCTCTGATCAAGATGTGCTTGTGTTTTCTTACGTAGGATATGTACGTCAACAAATTCCGGTAGGAAATAGGAGCACTATCGATGTAACTTTATCCTCTGATAACACTACACTAAATGAAGTTGTGATTAATGTTGGTTATGGTACAAAGAAAAAGAATGAAGCCTTAGGGTCTGTAGCCGTAATTTCAGGAGAAGAACTTCAGGATATACCTGCTCCAAATCTTGCAGCAGCTATGAGGAACAGGATTGCGGGTGTTGGTGTTAGCGTTGCATCTGGTCGTCCTGGTACAACTATTAAGTTGAACATCAGGAATTCTGCAACTTCTCCATCTTTGGTAGGTAATCCTGCTGCAGGTACCGATGAACCACTTTATATTGTGGATGGTATCACTGTATCAAGAGATGCATTTGATAATATCGATGCTTCTATGGTTGAAAGTATGTCTTTTTTGAAAGATGCTTCTGCAGCAATTTATGGTGCATCTGGTGCTAAAGGTGTAGTTTTAGTAACTACTAAAAAAGGTAAAATCGGTAAACCTAGCATCACTTACAATGGCTATGTGGGTGTTTCAGATGCAGCAAAAGAACCTGAGATGCTATCAGGCTATGAACACGCATTATTGTTAAACGACACCTATCGTATTCAGAATGCATCGCTAAATAGTTTCTTTTTGCCAGAAGATTTAGAAACCATCAAAAACCTTAACTATAAAAGTTGGTACGATGAGCTTTGGCAGGCATCATTAACCCAAAGACATAATATCGGTATCCAAGGTGGTACAGAAAAGATTACTTTTTTTGCTGGCGGTAGCTATCAAAGTGAAAATGCCAACTATGCTGGTATGAAATTCGATAAATACGGTTTTAGAAGCGGTGTTGTTGCAAACATTGCTAATGGCTTAAAAGCAGATGTAAACTTTAATGTTGATTATGGCACTAGAGAGCAACACCACAATGCAAATGATCAAGATAATACGTTTTTTGAACGCATCATTAGTATTCCAAGATGGGTGCCAATTAGTATAAATGGTAATTATGTTAATTACAATGCTAATGCCAGTACGCTAAATCCAAAAGCTATAGCAGAGTCTGGTTATTATGATAATAGCAATAGCAAAAGTTATCGCATTAATGCAAGTTTAAGTTATGAACCTACATTTTTAAAAGGACTTACCGCCAGATTTCAAATTTCACAATCTAGTGGCGCTTCTAAATCTACACAGTATATTCCTCCTTATAAACTTTATAACTATATAAGATCTGGAAATAATGGGCAATTGTTCACTGATCAGTTAGTACCTGGTACAACAGCAAATCCAAATGCATCTTTTAGTGAGCCTACAAGTGCAGCCGCTGCAACAATTACACCTGGTATCTCAGAATTTAATAACTACCAAGGATTTTTCACTCTACAATACGCTAAAACTTTTGGCAAGCACTACACAAATTTATTGGTTGGAGCTGAGCAAAGCGAAGGTAATTCTTCAACTTCCGCTGTACGTTATACAAATCAATTAATTCCGGATATTGATCAATATTGGGCATTTGATGCGTCTACATTGGCTCGTCAAAATTTTAGTAGATCTACTTCATCAAAAAGATCATTTTTTGGAAGATTTGACTATGATTTCGACAAAAAATACCTTTTTGAAATGATTGCACGTGTTGATGCTTCATCTCAGTTTGCTACTGGAAACCGATGGGGTATTTCACCGACTGCAGGTATTGGATGGGTAGTTAGTCAGGAAAATTTCTTTAAAAATGCCAAATTCCTAAGTTTCGTAAATTTCTTAAAATTGAAGGTGAACGTTGGTGTTACTGGAGATGATAGGGTTGGAGCACGCTTATGGCAAGATAGGTTCTTGATCGATGTAACCAATGGTTATCTTTATGGTAGCTCAACTCAAAATAGCTTAAACCGATCTCTTTTAGCAAATCCAGATATTACATGGGAGAAAAAAAGAACCTTCAACCTTGGATTAGAGGCTTCTATGTTTGATAATAAATTAGATTTTGGTGTTGAAGTTTTCCAAAATCGTGTTTATGATCAGTTCGATTTAGGTGGAAATAACTTGTACCCACAATATTTCGGTACCGGTGCACCGGTAATCAACTATAGAGAAACTTATAACTGGGGTTCTGAATTTACCATTGGTTATAAAGCTAAGTTGACTACAGATTTAAATCTTAGCGCCAGTATGAATTTCTCTTATGGTAATTCAATCGTGACTAAGACTCTATATGCACCTGGTAATTTATTTAACAATGTTGCTGAAGATTGGTTGATTGGTTTTGGTACAGATCCTCAAGTATATAACTCTAGTAATATCGGCTTAAAAAATATTGGAATGTTCAGAACTCAAGGCGAGGTTGATGCTTGGATGGCAAAATACCCTAATTATAGGATATTCGATAGGGTTCCGCAAGCAGGATGGTTATATTTTGAAGATATCAATAAAGACGGTGTAATTTCTGCTAGTGATATGCAACCAATGTATAAAAACGGAACCAACCCATGGTTGGCATCTGGTATTTCACTAAATTTAAGCTATAAAAACTTTAGTTTAAACACAAATATCAATGCTCAATTTGGTGGTAAAGTTTTCTATGATGGTAGAGCAAGAATTGCTCCATCATCAACAAGAAATGTTTCGTCAATATGGCAAGATCGTTGGACATTGGCCAATCCGAATGAAGGTTGGCTTCCACGCTTTGATGATCCATCGCTTACTAGACAATCTGATTTCTGGGCTGTTAGTGGGACAATGATCCGTATCAATACGATGACATTGAGTTACAAAGCACCTGCAGAATTTGCTAGAAGATTAGGATTGGGTGGTGCACGTTTATTGCTAACAGGAAATAACCTGTGGACAATCGTAAATCCACTTCCTTACAAAGATCCGTATACCTCAAGTGCATACGATTATCCGATGTTAAGAACAATTTCTTTGGGATTAAGTGTTAACTTATAATTTTTGAAAGATGATTAAGCAATTTAAAAACAATATAAAAATAGCTGCACTTATTCTATCGCTAGTGGTAGTTGTGCCAGCTTGTAAAGTAAATAACGATGAATTTTTTCAATTACCTGATACAGAAGGTATAGATGCGGCAATATGGGATAATGAGGGCTCTGTTCAGTTACATTTGAATAGGGTGTATGATGTTGCAATTCCTGCATTTCCTTTACAGGTAGTACCAGATCGTTATGGAACACACATTGCCAGTGATGAGAATTATTTTCCTAATGGTGATGCAAATGCCCAAGCTGCGTTAGGTTTGCAAGGTGTGTTAGGTGTAAACGATGTGAGGGGATTAGTTGGAAATCAATACCGTGGTAATCCTGGGGATAATAAATATTGGGATATTGCTAGGTGTAATGATGCAATCGACAATATTCCATTAGGCACAATGCCTCTAGAAAAACAACGTGTTCTATTGGGACAATACCGTACACTAAGAGCAATGACCTATTTTGAATTGGTTAAAGTTTATGGTGGTGTGCCGTTAATCTTGAGGCAACAATTGGCAAATAGTGTTTACACAGAGGGTAGAAAAAGTGCAAAGGAGTGTTTTGCGGCAATTATCAATGACCTAAATACAGCAATGACTGAACTTGAGGGTTTTGCTCCTGATGACAGTAATGGCAGAGGTAAAATAACTAAGTTAATTGCAGCTTGTATTAAGGCAAAAGTATTATTCTACTGGGCAAGCCCACAATTTAACCCAACCAATGATCCTAAGCATCCTTATGTGGCAGCTAGGTGGACAGAAGCGTTAACTGCAAATAAGGAAGCATATGATTTATGTATGGCGGCTGGAAAAAGGTTGATGCCTAATTACATTGATATTTTCCGTACAGAAGGTACTGCAAATACTGAGGCCATTTTGGTGAGAACTTATTCAAATGCAATTGCTAACAGAGGACATCAAGGCGAACAACGCAATAGGCCTACATCTGAAAGTGGATCATATAATGCAATGTATGTGCCAACTATCAAAATGTTAGATGCTTACCCAATGAAAGATGGAAAACCACGTGGTACTTCTACAGCTTTCCCTTATGATGCGGTAATGTTTTGGCAAAATAGAGACCCAAGATTTGAAGCAACTTTTGCTACAAATGGAAGTGTTTATCCTTTGAGTGGTAATTTGACTAGAAAACAATGGACTTATAATAATGCTGTTTCAGAGTCAAGTGGTAATGCAGTTTATGTGAAACGTTTTACCACGCCTACATTAGCTGCTGGTTCGGTAAACTATACAAATGGTTTGGGTGGAAGTGGAATGGATTGGATCGATTTGAGATTTGCTGAAGTTATGTTAAACTATGCTGATTGCTTAAATGAAACAGGAAGTATTGCGGCAGCAAAAGATTTGGTTAGACAAATTAGAGTAAGAGCTGGTGTTGTTGTAGGCGACTCCGATTATGGATTAGGATTAGCAAATAGTACTGCAGATTTACGTACATTGATTATTGGTGAAAGACAAATTGAATTTGCATTTGAAAATAAGCGTAATGCAGATTTGAGAAGGTCTCGCACCATGCACTTACTTACTGGAAATCTACAGAAATTGGAAATCCAATTAGTTAGTTCGTCGGATAGGGCAGTTCTTGAAGCAGTTACAGGCGGTGTAATGTTTAGAGATAATTTAAATGTTAATGACAAAACGGTTTATACGAAATATTTCAGAAACGTAACTATCACCCCAGTCTTTAATGGCTACTCAATTCCTGAATTTCATTATTTCTATACTTTTCATAACGATTTTGTAAATTTTGGTGCGAACATTTTCACGACAGTGGGATGGCCAGGTGGAACCTTTGACCCACTTGATTAAGATTTAGAAATATAAACTCAGTTTGTCTGATTAAAAAATATTAAAAATGAAAACTAAAAATATTCAAAAGTTATGCCTTCTAGCATTGAGCGTTTTGCTCTTTACGTCTTGTAGCAAGGAGGCTCCAAACATATTTAATATGTTCACCAATGTTTCGGTGACATACAACAGTAGCGATCCGCGTTGTGTTACTGATTATAAATTAATTAATGATAAAGAAGAAGTCTGGATTGATTTTACAATTACTTCTGATAAGGAAGATATGTATTCTTATGTAATTGAAACATCTGCAGGCACAGCTACTCCATCGCGGATCACTACACCGATTACAGACGGCACTAAAAGAAGAAGCTTTTCATTCGTTTACAAAATTCCAGTAACTCAAATGCGTGATGGATTACAAAGCTTCCGTGTTTATCCATTAAATGAAAAAGGAGTTTATATGGGAGATGGATACAAAAAAGTAACAGTTGAACAAAATCCAAGTTATGTAATTCTTGCAAATAGAGACATTTATATGCCAGATACTGTTGCTAAAGTTTTACCGTCATTCTTTTCACTAAGTGATGGTACAACTTATAGTTATACTAATGGGGCTACCAATGCCGCAAAAATA
Source organism: Pedobacter frigiditerrae (assembly GCF_032678705.1). NCBI lineage: Bacteria > Pseudomonadati > Bacteroidota > Sphingobacteriia > Sphingobacteriales > Sphingobacteriaceae > Pedobacter > Pedobacter frigiditerrae. The sequence continues at coordinate 1,832,684 of NZ_JAVTSS010000001.1, read as the reverse complement.
GATTTTGGGATTTACAGAACCGCAGTAAGAGATGGTCAGGGAATTATTACAGGATATGTGCATAATATCTATAATACCAGTGCTCCGGCTACTACATTCCCTATTTATGATGTAAGTACTTGGACAAAAAGATTAACAAAGTTTAGTGCGCCAGTTGCTAGTCAGGGTACAATATTTACAAATAGTGCGTTTTCTGGGTCAACAATAGAAACATTGGCTAAAGCGAGAACGATTAACCTAAACGCTACAACAACTGGTATTACATCAACAAGTGCAGTGTTTTTTCAAACACCAGAAGGAAAATATGGGATGTTATATTTCTTCTTCTTTACCTCTGATATTGATAAAAAACCTTATTGTAACGTAAGTGTTAAAATGCAGAAATAAAATCTTGTAGAAGCTAAACATTGCTTCTCCATTAAAATATTGCTAGATCCAATTAAGAGTGATGGCATTGTAGCTCGGTTTTTAGCATATTTGGTTAGAAGGGACACGAAAGTGTCCCTTTTTTTATGTTTATTTTTATTTGGAAATGTTACATTTATATATGAATTTTATTCTTGTTAATGTTTATCTTGCAACATAGAATGGATTAAGATTGTTACGTGGTAAATAGCCTAATGATAAGATGTTATACTCTTTTGAGAATATAATAGATAAATTAGTAGCTCGAACCCCTTATTTTTGATATATAATATACTTTCTAACCAAAATAAATTTACCTGGACAACCAATTAAGATTAACGAATTTAAATTAAATGCGTACTTTTTGGTCTCTAATGAACAAAACACAAATGAAAAAGAAATTATTAAACCTAGCGTTTTTTGCTTTGTTGATGCTCTCAGCAAATTATTCTTTTGCCCAATATCCTAAAATTCCTGCCGATGTTCAGAAAGCCTCTTCAGATATGATGAAGGAAGCAACTAGGCAATCTGATATTGCATGGGAAAAAGCAAAAGTGATTATCGAAAAAGAAGCTAAACAAGGAAAGCCTTATATTCCTTTTGCTGGTCGTCCAACAGATTTACCTCAATCAGAAATTATTGCCTTTCCAGGTGCAGAAGGTGGTGGCGCTTATAGTTTTGGTGGTAGAGGCGGTAGGGTTATCGTTGTTAAAAACTTAAATGATAGTGGTCCAGGTTCTTTGCGTGATGCATGTGAACAAGGCGGAGCAAGAATTGTTGTTTTCAATGTCGCTGGTATCATCCGCATTAAAACGCCTCTAATTATTCGTGCACCTTATATTACAATTGCTGGTCAAACGGCGCCAGGCGATGGTGTTTGTGTTGCTGGGGAATCAGTATGGATAAATACACATGATGTAATAGTTCGTTTCATGCGCTTTAGAAGAGGCGAAACTTATGTTGGCAGAAGAGATGATGCCATTGGTGGTAATCCGGTAGGTAATATCATGATCGATCACGTTTCCGCAAGTTGGGGCTTAGATGAAAATATGTCTATGTATCGCCATATGTATAACGATAGCACAGGTAAAATTGAAGATAAATTAGCTACAGTAAATATTACTATTCAAAACTCTATTTTTTCTGAGGCTTTAGATACATGGAACCATGCTTTCGGTAGCACATTAGGTGGAGAGAATTGTACGTTCATGCGTAACCTTTGGGCTGATAATGGAGCTAGAAACCCATCCATTGGATGGAATGGTATTTTCAATTTTGCTAATAACGTAATTTTTAACTGGAACAATAGGTCAACAGATGGTGGTGATTACACTGCTTTATATAACATCATTAACAATTACTATAAACCAGGACCAGTAACCGATTTAAAAGACCCAATTAGCTACAGGATTTTAAAGCCAGAATCTGGACGTAGCAAATTGCCTTATGTGGTGTTTGGCCGTGCTTATGTAGATGGAAACATCATTGAGGGTAATGAAAAAGTAACCAAAGACAATTGGAATGGTGGTGTGCAAGTGGAAGATAAAAAAGGAAATTTAATGACTTACGAGCAAGCTCAACCTTATTTTGCAGCTATGCGTGTTAAAAAGCCTTTCCCAATGGCAAAAATTACCCTATTGCCAACTTTAGCTGCTAAGACTTATGTGCTAACTAATGTTGGAGCGAATTTGCCAAAAAGAGACCCGGTTGATACCCGTGTAATTAAACAAGTTCAAACTGGTAAAATCGATTATATTGAAGGGGTGAAATTACCTGAGAAAGATTTCGAACATCGCCGTTTGCCAAAAGATTCATACAAACAAGGTATCATTACAGACATTAGTCAAGTTGGTGGTTATCCGGAATACAAAGGTACTCCTTATAAAGATTCGGATGATGATGGAATGCCAGATGCTTATGAAACTAAAGCTGGCCTTAATCCAAAAGATGCTTCAGATGCAACTAAAATTACTGCAAGTGGTTATTCAAACATCGAAATTTACTTAAATAGTGTAGTTCCTGTAAGTATAGTAAAACCATAATAGGATGCGTAAAATATTTTCTGCAGCAATGCTGATGGGTATAATCAGCTCTGTTAATTTAGCTTTTGCTCAATATCCAGTTATACCAGAGGCGATGGAAAAGAAAGCTGATTCTTTACTTAAAGAAATCGAAAGACTTTCTGAACTTCAGTTTCTTAAAGTTAAACCCATTGTTGATGCTGAGGCAAAATTAGGGAAGCCTTATATTCCTTGGGCAGCAAAACCTAGCGATTTACCTCAGTCAAAACTGTTGGCATTTCCAGGTGCAGAAGGTGGTGGTGCTTATACTTTTGGTGGTAGAGGTGGAAAAGTTTATGTAGTTACCACTTTAGCAGATGCTGGCCCTGGTAGTTTAAGAGAAGCTTGTGAGCAAGGTGGAGCAAGGATTGTTGTTTTCAACGTTTCTGGAATCATCAAATTGAAAACGCCTTTAATCATTAGAGCTCCATACATAACCATTGCTGGACAAAGTGCACCGGGTGATGGAATTTGTGTGGCAGGAGAATCTGTTTGGCTAAATACACATGATGTGGTTATCCGCTTTATGCGTTTCCGTAGAGGAGTAACTGATGTAACTCGTAGAGATGATGCCATTGGCGGTAATCCAGTAGGTAATATCATCATCGACCATGTTTCTGCAAGTTGGGGATTAGATGAAAATATGTCAATTTATCGCCACGTTTACGACCCAAAAGATGGTTCAAAACCAGAAAAATTACCAACCGTTAACGTTACCATTCAAAATTCAATATTTTCTGAAGCTTTAGATACCTATAACCATGCATTTGGTAGTACAATTGGTGGTCTAAACAGTACGTTTATGCGTAACCTTTGGGCTTCAAATATCAGTAGAAATCCTTCTGTTGGCATGTATGGCGATTTTGGCTTCGTAAATAACGTAGTTTTCAATTGGTGGAATCGTAGTGCGGATGGTGGGGATAATGCATCGTTTTATAGTTTTATCAATAATTATTACAAACCTGGGCCAATTACTCCAGCTGGTGAACCAATTTCATACAGAATTTTAAAGCCAGAATCTGGTCGTGATAAAAGATATACAACAACTTTTGGCAAAGCTTACATTACTGGAAACATTGTTGAAGGTAATGCAAGGGTTACCAAGGACAATTGGGATGGTGGCGTGCAACCAGAAGCTAAAGGTGATAAACAAAAATTATTAGACTCAATCAGAACAAGCACACCTTTGCCAATGGCGAAAGTGAGTTTAGTTGATGCGAAACAAGCTTATACTTATGTTTTGGCAAATGCCGGAGCTACTTTACCTAAGAGAGATCCTGTAGATTTAAGGATTGTTGAACAAGTTAAAACAGGTAAAATACAACACGTTGAGGATGGAAAATTACCTGCAAAGCAAAACTATGTAAAGCGCCGTTTAGCAGACGATTCTTACAAAAAAGGTATCATTTCAGACATTGCTCAAGTTGGTGGTTATCCTGAATACAAAGGAACTCCTTATATTGATACTGATAAAGATGGAATGCCAGATGCTTGGGAAACTAAAAATGGTTTAAATCCTAAAGATGCAACCGATGCTGTTAAAATTTCAAAAAATGGTTATGCTAATATCGAAGTTTATCTAAACAGTTTGGTTGAGATTGGAAAAGTTAAACCTTGATGCTTTTGTAATTCTGAGGAACGAAGAATCTCTAAATTTACTCGTCATTGCGAGTCACAGCCTGTCTCGACTTTTCGGGAAAGCAATCTTAAAGCGATTGACAAAAAGAATTAAAAACAGATGTTAAATAATAACCAAACATATAAACTAAAACTTTTTAAGCTAAATCTGTATTTGGTTTTGTTTTTTGTTGCGTTAACCTTCTCTGCAACTGCTCAAAACAAAAAAGTAGAATTGCCTCCAAAACCAATCTTTAAAGGTAAAGATGGCAAATTAGCATACACTCAAGATGCTCAAGGAAATAGAATTGTAGATTTTTCTTACAGTGGTTACATGGCAGGAGAACAAGCTATTCCAAATGCGATTATCAAAGCTAAAGTTCCTTTAATTACTGGCGATGCAACAAATCATATTCAATCTGCCTTAGATTACGTTTCGAATCTCCCAATGGGAAAAAATGGAATTCGTGGTGCCGTTTTGTTAGAAAAAGGTATTTATAAAGTTGCAGGGATTCTGAAAATCAAAGCTTCTGGCGTTATTCTTCGTGGTAGCGGAATGGGAGCAAATGGCACATTAATTCAAGCTTCTGGTTTAGACAGGTTAGGTGTAATTAGAATTTTAGGCACAGCCGATAAAATAGAAGAAACTCAAATTGCAATACCAGATGAATATGTTCCTGTTAACGCAATGAAGTTTTCTGTTGCCAATGCAGGCAGTCTTAAAGTTGGAGATAATATATTCATACATCGTCCATCTACAAAAAACTGGATTGAGATTTTAAAAACTGCAGAATTTGGAGGTGGTGAAAGTGCATTGGGTTGGAAACCTAATACAAGGGATATTCACTGGGATAGAAAAATCATCAGCATTGCTGAAAATGAAATTACTATTGATGCACCAATAACAACTGCTTTAGATGCAAAATACGGAGGCGCTACTATTTCAAAGTACAAATGGGATGGAAGAATAAGTCAAGTTGGGGTTGAGAATTTAAAAATCCAATCAGATTACCATAAAGAAAATTTAAAGGACGAATACCATCGTTGGAATGCCATTTCCTTAGAAAATGTGCAAGATGCTTGGGTTCGTCAAGTTGTATTTGAGCATTTTGCGGGTTCTGCAGTTAACATTTTAGAAACTGCTAAAAGAATTACAGTTGAGGATTGTAAATCATTGGCGCCAATCTCTGAAATTGGTGGCGAAAGAAGAAATACATTTTTCACTGCTGGTCAGCAAACACTTTTCCAAAGAATTTATGCTGAATATGGGATGCATGATTTTGCTGTAGGTTTTTGTGCACCAGGACCAAATGCTTTTGTACAATGTCAATCTACATTACCATTTAGTTTTAGCGGTGCAATAGACAGTTGGGCATCAGGTATTTTATTTGACATTGTAAATGTTGATGGTCAGGCTTTAAGCTTCATGAACAGGGGGCAAGATGGACAAGGAGCAGGTTGGGCAGCTGCAAATTCTGTTTTTTGGCAATGCAGTGCTGCAAGAGTAGATAATTATCAACCACCAACAGCTCAAAATTGGGCTTTTGGAACTTGGGCACAGTTTGCTGGAGATGGTTATTGGGATATGTCTAACGAGCAGATTCAACCTAGAAGTTTTTATTATGCCCAATTAAAAGATAGAATTGGAAATGACGCAGATGCACGTAATATCGTACTCCCTGTAGAAACCGAGGCTTCAAGTAGTCCGCCTGTAGACGTAGCTCAAAAACTAACCAAACTTGCTGTTATACCTGCTTTAACTCTAGTGGAGTTTATAGATAAAGCTTCGACTAGAAACCCAATTCCTGTTGCTGAAAATATAAAGCCCACTGAGACTTATCAAATTAACACAATTGTAAAGCCAACAATGGCTGCTGTAATGTCTATTAAAAATGGTTGGTTAGTTCGTGGTGATGAACTTGTAATAGGTAACAGACAAGATGTACAATGGTGGAGTGGTAGTGCAAGACCTCATGGTATAAAAAATAGCAAAGCCCATATCACTCGTTTTGTTCCTGGTCGTTCTGGAAAAGGGTTAACCGATGATTTAGATGCAATGACAGATTCGATGAAAAATGGTTCTGTTAAAATATTGGAACATAATTATGGGCTTTGGTACGATAGAAGAAGAGATGACCATGAACGCATTCGTCGTATGGATGGAGATGTTTGGGCTCCATTTTATGAACTGCCATTTGCACGTAGCGGACAAGATAAAGCTTGGGATGGTCTAAGTAAGTACGATATCACAAAATATAACCTTTGGTATTGGGATAGGCTAAAAACTTTTGCCAATCTGGCCGACCAAAAAGGTTTGGTTTTAATTCACGAAAACTATTTTCAGCATAATATAATTGAAGCAGGTGCGCATTATGCAGACTTTCCTTGGCGTACAGCAAATAACATTAACAATACTGGTTTCCCTGAACCGGTTCCTTACGCTGGCGATAAACGCATATTTATGGCAGAGCAGTTTTATGATGTAACTGACCCATTTAGAAGAAAAATTCATAAGGCATATATCTACAAATGTTTAGAAAATTTTAAGGGTAATAATGGCGTTATCCAATTAATTGGAGCAGAATTTACAGGGCCTTTACATTTTGTACAATTTTGGATTGACACAATTAAAGAATGGGAAAAGGAAACTGGCAAACATCCAATTATTGGTTTAAGTGTTACTAAAGATGTTCAAGATGCAATCCTAGCAGACCCAAATAGAGCAAGCGTTGTAGATTTAATTGATATCAGGTACTGGCATTATCAAGAAGATGGAACTGCTTATGCGCCACAAGGTGGACAGAATTTAGCACCTAGACAACATGCTCGTTTGTTAAAACCTAAAAAGACTTCTTTTGAACAAGTTTATCACGCAGTTGCGGAATACAAAACAAAATTCCCTAACAAAGCGGTAATTTATTCTGGCGATAATTTTGATAGCTATGGCTGGGAAATTTTAATGGCTGGAGGTTCTTTGTCGAATGTTTCGGGCATCAGCTCTGATAACCTAACATTAGCGGCAACAATGAAACCATTTTTACTTGGAACAACCAAGCAATACGGATTGGCAAATGCTGGTAAAGCCTACATTTTGTACAATGCATCGGCGGATGCCATAAACCTAGATTTAACTAAAGCCACAGGAACTTTTACCTTAAAAATTCAGAGTACAAGAAATGGCTCAATTTTAAAAGAAGAGAAGGTAAATGCAGGCTCAATCATCAAAATAAATAAAGTTGGTAATGGTGATGAAGTCATCATCCTTAATAAAATTTAACTTATGAAGCTAAGACAGATAATTTTAGTCCTTGTAATTGCACTTACTATTTATAGTTGCACCCAAGAAAAGAAAGTAGAAAGAATAATTTCTAAAGACCCTAAAAGTCTACAGATATCTGAAAATAAGAGGTATATAATGACTGGAGATGGTAAACCTTTTTTCTGGTTAGGAGACACTGGTTGGTTATTGTTCAATAGGTTAACTAGGGAAGAAGCCGTTAAATATTTAGAAGACCGTAAGCAAAAGGGCTTTAATGTTGTACAAGCAATGGTTTTGCATGACGTGCCTTCTAGAAATGTTTACTTAGATTCTTCGTTGGTGCATGCAGATGTTTCAAAACCAGCAATTACCGAAGGCAATGATTTTAAAGATTCATTGCAATACGATTATTGGGACCATATCGATTATATAGTTGATGAGGCTGCAAAAAGAGGGATTTATATGGCGATGGTTCCTGTGTGGGGTACAAATGTTAAGGATAAAAGAGTAAAAGAAGCTCAAGCTGGTCCATATGCTAAATTTTTGGCTACCAGATATAAAGATAAATGGAATATCATTTGGTTAAACGGTGGAGATATTAGAGGTAGTGATCAAATGAAGGTTTGGAAAGCAATCGGCGAAAACCTAAGGGCAAATGACCCCAATCATTTAATTACTTTCCACCCAAGGGGAAGAACGGCTTCATCTGATTGGTTTCACAATGCAAGTTGGATGGATTTTAATATGGTGCAATCAGGACATAGAAACTACATTCAAGATACGATTAAGAGTGAGAAAAATCATTTTGGACCAGATAACTGGAAATACATTGATGTTGATTATAACTTAAAACCTATCAAACCAACAATTGATGGAGAGCCATCTTATGAGGACATTCCTTATGGATTGCATGACCCAAGTAAACCAAGATGGAATGACAGCGATGTAAGAAGATATGGTTATTGGTCGGTTTTTGCTGGTGCATTTGGCTACACTTACGGACATAACTCTATCATGCAGTTCTATAAAAAGACTGACCCAAAACCAGCTTATGGCCCCCATGACGAGTGGTTTGTAGCTATCAATTCTCCTGGCGCAAAACAAATGATTCATTTAAAAAATTTGATGTTATCTCGTTCTTTCTTTGACAGAGTTCCAGATCAAACTGTAATTGCTGGTACAAATGGCGAAAGATATGAAAGAGTGATTGCCACAAGAGGAAAAGATTATGTAATGGCTTATACTTATACTGGAAGAGATTTCAGTGTTAATATGGGTAAAATAGATGGGGCTAAAGTTAAGGCATCATGGTACGACCCAAGAACTGGTAAATCTACAGTTATTGGCGAAATAGAAAATATAGGTGTGCATAATTTCAATCCGCCAGCAGAACCAAAAGATGGTAATGATTGGGTTTTAATATTGGATAAAATATAAGGTAGAGGGTTGGAAGGTTGAGGGTTTAAATTTGATAAAATAACCACCCCGCCTTTTAGGCACCCCTCCAGAGGAGGAGAATGGATGTTGCATAAAGCGTGTTGCAAAACTATGTGGGGAAATTCCCCTCTTTTAGAGGGGTGGTCGAAGACCGGGGTGTTTAAAAAGATGTAAATAATAGTGTCAAAAACAAAGTTCATATCATCATTTCATATAGCCATAATCGGCTTGGTTTGTTGTGCATTAACTTCTTGCTCTAAATATGCTTACGTTTTTACTTCATTCCACGAACCAGCGAATGAAGGGTTAAGACTTTTATATGCTAAGGATGGTTTGCACTGGACCGATTTGAACAAAATATTTCTAAAACCAGCCGTTGGTACACAAAAAATTATGCGTGACCCATCTATTGTTCAAGGGCCAGATGGTACTTTTCATTTGGTTTGGACTTGCAGTTGGAAAGGCGATAATGGATTTGGTTATGCTAGTTCTAAAGACTTGAAAAATTGGAGTGAGCAAAAATTCATTCCTGTTATGCAAAAAGAACCTACAACGGTTAATGTTTGGGCACCAGAGATTTTTTATGATGATGAAAATTCACAATTTATTATCATTTGGGCTTCAACAATTCCTTTTCGTTTTCCAAAGGGGATTGAAGATGAGGATAATAACCATAGGATGTATTCTATTACAACAAAAGATTTTAAAACCTTCTCTGAGCCTAAGTTATTCCTAGACCTTGGTTTTAGTGTAATAGATGCTGTAATCGTAAAAAGGGCAGTAAAGGATTATGTGTTGGTTTTAAAGGATAACACCCGCCCAAATAGAAATTTAAAGATTGCCTTTAGTGATCATGCTTTAGGTCCTTACACTAACATTTCAGAGAGTTTTAGTCCGAAATTAACAGAAGGACCAACAGTTTTAAGACAAGGAAATAAGTATTTGATTTATTATGATGCTTATGGCGATAAAAAATATACGACATTAAAAACATACGATTTTAAGAATTTTGAAGACATCAGTTCATCAACCACCATTCCAGAAGGACATAAACACGGAACGGTAATGAGGGTAGAGAAGAAGATTTTGAGGAACTTGAAGAAATAAAAACGCGTCATTGCGAGGAGGTACGACGAAGCAATCTGCTAGTGCGTTGGGAACAAAGTGAAGAATGCAATTAGTCCACCACACTAGCAGATTGCTTCGGGTGGTGAAGAACCAACCCTCGCAATGACGATTTAACTAAAAAAGAATGAAATTGAATAAAATATATATCATCTTATTCTTCGTTTTTGCGATACAAAGTTCGCAGGCGCAAGATACTATACGTTATACTGGCAAAACCTTGGTTAATGCAGATTATCATCATGGGCAGCTTACACCTGTGGTTGGCGTACATAGCATTCAAACTTTTAGAGCAAATCGTGAGCATCCAGAATTGGCAGAAAACTTTGGTTGGACTTACAACCACGCTCCGATGTTAGCTTATTGGAACAATAAATTTTATGTAGAATATTTGAGTGATAAAGTTGGAGAAAGTATCCCGCCAGGACAAACTTTATTACAAAGCAGTGCTGATGGTTATACTTGGACAAAACCAGAAGTGATTTTTCCTATTTACCGAATTACAGATGGAACTAAAAAAGCTGGAAGAGATGATGTAGCAAAAGATTTAGATGCCGTTATGCACCAAAGAATGGGATTTTATGTTTCTACAAAAAACGTGTTTCTGGTTTTAGGTTTTTATGCCATCAGCTTTGATGCAAAAGACGACCCAAATGATGGCAATGGAATTGGTAGAGCTGTAAGAGAAATTCAGTCAGATGGCAAATACGGACCTATCTATTTTATACATTATAATCCAAATTGGTCGGAGAAAAACACATTATATCCATTATACACCAAAAGCAAAAATAAAGCTTTTGTTGAAGCTTGTAACGAATTGCTGACTAATCAATTAATGACACAGCAGTGGAATGAAGAAGCCGATAGAAAAGACCCATTAATTACTTTACAAAAGCAATATAAAGCCTTCAATTATTATCATTTAAATGATGGCAGAGTAGTTGGTTTATGGAAAAATGCATTAACGGCAATTAGTACAGACAATGGTAAAACTTGGCCGGAAAATGCAAGTAGAGCACCTGGCTTTGTAAATAGTAATGCAAAATTTTGGGGGCAAAGAACAGCTGATGGAAACTTTGCAACGGTCTACAATCCCTCAGAATACAGATGGCCATTGGCAATTTCTACTAGTAAAAACGGACTGGAGTATACTAATCTATTATTGGTTAATGGTGAAGTATCGCCTATGCGTTACGGTGGTAACTACAAATCTTACGGTCCACAATATGTACGTGGAATTATTGAAGGAAATGGTAAGCCTGCAGATGGTAAATTATGGGTTACTTATAGCATGAACAAGGAAGATATTTGGGTTTCGTCAATTCCATTGCCAGTTTCAGAAATTGTTAAGCAACAAGTTGATGATGATTTTTCAAAACTTCTGGCAGGAAAGGAATTGGAATTGTGGAATATTTACAGTCCGCTTTGGGCACCAGTAAAAGTAGAAAACAAAACATTGGTTCTAAAAGATAAAGACCCATTTGATTACGCAAAAGCGGAAAGAGTTTTTCCTGCTGCTTCAAAGGTTGTTACTCAATTTTCAATAACACCCAAACAAGATAGTTTCGGACAAATGGAAATTGAATTGCAAGATGCAAAAGGAATGGCCGCTGTTCGTTTAACATTTGATTCTACTGGAACTTTAAGTGCAAAAGCTGGCGCTCGTTACAAAAACTTTATGACATACAAAGCTGGAGAAAGTTATGATATTAAAATCAAGCTTGATGCTTTTACCAGATTTTACACCATTACAGTAAATGGAAAAGACGTGTTAACGAGTTTGGCTTTTCAACCCGTAGCTGAAGTTTCAAGAATTGTATTTAGAACAGGAGAGGTTCGTCGTTTTCCTGATGTTGATACACCTGCCGACCAAACTTATGATTTGCCAAAAGCTGGCGAGAGCGAAAAGAATGAAGCAGCTTATGCTATTAAATATTTAAAAACGGGGAAATGGTAGTGAATCTAAAAAAGTGCGTCATTGCGAGTTTTCGATTTTTCATCGAAGCGAAGCAATCTGCTATGAGCGATGGGAAATCACAGAAACCCAACACACCAGCAGATTGCTTCGGCTTTGAAAAAAAGCCTCGCAATGACGCACTGGATGAAGCAATCTCACAGAAGTTTTCGTCATTGCGAGGAGGAACGACGAAGCAATCTGCTTTGTGGGCTGGACTTATGTTGTTAATTACTTTATTCTCGTTCTCCGCCAATGCGAAAATATTATTACCTCAAATTTTAGGAAATGATATGGTTTTGCAACGAGATAAACCCATCAATATTTGGGGATTTGGAGCTGTTGGAGAAAAAGTAACAGTAAGTTTTGCCGGACAAACAAAAACTACGGTTACAGATGATAAAGGAAATTGGATTGTTGTTTTATCTCCATTGAAAACATCAGCTACGCCACAAAAAATGACTATATCTGGTAGTAATAAAATTGAATTGACAAATATTCTAGTTGGCGAAGTTTGGTTATGCTCTGGTCAATCTAATATGGAGTACGCGATGCGGAAATTGGCCAAAATCCCGAAACCGAAAAATGAAAAGCTAGGTTTTCCATCAGATGCGGTGGTAAAGGCAAAAAACACTCAAATCAGAATATTCTTGGTGAATAGAAAAGCTTTAATTAAGCCAGATTCAGTTCATAAAAGTTGGGCATTGGCGGAAGATTCAGCCTTGCGAAATTTTTCTGCCGTAGGCTATTTTTTCGCTAAAGAATTACAAGAAAAATTAGGTATTCCTATCGGTGTAATTTCATCGGCTGTGCCAGGAAGTGCTATTGAACCTTGGATTTCTAATGAAGCCTTCGCTAATGAACCATTTTTTAAAGAACAGAAGGTTGGCAACGACCCAGGTAAGTTTTATATACCAATGGTTGAGCCTTTAACCAAATTCGCTTTGAGAGGAGTTTTATGGTACCAAGGCGAAACGAACTGCTTTTTGAATGAAACTATATCCTATTCGTATAAAATGAAGGCTTTAATAACGAGTTGGAGAAAAGCTTGGAAAGATGAAAATATGCCATTTTACTATGTGCAAATTGCGCCATTCGATTATAGCAAGCAAAAAAGTGATAAGGTTATACTTACTGCTGATACAGAACCAAATTTTTGGGAAGCGCAAACACAACTTTTACGTTTGCCGAATACTGGAATGATATCAACTTCTGATTTAAATGATAATGGAGGAGATTTGCACCCAACTTATAAATGGGAGGTTGGAAGAAGGTTATCGCTTTGGGCTTTGGCAAAAACATACAATCAAAAGATTGATTATTCTGGTCCGATTTATAAATCCGTTAGTTTTAAAAATGATATTGCAACTCTAACATTCGACCAAATAAATTTGACTGTGAAATCAGATAATCATAAACGAGTATATAGTGGATTTGAAGTTGCTGGAATGGACGGTAAATTTTATCCTGCTGATGGATTTCCAATGGAAAACAGTGCAACCCAGATATGGTTAAGCTCATCTAATGTTAAGAAACCAATAGCAGTTAGGTATAACTGGACAGAAAATCCATCAGGTAATTTTTATAGTAACGGTTTACCTGCATTACCTTTTAGAACAAATAATCCATTAACCAATCAATTTAAAACCAATTAATGAAAAGCAGATTCATCATTTTCTTGTGTTTAATATCAATGATTTTCGTTGCAAATGCACAGGAAACAGAACGATTAATGTTATCTGGAACTGGTAATGACAAAACCGTTAACTGGGATTTTTTCTGTACAGCAGGTGCAAATTCTGGTAAATGGACAACCATTCCTGTGCCTTCAAATTGGGAATTACAGGGTTTTGGTAAATATAATTATGGTTTCGATAAAGATACGTTAAGGGGAAAAGAGCAAGGTCTATACAAATACAAATTTGCTGTTCCTACCGGATGGAAAGGCAAACAAATCAATATTGTTTTTGAGGGTTCGATGACAGATACCGAGGTTAAGATTAATGGTAAATCTGCAGGAGCTATTCATCAAGGTTCGTTTTATGTTTTTAAGTATGATATCTCTAAACTTTTAAAAACAGGAGATAATTTGCTTGAAGTAAAAGTATCTAAACACTCTTCCAATCAATCGGTTAACAATGCAGAGCGCAAAGCTGATTTTTGGATTTTCGGCGGTATTTTTAGACCTGTTTATTTAGAAGCATTGCCAAAAGCCCATATCCAAAGAGTTCAGCTAAATGCAAAAACAGATGGCTTTTTCGAAGCAAATATATATGCCACAAAAGGAGCTGACAAAGTTTCAATTCAACTATATGATAATCTTGGAGCAGCATACGGAGAAGTTATTGATGCTGAAATTGAAAATCAAATCAGAATTCAACGCGATTTTGTGAACCCTCAATTATGGTCAACGGAGTTCCCGAATTTATACACGGCAAAATTTACTTTGTATAAAGGAAATCAAATCGTCCATACCATTTCTAAAAAAATTGGCTTTAGAACGGTTGAAGTAAAAGAACGCGATGGTGTTTACATCAATGGAGTGAAAATGAAGTTTAAAGGTGTAAATCGTCATTCATTTTATCCATCATCTGGCAGAACTACGAGTAAATCTATCAGCATTGCTGATGTGAAGTTGATGAAGGAAATGAATATGAATGCTGTTCGGATGGCTCATTATCCTCCAGATGGCCACTTTTTAGATGTTTGTGACTCACTTGGTTTATTTGTAATGGACGAATTAGCAGGCTGGCACGGCAACTACGATACAAAAACTGGGACAAAATTATTAGGAGAAATGATGGAAAACGATGAAAATCATCCGTCAATTGTATTTTGGGCAAATGGAAATGAAGGTGGTCATAATAGGGAATTAGACCATTTATTTGATGAACAAGATATTCAGAAACGCCCATTAATTCATCCTTGGGAAGTTTTTAATGGCTTTGAAACTACTCATTATCGTGATTACAATTACGGAATTGGAAATTACGATTACGGACACAATATTTTAATGCCAACTGAGTTTTTACATGGAATGTGGGATGGCGGTCACGGTGCAGGTTTAGAAGATTACTGGAAGGCAATGTGGAACAATCCATTATCTGCTGGTGGTTTTCTATGGGATTTTGCAGACCAAGGTGTAGTGAGAGTGGATAAAAATGGTTTCATCGATACAGATGGAAATCACGGACCAGATGGAATTGTTGGGCCTTACCACGAAAAAGAAGGAAGTTTTTACACGATAAAAGAAGTTTGGAGCCCAATCTATTTTGAGCATAGAGAAATGACAGGAGGTTTTGATGGTTCATTTAATGTGGAAAACCGATATGCATTCACAAATTTAAATCAGTGTACATTTAGTTATAAGCTATCAAGTTTTAATTCTACAGATAGGATAGAGACTGAAGGCGCAATTGAAGCACCTACTATAAAACCATTAGAAAAAGGTATTTTAAAAATTAATCTTCCAAAAAGTTGGAGAAATTTTGAGGTTTTATATGTTACAGCTAAATCGCCCAGTGGTGAAACCATTTTTACTTGGAGTTTCCCAATCACGTTACCTAAAGAAGAGATAAATAAATTGGTAGTTAAAACGGGAAAATCAAAAGTTAACGTTGTAAATAATACATCAACTTATGCCGTTTCGGCAAATGGAATTGATGTGGTTTTCGATAAAACCACCGGTTTATTGCAAAAAGTTAAAAATGCAAATGGCGAAGTTCCATTTACAAATGGGCCGATTTTACAAGAAGGGGTAAATAACTTCAAAAACTTCACTCATAAAATAATTGGAGATACTGTAGTCATTTCATCAACTTTTGAACGTAAGGAGAACTTTAATACACTGGAGTGGACAATTTATCCTTCTGGAATCGTTAAAATGCAGGTTAAATATTTTCCATTAGCTTACTTCACCACATTTGTGGGAATGAATTTTTCTTATCCAGAAACTGAGATAAAAGGTGTTGAATATAAAGGAAACGGTCCTAATCGCGTTTGGAAAAACAGGATGAAAGGAAATCAGTTTGGGGTTTGGAATAAAAGCTATAATACTTCTGCAACTGGCGAACCTCCATTTTTATATCCAGAGTTTAAAGGTTATTATTCGAATATGTATTGGTGTAAATTTATTGGAAAGTCTAATTCGTTTAAAGTTTATACTGACCAAGAAGATATTTTCTTTAGGTTATTTACACCAAAAAAATCAAAGGATACCGAGTGGGATAATATGAACCCAACTTTCCCTAATGGGGATATTTCATTTTTAAACGGAATATCAGCTATTGGAACGAAAACCCAAAAACCTGAAACAACTGGTCCGATGGGAATGAAACACGTATTTTATGATTTTGAGAAAGAACCAGCAAGGGCATTGGATATGACTTTGTATTTTGATTTTAGCGGGAACTAAGTGCGTCATTGCGAGGCACGAAGCAATCTGCTTGTGGGAAAGGTAGCGAGGTGGAAAGCGTTGGGATAATAACCGCAAAGAAACTATAAGAACGCAAAGAAATAGTGCTTGAATGCTGCAAAGTTTTAGTTGCTTTAGAAACATTACAACCTTTCAACCTTAAAACATTACAACAATTAAAAAATGAACCTAAAAATATATATCGTACTGTTTAGCATTCTCCTGTTGCCGTTTCAAAAGATGGCACCACAGGTGAGTTTGCAAAATACCAATGTCGAAATGTTGGTCAACCCGATGGGTATTGATGTGGTTAAGCCAAGGTTTGGTTGGAACATTGTTTCAACGGAACGTAATGTTATGCAAACTGCTTATCAGATTTTGGTTGCGTCATCTGCTGAGAAATTAAATGCCAACGAAGGTGATTTATGGGATTCGGGTAAAGTAAATGAACAAGAATCAATACTAGTCGCTTATAAAGGAGCAGAGTTAAAAAGCAGAATGCGCTGTTATTGGAAAGTTAAAGTATGGACAAACAATGGACAAAGCGAATGGTCGGCAAATAATTCGTTTACAATGGGTTTGCTTTATTATAAAGATTGGCCAAAAGGATGGATTGGATTTGATAGGGCTTTTCCTTGGGATAATATGAAAACTGATTCACGATTGTCGGCAAGATATTATAGAAAGGAATTTCAAAGTGCTAAACAAGTTAAATATGCAACTGCATCTATTGTTGGTTTAGGTTTGTATGAGCTTTATATCAATGGTAAAAAGGTAGGTAATGACGTTTTAACACCAACACCAACAGATTATACTAAGAATGTGAAGTACAATACTTACGATGTAACTGAACACCTTAAAAGTGGCAAAAATGCTATCGGAGCGATATTAGGCAATGGTCGTTTCTTCGCCATGCGCCAAAATGAAAAACCTTATAAAATCAAAACATTTGGTTTCCCTAAAATGCTAATGAACATCAATATTGTTTATACGGATGGCACAACAACTAATATCGATACAGATGATAGTTGGAAAGGCACGGCCGATGGACCAATTAGAACCAACAATGAATATGATGGTGAAGAATATGACGCCACCAAAGAATTTGCTGGATGGAACAATGTTGGTTTTGACGATAGTAAATGGTTAAAAGCAGAATTTGTACAAGAGCCTACTGGAACTATCGAAGCTCAAATGAATGAGAATATCAAGGTAATGAATACCTTAAAGCCTGTTTCTATAAAGAAATTATCAGGTGGAAGGTTTATTCTCGATATGGGTCAGAATATGGTGGGTTGGTTGCAAATCAAAGTAAAAGGTTCAAAAGGAAAACAAATTAAACTTCGTTTCGCAGAATCATTGCAAGACAATGGGGAACTTTTTACAGCCAATCTTCGCAATGCGAAAAACACCGATTTATATACAATTAAAGGCACTGAACAAGAAACTTGGGAGCCAACATTTGTTTATCGTGGATTTAGATATGTAGAATTAACCGGTTATACTTATCAACCAGCATTAGCCGATTTTACTGGCAAGATGATTTATGATAACATCAAAACAGTTGGAACATTTGAAACATCGGATGCTTTGACCAATCAGATTTTTAAAAATGCTTGGTGGGGAATTGCTGGTAACTACAAAGGTATCCCGATAGATTGTCCGCAAAGAAATGAGCGCCAACCTTGGTTGGGTGATAGAGGAGCAGTTGCATTTGGCGAGAGTTTTGTGTTTGACAATGGCAGATTTTACACCAAATGGTTGCAAGACATCAGAAATTCTCAAAAAGAAGATGGCGCTATTCCTGATGTTGCACCTGCTTTTTGGCGTTATTACAGCGATAATATGACTTGGCCAGGAACAATTTTGCTCATCACCGAAATGGTTTACAATCAAACTGGAGATGTAAATGCTGTTAAAGATAATTATCCTGCCATGAAAAAATGGTTAAGCTACATGAAGGAGAGATATATGAAAGATTATATCTTAACCAAAGATAGCTATGGCGATTGGTGTATGCCACCTGTAACCATTGAGGCTGGAAGAGGTAAAAGTGCAGATAAAAAATATCCCTCAGAATTAATTTCAACTGCTTACTATTATCATTTTATGCAATTGATGATTCAGTTTGCCAAAGTTTCGGGTAATGAAAGCGATGTGGCAACATT
This sequence comes from Pedobacter frigiditerrae, assembly GCF_032678705.1. Taxonomy (NCBI): domain Bacteria; kingdom Pseudomonadati; phylum Bacteroidota; class Sphingobacteriia; order Sphingobacteriales; family Sphingobacteriaceae; genus Pedobacter; species Pedobacter frigiditerrae. The sequence goes on along the minus strand of NZ_JAVTSS010000001.1, from coordinate 1,814,245 downwards.
TGAAGTGCTTGGTCAAAAAATCAAGGAGGCTTTTAATCAAAAATATTATAACGAAAAAGGCTATTATGGAACTAATGTGCTAACTGATAACATCATTCCGCTGTATTTTAAAATGGTGCCTGAGAAACAAGTGGATAAGGTTTTTAAAAATATTGTTTACACTATTGAAGTAACCAACAAAGGACATTTGAGCAACGGTTTGGTAGGTATTCAATGGTTAATGCGTTGTTTAAACGATTACGGCAGACCAGATTTAGCTTATACAGTCGCTACTAAAAAGACTTACCCATCTTGGGGATATATGATTGAGAATGGCGCAACAACCATTTGGGAATTATGGAATGGAAACACCTCTGACCCAAAAATGAACTCTCAAAATCATGTGATGATGTTAGGCGATTTGTTAACATGGTACTATGAGAATTTGGCAGGAATAAAAGCGGCTTCACCAGGATTTAAAAAGATAGTGATGAAACCTGAAATGATTGCTGGATTAGATCATGTAAATGCATCTTATCAATCTGTTCATGGATTGATTAAAAGCAGTTGGAAAAAATCTGCAAAACAGTTTAACTGGACAATTACTGTTCCGCCAAATACAACTGCGTTAGTTTATTTACCGGCAAATGAAGGTGATGTGGTTGCAGAGCAAAATATTAAAGATTTAAAACTAATTAAGAATGAAAATGGAAGAGCAGTTTATGAGATTGGCTCGGGAGATTATTCGTTTATAGTGAAGAAAAAAGCCCCCTAACCCCCAAAGGGGGAATTGCGAAATGCATAAAAAACTATGAGGGGAAATTCCCCTCCTTTGGATGGGTGTCAGCTTGCTGACGGGGTGGTTGAATATAATAATTAAGAAAGATTGCTTCGGTTGATGAAAAATCAATCCTCGCAATGACGAACAGTTTAAAAATAACAACTATGAAAAAAATATTTGTATTCACATTTCTAGCCTTAGCAATCACATTTGCAAAAGCACAGACATCAGCCACTGCTGACGAAGAGAACAGTAAAAAAGCTGCTGAATGGGTTGCGTCCTTAAATTTAGGCGATGCTCAAAAAGAAGCTCGTGTAAAAGAAGTTGTGGCAACTCATTTAACTACTATTAGAAATTGGCATAATGCACATCCAGCTTCTACTGTTCCAGCAGGGATAAATCCAGTTACTGGAAATAAACTAAGTGATTTGGACAGGGAAATAATTGCAGATAGCGCAATGCCTACAACAGTTCATACAGCTTTAATGGATGGTTTAAAGAAAGATTTAACACCAGAGCAAGTGGAAGCAATCTTAGATAAATACACCATCGGAAAAGTTGCTTTTACAATGAATGGTTACAAATCTATCGTTCCAAATTTAACAGCTGATGAAGAAGCTAAAATTCTAGGATTTTTAAAACAAGCTCGTGAACAAGCAGTTGACTATAAAAATATGAAACAGATTTCGGCGATTTTCGAAATCTATAAAACTAAATCAGAGCAATTTTTAAATAACAATGGTCGCAATTGGAGAACAATGTATAGCGATTACACTAAAAAGATTAAGGCTGAGAAAGAGAAAAAAGCTAAACAGTAAAACTTAATCGTCATTGTGAGGCACGACGCAATCTGCTCAGAGCGATGGGGATAATAAATACCAAACACACAAGGCAGATTGCTTCGGTTGATGAAAAATCAAACCTCGCAATGACGAAAACTCATAAGATTATGCTAAAAAGAAAAATATACATCACACTAACCCTCGTTTTCGCGGTAGCGATAGGAGCAAATGCACAATTAGAAAAATGGCAAAAAGGAATTGTAAAACAAGAGTATTTATATGACAAAGCTCCTTTTCCATCTTGTCACTCTGCAACAATTGTAGAAACACCAACCGGATTAGTCGCATCTTACTTCGGCGGAACAAAAGAACGCGACCCAGATGTGGAAATTTATATTAGTCGTTTTGTTGATGGCAAGTGGTTGGCTCCAGTTTCTGCGGCAAATGGTATTCAGCCAGATGGCAAAAGATTACCAACTTGGAACCCTGTTTTATATCAAGTTCCCGGTGGCGATTTAATCTTGTTTTACAAAATCGGACCAAAACCATCTGAATGGTGGGGAATGATGAGAACTTCAAAAGATGGGGGTATAACTTGGTCTGAAGCAACTAAATTACCTAATGATAACATTGGCCCAGTAAAGAATAAACCTGTTTTATTAAGTAATGGAAATCTTTTTGCTCCATCAAGCAAGGAAGGTAAAGGTTGGAGAATTCATTTCGAAGTAACAAAAGACAACGGTAAAACTTGGCGTACCATTGGTCCCATTGATAGCAATGGTATGGATGCCATTCAGCCTAGTATTTTACAACATAAAGATGGAAAACTTCAAATTTTAGCAAGGTCAAGGAATAGAAGTTTAGTTGAATCTTGGTCAACTGACAATGGAGAAACTTGGTCGCCATTGGCAAAAACTAACTTACCAAATAACAACTCAGGAACTGATGCTGTAACGATGAAGGATGGGAGACAAGTTTTGGTTTATAACCACGTTTTGCCTCCCGGAGAATTAGCAAAAGGACCAAGAACACCATTAAATGTTTCCATTTCTAAAGATGGCAAACAATGGTATGCAGCATTGATTTTGGAAGATTCTCCAATCAGCCAATATTCTTATCCGGCTGTAATTCAAACTTCAGATGGAATGCTTCACTTCATTTATACTTGGAGAAGAGAGAAAATAAAACACGTAGTTGTCGACCCTTCAAAGTTAAAATTGAAGAAGATTGAAAATGGAGTTTGGCCTAATATGAAAGGTTATAAAGCACCAGTTTTAACTGAAACAAAAAACGAAGAACCGTGAGAAAAATAGTAAATTATATTAAACTAAGTCCGTCATTGCGAGCCTTTTCTTCAAAGGCGAAGCAATCTGCTAGTGTGTTGGGTATTTGTAATTTCCCATCGCTCTTGGCAGATTGTTTCGTTTCGATGAAAAATCGAAAACTCGCAATGACGAGTAGGGCATTGTATTTTGCCCTAAGTGCGTCATTGCGAGCCTTTTCTTCAAAGGCGAAGCAATCTGCTAGTGTGTTGGGTATTTGTAATTTCCCATCGCTCTTGGCAGATTGTTTCGTTTCGATGAAAAATCGAAAACTCGCAATGACGAGCAAGGCATTGTATTTTGCCCTAAGTGCGTCATTGCGAGCCTTTTCTTCAAAGGCGAAGCAATCTGCTAGTGTGTTGGGTATTTGTAATTTCCCATCACTCTTGGCAGATTGTTTCGTTTCGATGAAAAATCGAAAACTCGCAATGACGAGTAGGGCATTGTATTTTGCACTGTTTATAATACTTAATTTATTATCTATAAACCAACTCTCCGCACAAAGTGGAAATACAGACAATCAGTATAGAAAGCCACTTTTACAAGTGCTCAAAGATATTGAGACAAAATTTGGTGTTAAGATTAAATACAGCGACCCACAAGTAAAAGACAAATGGGTTAATTATGCCGATTGGCGCTTTAGAACTGATGTAGACCAAACTTTAGATAATGTGTTAAAACCTTTAGATATGAAGGTTAACAAAGAAAAAGATAAGGTTTATAAGCTTAAGGAATATGAATATAACCGATGGGATGTAAAGGATGGCTGGGCTTATTTAGATACTTTGGCAACGAAATACAATGATGTAGCAAGCTGGGAAAAACGTAAAGCATTAATTAAGCCTCAATTATATGAAGCATTATTATTATCGCCATTGCCAGCCAAACCAAATTCAAAACCAATTATTACACCTAAAAGAGTTTTTGATGGTTACACGGTCGAGAATATCGCTATCGAAATTATGCCTGGTTTGTATATCAATGGTTCATTGTATAAACCGCTAAACTATAAAGGTAAAATTCCAGTGGTTTTAAGTCCAGATGGGCATTGGGAAAAACAACGTTTTCGTGCAGATTGCCAGACTCGTTGTGCCATGATTGCCAAGATGGGAGCAATGGCATTTAGTTACGATTTGTTTGCTTGGGGCGAATCTATGCTACAATTTAAATATGAAGACCACAGAAAAGCTTTAGCACAAACTGTACAAACTTTAGGAGGAATAAGGATTTTAGATTATTTCACTTCGTTAAAAGAAACTGATACAGCCAGAATTGGCATTAGTGGCGGTTCAGGGGCAGGAAGTCATTCTATATTAATGACGGCGATGGATACAAGAATTAAGTTAAGCGCACCAGTTGTGGCTATGTCATCTTACTTTTATGGCGGTTGCCCTTGCGAAAGCGGAATGCCAATTCATTTTTGTGCTGGCGGAACAGATAATGTGGAATTAGCAGCTATGGCAGCTCCAAGACCACAACTAATTGTGTCAGATGGTGGCGATTGGACAGCAGAAACTCCTCAACACGATTTTCCTTACCTACAAAAAATGTACGGTTATTATGGAGTTAGCAACAAAGTTGAAAATGTTCATCTGCCAATTGAAAAACACGATTTCGGAATAAATAAACGTATTGCATTATACGATTTTTTAATCAAAAACTTCAAGCTAAATGCAGTTGCAGTAAAAGATAAAACTGGTAAATATGATGAAAGTAAAGTAACCATCGAACCAGAAACTGCATTGTATGTATTTGGAGATAAAGGTCAGAACTTGCCTAAAAATGCAATAATAGGTTTCGAAAACCTAAAGAAATTATTCCCAAATTTTAAAGATTAAGATGCAAGTGCAGGATAGAAGAACATTCATCAATTCATTGGCTTTGCTAACAGGAAGCCTGGTGTTGCCTAGTGGATTTCTATTTGCGGCAGCAAAAAAATCAAAATATAAGATTGCTGTAATTGATTTAATGATTTTAAAACGGCAAAAGTTGAGCGCACTGCAACTGACAAAAGAAATTGGTGCAGATGGTTTAGAAATTGATATGGGCGGTTTGGGTGATAGAGAAACCTTCGATAACAAATTGGCCGACCCTAAAATTAGGCAAGAATATTTAGACAAAGCCAAAGAATTGAATTTAGAAATCTGCGCTTTGGCAATGACTGGTTTTTATGCGCAATCATTCGCAAAACGACCGACTTATGTGAAAATGATACAGGATTGCTTGGATACGATGAAGGCAATGAATGTAAAAGTTGGCTTTTTGCCTTTAGGCGTGCAGGGCGATTTGGTTAAAAATCCAGAGTTACGACAACCAATAGTAGAACGATTGAAAATTGTTGGCAAAATGGCTAAAAAAGCCGGTGTTGTGATTGGTATTGAAACTTCATTAGATGCAAAAGGTGAGTTAGCATTGCTGAATGAAATTGATTCAAAAGCTATCAAAAGTTATTTCAATTTTTCTAATGCAATAAAGAATGGAAGAGATTTACATCAAGAACTAAGGATTTTAGGCAGGAAAAATATCATTCAAATACACGCTACAAATGAAGATGGTGTGTGGTTAGAAAACGACCCTAAGATAGATTTGGTTAAAGTGAAAGAAACTTTAGATGATATGGGTTGGTGCGGCTGGTTAGTTGTTGAACGTTCTCGTGATGCAAAGCAACCTACAAATGTAAAGTACAACTTCAGTGCAAATACAGCTTATTTAAAAAAGATATTTCAGCCTAGTTAACATCGTCAGTGCGTCATTGCGAGGAGGTACGACGAAGCAATCTGCTAGTGCGATGGACTGGGAAGGTTGGCAAGTTGGGGGAGCTAAGAATAATATGAAAGAAATTAGAAACAGTTTAAAAACAAGGATTCAACATCTAGTAGTTCGTGGAGACACGAACCACGGCGGGCATCCTTGGTTCGTATCTCCACGAACCAAAAATTTTATCTCTACGCTATTTCTTATAATGTATTGCTTAACATCCAGCGCAGCTGATATTTATGTTTCCTTAAAAGGTTCAGATAATAATGTTGGAAGCAAAGAAAAACCTTTCGCAACACTACATTCCGCTTTGCGTAAAGCAAGAGAACTACGCCGTTTAAATGATGTTGCTGTAAAAGGAGGAATTCGAATTATAATTGAAAATGGAGTTTACAAACTTGATGAAACCATTATTCTAAAACCTGAAGATTCAGGCACAAAAGATAGTCCGACGCAAATTATTTCTGCTCAAAATGCTAAAGTGATTTTTAGTGGCGGGCTTTCAATTAAAGGTTGGAGAAAGGTGTCAACTCCCATTGTTGGTTTGCCAAAAGAAGCGATTGGGAACGTTTGGGTTGCCGAAGCACCATCGCCAGCTGGCAGAACTTTAGAGTTTAGACAACTTTGGGTGAACGGAAATAAAGCTACTAGGGCTAGAGATAGAAATGGCGAAATAATGAACCGGATTTTATCTTGGGATTTCAAAAATCAGACTTGCAGAATACCAATTCCTAAGAACTTCAATCCAAAAAACATTGAAGGAATGGAAATGGTTATTCATCAATGGTGGGCAATTGCAAATCTGAGGATTAAGTTGGCAAAGGTGATTGGAAACGCTGTAGAATTAACTTTTATGCAACCAGAAAGTAGAATTCAATCTGAGCATCCTTGGCCTGCACCTTGGATTTCAAAAGACGGCAACTCTGCTTTTTATCTAACTAATTCTATTCAGTTTTTAGATGAGCAAGGCGAATGGTTTGAAGACTTGCGAAATCATAAAATATACTATTGGGCTGCAAAAAATGAGCAGATGCAAAATGTAGATGTTGTTGTACCACATTTAGAAACATTGCTTAAAATTGAAGGAACGATAGACCATCCTGTAGCAAATGTTTCGTTTAAAGGTATTTCGTTTGAGCATTCTACTTGGTTAAGGCCAGCTAAACAAGGACACGTTCCATTACAAACAGGAATGTTTATGTTGGATGCCTACAAGCTTCAAATTGCAGGAACTCCTGATAAGAAAGAATTAGAAAATCAGGCTTGGGTTGGCCGACCACCTGCGGCTGTTGAAGTGAGTTATGCAACAAGCACGAGTTTTGATTCTTGCAAATTTGAGCATTTGGCATCAACAGGATTGGATTATAAAAAAGGTACACTAAATAATTTAATCAGAGGGAATCTCTTTAAAGATATCGGTGGCTCTGGAATATTAATCGGAACTTTTTCTGATGAAGCGATGGAGGCACATTTGCCTTATAATCCGAAAGACCAAAGAGAGATTTCTACAAATGATAGAATTGAAAACAACCTGATTAGCAATGTAACCAATGAAGATTGGGGCACAGTTGGATTAGGAGCTGGTTATGTGAAAGGAATCAAGATATTGAATAACGAGATTAATGAAGTTTCCTATTCTGCAATTAGCGTAGGTTGGGGTTGGACACCAACTGTTAATGCAATGAGAAATAATGTAATCAGTGGCAATAAAATCCATCATTACGGTAAAAGAATGTATGATGTTGCTGGGATTTATACTTTGTCAGCCCAACCTGAATCGTTTATCACAAAGAATTACATCGATAGCATTTACAAAGCACCTTATGCCCATATTCCAAGTCATTGGTTTTACATTTATACAGATGAAGGCACAGCTTATTACACCATAAGAGACAATTGGACACCAGCACAAAAGTATCTTCAAAATGCAAATGGACCTGGAAACATTTGGCAAAATAATGGCAATTTGGTAGCAGATAGCATCAAGTTAAATGCTGGTTTACAAAAGAAATACCAATATTTATTGAAGGGTAAATTTGTAAATAAATCAGCTCAGCCAATCAATTTAGCAAATCAGCAAGTGATATTAGAATTGGTTTTTAAATCTGGAACAAAACCAACAGAAGCAGTATTAAACTCATTTTTAAAGGCAAATCAGATTCCTGCTTCCTCAATTTACCAATGGGAAAATCGTGTGGTAATTTATTTCGCCACACAAACACCTGCAGCATTACAAAACAAGTTTCAAAAGCAATTCAGCAATGCCGAAGTAAAACTCTACGACAATATGTTTTACGATTTTACAAGGCAAAGGAATTGTTTGTTGGAACCTGCAAAGGAATGGGACCACATCATTTTATCAGCCAACTTAGTGAAAGATGAAAAGATGCAAAAGGAATATTTGGATGAGCATGCTACGCAATTTGATAAATGGCCAGAGTTGTCAAAAGGCTTTTGCAATGCTGATTTTCAGCAATTGGTTATTTACAGAAACGGTCGCCAATTAATGTTGGTCATCAGTATTCCAAAAGGAGCAAATTTAGATGAGTTAAACCCGAAAACAACGTTAAATAATCCAAGAGTTGATGAATGGAATGCTTTAATGAAAAAATACCAAGAAGGAATTGAAGGAACAAAAAAGGATGAAGTGTGGGTTTTCTTTAAAAAGATAAATTAAAGAGCGTCATTGCGAGGCACGAAGCTATCTGCTAGAGCGAGGGAAAATTATTAAATAACTGTTTAGGGTTTGTAAAGTCCATTAAACAAAGGAGATTGCTTCGGGCGATGAAAAATCGACCCTCGCAATGACGAAAAACGTAATTAAAATGAAATTAAAACTAGGAATTTTAGGTTTAGGAGAAGGAAGAAGTACGATTTCTGCAGCATTAGCTAGTAAATCTTATGAGCTTGTCACCATGTCCGATTTAAGTGAAGAAGCCTGTAAAGCAAGAGCAAAAGAATTCGATTTTCATCATTACACTACCAATTATCAGCAAATGCTGGATAATAAAGAAATTGATGTAATTGCTATTTATACCCCAGACCATTTACACGCCGAACATATTAAACAAGCTTTGCTTCACGGTAAACACGTTATTTGCACTAAACCTTTTATTGATGATTTAGCTAAAGCAAAAGAATTATTAGAAATCAGTAAGCAATCTGGAAAGAAAATTTTTGTTGGACAAAGTTCACGTTTTTTTGAACCTGCAAAACGCCAGAGAAAAGATTTTGAAGAGGGATTAATAGGTGAATTAATAACTATTGAAGCGCAATATCACGCAGACCACAGATGGTTTTTAGAAAAAGGCTGGTCGCTAAAACAATCTTTTAAATGGTTGTATGGTGGTTTAAGTCATCCTGTGGATTTTATACGTTGGTACTTGCCAAATATCGAAGAAGTAATGGGTTATGGAATGCTGAGCAGTAATGGCAGCAAGGCTGGATTGAAAAATCAAGATACCATGCATTTCATTTTTAAGGCAAAAGATGGAAGAATTGCCCGTGTAAGTGGAGCTTATACTGGCCCAACACAACCTGCTTATCGCGATAGCGGAATGAGTACCATTTTAAGATGCACAGAGGGTGCTAGTCAGGCAGATTACCATGAATTGCGTTATGCAGTAACCGATAAAACTGGGGAAGAAAAAATTGTGGTTTGGGGTGATGCGACTTTAAAACATTATTTTCGTTTCGAAGGGCAAAGTCATCACGCTGGTGAGTACCAAAATTACTTAGAATACTTTGCAGATAGCATCAACAATAACACAGTTGCCTATCCAGATTTAAAAGAAGGAATTGGTACAGTTGCTTTACTACAAGCGATGGATAGGTCGCTAGAAACTGGTTTGCCAGTAAAGATTGATGATATTTTAAAAGAATATAATATTTCGAAAGAGGAGATAGGATTGTAAAAGAGGTGTCGTCATTGCGAGTCCCGATTTTTCATCGGGACGAAACAATCTGCTTTGTGTGATGGGTAACTTTTCCCTACCCACTAGCAGATTGCTTAGGCGTTTCTCCTCGCAATGAAGAAAAGAATAATATGATTGGTTGGTGGGGACACCAACCAAGGAAATCAAAATTAACAAACCAAATATGGGCAACATTGTAGAACGTTTAACGACATTAGATTACATCATTGTAATTGCATATCTCGTTATTTTAGTGGTTATCGGGTACCGAGCCAGCTTTTCAAAAGGCAAAAAAGCTGATGAAAGCCTATTCCTAGCCAATAAGTCCTTGAATTGGAGTAGCATTGGTTTTAACATGTGGGGCACAAATGTCGGTCCGTCTATGTTAGTTGCATTTGCAAGTATCGGCTATGCTACAGGTATTGTTGCCGTAAACTTCGAATGGTATGCGTTTATTTTCCTATTCCTCTTAGCCATTGTATTTGCACCAAAATATTTAGCTGCAAAAGTGAGTACAATGCCCGAGTTTATGGGAAACAGATATGGAGATTCTACCCAAAACATCTTGGCTTGGTACGCATTAGTAAAAATTTTAATTTCTTGGTTGTCATTAGGTTTATTTGCAGGCGGGGTTTTAGTTAGACAAATTTTAGGCATTCCGATGTGGCAATCAGTTACTGTTTTAGTAGCTTTTGCAGGCTTGTTTGCGTTTTTTGGCGGATTAAAGGCTATTGCCAAAGTAAACGTTTTCCAAATGATATTGTTGATTTGCGTCTCATTAGCGTTGACTTATTTAGGTTTAGAAAAAGTAGGAGGAATAGCAGCGCTATATGAAAAAACTCCTAAACATTTTTGGAATTTAGCACAACCTGCTAGCGACCCACAATATCCATGGTATGCAATTTTGTTGGGTTATCCAGTCTCTGCTGTAGCCTTTTTCTGTACCGACCAATCGATGGTTCAATCTGTTTTGGGTGCAAAAAACCTAGAACAGGGACAATTAGGCGTTAGTTTTATTGGATGGCTTAAAATATTATCATTACCACTTTTTATAATAACAGGCATATTGTGTTATGTTTTGTATCCAGGTTTAGCCAACCCAGATATGGCTTACATGACGATGGTAACCAATTTATTTCCTCCTGGAATGAACGGATTGGTTATCGTAGTGCTTATTGCCGTTTTGGTAGGTACAATCGGCTCTTGCCTAAATTCTTTAAGTACGGTTTTTACAATGGATGTTTATGTGAAAAAAATCAATCCAAAAGCAACTACAAAAGAAATTATTAAAGTGGGCAGATTAACGGTTATTGCAGGTTGCCTTTTTGCCATTTTTGTAGCCTTAGCCATAGATAATATCAAAGGACTTAAGTTATTTGATGTATTTCAAGCAGTGCTTGGTTTTATCGCTCCACCACTATCAGTAGTGTTTTTATCAACTGTATTTTGGAAAAGAACAACAAAAAAAGCAGTCAATTTTACACTTTCAATTGGTTCTATCATCAGCTTAGGAATTGGTGTTTGTTATTTATGGGTTTTACCTTCATCTAAGTATGATTTTTGGCCACATTATATGGTTTTATCTTTCCTGATTTTCGCACTACTAGCATTCCTATCTATAATTATTTCACTAGCGGATAAATCACCATCGGTATATACCATAAATGAAGAACACCAAGCCAATATTGAAAAACCAACTCGTAGAGTTTGGATTTCTTTTGGCGCATTAACCATCATTATGATATTACTTTACATTTTCTTTAACGGACATTAAATAAGTAGCGTCATTGCGAGGGTCGATTTTTCATCGCCCGAAGCAATCTGCTAGAGCAATGGAATGAGAGGAGAGGCAAGGGTGGAATAAAACCAATACATAGACAGATTGTCACGGCTGAAGAAGCCCTATGTTGAGGATTTCCTTCCTAGGCAACAAAATTTAAACCTAGTCAATACTAAAAAGTAACAATATGAAAAATTTTAAAAAATTAACCCTTCTTGTAATTTTAAGTTTTTTAACCCTTCCAATTTTCGCTCAAAAAGCGAGTTGGATATGGTATCCAGGAGATTTTGATATTTACATGAGCAATGTAATGCAAAACCGAAGAACAGAAAGAGGTTCATTCTTCCCAGTGTTCTGGAAAATGGATAGTCACTTCGTTTTAGTAGATTTTCATAAGGAATTTAATTTGGCAACGGCCGAAGAAGTTAAACTTTATGTAGAGGGAACTTATAATGTTAAAATTGATGGACAGGCGATAACTGGTTTTCCAAAAACGATTACCATCCCTGCAGGTAAGCATAAATTAAGCTTAAAAGTTTATAGCACAGCTCAAGTACCAGCCATTTTTGTACAAGGAAAAACTGTGGTTTCTGATGAGACTTGGTTAACCACTTTTGAAGATAAAGAATGGATTGATGCGAGCGGAAAAACTTCAGATAAATCTGGAACAACCTTCGTTAATGCAGGAACTTGGAATTTAACTGACCCATTAACACCACCTTCAAAATTTAAGCTGCCAACAACTCCAATGTTTGCAGTTAAAACTGATAAAGTAAACAAAGGCTTTGTTTCAGATTTTGGCAAAGAAACTTTCGGTTTTATTAAAGTTCATGGATTAAAAGGAAAAGGCAAATTAAACATCTATTATGGTGAATCGAAAGAAGAAGCTTTATCAGTTGATAAATGCGAAACATTAGATTTATTGGAACTTGATTTATCGAAAAAGACTGATTCAATAATGATACTTTCTAAGGCATTTAGATATGTAAATGTTCAATCAGAAGGTTCTGTATCACTTGATTCGGTTTCCATGCTTTATGAATATTCGCCTGTGGCAGAACGTGGAAGTTTTAAAAGCTCTGATGCTGAATTGAATAAGATTTATGACGTATCTAAATACACTTTCCAGCTTAACACCAGAGAATTTTTTATAGATGGAATTAAACGTGACAGATGGGTTTGGAGTGGTGATGCTTACCAAAGTTATTTAATGAATTATTATTCGTTTTTTGATGCATCAACAGTTAAAAGAACCTTGTGGGCACAGCGTGGAAAGGACCCTGTTACAGCTCACATTAATACCATTATGGATTATTCATTTTATTGGTTTTTAGGTATTTATGATTATTATCAATATTCTGGAGATAAGAAATTTGTAGAAGATATTTATCCAAGGATGAAAACCTTAATGACTTACATTGATGGTCGTAAAAACAAAAATGGTTTATTAGAATGGATGCCTGGAGATTGGATTTTTATCGATTGGGCAGATAAATTAAGTAAAGAAGGAGAAGTTAGTTTTGAGCAGTTATTGTATTGCAGAAGTTTAGAAACAATGGCTTTGTGTGCAAAATTGGCTAATGATAATGCAAGTGCAGCTATCTATTCTAAACAGGCAGCAGCTTTAAAGGCCAAAATATTTGCCTTGTACTGGAACCCAACTAAACAAGCTTTGGTTCATAGCCGTATTAATGGAAAGCAGACCGATAATGTAACTCGTTATGCTAATATGTTCGGCATCTTCTTCGATTATTTTACACCAGCACAAAAATTAGAAGTAAAAAAGAATGTGTTGTTGAATGATAAAGTTGCAAAAATTACAACTCCTTATATGCGTTTTTATGAACTTGAAGCCCTTTGTGCAATGGGTGAACAACCATATGTTTTAAAAGAAATGAAAAATTATTGGGGTGGAATGTTAAAACTAGGTGCAACCTCATTTTGGGAAGAATATAATCCTGCAAAGAAAGACACAGAACATTTAGCAATGTATGGTAGACCATTTGGTAAAAGTTTATGCCATGCTTGGGGCGCTAGTCCGATTTATTTATTAGGTAAATATTATTTGGGAGTTAAACCAACTTCAGCAGCTTATCAAACTTATATTGTAGAACCAAATTTGGGTGGTTTAGAATGGATGGAAGGCAAGGTTCCAACCAACAATGGAGAAATTGCTGTTTCTGTTAGTAAGAAAGAAATAAAAGTTAAAGCAGCAGATGGTGTTGGGAAATTGAGATTTAAAAGCACTATTAAACCCATTGTAAGCGGGACAGAAGTGAAAGAAATCTCAAAAGGTTTGTACGAAGTAACGATACAAAAAGGAGTGGAGTATTTGGTGAAGTATCAAGGGTAGAACTTAAAATAAACCGTCATTTCGAACGAGGAACGAGGAGAAATCTGCAAGCTAATGAGCTATGCTAAATTGGAGCTACTGGTCAAGAGGCTTGGAGATTTCTTCTAAGGTCGAAATGACGTGAAAGGAAGAAAGGATTTTACAACCCTAAAACCCCAATCCTTTGCTCAATTTTTTTAACACATTTATTAGCTTCAGCTAATATCTCATCGTTCTTTATATTCTTGTTAATATTTAAAGTGCTTAGCATGGAGATGGTTAAACAAGCAATAATACCATTTGTACTGTGTTTTCCTATAGGAAGTGAAATATCTGAAACACCTTCTGCTAAATCACTGGGTTTAAAATAAGCTCCAGTTTCTTTGATATTGGCTAAAGATGCCAAAAATTCATCCCTTTTAGGTTTTGGATATTTCTTGTAAATCGGATTAGCTTTTAAAACTGTGCTTCGCTCTGCTTCATTCATATATGCCAATAAAACTTTACCAGAGGCAGTTAAAGGCAATGGAAATAGGTTTCCTTCTTCAATAGAAAGTGCAATTGGACCCGGACTTTTTGCGTGGATAATTACCATCACTTGATTCATGTATAAAATGCTCAAGTGGCAAGATTGTCTAACTGTATCGGCCAATTCTTCTAAAGGAAACTGTGCAGCTTTTCTCAATTCATCTACAGGAGAGTGGCGATGTGAAAGATAAAAAAGCTTTAAAGATAAACGGTATTTGCCCGAAACTTCATCCCTTAAAATGTAGCCACGGCTCTCTAAGCTCATCAACATCCTGTAAATTTCATTTGGAGTTTTATCAATTCCGATGGCAATTTCCGACTGAGAAAGAGGAATTGATTGGGCTGAAAGGTATTCTAATATATCAAGTCCTTTATCGAGAGCGGGAGCCTGATATTTTGATTCATTTTCGTTCATTGTACCAAATAAATTTTAATGGTTAGTTTTTCAAACATACAAAATGCTTTGTAATTTATTATTTTTCAAGGTAGGTAATTTTTTTAGCTATAAAAAGCTTCATATTTAAAAAAAACATTTATATTTGAATTGAAGCTTATTGTAATTAAAGCATTAGCAACCAAATTATAAACAGATACTATTTGTATCGCATAGCGATTAAATATTAGCAACAACCAATGCTAATTTATTTAAAAAATGAACAGAATTTTAGCCGCTTTCTTATTTTTTGTAATTGCAATTCCCAGTTATGGGCAGCAATTAAAAGTTATTGATTTAACTTGCGAATACAGGACAAATCCGTTAGGGGTTGATGTAGCTAAACCATCCTTAAGCTGGAAACTGCAATCTTCACAATACAATGTTATTCAATCTGCCTATCAAATTATTGTAGCAGATAATTTGGTCGACTTAAAGAACAACAAAGGCAATGTTTGGGATTCTAAAAAACTTGCTTCTAATCAGTCTATTCAAATAAAATATAACGGATTAAAGCTTTTGTCAACCAAAAAATATTATTGGAAAGTTAAG
This sequence comes from Pedobacter frigiditerrae, assembly GCF_032678705.1. Taxonomy (NCBI): domain Bacteria; kingdom Pseudomonadati; phylum Bacteroidota; class Sphingobacteriia; order Sphingobacteriales; family Sphingobacteriaceae; genus Pedobacter; species Pedobacter frigiditerrae. The sequence continues at coordinate 1,799,085 of NZ_JAVTSS010000001.1, read as the reverse complement.
GTTTGGGATAACAAAGGCTCATCTGCTTGGGGCGAACCAGCTTTTTGGCAGATGGGTTTATTAGCTGTTGCCGATTGGAAAGGCGCACAATGGATTGCTTATGATAAAATTGCAGATTCAAATCAAACCAATCTTCCGGTAGATGGAAAGAAAGATACTTTCAAGGAAAATAACATCCTGCCAATGTTCCGCAAAAGTTTTAGCGTTACTAAGTCTATAAAAAAAGCAACAGTTTTTATTTCTGGTTTAGGACATTTTGAAATGAGCTTAAATGGGCAAAAAGTTGGAGACGATTTTTTAGCGCCAGGTTGGACAAAATATAACAAGGAAGCCTTATATGTAACCTATGATTTAACAAAACAATTGAAATCAGGAGAAAACGTAGTTGGCGTAATGTTAGGCAATGGTTTTTATTATGTTCCTCCTGTAAGCTCAAGATATCGTAAATTAAAATCAGCGTTTGGCTATCCAAAAATGATTTGCCGTTTGGCGATAGAATATACAGACGGTACAAGCTCAAACATTATTTCAAACTCTTCTTGGAAAACTACTCCATCTCCAATTACATTTTCAAGCATTTATGGTGGCGAAGATTATAATGCCAATTTAGAGCAAAAGGGTTGGGATTTACCAAGATTCGATGATAGTAAATGGAAATCAGCTTTGCTTGTTGATGGACCAAAATTAAATGCACAAAAAGAAGAACCAGTTAAAATTTTCGAAAATTTTAGTGCGAAAACAATTCAGCCTGTAAATAATGGTGAATGGGTTTATGATTTAGGCCAAAATTCATCAGCAATTATTGAACTGAAAGTTCGAGGTAAAAAGGGAGATACTGTTCGTATTATGCCAGCCGAATTATTAAAAGCAGATGGAACTGTTACGCAGAAAAATTTTGGTGGTCCATCATACTTTACTTATATTTTAAAAGGTAATGGTTTAGAAACTTGGCGACCAAAATTTATGTACACAGGTTTTCGCTACCTACAAGTAAAAGGTGGGGTTCCTATAGGAAAAGAAAATTCATCAAATAAAGCTATTATCGAAGATTTAAAAGGTCTTCACATCCGCAATGCGGCAACAACAGTTGGAGGTTTTACCAGCTCAAATGAACTATTCAATAAAACATTTACCTTAATTGATTGGGCAATTAAAAGTAATATGGTCAGTGTTTTTACCGATTGTCCGCATCGTGAAAAATTAGGCTGGTTAGAAGAATTACACCTAATGGGAAGTTCGGTTCGTTACAATTATAATGTGGCCCCTTTATTTAAAAAAGCTTTGAAGGATATGGAAAATTCGCAAACTGCGGATGGTTTAATCCCTGAAATTGCACCAGAATATGTAAAGTTTGAATGGGGTGGAGATATGTTTCGTGATTCTCCAGAATGGGGCAGTAGCGGTATTTTAATGCCTTGGTATTTGTATCAGTGGTATGGCGATAAACAAGCGATGGTTGATTATTATCCAATGATGAAGCGTTACATCAACTATTTAAAGACAAGGGCTAACAACCATATTTTAGCTCAAGGTTTAGGCGACTGGTACGATTTAGGTCCAAATCCTCCTGGTGTTTCTCAACTAACACCAATGGGCGTTACTGGAACAGCAATCTATTATTACGATTTAACTGTTTTACAGAAAATAGCCAATCTTTTGGGCAGACCGCAAGATGCAATTGTATACAAAAAACTTGCAGCCGAAGTTAGAAAAGCATTTAATGCAAAGTTTTTTAATACAGAAACAAAACAGTATGCAACTGGTAGTCAGGCAGCAAATGCAATGGCTGTTTATATGGAATTGGTTGAACCACAATACAAACAAGCTGTTGTCGAAAATATCTTAAAAGACATTAGAAGCAAAAATAATAGCCTTACCGCAGGAGATATTGGTTATCGTTATTTATTAAGGGTTTTAGAAGATCAAGGAATGTCTGATGTGATATTTGATATGAATAGTCGCTCTGATGTGCCTGGTTATGGAATGCAAATTGCCAAAGGCGCAACGGCTTTAACGGAAAGTTGGGCAGCTTTACCAACTGTTTCTAATAATCATTTCATGCTAGGTCATTTAATGGAATGGTTTTATAGTGGCGTTGGAGGTATTAGGCAAGAAGAAGGAGCTATCGCTTTTAACCAGATTAAAATTCAGCCAGAAATTGTTGGAAATTTAACGTCTGCTAACACAAGCTACAATTCTCCTTATGGTCTAATTACTACCAATTGGAAAAAATCAGCAACTAGTTTTGAATTTGAAGTGAACATTCCGGCAAATACATCAGCTACTGTTTATTTACCAGTAAACGGACCTCAAAGCATAATCAACCAAGGTAATGGAGAATTCAAAATTCTTAATTACGATGGAAACAAAGCAAAAATTGCCATAGGTTCAGGCGTTTATAAATTTAAAGTTCAAAACAAATGAGAAAGATAAGTTTAACGCCTTGGTTTGTGTCTCCACGAACCAAATGTAAGCTTCAAATTTTATTTCTTTTCCTGTTTGTTTATGCATTAAATGTTAGTGCTCAAAAATCTAGTCCCGTTTCTCAAGCAGATATGGAAAAGATTTATCAAGAAATAAAAACACCTTATAAATATGGTTTAGTGTTAGTTCCTAATGATGAGCAACATAAAATGGATTGCCCAACTATTTTCCGAAAGGGAAAACTTTGGTATATGACTTACTTAATTTATAGTGGAAGGGGTTATGAAACTTGGTTGGCAAAAAGTAAGGATTTATTAAACTGGGAAAACCTAGGTAAGCAATTGTCATTTGGTGATGCAGGCAACTGGGATGACAATCAAAAAGCAGGTTACAATGCGTTAACCAATACAAAATGGGAAGGGAATTATAAGCTTTCTAAATTCGATGGCAAATATTGGATGTCTTATTTCGGAGGTAAGGAAAAAGGTTACGAAACTGAACCCTTATCAATTGGAATGGCTTATGTAGAAAGCAATCCTTGGGCTGCACAAGAATGGACAAGATTAGAAAAACCTGTTTTAACTTCAGCAGATGCTGATGTAAGGTGGTGGGAAAACAGGAATAAACTTTTCAAAAGTTCGATAATTCAAGATAAACAGCAATTAACGGGACATCAATTTGTAATGTATTACAATGCTGTTGGCGATTCGTTGGTAAACAATAAAAAAACAAGATGGTACGAACGTATCGGAATGGCTGTTTCTGATGACATGGTGAATTGGAAAAGGTTTCGGAAAAATCCAGTTGTTCATCACCCAGTTGGGATAACAGGAGATGGGGTGATACAGCAGATAAATAATACTTGGGTAATGTTCTATTTCGGTGCATTTTGGGAAGATAGAAAAGGTGCTTTTAACCGTTTTGCAGCATCAAATGATTTAGTAAACTGGACAGATTGGAATGGTGAAAATCTAATTCAGTCTTCAGAAAAATATGATGAATTGTATGCACACAAATCATTTGTATTAAAGCATAAGGGAATTGTTTACCACTTCTATTGTGCGGTAAACAAAAAAGACCAACGAGGAATTGCAGTGGCAACTTCAAAAGATTTAGGGAGAAGTAAAGTGAATTTTGTAAACCAGTAATGATTAATAATTTAAAATATAAAATCTTATTTCTGCTGCTTTTTTTAAGTATTGGAACTTTTGCGCAATCAAGAGTTAGAGCAAGCTTTAATAAAAATTGGAAGTTCTTTTTAGGTGATGAACCGAATGCAAAAAACACAACTTATAATGATACCAAATGGCGAAAACTAACATTACCTCACGATTGGAGCATTGAAGGGAAATTTGACGAGAAAAATCCTGCCAAACCAGAGGGTGGTGGTTTACCAACCGGAATTGGTTGGTATAGAAAAGATTTTATCGCCCCTGCAAATTTTCAAAATAGAATTACAACCATAGAATTTGATGGTGTTTACAAAAACTCAGAGGTTTGGTTAAACGGTCAATTTATTGGCAAGCGTCCGTATGGTTATATCTCGTTCTCATACGATTTAAGCAAATATCTAAAAGCAGGTAAAAATACAATCGTTGTTAAAGTAGATAATTCTGCTCAGCCAGATTCGCGTTGGTATTCAGGTTCTGGAATTTACAGGAATGTATGGTTAACCTCAACCTCAAAAGTTGCCATTGCACATTGGGGAGTTAAAGTAAATCCACAACTTTCTGATGATAGGAGTCGTGTTTTAGTAAATATTGGTACTATCATTTACAATAAAACTAAACGAAATCAAACTGCGGCTTTAATCAATTCTATTTATGATGATAATGGCAAGTTGATAAAAAAGAGTAATCCGTATTTCTTAAAACTGGATACTGGCAACAGAGATATGACTACAGATTTATCTATCAAAAATCCAATTCTTTGGTCGGTAGCTCATCCTCAACAATACAAATTGGTTACTGAGATTTTGCAAAACGGAAAAGTAATCGATAGCAAAACCACATTATTCGGAATTCGTTCATTCAACTTTGATGCTAAAACAGGTTTTTCATTAAATGGAAAATCAATGAAAATTCAAGGGGTTTGCTTACACCACGATTTAGGTGCTTTAGGTGCTGCTGTAAATACAAGGGCAATGGAGCGCCAATTAGAAATTATGAAAGAGATGGGTGTAAATGCAATAAGAACCGCTCATAATCCACCTGCTCCAGAATTTCTAGATTTATGTGATAAAATGGGCTTTTTGGTAATGGATGAAGCTTTTGACATGTGGGTCAAAAAGAAAAACAAGAACGACTACCATTTAGACTTTCCAACTTGGCATAGAAGAGATTTGGATGATATGGTTAAACGTGATATTAATCACCCATCCATCATTTTATGGAGTATTGGAAATGAAATTCGAGAGCAGTTTGACAGTACGGGAATTGCCTTAACCAAGGAATTGGTTTCCATTGTTAAAAACTTGGATAGAACTCGTCCTGTAATTTCAGCGTTAACAGAAACCATTGCAGAAAAAAACTTCATCTATCAAGCGGGTGTTTTAGATATTTACGGACTTAATTACAACCATAAAAAGTACAAGGATTTCCCTATTAATTATCCTAATGTTAAATTTTTGGCAGCAGAAACCACATCCGCATTAGAAACTAGGGGTTATTATGATACAGCCGACACAATTCGCCGTTGGCCGAGAGATGGTAAAACCAAATTTACAGAAGGTAATAAAGATTGGGCAGCTTCGGCCTATGATAATGTTTCTGCTTATTGGGGCTCAACCCATGAAGAAACTTTAAAGGAGGCCAAAAAATACGAGCACGTTTCGGGCATTTTTGTATGGACTGGTTTTGATTATTTGGGTGAACCTTTGCCATATCCGTGGCCAGCCAGAAGTTCTTATTTTGGTATTGTAGATTTAGCGGGTTTCCCGAAAGATTCTTATTATTTGTATCAAAGCGAGTGGACTAACAAACCTGTTTTACACATCTTACCACATTGGAATTGGTCAGTAGGTAAATCTGTTGAAGTTTGGGCTTATTATAACAATGCAGATGAAGTTGAATTGTATCTGAATGGAAAATCACTTGGCAAAAAAAGCAAACAAGGTGAAGATTTACACGTGATGTGGAAGGTGAATTATGAAGTTGGAACGTTAAAAGCCGTTTCTCGCAAAGGCGGAAAAGAAATTTTGGTTAGAGAAATTAAAACAGCAGGTGCTCCAGCTAAAATTGAATTGATAGCCGATAGAAAAAACATTAAAGCTGATGGTAAAGATTTATCATTTATTACCGTTCGCATTTTAGATAAGGATGGCAATCTAGTGCCAAACGCTGATAACCTTGTAAATTTTAAAATAGAAGGAGAAGGATTTATTGCAGGAGTGGATAATGGATTTCAAGCAAGTTTAGAACCTTTTAAAGCTAATTATAGAAAAGCATTTAACGGACTTTGTTTGGCAATAATTAAGGCTAAAGAAAAAGCAGGAACAATAAAATTAACAGCAACATCGAATGGATTAACGAATTCATCGATTATTATAACAACAATGAAGTAGTAAAGATAACTCCCGCAGATTTAACAGATTACGCAGACATATTTAATCTGCGTAATCTGTTAAATCTGCGGGAAAGAAAAGAGAGAATGATGAGTAAGAATATAATTTTAAAAGGAATTACTTGGAACCATAGTCGTGGGTTATTGCCGATGGTGGCAACGGCGCAGCGATTTTCTGAGCTAAATCCTGATGTGCAAATCACATGGGAAAAGAGAAGTTTACAGCAATTTGCAGATTTTTCTATTCAAGAATTGGCAGAGCGATTTGATTTGTTGGTTATCGACCATCCTTGGGCAGGTTTTGCTTCAAAAACCAAGTCAATTATTCCTCTAGATGAGTATTTGCCAGCAGATTATTTAAAAGACCAAGAAATAAACTCTGTTGGTGCGTCTTATGAAAGTTATAATTTTAATAATCATCAATGGGCATTACCGATAGATGCAGCAACTCCTGTTGCGGCTAGCAGACCAGATATTTTAGCTGAAAAAGGATTGTCCTTACCAAAATCTTTTGATGATTTATTGATATTGGCAGATAAAGGTTTGGTTGCTTTTGCAGCTATCCCGATAGACGTTTTAATGAATTTTTACACTTTATGTTGCTCTTTAGGTGAAGACCCTTGTCAAAGTGATGATGTGGTGATTTCTACGGAAATTGGCGTTAAGGCTTTAAAAATGTACCTCCAATTGGCATTAAAAATTGACGTGAGAAACTTCAATAGAAATCCAATTCAAGTTTATGAAGCCATGACACAAAGTGATGAAATTGCTTATTGTCCATTTGCTTATGGTTATTCAAATTATTCAAGAAATGGATATGCTCGCAAACCTTTACATTTCCACGATATGATTTCTTTAGATGGTAAAACTAATTTGAGAAGTACATTAGGCGGAACAGGATTGGCAATTTCGTCTAAATGCGAAAACATAGCAATCGCAGTTGAATATGCAAAATTTGTTGGTTCACCTGCTTGCCAATCAAGTTTATATTTCGAAAGTGGCGGTCAGCCTGGTCATTTAGCTGCTTGGAAAAATAAGGAAGTAAATAGACAAAGCCAGAATTATTATTTGAATACTTTACCAGCTTTAGAAAGAGCATTTCTTCGCCCACGTTACCATGGTTCTATGTTTTTTCAAGACCACGCTGGTGATGTTGTAAGAAATTATTTGATGCAAGGCGGAGATGAATATCAAGTTTTAGCAGATTTAAATAAACTATATCAAGAATCTAAAACCTTAACATTAGCATGAGAAGACCGTTAGAAGGAGTTTTGGTTTTAGAATTTTGTCAATTTTTGGCTGGCCCATCTGCTGGTTTAAGATTGGCAGATTTAGGTGCAAGAGTAATCAAGATTGAAAGGCCGAAAACAGGAGATGCCTGCAGACAATTATCCATCAAAAACCTTTTTGTAGATGATGATAGCCTGCTTTTTCATACCATAAACAGAAATAAAGAAAGCTATGCAGCCGATTTAAAAAATGCCGAAGATTTAGTGCGATTGAAAAAATTAATCAGCAAGGCAGATATCATGATTCACAATTTCAGACCAGGAGTAATGGAGAAAATTGGTTTAGATTATGCTGCAGTGCAACAAATTAACACTAAAATTATTTATGGTCTAGTTACTGGTTATGGCAACGAAGGCCCTTGGGCAAATAAACCTGGACAAGATTTGTTAGTGCAATCAGTTTCTGGCTTAACTTATTTGTCTGGCAGTGATATAGACGGACCAGTTCCATTTGGTTTATCAGTTTCTGATATCATGTGCGGCAACCATTTGGCGCAAGGTTTAATGGCAGCATTAATTAAAAGGGCAAAATCAAATAAAAGTGTTTTGGTTGAAGTTAGCTTGCTAGAATCAATTTTAGATGTTCAATTTGAAGTCATAACCACCTATTTAAATGATGGTGGAAAATTACCAGAACGTAGCGCTGTAAAAGGAAGTGCACACGCTTATTTAAGTGCACCTTATGGAATGTACAAAACAAAAAATGGACATATTGCATTAGCCATGGGCGATTTAAAATTGATTTGCTCAATAATTGATTGTGATATTTCTGATTTATATACAGATGCAAATTCAGCATTTGAAAACCGCGACCAACTGATTTTAAGATTAGGGAAAACGTTTGCCGCTCAGAATAATGAACATTGGCTTGGCTTATTAGAAAGTAATGGGATTTGGTGTGCAGCAGTTTTAAATTATAAAGAAGCTACGAATTTAGATGTTTACAAAAGCTTAAAAATTCAACAAACGTTGGATTTAGGTGAAGGTAGAAAAATAAAAACAACAGCAAGCCCAATTAGATTGGATGGAAATAAATTGCATGCGGCTAAAGCAGCACCGATTTTAGGGCAACACAACGTGGGAATTAATGAAGAGTTTGAATTAAATTAAGATATGAGGCCGCTTGAAGATTATTTAGTTATAGATTTTAGCCAGTTCCTTTCTGGTCCATCTGCAAGTTTGCGTTTGGCAGATATGGGTGCTCGCGTCATAAAAATTGAGCGTTTAGGTGTGGGAGATATTTGTCGCACTTTGTACACTTCTAATTTAATTATGAATGGCGAATCGTCAGTTTTTCACGCCATTAATAGAAATAAAGAGAGTTTTGAAGTCGATTTAAAAAGTGAAGAAGATTGCGAGATGGTTAGAGAATTGCTTAAAAAAGCAGATGTAATGATTCATAACTTCCGTCCAGGTGTTATGGAAAGATTGGGTTTTGACTACCAATCCGTTTCAGCAATTAACCCAAACATCATTTTTGGCGAAATTTCTGGTTTTGGCAAAGAAGAAAGTGTTTGGAGAAATAAACCTGGTCAGGATTTGCTTCTACAATCTGTTACAGGGTTAACTTCCCTAACAGGAAACGCTGATAGTGGCCCAGTGGCGATGGGTTTATCCATTATAGATATGTTAACTGGAGCTCATTTAGCGCAAGGACTTTTGGCTTGTTTATATCGCAAAGCCATTACAAATGAAGGTGGATTAGTGCAAGTTAGTATGATGGAATCAGCTTTCGATTTCCAATTTGAAACCATCACTACCTTTATGAATGATGGTGGTGCATTGCCAGAACGTTCAGTTAAAAACAATGCTAATGCTTATCTAGGCGCTCCTTATGGTATTTATCAAACAGCAAACGGTTATTTAGCCTTAGCTATGGGCTCAATTCCTGTATTAGGAAACTTATTAGGATGTGGGGCTATGCTAAACTATACAGATATCAAAGAAGCATTTGATAAACGAGATGAAATTAAGGCAATAATAGCCGAACATTTATTAACAGGAACAACCGAAAAATGGCTTTCTAAACTAGAACCTGCAGATATTTGGTGTGCCGATGTATTAAATTGGGAACAATTAATGGCTCACGATGGATTTAAGGTTTTAGATATGATACAAGAAGTAGAAATGCTTGATGGTTATAAATATGAAACTACGCGTTGTCCTGTTCGTATTGATGGAGAATTATTAACTTCATCGAAAGGTTCACCTAAGTTGGGGCAGGATAATGAAAAAATCATTAAAGAGTTTAATTTAAAATCTATCGCTAGTGCATAATCCACAACAAACATTTAGAATTGCCGTACGCAAATTTGCTCCATTTGAATCTGTAATGCAGAAATTTTGGGATAAATATTGCCTGCAATCTGGCTGTAAATTAGTTTTGGACATGGTGGTGATGGATTTACACGAAATCTACGAAAGCACTTTAACTAATAATGGTTTAGCTAATGGAGATTTTGATGTAGCGCATATCAATACCGATTGGATTTATGAAGGTTTTGTAAACGATGCTTTTGAAGTTTTAAATGATAACATCGAAAAAAATCCGCCAGTAAATTTTCCTGATGGATGGAGCAAATCCTTATTAAGTCTGCAAAATTTCGATGGAAAAATAGTTGGATTACCTTTTCACGATGGTCCAGAATGTTTAATCTATAGAAAAGACCTTTTCGAAAGCCATAAAGAACAAGCGGATTATTTAGCCAAATACGGTAAAAATTTAAGAGTGCCACAAACGTGGGAAGACTTTACTCAAATTGCCGAGTTTTTTAATCGCCCTGCGGATAATTTATACGGAAGTATCTTTGCCTGTTACCCAGATGGACACAATACCGTATTCGATTATTGCCTCCAATTATGGACCAGAGGCGGAAGTCTAGTCGATAAAAATGGTTCGATTAACATCAATACAAAAGCATCAATCGAAGGTTTGAGCTATTATAGGAACATTGTAAAGGATAAAACAAAAGTTCATCCAGGCTCTGCTGAATTTGATTCTGTTGCTGCAGGTTTAGCATTTATGAATGGTGAGGCAGCAATGATGATTAACTGGTTTGGTTTTGCAGCAATGTGTGAAGTGGATGCAAATTCAAAAGTAAAAGGCAAAATTTATGTAGATGTTTTGCCATCTGCTGCCGACCAAATATCGGCTTCGCTAAATGTTTATTGGCTTTATACCATTGGGAAAGGAAGTAAGAACAAGACTATTGCTTATGATTTTCTCCGTTTTGTTACAAACCAGGAGAACGATAAACTTTTAACTTTAGAAGGGGGAATTGGTTGCAGAATCTCTAGTTGGAATGATGCTGAGATTAATAAAATTATTCCATATTATCATAAACTAGATGTTTTACATACAGTGGCTAAGATGTTGCCTCAGAAGAAAAATTGGGCACAAATTGCAACAGTAATTGATGAAATGGTGCTTGCTGCAATTAACACAAATGAACCAACAGAAATATTGGTTGAATTGGCGCAGCAGAAAATTAATGAATTAGAGAAATGAGTATCGATATCAAATATAAACCTGAACTTCCAACAACTGAGCAACCCATCATCATAATTGGTGCAGGAGGAATTGTAACTGATGCGCATTTGCCAGCTTACCAAATAGCAGGTTTTAAAGTTCATGGCATTGTAAATAGAACCAAAGCAAGGGCAGAAAAGGTAGCGGCTCAGTTTAATATCCCAAATGTTTATAATTCTGTTGCCGAAGCTGTAAAATTAGCTCCTGCAAATGTGGTTTACGATTTAACCATCATGCCAGAGCAATATTTGGAGACTTTAAAGCAGTTGCCAGATGGGAGTGCTATTTTAATTCAGAAGCCAATGGGCGATGATTTTAATCAGGCAAAAGAGATTTTAGCGTTATGTAGGGAAAAGGATTTTAAAGCGGCAATTAATTTTCAATTACGCTATGCGCCATTTGTAAGTGCAGCAAAATATTTAATAGATGCTGGTTTAATTGGAGAGTTATATGATATGGAAGTTCGTGTAACGATTAAAACGCCTTGGGAAATTTTTCCTCACGTAATTGTGCATCCTCGATTAGAAATTCAATACCACAGTATCCATTATGTGGATTTAATTCGCTCATTTTTAGGTAATCCTGATAGTGTATTGGCTAAAACATTGAAACATCCTGCTAAGAATTTATCATCATCTCGTAGTACGATTTTATTTGATTATGGAGATATTTTACACGCGGTAATAAACACTAACCACGACCACGATTTTGGTGCTAAACATCAAGAAAGTTATATCAAATGGGAGGGAACAAAAGGCGCAATTGTGGCTAAAATAGGTTTGCTGATGGATTATCCTCACGGAGTGCCTGATGTTTTTGAATATTGTATTGTAGAAGAAGGTAAATCGCCCGAATGGCAAACGGTTAAATTAGAGGGATCTTGGTTTCCAGAAGCATTTATTGGTACGATGTCTAACTTAATGAGGTATAATGAAGGCTCAGATAAAGTATTAAATACTAGTGTAGAAGATGTAATTAATACAATGGCGGTTGTAGAAAGTGCTTATATTTCAAGCGATAATGGTGGGGTAAAAGTGAGTGAACAATTAAAATAATAAATTGAGCGTCATTGCGAGGAGGTACGACGAAGCAATCTGCTAAGAGCGCTGGGTAAATAAAATACAAAACCCACCACACTTTCAGAAGTATCGGAGCAAGCCCTCACAATGACGACACTAAATAAAAAATTATGTATTTCAAATCAACATTTTTTGAAGATTACCAGTTAAACGAGAAACGTGTAACCTTGGGTCGCACCATTACAGAAACTGATTTTGTGGTTCATGCTGGTCACACAGGTGATTTTTTTCCTCATCATATGGATGCAGAATGGTGTGCAACACAACCGTTCAAGCAGCGTATTGCTCACGGTACAATGATTTTTAGCATCGGAATTGGATTAACAGCATCAGAAATAAACCCTGAAGCCATGTCTAAAGGTTACGATAAATTACGTTTTGTTAAACCTGTTTTTATTGGCGATACCATTCATTCGGAAGTGACCATTTCAGAAAAAGCAGAAGCTAAAAAACCAGAATACGGAACAGTAACCGAACACGTAGAAATCATCAACCAACGCGGAGAAATCGTTTTAGTATGCGACCATCTTTTAGTTGTGAAAAAGAAGTAGTTCATTTGTTCATCAGTTCATTGGGCAGTACGCATATTAATGAACAAATGACACTAATGAACTATTGAACCAATGACACCATTGAACTAAACAAAAAACCAAAATATGAACCACACCAATCAACCTGAACTAATTACTGCTGATGAAAACTCATCTGGCAAAAAGTATTTATTGCCCTTTATCCTTGTTATCAGCCTGTTTTTCCTCTGGGGAATGGCACATAACTTAGATTCATTTCTAATACCTCACTTAAAAAAAGCCTGTGATTTAAATAACAGACAATCTACCTTGATAGATACGTCTGTTTTTTTAGCTTATTTCTTGATGGCAATTCCTGCCGGGATGATTTTAAAAAGATTCGGCTACAAAACGAGTATGATTGCAGGAATATTAGTATTTGCTACAGGAGCATTTTTATTTGTACCCGCTGCTAACTCTCTTTCATATATAACATTCTTAATAGCTTTATTTATCATTGGTTGTGGCTTAACTATTTTAGAAACAACAGCAAATCCATATGCTGCTGTTCTTGGAGAACCAGCTAAATCCACTTGGAGATTGAATTTGGCGGCTTCATTTAATGGTTTGGCTGCACCTGTCGCAGGCTATGTAGGTGCCACTTTTATCTTATCAGGAAAAAGTTACTCCAAAGTGGAGTTAGCTGCAATGACGGAGCTTAATCGAAACTCTTATTTTATGGAGGAAGCGTCGTCTGTGAAAATGCCATATATTGTATTAGGTAGTGTTTTAGTAGTTATTGCGTTAATTTTTTGTTTTATCAATTTTCCAGAAATAAAGACAAAAAGTATTGATGGAGAAGCAAAGGGTAGCTTTATTGGTTCACTAAGACATAAGCATTTAAGGTCAGCAGTTATTGCACAGTTTTTTTATGTAGGTGCTCAAGTATGTGTAACTAGCTTTTTTGTTAGAATGGCACAACAAGGGGGGGGCTTAGATGAAAAAACAGCAGGTTATTATTATGCTGTCTATGGAACTTTATTTATGGTTGGCAGATTTGCAGGAACTGCTTTATTAAGGTTTATTGCTTCACAAAAGCTACTTTCAATTTATGCTGTTGTTTCTGTTGTGCTTTGCTTAATTGCAATTCTTGGTCAAGGTCAATATGTTGTTTATGCCCTGGGAGGTTTGGGTTTCTTTATGTCTATTATGTTTCCAACTATTTTTGGTTTAGGTATTGAAGGCATTGGAGATGATACAAAACCAGGGTCATCTTGGTTAATCATGTCAATTGTTGGTGGTGCTATTATTCCCCTAGGAATGGCAACTTTAATAGATATGAATAATGATAACATCCAAATTGGTTACAGTATTCCATTAGTTTGCTTTTTAGTTATTCTTTATTTCGGATTAAAAGGTTATAAAATCGCTCATAAATAGTACAACTTCGTCATTGCAAGGAGGAACGACGAAGCAATCTATCCAGCAAGAAAGATTGCTTCGGGCGATGAAAAATCGACCTCCGAAGTATCGGAGCAGGCTCTCGCAATGACGATATATTTAAATAAAAAATGAAACCAACGTTTAGCAAAATTTTCTTATTCCTTCTGCTTTGCGTCTTTAGCTTTAAGCTTAATGCACAGCAGAATGATAATGCTAAACCTTGGGTTTTTTGGTATTGGGTACAATCAGGTATTTCTAAAAAAGAAATTACAGCCGATTTAGAAGCAATGAAAACCAACGGAATTGGCGGTGCTTACCTCATGACTATCAAAGGTGGGAAATCATCAACTCCTTCATTATATGAAAAACCAGTAGAGCAATTAACGCCCGAATGGTGGGAGATGGTAAAGTTTGCCATGGATGAAGCCAAACGCTTGGATTTGAAATTAGGCATGCACGTAAGCGATGGTTTTGCCCTTGCTGGCGGACCTTGGATTACGCCAGAACTATCTATGCAAAAGGTAGTTTCATCGAAGATAACTGTCAATGCATCAGATACTAAAATTAAATTACCTCAACCAGAAACAAAGGAAGGTTATTATAAAGATATCGCTGTTTATGCTTATCCTTCACCGATAGGAACAAACCAATCTACACGAACAATTATTCCGAAAATTACAGCTAGTAATGGTGCGGATGCAAGTGGATTAGTTAAGCAAGGTAATAAACAAAACTTTGGTTCAAGCGAACCACTTTATATTCAGTATGAATTCGAAAAGCCTTTCACTTGTCGCACAGTTAAGATTAAGGTAAGCGGTAACAATTACCAAGCACAGCGATTAAAAATTGAAGTAAGTAATGATGGTAAAACCTTCCGTTCAATTGGGAGACTAGAACCACCAAGACATGGTTGGCAAGATACTGATGAGGATGTAACGCATTCCATCGTGCCAACTACAGCTAAAATTTTCCGTTTTGTGTATGATAAAACTGGTTCTGAACCTGGCTCAGAAGATTTAGATGCTGCAAAATGGAAACCTTCTTTAAAATTGGTAAACCTAGAATTATTTGCAGAAGCTCAAATTAATCAGTTTGAAGGTAAAAATGGCTCAATTTGGCGCATCATTAGAAGAACAACAAACGAGCAATTGCCAAATAATTTATGTGTGCCATTAAATAAAATGATTAACCTAACTGCAAAGTTAAAAGCTGATGGCAGTTTAGATTGGAAAGTGCCTGCAGGTAATTGGACAATCTTAAGAATTGGGCATACCTCAACAGGGCAAACAAATGCAACTGGTGGTGCTGCAATAGGATTAGAGGTTGATAAATTTAATCCGACAGCAGTAAAATTACAGTTTAACAAATGGTATGGAGAGGCTTTAAAACGTGGTGGACCAGAAATAGCTTCTAAAGTTTTAAGCATGTTCCATGTTGATAGCTGGGAATGCGGTAGCCAGAATTGGTCAAGTAATTTTAAGGCTGAGTTTTTAAAGCGCAGAGGATATGATTTAACGCCTTATCTTCCTGTTATGACTGGTTTACCTGTGCAAAGTGCTTCAGTTTCTGAAAGCTTTTTATATGATGTGAGAAAGACCATTTCTGAATTGGTTGTCGACCAGTTTTACAAAACCCTTGCAGCTTTAGCTAAAGAAAAAGGTGTAACATTTACCGCAGAAAGTATTGCGCCAACAATGATGAGTGATGGTTTATTACATTACAAAACCGTAGATGTGCCAATGGGCGAATTTTGGTTGAACAGTCCAACTCACGATAAACCAAATGATATGTTAGATGCTATTTCTGGTGCTCATATCTATGGCAAGAACATTATTCAAGCTGAAGCTTTTACCACGGTAAGAATGGACTGGAATGAAAGTCCGATGAATATGAAAACCTTGCAAGACCGAAATTATGCCTTAGGAATAAATAAATTGGTTTATCACGTTTTTACGCATAATCCCTGGATGGATAGAAAGCCAGGAATGACTTTAGATGGTGTTGGTCTGTATTTTCAACGTGACCAGACTTGGTGGAATGCTAGTAAAGCTTGGGTTGATTATGCTACAAGAACACAAAATTTATTACAACAAGGTAAACCTGTAGTTGATATTGTTGTGTTTACAGGAGAAGAACTGCCTCGTCGCTCAGTATTGCCAGATAGATTAGTTTCTACTTTGCCAGGTCTTTTTGGAGCCGATGTAGTTGAAGCTGAAAAGAAACGTTTAGCAAACTTTGGTGAGCCTTTAAGGTCAATTCCAGCTGGCGTTTCTCATTCGGCTAATATGGCCGACCCAGAGAATTGGGTAAACCCATTGAGGGGTTATGCTTATGATAGTTTTAATCCTGATGTTTTAAGCACAGCAACCGTAAAGAATGGGGAAGTTGTATTTGCTAGTGGTGCATCTTATAAGGTTTTGGTTATTCCAGGTGATATGAAAATGAACCCAAATTACCAATATATGAGCTATGAAGTGGTAAAGAAATTGGTAGAGTTGGTAAAGGCAGGTGCAAAGATTATAGTTGGAGAAAAACCATTATATCAAATTGGATTAAAGAAAGTTAGCGATGTTGAGTTTAATGGTTTAGTTAATCAAATTTGGGGAGGAAAGTTTATTGAAATTAAGAAGGATTTTAAAGATAATTATAACTCAACTTTAGAAAAAGTAATCGGCTCTGGGAGAGTAATTCTAGCACCTTTTAAAAGGTCAAGTTTTATTGATATTGGAATAGAACCGGATTTGTCGGTAACTGAGGGCTGTACTTCAGAAATGATAACTTTTGTTAAAAACATTGCTTATACTCACCGGAAAGCCATAGATAAAGATATTTATTTTATATCTAATCAACTAACAGAAGGAAGAGCAGTTGATTTTACTTTCCGAATTAAAGATAAAATTCCTGTTGTTTTTGATGCAGTTAGTAATCAGAATACTGAAGTAAAAGAATGGTACTCTTTTGGTGAAGGTACAAGATTTAGAATGAATTTGGTTCCTAATCAATCTCTGTTCGTATTTTTTGAAAAGCCAACAGCTGATACTTCATATAATACTGGAAATAATTGGAAAATCTTTAAACCCATCCAAAATCTTTCTACAAACTGGCAAGTCAAATTCAATCCATCTTATGGTGGTCCATCAACACCTGTTGAATTTAAAACTTTAACCGACTGGACATTAAATGCAGATAGCACCATCAAATATTATTCTGGTAGAGCAACTTATACCAAAACATTCAACTTTGAAGCTAAAACAACCAATAAAGTTTGGATAGATTTAGGTGCTTTCTCCAGCATCGCTGAAGTAAAAATAAACGGAATTGATTGTGGTACTTTATGGACTGCACCATTTGAATTAGAAGTAAGCAAGGCTTTAAAACAAGGCGAAAACCAAATCGAAATACAAATAACAAATACTTGGGCTAATCGTTTAATTGGAGATAGTCATTTGCTTGTTGATAAACGAATTACAAATACTACTGCACCTTTTCGTTTAGGTGGAAAACCATTAAATCCCGCTGGTTTATTTGGGCCAGTTACCCTTAAAATTGAAGAGAAATAATGATGAAAAAACTTTATAGAAACTACGGACTTTCTGTCTTTCCGACTTTCCGACTTCTTTCTTTTAACCGCAAAGGCACAAAGAACACAAAGATTTGTTATTCAACTTCCCGACTTTCGGTCTTTCCGACTTTCGGACTAATAATATTACTCTCTCTAGCGATAACCTCCAACGCCCAACAAAACGCCATAACCTACAATACCAATAGTCCTTACGCTAAATTGAAAAGTTTAGATATGAAGGATGTAACTTGGACAAAGGGTTTCTGGGCAGACCGTTTTAAGGTGGCAACTGAAACTATGGTGCCAAATATGTGGGCAATTTATAACGACCCTAAAACCAGCCACGCTTTTAAAAACTTTGAAATTGCTGCCGGATTAGATACTGGAAGCCATAAAGGACCCTCTTTCCATGATGGCGATTATTACAAAACCTTAGAAGCAATGGCAAGTTTGTACGCTTCAACTGGTAATCCGAAATTGAATGAAATGATGGATAAAGCCATTGCGGTTATTGCTAAATCACAACGTGAAGATGGTTATATCTACACCAAAGCAATGATTGAACAACGCAAAACAGGCTCAAAAAACCAGTTTCAAGATAGGTTAAGTTTCGAAGCCTATAATATTGGGCATTTAATGACAGCTGCTTGTGTGCATTACCGTGCTACGGGGAAAACATCTCTTTTAAACGTAGCTAAAAAAGCAACAGAATATCTGTACAATTTCTATAAAACAGCATCCCCAACATTGGCTCGAAATGCAATTTGTCCTTCTCATTATATGGGTGTAATAGAAATGTATCGCACTACGAAAGAGCCAAGATATTTAGAACTGGCCAAACATCTCATCGCCATTAAAGGTAAAATTGATGATGGAACTGACGATAATCAAGATAGAATTCCATTTCTTCAACAGAAAAAAGCCACTGGTCACGCTGTTAGGGCAAGTTATTTATATGCTGGCGTAGCCGATTTATATTCAGAAACTGGAAACGATAGTTTAATGAAATCTTTAAACTTGATGTGGAATGATGTAAATAGCCACAAAATGTATGTAACTGGTGGATTAGGTTCTTTATATGACGGAACTTCGCCAGATGGAACTTCTTATAACCCTAATGACGTACAAAAAATACATCAGGCATTTGGTAGAGATTATCAATTACCAAACTTTACGGCTCATAATGAAACCTGCGCCAACATTGGTAATGTACTTTGGAATTGGAGAATGTTGCAATTAACAGGCGATGCAAAATATGCTGATGTAATGGAATTAGCTTTGCATAACAGTGTTTTATCGGGCATCAGCCTAAATGGCAAAAACTTTTTATACACCAATCCGCTAGCGCAAAGCGATAATTTACCTTTTAAACAGCGCTGGTCTAAAGATAGGGTTCCCTACATTTCTTTATCCAATTGTTGTCCGCCAAATGTGGTGCGTACAATTGCCGAAGTAAGTGCTTATGCTTACAGCGTATCCGATAAAGGAATTTGGTTTAACCTGTATGGTGGCAACAAAGTAAATACTAAACTGGCAGATGGCGCTAAAATTAGCCTTTCTGAAGTAACCAATTATCCTTGGGATGGAAATATTAAGGTTTCGGTTAATGAAACTGCTGGTAAAGCTTATTCGATGTTTTTCCGCATACCAGGATGGACGAGCAATGCGAAAATCAACATCAATGGAAAACCTTCAAATATCGTAGCAAAATCTGGAACCTATGCAGAAGTAAATAGAACCTGGAAAGTTGGCGATGTAGTTGAATTGATTTTACCAATGGAAGCTCAATTAATCGAATCAAATCCATTGGTTGAAGAAAATAGAAATCAAGTAGCTGTTAAAAGGGGGCCAGTTGTTTACTGTCTAGAATCTAATGATTTCCAAGGAAAAAATATCTTCAACGCTGTTATCCCTTCTTCAATAATGTTAAAAGCAATGCCAATTACTATTGATGGCGCACAAATGATGAGCTTGGAAGGGTTTGCAAAATTGAGAGCAAAAACAGATTGGACAAATACACTTTATCATCCAATTTCAAAAACTAATGAAACCACTCCAATAAAACTTGTTCCATATTTTGCTTGGGGCAATAGAGGTCACTCAGAAATGTCGGTTTGGTTGCCGTTAAGCAGATAAAAAATGGAAAGAATTACCGCTACATATTACATAGAAACACCGCTTGATATAGAAAAAGCTGCGCAAGTTTTGGCTGGTGAGCAATCATCAGGCACTTTTATAGCCGTTCCTGGTGAAACTGAAGAGCTGAAACAACGCTTTGCCGCTAGAGTTGAGTTTATTGAAAGATTAGATTCTTCTAGTGAACCATCAATTCCAAGCGTAAAATTGAAACCTGGCACTTACCAAAGAGCAATGGTTAAAGTTTCCTGGTCGATAGAAAATTTTGGTTACAACTTACCAGTTTTGGTTTCTACCTTACAAGGTAATTTATACGAATTAACTCAATTTACCGGCTTAAAGCTGATGGATATTGAGTTTCCTGCATCTTTTGCAAATGCTTATAAAGGTCCGAGATTCGGAATTGAAGGATGTAGGAAATTAACGAATGTTTACGAGAGACCATTAATTGGCACCATCATTAAACCAAGCATCGGAATGTCTCCTGAGCAAACTGCAACTTTGGTTAAAACATTAGCAGAAGCTGGCATCGATTTTATCAAAGATGATGAATTGTTAGGCTCATCAGCAAATTCTCCTTTTGCAAAAAGGGTTGATACAATTATGGATGTAATTAATGCACAAGCTGATAAAACTGGTAAAAAAGTAATGTACGCTTTTAATATCAGCGATGAAATGGACCAAATGCAGCGGAACTATGAGAAAGTTGTAAATGCAGGAGGAACATCGGCAATGATTAGCTTAAATAGTGTTGGCTTGGCAGGAGTCAAGAAGATTTGTGACAATGGACAATTGGCCATTCACGGACATAGAAATGGTTGGGGAATGTTAAATCGTCATCCTCTGTTAGGGATTGAGTTTCCTGCTTATCAGAAATTGTGGCGTTTATCAGGTGTTGACCAAATTCACGTGAATGGCATTCAGAATAAGTTTTGGGAGTCTGATGATTCAGTAGTGACTTCAATTGAAGCTTGTTTGAAACCATTTTTAGGTGGTTCAGTTTTGCCTGTGGTTTCTTCTGGGCAATGGGGCGGACAAGCGCCTGAGACTTATCGTAGAACGAAAACAGTTGACCTATTGTACATGGCTGGAGGCGGAATTATGGCTCATCCAGACGGGACAACTGGTGGTGTTTTGGCATTGCAACAAGCTTGGCAAGGTGCGGTTGAGGGTTTGTCTATTGAGCAAATCGCAGCTAAACATCCAGAATTTAATAGTTCAGTAAGGTTATTCGGTAAAAAATAATGGAGAACTCAACAAATAGATTGTTAATTGCTTACTACGGAGATGATTTTACGGGCTCAACTGATGCCTTAGAATTTTTGAGCAGAGCAGGAATTAAAACAATGTTATTTATTGAAGCACCAACACTAGCTCAGCTTAAAAACTATCCAGATTTACAAGCAATTGGTGTGGCAGGAATGAGCAGAACGATGTCTCCAATAGAAATGGAAGATATACTAACTCCAGCATTTGCTGATTTAGCCAAACTTAATCCCAAACACGTTCACTATAAAGTTTGCTCAACTTTTGATTCATCACCAACGATTGGAAGTATCGGCAAAGCCATAGAAATTGGTGCTGCTGTTTTCAAATCTAAGTTCGTTCCTGTATTGGTAGCAGCACCAGTTTTAGGTAGGTATATGCTGTTCGGCAACCTGTTCGCAAGAATGGGAATTGGAAGTGCAGGCGCTATTTACCGCTTGGATAGACACCCATCGATGAGCAAACATCCTGTAACACCAGCTGATGAAAGTGATATCAGGATGCATTTAGCGAAACAAACGGATAAAAGCATTGGCCTATTCAATATTTTAGATTTACATCAATATCAAGAAGCGCCAAAAGATTTAGAATTTACAAATGATATTGTCCTTTTCGATGCATTAGAAGAACAGGATTTAGCTTCAATTGGAGAAATAATTGAGGCACAAACTAGTCAAGAAAAGATACTTTTTTCTGCTGGTTCATCGGGCATAGAAATGGCATTGGGTGCTTATTGGCAACAAAGTGGATTGTTAAAATCAGAACAAAAATGGGAGATAGTCAAAGTTGATGGTCCCATTCTAATTGCTTCCGGAAGTTGTTCTGCAGTTACCTCAACGCAAATCAGCTTTGCTTTACATAAAGGATTTGCAGAAGTGGCAATTGATACAGTTTCTTTAGCTAATCTTGTTGTCTCATCAGATTTATCTGAGAATATGGATGTGCTAAAACAGGTTGCAGAAACCTATGCATCCAGAGTTGTCGAGCTGTTTAATAAAGGTAAAAACATCATCATCCATACCAGTTTAGGAACCGATGATAAACGTGTTTTAGAAACAGATAAATTATTTATAAATAAAGGTTTACACAAATCAACTACAGCTAAACTTTATGGAACTTTGTTAGGACAAATCGCAACATTGGTTGCTGAAAAAACTTCCTTAAAAAGAATTATTGTTGCTGGTGGAGATACATCCAGCTATGCTGCAAGAGCAATGGGAATAGAAGCGGTAGAAATGATAGCTCCACTTTCACCAGGAGCACCATTGTGTAAAGCTTATGCATCAAATACTGCAATTAATCATTTACAAATCGCATTTAAAGGCGGACAAGTTGGGAAAGAAGATTTCTTCCTTATGGCCGCAAAAGATATAGATTCAAACCAAATATAACCGTTATGAAAAAAACACTTGGACTTGTCCATACCTCAGCTACATTAGTTCCAGTTTTTCAAAAATTGTGTAGTGAATATTTGCCAGATGTAAACGTATTCAACATTGTTGATGATAGTCTAATTAAAGATGTAATCACTAGAAATGAGCTTACAAAACTAACAGCTAGAAGAGTAGTAGATTATGTAGGTTCGGCAGAATTAGCTGGCGCTGATATCATTTTGGTAACCTGTTCATCAATTGGTGCAGCAGTAGAGGCATCGGCAGAACTAACGACCGTTCCTGTTTTACGTGTTGACCAGCCAATGGCAGATTTAGCTGTAAAAACTGGAAAAAGAATAGGAGTGATTGCTACTTTACCAACCACTTTAGGGCCGACGAGTGATTTAGTAAAACGCAGAGCTGCAATTGCTGGGAAAGAAATAGAATTAACTTCTAAGTTATGCGAAGGTGCTTTTGAAGCATTGATGGGTGGTAATCCAGAAATACACGATGAAATGGTAGCCAAAGCATTGATCGAACTCTCTGCTCAAGTAGATGTAATTGTGTTGGCACAGGCATCAATGTCTAGAGTGGTTGATACCTTACAAGAATCACAAAAGAAAGTCCCAATTTTGGCTAGTCCGACATTGGCCATACAGCACATTGCGCAACTTTTAAATAGCTGATGATGTATCAATTCAGAAGGCTTTGTTTGTTAATTAGTATACTTGCTGGCATCGCATTAGTGATTGGTGGGTTTACAGGCAACCTCCATATTTGGCAACCTGCAGCTGTAACATTGGCTGTAAGTTTAGCCATTGGAATTGGAGCGCTGGAAAGTTTAAAAAATTACCAGTACACAGCGTGGATAATAACGGCAGTTGTTGCAGGAATGATTTATCCAATTGCATTTTTAAAATGGGGCAGTTTCGATTTAAGAAATAAATGGCTAATTCTAGTTGTTGTCCAGTTCGTAATGTTTGGTATGGGCATACAAATGGGATTAAAGGATTTTGCAGGTTTAGCCAGTAGTGGAAAAGGTGTGATTATTGGCTTGTTATGCCACTTTTCTATTATGCCTTTAATGGGTTTATTGCTCGTAAAGGTTTTTCATTTCGAAACGGAAATAGCTGCTGGCATCATTTTGATAGGTTCTTGTTCTAGCGGATTGGCCTCCAATGTGATGGTTTATATCGCCAGAGCAAATTTGGTATTATCTGTAGCAGTAACAGCAATAGCAACGCTGATAGCGCCATTTATGACTCCCTTATTGATGAAGTTATTAGCAGGGACTTTAATAGAAATTAAGTTTTTTAACATGATGTTGGAAATCATCAAAATTGTAATTGTGCCAATTGGTGCTGCTCTAGTTCACGATTATTTGAAAAGGGCCACCCCAAAAGGAATTAGCACAATTAAAATAATTTCTATTGCTTGTGTTATTTGGCTAGGGGCGTTGTATTTTGGCTTATGGGCTACTTTGGAGCAAACATTTGTCAATCAAGAGGCGATGGCATCTGTAGAAATTTTTAGTTTCTTCACAGGCGCATTTTTAGTTGGTGTGATTTATCACCTCATTACCTTAAAAATAAAAAACCTTGATGATATAATGCCTTATATTTCTATGTTTGGTATTGTGTATTTTACAACGGTTACAACAGCGGCAGGCAGAGAAAATTTAATGAAAGTTGGGTTTTTATTATTTTTAGCATCAGTTATTCATAACGGAGCTGGTTATTTGTTTGGCTATATATTAAGTAGAGTATTTGGGTTGGACAAAAAATCCTCAAGAACAGTGGCTTTTGAGGTAGGTTTACAAAATGGAGGTATGGCATCTGGACTAGCGGGTTCAATGGGTAAATTGGGTACAGTTGGTTTAGCGGCTGCGGTTTTTAGTCCTTGGATGAATATTTCAGGGTCTATCTTAGCTAACTATTGGAGAAAACAAGCATTAAAAGAGGAAGAAAATGAACAAAAAAATTCTTAATTCATTTGTAATTGTTGGGTTATTGGCATTGTCATCAACGGCGTTTGCTACAGTTAAACCTGCATCAATTTTTACCGACCATATGGTTTTACAGCAACAAAGTAATGTTGCCATTTGGGGATGGGCAAAACCATCATCAACTGTTAAAATTACCACATCGTGGAATAAAAAACTCTATACGGCATCGGCTGATGCCACAGGAAAATTTAAAATCAAAGTATCAACTCCTAAAGCTGGCGGACCATTTGAAATCAGTCTTAATGATGGCGAATTACTGGTTTTGAAAGATATTTTAATAGGAGAGGTTTGGTTTTGTGGTGGGCAATCTAATATGGAAATGCCATTGAAAGGCTTTAAAAATCAGCCCATTTTAGGTTCTAATGAAACCATTCTAAAATCTAAGAATCCTAACATCAGAATTTATACCGTACCGCGTTCATCACTTACAACCAGACAAGAAAATAGTAAACCATCAGATTGGAAAGTTGCAGGACCAGAAGCGGTTTCGAACTTCAGTGCCACTGCCTATTATTTTGGTTCGCTATTGAGTGAGATGTTGGACGTGCCAGTAGGTCTTATAGGCGATAGTTACGGCGGTTCAACTATAGAAGCTTGGATGTCGTCAGATGATTTGAAAGCTTTTCCAGAAGTTAAAATCCCATTACCAACAGACACTATTAAAGAGGTGAGCAGAACACCAACTACTTTGTACAATGGTATGTTGCATCCAGTAATTGGTTATGGCATTAAAGGCGCAATCTGGTATCAAGGGGAGTCTAATGTAGATAAGCCAGATAGGTATGAAGATTTATTCCCAGCAATGGTAAGCAATTGGAGAAAAGCTTGGGGAATGGGCGAATTTCCCTTTTATTATGCACAAATAGCTCCAAATAAATATAAGCCGATTGTTAATAACCCAAAATCAAATTCAGCTTTTTTAAGAGACGCACAGCGAAAATCCTTAACCAAAATTCCAAATAGCGGAATGGCAGTTTTAATGGATATCGGAGATGCTAACACAATTCATCCTGCAAACAAAAAAGATGTTGGTTCACGCCTTGCTTATCAAGCTTTAGCGCAAACTTATGGTGTAAAAGGATTTGGTTTTGCAAGTCCAGATTATCAATCTATAACCATTGATAAAGATAAAGCCGTAATTAACTTCAAGAATGTTCCAAACGGATTAACTTCATTTGGAAAAGATTTAACTTTATTTGAAATAGCAGGAGAAGACAAGAAGTTTTACCCTGCTACAGCTAAAATCACAGGAAGTAGTGTTACAGTCACATCATCAGAAGTTAAGGCTCCAGTTGCTGTTCGGTATGCTTTTAAGGACTTCTTAATTGGAGATTTGTTTGGTAATGATGGTTTGCCAGTTTCATCATTTAGAACTGATAGTTGGGATTATTAAAAATGAAGGTATTTACCACAAAGACACGAAGAAGATATGTTTTGGGATATAAAATCTTATATTCCCTTAAATGCCTTATATGGTTTATAACTCAGGTACTAAAATCTTTCTTTGCGTCCTTTGCTTCTTTGCGGTTAAAAACGCTCTCTGTGCTCTTCATTTCTCTGTGGTTCATAACTCAAACACAAGCACAACAACAAAACGTAATCTGGACTAGTCAAAGTAAAAACTCATCAGAATCTATGCCTGTTGGAGGTGGGGATATAGGGGTAAACGTTTGGGTTGAAAATGGAGCAGTTTATCTTTATCTATCGCGAAGCGGAACCTTCGACGAAAATAATACATTACTAAAATTAGGCAGAGTAAAACTGAAATTAAGTCCAAATCCTTTTGAAGGAAAAACCTTTAAACAAGAATTGATTTTAAAAGATGGATATGTTCAAATTACTGGGGTAAAGGATGATTTAAATGCTCAAGTAAATGTTTGGGTAGATGTTTTTAAACCTATTGTAAATCTTGAAGTTAAAGCAAATAAAAATATAATTGCTGAAGCTAGTTACGAGAGCTGGCGTTTTTATGATAAATTAACAAAAGGAAGAGAAAATCAACAAAATTCTTACAAGTGGGCGCCACAAGGTGATGTAAAAACACTAAAAGATAAAATTGCTTTTAAAGGAAATGAAATTCATTTTTATCATCAAAACACAAATCAAACTGTGTTTGATGTCACTGTAAAACAGCAAGGTTTAGAAAGTTATAAATCCACTATGTTTAATCCATTGAAAGGATTAATTTTTGGTGGTTCGATGAGCGGAAAAAATATGATCACATCAGGAATGTATGATGGCAATTATTTGGGAACTCCATTTCAAGCTTGGAAGTTAAAAAGCGCAAAACCTGCAAAATCTCATTTGGTTTTAATTGCTTTAAACATATCAAACAACTCAATTGACGAATGGAACTCAAACTTGGATGATTTAAAGTATAAATCAACTGCAAATTATCTAAAAGCGCAACAGACAACTAAAACTTGGTGGAACAATTACTGGAACAAAAGTTTCATCTACATCAATTCATCAGATACTTTAGCCAATCAGGTTGGCAAAAATTACCAATTGTTTAGGTATATGTTGGGTGCAAATGCCAAAGGTAATTGGCCTACAAAATTTAATGGTGGGCTTTTTACTTATGACCCAATACTAACCGATACCTCATTTAAATTCACACCTGATTTTAGAAATTGGGGTGGAGGAGCGCATACCGCACAAAATCAACGTTTGGTGTATTGGCCAATGTTAAAAAGCGGCGATTTTGAAATGATGAAACCTCAATTTGATTTCTATTTAAACATCCTTAAAAATGCAGAAATTAGAACAGAAGCAGCTTGGGGCCATAAAGGAGGAAGTTTTACAGAGCAAATAGAGAACTTCGGTCTGCCAAATCCCACAGAATATGGATGGAAACGCCCAGCAGATTTTAACAAGGGAATGGAATACAATGCTTGGTTGGAGTATGAATGGGATACTGTGTTAGAGTTTTGTATGATGATTTTGGAAACCGAACGTTATAATGGGGAGAATATTCAAAAATATATGCCCTTGATAGAAAGTAGCCTTACTTTTTTCAAAGAGCATTACACTTATTTAGCTAAACAAAGAGGAGCGAAGGCATTAGATGCAAACGGGTACTTGGTTTTATATCCAGGTTCTGCTGCAGAAACGTATAAAATGGCTTACAACGCCACCTCAACAATAGCTGGATTAAAAACTGTTTTACAGCGATTAATAGAATTAAAATCAGCTTCTGAAGAACAAAAGCAGAATTGGAAAGCGATGCTAAATACCATTCCGCCAATTAGTTTTAGAGAGTTTAATGGAAAACCAACTATTTCTCCTGCAAAGCTTTGGGAGCGAATTAACAATGCGGAAAGTCCACAGTTGTATCCTGTTTTTCCATGGGGGATTTATGGGGTTGGTAAACCTGGATTAGATACCGCAATAAACACTTACCAATTAGATACTGATGTTTTGAAATTCAGAAGTCACATAGGTTGGAAACAAGATAATATTTTTGCGGCTAAACTAGGTTTAACAGAAGAAGCAGCTCGATTAACAATTTTGAAATTAAAAGACTCAGGAAGAAGGTTTCCAGCTTTTTGGGGACCAGGATATGATTGGACACCAGACCATAATTGGGGCGGTTCTGGAATGATTGGCTTGCAAGAAATGTTAATGCAATGCGATGGAGCAAAGATTATGCTTTTTCCTGCTTGGCCAAAAACTTGGGATGTACATTTTAAATTGCATGCACCATACCAAACCACAGTTGAAGGAACTTTAAAAAATGGGAAAGTAGAAAGCTTAAAGGTTATGCCAGAAGTAAGAACAAAAGATATAATGCTAATGATAGAATGATTGAATTTTGAATGAGTGAATTATTAATCG
Source organism: Pedobacter frigiditerrae (assembly GCF_032678705.1). Lineage (NCBI taxonomy): Bacteria > Pseudomonadati > Bacteroidota > Sphingobacteriia > Sphingobacteriales > Sphingobacteriaceae > Pedobacter > Pedobacter frigiditerrae. Next base: position 1,771,072 of record NZ_JAVTSS010000001.1, on the reverse strand, counting down.
TCATAAATATTCACTCATTCAATCAATCTCTCATTCAATAATTTCAAATATTATGAATTTAAACTTAAAAGATAAAGTAATCATCATTACTGGTGGTGCAAAAGGAATTGGAAAAGCAATGGCAGAGCTATTTGCTATGGAAGAAGCAATTGCTGTAGTTGTTGGTCGTAAAGCAGCTGATAACTTAATAGTTACCGATGCCATTAATGCAAATGGAGGTAAAGCTTTTCAGTTTGTAGCAGAATTGGCTAAACCCGAAGATTGTGAAGCCGTGATTAAAGCGATTATAGCGCAGTTTGGTAAAATCGACGGCTTGGTAAACAACGCAGGAGTTAACGACGGCGTAGGTCTTGAAAATGGTAATTACGAAGATTTTATGTCGTCGTTGCATAAAAATGTGGTGCATTACTATTTAATGGCTCACTATGCTTTGCCAGAATTAATTAAATCTAAAGGTGCAATTGTAAACATTACTTCAAAAACTGGAGAAACCGGACAAGGAAATACTTCAGCATATGCTGCGGCAAATGGAGGTAGAAATGCATTAACAAGGGAATGGGCAGTCGAACTATTGAAATACGGTATTCGTGTAAATGCAATCATGGTTGCCGAATGTTGGACACCTGCTTATGAAACCTGGATTGAAACTTTACCAAATGCCCAAGAGAAATTGGCAGAAATTACTGCTAAAATTCCGTTGGAAAATAGAATGACAACAGCTGAGGAAATTGCAAATATGGCTGCATTCTTAATGTCTGATAAATCTAGTCATACCACTGGACAAATTATTCATGTTGATGGCGGTTATGTGCATCTAGACAGAGCATTGGCAAACGCGTAACTTATTGTTTTGTCATTCAGAGCGCAGCGAAGAATCTATTCAGAAGATTTAAATTATCAGATTCCTCCAAAATTGGAATCACACAAAATACACCAACAATCTAGCAATAATACAATATAACAATCCATACCAATGAAAACCCTAACCTGCACAACTCCCGGTACTTTCGAATATTCAGCAACTGAAAAGCCTCAGTTAGAAAAAGGTCAGGCCATTATTAAAATTAAGCGCATTGGTATCTGCGGAACTGATTTACACGCATTTGAAGGTACACAGCCATTCTTCAACTATCCAAGAGTTTTAGGTCACGAACTTGCTGGAGAACTAGTTGAAGTTGATGGCAATGACGATTTTAAAGTTGGCGAAAAAGTAACTTTCATCCCATATTTTAATTGCGGCGAATGTATTGCTTGCAGAATGAACAAGCCAAATTGCTGTGCAAAAATTCAAGTTTGTGGCGTTCATGTTGATGGTGGAATGCGAGAATACCTTTCTGTTCCTTCTAAAACATTACTACATGGAGAAGATTTAAGCTATGATGAATTGGCTTTAGTTGAGCCTCTAGCAATTGGTGCTCATGGGGTTCGAAGAGCCGGAGTTCAACAAGATGAATTTGTTTTGGTAATTGGTGCTGGACCAATTGGTTTAGGTACAATGGAATTTGCCAGAATAGCAGGGGCGAAGGTAATCGCCTTAGACATAAACAACGATAGATTGGCGTTTTGTAAGGATAAATTAAAAGTTGCTCACACAATTAATGCCTTAGATACAGATGTGGTTGAGCAATTAAGCAAGATTACCAATGGCGATATGCCAACCGTTGTAATTGATGCGACAGGAAACCAAAAGGCAATTAACAATGCCATTAATTACATGGCTCATGGAGCAAGATTTGTGTTGATTGGTTTGCAAAAAGGCGATTTAATATTTAATCACCCAGAGTTTCATAAACGTGAATCTACTTTAATGAGCAGCAGAAATGCAACCATTGAAGATTTTGAACACGTCATAGCCTCAATGAAAAAAGGTTTGGTTAACCCTACGACTTACATTACGCATCAAGTTGATTTTGATAATGTTAAAGCTGAGTTCGCCAATTGGCTCGACCCAAAAAATGGAGTAATTAAAGCGATGGTGAAGTTGGATTAAAATATGCTCCTTGGCTGGTGGCTTGATCAGTAAGAAATAAATCTTTAAATTTCGAAAACGATTGCCACTGCTTTTGGCTAAACCTGCCCCGCTTTCCATTGCAACCAAATAAGAATTTGGTTTACATTACAATCAGGTTTATTTTTTAAAGCAAGTGGTTCTTGGCGCTTAGCAACCGAACAAAAGACCCACCAAACGCTAACCTATAAACCTTTCCCGATAGCTATCGGGAGAAACGGAAACCCCGACCTTTTCGGGTTGAAGTGGAAAGAAGGACATCTTTTGCCACGAAGATTCGCCATTTTTTTTTCAAATTCTTAATAAAATTTGTTTAGTCGAGATTGCAAATCCAGACTAAGGTTAGATTAATGAACAAAAAAGGCGATAACCAATTAAGATTATCGCCTTCTATATTATAACAATTAAGCTACCAGAACTTAACGTATATCAGCGTAATCATCAATAAAGTAATTACGATTAATACCAAAGTAGAAGGTGCAACTTTAAACATCGATTTGTCTAATTCGAATGCTTTAGGATTAACTTTAGGACCTAATAAACTCAATCCTACCATTACAATCATGGTAAACATAAAAGATAAACCCATACAAATTAAGAATGGAATTTCGTAAACGCCATCTTTATTAATGTAAGCGGTGTACAAGAAATTATCTGGTCCAAACCAAGTTGGTGCATAGTTATTAAACACTACCGAAAGTAAAAATCCAGTAACTAAACCAGCAATTGCTGCGGTTCCTGTGGTACGTTTCCAGAACATACCTAAAATAAACATCGCAAATACACCAGGACTAATAAAACCAGTATATTTTTGGATGAAAGTAAATCCTCCTTCGCCACCAATTCCTAATAAATCGTCCCAAGTTAATATTACAGAAATAATAATAGCTGCTAGGATACTCCATCTACCAACAACAACAAGTTTTTTATCATCCGCTGCTTTGTTGATGTATTTTTTGTAAATATCCAACGTCCAAATGGTAGAAATACTATTTGCCTTACCGGCCAATGAAGCTACAATTGCTGCTGTTAAGGCTGCCAATGATAGACCTTTTAATCCAGTTGGTAAAAAAGTTAGCACAGCCGAATAAGCATTGTCTGCAATTACTTTACCATCTGGTGCCATTTCGTGTTGTAGCGCCCCATTTCTGTGTAATACGTAAGCCGCAATACCTGGTAACATTACAATAATAGGCATACCTAATTTCAAAAATCCAGCAAATAAAATACCTGTTCTAGCAGTTTTTAAATCTGCACCTAATGCTCTTTGCGTAATGTATTGATTACAGCCCCAGTAGTTTAAGTTCACAATCCACTGACCAGCAAAATACATGGCAATACCAGGCAATGCTAAATATTTGTTTACATACTCTTGAGTAGAATTTGCATCAGGCTTTGCCAAAACCATTTTAAAGTGGTCTGGCGAATCTTTCATTAACATTTTGAAACCCGCAATTGCATCTCTACCCAATCCAAAGTGGTCACTTACCATAGTTAAGGCGATGTAAGTTGTAACTAAACCACCTACAATTAATACCACAACTTGAATTACATCGGTAAAGCCAATTACTTTCATACCTCCAAGCGTAATTAACAAAGAGAAAGCAGCCAAACCAATTACAATGTATTTGAAATACATTGGGTCTACCATGCTACTTATAGCTATAGAACCTAAGTATAAAATTGAGGTTAGGTTAACAAAAATGTATAAAAACAACCAAAAAACGGCCATAATTAAACTTACGGTCTCGTTATACCTCGTTTGTAGAAACTGAGGCATGGTATAGATTTTATTCTTTAAGTAAACAGGTATAAACCAAACAGCCACAATAATTAATGCGATTGCTGCTACCCACTCATAAGCTGCTACTGCGATACCAACTTGAAAACCCTGACCACTCATACCGATAAATTGTTCGGCCGAGATATTTGATGCAATTAATGATGCTCCAATTGCCCACCAGGTTAAAGAACCTTCGGCTAAGAAGAAATCATGGCTGCCAGATACTTCCTTGTTTTTTTTGCGACTGTAAATCCAATATCCGTAGCCAGATATTAGGATAAAGTAAAAGATAAATACTGCGTAATCTATCCCTGTTAAATTGTTCATAATTGGTTTAAATTTGGTTTAAGTTTAGTTATTTATAAAATACTTCATTCCAGTGAAGCTCATTTCTAAATTGATTGATTTTTGTGTCTGCACCAATATTGATGTATTCTAAACCAGCAATATTTGCAAAATCTAATAAATGTTCGGTTGTTAAGTTTTGACTATAAACTGTATGGTGAGCACCACCAGCATAAATCCAAGCTGCACAACCGGTTTTCATATCTGGTAAAGGTTTCCATAAAACTCTAGCTACTGGTAAATTTGGTAAATCATTTTCAGCTTCAACCGCTTCAACTTCGTTTACCAACAAACGGAAACGATTACCCATATCAATTAAAGATGCATTTAAAGCACTACCTCCAGCCACGTTAAATACCAAACGAGCTGGGTCTGCTTTACCACCAATGCCTAATGGATGCACCTCTAGACTTGCTTTTCCTTTTGCCAAAGAAGAATCAATCTCTAACATGTGCGAGCCTAACACCATTGAGTTTGATGGATCGAAATGATAAGTATAATCTTCCATAAAAGCATTACCACCTGCTAAACCAGCACCCATTACTTTACAAGCACGTACCAAAGCAGCAGTTTTCCAATCGCCCTCTCCTGCAAAACCGTAACCATCTTCCATTAAACGTTGTGCAGCAATTCCAGGTAACTGAATCATCCCGTGTAAATCTTCAAAAGTATCAGAGAAACCTTTAAAATTACCGTCTACCAAGAATTTTCTTAGGCCGATTTCTATTTTAGCTGCATCATAAACTGAGGAATGTCTAGTACCACCAGTTTTTAAATCGTCTGCCATTGTATAAGTTGCCTCATATTCTGCAACTAAGGCTTTAACATCAGCATCGCTTACTGCGTTAATTAGTGCTACTAAATCGCCAATACCGTAAGTGTTTACCGAAAAGCCAAATTTCATTTCAGCTTCCACTTTATCGCCATCGGTAACAGCAACATAACGCATATTGTCGCCAAAACGAGCAAACTTAGCACCTTGCCAATCGTTCCATCCAGCTGCTGCTCTTGCCCAAGTATCAATCTGACCAATAACTTCTGCATCTTGCCAATGTCCAACTACCACTTTACGGTCTTTGCGCATACGCGAAACCATGAAACCGAATTCTCTATCGCCGTGAGCACTTTGGTTTAAGTTCATGAAATCCATATCGATGGTACTCCAAGGAATATCACGATTGAATTGAGTGTGTAAGTGCAATAAAGGTTTTTGAAGGATGTTTAAACCTCTAATCCACATTTTAGCAGGAGAAAAGGTATGCATCCAAGTAATTACGCCAATACAATTTTTATCAACGTTAGCTTGTTGTAAGGTTTCAAATATCTGGTCTGGTGTTTTTACGATAGGCTTGTAAACCACAGACACTGATATTTTTCCTTCTTTATTTAATGCTTCAGCTACTTGTTGAGCGTGTATTGCAACCTGTTTTAAGGTTTCTTCTCCGTATAAATCTTGTGTTCCAGTGATGAACCAAACTTGAAGTTTCTTTAAATCAATCATTTTAATTTTATATTGGTTATTAGTTTTTTAATCTTTTTTTGAAAAGCAGGTTCCTTTTTTCATAGGTTCCTATAGTCCTGCTTTCCGTTTTACTTCTCCCGATGAAAAATCGGGATTCGTGCTCACTCCAATCAGGTTTATTTTACTTAGTCAAGCTTTTCAAACCTAAACCCGACAGGAGCGATATACTTTTTGTCATTCCAAGCGTAGCCGAAGTGAAGGACAAAAAGATTTAGCGACTGGCGGGACTGCTGTAAGTGAAAACCACTGTCCTTGCTTTACAAATATTTATTAACTCCAATCTCTCATCTCCAAACTTATTCCTGTCCATAATAAGCGCCAGCACCGTGTTTACGCTCAAAATGCTTTTGTATCAACGAATCTTTTAATCTAGGTGCACTTGGATTAATCTGTTGTGTTAATAATGCCATTTGCGCTACCGCTTCTAAAACTGCACTGTTGTAAACTGCTTTTTCTGCAGATTTACCCCAAGTAAAAGGAGCGTGGTTACCCACTAAAATCATTTCCACCTCTTTATGACTTAATTCTAGGTTTTTAAAGTGATTGATGATTTGGAAACCAGTTTCATATTCGTAATTACCTTTAATCATTTCATCATTCATTGGCGGTGCACAAGGAATATCAACTGTTAAGTGGTCTGCATGTGTTGTGCCGAAAATTGGAATAGGCAGTTGAGCTTGTGCCCAAGCTGTTGCGTAAGTAGAATGTGTGTGAACAATTCCACTAATGTCATTCCAGTTTTTGTATAAAACAGCGTGAGTTTGCGTATCCGATGAAGGCCTTAAATTTCCTTCAACCGTGTTACCTTCGAAATCTACAATCACCATTTTCTCTGGCGTTAAATCTTCATAAGGTACACCACTTGGTTTAATGGCAAATACGCCCCTTGCTCTATCAGCTGCGCTAACATTACCAAAGGTGAATAATACTAAATTCAATTTTGGCAATCGCATGTTAGCGATATAAGCTTCTTCTTTTATGTCTGTATAACTCATGATAAATAAGGATTTGCTTCCTTTTTGTTATATTTTTCTATATGCCTACCTAAAGTTTGATATTGAAGGTAATGGTGACGATACATTTTTCTCTTTTTAAGATTTGGCAGGTATTCTTTTTCAAAACCAGTGCCCATTGCTTTCATTGCAGCTTCTACATTTGGATAAATTCCCGCTACAACTGCCGCAAACATAGCAGCACCCAAAGCACAAGTATGCTCAAAACGATGAATTCTGATAGGCATTTCTAAGATATCAGCCATCATTTGCATGATATAAGGCGATTTTTTAGCTACACCACCAATGCCTATAATTCCTTTTACAGGAACATGTTGTTCTTTAAAAGTTTCTACTATGCTTTTTGCACCAAAACACGTTGCTTCAGCTAATGCTCTAAAAACCCTTGGTGCATCTGTTCCTAAGCCTAAGCCTGTAATTGCTCCTTTAAGTTCTTGATTTGCATTTGGCGTTCTTCTACCATTTAACCAGTCTACGGCAAGTTCTGCATAATCATCATCTGTTAATGCCTCAGCTTGTTTGCTTAAGGTTGATATGATTTTACCTTCAACTTCTTCTCTTAACGCGTTAGCTGTTGTTTCATCAATAATTAATGAATTATTTAATAAATTATTTAACGGCCAACTAATTAAATTTTTAAACCAAGCATACACATCGCCAAAAGCAGATTGTCCTGCTTCTAAACCAGCCATACCAGGTATTACAGAACCATTAACTTGACCGCAAATACCGCCAACTAATTTATTCTTCATATCCTTATTAGGCGCAACAAGAATATCGCAAGTACTTGTACCCATAACCTTGCTTAGGTAGTAAGGTTCAATTTGCCCACCAACGGCACCCATGTGCGCATCAAAAGCACCTACTCCAATGACAACATCAGTACTTAATCCTAATTTATTTGCCCATTCTGCACTTAATTTACCTGCTGGGATATCTGAAGTATAAGTTTCTTTGAAGGCTACCTCTCTATAACCTTTTAAAAGTGGGTCTAATTTGGTGAAGAATTCTTCTGGTGGTAATCCACCAAATTCTTCTGCCCATAAAGCTTTGTGACCAGCCGCACAACGACTACGTTTTAAATTATTTACGTCGGTTTCACCACAAAGTAAAAAAGGAATCCAATCACATTGCTCTACCCAAGAAACTGTATTTTTTCTTACAACTTTATCTACCCTAAGAATGTGAAGTAATTTTGACCAAAACCATTCTGATGAATAAATTCCACCCACATAACTTAAATAATTTGTAGGGAATTTAGTAGCGTGTTCGTTTATTTCATTAGCCTCTTTAACTGCTGTATGGTCTTTCCAAAGTACAAACATCGCATTTGGATTTTCTTCAAATTCCTTTGTTAATGATAATGGAGTTCCAGTTTTATCAACAGCAATAGGAGTAGAGCCTGTTGTATCAATAGTAATTCCTTTTATAGCGCTTGCAATGTTGCTACCTCCAGCTTTTACAATACATTCCTTTATGGTATGCTCTAAGCCTTCAATATAATCTAAAGGGTGTTGCCTAAATTGATTTTGTGTAGGATTGCAATACATACCTTTTTTCCATCGCGGATAAAAGAATACAGAAGAGGAGATTTCCTTTCCATTAGCGGTGTCTACCAATACGGACCTTACTGAATCGGTTCCATAATCTACGCCAATAACATAGCTCGTTTCGTTCATACAAATAAATAAATGTCTAATTAACGTTTATTTATTCAGAATAAAAAATTTATGTATGAATTTCTTATTGAATTTTAGAATACGCTTATCAAGAAATAGCTAATTTTCTGTAATGGGAAGTTCTACAAAGAAAGTTGTTCCAGAGCCCGGCAGGCTTTCAAACCAGATGTTGCCATTGTGTGCCTCTATGATTTGTTTTGAAATGGCCAATCCCAAGCCAAAAGATTTCTCACCATCTGTTCCTTCTCTCTGAACCTCAGCATCCATGTTGAACAACTTATCGGCTAGTTCTGGAGGGATTCCAATACCATTGTCTTTAACAGAGATGATTATGCTTAAGGGCTTTTCTTCCATGCCAACTGCAATGGTTGTACCATGTGAGCTAAACTTTATGGCGTTGGAAATAAGATTGCTCATTACCCTCCATATTTTCTCGCGACTAATGTTTATCTCTATTGGAATTGTTTTTATGGTGAGGTGCTGACTTTTTTCCTTTGCCTTGCTCTCTAACAAGGTAATGCAATATTTCAACAAAGTGTGCATCTCTACTGGTTCCTTTATCAACTTTGTTTTGTTGTGCTGAACCTGCAAAAGGTCATTGATGAAATTCAGGGTGTCTGCGCCAGAGGTATTAATCATGCTTAAAATTTCACGCTGTTCTTCATTCAAGTCATCTTCCTCAAGCATAAGAGAAGTTAGTCCAATAACACCTGCAATTGGGGTTCGCATGTCATGGGCCACAACCTGCATCATGTGTGTGTTTTCTTCCTGACTTTGTTCTAAGGCTTCCAGTGTTTTTTCCATCATCTCATTGTGACTGCTTATTTTTGCATTCAGAATGGTTAGGCTTTTCACATTTTGTTTAGTGATAAGGGCATTTCTATAAAGTAAAAAAATACTCAATGCAGAAAGCAAGGTAAGTCCAATCGCTAAAATCAGATAAACTGATTTCAATTCATCTTTTTTCTTCAATACTTCAATTTCATTAGCCTGAGCTAATTTTATAAATTCCTTGTTGAAATCTTTTTTTGCCAGATTGTTTCTTGCCAAACTTGTTGAGTCTCTAACTGCATCAAACGCTTTATAACTATAATAAGCATTCTTAACATCTCCAATCTTCTCATTATATTTCCAAATTAACTCTTTCAACCTTGTGTCAACTTCATTAAAATATTTCTTGAGTTTACTTTGCTGTATTTCTACTTTATGAATTATTAATGGTACTAATGAGCTTCTACCTGTTTCTAGATAAAGATGCCCCAATTTAATCAAGTTATATACGGGGTCTTCATTATAGGCTGAATTATCGTTTTTCGAAAGTTCTAAACTCTTTTTTAGATTAATTTCTGCCTCATTATATTTCTTTTGTTTTAGTAAGGCTGAACCAAGGTTCCCATAAATTATTGCTTTTGTTATATTGATAGATTTAATTTCAGTTGGGTATTTATCTTTTGTATTTTCAATGAAATTCAATAAGTGTAAGTGAGTTATAACAGCACTATCTAATAGATTTGATTTTTCATAAACAACAGAAACATTATTTAATGCTTGATAGATGGGGACAAAGTATTTGTCATAATTTTTATTGCCCACCTTAACACTAAATTGATAAGCTTTTTTATAGTAAATTAAAGCTTCAGGCAATTTGTTTTGATTGTATAAGACATTGCCAAGATTAATATTGATAGTAGCAATTTGCCCATAATTTTTACCATATTTAATCAAGTCATTTGCCATATAAAGATACTTGAAGGCATCATCGTAGTTATATTGGTATAGGCAAACATCAGCCTTAAGGTTATAAGCTGACGCTAATGCGTCTTTGAAATCTTTCTTATTATCATAGAATAAGTTCACTCCACTATCCGCATACTTGGTTGCACCTATATAATCTCGCTTTTGAATTAACAAATATTCACAATAAAACTTAAACCTTCTAAATAAGTCTTCCTTACTTGGGTTTGGAAATGCATTGTAAGCAGAATCTAAAGTTTTAGAAGCTAGTTTGAAATTATGATTTTGCTCAACTTGGGCTTTATTAATTACCTTATCAAAATACTCAGGATGCGCCTTTTCTTCTTCCTTAAAGTTTTGACAGGAAAAAAATAAAATGGAACAGATAAAAGATAGATATGCTAACCTTAATTTCATTTAAAAGAAATTTGTGTTTAGAAAGTTAATAAATTAAACTGATAATAAAATATTTAAGAAAGCGCTTAAAAAATTTACCGCATTAAAGAAATCACTTATTTATAGATTTTAATTATGATAAGGCTGCCTAATGCCAATTTAGTGAGTCTTAATGGCTACATCCCTAAACATAAAAAGATTATCACTTATCCTTAGCGGTTTCTTACTGGTTGTGATAATATTTTTTAGAATCACTTCCTTGGTTTTAACATAAGGGAATTTTTCTTGATATATACTGTCTTTCATTTCAGGATTGAAATTAGCGAAGATGGCTGCTCCTTTGTAATTCTCAGGATATTTAGAGTCATCGATTTTGAAATTTTCAATGATAATTGGTTCTGGCATATAGCATGTATAACCAAAGTCATGCTGACCAGTGTTGGCTCCACTAATGATTGAAGCACTAACAGGTTTGCCAGCCGCAGGTATAAATTTGCAGTTGCGAATAATCAATTCTCCCTGCCAAGTACTTCCGTAATCCGAACGTAGATTAACAAAACTACGTGAACGGACTGTAGAGTTCTCAATGGTTAAGGTTCCAGACCCAATTGCATTGATTCCCATATGTCCAAGTGTAGAATTTCTAATGGTGGCATTTGCAACACCTTGGTGGGCATCAAACCTAGAAAGTATGCAACCATCATAGAGTAGGTTTTTGCAAAAATTTGAACCTAAAATCCCCCAGTACTTACTATCGTCTATATTGTTGGTTTGGCTACAATTGATAAAGGATATATTAACGGCACGGTTCACAGAAAGGTCATAAGTACCCATAGTAACAGGTTTGCCTGCCGAACCAATAGTGTTATAGGCAAGGTGTCCGGTAAGTAAGGTGTTTTTTACAGTTACATAAGCGCATTCTCCGATGTTGATGAAACCTCCATAAGGTGCACCGTGTTCTCCTTCTTCCTTGATATAATGCTTGAGTTCCACAATAAGCACATTAGACCTTCTAATTGCAATATTTCGATTATAATAGTTGTATTTTGATTCTTCCTTATTGGCTATTGTAGTAAAACTGCCACCTGTGATTTTTAGCTCTTTCTCATCGATAGGTAAGGCTGTGATATCGGTAATTTGATCGAAATCCCAGATAATTGGCGCTTTCATATCTACCTTGCCATTTTTGTCCACAAGAAAGATGTCTGTTTTTGAAGAGCCATTGTTTTGGTTTAATCCGAAACGGATGTATTGTTTCACATTTGTATCAGTTGCCGTTATCAAACACGGACCAGGTAATGGCACATCAATTTTGGTTTGATTTTTCTTGAGCGAGGTGATCGTTTTCAGTTTAAACGATTTGAGGGAAGAACTTATAGTGAAAACAGGTGCATTACGGTTTTTTACATCGGTATCATCAATGATGAAATTTGCAGTTCCAAAATCTGTATTAGTTTGAATGATAGCGGTTCGTTCCTTTCCTCCAATATAATAAGTAGCACCAGCATCAGCTTTAACCAGAAGGCCATTCTGGTTGGCGAATGTATGTGTTGCAGCAATAGCATCTATATCATCAGTCCTTCCATCGCCTTTAGCACCAAAGTCACTGTAGCGAACCATTCCAGCTGCTTTAAACTTTAGCAAATCCTTTGGAGATACGTTTACCTGTAATTCACCATTTCCATCGCTATAAGCTTTGGTTTGCTGATCATGATTTGTAATTACAATCTTATTTTCTAACGGATTTTTTTGTTGAGCTTGTGTGTCTGTTAGTAAGGTTAAAAAAAAGAGGATTTGCAATGTATACTTCATCATAAGGATTTATTTGGTATTCAAATGGTGTGAACGTGTTTATTGGATTAAGATATGTAAAATTTGATATAGTGCAATTTTGACTGCTACTAAAATAAACATTCTAAAACTTGATGTATAAAAAAAGCCTCTAGTTTTCACTAAAGGCTTTAGTTTATGCGGAGAGTGGGGGATTCGAACCCGCGGACCCTTTGACAAGTCAACAGTTTTCAAGACTGCCGCAATCGACCACTCTGCCAACTCTCCGCGACAAAAGTACAAATCCTGTTTAAATCTGCAAACTGTGAATGAATGTTTTTTTAAAAAAGATGCTAAGCGCCTAAAACAGAGCAATAAAAAATTACGTTTTGCTTAGTTTTTCATCAACAGGAGTTGATTTTTTGAACAGATTGAAGTTCGGTCTAATGATTTTTACGCTGCGTTTTGATAAATCTACACTTGCATTTAGCTCAAAACCTACTAATAAAATCAAAGAATTTAGATAAAGCCAAATCATTACAACAATTAAAGTACCGATTGAACCGTAGATTTTATTGTAAGAACCAAAGTTGTTGATGTAGAAAGAAAATCCCCAAATGGTTAAAAAAGCAAGTATGGTAGCAAACCAGGAACCAGCACTAAAGAATTTCCATTTTTTTGCATGGGCTGGTCCGTAACGATATAAAATGGAAACTGTGATGAAGTATAATGTGCCTAATAACAACCACCTAACCACATCAATTGCAAACAACGTAATACCACCTTTATAATGTAACTCTCTTTGCAGGTAGTTTAATACAATTTCGCCCATGGCCATTGCTACAATACACACAATAACAGATAAGGCAATTACGACCGTTAAAACTACAGCTACCATTCGTTGTTTTACCCAAGTTCTGGTTTCTACTACGAGAGACGATTTGTTAAAGGCAACCATCAATTTATGAACGCCATTGGTTGCAAAAAACAAGGATAATACAAAACCCACAGAAAGTAAGCTGCCGTTTTGAATGTTTACAATTTCAATGATTGTCGTTTCAAAAGCTAAATAAGCATTATTTGGTAATACTAAAGCCAACAAATCCATCAGGGTGTCCTGAAAACCGATGCTTTTTGGTATGTAAGGAATTAAGGTAAACAAGAAAATGATGGCAGGAAAAATTGCCAGCATAAAGTTATAGGATAATGATGAAGCCTTGTTTACTAAAGCTTCTTTTCCTATCTCTTTGAAAAAGAATGTGGCAACTGTATAAAGTGGTAGAGGGCTAAAACCAGGCAATACACAAACTTTTGTCCACTCGATAAATAACGAATAGATTCTGAGTTTTAATAACTGTTTATGTACCCAATTCATTTTTTATATAAAGTATTGCCTTACGTTCTCCATAAAATTTGGAGGTGGTTGGCAAGGTCTTCTTGTTGATTTATTTACAAATACTAAAACCGTTTTACCTATATTAATTAACTCATTTGCCTCATTATAAATTTCATAATCTACAGTTAATTTTATAGAAGGTTTTTCCTTAACAATAGATTTGATGGTTAATGTTTGATTATATAATGCTGGCTTTAAAAATTTAGATTGCATCTCCAAAATCGGCAACATTACTCCTTCAGCCTCCATTGTTTCGTAGGTCATGCCAGAACAAGCTTCAAAACATTCGGTTCTTGCAACTTCGTAATATTGGGCATAGTTACTATGATGAACAACACCCATTTGGTCGGTTTCTACATAGCGAACCTTAACTTTGCTTTCAAATACAAACATTATTTATAGATATTACGTTTGTTCATTGCTGCTCTATATTTATTCGCATTAATCTCATGTTGTTCTCTTGTCTCTGCAAAAGCATGATAACCAGAGAAATCCTCCTTGGCACACATATAAATATAGTTGTTGTTTTCTCTGTTAAGAACGGCGTCAATTGCATTGATACTTGGCATCATGATTGGTCCAGGAGGCAAGCCAGCATATTTGTAGGTGTTGTATCTAGAATCTAGAGCCAAATGTGAGTTAAGCACACGTTTAATGGTAAAATCATCATTTGCAAAAATCACTGTTGGGTCTGCCTGCAATAAGATACCTTTATTTAAACGATTTAAGTATAAACCTGCAATGGTTGGCATTTCTTTGTCGTAAAGTGCTTCGGAATCTACAATAGAAGCTAAAATTGAAACTTGAATAGGCGTTAGGTTTAATGCTTTTGCTTTGTTTTTACGCTCTTCAGTCCAGAATTTGTTGTATTGTTTTACCATTTTCTCAAAAAACTCTGTCGGACTTACATTCCAATACAATTCGTAGGTGTTAGGAATGAATAGGGTATAAACATTTTCTGTCGTAAAGCCATATTTTTCTACCAAAGCTGCCGAATCTAATACTTTAATGAAAGACAAAGAATCGGCTTCCATATTTTTAGCTAAGTAAGCCGCAAAATTTTCCTTTTTTCTAATATTTTGAAATTTCAGTTTCACCGCATCCTGATTACCTGCCTTTAACTTATTGATTAGGGTACGGTTATTCATTCCTTCCTTTACAGCATAACGCCCAGGCTTTAGGCTCTTCGGCAAGTTCATCTTTTCTGCGGCCTCTTTAAATGCGTCAGGATTTTTCAATATGCCTTTTTCCAATAAATTGTGCAAAAAACCATCATAATCCATACCTGTTTTAACGTAAATGTATTTCTGGTTTCCTGTGATGTTTCCTGCTAAATAGGTTTTATAAATATTTAAACCAAAATACCCGCCTACAGCCAAGGCAACTAATATAATGGCCAATATAATTTTTGTGCTTTTTTTTGCTTTTTTATCGTGTTCTAAAATCATTTTTAATACTAATTTTTTGGTTTGTTTGAAAGGGTAATGTTTACAGGTGTGCCAATTTTAACTTTTACTAAGGTGTCTGCCACTAAAGGGAATTGGGTTACTACAATCGCAGTAGCAGAATCTGTTACTGGACCTTCCCAAGTTATAGTTCCTAGGGTTAACATAGAACCTCTTAACGCGAACTTGGCTTCATCAATTGTAAAGCCTTCTAAATTAGGTAGTTCTATATCTTCTGCGCCTCTTCCATCGCCAAGTGTTAAGTTAATTCTAGAGCCTGTCGGTAAAACTTCACCACTTCTAATTAATTGACCACCAAAATAAGCTTCTAATACTACATCTTTAGCAACATCAGGTTTGTAAGTGGTATCGCCCAATTTTAATCTATAGCTTTCTAAAATGGCTTGTGCTTCTCTTAAGGATTTATTCTCAATATCTGGGAATTTTACATTTGGCGCTTGAGCTGTATTTATAGTCAGGTAAATAGTTCTGTTTCCTTTAACAAAAGTATTGGCATCAGGGTCTTGGTCGGTCACAATCCCTGGAGGTTTATCCATTACATAAACAGAGTCTATTTCATAACGTAAACCTAAATCTTCTAATTTACTTACAGCTTGAGCCAAAGGCAAGCCTTTTAATTCTGGTACATTTAAACCTTCGCCGTGTTTGGTATAATATCTTAAACTAAAAAAGGCAATTAATAAAATACCTATAACGGTACCAATTGCCGCAATGAGATTGTTTCTAAAAGACTTTGTTTTAAGGTAGGCAATAAAGTTGCTCATTTATTTTTCTCGTGATAGATGTATAACGTTCAAATTTAGTTTAAAAAAATATTTTATCTCAATTAAAATCAAATCTGCATCAAACTAATTTATATTTTTGGATGTATATTTTTAATAACATGAAGAAAACTATTGCATTATTAACTGGCGGAACTACTGGAGAATGGGTTGTATCTGTTAAAAGCGCAGCTACCATTGCTCAAAATCTAGATTCAGATAAATTTGAAGTTTATAAAATAATGCTAAACGAAAGTGGCTGGTTTTACGAACCAGCAGACTCTGTTAAAGTAGCGATTGATAAAAACGATTTTTCATTAACCATTGCTGGCCGTAAAATTAAATTCGATGGTGTTTTTATTGCCATCCATGGTTCCCCTGGTGAAGATGGAAAATTGCAAGGGTATTTTGATATGATTGGCTTGCCATATACAACCTGCAATGCTTTAACATCTGCAATTACGATGAATAAAGGCTATACAAAAGCAATTGTAAATGGAATAAAAGACCTAAATGTTGCCAAGTCGGTACAGATTTTTAGAAACACAAGTTTCGACATCACTAACATTAAGGCTGAATTAAAATTGCCTTATTTTGTTAAGCCAAATAGTGGCGGTAGCAGTATCGGAATGACAAAAGTTAAGCATGCTGATGATTTGGAGCCTGCTTTAGAAAAAGCTTTTAAAGAAGACGACCAAATTTTAATTGAAGAATTTGTAGAAGGTCGAGAGTTTTCTGTCGGTGTTTTTAAAGCGAAAGGCGAAATAAAGGTTTTACCTGCTACGGAAGTTATTCCATCAAATGAGTTTTTTGATTTTGAAGCAAAATATACACCTGGTGCATCCGAAGAAATTACGCCTGGGAGGATGACAGAT
Source organism: Pedobacter frigiditerrae (assembly GCF_032678705.1). Classification (NCBI taxonomy): domain Bacteria; kingdom Pseudomonadati; phylum Bacteroidota; class Sphingobacteriia; order Sphingobacteriales; family Sphingobacteriaceae; genus Pedobacter; species Pedobacter frigiditerrae. Next base: position 1,754,324 of record NZ_JAVTSS010000001.1, on the reverse strand, counting down.
GAAGAGAAAAATAGGGTAGAGGAAGTCGTTAAGGCGGTTTACGAAAAATTGAATTGTAACGGTGTAGTGCGTATAGATTACTTTTTAGAACACGAAACAGGTAAATTCTTTTTTATAGAAATTAATACCATTCCCGGACAAACCATCACTAGTTTTATTCCTCAACAAGTTGCCGCTTACGGTATGCAATTAAAAGATTTTTATACGCAGATTGTAGAAGAGTCTATTTAATTAGGTTATTACACTGAACAAATATTTTTCTTTTTTTTGAAAATGAAAGGCAGTGGTTCTTAGCTAATAAAGCCCTGCTTTTCGTTGCAATCTTTTTCCTTAAATCCCTGAAGAGTGCTTTGGAAAATGGATTTCCACTGCTCCCGATAGCTATCGGGACTGGTTTATAAACAAAGTTTTTGCATAAACCTTTGCACAATTGCTATTGTAAGCTTGCATAGAAAACTTGCCAAGAACTACTGGCTTTGTTATATAAACCCCTGCCTGCCGGCAGGCAGGCGACAAATGGCGGGGCTATAATTGCCATAGCACACTGGCATTGTTTTTCAAATCTAAACGCCTAAAAAAAGGAATCCCAAGCAATATTTACTTGAGATTCCTTTTTAATTTTCTAAACCACTTTATGCTTCCATTTACCTTTTTTAAATAAGATAAAGGCAGCTAGCGTAATTCCGACCTCTGCAGTTGGTACAGCAATAAAAACACCTGTTGGGCCTAAATCTAAGTACTTAGCTAAAAAGTAAGCAAAAGGAATTTGAAAAAGCCAAAAGGCAATTACGTTTATCCTCGTTGGTGTCCAAGTATCGCCAGCACCGTTAAATGCACTTATTAAAACCATCCCAACTCCATAAAGTACAAAACCATAACTTAATGTCCTTAAAGCTTCAACTGCAACTTTTTTAATTGCTTCATCATTAGTGAAAAATGAAGCGAAAATTGGTCCACAGGTTAAAAATAACACGGTAACTGTTGCCATGAAAATGGTGGTATATTTCATTGTTGTAAAAACAGATTTTTCTGCTCTATCCATATGCCCAGCACCCATATTTTGCCCAACTAATGTAGCTGCAGCATTACTTAAGCCCCAAGCAGGCAACATAAAAAACATCATTAAACGTAAAGCGGTCTGATAACCAGCAGAAGCATTATCTCCACCAGTTGTTGCTACTAATTGCGCTAAAAATATCCAACTACATGAAGCAATTACGAACTGCAAAATGCCCGGAGCAGCAATTTTAATAATGGCTTTCATTTGTTCCCAATGAGGTTTAAAATAAGCTAACTTAATTTTAAGTGAACTATTTCCTCGTACTAAATGGAAAATCTGATAACTCACTCCAATTCCTCGACCTAAAGCCGTAGCAATTGCAGCACCAGTTAGACCGAAAGCAGAAATTGGACCTAAACCCCTAATAAATAATGGACACAGAATACAATTTGCAATATTGGCAATTAATAAACTTTGCATGGCGATAGATGCATTGCCAGCACCTCTAAAAATACCATTGATTAAAAATAGAAGCATAATTACTGTACTACTTCCCATCATGATTTTAACAAAAGTTGTTCCTTGTGTTGCTGTTTCTTCTGATGCGCCCATTATCAACAAAATATTCTTCGCGAATATTACGCCTACAACACTGATGATTACATTGATAATCATGGCCAAAACAATGGTTTGCATGCCAGCTTTTGCAGCAGCTTCTGGATTTTTTTCTCCAATTCTACGAGCAACAACAGCGGTTGCTGCCATACTCATGCCAATTGCAAGAGAATAAATAATGGTAAGTACAGATTCTGTTAAGCCTACTGTTTGCATGGCGTGACCACTGTTAGGTAAGTGACCTACAAAATACAAATCAACCAATGCAAAAATTGATTCGAAAATCATTTCTAGCATCATCGGGATTGCTAACAGCACAATTGCTTTTCTGATACTGATAGCTGTATAATCAGTTTCTTTGCCAATAATTGCTTGCCATAAAACTGAAAAAAAATTAGAAAGACCACCCTTGGTCTTAGAAGATTGTAACATTTGAAAAATATAAGATATAAACCATAAGATGCTTATTGTTTTAAGCATCAATTATTTGATAAAAGACTGTGGATTTAGCTGTTAACAGCCAAATTTTCCCCTCGATACTATCATGGTTCAATAGAGTTTGATGTTGCAAAAATATAAAATAAATTTAAAGAGAAAAATTTAACTTGATTATCAGTTTGTTAGGCTGACATTGGAGGTGTTATAGTTTAACGAGGTACGTTAGTAAATTATATAGTTATGTTTAATCATCCTAAAGCGACGAAGTCAACATCTAAATACTATAAGCTTTAATCATTTCGTCAGTAACCTTGCAAGAACGTTGAGTGGTTAAATCTATCATTACATATTCAAAAATCCCATCAGAAGATACTTTTCCGGTAGCTTTATTGATGATTTCGAATTGAACATTACTTCCTTTTTCGTTCATTTCTAAAATGCCTGTTCTTACCAACATTTGGTCGCCTAGTTTCAATGGGCGTTTAAAGTTGATGATAACTTTTGCTACAACCCAACCAAAACCTTGTTCCGTAAAAGTTTGCCAGCTCATTCCGTAAAATTTATCCATTTGCTCATAACGAGCAGCCAATACATAATCAAGGTATTTGCTGTTATGCACATGGTTAAACATATCTATATCGTCTGGACGAACATTTAACTCTGTTTCGAAGATGCTGAATTGATTTTTTTCCATCGTTGCAAAAGTAAACGATTTTATGATTTAGAATGTCAAAATAATGCATTTTCACCGTCGGCTCTCCGTCAAGTCACCGTCGGTTTACCGTCGAAAAGCCTATATCGACGGTCAACCGACGGTATACCGAGCTTATACGGACGGTTAAAGGTTGTGTGAAATTCCATTAGATGTTTGGGAAACAAGCCCTTTAAAAGAACTTTTACCTTTGTTAAATAAACCCCTGCCTGTCCGGCAGGCAGGCGACTTAGCGAGATGCCGCCTTCACGGCAGAAGCTAGGGCGGCACTGTAATAACCTAAAGACTTACTGTTTCTGATTTTCAAATCTTTAACTTAAAAGTAGACATCGGATGAAAATTGGAAAACTGCATATATCCATCCGATGACAGCACTTGTTTTTATACTAAACTTACCTTATCTTTGCGCTCAATTAATTAATTATAAACTTTAGTACCATTCAAGAATGTATTTAAGTCCAGAAAAGAAAGCCGAAATCTTTAAACAACACGGCGAAGTAGAAACCAACACTGGTTCTGCAGAAGGTCAAGTAGCGTTATTTACATACCGTATTGCGCACTTAACAGAACACTTAAAGAAAAATCGTAAAGATTTCTCTACTCAGTTGTCACTTCAAAAATTAGTAGGTAAACGTCGCGGTATTTTGGCGTACTTATTTAAAAAAGATATTAATCGTTATCGTGCTATCATCAAAGCTTTATCGCTTAGAGATATCATCAAATCGGTGTAATGTTAATAAAAGCCATTCTTTTAGAGTGGCTTTTTTTCGTTTAATACTCGAAGAAAATATATATAAACTCGATCTGTTCGAAAGAGGAAAAGCAGATCACAACAATTAAATATGAATGTAATAAAAAAATCGTTTGATTTAGGCGATGGAAGAATTGTAGAAATTGAAACAGGTAAATTAGCTAAACAAGCTGATGGTTCTGTTGTAGTTAAAATGGGAGATACCATGTTGTTAGCAACAGTTGTATCTACTGTAGGTGCCAAACCAGGTACAGATTTTTTACCATTATCGGTAGATTATCAAGAAAAATATGCGGCTACTGGCCGTATTCCAGGAGGATTTTTACGTCGTGAGGCAAGATTATCTGACTATGAAGTGTTAATTTCTCGTTTGGTTGATAGAGCTTTACGCCCTATGTTCCCTTCAGATTATCACTCTGATACACAAGTAATGATTTCATTAATCTCGGCTGATAAAGATATCATGCCAGATTGTTTAGCTGGTTTAGCAGCATCTGCAGCTTTATCAGTTTCTGATATTCCTTTTAACGGTCCAATATCTGAAGTACGCGTAGCTAAAATTGATGGCAAATTGGTAATCAACCCATTAGCTAGCGAATTAGAACGTGCAACTTTAGAATTTATGGTTGCTGGTTCGGCTAACGATATAGGTATGGTTGAAGGTGAGTGTGATGAAATTCAAGAAGACGAGATGGTTGAAGCTTTAAAATTTGCACATGCTGCAATTAAAGTTCAATGTGCTGTTCAAGTTGAATTAACTGAAGCTACTGGCAAAACTGTAAAACGTGAATACAACCACGAAGATCACGATGCTGATTTAAAAGCTAAGGTTTACGCTGATACTTACGATAAAGTTTACGCAGTTGCGAAATCTGGTTCTAATAAAGATGAGCGTAAAGTTGGTTTCACTGCAATTATTAATGATTTCTTCGCAGCAATGCCAGAAGATACTGCAGATTTAACTAAAGCAATGGCTAAGCATTATTACCATGATGTGCAGTACGATGCAATTAGAAATCTTTTATTAGATGAAGGAATTCGTTTAGACGGGCGTAAAACAACTGAAATTCGTCCAATTTGGAGTGAAGTAGGTTATTTACCTGCAGCTCACGGTTCTGCAGTATTTACTCGTGGCGAAACTCAATCTTTAACATCGGTTACTTTAGGTAGTAAAGACGATGAGCAAATGATTGACGGTGCTTTCTTTAATGGTTACAATAAATTCTTATTACACTATAATTTCCCTGGTTTCTCAACTGGTGAGGTTAGACCTAATAGAGGTGCTGGACGTAGAGAAATTGGTCACGGTGCTTTAGCTCAACGTTCGTTGAAAAAAGTGTTACCAGAAGGAGCAGAAAATCCATACACTATCCGTATTGTTTCTGATATTTTAGAATCAAACGGTTCATCATCAATGGCAACTGTTTGTGCTGGTACTTTAGCATTAATGGATGCTGGTATTAAAATCAAATCTCCGGTTTCTGGTATTGCAATGGGTTTAATTACTGATGAGAAAACTGGTAAATACGCTATCCTTTCAGATATTTTAGGTGATGAAGATCACTTAGGAGATATGGACTTTAAAGTAACAGGTACTAAAAATGGTATCGTTGCTTGTCAAATGGATTTAAAAATCAACGGTTTATCTTACGATGTGTTAACTAAGGCTTTATTACAAGCTAAAGAAGGTCGTTTACATATTTTAGGTGAAATGGCTAAAACCATCGCTGCACCTAATGAAGATTTAAAACCACACGCTCCACGTATCGTTTCTTTAAGTATTGATAAAGAATTTATTGGTGCGGTAATAGGCCCAGGCGGTAAAATCATTCAAGAAATGCAACGCGAAACTGGTGCATCTATCTCTATCGAAGAGGTTGGTAACAAAGGTATCGTTGAAATTTTTGCTGATAACAAAGCTGCAATTGATGCTGCCGTTGCACGTATCAATGCAATTGCTGCTAAACCAGAAATTGGTGCTACTTACCAAGGTAAAGTGAAATCTATCATGCCATTTGGTGCATTCGTAGAAATCATGCCAGGTAAAGATGGTTTATTACACATCTCTGAAATTTCATGGGAGCGTTTAGAAACTATGGATGGCGTTTTAAAAGAAGGCGATAAAATAGAAGTTAAATTGTTAGATGTAGATAAACAAGGTAAAATGAAACTTTCTCGTAAAGTTTTGTTGCCAAGACCTGAAAAACCTACAGCTCCACAAGCATAACCCCTAAATTCCCTAAAGGGAACTTTAATATACTAACCCTTTCAGTTTTACTGGAAGGGTTTTTGTTTTTCATGTTTGTCATCCAAGACTTGTACCGATTTTACATCGGTAGCGATAGCGAAGAATCTAATAGAGAGATTCCTCGTGCCTCGGAATGACAAAATTTGATTAATGGAAATTAGACCTTATCGGTTTTTTGAAAGATTTTTTGTTTTTTAGATTTGTCATTCAGAGCGAAGCGAAGAATCTCGTTTTACTGTTATCATTTTTTGAAAAGCAATTTTAGCGTTTTATAGCAATGGTAGTCTGGCTTTTCGCTGTATCTTTTTAAATTGTTCGCTTCGCTAAAAAACAATTTAAAAAGGATGCCGCTGCAATCCAGTTTATTTAAATAAGGTTTGCTAAAATTTTAAGCTTGTCATTACAAAGTTCCCTACTTCTTTTGTAACTTGCATATATTGATATGAAAAGCAAAACTAACATAGTTGAAGAACCATTAGCTGATTATAAAAAAGCTGAAGAGGACTTATTGCTTAAAGCTTTATCCAGTTCTTATACAGAGCGTTTTCATACCATGGCAAGGCTAATGAAAATGAACGTAATATTGAAATCTGCGAAGATTATCCATAAAAAAATGGATTAATTTATGGATGTTTTTGATGATGAGATACTGAAATTATGGCGCTCACTTTTAGATAATAAGGTAGAGTTCATAATGATTGGGGGAGTAGCTACAAATTTACATGGCTTTCATCGTACAACTGATGACATTGATATTTGGATAAAAGATAGCCTAGAAAATAGAAAAAACCTAAGAAAAGCTTTTAACTCGTATGGATTAGGAGATTATAAATTGTTAGAAACAATGGAATTTATTCCAGGCTGGACCGATTTTCATTTGGATAACAGTCTAAGAATGGATATAATGACATCTGTTAAGGGGTTAGAAGAATATGGTTTCGATAAAAGTTTTGAATATGCTTCAATTGCTACAATTTATGATTTAGAAATACCATTCTTACATATCAACCAATTAATTGAAGCTAAAAGAGCTGCAAATAGACCAAAAGACCAAATTGATATTATTGAACTTGAGAATATCAAAAAATTAAGAGAAGATACAAACCAATAAAATGAAACACATCATAGCTCCATCTATACTCTCTGCTGATTTTGCTAATCTGCAACGCGATATTGAAATGATAAATAATAGCGAAGCTGATTGGTTCCATGTGGATGTGATGGATGGTGTATTTGTGCCGAATATTTCTTTTGGTTTCCCTGTATTAAAAGCTGTTAAAAAGTATGCTAAAAAACCATTAGATGTTCATTTAATGATTGTAAATCCTGAAAAGTACATTCAAGAATTTGCAAATGGAGGTGCAGCTATCATTACCGTTCATTACGAGGCTTGTCCGCATTTACACAGAGTGATACAAATGATAAAAGCCGCTGGTTGTAAAGCTAGTGTGGCGCTTAATCCGCATACTCCTGTAGGTTTGCTAAAAGATATTTTGGCAGATTTAGATATGGTTTTAATCATGTCGGTAAATCCAGGTTTTGGCGGACAGCAATTTATCCCTCAATCCTTAAATAAAATAACAGAACTGAGGAAGCTGGCTAATGAAATCAACCCGAATTTAATAATTGAAGTTGATGGAGGAGTAAGCGTTTCAAATACAGCAAGTTTAATAAAAGCCGGTGCAAATGCCTTTGTTGCTGGTAATGCCATTTTTGCAGCAAGCAATCAAATCCAAATGATTGCTGATATGAAAAATATCGATGTAAGCTTACAAGAAATTTAATTAATCTTTAAATGTTGAGGGCTTATCTGTTAATCTTGACTTTACTTTTGAGCTTTACTTTGGTAAATGCTCAACCTTTGATTAGGGTTACAGGTAAAATTCAAGATTTAAAATTTAACCCGCTACAACAAGTTACAGTTGCTGTTTTAGGTCAGCAAGAAAGTACATTAACAGCCGAAGATGGCAGTTACACCATCTATTCTAAAACTACTTCATTTACGCTTAAATACAGTTTGCTAGGTTATAAACCTATCAATATAAAAATCAATGAAAAGGTTGCTGGACGTATCATTAGAGATGCCATTTTAGTACCGAATATTAACGAATTAGAGCAAGTTACTGTAACCAACAAACAAAATCAGTTAAGTAATACAAGCACCATTAATATTGCTGATTTATCTTCTTTACCATCCGTCTCCGGTAACTTTGAAGCCATTTTAAAAACACTTCCTGGAGTTTCGACTAATAACGAATTAAGCTCCCAATATAGTGTTAGAGGCGGTAATTTCGATGAAAACTTAATCTATGTAAATGATATTGAGATAAGTAGACCAATTTTAATTAGAAATGGTCAGCAAGAAGGTTTAAGTTTTATAAATGGAGATTTAGTAACCCGTGCAAAATTTTCTGCAGGAGGTTTCGAAGCTCGATATGGAGATAAGTTATCATCGGTTTTGGATGTTAAATATGATAAGCCCGATAGCAGTCAATTGGTGTTAACTACAGGTTTTTTGGGAACATCTTTAAGCTCTAAATATGTGGCTAATAAAAGTTTTCTTTTATTAGGACTAAGATATAAAAACAATAGTAGTGTATTAAATAAGCAAGATAACAAGGGTAGTTATAATCCAAATTTCGGTGATGCTCAGCTTCTTTATCAGTATAATTTTTCTGATAAATTTAGTTTAAGCGGATTGGCAAATTTTAATCTCGGGCAATTTAAATTAGTGCCAGAAGATAGGGAAACGCAGTTTGGGACATTAGACACTCAACTTAGGTTAAATATTGCTTACAATGGGCAAGAAATTGATAGCTATAGAACTGCAGGTGGTGCAGTAACTGCTATTTTCAGTCCGAAACCTAATGTAGTTATCAAATGGATAAATAGTTATTTTAATACAAAGGAGAGAGAAAGATTTGATATTGAGGGAAGATATATTTTTGATGAATTAGAAACTGGCTTTGCATCAGGGGGTTTTTCTACAGTTCGAGTAAATAGAGGGATTGGGACATACTTAAATTATGCGAGAAATAGTTTAAGTTCTCAAACATTTAGCTCGGAAATTAAGGCCGACCAAAGTTTTGAAAATCATACTTTTTCTTGGGGTGTGAGGTTTGAGCAAAATAAATTTAAAGACGACTTAAATGAATACCATCTAACAGATTCTGCGGGTTATATTTTGCCATACGACTCAAAGAAGTTCTTCTTAGAACAGTCAATCAAAATATCCAACAATGTTGATATAGATAATTACACAGCATATATCCAGGACAGTTATAACATTGCAAAAAATACAGACTTGCAATTAGGAGTGAGGGCGAGCTACAATTCATTGTCGGAGCAAATTTTAATAAGCCCGAGGTTGTTATTAGCTTATAGACCAACCAGTAACAATAAAATTTTACGTTTCTCCGCTGGTGTTTATCAGCAACCGCCAACTTATAGAAGCATAAGGGCTTATGACGGAATTTTAAACCTTAATCAGAAAGCACAACGTTCTTATAATACATCTGCAGGTTTCGATTATGCTTTTGATGGATTAGGAACGCGATTAAAATTTAGCTCGGAAGTTTATTTCAAATACATAGATAAATTAATTCCTTATGTAATTGATAATGTAAGGGTTAAATACTTATCGTCCGAAACCGCAAAAGGAAGAACTTTAGGTGCTGACTTTAGCATAGGGGGAGAGTTTGTGAAAGACTTGGTTTCTTATTTTAGGCTATCGTTTATGAAAGCTGAACAAGACATCTTAGGTGATTCTTACTACAGCGGTCAAAATTTAGTTTTTCCAGGTTATTTAAAAAGACCTACAGACCAAAGGGTTAATTTCTCAATGTTTTTTCAAGATAGGTTGTTAAAAAGCCCTACTTATAAAGTGCACTTAAATATGCTTTATGGTTCTCGTTTGCCACTTGGTTCTCCTCAAAGTGACCATTACACTGATAATTTTCAAATTCCAGCTTATAAACGAGTAGATATTGGTTTTTCTAAAGATTTTTTAGACGATTATGCACTAAGAAAACCAAAATTATTAGATAAATATTTTAGTTCGTTCATCGCTTATTTCGAAGTCTTTAATTTGCTCAATATCAATAACACAGTATCTTATTTGTGGTTAAAAGATGTAGACAATGTTCAATATGCTGTGCCTAACTATTTAACAGGCCGACAGTTCAATTTTAAATTAATTTTAAAGTTCAAAAACCATCAATAAGTCCTACTAATTTACTAGATTTACCATCATAAACCGAGCTTGCGAGCTCATTAATGCCTTTAAAGAAAAATTGAACAACAATTAATAAAACTTAATATATAATGAGACATAATTTTGGTGCAGGCCCTTGTATTTTACCACAAGAGGTATTTAAACAAGCTTCTAGAGCTGTTTTAGATTTTAAAGACGGTTTATCAATTTTAGAAATTTCGCATCGTAGCCCTGAATTTGAGGAAGTGATGGCAGAAGCTAATAAATTGGTAAAAGAACTTTTAAATGTACCATCTGGATACTCTGTTTTATTTTTACAAGGTGGCGCAAGTTTGCAATTTGCAATGGTTCCAATGAACTTATTGCCAGAGGGAAAAACAGCTGCTTATTTAGAAACTGGTGTTTGGGCAAACAAGGCGATTAAAGAGGTTAAAAATTTTGGAAAAGCAAATGTAGTTGCTACCTCTAAAGAAGCTAATTTTACTTTCATTCCTAAAGATTACGAAATCCCAGAAGATAGTGTATATTTTCATTACACTTCAAATAATACCATCTACGGGACAGAATTGTTCAATCTACCAGAGACTAACGTTCCTATAGTTTGCGACATGTCATCTGATATCATGAGCCATGTAATTGATGTCTCTAAATACGATATAATCTATGCTGGAGCTCAAAAAAACATCGGCCCTGCCGGATTAACAATTGTAATTGTTAAAGATGAAATTTTAGGCAAAAGTGGAAGAGCAATTCCATCTATGTTAGACTATGCATCTTACAAGGATAACGATTCAATGTACAATACCCCACCTGTATTTTCAATTTATGTGGCTATGCTAAACTTAAATTGGTTAAAATCTAAAGGTGGCATTGCCGAAATTGAAAAAGAAAATAAAGCAAAAGCTGATGCTCTATATAAAGAAATAGATAGAAATCCATTATTTAAAGGAACTTGTGCTGTTGAAGACCGTTCTAGAATGAATATTTGTTTTGTAATGGAAAATCCTGAACTAGAAAAGTCATTCTCCAAATTTGCCGATGATAATGGTTTTGAAGGATTGAAAGGGCACAGAAGCGTTGGTGGATTCAGAGCATCAATGTATAATGCACTTCCTATTACCAGCGTTCACGCTTTAATAGATTTAATGCAAACTTTCGAAGAAAATTATAACAAAAGCAATAAGTAGTTTAATTAAGTTTTGGAAGGTAATTGCTGTAAAAACAATGTCCTTCCAAATGAAAACATAAAAAAGATATGATTAAGATACTTGCCAACGACGGCATAGACCCAATTGGGAAACAATTATTAGAAGATGCAGGTTTTCAGGTTGATACACAAACAATTCCTCAAGACCAATTAGCCGAAGCATTATTAAATTACGATGCAATTACTGTTCGTAGCGCAACTAAAGTTAGAGCAGCATTAATTGATGCTTGTCCGAATATCAAATTAATTGGTAGAGGTGGTGTTGGAATGGATAATATCGACGTTGATTACGCTCGTGGTAAAGGTGTAAATGTAGTAAATACACCAGCTGCTTCATCTTTATCAGTAGCTGAATTGGTTTTTTCACATTTGTTTACTGGTGTTCGTTTCTTGCAAGATGCAAATCGTAAGATGCCAGTAGAGGGGGCAACCAAATTTAACGATTTGAAGAAAGCTTATGCAAAAGGTATCGAGCTAAGAGGCAAAACAATTGGTATTATTGGTTTTGGTAGAATTGGAAGAGAAACAGCAAGTGTAGCTTTAGGTTTAGGAATGAATGTTTTAGCTTATGATTTATTTCCATTTAGCGGCAACATTACTTTAAACTTGCAAGGAGGAATTAAAGTAGATATTCCTGTACAAACTGTAAGCTTAGCTGAAGTTATTGCACAGAGTGACTTTATATCATTGCATACACCATTTGCAGATAAGCCAATTTTAGGCGCTGCAGAATTTGATGCAATGAAACCAGGCGTAGGAATTGTAAACTGTTCTCGTGGTGGTACAATTGATGAAGAAGCTTTAATTAACGCTTTAGATTCAGGTAAAGTAGCTTTCGCTGGTCTAGATGTTTTCGATAACGAACCAACGCCGTTAGCTGCATTATTAACTCACCCAAAAATATCTTTAACTCCTCATATTGGGGCTTCAACTAATGAGGCTCAAGAAAGAATTGGAACTGAATTGGCTAATTTAATTATTGACCATTTTAAGAAAGACTAAAGACTAAAGACCAAAGCAAAAAGACTAAAGCGTAATTGTAACCTCCTAGGTGCTTTAATCTTTTTGCTTTAAGCTTATTATTCGAGTGAATTCATCAAAGCCCAATATTTAAAACCTAAAACCGCCTTTTGAAATGTGGTTAATTTCATTGGGTCTTTCTTGTAGTAACTTGGCAGTAAAACCTTATTCAACTTTACTAAGAGCTTAAATGCTTGTTTTTTCATATCGCTTTAGCAATTTAATCTTTTGATATAAAACATAAGCTAATGCAATACAGCCAATTAAAAAGATAAACATAAAAATATGAGCAATGCTACTTGCGCCTTCTGCTTTAGCTAAATTATCACTTAGTGTCTGATTTTGGTCTTGTAAATCTTTGATTGTCTTTCTATAGTTTAAAATACTTTCCGAAGTTGTATTTACTGCGGTTTTAACTTGCTCAACCTGCAAATCCTTGTAGTCTAATAAAATCTTAAGTTCCTTAAAAATATCATTATCATTTAATGCTATCTGTCGTAGAATTTCATTTGAGTTTCTAATATCTCTTTTAGTTTGAAAACCGAAAATACCCGTCCTAGCATTCAAGCTAGCATCATATTGCCCGAAATTTGCACTTCTTTGAGCCAGTAATGCATTTATTTTAGCACGCTGAATTTCATACGCAGACGTATCTTGTGCATTTATTTTTAAAGTTGATAAAATGATTAGCGTTAAAAAAAATAGTTTTTTTATCATCATGATGTTTTTATTGTTCTAATAAACTCCAAGCTTCGGCTTTACTACTGAAATTTGGTCTAACTTTTGCCCATGTTTCTATAAACAAATTAGACTTTCTATAGTTTTCTAAATCATCAGCACTTTGCCATTTACTGATCGTAAAAAAGATGGTTTCATCCGTTTCGTGTTGCAATAACTTAACACCTTTGCATCCCTCAAAATTTGATATCAATAGTTTGATGTTGTTAAATAGAATCTTAAATTCATCAACATAAGCAGGAGTGAAGTGCATTTTTACAATACGAACTAGCATATAATATATTAAGTTAATGTCAGTCTGAGCGAAGCTGTCCCGATTTCATCGGGAGTCGAAGACCTTTAATTAAACACTTCGACTACGCTCAGTGTGACTAACATATATGCTTTGGTCTTTCTGCTTTAGTCTTTTACCTTTTAAGGATGAAACTCAACCCTTACAATATCGCTTAGATGTAGGCCTAATAAACCACTAGCTTTGCCTTTGTTAATGGCAATTTCTAAATGGTTACTAATACCAAATAAACACAGCTTTTCTCCCTCTGGAACTTCGTTATAATGCCAGCTTAATTGAGTGATGGTTTCGCTTTTTCTAAAGTACAGAGTGAAGTCTCTATTGCGTTGTATCTTGGTAAAAAGGTCCTTAGTAATATTTGTAATTACATTACAAAAAGTATCAATATAAATTACGCTTCCTCTTATGATATCTCGCTCTATAACAGGATGTAGAAGCATCCTTTGCTCAATATCTCCTGTAGGTACGCCAATCTCTTTTAATTTGCCACCTTTAGCTAAATGAATGGCCGCTTTTACAAAAATATCTACTAATGGAAAGTGTAAATATTTTAAATCTTGCATGATATTTAACTCCACTAATTCATCAGGAGCTTCATCCAATAATAAAGAAAATATCCCGTTATCGGCACCAACAAAATAGTGGTCTTTATAACGCAAGGCGATGTATTTTGTATTCTCGCTAAATACCGAATCAATACCAATTAAGTGAACTGTATTTTTAGGGAAATATGGATAAGCATTCTTTAAAACAAAGGCAGCATAAGAAATATTAAATGATGGAACTTCATGGGTAATGTCGACAATATTAGCTGTAGGCAAGATATTCAGGATACTACCTTTCAAAGCAGCCTGATAAAAATCTTTGGAACCTAAATCTGTTGTTAAAGTTATTATCGCCATTAAAAATTCAATATTTATTCTTATTCTTGTGTATAGGCAAATCGCCTACAAATATTCAATTTTTAAATCAAAATATACACTCCTAAATAAAAATACAATATTTTGAACGAACTAAAGCTAACATTAGAAACAACAGACCAAGTACAATTTTGGGGTGCCAACAATGAGCATTATGAGTTAATCAAATCTGCTTTCCCAAAATTAAAAATTGTAGCAAGAGGAAATGACGTAAAAGCGTTGGGCGATGAGGCTGAGCTTAAGGCTTTTGAGCAAAAGTTCGAACAACTAGTTGCTCATCTTGAAAAGTACAGAACGCTTTCACATAACGATGTAGAAGCTATTTTAGGTTCTAAAAAAACTGCTGCAAAACCTGATGATGCTCCAACGGCAGCCAATACAGGTGAGGTTATCGTTTTTGGGAATCATGGCTTAATGATTAAAGCTCGTACAGCTAATCAGCGTAAAATGGTTGATAGCATAGGTAAAAACGATGTGCTCTTTGCCATCGGCCCTGCCGGAACTGGAAAAACCTATACAGCTGTAGCTTTAGCAGTAAGGGCTTTGAAGAATAAGGAAATCAAAAGAATCATTTTAACGAGACCAGCTGTAGAAGCGGGAGAGAGCCTTGGATTTTTACCAGGCGACCTAAAAGAAAAGGTAGACCCATATTTACGTCCACTTTATGATGCTTTGGACGACATGATTCCGCCAGAAAAACTAAAACTATACTTAGAAAACAGAACTATCGAAGTAGCGCCTTTGGCATTTATGCGTGGGAGAACTTTGGATAACTGTTTTGTGATTTTAGATGAGGCACAAAACTCGACAGATTTGCAATTAAAAATGTTCTTGACCCGTATGGGGCCAACAGCAAAATTTATTGTAACTGGTGATGTGACTCAAATAGATTTACCTAAAAAAGCACAGTCTGGCTTGCATAATGCGCTTCGTATTTTAGAAGAAATTAAAGGCATAGATATCATTTACTTAAATGGAGATGATGTGGTAAGGCATAAATTAGTTAAAGCAATACTTAAAGCTTACGGAGATATTCAGTAAGCACAAATTTTTTAGAGAGATCCGAAGAAAAGAATGTAAGTTTTTTCTTCGGATTTTTTGTTTTAAAGCTAATACTTTGGACTTCTTCTTTCCGACTTTTGCTCTTTGTTTTAAGTTAAGTCCTTGATAATGTATTAAACACAGTATTTGCAAAGGAAGTCTCATATCTCATATCTCACATCTCATATCTTTTTCATATTTTTATACCCGATGAAAGCAATCAAAGAAACCCATTTTAATTTCCCGCAACAAACCAATTTTTATAAAGGTAAAGTGCGTGATGTTTATACGATAGACGACCAATTGATGGCAATGGTTGTAACAGACAGGATATCAGCATTTGATGTTGTTTTGCCAGAAGCAATTCCGTTTAAAGGACAAGTTTTAAATCAAATTGCTGCTAAATTTTTAGCTGCTACAAAAGACATCGTTCCTAACTGGGTTTTATCCACACCTGATGAAATGGTTACCATTGGCAGAATATGTGAGCCTTACAAGGTTGAAATGGTAATTAGGGGATACTTAGCTGGTCATGCTTGGCGTGAATATAGCGCAGGTAGACGAAGCGTTTGTGGGGTTGAATTGCCAGAAGGACTAAAAGAAAACGATAAGTTACCTACACCAATTATCACTCCAACCACAAAGGCTGCTGTTGGCCATGATGAAGATATTTCTAAACAAGATATTTTAGCAAAAGGAATTGTCTCTTTAGTTGATTACGAAAATTTAGAGAATTATACCCAAGCTTTATACAAAAGAGGTACAGAAATGGCCGCAGAGCGAGGATTGATTTTGGTTGATACCAAATATGAGTTCGGTAAAGTTGGCGATACGATTTATTTGATTGATGAAATTCATACGCCAGACTCATCTCGTTATTTTTATGCTGATGGTTATGAAGAAAGACAAAACAATAATGAGCCTCAAAAACAATTGTCTAAAGAATTTGTACGCAAATGGTTAATTGAAAATAATTTTCAAGGTAAAGACGGGCAATTTATTCCTGAAATGACACCAGAGATTGTGAATTCAATTTCAGAGCGTTACATAGAATTATACGAGCAAATTGTTGGCGAAAAGTTTGTTAAAAACCCATCATCAAGTATTGTAAATAGAATAGAACAAAATGTGATAAATGCTATTAAGGATTTATTATCAAATTAATAATCGTTACTTTCGTTTAAATAAAATACCATATCATGAAATTCTCTACAGATAAACACGAAAAATATGTTGTTCTAAAATTGGACGAGCCAAGGTTCACCAACGACAACACGCCTGCATTAAAATCAGAATTTATTTTGTTAAATACTGAAGGCTATCGTAATATAGTTTTAGACTTATCTGTTGTAGAAGAATGTAATGATTCACAGGATTTAAGCTGTCTTTTAGTAGGAGATAGACTTTGTAAAAGTGCTGGAGGTGTTTTTGTTGTTACAGGGGTTAACAATTCAATTGCAAAAATTGTTAAGATGTCAAACCTTCATAATTCAGTTACGTTTGTAAATAAATTAGATGAAGCCACAGATTTAATCTTTATGGAAGAAATAGAGAAAGAATTACGTGGAGGTGTAGATAAAGGATAACTTCTAATGAAATTTGAAGTAACCATTTTGGGTAGCAGCTCGGCTACTCCGGTTCACAATAGAAATCCAACAGCTCAATTATTAAATTGTAATGAAAAGTTTTATTTAATTGATTGTGCCGAAGGAACGCAACAGCAGTTAATTAAGTTTAACCTTAAAGCTTCTAAAATTGACTATATTTTTATTAGTCACTTACATGGCGACCATTACTTTGGGTTAATTGGATTGCTTTCTAGTATGCATCTAAATGGTCGTATAAAACCTCTTTACATTTATGGCCCTGCGGCTTTACAAGAAATACTTGAGCTTCAGTTTAAACATTCAGATACACATTTGAAATATGAGCTGGTATATTTTTATACGGATACCACTCAAAGTGGTGTAATTTTCCAAAATAATGACGTTACTGTAGAAACGATTATTTTAAATCACCGCATTCCTTGTACTGGTTTTAAGTTTACTGAGAAAAAGCGATTAAGAAAACTCTTGATTGATAAATTGGAACAAGATAATATCCCTGTAGAATTATATCCATTATTAAAACGAGGGGTTGATTTAGATTTGCCCAATGGTGATGTCATTAAGAATTTAGATTACACTACAGATTCTGCAGAACCAAAATCTTATGCATATTGTTCGGATACCTTATTTGATGAACGCTATTTCGAAACCATAAAAGGTTGCGACACACTTTATCATGAGGCTACATTCTTGCATGAAATGTTAGATAGAGCAAAAGAAACACATCACACAACTGCACTACAAGCAGCAGAAATCGCTCAAATAGTTGGTGCTAAGAAGTTGCTGATTGGACATTTTTCATCAAGATATAAGACTTTAAGTGAGTTATTGGATGAAGCAAAAACAGTATTCCCTAAAACTGAGCTTGCTATTGAAGGATTAACCTTTGAGATATAATTTAACGAACAATACTTCTAAAGGTTAAATTAACTCTTGGTTTGTTGATCAACTTTGTTGGCGGTAAGCGATGCAGCCAATTGGTTTGAGTTTCATCCTTCATCACCAGTAAACTTCCATTTTCTAAGATTAAAGAAACAATTTGTTTAGTCTCTTTATGTTTAAATGCAAATTTCCGCTCTGCGCCAAAACTCATAGAACCGATGGCTCCATTTTTCTTTAAATCCTTTTCCCCATCGCTATGCCAAGCCATTCCTTCATCACCACTGTGATATAAATTTAATAAACACGAATTGTAGGTTTCACCAGATTTATCCTCTGCCAGTGCCTTTAATTCTAATAATTCTTTAGTCCAAATTAAAGCCTGTTTGGTTACATTAGAGTAAGTATATTCGAATGGATAATCTCCATACCAAGCCACTTTTCTTTTGGTAAGGATATGTTTTCCAAAAATCACAGCTTCATCATTTTTCCACTCAATGGTTTCTAAAAGACAATTATAATAATGATTAGCCTGTTGATTAGACATAATTTTTCCATAATAATTTACTGTTCCACCTTCTGGTAAAAGATTAATGTTTTGAGCAGGTTGAGTGTTGAATAAATCCATTTTAGAGACAAATTGTCAAACTTTTTTAAGGCAGGTTATAAGTTTGACAAAGTTTAAAATTTTTAATTAAAGAAACCATCTGTTTTTAAGACAAGGCATTGTGAAATATAATGCCCAAAGTATAACGTTCGCCGCTATGCAATTCACTTACACCATGTTTCATAATTGCTCTATAATATCCCTTTGAACCTTTAACAGGTCTAAAGTTTGTCGTGAAGATTAAAATATCACCTCTTTTAGGTTTTAAAACAATCGCTTTCGATTGTGCCCTTACATTTTGTTGAGTCAACACAAATTCTCCCCCAGTATAATCAACATCTGCATCGTTTAAAAATATAACCATTTGTATGGGAAAATAGATGTCGCCATATAAATCTTGATGAAGCGTATTAAACCCACCCTTTCCATATTTTAAAATTAGAGGAGTTGCCTTGGTTTGTCCGTTATCGTGACAGCGTTTTAAAAAATCATTATAAACTAACGGATATGAGGTATCTATGTTCAATACTTTCATCCAATTATTTGCTATTGGAGCGAGTAATGGATATAAGCTGTTTCTTAAGTTGGTAATGATGTTAGGTAAAGGATAATTGAAATATTTGTATTCGCCCAAACCAAAACGATAACGTTCCATTACTACAGTTTTTCGATATAAATCAGCTTGATTATAGTTTGCAATCAACTCATCGCATTGCTCATTGGCTAAGCTATTATTAATGATTGCATAACCATTCTGATTCATTGCTTCTGCTAAAGCATCTCTATCAATGCTTTTTATATCAAATAAAGCTTCCATGATTACAATTGTGCTAAATTAGTTTGGGCTGCTTCCCAACCTAGCATTGCAGTTTTACGAACACTTCCCCAGTGGTACTGACCAAAATTGCCAGACGATTGAATAACGCGGTGGCAAGGGATTAGAAAGGCAATGGGATTGCTGCCAATAGCTGAACCAACTGCCCTTGATGCATTTGCATTTCCAATTTTTTGGGCAATTGAACCATAGGTTGTAAAGCTTCCTTTTGGAATTTTTAACAGCATTTCCCAAACTTTTAATTGAAAAGGTGTGCCTTTTAAATGGAGTTTAAGACTTTTTGTTTCCTTCCAATTGCTGCCGAAAATCTGTAAGGCATCTTCTTGATTTTTATCAGTTAGTTTATTGAAATTTGCTTTTGGCAGTTGTTGATGAAGTTCTCCAAATGCTAAAGCTTCATCATCGGCAAATGCCATGTAACAAACACCCTTAGCTGTAGCTGCGATTAATAAATTACCAAAAGGAGTATGGTGGTAATTGTAATTTACGATTAGATTTTCTCCACCATTTTTAAATTCGCCTGGAGTCATCCCTTCAATGTTTACAAAAAGGTCATGGAGTCTTCCTGTTCCAGATAAACCTGTTTCAAAAGCTACTTCAAACAGTGTTGCTTGCTCATTTTTGAGCATATTTTTAGCATAAGATAAACTAAGGTATTGCAAGAACTTTTTCGGACTAACGCCTGCCCATTCAGTAAATAATCTTTGAAAATGAAATGGACTTAAATTTACTTTCTCTGCTATTAAATCTAAATCTGGCTGAGTCTTAAAATTCTCTTGTAAGTAACTAATTGCTTCCGCAATGCGATGGTAGTTTAACTCCTCTTGTGTGTTCATTTGATTCGTTTTGATACATACAAAAGTAGGGGATGCCTAAGTGGTATAAAACCCGATACTTGCTAATATTATAAGTCCAATAAACTTGTAGCCTTATCATCAACAAACCAATCTAGATTGCCATCAACAGGTTTAATCAGTTGCGCTGGATAAATAAAATAATCTTTTTGTTCATCTCCAATTACGTGTCTTAGGGCATTTGCTTTATTATCTCCGAAGGTGATAAAGGCAATGTTTTTAGCTTTATTGATTAGCGGTGCAGTTAAACTGATGCGATAGGTGTCTAATTTTTCAACCCAAACAGATTCTACTGTAGGGTGAATGCTTTTTATGAGCTCAGTATTTGGGAAAATTGAGGCTGTATGTGCATCATCACCCATTCCTAAAAGGATTAAATCGAATATAATTTCTTCTTCGCCAAAATGTTTGTCTAAGGCTGCTTTATAAGCTTTTGCAGCATCTGCAGCAGGTAAAGTGGTGTCGAAATAAAAAATGTGGTCTTCTGGAGTTTGTAGGTTATTAAACAAGGTTTCCTTTGCCATTAACCCATTGTAATCTTTATGGTCTGGCAAAACATATCTTTCATCACCAAAAAAGAAATATACTTTGGTCCAATCTATTTGGTCTTTAAACGTGGTTGATATCTCTTTATAAAGTTCTTTAGGAGAGTTTCCGCCAGTTAAAACAAAATCAAATCTGCCTTTTGTTGCTATAGACTCATTGGCAATTTCGATTACGTATTTAATTAAGTTCTCGTTAAGTTCAGCGATCGATTTAAAGATGTGTAAGTTCATTATTCTAAAAAAAGGTAAACGCAAAGAACGCCAAGACTTTCGCGAAGAAAATAAGCTCTTCTTCTTTGCGTAATTCTTTGTGCTCTTTGCGGTAAAAATATTATTTATCCTTTAAAGGCAAAGTAAACCAGTGGAAACCATCCTTAGCAATTAGTGCCTCAGCATCTTCTGGTCCCCAGCTATCTGCTGGGTAGTTAGGGAAGTTTAGTGATTTTTTGCTTTCCCAAGTATTGATGATTGGCATAACTAATTCCCATGCCGCTTCTACTTGGTCGCCACGCATAAATAAAGTTTGGTCGCCATTCATTGCATCTAAAAGCAAGGTTTCGTAAGCCTCAGGTGTATCAGTATCATAAGTTCCTTTGTAATCGAATACCATATCAACAGGATTTAAAACCATTTTAACACCAGGTCTTTTCGCTTGAACTTGTAAACGAATACTCATTTCTGGCTGAATGCTAATAATTAGGCGATTTTGTTGCCAAGTTTCTGTAGCTCTTGATGAAAAGATATGATGGGGAACATCCTTAAATTGGATAGTAATAATTGAAGAAGTTTGGTTCATCCTTTTTCCGGTACGTAGGTAAAAAGGAATTCCCTGCCAACGCCAGTTATCTATAAAAAATTTAACGGCTGCGAAGGTTTCTGTATTTGAATGAGGGTCAACACCTGTTTCGTGTCTATATCCTGGTACTTCTTTTCCTTCTACCCAACCTTTGCTGTACTGACCTCTAACTGCATTTGAACTAATTTCTTCAGGTTTAAATGGGCGCATTGCTCTTAAAACCTCAACTTTTCTATCTCTAATTTCATCTGCATTAAACGAAATAGGAGCTTCCATTCCAACTAAACAAAGCAATTGCAATAAGTGATTTTGGATCATGTCTCTTAATGCACCCGCTCCTTCGTAATAACCACCACGGTCTCCAACGCCTAATTGCTCTGTAACTGAAATTTGTATGTGTTCTATGTAGTTTCTATTCCACAATGGCTCAAATAACGAGTTCGCAAAGCGGAAAGCCATCATGTTCTGAACTGTTTCCTTACCTAAATAATGATCTATACGATAGATTTGTTTTTCAGTAAAGATTTTGCTCAACAATAAATTTAGTTCTTTGGCACTTTCTAAATCATTACCAAACGGTTTCTCTATTACAATTCTGCTATTATCTTCATTCTGAGTTAATTTATATTTGCATAAACATTCTGCAATTAATGGGAAGAAATTTGGTGCAACCGCTAGATAAAATATAACCTGAGTATCAGCGCCAAATTCAGACTGATACTTTTCGATCTCTGTTTTTAAACCTTCAAATGTTTCTGGAACAGTAACATCTGTTGAGCAGTAATGGATATTTTCTTCAAAACTATCCCAATTTTCTTTTTTAACCTTGCCATTTCTAGAAAATTGATTTACATTTTCTAAAATAACTTCTTGATATTTTTTATCAGTAAATTTTGTTCTTCCAGTACCAATTATTGAAAACTTTTCTGGCATATAACCTTCCGTAAATAAGTTATATAAGGCAGGGGCGAGTTTTCTTTTATTTAAATCTCCTGTGCCACCAAAAATTACAAATATGGTTGGATTAAGTTTACTTTTTTTCTTCATTTTAATAGGGATTATGAGTTCTTTTGATTCCAATCTGCGTGGAAAATTCCCTCGCTATCAATTCTTTCAAAAGTATGTGCACCAAAGAAATCTCTTTGAGCCTGTGTTAAATTAGAAGGCATTCTGCCAGTTTTTAATGTGTCAAAATAGGTTAGGGCAGAAGTGAAACAAGGAGTGGCAATACCAGCATTAATTGCAGATGAAACCACATTTCTTGTACCTTTTAAACTTTTTTTGATTTTAGCTTGAACACCAGCATCGGCAAATAAATGCTCTAAATCTGGCTGTTTTTTATAAGCTTGATAAATATCTTCTAAAAATTCTGCTCTAATGATACAACCACCACGCCAGATTTTGGCGATTTCAGATAAGTTTAATTCGTATTTATATTCTATGGATGCTTTCCACAATAAGTGCATTCCTTGTGCATAGGCATTCGCCATTGCAAAATAGAATGCTTCTTCTAAATCATCAATAAAATCTGCACTGGCTTTAATTTTTTCTGAAGCACCGTAAGCTTCTTCAAGCTGAACTCTTAATTTCTTAAGTTTTGATAGATTTCTAGTGGAAACAGCCGCATCTATACTTGGAATTGGTGTTTCAACATCCATTGCAACTTGTGAAGTCCATTTTCCAGTTCCTTTAGATTTTGCTTCATCTTTAATTTCATCCACTAATAAATTACCAGTTTTCACATCCTTAAATAAGAAAACATCTTTGGTAATTTCCATTAAAAATGATTTTAAACGACCATTGTTCCATTTCTCGAAAACTTGTTGGATTTGGTCATTATCATAATCTAAACCATTTTTCATGATTTCGTAAGCCTCTGCTAATAATTGCATAATTGCATATTCGATACCATTATGTGTCATTTTAACAAAGTGACCAGAAGCACCTGGACCAATGTAAGTTACACAAGGGTCGCCATTTGCTTTTGCAGAAACAGCCTCTAACATATCCTTAACTACAGCATAAGCTTGTTTATCTCCACCAGGCATCATACTCGGACCAAATCTAGCTCCTTCTTCACCTCCAGAAATACCCATTCCGAAGAAATGAATTCCTTTTTCGGCTAATTCAATAGATCTTCTGCTCGTATCAGTAAAGTAAGAGTTTCCACTGTCGATGATGATATCGCCTTTGGTTAATAATGGTTGTAGTTCTGAAATTACACTGTCAACAATGGCTCCGGCAGGTACTAATAAAATAATAGTACGTGGACTTTGTAAGCTATCTACAAACTCTTGTATATCTGAAAATCCTTTAAGGTCATGTGCTTTACCTTCTTCTTCAAATATTTGGAGCATTTTTTCGCTCTTGTCATATCCAGTTACAGCAAAGCCATTATCGGCCATATTTAATAGCAAGTTGCGCCCCATGGTTCCTAAACCAACCATTCCGAAAGCGAACGTAGCTTTTTTATCGTTACTCATTTTATGATTTATTTATACTTTCTAAAATTGTTTTACTTTCTTCAAATTCTTTGTGTACGAAAGCATTAAAGCCTAATTGTTTAGCAATTGAAACGTGAATTGCCCTATCGTCAAAATACATGCAGTGTTGAGCTTCTTCTTGCGCAATGCCTAGTGCAAGTTTGAAAATTGAAGGGTCTGGTTTTGAGAATCCTACTTCACATGATGAAATAAATGCATCGAATACTTGATGAAGGTTGAATTTCTTAATTCGATAATCATTAAACTCTTTTCCTTCATTATTGATAGAAAAGATTTTAATCCCTGTTCTTTTTTTCCACTCCGCTAACCAAGGTAAAAAATCTGGAAGTTCTGTAGTTCTAGAGAACATAAATTGTTTAAAATCTTCCTTTGTGAACGAGCGTTCAGCGTTAAATACAACGCAATCTAGGTATTGGTCTAAAGTTAATTTTCCGTTTTCGAATAACGTAAAGGCCACAGAATGGTCTTTTTGAAATTGGATAGGTTCTAAGTCGAATTTTTCAATGGCCAGCATTCTTGATTTATGATTCCAGCCATCGCTTAAAAGAACACCTCCAATATCTAAGAAGAGTAATTTAATGTTTGTCATTATTTCTTATTAGGATATGTAGTATGGATATGATATTTTTCTTTGGCAAGCCATAATTTTGCTCCGCCCTTAATACCGTCTTTATTAGAAACCAATTTGATATTTTTTTCTAGTTCAAAATTGATTTCATTTGAGTTTCCGCCGCCAATATACAATTTATCGTAATTAAAAACAGTTTTATATATCTCAATTAAGTATTGTAAACGTTTGTTCCACTTCTTTTTACCCACTTTAAGAAAGCCTCTATCTCCAATAAAATCATCATAATCATCGGTTTTACTAACAGGTAAATGAGCCAATTCTAAATGAGGCAATAATTCTCCGTCAAATAGTAATGAGGTTCCAAATCCTGTACCTAATGTAAATACAATCTCAAAGCCCTTGCCACTTACAATGCCTAAACCTTGTTGGTCTGCATCGTTAATTAAACGAACAGGTTTGCCGAATAAGTTGGCCACCTGTTGTGCCAAGTTTACATTTATCCATTTGTTTTCTGCAAGGTTAGGAGCGGTTTGTACAATGCCCATTTTCACATAGCCTGGAAACCCGATTGAAACCTTCTCAAAAGCTTTAAAATCGGCACAAAGTTTTTTAATAGCTTTTAAAACTTCTTCAGGAGTAGAATTTTTAGGCGTAGGTGTTTTTTTAAAATCTGTTAATAATTTACCTTTTGGACTTAGTAAACATGATTTAATATTGGTGCCACCAATGTCTATTGATAAAATATCGCCCTGTGGAACCTTGGTTTTTGCTGGCATAAGCTTTGAGTTTTAGGATAATTTTTTGATTTACCAAAGAAACAAAAAATGCAACAAATAGGTTACTTAAGACGTAATAATTGTGTAATAACTTCAGCGTTAATTATCAACAAATTTAAATAATGTTGATTAAACTTTACAAATAGCTAAGCCACCATTGTGTATGTGTCGATTTATATTTTGAAACCAAACGCAAGGACGATAAAGTATAGCTACAATACTTAACCAAATCAAATAAACGATAGGTAAAACATATCCAAAAGTTGCAGGACGGAATAAAAATGGAATGTTAGGATCTGCAATGTCTTTAGTCCCATAACCGTGGGCAAAAAAGCAAATAACCACTATAACATGGATAACATAAAAATGTAACACATAATAAAAGAATGGAACTTTGCCATAAACCATCATTATTCTGGCAAATCTGTTTTTCACATTTTCTATAACAGATAATAACATTAAAGCAGGACCTAATGTCATTCCCAAATACTGTAAGGATGGTGGATATTTGCTTACGTTTAAAAAGTCAAAAAAGTTCTTCAAGGCATCTCCATAATCTTTTCTTGGCTCTGGATTGCCGTATAAGCTAAAATACCTTAATACTAGAAAAGATACAAAAAGCCCTAAGCCAGAATAGAATAAATAACGTTTTCTTTTAACTTCATCAAACGCAGCGCTGTACCATTTGCCAATAGCAAAACCTACAAACATAACTCCTGTCCAAGGTAAAATAGTGTAAAATACACCTATAATATGTTGGTCTCCTATTGGGATGAATTGAGCTCTTGTAGTAAGCGTTAAATCAATAAAACTACCAAGAAATGTTTTTGGGTCTATTGAAATATAGTTGAGGATATTATGCCCAAAGAATAAAATCAATCCAATAACTGCTACCAAGCGATAAGAGATTCTGCTCAATAGACCTAGCAAAATCATACTCCAACCTATAGACCATATTACTTGAAGGATAACGAGATTATAAAAAGGATTAAAGGTTAAGCCAAAGGTGATAATAACAATCTCTACAAATAATAACCAAAAACCTCTTTTAATTAGAAATAAGCTGGCTTGCTTAGGGTCTTTGTTTTGCGATGATAAATAGGCAGAAATACCAGAAAGGAAGACAAAAGTTGGTGCGCAATAATGAGTAATCAACCTGGTAAAAAACAAAGGTATTGTTGTTCCGTCTGGATTCATTGGGTCGCTCATACCACTTGCATGAAAGAAATCACGAGTGTGGTCTAGGGCCATGATAACCATTACCAATCCTCTTAAAATATCAATAGATAGGATGCGTTTTTTTTCAGTTGTCATAATGGGAGCGATTTGATTTAACCTAAAATTACGATAATCAACTAAAAATTAAAACTTTAGGTTTTTTATTTATCATCGTACCAATGAGTTCTTCTGTTTCTATATTTTTGAAATATAAGGGTGATGAACCCTTAAGCTGCTTTTTGAGACAATAGTAATGATGTAAACAGTTTATCCAATTAATGGCAGCAATTTTATCTTTCCATATTTGCGGATATAGAAAAACTGTATCACTTTCTAACCTAATTACATTTTTACTTTCTAAGGCTGTAACGTTAGCAATAATTTGTGCGGTCTGTTGGGCTAAATTTCCTTTGAGATTTACTTTTTTGTTAGCATAAATCATGGTGATGAATTTTGAGCTAAAATAGGCAATCAATTTAAATCATAGGTTATCTAGTTTGCTTAGAAATAGTAAATAAATCAGATGTGTACAATTTGATGATTCTTTTGTCTTATTTGATATTTAATTGAATTTATGATAATTCTTATGGTAGGATAATTTAATATGAAACATATCGAAATTCATAAGAAATATTAAATAATCATAAAATGAAAGTTAAAATAATGTTAAAGATGTATTTTTTGGGATAAAAATATCAAATTGCTACAGGATGGCGCATAACTGGTAAGGAGCACTCATCAAATAGTTTAGACTAACTAAATATATTTAAAATGAGAAAAAATCTTTACAAATCACTGTTTTGCAGGTTGTTAAGTTTGGTCTTCCTTTTTATTATTTCTATTGGCACAGTTTCATCCCAAGAGGCCATAAGTATAATAAGAGGAAATGTTTCAGATTCGATGGGGCCACTTGCTGCTGCCTCAATAAACATTAACGGAACAAAAAATGGCACCACTGCAGATGCCAGCGGTAATTACACTTTAAAGGTACAACCAGGTAATTACACCATAACGGCCTCTTTTGTGGGTTATGGAAATGTTGCTAAACAAATTAAAGCAACAGCTGGAGCTGAAACAATTGTTAATTTTAAGTTAGAAGGTTCAACAGAACTAAAAGAAGTAACGGTAACGTATGGTAAGCAAAAATCTCGTGAAGTTACAGGTTCAATCGCCACTATTAACGCTGCTAGTTTGCAAGATATGCCTGTTGGCCAATTTGCACAGCAATTGCAAGGCAAGGTAGCTGGTGTGCAGGTAATGCAAAGTAGCGGTCAGCCAGGTAGGGGCGTAGAATTTCGTATTAGAGGTGCGGCATCATTTTATGCCAATAACCAACCCCTGTTTGTAATAGATGGTGTACCAATAACAGGAAGTATAAATAACATCAATCCTTCTGAAATTGAAAGTTACAGTATTCTGAAAGATGCATCGGCAACTGCTTTATACGGTTCAAGAGCCTCCAATGGTGTAATTTTAATTACTACCAAACACGCCACAGGCGGAGAAACTAAAATTGAGTTTAACAGTAATTACGGAATTCAGAAAATCCCAACTGGAAAATTGCCAAAAGCAATGAATGCAAGGGAATTTGCAACTTTCATGAAAGAACGTTGGGATGATGGTGTTAAATACGACCCAGCTTATACGGTGGCGGCAGATTATAGAGCTGCCTATACAGACCTAACCCAATATGGCGAAGGCACCAATTGGTTTGATTTGTTAACTAGGTCTGCACCAATTCAAAATTATGATTTGACCCTTCAATCTTCAAAAGAAAGGTCTTCATCAACCTTAATTGCAGGTTTTCAAGAACAGCAAGGAGTAGTAATCAATACAAGTACAAAACTATACTCGGTTCGTTTTAATCAAGACATCAGCCTTGCAAACAACAAACTTAAAATTGGATTTAACTTAGCACCAAGCTATCGTATAGACCATAACAATAGATTGGCAACTGATGGTGTGGGCGGTTTGTTCGAACGCTTTTTCGAGGCAAGTCCTCTGATTTCTCCCTTTGATGCCAATGGAAATTACATTAGAAATGTGGCTTCACCTGGAATGACTACCTATGTTAATCCTTTAGCTACGCTGAACCTAACTAAAGACGATTATAAGACGACCAGAATTATTGGTAACGCTTATTTGAACTTAGAAATATTAAAAGGGCTAAGCTTGAGAACGAATTTAGGAGTTGATAAAGGTGCAGAAACAAATGATTATTTCCAGTCTGGCCAAGTAACAGGTACAGCTGGACAAACGACTGGTACAAGTAAATCTGCAGATAACGGTTCTTATACCGCAGAGGCAAATTTAAACTATGCTAAAACCTACAAAGACCATACTTTCGAAGCATTGGCTGGTTATTCAATTCAAGAATATAGTGGTACAAGTAATACATTAACTGGGCTTGGTTTTGCAAGTGATGATATTCCATACCTATCTGCGGCAACGAGTTTAACCGGGGCCAGCGGATATAATGCTTACCGTTTACTGTCTACGATTGGACGTTTAAACTATAACTACAAAGGGAAATACCTATTATCAGCTGCTATTCGTAGAGATGGTTCTTCAAGGTTTGGTAAAAACGAGCAGTTCGGTAATTTCCCTTCAATATCTGCAGGATGGATTATTAGTGATGAAAGTTTCATGAAGAGTATCAAATCTATTGATATGTTAAAATTACGTGCTAGTTATGGTATAACAGGGAATAATTTCTTTGTTGGTAATTACGATGCTCAAGCAACAATTGGGAATTACTACTATGATTTTAACGGAGTAATTACTCAAGGACAAACGATTAACAGATTGGCAAATAGCGAACTGAGATGGGAAAGAAATAAACAGTTTGATATTGGTTTAGAATTAGGCTTACTGAATAACAGAATCAGTTTCACCTATGATTATTACCATAAAATATCAGACGGTTTAATTCAGCAAAGACAAATTCCAAGAGCATCTGGATTTACTCAAATTTTATTCAACGTTGGTGAAGTGGAATTCTGGGGTCATGAGTTTACCATTAACTCTACAAATACAACAGGCAAATTAAAGTGGAATACCAACTTAAATTTTTCAGTAGATAGAAATATCATTAACAATTTGGTCGACCCAGGTTTTATCAGAAGAAACGTAACCGTTACCTCAGATTATTATCGCCAACAAGTTGGACATAGCCTTGGCGAGTTTTATGGTTTCGTTTTCCAAGGACTATATAAAGACGCTGCAGATTTAGCAAATTCTGCGAAGTATTTAGCTACACCAGCAAATCCAAATGGTTCATCAGACATTGGCACCATAAAAATGAAAGATTTAAATGGCGATGGTGTAATTGATGATATTAATGACCGTACTTTCATTGGTGACCCAACTCCGAAATTTAGTGGTGGTATAACGAATAACTTCAGCTACAAAAACTTCGATTTAAACATAAATATGTCTTTCTCGGTTGGTGGCAAAATCTTAAATGCGGCTAAGTGGGCTTATCAAACCAATATGGATGGGTCTCGTTTACCATTAGCAGCAGTTGTAGACCGTTGGAGGTCTGTTGAAAATCCAGGTTCTGGTGTTTACCCTCGTACAAAAACTGGTACTACAGCAATTGGGCGTTCGGTTAACACACAGTGGTTAGAGGATGGTTCTTACTTAACGGCAAAAAACATTTCATTTGGCTACAAATTTGCTCTTAAAGACAATTTGGTTATTAAAAACCTTAGGGTTTATGCTTCAGTTCAGCAAGCTTTTGTAATTACAGGTTTCTCTGGCTTAAATCCAGAAGTAAACTTAACAGGTTCAGATGCAACACTTGGAATTGGTGTTAACGAAGAGGCCTATGCTGTTCCAAGAACATTTTCTATTGGTATTTCAACAACATTTAAATAATCACCTACAAAATGAAAAAGATATTTATCATCATTGCCTTAATAACTTTTACGGCAACATCTTGTAAAAAAAGCTTTCTTGACTTGGCTCCAGAAGATGCTTATACAGATGAAACATTTTATAAAACCGAGGCACAATTTAAGTCGGCTGTAATAGCTGCTTATGCGCCACTTAGAGATGTGTTATTGAATGATTATTTCACCTCAGAAATGCATTCAGATAATACCATCTATCAACCAATTCCTTCAAATAGGGGAACAAATTATCTAGAAAGAGAAAACATCTCAGATTTTAGAAATACATCTACCAATGCTTATGTTGCCGCAACTTGGCAACACAGTTATACGGGTATTTCTAGGTGTAATATCGTAATCGAAAGGTTAAAA
Organism: Pedobacter frigiditerrae; assembly: GCF_032678705.1. Classification (NCBI taxonomy): domain Bacteria; kingdom Pseudomonadati; phylum Bacteroidota; class Sphingobacteriia; order Sphingobacteriales; family Sphingobacteriaceae; genus Pedobacter; species Pedobacter frigiditerrae. The sequence continues at coordinate 1,723,672 of NZ_JAVTSS010000001.1, read as the reverse complement.
ACGGCTACAGGAATTCCTGCCGCTTCAGTAGCGAATATAGACGGACAAGCTAAGTTTTTAAGAGCTCTAAATTATTTCAAATTGGTTCGTTTATTTGGCGGTGTTCCTTTGTTTTTAAAAGAAGTAACCAAAGCTGATGATGCTTTTTTACCTCGTTCATCAGAAGCAGAAGTTTATGCTCAAATTATTGCTGATGCAAAAGATGCCATCACAGAACTTTCAAATCCTGTATTCACAGCAAACAAACAAACTGGTGAAGCTACAAAAGGAGCAGCAACAATGTTATTGGCCGAGGTTTATGCTACTCAGAAAAAATGGAAAGATGCAGAAGATTTATTGCTTACCCTTGCCCCAATGTGCTATGCCCTGAATACTAATTATGCTGATGCATTTACCGTTGCCAATAAAAACAGTAGAGAATCTTTATTTGAAGTTCAGTATTTAGAAGGCACAACCACAGGTACAACGCCTAATATTATTCCAACTCACTTTTTGCCTAGAGCCTCTACAAACACGGCTTTGGTAACTGGTGCTGCAGTAGCAAATAATGGAACAGGTGGTTGGAATACACCTTCAACAGATTTGATAAATACTTTCGAGCCAAATGATAAAAGATTAGATATTTCAATTGGTATAGTAGAAGGTACTTATAATGGAAGTGATTTATTGGTTTACTCGGCGAATAAAAGCATTGTTGGTTATGTGCCAGCAGCCGGCAAAATTGGCGTACCATACATTAAAAAATACCTACTAAATACATTTACTGGCACTACTGGCTCAAGTGTTAATTTTCCAATTTATAGGTATTCAGATGCTTTGTTGTTATTGGCCGAAGTACAGAACGAACAAGGGAAATCTCCTTTAACTGCTTTAAATGCAGTGAGATTTAGAGCAGGTTTGCTAAATACAACAACAACAGACCAAGGGGTTTTACGCACCATTATTGCGCATGAAAGAAGGGTAGAGCTTGCTTTTGAAAACCACAGGTGGCACGATTTAGTAAGGTCTGGTAATGCTGTAGCTGTGATTAATGCTTTTGGTGTAACAACAAGAGCGCAATTGACTTATTTGGCCTCAGATGCTTATGTTGTAGATGCACACGATTTGTTGTTTCCAATTCCGCAAACAGACATTGGCTTAAACCCTGCGTTGATACAAAACCCTGGTTATACTAATTAAATGTGATAAGAGCCATTCGTTCTTAGATGGATGGCTCTTTTTTAGAAAAGCAAATGTTGAGAAATATTCGTCATTGCGAGGATCGATTTTTCATCGTCCGAAGCAATCTCCCTTTTTCAATTTCACAATAAACGAAAGTAGATTGCCTTTTACCTCACGATGCTTTGAATAAAGGATTTAGGACCAAAAAAAATGTGCAATTATTAAGGGTTGCATAGCTCAAAAAAGCGATATGTACAATCTGTTATTTTGAATAGACTTTTTGATATTATTTAGCACAATTAACAAATGTTGAGGATTCGTTTTTTAGATTTACGTTACATGTTCTAAACTAACCAAATTATGGACACCTTTCGTAAATACATAAAATCTGATTTTGAAACCGATGAGCCACAACCCGATTGGGGAATTAAAGTGCTTGATGTTGGTCATTATATTCATCCAGCAGGTAAATCTTATCCAGATGCGCAACATCCTGAAGATTACTTTTTTGAATGGAATAAGGGTAGGGTTTTAAAAGAGTATCAATTGGTTTACATCGCTGCTGGCAAGGGCACATTTGAAGCAAAGGGCATAGGACAAGTTGATGTGCAACCAGGTACTTTATTTTTCCTTTATCCTGGAACTTGGCATCGGTTTAAGCCAGATTTAGATAGTGGCTGGACAGAATATTGGGTAGGCTTTGAGGGGCATTATGCTAATCACTTAATGAATCAGGCTTGCTTTAACCCAGAAAAGCCATTGTTACACATGGGATTTAATGCAGAGTTCATTAACATTTTTATCCAACTGATAGACACTATTAAGTTTGGTGGTTTGGGTAGTAATCAATTGGCGGCTTGTTTAACCATTCAACTTTTAGGATTAGTTTATGCATCAGCTTTGCTAAAAAACCAGTCTAACAACCGTAAAACACAATTAATAAATAATATAAAATACAGTATCCACGAGAATTTAAACAGCGATATTTCTCCTGAAGAGTTGGCTGCTAATCACAATGTAAGTTATGCTTGGTTTCGCAAAGCCTTTAAAGAAATTACAGGGCAATCTCCAGGGCAATATCAACTCAATTTAAAAATACAAAAAGCCTGTAGAATGTTAAGTGAGACAGATTTAAGTATATCAGAAATTGCCTATCAAAACGGCTTTGTATCTGAATATTATTTCTCAAGAATTTTTAAAAATAAGATGTTCAAATCTCCATCAAACTACAGAAAAGAAATTTTACCAAAAACAACAGTATAAATGACTAAACATAATTTAAAGATTGGATTATTCGGCATCGGATTAGATACTTACTGGCCACAATTTGAAGGATTAGAAGCCCGATTAAATGGCTATGTAAATGACGTAGAAAAGCGTTTGAGCAGTTTTGGTGCTGAAGTTTTAAACTTAGGTTTAGTAGACAATGCAGAGAAGGCATTTAATGCTGGTCACGATTTTAGGAAAGGCGATGTTGATGTGATATTCCTATATGTAACTACCTATGCACTTTCATCAACCGTGTTGCCTGTAGTAAGAAGGGCAAAGGTGCCTGTTATTATTTTAAATCTCGCTCCGCAAAAAGCAATCGATTATAAAAATTTCAATCAGCAAAACAACAGAACAAAGATGACTGGTGAATGGTTGGCATTTTGCTCGGCTTGCCCAGTTCCAGAAATTGCCAATGTATTTAAACGTTCTGGAATTCAGTTTCAACAAGTAACAGGTGTTTTAGAAGACGAAAAAATATGGACAGAAATTGGAGAATGGGTAGAAGCCAGTAAGGTTGCAAATATCATGAACCACAATACTTTGGGTTTAATGGGCAATTATTACAGTGGTATGTTAGATATTTATACGGATGTAACCCTCCAATGCGCTGTTTTTGGAAACCATATAGAAATTATAGAACCTGATGAACTTTCCGCTTTGCGTGATGAAGTTGCTGAAACTGAAATTGACACTAAACTAGCTGAGTTTGCCTCAGTTTTTGAAATAGATGAGTCTTGCATCCCATTTGAATTAGATAGGGCAGCAAGAACTGCAGTTGCATTGGATAAACTAGTAGCAAGATATGATTTAGGCTCAATGGCTTATTACCACAAAGGTACAGGAAATGTAAACGCAGATACGATGAGTTCTATCATTTTGGGCAATTCGCTATTAACTGCTAAAGGCATTCCGGTAGCAGGAGAGTACGAAGTTAAAAACGCACAAGCCATGAAAATAATGGACAGCTTTGGGGTTGGTGGCTCTTTTACAGAATATTATGCCCTGGATTTTGAAGATGACATTGTTTTAATGGGCCACGATGGTCCTGGGCATTTGGCAATAGCAGAAGGTAAAATTAAGGTAAAACCTTTGCAAGTTTATCATGGCAAAGTTGGAAGTGGCTTGTCTGTAGAAATGTCTGTTAAACACGGCCCCGTAACTTTACTATCTGTGGTAGAAGATAAGGGAAAATTATTCTTTTTAATAGCTGAAGGTGAATCTGTAGCTGGTCCGATTTTAGAAATTGGAAATACAAATAGCAGGTATAGGTTTTCTATAGGCGCAAGAGCTTTTGTTGAGAATTGGAATAATCAAGGCCCTGCACATCATTGTGCGGTAGGCGTTGGCCACATCAGTACTAAATTAATAAAACTGGCTAACCTGTTAGGGATTGAAGCCGTGAAGATATGTTAGCACTAAACTATTAATCTAACCAACTATATATTTTAATCCTGTTATGAAATATTATCATTTAAATTTTAAGGCTTTAAAATCCTTCAAAATCTTCGCAATTGTTATCATTTTTTCTATAACAAATCCAATCTTTGCACAAATTAAGCCGTTAACTATTAATTGGAAAACACCAACTTTTACATCTAACACAACGCCAACGCTACAGGTTGTAGTTAATCCGATGTTAAAACGTGGAGCATCCATTCATCAGTCTTCTTTTCAAGCATTAAAAGAGATGGAGGCCGATTATGTGCGTTTTGTGCCTTGGTTTCCCTATCCAAAAGCAGCAGTGGTAGAATTGAAAGAACCAACCAAAACAGAAACCTTCTGGGATTTTCAATATGCAGACCCTATAGTAGAAGATTTCATGTTCGCTACTAAAGGGCATCCAGTAGTGATGAACTTTAGCACCATTCCAGTATGGATGTTCAAAAATCCTAAGCCGGTTATCTATCCAGAAGACCCAGACCTTCCATTTTGGGAATATAACCAAGGAAAAGAACTGCGAGACCCAACTTTTAAAGAAGTAGCCAACTATTTTGCAAGGTTATTTAGTTGGTATACAAAAGGTGGTTTTACAGATGAGTTAGGGAAATTTCACGCTTCAAAATATCATTATAAATTCGATTATTGGGAAGTGCTAAATGAACCAGACTTAGAACATAAAATTTCTCCCGAACTGTACACCAAAATTTACGATGCTGTAGTTTTGGAACTTAAAAAGATTGCTCCTGAAACCAAATTTATTGGTATTTCTGTGGCTTTAGAAACTAATCCGCAATGGTTCGAACACTTTTTAAATCCTGCTAACCATAAATCAGGTGTTCCCTTAGATGGTATTTCTTATCATTTCTATGGCCGGCCAGCCTCAAAAAACCAAACTATCGATAGTTATCAATATTCATTCTTCGACCAAGCCAATGGCTTTTTAGATAGGGTAAGGTACATTGAAAATATACGTAAAAGATTAGCGCCAAAGACCATCACCCATATCAATGAAATTGGAAATATCTTAGAAAACAGGGATTTTAAAGGAGTTATTCCAGAAGATTACTGGAATTTATCAGGCGCCATGTTTGCCTATATTTTTGTTGAGCTTTCTAAAATTGGAATAGAGGTAGCTGGAGAATCGCAATTAGTAGGTTATCCAACTCAGTTTCCAGATGTAAGTATGATGAACTGGAAAAATGGCAAACCAAATGCAAGATACTGGGCTCTGAAATTGCTTAAGGAAAACTTTGGTGTGGGCGATAAATTATATACTGCAAACTCAAATAATCCAGAAATTATAGCGCAAGCCTACATAACCAAAGCTGGTAAGAGGATTTTGTTGATTAACAAAACCAATAAAGAAATGACCCTGCCATTAACAGAATTGAATGGTGCTAAATTTGAAACGGTAGATGTAACAACTGGGGACAACCCCATCGCAAAAGGAGAAATTAAAGGCGACTCATTCGTTGTAAAACCATTTGCTGTAACTGTAATAAAATTATAAATGAAAACTTCTAGAAGAAAATTCATCAAAATAGGTTCAGTGGCTGCAGCAAGCATTCCGCTACTAAATTTAGAGAGCAAAGCTGAATTGTTTGTTGAACCTACATCAAAGTATCCTGTGGTTTCTGGCTTAGAAAAAGGTTTTTTAAGTCCTCCTCAAGCGACAAAATCTGCTTGTTATTGGTGGTGGTTTAATGCAAGGGTAGATAAAGAAGGAATTACCAGAGATTTAACTGAGTTTAGGGAAAAAGGAATTGCTGAAGTGGCCATGATTAATTCGGCAGGTGGATTAAGTGGTGTTCCTTATCCAGCTGGCGTACCTTTTTTAGGCGAAGAATGGAAGGAATTATATCGCTTTGCGATGCAAGAAGCCAAACGAGTTGGAATAGATGTCGGTATAAATCTATGCTCTGGTTGGTCAATGGGCGGACCATGGATTAAGCCTGAATTTTCTGGGAGATGGTATTTACAATCGCAATTAACGGTAACTGGTCCTCAAAAATTTGCAGCTCAATTGCCATTGCCAAATCCTAGAGACAGGTATAACAACGTTTTCAATCCACCGGGTTATAAAGATTATATCGATTTACCTTTAGATAAATTGGATTATAGAGATACAGCTGTAGTTGCATTTCCAGTAACCGATGAAATAAATAATCAGATTACAGGTGAGCGCTCTTTTGTATTGCCTGCAAAAAATAACCATCGTGATGCTACAAGTTGGTCAAGGGCTTCAGATTCTATCGGACCAACTTTATATCCTTGGCAAAATCATCCAGCAGATAAGCCTATTCCTGTTTCACAAGTCATTGATTTAACTGCTAAATTTTCAAAGGATGGAACTTTAAATTGGGATGTTCCTCCGGGGAAATGGGTAATTGTTAGAACTGGACATAGGATGACGGGTTCTAAAGTGATGGTTGCTCAGCCAGAAGGCGATGGTTTATCTATTGATTGGTTTGACCATAAATCGGTTGAGATACAGTTTGAAAACCTAGGAAAGGTGTTTATAGAAGAAGCTGCAAAAGTTGGTGCCAAGCCAAAATATTTCTGCGATGATAGCTTTGAAGATGGTTTTCCAAATTGGACAGCGAACATTGTAGCTTTTTTTAAGAAATATAGAGGTTACGATCCAGTTCCATATATGCCAGCTTTATTAGGCTATATTATTGGCAGCGCCGAAGTTTCTGACCGTTTTTTACATGACTATAGAAAAACATTGGCCGATTGTATGGCTGATGAACATTATAAACGTTTTGCGGATTTATGCCATGAGCAAGGAATTTTAATGCAAAATGAATCTGCAGGCCCAAGCCGGTCTTCAACGGTAAGTATAGATGGTTTAAAAAATCTAGGCAGAAGCGATTTCCCAATGGGAGAATTTTGGTTAGGGATTAACCACGATAAGGAAGGTGGTTTAAGTGAAGATCTTTCTTTTGGGGCAACCAGAATTGTTGGAGGTGCAGATGGGCAGAATTTAACCACTAAAATGGTCGCTACTGCTTCGCATATTTATGGCAAGGAAACGGCATCTGCCGAAGCTTTTACAAGTTATAGGCATTGGGTGGATGCGCCTGGAACATTAAAACAAGCGTTAGATAGAGCCTTTTGTGAAGGAATTAACAGAATCGCCCTGCATACCTCAACAGCTTCAAAACCTAGTGATGGTAAACCTGGCTATGAATATGGTGCAGGAACACATTTCAATCCAAACGTAACTTGGTGGGAAAAATCGGGTGCCTTTTTTAAATATGTGGCTCGTTGCCAATATTTATTACGCTCAGGGAAATTTGTAGCCGATGTACTTTATTATAACGGAGATTGGGCACCAAACTTGGTTGATGTAAAAAAAATCAATCCAGATTTGGGTAGTGGTTACGATTATGATGTTTGTAATGAAGAAGTGCTTTTAACTAGGCTAAATGTTAAAAACGGTCGCCTTGTTTTACCAGATGGAATGTCTTATCGCATTTTAGTTTTACCAGATACCAAAAGAATGCCTTTAGCTGTTCTAAAAAAGTTAAAAGAATTGGTAAAAGGTGGAGCTACAATTTCAGGTATTAAGCCAGTCATGGATACTGGTTTGAGAAGCTATCCGCTTTGCGACCAAGAAATTAGACAAATTGCTACTGAACTTTGGGGTAAAATAGATGACAAGAATAAAGTAAACCATTACGGTAGTGGTAGAGTTTTCACTGGAGTTACTACAAGGAACATCTTGTTAAAAGATGGTGTAACACCTGATTTCAGATTTACAGGCAGTACCAATTTTATAGATTTCATTCATCGTACTACAAAAGAAGCTGAGGTATATTTCTTAACCAATAGGCATAACAATAAGGCTAAAACAGAAGTTATTTTTAGAATTAAAGGTCGTAGGCCACAACTGTGGGATGCTGTATCGGGCGCCATTATGAAAGCTCCAAAATATGAAAGTCATAACGAAGGAGTTTCCTTATCCTTAGAATTTGACGCCTTTCAGTCTGTTTTTGTAGTGTTTCCAAAAGATGCATCAGCTTTGCCAAAAACCAACGATTGCTTATTGTTTCAAAACAAATCAAGCTTATCAGCCTTGCAAGAACTTAATGGCGCTTGGCAAGTTAATTTTGACACTAAATGGGGCGGGCCAGAAAAGGTAACTTTTGAAATTTTACAAGATTGGAGTTTAAGCACTGACGAGCGCATCAAGTATTATTCTGGTAAAGCCTTGTACACTAAAACATTCGATTTAAATAAACCTTTTCAAAAAGGACAAAGGTTGTTTATAGATTTAGGTATAGTTAAAGACATTGCAGGTGTTAAATTAAATGGTAAAGATTTAGGCACAGTGTGGACAACACCTTGGATGCTTGAAATTACTACTGAGGTTAAACCAACGGCCAATTTGTTAGAAATTGAAGTGATTAATCAATGGCCTAATCGTTTAATTGGAGATGTGGCACTGCCAGTTGAAAAAAGATTAACCAACACCAACATTGTATTTAAAAAGACAGATAAATTATTGCCTTCGGGATTGTTAGGGCCAGTTATTTTAAAGGTAGACTATTAATTATTAGCATATTATCATATATTCACTATTAAAGTAATCATTTATATACAATACCGACATAACAGTACATAACAGTTAAATTTCAATCAATTTCTACATTAGACAAACCAAATATAAATAATTTATGCAAGCAATTTTAGGTGTTTTCTTTCATTTTATCGGTGGCTTTGCCTCTGGTAGTTTTTACATTCCGTACAAAAAAGTTAAAGGCTGGTCGTGGGAAAGTTATTGGATAGTAGGTGGTATCTTTTCATGGTTAATTGTTCCACCATTGGCAGCTTATTTAACTGTTCCAGATTTTACAGACTTTTTAAGTAGCACAACTGGAAGCGTTTTATTGCTAACTTATTTCTTTGGTGTTTTATGGGGTATTGGAGGATTAACCTATGGATTAGGCGTTCGTTACCTTGGTGTTTCACTGGGTAGTTCTATTATTTTAGGACTTTGCATGGTGCTAGGTTCAATATTACCATCAATATATTTTGATGTTTTCCCAAAAGAAGGTAAAGACACTTTTACGATGTTTTTGACAACGGATTGGGGTCAGATGGTACTATTAGGATTGGTAGTTTGTGTGATAGGAATTATCATTTGCGGTAAAGCCGGAATGATGAAAGAAAAACAGTTAAAAACAGCTGTTACCGATCCTCATGGTTTAGAAGTTAAAACTGAATATAAATTCGGATTAGGTTTATTTGTAGGTATCGTTTCAGGTGTATTAAGTGCTTGTTTCAATTTTGGTATCGAAGCTGGAAAGCCAATTTCTGATGCCGTAAATACGGTTTGGAAAGCAGCTAATCCTACTGAAACCACTAATTTCCTTTATTCAAATAACGTTACTTATATCGTTATCCTTTGGGGTGGTTTAACAACCAACTTTATTTGGTGTATGATTTTAAATGCTAGAAATAAAACTTTTGGAGATTATACCAATGCAAAAACTCCATTGTTAAAAAATTATATCTTTTCAGCATTAGCTGGAACAACATGGTTCTTACAATTCTTCTTTTATGGCATGGGCGAGAGCAAAATGGGTAATGGTGCAAGTTCTTGGATTTTGCACATGGCGTTCATCATTTTAATTGCAAACGCTTGGGGGCTAATTTTAAAAGAATGGAAAGGTGTGTCAAAAGGTACATTAATTACAATTATAGTAGGTATAGCTACGATTATCTTATCTGTATTAATTGTAGGTTACGGAAATTCAATTAAGGTTTAAAAAAATAAAAATTATATAAAAATGTCAATCGATACAAAGAGTTATAAATACGTAAGTTATTTATGGGATGATGCTGAGGCTGCAAAACTAGCAGGTGATGAAGTTGCCTTATTAATTTATCGTTCTAATTTATTAGGTGCAGATTTACGCTTAACCAATTACGGTGGTGGTAATACTTCTTGCAAGTTGCAAGAAAAAGACCCATTAACTGGTTTAGAAACCGAAGTAATGTGGGTTAAGGGTTCTGGTGGCGATTTAGGTACTTTGAAAAAAAGTGGCTTAGCGGCACTTTACGTTGATAGATTAAGAAGTCTTAAAAATATTTATCGTGGTGTAGAACACGAAGATGAAATGGTTGAATTATTTAACCACTGTATTTTCGATTTAAGTTCTAAAGCACCTTCAATTGATACGCCACTACATGGGTTCTTGCCTTTTGCGCATATCGACCACTTACACCCAGATGCAGCTATTGCAATTGCAGCAGCTAAAGATGGTAAGGCAATTACGGAAAAGCTTTTCAATGGTACAATTGGTTGGGTTGAATGGAAAAAACCAGGCTTTGAATTAGGTCTATCTCTAAAGAAATGTTTAGATGAAAATCCAGGCATTAGAGGTATCATGTTAGGTTCTCATGGTCTATTCACTTGGGGTGATACAGCTTACGAAAGTTATATCAATACTTTAGATGTAATTGAGATTTGCTCAGAATACCTAAATGAGAATTACGGTAAAAAAGGTCCAGTTTTCGGAGGACAAAAAATAGAAAGTGCCGCTGAAGATTTACGTAAAAAACAAGCAGCTGCTTTAGCACCAGTTTTACGTGGTTTATGTTCTTCGAAACAACACATGATCGGTCACTTTACTGATGATGCTAGGGTATTGGAATTCATTAACTCGAATGACTTAAGTCGCTTAGCACCAATGGGTACTAGTTGCCCAGACCACTTCTTACGTACAAAGATAAGTCCGTTGGTTTTAGATTTAGCTAGCGATGCAGATTTATCTGATGTTGCTGCTTTAAAAGCAAGTTTAACACCAGCTTTTGAAGCTTACAGACAAATGTATACGGATTATTACGAGACCTGTAAACATCCAAATAGCCCTGCTATTCGCGATACCAATCCTGTAGTAATTTTATATCCAGGTATTGGCATGTTTACTTTTTCTAAAGATAAACAAACAGCAAGGGTAGCTGCAGAATTCTATACCAATGCCATTAACGTAATGAAGGGTGCTGAAGCAATTTCTGAGTACACCTCATTGCCACATCAAGAAGCATTTAACATCGAATATTGGTTGTTAGAGGAAGCTAAATTACAACGTATGCCTAAGCCGAAACCGTTAACAGGTAAAATAGCCTTAATTACGGGTAGTGCAGGCGGAATTGGAAAAGCAATTGCTAAAAAGTTCGTTGCAGAAGGCGGTGTTGTTATTTTAAATGACATGAACGCAGAGCGATTGGAAGAAGCAGGAGCAGAGTTCTTAAAATTATATGGTAAAGATGCTTACAGCACAGCGGTTTTAAACGTAACTAGCGCTGATGATATCAATACAGCTTTCGATTCAGCAGCTTTAGCTTTCGGTGGAATTGATATTGTAATCAATAATGCAGGTTTATCAATCTCTAAATCAATTGCTGATCACGGCGAAAAAGATTGGGATTTATTGTATGATGTATTGGTGAAAGGACAATTCTTTGTTACTCAAGCTGCTACAGCAACAATGAAAAAACAAGATATTGGTGGCGACATCATTAACATTGTAAGTAAAAATGCTTTAGTAAGCGGACCAAATAATGCAGGTTACGGCAGTGCAAAAGCAGCTCAATTACATTTAAGTAGGTTAAATGCGGCAGAATTAGGTGCGGATAATATCCGTGTAAATGTGGTAAATCCAGATGCTGTAATTAGCGATAGTAATATTTGGGCAGGTGGCTGGGCAGAAGGTAGAGCAAAAGCATACGGCATTACCGTTGCAGAATTGCCTGCTTATTATGCAAAACGTACCTTGTTAAATCAAATTATATTACCAGATGATATTGCAAATGCTTGTTTTGTATTTGTAGGTGGCTTGCTAAGTAAATCTACAGGAAACATGTTAAATGTTGATGGTGGCGTAGCAATGGCATTCGCTAGATAAATTTCCAGTCCGTCATTTCGAACGAGGTACGAGGAGAAATCTCTAAGTTTGTTACCACATACCAGTGGTGAAATTAACAGATTTCTCGTCGCTTCGCTCTGTCGAAATGACGATATTTTTTAAAAACCTAATAACCAAACCGTACTCATGAACATTGAGAAAAATCAAATAGAACAACACAACGACGCTCTTTCAAGCACTCATCAACAAAGATTTAATAACTTAAAAAGTGAGTGGTCACATATCGATATTGAAGCAATCCTTAAAAAACTAGTAGATTTTCAGATTGCTATCCCTAGTTGGGCTTTAGGAACTGGAGGTACACGTTTCGGACGTTTTGCAACTGGTGGTGGTGAGCCAACAAATTTGGAACAGAAGATTGAAGATGTAGGTTTATTGCATGCTTTAAATAACTCAAGTGGTGCAATTTCTTTACACATTCCATGGGATATCCCTCAAAACCCTGAGCAAATTAAAAGTTTGGCAGCTGGCTACGGATTAAAATTCGATGCAGTAAACTCAAACACATTCCAAGACCAACCAGGTTCTCCAGTAAGTTATAAATTTGGTTCGTTGCAACATGTAGATAAAGCAGTTCGCAAGCAAGCAATTGAACATAACATCGAAGTAATTAAACAAGGTGTTGCATTAGGTTCACAGTCTTTAACCGTTTGGTTAGCAGATGGTTCTTGCTTTCCTGGTCAATTAAACTTCAGACAAGCTTTTGAGAACACTTTAAGCAGTTTGCAAGAAATTTATGCAGCATTACCATCAGATTGGAAAATGTTTGTAGAGTATAAAGCTTATGAACCTAACTTCTATTCAACAACTGTTGGAGATTGGGGTCAATCGTTATTATATGCTAACAAATTAGGCGATAAAGCTTATACCTTGGTAGATTTAGGTCACCATTTACCAAATGCAAATATTGAGCAAATTGTTTCTTTATTGTTAATGGAAGGTAAGTTAGGCGGTTTCCACTTTAACGATTCTAAATATGGTGATGATGATTTAACCACTGGAAGTATCAAACCTTATCAATTGTTCTTAATCTTTAATGAATTGGTTGAAGGTATGGATGCAAAAGGTATGGACCACGCAACTGGCTTAGGCTGGATGATTGACGCCTCTCACAATGTGAAAGATCCTCTAGAAGACTTATTACAATCAATTGAAGCCATCATGATTGCTTATGCACAAGCATTATTGGTTGATAGAAAAGCCTTGGTAGCTGCACAACAAAACAACGATGTGGTTGCTTGTCAGGAGATTTTACAACACACCTTCCGTAGCGATTTAAGAGCATTAGTAGCTGAAGCAAGATTAAGAGCAGGTGCAGCCTTGTCTCCATTAAATTTATATCGTAGTTTAGGGTGTAGAAAAACATTAATCCAGCAACGCGGACAAAATACCGTAGCTACAGGTTTATAAGAAAAATAACATGTCTAAACCCGTAATAGCAATCTTTGATGTCGGAAAAACCAATAAAAAGTTATTCCTGATTGATGAAGAGTATAACATTGTTTTCGAAAGAGCGGCTCGTTTTATAGAAACAGAAGATGAAGATGGCGAGCCTTGTGAAAACTTGGATAGCCTGATATCTTCAGTTCATGATTCTTTGGCGCAAGTGATGCAAATGAATGAGTTTGAAATTAAAGCGATTAATTTCTCTACTTATGGAGCAAGTTTTGTTTACTTGGATGAAAATGGAGAACCATTAACACCACTTTACAATTACTTAAAAGCTTATCCAGAAGATTTGCAACAAGAATTTTATGCCAAATATGGAGGTGAAGAAAAGGTTTCCCTAGAAACCGCTTCTCCTGTTTTAGGTAGCTTAAATTCTGGCTTACAGCTGTATCGCATTAAAAAAGAGCGACCAGAATTATACAATAAAATAAAATACGCCCTTCACCTGCCACAGTATTTAAGTTATTTAATTACAAATAAAGCAGTTGCTGATATTACTAGCATCGGTTGCCATACCCACTTGTGGGATTTTAGCAAAAACCAATATCACCAATGGGTAATTGATGAGGGTTTAGTTGAGAAGTTTGGCGAATTTACACCTGGAGATACAAGCTCCATAACCGAATATAAAGGTGAGAAATTTAACGTAGGGGTAGGGCTTCACGATAGTTCTGCTGCCTTAATTCCTTATTTAGCTAACTTTGATACGCCATTTGTATTGCTTTCTACTGGAACTTGGTGTATTGCTTTAAATCCTTTTAATCAAGAGCCATTAACTGCCGAACAATTAAAAAAGGATTGTTTGTGTTACATGCACTTTAAGGGGAAGGCAGTAAAAGCATCAAGGATTTTTGCAGGAAACGAACATGAGCAACAGTTAAAAAGAATTGCAGAGCATTATGACAGGGCTGCTTATCTTTTTAAGCACCTGAAATTTAATCCAGGTTTGTTCTTGAAGCTAAGCACCAAGTTGCCTGAAAATGCCAACCCACAAACAGAGTTCGCAGCAGTTTCCGCATTTGTTGCTAGGGATTTAAGTTTGTTTAAAACCGCAGAAGAAGCTTATCACCAGTTGATTTTTGATTTAGTGAAACAGCAAACCTATTCATTGAAGTTGATTTTAAATGAAGGGGTAAAAAGGATTTTTGTGGATGGTGGTTTTGGTAAGAATGCTATTTACATGCACTTATTGTCAATCGCATTCCCTCATATAGAAGTTTATGCTTCATCGGTTTCGCAAGCAACAGCAATTGGTACAGCATTAGCCATTAACGATGTGTGGAACACTAATCCAGTACCAACAGACATTATTCAATTGAAATATTATTCGGCCATACAGCGAACGTTGTAAGGTATAAACTTTTCGTCATTGCGAGCTGAAGCAAGGGTGTTTAGAAATGGGGAGCGAAGCAATCTCCCTGTTATTGGAACTGACTATAATGCAATCATACCTGTTAAAATAATCCCCAAAAGGAGCAAAAGCTAATTTTGTTCCTTTTGGGGTTCCATAAAACTATTAAGGCTGAAGCAAGTGATTTCTTTATTAGAAAAGCATCTTCAGTGGTTCTTAGGATAATTGAGCCCTTCTTTTCATTCCAAGTCCCGATGAAACCTGTGAAACAAGCAAGCACACAATTAAAAACAATGGATAATTGAGCTTAAATCGGGAGCTTTCCATTTCTCCCGATAGCTATCGGGAAAGGTTTATATAATAAAGTTAGGAGTTCTTGGGATGTGGTAATGCCTTAACATCATCTCTATGAAGGTTGGCTAAAGCAGAACCGAATGAATAGATTAAGGATTTCATTGCCGTTGGCTTTAGCCAACGGATAATAAAAAAATAAATTTAGGCTTTAGGCCACATTCTTTAACCGATATGCAACCTTAAATAGTAGCAAAAGCCTGCATTAAATAAACCTGCCTACCGCAGGCAGGCGGGATAGTAGCGAAAATCCTTTTTGTTTTTAGCCGTAGTGAAGCGAAGGCACAAAAAGATTGCAGCGTATGAGCCCGACTACAGTTAAAAAGAGCCGCTGTTCCTGATTTTCATATAACCTCAAAACAAAGCAGATTGCCACGGGCTATGAAAAATCGACCTCGCAATGACGGAGCAGGCTTTCTCAATGACGAAGTCTTTAAATCCTAAAATTTACTTACCTTAGGGAAAATATAAATACTTTGAAACCAGAAGATTTAATAGCACATATCAGCGTTGATGAGTACTCATCGACACCTAAATATAAGCAGTTAACCAACGCCATCTTATCTGCTATAGCAAGTGGTAAGTTAAAGAAAAACAGCCTTTTACCTTCTATTAACGAGCTAAGTTTCCAATTAGAAATTTCTAGGGATACCGCAGAAAAGGGCTACAGGCACTTGCGTAAATTAGGTGTGGTAGAATCTGTTCCTGGTAAGGGTTATTTTATAGTGAATACGGATTTTGCCAGAACATTAAAGATTTGTTTATTGTTCAACAAACTTTCTACACACAAAAAAATCATATACGATTCATTTACAAAAGCAATTGGGGAGCAAGCGGTAATCGATTTTTACATTTACAACAATGACTTCGCCCTGTTTAAAAAATTGCTGATTAGTAAAAAGAGCGACTATTCTCATTTTGTCATTATTCCACACTTTAATGAGGGAGGAGATAATGCACCAGATATCATTAATACTATCCCAAAAGAGAAATTAATTATCCTTGATAAGTTATTGCCGGGTATTACAGGAGAATATGGTGCAGTGTACGAAAACTTTTCTCAAGATATTTATGCGGCATTAGAGCAAGCCTTAAGTAAATTATCTAATTATCATACCTTAAAAATCATTTTCCCTAAAGACAGTTATTTCCCAAAAGAAATTTTAACAGGCTTTTATAGGTTTTGTCAGCAGTATGCCTTTAACCACAAGGTGATTCATAATATTAAGGAAGAAGAAATTAATGTGGGCGAAGTGTACATTAACCTAATGGAAGACGATCTGGTGATTTTAATTGAAAGATTAATCGCCCTACAACTAAAAATAGGGAAGGATGTGGGCGTGATTTCTTATAACGAAACGCCATTAAAACGCATTATACTGGATGGTGTAACTACCATCTCTACAGATTTTAAACAATTAGGTGAACAAGCCGCAAACTTGATATTAGAAAACAAGACAGATAAGATAGAGGTTCCATTTTATTTGAATTTGAGGAATTCTTTGTAAGCCATGGTAAAGCCGCAGATTCGCAGATTATCGTTTTCGGCTAGAAATATGCGTTTCGTCATTGCCAGCTCGACCGGCAATCGTAATGCGTTCGCTAGGTAAATAAGAATGCAATACGGTTTAAAATGCCTAATCGAATGGGCACATCCCGCACAATGAAGATATATAGTAATAAAAAAATCCAACCAATGGGGCGGGTACTTATCATGTTTAGAGCAAATTGTTTATTTCAGCGTATAATTCCAAATAGTCCTGCAATCGCCACTGGCTGTCCATTCCCTAGTACCACCTGCACTTACTAAATATACTGAACTATATCCATCGGTTGTAGTGACTGTAGCATTACCCCAAGGACTAATTGTACCTTTATAATATCCATCAACATATACTCTGATGTAAAGTCCAGTGTAATTATCAAATTTTATGGTACAACCACCTCTGGCTTTTGCAATAGGAACATCAACAGCAGGAATGTCGCTTTTAATCTTTGGATTTGCACCTCTTGATTTTACAACCGCTGTAGATTGTATCTCAACTTTCTTTATTTGCTGACCAAAAACATTAGCTCCTAAAAGCATCATGATAACAGTTAACCAGATTTGTAAGTTATTCTTCATGGTTTTAATTTAAAAATAATCTCCCAATAATTTAACAATAAAAAAGTCCCAACCATTAGGCGGGGACTTCTTTATGTTGAGAGCGAACTCGTTTATTTCAACGTGTAAACGTATGATGTTCTACAATCTCCACTTGCATTCCACTCTCTAGTACCACCCGCACTTACGCAGTAAATAGTAGTATAACCATCACCAACAGTAACTGTTCCAGCACTCCAAGGACTTACAGTACCTTTGTAGTAACCATCAACGTAAACTTTTACATAAAGTCCAGTGTAGTTGTCAAATTTAACGCTACAAGCAGCACCACGAGATTTAACTACTGGTTTAGCATCAGAAGCTTGCGCATCTACTTTAATTTTAGGGTTCGCACCTCTAGATTTAACAGCTGCTGTAGATTTAACTTCTACTGTCTTTTGAGCAAACGCACTGGTTGATGAGAATGCTACTGCCATAAATGCGATCATTGCGCATACAATTAAGTTTTTTGTTTTCATTTTTTTGTTCTTTAAAGTTTAGCTAAAACTACAGCCTATTTTCACCAAAAAAAATACCCACTTCTAGGTATTTTTGTAGGATTATTAATAAGTATTTTAGCTTTAAAATTTACCCATAAAAGCATAAAATCCTATCTTGCGGCACAATCTATTTTAATAGCCTTCAAATTGCAACAACATGTTTAAATACCTTTTTAAAAGAGACACTTTATTTGCCACTATCGCCGTATTTATAGTGATGGGCTTTTTCTCTTTTATTCCTATCAATACCCATTTCTTGGATCCTATTCATTTGGCGCTGAGCGATTTCGATTATAATGATTTAGCCTATGCTAAAATGCATAAAAACGAAAATACGCCAACAGATACCAATATCGTGATTGTTAATGTTGGCCAAGGTAATAGACAAGACATAGCGGCAATGATTGTTGCTGTTGATGCACAAAACCCAAAGGCAATAGGCGTTGATATCTTGTTTAATGACAAAAAGGATGCAGTTGGAGATAGTCTATTATCAAAGCTGTTTAGCAACAATAAAAAATTAATAGGCGCCTATAATATCAATGCACAAGGTGGAAGAGGATATTTCTATAAACAAAGTGCAAATAAAGGTTTTGCCAATTTTGTTGGTCAGGAGGAAGGAGTAATTAGGCATTTTACGCCTGTTGATAAAAAAGAACAAGTGCCTGCATTTGCTGTTGCTGTATTAAAAGTTGCAGATCCTAATAACTATAAAGGAATCTTAAAACGCAAAAGCACCACAGAAATCATTAATTACAAACGCAAAGCGGATAAATACTTAATTATTGATGGAATGGATTTAATTGCTGGCAAAGCAGTTCCAAGTGTGTTCGCTCATAAGATTGTGTTGTTGGGTTATGTTTCTAACAGTGTAAATGATGTAGAGGATAAACACTTTACACCAATGAACGAGAAATATACTGGTAGAGCATTGCCGGATATGAATGGTGTCTTTATACACGCTAATATCATCGGTATGGTGCAAGATCAGGACTATATACATAGGATGCCAGCTTGGTTGATGTGGAGCATAGCCTTTTTGCTTTGCTGGTTGCACATGTCATTATTTATTAAGGATTATTTAGACAACCATATTTGGTTTCATTTGTTAGCTAAAATAGCGCAAATCATCTCGGCGGTGTTTTTTGTGTATATTGGATTGTTGTTCTTCCATCAGTTTGATACGCAGATGAACATGACCGCTACATTAGCTGCTATTATTTTAGCGGTAGATGTATTGTACTTCTACGAGGCATTTGCTACTTGGTTACATAAGAAAAAAGGATATAAAACCATTTTTACGCACAAACATGATTAGTAAAATTTTTAGGCTTTTGCCCATCTTATTGATTTGTTTCAGTTTGCAATCACTTGCAGACGATCCTGCTTATGTTGTTTTTTATAACAGTGGCAAGGCAGCTAAAATAGTTTTAGGTAAAGCCGTTATCCTTAAAAAGGGCGACCAGCTTTATAAAACAGACCAGATTTCTATTCCAGATCAAACACAATTGGCTTTGGTTTGTGCAAACTTCTCTGTGGTTCAGTTAAAAACCAAGATGAGTAAATCAGTAAACGATTTACCTTCTTGTGCCAAACAAAGTACATCAGCTTCTACAGCTTATTTTAAATACATCTGGAACTCTTTTGCGCATAAACACATAACGCCAGATAAAGACCCAAGGTCTTATATGAAAACTTATGGTGCAGTAAGTAGGGGCAATAGCTTTTCGAAATTATATATCGACACGA
Organism: Pedobacter frigiditerrae; assembly: GCF_032678705.1. NCBI lineage: Bacteria > Pseudomonadati > Bacteroidota > Sphingobacteriia > Sphingobacteriales > Sphingobacteriaceae > Pedobacter > Pedobacter frigiditerrae. The sequence continues at coordinate 1,704,316 of NZ_JAVTSS010000001.1, read as the reverse complement.
TTTATTACAATAATGGTCCATTAAAACTCTATTGGAAACAAGGTAGAATAGCCGAGGTTGAAGTTTACAATGCCGCACAAGATGGTGATGTGATTTTTAAGAGCAAGGCCGCTAAATACGCTAAGCTTGATTCTATTGCCTTAAAGCTAAAAAAACCAGGTAAGTATTATTGGGACTTCAAAGGTGAGCAAAGTGCGAATAAAAAAGTGTTTATCTTTTTAAATACTGTTGCTTATCAGAAATTGCGTAATAAAGTGTTGGCTAATGTAATTACTACAAGCCCTGCAGAAACTGCCTATTTAAAAGCATTCATGCTAGAAGAGAATCATTTGTTAACTGATGCTGCTTATTATTACAAACTGGCTACGCAACTGGCGCCACGTAACGAAGCTTATGCTGCTAGTTATGCTAAATTTCTTCCTTAATTGACTATAAATCAATATCAATAGCTTTTTAGGCTAGTTAAATGACTGATAATTTTAAAAATATTTGAAAATTATCCTTCAGAAATTATATCTTTGCACCATTAAATAGAATGATTTATCGTTTTGTTTAATTATGCATCCATAGCTCAGCTGGATAGAGCACCGGTTTTCTAAACCGTAGGTCATAGGTTCGAATCCTATTGGGTGTACAAAAAGCCTGGTGCGTAAGTGCTAGGCTTTTTTGTTTCTAATGCTTCGACTCCTGCACTGGGTAAAATTAGAGCTTTTTGAAATTTGCTAAAGGTTTGTGATATCTCACAGATTTGGAAGTGTCCATGGCAAACAAAAACAGTATTGAGACGCATTATACAAAAAGGTGCTTAGTATGTGCTTCATGTATGCTTCACGTATGAAACTGGTAACCATGAAATAACCCGCTTTTTATTACCCATCCCAGCCCAAGGTATTTAATAAAGAACCATCATAATTTCTATACAGACATTTATTATCATAGATCAATGGAGAGATAAAATTTGGGCACTACTTTTGAAGCTTAAAAGGTTCAAGAAATCAACCTGATTATTAATAAAATTTTAAGCTATGAGAAAATTATTTTTTGCGCTACCGGCGCTACTTTTACTCGCATCTTGCGGAGGCTCTTCAACTGATAGTGCGAAAACAACTACGGAGCAAACAGCTGCAGCACAAAAAGGTGAGACCTTAACACTAGACACTACTGGTACTTCAGTTGATTGGAAAGCTACCCACAAAGGTGGTCTAGCTCCACGATGGGGAAAAATTACCCTCAATTCAGGTTCTATCTCAGTTGATAAGGATTCATTAACTGGTGGAGAGTTTATCGTTAACTTAGGTTCGCTAAAGGTAGATCCAGCTTCTGTTACTGAAAAAGATAAAAAAGTGAGTGATTTGGAAGGACATTTGAAAAGCCCTGATTTTTTCGATGTAGCTAAATATCCTACTGCAAAGTTCGTGATTACCAAAGTTGAACCGTTTACAGGCGCTCAAACATCCAACTTGTTAGCTGACCCTAACTATTTGATTAGTGGAAACCTGACCCTGAAAGACAGTACTTTGAACATCACATTTCCAGCCAAAGTAGAAGTTTCTGCTACGGGTGTTAGTGCAACTGCTAAGTTTGTAATTGATAGAAGTGCCTGGGGAATTAATTATAAAGCCGAGGGAAGTCCTGAAAACTGGATGATATCAAAAGACGTAGAAATTGGTTTGAACCTTAAGGCTAAAAAATAAAGTACCCTTGTAAGAACAAGTAATTCTAAGATAAAAAGGCGGTGGTGAGCGTAACAGGAATTATATACTGGTCTTACAATAAAATGACCACTCTATAAGTACAATGCTAATATATTTGCTCCCGAGAGCGTTAATTTAGATAAGCGGTAGCTGGAACTCGTTTCTAGGTGTCGCTTTCTTTTTTTACGTTTAGCTTGTTAAAAACTAAAAATAGATTTAACTATCTTCTTTTAATAATCTTCATCTCATCTCCAATGCGTAATAAGCCTTGGTTAGTATGCATTATATTTTGTCCGAATAGTATTTTTTGACCAAAATTCCTGTAGGTAGCCAATGTTTTTAATGGCTCTTGACCTTTTTCTCCTGTCTGTTGATTTACGGTGATCAGCACACATCGGGTACAAGGTTTGGCGCTATAGAATTGAACTTCACCAATAGAAAATTCAGTTAGCTCATCTTCAAGGTGTGCATCACCACCAGTAAAGACGAGGTTAGGGCGAAAACGATCCATGCCAATTTGATGCGCTAACTTTGTATTCAATAGGTCTAATGAAGATTCTCCGATGATAAGGTTAGGGTAGGCGTCTGCAAAACCCACGGTTGCTTCATGCAAGGCATATCTCCGATCAACTATACGTTTTTCTGTTTGTAGCATTTTTACTAGTTTGACATCCATTTGTAGGAAGATCGAAAACCATTGGCTTACCTCGGTATTAACTTCAAAAGCTGTGCAATGATCATCCCATACAGTTACTGCGATGGGCAAATCTAGGTGTTCGGCTATCGGAAAAGAAATGTTTTGATCTGGGTGGTGTTTATGTTGCACAGTAACTGTGGTAGCAGTCATACTTGTTTGAAGGAGCGCAAGCTGGTGGTGTTTTCGTTGAGTAATGAAAGTGCCTTCTTGATCAATCAGCATCCATTCTCGGTCATGTTCAAGTCCACGAGTACTGATATTGCCCTGCTGAAGCGCAATGCCCCCCAGTGATTTGATTGGGTAGACGAATAGCTGTGAAAGGTAAAGTTTCTCCATTTTTAAAGATAAACAAGATTTGGTAGAAATAGCTTGAGTACATTCACACAAATAATTTAATGCTCATTTGTCATCCAAAAATAATAAGAAATAATAACGGAACAATCGTTCCGAATTAGATTATATATTTGTGGAACGATTATTCCAATAAGGGAATGAAGAATGTAATATGAAAAAATTAGAAAATAAAATAGCCGTAATTACAGGCGCATCAAAAGGTATTGGTGCAGGTATCGCTAAAAGTCTTGCAGCAGCAGGAGCAAGTGTAGTTGTAAATTATGCTTCGGCAAAAGCTGGTGCAGATCAGGTTGTTGAAGAAATTACTGCAGCAGGTGGCAAAGCAATCGCCATTCAGGGTAACGTAAGCAATGCAACAGATCTAGCCAAATTATTTGATGAGACCAATACGACTTTCGGTCCGGTTGATATCTTGGTAAATAATGCAGGAGTTTATCAATTTGGTGCCATCGAAGAAATTACGGCAGAAGACTTCCATCGACAGTTTGACACCAATGTACTTGGTTTGTTGTTAAGCACACAAGGCGCATTGAAACATTTCAATACAGCTGGTGGTAGCATCATTAACATTGGATCGGCTGTAACCGCCATTACACCTGTACAAAGTTCAATTTATACCGCAACCAAAGGTGCAGTTGATTCGATTACGCAAGTATTGGCTAAAGAACTAGGTACAAAAAATATCCGTGTAAACTCCATCAATCCAGGTATGGTAGAAACTGAAGGTACACATACTGCTGGTTTTATTGGTAGCGATTTTCAAAAAGAAGCCATTGCATCAACGCCTCTTGGTCGTGGTGGTAACCCAGATGATATTGCTGATATCGCAGTGTTTTTGGCATCGGAAGATGCTCGTTGGTTAACTGGAGAAATCCTGATTGCAAGTGGTGGTGTAAGGTAAATGCCTTTCATTTACAAGAATTAATTTAAAATGAATAGCTTTGCTTTATTAAGCAAAGCTATTTCTGGTTATGGCAAGAACGAAAGATTTTGATGAGAATGAGGTGCTGACCAAGGCAATCCAACTTTTTTGGCACAAGGGCTACAATGCTACGTCTATGCAAGATTTGGTAGATGCACTGGGCATTAGTCGCTCCAGTTTGTACGACACCTACAGTGATAAACACACGCTATTTCTAAAAGCATTAGAAAGCTACCAGTTAGCTGGAAATGCAAAAATTAATGAAATTATAAATCAATCTACTTCTGCAAAGGAAACGGTGATTAAATTGATGGAATTGGCCACTAATGATTTAGTAGGTGATAAACAGCAGAAAGGTTGTTTCCTGGTTAATGCTGAAGTAGAAGTAGCGCCACATGATCAACAAGTAAGCAAACTGGTTTGCCAAAACGAACGACAAATGGAAAGCGCTTTTTTTCAAGTAATTAAAAAAGGGCAGGAGCGTGGAGAAATTAAAAATACACAAGATGCGTTGATACTGGCTAAGTTTATTTTCAATGCGATGAAAGGTATGCAGGTTACAGCAAAAACGAGCGCAGATGCTACTAGTTTTGGGAATATTATTAGGTTGACGGTAGCTGTGTTGGATTAATTAGTTTTAAATCATCTATAAATACCCATCTTTCTGTCTAAGAAATATCATTGAGAGTTGCAATCCCGCAAAATAGATAAGTGATATTTCGACCATATCTGGTCTAATGATACTATGTAAACCATCAGGTATTTTAATTAATTTAGGCTAATGGAACCACTTTTTCTTTCTAAATCTCAAGCTCGTAAAATTATCCTCGATGCTGCTGGACTTGCCAGAAGGGGGCAGTTTGGTCTTGGTATTGATGCGGTATATAAGTTTATCAACCACTTAGGCTTTGTACAGTTGGATACCAATTATGTGGTAGAGCGTGCGCACCATCATGTGTTGTTTGCAAGGGTTCCAGATTATGAAATAAACTGGCTTGCTGAACTTTGTGAAGATGGTCGTGTGTATGAATACCTGACTGCTGATGCTGGCTTTTTACCTATGGACGATTTCAGGTTTTCCCTTCCCATTAAAGAAGCTTTCGGCTTGAAGGATCGACCCGTGGATAAAAGGATGGAAAATCTAATGCAGGAAATTTTGGATCAAGTGGAAAGGGATGGCGCTGTGATGGTGGGGAATTTTGAGAACGACCGGGCTGAGGCTAGCACTGGATGGTGGGACTGGCGGCCTGCAAAGGTGGCACTGGAAAGATTGTATCTAGCCGGAAAACTGATGGTGAGCCGTGACCGGAAGTTTCATAGGCGATATGACCTGCCGTTGAACTTTGTTCCGCAAGATATAGATCAGACCATGCCGACTGCTGAGCAGTTTGCCAAGTTTACGATTAGTAGGACACTTGGTGCTTTGGGAATAGCTTCGGTAAAGGAAATAGCGTGGCGAGCAAGGAGGGTTAAGGGGAACCTAGTGAAACCTGAACTGGAAAAAATGGTGGCAAAGGTTGAGGTTGTTTCAGTTAACGTTGAAGGGATAAAGGGCCCTTTGTATATGATAGCAGGGCAGGATGTAGATATTGAAGTCTCAGGCGATGTTTTTATCCTTTCGCCATTTGATATACTGAATGTGTTCCGAAATAGGTTACGTGATTTTTTTGATTTTGATTACCAGATTGAGTGTTTTGTGCCAGCACCAAAACGTTTGTACGGTTATTTCTCCCTTCCAATACTTGCTGGTGATGTATTTATTGCCAGAATGGATTCTAAGGCCGACCGAAAGAATAAGGTATTATTAGTGCATAACATTCATTTCGAGGAAGTGGAGCTGAGTAGCGAAACAATCGATAAATTTATAGCAGCGCTGAAAGATTTTGTAGCTTTCAATCAGTGCTACGATATCAGGTTTGATAGGACAAATAAGAAGGAATATTTGAAAATTATTGTTAAGGGTTTTTCTTGAAAGATGTGCTAGTCTGCCGCAATCTTTGAACGGAAATGAACTTTTATCTATTGTTCTTTTCCCGCTTCAGCATATTAATACAGCAGGTATGTTACGCCTTTGAATACGCCAAAAAGGTATAAAATTAGATAAATCACTTGTCTCTTTTAAATGGATTGGCTACATTGTTCAACTCAAAATATGAATAGTAAATTTTCTGATAACAGCCAAGTTGGAATCGTTTCAACATTCGATGAATTAATAAATACGCGATTTGAAGGAGCAATGAACGCAATTTGCTGGCAGAGAAGTTTGATAGGAGATTTTAAAGAGATTGTAACTAAGCTTCAGTTAAAAGAAAATGTGACTGATGTTTCTATTGAAGATCTTTTAACCTTGACATTATCACCAGAAGGTAGTATGGCTAGGGATATTATCTTAAATGATTTTAATTTATTGACAGATTTGGGTGCATTGCCGACTCTTAATTTACTTAAACATTATGAGCGAGATGAAGAATTTGACTTCATTTCAACTGATGTTTATTCTTTTCACGTAGATCGTTCGCCTATTGCTGCTGATACCTTTTTATGCACCTATCATGGCGCTGCCAGTGATATTATACCTAATGATCAAGTTGAGCAGAAAGTGTTAATTCCTGAAATCCGCCAAAAACTTCAGGATTTATATAAGGGCCCAGCAGCAGGTTTTGAAAGATTTTTGAAAGAAAATTTCTTCGACTTGCATTATCAATCAAAACCCAATGCTGATTCACTAAATTTAGGGCAAGGTCATCTATGGAAATTGGCAGTAGATCATCCTGAGCAAAAGGTTTTACCTTGTGTTCATCGAGCACCTATGGAAAACGAAGGTGAATACAGGCTGCTTTTGATTTGTTGATGAATAAACTCAAGAGCTAGCCATTCTTAATCTAAACATTTTTCCTTCGCAATCGATCTGCTTTGATGGTTCCTCTAATACAATATTCACAAATACAGGGTTTTCGGTTGTGGCTATCTGGCATATAACGCCATCCTATATTTTGGGGTAGTAATTTTATTTTAGTGATCTCTTTTGCTTCAATTTTCCTATCAATAATAAGCTCGTAACCCAAAGGATCTTTAATTTCCATTATTTCTGCTATAGCTTTGCCCAATGTAATATGCTTGTGGTTTTGACCATATTTACCAGCATAAACCAATTCATCAGTGTTAATTTTGAAATACACACCTACTAAAGTTTTTATCCCTGTTGATTTAAGTTCTCTAAGCCATTGGTGAGTTACATAAAAATCTGGCAAGACAGGCATACAGTAAATTCCATGGCTATATTTACCAGGCTTTATTCCATTCTTAAGAATCATTTTAGTTTGTTTTTCGTCGGCGAAGTGGATGATCGTTGGCATAGCTTGCTAATGAACTTGCAAATTAAATTTATTTTTTAAATCGGCAAAATGAGGAAGAATTTGTTATCCAATGGGAATTGAGATCGTAAAAGTTGAGCCAAGACCTGGTTTGCTATCAAGCGTTATGTTGCCATTATGTCTTGCCATGATAGAATGGGCTAGGTACAATCCGATACCAAAACCGCTGAAATGATTTTCGGCCTTGCCTTCTACACGGTAAAAACGTTCGAAAATTTTATCATGCTCTTTTTGATCTATGCCTATTCCTTGGTCAGCAACACTGATTGAAACTTTTTCTTGTTCTTTTTGAAAAATGGCAATGTTAATGGGGCTATTTTCCTTTGAGTATTTGATGGCATTAGAAATTAGGTTAATTACTACCTGAGCAATTTTATCTCTGTCAATTTCGGCAAAGAAATCTCCATCCTGATAGAGTTCGATTTTTCTAGAAGGATTAGTCAGTGTAAAATCTTGTACCACTTCCTTAACAAGTTCATTGATATCTTCTTGTTTTTTCTTTAAATCTAGTCTAGCAGATTCGATTCTACTCAAATCGAGCATGTCAGAAACTAAGTTGGTGAGTTGCATAACCAGTCTATCAACACGATCAAGTGATTGAACAAACTTTTCTGGTTTGAAGGTGTCGCGAGTAATCTCACGTTGCATAAGTTGTATGTACCCTTTTATAGAGGTAACTGGCGTTTTAAGCTCATGACTCAGCATACTGATAAAATCCGCCTTGCGCTGTTCTTCATCTTTTAATTGCTGAATATCAGTAGTAGAACCAACCCACATAGAGATGTCTTCATTTTCATCGAGTATTGGCGAGGCGATGTTAAGGTGCCAAATGTACTTTCCATTGGTATCCTTAAAACGCATTTCCATAACGAGTGGTTTCTTCGTTTTTGCAGCTTCTTGTAACTTTTGTTGGAACTCATCAATTTCATCAGGATGCATCATTTTATGATAGCCAAAATCACGAAGTTCCTCAAAACCCATTCCTGCAAAATCTAGCCAGTGTTGGTTAAAAAAAGTGACTTCGCCAGAAGGTAATGCATTAGATATTTTTGAGGGTACAAGATCGGCCAAATGGCGAAAATGGCTTTCGCTTTCTTCAATCTTTTTTCTTGCAATAACTTGCTCTGTAACTTCGAATACAAAGTTGAATACACCATCTACCTTATCGTTAATATCAAACCTTGGCAGAAAATTAAAGGTAAAGTAACGGTCTACGGTTGGTCCGCCTTCATATTCTGATATGGGGACATGTAGTTCGTGCACTTCCCAAGGAACTCCTTGATTATAGGTGTCTTGCATGGCCTTAATTAGTGGCGCTCCCTTAAGTTCGGGTACAGCTTCTAATATGGGCCTGCCAAGAAGATTTCGACCAGGTAAAATAGACTGATAGGTGGGGTTGATGAGTTCGTAAGTAAGTTCTGGCCCAGACCATACACAGATTCCGGCAGGTGCTTTCAGGAAAAATTCGTTGAGCTTGTCACGCTCTTTTTCGATAATGGATTTAGCCTCAGCAACTTTTTGTCGTTCTATAACTTGTTTGGTATTTTCAAGAACCCATACCGCAATTTTTGAAATTCCTCCATTATTATTCTTAACAGGGGCATAAACAAAGGTAACAAAAATATTTTCTGGTTTTCCGTTACGAATAAGCATAAGCTCAACTTCATCGGCGTAATAGGCATTTCCAGTTTGAGCAACACTCTTAAGTGCATCTTCGTAGTAGATACGTGCTTCTGCAAAAGGTTCCCAATACCATTTACCGATAATTGCATCCTTTGGCTTACCTGCAATCTCCAAGAACTTTTCGTTGAGTAGTTCAGCCACAAAGGTTGTAGCATCAAGAATGCAAATGCCAATTGGTGCACTTTCTACTACTAGGTTAAGATTTGCATTGTCTTGAAACTCCATTTATTGTATTGTTGTTGGCAATGAATTTACGGATATTATCTTTCAGTTTTTAGGGTCTTGCCTCACATCGCCTTACAAAAGCACTAAATTTTTATGATTATAGCTTATAAGAATGCAAAAGCCCTACATTTCTGTAAGGCTTTGATTTATCAAATAACATGTAGCGATTGTTCCAAACAAGTTTTAGTTACCTTCTGTATCAATACCTGTCACCACATTTATTTTACGCGTAAATTTACTGCCAGCTGCATCGGTAACGGTGAATTGGAAAGAACCCAATCCATCCTTAGTGGGTGTAAATTGAGCTAATCCATCCTTGTTAATTGTTACCTTTCCATTAAGCACAGCTGATGTGTTATATGTTGGTTGATCTATGTAAGCTTTACTTAGTTTTTTGAGGTCGATAGTTGATACTTTATTAACCGATGCAGTTACATATGATGTAGCCATCCATTCGAGGTAATTATCTAAGTTGGTAAATCCATCATGGTCAAGGTCAGCATTGGCATCACTAAAATCACCAATTTTTGAGTTAGGATTAAGTTTATGCAATTTTTCCCACCAGTTAGGTAAACCATCATGATCACTATCAAATGTTGCAGCACGATGTAATTCAGGGTAATTCTCCAATCCACCAACATCTTCTTGCGAATCTGGTAAGCCAGGTTTGCCAGACTTGCTTCCCGAATAGGTGTAAGTGCCATTTAATGTTTCATTAACGATTCTTATATCATGATCGTCAAAAATTGGTTGATTGCATCCTACATCAGACAATACATCTTTATAAGCATTTAAAGCGCTTTGAGTAGTAACATAGGGTTCAAAAAATGGCTTGTCTACAAAAGTTTGATAGTCGACTTTTTTGCCACTTTCGGTTCTGCCCGCTGCTTGGTTCTTTTCGTCAAATTTACCAGGCATTACATTGCCGTCAAAAAAGTAACGTTGCATGCCACCGCCATAACCCTCATGTTGTGCATTTAAAGCATACATGTAATGAGTGGCTGCGCCAGGTTTGTAATAATTTCCCACAAAATTAACTTCACGAGCTCCACCATCTGTAGTGCGGTGATCCCAGTTATAAACTACATTGTTTCTGATGTCCATTTTACCAAGGTAATCGCCATCTCCATTTACACCACCAGCTAAGCTCCAGTTTCTGCCTGCGTTGTGTGCCAACAGGTTATGGTGAAAACTACCCACTTCGCCACCAATACTGGCTGCGAATCCATGTGATTTTCCTTTTTCATAATTAGCATGACCCGCAACATTTAAAGCTTCTGATATAAGGGTGCGTTGCAAGGTAATGTTGTGCGCACCACGCGAACTGAAGCCTTCGTCTATGGTCCAGCTAATTGAACAATGGTCTACAATGCTATGATCAGCACCAGTTATGCCCATCCCATCATAAGTAGATCCACCGCCTAATCTTACTCTTACGAAACGAATGATTGCATCATCGGCCACAATGCCTAATGGTGCTCTTGAGATACATATTCCTTTTCCAGGTGCAGTTTGCCCAGCAATGGTTACATAAGGTTGACTAATGGTTAACCTCGATTTTAGCTGTATGATACCTGATACGGCAAACACAATTGTACGCGGACCAATGTTTTTGTTCAATGCTTCACGAAGGCTACCAGGCCCATCATCATTTAAGTTGGTTACTTCTACAACTTTGCCACCTCTGCCACCTCGAGCAAAACGGCCATAACCTTCTGCATCTGTAAAGGCAAGCTGCCTAGGTCTAAAATACCATAGCTTTCCTTTTGTTATTTTTCCAGCAGCATTAATTTCATCCACTCTCCAATAATAGGTTAGCATGGCATATAGCCCATCCACCTGATGGGCTGTAGTTTTAATGTTTCCTTTGAAAAGAGTTGAAGAATGGGTTGCAGCAGCAATAGCATTAGAATCTGTTCCGAAATATAAATCATGCGATACCGCATTTGCGGCAGACTTCCATTTTAATGTCATCTTGCCATTGTCGGCAGCTGCATGCTCATCGCCAAGTGTAGGACTAGGTAGACGGGCTAAGTCAATCGCGTTTGGAGTGTTCAGCTCAAAGCCATTAATGATGATGTTTTTATTGTTTGCTACTGTTGAAAGGTCAGCTTCAAAACGAATCACGATGTCCTTGCCTTTTTGTGCATTTAATTGCAGATAAGCTGTTTTGGCCTCGCTGTTCTCATGAATCCTAAACGTAGGTGCTAATTTGCCAACTTGTAATTCCCCATCTACGTAAATATTAATTGGACTAAAAACATCAGTTTTTTTACCATCTATATTGTTATGAAAAGTAAGTAGGGTTTGAGGTCCGGCTGGTAAACCGCTAATTCGCATTTCTATTTGCGCACCAGTACTACCTTCCTTAACCGATAGACCATCGCTTACTAGTCTGGCATAATTTGGTGCCTGAATACCTGTTTTATAATAGTTTGAAGTAAGTGTAGTACCAGCTTCTCCTTTTTTACTAAAAGTGATTTTAATTCCTTTATAGGTATTTTGATATGATGACCCGCTTTTGATGGCCCAAGGATTGTAGCCTAATTCATTCACTTCAGCCTGACGGCGTTCGGCGGTATTAAGGTCAATTTTTAATACGGGTTTTTGTGCGATGGCCATGGCTGGTATACAGCAGACTAAGACAAATAAGTTAGCGTAATTGGTTTTCATTTGGTTTATATTTTTATTTTTTAACCACCAAGGACCAAAAATACAAGGTGAATTTTTATGCGATTATTGTTCCTTGATGTTTTTTGCAACTGTTGATTGTTCAGTGTTTTTTTGCCGTTAGGCAAATGTTCATAAACGAAAGGTAACCAAATATTTTCTTGATTTACTTATATATAATGGTAACATTTATATATAAATTTTAATCTGTTAATGATATCTTATGGAATGTGATTTTATCGTAATCTAAGTTTTGCAATTGTTAAACTTAATTGTTACAATAATTAAGCAGGTGTTTATTTATATTTAAAAGCGAAATTTATAAATGAACACAATTATAAACCAAATATGAAAAAGAATACATTCCAGCAAATTTTCTGTACAAGTTTACTTTTGCTAATCTTTTTATGCCCATCCTTAGTTGTAAATGCACAGAATGTTGCTGCTACACCTGAAGCTGGACAAATACCCCCACATCCACCACGTTTACCTGAAACGGTTATTCCTGCATTTCCTGGCGCATGGGGAGGAGGTATGTTTACAACTGGCGGAAGAGGAGGTAAAGTAATTGCAGTTACCAATCTAAATGATAGTGGTGTAGGTAGTTTGCGAGCGGCACTTGAAGCGGAAGGTCCACGCATTGTTATTTTTCGAGTAGCGGGAACGCTTAAAGTAGAAGGAGATTTAAATATCAATCACCCTGATATTACTATTGCAGGTCAATCTGCTCCTGGTGACGGTATATGTATTGCAGGCACACTGAATATCAACACCCATAACGTTATCATTAGACACCTGCGTGTACGAAGAGGTGTTCCTGCTGGTGGGCAAGGCGACGACAACATTGGCGGTAATCCGCATCATCATATCATCATTGATCATTGTTCTACAAGTTGGGGTATGGATGAAAATATTTCACTTTATCGCCACATGAGGCCATCTTTCGATGGAAAAACACAAATCAAAGATCCTGCGGAAAACATAACTATACAATGGACTATTTCTAGTGAAGCGTTAGATGCAAAGGGCCATGCTTTTGGTGGTACTTGGGGAGGAAACCCTTCTACATTCCATCATAATCTTTTTGCAAGCAATACTGCCCGAAACCCATCGATAGGTATGTCTGGTGCGTTTGATTTTAGATACAATGTTGTTTTCAATTGGCGCCACCGTTCTATAGATGGTGGAGATGAAACTTCGATGGTTAACCTGATTAACAACTACTTTAAACCAGGTCCTGCTACTAATGAAGATATGAAGGGTGTTCTTGCTCGTATCGAACAGCGAAGCATGTATTCGCCTGGAAGTGCTTGGGCAGAAGGTAACTGGTATACCAAGGCAGCAAATCGCCCAGGTAAATGGTATGTTGCAGGTAATATCATGTACAATAACCAAGAAATAATCAATAATAATTGGGCAGGGATGAAGGGGCCAGAAAAACTCGCACGTGTAAATACAGCTTTTGAAGGCTGGCCAGTTTCGCCACACCAAACTGCCGATGTAGCATACGAGTCTGTATTAGCAAAGGCTGGAGCAACCTTACCTAAACGTGATGCTGTTGATATTCGCGTTACTGAAATGGTACGTACGGGAAAACCATTGACTACAACTGGAATCATTAAGGATATTGCAGAAGTTGGCGGCTATCCAACACTAAAGTATGATGCAGCTAAATTACTGGTAGATAGTGATGGCGATGGTATGCCAGATGCTTGGGAAGTTAAAAATAACCTTAACCAAAAAGATGCCAAGGATGGTGCTTTAGATACGGATGGGGATGGTTATACCAATGTTGAAGAATACTTGAATGGTACCAATCCAAAAGAAAAAATCAATTACCGCAATTTGGGGAATAATGTAGATACAATTAGTTAGGTAGAACGATTAATAATTGGTACCAACTAAAAGAGCCTAGCATCTTCATGATGTTAGGCTCTTTTAGTTTAAATATGTTTTTTCTAAAACTGATATAGGAATTGAATATCAGCTTTGCTTAAGGCTGTGCTAATCCATAACCATTGGTAACTTTTCCCTTCGATTGTCTGATGGTTTCGGCAGGAATTGGCCAATAATATCTTGGTGGATCGCCGGCAGCAGTTATTCCAGAAAGAAGGTTTCTTTTATAAGCAGCTTCATAATTAACCAGTTCAATTGCCCAATTGGTTTTTACATATCCACTAGCCTGTAGCGCAAGAGCTTCTGCACTTGTTGGATTGATATAGCGGAATAAACCTTGGATAGAGACATTATGATTGGTGCCCACAACCTTACTCGCAATTGTAGGAAGTGTGCTGTAATTAAACTGACCTCTCCAAGCTGGGTAAAGGGCTAAATTGGTGGAGTCAGCACAATCGAACGTTAATGGATTGGTTAAATTTACCATTTTAACCCAAATGTAATTTGAGATTTCATTGCCATTTGCAAACTGATAAAAGCCTTGAGACCTTAAGCTATTGGTCATTGTAGCCATTTCTTGCTGAACGGCAACTGCCCTTTCAGACATTGTGCCTGAACGTATCAAATCCCAACGGCGTGTTCCTTCGCCAAGTAATTCAAGTTTACGTTCTTTTAATACCGCATCCTTTAAAGCCTGACCTGATAAGGCACCAATGTTATATTTTGAGTTGCCATAAGCCCTTTCGCGAATTTGATTAACTAAAGCTGCTGCATCATTTTCTCCTAATTCAGCCTTCACTTCAGCTAACATTAAAATAACATCTGCCATTCTTAACATTGGCCAGTTCATACCAGAGTTTCTTTGTGAGGCAACAAATGGAGGATTCATTCGGTTGTCATCCCATTTGTTTGTTGAAATACCACCAGTATTTTTGTTACCAGGAACAAAAGAAAGCATCATTTCGTTACCATCTCCCTTGCTACCTGTAATGGCAACACTCACGTCTCTTCTTTTATCTGCTTTCTGAAATTCGCCATAATAAACAGTAGGAACAATACGGATAGCTGCAAACACTTTAGGTGGTGCTGCATTGGCACTACCACCATCCGATGGTCTGCCAAAAGCATAGGTATATTCACTTGTAGTGGTCAAAGCTCCTCCTTGGATATTGCCCAGTTCAAATAAAGATTCAGGACTTACTTGTAAATCATGGGCATATTGGAAATGTTTTTGGAATGGATTGTTAGCAGTACTTCTGCCATCTGTAACGATTAAAAGAGAAGATCCTTTGTTGTCGATAGCTCTCTGGAAATAGGTTTTAGCCGTTTGGTAATAGGTAAGATAGTCAGTGCGACGAGCATACACACATTTATTAGCTTCACTACCTTTTTTGTTGAAGGTTACACTTCCATATAAGTCACCAACATCAGTGCGTATGGTTTGATATCCACCTGAAAAAAGTGCAATTTGACCAATTAAGGCATTAGCGAATGTCCTTGAAAAACGTTCTGCATTTATACTTCCTTCGCCTAATTTGAACATCAATGGCTCTACTTTTTTAAGGTCGTTAATTAAGTTGTCATAAATCGTAAAACGAGAGGTTAATGCATAGTCATCAACCACTTTATTTTCATAGCCATAAGGCACGTCTCCGAAATGTTTAACCAATTCGAAATAACAAAATGCTTTCATGGTCATGGACTCACCATACAAATGGGTCCAGTTAGATGTTCTACCAGCCGCCACATCTTCTTTGTAAGCTGCTTTTTCTTCTATAAGGGATGCTAGTTTGCTAGCCCTAGAAAGCGTGGCATATAAACCATTAAATCCACCTACACTTGCATCTACAGGTAATTGATCAGCACGCATGATGGCATTTAAGTTATTAGCTGAACCATCTTCTGGATAAATTTCTGCATCAGAACCAACAGGTTCATTCCAGCGGTAACCACCCATTACACAGTTTTGGCGATAATTGGCATAACACCATGAAAGTATCTTAAATGCTTCTGCGGGTGTGGTGGTTACAAATTCATCATCCACACTAGATGGAGACCTTGCATCTAAAAAGCTCTCTTTGCATTGAGTAAGCGAGATACACAAGATAATCGCTGTAATATATTTTATTAACGTTTTCATTTTTTCAATTTTAATTGTTAAAAATTAAGATTAAGACCAAAGACAAATGACCTAGCACGTGGATATGCTCCATAATCTAAACCAGTGGTAGGGTATCTAGCACTATTTGCGTTGTCATTTACGCTAACTTCTGGGTCAAGCCCGCTGTAACCAGTAACTGTAAACACATTGAAAACACTACCATATAAGCGTAAGTTATTCAACTTCACTTTTGATAGGATAGATTTAGGTAACCTGTATCCTAAAGTAAGTGTGTTTAAGCGTAAGAAAGAGCCATCTTCAATACCGTAATCAGTAGTTACACCACCTTCGTTATAAGCTAGCGGTAAAGTAGCATTTGCATTAGCGGCGTTCAATTGGTCTGGCGTTGTTAAGCGCACCAATTGACCATTTACTACATCGTAAATTTTATAAGCATTGTTTAGGATAGAAAGCTTGTTTTCATACACACCTGCCTCTTTAGGGCCATTTAAATCTGATAATTTAGTGGCGTTATAAATGTCGTTACCATAACTCCAATTGAAGTATAGTCCTAGGTCGATATTTTTATAGGCTACACTTAAATTTAAGCCGCCTGTATGTTTTGGATTCATGTTTCCGATAACAGAAACATCTTTCTCATCTATTTTACCATCGCTATTTAAGTCTTTATATTTTGGTACCCCTGGGTAAGCTATTTGGCCAGCAGGGCGATTGGCATTCGTTATTCCATGCACAATACCAACAAAAGCACCAACATCGGTTATACCAGGCTTCAACGTATAAATACCAGCATTGTAATTGAAATCAGCAGGTGTATAAAAACCATTGTAAGTTAATCCTCTCACCAAACCAACGGGACTTCCTGTTTTAATGATATAATCTGCTCCTAATGGATATGAGGCCGTACCAGACCAGTTGGCGCCATATAGGCCAGTGATACCAGGTTTCAATTCATCAATGTTGTTTTTGTTAAAGTTAATGTTACCACCTGCGCTAACTTTCCAATTATCGCTTTGATAAACTGTTCCGAAAAGAGAGAACTCAATCCCTTTATTACTCGTTTGCCCAATATTGGCAAATGTAGAGGTAAAACCTGTGATTCCTGGAACTGGGGTATCCATTAACAAGTCTTTCGTTGTGTTCCAGTATACCTCCACCGTACCAGATAGTTTACTTTTAAATAAAGAGAAATCTGTTCCAATGTTACGTGTAACGGTGGTTTCCCATTTCAAATCTTTATTGGCTAACACGGCATCTACTTGGTAGGCAGATTGGCGGGCGTGATTAATGGCGTATTGTTGTCTCTCGTCTGTAACAGAGCCCCAAGCTTGGGTCCATAAACTTGGACTAATTCCATCATTACCTACTTCACCATAAGAGGCTCGAAGTTTTAAATTATCTAACCATTTAACATCTTTAAGGAAAGATTCTTCTGATATTCTCCAGGCAACTGCTCCGGCAGGGAAATATCCCCAGCGGTTATTAGGGGCAAATCTTGAAGAGCCATCGGCACGGAAGGTTAAGGTTAGTAAATACTTGTCTAGTAAGGTATAGTTTGCTCTTCCAAAGTAAGAAATCATGCGATTTGGAAATAACACACTAGAAGAAAAGCCAAATGAATTGGTTGGTTTATCATATTGGTTAATCTGAGCAAAAGCCGTTTCCTTAGTGAAACTTGAAGGGAAACGAGCTCCTTGTACCGATAGATTTGTTCCGCCAGAGTTTGCAATTTCATAACCTCCAGTAACATCAACTTTGTTAGCCTTATTAATATCTAGTTCATACTTCAGAATATTAGTCCAACGTGTACCCCAACCATCATTTTTGCGATAATCTGCAGCACCTGAAAATACTTTGTTACCTGTTGCATCATCTGCATAGTTATTGTAAAAAGCACCCGTCCAATATTGGCGCAATCCCCATGTAGTGTTTAAACTAAAATCTGTGTGGTAGGTTAGGCCTTTTATAATTCCCCAATTTAAGGATGCTATGGCCACCAAACTTTGATTTTTAGAATAAGGGTCGAAATCCAATAAACGTGCAAGTGGGCTGTTAGCATCCCATAAAGAATTCTTTCCATAACTTTCGATATTACCTGTTCTTAAAGCAGCCAAATCACCTAAAATATGTTCGGTTGCAATAGGTCGAAAACGGTAAGCTGAAGATAGGAGAGAGCCCGATCCAGTGGTTGTTCCTTCATCTCCAAGGGCAGTTGTACGAGTATAGCGGGTATTTAGGTCAAATGTAACATTGTCAAAAACTTTATGATTGATTTTTAAGGCTGCATTTGCACGTTTAACATAAGAGTTTACTTTCATCCCTTGGTCATCGGTATAGGTAGAAGAAAACAAGATTTTTGTTTTGTCATTTCCACCAGTCATTGTTAAGGCATGACTCCATGATTGAGATGCGTTATAAACTTTGTTTTGGATGTCATCTGATGCTAAATTTCTGTAGCTTTCAATTCCTCCTGAATTAGTTCCAGGAAACGCTCCAATGCCATATAATTTCTCAAATGGTGTTTGATAAGCCACACCATTTGCAGCAGTATTAGCCCATACATATTTTAAATAATCATACGGACTAAGCGATTCTAAATATTTAGTTGGTTCATTAGACTTAGAATAGCCATCGTAACTGATCATGGTTTTTCCGGCTTTTGCACCTTTTGTAGTTACCAATACAACACCATTAGCACCACGAGAGCCATAGATGGCCGTAGAAGATGCATCTTTTAAAACGTCGATACTTTCTACTTGGTCTCCAGCAATATCATTCAAATTGCCGGGGATTCCATCAATAAGAATTAACGGTTGATTGCTTTGAGATATTGAACCTCCGCCACGAATACGAATGGCAACATCGGCACCTGGACGACCATCTTGAGAAACAATCTTTACCCCTGGTAACTTACCTTGCATGGCCTGTGCCACACTGGCAACGGGTGTGGTAGCAATATCTTTTCCACTAACTGAAGCTACAGAACCTGTTAAATCTCTTCTTTTAACGGTGCCATATCCAATAACCACAATCTCATTCATTGTATTGTTGCTTTCTTTTAACGTAGCATCAATTGTAGTACGGTTGCCTATAACTACTTCGCTTAAGGCATAGCCGATATAGGAAAATTCTAATGTACCATCTTCTCCTGTAATTTTTAAGGTATAACGACCTTGGGTATCTGTAGTTGTTCCAAGTGTTGTGCCTTTAAGTTTTACACTGACACCTGGTATGCTTTTTCCGCTCTCATCACGAACTGTACCATTAATGGTTTTGCCAGCTTGTTGCGCAAAGAGTTGCGTGATCATGAGCAAAACAAATAAAATACTTAGGAAAAAGCTTCGATTTGTGAAACGGATTTTTTGTCGACGATGGGTATCGTCAAAAAATGATTGATTAAAATTCATACTTAATAAAGTTTATAAATGGTTTAAGAAGAGGGTAAGACCCCTCAAGGATGATTGATAGGTATTGGTAGGAAAGTAAAGTTTATCTCATAGCCCTTAAGTTTTAAGCCAACAATTTGTAATTGCCTGCATGATTTAATATTTGGTTAATTAACAATATCCCTTAAGTGCAATTGTACAGTAGGGTTATTGTTTAGCTAACCTAGTTAAAATGACCCTGATGAGAGTTTAAATTTTGATCTAAAAGGTTTAAAATTTAACCATTTGATATATGGTTAATAACGGGTGAGTTGAGGGGTAATTGAATGAATATCTAACCTTTATCTATAAATATAAAATAGGCTAATTACAATTTTATTTTTATTTAGATTGATTCCAATTAATATTTATAGTTTTGCAAAAACTTTAATTCCTTAGGCTTAAAGAAAAACCCGGTGCTCAGTCGCCAAACCAATACACCGGGTAATGTTGTTAACCAATTTTAGAATCAACTAACAATTACAAAAGTATGTACAAAATTCGTACCCCAAAGAACACACACACATTTATAGCCATTTTGGCCATTTGCCTTTTATTTGGCCCCTTGGTTTCCTTTGCTCAGCAGACTACGGGAACCTCCATTATTAAAGGAACCGTTAAGACAAGTGACGGTAAACCAGGTGAATTTGTAACGGTAGCCATTAAAGGTGGAAAATCAGCTCAGGTAGATGCCAAAGGAAATTATATCATTAAAGACATCAAAAGTGGTAGTTTTACGCTTATAGCCAGTTATATTGGTCTTGAACCTCAACAACGTCAGGTGATAATTGCTGAAGGGGAAACATCTACCCAAGACTTCACCCTTTCAGAAAGCAACCAACAATTGGAAGAGGTTGTGGTTAATGGAGGAAGTACCAACAAGTTTTCGGTAAAAAAAACAACCACCTCCGCCAAGATGCCACTAGGTAATTTAGAAAACCCGCAGGTTTATACTACCATTCCTAAAACACTACTTACAGAGCAAATGGTTACTGAATTCAGCTTATCATTAAAAAATTCTCCAGGAGTATACAAAATACAGAATAATAGAGGGATTAATAGTGATGGTGCTTCTTTTTATACCATGAGGGGTTTTCGTACAGAGGCAGCATTTGTAGATGGTGTTCCGGCGCAAACTAATGGAGAAATAGAACCTGCAAACATAGAGCGAGTTGAACTTATCAAAGGGCCATCAGGTACGCTTTTCGGCGGTGCAGTGGTATCCTTTGGCGGATTAATAAACATTGTAACCAAAAAACCACTAGACACGCTAGGAGGGGAGGTAAACTTTACCACTGGTAGTTATGGCCTTAATCGTTTAAGTGCAGATATCTATGGACCAGTAAAGGCAGATAAAAAACTGCTTTTCCGACTAAATGCGGCTTATCAGAACCAGGGTAGTTTCCAAGATGCAGGTTTTAAACGTTCTATCTTTGTTGCACCTACTTTAGAATATCGTGCAAGTGAAAAACTGAACATTAGCTTAACGGCAGGTTTCTATTCACTAGAAGGTACCAGTCCTTCAACAATTTTCCTGAATAGGGTAAGACCATATATTGCTACTACACCTGAAGAATTAAACTTCGACTGGAAACGTTCTTTTACAAGTAATGATTTAGTGATGAAAAACCCTACGATGAACATTAAGGGCCAAATTAATTACAAACTATCTGATAGTTGGACTTCTCAGACAATTTATTCTGCAAACTCACGTCGTTCTGATGGATTTTATATCTATTCATTCTTAAGAGGTGCTACCAGCGATGAAATGCTTGAACGTAACGTTTCATTACAAAACACCGTAAACACGACCACTGATATTCAACAGAATTTCATCGGCGATTTTAAGGTTGTTGGCTTGCGCAATAGAATGGTGGTTGGTCTTGATTATTTGAACCAAACTATCAACAATGATAATTCTCCCTATATCGTATTTGATAATGTTAGTGGTCGTAATCCTGCTGATGTAAACTATGTGAAAATCTCTCGTGCAGCGGTAGAAGCTAGATTAGCTGCCAGTACAGCCGCACCTACAAAAAATGCAACTAAAGCAAATATCTACAGTGCTTATGCTTCTGATGTATTGAGCTTAACCAATAGATTAACAGCGATGCTAAGTTTACGCATTGATCGTTTTCAGAACCGTGGTATACTAAATCAGGCAACTAACCAAATAGTGGTTAATTCGAAATATGAGCAAACTGCTGTATCTCCAAAGTTAGGGCTTGTATATCAAATACTACCTGATCGCATCTCGGTATTCGGAAATTACATGAATGGATTTGCGAATGTGCCACCAGTTACTCAACCAGCAGGTTCTAATGTTTCAGGTACTTTGAAACCACAACAAGCCAATCAGTATGAAGGTGGTGTTAAAACAGATCTTTTTCAAGGAAGACTTAGCTTTACGGCAAGTTATTATAACATCGAGGTTGATAACATGACACGTACAGAAGAAGTGAATGTAAGTGGTACGAATTACATTGTTACCTTGCAAAATGGAACACAGAAGAGCAAAGGAGTAGAGTTTGAATTAATTGCAAACCCTATTGATGGGCTTAATATTATTGCTGGCTATAGTTATAATGATAGTAAGCTTACAAAATCAACCTTAGCACTAGAGGGAAGACGTCCAGCTTCGGCAGGCCCTGCTACATTAATTAATTCATGGATCAGTTATGCTATCCCATCTGGCAACTTAAAAGGATTAGGTATAGGAACAGGATTAAACTACATTGGAAAACACCTAACAGGGAATTCATTAGTAACAGGCGTATTCACGCTACCAAGCTACACATTGGTAACAACAACACTATTTTATGATCAACCAAAATATCGAATTGGGGTAAAAGTAGACAACTTAACAGACGAACGTTATTTTACTGGACAGGGTACACTAAGTGCTCAATTACCAAGAACTGTTGCAGCAGGTATCACCTTTAAGTTCTAAAGATTGACTCTAAAAAAACTCATATTACAAATCCACCTCTGGCTCGGACTAACCTCTGGGCTAGTGGTGGTTATATTAGGACTAACTGGTGCAATCTATACCTTTTCTGACGAAATTAAAGATGTCGTTTACAGAGATAGACGTTATGTTAAAACTGTGCCTTCCACAAAAAAGTTATCTCTCGATACACTTTTATCTATTGCAACCCAGTCGCTAGGTAAGAAACATAAAATTACTAGGGCCGAGCTATGGCAAGATCCTGAGCGGACCTATATGTTCCGAGCTTTTAAGGTTAATAAAAAGAGTTCTGGTTATTGGAATTATTATGATTATTACTTGAAAGTTTACTTAGACCCTTATACAGGAAAGGTACTTTTTAAAGAAGATGCTAGTAAAGAGTTTTTTACGGTTGTGCTTGCCTTGCACATGAATATGTTGTTGGGAGATGAATTAGGACATTTAATCGTCAAATGGTCGACTATTTGTTTTACTATATTGCTACTTTCTGGTCTAGTGCTTTGGTGGCCAAAAAAATGGAAACGAAAGCAATTAAAAAAAAGCTTTGCCATTAAATGGAACGGAAAATTCAAAAGAGTTAATTTTGACCTTCACAATGTACTTGGTTTTTACACATTAATTCCATTGCTTATAATTGCACTTACTGGTTTAGCTTGGTCTTTTGAGTTCACTACCGATAAAAAATCAAAAATACTTTCTGATACTACTCAAAATACCAAAGCATCTGCCAACAAAATTTTAAGTCAATCACTACAAAAATCTCCTCAAACAGCCTATTTTCTTTATAATTTCCCAGCGGCAAAGAGCGGAACGGTAAATATCTCGGCTTATCAATCTAAAAACCATCTTTATGATCGCAAACAATACCGCTTTGATCAATATTCTGGTAAATTGTTATTGGAAGCCGATCCTATGGCAACAACTGGCCTAACGCCAAAACTCATTGCGCTAAACTATGATTTGCATACAGGGAGTGTTTTTGGAATGTTTGGAAAGGTTTTAGCTTTTTTGGCTAGCCTAATTGCTGTAGGTTTACCTATAACTGGTTTTATCATTTGGTTAAAAAAAGGAAACAAAGCAAGTGTTAGCCAAAAGCTAGTTGCCAAAAAATAAGACATCATCTACTCTAAATATTTGTTATTCCAATATCGAACTCAGTCCTAAACTGTTATGAGATATTGGTTTTTCCTTATTTTCATTTTTTAAGCTTAAAAATCAGTAGAAAGAGATACTATTTGGGTTGATAATGATTGTCAACTTCTTTAAGGCGTAAATCTTCATGACCGTACTTAGCTAAAGCCAAATTAAGCCATCATTTTTTAAAATAGTTAAACTGTACTTCCTCCAGTTTTGTAGGCCAACTCAAATATCCATTGTTGTTTAAGAGAATTTTATTGATAGGCTGACTAAATTATGTGTTTAAACAGATAGTTTTAGATTAAATAATTTAAGATCAGTTATTTATGTTATTTGTGTGATTAAGAATTAGATCGATAAGCACAAAAATATGTACGCTGTGTCAAAAAATATGTACGATTTGACATCCAATATTAGAGCATTATTAATGTTATTTGTACCAATTAGTAAAACGTTTTACTAGTTACTAACCAAAAAAGTATGAATAGTTTAATTCTCAATGTGATGGAGCAGGCCCATCCTAAAACTAGCCTATGTAAATTATTTAAAGCCCCAATTTTTCAGCCCGTCAGTCTCAAATTTTCATCCAAAACATAAGATTAGAACTTCTTATAACCTGAATACAGATAACCTATACCAAATATTAAACAAAAAACGGCTAATGAAAACTAATTTACTCAAAATTACAGGGCTCTGTGCGAGTGTTTTGCTCAGTACCTCTGTGTTTTCAATGCATTCTGATGGTACATTATACACAGAATCCTTGAAAATTAAAAGATTATTGCAGCGAGATCAAATGCGCAAAACAGTTACGGGTATCGTTGTTGATGACACCAATACACCCACAGGAGGGGTCGGTGTTAAAAACCTAGCGACAGGTAAAACTACGGTAACTGACGCTAACGGAAGGTTCAGCATCGAAACCAATAGCGAAAACGATGTACTTCAATTTACCTTTATTGGTTTTAAAACTCAAGAGGTTAAAGTAGGTAGCAATACTACCTTATCTATTAAACTGCTTAGTGATTCTACCAATTTAAATCAAGTTGTGGTAATAGGTTACGGATCCCTAAACAAAGACCAGATTTCTTCGGCAGTTACTAAAGTTGATTCTTCTGGTTTTAGACAGAGTGGCTCTAGAAATCCAATGGATTTACTTATTGGTAAAGTGGCTGGTTTACAAGTAACGAGAACAGGAGGTACAAATCCTAACTCAGGGGTAAGCATCCAATTGCGTGGTGTAACCTCTATCTCAGGATCTCAATCTCCATTAATTATTATAGATGGTATTCCAGGAGGAAACTTAGACCTTCTTCAACAAGATGACATTGAATCGTTTAGTATCTTAAAAGATGGTTCGGCAGCTGCTATTTATGGTACAAGAGCCAATGCTGGTGTAATTATCATCACCACTAAAAAAGGTAAAGTTGGTCCTTCTAGGTTCGATTACAATTCTTACGTGCGAACAGAGCGTTTGGTTAAAAGACCTGACTTCATGAGTGCAACCCAATTAAGGGAAAGAATTAAAAGTGGTGAATACGTAATTCCAGATTTAGGAGGTGATTTTAATTATTTCAATGATTTAATTAATGATGATAATTTATCGCATAACCATAATTTGGCAGTTTCTGGAGGTTCGCAAAACGCTAACTATAGGGTGAGTGGAAACTACAGGGATATTCAAGGTTTTGCCAAAGAAAATGCCAGAAAGGAGTATGGTTTACGTTTAAGTTTAACACAACGTGGATTAAAAGATAAACTTACAGCTCAGTTTAACGTAGCAGCTAACTTTAACAATGCAAACCGATTAGGTGGTGGCGGTTGGGAAAACGTATTAACTAAAAACCCAACCGAATCATACTTTAAACCTGATGGTTCTCCTTTATTTACACGTACCATTACGAATGAAATTGCTAGACTTTCTTTAGAGAAAAACAAGTTGCAACAACAAACTTCATCAGTTGATGGTAAATTAACCTTAGAAATTTTTCCTGGATTAACAGGATCTGTTTTCGGTGCTCACCAACGTGATTGGACAATTTCTAGTGAATATAGAGATAAAAACAGTCAGAACTCTTTAGAAGATTCGAATGCGCCTGGTGGCGGTTATGCAGCTAGAGCTACTGGTTTAAGTCAGAATTTTAACATTGAGCCAACATTAGATTATTCTAAATCTTTTGGAAAGCATAAAGTTTCTGGTCTTGCAGGGTACATGTACCGTTATGAAGTTAACGAAGGTTTTAATGCAAACAACCGTGGTTACGTAAACGATTTATTCGAAGATAATAACATGGGTAGTGTACCTGTTGTGGTAAACAGAATAGGTATTGGTAGTAATAAAAATGACAATACTTTAATTGCAGGTTTCGCAAGGGGTTTTTATTCTTATGATGATAAATATATCTTAACAGCTACCATAAGAAGAGAAGGTTCATCAAGATTTGGAGCTAACAATAAATGGGCAACATTCCCTGCTGTTTCTGGTGCGTGGAATGTTACGCAAGAGAATTTCATGAAAGATGTAAGGTGGGTAAATAATTTGAAAGTTAGATTAGGATATGGCGAAACAGGGAACTCTGGTTTTGCTAACTATGCTTCACTGGTTACCCTAGGTGGTGGTGGTATTTATTTATTCCCAACTGGAGAGTATTTGCAAACTTATGGACCAAATAGAAATCCGAACCCAAATATTAGATGGGAAAGAAAAAAAGAAACCAACTTAGGTATCGATTTTACAGTTCTTGACAATAAGCTATCAGGATCAATTGAATTATATAATCGGGTAACAAAAGATTTGTTAGATACTTACACTTCTCCACAACCTCCTTTTATTGTAAGTTCTATCAATACAAACGTAGGTACAATTTCTGCAAAAGGTATAGAGATTACTTTAAGTTATTTAGCGGTAAAAAATGAAAACTTCACTTGGGATATCGATTTTACAGGTAGTACAACTAAAAATAGACTTGATCGCTATTCAAATGATGAATACAAAAGAGATTTAAAAACTTTTGGTGGCATTGGTGGCTTTGGCGCTTTGGGTGACGCCATTCGTACTTACGAAGGAAGAGACTTAGGTGAGTTTTGGGGTAAGCGTTTTGCGGGTTTTACAGCTGATGGAAAATGGACATTCTATAACAGGAATAATGAAGTAGTTCCTAATGCTCAAATTAATACTTCAACCTTTAGAGATCAAACAGATTTAGCAGTAATTGGAAATGCAATTCCTAAATATTACTTGTCTTTAACTAACAACTTTAGGTATAAAGCATTTGATTTGAGGGTGTTTTTAAGAAGTAAACTAGATTACGATATCTTGAATACCATGGCCATCTCTTATGGTAATAAAAATGGTGCTGGAACAAACCTGTTAAATAGCACATTTACCAAATATGCTGCCATTAAGGATACTTATATGTACTCAGATTACTATTTAGAGAGAGGAAGTTTCTTGAAAGTGGATGAGGTAACGCTAGGATATACCTTTAAATTAAAAGGAGTTAGAAATTTAAGGGCTTATGTAACTGGTCAAAACTTATGGACAATTACAGGTTATACTGGTAATGATCCAGACTTTGTTTCTGATACAGGTTTAGGCCCAGGTATCGATTCAAGAAGTCCTTACCCAAGTACGAGACAATTTTTGTTCGGTGTTAATTTTGGCTTTTAATAATTAAGATAATGAAAACATATAGTAAAATAATTCTGACTTGTTTAGTTGCTGCACCAATGCTATTGATGAATAGTTGCACCAAACTAGACGAAAACGTATATGATCAGTTAATATCTGATAATTTTTATAATAACAAAAACGAAGTACTATCAGCTGTGCTAAGGCCTTATACGCACGCAAATGCTTGGGCAACTCCCTCAGGACAAGATGGCTGGTGGCGTCCTTCAGAACTTTCTGGCGACCAATTGGCTTGGCCAACAAAAGGTAAACATGGTGAAGATGGGGGTAAGTGGAAACGACTACATTACCATACTTGGTTAAGTGATGATGGACCATTAAATAATGCATGGTCACTAATGTTCTGGGGTATGGGATTGTGTAATGACCCAATTGAAAATCTAGAAAAAAGAGACATTTCTAAAATGGGAATCACACAAGTAGAAAAAGATGCCTACATCGCAGAGCTGAAATTGCTTAGGGCATTTCACTACTTAAAGTTAATGGACCTATTTGGTAACATTCCTATCGTTACTAAGGTGGGTACTCCAGCTAAACCTGCAACTGTTGCTAGAAAAGATGTATTCAATTTTATTGAAAAAGAGATCAAAGATAATATTGCAAAAGCACCATTACACTCAAAGGCAATGACAGGAAGAATGAGTCAAGCAGGTGGCTATGCAATGCTAGTTGAATTATACTTAAATGCAGAAGTATGGACAGGTACTGCACGTTGGGACGATTGTATTGCAGCTGCCGATAAATTAATCTCAGGCGCAGCTGGAGGTCAGAATGGTGCAATGGCTTTAGATCCTAATATTTTTGATCAATTTAAAAGTACTAATGATTTATCTAAAGAAGCCATATTCGCAATTGCTTACGAATATAAATTAGCAGTGTTTGAGCCCTCATGGACAGGGGAGTTCTATCACTTCCAACAAGGACCAATTTATGGTGGTACTCGTAATGGTAATGATGGTGTTGTTGTTATTCCAGGAGTATTTACAACCTATAGCGATAGCGATTTAAGAAAAAGAGGATGGTTGCTAGAAGGTCCAATGGTAAGGTTTGATAATGGTCAGCCAAACTTAGCAAGTGGTGGTAATGAGTATAGTGGTTCACAAGTGGTTTTTGTAGATAATATTCGTAAAAACAAAATTGGTTCTACAGTTTCTACCATGAGTGAAGGAGAAGAAAACAGTGGTGTGCGTTTTAATAAATACAAGCTTGGAAACTCAGTACCAGGTATTGTAAATGGTGTTGCAGTTCCAATTGATCCAAACTATAACAATACAGATTGGAACATTTACAGGTTAACCTGGATTTATTTTGCAAAAGCAGAAGCTTTGATGCGCAAAAATGGAGGAGTAGCTAATACAGAGGCTTTAACCTTAATTAATGCTTGTAAACAACGTGCTTTTGCTCCAGCAGACTTTGTTCCATATACTGCCGCAACACTTACTTACGATGAGTTTTTGGCCGAAAGAGGAAGAGAATTTATCTTCGAAGGCTTTAGAAGAGATGATCTTATTCGCTTTGGCAAATTTGCTACAGCATCATGGTGGGATCATACACCTTCACAATCTTTTAGAACATTGTTCCCAATTCCTCAGGTTCAAAGAACACTTAATGCAAATTTAGCTCAAAACCCAGGATACAATTAATAATTAACAAGCGAACAGGGGCTATAATAGCCCCTGTTTATTTAAAAAGGAATAACAATCAATAATGGAAAAATCTGTTGCTTTAGGGGTAGATATCGGTGGCTCGCATATTACGGCCGCAATGGTGAATTTAGAAGAGGGAACGGTAATCCAGAATTCCATTAAAAGAACTGCTGTGGATTCTAGGCAAAGTGCCGAAGAAATCTTTACGGCGTGGTGTAACGTAATAAATGATGCCCTTGTCGATATTAAAAATAGCGAGAGAAATATAGGTATTGCCTTTCCAGGCCCATTTGATTATGAAAATGGAATCTGTTTAATTAAGGACCAGGATAAATTCAAGGCATTATATCAAGTAAACATCAAGAAAGAACTTGCTAAGAGATTGGCCATCAATCCATCCAATATCAGGTTCCTGAACGATGCCACTGCGTTTATGCAGGGCGAGGTGTTTTGCGGTGCGGCAAAGGGATACCAAAATGCCCTTGGATTAACATTGGGCACGGGACTAGGCTCTGCCATTGCCGTTAACGGAATAGCAAGAGATGCCGACCTCTGGAACTCCAGTTTCCTAGGAGGTATAGCGGAAGACTACCTGTCAACTCGCTGGTTCGTGAACAAGTACAAAACATTAACAGGAAAGGAAGTAAAGGGAGTTAAAGAACTGGCTACAGCTGTAAAAACAGATCCTTTTGCAAGGCAAGTATTTAACGAGTTTGGCCGAGCATTGGGACATTTCCTTGTAGACTTTATCAATGCCAATAAATCAGAGATTGTTGTGCTGGGTGGGAATATTTCAAGGTCCTTTAACCTATTTGCACCTCACTTGATTGGCAATTTAGAAGCCTTTCACCTTAATACAACTGTTAAGGCGACAGCTTTAAATGAGTATGCAGCACTTATTGGTGCAGCAAGTAGCTGGAACTTAGATTCCAATAAAAAAGAAAGAAATTAAGACTTGCATAAAACATGTCCAACAATATATCACACATAATATGAAAAGAAGAACATTTATACAAAATACAGGCCTGCTTGGTGCAGGTTTACTGGTGCCAAAATGGTCGCTTGCGGCATTGCCAGATTTCCCAGTGGTTAGGGTTGAGGCTGCAAAGCGTCACTTTAGAAGCGTTGCTGTGGACAAGGCCATTGAGACCTTCAAGGCAAATGTTGCCGACAAGGAACTGGGCTGGCTATTCGAGAACTGTTTCCCAAACACATTGGATACAACGGTGACTTATGGCCTAAAAAATGGCAAGCCAGACACCTATGTGATCACAGGCGACATTGATGCCATGTGGATGAGAGACAGCTCGGCACAGGTTTGGCCGTATCTACAGTTCGTGAATGAGGAGCAAAAGATTAAGGACCTGATTGCGGGTGTCATCAACCGCCAAACACAGTATATCTTGAAAGATCCCTATGCAAATGCCTTTTACAACGATCCAAACAAGGTGGGAGAATGGAAAAGTGACAGGACGGCAATGCAACCAGGTGTTCATGAGCGCAAATGGGAAATTGATTCCTTGTGCTACCCAATCAGGCTTGCCTATAACTACTGGAAAAAAACAGGGGATAAGGTACCTTTTGACGCCAATTGGAAAAAAGCGATTGAAGCAACGCTGCAAACCTTCACTGAACAACAACGCAAAACTAGTAAAGGCCCATATCGCTTCCAACGCCAGACCACACAACCTACGGATTCGCTTCCAATGAACGGTTATGGTTTTCCTGTTAAGCCAGTAGGATTGATCTGCTCGGCCTTTCGCCCCAGTGATGATGCAACGGTTTATCCATTCTTGATCCCATCCAACTTTTTCGCTGTGAGTAGCCTTAGGCAAGCGGCAGAAATGGTGGCTGCCCTTCAGAATGATACTGTTCTTGCAGGTAAGCTAAGGGCATTGGCAACTGAGGTTGATGCCGCATTAAAGAAATATGCAACAAAAGAACATCCCGAGTTCGGAAAGATGTTTGCCTTTGAGGTTGACGGTTTTGGCAGTGCCTACATGATGGATGACAGCAATGTGCCAAGCTTGTTGTCGCTACCATACCTAGATGCCATAAAGGTTGATGACCCAATTTACAAGAATACTAGAAAATTCATCCTGTCTACCAACAACCCTTATTTCTTCAAGGGAACTGCAGCAGCGGGATTGGGTGGTCCACACGTTGGTGCAGATATGATCTGGCCAATGGCGATTACGATGCAAGGCTTGACTTCCGTTAGTGATACAGAGATAAAAAAATGCATTGCGATGTTAAAGGCTACCCATGCAGGAAAAGGATTCATGCATGAAAGCTTCCATAAGGATGATCCAAAAAACTTTACACGTAGTTGGTTTGCTTGGGCTAATACCTTGTTTGGTGAGTTCCTTTGGAAAATATACAACGAAAAACCCCATCTCTTAAAATAACATAAAATGATAAAAAGTAGTATTGTAAAAATTGGCATGGTAAGCTCTATATGGTTGTTAGGAACCATATTGGTGTTTGGCCAGCAAACAAAAGATCAAGGAGCAATTAGCCTTGCGGATTTAGTGGCATTTAAAGATCCTGGAAGTTCCTGGTCTTTGGTGAGCGATGTAAATGCAAGTTTAACAGAAACCAATAGTGTAAAAAGTTTAAAAGGAACGGGTGTTTTATTAAATACCTCATCAAGTAAAACAAGAGGAACTGATTTGTATACAGCCAAAGCTTTTGGTGACATGATTTTGGAACTTGATTATTTAGTGGCCAAGGGCGCAAATTCTGGCATTTACTTGCAAGGAAATTACGAAATCCAAATCGAAGATTCTTGGACAAAAATTAATCCAGTGTCATCTAGCAATGGGGGAGCTCATGAACGTTGGGACAATACCAAGCCTGAGGGAGAAAGGGGTTATTCTGGTAATGCCCCTCGCCAAAATGCAAGTAAGGCTCCAGGCCTATGGCAACACCTAAAGATAGTTTTTCAAGCACCTAAATTTGATGCTTCAGGCAATAAAACTGCCAATGCAAGATTAATAAGTGTCGACTTAAATGGGGTAACCATTCATGATAATGTAGAACTAACTGGTCCAACGCGTGGTGGTGTAGGTGTAGAAAAGGCTCTTGCTCCATTGCGCTTGCAAGGTGATCAGGATGTTGTAGCGTTTAGAAATATATCCATTACCGATGTTCCTGCTGCAAGCCTTCAACAAAGTCGTAGAGGTGGGGGTGGTGGCGATCCAATTTATGTTGAAGCGCCAGTAAATACAATGATTCGCAGTTTTGTAGATGTTGTGCCAGGTGTACGCTCGGTACATGCAATTTCTGTAGGCGGACCGCAACAAGTTGCTTATAGTTACGATTTAGATAATGGAACATTACTTCATGGTTGGCACGGAGATTTTATTGATGCCACGCCAATGTGGGATGGCCGTGGAAACGGAACATCTCGTCCTCTGGGAAGCGTTACAAGATTTACAAATAAACCGTTATTAGCTATTTCAAAATTAGCAACGGCTCAAAGTGAGTGGGTAAATGATACAACAGGAACAGGTTTTCGTACTAAAGGCTATGTAATGGATAGTCAAGATCGTCCAGAATTTAAGTATATCATCTATGGAACGAAAGTAACTGATGCCATTAAAATCATGGCTGATGGCCGTGGTTTAACCCGTGAGATTACTTTAGATCAACCAGCAAAAGATCTTTATTTCCTTTTAGGTGAGGTTTCAAGTTTCGAAGAAGTTTCAAAAGACCTTTATGTAGTAAACGATAAATCGTTTTACTTACAATTTACAGAAGGTCAAAAGCCTATTGTTAGAGAGGTAAATGGTAAAAAACAACTGATTTTGCCAATCAGTGGCAAATTGAATTATTCAATTTTATTTTAAGGTCAACACAAATGAGATATACATTTAAAACAATTATACTTTTGGCTTTAAGCTTGAGTTTTTCAACGCTTATTGCACAAGAAACACCAAAGGAAGAAGATTTCTTCAAAATAAATAAAATTCGTGTGCCTGAAGGGCCAATTTTAGAGGTTGGCGGTTTGGTAACCTTGCCAAATGGCGATTTGGGGGTTTCTACACGAAGAGGAGAGGTTTATATCGTTGAAAACCCTACAAGTTTAAGACCCTATTTTCGCAAATTTGCCACGGGTTTACATGAGATTTTAGGAATTGCTTATAAAAATGGGGCTATTTATGTGGCACAACGTGGCGAGTTAACCAAGTTGGTTGATAAAAACATGGATGGTAAAGCAGATGTATATGAAACCATTTATGCATGGCCATTAAGTGGTCACTACCACGAATACTCATTTGGGCCTAAGTTAGCCGCAGACGGTACTTTTTTAGTAACGGCAAACGTTGCTTTTGGTGATGAAGAATGGTGGAGAGGCGAAAGTCGTGTGCCAATGCGTGGTTGGGCAATGAACATTACTGAAGATGGAAAGATGACTCCATTTGCCGCCGGATTTCGTTCTCCAGCTGGTATAGGAATGATTGATGATCAGTTTTATTTTACTGAAAATCAAGGTGACTGGGCAGGTTCTGGCGGATTGTGGATGGTGAAAAAAGGAGATTTTATGGGGCATCCTGCAAGTTTAAGATGGAGTAATAGATTTGATTCTCCTGTTAAGCTACAATCAGAGTTTTTCTATTCAAAAATGGATGAACGAAGAATTAAAAATGCACAAGGAAGATACATCAAGCCAGAAAATAGGGTGAATGAAACCTTTAAAACTCTTTTTGAAGCTAAAAAAGACTTTCCAGAGCTACGTTTGCCTTCTGTATGGCTTCCTTATGGTATTCTTGGTATTTCATCAGCAGAACCCGTTAAAATTCCCGAAAATACATTTGGCCCTTTTGCAGGTCAAATACTAGTTGGCGACCAAGGTATGAGTATCATTTCTAGGGTATTTTTAGAAAAAGTGAATGGAGAAGAACAAGGCGCAGCCTTTTTATTTAGAAAGGGTTTTCGTTCTGGTGTATTAAGACTAGCCTGGGGGCAGGATGGATCTTTATTTGTAGGCGAAACAAATCGCGGTTGGGGTTCTGCAGGAGATGCAAACGAAGGCTTAGAACGATTAGTTTACAACAACCAAGTGCCTTTTGAAATGAAAGCGGTAAGAGCAATGCCTGATGGTTTTGAGGTTGAGTTTACCAAGCCCGTAGATCGTAAATCAGCAGAAGATTTAGCTTCTTACAATGCAGAAAGCTTTATCTATAAATATCATCCAGTTTATGGTTCACCACCAGTGAATACAGAAAAATTGAAAATAAGTGGTGTAAAGGTTTCAGAAGATGGCTTAAAAGCTAGAATTATCGTGCAAAATCTTCGTCAATACTACATCCATACACTTACATTGGATGGGATTCGTGATCAAGCAGCTTTTCACTCTTTAATCCACCCTGTGGCTTATTATACTTTAAACCAAATTCCAACAGGTACTAAATTATCATTGAATGAAGTGAGCACAAAAAACTCTGCAACTGAAGTAGCTCCAAAATCAACTACTCCTGTTAAGAAAGCAATAACTCCTAAAGTTACGGTAACAAAATCTGGAGCAATAAAAGCCTCAACAGTTAAAGCGCCAGTAGCAGTTGTTGCAAAAGTGCCTACGTTTAAAGAAGTAGAAGGTTTATTGATGAAAAATACTTGCTTGGCTTGTCACAACCCTACAAAAAGACAAGTTGGGCCATCATTTACCGATATCTCGAAACGTAAATATAGCAACGAAAAGATTTTTCAATTGATTCGTAATCCACAACCTCAAAATTGGCCAGGTTATTCTACAGAAATGGCCCCAATGCCTCAAGTAACAAAAGCTGAGGCATTAAAGATAGCTGCATGGATTAATTCCTTAGATAAATAGATTAATAGTCGGACTAGTAAGATGAAATGGTTGGCGGAAATCGCCAGCCTTTCTTTTTTTTAAGCACAAGAAAAATAATGAAGAAAATAATGTTGTTGATATGCCTTTGCATATTTGCCTATGTTGCAAATGCTCAACAGAAAAATATACTATCGGGAACGGTAAAGGATACTGAAAACCATCCAATTCCTGTAGTAAGCATCCAGGTTTTAAATTCAAATTTAACTGCTGTAACTAACATAATTGGCGATTTTGAACTTAAGGGTTTACCTTCTGGAAATTTAACCTTGCGTTTTAGTGCTATAGGTTATGCCACCATACTTAAAACAGTAACAGGTAACGCTCAAGCCTTGTCAGTTGTTTTACAAGATGCAAATGTAAAATTGGATGAGGTAACGGTTTCAGCACAAAAAACAGATGAAAATGTACAAAATGTTCCATTCAGTATTTCGGCGCTATCTGCTACAAAGGTAAATGATTATCGTATTCAAAACACACGTGATTTAGCCGCCATTATACCTAATTTATACAGTAGTAATCCAGGTGATGGCAGAAATGTAACATCAATTAGAGGTATAGGAACTACATCTTATGATCCTGCGGTTGCTACCTACATAGATGGGGTGAACCAGTTTAGCTTAGATACTTACATTGCTTCTTTATTTGATGTAGAAAGGATTGAGGTATTGCGTGGGCCACAAGGTTCATTGTATGGAAGAAATGCAATGGGGGGTGTAATAAACATCATTACCAAACAACCTACAAACTACACCACAGGATTTGCTGGAATAGACATTGGGAATTATGGTCAGCAGCGCTATAGTTTAGGTCTTCGCACTGCTTTAATAAACGATAAGTTATTTCTTGGCGTAGCTGGACAGTTTAATAAACAAGATGGCTTTTACGTTAATGAATTCAGCAACTCAAAATTTGATAAACTAAATGGCTTTTTGGGGAATTATTACTTGAAGTTTCAGGCTAGCTCGAAGTTTGCTTTAACGCTAAATGTTAAACACAACAACAATAGAAATAACGGGACTTTCCCATTGGTCGGCTCAATTGCAGATGCGTTAGCAAATCCTTTTAAGCTCAATCAAAATGCAGAGACCAAGATGGTTGATAACTTATTTAATGCTTCCTTGTCTACAAACTACTCAGGTGAATCGGTTAATTTTAGTTCTCAAACTGCTTATCAATCTAATTATAGATTTTACAAAAAGCCTATTGATGGAGATTTTTCGCCAATAGATGGTGTGTCAATCATTAACAATTATGGTAAAGATTGGAACAAAGTTCAAGTGTATACACAAGAAATTAAGTTTAGCTCTCCAATCGCTACATCACCTAAGTTAAAATGGTTAGCAGGTGCCTATGGTTTTTATCAGCATAATCCTGTTAAGCAAGGAACCTATTTTGGTGCTGATGCAGCCATGTTAGGTGCCCCATTTCCAAACTTTACGAGTTTAAATACAAATACGAGTAAAAGTTTTGGTTTAGCTGCTTTTGGACAAGCCTCTTATTCACTTACAGCAAAATTAACAGCCACCTTAGGTTTACGTTATGATTATGAGCATAAAAAGCAACAAGCTTTAGGAGAATTTATCATGGACGGAATGGACCCAATGGTAACACAGAATGATACGAGTGCTACTGCAAATTTCAAAGCTTTTTCGCCTAAAGTAAGTTTAGCTTATGCCATTGATCATCATCACCATGTGTATGCTAATTACAGTAAAGGGTATAGATCAGGAGGCCTTACACAATTGGGTTCTGATCCATCTGTATTACCTTTAATTTCCTATAAACCCGAATACAGCAACAACTACGAAGTAGGGTCAAAAAACACATTTTTTGACAATAGATTAGTGTTGAATGTTGCTGCCTTTTATGTTCGGTTAGATCAGGCTCAAGTACCTGTGTTAATTTTGCCAGATGCAGTTACCATTACGCGAAACGCAGGAAAACTAACAAGTAAGGGTATTGAGGTAGAATTAAATGCCAGACCAGTTAAAGGTTTTAATGTAGATTATAATTTTGGCTTTAACGAAGCAAAATATACTGCTTTACAATTACCACAAAATGGAGAAATGGTTAACTTAAATGGAAATAGGCAAGTATTTGCGCCTAATTTAACTTCTATGCTAGCTTTGCAATATAATTATGTGGTAGATGAAAAATCAAAATTGAACGTAATTATAAGAGGAGAGTGGTCGTTTACCGGTGATCAGTTTTTTGACTTGAGCAATAAAATTGAGCAAAAGGGATATGACATTTTAAATGGTAAAATTGGATTTTCTCATAAAAGATTTGACTTGTTTTTCTGGGGAAGAAATATCGCAGATACCAGGTATGTGGACTATGCATATGATTTTGGAGCTTCCCATTTAGGAAATCCTAAAACTTACGGTTTATCATTAACTGGAAGATTTTAAAAGCTATCGATTGTTCTACATAGATATGATGTAGAGAACTAATAACTATAATAATTAATGCCATGTTTATGATATGTTTACAGCATACTATGAACATGGCATTTTTTTATTTATTATATTGATTTGTTCAGTTATAAATTATCAATATTGAAGTGTGATGGATTAAATTTTATGAGATGCCTGTTCTTTTAAAGCTTGGATAAATTGTAATGGAGATTTTCCATACTCCTTTTTAAAAGCTCTTGAAAAATTAGAGATACTTTGTAGACCTACACGTTCTGCAACTTCAGAAATGGACACATCTTCATGGGTCATGATATAGATAGCCTTTTTTAATCTAACTGTCCTTACAAATTCTCCAACAGATTGA
This sequence comes from Pedobacter frigiditerrae, assembly GCF_032678705.1. Lineage (NCBI taxonomy): Bacteria > Pseudomonadati > Bacteroidota > Sphingobacteriia > Sphingobacteriales > Sphingobacteriaceae > Pedobacter > Pedobacter frigiditerrae. The sequence continues at coordinate 1,667,174 of NZ_JAVTSS010000001.1, read as the reverse complement.
TTAGAAACACTTTTGATTTTTTGATATAGTTTTGTTCTGCTAATAAAGAGGTGATTACACAAGAATTCTACATCTAAATCTTGAAGTTCAATATACTTTTCAATTACCTCTAAAAGTTTATGAACAAAAGCTTTATCTTTTTCTGAGTGAACTAATTCTGTAGCCTCTGCTAAGTAGTTATCTGCGTATCTTTCTTTTAATTTTTGTCGTTGTAAAAATATATTCTGTACCGTTAACACTAAAAGTTCGGTACTTAAAGGTTTTGCAAAATAGAAATCTGCACCAGATTCCATTCCTTCAATTTTCGAATCTATAGCGTCTTTAGCGGATAGGATGATAAATGGAATATGGCTAGTTTCAAAAGTTTCCTTAACTAGTTTGCAAAATTCTATGCCATTCATTCCGGGCATCATTACATCGCTAATGATAAGGTCTGGAACTTTTTCTATGGCAATATCCATCGCCGAATTTCCATCTCCTGCTTCATAAATAACATATTGTTTTTCGAAGAGCTCTTTTAAGAAATCACGCAACTCGATGTTATCCTCAACAATGAGTATACTTTTGGTAATTTTTGGAAGCTGAGCTTCGGAAGATGATTTACTTTGAGCTAAAGGAATTAAGATGGTATTATCAACGGGCTCAAGTTTAGCCTCAATGATTTGAGTTGCAGGTAATTTTTCATCTTCAATATAGTTTTCTTCCCCCAATGGTATGCCTATGGTAATTTGAGTGCCTTTATTTTTTTCACTATAAACGTAAATATCCCCCTTATGTAATTGTGTAAGGCTTTTAACCAAGGCTAAACCTATACCCGAACCTAAATGGTCTTTGCTGATTCGATAATAACGGTCAAAAATTCGAGTAATGGTATCGCTAGAAATGCCTATACCCGTATCTGAAATGCAAAAGTAAACGTACTTTCTTGCCCTATGCTGGTCGTTTAACAATTTAAACTCTGTTGAAAATAAAGGTTGAAAATTTTCTATATCAGTAAATATTTCAAAAGATACACTTCCACCCTCATTGGTGTATTTAAATGAGTTATTTAAAAGATTGAAAAGTATTTTTTCTAAAATTTGAATGTCGAAAGTGCCAATTAAGGGAGTAGAATCATTTGCGACAGTGTGGTTTTTAACATTAAAGGCAATGTTTTTACCTTTTGCCAAACCTTCAAATTCGTTAGCAAAGTTCTTAAAAAACTGATCTAATGGGATTGGTTGAACTTGAAGATTGATGACCTGATCTGCTACCTTTTTAAAATTCATTAGCTCGCTAATTAAGTTAAGTAGGCGTTTGGCATTTCTATACATCAACTGGTAAGCATTATCTATCGTTAAGTTTTTATTTTCATTGATTAGATTTTCCAATGGGCCAAGTATCAATGTAAGAGGCGTACGAAATTCATGAGAAATGTTAGTGAAAAACATAAGTTGTTGCTGCGAAAGTTCTTCTCGTTGTTTATGCATTTCCTCTCTTTTTTTCTCATTCACTTCTCTAACTGCAATTTCTCTCTTTAAGTGATACCAGCGTGCCTGAAGAATATAAATCCCTGCTAATCCACCTATTAGAATAAAGAAATAAATAGTTTTTGCTGTATTTGATTTCCACCACGGGGGGGTGATGATGATAGCTGTTTCGGCCGTGTCATTGCTCCAGATGCCATCATTATTTGTTGCCTGAACCATGAATTTATAGCTTTTAAAATCGAGGTTGCTATAAGACGCACTAGGATTGTTGCCGTCAGTAAATTTCCAATCCTCATCAAAGCCAACTAATTTATAACGGTACTTGCATTTTGAGGGATTGGCAAAATGCATTGACGAGAAATAGATGATGAAATTATTTTGTTGATAGTTAATTTCTAATTCATCTGAGTAACCTATGGCATTGCTAAGAGATTGAATTGAAGAGTTTTCGGTTTCATAAATTGGTTTCTGATTATTAATTAATATATCAGTTAATATAGGTTTGGCAGCAATTTTATTTGGTTTTATTTCTTTGGGATTGAAATAATTTAAGCCGTTAATCCCTCCAAAATACAATCTACCATCGGTACCTTTAAATGAAGATCCAACTTTAAAGCTATTGCCTTGTAGACCATCATTTTTATCGTATCGGATTAGTTTTTCAGTTTTAGGGTTAAGAAAATCCAACCCGTTTCCGCCCATCCAAATATTTCCATCCCCATCAATTTCTAAACTTTCTACATCATTAAAAACACCATATTTACCACCATAATGTTTAATGGTATAAGCATTGTTTTTGTAGTTAAGGATTAACCTGTTTAAGCCACCACCAATAGTGCCAATCCAATAGGTGCTGTCATTTTGTTTACTAATAGGGTAGGTGTAATCAGAACTTAAGGATAGGGGTTTTGTGCCGCCTCTGTATTCAAAGCTTTTGCTAATGTTACCTTCCTTGTCAATAAGTAAACGTTTTAATCCATTGGTACTCGATACAAATATTTGAGGTTTATCATTATCGGGGAAAATAAAATAACCTTCACCGTAGGATTTTACACCATAACTGCCATCGTTTTTTTTATAAATCACCCCAAACTTATCTGTATGATTACCAAACCAAATGTTGCCAAAATAATCCTTAACTAAGGTTTCGATCACATAACGAGGGAATTTGTCTGAACCTGCTGGAACATATAGTTCTCTTCTTCCTGGCTTTAAGATATCTATACCAGCCTCACTTCCAATCCATAAGTTACGGTCATTATCAAGTGTCATTGAAGTAACGGTTTCATTCTTCAACTTTACAATAGCAGTTTGAGGATTATAAACAGTGAATTTTTTTGTATCCAAATCATAAAGATTTAACCCACTTGTTGTTGTTCCTATCCAAAGCTGATTGCCGTCTGCCAGAATTGAGCGTACATGGTTTCCTGATAAGGAATTTTTAAATTCTGGATCGTGCTGAAGGGTATAAAATAATTTCTGATTTAAATCACAATATTGAACTCCGCCTCCAAAAGTACCTACCCATAAACACCCAGAGCGATCAATCAGTGTTTTAGTTAATCTGTTTGCCTTTAAACTAAGCTGATGACTTTTGATATTTATTGTTTGTATTAGGTTTAGCTCATCATCTAATCTAAAAAGGCTTTGTCCATTATTAACCCAATATTCACCTTTATCAGATTGTACAACATCTTTTAAATCGTTTGAACTTGGAAAAGTGTATTGCTTGACAATGGTTATGGTTTGTGTGGTTTTTTTAATCGCTATAAACAATTGGTTTTTAGATGCGGTAAGTATATGATGTTTATCATCTAAATAAACAAATCTTAAATCTTCGTCATCCAATCCCTCAACATTTACTTTTTTAAGAATTTTTGAAGTGTTTAACGTCCAAATTCCATTGTTACTTGCCAAATACAATATGCCGTTTTTGGAAAGAGTTATGTCAGAAAAAGTTGTATTTGAAGGAACATTTAGTTTTTGTTCTTCTAAATATTGCCCATTAATTGAATACATCCTAATGGACGTTCCTAAAATACCATAGATGTAATTGCCTTTTGGTTTTATGATTTTCGAAAATCGTGGTGAATTATTGGTCTTTGCTACAATTAAATCATTATAACTTTCGAATTTAGGGTCAAATCGTTGCAGGCCATCTTCCGTTCCAAGCCAAATATTGCCCTCTTGATCGGGGTATAAGCAACTTATCCTGTTTTTAAAAGCGTTTTTTAAAGGAAGATTGTTATTGTAATATTTTTTGATGGTGTAGCCATCATATCTATTTAATCCAAAATAAGTAGCTATCCATACATAACCTTTATTGTCTTGTGCTACATCATTTGCATCAGTATGGGATAATCCTTCATCAACAGTAAGGTAATTAAACTTAAAAGGATATGATTGCGCAAAAACATTAAGGTTAATGAATCCTGTAAGAAACAGGCATAAAATGAAGTAAATAAAAAGTCTATTTTTCAAGGTAACATATTTGGTTTGTACGCATCATATTTTTAGAACCTAAAGTAGCGATATCAATTTCTCCTATCAAACTACAGCTCTTATTTAAATTACAAGTTCATGAAGGTAAATATCATCTTATAAGTTGAATAAACCTTGTTCACTTTTATTATATGTACGGTGTGTCAAAAAACATGTATGATATGGTAAGCAGTGTATTCTATTATATAAGGTTATTTGTACCAATCAAAAATATGTATAGCCAAACTAAAATATAGTAAGCATATACAAGTTTAATAAAACCTTTTAGTAAAAGCATTTATGAACCCAAATCTTTTAAAGAAAAAGATCCAGAAGATTATCACTGTCTTAATTTTTTCAAGCTGTTACATTGCGCCTAACATGGCTCAATCTCAAACTGCTAACTTTTTATCAATTACAGATACAGCCAGTGTTCCAAAAGAAATTGAAGATCCTGAAAATATAGGCATAAACAAAGAACGAGCACACGCTACGTTGATGCCGTACGGTTCTTTAACTGAGGCCTTGGTTGCCAAAAGACATGCTTCTACTTTTAGCCGTAGCTTAAATGGAATGTGGAAGTTTAGTTGGGTAGACTGGCCACAAAAACGTCAGGTTAATTTTTATAAAACTAGTTATGATGTTTCGAGTTGGAAAGAAATAAAGGTGCCATCAAATATGGAAGTGGAAGGTTATGGCACACCAATTTATACCAATTTCAATTATCCGTTTAAAAAGGATTTTCCGAGGATCATGACGACTCCTAATGAAAAATTTACTGCTTTTAAAGAAAGAAATCCGGTAGGTAGTTATAGAAGAGATTTTACGGTTCCTGCAAATTGGCAAGGTCGCCGAATCTTTATCACATTTGATGGGGTTGATGCAGGTTTTTTTATTTGGGTAAATGGTAAAAAGGTTGGTTATAGTGTAAACAGTAGAAATGCTGCTGAGTTTGATTTAACCAAATACGTTAAACCCGGTAAAAACGTATTAGCGGTTGAAGTATATAGATTAACATCTGGTAGCTACCTGGAAGATCAAGACATGTGGCGCATGAGTGGCATTTTTAGAAATGTAACCTTATGGAGTGCGCCACAACAACATATTCGCGATTATTTTATTAAAACTGATTTAGACAAGCAATACAAAAATGCAGCAGTTACGGTAAACACTAAAGTAAAAAACTACGGAACAACCGCCATTAAAGCTAGAAGTATCGCTGCTACATTATACAATGGTGCTACTTTGGTAACTGGCTCGGCTGCTAAAGGTATTGTACCTGCTTTAAAACCAGGAGAGGAAGTAAATGTTGAGCTAAAATTCAATGTAAATAGCCCTCAAAAATGGACGGCAGAAACACCTAAACTTTACACTGCAGTTATCACATTAAAAGAAGGCAGTACTTCTTTAGAAATTTTATCATCAAAAATAGGTTTCCGAGAAATTGAGATTAAAGGTCGTTTGTTTACAGTTAATGGAGTACCTATCAAATTAAAAGGTGTAAATCGCCACGAAAACTGGCCAGATAACGGTCATGCTATTACCGAAGCACAAATGATTAAAGATATTTTGCTGATTAAACAAGCAAACTGTAATCATGTGCGTACCAGCCACTATTCAGATGATCCAAGATGGTACGAACTGTGTGATGAGTATGGACTTTATTTGGTTGCTGAGGCAAACGTGGAATGTCATGGTGCAATGAACGATTTTAATGAAGAGCCACGAATTAAAGCTGCTATCATTGATCGAAATGTTGCCAATACCGAAAATTTTAAAAACCATGCATCTGTTGTCATTTGGTCTTTGGGTAACGAAAATGGCAGTGGCGGAACAAATTTTAGAGCTGCTTTAAAAGCAATAAAGGATATTGACCCTACCAGACCAACACATTATGAAGGTTTTGGTGTTGGCAGCAGAAACCCTGCTGATATAGATAGCCAAATGTATACCGATGTATATAGTTTAGAAAGAAGGGCTAATGAAGAAGCACTAACTAAGCCATTTTATCTATGTGAATATGCGCATGCGATGTTCAATTCTATGGGTTCTGTTGATATTTACAATGAGCTTTTTGATAAATATCCTGCGTTATTAGGTGGAGCAATATGGGAATGGCAAGACCAGGGTGTTTACAACAATCGTGATTCAAAACATCAAATTACAGCCTTTGGTGGAGGGTTTGGAGATTATCCCAACGATCAATACTTCATTCACAAAGGTGTAGTGTTTTCTGATAGATCACTTAAGCCACATTATCCAGAATTAAAACATGCTTATCAATGGATTACCATTCAAGCGTTAGATCTGGCAAATGGAAAAATTACCATCAAGAACCGTTATCAAGTAACAGATATCAATACGCTAACTGCAAAATGGGAATTAAGTGAAGATGGAAAGATAATATCTACAGGAAGCTTGTTAACGGGAACAATTAAGCCAGGAGAAAATAAGGCGCTAACAGTACCTTTTAAAGTAAGTGCAAAACCAGGTGCCGAATATTTTTTAAGAATTTCATTTCAGCTGAGCGAGGATAAAAATTGGGCAAAAAAAGGATATGAAGTAGCTGCTCAACAATTTGAACTACCGATACATACTAATGCGACAGAGGAATTGGCTACTGGCAATCTGTCTTTGGATGATTCGAAAAACTTTGCAGTTATTACAGGTAGTGATTTCAAATTAGAATTCAATAAAGAAAAAGGAACATTTACAAAGATTGAAAAAAATGGCACTAACCTTCTTCAAGAAAATGGTGGTCCGATGCTGCATTTATGGCGTGCACCACATAGAAAAGATGACATGTGGGCTTATGGCGATTGGGAAAAAAATGGCTTAAAATCAATTAAGTGGACAGTTGATGAAGTTAAAAGTACCAAGCTTGCTCAAGGTAAGGTTGAGGTTAATGTGAAACTAACAGGGAATGGCAGTGAGAACTTTATCATTCATCACAACATAGTTTATACCATTTATGGAAGTGGGGTGATAAATGTTACGAATGATGTTGATTTCAGTAACCCAAAACTGATACTGGCACGAATTGGTGTTCGCATGTTTTTAGCCAAAGACTTAGATAAAATAGACTATTTAGGTAGAGGACCAATGGAAAACTATGCTGATAGAAAGAGCGGTTCAGACATTGGACATTATTTCAGTAGTGTAGACAAACAAATGACACCTTACGAAAAGCCAATGGAAAGCGGAAATCATGAAGATGTGAGTTGGGCAAATCTAACTTCCGCAAAAGGGCCAGGTTTAACCGTGAAACATTTAAATGAGCGCTTTCAGGTGGCTGCCCTTCCATATAGCGATGAAGAATTAGAGAAAGTAGAATACCAAATAGATTTACCAAAAAGCAAAGGTACAGTGCTTTGCATTAGCCATAAAACCTTGGGTGTTGGTTCATGGGGCTGTGGACCAAAGCCTTTAGAACAGTACATGGTATATGCAAAACCAACCTCCTTTAGCTACCAATTAAGATTAACTAATCATAAATAATTATCCCATTATAATAAGATATGATTAATAACATTCATGAGAAAGGAGGGTATTCATGATAGTATAAACTCCTAAAATAAGTCTGAGCTTATTATTAAAAACCTACGATAATAAGCTCAGAACAACAATACCTAACCAAATATTAAATAAACCTAACTAAAATGTGTAAAAAATTTACTCTCTTTCGATGTGGAAAACATTTTCCCATCAAGCCGAAATTCTTTTTGGCTTTAAAACTAGTTCTGTTGCTAGGACTTTTAATTCCGGCAACAGAAATTTTCGCCCAAACATTTCAAATAACTGGCAAGGTAACTGATGAAACAGGAGCTGGAGTACCAGGAGTTTCTGTTAAATCAAAAACAGGAACAGCTTCATCTACTACAAATACAGATGGTACTTATGTTATTGGAATTGCAAATGGCAATGGTACCTTAACTTTTTCTTATGTTGGCTTTGTTGCGCAAGAGGTTGCTGTAAACGGACGTAAAACAATCAATGTAACACTTAAAGAAGCCTCTACTACACTTGATGAAACAGTTATTGTGGCTTACGGACAACAGAAAAAGATAACCTTATCTGGTGCAATAAGTACAGTAAAAGCCGAAGATTTAAAACAGCCTGTAGCCAACCTTACTAACGTTTTGGCTGGTCGTGTTGCAGGTGTTATTGGTGTACAACGTAGTGGGCAACCAGGTTATGATAACTCCGAAATTTATATCAGGGGTATATCTACTTTTACCAGTAGTAGCCCATTGATACTTGTAGATGGTGTACAAAGGGAGTTTGCTAATATAGACCCAGAGGATATCGCAAGTTTTAGTATTCTTAAAGATGCATCTGCTACTGCAGTTTATGGTGTGCGTGGCGCAAACGGTGTAATCCTTATTGAAACTAAAAAAGGTAAAACAGGAAAGCCACTTATAAATGTACAGTATGATCAAGGTGTAACGGAATTTACTAATATTCCAGAATTTGCTGATGGGGTTACGTATTTGCAAATTGCAAACGAAGCCTATAAAAGCAGCAATCCAGCCGATCCAAACCCAAAATATTCTGCTGATAGAATTAGCAAAACTGCTTCAGGGGTAGATCCAGATCTATACCCTAATGTAAACTGGTTTGATGAATTATTTAACAAAACCGGACAAAACCGTAGGGCAAGAGTAAATGCAAATGGTGGCTCAGAAAATGCTCAATATTATCTTTCATTAGGATATTATGATGAAGAAGGTCTATTTAAAACCGATGAATTGGCAAGCTATAATTCTGCTATTAAATTTACCAGGTACAATTTCACTTCTAATCTTACACTTAATGTTACTAAAACAACTAAGGTAGATTTTGGAGCATCAGGCTGGATCAGCAACGGGAATTATCCTGGAAGTTCAAATGAATCAATATGGGGTTCTGCTTATATTATGCCTCCAATTTTGATCCCTAAAGTTTATTCAAATGGTTTAAATTCTGCAATAAGAACAGGTGACATTGCCAACCCATATACTTTATTAACTCAAACTGGTTATGTTACAGAATTTAGAAGTCAATTATGGAGTAACATTAGGGTAACACAAGATTTAGCAATGATACTAAAAGGGCTGTCTGCAACTGCGATGTTCTCTTTTGATAATTATAATTCACACAATATTCAAAGAACTAAAAGTGTTGATGGTTATTTAGCTTCGGGTCGTAATGCGACTACTGGTGCTCTTGTATTAGATAAGGTTTCAAATGGTACGAGTTTCCTTGGCTATGGCAGAACCAATGGTGGTACTAGACAATTTTCTACAGAAGCCCAGATCAATTATTCTCGTAATTTCGGCAAACATACTGTTGGTGCAATGACTATTTTTAATGCACAAGATAGAGTGGATGCCTTTGCAGGAGATTTTATTGCGTCTATTCCATATCGTTACTTAGGTGCTGCAGGTCGTGCTACTTATGCTTATGATAACAAATATCTTGCTGATATTAACTTTGGTTATAATGGTTCAGAAACATTTGCACCTGGAGATCGTTTTGGTTTTTTCCCTGCTTTTAGTGTGGGATGGGTATTATCTCAGGAAAAATTCTTTGAACCAATAAAAAATATCATACAGTTTGCTAAAATCAGGTATTCTTGGGGACAAGTGGGTAACAGTAGCATTGGTGGTCGTCGTTTTGCTTACATCGGTACAGTTGATGGTGGTAATGGTAACTATTCATTTGGTAATGGCCTAGACCAAAACATTACTGGTTATGATATTGGCGATTATGCTGTAGGTGTAGCTTGGGAAAAAGCAACTAAACAAAACCTTGGTCTTGAGATTAAAACGCTTAATAATGACTTATCAATTACAGCAGATGTATTTCAAGAGTATAGAACCGGTATTTTCCGCGAACGTGGAGATGTACCTGAGTCTGTAGGTATTAGAAAACTACCTTTCGCAAACTTAGGAGAAATTCACAATCGTGGTGTTGAAGGAACTATTGATTATAACAAACGTATTGGTAACGATTGGCAATTGGGTTTTAGGGGATCGTTAACCTGGACAAGAGCCATGGTAATTAATGATGCAAATGCACCTTGGCCTTTTCCTTGGCAACAACGTATTGGTCGTAAATATGGGCAACGTTTTGGCTATACTTCTTTAGGTCTATTTACAAGTGCTGACGATGTGGCTAATAGTCCTTACCAAACTGGAACCAATAAAGCTGGTGATATTAAATATAAAGATTTAAATGGCGATGGCAGAATTGATGGTTTTGATCAAGGGCCAATTGGGTATGGAAGCATACCGGAAATCGTTTATGGTTTTGGTCCAACAATTAACTATAAGGGTTTCGCAATATCAGCATGGTTTAAAGGAATTAGTAATGTAGATATCAGTCTTAATGGTGATGGTTTACAGCCATTTAGTCAAGGTGGTGAAAGAGGTAATTTACTTAAACAAATTACTGATAGATGGACACCAGAAAACCCTAGACAAGATGCGATGTATCCAAGACTTACTTACGGTAACGATAACATGAACTATGCAAATAGTGATTGGTGGGTTAGAAATGGAGCTTTTTTACGCTTACAAACAGCTCAATTAAGCTATGATTTTGCAAAATCAAACTGGCTTAAAAAAACAGGTATGTCTAACTTAAGTATATACTTTATTGGTTATAACCTTTGGACTTCTAGTGACTTTAAGTTATGGGATGTTGAGTTAGGTGATGGTAAAGGGGCTAACTATCCTTTATTAAAAACGTATAATCTTGGTATTAAAGCCACATTTAAATAACCTAGGATAAATTTAAAGAGATGAAAAATAAAATTATTAAAATCAGCACGGTAATGTTTGCTATAACATTACTATTTAACTCTGGCTGTAAAAAATATCTTGATCAAGTACCCAATGACAGGATTACCATTAATCAGGTGTTTCAAAAGAAAGGTCCATCTGAACAATTTTTGGCAAATGTATACAGCTATGTAGACGATATCTCAAACATCTGGGAAAACACTCCTTGGGAAGGGAATTCTGATGAAGTTGATGTTACTTGGTCTAAATACGCTAATTACAGTTTAAATATTGGCAACATCGGCGCTAGTAATGCCTTGTTCGACAGATGGGGATATTATTACAAGGGTATCCGTTCAGCAACCTATTTCTTAAATCATATAGATGGAAATGCCGAGATACTTGCATTGAATGGGCAAAAATTAATAGATCAATACAAAGCTGAAGCACGCTTTTTAAGGGCATATTACTATTTCTTATTAATGCGTCAATACGGACCAGTGGTACTAATGGGCGAAACGGAGATTCCAGTTGACATAGAATCGGCTGAAATGCAGTTCCCACGTAGCAGTTATGATGAATGTGTTAATTACGTGGTTAGCGAATTAGAAAAAGCTGCCGCTGTATTACCAAATGTTCCATCAAGCAATGGTCAGCCAAGTAATAACGAATTTGGTCGTGCTACAGTTGGTATGGCGCTGGCCGTAAAAGCAAGGCTATTATTATATGCTGCAAGTCCTGAATTTAATGGTAATACCGATTTTGCAAATTTCAAGAACAAAGATGGAAAGGTACTTATCAATCAAACATACGATGCACAAAAATGGAAAAGAGCTGCCGATGCTGCTAAAGCCGTAATTGATCTTGGTCTTTATAACCTATATAAAGATGCAAGTAACGACCCTATAAAATCTTATCAAGGCATATTTTCTCAGCAATGGAATTCAGAACAGATATTCTCTAGAAAAACAAATCAGTTAGCAGATTACGATACACACAGTATGCCTCGCCAAGCTGGGGGGTGGAATGGACTTGGTGTAACACAAGAGCAGGTTGACGCATATTTCATGAACGATGGTAAAACAATTTCCGAATCTGCATTATATTCAGAAATAGGGTTTACAACTGTAAATAACGTTAAGGTTTATAACATGTATTTAAATCGTGAACCTCGTTTCTATGCTTCTGTAACTTATAACAATAGCATTTTTCAAGGAGGTAACATGAGTGCAGCAGCTCCAATTTCATTCTTTTTCTTAGGCGGAAGCGGTAAAAACGGACACGCAACCGATTTTACGAAAACAGGTTACTTGGTAAGGAAGAATGTTAATCCAACAACAAATAATGGTTCTGGAGGTAATGGAACTAGAGCAACCCGTACTTTATGTTTATTTAGGTTAGCAGAGGTTTATTTAAATTATGTTGAAGCACTTAATGAGTTTTCTCCAGGCAACGCAGATATTTTAATATACCTTAATAAAATTCGCGAACGTGCTGGTGTACCTCAATATGGCAGTGTAAACTTACCTGCTCCTTCAGATCAGGCAACCATGCGTTCTCGTATTTGGCAAGAACGTAGAATTGAATTGGCCTTTGAATCACATCGTTGGTTTGATGTTAGACGTTGGAAAATTGCTGCCCAAGTAATGGGTGATATGCATGGTATGGATGTTAATAAAAATGATGATACTTTCTATAAAAGAGTAGTGGCAAGTACACATTTATTCCGTAGCCCAGCATCATATTTCTTTCCAATTAGACAATACGAGATGGATAGAGCAAAGCTTGTGGTTCAAAATCCGGGCTGGTAAAATTTCCTTATAATTAAATTTTTAGTCATGACAACTCAAAAAAAATATAAAATACTATTTATCCTTTTAGGGTTAATAAGTTCGGCCTCTTGGTATGGCTGTAAGGATGAAGTAGATCTTCCCGACCAGCCCCTAGCAAACTATGTTAATGTTTACATGCCTCAAGGAGTTAATGGTGCGGTAACCACAAATCTAAAAGTAAAAGACAACCTTGTGCAAACTGCGGTTTTTGGTGCTGATTATGGCGGGTATGGTTATCCTGAATCAGATATTCCAGTATCTTTTGAAGTTGATAATTCGTTAGTAGCAACATATAATACAGCTAACAAAACTACTTATCAGATATTGCCATCAAGTTCTTATACACTATCGGCTACAAGTGCTGTTATTCCAAAGGGTGGATTAAGCACTACGCCTTTAAAGATTAACTTTAAGGCAACTGGAGTAGGAGCAATGGATGCTTTTACTACGTATTTGTTGCCAATTACCATGTCTTGCCAAAGTGTTAAGGTTAAGGGATCACTTAAAACGGTATATTATGTGGTAAGGGCTTTACCAGATTTAGCTGATTATCCTAATTTCGACAGGTCAAAATTCTCTATAGTGGGTTTCTCATCACAGGAAGCCAATGGCGAAGGGCCTAATAATGGTAGAGCAATTTTTGTTTTAGATGGTGTTAATAGTACCTTTTGGCATTCTCAATGGCAAAATGGTACAGCTAGTCCTCCTCATTCTTTAACAATAGATTTAGGTGAGGTAAAAACATTTCATGGTTTATCTTTCTTAGCAAGACAGAGTGGGGATAATGGGAAACCAAATGAAGTGAATCTTCAGTTAAGTACTGATAATGTAACCTGGACTGATGCAGGAACACTAAACTTGCAAAATACGCAAAGTCTTCAACCAGTGTTTTACCCAGCTGGTTTTAACAAGCAAGCCCGTTACTTTAAGGTTACTATAAATTCATCTTACGGGTCAAACGTTACTCATTTAGCCGAGTTGTACGCTTTTTAAGCGAGCAAATTTAGCCAGCAATAAAAATTGCTGGCTAATTGCTTTTATTGCTAAAAATATATGAAATTGCAGCTCATCCAAATATTGTTAAAAATGAAAAAATTACTTCTGCTTTGCTTGCTTTCTGTTTTTTGCTTTAATGCATTTTCACAACAAACTATTGTAAGGTATCTATCAGGAATAGATAAGGATCACACCGTTCTATGGGATTTTTACTGCACAGCAGGTAGAAAAAGCGGCATATGGACAAAAATTCCTGTTCCTTCAAATTGGGAACAGCAAGGTTTTGGTACTTATAATTATGGACATGATAAGGATAAAGCGAGTGAACAAGGTCTTTATAAACGAGAATTCTTTTTCGAAAATTTAACAGAAAAAAAAGTTTTCTTGGTTTTTGAAGGGGCGATGACAGATACTAAAGTAATGATAAATGGTAAACAAGCTGGTGATATTCATCAAGGTGGTTTTTACCGCTTTAAATATGATATCACTTCACTAATTAAACCTAATAGCAAAAACTTATTAGAAGTCACGGTTAATAAAATGTCTTCAAATGAATCTATCAATAAAGCTGAACGTACAAGCGATTTTTGGGTATTTGGAGGGGTTTTTAGGCCTGTTTATCTCGAAATTACACCAGAAATTTTTGTCGATAGAGTAGCAGTTAATGCTAAAGCAGACGGCAGTTTTGAGCTGGATTTATATCCGCAAAACTTAAGGGGAGATGAAGTTATTGAAGCGCAAGTACGAACTATAAAAGGAGCAAATTTTGGAAAACCATTTTCTATAAAATCAGATATTGGTAAGGAAAAATTACAATTGAAAAGTAACTTCGATAAACCACTTTTATGGAGTGCCGAATTTCCTAATTTATACGATGTTTTAATAACGATTAAAAGAAACCAACAAATCATTCATCAAACAAAACAGAAATTCGGATTTAGAACTGTTGAAGTAAGAAATAATGATGGGTTTTATGTAAATGGCGTTAAAATCTTATTAAAAGGTAGTAATCGCCATAGCTTTTGGCCAGAATCTGGACGTACATTAAGTCATAATCTGCATGTAATGGACGCCAGCTTAATGAAGCAAATGAACATGAATGCGGTTAGGATGTCTCATTATCCACCAGATCAGGATTTTTTAGATGTTTGTGATTCTTTAGGTTTATATGTTATTGATGAGTTAACTGGTTGGCAAGCAAAATATGATACTACTGTAGGTCGCAAATTGGTTAAGGAATTGGTAGTTCGTGATGTAAACCATCCATCGGTTATTCTTTGGGCAAATGGTAACGAAGGAGGTTGGAATAGGGATTTGGATGGCGATTATTCATTATATGACCCTCAAAATAGAACAGTTATTCACCCGTGGGAGAAATTTAATGGTACTGATACTAAACATTATCCTGATTATAATTACATGGTTAAAGCTGCTACTACTGGCCAAGAAGTTTACTTCCCAACGGAATTTATGCATGGGCTTTATGATGGTGGAGCAGGGGCGGCCTTAGATGATTTTTGGAATCAGATGCTTAAACATCCACACGGTGCTGGTGGTTTTGTTTGGGCTTTTGTAGACGAAAACATTATCCGTACTGATAAGAATGGCATATATGACGGTGATGGTAATCATGCACCCGATGGAATTGTTGGACCTCACAGAGAAAAAGAAGCAAGTTTCTTCACCATAAAGGAAATTTGGTCGCCAATCTATATCAATGTTCAACCAATAGATAAAAACTTTAATGGTAAAATTGAGATTGAGAACAGATACAACTTTACCAATATTAATCAATGTACGTTTAAATGGAAACTTGTTAAGTTACCAAATGCAAAAGCAAAAACTACATTAGCCACTACAGTATTAGCAGGATCAGCAACAGCCATTAACCTTAAGCCAGGTGGAAAAGGTATAATTAGTTTAGGCTTACCACAAGATTGGTTAAAAAGCGATGCACTTTACCTTACCGCTTATGGCGCAGACAAAAAGGAAATTTTCACTTGGAGTTGGACTATCAACGCTCAAAACAGTGCACTAAAACAATTGGCTGCAGTAGCACCTAAATCTACCTTAAAAGCAGTAGATGCAACTTCTATACTTCAAATTACTTGTGATGGAATTAACTATTATTTTGATAAAACTACAGGTTATATACAAAAAGTATCAAAATCTAATGGAGTTAATATTTCCTTATCAGGCGGTCCGGTTTTAGCTGGAGTAGCCACCACTTTAAAAGCATTTTCTTATCAGGCAGTGAAGAACCAATATGTAATTGAAGCAAGTTATGAAGGTGCTGGTACTTTACATGTTAAATGGACGTTTGAACCTGGTCGTAAGGCTAAGCTTGACTACGAATACAGTCAACAAGGTGAGGCTGATTTTATGGGGATAACATTTAATTACCCAGAAGAAAAAATTACAGGTATGAAATATCTTGGTCAAGGTCCTTACAGGGTTTGGAAGAATAGACTTAAGGGGCAACAATTTGGAGTTTGGCATAAAAACTATAACAATACCATCACTGGTGAAACTTGGGGTTTCCCTGAATTTAAAGGTTATCATGCACAAGTGAATTGGGTAGTAATAGAGAATAAAGAAGCGCCATTTACGGTTTATACCAGCAATAAAAACATGTATCTGCAAATGTTTCAACCCGCAAGAGAAATGGCTGCTCTAAAGAATAATAATGTCGAACCAGCATTTCCATCAGGAAATATTGGCTTCTTAAATGGCATTAGCGCAATAGGAACCAAGTTTCAAACGGCTACTGTACTTGGTCCACAAAGTCAAAAATATAAACTAAATGGAGAAACGATACGCGAAACCATATGGTTTGATTTTGGCAATTAATAGATGTTAAATTAATTAACTGATTAAACGTAATGATGAATAAATTTTTTAAACTGTCGCCCATATGGGGATTTATAATACTTGCAGTGGCATTAGCCTTTGCCTTTTTTTTCTTTTCATCTAACACGCTAAAAAGAGCAAGAACAACTAAAAAACAAAATAGCACTGCAACAATCAATCTAAAAGTTGCAACAATCAAACTAAAAGTTGCAACAATAGCTACAAATTTGCAAGCACCAACTGCTATTGCTTTTCCTAGTAATGGAGAGGTTTGGATTACCGAACAAGGTGGTAAAATCAAGGTGATAAAAAATGGTAAAGTTAGCGATGTACCTATTCTCGATTTAAAAAGTAAACTTAAAAAGTTTTTTGAAGGATATGATGAACGTGGTTTATTAGGAATTACATTACATCCACAGTTTAAAACTAATAAAAAATTCTATGTGTTTTACAGCGTTAATTCTACCCAAAAATCAGATCATACAAGTGTAATTGCCGAATATCAATATACAGATGGTCTAGCTCCTCTAGATCCAAATAGTGGGAGGGTTATATTCACGATTGAAAATCCTCAATCAAATCATAATGGGGGTTGCTTACAATTTGGCCCAGATGGTTATTTATATATTTCTGTTGGTGATGGCGGTGGACAAGGAGATAAACATGGAACAATAGGTAACGGACAAGACATGGATACTTGGCATGGCAAAATTTTGCGAGTTGATGTGAACACTGAGTCTACCTATTTAGTGCCTAAAGACAATCCTTTTATAGGTAAAGAAGGATATAAACCTGAAATTTGGGCTTATGGTTTCCGTAATCCGTGGCGATTCTCTTTTGATAAAACCACTGGGCAATTATTTGTTGGTGATGTTGGTCAGGATAAATGGGAAGAAGTAGATATTGTTAAAAAAGGAGCCAATTATGGCTGGCGCATAGCTGAAGGAACACATTGTTATAATCCAGCTACTGCCTGTGACCTTAAAGGGATTACCATGCCTATTTCAGAATACCCCCATACCGAAGGCCTTTCTGTTACAGGAGGATATGTATATAATGGAAAACAATTACCAGGCTTAAAAAACAAATACGTATTTGCCGATTGGACAGGTCCTGTATTTTATCTGCAAAAAGTGGGAACGAAATGGAGTAAAGGAAAAATAACATTACAAAACTTTCCCAAAACAGCCAGAATTACAAGTTTTGGCGAAGATCAAGATGGTGAACTTTATGTGTTAACCAATCCCGAAACTGGTCCTGAAAATAAAGAGGGAATTGTCTATAAAATTGTAAAAAATTAAATCTTTATCATAAAACATTAAAGTTGTTTTTTAATTTGGTAAAACGTTTTATATTAAAAACAGCAATGCTTATTAAGTTAACGCTTAAATTATTAGTAATAACAAAAATGAAAAAAATATATAATCTAGGTTTGATCGCATTCGTATGTTTAATATTAATTAACCTAACAGTTAATGCTCAAATTCCTGAAAAAAGAACACTGAAGACTTCAACATTGTTTTCAGACCACATGGTTTTGCAACAAGAAGCCAATGTTGATATCTGGGGATGTTCAGGAACAAATCAAAAAATAACAATTAGCCCGAGTTGGGGCAAACCCGTATATGCTATTACAGATGCAAATGGCAAGTGGAAAACTAAAATAGCCACACCAAAAGCAGGCGGGCCTTATACCATTACCATTAAAAATGAAGTAGAGCGTATTATTATTAAAGATGTGTTAATTGGTGAAGTTTGGTTGGCTTCAGGGCAATCGAATATGGATATCAATTTAAGAGGTTGGCTACCTGGAGATACCATCTCAAATAGTGCGCAAGCGATTAGTAAAGCAAATTTTCCAAAAATTAGATTTATGAAAGTGCCTTTTGGGATTTCTGCTGTTCCTTTAGATTCTGTTAAAGTAAATTGGGTTGCAACATCACCAGAAACAGCTGGCGATTTTAGTGCAGCTGCTTATTTTTATGCACTAAGATTATATCAAGAATTAAATGTTCCAATAGGAATTATTCAATCATCGATTGGCGGTACACCTGCCGAAGCATGGACTAGTAAACAATCTTTAAACAAGCTAAAAGACTTTGATAAAGCCATTGATGGCTTAAAAGACCTTCAAGCCAAAGGCGAACAATGGACAAATAAATGGCCAACGCAAGAAATTCCGAAAACAAATGAGCAATGGAAAAACATTAACTTTTCTGATTTAGGTGCTGCTGCAACAAATTTTGACGATTCGCAATGGACCACATTAAAAATCCCTGGTAGAATAGATTTATTAAGCTCTGGCGAATTTGACGGGGCTATTTGGTTGAGGAAAGAAATAGAAATCCAAGATGTAAGTACTGATTATTTCTTAAAAATTGGAGCTATAGATGATATGGAGGCCATTTACATCAACGGACAATACGTTGGTGGGCTCAATGGTGGTGGCTTCGCAGGCACACCAAGAAGCATTCAAGTTTCTAAAAATATTTTGGTAAATGGTAAAAATGTAATTGCAATTAGGGTAATTGATACTGGCGGTCCAGGCTCTATAAATGGAGATGTTTCACTTGTTAATAATAAGGGCAATGTTATTCCATTAGCAGGTGTTTGGAAAGCTAGATTAGTGGCAGAGATAAAAGACGGTAAATTTTATACTTATGGTCTTAAAGCTAATATTGCAGAACGCCCAAACATTTCTAGGCTTAACAGTAATTCGCCTACGGCACTTTTTAATGCAATGATTAACCCTTTAATTCCCTATAAAATAAAAGGGGCAATTTGGTATCAAGGAGAGTCTAACGTAGGCAGGGCCGAACAGTATAAATATCTTTTTCCAACTATGATAGCAGATTGGAGAAGTAAATGGACTTATGACTTTCCATTTTATTATGTTCAAATCGCACCTTATCCATTTGGAGATCCAAACCAGAAAGAACAATCTCAGAAATTAAGAGATGCTCAAAGTTATGCTTTGAAGTTACCAAAAACAGGAATGGTTTCTACCTTGGACATAGGTTCTTTAAAAACCATACATCCACCAAACAAGCATGATGTAGGGGAAAGATTAGCTCGTTTTGCTTTGGTAAATGAGTATGGGAGAAAAATAACCGCTTCTGGCCCAATCTATAAAGGTCTAATTGTTTCTGGGAGCGATTTGATAATTGAATTTACAGGTGTAGGCAGTGGATTAATGGCAATTGAAAGTGGGTTGACCAATTTTGAGGTTGCTGGAGCTGATAAAAATTACGTTCCTGCACAAGCGAAAATTGCAAATAACAAAGTGGTAGTTAGTGCCAGTTCAGTTGATAACCCAATTTATGTTAGGTATGCTTGGAGCGATACCAGTACTGCAACTTTATTTAATAAAGAAAGATTACCTGCTGCAACTTTTAGTTCTGATCGTAAATGAGAAATTTTAAAAGCATCATCGGTTTATCGTTACTCTTATTGATGTTTAATCTTTCGCATGCGCAAGATTGGGCAAATTTAAATCGATACAAGAGCGATAATGAGACAATTGGACTGCCTAAAAAAGGTGAAAAAAGAGTAGTGTTTTTAGGTAGCTCAATCATAGAATTTTGGAAGAAGGAAATTCCAGATTTTTTTAAGGAAAGTTATATTAATCGAGGTATTGGTGGTCAAACAAGTCCACAATTACTTTTAAGGTTTAAGGCCGATGTTATAAATCTTAAACCGGCAGTTGTAATTATTTTAGCCGGTAGCAATGATATTGCAGGCAACACGGGACCAACCACCATTGAGCAGATTACCGATAATATATTCGCTATGGCAGAACTAGCTAAAGTACATCGCATTAAAGTTGTGTTATGCGCAAATTTACCAGTTTATGATTATCCTTGGAAACAAGGTGTTTTCCCAGCCGCAAAAATCATAGAACTTAACGAATTGATAAGAAAATATGCCGAACGTAATGGATTAGTCTATCTCGATTTTCATTCTGCCTTAAAAGATGAAAGAAATGGAACAATGGCAATTTATACTAAAGATGGAGTGCACCCCAATGAAGCTGGGTATAGCATCATGATTCCGCTATGCGAACAGGCAATAAAAAAAGCAAGAAAATAAGATGATATCAAATTTTAAACACATGGAAACCAATTATAAAAGATTTTTAAGCCTTTTGCTGGTGATGACGTTGGCAACAGCCCTTACAAAAGGCCAGACAAAAACCACTTACACCAAGTTCGTAAACACGTTTATTGGTACTGCGCCACTTACAGATCCAAATATTTTGGGCTATGAATTGCCAAGGGGATGGAGGTCATGGGCGGGGTTAACCTTTCCAGGAAGCTCGTTGCCTAATGCAATGGTACAGCTAAGCCCGATGACAGAATACGGTTCTGGTGCAGGCTATGAATATGAAGATGACATGATCTATGGTTTTACACATACCAATAAGGGGCATTGGAACCTCTGCAACATTCCCATCCTGCCGCTCTCAAATCCGGGTAGTAAATTTGGTTCGAGATTCTCACACAAAAACGAGAGTGCTGCTCCAGGATATTATCAAGTGTATCTTGAGGATTATGCTGTTAATGTTAGCCTGACCTCGACACTAAGGGCAGGTTACCATAAGTATGACTATAAGAACAATGCAAACAGACAAATACTGTTTGACATGGGCAAAGCGAATAGTAGAGTATCCTCATGGAAGATTGAGAAGGTTAGAAATAACGTTATCCAAGGTTTTCAGGGAGGAGAGAATGTATATTTTTATGCAGTATTGAACACCACGATCGAAAGGTTGGATATTACAGATGTTGGTCAACGCACAGGTTACGCCATTGCCCACCTCACAAATGGTACAAATGCACCAGTTGAACTAAAGATAGGTTTGTCATTTGTGAGCATTGAAAACGCAAAGGAGAACCTTGAAAAGGAAATTGGTAACAAGTCCTTTACCACGATAAGGAACGAGGCTACCCAGAAATGGGAAGATCTTTTATCGACAGTACAGGTAAAGGGAGGTACCGATAAACAAATGCAGATGCTTTATTCTTGCCTTTATCGTTCCTTTCTATGGCCAGCCTTAAGAAGTGATATAAACGGGGAGTTTACCGATGCAAAAAGGAACGTGGCAAGGGCTGATTTTGCCTATTACACAGAACCATCCTTATGGGATACTTATAGGAACAAAGATGTGCTTTTAGGTCTTATATCCCCGAAGGTTGCGCTTGACGTGATCAAGTCAATGAAGGATGTTGGCGATAAAAAAGGTTTTATGCCTACCTTTTTCCATGGGGACCATGGCGCTTCTTCCATAGCAGGAGCCTATCTAAGAGGGATTGATGATTTTGATATCAAGGGTACTTATCAGATCTTATTGAGAAATGCGAACGTTGAGGGAGGGGCAAGGCCGTATATTGCCGAGTATATCAAAAAGGGTTATATCTCTGATCCAGATATTGCCAATCCACAGGTAGAGACCAAGGCAAAAGCAGGTGTATCAAAAACACTTGAATATGCTTATGATGACTATTCGGTGGCGCAGATTGCAAAGAAATTGGGCGATACAGCCAATTATAGGATATTGATGGCAAGATCTAATAACTATAAGAACATGTTTGATCCCGCTACGAGATTTATGCGAGGTAGATTGGAAAACGGGAGTTGGATCACGCCTTTTAACCCTCAGTTTCCTTATTATGAGTATATGTACAGAGAGGCCAATGCATGGCAGGTTTCATTCTATGCCCCTCATGACATGAAGGGATTAATTGCCTTGTACGGAGGTGCCAATGGTTTTGAGTCCAAGCTAGACTCATTATTTACAGTACCATGGAATCCCAAGCATATTGCAAGGAACGTAGAAACAATGATAGGCCAGTATTGCCAGGGTAACCAACCTGATCATGAGGCGCCTTTTGCTTATCATTTTATCGGTAAGCCAGAAAAATCACAGAAAATACTGGATAACATCATGAACAACCTTTATGGAATTGGCAGTGATGGATTGGCACTTTCAGGAATGGATGATGCTGGAGAAATGTCTGCTTGGTACGTTTTCAGTGCGCTGGGCTTTTATCCATTCTCAGCCACAGATCCTGAATACCTGGTTACTGTTCCACTTTTTGATGAGGTAAGATGGAAAACATCTAATGGAAAAACCATCGTCATCAAGAAGCCAAATGCTGGAAGGGCATTAAAGGAGATAAGGGTTAACGGAAAGGTGAACAGAGGTTATTTTATCCCACATGATGTGTTTAAAAATGGGGCGGTAATAGACATCATTTCGAAATGATGATTATATATTAATAATATATTAAACACTATAAAAGCCTTGCAGTATATCATGTAAGGCTTTTTGATTCTATTGAATTACGAATGGATAGCATCATCCATTTTATAAACTAAATTAAATAGCCTTAATTATAAAATATCTGTTAGTTCTTGCAATCCTCATTTTCAAATTCCTTTAATCCTAATGCTAAAACGAAAATAAGCTAAGTAAAAACAAGAAAAAAGCTTTTGTAGGGTAGTGACCGGATTTGATTGGATTTGACGGCAATTGACTGGTTTGAAAGGGTGTTTGTTCGAGACTTCTCCCAGCGTTGTTCGAGAAACGTTGCTTTAAAGGCCGATTCTCCGAACGAATCTGGGAGGAATGTGGGAGAAAACACGATTAAATCTTTGCATTTTTTGATTTATTGAGGCTGATTGAATTAGATAAACAATTTAATTTGATATAAATTATACATAACGCATTTAATTTTTCAGTGGAGGTAGGGGTAAAGTCAACTTTGGTTGTATTAGTTCTAATTAACAAAATTATAATATTAATATTCGGTAATGACGAAAGTAACAATGAACCCAAACAAAGTGTTATGGGAAAAAGGTGATTTTACAAAAGTAGCAGCAACAATGCGTGCAAGCGGGGTGGCTTTAGTGGCTAAGTTAGGAATAACAAAAGATTTGGATATTCTTGATCTTGGTTGTGGAGATGGTACTACAGCAATCCCTGCAGCAAAACTGGCAAAAAGTGTTCTAGGAGTTGACATAGCCATTAACCTCGTAAAAGCGGGTAATGAACGAGTAATTGAAGAGGAATTAGCTAACTGCAATTTCGAGGAAGGAGATGCTGCCGACCTTTATAGCATTGCCGATAATAGCTTTGATTTGATCATTACTGTGTTTGGTGCAATGTTCTCATCAAATCCATTTAAGGTGGCAAAAGAAATGGTAAGGGTAACCAAACAAGGTGGCAAAATTGTAATGGGTAATTGGATTCCTGAAGATCCTACACTTGTTGCTCAGATTTTAAAAATTTGTTCTCGTTATACACCAGCTCCACCAGAAGGTTTCGTTAGTCCGATGTTATGGGGTGTAGAAAAAAACATAACAGAGCGTTTTGAAAGTGCAGGTATTGCAAAAGAGCATATTTCTTTTGTTAAAGATACATTTACTTTTAATGCCGACTATTCTCCGGCAGACTTTTTAGGTGTTTTCAGAAATTATTACGGTCCAACAATGAATGCATTTGAGGCTGCAGAAAAAAATGGAAAAGAAGATGAGCTTTATGCAGAACTAGAATTTCTTTTTAAGTCTCAGAATAAAAGCATTAGCGAAAACACTACTTCAATACCTTGAGAGTTACGGTTTATTGCTCCTAGCTAATTTGACTTCTTTTTTTGAAGTTTTATTAACACAAATGCCTTAGTGAAAACTAAGGCATTTGAATTTAATAGCTTTTACATCATTACTAGTTGTGTGATGTGCGTTGTAAATGTGTGTTAAGAGAGTTGAATATTTGAAATTTTTTTAATAAATGTTCTCTAAAATTGTGATTTTTTAAAAATTATGTCGAAAAATAAAGTTAAAATTCTATTAAGTTGATGAAATTATGAATTTGAATAGTTTTTGGAGCTTAAAGTTGGTGTATGTGTTTTTATTATTAACTTAA
The DNA here is from genome assembly GCF_032678705.1 of Pedobacter frigiditerrae. Lineage (NCBI taxonomy): Bacteria > Pseudomonadati > Bacteroidota > Sphingobacteriia > Sphingobacteriales > Sphingobacteriaceae > Pedobacter > Pedobacter frigiditerrae. The sequence continues at coordinate 1,642,858 of NZ_JAVTSS010000001.1, read as the reverse complement.
AATTAACAAATTAATCTATTTTCTTTGACTAAAGAACTAGTTTGTTCTATTTTTTTTGACCAAAAACGAAATTTAAAGCTAAAAATCAGAAATAAATTCACATTTTATTCTATTTTTCTTTAAAGTTTAACATTATTTTAAAATAAAAATAGTTTCTTTGTATTATAATTGTAATATATTCAGCCCCTAAACGTTCTAGACATGACTCAAGCTCCAACTCCACCTAGCAAGCCACGTGAGAAAATCGTTTGTCCTGATTGTAAGCAACCAACAATCGAGAGAATTAGTCGACCAACCTTATTTAAGCTTTTTCTAGGGTGGACCGAAAAAAGACGATTTAAATGTTATAATTGCTATAAAGTCTTTTACTCGTAGTTTTAACATTTTTATTGGTATCCTGATAAGAATTGCATCCCAACATTAAATTGGATTGGGCCTTGAATAAATTTCTCTTTTTTATGCATTCTTCTAGCGCTAAAACAATTTCCATTGCTTTTATCAAATTGTAATATGTAGGTTAGAATTAACAAAGCCTTAGCTTTCATTTATAAGTTTTTAGTAAGTTAGCTATCTCTATTTTTAGCACAAATTTTAACCATTCATTTTATGAATATGCGAATTACCCTTCTCGCTTTACTGACAACCGCTGGCGTTGCTTCAGCTCAACAAACTACAGTTCCAATCCGTAAAAACATTGAAACTTCAAAACGTTCCATCCGATTAGATGTACCCATGACGAATTCTATTCGCAAAGCATTTACTGCAGGGACACGTGATTTTTCGGGCAAACCCGGACCAAATTATTGGCAATTAGAAGCAGATTATACTATTAAAGCTAGTCTTGATCCAGCAACCCAAACCATTACAGGGACCGAAAAAATTAGTGTGCATAACAATAGTAAAGATGAGCTAAGGAACATCGTACTGCGTTTAGATCATAATATTTTTCGTGCTGAAGCCCAACGAGGTGCATCTGTACCTGCTGAAGCAACAGATGGAATGGTTTTAACTGGTATAAAAGTAGCTGGACAGCCTGTGGATCTTACTGCTACACCTTCATTTGGTGGTCGTGGTGGTAATGCTGCTCCGCCATCAAAATTAACAGTGTCTGGATTAACGCAAACTGTTGCTAGTATTAATTTAATTGATCCTATCAAAGCAGGCGCAACAGTAGAAGTAGAAATTGCATGGCATACTAAACTTCCAGGCGGTAATATTGGTAGAGGCCATAGAATGACACAACGATTTGATGATAAACTTTTTCAGCCTACGCAATGGTATCCTCGTTTGGCGAAATATGATGATTTACGTGGATGGGAAACAAGTCCTTATTTAGGCCCGTCTGAGTTTTATAACAACTTTGGTAAATTTGATGTCTACCTTACTGTACCAGGAGGATGGATTGTAAGCGGAACAGGCGTACTTCAAAATCCCAAAGAAGTATTAACGGCAACTGCACAGCAACGTTTAGCTACGGTACTTAACTCAGATGATGAAGTAACTATTGTAGGCGAATCTGAAAAAGGACCAGGTAAATCAACTGCACCTGGTGATAAGTTAACTTGGCATTTTTTAGCCGATAAGGTAAATGATTTTGCTTGGGCAACTGCCGAGAACTTTATCTGGAAAGCCACAAGAGCAACAATTCCTGGTAAAGGTGCTATTCCCATTCACATGGTTTTTGCGCCAGAAAGGGCAAAATCGTTTGAACGAGCTGGTCAAATTTCTCGTCATGCGTTAGAATTTTATTCGAAACTATGGGCGCCTTATCCTTTCCCTCAATTTACTTTGCAAGATGGACCAAGTGCTGGTATGGAATATCCAATGGTAATTAACTCTAACCAAGGTGCAGCAGATCATGAAACAGCTCACCAATGGTGGCCAATGGTAGTGGGTAATAACGAAACTCGTTACGGATGGATGGATGAAGGTTTTAACCAATACATGAACATTCTATCTGGTGCCGATAGCAGACAAAGAGCTTATAGTTTAGATGGACTTGGACAAAGTTATGGTAGAAACAGCGGTAGTGAAAACGAAGCACCAATGATGTGGAGTGCAAACGACGCCGGTAGCGGATATAGCTTTCAAACTTATGGCAAAACACCATTAATGCTTTCTATGTTAGGTGGCATTGTTGGTGATGAAGCCGTAATTAATGCGATGAAAAAATACACGGCAACTTGGTCTTTCAAACACCCATCACCTTGGGATTACATGTTTTTCATGAATAATGAATTGAACCAAGATTTAGAGTGGTTCTGGTATTATTGGTTGTTTACGACTGAGACTGTAGAAGGATCTATACAAGATGTTAAAACAGTTAAAGGTAAAACTACGGTAACGGTTCATGAAGCCGGACAAATGCCATCGCCTGTGGTACTAAAAGTAGAGTTTGAAGCAACAGGCCCAGCGCTTAAAAAAGTGGCAAATGCCAAGATGATTGATGCAACTACAGCAGTAGTAACTTGGCCTGCTTCAGTTTGGTTTAATGGTAATCGTACCTTTAATGCAGTGATGGATTTTGGTGAGCGTAAAATCAAAAAGATAACATTTGATCCTAATGGACGTTTTCCTGATGCGAATGTAGCAGATAACATTTGGCCAAGAGAACAAAGCGTTAAATAGCTTAAAAAGTATAATGTAAAAGAGGCCTTAGTGAAAACTAGGGCTTTTTTATGTTTAAACAATTACTCCCTTACATTTAGCGTATAACTGTGTAGTTTGTTGCCTGGGTAAAGCCTAAAATGTTGATCTAATACAAATAGGACATTATCATCACCCACCAATAGATTGTAGGTTTCTTTTGTATTGGTAGATTTGAGTTGATAAACAAGTGCTTTAGGCTGTGCGGTAATCCCCTTTAAAACTTGCCAATTTCCAATCAGCGTATCTGGACCTATATTGATCCGTCTCATGGTAAAAGTGCTAGGTTTTAATGTTTGAGGATCTCTATTTAAAACAATACTCCATTTTATCTTAAAACAGCCTTCACTCACCGTTAATTTATTGTCAGTTGCTATTTCCTCACAAGGTGTTCTTCCTGCAAATGATAGTTGAATTGCCTTATTATTGTCAGCAAGTTTTGCCATGATGAGTGATGGACTAGTTGAGTCTGTTTTATTTAAGTTGTTGTTATTTAGTGTGTAACTGTAGCCAGAATTACCAACCATTAGCGTTCGTTTAGCAGATAATAGGTGAAAAATGTGTTCGTCAATTTGAAGGAAGGAGAATCTGTTGCCAGTTTTAGTGTCTTTTAACTCATATATTTTACCACTTAAATTTCCAATCTGCCCGGTGTTTGCGGTATAAGTTCCACTTATTTGAGCTTTTTTGCCGCCATTGATAAAACCAGTTGTATTGGGCATACTCTCACCATAATTTAAATCCAATATAAATTGCTGATTGTTTTGGTTTAGATTAAGCTCCCACTTCATGAAATCATATTCGTTAGCAGAACTAACACCAAATGTGGTTTGCAATTCTTTCCCAATAGGAGTACTGGCAACTAGGCTTATTGTTTTGTCTGCTTGTGCCGAACAGGAATTTAAAACAATAAATCCTATGAAAATCTGTGTTATAATACGGATGCGGAATCTTTTCATATTAAATTATTTTTGCTAGATAAATAATAATGGTAAAAAGTAATATTTTAATTCTCTATCCCTAATACATCCACTTCAAGAATGATAGGGTCTTCTGGTGTTAGCATTTCGGACAAAATGTTTCTTCCGAAAGTAAGCTTAGAGGGAACGAAAAATTTGTATTTACTGCCTACTCTCATTAAAGATATACCTTCAGCCCAACCTGGATTACTATTTTTAGGTATGATATGAACATCAGCACTTTTAAATTTAATGCCATTTGTGAAAGTGCCAAGAAAATGTACTTTTACCCTATCTGTAGATAATGGTTTTGCTCCAGTTCCCTCTTTAAGTACTTGGTATTGAAAGCCACTTGCAGTGGTGATCACACCTGGTTTCTTTTTATTTTCTGCTAAAAATTGATCTGCCCTTTCTTTTGCACTTGGAGGTGAAGCAACATATGGTTGCGTTTTTTCGATAACTTTCGCCTGTTGTATAACTTGTTTTTTCTCTGCCATAGGTTTAGTTGTTGTTACTTTTGTTGAATTGCTTGCTGCTCTTTCTACAACGATAACTTGATTAATTCTATAGGCATTTGGAAGTTCTACACGCTGTCCATTTTTCCACAGTTTACCTGTTTCATACCTGTCATACGCTGTTACATATACATCATTGCCGCTTGCAACCATTGAAGTTGGTTGATAAAAACGATTTGTTCCGCCAAGTTCTACTTCAACTCCATTTTTCCAGTAGATACCACCATCTCCATCAGTAACTAATGCATTTCCATCCTTATCCTTATCATAAACTCCTGCCACATATATATCATTGCCTGCTACGGCTACATATTTTGCAAAGCTTATCTGACTAGTAAGTATTGTTGTTTTTCCGTTTTTCCAATAAGCTGCGTGATTGTCGTAATCTCCTACTGCATACGTATGACCACCCTGTTGAGTTATTGTTGTTATTCTTCTAAAACCATCGGTAAGTGTTTTTACATTTTGTCCATTTTTCCAGTAAACAGATACCCAGCCAGCACTTTCTCCAATTACATACACATCATTATCTATTAAACTAATGAATTTGGTATATGCATCAGGAAAGTCTTTACTTAAAAGTAGTAATACCGGCTGTCCATTTTTCCAATACTTAGCTTCATATCTATTTGGACTATTATCTGCTCCAGTAATATATACATCGTTTCCAACAACAGTGATATAAGTGCCAGATGCACCTGCTTTAGAAATAGGTGTTGGAAGTTCTATCGGTTGTCTATTCTTCCAATAAATAGCACGAGGATGAATTGTACCTGTTACATGTACATCATTTCCAGATACAAATATGGATTTAGCTTCCGAAACATCTACCTGTCCATCAGTAAGTCGTATTTCTTCTCCATTTTTCCAATACGTAGCAAAATATTTGCCTGTAATTTTATCTCTTGAAATGCCGGCGGCATATACATCTACTTGCTTTTGAGGAACAATTGCCTTACGTGTGTTATTGGTGGTTTTTGTGTTTTGAGCTTGGGTTGTAAGTGGAAAAAAGCCAATTAAGCTTAGCCAAAATACAAGGTGAGGTAATTGTCTATTCTTCATCATATTTCAATTTTAGACTAATTTTAAATATTTGGTCTTATTTTCAGAACTTCCTATATGCAATATAATGATTTATTGTCTTTAAGGAAAAGAGCTTTTTGTTCAAATCTTCTGGCTAGTTGTATGTCTGTATCAGATGCAACTTAAATTTAACAAAGCCTTAAGATTGGATAAAGAAATCTTTTTTACTTTTACCACCTATGTATTGGTACGAAGAAGAAATAAAAAGAATAGAAAGGATTGACAAGGGATCAAGTCATGAATCTACTGTGCTTTTTTATGGCTCTTCTTCCATCAGGTTATGGGAAGGTTTAAATGCCGATTTTCCTGAATATAACATGGTCAATCTTGGTTTTGGTGGTTCTACACTTGCTGCCTGCACATGGTTCTTTGAGAGGGTAATGCAAGGTTATCATCCTAAAGCTCTTGTTGTTTATGCTGGCGATAACGATTTGGGTGATGGAAGACATCCAGAAGAAATTTTCATCTTTTTTCAGCAATTAATGACTAAAGCCTCAGTTATTTTAGGTGATATACCTTGTTTTTTTGTTTCGCTTAAACCAAGTCCGGCAAGATGGCAAATGGAAGATCAATTTAAGTATACCAATAACTTAATTGAGAATGAAATCATTAAGCATAATGCAAATTGGAAGTTCATCAATGTGTTCAAAAGAATGTTAGATAAATCTGGGAAGCCAATGAGCAAATTGTATGCACCAGATGGACTTCATTTAGGGCCATTTGGTTATGAACTTTGGAGAGAGGCAATAGCCGAGGCATTGGCTAGAGTGCTTTAATGTTTTCTTTTGCTTGTAAGCAAACATGACTTTCTCTTAATCTCAACTTAACAGTAACTCAAGACATTTGGGTAAAATCTGTAAATGGAAAGGGCATACCATAAGTGGTTCAGTGAACACTTACAAAGAGATATGGAACTTTTGGTCTTTGGCCAAAGGGGAAAAGCTGTATTATTTTTTCCAACAAGAATGGCTAGGTTTTATGACTATGAAAATTGGGGAGTAATTAATGCGCTTACAACTCAAATCAATAATGGCGAATTGCAACTTTTCTGTGTAGATAGCATTGATCGGGAGAGTTTTTACAACAAAGATGAACATCCCGAAGTAAGAATAGCTAGACATAAACAATACGAAGATTACTTGGTTAACGAGGTTGTGCAGTTAATCTATAAAATTAACGGAGGTGATTATATTCAAACTGCTGGTTGTAGCATGGGTGCTTACCATGCGGTTAACCTTGCGATGAAATATCCTTGGCTATTTAAAAGAACAATTGGCTTAAGTGGTAGATACGATCTTACCAAACACTACGGCAATTTCAGGGATTTACTAGATGGTCACCATAATGAGGCAGTCTATTTTAGTATGCCGATTCAATATGTGCCAAATCTTGCAGATGGTTATTTACTTTCTGAGCTCAGGGATTTAGAAGTTGTACTAGCTGTTGGGAAGGAAGATCCATTTTTACCAGGGAACTTAGAGTTCGGCAGGTTATTGAATGAAAAGGAAATGCCAAATCAACTACACATTTGGGAAGGTAATGCACATAAGGCAGCCGACTGGATAAAAATGGTGCCTATATATTTTTAACAAATTACTTCCAGCTTAAACTGGAAGTAATTGTTGATTTATCTTTAATACTAAGCTGGAACTTCTTCTTTCTTAGCAGTACTTTTTTTGCTAACAGTTTTTTTTACTGTGCAACTGGAACGGTATCTACGGGTTTTACCGAAGTCTTAATATAGCTAGAGAATTTTTTAGCGAGTTGTTTTGCATTTTTAACAATAACTTTCTCTAGTTTTTTCTGATTTCCTGATGCGTTAACTGTTACGGTGCTCAATGCCGCAACAATTTGTGCAGTTAATTCCTTTTTGGCTAATTTCCTTGATTCTTTAACGATAGCTTTCTTCTTTTTCATAAAACTTGAATTTTTCCAAAGCTATGTTATTTCAAAGTTAATTTCATATTATCTTTATGTTAAGCAACTTAGCATTTCTTAACATATCATTTAAAAAGATATAACTTATTTGGTTTCCCACCAATTCAAAGGGAACTTAATTTCATCAACAGAACTAGCAATCATATCTGGTTTAAAGGCATAATGACCTAAAATATCTTTACTAGATATGCCAGAGAGCACTAATATGGTTTTATAACCCATTTGTACACCTCCCTGTATATCAGTTTCCATGGTATCGCCAATTACTGTTGTTTCTGATGTTTCTAGTCCAAGAAATTTTCTGGCAGAACGCATCATGACAGGGCTAGGTTTTCCAGTCACAAATGCCTTTCTTCCTGTAGCTTCTTCAATCATAGCTGTTGTGGCAGCTATGCCTAGGTTATTCCATCCAGGTTTTTTAGGTGATGGATCCCTATTGGTAGTGATGAATTTTGCTCCTGCTAAAATCATGTCTACCGCTCTTTGTACCATTTCTAAGGTAAAATTTCTCCCTTCTCCAAGTACCACAAATTCTGGATCGGTGTTTACCAACGTAATTCCATGTTCATGTAAACTGCTCAATAAACCTCCTTCGCCTAATACATAAGCTGTACTTTTTGGACTTTGGTCTGATAGAAATTTAGCAGTTGCCATTGCACTGGTATAAACATGACTTTGATTTACAGTAATGCCTAATAGTTTTAGCTTTCGAACCACTTCTAAAGGTGTCCGTTGACTATTATTGGTCATGAATGCAAACGGAATTTTTTTATCGAGTAAATTGGCAATAAATTTATCAGCACCGAATATCAGTTCTTCGCCGCTGTAAATAACGCCATCCATATCTATTAATAAGCCTTGTTTCATAATTGTATGAGTGTTAATTCAAAACTCAAAGATAAGCTTTGCTTGTTTAATTGATGTTAAGTAGAATGATAAGCCTTAATGTTTCTGCCCTTTATTCACATTAAACACATGTAAAACTTGTGGAAATAAGGCAGCCATGTATTCTTCAGCAGCTTTTTTAGCACCAGGGAAAGTAAGCACCAGTGTTTCGCCTACAAAACCAGCTACACCTCTTGATAACATGGCATAAGGCATGCGCTCTTGTCCGTAGTTTCTGGCTGTTTCCATGATGCCATCAATTTTCCTATCTATTAATGGCTCAATTGCCTCTGGTGTCACATCTTTTGGAGAAAGGCCGGTTCCGCCAGTGAATATGACTAAATCACGACCAGCCGCAGAAAGACTTTTCACCTTTTCTTGAATGGTATTAAAATCATCTGCTATGACCATGTAATCTAATGTTTCAATACCCATAGCTTCCAATTTAGCAACTATGATTTTACCAGAAGCATCTTCTCCTAAGCCAGCGGCGATAGAATCTGAACAAACTACTACTGCCGCTTTAAGGTTGGGAAATTGTTTATTCTTAAAGTCAGATTTCCCACCAGATTTTTTCAATAACTTAATGCTACTGATTTCAACTCCCTTATCTATCGGTTTAAGCATGTCATATATCGTAAGGGCAGTAATTGATGCGCCATGCATGGCCTCTACTTCTACGCCTGTTTTGTAAATGGTATGTACCTCTACAGTGATGATTACGCTTAATCCCTCAATTGCATAAGTAATAGCTGTATATTCTATAGGGAGTGGGTGGCAATCTGGAATCAAGTCGCTCGTCTTTTTTACACCCAACAATCCTGCGGCACGTGCAAACTCGAATATATCTCCTTTAGGTACTTTTCGTTGCTCAATGGCTTCAATGGTTTCCATTTTAGATACACTTATCGTTGCTGTAGCAATTGCGATTCTTAACGAGCTTGATTTTTCTGTAATGTTAACCATGTTATTTGTTTTCCTTCCACTGATGTGTTTCGTCTTCAAATACTTCTTTCCCCCAGATGGGTAATTCTGCTTTTAATCTTTCTACTATTTCTGTACAGGCATCTATAGCGGGTTTGCGATGTGCTGATGAAGTAAATACAAATAAACAGATTTCTCCGGCTTTAATGTGTCCTAAGCTATGATGAACGTGCATACAGTTGAGCGGATATTTTTTAAAAATAGCCTCCCTTATCTCATGCATTTTCGTAAGCGCCATTTCTTCGAAAGTGGTGTACTCAATTGCCGAGACCAATTTACCATCAATTTCATCCCTTCTCACTTGCCCCATGAAAATACTATGCCCACCAATATTAGTCTTAGCACTATGTTTGGCTATGCTATCAGCGATAAAAGCTGGTGTGATGGGCCCACTAACAAATATGTTTTTTATCTTTTTCTCGTTCATGTTAATTGCTAAAATAATTGCGCCATTTCACAATTCCACCTTTAAGGCTGTAGATGTTTTTGGTGTTGCCATACTTTTCGGCTAATGCTTCTGCAGCGGCTACACTTCTAATTCCGTGTTGGCAAATTAACACCAAGTTTTGTTCTTCAACATCGGTTGATAAAAAATCAGCAAAACTAGACATCGGTATTTGGCGATAAACAGCTTTGTCGAGCGCTGGAACTTCATGTAGTTCCCTTACATCAATTAACAGCGTTGATGTTTTTTGTTGTAAGTTATTCAACGCTGTTGCATCTATTTCTATCACCATTGGTTCGGTTAAACCAGTTTGATTGTAATTAAATGTCATTAAATCTGCTTCGTTTTGCGGTAGTTGATAATCATTCCCTGCAATAATAGCTAACTCATGTTGCTCATTGTTGAGGAGGTTATAATGTAATAACTTATTAACTAATGGTTTGCCTAAACCTGTAATCAGTTTGATGGTTTCACTAGCGGCCATGGTACCGATTATCCCTGGCAATACACCAATTACGCCATTATCTGCGCAATTAGCAATTTCTCCTGGTTTAGGTGCAATAGGGAAAAGGTCTCGGTAATTAGTGGTTTCTCCTTTTTCATCTGTTACGTTAAATATGGCTAGCTGACCTTCATAATCAGCTACTGCAGCAAAAATCAATGGTTTTTTTAACAAAGCACAGGCATCATTAATCAAATATCTACTTTCAAAATTATCAGAACCATCCAACACAACATCATAATCCTTTAAAATTTCAAGAATATTAATTGATTCAATTCGAAGGGTATGCACCACAAATTGAATCTCGGGATTCATTGTATGCAATCGCTGTGCAGCTACTTTTGCTTTTGATTTGCCGATATCGTTAGTGGTATATAAAATCTGACGATGTAAATTAGATAAGGCCACTTTATCATCATCGGCAATGCCTATTAGCCCGATGCCAGCCGCTGTTAAATATTGTAAAGCAGGGCAGCCCAAACCTCCAGCACCAATTACCAAAACTTTTGCTGCAGTTAATTTTGATTGTGCATTTGCACCAAAACCTTCCAAGATTAATTGTCTATGATATCTTTCCGATGCCATGTTAACCTCCTGAAAATGGTGGCATTAACGCAACTGTATCACCACTTTTTAAAGCTGTGGTTTTTTGAATGATGGTTTTGTTTAATGCCAATTTGTATTTGATGTTAGCCAACTTGGGGAACTCTTTTTCTAGGAAATCTTTCAAATGCGCAGTAGTTTCAACGCCTTTTACTGTTAGGCGTTGATTGGCTATGAATTCTGCAATCTTCCCAAAACTAATGATTTCGATTTCCATTTGGCTAATTTACGCGTAAGATGGTAATTTTGCTCAATCCTTTTACAAATCGTCTACCAGAGGCTTCATCACCAGGTGCAATCATGGCAATGTTTCCCTTTTCAGCTTTTGCTGGATTGGCTTCAAAACTGGTTAATATCAAAAAGTTGTTCATGGTTTTTGAGTTAAAAACCTCATTCCATGAAAGTACAACTTTGTAGTTATCACTTGCTGTACAAACAAGGTAATATTCACTCAATACGGTTGGTGAGGGCGCATCGATTTCTACTTTTGCTAATAAATCTTTCAATAAAACACCCTTTACGTTTTTAAGGACACTCTTACGTACCATTAAATGATTGTAAATGGTCATACTATCAATTGAAACACTTTTGTAGTTTTTTAGCATATTCAGGTTTACCGTCATTTGTTGTTTAACTTTTCCCTCAACAACAAATTGTTTGCTTTCTTGTGCTTTAACTGTTAAACCGAATAATAAGAAAATTGGAATAAGGTACTTCATTTTATGCGTGTGTAAATAATAATTTATAAGCTGCAAGGGCAAGAACGCAAGCCAATACATTTTTTAATATGGTTTGTGGGAACTTTAATGCGCCAAAATAAGCACCGCATATACCTCCTGCAAAAGCAACGGCAACATAAGCAAACATGTGATTGTTAAACTCAAAACCTTTGATGAGTTGTCCGCCCAAACCAGCAACAGAGTTTACAAAGATAAAAGCAGCGCTGATGGCAGCGGTTTGTTTTTGGTCGGCCCATTTTAGCAATAATATAACAGGAGAGAGAATAATGCCTCCACCAATACCAATCATTCCTGATAAGAGCCCAATAATACCACCAACTAACAGTGAAAGCGGAATGTTAGCAGCTTTAAAATCTTTAGGGTCAGTGTTTTTGAAAAAGAAAAACCTGATGACTGGAATGAGTAATAAAACACCCAATATTTTTTTATAAATGGAACTTTCAATAGCCATCATACCACCAATAAAAGAGAGTGGGATGGATGCTAAAGCAAAAGGCCAAAACAACTTCCATTTAAAATGCCCGCCTCTATAAAATTGTATAAAAGAGGTTGATGAAACAAAAAGGTTAAGCAATAGGGCAGTAGGTTTCATTATGGCAGGAGAAATAGCGAAAATTGCCATTAAGGCCAAATATCCACTAGCGCCTCCGTGACCAACAGATGCATATAAAAAAGCAACAACGAAAAGCAGGATATAAAAAAGGATAAAAGATTCTTGCATGGTTTAGTTGGGCAATAATAATATCGTTACCGATTGGTTTTTCTCAAAGCTTTCTTCTTCTTCGGGCAAACAAATTAAACAGTTGGCTTGGGCAAAAGAACTTAACCGATAAGAGTCTTGTGCATTTAATGGAGTTGCCTGTCCGTTTTTATAAAAACCTTTTAAAAAATGTGTTAATCCTTTTGGTTTTTGATAACTAACCGTAAGCGCCGCCTTTAATTCTCCAACAGTATTTTCTTTATGAGATAAATGTTTCAGGCTGGGCAATACATAATTATAATAACAGCTCAATACAGAAGATGGATTGCCGGGAAGTCCGAAGACCAATTGTTGTTCTTTTTTACCGAAATAAAGTGGTTTGCCTGGTTTTTGTTTCACCTTATGAAACAACTGTGCTATGCCACATCTTTGGGAAGCCTCAATTACAAAATCATAATCGCCCACACTTACACCTCCGGTCAACAAAACTACATCGGCCTTTGCCAATGCTGTTGCAAGTACATCAGTTAAAATATCAAGTTCATCATCTGCTTCAAAAACTGAAATCTCGGTAATCCCTTCATTTTTTAAGGCTGCGGTGAGCGAATAAGAATTAGATTCGTACACCTGACCAAAGTTAAGTGGCTGTCCGGGTTTTTGTAGTTCTTTGCCCGTAACAATAATGGCAACTTTAGGCATAGGAAAAACAGAAACCTTGATTATGCCAATACCGGCCAGAAAACCAATAGCAGCAGGCGTTAAAAGATTGCCCTTATTCATCGCTAAATCTCCAGCACTAATCTCAGAACCTTTTTCCCTTGCATTTAATCCCTTTTTAAGATTAATGTCTTGTAATATGATTTTACCATTTTCTACGCTCACTTTCTCTTGCATGATCACCGTATCGGCTCCTTCAGGTAATGGTGCACCAGTAAAAATTCGGTGTGTCTCTCCAGCTTTTAGCGTTGATTTTACAGGAGCTCCTGCAGCCATTTCGCCAGTAATGGTCAATTCTTTTAAGTCCTCCTCGAATTTTAATGCATATCCATCCATTGATGATTGCCTAAATGCAGGGATGTCACAGTTAGCATAAATATCTTCAGCGAGTATATGTCCTGAAGCATTAGCAAGGTTTAAATTGATGGCTGCTAAAGGGGTAATGTTGTTACGGATGATTGTTTTTGCTTCGGCTACGGTAATCATGTTTGGCTTATCCTCCAATGGTAATCATGCTTCTGTTGTGTAGGGTTGTGGTATCAATTTGCTCAAAGTGTTTGTCGAGCTGACCACCTAATTCTTTTTTCTTGCTTAAAATAGAAGCGTGGATAAGCGGTAACACATCTTCATTATTGCGTAATGCAGTTAATAAATCTGTTTCTCCATCGCTAAACAAGCAGTTTTTCAATTTCCCATCGGCAGTTAAACGCATTCTGTTGCAAGTGTCGCAAAATGGAGCAGTCATGGTACTTATAATGGCAAATGACCCTTCGTGACCTGGTATCATGAAACTTTTAGCAGTATCGTGTGGCTCGGCCTTAACAGGAAGAATAGTAAAATCTTTTTCTATCACTTGCAATATCTCAGCTAAAGAGAACATTTTATTACTTGTCCATCTATTTCCGCTGAAAGGCATAAATTCGATAAACCTGATCTGCAAAGGATGATGTTTGGTCCAGTCTATAAAATCCTTGATTTCGTCATCATTTAGTCCCTTCATCACCACCATATTGATTTTTACCTTTAACTTATGTTGTAGTAAAAGTTCGATATTGCTGCGTACCTGATGGAAAAGATCGCGACGGGTAATGAGCATGAATTTCTCAGGCTGTAAGGTATCTAAACTAATATTGATGGATTTAATGCCTGCAGCTAAAAGGGTAGGTAACAGTTCAGCAATTCTTGTCCCGTTAGTGGTAATGACCAATTCGACAGGCAATTTCCCTAGGTTGGAAATGATTTCTGCTGCATCTTTACGAACCAGCGGCTCTCCACCCGTTAACCTTATTTTTTTAACGCCTTGTGCTACAAATAACTTAGCCAAACTTAGAATTTCATCAGGTTGCATTAACCTTGAGGCAGGCGTAAAATCATAATCCTCTTCAGGCATGCAATAAAAGCAGCGGAAGTTACAGTTATCAGTCAATGATATCCGTAAGTAGTCATGCACACGTCCAAAAGAATCTGCTATCATTGTTGTTTGGTTAAATTATCGTAATCTGCCTCAGTATCTATGTCAATAAATCCCTTTTCAAAAGAGATGCTTTTTACCTCATTTGGATGGTGTTTGATGAGGTGTTTCGCTCCAGTATCTCCAGTCAAATTCATTAAATCTGTAAAGTATTTCTTGTTAAACAAAACAGGCGTGCCTATTGTGTTTCTATATTTGCTAGCAATAATATGATAAGCAGTATGCTCTTTCTCTGCTATCAACTGCATTAAGGTTTCTGCGGTTAAAAATGCTTGGTCAGAAACTGTAATGATTACATTCTCCATAGCTGGATTAAGTTTTAGTAATTCAGCTAAACCAGCTTGAATACTTGTCGACATTCCCTTTTCCCAACTTTCATTAATAAAGTAATTGATATTAGAACGTTGATGTGCAGCCGAAATTTCATCAGCATAAGCGCCCAACACCGTTACAATAGCGCTAACTCCTGTTCCTATAGCAGCTTCCGTTGCTATTTCCAATAAGGATTTTCCTTTGTAACTCAACAGTTGTTTGGGTTTTCCCAATCTGCTAGAGTTTCCTGCTGCTAATATAATGATGCCGTTGTCCATTCCTTAATTTATTTCGTGAGTATGAATGGAATTTTTCTTGTTTTTTAATGATGTTGCGCCTGCACCTGCAAAAAATGCTTTGATTTCTGCAATGATGGAGATAGCAATTTCTTCTGCCGTTTCTGCGCCAATGTCTAATCCAATAGGGCCGTGAACTCTATGCTGGTTTTCTTCTGTGTTGAGGTTCAACTCATCTAGCATCCTTACCAATTTTTTCTTTGGCCCGAGTGTCCCGATATAAGGTGCGTTGGTATGTAAAAGCAGGTTTAACAATTCAGTATCATAGTTGTAATTGTGAGTCATTAATGCAAATGCAGTTTGTCCATCAATTTCAACTTTGTTCATTAAATCATTAGGTTTTGCAATTAAAACCCTGTTTGCATTCGGAAAACGTTGTGTTGTTGCATGTGTTGGTCTACCATCCACAACGGTCACTTCCCAACCTAATAAATAAGCCATTTGCACTAAGGGCTGCACATCATTCCCCGCACCTGCAATAATCAAAGAAATAGGAGGGCTGGTATATTCAAAAAAAGCTTCATAAGAAAGTCCATTAATTTCTAAAGCCCCAAAATGGGAGGTCTGACCAAGCAATATTTGTTGAGCTTTTTCAGATATTTCTTTTGAAATTTGATCTGGCACAATTGAACTTATTTTCGCTTTGCGATACAACATAATGCTTCCCAGTTGCTGTTGATGTTCGGTAGCAAATAGCGTAACCAACACAGCACTTTCGCGTTCTGCTACTAAAGCTTTTAATAGGTCGATTGGATTATTGGCTTCCTTACTATTTATAGGTTCAAATAGTATATGTACAATCCCATTACAGCCTAATTGTACACCAAATTTAGCATCGTCTTCATCAGTTGTATCATAGGTAACCAGTTTTTTTTGTTGCTGATGAATAGCCGAAAGTGCTTTTTTCAAGGCATCGCCCTCTAAACAACCACCACTAATGGCACCGGTTAATAAGCCATCATCAGTAACCAACATTCTGGCTCCTGGTCTGCGATAAGAAGATCCTTCTACCTTAACCACAGTAGCTAAGGCCGATCTCTTGTTGTCTTGTTCCGCTTTGCTATAGGCTTTTAATATTTCTGCAATCTCTTTCATCGCTTTTTGCTGCTGGGAATTTAGCTATTTTTTTTACGAATGGCTAGAAAACCTTTCATTTTTACATGATTTGGTCAAAAGCAAATTAAAAGATTTATAATGGCAATTACGTTTTTAATAGACCACTAGAGAGATTTACTAGATAGCTTAAGGTTTTTACGCTATAAACAATATAATGAGTAATTGGTCTATTGAACATAAGCATTCATCTATAAGTTTCCCCGAACCGTCTATCAGTGAAGAAGGAATAAAGAAAAATTTGCTTATTTGTATACTATAAAGTTAACGAATTTTGGTAATTTTAAAGAAGAACAATAAAGGCTAAATAAGCAAATATCTCTAGAGGAGCTCACAAAAATAGATAAAATGGACAACCAAGAAAAAAACAAACATCGCTTTTCAGGCCCTTTAAGAACATTTGCAGTGGTAGGTATCTTGTTATCTGCGGCCGCCCTAATGGCCCTTGGCGCTGGCTCAACTTTGAAGAAAGCCGAAGCAGCAATGCCTGTGCAACAAGTAAAAAAGGACAGCGTGACTTCTGTTAAGGCATTTCAACAAGTTTATCGCGTATTGATGAGCCCACGCTGTATGAATTGCCACCCTGCTGGAGATGTTCCTTTGCAAGGAGAAGATAGCCATTTACACGCCATGTTACCTAAAAGAGGTTTAGATGGAAAAGGTGTTACCGCAATGAAGTGCATGAACTGTCACCAACCGACAAACACTCCTGGGAAAAACACGCCTCCAGGCGACCCAAACTGGCATTTGCCACCTGCAAATATGAAAATGGTTTTCCAAGGACGTTCTGCTTACGAGTTAGCTAAACAATTGCTTGATCCAAAACAGAATGGAAACAAAGATCTTAAAAAATTGATTGCTCATGCTGACGATGGTCTGGTTAAAGCAGGCTGGAATCCAGGTGAGGGTAGAGCATTACCTCCTTTAACCCATGCAGAATTCAAAAAAGCTTGGGTTACTTGGTTAAATACTGGAGCTTATGCTCCAAAAGATAAATAGATTTCAACGAAAGACAAACGAATCCAATTATGGAAAAGACCAATACTGATTACGGCAGACGTTCCTTTCTCAAAGCCTCTGCTCTTGTGGGTGGTGGAATGATGATTCATTTCAGCGGCCTTGCCAAACTTGCACTACCAAAGAATGGTGAGACAGCTGTTCTGGAGCAATGGAGCGAGCTAAATGGTTACATTAAGATTACCCCTGATAATATTATCAAACTCATCTGTCCCAATCCAGAGTTTGGTCAAAACGTAATGACCTCACTTCCAATGATGGTAGCTGAGGAACTTGGTGTAGATTGGAAGCAAGTAATAGTTGAAATGGGACCACATGATAGCGTAAAGTTAGGTGCTCAGTTTACTGGTGGAAGTAATTCCATGCGAATGTACTGGAGGCCATTACGTGAAGCAGGTGCAACAGCTCGTCAGATGTTAATGCAGGCAGCTGCGAATACTTGGGCAGTACCTTTAGAAGAAATCACAACCAAAGCAGGTATCATTTATCATGAAAAAAGTGGCAAAAAAGCGAAGTATGGAGAATTTGCCTCAAAAGCTGCAGTCATAACAGTTCCAAAAGGAGTTAAGTTGAAGTCTGTTAAAGACTTCAATGTGGTTAGAAGCTCTCAGAAAAATGTAGAGGGAACAAAGATCATTACTGGTAAACCGCTATTTGGACTCGACTACAAACACGAGGGTATGTTAATTGCAATGATCCAGCATCCACCTGCTTTTGGAATGAAACTTAAATCTTTTGATGCTGCACAAGCTTTAAAAATGCCTGGCATACGTGATGTATTTAGCATGAAACTTTTTGAAGATGGATTTGAACAAGGTGGTTTTGATGTTCGTACATTCAATGATCTGCTGGTTGTAGTTGGTAAAACGACTTGGGAAGTCATGAATGCAAGAAAGAAGCTCATTGTAGAATGGATGCCAGCAGGCGATACCAAAAACACGATGGGAGGAAGGAATGGTAAGCGAGAAGTTATCGTTCCAGGAGAATTGGAAGATACCAGGGTTCAGCACGAAAAGATGAAGCAATATGCTGCCAAACCAGCCCAACAATTACGCAAGGATGGTGATCCAGAAACTGCTTTCAAAAATGCTGCACAGATTATAGAACGTACTTATACAGCACCTTTTTTGGCTCACAATTGTATGGAACCAATGAATTTCTTTGCCCATGTAACAGATGAAAAGGCATTATTAGTTGGTCCTTTACAAGCTCCAGGTTGGACAGAGCCTACATTGATGAAGGTGTTGAAGCTTCCTGCTGATAAAATTGAAATCCAGATGACCCGTATGGGTGGTGGTTTTGGTCGCAGAGCTTATGGACATTACCTTGTAGAAGCAGCCCTTATTTCTAAAAAAACTAAATCGCCAATAAAACTCATTTATACTCGTGAGGATGATACTACCTATGGAATCTATCGTCCCATGTACACAGCAACTTATAGGGCTGCACTTGACGCAAATAAAAATCTAACGGCCTTTCATCTTAAAGGTGGTGGTATACCAGAACATGCAGTACACGCTAATAGGTTTCCTGCTGGTGCAGTAGATAATTACCTTGCCGAAGGCTGGCAAATTGCATCTAACATCACAGTGGGTGCTTTTAGGGCACCTGGTTCTAACTTCGCGGCAGCAGCAGAACAGTCTTTTTTAGATGAACTAGCTGAAGCAATGGGAAAAGATCCAATAGATTTTCGTTTAGAGTTGCTTAAACGAGCAAAGGAAAATCCGGTAGGAAGAAACAATGATTATAATGTAGATCGTTATGCAGGTGTACTACAATTGGTAAAGGAAAAATCAGGGTGGAATGGACCAGAACAAGGTAAATATAGCCGTGGTGTTGCCGCTTATTTTTGCCATGCTTCTTATGCTGCCCATGTTGTAGACATGACTGTTAAAAACGGACAACCTTATGTGGAGAGAGTATTTAGTGCTGTAGATTGTGGTATTGTTATTAACCCAGATGCGGCTGCTAACATGGTACAAGGCGCAGTTGTAGATGGAATTGGAAACAGTTTATATGGTGGTCTCACGCATAAAGAGGGCTTGGTAGAAGAAAGCAATTTCCATAAGTATAGGATCATTCGCATGCAAGAAGCACCTAAAAAGATAGAGGTTTCATTTGTACAAAACGATATCGATCCAACTGGCTTGGGTGAACCACCTTTTCCACCTGTATTCGGAGCTGTGGCAAATGCGCTATACAAAGCAACTGGCAAACGCCACTACCAACAACCTTTTTCACTAGTACAACCTGAAGTGCCTAATGTTTAATCCTTTTCTATCATCATTAATATTCATTATATGATTACGTTAACCATAAATAAAAAGATACATAAAATAGATGCAGACCCTAATACACCTTTGTTATGGGTGCTGCGGGATATTGTTGGTCTTGTAGGAACCAAATATGGATGTGGAGTTGCCCAATGTGGTGCCTGCGTTGTGCATCTCGATGGTGAGGCTGTTCGCTCATGCGTAACCAAAGTAAGTAGAGCACAAGGCAAAAAAGTAGTTACAATTGAAGGCTTATCAGAAACAGGTACTCATCCATTACAAAAAGCTTGGTTAGATTTAGATGTTTCTCAGTGTGGTTATTGTCAGGCTGGTCAGATCATGTCTGCAGCTGTTTTATTAAAGGAAAATAAAAATCCTACCGAGCAAGATATAGACGATGCGATGTCTGGTAATATTTGTCGTTGCGGCACTTATCTCCGTATTCGTGAGGCTATCCAACTGGCAGCAAAACAGCAAGAAGGTTAGGCATTGAAACGTTTTTGAGAATAATATTTTAAGGCATCCAAAATGGATGCCTTTTTTGTATCTAAATATTTCTAACTGGGAGTTTAACCACCAGCCTTTCCAATAGCATTAGGATTGCCAGACACATATAATAAGTTATGTATATATCTTGCCTACAATAGCATTATGATTGCCAGTCAAGCTGGCAATGACGTAGTTTGTTAGAGAGCTTCGTAAGCCTTCAAAATCCCAAACTTGGAGATGTAGCGTCGGCTTTTAATTTACTTCATTCCAGTAAAAAAGATAATCTTGAAAGATTATGAATACCTATGATACTTAAGTAAACTAATTCTTGTCTATTCGATACAATCTTCCCTGATCTGTAATGGCATAAAGAGCCCCGTCTATTCCTTGGGTAATGTCCCTAAAACGCTGACTTACATTTGCTAGTAGTCTCTCTTCTCCAGTTACTACATTATTGGTGATCACTAACCTTACGATGTGCATCCCACTCAATGAGCCAATGAAAAGATTATTTTGCCACTCAGGTACGCGATTACCACTGTAAAAGGTCATGCCACTTGGCGATACTACCGGATCCCAATAATAAACTGGCTGTGTCATTCCACTCTGTGCCTGTATTCCAGTTAGCACTGGTTGTCCACTATATTCCAATCCATAAGTGATGGTTGGCCAGCCAAAGTTTGCTCCAGGCTGCACACGATTAATTTCATCTCCACCTCGAGGACCATGTTCACTTTGCCAAATATCTCCGCTTACTGGGTGTATGGCTAGTCCTTGCGGGTTTCTATGACCTATTGAATAAAGTTCTGGAAGCGCACCAGCTTGGCCGATAAAGGGGTTGCCTGCTACAGGTTGTCCATCCTTAGTAATTCTAACTACTTTTCCGATAGAAGCATTAGTCAACTGCGCTTGGGCACGAGTAGCATTATCAGCACGCTCCCCAAGGCTTGCAAAAAGATTACCGTTTCTGTCAAATATCACTCTTCCCCCATAATGGTTTACTCCTGAATAGCGGGGACTTCCACGAAAAATAACAGTAGCGCCCTCGATAGAAAGTTCGTTTGTAGCCAATCTTCCCTTAGCTATGGCAGTAACATTTCCACCAGTTCCTGGTTCCGAAAACGACCAATAGACCATGCGGTTGGTAGAAAAATCTGGATCAAGACATATTCCAAGTAAGCCACCTTGTCCACCAGCATTAACAGTAGGAATACCCGTGTTGATTTCACTTACGACCCCAGCGCTAGTTACGATACGCATTCTTCCTGCCTTTTCTGTAATTAGAAAGCGGCCATCAGGCATTGCTGCAATTCCCCAAGGTGCTGTAAGCGAAGAGGTAACTACATTTGTACTATAACTTGTGGTAGTTTTTACAGCCGCTATTCGTGTCTGACCTGTAAAGGCAGGTTTATAATTCGAATTTGGTGGCAAGGTTTCTACAGATGGATTAGTAGGTACAGGTTCTTCAACAGGTGCCGTTTTATCTTTCTTTTTGCAAGATGTGGCCAACATTAAACTGCTCGCCATAAGGATAATAAGATAATTTTTCATATCAATTTATTTTAACTTCCATTACTTAACCAATTTTATTTTCTGCAACCAAGCCTTCACTTCATCTGCTGTCTTTCTTTCTTTATCGCCCTGCATTACAAATTTAACCCCATCTCGTTCAATACCTCCTGTAGTAGAGTAACCTTCTAGTACGGTGCTGTTAGGACTGAGCTGTTTTACCGTTTCAAAACCGCTGCCTACACCATAACCTGCATTTGTATTAAAAGGGATAATTGTTTTACCACTAAAATTATATTGTTTTAAAAAGGTCTTCATAGGAGGTGGTATTTTCATACCCCAGGTTGGAAAACCTATGAAAATTAGATCATAGCTCTCGACGCTGTCGATTTTGGTCTTTAAAGCAGGCAGATAATTACTGTTATTTTCTTTAACAACCTGAGCTACGTGTTGCCCATAGTTTTCTGGGTATGGTGTAACTAACTCTAGGCCTATTAATTTTCCGCCAACTTCCTTTTGTATCCGCTGAGCTACGGCTTCAGTATTCTTGGTTCTAGTCAGGTAAACGATCAATACCTTTTTATCTTTGATAGATGAGGATTGCGCATTAGCTACACTTATCATTCCTGAAATCAGTATTAAAATCAAAAGGTATTTTTGCGCAACTTTCATTTCTTCCTTAATTGCTCAATTTTCTTTCTCCAAGCCATTTTACCATTTTTGGATCGCGATGGTCGAAGAAGCTGCTAGTGCCTGAATCCAAGGTTTTGATTAATTCCATGTCTTGTTCGCTTAGCTCAAAATCGAAAATATCAAAGTTTTCAGCCATACGTTCTTTACGTACAGATTTAGGAATAGCAACTACGCCCCGTTGTGTAAGCCAACGCAATACTACCTGAGCAATAGATTTGTTATACTTTTCGCCAATTCCTTTTAATAATTCGTTGGTAAAAAGATCGTTCTTACCTTCAGCAAATGGACCCCATGATTCAATTTGTACATTGTTTTCTGTTAAGAAATCTTGTGTTTCATGTTGTTGATGAAAAGGATGTGTTTCAATCTGATTTACAGCAGGTAAAATTTCATTATGGATGATCAGGTCAGTTAACCTATCGGGATGAAAATTGCTAACCCCAATTGCCTTTATTTTGCCTTCTTTATATAGTTCTTCCATCGCTCGCCATTCCCCATAAACATCACCATAAGGCTGATGGATAAGATAAAGATCTAAGTAATCCAATTGAAGATTTTTCAAAGAGGTTTCAAATGCTTTTTTTGCTCCCTCATATCCGTTAGACTGTATCCATAACTTAGTAGTAATGAAAAGTTCTTCTCGTGCTACTCCACTGGCTTTAAGTGCCCTACCAACAGCTTCTTCATTGCCATAAGACTGCGCAGTGTCAATCAAACGATACCCAGTTTCAATAGCTTCTAATACACTTTTTTCGCACTCTGCAGGATCAGTTACCTGAAAAACACCAAAACCTAATATTGGCATTTCTATTCCGTTGTTCAATTTTATTTTTTGCATAAATTTTACGAGCGCTTGTATTAATATAACAACATTGGTGTTGTTGATGTTTTGCTTTTAAGGTTTAGTAAGTTTAACAGGCCTTCTTTGAGTTGAGAACGTGAGTTGTGCTAATCTCCATTTACCATTTTCTTTTAAATAAACTTCAGTTACCATAAAGGGATTGATTACTTCATTTCCACCTACTACAGCTAAGAGGTCAAGGTCATTAAGTACAATGGCTGTATTGCCCAAAATGTTTACTGAGGCAGAATAAACTTCTGCTTTTTTATACCAAATAGAACCACTTTTAATTACTTCTAATTCACGAGCTTTATCCCATTTACCACTCATGTGTACAAACATCGCTTTGTCTACAAAAAACGCATTCAAAGTATCTACTTTTTTGTCGGCCATCCAAAGCCATTTCGCTTTAGAAAGATCAAGTATTTCTTGTTCTGCCTTAGAAGGTGTAGTTGTTTGGGCAGCACAAAATTGTGCAGCCATAAATAATACCAATAGGGAAAGAATTGTCTTTTTCATTTTTAATTGTTTTTTATAGGTTATTAGTTTTTACTGTTATATTCTTCATCAGTAACCGCTTGTCCAGCTGTTGCGCCACCTTTATCTAAATTTGGAGTAGCTACCGTGTGCGACATCACTCCATCTGGGGATGCGCCATGCCAATGCATCACATTTGGAGGGCAGATTACTGCTCCACCCTGTGGGATAATTTGTTTTGCTTTACCTTTTTCTTGATACCAGGCCGTTCCTTGTGTTACCACGATAAATTGTCCGCCAGCATGTGAGTGCCAAACAGTACGTGTTTTTGGTTGAAATGTTACTTTCGCTGCACCGCAGTTAAAATCTGGGGGAGTTGGCATCCGTTCTACGGTAGCAGAACCTCCAGTAAAAAATGATGGATTTTGGGATTGATTAGGTCTGGTTGAGGCAGTTGAGTCGGTTCGTATTTGCGCATTGCTATACTGTATAGCGGTAATGGTTAGTAAAATTCCGATGATTGATGTTTTCATATTTTAGTAGTTATTTTTCTTGCTTTCTTCAAAGCAAAACAATCTTTTTGGTAAATAATTTTCTAATAGACCATTCGGGATTTAGCCTAGACCGTTAGCTGTTTTCAACCGATGGGTAATTTTACCATATTTCAAAGGGACGTAAAGCTTTATTCGTCTATGAATTAGTCCAAACTATCTATTACTTGCCAACAATTCAGATAAAATCAGTCTTTTTGTATCTTCAACTAAATTGGGAGTTGATTACATTTGGATATGAATAGAGATAGTCGGATTTTGAAGGCAGTATTTTCGATAGACTTTGTGGTGATGGCCTCATTGTTTTGTTGGCTGGTTGTTCAATTAAATAGCTATTCGACCATGCCTTGGGAATTCTGGCTTAAGCAGGTGGTAGAAAATGCATCAATAGCGGCACTTTATTTTTGTAACATCTATCTGTTTTTCCCGAAGCTATCTAATAAATATTGGGGAATACCCTATCTATTGATACTCATTTTAACCATTTGGTTCATGGTACAGGCTAATATTTGGTTTGCCGATACGATAGGCATTAATGAGATTTTTGCCAAACTATATGATAAACCAGGAAAGCCTTATGTGCCAAACTACCATTGGACAAAAACTTGGATTACTGGTCTATCTATACTTGCGCTTGCTCTTAGTTGGGTTTCTGTAATTGCAAAAAGATTGCAAAAGAAACAACTTGCCTATGAGGTTTCTGAGAAGGAAAGGGTAGGTGCCGAGCTAGCTTATTTAAAAGCACAAATCAATCCGCATTTTTTATTCAATACACTACATACCATTTATGCATTGATGGATACCAATGTTAAATCAGCAAAAACTTCCATTTATTCCCTTTCACACATGATGAGGTATGTGCTCTACGATACCAAAAATGAGCAGACTTCCCTGTTTAAGGAAATGGATTTTATTGAAGACTATATTGCCTTGATGAAAGTTCGCATAGCTGAAGATGTACAAGTGATTTTTGATAGAAAACCAGGTTTGAGAGATTTACCTGTAGCTCCAATGCTTTTCCTTCCGTTTATAGAAAATGCTTTTAAACATGGTATCAGTGCTGTTAATCCAAGTTATGTTTATATTGAACTAGCAGAGAAGGATGGAAAGCTGATGCTTGAAGTTCGTAATTCACTTTTCGTAGGACTTGCAAAACAACTAGAAGACGACAAAGGCATCGGCGTTGCCAATACCAGAAGGCGTTTAGATTTGATTTATCCAAACAGATATGAATTGACAGCAGAACCTGATGATTTTGCAAAAGAATTTGTGGTGACTTTAACTTTAACAATAGATGAGCATTAATTGTATAGCAGTAGATGATGAACCAGCAGCGCTGGAGTTAATCGCATCATATATTCAACAAACGCCATATTTGCATTTAGCAGGTAGCTACAATAATGCCATATCTGCATTAAAAGAAATACACGAGAATCCTAGTTTAAGCCTTATTTTCCTCGACATCAGGATGGCAGATTTAAGTGGTATAGAATTGGCACGTATCATTGGTCAATCAGATAAAAAGAAAAACGTAAGGATTATATTCACCACAGCCTATGATCAGTATGCACTTGAAGGTTTTAAGGTAGATGCATTAGATTATCTGGTGAAACCCTTCAGCTACGTAGATTTCTCTAAGGCTGCCGAAAAGGCGAAGGATTATTTTTATATGTATGAAAATAGTTTACAAAGTGCCACCTTTGAAACCAGATTAGCACAAGACCAAAGACCTTATATCTATTTAAAAGTAGAACATCAGTTGGTAAAGACTGACGTAGACGACATTCTTTACATTGAAGGTTTAAAAGACTATGTTAAGGTGTACCTACGCTCTACAGAAAAGCCTTTACTAACACTTACTAGCCTTAAACGACTTCAAGAGAAATTACCTGCCGAAATGTTTTTACGCCTGCACCGCTCTTTCATTGTGGCAACAGCCGCTATCAAATCGGCTAATAAAACTTCTGTCCAAATAAACGATATCACCATACCTGTAAGCGAGCAGTTCAAAGAAGATTTTAATAATTTTCTGAATAAGTGGGTTTTGTAGAGAGGATAAACGTTTTTCGTCTGTCGAGCAACGATAAACTAACAACGCTTTAAACAGGGTCTAAAATGTCGCTTGGCATTACTTCTCCCTTTATCAAATCGTCTCTTTGACAGAACTTATACCGATTTTGCAGCCTAGATTTATTAATGAGTTGTTATTGTTTTTAATGGAATTAATGAGCTCACTGAAGGGCTCGGTTTTGCTTCTTTTCATCAATGGAATATTGCGAAGCATTTTTGAACGCCCCTAAAATATACTAGCGTGAAAAACAGAAAGCCATTCGGCGGCTAACCGAGGCAAGGCTGAGCATTGGAATAAATAAAATAGAACTGGCAAGTGCAAGTGGAGGACTAGCAACTGCCAAGCTAGGCGTAACGCTTTAAGATTAGCTGTGCAATAGCATTACGATGCCCTCCCGATAGCTATCGGGACAAGCTGAGCATGACGCACATAGTAGTATAGGCAACTTCGCAACCCCTCAAAACCCCACAATCCTTTCCCAAGTACGAATACGGCCTTAAATGCACCTGAAGCCTGCCCGCCGGCAGGCAGGGAGATTAGTTAATTGTTTAAAGAAATAATCTTCTCTCTAAATTAATGCTAAAACCTTATATTGGATTTCAAATCAGTAATAAATATAAACTCAATTCAACACAATCATGGTAGAAGATGGAAGCAAACAAGACTCAATATGGCCAATGCCTAAGTTTAGATTCGAGGTAGACTTAGGAACTGAGCTAAAAGGCGTAGCCTTTCAAGAAGTTAGCGGAATGGATGTGGAAACTCAGATAATAGAATACCGCAAGAGCAATAGCAAATTGTTTTCTACAGAGAAAATGCCAGGAATTACCAAATATGGAAACGTAACAATGAAAAGAGGAATTTTTGTTAACGATAATACTTTCTGGAATTGGCATGCTGAAATCAAGATGAATACCATCAAGAGAAGAACCATTGTAATTAAGCTGTTGGATGAGGCAGGTAAAATAACAATGCAGTGGACGCTTAGTAATGCTTGGCCTACAAAAATTACGAGTACTGATTTAAAATCTGATGGAAACGAAGTAGCTATTGACACTATTGAAATAGCACATGAGCAATTAACCATTACGAATGGCTAGTGTAGCATACGTATTTTGTAATTAAACAATTATCCTAATTCAAAAAATATAAAATGAAATTTAAAAATTGGTTATCCATTCTGTTAATAGGTGTATCGTTACAAGTATTTGCCCAAGAATCAAAAAAAACAACTTATGTAATTGTTCATGGTGCTTGGGGTGGTAGTTATGCCTTTAAAAAAGTAGATTCCATTTTAACTGCCAAAGGCTGTAAGGTTTATAGACCATCCTTAACAGGGCAGGGAGAAAGGGCCCATTTGGCATCAGCGGATGTTAACCTTAGCACACATGTTAAAGATGTGGTGAACCAAATTCTTTATGAAAATTTGTACGATGTGGTATTAGTTGGTCATAGTTATGGGGGAATGGTGATTACAGGAGTTGCAGATAGCATTCCTAATCGCATTAAAAAAATGATATATCTAGATGCCTTTTTACCCAATGACGGCGAAAGTGTAGCTACGTTATTTAGTGGAAAAATGGATGGTTTAATTAAAAGTCAAGTAAATGGTTTTTTAGTTCCAGCTTGGGTTAAGGCAAGTCAGCCAATACCAAAAGATGTACCTCAATCGCTTAAAACATTTACAGAAATTCTTCATTTAAAAAGAGGAGTTTCTACAATTCCTGCACAATATGTTTTAACTGTAGCTAAAGGCACGCTTCCTGAAAATGATGACTTCGCTTCACAGGCAGGGCGTGCAAGAAAAAGAAAAATACCCGTTGAGGTGTTAGAAGCAGACCATAACCCACAAGTAACCGCTATTGTTCCCCTTGGTGAGCTATTGTATAAAATTAAATAAATGCATAATTTATGGAAGAAGTAGGGATAAGCGACTTTGCTATCGATATAAAACCGTGAAGTGATTACGCATAGCAAAGCAATCTTTCCTGCCAAATAGATTGCTTCGGACGATAAAAAACCGAACCTAGAAATGACTTGTATAGTTATTTAACAGTTATCTCATCAAAAAACGTGTGTGCTTTTCCACCGGCGCCTTCGTGCCAAGTAGGTAGTTCTCCATAATTTTTAGCGATGATTTTAATGTATCGGCAAACTGCATTAACTTTTATACCCAACTCTTTAATTTGAATATTATAATCTTTTGCATCAACTGGAGCTTTTACTGTCCCAATTAATTTGAAACTCATATCGTTTCCTGCAATCCAAAATTCTGTTTCTGGCGGAAAAACAATCCAAGCATTTGTATCTTGTAATGCGCCAATGCTTACAGAGTTTACTTGCTGGTCTTTGCCTAAATCTAAAATAGCTTCAAAATCTTTACCCCAGAAACCTTGCCACCTGTTGCCAACTCGCCAATTAATTGCACCTCTAACTCCATCAATTAAGGCATCGTTTCCTCCGCCAGTAAAGCTTTTATTAATTTCACTGTTAGTTTTTATGGTGTAGTTATTGTTAATCTTTTTATAAGTCGCGGTGCTTACATAACTTGTTTTAAAACCTTTTTTATATGCAATGGCATTTACGGTTGCATTTTTATCTATGCTAAATGAAGTAACATATTTTGTCGAATTTTGACTTGGAGTACTTCCATCTAGCGTATAATAAATTTCAGTATTGGCTAGAGCAGAAGTAATGCTAACTTGTGCTTTATCCTTAAAAGTTTCTTGCGGACCATCAATTATTGGATTCGGAACAATCAGGTTTTCTGTAATTTTCATCACAGGTTTTTGTAGACTGTTCAAGTATTTCATATCAGGTGTAGCCGATAAAGCAAAGTTTAAATTTGCGCCTTTTGCTAAATCAGTAAAGTTTAAGAATAGCTTTTTATGGGGTTTTCCATTTAAAGAAATTCCTTTGATGTAATAATTAGCATTAGTTTTGGCAGGAGCAGAAATGATGATTTTCTTTCCATTCTCTAAACTAACCGTCATCTTTTTAAACCAAGGCGTACCAATATTGTACATGTTGTTTCCTGGTGAAACTGGATAAATTCCCATCGCACTCATCACTAACCAAGCACTCATTTGTCCGCAATCTTCATTTCCAGACAAACCATCAGGCTGGTCATGATACTGCTCATTCATTATTTTGTTGATATAATACTGCGTTTTTTCAGGATGTGAGGTGAAATTAAAAAGATAGGCCATGTGGTGACTTGGCTCATTTCCGTGAGCATATTGACCAATTAAACCTGTAATATCACTTTGGTCACGACCAGTTAAGCCTTGTTTCGTAGTAAACAATTCATCTAGCTTTGCTTGATAAATTTTCTCTCCACCCATCAAATCTATATGCCCATTAATGTCTTGTTGGGTACTAAAACTGTAATGCCACGAATTACCTTCGGTATAATTATTATTTACCTCTGTTGGGTTAAAGGGTTTCCACCAACCACCATTATTTCTAGCTCTAATATGCCCAGTTGATGGGTCATAAACATTCTTCCAGTTTTGGGCTCTAGTGATGTAGGTCTGATAATCAGCCTCTGCACCAATCATTTTTGCAAACTGTGCAATACACCAGTCATCATAAGCATATTCTACTGTTTTAGAAGCGCTTTCGTGTTCTATATCAGCTAATACTGCACCATTTTTTGCGTAAATATCTATGCCAAATTGTTTGCGATTTACTGCGTGTTTCATCGCTTCTAAAGCAAGTTTTGTATCAAAACCTCTAATACCTTTTGCATACCCATCAGTAATTACCGGAATAGCGTGATTGCCAATCATACAAAATGTTTCATCGTTAGCTAAAGGCCAAATCGGTAATTGTCCGCCTTGTTGGTGCATGGCTAAAAAGGTTTTGATAAAATCTAAAGTGTGTTTTTTATCGATTAATGTGAGCAATGGATTTTCAGTTCTATAAGTATCCCACAAAGAGAAAACAGTGAAATATTCAAAGTCTTTTGCGGTATGAATTTTATTGTCTAACCCACGGTATTTACCATCAACATCCATATACAAATTTGGATTAAGTAAACTATGGTAAAGTGCAGTATAAAAAGTAGTTAATTGTTTTTTATTAGTGCTTTCTGCATCAATTTTAGAGAGCTCCTTGTTCCAAGCAATTTTAGCTTTAGCTAAGACTTTTGCAAAGTCAAATCCATCAATTTCAGCATCTAAATTTTTTAATGCGCCCTTATCATCAACAGCAGAAATGGCAACTCTAGATAGAATTGCTTCTTGGTCGCCGGTAGCAAACTGTATGTATAACTTGATGTTTGTTCCTTTTGCTTTTTTAATTCCTGGCTTCAATTCATCATCAACTACAATTCCGTAAGATTTGAAAGGTTTGTTATAACGAACGTGGAAATACAACTCTTGTCCAGTTGCCCAAGCTTTCGATTTTCTATAACCTTTAATTTCCCTGTCGTTAACAACTTCAATCCAACTGTCTAAAACCTTATCTCTGTGTTTTAAATCGATAATGACATTTGCTTCGTTAGATTTTGGATAAGTGAATTTGTACAATCCAGAACGTCTTGTAGCGGTAATTTCGGCTTTAACGTTGTACTTATCTAATAAAGTGCTGTAATAACCAGTACTGGCTTTTTCATTTTTCTTTTGAAAAGGAGAAGCATACTGTGTGTTTATAAATTGAGGTTTCCCAACTGTTGGCATAAACAAAAAATCACAATAATCTGGAATTCCTGTTCCGCTTAAATGAGTTTGCGAAAATCCGTAAATCGTATTATCGGTATAATGATAACCAGAACAGCCATCCCAACCTTCTAATCTTGTATCTGGTCCAGGTTGTATCATCCCGAACGGCAACGCAGGGCCAGGATAAGTATGACCGTGACCACCAGTACCAATAAATGGATTTACATATTGATTATAATCTCTTTTGGTTTGGGCATTTGCAAAACTTACAAATAGCAAGATGGCAGTAAGTATTTTAGAAAACTTCATTATTTAGTTTGTAGAGGGTTTTATTTCAATTTTTTTCATTCTAGAAAAAGGATAACCATTGCAACCTTTTTTAGGATTTTGTCTATCAGCTGAAGCAGTTTGCTCAGCAATAGCATCAGTTTCGGCATCATAAGCTGTTAAGCAAAAACCCCATAGGTATGGTGCCATTCCAGTAAATATCATGTAATCGATACGAGTATATTTATGGCCATCGGTTTTGTTTCCAACATCATTTTTAGCGACTAGGTATTGCTTTTCAGGGTTCCACTTTATGATATGGTATTTTGTTTTGGGATTTTGAACCCAAAGCGTATCATTTATTGTATAACTTATTCCGTAATCATCAGTAAAAGTTCCCAATGCAAATTCTGGGGCTTTTGGTTTGCCGGTTTGAGCATTGGCAATAAATGCAAATGTGAGAAGAATTATGAGGATGTTTAATTTTTTCATTTTATGGTTTTTGTAGTTTTATCGGCTGGTGTCTCCACCTGCCTAAACTTTAATTAATTTCTGTCGGTAATACCTCAACACACTATAGTTTATAAATAATTGTCCTACGCTCAAAGCAGATTGCTTCGGACGATGAAAAATCGATCCTCGCAATGACGTAAGCAATAAAAAATCATCCTAGTTGTTCTATCATTTTTTTAACCAATTCTGCTGAAGTTTGTTGGTATTGATATTCATCTTCAATACTTCCCATTTTGGTTGTTTGATTGCGATATTCCATTTTACTTTTAACAAATAATCTAGCAGATGAATGGAAGTTTATAGCACATGTTTGGGTTGCAATTTCTTGAATATTATTAGGATTTATTCCAGCTCCTGGCATGATTTCTATTCTGCCATTTGCTAGTTTGACCAATTCAGCTATAGCTTTAATACCTTCAACAGCATTATTTGCACCACCGGAAGTTAAAACCCTTACAAAACCCAATTCAATTAAATCTTCTAAAGCTTTTTCCAAATCATTACTCATGTCAAAAGCCCTATGGAAGGAAACAGGCATTGGTTTTGCCAAATCTATAAGCTCAGCACAGCGTATTTTGTCTATTTCGCCATTGGCTAACAAAATACCAGTTACAACACCATCGCAGTTTAATGATTTACAGATTTTGATGTCTTCTTTTATCAGCTCGAATTCATCATTACTGTATAAAAAATCTCCACCTCGTGGACGAATGATTGGCCAAACTTGAATATTTAGCTTTTTCTTACACAATTTGATTTGAGCATAACTAGGAGTTGTTCCGCCTTCAGCCATATTTTCACAAAGCTCAACACGGTTTGCGCCACCTTTTTCCGCTTCAAGGGCTGAAGAAAATGAATTAGCGCAGATTTCAAGCGTATTAGATAAAGTCATTAATGCTTATAATTAATAATAACTTTTTCCTTTAATAACTAAATCTTGCTTTTGGCTATCGCAAACTGCATAACTAAACCCTTTTTGAATAGCATAGGCTCCGTATTCTCCTTTTTTATTTAAAGCTAAAAAGCCAACTTGTATATTTTTAGCAGTTTCTGGTTTTTTTCTAATGATACGCATCACTGCTTCTTTACAAGCATCTTCTGGCGAATAACCTTGTCGCATTAATTCTACAACCAAGAAAGAACCTACGTTTCTTACAACTTCTTCTCCAACACCTGTTGATGTTGCTCCACCAATTTCATTATCAATATATAAACCAGCTCCAATTATCGGGCTATCGCCAATACGACCGTGTAACTTATAAGCCATTCCGCTTGTAGTACAAGCGCCAGAAAGATTACCTTTTGTATCCATAGCTATCATCCCAATAGTATCATGATTATATTTATTGCCAGGCAATTTATTCGGAGCAGCCTTATCGTAAAGTTTATTCTCGATATTTATTACTGGCTCGTATTTAGCTGTTTTTAACCACTCTTTCCAAGCCTTTTCTGATGAAGGAGTAAGTAAGTTAATTTTCTTAAAGCCTTGTTCTAAAGCAAATTGTAAAGCACCATCTCCAGCAAGCATTACGTGAGGAGTTTTCTCCATTACCTTACGTGCAACCGAAATTGGATGTAAAATATGTTCTAATGCTAAAACGGCTCCAATGTTTCCATTTTCGTCCATGATACAGGCATCTAGCGTTACTTTTCCATCTCTATCTGGCAAGCCGCCATAACCTACAGATTGGTTACTTTCATCAGCTTCTGGAACCCAAACGCCTTGTTCAACTGCATCTAAAGCTCTACCATTTTTGCTTAAAACTTTCCAGGCATCAGCATTTGCTGCAACACCGAAGTCCCAAGTAGAAATTACGATTGGTTTATTAATAACAGTTGTTGATGATGGTAATGTATTAGCTATGCTCTTTTTGTCAATGGCCAATAAGGCCGTAGATAACGCAGAGGCTTTTAAGAATTTTCTTCTATTGAACATTTGTAATTAACTTATAGTGTAGTTATCAGCATCTTTTAAGAAAGGAAACTGTCTTCTGGTTTTTTCTAAATCTGGGTAGTTGATGCTGAAAGTATACAAATCTTCATCTTCAGGTTTGTAATAAACCGTATTTCCGTAGGGATCAATACACATGGAGTGCCCGCTATGGTAAACCTGATTGCCATCATGACCAACACGATTTACTGCAATTACATAACTTTGATTTTCTATAGAACGAGCGTGAATTAATGTTCTCCAATGTGAAGAACGTTTATCTGGCCAACTGGCGATTAATAATAGAATATCGTACTCAGCATCTTTATTTCTCAACCAAACAGGAAAGCGTAAATCATAGCAAATTGCCAATCTAATTTTCCAGCCTTTTAACTCTACAATTAACGGTTTCTGACCAGCGGTGAAATGTTTGTCTTCATCGCCCATGGTAAATAAGTGATGTTTGTCATAGAACTGATAATCGCCAGACGGCAACATCCAAATCATTCTATTATAAAAATTCCCGTTTTCTTTGATGATTAAACTTCCGGTAATTACGCAATCATAGCTTTGTGCTGTTTTAGCAAGCCATTGCATTGTTTTTCCGTCCATTTCTTCGGCTAGCTCTTCGGCTTTCATTGTAAAGCCAGTATTAAACATTTCTGGTAGTACAATTAAGTCGGTTTTTTCTCTAACACCTCCAGATAATCGTAAGGATATATTTTGAAGATTCTTATCTATATTTTCCCAAAACAAATAAGCCTGAAATACAGTAACCTTCAGGTTTTGTATGTTTAAATATTGTGGACTTTCCATTTTATAATTTTTTATAGGGATTAAAATTATATTTTCATTAGTCTTTCAACAGCCTGTTCTAAAGTGCTTTGTTCTTTGGCAAAACAGAACCTTAATATTTTATCTTCTGTGTTTTTGGTATAAAAGGCAGAAACGGGGATACTTGCCACACCAAACTCAACCACTAATCTTTTTGCTATTTCAGTGTCTTTCTCATCGCTAATTTCTTCGTAGCTCACGCACTGAAAATAAGAACCTTTACAAGGTAATAATTTAAATTTAGTCTCACTTAAAAGCGATCTAAAAAAATCTCTTTTCTGTTGAAAGAAACCAGGTATTTCTTTATAAATATTTTCACTTTTTAAGTAATTGGAAATGCCTAACTGCATAGGGGTATTAACGCTGAAAACATTAAATTGGTGTGTTTTTCTAAATTCTGCTGTGAGTTTAGCAGGAGCTAGGCAATAACCTAATTTCCACCCTGTGGTATGTAAAAGTTTACCAAAAGAGGCAATTACAAAACTTCGTTCTTGCAATTCTGGATATAGTGAAACGCTGTGATGTTGCGCACCATCATAAATGATATGCTCGTAAACTTCATCGCTCAAAATTAAGATATCAGTGTTTTTTGTTAGCTTAATTAAGGCATCAATGTCTTCCTTACTTAAAATACTTCCGGTAGGATTTTGAGGACTATTCAAAATAATCATCTTGGTATTGGCTGAGAATGTTTTTTTAACCATTTCCCAGTCTATTTTATAATCTGGAGCATGAAGTGCAAACGGCTTAACAAGTCCGCCAAATAATTTGATGGTAGGCGAGTAGCTATCGTATGCTGGTTCAAAAATAATTACCTCATCTCCAGGATTAATTACAGCTGCAATCGCTGTAAAAATAGCTTGAGTTCCGCCTGCTGTTATGGTAACTTCAGTATCTGGATTATATTTAGCGCCGTAAAACTCAAATGCTTTCTCTGCTATTATTTCCCTTAAAACAGGCAAACCAGGCATCGGTGCATATTGATTATGCCCATCATACATTGCATCAGCAACAAATTTTATCAGCTTAGGGTCTGTAGCATAATCAGGAAAACCTTGCGATAGATTAATTGCATTATGTTCTTGGGCCAATTTAGACATCACCGAAAAAATAGTGGTGCCCACTGTAGGTAGTTTAGAATTTATAGGTATCATGTACCACGAAAATAGTAATAATACTATAAAATCTAATTATTGATTTATTGTGTTGGGCTTAATTTTTCTTCTACCAATTAATAAAAACAGTAATGCCAATAAAGCTGCGATAGTCATAACTGCTGGCATTGGCCACATTACATCTGCTGCAAACATACTAATAGCTGCAGATGCTAAAGCACCTAAACCCATTTGCAACGCACCCATTAAAGCAGAGGCGCTACCTGCATTTTTTGTAAATGGAGCTAAAGAAAGTGCTGAAGCATTCGGATTAATAAAACCTAGGCAGCCTAAAAATAGAGCGATAAAAACAATGGTTACGTAAAGATTTAATAGATTATTTAACGCTGCAATTAGAAATAATATGCTTACCAAACATTGTAAGATTAATGCCCAAAAAACTATGTTTTTGCTGCTAAACCATTTTAAAATAAAGCTGTTAAC
Organism: Pedobacter frigiditerrae; assembly: GCF_032678705.1. Taxonomy (NCBI): domain Bacteria; kingdom Pseudomonadati; phylum Bacteroidota; class Sphingobacteriia; order Sphingobacteriales; family Sphingobacteriaceae; genus Pedobacter; species Pedobacter frigiditerrae. The sequence continues at coordinate 1,607,222 of NZ_JAVTSS010000001.1, read as the reverse complement.
TTGGCTAAAGCCAATAAAGAATACTGATAAGATTGCAAAAATCCATCCATAACCTGTTTCACTTACTTTATATAAATCCATAAAAACCACAGGTGATGAAGATACATAAGCAAACAAGCCACTAAAAGTAATAGCGCTAACTAATGCGTAGGTATAAAAGCTTGGTTCCTTTAAAACAACAAAAAAGTTTGTTAAAATTGGTTTTGGTTTTAAGGAATATGTTGGGTCTGGCTTATAACTTTCTGGCAATAACCAAATTGTTGTAATTAATAACAACACCGCCACTAAACTTAAAAATACAAATACAGATTGCCAACCTAATGCAGTAATTAAATAACCACCTGCGGTTGGAGCTAGCATTGGAGATAGCGCAATAACCAATAATAGTGATGCAAACACTTTAGGACTTTCTTCTACCGTGAATAAATCTCTAACCATTGCAATTGAAGCTACCGCAGCTGCACAACTTCCAATCGCCTGAATAAATCTTAAAATAATCAGTTGGTCTATCGAGGTTACAAACAAACAGCAAAGCGATGATAAGATGTAGAGTATTAATCCAAAATAAAGTGGTTTTTTCCTTCCATATTTATCTAGTAATGGCCCATACAATAACTGACCTGCAGAAATACCGATAAAGAAGCTAGAAAGCGACAAAGAAACCTTTGGAACATCTGTATTTAAATCTTTAGCTATTGCCTTAAACCCTGGTAAATACATATCTATAGAAAATGGTCCTAACGCTGCCAAAGAGCCTAATATTAGAATTATATAGAAAGATTTAGATTTTGCCATTATATTTTTGAGAGCTGCAAAGATGAAGATTTGAGATTTCCTGCAAGTCTGTACTGTGTAAAAATAGAAAGATTACAACTTGAACAGCTACTAGAATTTCGTTTATATTAAAATAGTTGTATTTTAGCTAACATGACTTTTAAAACCAAAGAAAGCCGATTGCTACTTGTTCTAGGTGCATTTTTTGTAGCCAATGCTATTTTATCAGAATTTATTGGAGTTAAAATTTTTTCAGTAGAAGAAACGTTAGGATTTAAGAAATTTGACATTAATCTTTTTGGTGTTCCTAATCTATCATTCAATATGTCTGCAGGTGTATTAACTTGGCCAATCATTTTTATAATGACAGACATTATTAACGAATATTTTGGCGTAAAGCAGGTTAGGTTTCTTTCTATTTTAACAAGTATATTAATAGGCTTTGCCTTTTTTGTAGTATGGTTGGCTATGAAACTACAACCATCAGATTTTTGGGTGATGCAGAAAGTGGATGGGCAGGATATTAATATGTTAGTCGCTTTTGATGCAATTTTTGGACAAGGAATGTGGATTATAGTTGGCTCAATCACAGCATTCTTAATAGGACAAATGGTTGATGTTTTAATCTTTCACAGAATTAAGAAATTTACAGGAGAGAGAGCGCTTTGGTTAAGGGCAACTGGGTCTACCATATTTTCTCAATTGATAGATAGTTTTGTAGTTATTTTCATAGCGTTCTATTTAAATCCAGCTTATCATTGGAGTTGGCAAATGGTTGCTGCAATTGGCTTGGTTGGTTATACCTATAAGTTTATTGTTGCCTTGTTAATGACACCTATTTTATATCTAGTTCATGGCGTAATTGATGGTTATTTAGGTAAAGATTTAGCCCACAGAATGATAAAAATGGCAGGAAGAGGATAATGCAAGATAAAACTTTATTGGCTTTAACATTTATTAGGCAGGTTGTGCTAAGCCTACCTGACGTTTATGAGCAAATTTGTTTTGATACACCAGCTTTTTATGTAAACAAGCATATCTTTGCTAGGTTAAAGGAAGATGAAGAAAATTTAGTCGTTCATACTATTGAACGAGAAAAATGGATGGATAAAGACCCAAAAACATTCTTTATTACTGATCATTATCTTAAGTATAAATATATGCTAGTGAACCTAGATAGAGTAGAACCGGAAGATTTAAAACAGCTCTTATTAACCGCTTGGGAAACAAGAGCAAATAAAACAACATTGAAGAAATTAACATTAAATTAGATGTATTATTATCTATTATATTTTGGCATCGCCAGAAATCCATTTACCGAAGAGGATTTTAATTCCTTACTAGAACAAGCAAGGTCTAGAAATGAATCATTAGATATAACGGGTAAACTTTTGCATTGTGAGGGAACTTTTATACAATTACTGGAAGGCAAAAAGGAAAATGTAGAAGAAGTTTATCAATCAATAACAAAAGATGATAGACTAATAGCGATTAAAACCATAACCGTTGGAGCAGCAAGTGAAAGATATTATAAAGATTGGAGCATGGCGTTTAAAGATGTTACGATGGCAGAAATTAATGAAATAGAACACTGTTCGCATCATGATGTGGCTACATACATTAAATCTGCCAGTGCTATCAAATTGCTGAAGCTACTTGTTGTAGCATAAAATAGTTTTTTTAAACACAAAAGGGTTTATAGAATGTTATGCTATAAACCCTTTTTTAATGCTTTTTATATTACAAAATTTCTTAAAAGATTTAGAGAAACTATTAATAGGAGATGAAGAATGGATCTTTATCCCCGAAATAATGATCCGTACACTAATAATGTACTTAATCGTTCTTTTTAGTTTAAGAGTTTTAGGGAAACGAGGGGTAAAACAACTATCTGTTTTCGAACTTGTTGTGATAATTAGTTTAGGCTCTGCAGCTGGCGATCCAATGTTTTATAAGGAAGTAGGCTTAATATCAGCTGTTGCGGTATTTTCAGTTGTAGTTTTAGCCTACAAGGTAACTTCATATTTTGTAAACAAAAACAAAAAAGTAGAGCAATTATTAGAAGGCAGTTGTACTTGTTTAATTAAGGATGGAAGATTTTCAATAGATAATTTCAAAAAAGAAACACTTGCTCAGGACGAATTTTTTTCTGAATTGCGTTTGCAAAGCATTTCACATCTCGGACAGGTAGAGCTTGCGATAATTGAAACTTCTGGAAGTGTGAGTGTATTTTTCTATCCAAATGAAGCAGTTAAATATGGCTTACCGATTTTACCAGCCTTATTTTGTGAAAAACATATCGAAATAAAACAAAAAGGCCAATATTCTTGTAGTTTTTGTGGCCATACTGAGCAACTATCGCCGAATAAGAAAACTACTTGTAAGGTCTGCAAAAAAACAGAATGGGTAACATCACTGAACAATAAGAGAATAACTTAATATTATTTTATGAATATAATTGAAAAACAATAACTTATAAATTGGATTAACTGACACTTAGATAGCAAAATACCCATTATTTTTTGTATCTTTGTGCAAATTTTTAAACATTAATGAAGATATTTATTACAGGCCTTCCTGAAACAGTTGGGGAAGAAGAATTAACAGCCGTATTTGGTGATTTCGGTCAAGTAAAATCACTTAGAATTATTAAAGACCGCGAAACAAATCAAAGCCGTGGCTTTGGTTTTGTAGAGATGCCTAATGATGATGAAGCTAGAGAAGCTATCAAAAGAATGAATGGCGGAGACTACAACGGTAACAGAATTAAAGTTGCTGAAGCACAAGAGAAACCAAACACAGGTGGCGGTAACGCTGGTGGTGGTTTTAAACGTAACAACAATAGAGAACGTAGTTACTAAATTGTAGCTTTCCTCTTGACTTTATAAAGTCTATTCGGGCTAGAGGATTTTTACGGATTAATATTTCTTATTTTTAAGACCTTATTTTGAGGTTTTATCAATTATAAAAGGATTGCGAATCTAATAGGTTCGCATTTTTTTTGTCCGAAATTTTTAATCATAATTGCTATCTTTAAATAACCAAATATGAATAACATTGAAAGTTGACTATATCGCTTTATCAGTACCTATTTTCTTTATCCTTATAGGTATAGAGTTATTTTATGATTTTTATAAAAAATTAAAATATTATCGATTTAATGATAGCATTTCTAACCTAAGTCAGGGAATTGGCTCTCAGGTCACTGGCCTTTTCATGAAAACAGCTTTGTTTTTTGGCTACAAATATATTTTCGAAAATTGGAAGTTATTTGAAATTCCAGATACCATATGGACATGGATTATTTTATTTATAGGCGTCGATTTTTTTTATTACTGGTTTCATAGAATGAGTCACCAAGTAAATGCATTATGGGCAGCTCATATTGTACATCATCAATCTGAAGAATATAATTTAACAGTTGCTTTGCGCCAATCTTGGTTTCAAAGTTGGTTTGCTTGGATATTTTATCTGCCTTTGGCTTTAATAGGTTTTGACCCATTAATGTTTGTAACCTTAAGTGCTTTTAACACTTTATATCAGTTTTGGATACATACCAGAACGATTAAAAGTATGGGGTTTTTAGAATATATCTTAAATACTCCATCACATCATCGTGTACATCATGGGTCTAATCCTAAGTATATTGATAAAAATCACGCTGGTACTTTAATTATATGGGATATATTGTTCGGCACTTTTCAGAAAGAAGAACAGGAAGTGTATTATGGAATTACAATACCATTAGCAAGCTGGAATCCTGTTTGGGCAAATGTTCATTATTGGGCGGAGTTATGGTCTACAGCAAAAAAGACAGATAATCTTAAGGATAAGGTTAAGATATTTATAATGCCACCCGGATGGTTTCCCGAAAAATTGGGAGGTTTTAAACCGGCACCGGAAATTGATGTGGATAAATACCAAAAGTTCGATTCAAGTTATAGCAGTCAAATATTTTTTTATGTCTTTTTTCAGTTTATAATTGCTTTGATAGCTGCATCTCTATTGTTATTTCTTTATTTTAAATTAGAAACCTACGCCTTGGTTTTCGCTTCGGCACTTACTATTTTTACTTTATTAAGTTGTGGAGCTTTATTAGAAAATAAGCTTTGGGTAAAGCATTTTGAATACTTAAGAATTTTATTGGGTATTTTAGGCTTATATTTATTTAAGGATTTAGCCATATTTAACACTCTTGCAATCAGCCTGGTAGTTGTACAAATTATTTCAGCTATTTGGTTTTATCTTTTACAAAACAAAATTAACAATGCTCCAAAAATATCTTCAGTTTAGTATTGCCTTCGCTTTTATATTTATTATTCAAATTTTAATGGAGTCTGATAGCAAGACTGCTAAGTTAGTATTGGCAGATTTCTATTATATAGTAAAACCATTAATTACAATTTCGTTAATGATATTCTATGCCTATCAAACTCAATTACGTGGTAGGTTTGCTAAAAGGATTTTTTCTGGGCTATTCTTTGGATTAGTAGGCGATAGTTTTTTGATGTTCCTCCATATTAATTCTTCCTTCTTTATGTTTGGCTTAATCGCTTTTCTAATTGGCCATCTATGCTATATTAGCGCCTTTTATTTAGATTATAAATGGAATCCTTCTATCGAAAAGAGATTGAATTGGATAGCCTTAGTTGTTTTTGGTATATTCTGTTTAGGCTTTTACCTATTTCTTAGACCGTATTTAGGAGCATTGAAAATTCCTGTTATGGTTTATGCTTTTGTCATTTCTTTGATGGGAATTATGTCAGTAAATAGAAAAGGTAGAGTAAATACAATCAGCTTTAATTTAATATTTTTTGGAGCGATTGCGTTTCTTATTTCAGATTCTATACTTGCCTATAACAAATTTGTTAATCCTTTTAATGGTGCCGGTATTGCAATTATGACTACCTATATGTTGGCTCAGTACTTAATTACAGTTGGTTCTGTAGAGCGTAAGTTAAAGAAAGCAACGGCTATGGATGAAGCTAAAGGTTAATTGTTTTTCGACTTTTTATCCTTATCTAAAACAGTAAACACTTGAACCAATCGTTCTCCATTTTCATCAACCAATGTTAAAGTGTGTTTTCCTGGTAAGGGGCTAATTGCTAATTGATGAAATGATTTTGTGCTACCAACAAATTCAGCGTCAATGTGCCAGTAAATTTTAGTTTCCGCATTGCGATGTGCGGCATTTAAGATGATTTTGCCACGAGACCCGTCTAGTTCTATTGGAATATAAACTACTGCATTATTTTTAGGGTAAATCATATCCATTACGCTATTTCCTCCAACTACATCACAACCTGGTTTAAAGGGGGGGAGTATTTTATAATCGCTGTTTTTGATTTTGTAATAATATTCCATCGATGGAGGTAAAATAAACCACTTTTTGTGCTGCATTAGCGATGTACTCTCGCAGTTGTCTGTAACCCTTAACTTTCCAGTAGCATTTAAATGCACCAATTTATGGTAGGGACAAATTGAATTTTTTTCCCCTGAAAATGGCACTAGCTCGGTTATTTTGTCGGTACAGAATTCGCCAGCTTTATATCCGCTCTGCTTGCACACGATAATTTTTTTAAGTTTTGTTTTCGGTGTTTCAAACCATTTAGACGAAGGTAATTGCCTGAAAATATCAAAAAGCACTGGAGCAGCAACTTCAATTCCCATCAAACCAGGTCTCCCTTCTCCATCGGCATTGCCAACCCAAACACAAACTACATAATCTGGTGTTAGGCCGATCGCCCAAGCATCTCTAAAGCCAAAACTTGTTCCTGTTTTCCAAGCCACTCTTTGTGAAGATGAAAATTGCTCCCATAAGCCCTCATCTCCTGGTCGCATTACTTCTTCCATTGCATTAAATGTTGCCCAAATAGAGCCATGATCTATTACTGAATTTAGTTCTGTTTCATCTTTATTTAACTTTTTTCTTAAATCTTTTGCATAAACTGGAGCATCGTAGTCGTGTGGATTGTATCTACCTTGATATTCATTAAAATGGTTTAAGGTCCTAGCCATTCCCAAATAACTCTTTGCTAAATCCCACATTGTAACCTCACTTCCGCCTAAAATAAGCGATAAGCCATAATGGTCTGCAGGTTGATTTAGCGTTGTAAAGTTTAACTTTTTCAACTTATCATAAAACCTTTCGTATTTGTATTGCTGCAACATCTTTACTGCGGGAATATTTAACGACCTGCTTAAAGCTTTATCCGCCGAGATGGCGCCATCATAACCTAAATCATAATTCTGAGGTGTATAACCTGCAATTTGTGTGGGTACATCTGCAACCAATGTATGGGGCAACAACATTCCTTCGCTTAACATACTTGCATAAAGTAAAGGTTTTAAAGTGCTTCCCGGACTTCTAGGAGCCTTAATCATATCTACATAGCTTTCAAAAGCAGCGTTTTGCGGCTGATAACAATTACCAATATAACTTTTTACGGTTCCAGATTTCACGTCTAACACCAAAGCTGCAATGTTATTGATGTCGTTAGCTTTATAACGATTATTATAGCGTTTGAGTAGCTCATTTAGTTTGAGCTGTAAATCGTAATCGATTGTTGTTTTTAAACTCGTAAAAGTAATTTTTAATGATTTTCTTTCTTCTTTAAATCGACTTAATAAATGTGGTGCATTTTGAGGTAATGCAAGCGGATTTCCTGGAATAGGTTCTGACTTAGATAAATCTGCAGTAGCTTGGTCGATGATATTCAACCTTGCTAACTTATCCAATAAATCATTTCTCTTTTTGATTAATCGTTTGGAGTTCTTACCAGGATGAACCAATGATGGGCTGTTTGGTAAAACAGCCAAGGTTGCCATTTCTCCCCACGAAAGGTTTTCCGCTTTGCGACCATAATAACGCCAACTTGCGGCGTCTAAGCCTACAACATTACTTCCGAACGGTGCGTTTGAAGCATATAAGCCTAAAATTTCTTTTTTTGAATAAGTAAACTCTAATCTGGTTGCCAACCACATTTCAGTTAGCTTTTGCCAAATATTTCTTTCTTCTTTTCGCGATAAACGAATTACTTGCATCGTTAAGGTACTTCCACCACTTACTACACTTTTGGCATTAAAATTTTGTTTCATTGCTCTGCTCATTGCAACTGGATCTATGCCAAAATGCAGGAAGAAACGCTGGTCTTCAAAAGCAGTAATACATTTTATAAATTTATCAGGAACGTTATCAGCAACTGGAAATCGCCATTGTCCGTCACTTGCAATTGAAGCACTCAATAATTCGCCATTACTAGCCTCAAGTACATACGAGGTAGGTGATTTAAACAATTGTTTTGGTAATGAAAATATAAAAAACAGAAACAACAAAAGGCAAATGCTATCAGAAATTAATAAAGCTTTTTGTTTGTTATTCATCTTTTGTTATCATCTGTGGTAACATTTTCTACTAAGTTCTGATATAGAACAAAACGCATTGTTATGGAAAAATTAGCTACCTTTTTGAGATTAATGTTGGGTTTTATCCGCTTTTTATTGGTTAATATTTATCCGAGGTTATGATTTAAATCCGTCATTGCGAGAAGCGAAGCGACGAAGCAATCCATTCTGCAGGAAAGATTGCTTCGCTTTGCTCGCAATGACGAAAGACTTTACAATACTTACTCTTTAAACTTCATCATTTAACAACCTGTACCCATTTACCAGCTTGTGTTGCACTGATATTGTTATTATACATCGCTTCACATTGTACAGCCGATAAATAATATTTACCCAAGTAAGAAGCATTTAACAATACCCTATAAGTCAACGTTTCATTTTCACGAATGTTGAAATAGGTAAATACTCTATCGTCCCTAACATCTCGGTAAGTATATGGAGCGGAAGCTAAAGCCCCTTCGTTATCATTCAATCTCGTATTAATGATTTCCCATCCCGAAGGGAAGATTTGAGTTAATGCCATTTGCTCGTAATAACCCATTTTACCAGGGTTTTTAACAGTTACTTCTGCATAAAAATCTGTCCCTTGTTTTAAGGTTGATGGGTCTAATGATAAGCCTTTCAAAGTTTTATAACTTACATTCATATCTAAAACTTCAGGATTGTTTGGTAAGAAATTATTCTGTCCCGGAACTGGCTGACCTTGCAAAATCAACCTTACAAACAATACATTTTTACCTGTATTGGTGATGCTTGCTGTATTGTTTTTAAACGTTAATGCAGTTGTATTTAAATATTGCTCGCTATTTGTACTTCCTTTACTGCCATTTAAAACATAATTATATTGCAATCTGTTCGATGAACTATTTTGTCCGCAGAACTTAGCAATTGCCAATAAGCTATAAGCAGTAGTTTGGGTACTGTACCAAGTATCCTGACCTAAACGAGAAGCAACTTTGCTTAACAATTGCGCAGCTTGACTTTTCTGACCCATTAAAGTTAAGGTTTCCATTATCATCGCTTCATCTCTTAAATCAGAACCATAGGTACCACTTAGTTGGTTGTATGGTTTTACAACTTTTTCTAGCCCTCTAATTAAACCGTTAGCTGCTGCAGCTTGTCCAGCTAATTGATAAGCAGCTGCTAATCTCCATTTTGATGCAACTGATAAATATTCAAAAGCTCTCAATCTGTTCATCGCTGCCATTTCTGGTTTTTTAGCTAATGCCAAAACATACAATCGGTAAGCTTGACTTAAATCGCCACCATAGAAATTCTCTGAATTTGGCACCCAGTTATTTGCTTTGCTTTTTTGGTATCGGATTAATTCTTCGAACATCCCGGCAGGTAAAGTGTAACCAGCATTTTGAGCTTCAATTAAGAAATGACCGGCATAATTTGTTCCCCATTCGTCTGATAAACCTTCGCCTGGCCAATAGCTTAATCCTCCATCAGTAGTTTGGAAACCTTTTAATCGATTAATTCCTGATTTAATATTTCTTTCTACTTCAGTTTTACGTTGTGTAGAAAGTGGCGTTAATTTATCCAACATTAGTTGAGGAAAAACACTAGATGTAGTTTGTTCTACACAGCCGTGAGGATATTGTATCAAGTAACTCAATCGTTTATTTAAATTGATAGGAGGGATTGATGAAACTTCAATCGAGCCAGAATTTGTTCCACTCATCCCGATAGGTGCAAATTTTGTAGACCAACTTTGATTAGGCTGTATAGTAGCAGAAACTACATTCGTAACATAAGGATTTGGATTACGAATATCTATTTCTACATCGTAAACAGTTTTTTCACTTCCACTTTGTGCAATGATTTTAACTTTTGCTACACCAACATTATTTGGTGCGGTAACTTGGAAATAAGTCATTTGTTCTCCTGCTTGCTTAAAGCTTAATTGCTGAGTTTTTAAACCATCAACAATTAAATTAGTGCTATGCAATTGAACAGAAACATTTTTCAGATTGTTATTGGTTGCAAAAATGTTAACTGGTAAAGTAAAACTTTCTCCAGGACCAATCACTCTTGGTAAAGTTGCTAAAACCATTAAAGGTTTTTTAACCTCTACAGCTTTTTCGGCAAAACCATAAGCACCATCTTGACCAGCAATAACCATCGCTCTTACTGAACCAATATACTGTGGTAATTTAAATTTATGCGTTTTATTTTCGCCCTTGCCCAAATAATATGGTCCCATAAATTTAACCACAGGTTTAAATCTATTTGCCTTGGCAGGATTTAAGTTTCTATTGATAGAACCATCACCACCAATGCTTAAAATACGTTCTAAGTTTCCGCCCCAAGCACCTAACACTTGGTCAAACAAATCCCATGTTTTAACGCCTAAACCTTCTCTAGCATAGAATACACTGTGTGGGTCTGGAGTTTTAAAACGAGTTAAATCCAATAAGCCTTCATCTACCAAAGCGATGGTATAAGTCATTGCTTTACCATTACTTTCCGATACTGAAATAGTGCTCTCAACTTCTGGTTTTAGCGTAGGAGCCATCTTAATCACAGGTTTCAATATAGTTTCTGGATCTTCTATCGTCAAAGGAATTGCGCCATACATCCTTATAGGCAAATCATTTAAGGTTTGGGCATGAGGTTGTATCAGCGTAATGTTCGCAAAAACATTTGGTGCCATATTTTTCTCCGCCTTAAAGCTAAATTGTGTTTGTCCTTTTTTGGTATCAACCCAATAGGTTTTTAAAACTCTACTTCCGTTTTCAATAGAAACCAAAGCTTTACCATTTTCTCCTGTTGGGATAGTTAAGGTAATGTCTTCCCCAACGATAAATTTCTTCTTGTTAGCTGTAAATGATAACATCGACGCTTCAGTTGGATTACTTCCTTGCTCACGCTGTGCCCAGCCTGGCCAATCTATATAAACAGATTTTCCAGTTGTATGACCATTGCCATATTCATCACGAACCAAAATCAAATATCTTCCCCAATTTGGCTCATTGATGCGTAAGTTATAATCTCCTTTTCCGTTTGTAAGGTTTACATATTGTTTAGAAACTAGTTTGTTGTACTCGTTTTGAGTGAAGTTCGCATAGCTTTGTTGGTTATCTTGTTCCCACCACCAACGCCATTGAACCTTATAGAGCTCAACACTAACAGTTTTGCTTCCGCCTAATAATTTACCATCTCTGTTTACGTTTACAATTTCCACTTTATGGTCTTTGTCGGTTAGTAACATTCCGCTTAAGCGATCTCCAGACGGAGCTTTTACACCTAAATAATTGTTGTAAACGTGATAAGGAATACTAAAATTATCTATACTGAAATTGCCTCCAGGTTCAAATATTTTTGTGCTAAAATTTGCTCTTAATACACCTGGAGCCGAACCAGTTTCACTCAAATTGGTATTTACAAAAGCTGTTCCAGCAGCATTTAATGCGCCTTCAAAAATGGTTTTAATTTGCGATTCAAAATTTACTGTCGGATTATCAAACGAATAATCATCAAACCCTTTAAATTTAGTTTCTGTTGTGTTCAAGTTTACGTCAACCTTTGCTTTTAAGTTTTGAGCCGGTGTACCGAAAAGCCATTTTGCAGAAAGGGTAGTGGCTGACGATGCTCCATTTCCTAAATAAATTTTTCCGCCTAAATCGAAATTGATTTTTAAACGGTTAGGCATTACAGTCTCAATCTTTAATGTTTTTGAGAATGATGCGCCACCAACTTTAGCTTTTACCAACCAATTCCCTGTTGGTGCCGTACTTTCTGTAGCAGTTTTAAAAGTGTAAAAACCGTTTAGTGCTTGTGCAATTACCGTTCGTTTGGCCAACTGACCTTTAGGATTTGTCAGTTCAAAAGTGACAGGATAATTCGCAGGAAGTTTTTTCAACTTATCTTCAAGAATAAATGATACAAAAATGCTATCACCTGGTCGCCAAACACCACGCTCTCCATAAATAAATCCTTTAATTCCATTCTGTACCACATCGCCACCAACATCAAAACGACTTAATGGCAATGAATTTCCATCGTCAAGTTTCAAATAACCACGTTCTCTTCCATTTTTAGCAACTAATAAAAATGGTTTTCTTTTTAAGTCAAATATGGCCAAACCATCCCCATCGGTTTTTACAGTAGTTAAAATTTGGCGTTGGTAATCTTGCAATTCTAAACTTACACCACTTAAAGGTTTAGCGGTCAATAAATCAGTAGCCACAATTAGCATGCTATTGTCGTTTCCTCTTTTGGCTACCAAGCCGATGTTCGATGCCAGTAAATTTCTACTTGCCCAACGTTCGTTGGTGTAATAAGATGGTGTGCAAGGATTATCTCTATCTGCCCATCTGTAATTATTTGGATAATAATCTTGGTAACTGCTCCAAAACTCATCATCCTCATCTATAGTTTCGCCATAACTTTCATAATCACCTTCGTATTCATCACCATCATCATTACTAGTTGCGGTAGAACCTTCTTTACATTCATAAACGTTGTAAGCCTTCCTAAAACCAATTGTTACTCGGTACATCGCACCAGGTTCAGTACGAATTAACTTATCTAAGTCTAGGGTGAACCGTGTTTTCTTATGAAGATTTATGGCTTTATCTTCATCTAAACGAATTGTTTTTTGTACAACTGGTTTTGCAACTCTTCTCAGTTCATTTCCTTCCTTGTAATTATTTACCTGAAAAAATTGAGGGATATTGTTTTCGTAAATCTTAATTACGGTTACATCAACAGCTTTTAGATTTACTGCTTCGAAAGGTAAAACCAGCTTACCTGAATTGGGTAAGATAGTACCAGTTCCTGCAATAGTAACAGACGGTAACTTATCTTCGAAAATGATATTTGCATTTTTAGCACTTTCTAAAGTCTTACCTTCAATGTCTGTTATAGCCGAATTAACTGTTACTGCATAATTTCCTTGCAATTCATCTGGTGCATATACCTTTATTTGACTGGCATCTATCGTAAAACGTAGGTCTTGTAAATTACCTAAAGAAATTAAGCCATTTAAATCTTGAGCTACGTTTATTGGTTCAGAACATTGAATTAATGCATAATCTTCAGCTCCTTGCACCGCTTTAATGTCTAATACTTTAAATATGGTTTTAGCAGGAATAATTACCTTTTCTTCACCTTTATCATCATCTGCATTAATAGGTTCACCGTTCCAGTTTAGGATTAAGGTGGTTTCTTTGTTTATTTTTTTAATGCTATCAATTACAAAAGTGGAGCGATGTTTTTCTGGGTCGTGTGTCCATTTTACTTTTAATTTTTGTTCAAAATCTAAGTTTAATGATTTCTCAATACTTTGTTGTTCTTCAAAATCGGCCGTGTTAATTTCACCCATTAACTTCATATAAGTTAGGGATGTATTGTTTTGAGAAACCAAACCACTCTGACTTAGGTTTAATCCAGGTTTGATCACCTTAAAGTCGAAATCAAATTCCTCTAGGCCTTTTTCCGTAGTTGTTATTTGACTCAAATTAATAGTAGCCTCATATTTTTGGTCTGGCTCTAATTGCTCATCAGGTCTAAATTCTATGGTTTGCGGATCAATCCAAAATGTTTTTCCTTTAATGTTTGGCGAGAAATCGAAAATTTCCCTGTCATCTGGTTTGCCTAAATCACTTAAGCTTTTTACCGCACTTGCCAAATGAACCCTAATGAAACTTTTCTTAGAAATTGTTCCCGAAGTGTAAGACTCTATATATTTTGCGTAAGCTTGGTTATCTTGCTCGCTTTTCTTTTTGAAAAAGAAAAAGTAAATCGCAAAAACTGAAACTAAAAATAATGCCCCAAAGAGCACTTTTTTCCACGTAGAAGAAGAATATTTGGCTGTGTTTTCCATACAATAAACATTGGTAAATGTTGTATGAAAAATAGTCAAAAAAGGAGTAAAGAAAAGAAAATACTTATTAACTAATTTTGACGAATGTTAGTAAAGCAATTGTAGTGCTAATCGGTTCCGAAAGCCCGTCTTTCCGTTAAATCTTTTTTGGGCTTCGACTCCCGAAGAAATCGGGACAGGTCCGCTCAGCCTGACAAAAAAGGATACCGCTTCAATACGGTTTAGACTTCAAGAGTTATGCGGAAAAAATAAAAATCGCAAGAATGCTTAATGACAGTATTGCCAATAATGTAAAATCAATCTTTAAGCTAAGAGATTTATTGATTTTGTAAAAATGAATTATAACTAAAATTGGCAAACTTATAAATATAGAACAGAATGAAATTATGATGCTATACCATAAGATGATGGCGTGTAGGTTATAATAATTTTCTGCGTTAATTGGTCCATTAATAACCCTAAGAACTAATGATGTCAACATTAAAAGGTTTGACAATATTAGAACATATCTAATTACGACTAATGCTATTCTTTCGATTTTTAGACCTGTTGTCATTGATTTGGATTGTAACGCACATTTGCTTTGGTAATGGAATATTTATCTCATTACGCAATACGCACTTCTCAATACTATTTAATCATCACTCCGGGCATATTCAAAACTGGAACCCTTATCAAGTTATTCTCCACAATACTTTCTGGAAGGAAGATGAATTTTTTGTCGTAAATTTCTTTACCGATGTAATAACTAAGCCAATATTCATTAGTCAAACCAAAAACAGCAGGGTCAATTGCTTCAACACCTGCAAAAGAATTTGCATTTAAATCGCCAATAAAATGCCTTAAAAGTGAAGTCTTTACTTGTTTACCATCTTTCTCACCATAACCTTTAGAAGTAATTAAGACATTTGTTATGGGTTCGTTTTTATAATTCACTACATAAACCGTCCAACTACCAATTTCTGGGGTTTCTCCGACCAAAGCAATTGCAATGGCAACATCTTCGACTATATTTTCTGGTAAATCTGCTTTCATAAGTTAAATAAAAAAGGAACGTCACGTTAAGCTTGTCGAAATGTCCTTCGACAGGCTCAGGATGACAATACTATAGTTTAACTACTTTTTTTAGCTACCGCTTTTTTCTTTGCTGGTGCTTTTTTCTTAACGTCAAATGCTTTTGGCAATTGCTCAACGATTAATTTTTTAACATCATCCAAAGGAATTTCAGCTAGTTCTTCTGCTGTATATTTTGCTTTAGTTTTAGGATTATTTCTTAGTTTCAGCATTTCTTTACCGAAACGGATGAAAGGTCCCCAACGACCGTTTTCGATGGCAATTTTTTCACTTTCCCATTGTTGGATATAGCGATTGTTTTCCTTCTCGATTTTCTTCTCAATTAGCTCTTTAATATCATTCGCGGACAAGGCATCGAAATTGTAAGCTTTAGGTACATTGATAAACAAGCTATTCCATTTAATGAAAGGACCAAATCTTCCAGTTCCCTTAGTAACAGGTAATCCCTCATATTCAGCAACTGGAGCATCAGCAGTAACCTTCTCACCAATAATTTCAATTGCTCTAGCTTGGTCAACCGTTAACGGGTCTTCGTTCTTAGGAATTGAAATAAAAGCATCGCCCCATTTCACATAAGGTCCAAATCGACCAACACCTACTGAAACTTCCTTACCTTCATAATCTTCCAATTGGAAAGGTAATTTGAATTGGTCTAAAGCTTCTTCAAGTGAAACAGTTCCCACAGATTGAGATTTACCTAAACTTGCATAACGAGGTTTATCATCCTCATCATCAGATAGGTCACCTATTTGAACTAAAGGGCCATAACGCCCAACTTTAGCATAAACATTTTTACCAGTTGTTGGGTCAATTCCTAACAAACGTTCACCATTTGCACGGTCTGCATTTTCTAAAGTATTTTCTACTTCGCTATGGAAAGGGGTATAAAAAGAATGAAGCATTTTTGTCCATTCCTGTAAACCTTGTGCAATCTCATCAAACTGCTTTTCTACTTTAGCAGTGAAATTAAAATCTACAATACCTTTAAAATGTTCTACTAAAAAGTCATTTACAACTTCACCAATATCGGTAGGGAAGAGCTTCGATTTTTCTGCACCTGTTATTTCAGATTTGGTTACTTTACTAATGTTTCCATTAGCTAAAACCATACTTACAAATTCTCTTTTTCTACCATCCCTGTCTTCCTTAACTACATAACCACGATTTTGTACCGTAGAAATGGTTGGAGCATAAGTAGATGGTCGGCCTATGCCTAGTTCTTCTAATTTCTTAACTAAACTTGCCTCAGTATATCTTGCTGGCGGACGAGAAAATCTTTCTGTCGCTGCTAATTCTTTTAATATTAAACTTTGCCCTTTTGTTAATGGCGGAAGTAAGTTGTTGTCTTCATTTTCTTCATCCTCATCATCAGTGGATTCTAGGTAAACTTTTAAGAAGCCATCAAACTTCAATACTTCACCTTCAGCTAATAATTCTTCTCTTCTAGTAGAAATACTAATATTAACATTGGTTTTTTCAAAAATAGCCTCACTCATTTGAGAAGCGATGGCACGTTTCCAAATCAAATCATACAGGCGTTTTTCAGAGTTATCTCCATCCACACTGTGTTGATTAAAATAGGTTGGACGTATGGCCTCGTGAGCCTCTTGTGCACCAGCAGATTTTGTTTTATAAACTCTAGGTTGATGATATTTTTCTCCCCAAGCAGACCTAATTTCAGCCGATGCTGCAGCGATAGCAGTTTCAGATAAATTAACAGAATCTGTTCTCATGTAAGTAATTTTACCACTTTCATACAAACGTTGTGCAATCTGCATCGTTCTTGCAACAGAGAAACCTAATTTTCTAGAGGCTTCTTGTTGTAGGGTAGAGGTTGTAAAAGGAGCTGCAGGATTTCTCTTTGCTGGCTTTACCTCTAAATTACTAACCGCAAAACCTGCATTGATACAATCCTGCAAGAATTTTTCTGCATCTGCGGCTTTTTCAAAACGCTGTGGCAATTCTGCTTTTACAATTTCTTTGCCTTTTCCAGTAGTAAATTGTGCAGTTATTTTAAATGCAGCTGTACTGTTAAATTTATTTACTTCACGTTCGCGGTCCACAATTAATCGCACTGCAACAGATTGAACACGACCAGCAGATAAAGAAGGTTTAACTTTTTTCCATAAAACTGGAGAAAGTTCAAAACCTACCAATCTATCTAAAACACGACGAGCTTGCTGCGCATTAACTAAATTATAATCTATGGTACGCGGATTATCTATTGCTTTTAATATTGCTGGTTTAGTAATTTCGTGAAACACAATACGTTTTGTATTGCTTTCTTTTAAGCCTAAAGTTTCGTATAGATGCCAAGAAATGGCTTCTCCCTCACGGTCTTCATCGGATGCTAACCATACCATTTCGGCTTGTTTAGCTAATTTTTTAAGTTCTGCAACAACTGCTTTTTTATCGGCAGGAACTTCATAGGTTTGGGAGAAATCATTTTCGATATCAATTCCCATATCGCCTTTTACTAAGTCGCGGATATGACCATAACTAGACTTAACCAAAAAATCCTTCCCTAAATAACCCTCTATGGTTTTAGCTTTTGCAGGTGACTCGACTATTAGTAAATTTTTTGCCATTCAGAACGTTTTTCTGCAAATAAAACTATAATTAAGTCTAAAATCAAAATTGGTATAGCAATTATTTTAAAAAATGTATTCGAATTTGATGTGCAACACGCTCTTTTACATCCCTTAAACCTTGTAGAATACCCTTTTAATTTATTTTTTAAAATATCAATTTCTTTACGATATAATTATTTATCACATCTAATTAGTAAGTATCTTCGTATAGAGATATAAGAAGTTAGATATGAGATTTGAGATAAATGTTGTGCTAACAAATTTAACAATCCAGTAATAAAACAATTCACAAACTAAAACTAAAGCAATGATCAATACCTTATTATTACTATTAAACTTATGGATTGCTCCAAATCCACCTAAATCTGTTTATGATTTTTCTTTTAAAACTCTTGATGGCAAAGAAGTTAAACTTTCTAAGTTTAAAGGAAAGAAAATCTTAATTGTAAATACAGCTTCTAAATGTGGTTATACTCCTCAATATGAAGATTTAGAAAAATTGCATAAGCAATATGGTAAAAATGTAGTACTAATTGGTTTTCCAGCAGGAAATTTTAAGGAACAAGAATTGGGTTCAAGTAAAGAAATTCAAGAATTCTGCACGCAGAAATATGGTGTTACCTTTTTAATGAGCGAAAAAGTAAGTGTTAAAGGGACTGATATCAATCCATTGTTTTCTTATTTAACTAGCCAAGAAAATCCTGATTTTACTGGTGACATTAAATGGAATTTTGAGAAATTCTTAATTAATGAAAAAGGTCAATTGGTACATCGTTATCGTTCTCCAGTTAAACCTTTAGATGCTGCTATCGTTCAGAATTTATAATATTTCTTTATAGTTTAATTAAATCCCAAGGCAAAATTGTTTTGGGATTTTTTGTTTATAATTGACAATGAACTATACGCCTTATTTAATTCTTGCCCTTGCTTTTATTGTGGCTTTGTACTTTATTTTCCGAAAGAAGAAATTAGTTGTAGTTTCATTAAGTAGAGCTGATAAACAATTATTAACTAACAATGTAGATTTCTATATCCGCCTTGATGGCAATAAGAAAACATTGTTTGAACAAAAGGTTTCAGATTTTTTAGCCAGTACTAAAATTGAAGGTGTAGGTTTGGAAATTACTCAATTAGATAGGTTATTAGTAGCATCGAGCGCTGTAATTCCCATTTTTGGTTTTGCCGATTGGAATTATAAAAACCTAAGCAACGTGGTTTTGTATCCAGACACTTTTAATCAAGATTTCCAGTTTAAAGAAGGCGATAGAAATATCATGGGAATGGTTGGAAATGGTTTTATGAACGGACAAATGATATTATCACTAGCTGCTTTAAGACACGGCTTTTCTAAAAGTGCAGGTAAAGAAAACACTGCGATTCACGAATTTGTACACTTGTTAGATAAATCTGATGGTGCAACTGATGGAGTGCCAGAAAACTTAATGGCTCACGAATATACCTTGCCTTGGGTAAAAATGATGCATGAAGAAATGGAAAGGATAAAAGATGATAAATCTGACATTAATCCTTATGCCATTACCAATCAAGCAGAGTTTTTTGCTGTCGTTTCTGAATACTTTTTTGAACAACCAGAATTACTAAAGGATAAACATCCAGAACTTTATCAGAGGTTGAGTAAAACATTCGGACAAAAACTAGTGTAGAGCATGTCACCCGGAGCGTAGTCGAAGGGCAACCAAGTCTTCGACTACGCTCAGGCTGACACTTCCATCAATGAAGTGACGATTTAATTTGGTTTTTCATACTAATCGCATCTATCTTAGCCTCATCAAAACAATCCTTTTATGACTGTAAAAAACAAGATTTATTCTCTTGCTATTTCGTTGGTTCTTTTTGTCTCTTGTACAACACAATATGCAGTTGTAAAATCTAATCGCGAAGAGCAAAACATTAATTCTTCATTACCTGTAGACAGTTCAATCATTAAAACTTATATGCCTTACAAAGTTAAGGTTGAAGCCGAAATGAATGAAGTTATTGGCTATACAGATGTTTTATTAGCTAAAAGTTCTACTGTTCCAGAATCTGTATTAGGCAACTTTTTTGCAGATGCAGTATTTAATCAAGCAAGAAAGATAGAACCTAAAATAGATTTTGTATTTCCAACTACAACTGGCGGATTAAGAAATGATATTGCAAAAGGTCCAATCACCGTTTCTAGTATATTTGAACTAATGCCTTTCGAAAATCAATTGGTTTTATTCAATCTAAAAGGTGAGGATGCCTTAAAAGTGATAACCTATGTAGCTGGTAGAGGTGGTCAACCTGTAAGTGGGTTGAGGTTTAACATTAAAGATAGGATGCCTCAGAATATTATAGTTAACGGTAAACCTTTTGATGTAACTAAAACTTATTGGGTAGTTGCTTCAGACTATATTGCAAGTGGTGGAGATGATGCTGTGGGTTTTGCCACACCGATTTCAAGAAAAAATATGGGATTGTTGGTCCGTGATGCCTTATTAAAAGAGGTTAAAGAAACTCAAGCTGCTGGAAATAAAATAAATGCAAAATTAGATGGAAGAATTACAAAAAATTAATCGCCGAAATTTTATTAGAACTGGTGGCATCGCTAGTGCTGCTGTTGCTTTAAGTTTAAATTCTTTAGATGCTTTTGCCAACGGGCGATTACAGAAATTAACTATTCTGCATACCAATGACGTACATAGTAGGATAGAGCCCTTTCCGATGGATGGATCTCGAAATCAAGGTTTAGGAGGAACATCAAGACGCTCTGCATTGATTAAAAAAATCAGAGCAGAGCAAGAAAATGTCTTGTTGTTAGATGCTGGTGATATTTTTCAAGGCACACCATATTTCAATAAATTTGGTGGTGAATTGGAAATGAAGCTAATGAGCCAAATGCAATATGACGCCACCACATTAGGGAATCACGATTTCGATAACGGGGTTGAAGGTTTTTACAAACAATTGCCTCACGCAAATTTCCCTGTATTAATTGCTAACTACGATTTATCAAATACGGCTCTTTCTAAATCAACTCAGCCATTTAAAATCTTTAAAAAAGCAGGACTGAAAATAGGTGTATTTGGTTTGGGTATCCAACTTAAAGGCTTAGTTGACCCTAAAAATTACGGAGAAACACAATATCTCGACCCGATTGTGAAGGCGAATGAAACTGCTTCACTCTTAAAAAATGATTATAAATGTGATCTAGTAATCTGTCTTTCTCACCTAGGCTATTCTTATCGCAATAATTCAGTTTCTGATAAGGTTTTAGCAGCAAATACAAGAAACATAGACTTAATTATTGGAGGACACACACACACCTTTTTAGATGTACCTGAAGACGTAAAAAACCTTGATGGACAAATTACAACCATTAACCAAGTTGGATTTGCTGGTATTAACTTAGGAAGGATAGATTATTATTTCGAACCTTACAAAGACAAAAAAATGAAAGTGGGTACACCTTATTTAATCAATAATAAGTTGGATAGCTAATTTATTAATTGTCTGGAATAAGATTTATAGGATAGAAAGATTTTAGGATTATTTCGACCATAACCTTTGGGAATGTTTTAAAAGAAGATTTGTCATTCAGAGCGCAGCGAAGAATCTATTTAAATGTATTCAATGCTGAGATTCCTCGTTCCTCAGAATGACAAAAGAATTTTAAACCAAAAAACCACCACCTAACAAATCATTGCCTTCATAGAAAACAGCTGATTGTCCTGGTGCAATTGCAGATACATTATGGTCGAAAACCACACGCATTTGGTCTTTTTCTTGAACGATGGTGCTTAGCATACCCGCATCTTTATAACGGATTTTAGTAATCACATTATCCATTGGCTCGTAAATATTCTCGTATTTAACCAAGTTAATGTTTCTCACCATTGCCTCTTTACGTTCTAATTCATCGGCTCTGCCTAAAACAACAGTATTGCTTTCTGGTAAAATTTGGGTAACAAACATTGGCTCGCCAAAAGCTACCCCTAAACCCTTACGTTGGCCAATAGTGTAAAAAGGATAACCTTTATGCTGACCGATAATCATACCTTGGCTATTCACAAAATTTCCACCTGCAACTCTATCTTCCAAGTCTTCCACTTTGTGTTTTAAGAAAGCTCTATAATCGTTGTCTGGCACAAAACAGATTTCATAACTCTCGGATTTTTTAGCCAATTCTTCTTGTCCCATATCCAATGCCATCTGGCGGATATCTGCCTTTGCAAAACTTCCCAATGGGAATTTAGTACGAGATAAGTTTTCTTGAGATACACCCCAAAGCACATAGGATTGGTCTTTGTTTTCGTCTTTACCTTTAGAAATTACATATCTTCCACTGTCTTGCTGACGGATATTAGCATAATGACCGGTTGCAATAAATTCGCAATCTAGTTTATTGGCACGTTTTAACAAAGCTTCCCACTTGATGTGGGTATTACATAAAACACAAGGATTTGGTGTACGCCCTGCCAAATACTCATCTACAAAATTGTCGATTACAAAATCTCCAAATTCATCACGGATATCTAAAATATAGTGAGGAAAACCATAGTTTACAGCTAAGGTACGAGCATCATTAATGCTATCTAAGCTGCAACAACCTGTTTCTTTGCTACTTCCACCAGATGTGGCGTAGTCCCAGGTTTTCATGGTAAGGCCGATTACTTCGTAACCTTGCTCGTGTAACATTACTGCTGCAACCGAACTATCAACCCCGCCACTCATGGCAACCAAAATTCTACCGTGTTTACTCATTACTTAAATTAAAGGATGCAAAAATACGGGTTTTTGTTTAATTAATTGGAAAGGGTAGTCTGAACAATGTAAAAAAGGCTACTTGCTTTTTTGGCTTGATGCTCTAACTTGAATTTGCGTAGGCAATAAGATAGTTTCAAAAGGTTCGTTCGTTTTGCCAGAAATCAACGAGAGCAATTGCTTAGCAGCTAAACGTCCAATTTCTAAAGATGGTTGACGAATTGTGCTTAATGAAGGATTAAGTACTTCTGCAAGGTCCGTATTGCTAAAACCGATGAGGGCTACATCTTGTGGAACTCGAAGGCCTGATTTGTGTAACATCTCCAGACATTTGGTGCTAATTAAATCTGTTGCAGTAAATATAGCTTGAGGAGCTTCGTCAAGCATCATTAATTCGCGTATTGCAGTTTCTATTTCGTCATCTAGTGTAACAGCATTAGTGGTGTCACAAAATTTTACCAAATCTTTATTAAATGATATTCCGGAGTCTTTTAATGCCTTTTTATAACCTTCAAAACGTTCAGTAGCTGTACTTAATTGGGTGTTCCAATTGAGATGGGCAATGGTACGGTAGCCATTATTAATTAAATGTTGGGTAGCTTCATAAGCGCCTTTAAAATTATCTACTGCTACTTTATGGGTATCAATATGGTCGCTCAAACGATCGAATAAAACCACAGGTAGCCCAGATTCTTGTAAATTAATAAGGTAACTAAAATCAGTGGTTTGGTAAGAAGGACAAATCAATAAGCCATCAATACCACCGGCATATAAAAGATTTACATTGGCTTTTTCTTGCTCAAACAGTTCCTTGCTTTGCATCATGATAAGCTGGTAATCATGTTCAGAGCAATATTGGTCAATACCGTCTAGCATTTGTGCCATAAAATTGTTATCTATAGAACAAACAACTACGCCGATAGACCTACTTTTACCTTCTTTTAAACCCCTTGCCATTCTATTTGGCACATAGTGATGTTCTTTTGCGTAAGTTAAAACTTCTTGCTTAGTCTTTTCTCCAATTTGATAGCTATCAGTTAATGCCCTAGATACCGTAGAGATTGATAGATTTAGCGCTTTGGCAATATCACGAAGGGTAATATTTGTATTCATTTAAATGGTTATGCTTGCAGCGCTAAATATAAGCATTTAGATGTTTGGCTAGACTAGGATTTGTAACATTTGCAATCAATTTTATAAAAACAGAAGATTTAATAAAACGATTTAGTATTAAATTAATACCTTAGACTTTCGATATTATCAAACTGTTATTTTAAACATGAAACACATTATTTTTTATTGCCTAATTTTCTTTTCTATTGGAGTAAATGCTCAGCAAAATTTGGTTAAATATGTTAAACCCTTAATCGGTACCGAAAAAATGGGACACACTTACCCTGGTGCTACCGTTCCTTTTGGTGCTGTTCAATTAAGTCCAGAAACAGATACCATTCCTTATGAAATGAATGGAAAGTACAATGGTGATGTGTATAAATACTGTGCTGGATACAAATATGAAGACAAAACCATCGTAGGTTTTAGCCATACACACTTTAGTGGTACTGGTCACTCTGATTTAGGAGATTTTTTAATCATGCCAACACAAGGCAAGCTACAAATGAATCCTGGTACAGCTAGCAATACTAAATCTGGTTATCGTTCTGCTTATTCTCATGCAAACGAAACAGCAGAAGCTGGATACTATAAAGTAAAATTAGATGATGACAACATCACTGCAGAAATGACGGCGACAAGTAGAGTTGGTATGCATCAATATACATTTCCAAAATCAGACCAAAGCCATATCATTTTAGATTTAATGGCTGGAATTTACAATTATGATGAGAAAACCGTTTGGACTTACGTTCGTGTAGTAAATGACACATTGGTAACTGGTTACCGTCAGACTTATGGCTGGGCTCGTACACGTACAGTTTATTTTGCAATGAGCTTTTCTAAACCATTTAAAAGCTACGGACAGAAAAATTATGATGCTCGTCAAGCCTATCGTGGCTTTTGGGGCAAGTTTGACCAAAGCAAAAACTTCCCAGAAATAGCTGGTAGAAAAGTGAGAATGTACTTTGATTTTGACACCAACGAAGGTGAAAAAATTAAAATCAAGTTTGCTTTATCCCCAGTTAGTCAAGAGAATGCATTAGAAAATATGCGTGCTGAGATTACTGGGTTTGACTTTGATAAAGTAAAAGCGCAAGCACAAGCAACATGGAATAAAGAGCTTAATAAAATAAACATTGCAGCTGCTGAAGATGATAAAATTAACTTTTATACAGCAATGTACCACGCCTTTATCAATCCAACTACTTATACAGATGTAAATGGCCAGTATAAAGGTTTAGACCAAGGTATTCATACCGCTAATGGCTTTACAAATTACACAACTTTTTCTTTATGGGATACTTATAGGGCTTTACACCCGTTTTTTAATATTATCCAACCTGCTCGTAATAATGATATGGTTAAATCTATGTTGGCACATTACGACCAAAATTCTTTAAAAATGTTGCCAATTTGGTCGCATTATGCAAATGATAATTGGTGCATGAGTGGTTACCATAGTGTTTCTGTTGTGGCCGATGCGATTATCAAAGGTGTTTATAATGGTGATGCCAATAAAGCCTTAGATGCATGTATCGCAACTGCAAAAAAGCGTAATTATGAAGGTATTGGTTATTACATGGATTTGGGTTATATCCCTGCAGAGCGAAGTGGAATATCTGTTTCTAACACCTTAGAATATGCCTATGATGATTGGGCAATTGCTCAAATAGCTAAAAAGTTAAATAGGGTGGATGTGTATAATGAATTTATCAAACGTTCTGGAAACTGGAAAAACAATTATGACGCTTCGATAGGCTTCATGCGTCCGAAAATGGCTGATGGAACATTTAAGCAAAAGTTTGATAGTAAAGATACCGAAGGACAAGGTTTTATTGAAGGTAATAGCTGGAACTACAGCTTCTTCGTTCCCCAAGACCCTGCTGGTTTAATTGAAGCTATGGGAGGTAAAAAGAAATTTGCAACGAGATTAGATACCTTATTTACAATGCACTTGCCTGATGAATTTTTTGCGCACACAGAAGATATTACTCGAGAAGGAATAATTGGCGGTTACGTTCATGGGAATGAGCCTGCTCATCACATTGCTTATTTATATAATTGGACCGACCAAGCTTATAAAACACAAGCACAGGTTCGTCACATCTTAAAAATGCAATACAAACCAACACCAGATGGATTGGGAGGAAATGATGATTGCGGACAAATGAGTGCTTGGTTTATGTTTTCATCGTTAGGTTTTTATCCTGTTTCGCCAGGTGGCGATGAATATGCATTAGGTTCTCCAGCAGTAAATAATGCCAGTTTAAATTTAGAAAATGGAAAAACATTTACTGTAGAAGCCATCAACCAAAGTGATAAAAATGTATATGTACAAAAGGTTATATTGAACGGAAAAGAGTTAACTAGACCATTTATTAAACATAGTGATATCACATCTGGTGGAAAATTGACATTTTATATGTCGGCGAAACCAAAGAAATCATAGAATTTTATATTTTTAAATAAGAAAAAGATAAAAAGCCATCAATAATTGATGGCTTTTTAGTTAATAATTTAATTTTTAATTAAAAATCATATCTTTTTACGATTATTATCTATTAATTTTTGATTATATGAACTAAATGTTTGTATTTTAATCAACATTATGGAGAATATAGAATATTTTAAGCAGTACAAAACCATAAATGGTGTTTTTGATGAGATGAAAGTTGATGATAATGTCAGGAAACATTATGATTCTTTCATGTCTGCCTTTCAAAATATCAATTCATCTGAAATGGCACTAAAAGATGAGCTCGCAAAAAAGCTTTTCTTAACTCAAGGTATCACATTTACTGTTTACAGTAGCGGAGAAGGGATAGAAAAGATTTTTCCTTTTGACATTTATCCAAGAATCATTCAAGCTGCAGAGTGGGATTTAATTGAAAGAGGTATCAAGCAACGCTTAAAGGCACTTAATATCTTTTTAAAAGATGTTTATCATCAACAGTTTATCATTAAAGACGGAATAATTCCTGCAGCTTTAATTTATTCTAGCCCATGTTATTTGCGTGAAATGATGAATGTTGATGTTCCATTTGACATTTACACACATATCAGCGGCATCGATTTAATACGCGACCATGATGGGTCTTATTATGTGCTTGAGGATAATTTAAGAACACCTTCTGGCGTAAGTTATATGCTTGAGAATAGGAATATCAGCTATCGTTTATTTCCTAATTTAATTCCTGAAAACAAGGTAAGGCCAGTAAGTGATTATCCTGATTTGTTAATGAAAAACTTATTGGGTTTGGGTAATAGAAATACAAGTCGTCCAACAGTTGTGCTTTTAACACCTGGCATTTATAATTCAGCGTATTTTGAGCATACAACATTAGCTCGTTTAATGGGTATAGAATTGGTAGAAGGAAGAGATTTAGTGGTAGATAATCATAAAGTATATATGCGAACCACGAAAGGTTTAAAAAAGGTTGATGTAATCTATCGTAGGGTAGATGACGAATTTTTAGACCCACTAATCTTCCGTCCAGATAGTATGTTAGGTGTTCCTGGAATTTACCACGCTTACCGTAAAGGAAACGTAGCCATCGTAAATGCAATGGGGAATGGTGTGGCCGATGATAAGGCGATTTATGCTTACGTGCCAGATATGATTAAGTATTATTTGAATGAAGAACCAATTCTTAAAAATGTTCCAACATATAGGATGGAAAATGTAGATGAACGTGAATACACCTTAAAAAACTTAAATAACATGGTTGTTAAACGCACCAATGAAAGTGGTGGCTATGGGATGTTAATTGGCAATATTGCAACAGAGCAAGAGCTGAAAGAGTTTAGTGAAGAGATTGTAAAGTCGCCAAGACAATTCATTGCACAACCTATCATTAGCCTTTCATCAGCACCATGCTACATAGATGGTAAATTGCAACCGAGAAGAATAGATTTAAGACCTTTCGCCTTAAGTGGGCCAGATGGAATTGAAATCGTTCCAGGCGGATTAACCCGTGTTGCGTTAAAAGAGGGCTCTATAGTGGTTAATTCTTCACAGGGTGGAGGAAGTAAAGATACCTGGGTAGTAGACTAAGTAGTTAGCAGTTTAAAATTAGCAGTTTACAGCAATAAAAACATAACAAAAACAATTTAAAATCCCCTTTAGGGGTTGGGGGTAACAAAAATGCTGAGTAGAGTAGCAGATAACATATTTTGGATGAGCCGTTACATGGAGCGTACCAATGTGCAATTGAGAATTTTAAGAACTTATTATATTGCATCACAAGATGGAGTGCCTTTTGTAAAATGGGATGATGTATTCAGGTACTATAATCACGGTAAAGCGCCTGAGAAAACCATGAATGCCAATGAAGTATTACAATTTATCCTCTTTGATAAAGAAAACGATAGTTCGGTTGTTAATAACATTTTTAGGGCAAGGGAAAATGCTCGTAGCGCACAGGACCACATTACGAAAGAACTTTGGCAATGCCTCAACGATTATTATCATTTAATTAGGGATGCTGGTTTGCAAAAACAAGTATTTTCAGGCGACCCAGTAACCATACTCGATCAGTTAATTAAGCAATGTATGTTGTATTATGGTGTTGTTGATGTCTCTATGTTTAGGAGCGAGGGTTTTAACTACCTAAATATTGGAAAATTTATTGAGCGTTTGTTGCAAAGTATAACTGCATTAAAAATGCAAATAACTCGTACAGATGGATTAGGAACAGATGGTTTATCTATAGTAAGCTGGCGATATTTTTTAGTATCTATATCTGGTTACGAATATTATTTGAAAGCAAATTCTGGATCTGTAAAGCCAGACCTAATTTTCAAACAAGCATTATATGAGATGCATTTCCCACATTCAATTGCTTATGGTTTAAACCAGTTAAACAGATACGCACAGCGATTAAAACAAGATAGCAAAGAAGAGAGCTTTGAAAAAATAGAGTTTGCAATAGGTAAAACAGCTGCAATATTAAAATATAATAGCTCTGGCTTAGGTGTTGATGCTCAACTATCTCTGTTGGAGCTTGTAGAAGAAAATGTAATAAACGTGGTACAATCATTTAACCGATATTATTTCGGTATTACAAGTTGAGTAATTATTTTCGCCGCACACACAAAAAAAACTTGAAACAATGCCAATTTATCACGTAAAACATACCACTAGGTACACTTATCCGTCCCCTGTAATAGATAGCGCTAATCAGATTATATTAAGTCCTCCTTCAGATGATTATCAAGAAATCATTAACCATGAAATAAAAATAAAACCGCTAGCTGTTATAGATGGTTACGAGGATTTTTTCGGAAACAAGGTTGGTGTTTTCACAATTGTAGAACCACATACAGACTTAGTCATTACTGTCGACGCAGAAGTAGAAACCAGACCAGTTCCAGTACCTTCTGACTTTTGGTCTCCTAAAAGCCAATGGGAAACAATTGATAAGCTAAGTTTAGATGTTGAGTTTCTTGATTTCGTAAAATCTGGCATTTATAAAGCATTGCCAATTATCAGAAGTGAAATTTCAAATATTGCTAATAGAGAAAAAACAGTTTTACAAAGCGTTCAAGGCCTTTCTTCTTATGTATATGATCAAATTACCTATCAACAAGGGGTAACAGATGTGGAGACTGATATAGATAGGATTTGGGAATTAAAAGCTGGTGTTTGTCAAGATTTTGCTCACTTATTGCTAGAAATGTTGCGCATTTCTGGAATTCCAGCTAGGTATGTAAGTGGTTATATTTGTCCATTTGGTAACGAATTAAGAGGTATTGGTGCTACTCATGCTTGGGTAGAAGCGTATATTCCCGATTATGGTTGGTTAGGCATTGATCCTACAAATAACTGTCTAGTAAGTGATAGACATATCCGCATTGCATTTGGGCGTAATTTTAATGATTGTACACCTGTAAAAGGCACTTATAAAGGTTCATCAGCCCATACCCTAACTGTTTCAGTTGTTATTACAAATGAAAAAATTAAGGCCGAAGAAGAATCTTCTATTTTACAAGATGCGGCCTACGTACAACAAGTGGCAGAACCATTCGCTACTTCAAATTCTTATCAAAGATTTATAGAAATGCAACAACAACAACAACAACAACAATAAAATTTAACCCCGTAGCATATTAAAATATCCTACGGGGCTTTTTATTATTGTATTTTGTTTACCACTACATTATCAAAATAAATGTAACTTGTTTGACTAGAACCCCAAACAGCAACATCTTTTCCACCTCTAAAATTATGGAAAGATAACCTCTTGATTAACCTTTTGCTATCATTGGTTGTCCATCTTATAGATTGATCTAACACAGTATTGTTATCAATTTTAACTTGTACCCATCCGTTTTTAGTTGAGCCAGTATTACTTTTTACATACATGTGCACTCTGTATGTTTGTCCTTTGTTTATGCTTCCAGAAGTAGGATAGGTTTTTCCAAAAGTATCACCACAAGGTCCAGCCATATCTCTGTGGTAAACATAAGGTTGGAAGTAAACACGACCAGCATCATTTTGATACCACATTAATCGTAAACTTCCTCCATTACCATCTGTAGCAATGTCACATCCAGTATTTTCATCGCCAATCAAGAAGCCAAATCCAACTTTACCACCTCGGCTCCAGTCAAATTGGCTGTGGAAACGAACATCATAAGTTAGTTCATAAGCAGAGCCATCAGATAGGTCAAACCCAGCAATTAAGCCATTTGATACTGAATTAGGGGCAAGTGTTGCACGAGCTTGATTTCCAGAAATATAAGCTCTAGATTCATTCCATCCAGAAATAGTTGCTCCACCGAAATCTCCGCTAGCTTCTTCATAAGAATAAGATCCATCAGCATGATTAAATCCTGTGTTAATGTTACTTGGATAAGCTAATGCAGCAGCAACTGCACTTGTTGGCTCAACGTTTACTTTTTGATTTTCATTTGAGGTAGATTGAGTGTCAATCTTTTCTTTGTTACAACTAGAGTTAATTACTAATAGTGAAATTGACGCTAACAGCATTAGCTTGTTTGAAAAGAAATTCTTTTTCATGAGATTTTTGGTTTTAGGTTTAATATTTGGTTGAATTTTAGACGATAAGAATTGCTTTGTTGTGGTATTAAAGCAAATGGACGGAGAGAAAAGCCTATAGATAGACTCAAGCATTTACGAAAGAATACACTTATTTCGATGTTGTTCATACAGTAAGAAAGTTTTGCCGGTTAAACAAAATATTTGGTTTTCAAATATAGAGGTAATGGATTGATAATTACAAGTAAAATTTTATTTAAGTAATTGATATACAATAGGTTATGATATATTTTGAAACACTTAATTCACAAGAGCTAAAATCATAAACCATTGATTTTCAGTTGTCTATTTTTAAGTCGTAAAAAAACTTGATACGTTTAAACCGCAATGAAAAAAAAAATTTTTTAATGCTAAATACAATCAATAAATTAATTGAAATTGATCAATGTCGAAAACTTTTAAACCTTAGCTACACAAAATTTTCAGATATTTAACGCTCCAAAATAGAAGAAGCGAAGAATGAAGATTGTAATTGCCGAGAAACCATCAGTTGGGCGTGAACTAGCCAAAGTATTTGGTGCAACAACAAGGAAGGATGGTTATATCGAAGGAAAAGGATATTCATTTACTTGGGCATTTGGGCATTTATTGCAATTAGCTCCGCCGCAGGAATACGGATTTATAGGCTGGAGAAGACAACATTTGCCTATGTTGCCAGCAAAGTTCAAACTTTCTATCCGTAAGGTTAAAACAAAAGATGGCTTTGTAGAAGATCCTGGTGTTCGCAAACAATTAGATATTATTAAGAAACTGTTTGATGAAGCAACAGAAATTATCGTAGCAACGGATGCTGGACGTGAGGGTGAACTAATTTTCAGGTACATTTATTATTTCCTTAAATGTAAAAAACCTTTTAAACGGTTATGGATTTCTTCTCAAACTGATGAAGCCATTAAAGATGGATTTAGGAACTTAAAACCTGGTACAGATTACGATACATTATTTAATTCAGCTCATTGCCGTTCAGAATCTGATTGGTTAGTTGGTATGAATGCTACACAAGCATTAAGTATTTCTGCTGGCTCTAAAAGTGTATTGTCGTTAGGAAGGGTACAAACCCCAACTTTAGCCATGATTTGTGCGAGATATATAGAAAGCAAGAATTTTGTTCCTCAAACTTTTTATCAAATTGCCATTCAATTAGATAAAGACGGACAGCTATTTAAAGCTATTTCTATTGCCAATTTTAAAACACAACCAGAAGCACAAGAAGTTTTTGACAAAGTTCAAGATGTAGCTACAGGTTTTCCAAACGGTGGAAATATTATTGCAGTTGAAGCAAAACCAAGAAAAGAACCGCCGCCATTGTTGCATGACTTAAGTTCTTTGCAACAAGAAGCCAATAAGAAAAATGGCTTTACGGCAGATCAAACCCTTAATTTATTGCAGAATTTATACGAGAGTAAATTAGTTTCTTATCCTCGTACCGGAAGTAGATATATTGGAGATGATGTTTTTGCTAATGTACCAAAACTCATTTCTACCTTAACCGATCATCCAACATTTGCCAATCAGGCTAACTTTTTACAAACAGCTACGCTTAATAAACGAAGCGTGAACGCTAAAAAAGTAACAGATCACCATGCTATTTTGCCAACCGGCGAAAAACCTTATAACTTAAGCAAGGACCACCAAGCCATTTTTGATATGGTTGCAGGCAGAATGTTGGAGGCTTTTCATCAAGAATGTCTAAAGGAAATTACTAAAATCACCATAGAATCTGGTTCTATATTTATCGCCAACGGAACCGTAATCCGCTCTGCGGGATGGCGTTCTGTATTTAATGAAACCGAAGACGAGAAAAAGGATGAAGAAAACCCAGCTTTGCCAAAAGTAAAAGTTGGAGAACTGTTGCCAATCGTTAATAAAGCCTTATTAGAGAAACAAACTAAGCCAAAACCTTTATATAATGAAGCATCGTTATTAAAAGCCTTAGAAACATCTGGTAAAGAAATTGAAGACGAAGAGTTACGTTATGCAATGAAAGACAGTGGTTTGGGAACACCAGCTACTAGAGCAGCCATTATTGAGACGTTACTGACAAGGGAATACATTACCCGTGATAAAAGAAATTTAATTCCAACGAACAAAGGTTTAGCTGTTTATGAAGTGGTTAAGGATAAAAAAATTGCGCAAGCAGAATTAACTGGTCAATGGGAAAAACGTTTAGAGGAGATTCGTTCTGGGGCATCAGTAACCGATTTTAAGGCAGAAATTGCAGATTACACTAAAACCATTACCCAAGAACTTTTATTAGCAGGTGCAGGGTTATCTGCGCAATTGGCAAATGATGTAGCTGTTGTTTAAAATAAAATTTCATAAAATTCTATGTGTTAATGTTTTATATTTAAATAGTTGATTATTTTTATAAAAATTAACGTTTAGGATTATAAATTATGAAAAAAAATTATTTATTCTATCTGATTATTCTACTCTCTTTTTTTGGTTGTAAACGAGATAATAAAAGTTTTAAGGTTTGCGATGGAAGATCTATTGACGAATTAACTTGGTTCCAAAAGATAAAAGATGGAACGGCCGACTGCAAATTTTACGAAGGAACAACAGTAAAATTGTACCAATATAAAGGAGAGACGGTTTTCTATGTTTGGAATGGTGCATCATCATTAGGCGTATGTAACCGCTTAGTTTATACTTGCACTGGAAACATAATTTCTAGCACTTGGACAGATAATGACTGGGTTGCTTTTAACGCTTTTATGGAGGCAAATGCTGGTCAACTGCTCTATACCAAACCTAAGTCGTAACAATAAGCTTTATTAATTTTCTTAGAATTGCAATTACAAAATTCGATTTCATTATATTTAACCAAATGAATCGTAAATATTTTTTATCGCTTATTCCAGCATCTCTTTTAATTAGTCCATTAAAAAGTATAGCAAATGAAGCATCCATAACGACACCCAAAAAAGTTAAAATTCCATCGTATTTAGTATCTGGAGATACCATTGGAATAACTTGTCCGGCCGGATACATCACTCAAGCTGAAATAGAACCATCAGTTATTCAAATGAAAAGTTGGGGCTTTAACGTTGTTATTGGAAAAACGGTAGGGGCTAAGGATTTTACATTTGGCGGAACCGATGAAGAACGTTTAACAGATTTGCAACAAATGTTGGATGAACCAACTATAAAGGCTATCATGTGCGCTCGTGGTGGTTATGGAGCGGTTAGGATAATTGATCAATTAGATTTCAGTAAATTCAAATCATCCCCTAAATGGATCATTGGCTTTAGTGATATAACCATACTCCATTGCCATATTAACACTAATGTGCATATAGCTAGTATACACTCTAAAATGTGCAATAGCTTTCCTTCAGACTGGTCTTTAGCAGAACCGATACAAATTGAAACCATTAATTCCATTCAGCAGGCATTGAAGGGAGAAAAGTTGAGATACGGTACAACTTACAACACAAGCAATAGGATGGGTATTGCAACTGGTGAATTAATTGGAGGTAATCTTCGTTGCATTGAAAACCTAGCTGGAAGTAAATCTGAAATACAAACAGATGGAAAAATACTTTTTGTAGAAGATACAGGCGAATATTTATATAGCATCGACAGAATGTTTTATAACCTAAAACGAAGCGGAAAATTAGATAAGCTCAAAGGTTTAATTATTGGAGGGTTTAAGGTAAAACCTGATGATTCTGGCTCAGAGTTTGGCAAAACATTAATAGATATCGTTTTAGAAAAGGTTAAAGGTTTTGATTATCCTGTTTGTTTTGATTTCCCAGTGGGCCACCAAAGAGCCAACTTTGCTTTAAAATGTGGCATTAAACATAAGTTAGAGGTTTGGGAAAGTGGAACTGTATTAGCGGAAATTTAATCTTACCCCTCCGTCAAAAGAATAATCTCTACTGCGAATCATTTAAAGATGCTGCATAATTAAGATGACAAAAAAAACCGGAATTAATATCGCAAACACGCAGATTTAACTTTGATATGTTTGTCTTCTTTTTGATTCTAGTAGGAACAACCCCTTCATAAGAACTACTGCCTTTGTAAAATAAACCTTTCCCGATAGCTATCGGGAGAAACGGCACGAGCCTAAGGCACGCGGGTGAGTAAAGTGGAAAGAAGGACTGAGTTTGCCAAGTGCCACTAACCTTGTTTTTCAAATAATTTTTGACATTCTTATAAATAGATTCCTCCAAAGTCGGAATGACAAACACATAGAATCCTTCTAAATTGCCAAAACCTAATGAAAGGAATTTTGTTATTCCGATATTAGAGAAATAACCATTCCTTATTTATTATGGCTGAAATTGATAACAACCAATCTGGTGATACACGCCGTGATTTTTTGAAAAAATCTACGCTTATTACTGCCCTTTCCTTAACACCATTAACGGTTTTAAAAGCAGCAGATAACAAAGTAGATGAACAATTCGCAGAGCTTTTTGAGAAAATCCCCTTGAATTTGAAAGTAAATAACAAAGCGTTTGTTTTAAAGGTAGAACCTCGGGTTACGCTTTTGGATTTATTGAGGGAGCAATTACACTTAACAGGAACAAAAAAAGGCTGTGACCATGGGCAATGCGGCGCTTGCACCGTTCATGTTGATGGTGTACGCATAAACTCTTGTTTGAGTTTGGCTGTGATGAATGAAGGGAAAAGTATTACGACCATTGAGGGTTTAGCTAATGGCGATGTACTACACCCAATGCAGGCTGCTTTTATTAAACATGATGGTTTTCAATGTGGTTATTGTACACCCGGACAAATCATGAGCGCTGTGGCTTGTGTTCGCGAAGGCCATGCTAATTCTAAGGAAGAAATTAGAGAATACATGAGTGGAAATATTTGTCGCTGTGGTGCTTACCCGAACATAGTTGATGCGATACAAGAAGTTAAAGAGAAGGGGACTGCCGTATGATAAATTTCCAATACTTAAGAACTACTGTTGTTAAAACGGCTTTAGGCTTAGTGAGTAAAGACCCAAAAGCAGCATTTATTGCTGGTGGTACAAACTTGGTTGATTTAATGAAAAGAGGGGTAACTGCTCCAGAAAAGCTGATTGATATTAATCACCTGCCTCTAAAACAAATTGAGTTAAAAAATAACGTTTTACATATTGGTGCATTGGTTTCTAATTCGGCATTGGCTGAAAATGGTATTGTAAAAGAGAAATTTCCTTTATTAATGTTGGCTTTGCAATCTGGCGCATCTGCACAATTAAGAAATGTAGCAACTGTTGGCGGTAATATGATGCAACGTACACGTTGTGGCTATTTTTACGATACCACTATGCCTTGCAATAAACGCGAACCAGGAACAGGTTGTGGCGCAATTGGAGGTTATAACAGAATGCATGCGATATTCGGCACATCTGAATCTTGTATTGCTGTTCATCCGAGCGATATGTGTGTTGGTTTAGCCACATTAGATGCACAAGTAGTGATTGTAGGCGCCAAAGGTGAAAGAAAAATAAACTTTATAGATTTTCATCGTTTAGCAGGTACAACGCCAGAAAAAGATAACAATTTACAAAAAGGCGAATTGATTGTAAGGCTAGAAATTCCAGTAAATAACTTAAATAAAAACATTCATTATTTAAAAGTAAGAGACCGTTCTTCATATGCATTTGCATTGATTTCTGTTGCAGCTGCATTAGAAATTAAAGATGGCTTGATAGCAAATGTTCGTTTGGCAATGGGTGGTGTTGCACACAAACCTTGGCGATTGACAACTGCTGAATCATTTTTAAAAGGGAAAATAGCAACTACAGCAAATTTTGAGGAAGCTGCAAAATTAGCCATGAAAGATGCTAAAGGTTTTGGAGAAAATGATTTCAAACTAAAGCTTGCCCCAAACTCAATTATTGAAGCGTTAACTATTGCCAAATCGAAAGCGTAATGGGAAATTTATTTTTTAAAGATGAAAACGACCGTGTAGACGGTATTGATAAGGTAACTGGAAAGGCTAAATATTTTGCAGAGTATCAATTACCTGGATTAACCTATGGTGTATTGGTAACAAGCACTATAACCAAAGGAAAGATAACGGCAATAGATAGCAAAGCAGCTGCTGCCGCTCCAGGAGTTTTGGGTGTATTATCTCACTTAAACAAACCCTCTGTTGCAGGATATGAAGCAGAAGGTGGCCCAAAAATGAAGATATTTTATACTGATCAAGTATTATTTAATGGTCAGCCAATTGCCTTAGTTGTGGCTGATACTTTTGAAAGAGCTACTTATGCAGCATCTTTGGTTAAGGTAACTTATGAAAAAGCTGCTTTTAATACGGATTTTGAAAAGAGCATTAAAGATGCAGCGGTTAAAAAACTACAAGGTGCCGCCCCTTATGTTAGGGGTGTAGAAAATGCTTATAAAACTGCTGAAGTACAAGTTGAGCAAACTTATATAATGCCAGTTGAAACGCATAATCCGATGGAATTGCATGGGATCATTGCAGATTGGCGACCAAACGACCAAGTTACTGTTTATGCAAAAACACAAGGCGTAAAGGCTACCCAAAATACTATTGCTGGAGCCTTTAAAATTCCGGCAGAAAGTGTTCAGGTTAATTCTGAGTTTGTAGGTGGTGGTTTTGGAATGGCTTTAAGAACATGGCCGTTAGAAATTGCTACAGTTATGGCATCTAGACATCTTAAAAAACCTGTTAAGTTGGTTATTACCCGCGACCAGATGTTTACAATGGTTGGGAATAGACCTGCAGCACACCAGAAGATTGGTTTAGGGGCAACAAAAGATGGTAAGATTACAGGAATCACTCATACTGCTTTCGGGCAAAGCTCTACCTACGAAAACTTTACAGAAGGTGTGGTGAACATGAGTAAGTTTATGTACAGTTCTGAAAATGTGAATACTAATTATTATATCGTTCCGCTAGATATGAGCGTGCCTATTTGGATGCGTGGACCTGGAGAAGCTACTGGAGCATTTGCATTGGAAAGTGCGATAGACGAAATGGCTCATGCCTTAGACATGGACCCATTAGATTTCAGGATTAAAAATGACCCTGAAAAAGACCCAGCTCAAAACAGACCATTTTCTAGTAAATATATCAAAGAAGCTTATAGATTGGGTGCCGCAAAAATTGGCTGGGACAAAAGAAAAAATAAACCAGGAAGTATCGTAGAAGGTTCTTGGAATATAGGTTACGGCGTTAGTATAGGTGTTTTTAATGCTGGCAGAGGTAGAGCAAGTGTAAAAGGTATCTTAAAAACGGATGGAACTTTGGTTTTACAAAGTGCAACAAGTGATATTGGTCCAGGTACTGGAACAGGAATGGGATTAATAGCCAGTAAGCTAATGAATATCCCAACTGATAAAATAACTTTTGAGTTGGGTGATTCTTCTTTACCACCAGCGCCAAGTCAGGGTGGTTCTGCTACGCTTTCTACAGTTGGTTCTGCCGTTAATGATGTTTGTGTAGCTTTAAAAGCTACTATTGCAGAATTAGCTGCAAATTCTAATATGGATGCCACGTCAAACTTTGTTGATGTATTGAAGAAAAACAACTTACCGATGATTGAAAAAACCATTCAATCGTCTCAGAATAATCCGGATGCAAAGAATTATTCGATGTACTCTTTTTCTATCCACTTTGTGCAGGTTAAAGTACATCAATTAACTGGGGTGGTAAAAGTGAGTAAGATTGTTTCTGTTGGTGACAGTGGAAAGATTGTTAGTCCGAAAACTGCTCGTAGTCAAATGGTTGGGGGTGCAGTAGGCGGAATTGGAATGGCTTTAACGGAAGAAGCTATTTTAGATAATCGTTATGGCAGATATGTAAATAACAACTTTGCAGATTACCACGTCCCTGTACATGCAGATGTACCTGAAGTGGATGTAATTTTTATTGATAAACCAGACCCAATTGTGAATCCGATGGGAGCGAAGGGAATGGGAGAGATTGCAATAATTGGCTTTGCTGGCGCTGTTGCCAATGCTGTATTTAATGCAACGGGTAAAAGGATTAGAAGTTTACCTATTACACCAGATAAGGTTTTGCAAGCTTAAAATGTTTAACCACATAGGCACATAGAAGGTAATAGATTATGACAGGTATGTGTCTATGTGGTTAGCTACTTTTCGGTTGGGTTCTTCTTACCATCCAACAACTTCTCTACAGTTTTTTGTATACGTTCTAACCGAGTTTTTTCCTGTTTTGCAGTGATAATCCAAAGGACATATTCTTTGCGATTACTATAAGATAACGATTCATAGAAACTTAAAGCATTGCTATGTTGTGCTAATTCTGCTTTTAAATCTTCTGGAAGTGTTACAGTTTTATTGGCAACATCAACATAATTGCTGTAATCGCTGGTTTGTATTTCTGCATTACCACGACCAGATTTCTTTTGTGCTTCAACAGGTTTAATTCTTATGGCAGTCCAAGTTTCATTTATCGCTGCAGATGCACAAGGTGTTAAATTGAAGGTCTTTAAATAGTCCCAACCCATCATTAAATTTAAGTCGCTAGCCAATTTAGATTTTGCTTTAGGATAAAGAATCCAACAGATGGTTTTATCATTAATCAACTTGGCTTCTTGATTTAACGCAGCTAATAGCTCAGCTTTTGTAATAGCGAAAATTAATAAACCACTATAGTTTTCTACATCATTAAATGCTACAGTTATATCTGACGAAATATCACCAACGATATTTGTAAAGTTTTCTGGCGCATTTAATACTTTAACTTTGAAACCAGATTTGATTTGAAGCTTTTTTAAAAGTAGGTTTTCCATAATGTCGTTTAATTATTGGTCGGTCTGTCCTTCGACAAGCTCAGGATGACAAAACTACAATCTTAATTTCGCGAAGAAATCCCAAAGCACAATACCTGCAGAAATTACAATGTTAAAAGAGTGTTTTGTTCCAAATTGCGGGATTTCGATACATTCATCAATATTTTGCATGGCTTCGTCACTTACACCATTTACTTCATTACC
Source organism: Pedobacter frigiditerrae (assembly GCF_032678705.1). Classification (NCBI taxonomy): domain Bacteria; kingdom Pseudomonadati; phylum Bacteroidota; class Sphingobacteriia; order Sphingobacteriales; family Sphingobacteriaceae; genus Pedobacter; species Pedobacter frigiditerrae. The sequence goes on along the minus strand of NZ_JAVTSS010000001.1, from coordinate 1,567,680 downwards.
AAAAATCAAAGCATATTTTGCAGCTACTGAAGGTTTAAAAGTATTAAGCATGGTGCTATTTTCAGCTTGTTCAATGGCGATGATTTGATAACCTTGTTCCCTTAGTGAATCAATGGCAGCTAAAGTATCTTCAAAATGTTCCCATTCTACAGATTGTGTTGCACCTAAGGCAGTTTTTTCTATCTCACGGTGCGGGGGTTGTGCAGTAATGCCACAAAGAATTACTTTTTCGATTGAGAATCCATCCGCCGTGCGAAAAACAGAACCTACGTTGTGCATACTTCTCACATTATCTAATACCACAACAACAGGCAGTTTTTCTTGCTCTTTAAATTCTTGGATATCTACACGATTAAGTTCGTCGAGTTTTAGTTTTCTCATTGTTTGGTTTTACCACAGGTCCATAGCCATAACTTCTCTGTGATTTTAATTTTTAGTAATTTAATTTTTGGTTGGTGGGGACATCAACCAGGGAAATCATAATCTGCGAATCTGCGGCTAAATTAAATTCTTCCCACACCATTACCAATCTGATGTACATAAATTGCAGCAGGATAGCCAACTTTGTCTACATAATAATCAGTTAGTTTTTTAGCAAAGTCTTCTTCTTGTCCCTTTTTAAGCAGAGCAATGGCACAACCACCAAAACCAGCACCAGTCATTCTTGCACCAATAACATGTTCGTAATCCTTACAGAAATCTACCACAGCATCTAATTCTTTTCCAGAAACTTCATACAATTCTCTTAAAGATTGATGTGAAGCATACATTAATCTACCAAACTCTTCTAATTGTCCTGCGTTTAATGCTTTAGCAGCTAAATGAACCCTATCATTTTCCTTCACTACGTGAGTTGTTCTTTTTAAAACAGTTTCATCAGTAATTAAATGACTATGTAATGCAAATTTCTCTGCCGTTAACTCACATAGGTTGTTAATGTTAATTGCTGTTTGTAAGGTCTTCAAAGCAGTTTGGCACTCTTCATACCTTTCATTGTATTTAGATTCTTCAAGTTTTCTAGCTTTATTTGTATTGATAATTGCCAAAACGTAATCACCTAAATCACAATCTACAATTTTGTATTTCAATGAATCACAGTTTAACACAATGGCTTTGTTAGCTTCACCAAAAGCAACAGAAAACTGATCCATGATACCAGAATTTAAACCAATGAAGATATTTTCTACTCTTTTAGAAAGTTTAACTAATTCTAGTTTATCGTGACCTAAATTATAATAATCGTTTAAAGCATAAGCGGTTAAAATCTCAATAGATGCAGAAGATGATAAACCAGAGCCAATTGGGATGTTTCCAAAATACAATAAATCTAATCCACCTGAAAGCCAATCGAACTGTTGTAATTCATGAAAAACACCTAATGGATAGTTATACCAATCATTTCCATTTTTTGTGTAGCTTTTTTGAATTTCAATGGTTTTATCGCCTTCAAAATTCACACTACTAAATCTAATTACATTATCATTGTTTGGTGCTAAAAGTAACCAAGTACCTGCTGTGATGGCACATGGCATTACTAATCCGCCATTATAATCAATATGTTCTCCTATTAAATTTACTCTACCTGGAGCGAAGTAAGATGCGGTTGGTTGTTGATTGTATTTCTCTAAAAATTTATCTACTAATTGGTCTTTCATAAAAAATATTTTACTGGAATATTTCTGAGTTTAAATTGTAATTTAGCCAGCAAGCTAAGATACAATTTATGAAAGTAAAGCAAATAAATACAGGCATTTTTATTGATAAAAAAGAAGTAATTGCGGTCGAATTAACCAATGACAAAGGCAGTTTGGTAAAGATTTTCAATTATGGTACCATCATCAACAAATTTATAGTTACAAATGCCAAGGGCGATAAACAAGATATCGTTTTAGGATTTGATGAATTTGAAGGATATATTAACCCAGATTACTTAAAAAATTACCCATATTTGGGAGCTATTATTGGTCGTTATGCCAATAGAATTAAAGGTGGGAAATTTGAAATAGATGGAGTTGAATATCAACTAGCTCAAACCAATGGTGATGATTGTTTGCACGGTGGGGTAGAAGGGTTTGACAAAAAAGTTTGGGACATAATCGACATTGCTGAAGAACCTCATGCAAAGGTTACTTTTCAATATTTCAGCCTTGATGGCGAAGAGAATTTTCCTGGCGATTTAGCGATTCAATTAAGTTTTGAGTTAACCAATAATGATGAATTAATTTTAACGTATTCTGGAGATACCGATGAAGCTACAGCCGTAAATTTAACTCATCATAGCTATTTTAACCTATCACCAACTGGTGGAAACATAAAAAATCATATTCATCAGATGAATGTCTCATACTGGCTGGAACAAGATTCTAACAGTGTGGTAACAGGAAAACTATTGCCTGTGGAAGGAACGCATCACGATTTTAGAAAAGGCAAAGCCATTGGTGATGGTTGGGATGAAAAGTTAGGTTACGATCAAACCTATGTTTTAGATAAAGAATATGGAAGCTTGACATTAGCTAGTAAAACTACTGAAACCAATAGTGGCTTAACTTTGTTAGTGTATAGTACAGAACCTGTTGCCCATTTATACACCTCTAAATATTTAGGGGTAAAAAATGGAAAAGGAGGTGTGGATTATAATGAATTTGATGCTTTTTGTGTAGAAACGCAACATCATCCAAATGGCATTAACATTCCTGATTTTCCTAGCACGGTTTTACAACCTGATGAGGTGTACAGCCAAACCACGATTTACAAAGTTGTAAGTCAATAAATTTAGAAATTATGCTTAACCTAGAAGAAATACATATCGCAGAATCAAAAGTAAAAAGCGGCGCAGATTTTCCAGCTTTTATTCAAGAACTTAAAGCGATGGGCGTTACCAGAAATGATGTGTACGTTATTAACGGTATGTCTACTTATTTTGGCGAAGGTGATGAAACAGTTCAAGGTCCGCCGATTTATGAAGATTTGATTATTGAACCAGAATCATCAATAAGTGGCATTCGCGAAGCTCTAAAGGTTCATCAAAATGGAGAAACCGATTACCAAACTTTTTGTAGGCAAGCTGCAGTAGCAGGGGTGGAGAAGTGGGTTACAGATTTAAATGAGATGACGGTTACTTATTTAGATACAGCTGGAAACGAACTAGTGGTAGAGAAAATTCCAGAAGCCTAAATTAAATTCTGTCAAGTACCATTTGAATTGCTTTATCTACAATTTTATTAGGATCATTGCTAAATTCAAATTTAACACGACTAGCCAAAATTGCATTAACAGAGAGTGCTTTATGTCCTAGTGTTTTAGCTAGGGCATAAATGCCAGCTGTTTCCATTTCTAAATTGGTAATTCTATTTGTCCCACCTTTAAAACTATTTAATTGACTGATAAAATTCGGAACTGCATTTTTAGCTCTTACTTGTCGGCCTTGTGGTGCATAAAATCCTGGTGCTGTAACTGTAATTCCTTTTTCCATGTCTTTACCTACCGTTTGCAGTAAAGTAGAATCTGCGGCAGTTAAGTAGGGATGAATCCCTTTGATATGCGAAAAGTGAGATTTAATGCTATCTAATAAACTATGTTCATCTCCAGACATTTGTTGAATGTAATAATGCATCAAGGCATCAAAACCTAAGCCATAAGTAGAAGCTAGAATTGTTCCCATAGGGATATCTGGTTGAACAGCCCCAGATGTACCCACACGAATGATATTCAAGGATTTTAGTTCTTTTTTAATCTCCCTTGTTTCGAAATCGATGTTAACCAAAGCATCTAATTCATTAAAAACGATATCGATATTATCAGTACCAATACCTGTTGAAATAACGGTGATTCGTTTTTTACCCAAATAGCCTGTGTGTGTAATGAACTCTCTTTTACCCTTTTTAAGCTCTATTGAATCAAAGTATTTACTTATTTCTCCAACACGGTCTAAATCCCCCACTGTGATTATTGTATCAGCAATATCTTCTGGTAATAGGTTTAGATGATAAATACTTCCATCTGGATTGATGATTAAATCGGCTTCTGATAATTTCATAAATGGTTCATTAGTGTCATTTGTTTCCCGAAAAATCGGGATTTCGCTTTGCTCAACATTGCCCTTTGCTTTAGCTTACGGGAAAGGAATAACAAACTTAATAAAAATAGTTTGTTGGTTCATCTAGCTAGCAACATCATATCGAACGCAGCGCAGCGAGGTGATATCTATAAGTCGAGTTGCTTAACAGATTTCTCCTATCGTCGAAATGACGGTCCGCTAAACAGTCGCCAAATACCTTAGCTCAATTCCCTCAACCTTTTCCAATTTACCTAAAACAATGTTGAGATTAGATTTGCGGACTTCAAACTTGATTACACAATTGGTGTCAAATTCTTGGTTTATAATTTCTAAGTTTTCGTCTTTTACAATTCGCATGACTTGATTCATTGCCAAATAATCAAAGTTAAGTTGGTAAATGTCATTTACAGTTTTAGTAACGATTTTATTTTCTTTAATTGCCTCTACCGTAGCGGTTTTATAAGCATTAATTAAACCAGCAACGCCTAATAAGGTTCCGCCAAAATAGCGAACAACTACAACTAAAATATTGGTGATATCTGCAGAAAGTAGTGTGTTTAAAATCGGTCGACCAGCGGTGCCAGACGGTTCTCCATCATCATTTAGCTTGAATACATTTCTATCTGGGGTTAAACGTAAAGCCCAGCAGAAATGCCTAGCTTTTGTATGTTCACCCCTTAATTTAGCAATGATTTCCTTAACTTCAGTCTCACTCTTTAAAGGATAAGCATAGGCGATAAACTTACTGCCTTTATCCCTAAAAATACCTTCGGAGGTTTTTAAAATAGTTTGGTAAGTATCATCGAACAGCATGTAATTTCGATAAAGTGATCAAGATTATTGCTGCTAATGCTAAGGCTAGTCCGAAGTAATTCCATTTGCTTAAACGCTCTTTGAATATCACAATTCCAATAAAACTTCCAGCTATGATAACCCCGATATTCATTGCTGCAAATACAGTAGAAGGATTATCTGACATCGCTTTGTGCGCTTTTAGATAAAATAGAATATTACCAAAATTGAATAAACCAAGGATACAGCCGCATATAAAATTTATCAACTGTAATTTGGTTTTCTTGGTTATTGCCAAATACAAAATGTAGATAAGCGATAAAATAAAAGCAATGCAGAAAATAATGAAAAGCGATGTTGTATAAGGGATAACGGTAATTTGACTAACTAATTTGAAACAAACATCTATGGTGCCAAAACCTACAAAAACAAGTAGCAAATACAACCAACCATTTTTAGAAGAGGGATTTCCAGATTTACGGTACATTGTGAAAATGATGGCAATAAAACCTAAAATTAGACCTACATATTTTAAACGGTCAAAATGCTCATTGAATAAGAAATAAGCTGCACAAAGTGATATAAATAAGGATAAACGTTGTGCAATATCTGTTCTTGCCAAACCTGTTAATCTTACAGCAAAACCTTGAACCAAAAATATAACAGGAAGTAAAATGCCTATTGCAAAGTAAATTGGTGTGCTGATATGCGTACCAATAGTGCTAAAATCTGGTTTAAAGAAAAAAACACTCAAGCCAATAGCGAATAGATAGTTCCACGTTACGGCTTGCATGATATTAATTTGATAACGTTTGGCCAATTTTAAAAGAACACCAACCGTAACGCTACAAATTATACTTAATATTAAATAAATCATTCTTTATATATGCTGAGTTATTGTTAATTCATCATCGCCAATTTGCATATGTTCAATTACATTTCCAATTAACTGTGGCGCTTTAATACCATTTTCCCAAACTGTTTTGGCTGTAAAAACTCTTGCTTCATCCCATAAACCTGCTTCAATAAACTGGTTTAGCATTTGGGCTCCACCTTCAATAATTACAGATTGAATATCCATTAAATACAACTGAAAGGCTAATTTTTGAGCTAAATAAAACTGCATGTCTTCCATCTGCACAAAGTAGATATTATCAGTAACATCGGTTTTAACTTCGTTGAAGATAATTGTTTTTGCTTCCTTGTTATAAATGTAATGGGTTGATGGAATGGATAAATTTTTATCAATTATTATTCTGATTGGATTTTTCCCCTCAACATTTCTAGCTGTTAACTGAGGATTATCAACCAATGCAGTTTTTTTACCAACTAAAATTGCATCTTCTTCAGTTCTCCACAGGTGGGTGTATTGTTTTGCCAATGGTCCAGAAATCCATTGCTGAGAGTCATCCGCTGGTGCGAAAAAACCGTTAGCGGTTTGCGCCCATTTTAAAATTATAAATGGTCTTTGCTGTTTAATTCGGGTAAAAAACCTTCGATTTAGATAAGAACATTCTTTTTCTAAAATTCCAGTTTCGACTGCAATACCAGCTGATTTTAGCTTTTCAATCCCTTTTCCATTTACTTCAGAAAACGGGTCTGTGTTGCCGATTACAACTTTTTTGAGTTGATGTTTAACCAGCAAATCTGCACAAGGTGGAGTTTTTCCGAAATGAGCGCAAGGTTCTAAACTCACATAGGCCGTGGCATTTTTTAAAAGGGCAGGGGCTGCTTCAACAAAGTTTGAAAATACATTATTAATGGCATTTACTTCAGCATGGGCTTCACCAATTTTCTGATGATAACCTTCGCCGATTATTTGACCTTCATGAACAATTACGCAACCAACCATAGGGTTTGGGCTCACATTTCCCATTCCTAATTTTGCCAATTCAAGGCAGCGTTGCATATAAAGTTCATCGGTCATTGCTACAAATGTAGGTTATATTTTCGATTTAAGATTTTTGATTTGCGCATTCAATTCGTATGATTATCACTATTTTTACAGCAAATGCAATTAAAACAATTAGCTCAAAATTTTAATGAAAGCTTAACCGCTATTTATCAGGAAGATGAAAGTCATGCTTTGTTTTTGGTTACACTTCAACATCTTTTAAATTTTGGCAGAGCTGATTATCTATTAAAAAAAGAATTAGAAATAACAGATGAAAAAGTTGCTAAGTTTCTTACTATTTTAAATGAACTAAAGACTGGAAGGCCAATTCAATACGTTTTAGGCGAAGCTCATTTTTATGGTTTAACCTTTAAAGTAGATGAATCTGTATTAATTCCAAGACCAGAAACAGAAGAATTGGTGGAATGGATTATTACAGTTTGCAGTTCTCAGTTTTCAGTTGGCAATTCATTACTCCAAACTACAAACCATCAACTCCCAACTATACTTGATATTGGCACAGGAAGCGGTTGTATAGCTATTTCGCTAAAGAAAAACCTTCCCCACACAAAAGTTTATGCATTAGACATTGCAGCAGATACGATAGAAACAGCAAAGCAAAATGCTAATTTAAACAATGTTAAAGTTGAGTTTATTAAGGATGATATTCTTACATCTTCCGTTTTACATCTTCCATTACCCATCTCAATCATCGTTAGCAACCCTCCATACATCAAAGAAGATGAGAAACCATCAATGCATCAAAATGTATTAGCTAATGAACCACATAGGGCATTGTTTGTAAGCAATGAAAATCCGCTAATATTTTATGAAGCAATTGCCGATTTTGCTCTGAAAAACTTATCAGACAATGGATTACTATTCTTTGAAATTAATGAATACCTTGGTGAACAAACGGTTAATTTATTAAAAGATAAAGGTTTTAAAAACATTGAGTTAAGAAAAGATATGCAAGGGAAAGATAGGATGATTAAGACAAATCCCCCAACCCCCAAAGGGGGCTTTTCAGGACGCTAATATACATTTCGCAATCCCCCTTTGGGGGTAAGGGGGATTAACTCCTCGGATGAAATTGCGTAATCACACTTCTCAAATAATCCCTATCCAAGTGTGTATAAATCTCTGTAGTGGTTATGCTTGCGTGTCCAAGCATTTCTTGAACTGCCCTTAAATCGGCACCACCTTCTATTAAATGAGTAGCAAAAGAATGGCGTAAAGTATGTGGGCTGATACTTTTGTGAATACCCGCTTTAGCAGCTAAATCTTTGATTAATGTGAAAACCGAAATACGTGACAACCTACTTCCCAAACGATTTAAAAATATAAAATCTTCATGCCCACGTTTAATGTTCAAATGGACACGTACTTCATTTACATAGATTTCCAATAGTTTTAAAGCGACAGAACCAATCGGCACTAAACGTTCTTTATTCCCTTTTCCAATTACCTTAATAAATTCTGTATCAGCATAAATATTAGAAATCCTCAATTCTACCAATTCCGTAACACGAAGCCCACAACCATAGAGCATTTCAATTATGGCTTTATTACGCATTCCTTCAGGTTTTGAAGCATCAATGGCATCAATTAGTTTATTAATCTCATGAATATTTAAAGTATCTGGAAGTTTTCTAGTTAGTTTAGGAGCTTCTAATAATGCAGTAGGGTCATCTTCGATAATTTCTTCCTGCGTTAAATAATTAAAAAAGGCTTTAATACCAGAAATTACTCTTGCCTGCGTATTGGCTTGCATTCCAATTTCATTTAGCCATGTGATGAATGCCCTCAAATCTGATAATTGTACGAGATTAGGATTTAAATCTTTATCTATAGCCAAATAATATTGGACCAATTTATCTACATCAGTTAAATAAGCTTCAATAGAATGCTTGGAAAGTGAACGTTCTAATTTTAAATAATCCTTAAAACCTTTAAGATAAGATTGGGTATTCATTAAATTTCTTGAGTTTTTTTTATAACATTGCAACGTTACAACATTTCAAACTAAAACGTATGAAAATACAAATAATCAACGGTCCAAATTTAAATCTTTTAGGTTTACGTGAACCTTCTATATATGGCTCAGAAGGATTTGAAACTTATATTTCGCAACTGCGTGAAATGTACAGCATTATAGAAATTGATTATTACCAAAGCAATGTTGAAGGGGAGTTGATTAACAAATTACACGAAGTTGGCTTTTCTTACGATGGCATTATCATTAATGCAGGAGGTTACACACATACTTCTGTAGCAATTGCTGATGCCATTGCAGCTATAAGAACCCCTGTTGTAGAGGTACATATTTCTAATATCTATGCTCGTGAAGAATTTCGCCACGTTTCTTTAACAGGGAAAAACTGTAAAGGCGTTTTAACAGGTTTTGGTTTAGATGGCTATCGTTTAGCAATTGAAAGTTTATTAAAATAATTATGGAGATGAAAAAATACCTATTCATACTAAGCTTGTTTTTTGCCGTTAATGCCCATGCACAAATAACAACAAGAACAACTACAAAATTAGACCAGAATACAGTTGTAAAAGATAGTTCGGGAACAGTTTTGCCTTATGCAATTTGGCAGAAATTAATGGAAACTGGTGAATATAATTTAAGAAGACCACAAGGGTCAGAAGAATTTGTAGCCTACAAAATGAATGATGTCGAGAAAGCAAGGGCAGCTGAAAGAAAAAAAGCGGCGATGCTTAATATGCCAAAACCTCGTCAGGCAGCCTCATTAAAAGAAGGAGAGAAGTTTAACGGTGATAAGTTTACAGACATCAATGGTAATAAATACGATTTAAAAACAGCTGTAGATAAAATTTACGTTATCAATTTTTGGTTTATCAACTGTCCACCTTGCAAGCAAGAAATCCCTGAATTAAACAAAGTAGTAGAAAAATACAAAGACAATAAAGATGTAGTATTTATTGCTGTTGCTTTAGATAGTAAATCTGAGCTTAAAGAGTTTTTGAAAACAACTGCTTTTAACTACAATATAGTAGATGATGGAAGATATTATTCTCAGAAATATGAAATTGATGGTTATCCTACACATGTAATTGTAGGTAAAGATAGCTTGATTAAATTCAGTACAATAGGCTTAACAGGAAATACGGTTTATTGGATAGAAAAAACAATTGGTGAACAATTAAAAGGCATTTAATTACCATCTTAAGTCATTAAACTTCTTTAATTTTTTAACGAAATAAGCCCAGACAATACTGTGTTTATAAACGCCAATATGATTTTTAAAAGGAATCTGTTTGTCGCTTCTTTTTGCAGCTGTTTTATTCAAGTCTCTAAAAAAATGAAAATGAGCTTTAGAAATAGCTAATGTAAATTTAGGTTTCCCTTTTAATAAAAACCGTAACCAAGCTGCAAAATCTAGCCAAATCCTAGCAAAAATTAAGGTATAAGCATCACCCTTTGGCAAATTCTTTTGCATGATAATTAGGTTGTTTCTAAAGTTTAAATAGGTTTTAAAGGGATTAATTGCATTTAATGTGCCGCCACCTAAATGGTAAACTTCTGCATCTGCACAAGCAACAATTCTATAACCCAAGTTCTTTAACCGCCAGCATAAATCTATCTCCTCCATATGGGCAAACAAATCTGCATCTAAGCCATTCACTTCTTTCCAAGCTTTGCTTTTAATAAAAAAAGCAGCACCACTTGCCCAAAAGATATCTGTATTTGAGTTATACTGATTATTGTCTAACTCAACTTCATCAAAAATTCTTCCTCTACAAAATGGGTAAGCGTACAAGTCCATAAATCCACCAGCCGCACCAGCATATTCAAATTGGTCTTTTTCAACTTGATATTTTATTTTTGGTTGAGCAACAGCAATCTTTTCATCGCTCTGCATTAAGTCTATAACTGGTTTAATCCAATTTTCTGGAACTTCAACATCAGAGTTTAGTAGCACAAAATAATCAGCATTTACTCTTTCTAAAATGTGATTATATCCACCAGCAAAACCGTAGTTTTTATCGTTAGTTAGAACAGTTATTTGAGGATAATTTGTTTTGATAAATTCAACGGAATCATCAGTAGAAGCATTATCACCTACTATTATTTGTAAGTTCTGATACTTAGATTGCATAACACTTGGTAAAAATTTTTCTAACAAATTTTTACCATTCCAATTTAAAATTACAACTGCTACACTTGGTGCCATATCTCTAAACTACAAATTTCCATCGCCTATGGCTCCAAAGCCAAAAAGGGGGCTCACGCTGAATGGTTTTATTTAAAAACTCATATAATAAATCGGTTATTTCGTGGCCTTCAGTCGCTTTTGGTTCTTCGCATAATAACAAACAATCAACCTCATAATAACCTCGTTTAACTTTAATTACATCAAAATAAAATATTGGCCTATTAGTCTGTAGTGCTATTTTCTCTAAACCTAACAAAACTGCAGTAGGCTGATTTAACCATTGTAAAGTATACTGTGTTTCTTCCTTAACAGGTGTTTGGTCGGCAGCAAAACAAAACATAGTTGGCTGGTCTTTTGTGGCGATTACCTTTCTTAAAGTTTGGCGCATTGGCACAAATTCATTTCCAAAACGAGTTCTTAGCTTTTGAAACCATTTTTCAAAAACTTCACTGGCCAAAGGCTTATAAATCACATATTCAGTGGCACTAAGGTTTAATCCTAAAGCTAACATACATAATTCCCAATTTCCATAATGACCAGTGCAGGCCAACACACTTTCTCCTTTGCTAAAATAGGCCTCAATTTGGCTTAGACCATTAAATTTAACTCGTTTACGTAGTTCGCTTTCTGAAATTGTATTTAACTTTATGATTTCGAAAATCAAATCTGCCAAATATTTATAAAAGCTTTTTTCTATGCGAATGATTTCTTCAAAACTCTTTTCTGGAAAAGATTTTTGCACATTTTCTCTCACTACTTTTCTTCTATAGCCTATAATATGATAGAGTGGGTAATAAAGTAATCTTGCAAAAAAATGTAGCACAGCTAATGGCAAAAGAGATAACAGATACAAAAAAAATAACCCGATATGCAAAAAGCCTTTTTTAATCATTAATTTCGATGCCTAGATTGCAAACATAAAATAACAGATGCAAAGTTCAGCTATATTTCCACTTTTTTATCTTCCGCCAGTTAGTTACTTCACTGCATTAAAAGAGAATGATTTAAATTTTTTAATAGAAAAACATGAGCATTTCCCAAAGCAAACATTTCGTAATCGAGTAAGTATTGCTTCGCCGGATGGTATATTAGATTTATTTATTCCAGTAATAAAAGGTTCAAAAGTCCGTACACCATTTAAAGATGTTAAAATTAGTTACGATTCAAAATGGCAGCGTTTACATTGGTTAAGCTTACAAACTTGTTATAGAAGTTCTGCTTATTTTGAATATTACGAAGATGGATTAGCTCCATTCTATGAAAAAAAATATGATTTCCTTTTTGATTATAACTTAGAACTATTGAGTTGGCTTTTAAAGCAAATGAAATTTAATTCAACCCTTAATTTTACAGAAGAATATTTTAAGGAAATTGATGGCTTAGATTTGAGAGATAGCTTTAACAAAAAAACAATTCATTCGGTTGAAACGAAAAGCTATTTCCAAGTGTTTAGCGATAGAAATGAATTTATCTCAAACTTAAGTATTGTAGATTTATTGTTTAATCAAGGTCCACAGACAAAATCATATCTTTAATAGATGGCTAGAAGCAAACACAAACATCATAAACATCGCTATGCTCTACCAAGTCCTGGTTCTAGTCCAGGTATGGTTTATATTGATGAAAATTCTTTAGCTCCTCATATCAATTTATATAGTTATAATGAGAGTTATTATAATGTAGAGAAGCTTGAAAACATTGAAGGTTTAAAACAACGATTAACTGATACAATCCATAATTATTGGGTTGAAATAAAGGGCTTTAACTCTATTCAACTATTCGAAACCTTAACCAAGGATTGGAATATCAACAAGCTTATTTTAGAAGATATTACGAGGACTTACCAACGCCCTAAATATGAGGAATATGGTGCCTACGATTTTGCCATAAGTAGGATGTTATTTCTAGATGAAGAAAATAGTTTAGAGAACGAACAATTATCTTTCATTTTAACCAGCAACGTATTATTCACTTTTCAAGATAAGTATGAAGACTGTTTAGACCCAATTCGTAATCGTTTAGAAATAGGAAAAGGTAATATTCGCATTGGCGGAAGCAGTTACTTGATGTACGCCTTAATGGATATGATTGTTGATGAATATTTTGCCGTTTTAGGTTCTTGGAGCGAGCAACTAGACTTGATAGAAGATAGATTATTTGAAAAACCAGATAAAACTATCATGTACGACACTCAATTAATTAAGCGTAACCTAATTACCTTGAGAAGAGTTGCTTGGCCAGAACGTGATAAGATGAATGACATTTTAAGAACTGATAGTCCGCTGATTGGTGAAGCCACTAAAGTTTACCTTCGTGACGCTTACGACCATTGCATACAGATCATTGATATGGTTGAATCTTTAAAGGAGATTTCGGCAAGTAATATAGATATGTATTTATCTATCATTAGCAATAGGATGAATGAAATTATGAAGGTGTTAACTATCATTTCATCTATCTTTATTCCGCTAACATTTATTGCAGGTATTTACGGTATGAACTTTAGTAGGGAAGACCCAGTTACTGGAAAAATATTACCTCAAAATATGCCAGAACTCTATCAAGAACATGGTTATTTATACACTATGATAGTGATGGGAATAATTGCGGTTGTACAAGTAATTTACTTTTGGAGGAAGGGCTGGTTTAAGTAGTTCATTGGTTCATTGGGCGAAGTTTATTAGAATAAGAATAAGTCGTCATTGCGAGAGCCTGCTCCGACTTTTCGGAGGTCGATTCTTCATCGCCCGAAACAATCTCCTCTTGATAAATATTAATTTGAAAAGCAAAACCTGTATTCCAATTAAGGGTTCTGTCCCGCTATTGTTACTGCCATAAAGAATGGCATCCACGACTATCGGGTTTAGTTAACAAAAGTTTGATTTTTATAGGTAATAGAGCCAACAAAAAGATTAGTAATTTGAGACAAATATTATCAATGAAGTTTATTAGAATTATAAAAGATAATTTAATCGTTGCAATAATAATCATTATTGCTATTCCATTAATTATACTTATTTCACCAATAATATTTATTTCCAACATTAATAATCATTTTACAAATAAGGCACGTTTTAAAGCTTATCAGGAATATTTATTAATGATTAATGGATGTAATTTCTTTTGTTACAATAATAAACAGTCAGTACAAAATTTAATTGAGCAACAAGTCTTACCCTTTCTTGACACCAATATAAATGTCATTTTTTTGGATGGTAGAATTCCTGTTTCAGATTTTAATAAATCTTACATTTCAACTGCATTATATGGCATTAAGGATAAGAAAGGCTTCCCTTATTTATTAAAAATTAGAGATGGGGTTGTGGTAGATAAATCAATTAATGCAGAGTTACATTATGCAATTAATCATAATGAAACTATGAAATCTTTAGTCGATAAAATAGATTTGTTTTTTAAGGTTTAAAATGCTTCAAGTGGGTTGCCCGATATCACTAATCACATGCGGAGCCTACGTTTCAATTATCCCAGAGGGATAATATATGTATAGTAATTACAATGCATACATTCGACCCCAGCTGGGGTCGCACATAATAATTATGTTTTAGCTATAAACATTAGACCCCGTTGAGGTCTAAAAACAAGTTTTATAAATTTTTATTAGCATTTATAATCCGTACTGCCATCAATCCTCTAAAAATTTAATTGTTTATATTAGAGCCTCTAATAATCCTCTGGTTAAGCCCTAGAGTTTCATAAGCATGAACGATTACTATCTCGATATTCAGGATTGCTTAGTCTTTCCTCCTTGTAATGACGGAACTGCTCAAAAGAACCACTACCTCAGTTCTATAAACCTTTCCCGATAGCTATCGGGAGAAGTGTATGCCGTTTTTCTCGGCAGCAACGAAAAGAAGGAATGCTCCCGATAGTTATCGGGATGCCAAGAAATTCTGCCACTGTTTTTCTAATGTTAAAAAACCTTTTATATCTATTCTAAATGGCTTTTTGTGGCATTTTGAAAATAAATTATTTCTATCTTAGTAGCTTATGCAATCATTTGATTTAGATAAAACAGACGTTTCTAAACTGAAGCAAGCAATAAGTGGTGATAATGAACTACTTAAAGCTACGCTAGCGGAATATCACGCCTCTGAAATTGCTATTTTATTTGAAAGCATAAGTAGTGAAGACCAGCAAAGAATCATCAATTTGTTGGATGTTGAAATTGCTTCTGAGGTAATTTCTGAGATGCATGAAGAAGCGCATCCTGAAGAATTGCTTTTGCAGTTACATCCAGACAAACGTACCGAAATTGTTGAAGAGCTTGATTATGATGATGCGACGGATATTATTTCGCAATTAGAGGAGCACGAACAAAAGGAAATTCTTGAAGACCTGAGTGAGGACGATGCATCGAGCATCAGGAACTTGATGAGTTACGATGAGGAAACTGCTGGTGGTTTAATGAATACCGAAGTTATCCGAATTAACCTAAACCTCACTAAAAAAGATGCAATCGACGAAATCATTCGACAGAGTGAAGAGATTGAAGAATTTTATACCGTAAACGTTGTTGATGACGACAATATATTTAAAGGAATTGTTTCTTTAAAAGACATCATTAAAGCTAAAGGCAATGCCAAAATAACCGATATGGTTAATGCAGATGTGGTTTATGTTAAAGCAGAAACTGACCAAGAAGAGGTAGCAAAGCTAATTTCCCAATATAATTTAACCAGTATTCCTGTTGTTGATGATGAAATGCATTTACTAGGACGTGTTACATTTGATGATGTGATTGACGTTTTAGAAGATGAGAATACAGAAGATTTCCTGAAAATATCTGGGGTATCTGAAGACGAAGAATTAAGTGGTAACTGGATTGAAGCGGTAAAATCTCGCCTACCTTGGTTAATTATCAATTTAGGTACAGCTTTTCTGGCATCGGCGGTTGTTCGTCATTATGAAAGTACTTTAAGTCAGTTAGCTGTACTTTCTGCTTATATGGTAATCATTGCAGGAATGGGAGGGAACGCAGCCACGCAAGCCTTGGCCGTAACGGTTAGGCGTATTTCATTATATGATTTAACAGACAATCAAGCTTATAGAACTGTTTTAAAAGAGTTTACAGTAGGTTTAATTAATGGTGCTGTAACAGGCTTAATCGTATTTATTTTTGCTTACTTTTTTGATGGACAACCAATGTTAGGCTTAGTTATTTTTATGGCTATGACTGGTAACTTAGTTATTGCAGGGATTACTGGTTCGAGTATTCCTTTGGTGCTAAAACGAGTTGGCATTGACCCAGCTATTGCATCATCTATAATTATTACGACATTTACAGACGTTTTCGGATTTTTACTTTTACTAGGATTAGCTAGTAAACTACTTTTATAAAACGAGATTAAATAGAACATATTAATAAAACGAATAAATAAAATATGCAAACATTAAGACACGATTGGACAAAGGAAGAAATTTCAGCAATTTATCATAAGCCATTTTTAGATTTGGTTTACGAAGCTGCAAGTATTCATCGTGAGCAAAAAGATTACAATGAGGTTCAAATTAGTTCATTGATATCTATAAAAACAGGTGGCTGTGCAGAAGATTGTTCTTACTGTCCGCAAGCTGCCCGTTACCATACTGACTTAGAGGTACAGCCCTTAATGCAAATTGGTCAGGTTGTTAGTGCTGCCGTAAAAGCAAAAGAGGGTGGAGCATCTCGTTTATGTATGGGTGCTGCTTGGCGTGAAGTGAGAGATAATCGTGATTTTGATCGTGTTATTGAAATGGTTAAGGCAGTTAACGATATGGACATGGAGGTTTGCTGTACCTTGGGGATGTTAACTGAAAATCAGGCACAACGTTTAGCTGATGCAGGTTTATATGCCTATAACCATAACATAGATACTTCTGAAGATGATTATAAAAGAATTATCTCTACCCGTACTTATGACGACCGTTTAAATACAATTAAGAATGTACGTAAAGCAAAATTAACAGTTTGTAGTGGTGGTATTATTGGTTTAGGCGAAACGCCAGAAGATAGAATTGCAATGATACAAACATTAGCCAATATGGAAAAACACCCAGAATCGGTTCCTGTTAATGCATTGGTGCCTGTAAAAGGAACACCTCTGGAAGACCAACCACGTGTACCAATTTGGGATATGGTAAGAATGATTGCAACGGCAAGAATTGTAATGCCTAATTCTGTTGTCCGTTTAAGTGCTGGAAGAATGGAAATGAGCACTTTAGAACAAGCTTTCTGTTTCATGGCTGGTGCGAGCTCTATTTTTGCAGGAGATAAATTATTAACTACTCCGAACCCATCTTTTGTAGATGATATGGCGATGTTTGAATTGTTAGGCTTAAAAACCAGGGAAGCCTTTAAAAATGGCAGACCAGAAAATACAATTAAAGAAGCGGTTACAGTATAATATTTTTAATTATTAGGCTAAAGTTTAAGCCGCAGATTCGCAGATTAATAATCTGCGAATCTGCGGCTTTCTCCATTGTTTTTATTTTAAACTGCGGTAACCCTAACTTCTATATTACCTTTGGTAGCTTTAGAATACGGACAAACTTTATGTGCCATATCTGCTAATCTTTGAGTTTCGTCGTGTGAAATGTTTGGAATATGCACATCCAAGTCTGCAGAAAGTGCAAATTCCTTACCATCTTCATTAAAAGATACTTGAACATTAACTGTTGCTTCGCTTGTATCAACGCCTTCACGTTCTGCAACACTACCTAAGGCACCTAAATAACAACCACCCCAAGCTGCAGCAAACAACTGCTCTGGGTTTGTAGCACCACCTTGTCCACCTAATTCTTTTGGTTTTTTTAGTTCGAAATCTATAATTCCATCACTAGATTTAACGTGCCCATCTCTACCACCTTTTGCTTCAACAGCACCTGTATATAACTTATTCATAATAACATCCTTTATTCTCTAAACAAATTATTAGCTAATAAGGTTTTGTTTTAAGCTGACAACTTTAAATTTTAAGTTTCTCTGCTAATTTAAAAATATCATAAGCTACTTTTTGAATTGAATCAAACTGTTCTGCAATAATCATATTTTCATCCTCAATATTTGGTTCTGCAATATTTTTTCTACGAATTAAAGGAACGTTACTAATATTTTCTTGATGAATTAATAAATTTTCAGAAGATAGATTTAACAAATACAACGTATTTTCAGAAACTGGTTTTAATTCTTCAAAATTACTATGAACAAATTGATGCTCTTTTTTATACAATGACAATGTTGCTATATAAGATGATAGCAGATGATTTAACACTGTAAACTGATGTAATTCTTTAATGTGCATTTGTTTACTCTTAGGTTCAGAGAACATCCGTTGAAATAAAGAAGCAAGATTTGATGTGCTCACATAAACAGATTTTCTAGCTAATTTGTAATTAGTTAAGTTATGTGTTTGCTCAAAATAAAGTAAAGTTACTTCCTTAAAATAATTGGAATTTGCTTTAATGATATCCATCATTGCTTGTTTTAGCTTTTCGTGTTCCCAATTAGGGAATAAAGAATAACTTGCCAGCAATGCAATTCCTGAACCAATCAACGTGTCATAAATCCTTTCTCTAGCAATAGACATGCTTCCCATTCCCAAGAAATCAAAAAGCACCAAAATGTAAGGTGTCATGAACAGCACGCTGACAACATAATTTTTACGCTGAAAACTATAACTGCCAATCATGCAGATTAACAGGATTACAAATAGTGTATTTTTATCATTAATGTACATTAAAATGCCCATTCCAATAAATGCACCAACAATAGTCCCTATTAAACGTTGGATATTTCGTTCTTTTGTTAAACTAAATCCAGGCTTAGAAATAACCAGAATAGTTAAGAGTATCCAATAGCTATGTTCAAAATTTAAACTTTTGGCAACTACAAAACCAATCAACATTACTATTGCTACACGAAGTGAGTGTCTAAATGTAGAAGAGCTAAAGGTTAAGTTATCAAGCAGTAATTTAACATCTGTGCTTTGCCTGGTTACAAATTTATCTACATCAATGTCTCTGCTCTTTAAATTCTTCTTTTCCTTTTTGTTGAAATAACCATTAATAGTTTTTACTCTCGAAACGATATTCTCAATATTTACCTCAATGTTCTTTAAAGCTATTAAGCCAAGTGTAGTATATTTTTCATCACTATTAACTTCTAGCTTAGTAATTTCTTCCTTTAGCTTTGCTACATCATCTACCAAGTTATGAGCTAATGTTGGTGTTCCACCACTTTTCAATGCAAATGAAATTTCATCCAGCGACGTTGCAATTTTATTAATTACATCTTCATACTGGGGTAAAATACCAATGGAATCGAACTGCTCGTGTAGTTGTTTGTAATTGTAATAGGTAGACATTACTTGTTCAAATAAATCGACCATGTCTACAAATACAAGCAACAAAAATCTTCCTTCTGGTGTAGATTCTCTTACTATTTCCCTTGTCCTAAATAAAACCTCTCTAACTTCATCCTGCTTTTCATGAACATGTACCTGCAATTGTAATAGCTCTGCGTAATTCTTTTCATAATCAGCATTTTCATGATAGAACTTTGCTTTTGCTCTCAAAAACTCACTAACTTGTAAAATAGAATCACTTAATATTTGCTGTACTAACCTGTATGGACGAAGCCTGTAAACGAAATAACTTAGTAGCGTATACCAAATACTGCCAACAAAAATCAATAAGGCATAAAATAAAACTTCTCTCCATGGCCTAATGTCATCAATGCTCAAAACCATGATGAGTAAAACAGAAATACCTATGGAAGCAGCTCTATCTCCATAAATAGAGAGCATTGAAAATATGAAACTGCAAATAACCAATAGCGTTCCAGTTACAATGATGCTCTTGTTTGTTAAACCTACAATAATTGAGATGACAGAAATTAACACAGTTGTAATTAACATTGCATTTCTGCGATGCACAATAGGGCCTGGAGAATCTACCACACTAATACATAACGCACCTAAGGAAAGTGTCATTCCGTATTGCAACATACCAAATTGGGCTAAAAGCAAAGAGGGGCAAAGTACACCAATTGTAATACGTAAGCCATCTGCAAAATAGGTACTCAGCAAAAAGTCTTGTATATTTCTAATTGGTTGATTGAACATGACACAAATTTACATTATTTAGGTCTTAAAAAGCTTCGAAAATCATACTTTAAAAACAAACATTCTTGCATAAAAGAGAAAATCAAGCAGAATATCATTTTCTATTTTACTCTTTTTTTAGCTAAAATGTGAACAAGACAATTTGAAGCAATTGTTAATAACATCAAAAAATATAATGGTAAAACAATACATTCTCGCTAATAGTTATGTTTTTTGATTATTTAATATGTTGATAACCTAATTATTAAGGTTCATAACTTGTTAAAAAGAAAAATCGATTTTACTTGACAAGTATTGCTTTAGACACTAATTTAGATGATATCAATAACGAAGTACTTTGACAGTCTGATAGAATAATCCAAAACAAAAATGAAGTCGCAAGGCTAAACTTTTTGGGAGTATTCAAAGCTTTAACATCAAATTCGAGAAACATTGCAAAATGTTAATCGGTTTACATTAAGAAGTCGCAAGACGGATAGCATGTAAAAGATTAAAGTAATTTAAAACTCAATCACCCGAAAGGGAAAGATAAGTTTCTAATAACTACCAGGTTTAAGACCTATAATTAATTTGATACAAATTCGACAAGCGTTGCAAAATGCAAAATCGTTTTACATTAAGAAGTCGCAAGACGGTTAGCATGTAAAAAATTAAGTTATCAAATAATCACTCGCAAGAACGGATAATTGAAAGACTTAACGGTTGTAAAACCAGTAATTAGTTTGAAAAGCAATATCGGGCACTATTATTAATTGCCGCATTTTACGGAGTAAAGCAATATAAATAATAGGTTATAAACGAGTTCAGGAATTCGCAAGATGAACAGAACCACGAATTAGGTTAAGTATATTCAATTGATGCCATATTTTTGACTACGGTTAAGGATAAGGTTAAAACGGAGAACCAAATCGAAAGAAGAGGGTCTCCGTTTTTCTTTTTACAGCTTTTTTATTCTAAATAACTATAATCTTTAAATGGTAAATACTAAATTTAAGGTATTATGTCAAAGGCTGCACTTCAAGATAAAAATTCCTCGAAAAAGATATTTGTTTTAGATACATCAGTTATTCTCTATGACCATGATGCTGTAAATAATTTCCAAGAACATGATGTTGCTGTTCCGATATTAGTACTAGAAGAATTAGATAATTTTAAAAGTGGTAACGATACAAGAAATTTTGAAGCTAGGAATTTCATAAGATTGATAGATAAGGCATCTAAAAATCATTTGATTAACAAGTGGTTTAACCTAAAGAAAAATAGTCTGGGAAAATTTAAGGTTGTTTTAGATGAACATCCAAAAAAAATTAATGCAGAAAAGCTATTTGGTGATGGGAAATTTGATAACCGCATTTTAAATGCTGCGCTAGCTTTAAAAGAAGAAAATCCAAAACGTAAGGTTATATTGGTTTCAAAAGATATTTGTTTGCGTTTAAAAGCTAAAGCTTTAGACTTGTATGCAGAGGATTATGAAACTGGTAAAATTAAAAATGCTGATGAACTTTATACTGGTAAGACGGAAATATCAGATTTTTCTAACGAAATAATTGATGAGCTAAAAAATAGCGGAATTGTTGATGCTTCGTCCTTAATGTTACCCTATACAGATTCGAATCATTTTTATGTCTTAAAAAACAAGAAGAAAAGTGCAATTGCATTTTATGATAAGGTTGCTAAAAACTTAAGATTTATTTTTCAAGAATCTGCCTTTAATATTTATCCTCGCAATGCGGAACAATCTTTTGCCATTGATGCCTTACTAAACCCCGATATTAAATTAGTTAGTATACAAGGAAATGCTGGCACTGGTAAAACTTTATTGGCCTTAGCAACAGCTTTAGAGCAAAGAAAAGATTTCAGGCAAATCTACATAACCAGACCAATTGTTCCGCTAAGTAACAAGGATATCGGTTTTTTACCAGGTGATGTTAAGGCCAAGATAGACCCTTATATGGCACCAATATGGGATAATTTAAAGTTTATAAGAGAACAATTTGCTGGGGATGAGAAAATGCTTTTCAAGATTGATGAATTAATCCGTACAGAAAAAATTCAAATTGCCCCACTTGCTTTTATCCGTGGAAGAACAATTACTAAAATTTTCTTCATTGTTGATGAGGCGCAAAATTTAACACCACATGAGGTTAAAACCATTATCTCAAGAGCTGGTGAACATACAAAAATTGTATTTACTGGAGATATTTATCAAATTGATACACCATATTTAGATTCTGAGAGTAACGGATTATCCTATTTAATAGAAAATGCAAAAAAACATCCGCTATATGCGCACATAACCCTACAAAAAGGGGAGAGGAGTGAGCTAGCAAACTTGGCAATAGAATTACTTTAATGGTGCTTTCTTAAGGCCCTTGCTGCTATTAGTAAGGCAATTAGTGTTATTATCGCACTAAAGATAAATGGTGCTCCTGGAAAATAAATACTATTATTTTTATTGATAAAATAAGCGAATATAAAAGCCATAGTTATGGGCCCAAATATAGCCCCTAAACTTTGCATACTTGTAATAATCCCCTGTATTTCTCCTTGCGCATTATCCGGTACTTGATTTGATATAATGGTTTGCATGGCAGGATTTCCAATACCAGCTAAACAATATGGAAGGATAAAAATCATCATCATTACGCCATTTGGAGCAAATGCAAAGCAAAGAAATCCGATAATGTATAAGCTAAATCCTAGCATTATAGCATTTTTCGCTCCAATTTTTGGAATTACAATCCTTATAAGTCCACCTTGTACTATTGCTACAAATAGACCAACTATACTTAATGAATAACCTATCATTGCAGGATCCCATTTAAATTTTTCCATAACATAGAAACCCCAGTTTGATTGTACGGAATGACTGGCAATATAAAGTAAAAGTAAAGCAGTTATAAGCCCGATAATTGCTGGATATTTTGATGCACTAATTAATGAGCCAATTGGGTTTGCTCTTTTCCATGAAAATTCTCTACGTTTTTCTTTAGCCAATGATTCAGGAAGAATGAAATAACCGTATAACCAATTGATTAAAGATAAAGCAGCCGCCACCATAAATGGTGCTCTAATACCAAAATGGCTTGCGAATGACCCAATTAACGGCCCAATAATAAAACCAATACCAAAGGCAACTCCAACTAATCCAAAATTTTGAGCTTTCTTTTCTGGTGTACTAATATCGGCAATGTAAGCCATCGCCGTGGTAAAACTTGCACCTGTAATTCCAGCAATAATTCTTCCCAGAAATAATAAACCAATCGTTTGTGCGAACGAGAGAAAAATGTAATCAACACCTAAACCAAATAATGAGATTAGTAAAATAATTCGCCTTCCATATTTATCACTTAAACCACCAACGACAGGCGAGAAAAGATATTGAGAAATTGCATAAGCCAATAAGAGCAAACCGCCAATCTCAGATGCTTGAGCTAGAGATTTACCCGAAAGTTCTTTAATTAAATTAGGTAATACCGGAATTATGATTCCAAAACCAATACAATCAATTAATATGGTAATAAATATAAAGCCTAGGGCTGATTTTCTTGTGGTCATTGTAAAGGTTTGATGTAAAAATATAGTTTTTAAACTTAAATAATTCTAATGATGGCTTAACTTCATAATATCCAGTTTGTAATTTACCAATTCTAAATTCATTAACAATATCATCAAAATAAGTTTAATTGCTCATTAACAGGAGGTTTAGCTTTCCCAAAAACAGTTCTTCCTCCAAATTTCCAAGATTCATTTCTTTCTTTCTCAATTAGTTCATCAAAATTTTCATTGGGGATAAAATCTTTTTCAACTCGTTGAGAAATTTGAGATAATGATTTGATGGCCTGTGTCTTATCAGAGTTGCCCAATTTAGATTTATCAATTGCACGTTGTAAAGTTTTTATGGTTTCATCATAAACATTCACAGGAACAGGGAAGGGGTAGCCGTCTTTTCCGCCATTGGCAAAAGAGAAACGAGCTGGATCCTTAAATCTTGATGGATTTCCATAAATTATTTCACTAACTAAAGCTAAAGATTGCAAAGTTCTAGGACCAAGCCCTTCCAACAATAAAAGTTCATCAAAATTCGAAATGTTTTTGTCTTGAGCTAACCATAAAATAGCACCTAATCTTTTTATATCAATATCTTTTGCTTTCACATCGTGATGATTTGGCATAACCAGTTTATTAATTTCAGCTATCATTCTATTTGGAGACTCTGAAGTTATACTAAGCATTGATTGTTTTAGTGGAGTAGCTCTTTTATCGGTTAGATTTAAAATCTCTCCTTGATTTTTCCCATAAATAAAGGTATGAGGCTCTTCAGTAAAAGAATTTATAGCTGATGAATGCCAATGATATCTACGTGCTGTAGAACTTTTATCATTCATTCCTTGCTGAATAACCGTCCAATTTCCTTCATTACTTATAATGAAATTGTGTTGATATAATTGAAAGCCATCTTGAATTGCAGTATTATCAACTTTTGCACTTAGTTTACTGCATCTAACCAAATCCTTTGTATTTAATCCATTCGAGTCTGAAAACTTCGCTAACTCCATTGGTGTCTGACGAGATAATTTTCCTTTTCCACCACAAATATAAATCCCAAATTCTTTAGCAAGTGGATTTATACTTCTTTTTAACGCCCTCATAACTGAAGTTGTTATTCCAGATGAGTGCCAATCCATTCCCATTACCGCTCCTAAGCTTTGAAACCAAAATGGGTTACTCATTCTAGCTAAAAAATCATCCTTTCCTTTATTTGCTATAATTTCTTCTGTAATTGCTAAACCTAACTTACCCATTCTTTCGGCAAGCCATAACGGAACGTGACCGTAATGTAAAGGCAAATCTGCAGTTCCAGCTCTCTTCATAATACTAACAAATTTAGTAAAATGAAATTAAAATTTCTTATTTTGTCTTGATAAATTTCTTAGCATCTTTTTTCATAATTAATTTGTCGGCCGGTAAGCTGTTGGTAAATGGTGGATTATCGCCTCTAAAAAAAGGAAAATAATTTCCATTTTCGTAAATAATGGCAAAAAGAAATTC
Source organism: Pedobacter frigiditerrae (assembly GCF_032678705.1). Taxonomy (NCBI): domain Bacteria; kingdom Pseudomonadati; phylum Bacteroidota; class Sphingobacteriia; order Sphingobacteriales; family Sphingobacteriaceae; genus Pedobacter; species Pedobacter frigiditerrae. Next base: position 1,542,579 of record NZ_JAVTSS010000001.1, on the reverse strand, counting down.
TCCTGCTTTAGGATTCAAAATATTTCTGCCATCGAGTAATTTAACCATATAGCAACCTAGCGTATTTTGGTTAAGTATTTTACAGTTGCATTCATACCTGTAATTGTTAACCACAGTAAAGACTGCATTATTCTCTTTATCCACTTTAACGAAGGCATCACCCAAGGTAATAGATTTTGCTTTGTATGTGCCAGAGAAATCAATTTTATTTTGTGAATAAATATTGCTGAAAGTGATTAGAAAAATTAGATTAAAAAATAGAAGTTTCATATTATTTTTAAAATAAATTTAATAAAAATACACGAATTTTAATTGTCCTATAATTAATATTATGTTAAGTAATATTTTACAACATATCATATACACACTGACAACTAAATTAAAACTCGTTAAGTTTTCTTCTTAATTCTTGAACTTTATCCAATCTGTTCTTCCTTGTGTAGATTTGAATTAAAAGTTGAATTGTATTTCTATCATTTGGATTAATCTCATGAGCTCTTAATAAAGTTATTTCCGCACGATTAATAAAGGAGCCCATCTTTTGTTTGTTTTTTTCCTTTAAGCTCTCATTAGAATTATTTATATAAACTAATCCTAATTGATATAATGCATCAAAATAATTTTGGTCGATATCTAAAGCTTTTTTAAAAGCTAGCTCTGCGGTTGATTTATTATTTGATTCTGATTGCTGTAGATAGCCATAAAGATAAAGTAACAATTTATTTCTTTTTTCGGTAGATATTGATCCTTCGATAATTTTAACTGCTTTATCATACTTATCATTATCTAGCAATAGATTAATGTAATCGTTGGTTAAATACGGATGATATGGGTTAATTATTAATCCATCCTCTAAAGTTTTTATGGCAAGTTCACTCTCAAATTTTGAGCTATACATATTGGCAAGATATTGAAATACAATTGGATTCTTGATGCCATTTTCTTTAGCTCTTTTATAATAGGTTAAAGCTTCGTTGTAATATTGAATATTCTGTGCACAAATTGCTGTATTTACTGCTAAAGTTGTATCTGTAGGAAAGAAATCGCTTACTTGTTTTAATAGTTTGTATGCAGTAATAAAATCATTTTGCTGGTAAGCTTTATTACCATCTTTTTGCTTTTTGATATTGATGTTGTGATTTGCAGCTGTAACTAAGGCGCCATTAGATTGATATTTATCTAATGTTTTTGCTTTCTCATAGGCTTCAACTGCTAAACCATAGTATTTATCTGCATTGGTTTCATTATCATCAATAATTGCTACATAAGAGCTTAAATATGCTTTGATAGCCCAAGTTTCTGGCCAATTTTTGGTCTTTTTATCTACTTGAGCTAATTCCAGAGCCTTCATCCCCTCACCTATTATAGTCAGTTGCTTTTTAAAATCTTCTTTATTTGCAATGCTTGCCTGAAGTTTTCCTACGCTATTTTGTGCAATTTGAACTTGAGATGTTTGAGCAACAGCTTGGAAACTAATTAAGAGAAATAGCGAGATTAAATACTTATTTATCATTTCACGGGTATTGATATCACAAAAATAACAAAAAAAAAGAGGGATGATTAATCCCTCTTTTAAAAACATTTTTACATTCTAGTTTTTTGCAGGAATGGCGTCTAATCTTTTCTTAACATCATTAAAATTAGTCACATCATTTTTAAAGCCGTAGATCTGTTTCAACGACTCTAAAGAAGGTACATAATTTGTATCTAATTCAGTTGCTTTTTTATAAAAAGGCAAAGCTTGATCAATAAGTTTGGTCATTTTTACTGTCAAAGCATCAAGCTCTTTAATTTTCTTCTGATCTAGTTTGTTTTTTTGTGCTTGAATTTCTAAGGCTTGCTTGTAATAAGTATCTCCCATTAGATGATGATAAATTGGTTTACTAGGGTCTTTAGCTATTAATTTATTTAACATCTCTTGAGATTTAACAATATCCCCTCTTGTAATGTATATATCAGTTTCAACACCAATAAAAGCAGCATCATCAGGAAATTTAATAGATGCTTCCTTAAGTAAGGCTAAAGCAGCAGTAGTATCTTTTACAAATTCTAGGGTAGTGTTAATTGCATCAGAATAAAAATCCTTAGCATTAGGTACATTAAGACTAATTACTTTTTTATACTTTTCAATTGCTTGAGGATAGTCTTTTGCTAATTTAGCTGTTACCGCTGCATTAACAATCATAGAAGTATCATTTGGATTCAATGCAATTAATTGATTAAACCCAACTAAAGCAGCAGCATAATCTTTTTTATAATATGCTCTAACCGCTCTTCCGCTTATTGCATTTATAATGTTAGTTTGCGCTAAAGCAATGTTGTCTTTTTCCGAAGATTTAGCGTCAAGGCTTTTCGCTTTTTCAATTGCTTCTTCTGCTATTTTTTGCTTCGCAACAGAGTTCTCAATATTTACAGAATCTGTCAATGCAATTGAGGATGCAAATAATGCTCTATAAGACCATGCATCAGGCATTACTTTAGACTTTTCATTTGCTATTGCAAGATCTGTATGACCTAAGCCTTTATTTAAGCTCGCCATTGTTTTATCGAAAGGCTGTTTGCCCCCACTTACTAATGTGAATAAATCCCATGCTTTTTTTGCTTCAGCAACTTCACTCTTTTGAGCATTAGCAAGTGTAGCCACACCTACAAATAACATACTTAAAAGTAATTTTTTCATATTGTATTTAGTTGTTTTTTAATGTAATGAAACTATAAAGATTTGCTTTTTTGATTTGTCAAATCTTGATAGTTCCATTTTTTATTTTTTTTCGAAATTATATTAATTCTCTTCTGTTTCTTCTTCGGTATCAGGATTGTTATCTTCCGTAGGTTTTTCTCCTGTTGTTTCTACCGAATCTGTGGCAGTTTCTTCTGTTGAGCCCTCTACAACCACACCTTCTTCTACTTCTTCAATCTCATCTTCGTGTTCAATTTTAGCTACAGATGCAATTTCATCATTACCTTTTAAAGTAATTAATCTAACACCCTGTGTTGCTCTACCCATAACCCTTAACTCGCTCACTACTATCCTAATAACTATACCAGATTTATTGATAATCATTAAGTCATCAGCATCTGTTACATTTTTAATAGCAACTAATGCGCCAGTTTTTTCAGTAACGTTAATTGTTTTAACTCCTTTACCTCCTCTGTTTGTAACGCGATAATCGTCAATATCAGTACGCTTGCCGTAACCTTTCTCAGAAACTACTAATACAGTTGCAGAAGGGTCATCAATGGCAATCATACCTACAACCTCATCCTTATCATGTGCTAAAGTAACGCCTCTTACTCCTGTTGCAGTTCTTCCCATTGGTCTAACCGTACTTTCGTTAAAGCGGATTGCTCTTCCAGAACGTAAAGCCATTACAATTTCACTGCTTCCAGTTGTTAAGCTTGCTTCTAACAATTGGTCGCCTTCGTTAATGTTAATAGCATTAATACCATTAACACGTGGACGAGAATAAGCTTCTAGAGAAGTTTTCTTAATGGTACCTTTTTTAGTACACATGATGATGAAGTTATTCTCTAGATAATCTTGGTCTTTTAAATTTTTAACCTTGATATAAGCCTTAACCTTTTCTTCTTTAGGGATATTGATGATATTTTGTAATGCTCTTCCTTTACTTAATCTACTTCCCTCTGGAATTTCATAAACTCTTAACCAGAAACAACGTCCCGCTTCGGTAAAGAATAACATATAATTATGGTTCGAAGCAATTAATAAATGTTCGATGAAATCTTCATTTCTAGAATCACTTCCTTTTGAACCTTTTCCGCCTCTACCTTGCGTGCGGTATTCTGAAGCTGGTGTACGTTTAATATAACCTTCGTGAGAAATGGTAATTACAACTTCTTCATCTTCGATGAAATCTTCCATACTCATGTCTTCTGCCGAGTGAACGATAGTTGTTCTACGTTCATCGCCATATTTCTCAAGCATTTCAGCTAATTCATCCTTAATAATTTGCATTCTTAAAGTTTCGCTATCCAAAATTGATTTTAAATACTCGATGGTTTTCATCAATTCTGCGTACTCATCTTTAATCTTATCACGTTCCAGACCTGTTAACCTACGTAAGGTCATGTCTAAAATTGCTCTTGCTTGGATATCGCTCAAGCCGAATTGCTCCATTAAGCCAACTCTTGCTTCTTCTGGCGTATTTGATGCACGAATTAATTTAATTACTTCTTCAATATGGTCTAAAGCAATTAATAAACCTTCTAAAATATGTGCACGTTTTTCAGCTTCTGCTAATTCAAACTTCGTTCTACGAACAACAACATCATGTCTGTGGTCAACAAAGTGACGAATTAAGTCTTTCAAGTTTAACATTTGCGGACGGCCATGAACCAAGGCAATGTTATTTACACTGAAAGATGTTTGTAAAGCAGTTTGTTTGTATAAGTTGTTTAAAACGATACTTGCATTGGCATCACGTTTAATTTCGTAAACGATACGGATACCATCCTTGTTCGACTCATCTTTAATGTTAGATATACCTTCCAGTTTTTTCTCGCCAACCAATTCAGCGGTACGCTCAATCATCATTGCCTTATTTACTTGATAAGGAATTTCGGTTACGATAATTGTTTCGCGGTCTTTTACGGTTTCAATCTCAGCTTTAGCACGCATTACGATACGGCCTCTACCAGTTTCGAAAGCATCCTGAACACCTGAATAACCATAAATAATAGCTCCTGTCGGGAAATCAGGGCCTTTTACAAATTTCATTAACTCAGGAATGGTAATTTCGTTGTTTTCGATGTAAGCAACAGTTGCATTGATAACCTCAGTAATATTGTGTGGCGCCATATTGGTTGCCATACCTACTGCAATACCAGATGAACCATTGATCAACAAGTTTGGAACCTTTGCAGGTAATACTGTCGGCTCTTGTAACGAATCATCAAAGTTTAACTGAAAATCAACAGTATCTTTATTGATATCTGCCAACATTTCTTCAGCCATTTTCTGGAAACGTGCCTCTGTATAACGCATCGCTGCAGGCGAATCTCCATCAATAGAACCGTAGTTACCTTGTCCATCAACCATTAAATAACGTAAACTCCACTCTTGAGCCATACGTACCATTGTCATATAAACTGATGAATCTCCGTGAGGGTGATATTTACCCAATACCTCTCCTACAATACGTGCAGATTTCTTATAAGGTTTTCCTGCACCTAAACCTAAGTCTAACATACCGTATAAAACACGGCGGTGTACTGGTTTTAACCCGTCACGTACATCAGGCAAAGCCCTACTTACAATAACAGACATCGAATAATCGATGTAAGCAGACTTCATCTGCTCGTCTATGTTTATTGAAATGATTTTGTCGTTCTCTTGATTTTCTAAATCTTCTGCCATAAATAATATTGTTCGCTAAAAACGAATTTAAATTAGGTTTTACTATAACCTTGCGAATTTAACAAAATAACGCTCAATATGCACCTTAATGTGGAAAAGTTTTGCCCTTGGGGATAATGTTTTTTTGAGGTGAATTTTAATGTAAAATACATTGAATTGTTAGCCACAGATTAACAGATTATATATGTAATTTTCTTCAAATCTGCTAATCTGTGGCTTTAAATTTCTGTTTCAGCGGCTTACTATCCGTTACCAATACGGGGTTATTCATAATTGGTAATTTTGCAAACTTAATCACTTCGATACTAGGCACTCCAAAATCTAGCACAACTTTGCCGAGAATCAAATAGCATCCTTTACCTCTAAAAGGATAAATGGGAGAACTATTTGGAAAATGTGTGGTATCAAAGAAATTTCCTTCAATATCTATAAAGGTACCGAACCACATTTTGGTGTTTTTAATGGTGTGAACAGTTTTGTCACATACAAAGTTGCCTAACATTTTTACAGTTTTACCTTCATGTTCCTCTAAATTTTTAGCTAAAATATCACCGCGGTAATCTGTTTTGAGTAAATCGAACATATTCAAAGTAACGGGAAATCCCAGTAATTCTAGTTCCTGATAAGCATCTTCAATTAAATGATTATCTAAATTTGGTAAAACATATTCCTTACTGGGCAGGTGAAATAATTCTCTGTCTGCAACTATTTTGGTCTTATTTCCTAAGTAGTTATGAACTTCCCATAATAATTCTTTTTTGCTTTTGCCTGTAAAACGCAAAGCACCAATTCTAATTAATATAAGTGACTGTTCTAAAGTTAGATGGGCTCGTTTAATTAAATCTTCTAAATCGATATAATTACCATTTTGTTTCCGTTCCTGCGGGATAATTTCAATTAGTTTACTTTCCAACCCTTGGATACCAATCAAACCCAAATAAACTTCATCACCTTTGATATTAACAACAGCATCGCTATGGTTTACACAAGGTAAATTAACTTTTGCACCTGTTTGTTGCAAGGCATGCACATATACCCAGCGCTGATAAAATCCTCCGTAGTTGTTTAAAACAGCCACCATGAACTCCATCGGATGATAAGTTTTAAGATAAAGGCTTTGGTAGCTTTCCACGGCGAAACTAGCTGAATGTGCTTTAGAAAAACTATAACCTGCAAAACTTGAAACCTGTCGCCATACCTCTTTTGTAACAGTTTCATCTCTTCCTAGCTCTTTTGCCTTATCGAAAAAACGTTGAACCAGCTTATCAAATTCTATTTTGGCTCTATATTTACCGCTCATTCCACGCCTAAGAATATCAGCGTCTGCCATATCTAAACCTGCATAATGGTGACAAATTTTAATTACATCTTCTTGGTAAACCATTACCCCAAAAGTTTCTTGTAATTGTTCTTTCATTACTGGGTGTAAGTAAGTTACTTCTTGTGGCTTATGGTAACTCTGAATGTACATTTTCATCATCCCTGAACTGGCAACCCCAGGTCTAATGATAGAACTTGCAGCTACCAAAGTCAGGTAATCTTCGCACTCCAATTTTTTGAGCAATTGCCTCATGGCTGGAGATTCTATGTAAAAACAGCCAATTGGCGTACCAGCTCTTAACTGTGCATTTAAATTTGGGTCGTATCTAAAGGATTTAAAATCATGAATATCCACACGTTCCTTTTTATTCTTTAAAACCAACTGAACGGCTTCTCTAATGTGCCCAATACCACGCTGACTTAAAATATCATATTTATCTAATCCTATTAATTCCGCCTCATACATATCCCATTGCACGGTTGGCATTCCTTTAGGTGGCAAGTCTAAAGCCGTATAATAAGTTAAAGGTTCTTCGCTAATTAATATACCACCAGCATGTATGGAGCGCTGATTTGGCATATTTTGCATCATTGCATTAATAGCTAAAATTTTGTTAAACGTTGGATTGTGGCGATGGATATGGCCTTGCGAAGGGTCTGTAAAATTATCAATCTCACTCTTTGGTAAACCCATCACTTTGCCAATCTCTCTAATTATTGCCCTATCTTTAAAAGTACTCATCGTACCTAGAAGTGCTGTGTGTTCACTTTGATACCTTTTAAAAATATAATCTTGTACATCTTCCCTTTCATCCCAACTAAAATCTATATCAAAATCTGGTGGAGAAGTTCTTTTATGATTTAAAAATCGTTCAAAGTAAAGGTCTAAAGCAATTGGGTCAACATCAGTTATTTTAAGACAATAAGCTACTATACTGTTTGCGCCAGAACCCCTACCTACATGGTAATATCCTCTTTTCATTGCATAAGAAACAACATCCCAAGTAATTAAAAAATAAGCACAAAAATCAAGCTCGGCAATTACTTTTAGCTCTTTTTTAACTCTAGCTATTGCTTCCTTATTATTTTTCCCATATCGATAAGTCGCTCCCTCCATTGCTAATTTGGTTAACAATGATAAATCGTCTTTTATGTTTCCCGTAAAGCTTTTTTTATTTTTACGACCGAATGTATAATCATCCATACAGCAACTATCCAAAAGCCTCTGAGTGTTTTCTAAAATGAACTCGTAGTTTTCAAATTTTTGTTTCAGCTCATTCTCAGTAATTAACATTTCATCTTCTTGGCAGAAATCGTTTTCCATTAACTTTCCAAAAACCGTACTTAAACCAATAGCTCTTAAGTATTTATGTAACCTATGCTCAAGTTTATTTTTAACTGTTACTGGATGAAAAACAACCAACTTCTCTTTAATATTCGCTAATGATTTACCTGCAATTTTATTAAGTTCATTAGCTCTAACTCCTAAGTATTCGTTTTCTTTTAAATCAGTTTTACTGCCATAAGGATAAAGCACAAATGCATTTTTAAACTCAAAAGGTTCATTGGGTAAAGGCAGTTGATTCAAGTTATGATGAGTTAAAAAATCATTTAACTCTTTCATTCCTTCCTTATTTTTGGCAATGCCGATGTATAAAAGTTGGTTATCTCGTCTAAATTCTATTCCGATAATTGGCTTAATGCGATAGGCTTGTTTAATGATATTTCCATCTTCATCTTTCTCATCCAATCCTTCTTTTCGGCAAAGCCGAATAAACTCCATACAACCCGTAGAATTGTTGATATCCGTTAACACCATTTGATGTACATTCTTTCGTCTAGCTTCAGCAATTAACTCTTTAATGTCAATTGTACCGTATCGAAGGCTGTATTGAGAATGGACGTTGAGGAACATTTTTGAATAAGTTAATAGCTGATCGTTAATGGCCTATAGGCTAATCGCAATGCAAGGCTAAACATCTTGACTATTAACTATTAAGCCATTGACTCTCAACCTAATGTCGTCTGTATAATTTTTTAGTTTCTCCTTTACTAGGCAAAACCGTTGCCAGCTTAATCGTATCTACACCATAACGAGAGCGCATTCTATCCATACTTTGGTATAGGTTATAGATTTTTTCAGAAGGTCCATATAAACCAATTTGCTCATTTCCGCTTACCAGATGAGATAATTTTACACCAACCAACCTCAACAACATTCTTTTAGTGTAAAGTTTATCAAAGAGTTCTTTTGCCTTAGCTATTAGCGTGGTATCTAATGAGGTATAAGGAATTTTTGCCTGATGTGTAACCGTTTCAAAATTGGCGTAACGAATGGTTACCGTAATACAAGCGGTTAACTTCTGTTTTTGCCGAAGCTCAAAAGCCAACTTGGTAATCATATCCATTAAAATGATTTTCATACCCGCTATGTCCATGCTATCGCTATCAAACGTAGTTTGTTTACCTATGGATTTTTGTTCTCTGTAAGGCACAACAGGCGAATTATCTATTCCGTTTGCCTTTTGCCATAGGCTTAAGCCATTCTGACCTAATATCTTAAACATTAAATCTTGCGGAATTTGAGTTAATGTATGAATTTTCCTAACTCCCATTTCGCTGAGCTTCAAAAAAGTAGAATCGCCTAAGCCTGGTATCTTTTTAATGGAAAGCGGATTTAAAAATGATTGTACAGCTAACTTTTCAACTTGCAATTCCCCATCTGGTTTACACTCGTTGGTTGCCATTTTAGATACCGTTTTATTAACAGACAATCCAAAGGAAATTGGCAAACCAATTTGGTCCATTACCGATTGGCGCAGTTCGTGGGCAAACTTCATACAACCAAAAAACTTATCCATTCCGGTCATGTCTATATAATGCTCATCAATGCTGGCCTTTTCTAACAAAGGTACTTTCTCTTGTAAAAGCTCCGTAATTTGATGCGAATACTTACTGTACTCGTCCATGCTGCCTTTAACAAAAATAGCGTGTGGGCAAAGCTGACGAGCCATCCTACTTGGCATTGCCGAATGCACACCAAACTTACGAGCTTCATAACTACAAGATGCCACCACGCCCCTATCAGACATGCCACCAATAATAACGGGGTGTCCAGCCAAACTGCTATTTTTCTTTATTTCTACAGAAACAAAAAAAGCATCTTGGTCCATGTGTATGATATGTTTATCGGCGAATTCCATAATTACTAAACAAATATAATACTAATTATTTTAGTAATTAGAAATTATTTATCAAGATTTTAAACTAAAAATGTTAGTAAGTTTGGTTTGATAAAATTAGAAGAATTTGAAAAGCAGAAACAGAAGAGGATAGCAATGTTAGTCCTGCTGTACGTTTTACTTCGGGTAACCGCAAGGGTTACTCCTACGTGTTCACTTCCATCAGGTTTAGGAAACAAAAACTGTACAAGAAACAGCAGTTGCCTAGTTTAAGAGATTTGTAAATTTCATTGCCGTTGGTTTAAACCAACGGAAGAAGGAAAAATATGATTGAATATTGCAGGAACTATCTAATCCTAAGAACCAGAAGCTTTGTTAACTAAACCCGATAGACGTGAATGCCATTTTTTCTATGGCGGCAACAAATAGCGGGACTGCAATCGCCAAGAATTACTGACGTTGTTTTTCAAATAAGATTCTTCGCTGCGCTCTGAATGACAAAGACATTAAACCCAATCAATTCCTTTTTTAAGGAAATTTAATGTCTTTTCTTCTTCGCTTTCTGGTAAAACCTGCGGATTGTAATTCCATTTTGCAGTTGGCGGCAAACTCATTAAAATACTTTCTATACGGCCATTAGTTTCTAAACCGAACTTGGTACCGGCATCATAAACTAGATTAAACTCTGCATAACGACTGCGACGCAAATACTGCCACTCTTTATGCGCTTCGGTATATTCTTGGTCGCGGTTACGGTCTATTAGCTCTGTATAAACTGGCAAAAATGTATTGCCAACAGCTTTAGAAAACTCTAAAATCCGACTAAAATCTAGATTTGCGGTTTCTGGTTTTAGACGGTCGTAAAAGATACCACCCACTCCTCTTGTCTCTTCACGATGTTTAATGAAGAAATAATCATCGGCAGTTGCCTTAAATTTCGGATAAAAAGAAGTGTCAAAACTATCGCAGGTTTGCTTTAAACGATGATGAAAAAAGCGGGCATCAGTGGGGATTACATAATGTGGCGTTAAATCGATACCACCACCAAACCAACGAGTTTGCTCGTCCATTTCGAAATAGCGAATGTTCATGTGAATAATGGGTACGAAAGGATTTTCTGGATGCATGACAATAGAAACACCAGTTGCAAAAAAATCATCGCTATCTACTTTAAATGCCTTTTTTACAGCTTCAGGAAGTTTACCATGAACAGCAGAAAAATTAACGCCGCCCTTCTCTATCACATTTCCATTTTGCATGACACGAGTTCGGCCGCCACCCCCACCATCACGTTCCCAAAGCTCTTCTTGGAATTTTGCCTTTCCATCTGCCTGAACCAATCCCTCACAAATGCTATCCTGTATTTCTTGATATGCTAACGCTACTTCGTCCCTAAACATCGTCTATAAATTATATATCAAAGGTAAGGCTAATGAAATGCTTATGATTAACTAATAATTAGAATTACGTTTTTTTGACATAATAATAGATATGAGTATTGAGATATGAGATTTGAGACAAATGAACCAATGAACTACTGAACCGCTAAACTTCTACGTAATCTAAGTCTTTGTTAAAAGTTTCTTTAAGTTGGCTTAAGGCTATTAAGGCGATAACTAGACACACAAAACCAACTATCATTGCGCCTTGTAAAATACCGTACTGACCTTTTAAAAACTGGAATGAAAGTGTTACCGCCACAACAGAGCCACGAACAAAATTAGGAACAGTGGTAGTAACGGTTGCTCTTAAATTGGTTCCAAATTGTTCTGAAGCGATTGTTACAAATGTTGCCCAATAACCCGATGCGAAACCTAAGAACAAACTTAACCATATAAAGGTATCTGGCGTTAAGCCAGTTGAATATAAATAAACTACAATTGCAACGGCGGTAAGCAATAAGAAAATTAGCATTACCTTTTTGCGTGATTTTAGCATTTGACATAAAAATCCTGCAACCACATCGCCCACAGCAATACCTATGTAACAATACATGATTCCTTTACCCGCATTTATAACCCCTGTTGCACCTAAAGCTTTACCAAACTCTGGTGAAAACGTAATTAATACGCCTACCACAAACCAAAGTGGCAAACCGATTAAAATACAGCATAAATATTTCTTAAACCTACTTCCATTATTAAACAACATCCACATGTTACCACGTTGTATATTGGCTTCTTTAGCTTCCTTAAATAATCCAGACTCAGCTAAACCAACACGTAAAAACAATAATAACAATCCCATTCCGCCACCTATAAAATAGCTAGTTTGCCAAGCATAATGACCACCAATTAAGGCTGCTGCAACCGCACCGAATAAACCAACGCCGGCAACAATCATCGTTCCGTAACCCCTGTTTTCTTTACTCATACTTTCGGTTACAAGTGTTATTCCTGCCCCTAGCTCCCCTGCCAAACCTACACCTGCAATAAAGCGGATAACAATGTATGCAGGAACCGTAGTAACAAATCCATTGGCAATATTTGCTAAGGAATAAACGATAATAGAACCGAACAAGACGCTCAGCCTCCCTTTCTTATCTCCTAAAATGCCCCAAAGAATTCCTCCAACTAACATCCCAAACATTTGACTATTGATGATACTGGCCCCAACACTCAGCATATCATCTGCAGAAACACCCAAACTTTTTAAGCTAGCAACTCTAACTACAGAAAAAAGTATTAAATCATAAATATCTACAAAATAGCCTAATGCAGCTACAATAATGATGAGGGTTACGTTGCGCTTATTAGATGGGTTCATATGAGGTTAAAGTTTGAAGGCTTTAAACTACAAAAAAATAGATAGAAACAAAAAAGCCAACCCACAATGTGAATTGGCTTCTAAAATTAATCAACTATTTAAACATATATTTTATTTCGGCATTAAAACACCATCAATAACGTGTGTAACTCCATTACTAGAAACAACATCGGCAATGGATATATTAGCATTGTTTACCATCACTTTACCATTCTTAACAGATACCTTTAATTTACCTCCCTGTACAGTAATTAATTCCTGGCCATCTTTCAAATCCCCCGCTTTTAATGTTCCTAAAACAATGTGATATGTTAACACTTTGGTTAAGTCTGCTTTAGCCTCTGACTTCATTAAACTATCTAATGTGGCTTTATTTATAGTCGAAAAAGCTTGGTTTGTTGGTGCAAATACAGTGAACAAATCGTCGCTACTTAAAATCTCTACTAATCCAGCTTGTTTAACCGCAGCTATGAACGTTGTGTGATCTTTGGAATTGGATATATTGTCAAAAATGTTCTTAGAGGGAACCATCATTGTTCCTCCTACTTCAACACTAGTTTCAGCAACTGCTACATCACTAACTGCTTTATCTGATTCTTTAACTAAATTTTCTGGTACAGAATCTGCCTTAGACAAATTACAAGATGAGATTAAAGCTAAACACACTACGCCTATAGCTGAGCATAAAAATACCTTTTTCATAATTTGTTTACAATTGTTTGTTTTCTGTATATACGATGTAAATGAGAAAAAGGTTTTCTTGAAATGGAAAAAATTAGTTAAGCTCAGCTTTCTAATTTTAGAAACATTATTCAAACTTCATTTCAAAAAGCAAATAGTGTTTAATACCAAATTTTTTACCCCAATTTTCTATGTCCTTTCCATTACTTCCTACTTCACACCAAGACTTTGATCCATCTGCTCTTTTATAAGGTAAAATGTAAGCTAAAAAATGAAATGACTCATTATATCCTATTTCAAGTTTACTTTCTTCTGCTAAATTCCTTAAACTATATTCATTACTTTCAATAGCTTCATATTCTTTTGTTGTAGAAAACCTCGAAAACTGAAATGATATTTTAAGTTTATTTTTTGACGTTGATTTCGACAGGACTTTTATGTTTAAAGTTGTATCATTTACCTTATCCATTCCAATCCCAACCATTTCCTTACTATTAAAGACAGTACTTTCTGATTTAATTTTTCCATTCCAAATCTCTTTAACCGTAATGGTGTATGTCTTACTTTTTAATTCTTTGCCATTAAAATTTATTTTGTAGCAATCAATGTTCTCAAATCTAAAGAGGTCGAGTAACTCTTTATTCTCTGAGCCATAAACGGAAATCATTTTTAAATCCTCCTTTTTTTGTTGCCCATAAGATGGAGCAACCATCATTACTGAAACCAGTAAATTTAAAATTAAATGCTTTTTCATAATTTGTTTTTTTTTCAAAAATGAGCTGAAAAAACATCTATTATCGTTAACCTCAGTTAAGGTTCAGTTAATTAGTGTTAACTCAGTTCTGTTTTTGATTTCTGAGACTTATGTTTGTACCGATGCAGAAAAAAATAGTTGTGATATTGGTTTTAATGAGCTGCTGCGTAATTGGCATTACGGGTCTACAGCTCTATTGGAATTATAAAAACTATCAAACTGTTGTTGCAAACTTTAAAAAGGATGCCAATAATGCACTTGATATAGCTGTAGATAGAGAAATGGCTCAAAGAAGAGCTGCTCTAGTATTAATAGTAAAAAAATGGTTAGCCGATTCTACCATTGTAAGGATTACTTGCGACACGCTTAATAAAGATCACAGTACTGCATTTACAATGGAAGATGTTATTCCTTATTATGCAGACGAAAAAGCCGATAAAATCACTTTAGGTATAAGTGATTTTAAAGATAAAGTAGGGAAAATTACTCCAAAAGCGAAAACAGCATTTATAAATCATTTTGGAGAAATTGTAAAAAATGACCTTAATCAATCCACGGTACACTATTATACTCAAGGTTTAGGGCATAGGATTGAAAATGCATTTAAAAGCAGTAAAATTAATCGAAGCAATTTCAATAAAATTTATACAGAGGAACTAGCTAAAAGACAAATATCAACTTCGTTTAAACTTAATACAAATAGTGCAGAGCAAAAGAATCAGTTCGTTACACATAAGGCAAATACTGCATTTAGAAGACCATATGTTAATACAACAATTTGGGCAAGTTTAGAAAATCCAAATAGCTATTATTTAAGAGAAATGAAATGGTTAATGATTTCTTCACTCCTACTTATTACAATTACACTTTTATGTTTTTATTACACCATTAAAACGTTGCTAAATCAGCATAAATTGGTTGCCATAAAGAATGAGTTTATAAGTAACATGACGCACGAAATTCATACACCCTTATCCTCAATTCAAATTACAACTGAGGCTTTGCAAAGATTTAATCTTGATAAAGAAACTAAGGAAAAGTACCTTGATATTATCCTATATCAAACCAAAAAATTAAATCTACTTTCTGAAGAGATTTTGGCTAGTGCGAAACTAGAAAATGTAGAGTTTACAATGAATGAAGATATTGATTTAAATAAGCTAATCCTAAATGTAATAAAAGCTACAGTATTACCAGAAAATATCCAGTTAGAACATAAGTCTACAGAAGAGAGCTTATTTATCAAGGGAAACACAGTGCATTTATCACGTTCTATTACTAACATTTTAGAAAATGCAATTAAATATAATTCAACAGCCAACCCTACAATTGAATTTAAAATAGTAAAAAGTAAAAAAGGAATTAACCTAAGCATAATAGATAATGGCCCTGGCATCGCTGATGAATTTAAACAAAAAATATTTGAACAATTTTATCGTATTCCTACAGGAAATGTTCATGATATAAAAGGATATGGCTTGGGTTTGAGCTATGTTAAAAAGGTAATATCTAGGCACAAAGGCTCAATTATTATAGCTGACAACAAACCATTTGGAAGTATATTTTCAATTAATCTGCCAATTAATGGGTAACGCAAAGCTACTTCTTGTTGAAGATGAGCCTTTCTTAGCAAAGGTAGTTGAGGACAGCCTCAAGCAAAAAGGATATACTGTTAGTTATGCAGCTGATGGTAAAAAAGGCTATAACCTCTTCCTGAACAACAAATTTGATCTTTTAATTCTAGATGTTATGCTACCGTATACGGATGGATTTACTTTAGCTAAACAGATTAGAAAAAACGATGACAACACCCCTATATTATTTC
Organism: Pedobacter frigiditerrae; assembly: GCF_032678705.1. Classification (NCBI taxonomy): domain Bacteria; kingdom Pseudomonadati; phylum Bacteroidota; class Sphingobacteriia; order Sphingobacteriales; family Sphingobacteriaceae; genus Pedobacter; species Pedobacter frigiditerrae. The sequence goes on along the minus strand of NZ_JAVTSS010000001.1, from coordinate 1,526,674 downwards.
TTACCGCGAAAACAGAAACTGCCGATTTAATTGAAGGATACAAAAGTGGAGGTAACGATTACTTAAAAAAACCATTTAGCCTTGAAGAACTATTTCTTCGAGTTGATGAATTATTAAAAAGAAATCAAAAGCAAACCCCAATAAATCTATCCGAAATAAGTATTGGCAAATATAATTTCAGCTACCACAAACAAGAATTATGTATAGGCGATGATATAATTAAATTATCAAATCGTGAAGCAGGATTATTATTACTATTATATAAAAACAAAAATACTTTAACATATAGAAAAACGGCATTAATTACCCTTTGGGGTGATGATAGTTTTTTCAATACGAGAACAATGGATGTTTTTATCACGCGGTTGCGGAAACATCTTAAAAAAGATAGTGAAGTAGAAATTTTAAACGCTAGAGGAATTGGTTATAAATTGATTTGTTAATTCGTTTTCATCCTACTTTGAAGAATCTGTAATAGTGAATTAACTCATTAGATTCTTCGCTTCACTACCGATATGAAATCGGTACAAGTTTGAATGCCAAATCAACTATCATGATGCATTTTTAACTTATCCAATAATTCCGCAGAGATATTATCAGCATAAGCACCATAAGCATCAATTATAACTCCTTTTAAGTTGCCCACTGGCGATGAAATGGCGTAAATAACTGAACTATCTCCAGGGTCTGTCATTCCTTCAAAACGATAAAATTCATCTATCTCAAATTCTTCGGGCATGAGTTGAAGGTCTAAAGATTTACACTCAATACAATCTTGAGCTAAATTAAAATCGTATTCGTAACCTCTTTTTTCTAGATCGGCTACTGCAGCAGTTAGTGTATCGTATATATGCATACAGCAATTTACTAATTTTACTTTATTGTGCATAAATCTACTTTGTAAAACTTTTAAACTCCAATTCTAATTCTGATATTTAAGCATCATGATAGTTTCAGAAAGAACCCTTAAGTGGGCGATGTGTTTTTATCCACCACTATTATTTCAACGCATTTGGGTTAAAAGGTTTCATCCTGGCTTTTTGGGCGTAGATGTAAAAATCAGCAATAGCTTTTTAAACAGAAACTATAATGGCTCTATTTTTGGAGGCTCTATTTACGCTGCCACAGATCCATTTTATGCTATTTTGTTTGATCAATTAATGCAACGTAGAGGGTTCAAAGTTCGTGTTTGGTTAAAGAGTGCATCTATCCAATATCTTAAGCCTGGTTTAACAGATCTCCATTTTACTTTAAAAATTACTGATGAAATGATAATTGAGGCTGAAGATGCCTTAACCGAAAAAGGAAAATTTGTAATGGCTTACCCAATGGAATTATTTAATAAAGAAGGCGAATTATGTGCTACGGTGATGAACGAAATTTACTTGCGCACAAAATTCCCTGGAGAGAAACAGAAAGTTGCTATTTAAAATGCTGAGCCATGAATATCAAGAGACTAATTTTAGAAGGCGAAAACGTAAGCTTAGATTTTAAAAAGACCATTAGCAATACTGAAAAAATAGCAAAAACCTTAGTGGCCTTTGCTAATAATCGGGGTGGTAAACTTTTAATTGGCGTGGCTGATGATGGCGCAATAAAAGGTGTTAAATCAGAAGATGAAGAAAGATACATGATTACAAAAGCTGCTCATGTCTTTTGTAAACCTGCAATAGAACCAAAATTTGAAGAAGTTTATGTAGATGATAAAATTGTTTTGGTAGTTGATATCCCTAAAAGCGATTTGAAACCACATTATGCCTTAGATGAGAACAAGAAATGGTGGGTTTACTTTCGAGTTAAGGATAAAAGTGTGCTAGCTAGTAAAATAATTGTTGATGTACTAAAGGAAGGTAATAACGATAATGGTCAACTTATATTGTATACCGAATACGAAAAGAAATTGTTAACCTACCTCGGAGAACATGGCAGAATCACTTTAAAAGAATATAGCAAATTGATTAAAAGTGCTCATAAAAAGGCTCAAAAGATTATTGTCGGATTGATTTTAACAGGAGTTCTTTTACCGCACCTTTCAGAAAAGGAAGAGTATTTTACTGCTGCAGATGTAAAATAATCAGTTTTTATTTTCCGCTTTGCGGGATTAAAACAGCACCTTTGTAGTGTATGCAACAATCGCTATTTACCAAATATAAATCTTACTATAAAGAAAATTTAATTCTTGCCCTACCAATTGTTGGCTCTCAAATTGGACACATGGCTGTGCACATGGCCGACAGTATTATTGTTGGTCAATTTGCAGGAACAACACAATTGGCAGCTGTTTCTTTGGTTAATAGTTTATTTATGTTGGTTTTAGTTGTAGGCTTGGGTATTTCTTATGGCCTAACTCCTTTAATTGCACAAGCCAATGGCAGGCAAGACAATAACGAATGTGGCAGATTATTATCAAATAGCTTAATCATAAACATAATAACTGGTCTGTTTCTTTATGTACTTATCCATTTTGGCACGTTAGCTTTAATAGATAATATTGGCCAATCTCCAGATGTTGTTTTTTACGCAAAACCATACCTTGGTTACTTATCTTTTTCTATAGTTCCATTAATGATTTTTCAAACCTTTAAGCAGTTTGCTGAAGGTTTAGGTTTTACTTTACAAGCAATGCTGATTTCTATTTTTGGTAACATCATCAACATTATTATTGGAGTAATTTTGGTTAGGGGAATGTTCGGCTTTGAGGCCATGGGCGTTAAAGGAGTTGGAATAAGTACATTAATTGATAGGTCTTTAATGGCGCTAGTAATGGCGATGTATGTTCTAAGGTCAAGAAACTTTAAGATTTTCTTAAAGGAGTTTAAAATTTACGCAATTGATAAAATTAGAAGTACCCAAATCATAAGAATTGGTGCTCCTGTAGCCATGCAATACATTTTCGAAATCAGTGCATTTAGTGGTGCGGCTATTATTATTGGAACAATTGGCACTGCGCCACAAGCAGCTCACCAAATTGCAATTAACTTAGCAGCTTTTACCTATATGATAGCTAGTGGTGTAGCTTCCTCAGCTACTATTAAAACTGGGAATTATTTGGGCCAAAAAAGCTTTACAGACCTACGTCGTTCTGCTATAGCGAGTTACCATGTTGTTATTGCTTTCATGTCTTTTACAGCTGTATTATTTGTTCTGGCTAATACGCTCCTGCCATATATTTATACTAAAGATTTAGAAGTAATCGGCATTGCAGCTCAATTACTAATTATCGCTGGCTTTTTTCAATTATTTGATGGAACTCAAGTGGTTGGTTTAGGTATTTTGCGAGGTATTGGAGATGTAAATATTCCTACATTTATTACCTTTCTTTCTTATTGGATTATTGGTATTCCCTTTGGCTATTTTTTAGGCTTTCATTTAGATTTTGGTGTAAAAGGAATATGGTACGGATTAACTTTTGGTTTATTAACCGCCTCTGTTTTATTGTTTTTAAGGTTTCAATTCAAAACAAGGTCTTTAATAAAATAATTAAGCCAATACTATTTATTGGCATTTATTTTAATATTATATTTAACCTTTATATTTTTTATGAAAAAGAGAATTTTGGTTGTTGAGAGCAATCCTGATATTTTAGAATTGATATCATTTGTTTTAAATGATGCAGGATATGAGGTAGATTTATTTTCTAATGAGAAGAAAATCTTTGATCATATTGTGAAATTTCAGCCAGACGCTATTTTATTAGACATTGTTCAGCCTACCGTACAAGGAACTGAACTTTGCCGACAGATAAAAGAAGCCGAAGGTACTAGTCATATACCAGTTATCGTACTATCTACGCATCCACACATAAAAAAAGTTAAAGAAGTGTGTGCTGATGAAGTTATTCCAAAACCATTTGATATTGACGGTTTAGTTGAGATTATAAGCGAACAGTTGAAAAGTGTTTCTTAACATTTTAAATTCACATAGCATTCAGGAATACACTGAACAATAGGTAATCATTGTTGTTTATAGCCTAATAAACAATAAGGATGATTGCTTTAGTACTACCTTTTAATAAATTAATCCATAAGGAACTACATATTAGTACAGCCCCATCTGCAGAAGAAATTTTAGTGGCTGGCTTAAAAAATGGCGACACAAAATCCATAGAAAGTCTTTATAGAATGTATGCAGGCTCATTAATGGGCATTATATCTAGAATTGTAAAGTTTGATGAGATTGCCGAAGATGTACTTCAAGATACTTTCTTAAAAATATGGAAATCGATTGGACAATATGATGCCTCTAAAGGTAGATTATTTACATGGATGGCTAATTTGGCTAAAAATAAAGCGATTGACCAAGTTAGGAGCAAACACTACTCAAAAGCAACAATTACTGATGACATAGATGAATCACTGACTGTATTGGACCAACAAACACATGTCTTATTTAACCCTGATAATATTGGTTTAAAACACATTATATTAAAACTTAAACAGGATCAGATGGAGGTTGTTCGATTGTTCTATTTTGAGGGTTACACCCAATCTGAAGTTGCCAAAGAGCTATATATCCCTTTGGGCACTGTAAAAACAAAACTCAGACAATCGATATTAGCCTTAAGGCAGTATTTTAATGAAACAAATACCAACTTAAATCTCTGATTGCTTAATCAGATTTTATCTTCAGTATGTTTCTCTGGGTTAAGTTCTTTACTATTTAACTCATTTTCCAATTCCTTTTGATCTTTTTTGTTTCGCTTAATCACGAAAAGAAAAAATGCCAAAATTGCAATCACAACTATAGCAATAACTACGATATTGATCTTCATGGTATTAAGATTTATAATCTAATAACTAAAAATAACATCATTATGTTTCTTTAATTTTAACTCTGTGTTAAATCTTAATCATTAGGGAATAGCACTTGCTGATGCCCATCGTATCTTTCTCTAATTTTAACTTCGCCGAAATTTGAAAAGCCTACACCCAAAAGCCTTATTTTCTTTTCTCCTAAATCAACATTGTTTAATAATTGTTTTGCTGTGTCAATAACTTGATCTAACTCATTGATGGGAGTTGGAAAAGATAAACTTCTGGTAATCTGCTTAAAATCGCCGAATTTAACCTTCAAGGTAATTGTTCTTCCATATATTTTATAATTCTGCAGCCTCCTAAAAGCAGATTTTGAGATAACTTCAATCCAATCATCTAACTCTTCTCCCCTGCCTAAATCATAAGAAAAGGTATCTTCTGCACTAATGGATTTAATTTCTTGATGTGGCTGAACTTGGCGGTTATCTATCCCTCTAACAATGTTATAAAAGAACTTACCCGTTTTGCCGAAAAGCTGGATTAGCCTTGCCTCGGTCTGTTTTTTCAGGTCTAGACCAGTATGTAAACCTTGTCTTTTCATTTTTTCGGCAGTTACTTTTCCAACACCAAAAAACTTTTCAACCGGCAACTTCTCCATGAATTTTTCCATTTTCGAAGGACCAATAAAAGTCAATCCATCTGGCTTGTTCATGTCTGATGCAATCTTAGCTGCAAATTTGTTTATAGAAACTCCAGCAGATGCTGTTAGGTTTAATTCGTCTTTTATGGCTTGTTTAATCTGCTCCGCAATGGTGATGGCAGAACCAATGCCTAACTTATCTTCACTAACATCTAAGTAAGCTTCATCCAAGGAAAGTGGTTCTATTAAATCTGTATAACGACTAAATATTTCCCTAATCTTTCTAGAGACGTCTTTATAGGCATCAAATCGAGGTCGCACAAAAATTGCATACGGACAAAGTTGTTGTGCTTTTTTAGATGTCATTGCAGATTTAATTCCGAATTTACGAGCTTCATAACTCGCAGTGGCCACAACGCCACCTCTCCCTTCTGGCGAACCCCCAACAACTAATGGCTTTCCTCTATATTCTGGAAAATCCCTTTGCTCTACCGAAGCGTAAAAGGCATCCATATCTATGTGGATAATTTTACGAACGATGCTTTTACTTTCATTTTCCATTTACTGCAAAATGAATTTAGTGTAAGCTCTATCTTCCCAAAACTTATAGCCCTTATCTTGGAGATCTGTGCCATCAAAAATCAAATCTACAAAACCATTCTTTTCTACTAACACAGTGTGATAAATTTTCCCCTCTGGATTCTTAATTAATTTAAAATCTATTGAATGTCTTTTATCAAACCACGTTAATCTATCAGCCAAGTCAAACGACTTTAACTTAAAATCAGCCTGTAAATTTTTTGCAATTAATTTGCTCCTAAACCAAGTTCCACCGGTTGGTGATACTAAAGGCTTACCGTTGTAAACCACCACACTATCATTGTAAGCAATAACTTGTAATGATTTGTTTTTAGCTTTTAACCAGGTTTTAAGCTTTGCTGGATGCTTTTCTGTTTCATAACCATAAGTTGCATCTAAAAAGCCAATACGTTCAATATAAGCAGGTATTTGAGCTTGAGAATTGATATACCCAAAAATGAAGCTTCCACCACCACTGTGCCCGCTTAATATAATTTGAGGATTAAAATTTTTATATCGTTGTAACAAGCTAGAAACAATTTCTCCTATTTGCGTATCGCTATTTGTATATTTTCTTCTCCAAGCTGGCCAACTCTTTAAGTAGTTTTCTGCATAAACAACTATGTAGTTTGTGTTTTGGTCGGCATTCCTAATAAATTCGGTTTGTGCACCAATATGCTGAATATCAAAATGCCAATCATCGCCCTGCGCTAGTCTTTTACCAAAAGTTTGCTCGGTCGTATTTCCATTTGGCAAAGCATAAATGATAATTTTAGTAGGTTCTGAAAGCGTGAAAACTGCTGGCTCGTCTATAGATAAAACCACTCCGCTATCAATTTCAATTTTTTTTAAGGAATGGAATTTTGCAGCAAAGGATGATTGAGCTTTTGTTTCAACATTAAAGATGAGTAAGTAAATGATTAATAGCGACCACTTCATACCCAAATTTACAATAATCTCTTATTGTTTTTTAGGTGTCCTACCTAAATTTATAACAGCACCCACGCTAAAAACAGAATTGCCAGCATTTAAAAACTTTCTGCTTTTTAAGCCAAAGTTACTTCCGCTTGTATATTGCAGTTGCACTTCATCACTTAAAATCATTCTTGTATAAAAAACAGGTTCTAAGAAAATATTATCCTCATTGGGCTGCAATACATTATTTCTATAAAAATTGTTGGTGTTGATGAAACTCATCCGCAATGCGGTACCGTAGTTTAAACCAAATTTTGCACCAAAAAGCTTTAAGTTCCTCCTCCTTTTGGAACTATAATTTACTTGGATAAACTTTTTATCATAACCTGCCTCTTGAAAATCTGTACTGATAATATTCTTGTTATCATCAAGTTCTCTAAATGTCCTTTCGCTTTTCCCACTTCCTAAACCTGCATAAATTTCCAAAATCCTGTTCTTATTAGGTCCGAATGTTTTGAAATAACCTCCACCAAACTCTATCATTTTATGTTTTATGTCTTTTTTATCCTTTTCATTCTGTAAAAATGCCCCATTTGCTAAAATTGCGAAATGGTTGCTTAAGGCATAGGCCGAATTAAAATTGAAATTTCCTTTAAGGGACATGTGCGCACCAGCAGCAATTTCGCCCTGCGTAGTTAGCATTGGCGTATTAGGTACACTTGGAATATAAATTGAAGAGCAGCCAGATAAAAATATCACCAAAAATATTGGTGCAAAACGTAAGTTATTAGTCATAGATAAAATAATAACAGCTTTTGCCGTAAATTATTATCTATTTACTGAATTTCATTAGCTCCATTACTCTTTTAAATTCTTCATGAATAGTTGAGTTAATGCTTATTTTTTGTTGTGTAACTGGATGAATAAATGATAATTCTGACGCATGAAGCAACATGGTTGTCATTTCAAATTGCTCCATGAAAAACCTATTTTGTTTATTGCAGCCATGTTTTCTATCTCCAATGATGGGATGGAAGATATGAGCAAAATGCCTCCTCAATTGGTGCATACGGCCAGTTTTTGGTGTAGCCTCTACTAATGAGTACCTAGAGGTTTGGTGTTTTCCAAAAGCTATATCTATTTCTGCCCTTTGCAATGTTTTGAAATATGTAAAGGCGTCTTGCATATTTCCATTTTCCTTTGCCAAGGGATAATCGATACCTAATTCATCTGGCGCATACCCACGCAAAATTGCCAGGTATTTCTTTTCCACCAAACTCTCTTGAAACTGTTTATGCATGGCTATTTCTACCTCTTTCTCAAATGCGAAAAGCAAAATACCACTAGTTTTTCTATCTAAGCGATGTACTGGACTAACGTGTCGACCGATTTGGTCTCTTAGCATTTGTAAGGCAAATTCCGTGGCATCATTAGCCATCTTAGAACGATGAACAAGCAATCCGTGAGGTTTATTGATAGCAATTAAATGCTCGTCTTGGTAAACGATTTCTAACATTTGGCGAAGATAAACAATATTGTCATTCTGAAAGATTTTGTCGTGTAAAGCAACGCGAAGCATCTATACATCGATTTAATTACTTGAAGAAATCTTTAATGAAAAACTTAAATTATTTGGGCGTGCCCCAAGCTACGCAAGGGTCGGGCTCATTCGCTGCAATCTTTTTATGCCACATCAACCTCCTTCCATAAAAAGGATTTTCACTACTATCCCTCACGCAAGCAAGTAGCTTTACCTAACTAACATCTAATACACTACTCGTTATTTTCTATATAAACGAGTAGTATCTATTGCTTTGATTTTTATTAGTTTCATAATATCGTTATCCACTAAAACACCTCCGTTGAACGGGATATAAAAACTCAAATATTGATATGAATAAATATCTTCTGGCATTGTGGCTAATGCACCTTTAGCATATTCTTTAACTTGTTTCGTTATGTTAACATTCCCCTTAATTATTTTTGGATAAAACCTTGGTCAAAGGTTTTTTTATTTATGTAACCAATACCATATTTATTAATAAAAAAATCATTTTCTTCTTCATTGGAAACAAATAGCCTTACTTCCCCTACGTAGCTTTGTGGAATAGTAATAATTTTATTAGGCCTATATTCACTTAAATAAAAAATAGAGCAAAATATTATTACAAAAATGGATGTAAATGTTATAGTCCACCATTTTGAGTTTAACATTTTCTTTGCCAAATAACCTAATATTAAGGATATTAAAAGCGTACAAGGCAAATAGATTAAGACCAAAAACCAAGAAGGAAGTATCATTGTTTCTGTTTGCAACATTTTAAAGCTGCCAAAACCCAATGAAAGAACACCCAAGATTATAATGATAGGCTGTATTTTATATTTCATTATTAATAAAATTTAAAACGGTACTTTTCACAATTAACTATACAAATCCTAAATCATGTGCTGTGTGCCACAGACCACGGATAGAGATTACTTTAATGTAAATGGTATTGATTTTTTAAGGATAAAATAAGTATCTAAATCAATTTCCTTATTATCGTTCTCAAGGATTTTTCCATTGTAATCGATTTGATAAGAAGCAACTTGGGTTGAAATAATATTGCCTGAAAGCGGAACATCATATTCATGTCTTTTCTCTTCTACCATAATTTTATCATTCTCAAAAATATAAGTGTAACCAGACTTTCCACTTTCGCCATAAAATGTAATGGCTATTTTTTTAATCTGATTATCTATGTAAAAAGCTTTCCCATCGTTTCCTTCAGCACTGTAGTCCCCTTCTAATGAGAAACTATGAACAATTTTATCAGAATGATTAGACTTCAAATTATCCTTTAAAATTTTTTGTCTAACAGAATCCAAGTTATAAACTTGTTCTTTTACAACTGGAGGGATATCTGTTCTATCGCCCAAGGTGTCTTCTTCAATTTTTTTCGGTTCGCTAACTGAAGTATTGTTATTGCAAGCTGCTAATAGAAGCATTAAGAAGAGTAAATAATTTTTCATAACTAAATATACAAATCTGCGGCTAACCTAAAAGTATTACAATGCGCATCAACAATTACTTTAATATCTGCAGAATAACCACCTCCCATACTCACCTGAACTGGCACTTGATGTTTAAAGCAAGCCTCAAAAACCATTAAATCACGTTGTTTACATGCATTTTTTGTTAAAGACAATTTACCTAATTTATCGCTTTCTAAAACATCAACTCCTGCTAAATAAAAAACAAAATCTGGTTTGTGTTTCGCAAAAACCACTGTTAATGCATCACTTAATTTATTCAAAAAGGTTTCATCATCGGTTCCATCTTCTAATGGGATATCTAAATCAGATTGCTCTTTTCTGAAAGGAAAATTTTTATCGCCATGCATAGAAAAAGTAAAAACCCTTGGTTCATTTCGAAAGATTTCTGCTGTTCCATTTCCCTGATGTACATCTAAATCTATAATTAAGATATGATTAGCTAAATCATTATTTAATAAATAGTTAGCAGCAATAGCTTGATCGTTTAATAAACAAAATCCTTCTCCCCAATTACTACCAGCATGATGCGTTCCACCGGCAACATTAAAAGCAACACCAAACTGCTGAGCATACCTAGCACCATCAATTGTTCCTTGGGCAATTCTAATTTCTCTTTCTACCAATTGAGCACTTAAAGGAAAGCCTATTCTTCTTTGGTCCTTAGCTGATAAGGTTAAATTTTTAAGCTGTAACCAATAGGCTTTGCCATGAGTTGTGATGATATTTTCCTCATCCAAAGGTTCAGGAGCAAATAAGTTATCCTTTGTAATTGTCCCTTCGTGTAATAGCTGCTCTGGTATCAACTCATATTTAAGCATCGGAAAACGATGACCTTCTGGCAAAGGATGTGCATAAAGGGGATGATAGGCTATTTTTAACATCTATTGTAATGTGGTTTAGATTGTTGCATTGCTAGATTGTTCTATTGTTGTTGACAATTACTGGACAAGACAATCGCAAAACTGTTATTCACGGTTTCCCAACAATTCAGCAATTTAACAATAGAGCAATTAACTTTTATTTCCAACAATAAAGCAATTGAACTAGCTTAAAATCTCTTGGACGTGTTTTTCAATATTATTGCAAATTTGATCTACTGGCAGGTCATTTGCATCCTGATTAAATGGGTTCTCTATTTCTTCAGCTATGAGCTCTAAACTCGCTAATACATAGAGAATAAAGGGTACTATTGGAACAACAAAATAGCCTAAACTAAACACCCATCCAATAGGTAAAGTTATCACATAAATGAATATGAATTTTTTGATGAAAGCACTGTAAGAATATGGGATTGGTGTATTTCTAATTCTTTCACAACCACCACAAATATCTGTGAATTGGTTGGCATCGCCACTTAAGGTAATTAATTGTTCTTGTGAAATCTTCCCATCTCTTTGCAAATCGTATAACCTAGCAATTATACTTGCTGCAACCTGATTCGGAATGTGTTTTCCGCCATCTATTTCAATCAAAAAGCTATCCTTACCAAAATATTGTTTCTCCCTTAAATGCTCCTTTAAAGCAAAACCATATTTCGGAATGGCATACTTGAAGAACTCAACTTCTTCTTCCGATAAGTTTAACGCTTTTATTTTTAGCGCAAGGTTACGACTCACATTGGTTAAAGCGCCAAGTAACTTTCTGCCATCCCACCACCTATCATAAGAGGTATTAGTTCTAAAAACTAATAACATAGACAACACGAAACCTAATAAATTGTGCATCATTCCTACATTTTTGATGTATGTGGTTTCTCCTAGCTTTAAATGATTCAGTTCCAAATAGGCTATTATTGCCGAAAGAATTGCTATACCCAGCATTAAAGGCCATAACTTTCTAAAGGTATCTGATTTATGGACGTGGAAAATAAAGCTCATCCACTCTTTAGGATTGTAATTGATCATGTTTTAAATTCTATTAATTATGGGCATTCATTAATCCCCCACTCTGTTGAACCACCTCTTCCATTTTCGCACTTCCAATTTTTTCTAATTTCCTTAACTTTCCAATGTGCTCCATCAAATTTAGCGAACATCATTATTTTTTCTTTTTGAACTGCATCATCATCTACACGTTCATTTATCAAGGTTATCTGGAAACTATTCTTCTCTATTGTTTTCTTATTTATGTTAATTTGATGAGGCACTTCGTTTGAATCTATGTAATATCGTTTGATTAACTCCTCTGGTGTTTTGATATCATTTCTTAAGCTAATTTTTTGATTAAAAGAGCTTGGGTCAATGTTCTTATAGTTTTCTGAACAAGAACAAATTGCCGTTACGAGTAGAACGATTAAGAAAAGCTAATTTTTTGATTAAAAGAGCTTGGGTCAATGTTCTTATAGTTTTCTGAACAAGAACAAATTGCCGTTACGAGTAGAACGATTAAGAAAAACTTAATCCAGACCTTTATCATTTAAGATTTTGGCTAATGGTTAACAACAACTCACCAGTTTTAAAAACATCTTCAAAACTGTTATACAAAGGCACCGGACTTAGGCGAATTACATTGGGTTCACGCCAATCTCCAAGTACATGATGAGCAACCAACTGGTCGAATATTTTCTTCCCGTCCTCTTTTGCAATGATAGAAACCTGAGCTCCTCTATCTTCTTCTTTTGAAGGAGTGATAATCTTAAATTGCTCTTCCCCTAATTTGCTATTTACTTCATTTATAATGTAAAACAAATAAGAAGTTAAAGTTTTACTTTTAGTTCTTAATGTATCTATAAATCCTGCTTTTTCGAACAATTGGAGTGAAGCGTGGTATAAAGCCATTGGCATTACCTGCGTACAGCTTACTTGCCAACCGTCTGCACCAAGTTCAGGAATAAATCCTTTTTCCATTTTAAATCGCTGCTCTTCTTTATAACCCCACCATCCCGCAAATCGATTTAAAGTAATATCAGTAAAATGTTTTTCGTGTACAAATATTCCGCTTATTCCACCAGGCCCAGCATTTTGGTATTTATACGAACACCAACAAGCAAAATCTATATCCCAATCGTGTAATTGCAATGGTACATTACCTGCGGCATGAGCTAAATCAAAGCCTACAATTGCACCAATCTTATGTCCGGCCTTAGTTATTGCCGACATATCAAACCACTGCCCTGTGAAGTAATTTACACCTCCAAACAGCACTAAAGCTAATTCATCTGCATTATCTTCAATTGCGCTGATAATGTCTTCTGTCCTTAAAATGTATTCTCCATCCCTAGGTTTAACCTCAATAATGGCATCCGCAGGATCAAAACCATGGAATCTAACTTGACTTTCTATAGCATACTGGTCTGATGGAAATGCACCAGCTTCCATTATGATTTTATATTTTTTCGCTTTTGGCTGATAAAAACTAACCATTAACAAATGAAGGTTAACGGTTAAAGTATTCATTGGGCAAACTTCCGAGGGTTTAGCACCAACAATTGGAGCCATTAACTTTTTCAGTTCTTTATGGTAAAACATCCAAGGCGAATCTCCATCAAACCAACCTTCAACTGCAAGGTTTTGCCAGTTATTTAATTGTACTTCCAACACCTCTCTTGCTGCTTTAGGTTGTAAGCCTAAAGAATTACCACACAAGTAGATAAATGGATTACCATTTTGTTGCGGAAACAAAAATTCATTACGCATTTCTCTTAAAACATCTTGTTGATCTAAAGCTTGAGCAAAGTCTAAATTATTCTCGAAATTCATACCGCAATATTACAAAAAAAGCCTAACCGTAAGGCTAGACTTTTCATTAACATATTAAATTGATTAAAATTTAATAGTATCGTGTTTACCCAAATCGGGTGCATCTCCCGTTACAATTGCTTTTAACATCTTAAACGCTACCACCATTTTACTGGCATTCGCATCCCAATATTCTGCTACACTTGGCGTTACTTTAATTAGTATTAAATTCGGGTCATCCGCACCTTCTGGAAACCAAGCTTTAATGGGCGGAGAGAAATATGCTTCCTTCCTAGCTTGGTCATCAACCAATTCAGCTTTTCCATTTACTGAAATGTAAGTATTGCTCGATGGCTCGCTATATGCCAAATTAACTTCATTCTCCTTAGAAATCTCTTTACTTTTTAACGAATACTCGTTGGTAAAGAACCAAATGCTACCATCGTCTTCTATTTTAGCTGTACCCATTGGTCTACTGCTAAACTCATCTTCACTGCTTAAAGTAGTAAGCATACAAATTCTTACCTTTTCTGCCATTTCTTTAAGTATGGCTATATTTTTTTCATTTTTCATAAAAGATGTATTTGATTTATAAACATCAGATATGTGGAAAGGTTTTAAGAAATAATCCTTCTACAGGTCCAGAATGAAATTCACTAAGAATTTGGTTTGCTTACATATTTATTGCCCTTGATGTAAAATCGCCAAGGCAACAACGCATGGTCTTCGGCATAATCTACACCAACTCTGGGAGATGTAATTATATATTCAGGCTTAAAATGAATGCCATTATCCTCAATCCAAATTTCATCACCAAGTAAATCTTTAGCATTTAGATTTTTATCTATGCCTAAGGCTTTTGCAAGTGCACCTGGTCCTGCCGTTATTCTTGGTGCTATACTTTGCATATTTCTACGATCTAACATAGTTGATAAACCTTCAGTAGGTTCTATGCCGCGTATTAAAACAGCATGAGGATTGTTTTTAGTGTTTGTAACCACATTAAATAAGTGGTGGATGCCATAACATAAGTAAACGTACGAAATGCCACCAGCTTCATACATTGTTGCTGTTCTAGGAGTAAATCTGCCATTATAAGCGTGAGACGCCTTATCAATAATCCCATTGTAGGCTTCCGTTTCCACAATTGTTCCGCCTGTCAGTCGACCATCAATTAATGTGAAAAGTTGCTTGCCTAAAAGTTTAACAGCTAAGCTGGTCACATCTTCTTGTTGGTAAAAAGAATAAGGTAATTTAGGCATTTAATAGATTGATAATCTGGTTGAGGTATTTGCCATCAACTTCATCAAAGTGAGCAAGATATTCGCTATCAACATCTAAAACGCCGATAATGTTTTCTCCCTTGTAAAGCGGCAATACGATTTCAGATTTTGATGCAGAAGCACAGGCGATATGACCAGGAAATTCATCAACATCTGAAACAATAATGGTTTCTGCTTTTTGCCAAGAAGTACCACAAACACCTTTTCCCATTTTAATTCTAGTGCAAGCCACGGGACCTTGAAACGGACCTAATACCAATTCATCGTTTTTAACTAAATAAAAGCCTACCCAAAACCAGTTAAATTGCTCTTTTAATGCAGCGCAAACATTAGCCAAATTTGCTATTAAATCAGTTTCGCCATAAAGCAAAGCTTCAATTTGAGGAATAAGAGATTGGTATTGTTCTTCTTTGGTGCCTGTTTTGGCAATAGTTAAATCTTCAGCCATTAGAATAATTTTGATAAACAAAGTTAACCATAACAAAAATTAACTAAGCTAGTTCTAAAGAGATTTACAAATGGGTGATAGAATTAAGCCTCACTAAGGTTTTTTCTACCCATCAAATAATAGACGATTAATCCACCAAAAGGGAAAACCACAACGATGTTTGTCCAAATCAGTTTTTTAATTTTCTTTTTATAAGGATGTTTAGCAATATCATTAACCGCCCAAATGATGGAAGCTAACCATAAGCCAACTAATACATAAATAAAGATGATGCCTGCGTTCATAAAATTCTTTTCTCTAAAATAGCAATAAGAATTAACATTCGCCAACTATTCAACATTGTGCAATGACTATTTACAAATTACTTAGCTTTGAAATTCAAAGAAAAATTATGAGAACAATAGCAGAGTTACCACATCCAGCATGCAAGATTACCTTGTTTAACATGAACCAAAAATACATCGTAAAGTTTGAACAAGGACCGCTTGAACAAAGCTATAAAATATCAGAGCTGGAACTTACAGGAGGAGGAGCGAATGAGATTTTTCAAATGCTTGATGAAGAATTTATAGCTACCGTTGTTGAGAGATTTAAGACAATGAGGAGCGATTTTTCTGCAGCTTACCAAAGACAACAGTAATTATTTAGATAAAATAGATAACTTGCTGTAATATAGTAGTTTCGTATATTAAACAAAATTTTATTTTGATCTTTAGCTACATAAAGACTACAACTACAATTATTAAAATAAGTATTAGTTTAATTAAATAACTATAACTTATTGATAATTAAACTAATAAAATAACAAACAATATAATATTTGGAAGTACAAATTCGCCAAATATTATAGAGGTTTTATCAAAAAATCAATAATTTTAATCAGAATAAATTTTAGAAAAAACATTCAGTAAATTGTTAGTAGGGCACTAAATCTATATACCAATAGCCAATTTCATTACCAGACTGATTTGGGTCTGGGAAAGTTTTACGCAGCTTCTCTCCTAGTGTAAAATCTATAGGTTTGCTAAAAATTGGTCGATCAAAAACAAAGGTATGGAATTCTCCATTTTCACCAGCTGGGTCAATGTTTTGTGGCAAATCATCTAAGAAAGATTCGTCTATTATTCTTCCACAAAAATCTTGTAAACCTTCTTTTGCACAAACAACTATTGTTTTATACCCTAATGCAATAAATTCTTTAACCAACTCTAAACTATCTCTTTTCCATAAAGGAAAAACTGCTTGCATTCCGATTTTACTTAATTGGGTTTCTCTATAGAACTTTAAATCCTCTAAAAAAATATCTCCAAAAATAGAATGATGAATTCCTTCAGATTTTAACTTATTTAAAGCTTGCCTTAATTCTTGTTCGTAAATCTCCATATCAGGCATTTCAGGAAGACGTACTTGAACTAAAGGAATTTTTAAACTACTAACCTGTTCTAACAACAAAGCCTCCCTCACGCCGTGCATAGCGATTCTATTAAAGCCATCATTCACGGTAGTTAGCAAATAGCGAATATAGAAATCATCGTTTTGCAAAACATAATGCAACGCTAAAGTACTGTCCTTGCCGCCGCTCCAATTAAATACCGCTGGTTGTTTAGGCATTTTCGATTAATATTTTAGCTACTTCTTTTACTCCTGCAGTTGCAGACTTTTCAATCTTAATTACATTTTGATAATGATTTACTGCTGGAATTTTTGGGTCGACAATGTATTTTGAAACTTGTTTGGGAACAAAATCAATTAAACCAGCCGCTGGATAAACAGCTAAAGAAGTACCTACCAGCATGAACAGATTTGCTTCCTCACAAATTGCGGCTGCAGATTCTATCATCGGCACTGCCTCACCAAACCAAACTACATGAGGTCGTAGTTGTGAACCAAGCTCACACAACTCTCCCATTTTAATATCATCACCTTGAATTGGGTATAATAACGAAGCATTTTTATCTGATTGCGCAAATGTAATGATACCATGTAAATGCGTAATGTTAGTCGACCCAGCACGTTCATGTAAGTCGTCTATGTTTTGAGTAATGATTTGTACATCAAAATGTTCTTCCAGCTTTGCTAACATTAAATGGGCCTCATTAGGCTTGGCATTTAAAACCTGTTTCCTTCGTTCATTATAGAATTGTTGCACCAATGCAGGATTTCTATCCCAAGCTTCAGGAGTTGCCACATCCATTACATTGTAGCCTTCCCAGAGTCCGTCAGCATCTCTAAATGTTTTTAAGCCGCTTTCTGCACTAATACCCGCCCCAGTTAAAACTACTAATCGTTGTTTCATGTTCTAAATTAAACAAAAAACCCTTCCGAACATTATTCGAAAGGGTTTTAACTTTATTATTTTAATCCTTAAGAATGGATTGCAGTATTTCTATTTAAACTTAAAGCAGGGTATTTTGCTTTTAACATTTCAAATGCGCCAAACATAATAGCCGAATAAACCAAAGTTCCGTATAAGAAATTCAATTCAAAAGGAATGGCATCTACTAAACAAGCCCAAAAACCTGCCAATGTTTGTGGATGGATTGTTTGAGCAAGAAAATAGCCATAATCTGAAACAATCCAATGAACAAATACAGCAGCAATGCTTGCACCTAAAACATTCTGAACGTTTACTTTTTTAATCATCAGTTTTCCTACTGTTACCATTAAAATAAATGCAATATAGGTATAGTACCATCCATCGTAGAAGCCATATTCTTTGCCCATTGTTAAGAAAAGTCCTAAATCACTCAATAACAGCACGGCTACTGGTAATAAAAACGCATTCAAATTATTTTTGAAATATGCACCTCCGAATATGGCAACAGCACCTATTGCTGAAAGATTAGCAAACAATTTAAAGTCAGGAGAAAGTGGAGCAATTACTCTTATGCCAATAATAACCAGCATAAATAATAACAAAACCAATGTTCTAGGGGTGAAAATATTTTTCATTTCTTTTTTTTAGTGTCACAAAATTAGCTTTTTTAATGCTGAATAAAAAATTATAGATATTACCTTTAAATATTAGCTATAAAAATTATGAGAAAATTATCCCTTTGTTTATTACTCTTAATCAACATCAAAGCGATGGCGCAAAAAACAGATACTACATTTTTAAAAATACTAATGGAAAGTAAACCTGAATTATTTTCTGGAATATTAAATCATCCTAATAAAAATGAAGTGCAAATCATGTACACTCAGGTTACAAGAGATAAAAACAATAAACCAAGTTTCAAAAGCTTTAGCTATAACCTTAACACAAAGCGATATTTTTATCCTGCAAGTACGGTTAAACTAGCGGCTGTAATCTTCGCTTTAGAAAAGATAAATGAATTAAAGATTAAAGGACTAACTGCTAACTTAACTATGATTACGGATAGCAGTTTTAAAGGTCAGACGAAAGTTTTGAAGGACGAAAGCGCTGCAAATGGAAAACCATCATTAGCTCATTATATTAAAAAAGTATTGCTAACCAGCGATAATGATGCTTACAATAGATTATTTGAATTTATTGGCAGAGCTGAAATTAACGCCAAGCTGAAAAAATACGGAATGACAGATAGCCGAATCTTAAATCGTTTAGCCATAGGCGATGGCGGTGAATCTGCCAGACATACCAATCCGATTGATTTTTATGAAGGGGATAAATTAGTTTACCATCAAGCTGAACAATATGACGCAAAAGATTATCCACTAGAACTAATCAATTTAACTGTAGGCAAAGGTTATATGGATAGCAATGATAAGCTTGTTAACGAACCTTACAGCTTTGCCAATAAAAATGTTTTTACCATTGCTGACCAACAGTCTTTAATGAAACGTTTAATAATGCCCGAAGCTTATCTTGTTAAAGAAAGGTTCAACTTAAGGGCTGAAGATTATAAACTCATTTACACTTACATGAGTAAACTGCCAACAGAAAGTGATTTCCCAAAATATGACCCGAAAGAATTTTGGCCAACTTATGCGAAGATGCTTTTTTATGGAAGAGAAAAAGAGGCGGTTATAGACCCAAATATTAGAATTTTTAACAAATACGGAGATAGTTATGGCTTCATTATAGACAACTCCTACTTTGTAGATTTTAAAAACAAGGTTGAGTATTTTTTAACCGCAGTTGTACAAAGCAATGAGGATGGAATTTATAATGATAACAAATACGAATATGAAACTGTATGTTATCCTTTTATGAAAAACCTAGGTAAAATGATTTATGAGTTAGAGTTAAGTAGGCAGAAAAGACACTTGCCAGATTTGAGTAAGTTTAAGATGGATTATGGGAATTAGTCTTTTTATCTTGTAAATATTCTTTAGAAGTCGTTATGAGGAGAACTGAAGTTGTTTCTGCCTTACTATAAATGTAAAGGTATTTACCATTTATATAAGTTTTATTTAAAGCTCCATTTTTATTATTAGTTTCAACTAAATTAAATTTCGTAGCTAAAATCTTAGTTTCTAGCTCAATAATCGTTTTCATATTTGCGGTCATAAATAAGATAATTTTCGGCGGGCCTTTCAAATATTCAACCATTCTAATTTTGGTTGGTTGAATATCACCATTCGGACTTTTATATCTGTAATTGCTCAAATAAACTATATTATCATCATTCTTAAGTTCATTAATTTTATTCCATTTATTAATGTTTATCTTTTTTTCCAGTATCTGAATAGGAACATCAAAAAGAAGAGTTAATTCTTTAATATCAACTACTTGTGCATTACATAAGTTAGCCCTTGACAATAAAAACATAACCAAAATTAATTTCTTTATCATAGAAGAATAAATGTTCGATTAATTTATGAAATAAAAATCCAGCTGCAAAATCTTATGAATGCCATATTTCAAAGGGGATTGTCACGGCTGAAGAAAAATCAACTTCTCAATGACGTAAATCTTCAACTAAAAAACCCTCCCGATATACCGAGAAGGCTTTTTCATTTATTAGGGATGAATATTATTTAAAATTAAAGCTTACACCAGCATTCATATTGAAACCCATTGTTCGGTAACCAATAATCTCAATGTACTTTTCGTCAGTTAAGTTTTTCAAATCTGCGAAGATTTTAACACGTTTTTTAGCCAAAGCATATTCCACATAAAAGTTAAATAACTGATAAGAATCCAGCACCTTATTAACTGAAGGAAAAGTACTAAAATCACTATCAGTTCTTTCTCCAGTAAATTTATAGTTAGCACTTAAGTATAAATTTTCAGTCGCTTGAACACCAGCATTAACTCCATAAGTATTTTTTGGTCTACGCAAAAGAATATCCGACACCTTAGTTCCAGTAATTTGTTTTCCTTCAACATAGGCGTAATAACCGTTCAATGAGAATTTACCAAACTTTATACTTGGTTCAATTTCAAAACCTTTATCTTTTTGTTGGTCTTGATTAATATATCCTGTTGCCCCATAAATAATGGCGTCTTCCATATCTCTCTTGAAACCAACAACGCGAAGATTAATTTTCTCATCTAAGAAATTTAAGCTTGCTCCAGCTTCATACGTTAATGCTTTTTCTGGCTTTAAGTTCAAGTTAGCTCCATACATACCAAACAACATATCTAAAGTTGGTGCTCTAAATGCAGAAGAAATTGTACCAAATAACTTTACCTCTTTAACAATATTGATGCTTGGCGTTACAGCATAAGTGTAGTTTTCACCGTATTTATTGTGCTTGTTATAACGGCCACCAACTTCTAAATTGAAAACACTTAAATCGTGTAAAAACACAGATGCATAAGTACTGAATAAATTTGCTGATGGTTCTTTTGTTGCAGCAGCACTAAAATAAGTTACTGAAGTTGCTCTATTATCTAAACCTAAAAGGATGTTTACTTTCTCTCCCAGATTTTGATTGTAGAAAACATCAAGCAAATCCATTTTACCTTGGTATTTGCCACCATATAAACTTTTATATTCACGATTAGTATTCTCGTGACTATAATTTAAACTGATTTTTCCTTTGCCTAATTGATAAACAGCATTTAAACCACCATTAAAATGTTTTGAGATTGAGGTGTTGTTTGCGTCAGTAAAGGCATTATCATCATAATCAAACTTGCCTTCATAATAACGTGCAAAAGGATTGATGCTAAATCTCTTATCAACTTGTATGGAGAAGTTTGCGTTTAATGCATCTTGTTTAACACCATCTTTATCAAAAACTTGAGTATTTCCTGCAGGATTTTCAGCCTCAGAGATTCCATCAGTTTTAAAATGAGAATAACTTAGGTTATAAGTAAAAGCATCAACTTTACTGCTTAATCCAATTTGTCCTTTATAAGTTCCATAGCTTCCAGCAGATGCCACACCATAAACATTATTACCTTTTGTGCCATTCTTTTTAGTGATAATATTGATAACACCAGCAACAGCATCAGAACCATAGATAGTCGACTGACCACCTCTTAAAATTTCAATTCTCTCGATTTGGTCGATGGCCAATAAACGTAAATCGAAAGCACCTCCAGTTCCAGAAGGATCAGTAGCTAGAACACCATCAATTAAAATAACGGCATAAGCACTTGCTGCACCTCTAAAAAACACGCTTCTTTCTTTACTTGCGTTACTTCCAGCACCAACAACTGTAATTCCAGCTTGCTGATTTAACAGTTCGGCCAAGTTTCTTCCGCTACTACGAGCTAATTCTTCGCTTGTAATGATTGTTACTACTTTACCTGTTTGTGATTGTTTTTGTTCATTTTTTGTGGTAGAAATAACCACTTCATTTAATGTTTTGGCATCTTGTGCCACAGCAGATTTACCCAAAAGGGCTAATTGCACAAGTCCTAGACCTGCGACAATCAATTTTGTTTTTTTGTTCATTTGTTGTGAGTTTTTCACGCACAGCAACAGAATCAGAATAGAAATGAGGTATAAAAAGTCCCATTCCTAGCTTCAATCCCCGAAAGCTATGAAATATTAAACTTTTAGGCAGGTCTTCTGACTTACTCTGGTTTTCCTGTCTTCCCATCCGCCAGTTGGCGAAAAGTGACTTTAGATTTGAAAAACTTTAATAGAGCTTACAGCTGCGGGACAGTTACAGATTTACACTGTATTCCCTTTTAATTCCGATGTTAATCGGAAACCAAAAAGCGACGCAAAGGTATATTTTAATTTACTAAGAAAAAAAATGTTCTTTTAATTTAAGAAAGCAAGCACAAACATTAGGGCTAAAACTATGAAAAATGGCACTAACAACATTTTCGCAGCTTTATTTCTAGTGTCTTCTGGGTATGCTAAGAAGTTATCTACGTAATGAGTGAAATTTTCCTGAGTACCAATGGTTTTATTAATGATGAAATAAATTAATCCTCCAAATATGACGGCGAGTAATTTTCCAGTAGCCTTTCCATTGTTACCAAAAGTATTTCTTAACATCCTTCCTAAACCATTACTTATTTGAGGTACAAAATAACATAATGCTAAAATTGCCGTGGTTAAAAACATAATCAAGAATGCGGTCAAAAAAATGTTTCCATTCAACCTTCCTTTGTTGCCATCTTTTCCATTACGTTTTATTTCGTCGTACTGACTACCATACAGAGCTTCTAAATAAGTCATATTGTTCATTTAATTTATCATACAATAATCTTAAATAAAAAATGGATTTTTAATACCTGCTATTGGGTATTTATCTGTTATTTTCCGTCTAAAATTTTTAAGGTCGGTCAAACAATCATAATTGTCCAAATGGGATAAAATATTTATAGAAAAACATTTGACCTCAGCTGGAATTGCACACCTTTAATGTCATTTCCTATAAGTATTTGACCTCGATGAGGTCAAAATATTCTTTTAAATGATAAAGTAAGCAGTATAAGTTATTTCTCGTTTAATAATTGATGTTTAATTGCTTCTAGTTGGTCGGCCTCTTCTTTTGGCAAGGTTGGATATTTTAAATTGAGAGATTCCAATGTTTCTTCAATTATTTGACTGATAGCCAATCTAGCGTACCATTTTTTATCTGCTGGAATTACATACCAAGGAGCATCATCCGTTGAAGTTTCTCGAATTGCATTTTCATAAGCAGCCATGTAATCTTTCCATAATGCTCTCTCTTTCAAGTCTCCAGCGGAAAACTTCCAGTTTTTACTAGGCTCTTCTATCCTATCCAAAAAACGTTGCTTTTGCTCATCCTTAGAAACGTGTAAAAAGAATTTTAAAATTACTGTACCATTTGCTACTAAGTGTTTTTCAAAATTCCTGATACTTTCATAACGCTCTTTCCAAAACTTCTTGTCAATTTTCTTTACATCGTCATAACCAGGAATATTTTCACTAAGAACATATGCTGGGTGAACTTTACAAACCAATACGTTTTCATAGTGTGATCGATTGTGAATTCCAATTTTTCCTCTTTCAGGCAAGGCTTTATAATGTCTCCATAAAAAATCGTGACTATACTCTTCGCTATTTGGTGTTTTAAAACTATAAACTTGGCAACCTTGAGGATTTAAGCCGGACATCACATGCTCAATGGCACTGTCTTTTCCAGCAGCATCCATGGCTTGAAAAATAATCAATAGTGAATGTGAATCTGACGCATACAAAGCCTCTTGATAATCTTTCAATTCTCCTTTCACACGTTCAAGCTCCTCTTTTCCAGCCTCTTTATCTAAGTGACCATCATAAGTAGTGCTATAATCCTTTATAGAAAATTGCATCCCTGCTTTTGCTAAATATTTTTTTGTGTTGGTCTTCATCGGTAAAATGATTTTATTTTAAATATAGACTAAAATTTAAGTAAATTAAATACGTTAATTTGTACTTACAGTTTTAACACATTTTAACACCTAAATATTTCACGTTTTTTCCATCTTTATACCATGTTTAAAGAAATAAAAAATAAGTACGTACGCTATTTCGCACTTTTTGTATTTTTCATCATAATCTTCTTTTGTGCACTACAATTAAACTTTCTTTGGCTATTTGGCTACTCTCCTAGTTACGCAGACATTAAAAAACCGGCCCAACGTGTGGGTTCAGAATTATACACGTCTGATGGGGTATTAATAGGTAGGTATTTCAAGGAAAATAGAACGCCAGTTAATTTTAATGAAATATCCCCAAGTGTAATTAATGCGTTGGTGGCAACGGAGGATATTCGTTTCTATAAACATTCAGGGATTGACATACAAGCAGTTGGTAGAGCTGTAGTTGGAATGGGTAAAGATGGTGGGGCAAGTACCATAACGCAGCAACTTGCAAAGAACTTATATCGTACTCGTTATAGCAAGTCGTCTGGTTTTGTTAAGCACATCCCATTGGTTAGAACATTGGTGTCTAAATTAAAGGAATGGATGACGGCTTTAAAGCTTGAATCTAACTATAGCAAAAACGATATTATCACCATGTACCTAAACACAGTTTCATTTGGAAACAATACTTATGGCATAAAAACCGCTGCAAGGATTTACTTTGATAAAGAAGCTAAGGAACTCTCCACAACTGATGCGGCCCTACTTGTGGGTATGCTTAAAGGTACATCGTTTTATAACCCACTTAAATATCCTGAAAGAACATTAGATCGCAGGAATACGGTTTTAAGTCAGATGAATAAATACAACTATTTAAGTAAGGACAGCTTGACATTACTTTCTAAACAACCGATGCAGTTAAAGGAAGGGAAAATGCAAGATAGTAGTGATGGCGATTCTTATTTAAGAGCAGCAGTTGACAAATACCTGGAAAAATGGTGTGAAGAGAACAATGTTGATTTATATGAAGATGGCTTTAAAATCTACACCACCATCGACTCAAAATTGCAAGGTTACGCAGAAGAAGCTGTAAAAGATCAAATGAGGATTTTACAAAGACGTTTTTATAGTGTTTGGGGCAATGAAGACCCGTGGGAAGATTCTGAACGCAAAAAGGTTGATTATCCCGATAGGGCTAAGAAGAACTTACCTATTTACGCCATGTTGCAGAAGAAATTTAACAACAATGCTGATTCGGTAGACGCTTACTTTAACAAGAAGAAAAAGATGAAAATCTTTACCTATAAAGGTGATAGAGATACTTTATTTTCTACAATGGATTCAATCCGCTATTATGGTAAAATATTAAATACTGGGATGATGACAATGGAACCAAAATCTGGCAAGATTAAGGTTTGGGTTGGTGGTATTGACCATAAGTTCTTCAAGTATGACCACGTTAATCAATCAAAACGTCAAGCTGGCTCTACGTTTAAGCCTTTCGCCTATCTAGCAGCATTAGAAAGCGGAATGAGTCCTTGTGATACTTTTGTAGATAAACCTGTAAAAATTGCTTATCAAAATAAGGGTAAAACAGAATATTGGGAACCGAAAAATGCCGATTGGAGTAACTCTTACCAAGAAATGTCTTTACGTTGGGCAATGGCAAAATCTGTAAATACCGTTACAGCTCAAGTAACGGAAAAAGTTGGATGGGATAATGTGGTTAAATGGGCCCATGCATGTGGCATCGAAAGTCCATTACAATCTGTTCCTTCAGTAAGTTTAGGCCCCAATGATGTAACTGTTTATGAAATGGTTAGAGCCTATGGTACATTTTTAAATGAAGGTGTAAAGGTTGACCCAATTTTAGTTGAAAAAATTACAGACCAAAATGATAATATAATTGAGGAATTTACTGCAAAAACTAAACGTGTACTAACCGAGGAAATAGCTTGGTTAATGTTATATATGTTTAGAGGAGGTATGGAAGAACCAGGAGGTACTTCTCAAGCTTTATGGGAATGGGATTTATTTGGCAAAAACAATCAAATTGGAGGTAAAACTGGTACATCATCAGATTATGTTGATGCTTGGTATATGGGTATTACCAAAGACTTAGTAACGGGTGTTTGGGTGGGGTGTGATGAACGTACAGCGCATTTCCAAAATGGCGAACAAGGTGAAGGTTCTCGTACTGCCCTGCCGATTTTTGCTAAGTTTATGGAAAAAGTTTACCATGATCCAAATAGTGGATATACCTATGGGCAGTTTCCAAAAGCTAAGGTAGAAATTACAAGAAACATCAACTGTGTTACACCTAGGCAACAAGTAGATACAGCAGAAGTTGATAGCACTCAAATTGATTCGTTAGA
The DNA here is from genome assembly GCF_032678705.1 of Pedobacter frigiditerrae. Lineage (NCBI taxonomy): Bacteria > Pseudomonadati > Bacteroidota > Sphingobacteriia > Sphingobacteriales > Sphingobacteriaceae > Pedobacter > Pedobacter frigiditerrae. Next base: position 1,500,260 of record NZ_JAVTSS010000001.1, on the reverse strand, counting down.
TATGGAAGTTCCAATTATAGAGGAACAACCTCCTGTTTCAAAACCAGAAACAGAAGTTCAGAAGGTTGATGATAAAAAAACTACAGAACCTGTAAAACAAAACCCAGTAACTCCTACAGTACCACTTACTAAAAAAGAAGAGCGAGAATTACGTAGAAAACAAAGACAAGAAGAAAAAGAAAAAAAGAAAAACGGAAATGATAATTAATTGTATTTAAAACCATTAGTTATTCAACATCGTAAATAAAATACATTGTTTAGCAAAATCTAAGATTATGAATAGAACCACTACTTTTAAAAAGTCTTTATTGATTTTAACATTCATCCTAGTATCTGTTCTTTCTGTAAAAGCTCAATATTTTGGGCAAAATAAAGTGAGATATAAAAATGAAGATTTCAAGGTTTTGCAAACACCACACTTTGAAATCTACTATTATATTAAGAATGAAAAACTGTTGAAGAAATTTGCCCAAGATGCAGAAACTTGGTATAAAATGCATCAAGAGGTGTTTCGTGATACATTCTTGAGGAAAAACCCAATCATACTTTATAGTAATCATCCAGATTTTCAGCAGACTACAGCTTTAAATGGAGAAATTGGAGTTGGAACAGGTGGTGTTACTGAGGCCTTAAAAAACAGGGTTATTATGCCTGTTTTAGATATCAGTAGCCAAACAAGGCACGTTTTAGGACACGAGCTGGTTCACGCTTTTCAATACCATGTTTTATTAGAAAAAGATTCTATCAGTTTAGAGAATATCGGAAATACCCCTTTGTGGATGGTGGAAGGTATGGCAGAATATTTATCCGTCGGTAAAAAAGACGCCTTCACATCTATGTGGATGCGTGATGCTTTATTGAATAGAGATATTCCATCATTAAAAGATTTAACTAATTCTAATAAATACTTCCCCTACCGTTACGGCCAGGCATTTTGGACTTTTGTAGGCTCTCTTTATGGCGATACCACTATTGTTCCATTATTTAAGAATACAGCCAAATTTGGTTATGAAAATGGGATTAAATATACTTTAGGCTATGATGATAAAACGTTATCTGGTTTATGGAAAAATTCAATTGAACAACATTACAGACCATTATTAAAAGCCGATAGTTCACAAATTAAAATATCAGGTGCTAAAATTATCGACAATAAAAATGCTGGGAACATGAATGTTGCGCCTGCTATTAGTCCAAATGGGAATTATTTAGCCTTTTTATCTGAAAAGGATTTATTTGGAATTGACTTGTTTCTAGCGGATGCACGAACAGGAAAAATCATTAGAAAGTTAAGTAGCCAGATTGCTAACTCCCATATTGATGATTTCAATTTTATTGAATCTGCTGGTGCTTGGTCGCCAGATAGTAAACAATTTGCCTTTAGTATTTTTAGTCAGGGGAAAAATCAAATGCTCATTATTGATGTAGCAAATGGCAATACTATATCTCAAACAGCTATGGGGCGAGTTGAACAATTTGGAAATTTAACTTGGTCGCCAGATGGTAAGGAAGTAGCATTCTCTGGCATGGTTGAAGGACAAAGTGATATTTTCTCTTATAACTTAACTACTAAAGAGCTTACACAAATCACTAATGATGAATATTCTGATTATGCACCAAGCTTTTCGCCAGATGGCAAAAAAATAGTTTTCTCATCTGATAGAGCTGCTATAGTTGCTGGAAATATTAATGCTGTTAATCCGATTAATTTAACCGTTTACGATTTTACTACAAAATCTTTAAGCAATATTCCAGTTTTCCCTGGTGCTAATAATTTAAACGCACAGTTTTCTGGAGATAGTAAACGTATTTTCTTTTTATCTAATCGTGATGGTTTCAGGAACTTGTACGAATATAATTTAGATAACAGTTCTGTAAAACAATTGACTGATTACTTTACTGGTATTAGTGGTATTACGGAATTTTCTCCTGCTATAACTGTTTCTAGAAATGATGATATTGTTTACAGTTATTACAGATACCAAAGATATACGCTTTACAATTCTGCTTTAAGTAATTTCAAATCTAAAACTGTTGATGCTAAGGATGTAAACTTAGATGCAGCAGTACTACCTCCAATGGAAAACGTTGGCGTTAACATTGTTAACTCTAATCTAGGCAACTTTGAGCGCTTTGAGAAAACAACAACAGATTCAATGAAAACTGTGGCTTATGTTCCTAAATTTAAACTAGATTACTTAGCCAATAGTGGCGTTGGGGTTTCTACAAGCCGATTCGGAACAGGAATTCAAGGTGGCATTATGGCTATGTTCAGTGATATCCTTGGTAGAAATCAAATCATTGCCAATTTATCAATTAATGGAGAAATTTCAGATTTTGGTGGATTAGTTGGATATATTAACCAAAGACATAGAATTAACTGGGGTGTTGGTATTTCTCATATTCCGTATGTTACTGGATTCACAAGCGTCGGGTTTTATGATGGCTCTACAACAACAGACCCTATTGATACCATAAGCACTAACATATTAAGAACTTTTGAAGATAAATTAGAATTATTTGGCTCTTACCCTTTTAGCAAGGTTCATCGTTTTGAAGCTGGGGGTGCATTTTCTTATTATAGTTATCGCCTAGATAGATTTAATAATTATCATGTTGCAGGCAATTATCCCTATGGTTATTTAGGTTCTGATAGGGAAAAAGTATCCAATTCAAAAGGCTCAAGTCAATTAGGTATACCTTTAAAAGCATTTTCTATCATGCAAACAAATGCATCATTTATAGGAGATAATTCCATATTTGGAGTAACCGCTCCATTAGATGGATTTAGGTATAGAGTTGGTGCAGAAAAATATTTTGGTGATTATAATTTTGCTGCTGTTACAGTAGATGGAAGAAAGTATTTCAGAGCTAAGCCGGTTACATTTGCAGTAAGATCTTATAACTATTTGAGGCTTGGTGAGGATGGAGAAAATCTGTATCCTTTATATGCAGGCTACGGCTATTTAATCAGGGGTTACGATGCAAATTCATTTTACAACAGCAAATATCAAACCGTTGGTACATTTGATATTGATCAATTATCTGGAAGTAAATTAGCTGTATTTAATTTTGAAGCTAGACTACCTTTTACAGGTCCTAAAAAACTGGCGCAAATACAGTCAAGATATTTGTTTTCTGATTTAAACGTATTTTTTGATGCAGGCTTATCTTGGACAGAGACTTCTAAAGTTGTCTTTAAAAGTCAACCCACTTACCAAAGTATACCTTTAGTTGATAATCAAGGAAATCCGGTTTTAGATCAAGGTGGTAATCAAAGAACAACACTAGTAACTAATGAAAGAGTACCAGCGATGAGTGTAGGTGTATCTCTTAGGATTAATGTGTTTGGTTATTTTGTAATAGAACCATACTATGCATATCCTTTTCAACGTAGAGACTTAGGAGGTAAAGGTGTATTTGGTTTAAACTTTGCCCCTGGATGGTAAAAACATTAGCTTTAAATAAAAAAACCACGGCAAACTGTCGTGGTTTTTTTATGAGCTTACTTTTAATTATGACAAAATAGCTAAGGGTAAAGCAACTTGCGTATTAATCTTTCGGTGAGAAAGGATATTTTCAAAATCTAAACCGATAGTTAAATCAACCCAATCAGGATTACAAGAACGAACAATTCTTTCCTTCTGCATTCTTGTAAAACGACTTACCAATTTAAAGCGGCTTAAAGCTTGTGCTTCTGTTCTAAACTCTTCAAAATAAACCAAACGAGTTAACTGTTGTCCACTATCAAAAAAAAGATTTGGCATCTGTTTATAGAAGTCTAACGTTTTAATAAGATCTGCGCTCATTCCTACGTGTAAGCTTGTACGGTTTCTGTCGGTTACGATGTAAACAAATTTTTTCATGACTTCGTGGCTTAATGGGTTAAAAACTAAATTAATTAGATTAATGTTTGCACTTTCAATAAATATTACTAACTTTATTGGCACAATAATACTAACAATTTTAGTAAAAACAAATTTATTTTAAAATTATTTTTATGTCAAACATTTCATCCAACCTTAAGTACTTAAGAAAGAAAAAAGGTCACACACAGCAGCAATTTGCTGATGCTATGGAAATTAAGCGTTCATTGATTGGAGCCTATGAAGAAGATAGAGCAGAACCAAAATATGACTTACTAAAAAAAATAGCAGAATATTTTGACTTAACCATTGATGAATTTATCAATGAAAACATAAATGATAATTGGAAACCAAAACCAAAGAGTCAAGGTTCTAATTTAAGGGTATTAAGTATTTCGGTTGATCAAAATGATAATGAGAACATAGAACTAGTTCCCGTTAAAGCAAGTGCTGGATATTTAAATGGTTTTTCAGACCCCCAATATGTTAAGGATTTGCCAAAATTTCAATTACCATTGCCAGCGTTAAAACAAGGCACATTTAGGGCATTTGAAATTATGGGAGATTCGATGTTGCCTATTCAACCAGGTAGTGTAATTATTGGCGAATACATGGATAATTGGAACGATGTTAAAACTGGCGAAACTTATGTAATCATCAGCAAAAATGAAGGCGTGGTATATAAAAGAGCTGGCAATCGCTTCAAAGAAAACAAGGAATTGAAATTGATATCTGACAACAAGGTATATGATCCTTATTCTGTTGATGCTGATGACATTTTAGAGATTTGGAGAGCGAAGGCCTATATCTCTACAACTTTACCAGACCCTACTCCTGAACCAACTATTGAAACGCTTTCAAGTATGATGGCTCAAATGCAAAAATCTATTTCTCAATTAAATAAGAATTAACATATTTTAACAAAGACCGATTAAACTCTTTACTACTTTTTTCATCTATGCTATTAAATAACCAATTATTAAACAGATGAAAAAAATACTTTACACAATAGCTTTGGTTGTAATGGGAATTACAGCAAGTTATGCACAAAAACGTGAAAGAACTGGAAGAGAAAATCAGACACCAGAGCAAAGAGCCGAAAAAGCAGCTACAGCATTACAGCAAAAACTTTCATTAACTGCCGATCAAAAACAAAAAGTTCAACAAATTGAATTAGATCGCATTAAGAAAAATGAAGAATGGCGCAAGGCTGATGAAGGTACAATGAAGGGAAAGATGGAAGAGCGTAAAGCTTATATGAAGGCCTCTAAAGATAAAATGGATGCTATCTTAACTGCCGACCAGAAAAAAACTTTAGAAGCTTCTCGTGCAGAGATGAAAGATAAGATGAAAGACAGAAAAGGTGGTAAAGGTCCGAGAGGCCCAAGACCTGGAAATGGAACTCCTCCTCCACCTCCACCAGCAAATAATAATTAATTAAAAAAGGTCTCGAAAAATAATTCGAGACCTTTTTACTTTTAATGACCGTCTATATTATTTGAGATAACCCGTAGAGTTTAAAAAATCTGCCCAAACCTTATATCCTTCTGGAATAAGATGAAGACCATCTTTAGTCAGCTCTGCTCTTAAATGGTTATCCTTATCTAAAAATTGTGAATACAAATCTATAACCGTTACATTTTTTGCAGCCAACTTCTTAATCTCACTATTTAAATAAAGAATGTGGTCATCTTTACCATAATGATTTTTAAACTTCTCAAATGAAGCATTAACAGGTAATAAAGTATTAAAATAGATTTGAGTTTTCTTAGAACCTTTTCTAATCCTATCTACTATTTTTTTGTAATTACTTAAAATTGCACTATCAGGAATGTTCCTAGAAATATCATTTATCCCTATTAGGATAAAAATCTTTTTAGGTTTTCCATCAATAATATCTTGCAGACGTTCTAAAACTCCGTAAGTAATATCGCCAGAAATACCTCTGTTTTTTGCTTGAGGAAGATTTAGCAATTTAGCCCAATCAGTGCCTGCTGTAATACTATTTCCTAAAAAGACATAATCCTTTTTTGAGGTTTCTTCGGTTTTCCACTTGGTTACAATTTCCTTATACTTACCGGGGCGATAAGTACTATCCCATTTTACAGTTTGCGCATTTAATTGAGTAAAAGAAACTACTAAAAGTAAGGTGAGTGTTATTAATATTTTATTAAACTGTGTTTTCATATCAATGCAATTTATTAATTAATGAGATAATGGAGTAAGGTTAGCTAAATTTTTCTTCTCCCTATTCCATGTAAATGATGTAAAGAAAATAGCAACTAAACATGAGGCGGCTATTACCATAAAACTCGCATCCCAACCTTGTTTATCAACTAATCTTCCTAAGGCAGCATTTGCTAATAAATCTCCAATAAAATAACCAAATAATCCCGTTAGGCCAGCTGCTGTACCTGCTGCTTTTTTCGGCACCAAATCAATAGCTTGTACACCTATTAACATTACTGGACCATAAATAAAAAAGCCAATCGCCCAAAGTGAGGCATTTTGAACTAAATGATTTGAATCAGGACTTTTCCAATAAACCAATACAGCAACTAGTGTCATTGCCATATAAATGATTGTTACTGGCGCTCTTCTTCCATTAAATACTTTATCACTAATTATTCCACAAAGTAAAGTTCCTGGTATTGCAGCTAATTCGTAACCGCCAGAAGCCCAAGCAGCTTCACCTTTTGTATAATGCTTAACCTCTTGCAAAAATGTTGGTGCCCAATTAATGATACCGTTTCTAACTAAATATATAAATGCATTTGCAATAGCTATAAACCAAAGTAGTCTATTGTTTAAAACATATTCTAAGAATATTTCTTTGGCTGAAAACTCTTTTTCTTGCGTTGCAGCATTATAACTTTTAGGATAATCATTATTGTATTCTTCAATTGGGGGTAAACCAACTGATTGTGGTGTATCTCTAATTAACACTAAAGCTAATATTGCAAATAGAATTGCTACTAATCCAGGAAAATATAGCATACCATGGTAATCAGCAAAAAGCTCAAAACCTAGCACTGTTAATGGTCCTACTAAAAAACCTCCTATGTTGTGCGCTAAGTTCCAAACAGACATTGCCGTTCCTCTTTCTCTGATAGAATACCAATGTGCAACTACCCTACCGCTAGCTGGCCAGCCCATTCCTTGGAACCAACCATTTATAAACATCAAAACAAACATAATTGCAATTGATGAAGTAGCAAATGGGATAACCCCCATAAAAATCATGGTAAAGGCAGATAATATTAAACCGATAGAAAGGAAATACCTAGCGTTACTCCTATCGGATATATTCCCCATTAAAAATTTACTAAAACCGTATGCTATGGAAAGTGCTGACGCAGCTATACCTAATTCGCCTTTACTAAAACCTAGTTTTTGCAGTTCTGGAATAGCAAAAGAAAAATTCTTACGGACAAAATAATAAGCAGCATAGCCAAAGAAAATTCCGATAAATACTTTGATACGTTCTTTACTATAGATAGATTTAATTTTATCTTCTGGCAAACGAGGTATATGCGCCGCCGGTGGTGGAAAAAGTCCCATTTATATATATTTAGTTAGTTGTAGTTATTTCTAAAACCACGCTTGTAAGTGGCTCTGAGTTGGTTTTACTTACATCAATACCAACATTCATTAAATATTCGCCTGTGTAAATTTTATCATTGCTTGCCAATGCAGATTTAACATTAGGCATTAAATTTATCTCTTTAATTTTATACTTTTTTAATGGGTCTAAACCTTGCAATTTAACTGGATTAAAAAACTCCCTGTATCTAGAACTCAAATTGTAAGCAAATAAAACAGCATTGTTTTTCGCTTCGTCGCTATACATCAAAACTGCTCTATTATTCTCATAAGGAGAAACCAATCGATATAAATTACCTTGATAAACAGTAGGGCTAAAACGCTTGTAATTAGCAACTGCTTGTTGACTAAACAATAACTCGTCTTTTGTAAATTCAGCTACATCAATATCATAACCTAATTTATCCATCATGGCTACATCTGTTCTGAATTTTAAAGACTGCTTGCCCCAACTAGTAATATGATTAGCAATTGTATTTGCAGGAAAGAAATAAGAAAATCCCCATTGGATAAACACCCTTTCTAATCCATCGGTATTATCACTTGGCCAAAACTCTGTGAAATACTTCATTGCGCCATAATCTACTCTACCGCCACCACCAGAACAAAGCATGATTGGTACATGAGGGTATTTCTTTCTAATCTTTTCTAAAACTGAATAAAGTGCTTTTGTGTAGTCTATATATAAATGAGATTGATTATAACCCAAATAACTTGAATATCCATTTGTGATGGTTCTATTGCAATCCCACTTAATGTAAGCCAAGTTTGGATTTTCTGTAAATAAATCATCTACTATTTTAAAAACATAATCTTGAACTTTTGGATTCGTTAAATCTAAAACCAATTGATTACGTTGATAGTTTTCTGCCCTGTTTGGCAATTTTAATACCCAATCTGGATGTTTTTCATATAATTCACTTTTCGGACTAACCATTTCAGGCTCAATCCAAATTCCAAATTTAATTCCCTTCTCAGTTGCAGATTTTACTAGATAAGAAACGCCATCTGGCAATTTCTTTTTATCAACCATCCAATCACCTAAACTCGTTTTATCGTTATCACGAGGATATTTTTCTCCAAACCATCCATCATCTAATAAGAACAAATCAACGCCTAAGCTTTTAGCTCCATCGAACAAGTTAACTATCTTTTGCTGGTCAAATTTAAATCCTGTTGCTTCCCAATTGTTTAACAAGGTGAATCTTCCTTTTTCACCATCTAAAACTGCAAATTTTCGAGCCCAAGTATGTAGATTTCTACTTGCTAATCCTTTTCCCTTATTGCTATAAGTAAAAATAAATGCTGGAGTAGTAAAAGTTTCTGCTGGTTTTAAATGATACTCTGAAGCATAATTATTAATTCCAGTTGCGATATGAAGATTATCTCTATTATCAAGTTCGAAAGAAAATTTAAAATTTCCAGTCCAAGCCAAGGTACCAGCAATTAATTCTCCGGTATCTTCTGTTGAAGGTTCATCACCAATGGTTAAGAAAAAGTGAGGTGCTTGATATTTATTAGCTCTCGTTCCTAACTTACTGTCGATAATTTTTATTCCACTTGTTAATTGCTGCTCCTGCATGTTCATTTCCTTTGCCCAATCGCCATGAAATTGAGTTAGAAAATATTTGTTTGCGTTAAAGTGCAACATCGAAGAAGCATAATTAGTTAAAATAATTTCTTTCTTCTCTGCATTTTTAATGCTTACCCAATTTTTAAAAACATTTTGTGCTGAATAAGCCAAGTAATGTAAAACAACTTCAGTATTATAAATTTGGTCTTTTAAAAATATGTCAGTTTGAGTAGAACCATCAACATTTGTTTGAACATTGTGTTTAACATACCTTAATTCTAAAGAAGGGTTTCCATCTGTATGAACAGCACGTATGGCTGGCTCAAATTCAAATTCCATTCCTCCTGCGGGATATGCTTCAAATCTTTTGTCTGAGTAACTTTCATCCGCCAGTTTAACACCAAAATAACTTTGATAAATTCTTTTGTTGTTACCAACTTTAAATATCAACTCTGTGTCTTTACCAGATATTTTTATGGTTGTAACTTCTTGTGCTAATAAATTTAAAGACGCGAATATTAGAAATAAAGAAAACAGTTTATTCATTATAATAAATTTGGATAGTCTGATATAATACCATCAACCTTTAAAGATTTTAAACGATTAATTTCTTCAGTTGCATTTGCAGTCCAAGGCACAACTTTAACTCCATCAGCGTGAGCCTTTTTAACCAATTCTGCATTTACCATACTGTAATTAGGACTTAAAATAAATGGTTTGTAACCTAAATCAGCTATATTTTCCTCGTATGTTTTTTTATTACTTACCAGGAAGGATGTTTTTACACCTGGATATTTTTGATTGATGATTTGAATGGTTCTTTTGTCGAAAGATTGGATAACTACAAAAGGTGTAATCTTTTTACTTTCAATTACATCCATCAATAATTTAACGAAAATCTCTGGTGTTGGATTAACGACATTATCTCCAGCCACGTCACATTTAGTTTCAATATTATAGAAGAGTTGTTTTTTCCCTTTTGTCTTGATATCAGCCTGAACAACATCAATTAAATCTGATAATAGAGGGATAAAGGTTTTAACCTTCTTTTGTTGAGGAAAACCTGTATTTACTTTTGTGCCGATATCAAAGGTTTTTAACAAATCGTAATTCATTTGAAAAATGGCATACTTCTTAGCGTCCTCTTTCGGAATTTCTTTTCCTTCAGGAGTCAACATAAAACCTGGGCTTAAATAATCATCATGCGTTACCACAACTTTATTGTCTTTAGTAATATGTGTATCCATTTCTAAGGTGGTGATACGCTCCATTGTCATCGCATTTTGCATGGCGATGATTGTATTTTCTGGCATTAAGCCTCTACCACCTCGATGTGCTTCGGCACTGAAAGAAGGGAAACTCACATTTTGCATATTTTTTTGATGGGTTGATTGGCTACAACCACTTACTAAAGCTACAGTCAAAAAACTGAATAAGATATTTAATTTCATAATATTATGCTTCTGCGATAAATTTTTCACCGAATCTATCGGTTGCAACAACTTTTACTTTTTTAATAGAGGGTTCAAAATGTGCCACGAATAAATGTTCAGTCATTTTTGGTTCTGCAAAAGTTCTTCCCATTGGTAATTTATCGCCTTTAAATAAGGTAACCGACATTGGGTCAAATCCTTTATGTATCTCCATCTCTCCCAACGATTTTCCATCTAGGAAATATTCTACTTTCCATTGCGGATCCCAATTCCAAACATTGACAATTAATCTTTTCTGATTTGTTAACTCATCCACATAAATACGTAGCTGATTTGTTCTTTCTAATCCAGTAGGCTGATAATACCATTTCAGGTCAGTTCCATTAACTTCATAAACACCATAACCTGAAGGCGTACCATCTTCACATATAGGGCCAGTCCACCAAGCGCCGCATACAGTACCGTGATTATGCTCGTATATATTATTTTTTATAGTGTTTTTGTTATAGTGTGTATGGCCAGACATAAAATGAACATTTGTAAAGCCATTTAATACTTTATATAAATCTTCATTATTTTTAACAGCATTATGAATTGGAATGTGTGCACAAAGGATAACTAATGCATTTTTTGGAACAAATTGTAAATCTTTAGCCAACCAATCTAATTGAGCTTGAGAAATGAAACCATCGTAGGTACGTTCAATCCCCAGGTACCTGACATCATCTAAAACTACATAATGAGCTTTACCTCTATTAAACGAATAATAAGTTGGTCCGTAATGCTCTTGGAAAGTTTTGTCAGATGTTTCATCGCCACCCATGCGATAATCCATATCATGATTACCTAGTGCCTGAAAAAATGGAATGCCCATTTCAGTTACCGCTTTGTTATAATCAACAAATAATTCGTGATTATCCCAAACTATATCGCCCACGCAAACACCATGAACTAGTGCGTTACCTAAAGATTTAATAACCTTTTTTGTATCAGGCACAGACTCAGACATCATTTTCTGAACATCTTTTTTGTTTTTTACTTGTGGGTCTGCCCAAATGATAAAATTATGTTTATTATCATTTTGTTTTAATGCTTTTAACTCGAAATTTAACTTAGCGTTAGCACTTGCATTTTGATAATGCTTAGCTAAATAACTATCTGTTTTAAACTCATAACCAGATGGTGTACTTAACCATACAAATTTGGCTAGCGTATTAACTTCAATGATATAATTGCCGTCTTTGTCAGTTTTAACAACATTAAAACCATCAGAAACAACAACATTTGCAACTCCTTTTCCATTACTAGTTATACTACCAGAGATTTTATTATCTGCATCGAATAACGAAAATGGATAAGATTTTAAACTAACAAATAATGTAGTGGCTAATAAGCTGCCTTCTTTTATAAATGATCTTCTATTCATTTTTAGTTTTTGAAACTATTTTAATTTAGAATGAAACCGTTAAAAACAATTTCTTACCTAATGGGATGATTTTAAAAAAACCCAGAACATTACATTATAAAAATGAGCGTTCTGGGCTTATATATAAATTATTTATACTTATTATTTTATTTCAGTTGACTCAGCATTTTCAATTGCACTTAAAGGAGAGGTTTTAGTTAAGGTAAAAGATTTCTGTGTTCTTGCTTTAACCCATTTACCTAATGTAGTATCAAAAATACCTCCTAATTGATTGAAGTAGCCCAAATCTGCAGTGGTATAAATAAAACTAATTGTATTTGTACCTTGTCTATAAAAAGGTTGAGGTTTTAATGTGATAGGGTCAATTGCATCATATAAATCGGTATTACCAACACGATAACCATAAGCAGGTGGACCAGCTTGATACAACAAACCACCAGTTGCAATCCAAATCACATCAATTGGTTGAGATGACTCTACAACATTTGTACCCCTAAACACAGCCATTCCAGATGCATTACCACTATTCGCAAAGATACCTCCATTTTTAGTTCCAAATCCATCACCATCTGTTGTGGTATAGTTAAATGACCTTATCCACTTAGAAGATGCCATACTAGTAGAACTTGCGCCATTTATTAATTTACCTGCACCACCTACGTAAAAGAATTCGCCTTTAGCAACAGTTCCCGAAGTTAAGTTAAATTTAAAAGTTCTTAAACCTCCAAGCGCCCAACCTGTAACCGGATAGGTTGCTGGAGTTGAAGCTCCTGCATTATTTGTTGTAACAAGTGAGAAAGGAGTTACTGCAAAATCTATGTTTTTTGTCGCTTTAAATTGAACATACTCATAGTTACCATCACCACCAATAACATCAGCTATATAACCAGTTATTACCATTTCTGGAACATCTACAGTAGAGCTTAAAGTAGTGATATCAGTAGCATTTCTTAATCTTATTTGAGGAACTAATTTTCCATCAGTTGATGATTTGAGCATAACTATACCTGTATAATTCCCAGAGAAAGGTGGTTTCACATTAGCAAAAGTTGCACTTGCCTCTGTATGAAGTGTGATATTTTCAAAACCATCATTTAAAGTCTTATCTCCAGACAATACATCGGTTGGAGCCAATGGAGGATTATAAGTTCCTTTAACAATGGAAACCAATGTGCTTTCATACTTACCTGGATCTGTCAAGATAAAACTACTAGGCACACGATTTGCAGCAATCGGTCTATTTGAACCTTTCTTTTTAACATCTCCAGCAGAAATATTTAAAACTTGTAAAATTCCATCTACTCTTTTTAATAAACCACCTGCAATTTTAACATGTACTGAATCTCCAGACACATACTTAGCGGCTTCTGTACCAACAGGAATTGCTATCCCTCTCAATTGACCTAAACGAAGTCTATCTTGAACGATTAATAGTCCTGAGGGCAAGTTACCTGAGGTGTGATCTGAAACAACAATCCCTCTGATGCTATCAGAACCAAACATAACTGGATTAGTTAAGCTTACATCTGATCCTTTATATAGATTTCTTAAATCAAACATCGGAATAAACGAGCTCACATTTCCGCCTGGATAATTTCCATAATTATCATCTTTACATCCAGACCACGCTAAAGCGATCGAAAGTAAAATGAGGCTATTTAATATTATTTTTTTCATCGTAATAATTTTATAAATCTAATATGATTAAGGTTTTTGCCACCAAACATTAGTAAAAATCTCATCTGCACCTTGCGCAGCAACTGCTGCCTTATAGTTTGTTGGATTAGCCGATTCAACATATACAGGATATGTCATCCTCGCAGGCATTACCCCACCATTTCTTAAACCAGGGCCTTTAGGTAAAACAGGGTGACCAGTTCTACGATATTCAAACCATTGCTGCATATCTACCAAAAATAATGCATAATATTTTTGCAAGTGAATTTGTTCCATTTTACCATCAACTGATAGTGCGGGATTCCAGTCAATATCAGCATTATTGATATAACTAATTACTTTTGCATCAGTTGCTGAAGCTGGGAATGAAGGCACCCAATAATTTATTGAACTTGCTATTCCTGTATTATAATATGATTCGGCAGTCCCTGTAGTAATCCACCCCTTTAATGCAGCCTCAGCTAAAATGAATTGTAATTCTGCGTAGTTCATTATAATCCCTGTTAATGGAGATTGTTGTAAAGATCTAGCTCCAATTGCAACACTTGATACTGTATTGTCCGTTGCATAGAAATAAGACTGTACTGTTACACCCGCTCCAACAGCATAACCGCTCGGCACACCCACAAAACCAGATGATCCTTGAGCAATACCAAATCTGTTAATTTGGCCAGTTGCTGGATAACCGCTTGAGGCAGATATATCAATTCGTGGATCTTGCCAATCTCTTAAATGATCTATAAAGAAACTTCCAATTGCAGGTGCTCTAAAATCTTGTGCTCTCACGTTGTTTACAAAAGGAGAAACATACGCTCCCGTTCCAATTTCACCAGACCATTTTAATACACCAGACTCAGCATTACTAGTCATGATAGGATAAGTTGTAGGGTTTTCAACTATTTGCTTAATTTTTGCAATGTTAACAGCAGAAACTTCAGATTTTCCAGAAGTTCTTAACAACAATCTTAAATATAGTGAATTACCTAATTTTCTCCATCTCGCCACGTTGCCAGCAAAAACAGGATCGCTTGCCGTTGTAATAGCTGTGCCAGCGGTTAGTAAGGTATTAGCTTCTTCTAACTTTTTATAGATATCGTTATATATATCTTTTTGTCTATCAAATGCAGGTTCTAAAATTCCTTCTTTACCCTGAGCAGATTGAAGGTATGGTACATCACCATAAGTATCAGTTAAATTTGAATATAACCAAGCTTGGCAAATCAGTGAAATTCCTTGATATGATTTATTAGCTTGATCTGGCTCACCTGCTAGCTTGTACATATCTTTAAAATTAGTAAGCTGAACATACCATGAATTCCATAAGTAATCTGCAATTGACCTTCTATATTCATACCTAAATACCGTTGCATCTCCATCACTTATAGACACGGTAACTTGCATTAATTCATTATTAAAGTTACGGTTTCTGAGCATTCCAGCTGCAAGTGAATTTACAAGCGCTGGAGCCAAGAGTTTATTAGCTGTAGTCTCTCTAATGTTAATGGGATCTGTATTTACTTCTTCAAATCCCTTGTCACAAGATGAAAGCAAAGTGATACCAACCACCATTACACTCATTACTTTATATATTATCTTTTTCATTCTTAAAAAAATTAAATACCTATTGATAAATTAAATCCAAACGTTCTTGTAGACGGCAGTTGACCAATCTCAAAACCTTTAGAAATATCAGAACCATTCAATGTTCCAAACTCTGGATCAAACATTGGCCATGGAGACCAGATGAAAAGGTTACGTCCATAAACACCTATTGTTACAGATGACAAGCCTGTATTTTTAATCCATCTATTTGTGATTTTCCAATTCAAAGTAGCTTCTCTCCATTTGATGAAATCAGTTTTAAAAGTACTACCTTCAGCATTATCAGCACCCATATGAGAGCGATAGTATTCATCAATATCAAATGTAATTACATCATTCTTACGGTAAGAACCATCAGCATTTCTAATTACACCATTACCCACAATACCATTGTATCTACCAGGAACGGTTACTTGTAGTTTCCCTTGTTCAACCATTTTGTAGTTTAAAAGTGAATGAGCTACTCCTCCTAATTGAGCATCGAACAATAAGCCTAAGCTCACGTTTCCTAAACTAAAGGTATTTTGGAAACCAAATTTATATTTTGCAGTAGTGTTACCCAAATAAATTACATCATCAGTAATTTTAGCAAAACCGGTAGTTGCATCATACACAACCTGACCATCTGGTGAACGAACATATCCTCTTCCATATAAATCGCCCATACTTCCACCAACTTTAGCAACAATTTGCCCACCTGCTATTGGTCCAGTTCCAATAATAATCGAACTATCTGGCAAACTAATAATTTTATTCTTGTTTGTAGCAAAAGTGATATTACTATTCCAATTAAATCCACCTTTCTTTTTAGCAGATATTGGTGTTCCATTTATGGCAACTTCCACTCCGGAGTTATTGATTTGACCTGCATTAACGATAGCGCTGTTAAAACCAGAAGATCTATCTACAATACGGGTTAAGATTTGATTGTTGGTATGTCCTAAATAATAAGCTACATCAAACCCTAATCTACCTTTTAACATGCTCATTTCAGCACCGAATTCAAAGGTCGTGGTTTTTAGTGGTTTCAAATTAACGTTTGGTAAAAGCCCTGGATTAGTTAAAGCACTGTCAGGATAAATGCCATTTGCAGCTAATTGATAATTATAAGCTGTTCTATAAGGGGTTGTACCACCACTACCTACTTGTGAAGCAGAGAATCTAAGCTTGGCAGAACTAATAGCTTTAGGAAGTTTCCAATAATCTGAAGCACTGAACGCTAAACTAGCAGCTGGATAAGAAAAACCAACATTATCTGTTCTTGTTGGTGTAGCCAATGCACTGTTATAATCTTTACGAATACTTAACTCTAAAAATAAATAGTCCTTGTATTCTAAATTGGCAATAGCCAACAAGCTATTGAACCTATATAATGCAGTATCTGGAATAGAAATTAATGGGTAAAGATTATTATCCAATCTATAGATGTTAGGAATTCTTAATCCATCAGCTCTTAGGTCTCTTTTAGTATATTTATTTCTTAATTGTTGCCCACCAACACTCGCTGTTAATTTAAGGTCTCTACCAACTGTAGTATTATATCTTAGCAAGAAATCGCCACTTGCCTCATATGTAAGCAAATCTTGGGTACGATAAGAACCTTGCGGCAACCTTGTACCTGCATCATAAGGACGCTCTTGTGCACGTTTTTCCTTAGTCAAGTCCAAAGAAGCACTAACCCTTAAACTTAATTTTTTAGAGAAATTATAAGTTGCAGCTATGTTCCCAGTATAGTTATCTCTATTTGTTCTATTGATGAATTCATTTACAATAGCGTATGGATTTTCTGGGAATGAGCTATATGGATATTTAATCGCCCTATTTTCCTGGCCATTTACCCAATAATTTTTAATGGCATTTAAATCTGCATTTGGTTGCCAAAAAATGAACCAATACATGATAGATTGGTTACCATATCCGTTGCCAGGAAGATTATCACTAAATCTGTTATTATAGGTTAACTTGGTGGTAAAGGTTAAATCTTCAGTAGCTTTAGTTGTGGTAGATAAAGATACGGAAGTACGCTCCATACCTGATTTAGGTACAATCCAAGTATTATCTTGATTGGTTATAGAGATACGACCATTTGTTTTACCGATTTTACCATCTAAACTTAGCGAATTAGTGATGTTATAACCAGTATCAAAAAAATCTCTAATCTGATTTTTGAAAGGAACCCATGGTGTCCTTGTCAATCCAACACCTTGCCTTGTTCCGTCATATTGAAAAAAAGATTGCCCATCAAACCTTGGGCCATAAGCAGAACTTGTTCCACTTGTGCTTGCACCATCAGCACTTGCCCCATAAGAATAGTAAGCAGCCCCATCTAATCCTTGTCCATATTCGTATTGTAAATCTGGCCAACGGTTAACTTCCTCAAATGAACCATTTGAAGTAAATTTAATGTTTACACTATTTTTAGTTCTTTTAGAACTTCCAGATTTTGTGGTAATAATTACAGCACCATTTGCGCCCCTCTGTCCGTAAAGAGCAGCAGCACCAGGTCCCTTTAACACGGTTACACTTTCAATATCTTCAGGATTGATATCATTAATGGTACTTCCATAATCCGCAGGCATGTTATCACTACCTGTTCCGTATACAGCGTCAGAAGCATTTGCAGAACGTCTACCCCCACTATTACTAATTACCACACCATCCAAAACGATTAAAGCTTCATTATCTCCCGTTAAATTGTTCTCACCACGTAAAATAATTTTAGTTGAACCTGCCGGGCCACCATTTGACCTTACCAAGTTTAAACCAGCTACCTTTCCCGACAAGGCATCAGTCCAGTTGTTAGCAACAGCGTTTGTAAGTTGAGTGCTATCAATTGTCGTAGTAGCAAAACCTAATGACTTTTGTTGGCGTTTAATTCCTAAAGCTGTAGTAACCACAACCTCATTCAATTGACTAGTATTTTCTTTCATTCTAATTACAAGGTTATTCTGGGTATCAGAAATAACTCTAGTAATAGTAGTATAACCAATCATTGAAAAACTAATGGAAGCACCTTTTGGAACAGAAACCGAATAAGCTCCCTTTTCATTTGTTACTCCTAATACTTTTTTAGAATTATCCATAATGGTAATCCCTGGAATTGTTTGGCCATCTATATCATCATAAACCACCCCTTTGACTAATACGTTTTGATTTGCAGTTTGTGCAAATGAGGTTTGCAAGATCAATGCCTGAGCTAAAATCCCAAACAAAAAAATCTTAATACAAAAGGCCGAGCCGTAAATGAGATTAGTAATAAGTTTTTTGTGATGTTTCTCTGCGACTTTACTTTCACTTCGCAAAGCATGCCTAGGCACTACAACATGTTGAGTAAATGTTTTGTTCATAATTAATATATCCGGTTAGTTTATGCAATTTTTTTAGTTTCATTACCGGAAGCCCCAAAAGTATAGGACCAACGTTAATACAATATTAACCCAAGGTTAATATGAAACTATATTCTATTACGAATTATTTAAATTTTTGTTTTTAAATATTTCGATATAAAAATATAAAAACAAATTGAAACTAATAATAAATTTTTCTTTTACCAAGAAAACTGCCTGTTTTAAATAGGTAAACTATGAATTTAATACAATAGCCACAACTTTAATGATTGGATTATATTAAAATTAGGCTAGACTAAGCTTGATTTGAATTGCTAACAAAAACGAAACCCTCTTGATGTAACATTTCGTTTACAAAAAGAGGGTCTTAACTATATATTATTGTTTTAACCTTTAAACAATAGTAACTGTAACGCCCAAAGCTTCTAAATGATTTATAATTTGTTGCGAAACACCTTTGTCTGTTATGATATGATCAATATCCTCAAGCCCACATATTTTACCAAAACCTCGTTTTCCAAATTTTGTAGAGTCAGCTAGAACGACCGTTTTTTGAGCAACATTAATCATTTTCTTATTTAAATGCGCTTCCATTGCGTTTGTTGTAGTCAGCCCATAATCCAAATCAATCCCATCAACACCCAAGAACAGTGTATTGAAATAAAAGTCCTGGAGCACTTGTTCTGCATAGGCCCCCATTACAGAAGAGGAGCTTTTACGCAATAAGCCACCCAACTGTATAACCTCAACAGCGGGTTCACTCATCAATTCTAATGCAATATTAAGCGCAGAAGTTACTACGGTTAAATTTAATCCTGACGGTATATTTCTTGCAAAATACAAGAGTGTCGTGCCTGAGGCAACTACAATAGAATCGTTCTCCTTTAGCAATTTAGCAGCAGAGGCACCTATTTTGTTCTTTTCTGTAGACTGTATTTTCTCTTTTTCATTTACCGGTCGGTCTACTGTATATGGATTATTAACTGTTGCTCCACCATGAGTTCTAAACAACAAGTTCTTCTCTTCCAGCAGTTTTAAATCCTTCCTAATAGTTACAGAAGATACTTTAAGCTCCTTACAAAGCTCTACTACATTTATATACTGGTCCTTTTGTATTCTGTTAAGTATAAATTGATGCCTTTCGGCTAAGTTCATCATCATAGTCTATATAGTCTGGTTCTGCAAAATAATAAATTAAACAAAAACTTATTCGATTTATGTCAAATTAATATTTTTTTTTCATTTCATTTTATTATTTCGAAATGTATTACTTATACTTGCTTATTGTTTCGTTTTATTATTTTTATCATTAATGCATAGAATACATAAATATCAATTAACCGATCAATCAGATTGGGACGTTATCATTATTGGTGGGGGCGCTACTGGATTAGGGACTGCCTTAGACTCGGCAAGTAGAGGTTTAAAAACTTTATTAGTTGAACAGTCTGATTTTGCTAAAGGAACATCAAGCAGAAGCACCAAATTAGTGCATGGCGGTGTACGCTATATGGCACAAGGCGACATTGGTCTCGTAAAACATGCATTAAGAGAAAGGGGTTTATTAGAATTAAATGCAAAACATCTCGTAAATAAAGAAGAATTCATCATTCCATGTTATGATTGGTTTTCTGTTATTAAATACTTAACAGGATTAACACTTTATGATTGGCTAGCTGGAAAATATAGTTTTGGAAAGTCTAAATTTTTATCAAAAAAGGAAACCTTAAGTTTAATGCCTGGCATTAAAGATAAAGGTCTTAAAGGTGGCATTAGGTATTTTGATGGCAAGTTTGATGATGCTAGACTAGCTATAAACATTGCACAAACAGCAATAGAACAAGGAGCAACATTAATCAACTACATGAAAGTTACTAATCTTATAAAGAACAAGGATGAAGTAACTGGAGTTGAGATTGAAGATGCGATTACAAAAGATAAATTTAAGGTTAATGGCAAGGTAGTTATTAATGCTACTGGTGTTTTTGTTGATGAAATCTTAAAAATGAACAACCCCAATGCTAAAAAAATGGTTAGGCCAAGCCAGGGTGTCCATATCGTTTTACATAAAGAATTTTTAGATAGCAATTCTGCCTTAATGATTCCAAAAACATCTGATGGCCGTGTGTTATTCGCAGTGCCTTGGCATGACCATCTATTAGTCGGGACAACAGATACACCACTTAACGAACATAGCTTGGAGCCTAGGGCATTAAAGGAAGAAACTGATTTCATCTTAAAAACAGCAGCTTCATATTTTAAAACGAAACCCACCGAAAATGACATCTTAAGTGTTTTTTCTGGCTTAAGACCATTGGCTGCTCCTACTGATTCTAATGGAAGCAGCACAAAAGAAATAAGCAGAGATCATAAATTAATTGTTTCCGCAAAAGGCTTAATTACAATTACTGGAGGGAAATGGACTACCTACCGGAGGATGGCAGAAGAAACTGTTGATTTAGCAATCAATGAAGCTGGATTAAATTCTGCAGCATGTATTACTAAGGATTTAAAAATTCATGGTTGCACAACTTCAAATGATGATAGTTATTTAAACATTTATGGTTCAGATAGAAAACATATCGAGTCCTTAATTAAGGAAAACCAAAAATTGGGAGAAAAATTACATCAAGATTTCCCTCATACAGTAGCAGAAGTTGTTTGGTCTGTTAGAAATGAAATGGCAGAAACTGTTGAAGATATCCTAAGTAGAAGACTAAGAATGTTGTTTATTGATGCAAATGCAGCAATTGAGATGAGTGAAAAAGTAGCTTCAATATTAGCATCAGAATTAGGCGCTGATAAAAACTGGGAAGAAAATCAAATAAAAATATTTAATACATTAGCTAAAGGATATATTTATCACATAGAAAAGAAAGAAAAACAAGCTGCTTTTGCTAGCTAAAAAGCCTAACCAGATATAAACTTATGAGCAATTACATCTTATCTCTCGACCAAGGGACCACTAGTTCGAGGGCTATAGTTTTTAACCACAATGGTGAAATTGTTGCCATTGCCCAAAAAGAATTCACACAAATTTATCCCAAAGCAGGTTGGGTAGAACATGATCCTCTTGAAATTTGGTCTACACAATTATCAGTAGCTGCAGAAGTTATTGTAAAAGCAGGTCTATCTGCAAGTGACATCAACTCAATTGGGATTACAAATCAAAGGGAAACTACAGTTGTTTGGGATAGAGAAACTGGGCAACCTATTCATAATGCTATTGTTTGGCAAGATAGACGTACTTCAGATTACTGTGATAGCATTAGAAAGCAAGGTCTAGCTAATAAGATACAAGATAAAACAGGGTTGATTATCGATTCCTATTTTTCTGCTACAAAAGCTAAATGGATTTTAGAAAATGTTGAAGGCGCTAAAGAGAAGGCAGCAGCAGGAAAATTAGTTTTTGGAACGATTGATACTTGGCTAATTTGGAAATTGACAGGAGGTAAAACCCACGTTACGGATGTGAGTAATGCCTCTCGTACCATGATGTACAATATTCATGATCTATCTTGGGATGAAGAATTACTAGAGCTTTTTGGCATTCCGAAATCTATGTTGCCAGAAGTAAAATCATCTAGTGAGATTTATGGAGAAACTGCGGGTAATATTTTAGCTGCTAAAATACCAATTGCTGGCATCGCTGGAGATCAGCAATCTGCCCTATTCGGACAGATGTGTACTGAAGTTGGAATGGTAAAAAACACTTACGGAACTGGTTGTTTCATGCTGATGAACATTGGTAAAACGCCTAAAATTTCTGCAAACAATTTATTAACCACTATCGCTTGGCAAATTAATGGAGAAACTCATTATGCCCTAGAAGGAAGTATTTTTATTGGTGGTGCCGTTGTGCAATGGCTTAGAGATGAGCTAGGGATGATATCCAAGTCTGCCGATGTAGAAACTTTAGCAGCAAAAGTAAAAGATACACAGGGAGTTTACATTGTTCCAGCATTTGCTGGATTAGGCGCACCACATTGGGATCAACATGCTCGAGGCACAATTACAGGATTAACAAGGGGGACAAATAAATCGCACATGGCAAGGGCTGCATTAGAAAGCATTGCTTATCAAACAATGGATGTATTAAAAGCCATGGAAGCTGATGCGGGTGTTGGAATAGCAGAATTGAGGGTTGACGGTGGAGCAACAGCAAACAATTTGTTAATGCAGTTTCAGGCAGATTTATTAAATTGTAAAGTTATTAGACCAGAAGTTACCGAAGTAACGGCCATTGGCGCAGCTTATTTAGCTGGTTTGGCAACTGGCTTTTGGAACAGTATTGATGAGATAAGGTCGCAATGGAAAATTGACAGAACTTTCGTAGCCGAAGAAGGAATTGACAACATAGAAAGAATTAAAGGCTGGAATAGAGCTGTAAAAGCAGCAAGAGTTAACGCTGAAGATTAATTATCAGTTCTCAATTTCCACAACAGAAAAAGTTAAACAATTTATCAGTTTAAACAATTAACCTATTTAAAATGAACGTATATCTCGCAGAATTTATCGGTACAGGTCTAATGATTTTACTTGGCAACGGCGTGGTGGCTAATGTTGTACTAAAAGATACCAAAGGAAACAATAGCGGCTGGATTGTAATTACAACAGCCTGGGCACTAGCCGTTTTTGTAGGTGTGGTAGTTGCTGGCCCGTACAGTGGCGCACACTTAAACCCAATTGTAAGTTTAGGTTTAGCAATTGCACATAAATTTGATTGGGCATTATTACCAGGTTATGCTGCTGCTCAACTCGGCGGCGCAATGACGGGTTCCTTTTTGGTTTGGTTAATTTACAAAGACCATTTTGATGCAACCGAAGATCAAAGCCTTAAAGCAGCGCCTTTTGCAACAGGTCCTGCAATTCGCAATAACATATCCAACTTACTTTCAGAAATTATTGGAACGTTTGTGCTAATATTCGTTATTTTCTACCTTACTAGTGCTACTATGGGCACAAAAGAAAATCCAACTCCCTTCGGCTTAGGTTCATTGGGTGCTTTGCCAGTAGCTTTTTTAGTTTGGGTTATTGGCCTTGGATTAGGAGGAACAACAGGTTACGCTATTAATCCGGTTCGAGATTTAGGTCCAAGAATTATTCATGCAATTATACCAATGAAAGGAAAAGGCAGTAGTGGTTGGGATTATGCCTGGATTCCTATTTTAGGACCAATTATTGGCTCTACGTTGGCCGCATTGGCATTTTTAGCCATATAGGAACTTCTACTTTTACAAACTTTTTAACACCTTGATTTTAGTTTGTCAAAGTTTATTTAGAATTAATTAAATATAAATTGAAAAGCCCTGATTATTATCGGGGCTTTCTTATTTTTGAGCCCAATGGAAAAAGCAGAAATTTTTCTTCAACAAAAGTTAAGTGAAAGAACTGAGAATGGATTGTTAAGGAAACTTACAAGCGCTTCTCTCCCATTCGATTTTTGCTCAAATGACTATTTAGGTTTTGCTCGTTCTCTCACATTAATATCATTAATTGAAGAACAAATACAACAAATTAAGCCATTTAAAAATGGTTCTGGCGGCTCTAGGCTTTTAAGTGGAAATCATCCTTATGTTGAAGAAACTGAAAAATTCATTGCCAGTTTTCACAAGGCAGAAGCTGGATTAATTTTCAATTCTGGTTATGATGCAAATGTTGGTTTGCTTTCTTCCATCCCTCAACGTGGAGATACAATTATTACCGACGAACTTATTCACGCAAGTTTAATAGATGGCGCAAGATTAAGTTACGCAGAGCGATTTAAGTTTAAACATAACGACTTAAATGACTTAGAACAAAAGCTAAAATCTGCAAAGGGCATAATCTACGTAGTAATAGAAAGTGTTTATTCAATGGATGGTGATTTGGCAAAACTTAATGAAATTAGCGAGTTATGTAAAAAGTATAAAGCCAATTTAATTGTAGATGAAGCTCATGCAACTGGTATTTTTGGTGCAAAAGGAAAAGGCTTGGTTAACCAATTAGGAATAGAAAATGATGTTTTTGCCAGAGTAATTACTTTTGGAAAGGCAATTGGAACACATGGTGCTATAATTCTAGGGAGTGAAAACCTCCGTAATTACCTTATTAATTTTGCTCGTTCTTTTATTTATACAACTGCAGCACCTTTACATAATATTGTTGCGGTAAATTGTGCTTATCAATTATTGGATAAAGGAAATTACCAAGCAGAAATAGCACAAAAGATAGACCTTTACAATACGTTAATCCAAGAAATAAAACTTCTCAGAATTAAAAGCAATAGCGCTATCCAGACTATCTTGTTTAATAACAACGAAATAACTAAAAATGCTGCTAAATATTTGCAGGATAAAGGATTTGATGTAAAAGCCATTCTTAGTCCAACTGTAGCAGAAGGAAAAGAAAGACTAAGAATTTGCTTGCATAGTTATAACACCGACAAAGAAATTATCGAGTTAGTTAATCATTTAAAAGCATTTGAATAATGGCAAATAATTATTTTGTAACAGGAATTGGAACTGGAATTGGTAAAACGATTGTTAGTGCAATTATAACCGAAAAGCTAAACGCAGATTATTGGAAACCCATTCAATCTGGCGATTTGGAGCAAAGTGATAGTTTAGCCATTGAAAGGTTAATAAGTAATGATAAAACCAAAATCCATCCAGAAACTTATCGTTTAAACAATCCACTTTCGCCACATTTATCGGCAAAAATAGATGGAATTGAGATAAAGCTCAATCAATTTATATTACCAGAAACTCAAAACAATTTAATTGTTGAAGGTGCAGGAGGTTTAATGGTTCCACTAAATAATAAAGAACTTATTTTGGATTTAATCAAATACCTAAACCTTGAAGTCATTTTAATTTCGCAAAACTATTTAGGAAGCATCAACCATACCTTACTAACCCTCAACACTTTAAAACAACATAATATTAGCATCAAAGGCATTATATTCAATGGAGAAGCAAATTCAGAAAGCGAAAGCTACATTTTGAACTATACTGGGATAAGTCTTTTAGGAAATATTCCAGTTCTTAAGGCTTTAGATAAAACAAGTATTGTTGAAGCTGGAAAAAATATAAATCTTTTTTGAAAATCAGTTTCAGTATTTCATTTGAAGGTTCAGTCCTGCTGTCCATTATAGCCCTCATACTTCGGGGCTGCCATTTCCATCAGGTTTAAAACGCAAAAGTTTTGCAATAAACAGCGTTTTGGGATGCAGAAAGAAAATAGCATATTTAAACATTAAAAGGGTTAGATGTCATTTCTTAAAAACCATCCGTTTGCAGTAGAAGCTCATTTCAAAAGTACAATTGTACTGACTTATGCTTTGCCAAAAACGCAATTGGAAAGTTTGCTTCCTAAGTGTTTAACACTCGATACACACAACGATAAATGGGCTTTTGTTGCTGTAGCTTTAGTTCAAACAGAAAATCTCCGACCAAAAGGATTTCCAAAATTTATGGGTAACGATTTCTTTTTGGCTGGTTATAGAATTTTTGTCCGTTACACCAATAATGCAGGAAAAAACCTAAGAGGTTTATACATCCTCAAGTCTGAAACTGATAAAAAGAAAATGGCATTTTTTGGCAATATATTTACCCATTACAATTATACTGCTACAGACATTAAGTTATCAGAAACTGATGAAAATATAAATATCTATTCTAATAAATCCGATTTAAAAATTGAATTAAGGAAGAATGAAAATGCACATTTACCAAAGGGAAGTGTTTTTGAAGATTGGAAAACCGCAAGGAGATTTGCTGGTCCGCTCCCATTTACCTTTACTTATAACGAATTAAATAATGAAGTAACCATCATAGAGGGCGTTCGTCAAAATTGGATTCCCAAACCTATTGAAGTTTTAAAAGCAGAAATTGGATTTATCAAACAAGAAAAATTTAAAGGAGCACTTTTAGCTAATGCTTTTATAAACGAAGACATTCCCTATCATTGGAAAAAGGGTAAAACTGAAATATGGAAAGGGCTTTAAGAAAAACATTTCAGGGAGTTTTAAATATCATCAGATTCAACTGGCATTTTTATGTTTTGGCTTTCGTATTAATTGCCTGTTTGTTTACAATTACGGTTTTATTTCCAAACCAATTCAATTGGATAGGCTACTTGCTTATTATAGGAATTATATTAGCTACAACATTATCATTAGTTGCTTCTTATTACATTTATGATTTATCTAATTTATACAGCTTAAATTGGCTTGATGATTTAGAAATTAAAAGTGGAAGCCATTTACTAAACATCAATGCTGGTCTTGATGAAACTAGCTACCTTTTAAAGCAAAAATATGCTGCTTGTAGCTTAACTCCTATGGATTTTTATAATTCTGCCAAACATACAGAAATTTCCATAGAAAGAGCTAGAAAGGCTTATACGCCTTATCCAGGAACTTCATTAATTGAAACAACAGATATTGGTCTATCTCTAAAAAGTATTGATTGTACATTCGTTATTTTAGCTGCACACGAGATTAGGGATAAGCAAGAGCAAGTTGTTTTCTTTAAACAAATCAAACAAGCGTTAAAAGATGATGGGAAGATAGTTGTAGTTGAACACAGTAGAGATATTTATAATTTTTTAGTTTATAATTTCGGTTGTTTTCACTTTTTTAGTCCAAGAAGATGGAAAGAGGTTTTTAGAAATTCTGGACTAGCGTTAATCCAAACAAAGAAAATTACACCTTTTATTAATGTTTATTATTTAACTTAACATTCTTCGACTACGCTCAGAATGACAAACTCTATAGAATTACACCTCAAAATAGTTGGCTTTATATTAGTTGTACTGGCATTTGTGCATATTATTTTTCCTAGATATTTTGCTTGGAAAGAACAGTTGAAATCATTGACATTGATTAACAAACAATTGATGTATGTGCATACGTTTTTTATTGCAGTAACTACATTGCTAATGGGTGTGCTTTGTATGTTGTGCGCTAAAGAATTGACAACGACAGCTTTCGGTCAAAAAATAGCTTTCGGTCTTGCGTTATTTTGGGGAATGCGTTTATTCTTTCAGTTCTTCGTTTATTCCAAAGATTTATGGAAAGGCAAAAGATTCGAAACTTGTGTTCACATCCTATTTTCTATCCTTTGGTTATACATAACTGTTGTGTTTGCTATGGTAGCGATTAATTAACCGCAAAGACACAAAGAGCGCAAAGAAATATCAAGTAAAAATTCCAAGTTTAACGTCGTTATATTCTATTTTCCAAATATTGAAGTATGTTTACTTTCAGACATACAATTTCGCTTTGCAAAGGACCTCTTATTTCTTGCACTGTTTTAAGTTCTCTAAACTGGTCCCGATAGTTATCGGGAGGAGCGGTATACTTTTTACACAGTCCCCTTTAGGGGATTTAGGGGTAAAAAGATTTAGCGGAAAGCCAGACTGACTTTAATAGATGTAATGAAATTGCTTTTCTCAAAAAATGTTATTCCTACTTTATAGTATTCTAATTCGAGAGATTTTTCGCTTCGCTCTGAATGACAATCTAACAAAAGTCCTTCGACAAGCTCAGTATGACACGAATTGAAAAGGCATAAAAAAAGGGGAACAAATTGCTCCCCTTTTCTTTTGTATTGTATTTTTTATTTTACTGCATCAATAATTGCTTTGAAAGCATCTTTATGGTTCATTGCTAAGTCAGCTAATACTTTACGGTTTAAACCGATATTTTTAGCTGCCAATTTACCAATTAATTGAGAGTAAGATACACCGTGCTCACGTGCTCCAGCGTTGATACGTTGGATCCACAATCCGCGGAATTCTCTTTTCTTAACTTTACGGTCACGGTAAGCATATTGCAAACCTTTTTCTACCGTGTTTTTAGCAATGGTGAATACCTTGCTTCTTGATCCCCAATAGCCTTTGGCCATATTTAGGACTTTTTTTCTTCTGCGTCTAGCAGCTACTGCGTTTACCGAACGTGGCATAGTGTGTTGTTTTTGATAAGCGGTGTTGCGTTAGCAATCTTAGTTACCGAGTACCTGGTTAAAAAATTAGTTATTTACCGATTGCAAGCATACGTTTAACGTTGCCCATATCAGCATCACTTACCAGACTAGTCTGGCCTAAGTTACGCTTACGTTTAGTGCTCATTTTTGTTAAAATGTGGCTTTTGTAGGCGTTCTTTCTTTTGATTTTACCTGTTCCAGTAAGCGAAAAACGCTTTTTAGCACTGGAATTGGTTTTCATTTTTGGCATAACCTTGTTTTAATTTATATATGTATTACTTCTTTGCTACTTTAGGTGCTAATGTTAAAAACATACGCTTTCCTTCTAATTTAGGTAATAATTCTACTTTACCTATATCTTCTAAAGCTTGTGCAAACTTTAACAATAAGATTTCACCTTGTTCTTTATAAACAATCGCTCTACCTTTAAAGTGTACGTAAGCTCTAACTTTTTCGCCGTTTTCTAAAAAGCTAACAGCATGTTTTAACTTAAATTGAAAATCGTGATCGTTGGTATTAGGACCAAAACGAATTTCTTTAATAACAGTCTGTTTAGCGTTTGCTTTTATCTCCTTTTGCTTTTTCTTTTGTTCGTAAACAAACTTGCTATAATCGATAATACGGCAAACAGGTGGAACTGCATTTGGAGAAATCTCTACTAAATCTAATTCCAACTCATCAGCAAGTGCCAAAGCTTTTGCCAATGGGTATATCCCCGGCTCAACATTATCTCCAGCTAATCTAACTTCTTGAGCTCTGATATACTGATTAATATTATGTTCTGCTTCTTTTTTCTTAAAAGGAGGACGTGGTCCCCTATTAAATCCTGGTCTTCCTAATGCCAAATGTAATTTCTGTTAAACTGTTATTTCTTTAATTATTATTTCACTAAACTCTGCCAAAGTCATTGAACCTAAATCTCCTTGTCCGTGTTTACGAACCGAAACTTTTTGCTCTTCCATCTCCTTTTCGCCGATTATGAGCATATAAGGCAACTTTTTAACTTCAGCATCTCTGATTTTCCTTCCAATCTTTTCATCTCGAAAGTCTATCAGACCGCGAATATCGGAATTATTTAGTTCATCTGAAACTTTTTTTGCATATTCTTCATACTTCTCTGAGATAGGAAGAATTATATATTGTTCCGGAGAAAGCCATAATGGGAAATTTCCAGCGCAATGTTCTATCAAGACTGCCACAAAACGTTCTAATGAACCAAATGGTGCACGGTGAATCATTACTGGACGATGTTTTAAGTTATCGCTACCAGTATACTCCAATTCAAAACGTTCTGGCAAGTTATAATCTACTTGGATTGTACCCAATTGCCATTTTCTGCCCAATGCATCCTTAACCATAAAATCTAGCTTAGGGCCATAAAAAGCAGCCTCGCCAAGCTCTACAACAGTTGGCAAACCCATTTCTTCTACAGCTTCTATTATAGCAGTTTCGGCTAATTTCCAATTCTCATCAGAACCAATGTATTTGGCTTTATTTTCTGGATCACGTAATGAAATTTGTGCAATGTAATTATCGAACCCTAAAGATTTGAAAACATACAATACCAAATCGATTACTTTTTTAAATTCTTCCTTAACTTGATCTGGACGACAGAATAAGTGAGCATCATCTTGAGTAAAGCCTCTAACACGAGTTAAACCGTGTAATTCTCCGCTTTGCTCATAACGATAAACAGTACCAAACTCTGCAAAACGAACCGGTAAATCTTTATAAGAACGAGGCTTAAACTTATACATCTCACAATGGTGAGGGCAGTTCATCGGTTTTAAGAAAAACTCCTCTCCTTCTTGTGGTGTTTTTATAGGCTGAAAACTATCCTTACCATATTTCTCATAGTGACCAGAAGTAACATACAAATTCTTATGACCAATATGGGGAGTGATTACCTGTTCGTAACCAGATTTAACTTGTGCTTTTGTTAAAAATTGAGCTAAACGTTCACGCAAGGCAGTTCCTTTAGGTAACCACATAGGTAAACCAGCACCAACTTTTTCAGAGAACATGAACAACTCCAGTTCCTTACCTAATTTACGGTGATCACGTTTTTTAGCCTCCTCAATCATTAACAGGTATTCTGTTAATTCACTTGCTTTAGGAAAAGTTACACCGTAAATACGTGTTAATTGTTTTTTAGTTTCATCTCCACGCCAGTAAGCACCAGCAACATTCATCAATTTTATAGCTTTGATAAAACCAGTATTAGGAATGTGTGGACCGCGGCATAAGTCTGTAAACTCACCTTGTGTATAGAAAGTAATTTTACCATCATCTAAACCTTGTAAAAGATCTAGTTTGTAATCATCACCTTTTTCTGTAAAATATTGAATTGCATCAGCTTTGCTAACACTTTTTCTGCTAAACTCTTCTTTTTGTTTAGCTAGTTCAAGCATTTTGGTTTCGATGGCTTTAAAATCATCCGAAGAAAATTCTCTATCTCCAAAATCTACATCGTAATAGAAACCGGTTTCAATGGCAGGGCCAATACCGAATTTTGTACCTGGATAAAGTGCTTCTAAAGCCTCAGCCATTAAGTGTGCGGACGAATGCCAAAACGTAGCCTTACCAGCTGTATCATTCCATGTTAGTAATTTAACAGTAGAATCAGCTTCAATTGCTCTTGAAGAATCCCAGATCTCTCCGTTAACTTCTGCCGCTAAAACGTTTCTTGCTAAGCCCTCAGATATTGACAAGGCTATTTGATGGGCAGATGTGCCCTTTTCATACTGACGGCTTGAACCATCAGGTAAAGTAATGTTAATCATCTACAACTATGATTTAAAGGTTAAAAAAATTGTTTAGTAAAATCACATACCAAGTGATTTTTGAAATGCAAAGATGCCTATTTTAGGATAGATTTCAAAGTATAAGCACTCTTAATTTAAAGAAGTTTTCGTTAGCTTGTTTTTTAAATAATTACGAATTGGCGTATCAATAAATATCAAGATCAGATAAGCGAGGATAATTAATGAGATAACCGAAATAGGAATTACAAAAGCCAGTGTAGAAAGCGAGGGCTTAACCACAGCAACGTAAGTTAGGAATATCCAAACAAAAGGATAATGCGTCATATATAGTGGATATGATATTTCTCCAGATAATTCCGCCAACTTTTTCACTGATGGCTTTAAAGAACTACCAGCTCCTAAGGAAACTATCAATGGGAAATAAATTATAGCTAGCATTGGCTCAACAAGCCAGTTGTATTCATCATTATATGGAATTAAAAATCCAATTAATAAAAATATACCCAATCCTAAAAAGCCTATGTTATTTTTGATAATCCAATTTGACCGATAAATTAACATCCCGAAAAGGAATGAAAATAAAACTCTTGCGCCACCATCCCAAAAGTTTGGACCACCCCAACCACCTGCAATATTTTTAGAATTAAAAGCTACATAAAAAAGAATAACTGCTCCTAATATGGTTAGTAGCTGTAAGACTCTTTTTGGAGCTTTAAAAAGTGCTGAAGCGTAAACTATATTTATTATATATTCCCAAAAGAGTGACCAAGCAGGTGCGTTTAGATTGAAGAGATTAAAGTATCGCTCCTCCATTACTGGGTATGGAATTACGAAAACAGAGCTTATAAAAATGAGTGCAGTTTTGCCAAAACCATAACTAGCATAAAAATCGCTAAACGGGTCAAAAAGAAAAGTAAGCAAACCTAAAATAGAGCCAATAATTACTAAAGGTTGTAAACGAATGAGCCTTAACTTAACAAATTGCCAGATGCCTATTTGTCCAATTCTATTGTCATAGGCATAGACTATTACAAAACCAGATAGACAGAAAAAGAAATCGACTGCTAAATAACCATGGCCAATGAAATTTTTACTATAATCAGTAATTGCTATTTCCATAAAATGAAAAACAACTACTGCAATTGCAGCTATTCCTCTTAATCCATCTAAAATCTCAAAATGTTGTTTTGTCTTTAGTAAGTTTTCTTTGGCAATCATTATATGTGTGCGAATAGGACTTTAATTCCCAAATCTAGAAAATTTAACAACAAAAAAAGTCTCCCGATTTTACATCGGGAGACTTTCATAACTATGTAGGAAAAATTAATTAATAATTACACTTCTAACTTGACTACCTTGGCCACCTCTATTACCGCCACCGCTAAATCTTTTCATCATGTTTTGCATCTTAACCACATACTCTTCTTGAGTAATTGGAGTAGCCTTTTTCGGAGCTGTTACATCTTTAGCACTTACACCTCTATATTCAATACTTTTAGCAGTTGTTGCACTACCTTTAGTCTCAATAGATAAAACTGTACCTTCCGTCCACATATTTGGATTTGGCGAAAAATTGAAACCTAATTCAGTTGTATACCAAACTGCTGTTTCATCAGCAATCTCACCAACTTCACCTAAAACTTTCGCTTTACGGATAGTTTTAACAATAGCTTTTTTACAGTTAAAACCAATTATTTTTTTTGTCTCATCAGATTTTACAATTTCAAATCTTGGTTCTCCTGGTAAATATTCAATTGAACTAGTAGTTGCAGGAGCAGTTGCATTAGCACCACCTTGAGCCTGACCTTGTCTGTTACCACCCATATTTAAATTAGGTTGTGATGCAACAGTTAATTTGCTTTGCATTACGTAAGTTGTATCACTTAAGTCAAATACTTCTACCAATTTTTGGTCAGCGAAAGAATAGAAATATTCTCTTTGGCCACCAGCACCACCAGCAAAACGCATCATACGCATCATTCCACCACCACCGCCACCACCATTGCTATCGTCAGTATCTTCTACAGGCATATAGCTTGCGTTAGTAGCAGTAAATAACAATTCGAAGTTTGCTTTTTGATTTTTTGGCATCCGAGCTTTCATCTCTTCAGATAAAGTTATCCCTCTTTCAGCAGCCATTGCCACAGGATCTATCGCTGTTTCAAACTGGATTGCTCCAGATTTTTTTTGAGCCTGACTTGTTAAGGCTATTGAAAATAAGCCAACAAAGGCAATCAGAGTTTTGTTCATTTTGTAAATGTTTTTGATACTACAAATTTATTGTAGTTTTTAGACTTGAAATGTTAAAAAAGGTTAATTTGTTTTAACATAACTTTTTTATTACATAAGGATAGACTGATAGTCAATGGACCATAGTCCATAGACGTTGCGCAACGCATCCAGACTATCAGCTAAATACTATTGTCCATTAGCCAAATTAATAATCTAACCAACCATTTGCCAATACATCGGCAATATGCATTGTTTTTATAGGCACATTATTTTTTTTGATGTAGCCATCCAAATGCATTAAACAAGATAAATCTGTAGAAATAATGTATTCTGCTTCCATTTCTAGTGCATTATTTACCTTTTGTTCTGCCATAGCCGATGAAATTGCATCGAATTTAACGGCGAAAGTACCGCCGAAACCACAACACATATCAGTGTCTTTCATCTCTACCATTTCTAAACCGTGAACTTTAGAAAGCAGCTGACGAGGCTCTTCTTTTATTTTACATTCTCTTAAACCGCTACAGGAATCATGGTAAACCGCTTTTCCATCGAGCTCTGCTCCAAAATAATCTTTCTTAACAATGTTGATTAGGAAATCAGAAAGTTCAAAGATGTTACCTTGCATATTCCTGCATTTATTATGAACTATAGTATTTGTAAACAAATCATTAAATCCATTTTTTACCATACCTACGCAAGATGCAGATGGAGCAACTATATATTCATTATCAGAAAAATCGTTTAAAAATTTGTTGCCAATTTCTTTGGCTTGCTCCCAGTAACCAGCATTATAGGCTGGCTGACCGCAACAGGTTTGCTTTGAGTTATAACTTACTTCGCAACCTGCCTTTTCGAGGACTTTAATTGTATTAAATGCAGTTTCAGGATATAATTGGTCTACAAAACAGGGAACAAATAACTCTATCTTCATTAGTGGATATTAAATTTCAGGCTCCCTACTCAACAACAACAGTTTTCGGCTCTACCTTTTTTAAGAACAGCAAAAATACTAAACCTAAAATAAAAAACACGGTTAATGCGATAACAGAATTTCTCATACTCCCAGTATATTCCTCAATATAGCCAAAACTAAACATACCAAATACGAGTGCAACCTTCTCTGTTACGTCATAAAAGCTAAAGAATGAAGTATGATCTGGACTTTCTTGTGGCAAAAACTTAGAATAGGTTGAACGCGATAAAGATTGAATTCCGCCCATTATTAAACCAATTACAGCTGCTAAGGCATAAAATTGATATTCTGTACGTATGAAATAGGCTGCTACACATGAACCAATCCAAATGATTACAACGCCTATCAAAACATTAACATTGCCATATTTTTTTGATGATAAATATGACATCAGCATTGCACCAGGAATAGCTACCAATTGCAAAATTAGAATAGTTGCTATCAGTTTTTCTGTTGGGAGATGTAATTCCTTTTCTCCAAATATGGTTGCCACTAACATTACGGTCTGCACACCCATAGAGTAAAAGAAAAAAGCATATAAAAAACGCTTTAGGTAAGCCATTTTTTTAACCTGTAACCATACCTTGTTTAATTCGTTGAATCCATTTGTAAAAACATTTTTTTCTGCTTTAAAGTTTGCACTGCCCTTAGGCAGGTTTCTGAAAGGAATTTGTGCAAAAACCATCCACCAGATGCCAACCATAAAAAATGATAACCTAGCTGGAATTGAGCTATCAGTTATGCCAAACCAATCTGGCTTAAAGACAAACACAAAACATATAATTTGCAAAATGATACTACCAATATATCCATAAGTAAAACCTTTGGCACTCACTTTATCTTGTTGGTCAACAGTTGCAATTTCTGGCAAATAAGAATTGTAAAACACTAAACTTCCCCAAAAACCTATCGCCGCAATAACACATAAGATAACGCCCAATTCCAAAGTTTCTATCTTGAAGAAAAACAACCCGCAACAAGCTAATGAACCTAAATAGGTAAACATCTGCATAAAAACCTTCTTGTTACCTCTTGTATCTGCAATAGAAGAAAGTATCGGAGACAAAATTGCGATCACCAAAAAAGCAAAAGCCATGGCGTAACTGTAAAGGGCAGAGTTAACGAACTTTCTTCCAAAAAAATTCACATAATCAATCGTATCAGGATTTTTATCTGATGTGATGATTGTATAATAAGCTGGAAATATGGTTGAAGTGATAACTAGGTTATAAGCTGAATTAGCCCAATCGAAATAAGCCCAAGAGCGAATTGTCTTTTTGTCGTTTTTTGCTTGCATAATTTTAGATTAACTAAAAGTAGATAAAAAATCGCTTAGTTGTTAAATGTGGAGTTGTTTAGTTGCTTGGAACTTTCACTCATATCTCAAATCTCATGTCTAACATTTCATTACAAATAATACTTCTTTCCATCAGTCTTAATTTTTCCAGCATCCAATAATTCCCTAATTCTTTCTATTTTTTCATTGTCAGTACCCGTCTCTAAACTTTCAACTAAATCGTCCAAACTATAATGCTGGCTTTGCAATAGCGTGGCAATTTCAAATTCTATTTTATCTTTCAATTGAGCTGCTTCTTCTAACTTCCTTTCAGCAAGGCAGATATCGCAGAAACCACATTTTTCGGCATTCGTTTCTCCAAAATAATGTAGCAATTGTTTACTTCTGCAAAGTTGTGTAGATGCATAACTTAAAACTGCACTTACTTGGTCTTTTTGAATTTGCTGGCGAAGCTTGATATATTTTACGTCGATATCTAAATGAGCTTGGTCTCTTCTGGGCAAAATAAATTGCAGTTGCGGTTGGTCGGTTTGTGGCAGATAAGACAGGATTTCAAATTGCTGTAAACGATTTAAAATTTCAATTACATCTTTGTAAGAGAGTTTTAAGCGATTAGATAAATCTGATTCTTTTATTTTTACATAACCATCAAAAGCACCTCCATAACTACGCTGAATAGTTTTTATAATGGGGTCGTAAGCAGAATTCTCTATTTGAAAACGATATACATCTTCGTGGCTTGCCGTAAACATAATCCTCGATTGCAAGAAAATATTCTCAGACAAGGCGATATAACCATCGTGTTCCAAGAATTTCAAAGCAGCTAAGGTTTTAATTACACCTAAACTAAATTTCTTGCAAAAATCGGCTATATCAAACTCAAAACTTAAACCCTCTCCAGCGCCAAATGCCAGTTGAAAATAACTTCCTAAATAATGATACGTTTTTTTGATTTCATCTACAGTTGGGTAACTATCGGTATATTTTGCATTCAATATCAGCTGATCTGATTTATTAGCTAATAATACTGCAAAGGCACGATTTTCATCTCTTCCTGCCCTACCTGCTTCCTGATAATAAGCCTCTAAACTATCTGGTAAATCTAAGTGTATCACAAAACGAACGTTTGGCTTATCGATTCCCATGCCAAAAGCATTGGTAGCAACCATAATTCTAATTATATCCTTCTTCCAATCTTCCTGTTTTTTAAAACGTAAATCCTTTTCTATCCCAGCGTGATAAAAATCTGCAGCGATTCCATTTCGTTGTAGAAAATGAGCTACCTCGGCTGTTTCCCGCCTATTTCTCACATAGACTAAGCCGCATCCTTTAACATTTTTAGCTATTTCGATTAACTTTTTATGTTTATCTTCCAAATCATAAACCACGTAACTTAAATTTCTACGCGAGAAACTTTTAACAAAAACCTGAGCATCCTTCATCTCCAGTTTCTGAACGATATCTTCTTTTACAAAAGCTGTGGCAGTAGCGGTTAAGGCTAATATTGGCTTATCAGGATGAATTTCTCTAAGTTCTTTAACTTTTAAATACGGCGGACGGAAATCATATCCCCATTGGGAAATACAATGAGCCTCATCAATGGCTATTAAATTCACATTCATATAAGAAATGCGAGCCCTTACTATTTCCGAAAGCAATCGTTCTGGAGATAAATAAAGGAATTTGATGTTACCGTAAATACAATTATCTAAAAGGATATCAATTTCTCTTTTACCCATCCCAGCATAAATGGCGATGGCATTAATTCCTTTGGCTTTTAAGTTTTCAACTTGGTCTTTCATCAAGGCTACCAAAGGAGAAACTACGATGCAAATGCCATCCATCACCATTGCTGGAACCTGAAAGCATATAGATTTTCCTCCGCCAGTTGGCAACAAAGCAAGGGTATCTTTTCCGTTTAAAACCGATTGGATAATCTCATCCTGTAGTGGTCTAAAATTATCAAATCCCCAATATTTTTTTAATATCTCCGCTGCTGTCATAAAAAGGTGTCATCAAAACTAATAAAAACGATGTGATATTATTAAATTGCGAAAAATTTATCTCAATCCTTCATATGAACAAAATTCTCCTATTCACAAGTAGTTTATTTCTTACCATTTCATTTGCTGCACAAGCTCAAAAAGAAGCCCCAAAATGGGATGTAGAAAAATATAAAGGCCAAACCAAAACTTTCAACATTAAAACTGATGAAGGAACTTGGATGAATTTAGATGTTAGTCCAGATGGCAATGAGATAGTTTTTGATTTGTTGGGTGATATTTATACTATGCCCATTGTTGGTGGGACAGCCAAGTTAATAAGTGGTGGAATTGCCTTTGATATTCAGCCACGTTATAGCCCAAATGGGAAATACATTTCTTATACTAGTGATAAAAGTGGTGGTGATAACATTTGGATCATGGATCGTGAAGGTGGCAATAAGAAACAAATTACAAAAGAAACTTTTCGATTGCTAAATAATGCCACTTGGATGCCTAATAGTGAGTATTTAATTGCTCGTAAACATTTTACGGCATCTCGTTCGCTAGGTGCTGGCGAAATGTGGATGTACAGCATTTATGGTGGTGATGGCGTACAATTAACCAAAAGAAAAAACGACCAACAAGATGCCGGAGAGCCGAATGTATCGCCTGATGGCAAGTTTTTATACTTTAGTGAAGATGTTTCTCCTGGCCCCAATTTCGAATACAGCAAAGACCCAAATGGATTAATTTATGCCATTAGGCAATTGGACTTAACAACAGGAAGATTAACAAACTTAATTGCTGAACAAGGTGGCTCTGCTCGTCCGCAAATATCGCCAGATGGTAAGTTTATGGCTTATGTAAAACGAGTGAGATTAAAATCTGCTTTATATGTAGAGAACATTAAAACTGGCGAAGAATATCCTTTATATGAAGATTTATCACATGACCAGCAAGAAACCTGGGCTGTTTTTGGGGTATATCCAAACTTTGCATGGACACCAGATTCGAAACGCATTATATTTTATGCTAAAGGTAAAATCAAACAAATTGATTTATCTACATTGTATGTTTCAGACATTCCTTTTGAAGTAGATAGCAAACAAACTGTTCAACAATCATTGCATTTTGAACATGAGGTTTTCAATCCAGAATTTACAGTTAAAATGGTTAGACAGTTAACTACATCGCCTGATGGCAAAATTGTAGTGTTTAATGCTGCAGGTTATTTATATAAAAAGGAGTTACCTAATGGAACACCTGAAAGATTAACCAATGGGATTGATTTTGAGTTCGAGCCAAAATTTAGTCCAGATGGAAAGACTGTAGTTTATGCAACCTGGAGTGATGAATTTAAAGGAGCCATCAAAAGAACGGAGATAAAATCTGGCAAAACGACCTATTTAACTGATGAAAAAGGCTATTACTATTCACCATCTTACTCGAACAAAGGTGATAAAATTGTTTATAGAAAAGGTAGCGGTAACGAAACCTTAGGCTTAACATACAGCAAAAACACTGGTATATTTATAGTTCCAGCGAATGGCGGTCCAAAAACATTGGTAAGTGAAAATGGTATCAAACCGATGTTTAACATTGATGATAGTAGGATTTATTTCCAAGGAAACGAAGCTGGTAAAAAGGCATTTAAGAGTATGGATTTGAATGGCGGAAATGAGCGAACACATTACACTTCTCAATATGCCAATCAGTTTGTTCCTAGTCCAGATGGGAAATGGATGGCATTTACAGAACTGTTCAACGCTTACATCACTCCGATGGTTACCGCAGGGATTGCTTTAGATTTATCTGCTAGCAACAAATCTATTCCTTTGGCTAGAGTTACAAAAGATGCTGGAACATATTTACATTGGAGCGCTGACAGTAAAAAATTACTTTGGACTTTAGGCGAGCAATATTACAATAGAGAAGTTAAAAATACTTTCACATTTGTGGAAGGTGCACCTCAAGTTTTACCAGAACTAGATACGGCTGGAATTGCATTGGGTTTAAAATTAAAAACTGATGTTCCGACTGGATTTTTAGCTCTAAAAGGTGCTAGAATTATCACGATGAAAGGTGATGAAGTTATTGAAGAAGGCACAATCCTTTTAGAAAACAATAAAATTATCGCTGTTGGTAAATTGGCAGATGTGAATATTCCTGCAGATGCAAAAATTATAGATGTAAATGGCAAGACCATTATACCAGGAATGATTGATGTTCACGCTCATTTACGTACTAGTCCAGACGGGATTAGTCCGCAACAAGATTGGTCTTATTTAACCAATTTAGCTTTTGGCGTGACCACATCTCATGACCCTAGTAGTAATACGGAAATGGTTTTTAGCCAAAGTGAAATGTTAAAAGCAGGTAGAATGATTGGTCCGCGATTATACTCTACTGGCTCTATATTATATGGTGCAGATGGCGATTTTAAAGTGGTAATTAATAGTTTAGATGATGCTCTGTCTCATTTAAAAAGATTAAAAGCAGTTGGTGCATTTTCAGTAAAATCTTATAATCAACCTCGTAGAGACCAACGCCAGCAGATATTAGAAGCTGCAAGACAATTAAAAATGGAAGTTGTGCCAGAAGGCGGTTCTACATTTTTTACGAATATGAATATGGTTGCCGATGGACATACAGGAATTGAACATAGCATTCCAGTTGCTCCAGTTTATAAAGATGTAACTACTCTTTGGAACAACACAACTGTGGGATATACGCCCACTTTAATTGTAGCTTATGGCGGTCAGTGGGGCGAAAATTATTGGTACGATAGAACGAATGTTTGGGAAAATGAGAGACTTTTAGCTTTTACGCCAAGGTCGATAATTGATTCTCGTTCAAGAAGAAGAACTACTTCCGAATATGGAGATTATAACCATATCGATGTTTCAAAATCTGTAAAACAAATTGCCGATGGTGGAACAAAGGTGAATCTAGGCGCTCACGGGCAAATACAAGGTTTGGGTGCGCATTGGGAGTTATGGATGTTTGTGCAAGGTGGCGCAACGCCATTACAAGCTATCCGCAACGCAACTTTAAACGGTGCACATTATTTGGGAATGGATAAAGAAATCGGATCTTTAGAAGTAGGTAAATTGGGCGATTTAGTGGTAATGGATTCGAATCCTTTGGATGACATTAGAAACTCAGAAAGAATTAAGTATGTGATGGTTAACGGTAGGCTGTATGATAGCATGACGATGAATGAAACTGGAACTAGAGAAAAAGCTCGTACTAAATTATGGTTCGAGTTAGACAAAGGGGTTGCGTTTTCTATTCCTTATAAAATATCTGAAACTTGGACTTTTACAGTGCCAAATTGCGATTAACTTAATGGAAGATGGAAAAGGTAAAAGGAAAAATGGAACTGAAATAATACTTTCTACTTCTATCAATGCGCA
This sequence comes from Pedobacter frigiditerrae, assembly GCF_032678705.1. Lineage (NCBI taxonomy): Bacteria > Pseudomonadati > Bacteroidota > Sphingobacteriia > Sphingobacteriales > Sphingobacteriaceae > Pedobacter > Pedobacter frigiditerrae. Next base: position 1,459,094 of record NZ_JAVTSS010000001.1, on the reverse strand, counting down.
TTTTCAAGTCGTATTTGATTGTGCCAGAAGTATAGATATCCATCAATTATCTACTGCAAAAACCAATGAAAAAGCTATTGCAGGCAGAACTAGTGGTTTGTGCGAACTAGGTGATGAAATAACTTGGCAAGCCAAACATTTCGGATTTTATCAAACCTTAAGCTCAAAAATAACCAAGCTAAAAGCGCCTTATCATTTTCAAGATTGTATGGTAAATGGTGCTTTTAGTTTCATAAAACACGACCATTATTTTGAAGAAAACAATGGAGTTACCGAAATGAAAGATGTATTTGCTTATGGTGTTCCTTACGGGATTCTAGGGAAGTTATTTAATAGGATTATCCTTAAGAAATACATGACTACTTTTTTGATGGAGAGAAATAGAGTAATTAAAGAGGTTGCTGAAAGGCAATAATTTATTTTTTTCTAGCCATATTTCCTATTTTCAACTGTTAAAACAGACGTTTCCCTTTCTTCTCCCAGTTAACATCCACATTTGTTCGTATAAATGCCCATTTTGCAAAAGCAGTCTGCTACTTAACACGAATAGCTCACGAAGGAATATCGAATGAGGGGTGGATTTAACGTGCACTAAAGGTGCACTTAACGTGGACTTGTGGTGGACTTGAACAAGGCCTGAAACGATAAAATTTAAGATGAACTAGAACCTTAAAAAGGTTCAAATTAATGGTGGGATTATGAAAGCTAAGTTAAGTTTAAAGAACTAAAAGTCCAAATTCCCTTAAGGTATTGATTGGTTTTGAATACCAGAATAATTCAAAATGTTCAATGTTATTTTCAAAATCAGCTTTGATTTCTTGAAAGGTCAAAGTCTTTTCATTTGAAACTGAGATTTTGTCTAAAATAGAAATCATCCACTCCCCTTCTTTTATACTGGTCTGAATGCTGAAAGATTCCTTTTTACTATGGAAATTCAAAGTCATCATTTCCCAAGTATTGCCTTTTTTAGATTTAACAAAGGTTTCTGTCGTTGGTTTTCCTCCCAACCAAACTATTTTGGCTGTTGGTTTAACATTAAAATTATCAGCATCATGCAAAGCTTTATCAATAAAATTGGAGGGGATGGTAGTTCTAGGAATTTTAAAATCAAACCAATCTTGGAGCTTGTAATCGAAACAAATGCCATGCATAAAATTGAAGAGCGATTTTTTCAATCCGAAACTGAACTTGTTGTGGTCAATTCCAGTTTTATCTGTATAGTTTATATCGTTGTTGGCAAAAGTTCCAATGGCTTCCGTTTCCTTTACCACACCAAATTTCTCAGGATACAAACCTACTGGACTATGCGCTGTCATTGCAAATTGATGCCAAAAGCCAGATTGCAAAACTCCAGCTTCAAATAATTGACGAACCATTTCTAAGCTATCCACTGTTTCTTGCACGGTTTGAGTTGGATAACCATACATTAAGTAAGCATGAACCATTATTCCTGCCTCAGTAAAATTCCGAGTTACCTTAGCAACTTGCTCTACTGTTACACCTTTATCAATCAGCTTCAATAATCTGTCTGACGCGACTTCTAAACCGCCAGAAACAGCGATACAGCCAGACGCTTTTAATAGTAAACACAAATCAGCAGTAAAACTTTTCTCGAAACGAATGTTAGTCCACCAGGTAACAGAAATCTTTCTTCTTAAAATTTCTAAAGCTACTTCACGCATTAGCGCTGGTGGTGCCGCTTCATCCACAAAGTGAAAACCATTTTGACCTGTTTTTTCGGCTAGGTCTTCTATCCTATCCACAATCAGCTTTGCGGCAACAGGTTCGTAAACTTTGATGTAATCTAAAGAGATATCGCAGAAAGTACATTTACCCCAATAACAACCGTGTGCCATAGTGAGTTTATTCCAGCGACCATCACTCCACATTCTGTGCATCGGATTTACAATTTCTATGACTGAGATGTAATTGTCTAACTGCAAATCTGAATAATCTGGCGTACCCACATCAGCCTGTTTGTAGTCGCTCTTTAAAGCATCGTTTCTATAAGCAACTTCTCCATTTTCTAATAAAAAAGTTCTTTTGTAGAGATTAAATTCGCCACCTTTTATAATCGCATTGCACAATAATTCAATTGGTAATTCACCATCATCCAAAGTAATGTAATCGAAAAATTCGAATACTCTTTTATCAGAAAGTGAACGTAATTCTGTATTTGGAAAACCACCACCCATCGATATTTTAATATGCGGATAGTTTCGCTTTACATATTGTGCACAGCGAAAAGCCGCATATAAATTCCCTGGAAAAGGAACAGAGACGAGAAATAGCTTAGGTTCAACTTCCTCTATTCTACTTTTAAGGATATTGATGAGAATTTTATCTATGTAGGTAGGCTCTTGATTTAAAGCAGCATACAATTCATCAAATGAATTTGCGCTTCTACCTAATCGCTCTGCATAACGACTAAAACCAAAATTTGGGTCTACACATTCTACAATAAAATCAGATATATCTTCTAAATAAAGTGTGGCTAAGTGTTTGGCTTTATCTTGCGTTCCCATTGCACCAAAAGCCCAATCTAACTCCTCTAACTGCGCAAAACGAGAAGCTTCCGGCAAATAATCTTCTTGGCAAATCTGTAATGCTAATGTTGGATTTTTCCCTTGTAAAAATGCGATAACAGAGTCTATTGTTTTTAGGTATTCATCCCATAGAGAAATAATCCGATTGGCATTTTCTGACAGATGTTCAATTCCCCCTTTGGGGGTTAGGGGGCTTAATCCTTTTTTAGAAAACAACGCTAAGATTACTTCAATTCCTAAATCTGCTTGGGTTGAAGAAATCCCTTTTGTATTTAAAAAACCTTTGATATACGCAGTTGCTGGATACGGAGTATTCAGTTGTGTAAATGGCGGTGTAATTAAAAGAAGGTCGCTTTTCAAAGGATTTGTTTTCTGCAAAAATACAGGAATTTTCTTAAAGAGAATTTTATGGCTTGGAAATAATATTACTTCCTGCTTTTAAATTCCCTTTTAATGCAATTAAGATTTCAGGAACAAATTCTTTAAGCGTTAAATAAGTATTATCTTTTGCGTTTAATACAATTATGGGCAATGTATATTTAGCAAAGTTTTGCTGAAATTGAAGGTTTTTATCAAATGTAATCAAAGCAATAAATTCATTTTCAATCATCAACTTCAACAATGCTCCATTTTTCACACCATTCCAATTCATATCTCTAACTGTATAAATTTCGTGGTTTTGAAAATGTTCTTTTAATCTTTTGGGAAGATTTTCATCAAGAAGCAATTTCATATAACTTTTCTATATTCCCAGCTGTAACTAATTTATTTGCTACTTCCAATAATGCCAAAACTTGCTTTTTTGAAACACCAGGAAAGTCTTCTAAAAATTCATCAATGGTAATTCCTTTTTCTATGTGGTCAAATAAAGTTTCAATTGGAACTCTAGTACCAGAAAACACAGGCTGACCACCTAAAATTTCAGTATCAACTGATAAAATGTCTTTTAATGCTTCCATACTATCAAATTTACTAAAATATTTCTATAAATTCTGTTTAGTGAGCTACTAGATTAGTTTAGCATATCCTGAGAAACGAAACAATTCTCCTGCAAGAAAGACCCTGAAATAAATTCAGGGTGACGAACATATTATAAATTCTGTGCAATTACAAAACCACTTGCCCAAGCCCATTGGAAGTTATAGCCACCCAACCAACCAGTTACATCCATACATTCGCCGCCAAAATACAAACCTGGTATTTTTTTACATTCTAAAGTTTTAGAGGAAATTTCGTTAGTATCAATTCCACCACGCATTACTTCGGCTTTATCGTAACCTTTATCTCCTGCAGGTTTTACTTTAAACTCGTGAATGGTTTGATGAATTAGTTCCATGTCACCTTTGCTTAAATCGGCTACGGTTTTTGTCAATGGCAAAAACTTCCCCAAAGCATCTGTAAATTTTTTGGCATAAAAGCGGTTTAACAAAGTTGATAATAGTGTTTTTCCGTTTGATTTACGTTCATCGTCTATTAATTCAATTATGTTTTGATTGGGTAATAAGTTGATATTAAATACTTCGCCCCTTCGCCAGTAAGAAGAAATTTGCAAAATTGCAGGGCCGCTTAAACCCCAATGTGTAAATAGAATATTCTCTTCGAAGGAGATTTCATCGTTACTCACTTCACAAAAAACAGAATTGCCAGATAGTTGTGCATACCAATCTTCATCCTTACCCGTAATAGTTAATGGAACTAAAGCTGGAGCAGTTTTTATAATTTTCAATCCATTGTTACGAGCAAATCTCAATGCAAAATCAGTTGCACCCATTTTTGGAATTGGCAGTCCGCCACTTGCAATTACCACTTTGGGAGCAGATATAGATTTGATTTTATCACCAACGGCATAACTTACTGTAAAGCCTTCATCAGTTTGCTCAATATTTTTTACATCGGCATTGCACCAAATTTCTTGCTCCATTTCTTCGCAAAGTGATGTAAAAACTTCAACTATATCTTTAGCATTCTTATCCTCTGGAAACAGCTGACCTAAGGTTTTCTCCTTACCTACAATACCATAAGTTTCAAAAAAGTTGACGGTATCTTCAACTGTCCATTGATTAAAAGAAGATTTAAGGAAATGTGGATTGGCAGAAATAAACTGTTCTGTGGTTGCCCATTGATTGGTAAAATTGCATCTACCACCACCAGAAATTAAGATTTTAGCACCAGATTTGTTATTTTTTTCGAGCACAATAACTTTTTTGCCCAAAAAACCAGCTTGCACTGCACACATTAACCCACAAGCACCGGCACCAATAATTATTGCATCTGCATCCATTGTTGCAAAGTTATAAGAAATAATTGGTTAGTGGAGACACGAACCAAGGCGAGAAAGTTATAAGAAAAGCTATAATTCTAAATTAAATTGGTTAGGAAGACCCGAACTAAGAAAAGGGAAACAAAGCTATTTATTTAAGTCATTAACTTTTTTCATTAATCTTTCAAAATACGCAATCATATCCTCTCCATTTTTTGATGGAAAAGTCTCAATAGCAAGGGCAAAATTCTCTACCAATTCGTTGTATTTCTTAAATTGGTTTTTCATTTTTTCTTCATCGCCCGTTTCCCAGTATTCACTTTCGTCATTAACAATGAAATTACTAAAATATTTATCGTTTAAATATTTAAGCAAGTGAATAATAAATTGATGTAATTCGACACCTGCATATTGCGTTTTTACGGAAATTGTATTCAGAAATATTTGTTCTTGCTCATCTTGAGGATTTAGAGAAAGAAATAGTCTAATGGGGCAAATCATTACGCCACTCCTCAAAAAAGTTAAAGAAATAGTTTCACAATTAGTTGGTGTAAAGCTAATGCCATAAACCTGTTTAGAAGATGGTATCTCTTCAACCGAGTTTTTAGAAAAAACAGCATCGTAAATATGATATTTCCATTTGTAAATCTCTGCTATGTCTTTTACTTCTTCAATTAAATAAGGCAGCAATTCAGGTGCTTTTATTTGTCCGCTGTAATGAATACTTAATCCCATAAATATTTCTTAAAGTATGATACCTAAGTTATTAATGTTTGAGTGAACAAAGAACAATTACGGCTTAAAAATAAATTGGTTTAAGAAGACAAGAACTGTTAATAACAATTTTATTTTTTGCTACGCTTATAGTTATTATTATCCCAGGGGGATAATATATATAGCAAATTATAAAAGATACATTCGACCCCAGCTGGGGTCGGATACTACATTAACTATCAAGCTATAAATATAAGACCTCCCTGAGGTCAAAAAATATGAGTATTCTTTTTCTTGAAGACACGAACCAAGGCGAGACGCCAATGTGCGTGTCTCCACGCACATTGTATTCATTTACATAAAGTTTGCAGGTAATAGTAGCACAATTATTTGTTAACTAGCCGCGACAGTAGCGAACACGTAGCCAAAGTTTACGCAGGGCGAAGTAAAGCGGATGGCGGGACTAAATTTTAATAGTAGCACTGAACCTTGCGCTTCAAAAAAATAGATAAAGCTTGATTTCACAAAATCCCAATTCGCGTTTATTTTTTGTTATTTTTGCGTCTCTAAAAATCTATTACAAATAATGGCAAAACAGATAAGCGAGTTAAAATTAGGCATATTAGGTGGCGGACAACTAGGCAGAATGCTGATACAAGAGGCCATTAACTATAATTTAACCACTTTAGTTTTAGACCCAGACCCAGATGCACCTTGCAAAAGTATTGCTAACAAGTTTGAGTGTGGTTCTATTACAGATTTTGATACGGTTTACAACTTCGGTAAGAAGGCAGACATTATTACCATAGAAATCGAAAAAGTTAACATCGAAGCTCTAGAACAATTAGAAAAAGAAGGTAAAATGGTGTTTCCCCAGTCTCGTGTTATTCGTTTAATACAAGATAAAGGTGTGCAAAAGCAATTTTTTAAAGAAAATGGCATCCCTACTGCTCCTTTTCAATTGGTAAGTTCTGTTGCTGATTTAACCAATGGAAATTTTCCTTTTCCATACATTTTAAAACAACGTAAAGATGGTTATGATGGCAAAGGTGTAATGAAAATCAGCAATCTTGCCGATGTAGATAACGCTTTTGAAGCACCATCGTTAATTGAAGAATTGGTAGATTTTGATAAGGAAATTGCGGTTATTGTTGCCAGAAATGCAAATGGCGATATGAAAACCTTCCCGATGGTGGAAATGGAATTCAATGCCGAAGCTAACTTGGTAGAATTCTTGATTTCTCCATCAACTTACCCTGACGATATTCAAAAAAGAGCAGAGAAAATTGCCATTGATATTGCATCTGCCTTAAATGTTACTGGAATTTTGGCAGTAGAAATGTTCGTTACCAAAAACGGAGATATTTTGGTTAATGAATTAGCTCCTAGACCGCATAATAGCGGGCACCAAACTATTGAAGGCAATTATGTTTCTCAGTTTGAGCAGCATTTACGTTCCATTTTTAATTTACCATTGGGCGATACTCGTTCTATTAGCAATGCTGTAATGATTAATTTATTAGGAGAAAAAGGTCACGATGGTTTAGCTAAATACGATGGTTTAGAGAAAATAATGGCCATTGATGGTGTTTATGTACATTTATACGGAAAGAAATATACCAAACCTTTCCGCAAAATGGGACACATTACCATTGTAGACCAAAACCGCGACCACGCTATTGAGAAGGCAAGATATGTGCAGCAGACTTTGAAAGTGATTTCATAAATAGATATGAGATGTGCGATATGAGAATTGAGACAATCGCAAACAAGAATAAACGATAAAAAATACTGAATTACCAAAAAATAAAAATATGAGCGCAAGAGTAGGTATAATAATGGGTAGCAAATCTGATTTAAATGTGATGCAAGATGCTGCTGATATCTGTAAGGAATTTGGTGTTGAATTTGAAATGACTGTAGTTTCGGCTCACCGTACACCTGAAAGAATGTTTACTTATGCTAAAGAGGCTGCGCAAAAAGGTTTAAAGGTGATTATTGCTGGTGCTGGTGGCGCTGCTCACTTGCCTGGAATGGTTGCATCAATTACAACATTGCCAGTAATTGGCGTTCCCGTTAAATCTTCAAATTCTATTGATGGTTGGGATTCTATCTTATCTATTCTGCAAATGCCAAATGGTATTCCAGTTGCAACAGTTGCTTTAAATGCGGCTAAAAATGCTGGTTTATTGGCTGTTCAAATTTTGGCAACTGCCGATGATAGCTTAGCTCAAAAGATGCAAGCTTACAAGGATGAATTAAGGAAAAAGGTAGAGGAAAGTGCCAGTGAGATGAGTTTGGAGTAAGGAGTTGGGAGTTTAAAGCACTCCAAACTAAAAACTCTCAACTCCAAACTAATTCAAACTCGGATCAATAGGGAAATTACTAACGTGAGCGTACTTTGGACCCAAGTTGATGATAACTTCTCTCCAAAGTTCTTCTTCATTGTGTGAAAAGACAACATCTTGATGGAACTGGTCGGAAACTATCCAAGTATTTTCATTGATCTCTTCAGTCAGTTGATCTATACCCCAACCAGAATAACCTAGAAAAAACTTTACTTCATCAGTTGAAATGCTATTATTGTTCACCAATATTTTAAGTGTTTCAAAGTTTCCACCCCAGTAAATTCCTTTTGCGATTTCTTCTCCACTGTTTAATTTATCATAACAACGATGAATAAAATGGATGGTATCCACTTCTACTGGTCCGCCAATAAAAACAGGGAAATCTGCTTCCCATAAATCGGGAACCAAATCCTTTAATAAAAACTGGCTTGGATGATTTAAAATAAAACCTAAAGTACCTTCCTCACTGTGTTCTGCCATTAAAACAACCGAACGTTTAAAATTTGGGTCATTCAAAAACGGCTCTGATATCAGTAGTTTTCCGGTAGAAGGTATTACTTTGCTTAACATTTGTGAAAATTAAGAAACCAGAATGATTATACAAAATGTAGCAGAATAACAATTGTATTATAAGCATAATCAAACAAAATTATATTCTAAATCAAAAAATTGAAAAAACTAAAGTCTATTTTTGTGCTATGGAACTAACAAAAGAAATGATACAAAGTTTGCGACAAGACTATCGATCTGCAGAGTTAAGCGAAAAGGATGCAGATAAAAACCCAATTAAACAATTCGAAAAGTGGTTTGCTGCAGCAATGGATGCTCAATTATATGAGCCAAATGTAATGACTTTGGCAACTGCTGATAAATCTGGCAAACCTAATGCCCGTATCGTTTTGTTAAAAGGATTTGATGAAAATGGTTTCAGTTTCTACACCAATTACTTAAGTACAAAAGGCAAAGAGATTAAGAAAAACCCACAAGCTTGTTTAGTTTTCTTTTGGGCAGAGCTAGAAAGACAAGTTCGTATTGAAGGTAAGATTGAGAAATTATCTAAAGAAGCTTCAGAAAAATATTTCCATTCTAGACCAATTGGCAGTCAAATCGGCGCAATAGTTTCTCCTCAAAGTCAAATTATAACTGATAGGCAACTATTAGAAAACAAGGTAGAAGAATTAACTACTCAATATGAAGGTAAAACAATTCCAAAACCAGCGCATTGGGGCGGATACATTGTTAAACCAACGTCTATAGAGTTTTGGCAAGGCAGAACAAGCCGTTTACATGATAGAATTAAATATGATTTGATTAACGGTAAATGGCAGACGAATAGATTAGCGCCTTAAAACAAAAAAAACCCGCATATGCGGGTTTTTTGTTAGGTTATTAATATTATGGATTTTGAGGTCCAATATTTGGATTTGCATCAATCTCAGATCTAGGAATAAACCACTCCCATCTTACATCTCCAGCTGGTAATTGCAAGAAATTTGCTACAGATGCAGCAGTAAAGTTAGGAACATTTGCTGTCGTTCTATCTAATGGCAGATTTAAGCGTTTCAAATCTAAATATCTGAAACCTTCACCCCAAAGTTCAATCCTTCTATAAGTTAAAATCTCATTAATCAACGTTGCACCCGTACTTGTAGAAATTACATAGTTTGGATTTCTTTTGAAATTCAAAGTGTATAATGCTTGTTGAGCTAACAATGTTTGGGGCACAGCAGATTTAGCATAGGCCTCAGCTAGGATTAAGTACATTTCTGAAGTCCTCATAATTGGCACATCTCCTAAAGATGGGTCACCAACTGTTTTAACAGAATATTTTCTGCTCATAAAAGGCTGTCTAACAAATGTAGTTGCAGGTAATGGGAAGTTTGTTGCTGTTGGTGCTGGTTCCCACATTTTAGCTCTTACATCAGTTGCTGGAATTTGAGCGTATAAAGCAGAGTTAATTCTTTTTGGTGTACCTCTTTGATAAGTTGTATTTGCATTGTATGCAATTTGAGCAAAGAAAGAACCAAATGTATCACCTTGTTCTAAATTAGGCATCATTGCCCACATTACTTCAGATAAAGATGGTGCATTATTAAATCCACTTTGATAGGCTGCTGCATCCATTAATGGATATGCGTTACCGTCAATAATTTGTTTTGCATATGTAATTGCAGTTGCATAGTCGCCCATAGTTAAAGCAACCCTAGCTTTTAAACCTTTAGCAACCCAAACGTCAGCATGACTCTTACTTACTTTTGTTGTAAGATTTAAAGCAATTGCTGCATCAAGATCTGCATTGATTTGAGTATAAACAGCCTCAACACTTACCCTTGGTTTTTGACTATCAGTAGATTTCAACAATAAAGGAACAGCTAATTGGTTGTTAGGCTTTGCAAGTGCATCGTATCTTTTTCCATAAAATTGAACTAGATAAGAATAAGCATAAGCCCTTAATGTTAAAGCTTCTGCCTTAATTCTATTTTTGTCTGCAGCAAGACCAGGAACCTCATCGATGTTATCAAGAATTGCATTTGCATTACCTATAATTCTATAGAAAGTTCTGTATACCCAAATGTTAGAAGCATGGGTATCAGTCCTAGGTGCCACATAATTACCCTCTCCAGTAGAAGTAAACCAAGTAGCAGCACCTTGATGCAAATCTTCTCCCATAAAATCAATCGCCAACATGATACCAGCAACACCAGGCTTACCTTGTGCGTTACTTGTGGTAGTTGTTGTTCTTTCGAACATATATCTGTAAATACCATTTAATACAGTATTTGCATTAGTAGTACTTGTAAATACATCTCCAGCAGCAACTTTATCAGTTGGTGCGGTTTCCAAATACTCTTTTTTACAACTAGAAATAGCTACTAAAGCTACCACAGCTGAAAATAAAATAATTTTTTTCATCTCTTTAAATATTAACTAATTATAGTGAAAGACTTAAACCAAAACTATAAATTCTGCCCGACAAATAAGTTGCACCATTTACACCATCAAATGATTGTCTTGGATCTAATCCTCTTCTCTTAGAAATTGTCCCTAAATTCTCTCCCGTAAAAAATACTTTTGCACCAGCAACATCAATCTTACTTAGTAGCGATTTAGGCAATCTGTAAGAAAGATTTACGTTAGCAAAGTTTATATATGATGCATCAACTAACCACCTGCTAGAAGCAGCATTAATGTTAGTAGTGTTACCATAATCTAAGCGAGGGATTTGACTAGTTTTATTGGTAGTGGTCCAAGCTCCAGCAGCATCAGCATGTAATGCAGAGCCATAACTAAGGCTCATTAAACCTTGATAAACACTATCATAGAACTTTCCACCAATTTGATAGTTAATTAAGAAAGATAATGATAAATCTTTGTAAGTAAATGTATTGGTAAATGATCCAGATAAATCTGGGATTGCGGTTCCAGAGTAAGCGAATTTAGCAAAGGTTTGGTTTGTTACATACTGAACACCATTTACCGTTCTAATGTTTGAAGCAGCAGTTCCATCTGCTGGAATATATAATGCAGAACCATCATTAGGATCTACACCCGCATATTGTCTCAACCAAAAAGCATAAATATCTTGACCAACTTCCCTTCTCTTTGTACCAGAAATTATGGTTGGTGTTTCAACAGGTAATGCAGTAATTTCATTTTTAAATATTGTCCAGTTGGTTAACAAATTCCAGTTAAAGTTTTTGGTTCTTAAAATATCGCCGCTTAGCTGAAGTTCCCAACCTCTATTTTCCATTGAACCAATATTTGCTAACTCAGAAGTAACAGCATTAGATAATGGTTTTGGAATACTGAAAAGCAATTCTCCTGAACCTCTCTTAAAGTATTCTAGTTCTCCTAATATTCTGTTTTTAAGAAATCCAAAAGATAAACCTAAGTTTAATGTTTTAGATGTTTCCCATTTTAAATTAGGTGCTGCTAAACTTGAAAGCAATACACCTGGCTCACTACTGTTGTTAAAACCTAGGTCATAAAAAGCATCATAAGCATAGAAAGTATCTAAAGCATTGTTTCCAACTTCACCATAAGAAGCTTTCAATCTTAAATCACTAACCCAATTCAAGTTTTTCATGAAATCTTCTTTAATAATACTCCATGAGGCTCCTGCAGAGAAAAATGTTCCCCATCTTTTTGCAGCAGCAAATCTAGAACTTCCATCTCTTCTAACCGATCCCTCCAAAAAATATTTTTCATTGTAATTGTAAGTTGCTCTAGAAAAATAAGATTCAATTCTATCCAGATCTCTATTTCCTGTTAAGCCACTAATTGTAACAAAGTTTGCTAACTCAGTGTTTCCTCTAGCGGTTTGGCTAGTTTTACTTCCAGAGAAAGATCTGATTGTATAATCATAATTTTCGTGACCTAATGTGGCGGTGATATTATGGCTACCTAGCATTTTTCTATAGTTTAAGATTTGGTTAAATGTATAAGATTTAACAGTGTTAGTAGCATATGATGCAAGACCATTTACAGAAGCTCCATCACCTACCAAAGGATTTTGGTATTGATTTGTTACGTTGCTTCTAATATCGATATTAATCGCAGGTGTAAAAGTGAAATCTTTTAAGAATGTAACATCAACATAAGTTCTAGCACCAAAATTATTTCTTCTAGCCAAGTTATCATTTAGCATTGTCTCATAAATTACGTGCCTACCTGCTGATGCTCCTGTTGGACGATTAACCGCTCCTGGATGTTGACCAAAATCATACCAGTCCTCTCCTGTAAGAGGGTTAAAAATAGTTGAGCCACTAGCTGAACGAGCGTGAACTGGATAAATTGGCCCCATACCTCTCGCAAAGCTAAACGCATTTACAAAACTAGAAGCATTACCTGTTGCACTATCAAAAGCATTGTTTAAATCAGTAAGTGATGCAGATAAATTTAAACCAGTTTTTAACCAAGGCTTAATCTGTCCATTAACATTAATACGTCCGTTAAATCTTTTAAAATCTGATTTAATAATGTATCCATTGTCTTTCAAATAACCTAATGATACGAAATAATCAGCTTTCTCAGTTTTTCCTGAGAAACTCATATTCGCATCCGTTCTTTTACCCGTTCTTGTCATCGGTTTAAACCAATCAAATTCATCATACAGTAACGACGCATTTGGGTTAAGCATACCATCTAAGCCAACTACTTGATTATTTGGAACATTAAAAGGATTGTAAACCAAGTTAGTAGCCACTGTATTTGTTGCATTCTGAGAAGCAACAGCTTCTGTTTGAGCAGGAGATGCAGTGAACATCAAGTTATTTTTAATAGCTTGCCAGTAAGCTGGATAGTACTGATAAGCATCTAATCTGTTATATTCGGGTGTCCCTCTTTCAGAAAAACCTTGGTTAATAGTCGCATTAAGACTAGATGACCCTGATTTACCTCTTTTTGTGGTAATGATAATTACACCATTTGCAGCTCTAGCACCATACAAGGCAGATGAAGATGCATCTTTCAAGATTGAGATGTTGTCGATATCATTCACATTAATATCACCAATACTTCCATCATATTGTGATCCATCTAAAACGACTAGAGGACTACTTGATGCAGCAAAAGAACCGAAACCACGTAAACGGATTGTCGTATTAGTACCTGGTTGGCCATTTCCAGAGGTAGTTAATACTCCAGGAGATGCACCTTGCAACAATTGAGTTGCATTGGTAACTGTACGCTTTTCAATGTCAGCAGCTCCAATAGTTGCTACAGAACCAGTAATTGCACTTTTCTTTTGTGTACCATAAGCCACAACAACTACCTGATTCAAAGTGTTTGTTGCCGTTTCTAAAGAAACATTAATAGTTGTTTGGTTGCCAACACTCTTTTCAATAGTTACATAAGACAAGTAAGAATAAACCAAAACTGTTTCTGAACTTGGTACGGTAATACTATAAGTACCATTGTTTTCAGTTTGAACGGCAGTATTAGTACCTTTAATTTTTACGGAAACTCCAGGAATTGGAAGACCATCTTCCGCACCTAAAACTTTACCGGTAATCTTTTTGCTTTGTGCAAATGCTGTACTAATAGCAAGCAAGCTCAAAACAAATAATTTTAGTAATTTTTGTTTCATTTAAGTTAATTTAATGTTAAATTTTTAAAAAAATAGAGCGCAATATACAGCTATCGATATTGTATTGCAATATTATTTTTACAAAGAAAAAGTTTTTTTTATAATGTTTAAACATCCAGTTTTTTAAATATTATCATAAAACCCAACAAATTTTAAATACTAAATCGATTTTTTTTAAACTCAAAAAAGCATCAGTATTTAATATATAACGATCTAAAAATTTACAAAATCTGATAAAATTCTTTCATAGTACTACTTTTAATATAGATTTGCTTCTTGATAATTTATGGTATGAAAAACATAGCAGTAATTGGTTCTGGTACAATGGGTAATGGAATTGCACACACATTTGCGCAATTTGGTTATCAAGTAAAATTAGTAGACATTAATCTTGATGCTTTAGGAAGAGCAATAGCAACCATTACTAAAAATCTAGAAAGGCAAATAGTCAAAGGAACATTAACTGAAGAAGCAAAGGAAGCAACATTAGCTAATATTACAACGGTTACTGATTTACAAACAGGCGTAGAGAATGCTGATTTAATTGTTGAAGCAGCAACAGAAAACATAGAACTTAAATTAAAAATATTTAAGGATTTGGACCAATTTGCCAAACCTGAAGCCATTTTGGCAAGCAATACTTCTTCCATTTCTATTACCCAAATTGCTTCCGTTACCAATCGTGGTGATAAAGTAATTGGTATGCATTTCATGAACCCCGTTCCTGTGATGAAATTGGTAGAAGTAATCAAAGGTTATGCAACCAGTGATGACACCACTTTTCAAGTAATGGAGCTTTCTAAGGTCATTGGTAAAATTCCTGTTGAAGTGAATGATTATCCTGGCTTTGTGGCAAACAGAATATTAATGCCAATGATAAATGAGGCCGTTTATACTTTGCATGAAGGTGTTGCAGGAGTTGATGAGATTGATACAGTAATGAAGTTAGGTATGGCACACCCGATGGGACCATTACAGTTAGCAGATTTTATTGGCCTTGATGTATGTTTGGCAATTTTAAATGTATTAAACCAAGGTTTCGGAAATCCTAAATATGCGCCTTGTCCGCTATTGGTAAATATGGTAATGGCGGGTAAAAAAGGGATTAAATCTGGTGAAGGATTTTACGACTATAGTAATGGTATTAAAGAAGCAAAAGTTGCTGCCAAGTTTTTATAAGTTGAGTTAATGGTTTATAGTCAATGGACCATAGACTATTAACAATTAACCATTATCTTTACACTATGAACGAAAATCTAGATCCTTCTTCAGACAACCTTAGCCCTATTGAACGTGATATTGAAAAAGTATTACGTCCGCAGGAATTTGAAGATTTTACGGGTCAGGATAAAATTCTAGAGAACCTTAAGATTTTCGTTAAAGCTGCAAAACTTCGTGGCGAATCTTTAGACCATGTTCTATTACATGGCCCTCCAGGATTAGGAAAAACTACACTTTCTTATATTATCGCCAATGAAATGGGTGTGAATATTAAGGTAACATCTGGTCCGGTATTAGACAAACCTGGAGATTTAGCTGGTTTATTAACTAATCTAGAAACTGGAGACATTCTTTTTATTGATGAAATTCATCGTCTATCACCTTTGGTGGAGGAATATTTATACTCGGCAATGGAAGATTTTAAGATTGATATCATGCTAGAAAGTGGGCCTAACGCTCGTTCAGTACAAATTAGCTTAAATCCTTTCACATTAGTTGGCGCAACCACACGTTCAGGTTTATTAACTGCTCCGCTAAGAGCTAGGTTTGGGATTAATTCTAGGTTAGCTTATTATGATGCTAAAATATTAACTACGATTGTATTACGTTCATCGGCGATTTTAAATACACCAATTTCTGATGAGGGAGCATACGAAATTGCCCGTCGTAGTAGAGGAACACCTCGTATAGCAAACGCACTTCTGCGAAGAACTAGAGATTTTGCACAAATAAAAGGAAACGGTAGCATTGATACGGAGATTGCTCGTTATGCATTAACGGCCTTAAATGTTGATGAACATGGTTTAGATGAAATGGATAATAAAATCCTACTGGCCATTATAGATAAATTTAAGGGAGGTCCAGTAGGATTAAAAACTATTGCAACTGCTGTTGGCGAAGATGATGGTACAATTGAAGAAGTATATGAGCCTTTTCTAATTCAAGAAGGTTACTTAATGCGTACTGCTCGTGGACGTGAAGTTACCGAAGCCGCGTATAAACACTTAAATAGAATCAAATTAGGCCAAACTGGCAAGCTTTTCTAAGTTGTAGTGTTATTTCTAAAAAAGAAAAACCACACTACTAATAACAAAATAACTACAATAGGAATTATCCATTTCATAGCTTGCCCTGCACCCTCGTTGTCAGGTTCATTTACAGTTGGTGCTGGTCCAGGGTTATCTTTATGGGCATCATAATTTTTTTCAACTGGAGGGACGCTTTTATTTGGGTCTTCGGTATGATTACCTTCTTTATTTTCCATGACGTTATAATTTAGTTTTCAATTCTAATAACAACTAAAGCATTAAAAGGTTTTTAGCTCAAAAGCCTATCTTTGTAAATCAATGTTTAATAATTCTGCAAAATATAGTCAAATGATTAAAAATGAGGCATTACGTCTTGGTTTTATGGCTTGTGGAATTTCAAAAGCAGAGTTTTTGGAAGAAGAAGCACCGAGGTTAGAGAATTGGTTAAACAACAACCATCATGGCGAGATGAGTTATATGGCAAACCATTTCGATAAACGACTTGACCCTCGCCTACTTGTTGATGGTGCAAAATCTGTAGTTTCTTTAACCCTAAACTACTTCACCGAAGAAAAACAATCAGATATTAATGCTCCAAAAATCTCTAAGTACGCTTATGGTACAGATTATCACACTGTGATAAAAGAAAAGCTAAAAGAGTTACTGGCATTTATTAATGACAATATTGGAGAAGTTTCAGGGCGCTGTTTTGTAGATTCTGCACCTGTGATGGATAAAGTTTGGGCACAAAAATCTGGCTTGGGTTGGCGAGGGAAAAATTCAAATTTAATAAGCAAGGATGCAGGTTCTTTTTTCTTTTTAGCAGAGCTAATTATAGATTTAGATTTAGCATACGATACTCCTTTCGTTGCCGACCATTGCGGCTCTTGCACTCGCTGCATTGATGCTTGCCCAACGGATGCTATAATGGCGCCTTATTTGGTTGATGGCAGTAAATGTATTTCTTATTTAACCATTGAGTTAAAAAATGAAATCCCAAATGAATTTAAAGGGAAAATGGAAAATTGGATGTTTGGTTGTGATATTTGTCAGGATGTTTGCCCATGGAATAGGTTTGCAACACCACATACAGAACCAGCTTTTACACCAGCTTTAGAGTTATTAAACCTTAATAAAACAGAGTTGATTGAAATGACCGATGAAGTTTTTAAGCAAGTTTTTAAAGGCTCAGCAGTTAAAAGAACAAAATATACAGGCCTAAAAAGAAATATAGACTTTTTAAGAGAATACTAGATGAAATACCTAATTAGCTTTCTTTTATTGATTTTGAGTTTTCAAGATTTGAATGCGCAAACCCTTAAACTAAAACCTCGCAAAGCTGATGCATTAACAGGTACTGCCTTTGCAAAGTCTATCTCTGATAGCACCTTAACGTTAAAACAAAGAGAAGAAATCATCTTTAATGAAATTAAAAATGGGAATGTTCCTAATTTTTTAAGGAAATTAAGTGAGGTAGTTGATTCTATTAAAATTGAAAATCAGATTGCCCGAGTTAGTTATTACGCTTTACCAGATTACTTTTGTATTGGCAGCGATGATGATTATTTCTATGTACCAATGACTCCTATCTTGGCTCAAAAAGTTGCTGATTTAACAAAATGTAACTTACCAACAAAAAAGATGGTTGATAACATTTATAAAAGTGCGAGTATAAAGCTAACGCCTCAGCCAATTCCACCTACAAAAGCAATGACAACCTTACCTATATTCATTGCCCATAATGATTCTGTAAAAATTCAACTGAAACCTTATTTAAGTAAACATAATAACAGTGCATTAACCGCTGGTAATAAGAAAAATGTTATCATCAGCAATAAGATTTACACAGAAAAAACACCTAAAGTAGTTATTTATGGCTGGCATAAAATGGATGGAAAAGCCATCCAACCAGTATATAACAAGCATACTAACACTTGGGCAGATTATAGCCACGGCATAAGGCTAATCCAACAAAAAGTAAGAGTGGAGGAGAATTTAGAAGGCAAAACAGATCCAAGAAGTAGAAGAACAACTATCAAAAAGCTGCTGAAAAACCCTATACTTTATAAATTGTTAAGTGATGAAGGTGTGATTGAGAAGCCATTTTATCCTTTAACGGAATACTGGATTGACTAGGTTTTGGATATTACAACCTTAAATAATTGCACAGTTTTAGGTTTAATAAACGGGATTGAAGCGAAAATCCTTTTTGTTTTCTCTTAAGCTTTGACAAATTATAGCACGATGGAAAGAAAGTTTTCAAAGCTGAAAACAAAAAGATTGTAGCAAAAAGCCCGACTAACAATAGTCGGGCTTCTGCATTTGCTTTTCTAATTTTTCACAGTGTAAGTGTTGTTGCTTTTATCTTTATCAGGAACGTGACTACTACCTAAAACAACTTTTGTCAGCTTTTTTGTAGTTGAAAACCTAGCTACCACTTCCTTATTTTCTGCTTTCCAAGCCACAATACTCATATGACTCTTTTCTATAGACCCATCTTCGTATGTTAAAGTTAAATCTACAGGCAAGGGTTTATTGCTTTTGTTTTCAACAATAACAGAATAACCAGTTTGGGTTTTAATTACATCTTTTATAGCCAAATCAGTAACTCCTTCTTCAAAAAACCAGCGTTTCCAAAACCAATCAAGATTTTCTCCAGCACCAGTATTCATGCTATAAAAGAAATCGTACGGCATTGGATGCTTGCCATTCCATTGCGTAATGTAATTGTGTAATGCTTTATTAAAACGTTCTTCGCCTAAATAATCTTTTATAAAAAGATAGCCGAAGCCAGGTTTTGGATAATTATTGGTAAATGATGCAATTCCTTTTAAATCTGGCGTTAAAGTCATAATTGGTACGTCGTCTTTTGTACCAGATGTACTTCCAGTTGGCCCAACGCCATAATCGTCTACAATAGTAGAATCTATCATTGGCGAGATTAACCACTCGCCTATTGTAGCCCAACCTTCGTCCATCCAACCGTATTTAGTTTCATTAGTACCCATATAAAATGGAAACATGGTATGGAATATTTCGTGGTCTGTTAAAGTAATAGCATCTGCCCTATTATCAACTGGGTTATCATTTACCATCATTGGATATTCCATTTGGTCTAAGCCATCGAAAACTGTTTCGTGACTATAAGGAAAAGGCCATTTTGGAAAGACATAACTCATGTAATAAACTGTCTTTTTTGCAAAATCAATTACTTCGTAAAAATCTTTATGACTAGCATTAAAAACTGCATCAACCCTAGTTCTTCTTTTTGAGATTGAGTCTACTACTAAACTTGTAGCTTTCCACAGATAATGATTGCTTGTTGCAAAGGCAAAGTCGACTACGTTCTTAGCTTCAAACTTGAAAATGTTAAAATCTTTTTGGGCAGTTACTTTATTTTGAGCTAAAGTTATACTATCAATTACATCAATGGTTTCATTGCTTTTGTTCGCTAATTGAAATTTTTTAAACACTTCTTTAGAAAAAACCTCACTTCCGTTTAATAAATCTCCTGTTGCCCAAACACCGTAATTCTTAGGTACAGTAATGGCAGCTTTGAAATTGCAAAAATCGTTGTAAAACTCTTCTGAACCACTGTAAGGGATTTTGTTCCAACCATCTATATCATCGTAAACTGCAACTCTTGGAAATGAATAAGCAATAAAATGAGCACCTTCATCAACTTGACCAGTACGCATGTGCGAACCTTTATTTAAAATATAGTGATAGTCAAATTTCAACTTTAAACTTTTTCCAGGAGCTAAAGGAGTAATAGCAGTATGCATATTTGTGCCCTCTATAATTAAACTAGCAATTTCTTTTGGCTGATTATTTATTTGTGCACTTGTAATTTGAACTCCATCACCTAAGTCAGCATCTTTGATTCTTGCTTTTCTAACTACTCCTTTTTGATAAAGATTTGGATATAACTTAAACCAAAGTTCATTTAAAACATCAGGACTATTATTCACATAATTAATTTCCACTGTCCCTTTTACTTCTCTAGTAATTGGGTTGAAATTTATTTTCAAATCATAGTCGGCAGTATTTTGCCAATACTTTGCGCCCGGTGCGCCGCTTATATCACGAGTTCCTTTTTGAAAAGCCTGCTGAAAAACAGGTGCGACAGGAAGTTGAGCTTGTGCAAAATTGGACAGTACTAATAAAATAAATAATATTTTCACCTTCATAGGGTAACTGTATAAATGTTAAACTGGTAATCTGTTTTGAAAATCAATTAACCGATTAATCAGTTAACCAATTTGGCAACAGCTATTTACCAAACTTCATTTTTAATTGCTCCAGCATGTCATTATTTATTGGTTTAGCTGGTTCTTGAGGTTTTATTGGCTTCTGTTCTACTTTTGGTGCTTGAACTTGTTGTTTTGCAGCTTTTGCTTCTTCTTTCTTCTTATTCCAACGTGCCCAAATTTCATCTAATTTCTTTTTGGTATACAATGGGAAATCGCCTTGTTTCATCCAAGCATAATAACTTGGTTCAACATCCAAAACAGATTCTACGGTTCTCCCTTTGTGTTTTCCAAAATTAATAACTTCTTCTCCATTTTCGTTATAAACCATCCGCCCTGCGAAATCTACTACCTTATTCATATTGGTAAAGGTATGTAAGGCATCTACATCGTTTTGAACTGGAGTTGACTTTAAGCCTTTCTTGTCTTCAAATTCGGTGTCTTTATATTTATCTAACTGAGCCAATAAAACTTCATACGTGGCTCTAATATCAGCTTCTGCAGAGTGTGCATTGATAATGTCCTTATCACAATAAAATTTATAAGCAGCCTTTAATGTGCGTTGTTCCATTTGATGAAATATGTTTTGTACATCTACAAACTTCCTATCGCTCATGTCAAAATCAATTCCAACTCTTAAAAACTCTTCAAGCAACATCGGAATATCAAATTTGTTAGAATTGTATCCTGCTAAGTCTGCATCTCCAATAAAATCCGCTATTTCTTTTGCCGCAGTTCTAAATGTTGGTTCGTTTTTAATATCTTCATCGTAAATACCATGAATTAAAGAAGTTACCAATGGGATTGGAATTTCTGGGTTGATACGTT
Organism: Pedobacter frigiditerrae; assembly: GCF_032678705.1. Classification (NCBI taxonomy): domain Bacteria; kingdom Pseudomonadati; phylum Bacteroidota; class Sphingobacteriia; order Sphingobacteriales; family Sphingobacteriaceae; genus Pedobacter; species Pedobacter frigiditerrae. Next base: position 1,437,811 of record NZ_JAVTSS010000001.1, on the reverse strand, counting down.
TTGTAAGTACTAATTCATCGCCGTTTGGCATAGCTTTCAAAATTCCAATTTCTACAATTCTATCGGCACCAACATTTATACCTGTAGCTTCTAAATCAAAGAATGCTAAAGGTCTTTTTAAATTTAATTTCATTTTTTTAAGGTATATAATTGAGATTTTACTCTCTTTTTCAAATGTGCTAAAAAGGATTGGTTAGTACTACAAAATAGCTAAAATTTTAGTTGTAAATTATTTCATTTTGTTAAACCGTAGATTTAAATTGCCGAAAATTAACCACTTATATGAATCGATTCTTCTTTTTAGCTCTTTTCTGTTTCATCACATCAAATATTTACGCCCAAAACTTTAACTACGGTTCCATACAGAACGATGAATACTATTTCGACAAAAGCAAAATAGACAGTACTGCTAATGCTGTTGTGCTAAAAGAGTTTGGTACTGCTGCTATGCAAATAGATGATGCGACGGGAAGGTTAGTCATTCAATTTGAGCATCATGTAAAAATTAAAATTTATAATAAGGAAGGTTTCAAATTTGCCAACATTGTTATTCCAACTTATAAGGACGACAATAAACAAGAGTTTGTAAATGATTTAAAAGCATCGACCTTTAACATGGTAAACGGGGAATTTGTGGAAACCCTGATGGATAAAAAAGCAGTATTTACTGAAAATAGAAACAAATATACCCAGCTAACCAAATTTACCCTACCGAATATTAAAGACGGGTCGATTATAGAATATAGTTATAGAATCGAATCACCGTTAATTTTCAACTTTAGAACTTGGGAGTTTCAAGGAGATATCCCTAAAGTTTCGAGTGAATTTGTAGCCAATATACCAGGCAATTATAATTACAATGTTTCGCTTCGCGGATATCAAAAACTGAGTGACTCGAAAGCTGAGATATACAAAGAATGTTTAAGGTTAAATGGTGTGTCTATTGATTGCTCAAGGATGACTTACATCATGAAAAATGTGCCTGCTTTTGTGGAGGAGGATTACATGACGGCGGCGAGTAATTTTAAATCGGCCATGTATTTCGAGCTTTCTGATGTGCAGTTAACTAATGGTAGCAAGCAGAGCTATACCAAAACTTGGAATGATGTAGATTACGAGCTTACTTCTGATAAAAATTTCGGCTCGCAGATGAAAAAAGCATCGGTATTTAAAGATTTAATGCCTGCCATTTTAAAAGGTGAAACAGACAATTTAGCGAAGGCAAATGCTGTTTACAACTACATAAAAAAGCAAATAAAATGGAATAACTATTATGGAAATTATAGTATGGAGAATACTAAAACCATTTTAGAAAACAGGTCTGGTAATGTGGCAGACATTAATTTAACCTTAATTTCAGCTCTTTCTGCTGCCGGATTAGAAACTGAAGCGGTTATATTATCTACTCGTGAAAATGGAATGCCAAATAAACTTTTCCCAGTTTTAAGCAGTTTTAACTACGTAGTTGCGAAGGTAAACATTGGAGATAAAACTTATCTTTTAGATGCAACCGAACCCTTATTGCCTTTTGGCTTGCTGCCGATAAGATGTATCAACGATCAAGGAAGGGTAATTAATTTAAAGAAACCATCTTATTGGATAGATTTAAAAGCTTCTCAAAAAAGTGTAACTACCTATGTTTTAACAGGAAAACTAAATGCAGATGGAAAAATAAATGGTGTAATTACAACTACTACTGTTGGCTATGCTGCTTTTAATAAAAGAAAAGACATTAAAAAATATAACTCTACTGAAGAGTTTGTAGAAAAACTTGATGAACGTTTAACAAAAATAAGCTTATCAAACCCAGAAATAAACAATGTTGATAGTGTGGAAAAACCTTTGATGGAAAAATACGAAATTGAATTTTCAGCTCACGATGCTACCGACAAAAATCAATTGTTTATTAACCCCTTTTTTATTAACCGAATTACAAAAAATCCGTTTAATTTAAACGATAGAATGTATCCTGTAGATTTAGGAGCAGCTTCTGATGAACGAATTATCATCAACGTGACTTTACCAGAAAAATACGAGTTAGTAGAAAAACCAAAAGATATGGCCATTAGTTTACCTACAAGTGGAGGAAGATATTTGCTACAAAGCAGCATAGAAGATAACAAATTATCTGTTAATCAAATACTTCAATTCAACAAAGCGATTTACAATGCAGATGACTACCTCTACTTAAAAGAATTTTACAGTAAAATAATTCAAAATCAAAAAAACGATGTCTTGTTAAAAAAGGCAAATTAAATGAAAGCATCTATCCTATTTCTTCTATTAATTTTAGGTCTATCTAGTTTTGCACAAGATAATTACGACGTTGATTTAATTCCATCCTCCTTGCGTAACCGTGCCAACGCCACCATTAGAAATAAAGAAACGGTTGTTGATATGCGTTCGCCAGAAAACGTGATGTATACTGTTAAACAAGCCATTACCGTATTAAATAAAAATGGAGATGAAAGTGCTAGATTAGTTTTATTTTATGACAAAAACACTAGTATTAAAAGCATTAAAGGCGAAATATATAACGAAGTAGGTAAAAGTGTAGGTAAGTTTTCACAGGGCGATTTTAAAGATGAAAGTGCCGTACAAGGATTCTCTCTTTTTGAAGATAGCAGAGTTAAACATTACTTGCCATCTGTAAATACTTATCCTTACACCATTGTTTATAATTACGAAATTCGTTTCAAACAGAACTTAATCATCCCTGACTGGATACCAAAACCTTCTTATAATGTATCTGTAGAAAAAAGCACTTATACTTTTATATGTAAGCCAACCGACCAATTCCGTCTAAAAACACAGAATTTACAAAGCAAAGCTGAAGAAAACATTACTAAAGACCAAAAAATTTTAACGTGGAAAGTAAACAATCTTCTAGCTGTTAAATCAGAGCCGTTTAGTCCGAATGAGGAAACCTACCAAACCAGTGTTAAAATTGCTCCAGAACAATTTAGCTATTTCAATTATAAAGGAAGTTATACAAATTGGCAAGAGTTAGGGAGATGGGCTTATGATAATTTATTAAAAGGTAAAGATAAATTACCAGAAGCAACCATACAACTGGTGAAAGAGTTGGTTAAAAACGAAAAAACTGATAAAGATAAAGCCAGAAAAATATATCAATATTTACAAGAAAAAACTAGATATATAAGTGTTCAAGTTGGTATTGGCGGCTTTCAACCAGTTACAGCCGCAGAGGTTGACCGTTTAGGTTATGGCGATTGTAAAGGATTAGTTAATTATATGCAAAGCCTATTAAGAGCAGCAAATATAGAATCTTATTATTGTGTGGTAGAGGCAGGAAGCCAAAAAATAAGTTTAGACCCCACTTATGCAAGTATGAATCAGGGTAATCATATCATTTTATGTTTGCCACTTAAAGGCGATACAATTTGGCTTGAATGTACTAGCCAGAAAATACCTTTTGGGTTTTTAGGCGATTTTACGGATGACAGAAATGTTTTAGCTTGTACGGCAGAAGGTGGCAAATTATTACGCACTCCAAAACTGCTAACACAAACAAATCTCCAAGTTCGTAATGCGGAATTAACTTTAGATAAGGATGGTAATGTTTCAGGAACTGTTAAGACTACATTCTCTGGAGCTCAATATGACAACCATGAAGAATTTATCGGAAAACCTTTGTCTGAGCAGCAAAAGTTGTTGAAGGAAGCTTACGATATAGATAACATCAACTTTGAGCAAATTAAATACGCTCAAAAGAAAGAAATTGAACCCGTTATTACAGAAAACCTAAATATTAATATTAGAAATTATGCTACGATAAATAATACTAGATTGTTTATGCTGCCTAATGCTTTTAACGTTAAAGCTGCTGTTCCTGAAACTAAAGGTAGAACATTACCAATTTACATTAATCGTGGTTATAGAGACGAAGACACCATTGTTTACAACCTACCGGATAATATAATCCCAATAATTATACCCATTGAAAAAAGTTTAAACAATGATTTTGGTAGTTATACAATAAAAACGCTTATTGAAGGCAACAAGTTAATTTGTGTAAGAAAATTCACATTAAACGACGGAACATTTCCAGCAGAAAGCTATACTGCTTTTACGCAATTTATTAACGAGGTAAGTTCTTCAGATAGGTTAAAGTTAGTGCTTAACTTAAAAAAATAATGCCTAAGCCAATACCTATTATCATCAACAGATACATCAATATTTCTGTTGATGCAAAACGTTTGTATTTAGACCAAAATGAGTAATCTTCCTTAGGTTTAGGCATAAAAAATCCCGAGTTTTTAGTTCGGGATAAAAGTATGAATTATTTATTTCGTAGTTCCTTCTTTCTTCCATTTTATACTGCAACCAACAGCTTTGGTGCTTGTAATTTCTGGCTTTTTGCCCTGTAGCAAAGAATTAACGGCAGCTTTAACATAAGTAGTTTTATCAGCGTTAACTTCTTCTTGATCGTTATCAATTGCTCCTATATAAGCAACTTCATTTCCTTTGGCAGTTTTAGTTAACACAAACGTGTGAGGTGTTTTTGTGGCACCGAATTTTTTGGTATAAATATGATTTGGATCTTCTAAATAAGCATAGCTGAAGTTCTTTTCCTTGGCAAGCTTTTGCATATTCTCATAACTATCTCCAGGAGAAGTGCCTGGGTCATTGGTATTAATGGCGATAACTGGATATCCTTTTGGACCATATTCTTTATGTAAAGCCTCAACCCTACTTTGATAAGCCTTTGCAACAGGACATGTATTACAAGTAAAAACTACAATGTATCCCTTTGCATCCTTATAGTTTGCCAGTGAAACATTCTTCCCATCAACATTCTTCAAATTAAAATCTGTAGCAACATCTCCAACTTGATAACCATTTTGCGCTTTTGCCATAATGCCTAGCATCATTAAGCAAACAATTAAAACTTTTCTCATTTTTTAAAGTTTGTAATCTCCGTGAACTATATTTTTAACTAAATCTTCTAATTCATTGTTGGCAAATTCTTTCTCAAAAAACAATCTGCGAGTTCTCATTGCAACTAAGGTAGCTGGAATTGAGCCAGACCATTTTTTATCTACTTTTTCTATAAATGCTTGTTGGTCGGCCTCGTTAATAACATAGACTTCTGATTTAAGTTTATGTTTTTTAACAAATGGAATAACATCTGATTTAAGCTTAGATTTAAAATCCATACTTATTAAAATCACTTTTACTGGCCTTTTAAAATATTCTTTTTTTAATTTCTCAAAACTTGGTAGCTCTGCAACACATGGTCCGCACCAAGTTGCCCAAAAGTTAATTACATAAGTAGTATCCTTACCTTTTGCTATCCTTCTATCTAACTCACTTAAAGTTAGTAATTTAACTTGAGCATTTGCAAAACTAAATGTGCAAATTAAAAAAAATGTAAACACATATTTCATCTATCAACAACGTTGTTTGTAAATATTATATAAATCAAATTTTGTAAAAAAATATAAACTCTTAATTTGTCATTCCGAGTTCCGAGGAATCTCATAGTAAGAAAATATAGAATTAATGCAGTATTTGAGATTCTTCACTGCGTTCAGAATGACAAAGCATGCTAAAATTAAATTAATTTATCAACTATCTTCTCTACAAATTTGTTTTTAGGTGTTAGCTTTTGATTTTGTTCATCATCTATTCTGCCTATATATTTTATTAAAAAACCAGCTTTAGTTTTTTGCAATACAACAGCAGTTGGAGTTTCTTTAATGCCTAACAACCAAGTGTATTTAAACTTATCGTCAGACAGATAAGGGAATTTGAAATCCTTTTCCTTTGCCAATTTTTTCATTGCTGGCATTGCATCAAAAGGATACTTTATTGGGTCATCTCCATAAGGGCCAATAGCTACTAAGGGATAACCTTTTACTTTGTACTTTTTATCTAAAGCACTAACCCTTGGCTCATAAGCAATGCAATGGTCGCAAGTTGGTGTCATGAAAATTAAGATAAAACCCTTGGTATTTTTCTGTGCTTTTAAATCATATACAGTTCCTGTGGTGCTAAGCAAAGCTAAATTGGGTAAGGTTTCGCCAACCTTTAAAGCTTTTTGGGCATAAGTTACAGAGCTGATAAAAATCAACAGGTAAAGAGAGAAAATTAGTTTACGCATATTCTTATTTTAAAGTTCCTGTTTTAACAATTGCTTTCTGATAAACAGGTAAATTCAGGTCATCAACTACCACACCTCTTGTAGTTGATGCATGTACGAAAAAGTTATTATTCAAGTAAACGCCAACATGGTCTACTTCAGTACCGCCAAAGGAGAAAAATATCAAATCACCTTCCTCTAAATTATTTTGGCTTTTCTTTTTTATCACTTCTGCTTGGTCTCTTGAACGTCTTGGTAACGTACGACCGTAAATATCTCTTTCTAATAACAAAGCGAAACCTGAGCAATCAATTCCTTTTTTATCCAATCCGCCTAACCGATATTTAACGCCAGTCCAATCTGTGATGAAACGATATAAATCTTTACTTTTTAAAGCTGCCATCGCATCTGCCGCTTTTGAAGCTTTATTCTCTGGCTTTACAGGATATTTCCTCGAACCACAGGATGATATGAACAATAGCAACAATGCAGCAATAAAACAATGTATCTTGAAATTTTTCATGCTATGTTTTTATCAATCTCTGTATCTCATCCAATTTAAGTAAAGCTTCAACAGGTGTTAAAACATTTACATCCAAGTTATTTAGCGTATCTCTAATTTTAACTAAAACTGGGTCATCAATTGCAAACATTTGTAACTGATAAGCTTGATTTTGAACTTTTTTAATGCTGTCTTTTATACTTTGTCCTTCAGTTCTATCAATCTCTAATCTTTTTAATATTTCGTTCGCACGATTAATCAATTTAGACGGCATACCAGCCATTTTTGCAACATGGATACCAAAACTATGCTCACTTCCCCCTGGAACTAACTTACGCAAGAAAATCACTTTGTTGCTCATTTCCTTAATCGTTACATTAAAGTTTTTGATACGTCCCATTGTATTTTCTAATTCATTCAATTCGTGGTAGTGCGTTGCAAATAGAGTTTTCGGTCTCGCTGTTGGATGTTCGTGTAAAAACTCTGCAATGGCCCAAGCAATAGAAATCCCATCGTAAGTACTTGTACCACGACCAATTTCATCCAATAAAATCAAACTTCTGTCTGAAATATTATTCAAGATACTTGCCGTCTCATTCATTTCAACCATGAACGTACTTTCTCCAGATGATAAATTATCTGAAGCACCTACACGAGTAAAAATCTTATCTATCAAACCGATGTTTACAGCCTTTGCAGGAACAAAACAGCCCATTTGCGCCATCAAAACAATTAAAGCGGTTTGCCTTAAAATTGCCGACTTACCAGACATGTTCGGACCAGTAATGATGATGATTTGTTGTGTATCATTATCCAAGAAAACATCATTGGTTATGTATTCTTGACCAATTGGCAATTGTTTTTCTATTACCGGATGGCGACCACCTTTAATGTCTAACTCCTTTTTGTTGTTTAAATCTGGTTTTACATAATGATTTGTAACTGCCAATTGCGCAAAGCAAAGCAGAACATCTAGCTGTGCAATTAAATAAGCATTAAGCTGGATAGGTTTGATGTAATGCGAAACCTGATACATCAATTCATTGTATAAACGAACTTCAATAGCTTGAATTTTCTCCTCAGCTCCTAAAATCTGTTCTTCATACTCTTTAAGTTCTGGCGTAATGTATCGCTCTGCATTAACAAGCGTTTGCTTGCGAATCCAGCTTTCTGGAACTTTATCTTTATGCGTATGCGTAACTTCTAAATAGTAGCCAAAAACATTATTGAAGGATATTTTTAATGACGGAATCCCTGTGCTTGCAGCTTCTCTTTTTTGTATCTCAACTAAATATTCTTTTCCGCCGAAAGCGATTTTTCTTAAACGGTCTAAGTCTTCATCAATCCCATCAGCAATAACATTTCCTTTAATCAGCAAAGCTGGAGGGTCTTGATTTAACTCTCTCTCTAACTTTTCCTTAATACTTAAACAAGGATTTAACTGGGAAGCTAATACCGTTAAAAACGGATTTTGAGTTTTTTCTGCAAGGTTTTTAACTTCTTCTATATGAGTTAATGCTCTTTTCAGTTGCACCAATTCCCTCGGTCCGGCTTTTTGCAAACCAACTTTAGAAATTAATCTTTCTAAATCTCCAATCGGTTTTATGTGACTTAAAAACTCTTGCAATAAATCGTCATGATTCACCAAATATTCAACCATTCCCAAACGCTCTTGGATTGGTTTTAATTCTTTAAGCGGCATGATAATCCACTTGTGCAACATCCTTGCTCCCATCGGGGTAGATGTTTGGTCTAAAACATCAAATAAGGTTACGCCATTATCGTTTGCGGTACTTACCAACTCTAAATTGCGAATGGTAAATCTATCCAACCACATGTAACGGTCTTCTTCTAATCTAGAAATAGAAGAAATGTGCTGTAAGTTACGATGCTCGGTTTCTCCCAAATAGTATAGTACAACTCCAGCTGCTACAATACCCGATTGTAATTTATCAACTCCGAAACCTTTTAACGAATTAACTTCAAAGTGTTTGGTTAATATTTCATTTGCATAATCGTTGGTAAACGCCCAATCATCTAGCGTATAGGTGTAAAATTTGTCTCCAAAAAGATTTAAGAACTCTTGGCGTTTACTTTTCTGAAACACAACTTCCGTAGGTCTAAAACCTTGCAAAAGTTTATCTATGTATTCGGCATTTCCTTGGGCAACTAAAAATTCTCCTGTTGAGATATCGCAGAAAGCAACCCCTAAATTTTGTTTGTCGAAATATACGGCCGCTAAATAGTTGTTAGATTTCTGACTTAAAATATTGTCGTTATAAGCAACACCAGGCGTAACTAATTCCGTAACTCCTCTTTTTACGATGGTTTTGGTAGTTTTTGGGTCTTCTAACTGGTCGCAAATTGCTACCCTTTGTCCTGCCCTAACTAATTTGGATAAGTAATTTTCTAAAGAATGGTGCGGAAAACCAGCTAACTCTAAAGCCCCATTAGGACCAGTACCTCTTTTAGTTAAAACGATGCCTAAAATATTGGCTGTTTTAATGGCATCTTCACCAAAAGTTTCATAAAAATCGCCTACTCTAAACAATAACAACGCCCCAGGATATTTCGCCTTTATCGTGTTGTACTGCTGCATTAATGGTGTTACTGTTTCCTTTACTTTAGCCAAAATTATCCTCATTTACTAAAGTGTAAATATACTATCTTGAGGCTTAGTCTTGAAGTTTTTGTGGAGAAAATGTTTAACCGTTAGCAAGTTTAATTGTTAAATTGAACTATTGCTAAATTGTTGCTTCAATCTTTGGAAAAGGAAGTTTCATCGCATTCTTTAATGTCAGTCCTGCTGTCCATTATAGCCCTCATACTTCGGGGCCGCCATTACCATCAGGTTTAGAATTTAAAAGCTTGTGATACTATTGAAGTGTTAGGCGCTTAAAACAAACTTTGCTGAGCCAATGGTTTTGGAGGAAGACCTATAAATTTAAATTCATTTGGAAGAACATCGTACTGCTTTTTTACTGGATTAAATTTTCTCAAAACAATACTTGTACAATCAAATTCCAATTTAGCTTCTTTAAACATCTCCAAAGCAATTGTAACGTTTTCTTCAGTCAATTTTCTTCCTATAGAAATGTGAGGGTCTTTACTGTGATATGATTTTTTGATATTAAGATTTTTTTGAATTCGTTTCATTAAATCTGTCAAAGTCTCCTTAGTTGGTTTATCTGGCGCTAAAAACACAGCTCCATTAGGATAACTACTTACTCCTTCAAAATTTAAATGAATTGGACTTTCGTAACCTGCTATTTCTTTTAAATGATTTATAATATCAACTATTTCATCCTCATCCGTTAAGAATTCACTTATTGTAATATGTGCTTTAGAATTACTGCTGTTATACCAGTCAATCTTAGTTTTTAAATCATCCTTCCAACCTTTTACTTTGTTAAGGCCATTTTCATCAGGCATTATAACAACTGAATATAAATCTTTCATTACCTGATAATTAATATTACGTCCTTCACCTAAAAATGGAAATGCACCCATCTCATTTAAGGCTTTCAAATCTCTTGTCGCGGTCGCTTTTGATGCACCTGTTATGCTCATGTATTTTTTTGCTGTCATCCCCCCAATAAATCCGTCCTTACCGGCATTAAACATTTTGTTGAGTGCTTTTTCTTGCCTAGAGTTTAGTTTGTCCTTAAACCTATCGAAGAATTTCACCTTTTCTATTGTGAAACTTGCTAGTTCTCTAATTTGTTTTTGCGCCTTAATAGCGGTCTCTGCAAAATATTTTATCCAAGCAGTAACTTCATTACTTTTTGACCCTTGTTGTAGCGCATAGTAATATTCTTTTCTCTCTTGTTCAAAAACACTTGATAGGCTTAAAATTAAAGGTCTCTTTAATGTTTGAGACAAAGCCTTCTGCGATATTGCACGCCCAATTCTCCCATTACCATCTTCAAATGGATGGATACTTTCAAAATATAAATGTGCTATTGCAGACCTTACTATTGCATTTCTTATTTCCTTCTTACCATTTGGCGCTGTATCATTAAACCACTCGATGAATAAATCCATCTCAGCTGGAATTTGCGATGAAGGAGGTGCTTCAAAATGTACTTCTTCCTTGCCCACACTACCCGATACAACCTGCATTGGTTCTTCTCCCTGTCTCCAATTTCCAATCACTATCCTGCGTTGTCTAAAAGTTAATAAAGAATGCCATTCGTATAATTTATCTTTCGTCAAATCGTCTTGGTAGCTTTCCCTAACATCTGTCATTAATTTTGCAATGCCCACCGCTTTCTTATCGCTAACGAACTCTTGTTTATCATTTAATTGCAAATTATTTTTGATTGATGACATTACATCCTGCCTGCTCAAATATTCATCTTCTATCTCGGAGGTTTTTAACGCTTCAATTAAGATAGTTTGAATTAATATTTCGTTATGCGAATTTTGGTCAGTAGCCCTTAGCAAACCGCTTACCAAACCAACTTCTTCAGCAAAATCGTAAAGTTTATTTTCTAAATCTTCAAGTTTAAACTTAAAGTTAGGCCAATCTGGAAGTTGCCAATTGTAAAGCATGAGCCGATTAAATTTTTATTCGGCTTAAATATACGTATTTTATGAGCCAATTAAATTTTTATTCGGCTCAATTTTCTATTATATCGTGAGTCGATTAATTTTTTAACCCAAATCTATTAGATTGAACCCTATCATATTCCTGAACATAATTCGGATTTTCAGTCTTACACAACCTATCCCATATCCTAAAATACAAGCCGTAATTACCATTAAACTTACTGTGATGTAAATTATGATGTACCGATGTATTTATAATTTGAAATAGGAAAGAATTTCTAAACCATTTAGGAGCTGTTTCATAACCTAAGTGACCATACACATTGATGATAAAACCAACCAAAACAAAAAGAATAATCCCCAACTTATGCATCGGTAAAAACAAAACAATTAAAATAATAACCGCATTCTCAGCAATAGTTTCTAATAAACTGAAAGAATAGGAAGTAAAAGGCGATGGATTTGTAGACTTGTGATGAACCAAGTGTACCAACCTAAATACTTTAGGTTGATGCAACAATCGATGCATCCAATAAAAATAAGTATCATGGATAATTAAACAAATAAGCACACTAACAAATATCCACCAAATTGGATATTCATTAACGTCTTGATATATTTTTGTGTAGGCAGTAAATGGAGTAAATAGGATGAAATAGCCAATTAATGTAGTTACAACTATCATTTGGAACGAATAAACAAGCTCTCTTTTATAATCTTGTTTACTCGATAACCTCGCTTGTATTTTGGCCTTTTTAGATTTTGAGCTTAAGACAATATAATACAACACAAAAGGAATGCCTGCGAAAAGGATGTACCTAATGGTTGAGATACTGAAAATACGTACTATTTTTTCAAAGTCTTCTTGCATAACCACAAATCAATAAACAAGTTAACTTATATTAGATGATTCAACAAGTATAGCAGATACCTTTTACAATTGTTCAATATAACTCAGAAATAAATTTAGTGCTTTTCTTTTATCAGCAGTCAATTCAAAGTTCAACTTGTTCAACAAATAATCATCTAAATCAAAATTTGTTATAGATTTTAATTCCTTTAAAACTTCTTTTCTATGTGCTAAACCAAACTTTAAGGCTTTGTCAAACTCAGTTACAAATGCTAATGGAATTTCTTTATTGGCTACCCAAGCAGCATATACAAATGGCAAACCTGTAAACTTCATCCACTCCTCACCCATATCATAAGCGTAGGCAAAATCAGCTTTACGCCCAAAAGTTCTATCGCCAATCAAAACAATGGCATCGGTAACAGTTACCTCTTCTGTTATAAATTCTACATCAACCTTAAAATAAAATTTAAGTAGAACCTTAGCTAAATTATTTGATGTTCTAGATTGCGAATCAAGTTTTAAAGTCTTTATCTCAGCTGCCGGAACTTTAGAAAATATGAATACGGAATTTACCGCACCAACAGAACCAATACAATAAGAACCAATAATGTTTGCATTAGGCACAAAAGGAATGGCAGCAACTGGTATTAAACCTATATCAACTTGGTTACTAATTAGTTTAGCAGCACAATCTGAAGGAATATCTAAGCTTAAATCTATCTGATTGATTACTTCACTTCTTTCAATTCCGTAAATAAATGGTTTGGTATTGGTATAAGAAACGGCTGATATTTTTATTTTATTCACTTTAGTTTTACTCCTTCTTTACCATCTAAGAGAGCTTAGAAAAGCTAAGACAGCCTTTAAAAATCATACTCAGATGCCCTTAGATTTCTTAGATGGTGAGTTATTATTTTAAATGGTCTGTATTATTAAAATCGATTACTGAAAACTGCCCATCGGTAAACTCCATTTTATAAAGCGTTGTATTTTGATGTGGGAAATCACCCATTTCTGAGAAAGGCTTTTTAAGTAACATGCACAACAATAAACGCATCGCTCTGCCATGCATACAGACCAAAATCCTCTTTTCGTCAGTTCTGCTTTTTATCAATTCAATGGTTTCGTGCATCCTCAACATCACATCATTAGGACTTTCGCCACCTTCAAATTTAGCCTCGTAATTGCCACCTTGCCATTTTTCTACAATCTCTAAAAATGCGTGTCTTGCTTCTGGGGTATTCGGCTGACCTTCCCACAATCCCCAAGCCAACTCATCTATGCCTTCGTGTTGTTCCCAAGGTAAACCTAAATCAATAAATTGTTGAACTGTTTGATGCGTTCTCTTTAAGGCAGAAGTATATATCTTATCGAATTGGATATCTTTGTAGCGATTAAAAAAAGCAGCTGCTTGGACTCTTCCTGTATCATTCAAGTCACTATCCACTCCTCTACCTTGTACAATTCCTTGCCTGTTTAATTCTGTTTCGCCGTGGCGGATGATGTATATTTCTTTCACAAATATTGAATTAGAGAATGATTGAATTTTGAATGATTATACTACTCGATCATTCAAAATTCAATCACTCGATATTAATTAATTACAGGCAATTTATAGTATTGTGGTTTAACATCTTCTTCAAAAACAACATCAGTAAAATCAGTTACCACATTGTATAAAGTATCTCTTTCAATTGGTTTGCGACCAACTTGTTTAATTAAATTAACCAATTCTTTGGTGCTCATTGCAGGGTTTTGCTCTTCAGCACCTGCCATCGAATAGATTTTAGTGGTATCATCCAATGTTCCATCGATATCGTCAACGCCAAAGTTTAGAGACATTTGAGCAGTTTCTCTGCTAATCATAGCCCAATAAGCTTTGATGTGGTCAAAGTTGTCCATATAAATTCTAGCAATGGCATAATTCCTTAAATCTTCAATTACCGAAACTTCAGGCACATTGCTCATTTGATTATGCTGATTTCTGAACTTCAAAGGGATAAAAGTTTGAAAGCCCCTGGTTTTGTCTTGCAACTGACGCAACTGCTCCATGTGATCTACACGATGCTCAAATTTTTCTATGTGACCATATAACATGGTCGCATTAGAGCGCATTCCTAATTTATGCCATTCTTCGTGTATGGCTAACCACTGCTCCCCAGTACATTTATCCTTAGCAATCTGCTCTCTAATTTCTGGATGAAATATCTCTGCACCTCCACCTGGAATTGATTCCAATCCAGCTTCCTTCATCAACTTCATCCCAGTTGCATAATCAATTTTAGCTTTTTTAAAGATATAATGATATTCAACAGGTGTTAAAGCCTTTACGTGTAAATCTGGTCTGTGTTTTTTAATTGCGGTAAATAAGGCAGAATAAAAAGCAACATCGTACTGCGGCAAAACACCGCCAACAATGTGAACTTCTGTAACGGGCTCTCCATCGTATTTTTTAACAATGTCTAACATTTCTTCCATTGTTAATGCCCAACCTTCTTCCTTCTGTTTAATTAAACGAGAATAGGAACAAAATTTACAATCGTAAACACAAAGATTGGTAGGCTCCAAATGGAAATTTCTGTTGAAATAAGTTTTATCGCCATGCTTTTCTTCTCTAACAAAATTTGCTAAAACTCCTAAATAACCTAGTTCTGCATTTTCATATAGATATACACCATCATCAAAAGTAATGCGTTGGTGATTTTGAACTTTTTGAGCAATAACCTTTAATGGAGTTGGAAGATTTGGATTTTGAAGAAGAATGTCTAAAGCCTGCACCGTAATTCTTTTTTATGTTTACGCAAAAGTACAACATTGCCCTAATTGAACATCATTTTCTTGTAAAAATGGCTTATTTAGAAACAATAAAAGCCCCAATTTTCATTGGAGCTTTTTTATCGAGACAAATTCGTATTAAACTATTTAGCTGCTTTTGCAAAATTCAAAACAACATAAGCAGTTCTTCCCCCGTATTCAATTGGAGATTTAATTACCATCATGTTATCATCAGCAGATGCTAATGCCAATCTGTAACCTGATGTTACGTTTTTAGCTTTATCACCTTCAAATAACTGTTTGTATTGGAAAGTTCCATCAGCTGGACTTACGGACCAGAAAATTGCTTGGGTTTTGGCTGCACAACTAGCACTTGCTGGTAAACTGTAACTTCCATTTCCACTGTTAGTTAAGCTCCAAGTACTGCCTATAAAACATTTATAAGAGCTTTCGCCCAAGAAAGATTTAATGGCAACGTCAGGAATTCCTTCAAAAGTTACATTGTTAATTACCCAATTACCTGTTACATCACCTCTTTTTGCTGATACAGCACCTGCAGCTGTAGTTTTCGGAGAGCAGCTTTGTAACACTATTATAGAACTACAAACTAAGGCTGCTATTAAAAATATTCTTTTCATATACTTGTTTTTTGATTAGCTAATTACATAAATCTTGCCAAAAGTGAAATTTAGGAAGATAAAAATTTAGCTTTGTTATTATAATTTCTAATCGTGTTTAAAATGAAACCAGAAACTACTGCTATCCATGCGCTCAATTTAGTTAAAAGTGCCACAGGCGATGTAACTATGCCAATTAGTTTATCTACCACTTTTTTAAGAGGAGAAGATGGTGGTTATCCGGGTGGACACATTTATAGCAGAGCTAGCAATCCCAATCGCTCTTCATTAGAAAAAGTAATTACAGAATTAGAATTTGGAGAAGATACTTGTGCATTTTCATCTGGTAACACGGCTGGAATGACTGTTTTTCAGGCTTTAAAAGCTGGCAGCCATATTATTTGCCCTGATGATATGTACTGGGGATTAAAAAAACAACTACTCACTATTTTTAATGATGTACTAACGTTTGATTTTGCTGACTTAACAGATTTAGATAATATAGAAAGTTTCATTAAACCGAACACGGTGATGATTTGGGCAGAAACACCATCAAATCCTTTGTTAAAAGTTACAGACATACAAGGGTTAGCAAACATCTGTAAAAAACATAATTTGATGCTTACTGTAGATAGCACCTTTGCCTCTCCTATTCTACAAAATCCTATAAAATTAGGTGCAGATATCGTAATGCACTCTACTACTAAATATATTGGTGGCCATAGCGATGTTTTAGGAGGTGCTTTAACAACGGCTAAAAAGAATGAATTTTGGGAAAGGGTTATAAATGTTCAGCAAACTGGTGGTGCTGTACCTTCACCTTTTGATTGTTTCTTGTTACTAAGAAGCATTAAAACCTTAGCTTATAGAATTAAAGGCCATTGTGAAAATGCAATGAAACTAGCTGAATATTTAGAAGCACATCCCAAGGTTGAGGCTGTTTATTATCCTGGTTTAAAATCTCATGCTCAATACGAGATTGCAAAAAAACAAATGAAAGATTTTGGCGGAATGCTTTCTATCTTAGTTAAAGGCGATGCAATAGCTGCCCGAAAAGTGGTAAATAGCGTGAAAATATTTGCTCAAGCTACAAGCCTAGGTGGTGTAGAAAGCTTAATAGAACATCGTGCTTCAGTAGAAGGTCCAGATACTAAAACACCACAAAATTTAATTCGGATTTCTGTTGGTTTAGAACATATAGATGATTTAATTGCTGATTTAGAGAAGGCTTTGCGTTAGCATCTGCTTATTGGGCATCTTAATGCGATATAAATTTAACAGGCAGCGATAAAAAAATCTCTCTTCAACCTATAATTAGCATTACGATTGCCAGTCAAGCTGGCAATGACGCTTAGTAATGCCTACCCAAACAAATCGCTACTTAAATACCTATCTCCTCTATCGCAGGCGATAAACACAATCAAACCGCTCTCCAGCTCTTCTGCCAGTTTAAGTGCACAATGTAAAGCACCACCACTGCTCATTCCCGCAAAAATGCCTTCTTTTTTTGCTAAAGCTCTGGTTGCTATAATCGCATCTTGCTGAGAAACATCCATAATTCTATCTACACGCTCTGGCTCATAGATTCTAGGTAAATATTCAATTGGCCAGCGGCGAATTCCAGGAATAGATGACTCTTCTGTTGGTTGGCAACCTATGATTTGAACATTTGGATTTTTCTCCTTTAAATATCGAGAATTACCCATGATACTACCTGTGGTTCCCATACTGCTTACAAAATGAGTAATTTCACCATTGGTTTCTCCCCAAATCTCTGGACCAGTGGTTTTATAATGTGCTAAATAATTATCGGGGTTCGCAAATTGATTTAGCAGAAAATACCCTAATTGTTTTCCTTTCTCCTCGGCATAATCCCTGCATACTTCAATAGAATCTAACAAAGTAACTTTAGCACCAAAAGCTTGCATGGTTAAAGTTCGCTCTTTTGTAGAACTCGATGGCATTACTAATTCTATTTCAATACCATAAATTGAGGCAATCATAGCTAAAGCTATACCTGTATTTCCACTTGTAGCCTCTATCAATTTAGTGTTTTTATCAACCTCCCCACGCTCCATCGCACTGCGAATCATATTTAAAGCTGCCCTATCTTTCACACTTCCTCCAGGATTATTCCCCTCTAGCTTAGCATAAATTTTTACGTTTGGGTTTGGATTTAAAAAGCGTATTTCTGCCAACGGTGTATTGCCAATGCAGTCTATAATTGTCTTCATACTTATTTAATTTTAATTTCTGACTGATGATAAACTGTAGAATTTTCTGGAACGCTCATCGTTAACCACACGTTTCCACCAATTAAACTATAATCGCCAATAACAGTTAAACCGCCTAAAATGGTAGCACCAGAATAAATAATTACATAGTTACCAATAGTTGGATGTCTTTTGGTATTACCTTTAGATTTATCAACACTTAATGCACCTAAGGTTACCCCTTGATAAAGTTTTACGTGATGACCTATCTCTGTAGTTTCACCAATTACTAAGCCGGTTCCATGGTCAATATACAGATATTCACCAATTTTTGCTGCTGGATGAATGTCTATGCCGGTTATCGTATGGGCATATTCTGTAATAATTCTGGGGATGTAAGGCACTTCTAATAAATATAACTCATGGGCAAAGCGATACATCGCGGTAGCAAAAAAGCCAGGATAACACCTAATAATTTCGAATTCACTTTGTGCTGCTGGGTCGCCATCAACTAGTGCAGAAAGGTCTGTATTTAGCTTTCGATAAATTTCTGGCAGTCGTTCAAAAAAAGATTCCGCTATCTCTTTGTAGTGATTCTTCTTACAAGCTTTAGTCGATTTTAATATGAGTTGCAACTCCTCTTTAAGTTCAAAAAAAATACCTTTCAATATATCCTGGGTATAATTACTGGATGACCCTCGTTCTGGAAAAAGGAGATTAAGTAGGTCATGAGCCCAGCTTGCAATGGCTTGATTTGATGGTACTACCTGCTGTTGATTTTGACGAAAAATGATGCTATCTAGTAATTTGGCTTCCAATGGTTATAAATTTATTTACTCTACAAAGTTAGTATACTTTATTTGTAATCAATATATTTTGATATTTTAAAACGCTTAATAGCTTATCCAAATTTAAATTCATAAAACAAACTACTGTAAAACAACACATTAAAAAATAATCAGAATTAAATTTTGTATTTAATTATAAAAAACTCTACTTTTGGAATATGATTTGGCGAAAGCTAGATTAAAGTCAATACCGTTTAGGTTTTGATTTATAAAGAAGTGGCGAGAGACAGGCTCTTTGACCCACTGGCAACCCTCCCTAACGGAGAAGGTGCCAATTCCTGACCACTCAACATGGTGTTGATTGGAGATATAAATTAAGAAAGATGAAAACATTAAATTCAATTTCGCAAAGCGAAAATCTTAACTTAAAACCACAAGGTTCGGTTTCTACTATTGTAAATCAAATTCGTTGTAATTCACAGCTGATGAATTGTATGTGCAGTTGCATGTACTAATTTAAAATCTTCCTTTTTGTCTTTCAATCCGGAAGGTCCCAAAACATGGGATACGCAAAATTATAGCATCAAATTCAATTACAATTAATTTAGAAATCATGTCAACTACTCATAAATTCGAAACACTACAATTACACGCTGGCCAAGAAATAGACCCAACAACAGGTTCAAGAGCTGTTCCTATTTATCAAACTACATCTTATGGCTTTAAAAATTCTGAGCATGGCGCCAATTTATTTGCCTTAAAAGAATTTGGCAATATTTATACTCGCTTAATGAACCCAACCACAGATGTATTCGAGAAAAGAATTGCGGCTTTGGAAGGTGGCGTTGCCGCATTAGCTGTTGGTTCTGGACAAGCTGCTCAGTTTATTGCCCTAAATAACATTTTGCAAGCAGGCGATAATTTTGTTTCATCAAGCCATTTATATGGTGGTTCTTACAACCAATTTAAAGTTGCTTTTAAACGTTTAGGCATCGAAACAAAATTTGCCAATGGCGATGACCCATCAGACTTTGAAGCGAAAATTGATGAGCAAACAAAAGCAATCTATCTGGAAACTATTGGCAATCCAGCATTTAGCATTATAGATTTTGAACAAATTGCAGCTATTGCAAAAAAACACGACTTGCCTTTAATCGTAGATAATACTTTCGGTGCTGGTGGCTATTTATTTAGACCATTAGAACACGGGGCTCACATCGTTGTACAATCTGCCACAAAGTGGATTGGTGGTCACGGGACAAGTATTGGAGGGGTAATTGTTGACGGCGGCAACTACAATTGGGCAAATGGTAAATTTCCTCAATTTACAGAACCTTCAGACGGTTACCACGGTTTAGTATTCAGTGAGGTATTTGGTGAAGGTGGACCTTTTGGAAATATTCAATTTATTATCCGTGCTCGTGTAGAAGGATTAAGAGACTTCGGTCCTGCCCTTTCTCCTTTCAATTCGTTTTTATTAATTCAAGGATTAGAAACTTTATCACTTCGTGTTCAACGTCACGTAGATAATGCATTAGCATTGGCTAAATGGTTAGAAAATCATCCAGCGGTTGCTAAGGTAAATTACCCAGGATTAGAAAGCAGTCCTTATCACGCCAATGCAAAAAAATATCTAAGCAACGGTTTTGGAGGTGTACTTTCATTTGAGTTAAATGGGGACAAAGAAAATGCAATTGCTTTAGTTGACAACTTAAAATTAGTTAGCCATTTAGCGAATGTGGGAGATGCAAAAACCTTAATTATTCAACCTGCAGCAACTACACATCAACAATTGAGTATAGATGAGCAAATTGCAGCCGGAGTAACACCGAATCAATTAAGAGTTTCAGTAGGTATCGAGCATATCGATGACATCAAAGCAGATTTCGAACAAGCATTTGCGACCATTGGTTCATTGGCATCATTGGTTCATTAGTCAAATAACAATACAAATTAGAACATGTCTATTATATATAAATATCCAAAATTATTCAAGTTAGAAAGCGGTAAGAAACTACGCAATCTTGAAATTGCTTATCAAACTTTTGGTAAATTAAATGCTAATAAAGATAATGTGGTTTGGGCTTGTCATGCACTTACAGCAAATGCTGATGTTTTAGATTGGTGGGAAGGATTATTTGGAAACAATGCCTTATTTAACCCTAACGAGCATTTTATAGTTTGTGCAAATATCTTAGGTTCAAATTACGGAACAACAAACCCATTAAGTGAAAATCCAATAACAGGTCAACCTTACTATTTATCTTTTCCAGAATTTACCATTAGAGATTTAGCATCCGCACATCATTTACTGGCTAATCATTTAGGAATAGATACCATAAAAGTTTTAATTGGTGGTTCTTTAGGCGGACAACAGGCTTTAGAATGGTCATTATCAAAAACTCAAACCATAGAAAACTTAGTTTTAGTAGCTACAAACGCTGTACATTCTCCTTGGGGAATTGCTTTTAACGAAAGTCAGCGTTTGGCAATAAGTTCAGACAGAACCTTTTATGCAAACCAGCCAACTGGCGGATTAAAAGGCTTGAAAGTAGCACGTAGCATCGCATTATTGTCTTATCGCACTTATCAGGCGTATGCTGACACGCAACTAGAAAGCGTTAACGAAAAAACTACTGGTTATAGAGCTGCATCTTACCAAAATTATCAAGGTGAGAAATTATGTAAACGCTTCAATGCATACAGCTACTGGTATTTAAGCAAAGCGATGGATAGTCATAATGTTGGTCGTGGTAGAAAAAGTATTGCAGCGGCACTTAGTGATGTGAAGTCTAACACCTTAGTAATTGGAATTGAAAATGATGTTTTATTTCCGATAGTTGAACAACAATATCTGGCTAAAAACATTAATGGAGCACAATTTAGCAGTATTAATTGTGCTTATGGCCATGATGGTTTTTTAATTGAGACCGATAAACTGACAAACATTATTGGCACCTTTTTAAAAGAGAGTGCAAACAAGAAAATTATAAAATTAAACAGAACAGCTTAATCGTTTTTCGTCAACCGTTTTTCGAACAACGAACAACAACAAACGAGCAACGAAAAAGAACAACGAACAAAAAAATGAGTAAGAAACTTAAAATAGGATTATTTGGATTCGGAGTAGTTGGACAGGGATTACATGACATTATCCGTGGACAAAACCTTAATTTAGAGATTGTTAAAATCGCTATTAAAAACCCTGAAAAAAAGCGCAGTTTAGATGCACATCTTTTTACTACCTCTCACGAAGAGATTTTAAATGACCCAGAAATAAATACAATTGTAGAATTAATTGATGATGCTGATGCAGCTTTTAGAATTGCTAAAACAGCATTAAGTAGTGGCAAAAATGTTGTATCTGCAAACAAAAAAATGATTGCCTTACATTTAGCAGAGTTAGTTCAACTACAAGCAGATAATGGAACATCTTTACTTTATGAAGGTGCAGTTTGCGGCAGTATTCCAATCATCAGAAACTTAGAAGAGTATTACGATAATGAGCTTTTACACGGAATCAGTGGTATTTTCAATGGTTCATCAAATTATATTTTATCGAAAATATTTAATGAAGGTTTAGCTTATTCTACTGCCTTAAAACAAGCGCAAGATTTAGGATTTGCAGAAACGGATCCAATTTTAGATGTGGGAGGTTATGACCCAAAATTTAAATTGACAATAGCTACAGCTCACGCTTATGGTTTGTTTATAAATCCTGATAAGATATTAAATGTTGGTATTCAAAATATTTCTGAGGCTGATATCCAATATGCCAGAGAGAAAAACTTCAAGATAAAATTGGTGCCAACAGCAAGGAAAATTAGCACTAAACAAGTGGTAACTTTTGTATTGCCTAAGTTTGTTAAGGCTGATGATTTCCTTTACAATGTTGAGAATGAATACAATGGCGTAACTGTTCAGGCAGCTTTTGCCGATAAACAATTCTTCTTTGGTAAAGGCGCAGGCGGTCACCCAACTGGTGCGGCCGTACTTTCAGACATTGCTGCCTTGCGTTACGATTATCGTTATGAGTACAAAAAATACCACCAACAAAACGGCTTAATTCATACGGATAAAGTTAGCATTGAAGTGTATTTACGCTACATTCACGAATACACTGTAGAGAAATTACAAGTTGAAAATATCTCTGAGCGTTTCTCTCGCAACGATTATAAATATGTAATTGGAAGCGTGAGTTTAAAAAGTTTAATAGAAAATAGAGATTTACTTTTAAATAAAGATGTGTTTATCGCACAGACTGGCAAGTTAACTTACAGTCAACAAGATATTGCAGCCATTGCCGAAGAAGGTGTATTGGTAAACTAAAAATTATTTCCTGCCTGCCGGCAGGCAGGTGTTTTGTTTTGATTGCAAATAGCCTCGATTTCATCCATCGGGGCTTTTGCTTTTCTAGAGGTTGATGGCTAATAGACCATAGTCCATTGTCCATCAACAACTAACTAATCTCCCTATTAATATCCCAGTTTTCTAAATAATCCGCTACTCGGCGAACAAAAGAACCACCTAAAGCACCGTCAACAACTCTATGGTCATAAGAAAGAGAAAGAAACATCATGTGACGAATGGCTATTACATCACCAAATTCTGTTTCTAAAACTGCTGGTTTCTTTTTAATAGCGCCAACTGCTAAAATAGCAACTTGTGGCTGATTAATAATTGGAGTTCCCATTACGTTACCAAAAGAACCAACATTGGTTAATGTAAATGTTCCATTTTGAGTTTCATCTGGCTTCAATTTCGAATTACGAGCTCTTGAAGCTAAATCGTTAACTGCTTTTGTTAAACCCACTAAATTTAACTGGTCGGCATTTTTTATTACAGGGACAATTAAATTTCCACTTGGCAAAGCTGCTGCCATACCAATATTAATGTCTCTTTTTTTAATGATTTGTGTTCCATTAACAGTTACATTAATCATCGGGAAATCTTTTATCGCTCTGCTAACCGCTTCGATAAATATTGGAGTAAAAGTTATTTTTTCGTTTTCACGTTGCTCAAATGCCTTTTTAACCTTATCTCTCCATTTTACCATATTAGTCACGTCAGCTTCAACAAAAGAAGTTACGTGCGGAGAAGTTTGCTTACTCATCACCATGTGTTCGGCAATCAGCTTACGCATCCTATCCATCTCCATAATTTCATCGCCACCACTTACCGAAGTTACTGGTTGAGATTTAGGAGTTTCAGGTTTTACAGCTTGAACTGGTACTGTAGCTTGCATTGGAACCTGAACAACCTTTTCTGGAGCACTACCGTTTTTACTTTGGATATAATTTAATAAATCGTCCTTTGTTAAACGACCCTCAGCTCCGCTTCCTTTGATTTGGTCAAGTTCTGCTAGGGCAATGTTTTCTTGAGCAGCAATATTCTTTACCAAAGGCGAATAAAAGCGTTCTGAGTCTTTAAAATCAATTGGTTGAGCAGTTGTTTGATTGTCTTGAGGTAATTGTTCAGTACCAGGAATATTTTCTACAGGTGCACTTACTGGAGCAGTTTCTTCAACTATTGGAGCTTCAAAAACTGGCGTACTTTCTACATTACTATCTGTTTCAATTATTGCAATTACAGCGCCAACTTGTACAACATCATCAGTTGCAAAAAGTTGCTTTACCAATTTACCAGCCACAGGCGATGGAACTTCAGAATCTACCTTATCGGTTGCAATCTCTAAAATAGTATCATCCAGTTGAATCATATCTCCTGGTTGTTTATTCCATTTAATGATGGTTGCTTCTGCAACACTCTCTCCCATTTTTGGTAACAATAATTCGTATTGAGCCATATTGTCTGATTGTTTATAATTGGTAATCGAGCGCAAAAGTACGCCTTTTTACCTATTTAATTCAAATCTTGTTTCAAGAGATTTAAAAGCAAGGTTAAAGCCGCTGTTGCTGAACGTTCTATATTTTGAATTCGTTTATTACTAAAAGTGAATAATTTAGCAATGGTTTCTTTTTTTGATGAAATAGCTATCCACACTGTGCCTACGGGTTTACCTGGCATACCACCATCTGGTCCGGCAATACCACTAACGGCAATTGCATAGTCAGTTTTAAAATGTTCAATTGCACCTTGTGCCATTTCTTTTACGGTTTGTTCACTTACCGCTCCAAAATCAGTTAAGGTTTGATGCTTAACGCCCAAAATAGATTCTTTCAAATCGTAAGAATAAGCAACTGCGCCACCAGCAAAAACTGCAGACGAACCAGCGTGCTGTGTCAATAAATGAGCAATATATCCGCCAGTACAACTTTCTGCGGTAGATAGTGTTAAACCATTAGTTTTCATCAAATCTAATATTGCTTTTTCCAAAGGAACATCATCTTCTGCCGCTACAAAAGTTTTAATTCTTTCTATAATTTTTTGAGCGTGTAGATTAACCTCAGCTTTTAAGGCAATTTCATCATTACCAATGGCACTTAATCGTAACCTTACTTGTCCAAGTTTTGGTAAGTAAGCCAGCTTAATATGGCTTGGCAAAGCATCTTCTAAATCTTCTATTTGTTGAGCTAAAAAAGACTCGCCTTGTCCGATTGTTAAAATGGTTTTATGAACGATGAAAGGTAATTCGAATGCTTTTTGTAAACGAGGAAGAATCTCATCTTCCATTAAATACATCATCTCAAATGGAACACCTGGCATAGAGACAATGATTTTTCCATCAACATCAAACCACATACAAGGTGCCGTTCCATTTTTATTTTGAATAACCGTACAGCCATCTGGAACATCTGCTTGTCGCCTATTTAAATCAATCATCGGTCTATTTAGCTTTGCAAAAAGACCTTCAACATGCGCCAATGTTTCAGCATCCCTTCTCAAAGGCATATTGAAATATTTTGACAGTGTAAGTTTAGTGATATCGTCTTTTGTTGGCCCTAATCCGCCGGTAATTAAAATGATGTTTGCTCTTTTTTGGGCTTCATCCAAGGCTTGTATGATATGGTCCGCATTATCAGAAACTGAAGTAATTTGTTTTACACTAATTCCAATCTTATTCAGCTCCTTACCCATCCAAGCAGAGTTGGTATCTACTATCTGACCAATTAATATCTCGTCGCCTATGGTGATGATTTCCGCTAGCATATATTTTTAGTATTTGGTGTAATAACCTTTTCTTTTGCTCAATTTCAAATCTTGCAGTACTGATGCTTTCACTTTAATATCAATAGAATAACTTTGGTAAGCACCAAAAGGTATCCAACTTGCACTTAAATCCCAGCAATGTAAATCTCTGTAAATTGCAAAAGAGGTATAGGAAATATTTTTAGCCTTAAAATCGTAACCAGAGTTAAATTGAATTTTCCATTTTGGCGTTAAATTAAAATCACCATTAAAATTCAAGGTATTGCTAATTGTTCTGGTTTCTTTTCTTCCTAATGGATTGCTATAGTTAAAACTATATGAAAGCGCAATGTTCCAAGGGATATTAAAATCTACAAAGGCATTTGGGTCTCTACTTATTGCTTGCAATCTGTCAGTCTCTTCTTGCGTTCTTCCGGCAGTAGGAGTTTGATTCTTCACTGCATCTACATTTTTATTACGACTTTTTAAAGCTTCTGGATTAAAGCTGAAATCTGTAGAGAAAGTGATGCTAGTAATACGCGGTAAACGATAACTATCTACTTCACGATAGCTAGGAATAACTGACTGATTTGCTGTACCAGCATTAACAACTGTGCCAACATTTTTAACAGCATAAGGGCTTAATGACCCACTAAAATTAAACCCAAGTTTATCGGTAAACTGAGAACGACCACCAAAACTGATAGGCGCTAATTTCATACTATCGGCCACAAAATTATAAGAACTAGAAAATGTTAAACCTTGGATAATGGGAATTTTCTTTTCCCCTGTTCCAGTTGTATCTGCTGCAGAGGCAACTTTTAATTCGACATTATTATCCAATGAAAAACCAATTGAAGCTTGTTTTCCTGCTGATGGCCCACCATAAATTCCTTGCTCAAATATCGAATATTTTAGTGGCTTTCCTTTTGCGTCTCTTATTATTTGACTGCCATCAGTAGCGATTAATTCCCTTTTCCCAGGTCTTAAATCATTTTTGTATAATTCTTGGTTTTTATAATATCCAAAATTACTGGATGAAAAATCTGGTTTGTAAGAAAAACTAAAATTGGGTGTCATTACGTGGCTAAACCCTTTAATTTTTCCCATATTGGCAAACCTCTTTCTAAAATAAAGCTTTGTAGACATACCAGTACTCAAGGTATATTCGCCTGCCCTTTTAAAACCATTTACAGTATCTGTAACAACTGTTGGAGAACCTGTTGGATTTTCTAAGTAAAAATTTTTAACAGTTTGGAAATACCAACGCTCGTTATAATTTACACTTGTGTTAAAGTTTAAATATTTAAATAGGTTAAAAGGTAAACTAATTGGAATATTATGTTGAAAACCATTTTTAAATCGCTTTAAGCCATCTTTATCAAAAAGCATATCTTCTTTAGTATTAACAGTATTGCTAGCTTGTAAGCTATAACCAACTGTTAATTTTTGATACCATTTTTGCTCTCCAACGCTATTCTTTCCATAAAATGGAGTAAGAGTAGACATATTTAAACTTACTTGAGGTAACGTTAAACTAATAGTTTTTGCTTGTGTTTCTTGACTGTGAGAAAGAGCAGCCGTTAAGTTAAATAATCCATCGCCAAATACTTTACCATAGGCAATACTAGAGCTTAATGTGTTCTGTGCTATTTGATTAATATCATAAGTCGCATTTGCTGCAGTTGTACTAAAATAACTACTCGTTCCAGCATTTACCGAAGCACTAAATGTGGTACCTGGTCTTGCGTTAGCATTCTGACTATGTGTCCATCCAATGTGAAAATTTTTCTGAGGCTTATATTCTGGCGTACCTTCCAGACCATTTCTTGTACTAGAATAAGCTAAGTTTAAATTACCACCATACTTATAACGCTTCAAGTAATTTGTTGCTAAATTTAAGTCGTAAGAACCATTGGTGAAGATATTACCAGTTACTTTAGCATCCCAATAATCACTTAGTATAACATAATACCCACCGTTAGTTAAAGAGAAGCCCTTTGTAGCATCTTCTCCTGGGGTAGGTAAAATAAAACCAGATGATTTCTTATTTGGTTTAGGAAAAAACGCAAAGGGCAAACCCAATGGCATTGGGATTCGCTCAAATTCAAAGTATACTGGACCAGTTATAATGTGATTTTCTGTAGCAATGCCTTTAGTAATATGTAAACCGAAGTGTGGTTCTGGCAAATTACAGGTGCTATAAGTTGTATTAGAAACGTGAAATTCATTATCTGGCTGTACTTTTGTTCGTCCTCCTGTAAAAAAGCCACCTTCTTGTTCTTTAAAAATACCATCCACATTACCTTTTCTAGTCTTGGTATTATAACTTATAGAATCGGCAATGCCTGTTCCGTCAGCTCCCATTTTAAAAATAGGTCTGCCATAATATTTGCCTTTATCATTTGTAATACCTCTGGCAAAAATGATGTTATTTTTAGAGTCGTATCTAATATATTCTGCATCAAGTTCAAAAGTATCATAAATCACTCTAGCCTTTCCGTAAAAATGAACTACACCATTCTTTTTATCAACATGGGTTGAGTCATTTGCAAAATGTTCAATCTTATCATCAAGTCCATCTACGCCTTTTTTCATCTTAACCTTGCTCGTATCTTTTTTAGATGTATCTACTGGTTTAGTGATTTTTTTGGGTACTTGCTGAAAAGAAATAGTAGATGTTGCGAGTGCTTTATTACTAACAGATGTTAATAAAAGAGTAAACGTTATAAAAATGATGTATCTTAAAAGTTTCAAATTCGTGTGTGAATGTTATTTTTGCAATAATGTTTATCCCAAAACGTTCAAAATTAATGAAAAATATACCATTGGTTAGGCCAAAAGCAATTTTGATTGTACTTATTTCTATCATATCTATCTTAGGTATTGATAATCAACTATTTGCGCAAGAATACAAAATTAAAACAATTGTAATTGATGCGGGTCATGGAGGCAAAGATGGGAGCACAAGAGGCTCATATTCTACTGAAAAAGATGTTGCGCTTAAAACTGCCATTAGATTAGGTAAGCTAATTGAAGAAAACATGAAAGATGTTAAGGTCATCTTAACACGAAATGACGATACTTTTGTTCCTCTTTATGAACGTATCGCCATCGCAAATAATGCAAAAGCAGATTTATTTATCTCCATTCATTGTAATGATATGCCGGTTGTTAGCAGTCGTTATATCAGTGGTTATACTAGAAATAAAAAAGGTAAAAAGGTTCCTGTTTACAAAACTAGGTATGCAAAAAGCACTTCTACAAGGGGTGTAGAGACTTTTGTGTCTGGTAGTGGAAGAATAAACGAACAAGATGCAGCCATTAAGCGAGAAAATGCGTCTATCTTTTTAGAGGATAACTATAAAGAGAATTACGATGGTTTTAATCCTGATGATCCAGAAAGTGCTATCATTTTATCCTTAATGAAAAACACCTTTAGAACACAAAGTTTAAAATTAGCCAAAATGGTACAAGACCAATATGTAAGCGTTGGCAGGGTTAATAGAGGTGTTCAAGAAAAAAGTTTAGCTGTTTTAGCTAGAGCAGGAATGCCTGCAATATTAACAGAAATAGGTTTTATCAGTAACCAGGAGGAAGAAGACTATATGAATTCAGAAGCTGGACAAATTGAAATTACCAATTGTCTTTTAAAAGCAATACAAGCCTATAAAATAAGTGTGGAGATTTAGTTGACGATATTTATTATAAATTTGCAGTTCAAACACCGATAATGAGATTAAAACACGTCCCTTTTTCACTTCTTATTCTATTTTTTATCAATATAACTGTTGCAAACGCACAAGGATATAAAATAAAAACCATAGTAATTGATGCTGGCCACGGTGGCGTAAAACCTGGCGCAAAAGGAAAATATTCTTATGAAAAAAATGTTGCCTTACAAGTTGCATTAAAGTTAGGCAAGAAATTAGAAGAGGAACTTCCAAACATAAAAATCATTCAGATTCGTAAAACTGATGTTGATGTTGATTGGTATCGCAGAGCTGAAATAGCTAACAATGCAAAGGCTGATTTATTTATATCAATACATTGTAATTCGATGGAAAAAGGGAATCATTACACCAAAGGAACAGAAACTTTTGTAGGTGCTTATCGTCGTATTAACGAAATGGATGCTGGAATTAAAGAAAATGAAGATATTATAAACGATAAGAATTATAAGAAAAAAGGGACTTACGACCCAACAGACCCTGAAGAATTAATTATGTTATCTTTGTATAAATCTCTTTATCGTGCTAAAAGTTTAGCATTGGCCAAGATGGTGCAAAAAAACTATACTGACGTAAACAAAAGGGTTAACAGAGGTGTTAAGGAGCAAGGATTATTAATACTCCAAAGAGCAGCAATGCCTTCTATTTTAACAGAAATTGGATTTATATCTAACCCTGCGGAAGAAGACTACATCAACTCTGCAGATGGGCAGGAAGAAATTGTAAGTGCAATAGTTAATGCCATCAAACAGTACAAAAAAGAAATTGAAAACTAACAAACACCAAACTACGTGAAGATAAAAAACGAAACCAAGGTAGGCGTATTAGCAGCATTTGCAATAGCTTTATTAATAATTGGATATAACTTTTTAAAAGGGAATTCGATATTTTCTAGCGAAACAACATTATATGCTAGATATACTCAAGTAGATGGATTAGGCGTTTCTAAACCTGTATTAATTAATGGTTTTCAAATTGGAAGAGTTGACAAATTAGAACTAGATTCAAATGGTACTATTTTAGCTACTTTAAAAATCAAAGCCCAATACGAAATACCAATTAATACCATTGCTAGGCTAGAAAGCACAGATTTACTTGGTGGAAAAGCTGTAGTAATGGTTTTAGGGAATAGTAGAGAGATTGCAAAAGAAGGCTATGTTTTAAATGCCAATGTAGAAAAAAGTTTAATGGAATCTGTTCAGCCAGTACAAAAGAAAGCTGAAATGATTATTACAAAAATGGATTCTATCCTGACTAGCGTAAATGCTATTTTAAATCCTAACTTCCAGAAAAACGTAGATAAAAGCTTTACCAGCATTGCTTCTACCCTAGCATCGTTAGAAGGTACTTCTAAAAAGGTTGATGCATTGGTTGGCTCTGAGAGCTCAAAATTATCTGCTATTTTATCTAATGTTGAAACAATAACTGTAAACTTTAAAAATAACGGAGCTAAGATTGATGCCATTTTAACGAACTTAAATACAGTAACAGATAAGGCAGCTGCATTAAATTTTAAAGCAACTATCGATAACGCGAATAAAGCAGTCGCTGATTTACAAGGAATGGTTTCTGATTTAAAAGGAGGAAAAGGTTCTTTAGGCAAATTGCTTAATGACGATGAAATGTATAAAAACCTAACCAACGCAGCTAAAAATCTAGATAACTTGATGATAGATTTAAAGGCTAATCCTAAACGTTATGTACACTTCTCTGTATTTGGTGGCGGTAACAAAACAGATAAATAGGTTTAACTAAATTTATGAAGCCGCAGATGAGCAGATTATTTTTCTGTACATCTGCGGCTTTTTTTGTTGGTTATTGTTATATCCAATTGAGATTATCTGGATAAATTTCTACGCCAAGTTCTCTTCAATCAGTAAATTTATAATCCCATCAACCATACCAACTTTAGGTACGTAAATTTGTTTAATGCCTGTCCATTTCATTAAAGTAAGATAAATTTCACAAGCTGGGATAATTACGTCTGCCCTATCTTGGTTAAGTTTTAACAAGGTTATACGCTCTTTTAATGAGTAAGAATTTAGTTCATTGTACATCGAGTTTAGTTTTGCAAAATTCAATGGCATATCCTCTTTCTCACCAGACATGCGAAACAATTTATTGATGTTTCCTCCTGTACCAATCCCGGCTAAGTTTTTCAAATCCTTTGTACGAGACTTAACCCAATCTTTCATTTCTTCCCAAGTTTCATCTTTATCTTGGTTATCTAAAATCCGGATGGTACCTATATTAAATGATTTTGAAGCAACAGGCTGTTTATTTACAAACACTGACAATTCTGTACTTCCTCCACCAACATCTATGTACAAATAGCTCTTATTGGCGTCTAGGTTTTGTTCTATATGGTTAGAGTAAATAATATTGGCCTCTCTCTGACCTCCAATAATTTCTAAGTCAATGTCTGCAACTTTCTTTATTTTTTTAATGATTTCTTTTCCATTTCCGGCTTCCCGCATTGCGGATGTAGCGCAAGCCAAATATTTAGTAACTTGATAAACGTCCATCAAATTTTTAAATGCACTCATTGTCTTTACTAAATCATCAATCTTTTTTGGAGAAATTTTCTGATCTAAAAAAGCATCATCACCTAAACGTAATGGCACACGCACTAATGTATTTTTCTTAAATCCGTAACCTTTTTCACTTTGTGTAATATCGGCAATTAATAAACGAACGGCATTTGAACCGATATCGATAGCAGCATATCTCATTAGCTATTGTGTTTGTTTTTGAGGTAGTTATAGGTTTGTACTTGTGCCCTAACTTTAGCGGTTAATCTATTTTTATGATATTTGTTATTGTTTAATTTTGTGATATCCCTTGCCTTCACATTATCCTGTAATTGAAACTCAATAATATCACGAATTTCATTTCTCACTTGTTCGTCTAACACAGGAAAGCCTACTTCCACCCTGTGCTCAAAATTTCGGCTCATTAAATCTGCCGAAGAAAGAAACATTTCTTCTTTCCCATTATTGCCAAAGATGAAAACACGAGCGTGTTCTAAGAATTTATCTATGATACTGATTACTGTAATGTTTTCACTAAAGCCAACAACACCTGGTACTAAACAGCAAATACCACGAACTATTAATTTGATTTGAACACCAGCATTACTAGCTTCATATAATTTCTCTACTATACCTTCATCAGCCAAACTATTCACCTTTAAAATCATATATGCCGGCTTTTTTGATTTGGCAAATTTGATTTCCCTGTTAATTAAATCATAAATCTTGTTTCGAGAATCAAGTGGAGAAACAATTAAATGTTTAAAATCCTTGGCAATTGTTTTCTTATTAAGTGCTGTAAAAAGCTTCAATAAATCGGTTGTAATTTCTTTTTTAGCAGTAAAAATGCTGTGGTCACAGTAAATTCTGGCTGTTTTTTCATTAAAATTACCTGTTGCTAAATTTGCATAATAAACTGGTCTTCCTTTCTCAATTCGTTTGACTAAGCAAATTTTAGAATGTACCTTATAATCAGATAAGCCATAATTAACATTTACACCTTCTTCCATTAACCTATTTGTCCAGAAAATATTGGCATTTTCATCAAACCTTGCTTTTAATTCTACCACACAATTAACTTTTTTACCATTTTTAGCAGCGTTAATCAAGGTGTTTATTACTTTAGAATTTTCTGCAAGGCGATAAAGGGTAATATTAATCTCCGTTACTTTAGGATCTATTGCTGCTTCACGAAGAAATAAAATGATATAATCGTAAGATTGATAAGGTAAATTAACGAGATAATCTCTTTCAGCAAGCTTATTAAAAATACTTTCGGTTCTATGTAAACCTTTAACTTTTAGCGGCTCAACTGGCGGATATTCTAACTCTTTTGAACCAACATTTGGGAAAGCAATAAAATCGCCAAATCTGTGGTAACGGTTACCTGGTATTAATCCTTCTGCTTCAATTTTTAACTTTGAAACTAAGACACTCAACATATCAAAAGGCATTTCAGTATCATACAATAAACGCATTGGTTTACCTTTTTTACGTTTATCTAAACTTGTTTTCAGTTCTTCTATAAATTTATCGCTGATATTTTTATCAATATCAAGTTCAGCATCTCTAGTTAGCTGAATAGAGAAAGCTTCAATTTGGTCGTAATTGAAAACATAGAAAATATCATCCAAACAATACTTTATAATATCTTCTGCCAAAATGATAAATTTTAATCCATTTGTCTCTGGTAAAACTAAAAATCGAGGTAAGTTACTAGGTAATTCAATTAAGGCATATTTTTCTCCTTTTTTTGAACCTTTTTTAATCAACCTAACAAAGAAATACAGACGTCTATCTTTTAGTTCAGGAAAAGGACCATCCAAATCTATCATAATGGGAACCAAATTCGATAAAATCTTATCCCTAAAATGATTTCGAACAAACTCCCCTCTAGCTACGTTGAGTTGCGTATCGTTTAAAATAAATATACGATTTTGAGCTAATTCGTTTATTAACGTAGCTTGAAATAGATTTTCGAATTTGCGCTCGTGTTTAACTACAATGTTTTTAATCTCATTTAAAACCTTTTTAGGATTAAAGCCAAGTAGCGCCTTGGCCTTATCATTTAGGTTAACCAAACGACTTAAAGTAGCTACACGAACACGATAAAATTCTTCGAGGTTAGAAGAAAAAATTGAAAGGAATTTTATCCGTTCAATTAAGGGAACGGTTTCGTCTGCTGCTTCCTGCAAAACACGTTCATTAAAATAAAGCCAACTTATTTCTCTATTTAAAAACGGTAGCTTCTTTTTGGCCATGGATAAAAATCAAAAAAATCTTCTGACCTTATCAGAAGATTTTCAAATCTGCAAATTTTAGTGTTAAGTTAGTGTTAATTATTAGCTAATTCAACACCATAAATTTACTTTTTAGTAGTGCTTCCTGTATTTTTCTTAGTCGGAATTGCTTTTGCCGGAACTTTTTTGACAGGATTATTTGCAACTGCTTTTACAACTGCCTTTTTTGCGCTACTTGCTGCTGTTGTTGCTTTATTTGCCATGGCTTTAGTTTTAGTTGCTACTTTTCTTACTGGTTTTTTCAAAGCTGCTTCTGCTTTTTCTTCAGATGCTATAGTTGCTACTTTTACACTTGAGGCTATAGGTTTAGCCTTAGCAACAGCTTTTTTAACTACTTTAGTTACAGATTTATCAACCTTCTTCATCAGTTTAGATGCATCCTTTTTAGCTAACTTAATTTTCTTAGGTGCAGCTTTTTTTGCAGCCGAAACATCTTCAATTTTATGTGCTACAGCCGATTTAACATCTTGAAATGTCTTTGCTAGTTTTTTCGCTGCTACCTTACTTAGTTTTGCTACATCTTCTGCAATTAATTCGGCGTTATGTCCTAACCCTTTAACTGCTTCTAAAAATCTTTCTGTTAAAGTATGTTCTATTTGTTTTTTAACCGCTTTTTTGGTTGGTTTTTTCGGAGATTTAGATTTATTGGTTTTCATATATTTTTTAGCGTTTTTTGTATGGTGATTTATATTTAATTAAATCTATTATTTTTTATCAACTTAAGCCACAATTATGCCCACTTTCGATATTGTAAGCAAGGTAGATGCGCAAACTTTAGATAATGCCATCAACAATGCAAAAAAAGAGATTTTAAACCGTTATGATTTCAATGGCTCTAACAGTACTGTAGAGCTGGATAAAAAATCGAACACCATTACCATTGTTACTGAAGATGACATGCGTCTAAAGGCAATCACCGATTCAATCATCTCTCGAATGGTAAAACAAAACTTAGACCCAAAAAGTTTGGATTTCGGAAAAGAACATGCTGCTTCTG
Organism: Pedobacter frigiditerrae; assembly: GCF_032678705.1. NCBI lineage: Bacteria > Pseudomonadati > Bacteroidota > Sphingobacteriia > Sphingobacteriales > Sphingobacteriaceae > Pedobacter > Pedobacter frigiditerrae. The sequence continues at coordinate 1,402,758 of NZ_JAVTSS010000001.1, read as the reverse complement.
GTAATATGATTAGAAAAGAATTAAAAATTAAGGAAGGAATTGACAAAGAAGCTGCAAAAAAAATTGTTGCTAAAATCAAAGATTCTAAGTTAAAAGTGCAAGCTTCTATGATGGACGACCAAGTTCGCGTACAGAGCAAAAACATAGATGATTTACAGAAAGTGATCTCACTTTGCAGAGGCGAAGACTTTGGCCAGCCTTTGCAGTTTATTAACATGAGGAACTAGTTAAACTATGTGCTGATGGTCAATGGACTATAGTCTATGGACTATTAACGATATTTACAATGGAAATTACCGAAAACGATTTCATTTTTTCTGATGACAGCAATTTAGTTGATGTAAAAGCTGTGCATAATTACTTGAGCACACAATCTTATTGGGCAAAAGAAATCCCATTTGAACTTGTTAAGAGATCGATTGAAAATTCTTTATGTTTCGGAATCTATAAAGATGGAAAACAAGCTGGTTTTGCTCGTTGGGTTACAGATAAAGCTACATTTGCATACCTATGCGATGTTTATATAGAAGAAGCTTTTCGTGGATTAGGCTTATCTAAAAAACTAATGTCGTTAATGATGTTTCATCCAGATTTGCAAGGCTTAAGGACTTACTGTTTGGCAACATTAGATGCTCATGGCTTATATGCTCAATTTGGATTTAAACCTGTCAGCACTCCAGAAAAATTAATGGAAATAAGAATACAGGATATTTACATTAATGGAAAAGGTAAAATGTAAGATGGAAAATGTTTGGTCCATCTACCATCTTACATTTTCCATATTACCTCTTACATCTATAACTTGCTTTTCTTCACCCCTTCGTTTGTAATCTTAACAGGATTAATCAATCCATCTTTATCAAATGTCATTAAATCTATACAAGTAACACGGTGATTGCCATCTGTTTCACCTATTGGCCTGCGGTGATAAATAATATACCATAAATCCTTTTTAACGTTGTGCACCACAGAGTGATGTCCAGCTCCTCTTGCAATGCTAGGGTCTTGTGTTAGTATCCTACCAATACGTTTAAATGGACCCATTGGAGAGTCGCCAATAGCATAAGCAACAAAGTAGTTTGGCCCAGTCCAACCTCCCTCACTCCACATAAAATAATATTTACCATCTTTCATGAACATAAAAGAACCTTCGGTGTATCCTTCTGGTGTAATTTCTTTAAAAGTAGAGCCATCTGGATAAGGAATAAAACCTGTAAAATCTTTATTTAATTTGGCAATGTTACAATGCGACCAGCCACCATATATTAAATAATATTGTCCGTCTTTATCCTTAAAAACAAATTGGTCTATCGGCTGTGCCTTATTATGAAATTTATCTACTAATGGTTTACCTAAATAGTCTTTGTATGGTCCTTCAGGTTTATCAGCAACAGCTACACCAATACCACCCACTTCTTTATCACTTTGTATATCATTAGCACCAAAAAACAGGTAGTACTTTCCATCTTTTTGAGTGATAGATGGCGCCCACATTGCTTTATTTGCCCATTTAATTGATGCTGTATCAATAATCCTTTCATGTTTTTTCCACGTAATCAAATCTTTGGAGGAGAATGCATCCATAAAAACCTGCTCTTTATATTTTGCCGAATAAGTCGGGTAAATCCAATAAGTTTTACCGAAAATCTGACCTTCAGGATCTGCATACCAACCTGGAAAGATAGGATTACCTGATGTTTGCCCTTGCGCAAAAATTGGAAGCAAGAACAATAAAATAGTAAATCGTTTTAGTTTCATAATGCAAGATATATAATTGATTTATTATTTTATAATTTTTGTCATTCAGAGCGCAGCGAAGAATCTACTATTCTCGATTCTCTTAAATAGATTTCTCGTTCCTCGGAATGACAAATCTACCTGAAATAACAAGTCCATTACCAACCCTTAACCCAATCTTCTTGCTGCTTTTCATTTAAATAAGTCCAGGCTACAATCCGTGTGATTTTATTCCCAGTGCTCATTTCGCTTTCCCTTATCTCTACAGCTTCTGCCCTATTTAACATCGCGTAAATCCCACCTAAATTCTCGCTTTTAGAAACCAAAGTAGTAAACCAAAAACATTGATTTTTAAATGATTTACTTTCTTCAATCATTTTCGAAATAAAACCTACTTCTCCACCTTCTGTCCATAATTCAGCATCTTGACCACCAAAATTAAGTACAGGCCTCGAATGGTTTTTATGACCTAAATTTCTACTTTTCCTTTGCGAACCTGCCAGCGCTTCTTCCGCCGATGCGTGGAAAGGAGGATTGCAAATTGTTAAATCAAATTGCTCTTCTTTATGAATGATATTTTTAAAAATGTTCTTTGAAGATTGCAACCTTAATTCAATTGCATTTTTTAGTGATGGATTAATATCCACTATGTTTTTCGCAGAGCGGATAGCAACATCATCGATATCAGAACCTACAAAACTCCATCCATATTCTTGATGTCCGATAATTGGGTAAACACAATTTGCACCTACGCCTACATCCAATACCTTAATCTTTTTTCCTTTCGGGATGACTTGATTATGGCAAGAAGCCAATAAATCTGCAGCGTAGTGCATATAATCGGCCCTACCTGGAATGGGTGGACATAAATATCCTTCTGGGATATCCCAAAAATCTATTTGATAGAAATGTTTAAGTAAAGCTTTATTTAATATTTTAACCGCAACTGGATTAGCAAAATCTATTGATTCATCACCATATTTATTTACGGAAACAAGGCTTTTGAGTTCAGTACAAGAAACAGTTAATGCCTTAAAATCGTATCGCGAACGATGCTTGTTTCTTGAATGTAATGTGCTTTTTTCAGCTCCAGGCTTTTCCATTAAACAGTTTTAACGTCGTCTTCACTGTAATCATTAATGTCTGTAATGTAACCATTAGTCAATAAAAACTCAAATAATGGTTTTGCATCTGGCGTTACAGGCATATTACTTGTAGAAATAACCGTATTGGTCTTTTTATCTATAAATGGATAAGCGAAAAGTTTTACATTTTGCGTAAACATATCACTCACATAAGCCAATAACTGACTAGAATAATTTTCGCCGAAGTTTTTAGAGTTAAACACAAACTTTAAGTTGTTGATGTTGGTTGAGATACCAACACTTTTAGGCTTACAACGACCTAAATATTTTGCTAACCTATTGTGACGGGTAAAGTTAGAAACGATAACCAAGTTGCCAGTTGCACACATTTCTTCAGCTCTTTTAGCAACAGCTTCTAAATCTATATCATCCGGCGTTTCTTGTTCGTTTGTTAAAACATTAGTTAACAAAACCTCAATCATAACGGCCAAATTGCCTTCTTCAACTTTGTTTGTACGTTTAAATTGTTCAGTAGCTTTGTTAAATAAATTAAAGTTAGGTAATGATTTCTGTCCGTATTTGGTACGCAAAATCATGATATCTTTTTTGTACAATAAATCTTTAGCCTGACGAGGGTGAGCATCTGCATCAAAAATTGCTGCTGCAGAAAAGTCTTTCATGATCAAATAAAGATTTAGTAAAGTGTTGTTTACTTCAGAAAACACAGGGCCTTTTACAGAAATTAAATCTATTTCTACAGAACCGATAGTTAAGTTATCCACTAAAGATTCAACCATCACTTTTGGTTCATTGTGGTGATAAAAAGCGGCATAAACTAAATTAACACCAATGATACCTAAAACACGTTGTTGCATGTTTACATCAGTATCAAATAGGCGAACATGAAAAAAAACTTCGTTTGGTAAGCCACCAGGTTCTGTTTGAAAGCAAATTCCTACCCAGCCATGAGGTTCATTAGTTCTTTTAAAATTTAGCGTGGTAACTGTATTTGCAAAAGCGAAAAAAGTGCGGTTTTCGTATTTTTCTCCTAATAAACGTTCATTCAGTAAACTAAATTCGTGGTCTAACATACGTAAAAGCCTATTCTGACTTACATATCTACCAGAAGCTTCTGCCCCATAAATGGCATCACTAAAAGTCATGTCATAAGCAGACATGGTTTTAGCAACGGTACCAGCAGCCGCACCAGCTGTAAAAAAATTACGAGCTACTTCCTGGCCTGCACCTATTTCTGCAAATGTGCCATAGATTTTCTCGTTCAAATTTATTTTTAGTGCCTTCCGCTTCGTATCAAGGATTTCTCTTTCCATGGTGCAAAAATAGTAAAAATCATTAGTTCATTAGTATCATTGGTTCATTAGTGTCATTAGCTCATTGGTATCATTGGTTCATTAGTTCAATTTACGCCCTGCCCAATGAACAAGTGAACCAATGAACTATAAAGACAAAGGGCGATATCTCTCAATACCGCCCTTCTCAACCTTAAACTCAAAATCAAACTTATTGTATTATGAAACTACAATTTCTTTATGTGCTTGTTTAGCTTCGTCTAACTTGCCAATAGTGATATATAAAATACCATTGGTGTATTCTGCGCTAATTTTATCAGCATCAACTCCTTCAGGCAATACAAATGACCTTGCAAATGAGTTATATTCAAATTCTTTACGTGTATAATCTTTTTGGCTATCAGCTTCTACTTTTTTCTCTGCCCAAACAGAAAGATTATCTTTTTTCAAGTCGATTTTAAAGTCTTCTTTGTTTAATCCAGGAGCAGCTAATTCAATTTTATACGCGTTAGCACCTTCATAAATGTTTACATTAGGCACTTTATTTACACCGTGATTTTTATTTAATGCATCACTAAACAAAGAATCGAAAACATTGTTAAAATAAGGTGCTGTGTTTCTCGTTTTGTTATTAAATTTTACTAAAGTCATTTTTATATCCTCCGTTATTTTATTTTTTAAATTATAATTGTTCATATTCAAACCTTATTCCAAAGCAAATATTTATGTTTTTTAAGTCATTTTGGCGCAAAAAAGAAAAATCAACAGACAAAAAGTCAGTATTAGTGGGTCACATAGACACTTTCAAGTATAAAACCAATATCGAAATGCGTTTTGCAGATCTAGACATGATGGGCCACGTAAACAATGCCGTATACTTTACCTATATGGAAATCGGAAGAACAAAATATTGGAAACACGCCATCAATTGGGATTGGAAAACAACAGGTGTTGTAATTGGTCAAGCATCAATAGATTACATTGCCCCTATTTTCTTAGAAGATAAAGTGAGCATGTATGTTCGTACATCCAGAATCGGCAACACCAGTTTTGATTTAGAATATTTGATTGTAAAGGATGTAAATGGAAAGGAAGTAACCTGCAGTAAAGGCAAAACAGTTTGCGTAGCTTTTGATTACGGTTCTAAAACCCCATCGGCCATACCAGATAAAGAAAGAAATAAGATGATTGCGTTTGAGCAATTGGAGACCACTTAAAAATATTTGTAATGCTTGTCATTCAGAGCGCAGCGAAGAATCTATTTAAGCATACTTAGATTGTAGATTCCTCATTCCTCGGAATGACATTTTATTTGAAAAGCAAAAACACTATAAATATTAACGTAAGCCCAGCTATTTGCTACAATCTTTTTGTGCTTCGACAAGCTCAGCATGACAAAAAGGATTTACGCTACTATCTGGTTTATGTTCATTAGTGCTGTGCAACTATTAAGGGTTGCAAACCTCAAATGTATCCTTCCTTAATGCAATGAATTATATATTAAAAACACAAATGGAAAGGATAATCTTAGATTTTAACATAATCACTGTTCTCTAAATAATTTAAACTAATGCTATCAATTACCAATGGTAATCTTTTTAGTTACTTTGAATATTTATATTTGAAAATGATTTCAAGTCCGTTAAAACATCCCATTTCTGCACTTATTATTTGTTTTGCAATTTCAACTTTCTGCTTCAAATCCACTGCCCAAACAATTGTAGAGCCAAAAGACACACCTGCTGAATGGTCAAAACCTTATCCTCCATTTCGCATTGCAGGCAACTTATATTACGTTGGAACTTATGATTTGGCCTGTTATTTAGTAGTTACCGAGAAAGGAAATATCTTAATTAACACTGGCCTAGCAAATTCCAAACAAATCATTAGCAACAATATTAAAACGCTAGGATTCAAGCTAACTGACACCAAGATTTTATTAACTACACAAGCCCATTATGACCATATGGGTGCTATGGCGGCATTGAAAAAAGCTACTGGCGCTAAAGTATTGGTTAATGCAAAAGACGCACAAGTAATGAAAGATGGTGGAAGCTCTGATTATGCATTAGGAAATGGTGTAAAAACTTATGTTCCTTTAAATCCAGATGGGTTATTGCGTGACAAAGCTGTAATTGGCTTAGGAAGCACCAAGTTGGTCATGCTAGACCATCCTGGGCATACTAAAGGCTCTTGTAGTTTTATGCTAGAAGTAAAAGATAAAGCCAAAACCTATAAAGTATTGATTGCCAATATGCCAAGCATTGTTACCGATAAGAAATTTAATGAAGTTGATACTTATAAAAACATAGAGAAAGATTATGCTTACACCTTAAAAGAAATGAAAGCTTTATCATTTGACATTTGGTTAGCTTCTCACGCTAGTCAGTTTAACTTACACCAAAAACACCAACCAACTGATAGCTATAACCCAACTGCTTTTGTAGATAAAAAAGGATACGATAAAGCATTAACGGATTTGCAATTGGCTTTTGATAAAAAGGTTAAAGAAACTAGCAAATAGCATTTTTTACCATCTAAGACATCTTAGAGAATCTAAGGGTATGGAGAATACGACTAAAGAAACCAAAGTTGCTTATATTAAAAAACCAGCTAATAAATCTTAGCTGGTTTTTTAATGCTCTTTATCTTTCCGACTTACGGACTTCCTGACTTTTCTGACTCTCTTTATTTAAACCCAAATATCAATGGGAATATAAAGGTTACAATGATAGTCCATATAAAGTAGACTGGTAAGTAAGAAGCTATTGTTTTACCTACATCATCAATTTCTACTTTCTTAGTGAGTACTTTAAACAGCTTAGTAGTAACCAATAATAGGTTAATCAATATCAAAACATTACTTCCTAAAACAGCTGCCCTATTCGGTGTAATGCCCATTTCAACAATACGGAATACAATTGCAGAAAGTGCAACTACATTTACAATAATGGTTACTGTAGCCAATAAAAAGAGTATCCAGATAGCCATTGCATTTTTTGTTGCTTTAGCTGTTTCTACAATAGAAAAGAAGATAATTGCCAATACACCAATTAACAAGGCATTAAAGATTAATAAAAACTCTCTGTCGTTATATGGGTTTTTACCTGAGTAAACAATGGCAATTAGGTACACTACCAACATCACCAATACTAACGGACTAAAAATCTTAGCGATTACTGGCGAAACTTTACCAACCAATTGCGGATTTGTTTGAACCAAATAAGTACCTACCATAGGTGCTGCAGAAATTCCGAAAACACCAACGTATTGGAAATAGATATCTTCAATTTTAAGACCGATGAGACCAAAAAGACCTACAGTTAGTGCAGACATGATACCACCAGCAATTAAAATAAGGGTAGTCATTACAACTAAATCACCGTTATATTTTAAAAAGCCAAGGCGTTGTTGTTTATCAATAGATTGCTGACCAACAAAAGCAATTCCCAATATTGACCATAAGAATAAACCTAAGTGAATGCATGATAAAATCAAAGTATCACTTTGTTTAACATTGGGAAGGCAATTGATATAAATTAGCCCTAACAATGTTGCACCAGCAATGAAGGCAATTTTAGGGAAAGACAGCTTGTTTTTCCATGCAAAGAAAACAGTTAACATTGGAAAAACAATAAAACCGATATTGCGTGGATAGAAATAGTCTTCGTTTATATTAAAAAAAGAAGGTATTTTGGCAATAAGTCCAGCTATTAACGAGGCTATCATTACAAATAACAACTCGCTACGAGAGCCCCAATTTAATTCAGGACTTTCATAATGCAATCTTTCATTCCAACAATCGGCAATAGGATTTCCTTTAAGTTCAGGATATACTACATCAAAAGACCTTTTAAAACGAACCTTATTGTTCCTGTACAAAGCTTCAAGTTCTGTCGGATTGCTATGGTGATTGCGTATTTCGTTTTCCATGATTTTAAAATTGAATTAAGATAGCTAAATTCTAAAGCTTAGTTCCAAATTGTGCCAGCAAAACCTAATACAGTGCCCATCCATAAACCAATAATAAATATGATGAAGCTTAATAAGATACCAAATATCTTTTTCCAAGTTCCATGATTAGTGAATGAATCTATATAATAATTTACTGCACCACCTGTTGCACCAGCTAATGGTAAAATGATAAAAGGTCTAATCATCCAAAATTTCCCCCAAGCTGGGTTAGGATTTTTTGTAGCATAAAATAATAATGAAACTACTGCGAAACCTATAACCCCTCCTATTAACATTCTTGTAACTAATTGTGGCGTAAAGGCAAACTTTGTTAAGTTGTTTTGATTTGTCATGACAATTGTGTTTTAAATATTTTGTGATTTGGTACGTTTTCTAATTAACTCCACAAAGATAATGTAAAACACTTTGAATTTCAAAGTACTTTATTAAAATAATTCAATATTGTTAATAATTATTCAATCAACATCATAAAATTGTTCATGACGAAACTAATACTAGCAGTAAAAAAAGAATATTTAAATCGTTAATCCTTTGGCAGAAAAACAGATTTAATCAAAATAATGAAAAAATATAGCGGCTAACCAAACCTATCAGGCTTATATACCTCAACTCCTACAGACAATTTGCTTCCAACCGCTAATTCTGCCACCAGTTTACCTGTTGCTGGCGCTAAACTAACCCCCATCATCCCGTGACCGCCAGCGATAATCAAATTTTTCAGTTTCTGCGTGAAACCAATATAAGGTAAGCCATCAGGTGAACATGGCCTAAAGCCATACCAAATTTTATCAATCTGAGGAATTGGAACTTGATAATCTGGATAATAATTAGGTATTGAATTGACAATTCCTTCTACCCTATTCATATTTACCTTATCATTCATTGGCGCAATCTCCATAGTGCCACCAAAACGAATTTGACCATTCATAGGTGTTACCGCAACTCTTGCTTCTAACAATAAAGATGGATGATGAATTTGCTGTCCATTTGGATCTACCATGAAGGAATAACCCTTTCCTGGCATAATTGGAATATTTAAATCTGCCTTTTTAGCCAATTCTGGCAACCAAGCCCCACCAGTCATGACTACTAAATCTGGCGTATATGTTTGGTTGGTGGTTTTAATGGCCGTGATTTTCCCTGCATTTGTTTCAAAGCCTGTCACCTTGCAATTAGTAACAATTTCTACTTCGTTTTTCCTTAAATAAGCAACTAATTGTTGTACTAAATCGCTTGGCGACAAATGTGCATCACACCTGTAATGAACTGAACCTAAAATATCTAATGCTGTATCTGGCTCTAAATCTTGTGTTTGTGCTGGTGTTAGCGGTTCTACATCTAAGCCTAAACTTTGCGCTTTTTTAGCTAAATGGATTTCCTCATCGCCAGCGGCCTGACTTTTATACAACATCAAAATCCCTTTTTTCTCTAGACCAAAATCTAACGTTGGTTCTTTTGCTAAATCATCATACAGTTGTTTGCTCAGCAAATGTAAATCTCTTAAAGGTTCGGCCGATATATCTACATGATTTTGGTTAGAGTATTTCCAGAACTTCAATCCCCAAGAAATTAAAGCTGGATTTAAAGATGGCTTTACATAAAAAGGACTTTTGCTATCAAACATCCATTTGATGCCCTTACTAATCATTCCCGGTGCAGCTAATGGCACAAAGTGGCTAGGCACAATCATTCCTGCGTTGCCAGACGAACAATTATTAATTAAATCGCCTTGCTCTAACAAAGTAACCTTAAAGCCTTCTTTTAGCAAATAATAAGCCGAGCAAAGCCCAATAATACCAGCACCAATGATGGTAACGTTGCCTTTATTGATGGAAGATGGAAGAGGTAAAATGGAAGATGGAATTGTCATAATTGGGAATAGGGAATGGGGAATAGGAAATAGATTTTGTTAAGAGATTCTTCGACTACGCTCAGGATGACAAATATCTTTTAAAGAGTCTTATTATTTGAGTTTAGCTTTTGAGATTTGGCTATAGACCATCAACCATTGACCATCGTCTAAATAACCTGAAACCCATGTGCATAAGGGTCATCATCATCTATAAAAATGGTATTGTAACCTGTTACTTTTGCCCAGCCTTCTATGCCTGGAACAATTGCTGGTTTGCCATTAATGGTTGTTTCCTCTTCAATGGTGCCAATAAATTGAGAACCGATAATACTCTCGTGAATAAATTTATCGCCTTTTTTTAACTTTCCTTTTGCAAACCATTGCGCCATACGGGCAGATGTTCCCGTCCCACAAGGTGAACGGTCAATTGCTTTATCGCCATAAAAAACAGCATTTCTAGCCGTTGCTTCTGGAGAAATAGTTGCCCCAGCCCATAAAAAGTGACTTAAACCATTGATATTTGAATCTTCTGGATGAACAAAAGTATATCGCTCATTCATCAATTTACGACAAGTCCTACTCCAGCTGATTAGTTGGTCGGCAGTATAATTCTCTAATCCTTTAAAATTTTCTTGCGGATCAACAATGGCATAAAAATTACCACCATAAGCTACATCCACAGTTATCTTACCTAAATCCGGACAATCAACTTCCAAACCTTCGGCTGCTAAAAACGATTTAATGTTAATCAGTTTTACCGATTTAACTTTACCATCAATCTGTACATATTCTACTAAAACCAATCCTGCTGGTGTCTCTAAACGCAGCTTTCCTGGTACTTTAGGGATCACCAAACCTTCTTCAATAGCAATGGTAACAGTTCCAATTGTACCGTGACCGCACATGGGCAAACAGCCACTGGTTTCGATGTATAAAACACCAATATCATTTTTAGGGTCTATTGGCGGATATAAAATACTGCCACTCATCATGTCATGGCCACGAGGTTCAAACATCAACCCTTTACGTATCCAATCATATTCCTTCAAGAAATGCAAACGACGTTCCATCATTGAATTTCCAATTAGAATTGGTCCGCCACCTGCAACCACCCTTACCGGATTACCGCAAGTATGTGCATCTATACAACTAAATGTTTTTTTCATCCAGCGGTGATTTAGTTAATTCGTTATTTACAGTCCGCCAAATACCTAACGGATTTCCATTTTTTAACTCGTTTGGTAAAAACTCATCATCCCAATTTTGGTAAGACATTGGTCTGGCGAAACGTTTAATTCCATCTGCCCCTACCGAGGTAAATCTAGCATCAGTACTTGCAGGGTACGGACCTCCGTGATGCATCGCTAAAACTACTTCCACACCTGTGGGAACATTATTTAAAATAAAACGACCACAAATTTCTTGTACTTCATCCAACAGTTGTTGATGATTTTTAATGTCTTTGGAAGTGGCCATTAAGGTAGCCGTTAACTGGCCTTCCATCGCCTTTGCTACAGCCAACATTTCTTTTTCATCAGCACATTGAATGATGAGTGAATACGGTCCAAAAACCTCTTGATGTAAAACTGGATTAGCTAAAAATGTTTTTCCAGAAGTTGTGGCAACGCTGATGAGCACTTTGTCCACTGCTTGCGAATCGTCGGTTTGCCCAATTAATTGAACTCCCCTTTGCGACAATGCTTTTTCTAATTTTTCGTTGAAATTAGTCGCAATTCCTTTATGTAACATCCTAGCCGGTGTTATGCCTTCTATTTCTCTTTTTAAATGGACGATAAATTTATCTAAGTTCTTATCATCAATAGCCACCATTAAACCTGGATTGGTACAAAACTGACCCATTCCTAAAGTAATGGAACCCGCCATTTGTTTAGCCAAGGTTTCAGTCTCTGTAGCTAGCTTTTCTGGCAATAAAAAAACAGGATTAACACTTCCCATCTCTGCAAAAACAGGGATAGGGGTTTTTCGCTGATTAGCCAAATCGAATAATGCTTTTCCACCACTAAAAGAACCTGTAAAGCCGACTGCTTTAACAGACTCGTGTTTCACTAAATATACACCGCTTTCGAAACCAGCACCATAAATATGTGTAAAAATACCATCTGGCATATTGGTTTTTTTGGCTGCTTTTAAAATCGCATCTGCCATTAAAGTAGATGTTTTTGGATGTGCCGGATGTGCCTTTACAATAACCGGACAGCCTGCAGCCAAGGCACAAGCCGTATCGCCACCTGCTGTTGAATAAGCAAATGGAAAATTACTTGCGCCAAAAACCACAACAGGCCCAAGCGGAATTAATATTTTACGTACATCTGGTTTTGGTGGAGTACGTTCTAACAATGCAGTATCAATGCTTGCTTCTAACCAATTCCCTAATTCAGCAGCATCTGCATAGCTATTCAATTGAAAAATTGTTCTAGCTCTTTCTCCTTGCAAACGTGCTTGTGGCAAATTAGTTTCTGCCATGGCCGTATCTATTAACTCGTCGCCAAGTTCAGCTATTTCCAAAGCGATTGCCCGCATAAAATCGGCACGCTGTTTAAGGGTATAGGTTTTATACTGATGATAAGCTTTTACAGCTTTTTCTAATGCGATATCTATTTCTGCCGTGCTGGTGTCTTTATACATGTTACAAATTTAAATAATCTGGCAATTGCGGACGAGTAGCTAAAGCATCATTTATAATTTTTAAAACTCTTTCTCTTTCTGCGCCTTTAATAACCAATCTTGGTGCTCTTACATATTCAGAACTTAATCCTACAGCCGTAGCAGCCAATTTAATATATTGCACTAATTTAGGATGAATATCTAACTCTAACAATGGCATAAACCATCTATAAATTGCTACTGCATCATCATATCTTTTTGCTTTCACTAATCTGTAAATAGCTACTGTTTCTGCAGGGAATGCATCAACCAAACCAGCTACTAAACCATTAGCGCCCATCATTAAACACTCTAGTGAAATGGTATCTACTCCACCAAGGATTTTAAATCTATCGCCAAATTTGTTAATCATATTTGTAACATTGGCCAAATCCCTTGTGCTTTCTTTTACTGCCTGAATATTTGCATAAGGCAATAATTGCTCAAACATCGGGATGCTTACCTTAATACCATAATCTACCGGATTGTTGTAAATTAAGATTGGTAATTTGGTAGCACTAGCAACTGCTTGAAAATAAGTTACTACTTCCTCATCATCTGCTTTATATTTCAATGGTGGCAACAACATCAAGCCATCTGCACCTAATTGTTCAGCCTCTTGAGCCATTGCAATGGCAACTTTTGTACTTTGCTCTGCTACATTGATGATAACAGGAATTTTTCCATTTACTGATTTTACACAGTAGCTTAAAAACTCTGCTTTTTCCTGCGACGTCAAGGTACTCGCCTCGCCCAAGGAACCACCAATGATAATTCCATCAACGCCAGCTGCTATTTGCGCATCTAAGTTCTTTTGAAATAGTGGATAATCTATCTCATCGTTTGCGGTAAAAGGTGTTAAAAGTGCCGGATAGATTCCTTGCCAAGCTACGTGTTTCATATCAAAATAATTTTAATCAAAAGTAATGGCTCAACATCCAATATCTTTCGCAGGATTTAATGAAAAGTAAACGGATTTTAACCTTTGGAAAGAAGAGGTTGATAGCTAATGGTTCATGGTTAATAGAAATGGCGCTTTACTGAACTAAATTTGCATTAAGGAGGAAGAAGCTGATGGTCGATAGTTAATAACTTGATAGCTTTACCTAAATAAATTATTCAATAGCTGGAAAACTTAATGTTATATACTCAGGCCATGGTCTATCAACCATTGACCATTAACCACCCCTTACCCAAAATTACTAAAATAATGCTCCAGATAAGCTTTCGGAGATTCCCCTTTTACTGCTTTAAAGACACGATTAAAGTTAGTAACACTATTAAATCCGCAAGTATAAGCAGCGGTCGCGATGTTTTCATATCGCCCACTTGTTAACTTTTTACAAGCTTCATTGATGCGCATTTCATTTAAAAAAGACACAAAAGTCTGTCGGGTATGTTTCTTAAAATACCTACAAAAAGCTTGTGGTGTCATGTGGGCCTGTTCTGCCACTTCTTCAAGGGTAATGAGCCTCTCATAATGTTGCATGATATAGTTAAATATATGTGCTATCCTTATTCCTTCATTCTCAGAAAACTGAGATGAACGAACAGCCGCTAATGGTTCTGCTTTATTAGACGTTAAATACAATGAATTTAACAATTGCAAAAAACTAATCATTAATTCTTGATTTTTTGCTTGTTGAACGGATAACATTTGTGAAATGACCAATTCATTATGTTTCGATGGCACCTTAAATCCAGCTTGATGCTGATGCAAAAACGATTTTAACAACTGCATTTCGGGTAAATCCAACAAGGGCGTTAACTTACCATTTGGGTCAAAAAATATCATTAAGGCTTGTATTTGCAAACCGCTATTTTCTACAAAATACTCTGGATTACTTTTAAATAAGTGAGGTTGATTAGCGCCTAACAGATACACATCATTTGCTTTGAAAGCGTATAAATGATTATCAACTACCAAAGTTCCCTCTCCCTCTTTTATCCAAATCAATTGCGCTTCGTTATGCCTGTGCAAATGTGTATAAAAATGAGGCATGATATCTTCCTGCACAATCACTGCACTATCATGGGCAACCGGAATGGTAAATTGCAAAACCTTCATAACGCATCAATATTACCTCTATTTTTTTAAATAACTACTATTAAGGTTAAAATTTGTTAATTACTAATCAATTTGAAGCTGTTATAAAAAAGGTTCACCACCCAAAAAGACACCTTAGAAAACCTAAGAAAAAATGAAAACCTATGTGCAAAAAGGTTAACCATCTAAGACAGCTAAGAAAATCTAAGGCATGCTTGGTTTCATAGGTGGATCAAAAACCCATCGACACTAAGATGCCTCAAGATTTCTTAGATGGTAGAAAACTTTGTGCTCTTAGCATCTTTTCGGTAAAAAAAACAGATGTTAAAATCCGTAAAGTTTAAGCCAAAAACCTTATTGCACATCCCTTCCAAATCCATTAGTTTTATTTAGTTAAATCTCCTCTTTTATGAAACGATTATTGCTTGTTTTCGGTTTACTATTTTCGGCCAATGCTTATTCACAAAATTACCTTACCGAATATAATGACACCAAGGCAATTATAAAACCTCAAGTACCCATCAAGGCTTATCCTTTTAACTTACAAGATGTAAAATTATTGGAAAGTCCCTTTTTAACCGCAATGAAAGCTGATGCAGCTTACCTCTTGAAAATTGATGCTGATAGGTTACTTTCTTCTTTCCGTCGACACGCTGGATTACAAGAAAAAGGAAAGATTTATGGGGGTTGGGAATCTGATGGTTTAGCCGGACATACTTTAGGTCATTACCTTTCTGCTCTTTCTATGCATTATGCCTCTACAAAAGATGAAGCATTTTTGAAAAAGATAAATTACATCGTTAACGAATTATACGAATGTCAAAAAGCTCGTAAAACTGGTTATGTTGGCGCTATCCCTAATGAAGACAAAGTTTGGGAAGAAGTAGCTAAAGGCAATATCAAAACAGGTGGTTTCGACCTCAATGGCGCTTGGGCTCCTTGGTACACCGTTCATAAGATCATGGCCGGATTGCAAGATGCATTTCTTTATGCCAACAATACCAAAGCATTGCAAATTAATCAAGGCATTGCCAATTGGGCAGAAAACACGATTAAAGGGTTAGATGACGCACAAATTCAGAAGATGTTAATTTGCGAGTATGGCGGAATGAGCGAAGTAATGGCCAATACTTACGCTTTTACAGGAGACAAAAAATACCTTGACCTTTCCTATAAATTCTACGACAAAAGAGTGTTAGATACATTGGCAAATGGCAAAGACCAATTAGCTGGCAAGCACTCAAACACACAAATCCCTAAAATCATTGCCAGCGCAAGGCGATATGAACTTACCAATAACCCTAAAGATTTAAAGATTGCCACTTTCTTTTATAACGCAATTACCAAAGACCACACTTATGCAAATGGAGGTAATAGCAATTACGAATATTTGAATGCACCAGGTAAACTTAACGACTACCTTACTGATAATACCACCGAGACTTGCAATACCTATAACATGTTGAAATTAACAAGGCATTTATTTGCTTTAAATCCAGAGGCGAGTTACATGGATTATTACGAGAAGGCTTTATACAACCACATTTTAGCTTCACAAAACCATAACAATGGGATGACTTGTTATTTCGTGCCTTTAAGAATGGGTGGCAAAAAAGAATTCAGCGACGAGTTTAACACCTTTACTTGTTGTGTTGGCTCGGGTATGGAAAACCATGTTAAATACAACGAAAGCATTTATTTTAGAGGTAGCAATGGCGATTTATTTGTCAACCTATATATCCCTTCAATTTTAAACTGGAAAGAAAAAGGCGTAACCATTAAACAAGAAACACAATTACCCGCCTCAGACTTGGTTACGTTTACGGTTAATACAGCCAAACCTACCAAATTCACCTTCCGTTTCAGATATCCGCATTGGAGCAAAAATTTCTTAGTTAAAATTAATGGCAAGGTCGAAAAAGACATCGTTAAAAGCGCAAATGGTTATGTAATTATTAGTGGCACTTGGAAAAAAAACGATAAAATTGAACTGATCATTCCTTCAAACCTATATACTGAGGCTATTCCAGACAATCCAAATCGCAGGGCAGTATTTTACGGACCAACGTTATTAGCTGGCGTTTTAGGAGAAAAAGAACCAGATCCTTTAAAAGGTGTTCCGGTTTTTGTAAGCAGCACAAATAATGCGAACGACTGGATTAAAACAACGGATAAAAGTAAACTTCACTTTGTGACCAACAATTTAGCTAAACCTAATGAAGTGCAACTAGTTCCTTTTAATCAGGTTGATAACAGTTACTATTCTGTTTATTGGGATGTTTTTACACCAGAAAGCTGGACTGTGCAGCAAAAGATTTACGAAGCCGCCAAACTTGCAGAGCAAAACCTACTAGCACAAACCATGGATATGTTTAGACCGGGTGAAATGCAACCTGAAAGAGACCATAAATTAATTGGAGAGAAAATGCAAACAGGTGAAGAACATTTGAAGAAATGGAGAATTGCAGGTGTAGATGGTCATTTAAGCTTCGAAATGAAAGTTGATGAAAACCTAACTAATTCATTAATGTTGATGTATTGGGGAATGGATAATAGAGATAGAAGATTTGATATCTTAGTAGATGGAACTCAAATCGCATCAGAAGATTTAAATAAATTTAAGGAGAGCAAGTTCTATAACATCAGCTATGCTATACCAGCAGAATTAACCAAAGGCAAAAAGATGGTTACCATTAAATTACAACCTAAACCAAGAAATAGTGCAGGGCCGTTTTACGAAGCTAGAACTATAAAAAACTAAACGCATGAAATCTAAAATATTATTATTATTCGCCTTTGGTTTAATCGCCATCTCTACAAACGCACAACAAAAGGATTATCCTATACAACCTGTTCCATTTACTCATGTTCATGTAAATGATGAGTTTTGGGCGCCCAAAATGGAAGTAAACGCCAAAGTAACCATTCCCTATATTTTGCAGAAATGTAAAGAGAATGGCAGGATTGATAATTTTTTAAGAGCGGCTAAACTATTGGCAGGCGATAAAATGACGGAATACACTTTTGACGATACTGATTTGTACAAAGTAATTGAAGGTGCATCTTATGCCATGCAAGTACAAAAAAACCCAGAGTTAGATTTATACTTAGATAGCTTGATTAAAATCATTGGCGCTGCCCAAGAAAAAGATGGCTACTTATATACTTTTAGAACTGTTGGCGCCAAAAAACCACACGAATGGATTGGCGATAAACGCTGGGTAAAAGACCAAGATTTGAGTCACGAGTTATACAATTCTGGCCATTTATTCGAAGCCGCTGTTGCCCACTTCCAATCGACTGGAAAAAAGAACTTCTTAAACATCGCCATTAAAAATGCAGATTTATTGGTGAACACTTTTGGCTGGGGTAAGCTAGAAATTTACCCAGGGCATCAGATTGTAGAAATCGGCCTTGCCAAATTATACCGCGTAACTGGCAACAAAAAATACCTAGACTTAGCGAAATTCTTTTTAGATGTTCGCGGACCAAAAGGCGATGCTTATAACCAAGCGAACGAGAAAGTTTTGAAACAAAAAACAGCTGTTGGTCACGCCGTACGAGCAACCTATATGTACACAGGAATGGCAGATATTGCCGCCTTAACTGGAGATCAAGCTTACCTCCACGCCATTGATGACATTTGGGATGATGTGAGTTTAAGGAAATTATATATCACTGGCGGTATTGGCGCTACTAATAATGGCGAAGCTTTTGGCGACGCCTATCAATTGCCAAACATGTCGGCCTATGCCGAAACTTGTGCTGCCATTGCCAATGTGTACTGGAACAACAGGATGTTTTTATTACACGGCGATTCGAAATACATAGATGTTTTAGAACGCACACTTTATAACGGTTTGCTATCTGGAGTTTCGCTAAGTGGCAATAAGTTCTTTTATCCAAATCCATTAGCCTCAATGGGGCAACACCAAAGAAGTGCTTGGTTTAGCTGTGCTTGTTGCATTACCAATATGACTAGGTTTTTGCCTTCTGTTCCGGGTTATGTGTATGCGCAAAACGGAAATAAGTTATATGTGAATTTGTTCATGAGCAACATCAGTACTTTAACCATTCCTGTAGCTGGCAAGGTAAAAATCACTCAACAGACGGAATATCCTTGGAAAGGGAAAATAGACATCGGCATAGATCCGGAAAAATCGAGCGACTTCTCTGTAGAAATCCGTATCCCAGGATGGGCAAAACAGCAACCCGTTCCTGGTGATTTATATCAGTTTGCAAGCCATACCCAAAGCGTAATCAACATTTTTGTTAATGGCAAAAAAGTAGCTTATACCATAGATAAAGGTTATGCTGTTTTAAAACGCAAATGGGCCAAAGGCGATAAAATCTCTTTCGAATTACCAATGGAAACGCAAAAAGTACTGGCCAATACAAATGTGAAAGACGATAGAGGCCGCTTAGCTTTACAACGAGGACCATTAGTTTACTGCCTAGAAGGCCCAGATAATGCAGAAGGTTCAGTACAAAACATCTCTATTAAAAAAGAAACGGCATCTACCACAACCTATCAGCCTGAATTGTTAAACGGAGTGTACACCATTAATTTAACAGGGTCGAGTTATAAAAAACAATTAAACACCGATGTACTTTTAGAAACTACACAGCCAGTAAAAGCAATTCCTTATTACGCCTGGGCAAATCGTGGTTCGACTGAAATGACCGTTTGGATTCCTTATGAAGCCAATGCCATCAGGGCTAAACCGGCACCGACAATTGCAGCATTAAGTACCGTAAGTTCTTCTCTAAATGTACCTAGAATGTACAAGGCTTTAAACGACCAATATGAACCAACAAACTCTATAGATGCCAATTTCCCGTATTTACATTGGTGGCCTAAAAAGAACAGCACCGAGTTTGTTGCCTATACTTTTGATAGCGAAAAAACAGTCTCTTCATCATCTGTTTACTGGTTTGATGATGCACCTTATGGCGGTTGCAGAATTCCAGCTGCATACAAAGTATATTACCAAAAAGATGGCGCCTGGGTAGAAGTTAAATCTATTAAAACAGACGCAATCGCCAAAGACAAATACAATACCATCACTTTCGAACCAGTTAAAACAACCGCTTTAAAACTAGAAGTGCAATTACCAGCAGATAACTCCGCAGGGATTCACGAATGGGTGGTTAAGTGAGTTGGGAAGCTTGGAGTTGGGAGTTAAAAGCCTAGAGCATAAAAGCGATTATCACCCTTATCATCGCGAAGGATCTATATTATTCTCCCTAGAGATTCACTTCTTATAAATCGAGGCAAGCTATTGTTAGAAGGACAACATCCTATGAATATATTAAATGCTTTTTCTGAAAAGCAAAAACACCAAATAAATTAACGTTAGTCCAGCTATTCGCTTCAATCTTTTTGTGCTTTCTAAATAATCATCCGATGAATATCTGCAGTATTCTAAATTCATCGGATGACTAAATCTATTCAAAAAGGATTTTCGCTACTATCTGGTTTATTTAAGTTAGGAAAGTGCTACTATTGAAAGTTGCATAGTTTGCTAAGAACCACCTCGCCTTTCAGGCACCCCTCCAAAGGAGGGGAATGTAGTTTGCAATTCCCCTCTTGTAGAGGGGTGGTCGAAGACTGGGGTGTTTACGCTATTTTTAACTCACTTAAGGTGTTATCTTCCCTGGATTTAAAATTCCATTCGGGTCGAAAACCTTTTTAATGTTTCGCATTAAGTTCAAATGGATTTCGCTGTATTTAATTGGCATGTAATCCTTTTGAACCAAACCAATTCCGTGTTCACCAGAAATTGTACCACCTAAAGCAGTTGTTAGCTCAAATACCTCTACAATTCCATCTTTTAATTTATGTTTCCAATCTTCATCGCTCATTCCGGCTTTAATGATGTTGATGTGCAAATTACCATCACCTGCGTGACCATAACAAACACTCTCGAAACCGTATTTAGCACCAATTTCTTTTATGCCATTCACTAATTTAGGCAAAGCAGCTCGTGGCACAACAGTGTCTTCTTCCTTATAAACAGAGTTAGATTTTACCGATTCAGCCATCGTTCTACGCATCCTCCACAATTCTTCCTTCTGCTGTGCAGTATCAGCGAAAAGTACTTCGGTACATCCAAATTCTTCGAGCACCATATTTACTTTTTCGCAATCCTTAAAAATAACATCTAAATCATCTCCATCAAATTCAATCATCAAAAAGGCATTTACATCATCCTTTAAATCGAATTTTATATCGTCAAATTTAATTACCCACTCTACTCCTTTTCGTTCCATAAACTCTAAAGCTGATGGCGTAACGCCAGCTCTAAAAATTGCAGAAACGGCGCCACAAGCTTGTTCGTTTGTAGAAAAGGAACCCAACATCAACACTGTTAAACTTGTTCTAGGAATAAGCTTAGTTACAATTTTTGTAACCACCGCCAAAGTTCCTTCAGAACCAATCATCAACTGTGTTAAATTATAGCCTGAGGCATATTTTAAGGTATTCGCACCTGTCCAAATCACATCGCCATTGGCTAAAACAACTTCTAGGTTAAGGATGTATTCACGAATAGTCCCATACTTCACCACTCTTGGTCCACCAGAACCATGAGCCACATTACCACCAATGAAACACGAACCTTTACTACTAGGGTCAACGGGATAAAGCAACCCTTTTTCTGCAACCGCATTCATGAATTCTTCGGTAATTACACCAGGCTCTACAGTTGCTTGCAGGTTTTCTGTATCAATGTCAATGATAGACTTGAACTTCTCCATCGACAACAAAACCCCACCAAAAATTGGCAATGCTGCACCACTTAAACCTGTACCGCCACCTCTTGGTGTTACCGGAATTTTGTAACCGTTACAAATTTTAAGTAAAGCAGAAACGCCATCCGTATCAGTTGGCTTAACTACAACTTCAGGATAGTATTTTAAATCTTCCGTTTCATCATGAGCATAATTTGCAAGGGATTCATCGTCTACAAAAACGTTTGACGCACCAATTGCATTTTCAATTTCTGCTAAAATAGCGCTGGTTATTTTAGTGTATTCCATTTTATTTCGAAGAAGTATAACTTAATTGTACAAATGAATGCCCAATTTCCCCAGGCATCATTGGATGTATTTTTCTAATTCCAACTACTATGGTTGACAAAAATGAGTAATTAGACAACAACTCATCTATAATATTTCTAACAACCGTTTCTAGTAGCTTTTGAGTTTCTTGCATTGCCTTGGTAATGATGCTATTTATCACCTCATAATTAACGGTATGTTGCAAATCTTCTGTATCCCCTGATGGCGTAAAAGTTACCTCAGCATCTACCAAAAAATGATTTCCGGTAAGCTGTTCTTCAGGATAAAACCCATGATAAGCATAAAATTTTACGTCTTTTAAAGCAATAGTCTGTACAAACATTAGGTTTAAATTATTTAAAGCAAGATTTAAGGGCAAAATTAAATTTTTATGTGGTTTTTACCAGTCATTACACTAAATTATTACCTTTGATTTTACCAGATTATCAATCCAAATATACTGTAAAAGATGAACAAATCAGCCAAGAAAGACCTTTACGAAGCACCAGATTATTATCAGTTAGATGAACTTTTATCCGAAGAGCACTTATTAATTCGCTCAACTGTAAGAGATTGGGTAAAAAAAGAAGTTAGCCCAATAATTGAAGATTATGCACAAAGAGCAGAGTTTCCAAAACATTTAATTAAAGGTTTAGGAGAAATTGGTGCATTTGGCCCAACTATACCTGTAGAATATGGTGGCGCTGGTTTAGATTATACGGCATACGGAATTATCATGCAAGAAATTGAACGTGGCGATTCTGGAATTCGTTCTACCGCCTCCGTTCAGGGATCGTTAGTAATGTACCCAATTTACGCTTATGGAACAGAAGAGCAACGCAAAAAATATCTACCAAAATTAGCCACAGGCGAATTAATGGGTTGTTTCGGCTTAACAGAACCAGACCATGGTTCTAACCCAGGCGGTATGGTTACCAATATTAAAGATAAAGGCGACCACTATCTATTAAATGGTGCTAAGATGTGGATTTCTAATGCTCCTTTTGCTGATATTGCTGTAGTTTGGGCAAAAGATGAAGAAGGAAAAATTAGAGGAATGGTAGTTGAACGTGGTATGGAAGGCTTTACAACTCCAGAAACACATGGCAAATGGAGTTTGAGAGCTTCAGCCACTGGCGAATTAGTTTTCGACAATGTAAAAGTTCCTAAAGAAAATATCTTCCCTGACATTAAAGGTTTAAAAGGACCATTAGGCTGTTTAAACCAAGCTCGTTATGGCATTGCTTGGGGAGCTTTAGGCGCTGCGATGGATTGTTATGATACCGCACTTCGATATTCAAAAGAACGTGTTCAATTTGGTAAACCAATAGGCGGATTTCAATTACAACAAAAGAAATTAGCCGAAATGATTACAGAGATTACTAAAGGTCAGTTATTGGTTTGGCGTTTAGGCACACTTAAAAGCGAGAACAGAGCAACAGCGGAACAAATATCTATGGCAAAACGTAACAGTGTAGAAATTGCTTTAGACATAGCCAGAAATGCTCGCCAAATGTTAGGTGGAATGGGAATTACTGGAGAATACTCTATCATGCGCCACATGATGAACTTAGAATCTGTTGTAACCTATGAAGGAACACATGATGTTCATTTATTAATTACAGGAATGGACGTAACAGGATTAAATGCGTTTAAGTAGTCTTGAGTAGGATTTTTAGGATTAATAGATTATAGGATTAGAAAATTTTAAAGCATTTGGTTTTAGCACAGATAACATATTAAGCTATTATCTTAGCATCTCTAAATCCTATTCATCCTAATAAAGAAAAAAGAAAATATATCAAAATGAAGAATTACAAAAAATATATACCTCTACCAGCACCACCAGAAGAAGTTTATTTAGCCTTAACTAAACCTCAAAGCATTCAATTATGGACAGGCGCTGAAGTAGAATTTACAGAAGAAGCTGGCACCGAATTCTCTTTTTGGGAAGGCGATATCGTAGGTAAAAACATCGAGTTTGAACCTAATAAGAAAATTGTACAACAATGGTATTTTGGTGACGAAGGTGAACCATCTATTGTAACTATTAAACTTCACGAAGATAAAAAAGGAACATCATTAGAATTTGTTCAAACTAACATTCCTGATGAAGATTATGATGATTTCACTGCTGGAATTGAAGAATATTTTTTAGGTGGATTAGCTGATTTCTTCGAAATAGAATATTAATGTTAAGCGATTTAGATAATTTCTACTTAAAACGAGAAGAGCCTACTAGAGGCTGTTTGTTGGCATTAAGAGATATTATTTTATCACACACTAATGAAATTACCCCTGAATGGAAGTATAAACTTCCATTTTTTTATTTTAAGGGTAAAATGCTTTGTTATTTATGGATACATAAAAAATTCAAAAAACCTTACATTGGATTTGTTGATGGAAATTTAATTGACCATCCAGATTTATTGGTAGAAAAACGTGCTAGAATGAAAATCCTTTTGATTGACATTGAAGAAGATTTACCAATTGAAAAGATTAATAGTATCTTAACACAAGCTATTTATATTTACGACAACAAAATTAACGCTAAATGAAAAATTTAACGCTGCCCTCTCTTCTTGTATTAACTGTTTTATTCATTAGTTCTTGCAGTACCCCCTCCTATTTTGTACCAGCTATTGCAGGTAACGATGTTTCCTATTTACCAAAACCAATGGGCTCTGATTCCATTAAAGTTAAAAACTATATAAGTGCAGGCCTTGCGGGATTAAGTTTACCTTATGGTACCGGCGATTTGACAATGGGAGTGTTAAATTATAGTAGAGCTCATACTACTAAAAACTTGAATATTGCTTATGGTGTTTTTGGCTTTGCTGGCGAAACAAATTATGACAGTGAGTACAATAAAGATAATAATATACCAGAATTTGATGGAAAGGGAATCTTTGGCGGTGGATTAAGAACTTCAATTGGCTATTATGACAATGCTGGTAACGCAGAATTTAGAATTATTAGCTGGGAAAACGCTTTGACATTCGAAAGTGGAGGTTATGCAGATTTTAGGAAACAAATGAAAAACCTAAATAATCCAAATATAATTAGTTCTACAAAAACAACACTATTTACCACGGGAATGGCAAGTGAAATTATTTGGCATCCTAAGAAGAATTTTAATCATCATTATGCTTTTAGACTATTTTATGGTGTAACTCCAGGTTTAAATAACAGTTTAAGAAATCAGTATAATGAAAGCTTAAAAGGTGGGGCATTTGACTTTGCCTTCTATTTCAAATTAAATAAATTATACGGTATCATAAATTCTGGTGTAAATAAAGGTGCTTCGAGCAAGCTAAGCCTTGGGTTTTCTTTTTAGCTAAAATCAAACATTTATTATTATTAAATGTTCTTATCCTAAAGCTAAAATCATGGGAAGAACATTAGGAATAATATTAATTGTGCTAGGAATTGTATTATTAGTATGGACAGGATTTACCTACACCAAAAAAGAAAAAGTAATTGATGCAGGCCCAATTCAAGTTTCTGCTGATAGAGAGAAATCGGTTAATTGGCCACCTTATGTTGGTGGAATTGTATTAATTGCTGGTGTGATTGTATTTGTTGGCTCGAGGAAGAAATAAATAGATGTTTGTCATCGAGCTCTTTTGTCATTCCGCGGAACGAGGAATCTAAAAGTAGAATTACCCTCTTAGATCCTTCGCTGCGCTCTGGATGACAAATATTATATTATTTCCTCACTAGAAACAATGTGAACATTTTCTCTCAAATTGTAATGAGAAGCCATTACCTCGCCATAAGCGCCCGTACTTCTAATGGCAATTAAATCGTTTCTAAAAGTTTCTGGCAATTCAACTTCCTTACCAAAACAATCTGTGCTTTCACAAATTGGTCCTACAACATCGTATTTAGTTGAGAGTTTGGAGTTTGGAGTTTGGAGTTGACTGATATTCTCTATTTTATGATAAGCTTGATATAACGCTGGACGCATCAATTCGGTCATTCCTGCATCTAAAATGATGAAGTTTTTCTTCTTGCCATTTTTCACGTACAGTACTTTACTGATTAAAGAAGAGCTTTGTCCAACCAAGGCCCTACCTAATTCAAAGTGAACTTCCTGATAAGGCTTTACTTCCAAGAAATCTGAGAATATTTTAAAATATGATTTAAAATCTGGTATTTGCTGCTCTGGATTGTGATAATCAATTCCTAATCCACCACCAACATTTAAAATGGTTACTTTAAATCCGTGGTCTTCAAACCAAGTAGCAAATTCGTTAACACGGATGCAAAGGTTTTTATAAACATCCATATTGGTAATTTGAGAACCGATATGAAAGTGAATGCCAACAAATTCTAGATTTGGAGAAATATTTAAAATAGCAGCACAAGCAGGCATATCCCATGAATTTACGCCGAATTTATTTTCATCTAAACCAGTGGTGATGTTCGCATGAGTATGTGCATCAACATTTGGGTTGATACGAATGGCTACTTTAGCAACTTTTTGTTTTGCTTCAGCAAGTTCATTAATTACCTGCAATTCTTGAACAGATTCTACATTGAAACAGAAAATATCATTATCCAAGGCATCATTAATCTCTTTGTCGGATTTTCCTACACCAGCAAAAACAATTTTATCTTTAGAAAAACCAACTTCAATAGCTTTTTTAACTTCACCTCCACTCACACAGTCCGCACCAAAACCAATCTTTTCAATTGCCTTTAAAACCAGCGGATTAAAGTTTGCCTTCATTGCATAGTGAACATGAAACTTGTAAACGCTTGAAGCTTCTTCACAAGCTTTTAACGTACGTTCAAGCAAATTTAAATCGTAATAGTAAAATGGAGTTTCTAAATTCGAGAAATGTGCTATATCTTTATCGGAAAACATAATCTTTGAAATTTCTATTAATATTATTCTTGGTCTTTTTGGCAATAATGTATGCCGGTAATTATTTCGATTATAGAAGAGGTAACATTACCAGAAAAGAATTTGAAAGAAGAATTCGACTTTCGTTTGTACTCCTACTGTTATTTATCCTAGCCTACGTATATCTTAGAAAGCGATTTTAATTATTCAAAAATCCTATCGTGTAAGCTTCTTAAAGCTTCAACCTTGTTTTCTGTTCCTACTAAAAGTGAAATGTTATAAGCACTACCTCCATAAGAAATCATCCTAACTGGAATATGTTTAATTGAATCTAAAACTTTAGCTGCATAACCATGTTTTTCTGCTCCAAAGTCACCTACAACACAAATAATTGATTGATCTTTATCAATTTCAACACTACCAAATGAATTTAATTCTTTTACAATTTCATCCAGGTTATCTGTAAAATCGATAGTTAAGGAAACGGCAACCTCAGATGTGGTAATCATATCGATTGGTGTTTTATATCGCTCAAAAATCTCGAAAATCCTTCTTAAGAAACCATAAGCCAAAAGCATTCTGCTCGATTGGATTTTAATAGCAGTAATGCCATCCTTAGCAGCAATAGATTTAATCTTACCTTTTTCACTCTCCGTACTAATTACAGTACCCAAAGCTTTTGGCTCCATGGTATTTAACAAACGAACTGGGATCTTATATTTCTGTGCTGGAAAAACAGATTGTGGATGCAAGATTTTTGCACCAAAATAAGCCAACTCAGCTGCTTCATCAAAAGATAAATGAGAAATTGGCTTAGTTCCTTTTACAATTCTAGGGTCGTTATTGTGCATCCCATCAATGTCAGTCCAGATTTGAACTTCTTCTGCTAAAATTGCAGCGCCTAATAACGATGCAGTATAGTCACTTCCGCCTCTGCGTAAATTATCTACCTCACCAAAGCTATTTCTACAAATAAATCCTTGTGTAATAAACAAGTTATTTCCTTTATATTTTTCCAACAATGGAGTTAAATGTTCTGTTGTAAAAGGAATATCTGGCTCATTATCTTCATCAATTTTCATAAAATCTAAAGCTGGTAAGAGCACAGACGGCACTCCTATCGACTTTAAATAAATATGATATAACGTAGTTGATAATAACTCACCCTGTGCTAAAACAACTTTATCTTCTATATTGGTAAATAAATCGTTAGCTAATGATGCTAGAAAATTAAAATGATAATCTACTATTTCCTGACCTTGTTCTCTAAAATCGCCTGCTGGCAAAAGCTCGATCACAAACTCATTATATTTTTGGTTTAACGCCTTTATTAATTTGATAGCCTCATCCTTTTCTTCCTTAATTAATTTAGAAGAAATTTCCACTAAACTGTTTGTTGTACCAGACACCGCTGATAATACAACTATTTGTTCTTCAGCTGGATTAATGATATCCAACAGTTTTGTCATTCGCTCAGGGCTACCTACAGACGTTCCACCAAATTTTAATATCTTCATTTTTAATTTTAGAATGCGTATTTTTCTTATTATTGTATCGGGGCGTGAAAATAAGGAAAAGAGGGCTAATTTTCGCCAAAATGACAAAATAAAATTCTGATAACGTTCTCGTAAATAGACCTGAACAATTTTAATTCTGTTTTGTATTATTAATTACAACATCAATCAATTTAAAAAATGCAATTAGAAGAAAGCACCCTAGCAACCATTAACGAATGGCTTAATGGCAATTATGACCAAGAAACAAAAAATTCAATTCAGGCCTTATTAGACAATAATTCGACCACAGAATTAACAGATTCATTTTATAGAAGTTTAGAGTTTGGAACTGGTGGTTTGCGTGGAATCATGGGGGCTGGCTCTAACCGCATTAACAAATATACCATTGGAACTGCTACACAAGGTTTGGCTAACTACTTGAACAAGAAATATCTAGGAGAGAAAATCAGTGTAGCCATTGCACACGACAGCAGAAACAATTCTGATTATTTTGCAAAGATAACTGCCGACGTTTTTTCGGCAAATGGCATTAAAGTTTACTTCTTCTCGGCTTTACGCCCAACTCCAGAACTTTCTTTTGCTATACGCGAATTAGGCTGCAAAAGTGGTGTGATGTTAACTGCTTCTCACAATCCTAAAGAATATAACGGTTACAAAGCTTACGGCAATGATGGTGGCCAGTTTACTTCTCCAGATGACAAAATGGTAATGGATGAAGTGGCTGCAATTAAAAGTATTGATGAGGTTAAATTTGACCGAGTTGAAAGTAACATTGAATTAATTGCAGAAGCAATCGACAAAAGTTATTTAGATAAGATTACAGCACTTTCGGTTTCGCCAGATGCTATTGCTCGTGAACACGATTTAAAAATTGTTTACTCTCCTATTCACGGAACTGGAATTACTTTGGTACCACAGGCTTTAGCTCAATTTGGTTTTACAAATGTTAACATAGTTGAAGAACAAAGCAAACCAGATGGGAATTTCCCAACCGTTGTTTATCCTAATCCTGAAGAAAAAGATGCTTTAAGTTTAGCCATTAAAAAAGCTGAAGAACTTGATGCTGATTTAGTTTTAGCTACAGACCCAGACGCCGACCGTGTTGGTATTGCCGTTAAGAATAATGACGGAGAATTCGTTTTATTAAATGGAAA
Source organism: Pedobacter frigiditerrae (assembly GCF_032678705.1). Lineage (NCBI taxonomy): Bacteria > Pseudomonadati > Bacteroidota > Sphingobacteriia > Sphingobacteriales > Sphingobacteriaceae > Pedobacter > Pedobacter frigiditerrae. The sequence goes on along the minus strand of NZ_JAVTSS010000001.1, from coordinate 1,373,503 downwards.
TCAGACTGGTAGTTTATTAATTAACTATCTACTAACCGCTTGGGAAGAAAAAGGAAAATTAACAGGCAATGAATATGTGGTTTCTACTATTGTAACAACCAGTTTAATTAAAGCTATCTGCGATGCTAAAGGCGTTGAGTATTTTAACACCTTAACAGGATTTAAGTGGATTGGTCAGGTAATGACCCAACAACAAGGCAAAAAGACTTTCATCGCAGGTGGTGAAGAAAGTTATGGCTATTTAATTGGCGATTTAGTAAGAGATAAAGATGCGGTAATTTCTTGTGCATTTATTGCCGAGATGACTGCATTTTATAAAGATAAAGGCAGTAGCTTATATCAAGCGATGATTGACATGTACGTGACTTATGGAATGTACAAGGAAGATTTAGTTTCGATTACCAAAAAAGGTAAAACTGGTGCTGAAGAAATCAAAGCGATGATGGAGACATTTAGGAATAATCCACCAGCAAAACTGGGTGGCTCTGAAGTGGTTACCTTAAAAGATTACGAATTAAATAAGGAAACTGATATTAAAGCAGGTTCTAGTAAAGAATTAGGTTTTCCAAAATCTGATGTATTGCAATTCATTACCGCTGATGGAAGCATCATTTCTGCTAGACCAAGTGGTACAGAACCTAAAATTAAGTTCTATTGTAGCGTAAATACACCGCTTGAAAGCGCTGAAGACTTTAAAGCTACAGAAGAGAAGTTAGCAGAAAAGATTAAAAAGATTATGGAGGATTTACAGGCTTAAACCTCACCCCAACCCTCTCCTGAAGGAGAGGGAGTGCATAGTTGGAAAGGCAAAGTCAGTCTGAGCGAACTTGTCCCGACTTCTTCGGGAGTCGCAGACTCCTTATTGAATTTAAAGGTTGGTGTTTTACATCAACCTTTTTTGTTGCCTGTTATTTTGAAGAAAGCGCTTGAGCTTGTCAAACTAAAACCGTCAGCTAAAGTAAATGGAAAGGTTGAGTGAACGTGTGCTGATTTAAATCGGGAACGAAATCCTTAAACTTATGGGAATCAACACTGAAACTAATATATGATAAAAAAACATAATTTGCTGCATCTTACAGAAACGAGAGGATTTGGGCACTTCTGACCTGTTTGAAATTGGTTTGTTCCAGACTTCTCCCAGTGTTGTTCGAGAAACCTTGCTTTAAAGGCCGATTCTCCGAACGAATCTGGGAGGAATGTGGGAGAAAACACCTGCAATTCTGCCCCTTGACAGCTTAAAAAAATTATGTTTTTTTTGAAAGTTTTACATTTTTTTTACTTTACTCGCTAAATTTCAGATGGATTTGATTAAGGGTGGCGAATCTCTTGAAATTTTGTTAATCATCTTGTTACGTCATTTCGAGCGAGCGCAGCGACGAGAAATCTACAACACAAATATCACAGGATATGTTCAGGTAGTTAAAATTACTAACAGATTTCTCCATCGTGAAAAACTCTGTCGAAATGACGCTTAATTCCCTACAACATCCCAAAGCGACTTCAACTTTACTACCACATTCTTAACCTTCAAATCTTTTTGATCAAAAGTTATAATCTTCATTTTCCCTGCTTCCAAATCGAAATAATTATCGCTTAGTTTTCCTTTGTAACCAGCAATATCTACAAAAACATACTTAGCAAAATTTGAAGATTTCAAAATGATTTGATTGCCTTTAATTTGATAAGTAATTTTAGGATTAAGCAACTTTAAATCTTTTGGTTTAACAATATCTCTTTCGATTTTCACATCATCCCTATAAGCTTCTTTTACAGCATACCACGCTGCTTTTGGAGCACGGTCATAATAATCTGTTATACTCCAACTTGCCACTGGCCAACAATCATTTAATTGCCAGAGCAAAGTCCCCATATTGTAAGGTGCTTTACTTCTGTGGATTAAAATCATATTCTTGAAACCATAATATTGCACACATTGAGTGAGATAAGTATAATCTTCAACCGAAAGTTTATTGATTTTTGACGAATCAATCATATAGTTTTGGAGGTAAATATTCAGCTTTGCAAAACCATTCCCCGCCTTTTGATGGTCGTTTAAAACCTTGGAGAACAAATACCTATCCTGTGGTTGTGTATAAGCTAAAACGCTAGCATAATTCGGCATAGCCTGCATGCCGTACTCACTCACAAATCTTCCTGTTTTATTTTCAAAAACCTCAAAGTCTTCATTGCCCCACCAAACACCCCAATAATGACTATCACCTTCTGTAAAGCTATTTTTTACACCCCAACCATATTTTGGCGAAGTGCTAATGTAAGGTCTACTGGCATCAACTTCTTTTACCCATTTGGTAATACTATCTCTAAATAGTCGGGTGTAATCATCCCATAATTTAACCGAATCTTTAGGTTTAATGCGATATTGATTTTGCCATCCCCAACGATTAAAAGCTTCATCAATTTCATTGTTACCACACCATAAAATAATGCTTTTATGATGTCTCAATCGCTTAACTTGATATTTTACTTCCTCTTTTACATTGGTAAAAAAAGCTTTATCTCCTGGCACCATTGTTCCTGCAAACATAAAATCTTGCCAAACGTAAATCCCTAATGAATCGCACAAATCGTAAAACTCATCAGCTTCATAAATTCCACCACCCCAAACTCGTAACATATTCATATTGGCATCTTTTGCCATCATCAACATTTTGCGATAATCATTTTTAGTCATCCGAGTTACAAATGCATCAGATGGAATGTAGTTTGCGCCTTTCATGTAAACAGGCTTACGATCAATCTTAAAATAGAATGATTTACCATCTTTATCGGGCTGTTGCACCAACTCTACATTTATGGGCGCTACAAAAGGTTTTTCAGTCGGTTTGGTGTTGTAACTTTCCAATCTCACTTCTTTCCAAATGCCAACACCTGTTAATTTCGGTCCCCAATCCCAGCCAAAATGAAACTGTGCTTTGCGTACATAAGCTCTTGGATTATCTGGAATGAAATAAGGTAAATCGGCTTTTGCAATGGCATCAACTTTGTTTTGTGCTGAATAAAACTTAACCAATAATTGATTTCCTTTTGACTTAACAAGGCGTTTCACATCAACTGTCCACTGACGGAACATGTTATCAGCTTTTAAAATCAGTTGACCATTTAAATAAACATCAGCATAGGTATCTAAACCGTCGAAGACTAAATCTATATGATTAGAAGCAAGGGTCTGAGCAGAAATATCAAAGGTAGTTTTGTAGTCCCAGTTTTCTTTTTCTACCCATTGAACCTTCTTTTCGTTAGCACGATAAAATGGGTCTGGTATTAACTTGTTATTCATTAAATCTACATGCACCTCCCCAGGTACTTTTGCAGGATACCATTTAGCATCATCCTGTTCTTGAAAAACCCAATTGGTAGTTAATTTTTGTTTTAAGATTTGGGCATCCGCCTCAATAGGTAGACAAAAGATGTAAACTAAAAATATTTTGTACAACTTCATTTTCTTAATTTTTGAAAAAACCATTCCATTGGGACATTTTGCTTTTTTATTTTTGAAGAAGCCACCTTCAAACTCAATTCAGCATCTCCAGTAGCTTGAAAATATGATATTTTGAGACTGTGAAATCCTTTTTTTAAAGCAAATTTTTCCATTTTCTCAATACCACCATGCAAACCATCATTATACAACAATTCACCATCGATCCATAAATTACTGCCATCATCAGCTGATAGAAAAAAATCATAGATATCCGTTTCTGGTATTTTAATATAACCTTCATAAATTAATCCTACTTGTTCTTTTCTAGTGGTATCTACCAATGAAATTTGGCTTGCAGACTTTACTTTAACGGGTTTTAATTTCTCTAATTCATCTACCGAAGTAATAAAAGATTCATAAATACTTAAGGTTAATCCTTTTATGATGTCTTTAGGTATAATTGCATTTTTCCACTGATATACCTTTAATGGGATGGTAACTAATTCACTTGGCAGGATATTTTTGGCGAAGGCCTTCACATTTAAAGTTGAGCTAGTTGTTATTTTCAAAGGCGATTGATATAAATTTGAAGTTGTTGTTGGTAAAGTGCCATCAAGAGTATACCTGATTTCATCATTTGAGCTTATGGTTACCACAGGATTTAAAGCTCCAATACTATAATTAACCGATACTTTAGGTTTTTTAGAAAAAGCACCATAATTAAAAATCTTTAGTACATAAGCATAATTACTTTTGATTTTATTTGGGTCGAATGATGGAAGAGTTACGACCACATCATTACCATTATTTTCCCATTTTAAGGATTCTTTAGTTTCTAATAATTCAATTCGGGTATTAGATTTAAACGATAAATTTTGCAGGACTATTTTTTTGTCTGATGGATAAATTGGCAATAAAGCATATAAGTTATTGGTTGTAGCATTATATGTAAAAAAGCAATTCTTAACGGCATAACCAGTTTCTGGATTTAATGTTATTTTTAACAAATAATCGCCACTACCATCTTTTGCTTTATAGTCTTTTCTACCTTCAGACCACTGAGAAGCATTTCTCCATCGTTCTGTGCCATAAATTGCTTCGCCATTTATATTCATCCAATTACCAATTTGCAACAAACGCTCCTGCATAATTGGTGGAATTTTACCATGTTCATCGGGACCAATATCTAACAAAAAATTACCACCCCTACTTACTTTATCAATCAACTGTAAAACTAAAGACTGCGCAGAATTATAATCCCATGCATCTTCCTCCCTATTGTAGCCATAAGAAAATCCCATTCCACGGCTCTCTTCCCAATAATGATATTCAAAATCTAAATCTGGTTGGTATTCGGGCGTAAAAACAGCTCCATGTTTAAAGCGTACATCGCCACTTCCCCATCTGTCATAAGTAACCACATTTTGTTTAATTGGACTATCATTGTAAAGCCATGCTAAAAACTCCTTGCTTTTCCAGGTCTCTGCACTAGCTTCCCATTCACCATCTGTCCAAAACACATCTGGTTTATAAGTATTTACTAAATCTTTCATCTGCGGCCAAGCATGTTCATTCACATATCTACCTTTATCATTTCTCCATAGTGGATTATACCACTCCATTAAAGAATAATATAGCCCTGGATGCACCGATGTTTTACGGATAGCTTTAAATAAATCGCCAAGCAAATCACGGTGAGGCCCAATTGTAACAGCATTCCAAGGAAACCCCCAGTTCTTATCGGTTTCTTTACTTGGCCATAATGCATAGCCATCATGGTGTTTTGAAGTCAATACAACATATTTTGCACCTGATTTTTCAATCAAATTAGCCCACTCATCTGGTTTAAAAAGCTCAGCTTTGAATTGGTCGGCCAATTCGTAATAAGTTAAATTGCCAAACTTTGCTTTATGGTAGTTTACACGAGCGGTATCCCCATCAGTTAAACCTCTCTGATACCATTCTGAATAACTTCCCTTTCGCCCATAAGCTGGAACAGAATAAACTCCCCAATGTATAAAAATACCAAATTTGCTATCCTTAAACCATTGTGGTACTGGCCTACTATCTAACGAACTCCAGTTTGGTTGGTAATTTTGAGCAGATGCTGATGTAATACCTAACAACAATAAAATGATTATTTTTTTCATTTGCTTTTATACAATCCCAACTCAGTAATTGTTGGATTTAACCTCGATGATAATATTCGTAACCTTACTTCTCTTGCTTTAACGGATTTAAAACGCAATAATCTTTTATAACCAATTGTAGTGCCTTGAGTAATCGTTTTCCAATCCTCCCCCTCTTTATATTCTAACACAAACTTTTCAACTCTTTGGCCAATGGCGATGTTTTCTTGCAGCGATAAAACATCAAATTCTATTGGTTTTGAAAAAGTAAGGTTAATGGTAGCAGTGGTATCTTTAGGCGAGGCAACATAATAAGTATTTTGACTGCCATCTAATATTGAATTTAAATTATTACCATTACTTGCCTTTAAGCTAGCTTGTTTGGCTATGTTTTCTGCAAATAATTCGTTCCTTAAAAACGACCAATCTTTTAAGGTTTTGATATCACTCTCGCTTATTAAACCATTTTTATCGGGTGGAACATTCAATAACAAGACACCATTCCTGCCAACCGATGAAAAATAGATATCCATCAATTTCTCTGGTGTTTTCACTTTATTATCTTGTTCTGGATGATAAAACCAACCATCACGAATAGATACATCAGTCTCTGCTGGATACCAAACCAAACCTTTAGCATTTAAAATCTTCGAGCGACTACCTAAATCCTCACCCATTTTATCACCAGCTGGCACAAAAGCCACTTCCTTTTGAGAATTATCGGCAATTGCTTTTAACATATTCTCATCCGCAGGCAAAACACTCCATTCCGTTTCACGCCCATAACCACTTTCAGTTCCTACCCAACGCACATCTGGTCCCATAACTGCAATAGTTGCCGATGGCTGTAGTTTTCTAATCAGCTTGTACCAATTGGCAAAATCATAAACAGGCTTTTTACCATTTGGACCGGTTCCATTTGCACCATCAAACCAAACCTCATCTACTTTACCATAATTGCTTAGTAATTCGGTTAACTGGTTTACGAAATATTCATTATAAATTTTACTATCGCCATAATCCTTATGGTTCCTGTCCCATGGGGATAAATAAACACCAAAACCAATTTTGTATTCTTTACAGGCAGCGGCTACTTCTTTAACCACATCGCCCTTTCCACCTTTCCAAGTACTGTTCTTAACACTATGTTCCGTAAATTTACTAGGCCATAAACAAAAGCCATCGTGGTGTTTTGCAGTTAAAATAACCTGTTTAAAACCTGCCTCTTTCATCGTTCTAACCCACTGACGAGCATCAAGTTTAGTTGGATTAAAAATTTTAGGGTCTTCCTTTCCATCACCCCACTCTCTATTGGTAAAGGTATTTACGCCAAAATGAAAAAAAGCAGTTAATTCTAACTGTTGCCAACGTAATTGTCTCGTAGACGGTTTTACATTCGCTGCTTTACGAATAATGTCCTCGTGCTTATCCGTTGCTTTAATGATGACTTGATTGCCAGTATTTTCTTGAGCAAAAAGCGAAGAATTAACTAAAACTAGACCAGCAAAAAGAATTGTTTTTATAGTTCGCATATTTCGGAAATTAATATACAGTTTTTGCTTTAATTGAGCAGTAAAAATGTTTAGTTTTGCCGCGATGAAAATCTGGAAACAGTTCATAGCGTTATTTCTTTTGGTTGGAATTTTAACCAACTGTTTTAACTATTGGATTTTATCATCATCTTATATTCTCAACAAACAATACATTTCTACAGTACTTTGTACCAATAAAGATAACCACGAACTTCATTGTGAGGGTAAATGTTTCATGGATATCAAACTGAAAGAACTGGACCAAAAGAATAAACACGACCAAGATAATTTAAAACGAATTATCGAAACTGTAGCACCAGTTACGGCTAGTCTTTTAGCACCAGTTTACGAATTGCCAGTGGAAATTTTTGCGATGAATTATCTGCAAAAAAAACCAATAAAAACTTCCCTCTCTATCTTTCAACCGCCTAAGCACGCATAACATCTATTTGTTACCTTGAATTGCTGTCCTTTGATAGGCAAATTATCAAGGTCGTTCTTGAATTTTCGTCAAGACTAACTATTCGTATTAATTTTTCCCGCTGATTTAACAGATTACGCAGATTGACAATTAAATCTGCGAAATCATTTTCATCTGCGGGAACCAAATAATTAATTGTCAAAATCGCTTTGACATAACTCTACATTTTTTTAAAATTTCAAATAATGAATATCAAAAATATATCAATCGCAATTGTTGCGATTTTAACTATTGCATTTACTTCTTGCAAAAAAGATGAAACCATTAACACAGCCGAAAAGGGAACTTTTACCTTAGAATTCGAAAATCAGATAAATGGCGTCCCACTAGTATTAAACACTCAAAATTACACCAATGCCACTGGCGAGAGTTTCAATATTTCTACATTTAAATATTATGTAAGCAATATCAAATTAACCAAAACAGATGGGTCTATCTATGCAATTCCTGAAAGTTATATTTTAATGGATGCAGCAAAACCAAGTTCTTTATTAAACAATCTCAAAGACATTCCGGCAGGAGATTACACTAAAATAGCTTTTACCATTGGTGTAGATAAGGAGCGGAATTTGGCAGGTGCACAAACTGGAGCATTAGATCCAGCTTTAGGAATGTTCTGGACTTGGAACAGTGGTTACATCTTTGTAAAATTCGAGGGAACATCACCACAATCAACAGCAACAGACAAATCATTAACCTTTCACATCGGTGGAATTGTTGACCCAAATAACACCATTAGAACTTTTAGCACAGATTTTAGTACTGGAAATCCGCTAAGAATTAGGGCAGATAAAAACCCTCAAGTTCATTTTGTGGTGAATGCTGGAAGTTTATTTAAAGGAAAACAAAACATCAGCTTTGCTCAATTAAACTTTACCATGGGCGGCGCTAATTCTGTAATTGTAGCAGATAATTACGTAAATGGTTTATTCGAATTTGAACACATACACAATTAACTATGAGGCATTTAAAAATATACCTCATACTTATAGCAAGTATGGGGATGTTGTATGCCTGTAGTAAAACTGAAATAGTTAAACCACAAACTGAAGAAATTCGGTTTGTGGTTCCTACTAACTTTCCAGATGCGGTATACAAATTCGATGGAAATATTTTAACTAATAATGGCTTTGCTCTAGGCAAAAAGCTATTTTACGATGCACGATTATCAGCAGATAAATCAATTTCCTGCGGTAGCTGTCACCAACAATTTGCAGGTTTTGCAAACCTAGACCATAAAGTAAGTCACGGGGTTAACAATTGTTTAGGGAAGCGAAATGCACCTGTATTATTTAACCTAGCTTGGCAAAGGGAATTCTTTTGGGATGGTGGTGCTAAAAACTTAGAAATTGTACCCATTAATGCGATAACAGATGTATGTGAAATGGGAAGCGACTTAAATACAATTGTCACTTTCTTAAATAACACGGCTCCCTACCCTAGCCTTTTTAAAGATGCTTTTGGTTCAGCAACCGTCAATTCGCAAAACCTTTTGAAGGCACTAACACAGTTCACGGCGGCGATGGTTTCTGCAAATAGCAAGTATGATAAAGTGATGAGAAAGGAAACTGTTTTTACTACTGAAGAACAACAGGGATATCAGTTATTTAAGGATAAATGTGCCAACTGCCATACCGAGCCTTTATTTACTAATCTAAACTACATCAATAACGGATTGGATTTAAACAGTGTTGATGAAGGGCGCAAAACGATTACAGATTTAGTTAGTGATAAGGGGAAGTTTAGAGTTCCAACTTTGAGAAACATCGAATTATCATCGCCATATATGCATGATGGCCGTTTTAATACATTAGAAAAAGTACTAGAACATTATAATGCTGGTGTGCAAGCGAATGAAAATTTAGACGTTTCGCTTTCCAAGAATTCGCAGCTAGGTATTCCGCTATCTAATATTCAAAAACAACAAATTACAAGTTTTTTAAAAACATTAACAGATGATGAATTTATCAAGAATAAAATTTTCAGTGAAAATTAACATTATACTAGTTACCCTGGTTACAATTTCCATAAGCGCTTCTGCTTGTGATATTTGTGGTTGTTTCATGGGACTAACGCCTTACGACAACCAAAGTAGTTTTGGCTTATTATATCGCTATCGTTCTTTTAGCGGATACCAAGGGCAAAACAATTACACTTTCCCAAAAGGCAGTAGTTTTTTCTTTCCAAAAGACGATAAAACATCTCCACTAACAGGCCACAATAACAATCCGAACGATTATGAATTATACCGAACAATGGAAGTTAGAGGCAGGTACTTTGTGCATAGAAGAATTGAATTAAATGCGATTATTCCCTATAATTCAAACAGCGAAAGGTATAATGGTAATACTTCATCTATTTCTGGAGTGGGCGATGTAAATCTTTATGCTGGTTATCACTTGATAAGGAAATTAGCCCAATCAACTTTTAATCAGCGTTTAATTGTAGGTGCAGGCGTTAAATTACCTAGTGGAAAAAATGATATCAAAACAGCTACCGGTATCAAATATTCTGCTTTAATGCAACCTGGAACCGGCAGTACCGATGGATTTGTTTATGCTAATTATTTAATTGGCTATAAAAAATTCGGAATGAGCATTAATACTTCCTATAAAATAAATGGGGATAATAGCGAACAAGAAGGAATTGCCAATAGCAGTACAACATTTTTAAATCTGTTTTACACCCAAAGAATTAATAAGAATTGGCAAGTAATGCCATCCGTTCAGTTTTTTTATGAAAATTCTGCTGGCGAAACTTATAAAGGAGTAAAAACAGGAGAACACAAGATGAACAACTTGATGGCTGGTATTGGGGTAGATTTATATTATAAAAATATAGCACTTAATATGGGTTTGCAAAAAAATGCTTGGCAAGCCAAAACAGACCATCCACAAAGTTCAGCTAAAATCTATTTAGGCATCACCTACAACATCAATCAATTATATTATTTACTTAAATCTTAACAAATCTTACACGCATACGTTAAACTTTATTTGTGTTTAACGTATGTTTGTAACCAATTTCAATCATCATGATAAAAATTAAAAACATTGTCGCCATCGTTGCTTTAATAAGTTTAAGCATTTGCTTTTACGCTTGTAACAACGATAAAAAATTACCTATTTACGGTCAACGCGAAGCACAAATAACAAAAGATGCAGATGGAAATGAAAAAGTAGATACCATTTACCAAACCATTCCAAATTTTAAATTCTTAAATCAAGATAGCACTTACTTAACTCAAGATGCGTTTAAAGAAAAGATATACATAGCAGATTTTTTCTTTACTTCTTGCACCACCATTTGCCCTATCATGCATAGAAACTTGAAGACTGTTTATGATGAATATAAAAACAATCCAGATGTGATGTTTTTATCTCATACAATAGATTTCAAATATGATAAACCTTCGGTTTTAAAAAATTACGCCCAAAAACTAGGTGTCGACACTAAGAAGTGGCAATTTGTTTATGGCCCTAAAGAAGAAGTTTATTCATTGGCTGAAAAAAGCTATCTAACTGTGGTGGGCGAAGATAAAACAGCGCCAGATGGTTACATGCACCAAGGTTGGTTAGTATTAATTGATAAGGAAAAAAGAATGCGTGGCGCTTATGATGGCACAAAGGAAGAGCAAGTTGCCAAGCTAAAAGAAGACTTGAAAACACTTATAGCAGAAGAAAAATAATGCGCAAAACCATTTTACTTTCTATTTTTTCTATTGTCATTTGCTGTATCATTTATTCCTGCCAAAATGCAGAAGAAATGGAACAAACTCAATACATTTCTGGTGGTAAGGATTTATACATTAAATATTGTCAGAATTGCCACAGTGCAAATGGAGAAGGCTTAGGCGAACTTTATCCGGCATTAACAGATACTATTTTTTTAAAGGAAAATAAAGAACAATTAGCCTGCATCATTAAAAATGGTTCAAATAAGCCAATGGTGATTAATGGAAAAAAATATGATGGTAAAATGCCAGCGTTTAAACAAATTGAAAACATAGATTTAGCTAAAATCATAGTTTACATTACCAATTCATTTGGCAACAAACAGGGAATGTACAAGTTTGAGCAAGTTGCTAAGGATTTGGAGAAATGTAAGTAGTTTGGAGTTGAGAGTTTGGAGTTTGGAGTTTCGCTTAACTCTAAACTCTCAACTCCAAACTTTTTTAAGCTTTTCAGCTTAAAAACCTATCTTTAAAAAAAAATGCAAGCCGTTCTATCGCCGTATCTTAATGGTAAGGAGGAAAGTCCGGGCAACATAGAGCATCTCGCTTCCTAACGGGAAGGCATTTAGGATTGAAAACCTGGATGACGGAATAGTGCCACAGAGAATATACCGCCACGTAGTACACACATTGCTGCTTTGCAGTAGCAATTGTGTTACTACGTGGTAAGGGTGAAAACGTGAGGTAAGAGCTCACGAACTCGCTAAGCGATTAGTGTTTTGGTAAACCCCGGGAGTTGAAAGACCAAATAGGCTAACGTCCCGATAGCTATCGGGATAAAGGGCTGCTCGTCCGATGTTAGTGGGTAGGTCGTTAAAGATAAATGGCAACATTTATATTAGATTAATGATAGAAAACTGATTTATCAGGAACAGAACCCGGCTTATAGGCTTGCATTTTTTTCTTTTTTTGAAGCGCAATAGCTTGCTTTTTTTTATGCCACCCCTACTTTCCGCTTTATCTTTTCATTAAACCCATAAGGTTTTGAAAACCTTATAGGTCTATAAAAAGGATATCGCTACAATTAGGGCTATTTAACCAAGGCTTGTGCAAGTAAAATCCCTCATAGTAGCACAACCCATAGTTTAATAAACCTGATTGAAGCGATAGCTCTTGAGCTGAAAGCGAAAAGACTAAAGCTGAAAGCAGGACTGCTCTTGCCAAATGATGAAGGCATTCATTTTCAAAAAATAATTGTTACTTACCACAAAGACACCAAGAAGACAAAGGTTCTTATTAATCAACTTGTTTAGCTCGGTGAAACACCAACCGATAGTTCAACTTGCCCAATGAACTGATGAACAAATGAACTAATGAACCATCTACCAAACCTTTAACCTATTTTAACGTTTATAACTGTATAAAAAACTATACATTAAACAAAAAATAATATATTAGCATTCTTATATAATTGTATACCTAATAACTATGGCAAAACTGCTTATAATTGACGACGAGAGAGCGATAAGAAGCACTCTTCGTGAAATTTTAGAATACGAAAGCTACGAAGTAGATGACATTGACAATGGCATTGACGGATTAGAACTCATCAAAAAAAATAATTACGACTTAGTCTTGTGCGATATCAAGATGAATAAAATGGATGGTATGGAAGTGCTTGAAAATGCACTTTTAATGAAACCAGACCTTCCATTTATCATGATATCTGGACATGGAACCGTAGAAACGGCAATAGAAGCGAGTAAAAAGGGAGCCTTCGATTTTGTTTCAAAACCACCTGATTTAAATAGGTTGTTAATTACGGTTCGTAATGCTTTAGACAGAGGAACATTAGTTACTGAAACGAAAGTCTTAAAACGCAGGGTTAGCAAGACTCGTAATATTTTAGGAGAATCTGATAGCATCAGTAAAATTAAAGAAACGATTGAACGTGTTGCTCCAACCGAAGCTAGGGTATTAATCACTGGGGCAAATGGTAGTGGTAAAGAATTAGTAGCAAGATGGATTCACGAAAAGTCTAACAGAGCTGATGCACCTCTAATTGAGGTTAACTGTGCAGCAATTCCATCAGAATTAATTGAAAGTGAATTGTTTGGTCACGAGAAGGGTTCATTTACTTCTGCAGTAAAACAACGCATTGGTAAATTTGAATTGGCTAATGGCGGCACTTTATTTTTAGATGAGATTGGAGACATGAGTCTTTCGGCTCAAGCGAAAGTATTAAGAGCCTTGCAAGAACATAAAATTACCAAGGTTGGTGGCGAGAAAGAACAAGAAGTTAACGTTCGTGTTTTAGCGGCAACCAATAAAGATTTATTGAAAGAAATTGAATTAGGTAATTTCCGTATGGATTTATACCATCGATTAAATGTTATTAATATTCATGTTCCGCATTTAACGGAAAGAACTGATGATATTCCTGTAATTGCACAAAACTTCTTAGACGAAATTTGTGGTGATTATGGAATGCCTGTTAAAAAGATTAGCGACGGTGCAATGGAAGCTTTAAAGGGTTTGCCTTGGACAGGTAACGTTCGAGAATTGCATAATATGATTGAACGTTTAATCATATTAAGCGATAAAACGATTACTGAAAATGATGTAATTGCTTTTGCTAATCCAACTGGGGGAACAAATATTGGTACTGCTGTAGCTGGTGGTGGTAATGGTTCTTCTGGTGGTTCTGCTATCAATTATGAGAAATTCTCTAACTTCCAAGATTATAAGGATTTCGCAGAAAAAGAATTCATCAAGTTTAAATTAGAAAAAAACAATTGGAACGTTTCTAAAACAGCTGATGACATTGAAATTCAACGAAGTCACTTGTATAGTAAAATTGAGAAATTTGGCTTAAAAAGAGCGGAGTAAAAAATTGGAAGGTTGTAAGGTTTGAATGTTGAAAGGTTACCCACCCTAAACATTTCAACTTTACAACTTTTTATCACTTTAAACTTGTAAAAATTTGTATCTAGTCTAAGCGTCTCGCAAAGACTTTTACAATAATTTTCTATTTTAGCGAGACGCTTAGACTAGAGATTTTAAGGTTTGAATGTTGAAAGGCTATTCATCCTGAACATTTCAACTTTACAACTTTTTATCACTATAAACTTGTAAAAATTTGTATCTAGTCTAAGCGTCTCGCAAAGACTTTTACAATAATTTTCGTTTTAGCAAGACGCTTAGACTAGATATTTTAAGGTTTGAATGCTGAAAGGTTACCCACCCTGAACATTTCAACTTTACAACTTTTCAACATTACAACAACCTATGAATCAAACTTATCCAACAACTTCAATAATGTTGTAAAATCCTTTGGATATGGCGCTTCGATGTGAATATCTTGCTCATCTAAACCTTTGAAAGTTATTTCTTTGGCATGTAAGGCAAAACGTTTCATGATTGGTTGTTCTTCTTCATCCTTCGCAATGCGATAACCTTTTTTAAGCGCAGATAGAAAAACTGGTTTTCCTTTATACATATGGTCACCACAAATTGCAGCACGTTGGGTAGCCAAGTGAATACGAATTTGGTGCATTCGACCTGTAACTGGCTTACATTCAACCAAAGTATAATGTTTGTAATGTGTTAAGGTATTAAAATAAGTCTCAGCACGTTTGCCCTCTGCTCTATCTATCGTTACATTTTTATTACCATCGTTTAAGATTGGCAGGTCGACGAATAGATTATCAAATTGCCATTGACCATCTACCACAGCGTGGTAAATCTTTTTAACTTTCCTACGCTCAAACTGCATGGCCAAGTTGCGGTATGCATCAGGGTTTTTAGCGATTACGATAGCACCAGAAGTTTCTTTATCTAATCGGTGACAAACTTGTGCATCGTCTGAATATTGTCTAGCCATGCGAAGGATATTTACTTCGGCACCAGCTGTACGTTCGTCTAGTGAAGCTACAAAAGGAGGTTTGTTTACAACGATGTAATCATCGTTTTCGAATAAGATAAGGTCTTTAAAAATTGGATATTTCACGCTGTGTTGTTATGTAAAGCGCAAAAGTACGAATATTTAGGGGCATTGAGAGAGATGGAAGAGGTAAAATGTAAAATGCCTGCCTGCCGGACAGGCAGGGAAGATTGAAGTCGTTGACTACGGTAAATTTTGAACGGAATTATAATTCCAAATGGCTTGAACAAAAAAAAGTCTTAGCGAGACACTAAGACTAATTATATTTTTAAATATTATCTTTCGGACTTTCCGACTTTACTGTCTTTCTGACTATTTAACTCAACTCAAACTTATAACCAACTCCTTTTACAGTAGCTACATAAGTTTCGCCTAGTTTTTCACGGAGTTTACGGATATGAACATCAATGGTACGATTGGTTACCACAACTGAATCTTCCCAGATGTTTTTAAGGATTGATTCTCTTGTATAAACTTTACCTGGTTTCGAAGCTAACAAATACAATAATTCGAATTCTTTTTTAGCTAAAACAACTTTAGTTCCGTTTTGATACACCAAATAAGCTTCTCTATCAATTACTAAATCGCCTATTTCAACTTTGTTGTCAGATACTTCTTCGCCACTTGTATTTCTTCGAAGAATAGCATTTATCCTGCTTACTAATGCTCTTGGTTTAATTGGTTTGGCGATGTAATCATCAGCACCCACATTAAAACCAGCAATTTCAGAGTACTCTTCGCTCCTAGCAGTTAAAAACACCATGAAAGTATTTTTAAACTCAGGTATTGCCCTCATTAAACGACAAGCTTCAATTCCATCCATTTTGGGCATCATGATATCCAAAATAATCAAATCTGGTTGAACTTTTTTGGCAACAGTAATTCCTTCCTGACCATTGCTTGCTAAAAATACCTGATAACCTTCTTTTTTTAAGTTGTATTCAATCAGCTCTAAAATATCCGGTTCATCATCAACAATTAATATTTTCTGTTTCGCTGTGCTCATCGCTTATTTTTATTTATTACGAAAGTAAGTATTGATTTGCACTATTGGGTTAAAACTAGGTTAACAAATTGTTAAGCAAGTCAAATATTTTAACACTGAGTTAGGTTTAGGGTAATGTCTTGTTTAAAAAAGTTTCCAGTTCTTCGCCTCTAAGGTTTCTAGCGATGATTTTTCCACTTGGGTCAATAAGAAAAGAAGCCGGTATTGCCTCTACCTGATATAACCTTACGCTTGCTCCTTCAAAGTCGGCTAATTCACTTGCATGTGTCCATGTTAAACCATCTTGTTTAATAGCTTGTTGCCAAGCAGCTTTATCTTTATCTAAAGAAATACCTAAAATAGTGAAGTTTCTATCTTTAAACTTATTGTAAGCTTTAACCACATTTGGGTTTTCATTTCTACATGGCCCGCACCATGAAGCCCAAAAATCAATTAAAGTATATTTTCCTTTAAAATCTGTTAGGTTAATAGTTTTTCCATCAATAGAATTGATACTGAAATTAGGTGCCTGTTGACCAACCTGCACTGCTTTTAATTTAGTCACTTTTTCTACAAATGTTTTAACAGCAGTATTTTTCTTTAAATCTTCATCCACTTTCTCAGCATAAGCAACCATGGCAGCTTCATTACCTTGTGGATTAATTAAACTGATGGCGTAAAAGCTAACTAGCGATTTTGTATTTTCTTGTGCAAATTTAATAATAGCATCATTTAATTCTTTTAATGCAGCCATGTATGTAGGTGTAATTTGTTGTATTAATGCTTCTCTACTATCAGGATTGGCGGCTACCTTTTGCTCAAAATCACTCTTGATGGTTTCCACTTTTGCCGAATAGGTATTCTTTAGTGTATTAAACTCTGTTATCTTTTCAGCATCATCAGAACCACTAAGTTTATATTCGTGATTTTTATTATTTAAATCTGCATTTATGATAACTTCATCACCATTTTTAGCAATTAACATGTATTCATTTGTCCCATTGTTTACACGATAAAAATCAGCTTCTGGTGCAACTCCTTTAAATTCAAATTCACCTTTCTCAGATAAGTTGGTCGAATCTAAAACAACCATGCTGTTACTTGACATTCCGTATAAATACACTTTCTTTTCTGCACCAACATTTTCAAACTTACCATCTATAGTAAATTTCGTTTTGTCTTTACAAGCTGTAAAAACAGTTGCCAAGGCTAATACATATATTAATTTCTTCATCTTTTATTTTAATTTTTCTATGATTGAATCACTTATTTTCTTGGCATCGGCTTTGCCTTTTGCTAATTTCATTACCTCACCAACAAACAAACCTAAAACGCCTTTTTTGCCAGATTTGTATGCTTGTACTTGTGGTTGGTATTTTGCAAACACCTCATCTATAAATCCAGATAAGGCATCATTGTCTTCTACAATCAGTAAATTTAATTGAGCTGCTAGGCTTTCAACATCAGTATCCTTTTCCTCTAAAGCAGGTAAAAGTTGTTGCAATGCATTAGCCTGACTTACCTTTTTATCATCTACCAAGTTAATAACAGCAGCTAATTGATTAGGTTTTACTTTGTAATCGGCAATACCGATTCCTTTTTCATTTAACAAAGCCCTAACAGAACCTAACAACCAGTTAACCAAACTCTTTTGATTTTTAACCTCAAGCTTAGCTTCATTAAAATAATTGTATAAATCTGTGTCCTCTGCCAATAAATTTGCTTCCGTTTTATTAATGCTAAAATCAGCAATCAATTGTTTTGCAATTTCTTTTGGTAAGGCTGGCATGGCCGATTTAATTTCTGCTAACCATTCATCAGATATGGAAATCGGTTGTAAATCTGGGTCTGGAAAATAACGGTAATCATTAGCCTCCTCTTTGGTACGCATAGGCGATGTGGTACCTTTATCTGCGTCAAAATTTAAAGTGCTCTGGATAATTTTACCTCCATTTGATGTTACTTCAACCTGTCTGCCGAATTCAAATTCCATTGCTCTACGTACATTTCTAATAGAGTTTAGGTTTTTAACTTCGCAACGAGTGCCAAATTCAGTAGTGCCGATTTCACGAATAGATATGTTGGCATCACAACGCAATGAGCCTTCTTCCATGTTACCATCACTCACATTTAAATGGCGCACCAATTGCCTAATTTCAGTTAACAAAGCCGATGCTTCTTCCGCACTGCGAATATCTGGTTCAGTTACAATCTCAATTAATGGAACGCCTGCCCTATTTAAATCTACATAAGAATACTTAGCATCTTGGTCATGTAGGCTTTTACCTGCATCTTCCTCTAAATGTATCCTGTTGATGCCAATTCTTTTTTCTTCGCCATTGGCTAAAACCACATTCAGAAACCCATTTCTACAAATAGGGCTATTATCTTGAGTAATTTGATACCCCTTTGGCAAATCTGCATAGAAATAATTCTTACGGTCGAAAAAGTTATGCTGATTGATTTCACAGTTTAAGGCCAATCCTATTCTAATTGCTTTAGCAACAACTTCCTTATTCAATTTAGGTAAAGCACCTGGCAAAGCCAATGAAACTGGCGAAATGTGCTCATTAGGTTTTGCCCCAAAAGTGGCGCTATCAGAAGAAAATATTTTTGATTGTGTGTTTAACTGTACATGTATTTCTAAACCAGAAACCAATTCGAAGGTTACATTTTCAGTTGCAGTTTTTGTACTCATTTAGCGGGTAATATGTATTAAAACAGTCATTTATGACTAGTCAAAGATAGAAAAATATCAATCAATTCTATTGTAAAAAGGCTAACAATATACTTATGGCATAGAAATGGATTTGATATTGGTACACGCAAAATTTTAAAGCTATGAAACCATCATGGTTTTTCAAACCACAAAGTGGGATGGAAAATTCTGATAGCTTCATCACAATTAAAACCAAAACTTTATACAGATGAAAAAATTAATCGTATTTGCAATGTTAGGAATTGCATCAGTTGCTTATCAACCAGCAAAAGCTCAAGTTAGTATTAATGTTAACATCGGCACACCTGCTTATTATGGTTACAATACCTATTATGAACCAGCTCCCGTAGTTTATGTAGATAGAAATGTAAGGTACCATCGTAACTACAATTATTATCCAAAAAGAAATGTGGTAGTATATAGGGCACAGCCTCAACGCCGTACCTATTATAGTAGCTACAGACCTGTAAGCAGACATTATTCAGTTAAAAATGTTAGCTATAAACATTATAACAAGTCTTTTAAACATGGTAGAGGCCATGGTAAAGGAAGACATTAATTCAAATATTCACCAATAACTAAATATAATAAAATGAAAAAATTGATGCTGGTAGCCATGCTAGGGATAGCTTCGTTACTAAACAATACCGCTACAGCGCAAATTAATATTAACATCAGCGCTCAACCCTTATGGGGACCAACTGGCTACGACCACGTAGATTATTACTACCTACCGGATGTAGATAGTTACTATAGCGTACCAAAACGACAATTTGTTTACTTAAATAATGGCAATTGGGTTTTTAACAACACCTTGCCTGCTCGTTACAGCAGTTATAATCTTTATAATGGCTACAAAGTTGTTGTTAATGGAGATAGGCCTTATCTAAATTACAACACAGATAAAGTTAAATATGCCAAGTTTAAAAACTATGGAGGTAAACAACTTGTCATTAAAAACAGTAACGATAAAAAGTACTTTGTTGTTAAAGGTCATCCACATGGAATGCCACCAGGACAAGCTAAAAAGATATATAGTGGTAACGCAAAAGGAAAAGTGATTATGAATAGCCCTGGTAAAGGAAATAGTGGAAAAGGGAACAACGGAAATGGAAAAGGGAAGCATTAATCAAAATAAATAAAAAAGTCCCGACCAAATGGTCGGGACTTTTTTATTTTAAAATCTTTTTCCAATAGTAATACCTGCTCGCGGGTAAGCATCAGCGTTGTTAGCGCCAAAGAGTCTACCTGCACCCAAATAAATCTCACCGACAAAACCATTTTTTGTAAGGAATTTAGCTCCAGCAGCAGCTCCTAAACCAAAATTTGTTTGGGTTTTATCTCCATAATAGGTATAAACATCTGTGACATAGTCATATTTATAATAAGAGCCATAACCATCAGAAGAAATAACTGCTGCATTTCCTTCAATAAAAAAACCATTTGCTTTTTTACCGCCAAAATAGACTCTAAAATTAGGTATAATCCCAAAATTAAATTCAGGATTTTGATCAATTCCAAACAATACAGCAAGACCAACACTCATGTCATCCTTCAAAATCCTCTCATAATTTATTTCAGGAAAACCACCAACAGTATAGGCTAGGTTTAGTTTTAACTCATTGTTGCCGCCTATACCAGAATTCTTGCTAGAAGCAGTATCCACTTTTTGAGCGTATGTAAAGATAGTTGAGGCTAATAAAAAGCCTGAGAGTATTAATTTTTTCATATTTATGAATTTCTGATTAAAATCTTTTGCCAATAGTAATACCACTTCTGGCGTAAGCATCTATTGTTGTACTACCAAAAAGCCTCCCAACACCTAAATATATTTCTCCAACAAAACCATTCTTAGTCAAGAATTTAGCTCCTGCTGCTGCTCCTAAGCCAAAATTAGTATAGGTTTTAGAAATTGGGTTGAAAGTTGGGTTATAACCAGGGGGATATGAAGTATAGGCCAAGGAACTATAATCATAATATTCGTCTCTATTAGAAATTATAGCTGCATTTCCTTCAATAAAGAAGCCATTAGCCTTTTTACCACCAAAGTAAATTCTATAATTCGGAATTACCCCAAATGAATACTCTGCGCTTTTTTCTATACCAACCAGTACTGCGATACCAACACTCATATCGTCTTTGATAATTCTCTCGTAATTTAGCTCTGGAAAACCAGCAACAGTATAAATTAGATTTAATTTTAACTCATTGTCGCCATTGATTTTACTTTTGCTTGCTGCAGTATCTACCTTTTGAGCAAATACAAAAACAGATGAGGCTAGTAATAAGCCTGAGAGTATTAATTTTTTCATAGGTAATTTTGTTTTTCTTAGCTCTAAAGTATAAAATGTTTTTTTAATTCCTAATACTTTAGTTAAAGGTTTTTAATTCGGCCTCTGACTTCCGAACTTTTACCCTTTACAACTAAAACTAACCTATAAAACTCTTTGCTTTTTCTAATACTTGAGCTAAACCTGCAGCATTTTTACCACCAGCAGTTGCATAAAATGGCTGACCGCCACCACCACCTTGGATTTCTTTACCCAATTCACGAACGATTTTAGCCGCATTTAAGCTATCTGAAACTATGTTTTCAGAAATCATTACTGTTATACCTGGTTTATTGTCAATTAAAGTGGTTAAAACTAAGTATAAATCGGGCACTAAAGCTTTTACTTCAAAAGCTAAGTTTTTAACTGCTTCTGCGTTAGGCAAATCTACTTGAGTGGCAATAAAATTGATGCCGTTTATATTTTCTGCTTTAGCTGCGATATCTTGTTTCATATCTCCAGCCTTCGCTAAAATGCTTTTTTCTACTTCTTTCTTAAGTTTGGCATTTTCGTCTATTAAAGCTTGCACTGCAGCGCTGATATTTTGAGCTCCTTTTAGGATATTTTTAAGTTGATGTAACTCTTTACTCTGGTTAACGATGAATTGTTCTGCTTTATCAGCTGTAATAGCCTCTATCCTACGCACACCAGCTGCCACAGCACTTTCAGAAACAATTTTAAAATAACCAATTTGTCCGGTTGCTTTAACGTGTGTACCGCCACAAAGTTCTTTAGAGAAATGGTCGTCGAAAGTAATTACACGAACAAAATCACCATATTTTTCACCAAATAAGGCTGTTACACCAGAATTAATTGCATCATCATAAGGTACATTTCTTTGTTCCTTTAATTTGATGTTAGCTCTAATTTTCTGGTTAACGATATATTCAACTTCTGCTAAATCATCTTCACTAATTTTTGCAAAATGTGAAAAATCGAAACGTAGGTTTTCAGCGTTCACTAAACTTCCTTTTTGGTTTACGTGTGCACCTAAAACCTTTTTTAAGGCTGCATGTAATAAGTGAGTTGCCGAGTGATTATCTTCTGTTAATTCTCTTTTATCTTCGTCAATTACTGCCCAAAATTTACCATCAAGGTCGATAGGTAAAGTATCTGTATAATGAACAATAACGCCATTTTCTTTTTTGGTATCGGTAATTTCTACCCAAAACTGACGGCTATGGTCTTCTAAGCGACCAGTATCGCCTACCTGACCGCCACTTTCTGCATAAAAAGGGGTTTGGCGTAAAACAATTTGATATTGCTCCTTACCTTTTGCACTTACTTTGCGGTATTTTAAAATCTCGGTTTCAATCTCTGTTAAATCATAACCAACAAATTCGGTATCGTTATCTTGGTTTACAATTATCCAATCTCCCGTATCAATTGCAGTTGCAGCACGAGAGCGATTTTTTTGTTCTGCCAATGCTTTATTGAAACCTTCCATATCAACAGACAATCCTTTTTCACGAGCCATCAACTCTGTCAGATCTATTGGAAAACCGAAAGTATCATATAATTCAAAAGCGAAATTTCCATCAATTACATCTTTTGTTTCATACTTCTCAAAACGCTGAATACCAGTAGCTAAAGTTCTCAAAAACGAAACCTCTTCTTCTAAAACTACTTTTTGAACGAAGTCTTTCTGCAGATACAATTCATCAAACACACCCTTAAACTGCTCAGCTAAAACTGGCACCAATTGGTTTAAGAATGGTTCTTTTAAATTCAAGAATGTGTAAGCATAACGCACAGCTCTACGCAAAATACGACGAATTACATAACCAGCTTTATTATTTGAAGGTAATTGTCCATCAGCAATTACAAAAGAGATGGCTCTAATATGGTCGGCCATTACACGCATGGCTACAGCCTCGTTCCATCCTTTATCTCCAGGTTCAGCACTGCTACTATATTCAAATCCAGATTTATCTGCAATAAATTGAATTAATGGTTGGAAAACATCTGAATCATAATTTGAGGTTTTTCCTTGTAAAACACGCACTAAACGCTCAAAGCCCATTCCTGTATCCACATGTTGTGCAGGTAAAGGTTTTAGAGAACCATCCTTCACTCTGTTAAACTGCATGAATACATTATTCCAAATCTCAATTACTTGAGGATGGTCGGCATTAACTAAACTCTTACCGCTTACCGCCAAACGCTCAGCTAAGGGACGACAATCAACATGGATTTCTGAGCAAGGTCCACAAGGTCCAGTATCGCCCATCTCCCAGAAATTGTCTTTTTTATTGCCTAATATGATCCTGTCTTCATCTACAAACTGTTTCCAAAGTTCAAAAGCTTCTGTATCTCTTGGTAAACCTTCTTTTTCATCACCCTCAAAAATAGAGACGTACAATTGGTCTTTCGGAATTTTATAAACTTCAGTTAATAATTCCCAGCTCCAGGCAATAGCTTCTTTTTTGAAATAATCTCCAAAACTCCAGTTGCCCAACATCTCGAACATGGTATGGTGATAAGTATCAATCCCTACTTCTTCTAAGTCGTTATGTTTACCAGAAACACGTAAACAACGTTGCGTATCGGCAACACGGGGATATTTAATGGCAGCTTCTCCTAAAAACAAATCTTTAAACTGGTTCATCCCTGCATTGGTAAACATTAATGTAGGGTCATTTTTAACCACAATTGGCGCAGATGGCACAATGTGATGTTGCTTGCTTTTGAAAAAATCTAAATAGGTCTGTCTTATTTCTTTCGCTGTCATCTTTGGAAGTTGTAATGTTGGAATGTTGTAAAGTTGAAATGTTGTTAATTGACTAACAAAAATTATCAGCAACTAACCTGTAACATACTACTAAACATTCCTTTGAGTTCTTAGTGTCTTTGTGGTTATTTAACGTTAACAAAATTAAAATTTTTATTGTGGTATTTTACTAAAAACCGATTACATTTGAATACTTTAAGTAAAACTCACAATCAATTCATAATCAGCTAAGAAGATGCCGTATAAAGAGAGAGAAATTAATAAAATGTATTATACAATGGGTGAGGTTACCGAAATGTTTGGCGTAAATGCTTCACAAATTAGGTTTTACGAAAAGGAATTTGACGTACTTCAACCTAAAAAAAATAAAAAGGGAAATAGACTTTTTACCCCAGAAGACATTGAAAACTTAAAAATCATTTTCCACCTGGTGGATGATAAAGGTTTTACCTTAAAAGGCGCAAAAGACCATTTAAAAAACAACAGTGGTGAAGTTAAAGAAAATCAAAAAGTGATTGCTTCTTTGGAGAAATTGAAAGATTTTTTATTGAAGCTGAATGAAGAGATATAGAAGAGGGGAAATAAGAAATAAAGAACTTGTCTCATTACGCAATACTCTTTTCTCAATTCCACATTACATCTTCCATCCTACCTACTTATCGCTTCATCCAATATTTTTTTAAGCGATACATATCTTTCTTGTTTGCCATCATTTTTCAAATAGTAGGTCATTAAAAAAGCTGCGTATTTGTTTTTGTTGTCAACCAAAGGATAACTACCAAATAAACCAGGACTACTAACCGTATCATTGCTTACCCATTCTCCAAAGCCATAGCCAATTCCTCCGGCTTCTGATGGCGAATAAGCAACTTTTACACCATCAGTTATGCGATTAATCTGCATTTCTTTGATACTGTTTTCGCTTAAAATCCTATTGCCTTTATAAACTCCTTTGTTTAAAACCATCACCAAAAAGTTTATGTAATCTTCTGACGAACTGGTCGCTCCACCTGCTGGCAAAACAACCTTATTTTGCCCAAATGAAGTGTTCTTCATAGCTAAGGGCCGAGCTATTCTTTCTTGAAAAAGTTGTTCGAAGTTTTTACCTGCAACTTTCTCTATTACAGCACCAGCAATTTGTAAGCCTATATTGCTATAACGAAATACTTTACCTGACTCTCCTTCCATCGGCAAGTTGGCTATATTAGCTACTGCATCATCCATATTAGCATAGCTTCGCATGGCTTCTAAATCATCTTTTAAATTTAAAGCCTTTATACCTGTTTGATGAGATAGACATTGAGCTATCGTTATTTTCCCTTTACCTTTTTTTGATAGGATCGGAAGATATTTTCCAACCGTGTCATTCAATTTCAGTTTACCTTCATCAACAAAAGTCATAATTAATGAGGCACTTAACCATTTACTACAGCTAGCAATTTGAAGTGAAGTTGATGCAGTATAATCATCTTGATTAAATGTTTTGCCTTGGCGTTTTGCCATCATTCTACCTACTATTTTTTGACGAGTATTTAATTCGCTTTCTCCATGGGAGTAGATTACTTTCCCATCTTTATATATCATAAGATATGCTCTCCCGCCCATTACTTTAACATTATCGGAAAGCCATGCATCTATTTTGGTAAAATCGTTTTGTGCTTTAACGGAAAGAGCGCTTAATAATAGCCCAATAAAAAGAAGTTTTATATGTCTCATACTTAATGAATTATTATATCAAATATAAATAATTGCATAAAGGATATTCCAATTTTTGCGTAATAGCCTTAAAAAAGAACAATTGCAAAGCATCCACCCTACAATTGTTCAGTATTAATTAACTATAACTATTAAATTTTATTGATTTTTAGTTGTATCAGGGAGTTTGTTAGTAGTATCTGGCATTTTTTTGGTGGTATCAACCATAGGTGAATCTATTTTATTGGTATCAACCATAGGTGAATCCATTGTGCTATTTGCTTCTTTGCTTGAGCTACATCCTACTACTGCCATACCGGCAATTGCAAGAACTATTAAAAATTTCATTTTCATCTTGTTTTCTTTAGGGTTAAATTTTTGGATTGTTTCGATGTATACTTTATAAAGGATTTAATTAAAAAAAAGTTTTAAATCTTTTAAAAAATATCATGTAGCTATATGTTAACCAATTACTTACCTATTATTTTACCACCATAAGAAAACCACCAGCGATTTAAGTTGTTAACTTAATAATGAATTTAGAGAAATTTTATAATCGTGTATATGACTGGGTGATTGTATTTGGCCCACGTCTCATTTTAGGAATTGCCGTTTTATTTGCTGGCTTGTGGCTTGTTAAAATTGTCATCAAATGGATACAAACTAGTATGCACAAAAAGGAAGTGGACCCGACTGCTAAACCTTTTCTAATAAGTGTAATTGGTGTGGCATTAAGAGTATTGCTCATTTTAGGTGTGATGCAAATTTTGGGTATAGAGATGACCCTCTTTACTGCACTAGTTGGCGCCTTTGGAGTAGCTGCTGGTTTAGCACTTTCAGGCACCTTACAAAATTTTGCCAGTGGAATAATCATCCTTTTAGTTAAGCCCTTCCAAGTTGGAGATAATATTGTAACACAAGGATTAGAAGGGACAGTTACATCTATTCAAGTCTTTTATACTTTCATCACAACTTTTGACAACAGAGCAGTAATTGTACCCAATAGCAAATTATCAAATGAAGTGATCATTAACATTAGCAGGCAAGGAAATAGAAGATTAGACATTGAATTGAAAATTGGCAATGCCATAGATTTCGATGCACTAAAAGCTGTAATTAATGGCGCAATAGATAAATGCAAGAATACCTTAGCAAAACCAGAAAGAAGAATTGGTGTAGCTAGTTTAGAAGGAGATAGTTATAAAGTAAGTGTTAACGTTTGGGTAAACGCACACGGCTTTCAAGACACCAAACTTGCTTTACAGGAATTGATATTAAAAGATGTTAAAGACTCAGGCATTAAATTGGCAGGACTTTAAATAGTTAGGAGTTGCGAGTTAGGAGTAATATAGAATTCTAACTTCCAGCATATTCTAGTGTTGGGTATTTTGTTTCTATAAAATGTCCCAATTCTCCAATAAATTCATCAGGCATTTGCCTCCCACCAATTTGCTCCCAGCCATCTTTAACTTTGTTAATTGTCCCTATTAGCTGGTCGCCAACGCACACATAAAAAACATCACTCATGTCTGCTTGCATTAAGGTATAAAGCAGCGGAAGTTGATTCTCAAACAATTCGCACAAATAATCAATTTTTACCATGACCCATATCAATTAATTTTCCATTTGAATAACTTTATTAGACAACCATAAAACCAATCAAAATGTTTGATGAATTTTAATGATAAATCCCTAAAAATTTAAATATCTTCTCTAGATATGAAATTACAGAATTTATTGAAATTTAAAAACAACAAATTGTTAATTTTCTCTGACAAAGAAGTAATAAATGTGATATACTTATACCTTCTTTGCTATGGCGATGATGTCTTCCTCACCTAATTCTTGTTCTGCATTTTTAAAGCTCTCATAAGCCGCATTAGCCAAGGGCGAATTTAATCCTTCTGCTTTTGCTAAGCCTAAATCCTTAGCTATGTGTTTCAAGGCAAAAACTGCATTATAATTTTCTTGCAAAATGGCATCACCTTTAATTTTCATGAACACATTACCTAAGGCACTGTTATTAATTAGCTCTAATAACTCTTTAGTATCAATCCCTTGTTTTTTAGCGAATGAAACTGCTTCTGCCAAGCCTTGTGCATGAAAACTTAACAAGGTATTTATAGCCAATTTAGCAGAATTACCAGCTCCTATCTCTCCTACTTGTAAAGACAATTTGCCCAGCACATCAAATATGGGTTTTACTTTTTCAAATGCAGTTTTATCTCCGCCGGCCATGATAACCAATGAACCTTCTATAGCTTGTTTTAAACTTCCAGAAACTGGCGCATCAATATAAAAAGAATCTTTTTCACCAAGTAAAGCTTTCATTTCTTTACTGATAGCTGGCGAAACCGTACTCATGTTGATGATGATTTTTCCAGCAGATGCTGAATGAATTAAACCATGTTCACCATTAATGACATCATTAGTTGCTGTATCATCAGCAACCATTAAAATCACAACTTCACATTCTTGCAATAAATCGCTTGGTGTATCAATAAATTTTGCTCCCTCTGCAATTAAATCATCAGCCTTGATGGCACTTCTATTGTAAACAAAAAGTTCATAGCCTGCATTAATTAAATTTTGAGCCATTGGGATACCCATTTTCCCTAAACCAATAAAACCAATTTTTGTATTGTTCATGGTTTAAAGATAGGTAGTCCAGGGTTAATGGTCAATGGTAATTGCAAACTGATAACTGCAAACTGATAACCCGGACTACTCCACTCCTTTAACCTTCATTTTAATGGTATAAATAGATTTAGATGCGGTTATGAACAAGACATCTCTGTTTTTTCCTCCAAAACATAAATTTGCGGTATGATTTTCAGGAACATTGATATGTCCTATTTGTTCGCCTTTCGAATTGTATATCGTAACTCCTTTTCTGGTGAGGTATAGGTTACCTTGGTTATCTAAAGTCATCCCATCAGAGCCCTGACTTACGAACAGTTTACGATTAGTTAGGCTTCCATCCGATTTAATATCATACCTATAAGTCTTATTTGCCTTTGCATCGGTCACATATAAGGTTTTTCCATCCAGACTACCCACAATTCCATTTGGTCTTTGTAACCTATCATCAACAGCTATTATACTTGAACTTTCTTTTGGAAGGTAATAAACTTTTTCTCCAATAATAGCTGGAGCTTTACGTGTCCAATAATCTCTTTGATAATAGGGATCTGTAAAATAAGTCCCACCTTTTTTATCGATCCATAAATCATTTGGACCATTTAAATCGGCCCCTTTTGGATTTTTATAAATTATGGTAGCTACCGCATTTTTATCAAATGACCATAGTTCAAATTGTTCATCAGCACAAGCAATTAAATTACCTTTTTTATCAAAGAATAAGCCATTTGCCCTTCCAGCCTTTGCTGTAAAAAGCGATAACTTACCTTCAACATCATATTTCCAAATGGTATTATTTGGTTGGTCGGTAAAGAAGATATTTCCTTTTTTATCTACCGCAGGCCCTTCTGTAAACTTAAATTGTGAAGAAACCAGTTTGAGGCTATCTTGAATAAATAGAGCTTGATTTTCTTCTATTTGGGCGTTTGCAACTAGATTCAACGAGATAAAGAAAATAATTAGAAAAAATTTTAACATGTTTAAAATATACCAATCAAAAATATAATTAAACAAGTAAAAAAAACAACTAACCCAATAATTAAAATAAGATATTCAAAAAAATAACTTTTTTTATCATCAATGATGAAGTCTTTAGGGCTTTCAGGTAAAAATAATACTTTCACTTTTTCTCTTTTTTTATAGGCGGATGGATTTGTACCTATGTGATTTTTATAGGCGACAGTCTTCCCTTCCATTATATCGAAGCTTACTAAGGGATAAAAAACATTTACATTTGAGTCGAAGCTTGACTCTTCAATTAAATCCTCAACTTCGCCAATAACTGAAATTGCCTTATTTTTATACTTTTGCCTTTTATAAATATTCATTAATCCTCTTAAAAATAGGATCAATCCAATTATGGAGGCAATAAAGTATGGATTACTTAATTCGTTAACCAGTAGCTTTAAGCCTTCCACTTTCCACTTTTTTTCAAATAACGAATAATTACGTAATAAGCAGCTAAAACAACTAAAGCCGTAATACCAATTTTATCTCTTAAAGCATTGTCTCCATCAGTTAGTTGAGGATAATAGTAAAGCAAAATCACTACAATTCCCAACATCCAAACTGTTTGTGTATTGTACTCTTTAATTAACCAGCGTTTGCCATTAAAAGCCATACTGCCTATTGTTTTGTGTATGCCACTAAAGTTAATCCACCACCTATTTACACGGGCACAATATTCATCAAACTGTTTACCGAACTTTCCTCTTAAAAAGTTTTCTTCGGCAAGTACAATTGCTTGATAAATAAATAAGAATAACGGAATGAATACGCACATAAAAATCACAGAATTCATTAAAATCCCTACACCCACCAACATTAAAATATTGCCTACGTATAGCGGATTTCGACCGTGATTAAAAAAACCTTCTGTTACTAAATCATCTGCGTGGACCTTCTTGTTTAAACCACCCCTAACAATATAAGCTAGGGAAATAGCTACCCCACGTATTAACTGGCCTAATATGGTAATAAACAATCCGATAACTAGTGGATATAAATAATAATTTACGCCAAACTCACTCTCTCTAAATATTTGAGGAGATGGAATAAACAAAGCTAAGTACAAGAAAATGAATAAAAAGTTTCTGTACCTGAAAAAAAAGTTTCCTATAGCAATCATATTAGTTTTTTACCGCGATAAAGCCTGAAAAATTATACCATTTAAAAAAGGTTTCAGTATGTTGAAAACCAGCCTCAGCTAACATCTTAAAGTTTTCACTTAATTTATAAGGAATTAAGACGTTCTCTAAAGCCTCTCTTTTTTGAGAAATCTCCATTTCACTATAATTATTTCTACGTTTATAATCGTAATAATATTTAATGAAATTTCTGTTGAACAAACTATCTTCTGCTAGAATCTTTTCTGAAATGATGAGTACGCCTCCTGGAACTAAACCATCATAAATTCTTTTTAATAGTTTCTCCCTAAAAATAGGACGCATGAATTGGAGAGTTAAACAAAGAATTACAACAGATGCATTTTCTATTTTAATCTCATTGTGCAAATCTGCATTAACTAGTTCATAATCGCGTTTAAAATCTGCTTGCTTCAATTTAAGATCGCATTTTTTAAGCATCTCAGCTGAATCATCTATTCCCACAAACTTTATGTTTTCAGAAACATAAGGATTCAATCCAATCATTGTAGTGCCAGTAGAACAACCTAAATCTACCACATTTGTATTTGGTAATGCATGTTCGGCTGCCAACTCAATAATCATACGTTGTATTTCATTGTAAAAAGGCACAGACCTTTCTACCATGTCATCAAATGCATTGGCAACAGTAGCACCAAACTTAAAATCAGAAGGTTTTTTTATTTCTTCCTTAAATACGTTATCTAAATTTTCCTTCTTGTCCATATAAGGTTTAAATTGTTCATTATGATTAGCGTTAAAGATATTGTTTAATCATATTTAAAGCTAACTTAAACAATTGATTTAACTAAGAATTAACATTTGTATAAAATATTTGTTTCAAACAAGTATTACAATTACTTTAAACTATGGTTAATCTATTAAAACAACAATATGATTTGGTTTGCAGTGCAAGAGCAGTAGAATTATCTTTTTTAAAAAAATTTACAGAAGAACAATTATTAACTCCTGTATTAGAATTTAATAATAAAACGATTATTTATTTTGCTGTTCATATCAATCAAGTTTATATTCATTGGATAGGCAAGTTTGCTTTAGACCTAGACATAGCTTATATAGATGAAGAAAATATACAATCCATAGCTCAGTTAAATGAGTTGTTTGATAAAACTAACCAATTAATGGAAAAGTTTTGTGATACATTTGCCCATAATTGGAGCATAGAGATTGATAAAAATTTATCTGATAAAAAAATCAAAACATCTCCCTTAAAACTTTTTACACATGTAATAACCCACGAGTTTCATCATAAAGGACAGATGATGACCATGGCAAGAATATTAGGTAAAACGCCACCAGATACTGATGTAATTAGGACATAATTCTAGCAAAATTCGTAACGGCTTTAACACATTGCATCATGTAAACTGCAATAGCACTACCTTTGTACCATCAAAATTATTTTATGAAACTGAGACAATTATTCCCTATTGCCTTGTTTTGTACAAGCCTGTTTTTAATCTCTTGGGGTTATACTGGTCACAGAACAATTGGTCAAATTACACAGAACCATCTTAATCCTAAAGCAAAAGAGGCCATCAAGAATCTATTAGGAGACACAAGCATTGCTGAAGCTTGCACTTGGGCAGATGATGCCAGAAGGGAACCAGAATTTGCAGAAACAGCCAATTGGCATTTTTTAAATCTTCCATTGGGACTTTCTTTTGAAGATTTCAAAAAATACATTGACACCGTAAGTAAAGAAAATGTTTATTCTGCTTTAAACAAAGCAAAAATAGAATTGACAAATTCTCAATCTACAAAAATTCAAAAAGTGCATGCACTTAAATTTATCATGCATTTTGTAGGCGATTTACACCAACCCATGCACATTAGCAGAGGTGAAGATAAAGGCGGTAGTACCATTCAATTAAACTTCGATGAAAAAGGAACCAACTTACATAGTCTTTGGGACACCAAAATGTTAGAAAAACAAGGCTTAACTTACGATCAACTGGCTACTAAATACGATAATATTTCTGCAGAAAACATTAAACAATGGCAAAGCGACCCACTGATGCAATGGCTTTGGGAAAGTTATCAAATCTCAACTCAACTGTACGCTGATGTAGAGGCCATAAATAAAAGAGTAATTGATGATGCCTATTATCAAAAATACTTGCCTGTTGTAGAAAAACGTATTCAACAATCAGCGATTAGATTGGCAGGCGTTTTAAATGAAATATATCCAGAATAATTATAATAATATTTTTTTATTAAGCGGGGTAAGCAATCCTTAAGGAAATCTTGTCCCTCTTTCTGCTTTAGTTCTTTCGCTTTCATTTTAAAAGCTTTGGCTTAGGCAAGTTGCAACTCTCTATAGTAGCAGAGGTTTGAGTTATTTAAACGGGTACCGATAGCTATCGGTAGAAATGGAAAGCCCACAGGTGAGGCTGGACCGAAGACTTGCCTGCCTGCGATAGGCAGGAAATGAAAAGCCCGTCTAACTTTGATAGAAGATTAGGAACTTGCTTTTCAAAAAACTAAAAATTTAAAATTCTATTTATTTCCTTTAAAAACATTTACCGTACTTGTTTTCCAAACAATGTAACCTTGTAGTGCACAAATTTGCGCCACTTCTTTTTCTACAAAATCTGGAACATCGTTGGCTATTCTCCAACGAACGCTATATTTTAGGTTGTAACTGATGTAGATAACAATATCATCATCCATTGGCGGCATTGATGCCAAGGATTTTAAATGAACGTTTTGCAAATCGGATGCTAAACGTATTAATCTTTCCTTTAGCACTTTAGCTAATGGCGCATGCGGATTAAACTCATCAAATATGGCAACGACAGTAACGGTCATAAAAAATTATGCTATTATTTTTAGCAAATGTAATAAAATTTACCAAAGATAAAAGCAAAAAAATGTCAGTTTTATTATTTATATGCAGATTTATGCTAAACTTGCTCTAAACCAAAACTTTGTGTTTTTATGTTTAATTGATTTATTTCTATTGCAGTAATAGATACCTTTTAAAACTATAACACCGATGTCGCTATGTGGTGAAATCTTTACCTATCTTTGTACAAAGAAAAAACTCATGGCAGTACTACATAAAAAAGAAGAAAAAATACAAGCAGTATTAGGCAGATTGCCTAAAAAATATACAAACGAAGAATTTGTTGCCATGTTTATTAAACTATATTCTAAAGATTGGGGCAAAATTAAATCTGCCTACATTAAACAATCTCAAGACAAAGAACCAGGAACCATTATTAATATGCCTAAGCCTGACCTTTACTTAAAACAGGTTTTAGAAACTTATTTAAAAAACAATGTAGCTATTGTTGAAGTTAAGGAAGAACCAATAGTGGCTGCAAAAGCACCTAAAATTGTTAAAGAAAAGGCAGCTGTTAAGAAAAAAGAAGTGATAAAGGAAAACATTACTGAAGAAGAAGCCACTGCAACAGTTAAAAAAGCAAAAGCACCTGCTAAAAAGAAAGTAGTTGAAGATGAAGCTACTAGTAAACCACAAAAGGCAGAAAAAGTTAAGAAAGAAAAAAAATAATAGCGTTGATATAATAAATAGTTTCTTTCGCTGTTTATATATACGAGAGCGTTAATTTAGATAATGGGGATTGGTCTTTTGATTAATCCCCGTTTCTTTTTTAGAAAAACGTTATTGTTTGGGATATGTACCTTTCAAATAATACCAAATCCCATGTTCTTGTTTAAAAATAGACGTTTCATGATGAATAAATGTTTTTAAACCATTTTGGTAAAAAGCCTTAAATTCTACAATATCCTCTTTTGCTTCACAGATTTCTAGTTTAAGCCAAACATTACTTTTAGCCCAGTTTTCTATTTCCTTCCTTTCATAAAAATGTATTTGCGAAGGATGGGTGGTTTCGATTAAATAATCAATTAAATGTAAGGCGTAGGCAGAAAAACGAGAACGCATTAACTTTTCTGGTGTTAATGGTTTTTCTTTATCTAAATGAAATGGTTGGCAACAATTAGCATAGCTTAAGCTACTGCAACAAGGACAATCGATATGCAATGTTTATACTTTAATTTTTTGCAAAATGACTGTTAATGAAGGTGATATTAATTCTAAATCATGTACTCTATTCATTGGAATATCTATAAAATCACCTAGTTTCATAATTCTTTTATTTCCAGCTACAGTGAATTTACATTCTCCTTCTAATATCAACATACTTTCTAATACGTCAGGATGAGACTCTTCCTTAACACCAGAGGTTGTAGTAACTACCATTTGCAAAACATCCTCATCCTCACGAAGCACGTGTATGGCCTTACCTGCCACTGGTTCCATTTCTAGGTCCTTCGCAAAATTTAACCAGTTTTTATAGCTCGAATAGGCCGTAATTATAGGTAAATCATTAACATTCATCACTTGCTCTTTCTGTAAGTTCACGATGTTATCTATTATCCTACCCCTTAATGCTGGTCTTGGACTGTCAGCATCTAAATCTGAATAGCTTTCAAAAGTCATTTCAATTTCTGAAATCTTTTGAAGTAGTTCAGGATGATTTTTTACTGCTCTTTCTATGTTAAGTTTCTCGTCATTAGGCAAAGAATCTAAAACATAAAGCGCTAACATTCCACTTTCTAAGTAAGGTGCTAAATTCAAGGTTATAAATACGGTTAGTTTTAACTCTTCCTTTAACAGTAAAACAATTTACTAATTAAATTTAAAATAAATATAGGATATATTTTAATTTTAAAACCATTAGGAATAAATAATTTATCAACAAACAACCAACAAATCAACCATGAGTTCAGTCAATATTACAAAAACGCCTATTTTAATTCAAAATTGAACTGAAATTCAGCCTTAAAAAAGCACAAAGGCACTAAATAAGCGAAAATCCGACAAAAAAATGAGCCATAAACAAAACACCCCTTGTTTATAATCAAAACAAAGGGCATCTATTAAGTTTTTATAGCAGTAATCTATCTTCTCACTCTGCTAGGACTATAAGCTATAAAATGATCTGCTCCCAATTGAGATTCTATTACTTGTTCTTTGATATGAATTTTTGGATATTTAGTATTAATGCGACTTAAAACTGCATCTGCAAAATCATCCATACTTTTTTTGTCTACTTCTACACTTACGGTTGGGTAATAATCATGTTCAATAGCTAATTTCTGCTCAAGTGAAACCTTTTCTAATTTCCAATTTTCTGACGGCATAATTCCATTTTCATCATTTGCATTGCTTAAATGGAAAAGATATTCGGTTGCCATAAAGGCGATGTTGTTAGTTTTCATTATATAATTTTAAATGGCTAAATGCCTGTAATTAACCTAAGGAAATGGTCAGCACAAAGAGTAAGCCCAATACGATAAGAACGTCAAAGGTAACTATATAATCGCCATCAAATTATAAACGATAGAAATAATGCAAATATTTTACAAATTAGAATATAAACGGTGTTTATTCTCCTGGTTTAACATCACTTGTAGAAAAACTATTTCCGCTTAATCTATATTTAATGGTTTTAATTAATGTTGTTGTTTTACCACTATCTACATTAACCACTGGAACCGAACGAAACAGATCGCCATTTTTAACGAAAAATTTATCATTCCCTTCATAACCTTTTTTAAGGTTATCCTTTAAACCTGGAAAACTAATTTTATCAAAACTTCCGTTGCTGTATTCAAAAACATTTAAGTCGTTTACGTTTTTCCTTACCACATATTGAACATATAACTCTGGATTTCCGTCATTGTCTAAATCCATGTTCCAAGCATCAGCAATAATGCCTTTTCGCTCAACAGAGATCGATTTGTAGTTGTTTTTTACAGAATCAGACATCAACAATAAATAACCACCTAAGCTATCCACTCCTTTTCCCCAACTTAGCACTTCAAAATTAAAACCAGGCTTAATTTCTATGTTTTTATAAAACGGAAATGGATTTGGCTCTTTAGTATCGCCTTTGGTTGCTGGTGCAGGAGCCAATGCCTTGTCGTCACTTGTACAAGCAGCTATGCATAAAACACTGGCTAAGGCACAACATCCTAATTTAATAGCTTTAATTAATTTCATTTTATGATGATTTTATTTTTTAAACATTAAGAATTTGCAATCGTTAAGTTAAACTTAATTTCTATTCATTTCTAAATGTTTAGTTTTTGTTACGAATTTATCTTTTGAATTATCATATCCACGAAAATTATTTCGTTTTAACATCGGCAGCTCCATTATTTAAAATTGTTTCTGTAACCACACTCCTTCTTCCACTTGGCATGATCACAATGGTTTTAAGCACTTTCTTTTGTCCTTGTAGCACCATCACTTTTATGGCGTTTTTATATTCAGTTGCATTTTCTGATGGACGATAATTGTCTAACGTGTAAAAGATCTTAGCACCAGGAATTGGAGATTTTAGTTCAACTGTTATATTTTCTCCGTTGATTACCTTTTCTGTCTGACCAATTGGCGTTGGCACCCAATAATTGGTATTGGTTTTATCCAGCTTCGCTAAATGTAATGGCAAACGTTCTTCCGTGAAGTTTTTGATATCTTTTCTTTCTACAGGGCTCCATGCTATTTCGGACAAAGAAAACAACCTAGGCAAAAGCATGTATTCTACCTTAGCAGGTGTTTCCATATATTCTGTCCAAATATTAGCTTGCACCCCAATTACATATTTACGTTGATCTGAATTTAATTCTTTCGGAACTGGATCATAACCATAAACCTTAGTAAAATTAGACAAACCACCGATGGTTAAAGGCTCATCAGTTGAAGTAGATTGTTTATGATCAAAATATAAACCTGCAGAACCAGGCGTCATGATTACATCGTGATTTTGTTTAGCAGCCTCAATACCACCTGCTTCTCCTCTCCAAGACATTACGGTTGCATTTGGCGCTAAACCTCCTTCTAAAATTTCATCCCAACCAATAATAGACCTCCCTTTTGAATTAATGTATTTCTCCATTCTTTGGATAAAATAACTTTGCAAACCGTGTTCGTCTTTCAGGTTATTGTCTTTAATAAATTGCTGACAGAATGGCGATTGTTTCCAATATTCTTTAGGGCATTCATCTCCACCAATGTGGATGTATTTTGATGGAAACAAGGCAATAACCTCATCCAACACATTTTCTAAAAACTTGAAGGTATTTTCAGTCGGCACAAAAACATCGTCAAAAACACCCCAAGTTTGTTGAACTTGTTTTCCTTTCCTATCGCCATTCCAAGGAGTTTTATCACTAATAAATGTATCTCTATCAGGGAAACAACTTAATTC
Organism: Pedobacter frigiditerrae; assembly: GCF_032678705.1. Lineage (NCBI taxonomy): Bacteria > Pseudomonadati > Bacteroidota > Sphingobacteriia > Sphingobacteriales > Sphingobacteriaceae > Pedobacter > Pedobacter frigiditerrae. Next base: position 1,335,797 of record NZ_JAVTSS010000001.1, on the reverse strand, counting down.
TGGATAGGCCGCAATTGCCGCACCAGCGTGACCAGGCATTTCTATTTCTGGCACCACGTTAATGTATTTAGAAGCGGCATAAGCCACCACTTCCTTAACTTCTTCTTGGGTATAATAACCTTTATGCACTTCATTGTCATTACCACCTGTACCTGGATAATTACCTGCAATAGTTCCATTTCTTGTACTACCTACGCTAACCAACTTAGGATATTTTTTAATCTCAATTCTCCAACCCTGGTCCTCTGTTAAATGCCAATGAAAATTATTTAATTTATACTGAGACATGAGGTCGATGTATTTTTTAACAAAAGAAACAGGAAAAAAATGACGAGCGACATCAAGGTGTAAACCACGATATTTAAAACGCGGATAATCATTTATCTCTACTGCTTGAATATTAATTTTATCTTGTTTTTTCTCAGGCATTAATTGCATTAAAGATTGCACTGCGTAAAACAAGCCTACTTCTGTACCAACCACTTTGATTTGGTTAGCTGTGATTGTAATTGTATAACCTTCCTTTGGCAATTGAACAGCACCTGCCGATGTTAAAACAATAGCTTTTTGACCAGCTGTTAATGTTTTTGCTTCTCTTAAAGCGAAACCTCCTTTAGTTACTATAAATGCATTTAATAAATCTGCAGTTTTAGCGTTGGCGGCTTCTTTGCTAACTAATACAACAGTTTTATCTAAAGCAAATGTTCCACTGTTTTTTTTAATGGAAACTGGAACAGGAATAATTCCAAGGTTCGCATCTGTTTGCGCAAAGGTTTGAAAAGCAAGAAGACTTGCCAAGAAAAATAATAGGGATCTTTTCATGGTGTGTGTTTTTTAATATTTGGTAGCCCAAGATATAAAATTTAGAAGAGATAAAGGGAAGGAAGGTTTTAAATATTTAGTGAGGGTATTTCTAAAAAGCAATACATAAATTAAACTTTAATTTAAGATTTAGAACAAAAAATCATATAAATATTTTAAGTATATAGACGAGTAACCTAATTTGATTATATTATTCTTATTTTACAACAGTATTAGACCAAATTAACCTCACAGAATGAAGTATCAACAGTTTAGAATCCAAAACTTTAAGGGTATTGAAGATATCACTTTTAACTTAGATAAATCCCCTGATGCCAATATTTACACACTTGTTGGCTTGAATGAAAGTGGTAAAACGACAATACTTGAGGCAATGAACTTATTTAGTTCTGGGGAAAAAGATTTGAATGCACTGGATTTACCTGGATCTTCTGTTACAGATTATGAGGAATTGATTCCTATCAGCAAAAGAGACAATTTTAACGGCTTAATAAAAATTGAAGTCACCCTGAAACTTGAAAAAGAAGATTTGGCTATCATTAATAACCACTTAAAAAAAAATACAGAATTAAAACAAGTACAACCTAGACAGACGGTGACCTTCATAAAAAATTTTGAGTATAAAAATTCTAAATACGAAAAATCTTTTATGAGATGGAGTGGATTCAGTGCATGTACAAAGAGAAACCCAGCAAAATACATTCCACTCGGTGATAAATACAAAAATGAAATAAATCTAGATTTAGCAAAAATCTGTTTAGACTTATTGCCAAATATTCTCTATTTTCCTAATTTTCTATTTGATTTTCCGAACCAAATTTTGTTAGAAGCATCCGAAAAACCTTCACCAAAAGAGGCTTTCTATTTTGACCTTATACAAGATATTTTAAATTCTTTAGAAAATGGCACTACAATTCAAACGCATTTAATTGATAGAATCAAAAGTGAAAACAAAGTAGACAAAAAAAGCCTACAACGTTTGAATCAACTAATGGAGAAAAAAATTACCGAGGTTGTTTTTGAAGCTTGGAACATTATTTTTAAAAGAAAAATTCTGGATACCAGAGTGAAAATTGACTATGATACGAATGAAAACAATTTAACATATTTAGAATTCACCATTGAGGCAAACGATGGAATTTATCAAATAAACAATAGGTCTTTAGGTTTTAGATGGTTTTTTGTTTTCCTCTTGTTTACTCAATTTAGGCCGTTTAGAAAGGACTCGCCAAGTGGCATTATATTCTTATTTGATGAGCCTGCATCTAATTTACACTCGTCAGCACAACAACAACTTCTAAAAAGTTTCGAAAACCTTATAGGTAATGGTAAAATTATCTACACAACTCATAGCCATCATCTTATAAATCCGATTTGGCTCGAAAGTACTTATGTTGTAAAAAACGAGGGCCTTCGTCTTGAAAGACCCGAAGAATACGATATTAGAAAAACAAACATTATTATTCAACCATACAGAGAATTTGCTGCTGCACATCCTCACAATACAGCTTACTTTCAGCCGATTTTGGATGTTTTAGATTATACACCAAGTAATTTAGAAAACGTGCCTAATTGTGTTTTTTTGGAAGGTAAAAATGATTATTATACTCTTAAATATTTTAAGGATGTCATTCTAAAACTTGATTTGGATTTAAATATGGCTCCAAGTACGAGTTCAAGTAATATGGACACCTTGATAAGCTTATATTTAGGATGGGGTAAGGAATTCCTTGTTCTATTGGATTCTGACAAAGAAGGTCATAACCAACTCAAAAGGTATGTAGACAGTTTCGGGATATCTGTAGAGGGGCGTATTTTTACACTCGAAAATATCGATGCAAATTGGAAAAAAATAGCTTTAGAAAAAATATTTAGACAAGAAGAGTTGTTAGCTTTTCAAACACTTATATATCCAGACACGACCGAGTTTAACAAAACTCATTTTAATAGGGCAATACAGGAGTGTTTAATAAAAAAAACAGAATTTGATTTTTCACAAGAAACAAGAAACAACTTCAATACATTGTTAAATTTCCTAGCTCTATCATTAAATAATAATACTAATCTTAAATAAAAAAGCTTCCTGAAAATCAGGAAGCTTTTTTAATATTCCGTAGCTAGTGGCTTAACAGCCATTTAACAATTAAGGATAAGTTGATGCCAACACATTAACAGCATCGCCTTTGGCTGCCAAGTAACGTTCTGCATCTAAAGCAGCCATACAACCAGAACCAGCGGCAGTAACCGCCTGACGGTAATAATGGTCTTGTACATCGCCACAAGCAAACACCCCTTCTAAGTTAGTTTTTGATGTACCAGGTATAGTAGTTAGATAACCCGTTTCATCCATGTCTAACCAGCCTTTAAAAATATCGGTATTTGGTTTATGACCAATAGCCACAAAGAAACCCTCCACATCTAAAACTTTGGTTTCTTCAGTTTTAACGTTTAAAATTTTAATACCAGTAACATTTTTCCCATTACCAATAACCTCAGTTGCCTGTGTGTCATAAATAACTTCAATGTTTGGTGTGTTTAATACGCGATGAACCATTGCTTTTGAAGCACGGAATTCATCTCTACGTACCAACATGTATACCTTTTTACAAAGTTTAGCCAAGTAGGTTGCTTCTTCTGCAGCTGTATCTCCTGCACCAACAATGGCCACATCTTGACCTTTAAAGAAGAAACCATCACAAACAGCACAAGCAGAAACGCCAAAGCCATTGTATTTTTGCTCACTTTCTAAGCCTAACCATTTTGCAGTTGCGCCAGTGGCGATGATAACGGTGTCAGCAGTGATGGTTTTAATTTCATCAACCACTACTTTACGAGGGAAAGAAGAAAAATCTACAGAACTTACATAACCGAAACGAATTTGAGTTCCAAATCGCTCTGCTTGTTTCCTAAAATCTTCCATCATTTCTGGCCCCATGATACCATCTGGATAACCAGGAAAATTATCTACATCGGTAGTTTGAGTTAACTGACCGCCCATTTCCATACCTGTGTACATTACTGGTTTTAAATCGGCACGAGCAGCATAAATTGCAGCCGTATAACCTGCGGGACCAGACCCTATAATTAAACATTTTACGTGTTCTATTTCTTGTTCTTGCGACATGTTATTTGTATTAATGATACAAATTTAATCTTTTAAGTTCGAAAGCTCAAAGCTTGTGGAGAAAGATGAAATTGTGGAGATAATTCAGTTAACAGCGGGCAGTTTTCAGTATACAGTTTACAACATAACAATTTAACACTTAACCTTCCAGTTTTCAGTTGGTAGTTTACAACAATTCAGCAATCAAACAATATAACAATTCTCAACTTCCTTTATTCGCCTTCAAAACCCTAACAAAATTCCCTCCCAATATTTTAGTAATTTCGGTGGCTTTGTAACCTCTTTTAACTAAGGCGGCTGTGATTTTTGGATAATCAGCGATGCTTTTGATACCTAACGGAAATGCTTCTGCCCCATCAAAGTCGGCACCTAAACCAACATGATCTACACCAATTAATTTTACGATATAATCTATATGGTCTATTAGCTTTTCAATAGATGGTCGCGTGGCATCAGCGTCTGCTTGATGGAGAGAAATTAAGGTATCAATGGCATTGCTCCTACCATACTTTGCCGATAATATTTTTAGTTCTGCATCATATTTTGCGAAGAATATTTTTTGCTTAGCGTTATATGTCGAATCTAAAAAGCCAGCATAAAAGTTAAGCGAGATCACACCACCATTTTTACCGACGGCCTTAATTTGTTCGTCATTTAAATTTCTAGGTACCGGATTTAAAGCATATACACAACTGTGTGATACCAATACAGGTTTTTTAGTGATCGCAATGGCATCAAAAAATGTTTTTACGCCAACGTGAGACAAATCTACCATTACACCTAAATCGTTCATTTTACGAATAATTTGTCTGCCCAACTCATTTAATCCTGCGTTTTCTGGCTTTACTTTTTTTGAGGTCTCTTCTGCTGCAGAACTTGCCCATGAGGTACTATTGTTCCAAGTTAGGGTCATATAAATCATTCCTCTTTTGGCAAGCATTTCTAAGTTTTCCAAGCTGTTCTCAATCATGTGCCCGCCTTCTACACCAATCATTGCCGCAAGCTTCTTAGCCGCAACAGCTTTTTCTAATTCTGCAGCATTCTTAACCAATGTTATCCTATCAGGATATCTTTTGATTAAACTATATAAAGAATCGATTTCTTGATTGGCCAAGGCATAACCACCACTTTCATCACACCAAATAGAAAAAACCTGAACATCCAAACCACCTTGTTTTGCCCTTACCAAATCGAAGTTTCCTGTTTTTTGGAGTTTACCAATATCGATACCAGATTTAATTTGATTGAACAAAATATCACCATGTGTATCTACAACAATGGCTTGTTGGTGAATTGCTTGTGGACTTTGAGCAAAACTAAAAAGACTAAATAAAGAGGCAATAACACTAAATAAATACTTCATATTAATTTTTCACCTCGCCTTTTACTTTTTTTGTTTTTTTAACATATCTGGTTGATTTCCGAACACCATTTTCAAAAGTATCTATTCGGGTTCTATTCTCTGATATCCACTCCCCGTGTTTTTCATTATTTAGGAAATTTCCAGAAAGTGTAACATCACCGTATTTATCGTACTCTTTATAAGCACCATTGGCTAAGCCACCTTTAAATTCCATATAGCTAGAAACATTCCCATCTGGATAATAAGTAAACCAGTTGCCCTCTTCTTTGCCGTTCACAAAGTCACCTTCTTGGCTCTTAAATCTAGCCTTGCCTTTTAAATCATATCTTGTTCTATTGATATTATTATAATCTACAACACCAGTATAAAAAATAAATTTCCCATGAGGGATAGTTAACATTTCATCATTATATGAACCTGTTTGTAATAAATTATCATTAAGATCATACCTTTTGAACATCCAAATATCTTGGTCGCTCAGCTTACCATAAATAGCATAGGATGTTGCTTTATTTTTATTCGATGTAACTTTATCTCCATAAAAATATACAGGTTTAATTTGTGCATTTACCTTAATGAAACCTGTGATTAAAAATAGAAGTAATAATATTTTTTTCATTTAAACTTAAACGTATTAATTAAAAGCAGGTGAGCCATATTCTCTTCTCAATAATTTTTTATCCTTAACACTAGATTTTAAAATACCCATTTCGTAAATATCTTTTTGAAGACCACCATACAAAAGCCATTCACCATCCATTTTTCCGTTAACATAATTCCCTGTACTTATCATTTTCCCTTTTCTATCGTAGCTAGAATAGAGTCCATTTAACATATTTTCTACAAAAATTTCTGAAGTTAACACTTTCCCATCGGGATAAAAAGACAACCACACTCCAGTTTTTTTACCGTCAATAAAATTACCTATTTGACTTGTAAATCTATACCTATCTTTAAAGTAGTAAAAAGTATCAAATTGATTATTAAACATATCTACATCCCCATAATAAGTGAATTTGCCATGAGGAGTTTTCAAATCTACATCCTTATAAGTGCCAGTCATGATTAAATCGTTATACAGATCAAAGCGTTTTATTGTCCATAACTCTTCTGTACTTAATTTACCATAGATGGCATAAGATGTTGCTTTTGTAGAATCTGTAGTAATTTTATCATTGATAAAATAAATAGGTCTTACCTGAGCTAAGGTGGCACCACTAATTACGAAACAAGCTAGAAAGAAAAACCATTTCATATCCTTTAATTAAGTCTGTATAATTCCAACATTAAAAGCCTTTTTAATTGGCGATTGATTTGCAGCTTCAATTCCCATAGAAATCACTTTACGTGTTTCTAAGGGATCTATCACCCCATCTACCCATAAACGTGAAGCCGCATAAAATGGTGTGGTCTGACTATCATATTTATCTGTAATATTTTTAAGCAGTGCAGCTTCCTTTTCTGGAGTAATCGTTTCTCCTTTTGCTTTTAAGGATGCTTCCTCCATCTGTAAAATTACTTTAGCTGCCTGCGCACCACCCATAACAGCAATTTTCGCACTTGGCCAAGCGTAAATTAAACGCGGATCATAAGCCTTACCACACATGGCATAATTACCTGCACCATACGAGTTACCTATTACAATTGTAAATTTAGGAACGACAGAATTTGCAACTGCATTTACCATTTTAGCCCCGTCTTTAATAATGCCACCTTGTTCTGATCGGCTACCCACCATAAAACCAGTAACATCTTGTAAAAAGACCAAAGGGATTTTCTTTTGGTTACAATTCATGATAAACCTACTTGCCTTATCTGCACTATCTGAATAAATAACCCCGCCAAATTGCATTTCGCCCTTCTTAGATTTTACCACCTTACGTTGGTTGGCAACAATACCAACTGCCCAGCCATCAACCCTAGCTAAGCCACAAATAATGCTTTGCCCGAATAATGCCTTATATTCTTCAAATTCAGAGTCATCAACCAAACGAAGAATAATTTCACGCATATCATAAGGTTTCTCCCTGTTTTCTGGCAAGATGCCATAAATGTCTTCTTCATTTAATTTGGGCATGGCCGATTTAATCCTATCAAAACCTGCGTTTTCTGGCTTACCAAGCATACTCATTATTTTACGAATACTATCTAAACAAGCCTGATCATTTGGATGTTTGTAATCGGTAACACCAGATATTTCGCAATGCGTAGTTGCACCACCTAAAGTTTCGTTATCAACTTCTTCGCCAATGGCAGATTTAACTAAATAAGAACCTGCTAAAAACACTGAACCTGTTCCTTCAACTATCATAGCTTCATCGCTCATGATGGGCAAATACGCACCACCTGCTACACAAGAACCCATAATTGCAGAAATTTGTACAATACCATCGGCACTCATCATAGCATTGTTTCTAAACATCCTACCGAAATGCTCCTTATCAGGAAAAATCTCATCTTGCATTGGCAGATAAACACCTGCACTGTCAACTAAATAAATAACAGGTAATCTGTTTTCCATTGCAATTTCTTGCGCTCTTAAATTTTTCTTAGCTGTCATCGGGAACCAAGCCCCAGCTTTTACAGTGGCATCATTGGCAACTATTAAACATTGTCTGCCAGAAACGTAGCCAATTCCAGTAACCACGCCAGCGCTTGGACAACCCCCTTGTTCTGCATACATTCCATCAGCTGCAAAAGCACCCAATTCTAAAAATTCAGTACCTTCATCGGTTAAATAAGCAATTCTTTCTCTTGCCAATAACTTGCCTTTTTCTTTTTGCTTAGCAGCATTCTTTTCTCCCCCACCCTTAAACATCTTGTTCAACTTGGCTTTAAGCTCATAAACCAGTTGTTTATTTATATCCTCGTTCTTGTTGAATTCTATATTCATTTTTTTATTTGGTTAGACTAGCCGTTAAACTGGCGATGCGAGCAAGTTAGCAGTTAAATTTAGTAAACTAAAACCTGTTTTGGTATTCAGTTGTCAAATAATTTAGTTTGCCCTCTCATAACAAAAAGTATTCTTTATCGTTTAATGCATAATGAAATACCTCATTGTTATCTTAATTTTTTGTGCGCAGATTGGCAAATCGCAAACATTTTCTTATCCAGCCTTAAACAAACAAGGGAAAGATATTGCAGCGCTTGTTCCTTTGAGATGGAAAGCTATTGATACCGCTCTTGGCGATTTAAATAATGATAAAATAGAAGATCTGGCCATCATTTATGAATACAATTTGCCAATATCTGAGAATAGAGCTTATGGCGATAATGAAACAGATTTGATTAAAGAGTTTCAAAGACCAAGGGTTTTAGCCATTTATTTCAAAAACCTACAAAGTGGAAAGTATACCTTAGCCACACAAAATAATAACTTTATTTTAAGAGCTAATGAAGGCGGCTCTTTAGGCGACCCATTAAAAAACATCAGCATTGCGGCCAATAAGTTATTATTGCAGTTTGAAGGTGGTGCCAATTGGCGATGGAAATTAAATTATGAGTTTAAATATCAAAACAAGGATTGGAACCTAGTTAATGCAAATAACATCTATTACAATGCCATGTCTGGTGAGATGACCAACAGGCAATATAACTTCTTAGCTAGAAGAATGAGATTGATTTCAGGGAATTTGGCCGATCAAGAAGGAAATAATTTAATAGATGAAGAAACGCTTATTTTCACCAGCTTTAAGACTTTCGCAACCTTCAAAAAACCCTGGACTTGGGAAATCAGCAAGGATAACTTTTTGTAGCGTTCAATTAAGACTTATTTTTTGTCATTCTGAGCATCGCGAAGAACTAAAAGAGTCAGTTTCTCAAACGAAAAGATTATTTGAAAACAAGGTTAGTGGCATTTGGCATATTCAGCCCTTCTTTTCACTTTACTTCGCTTGCGTTCCTTCGGCTCGTGCCATTTCAATGAGGTTTATATTACAAAGGCAGTAGTTCTTTTGGAGGGATTGTTCCGGCAAGAAATAAAAAAGCCACAGAGATTCAGATTAAAATCTGCGAATCTGTGGCTATAATGTTACCGTCATTTCGACGTTAGGAGAAATCTGCTAGTAGATTTCTCGTCGCTGCGCTCACTCGAAATGACGATTTTACACAAAAAAGCAAAAGATATTTCAGACCTAAAACCTGCGAATCTGTGGCTAAAATGTCATCGTCGTTTCGACGTAGGAAAAATCTGCTAGTAGATTTCTCGTCGCTGCGCTCGCTCGAAATGACGATTTTACACAAAAAAGCCATAGACCTTCAGACCTAAATCTGCGAATCTGTGGCTTTAATTTTACCGTCATTTCGACGTTAGGAGAAATCTGCTAGTAGATTTCTCGTCGCTGCGCTCACTCGAAATGACGATTTTACACAAAAAAGCAAAAGATATTTCAGACCTAAAACCTGCGAATCTGTGGCTAAAATGTCATCGTCGTTTCGACGTAGGAAAAATCTGCTAGTAGATTTCTCGTCGCTGCGCTCGCTCGAAATGACGGTTTTATACAAAAAAGCCACAGACTTTCAGACTTTAAAATCTGCGAATCTGTGGCTATAATGTTATCGTCATTTCGACCTTGGGAGAAATCTGCTAGTAGATTTCTCCTCGTGAAGAACTCGTTCGAAATGACGATGAGGCATAGAAAAGCCACATACATTTCAGACCTAAATCTGCGAATCTGTGGCTTTAATGTTACCGTCATTTCGACGTTAGGAGAAATCTGCTAGTAGATTTCTCGTCGCTGCGCTCGCTCGCAATGACGATTTTCTTATTTATGCATAAGCAACCGCATCCTTAGATGGCAACTTGCTATAACCCATTAAATACTCATCTACTTTTCTAGCGGTTTCTCTACCTTCAGAAATGGCCCAAACTACTAATGACTGACCTCTTCTCATGTCACCTGCAGCAAAAACTTTTGGAATATTAGTTTGAAACTCACCTTCAATAGCTTTTACATTTCCACGTACGTCTAATTCTACACCTAGTTTCTCTATCAATCCTTCTTTTTGAGGATGTAAGAAACCCATCGCTAATAAAACCAATTCGCAAGGATATTCTTTCTCAGTGCCTGGAACTTCTTTAAAACCTAAAGCTCTTCCATTGGCATCAATTTCCCACTGAACTTCAATTACACTTAAAGATTTCAAGTTGCCATTTCCATCAGCATTGAATTTCTGTGTATTAACCGCCCAATTTCTGTGTGCGCCTTCCTCGTGCGAAGAAGTTACTTTTAACAACATTGGATATTGTGGCCAAGGCATGTGTTCAGTTCTAGATTGAGGTGGCATTGGCATGATCTCAAACTGCGTAACCGATTTTGCACCCTGACGGTTTGAAGTACCGATACAATCTGAACCTGTATCTCCACCACCAATTACAATTACGTTTTTACCAGTTGCTGTTAACTCTTTTCCTACAACCGGTCTGCCACCAACTCTTTTGTTTTGTTGTTTCAAGAAATCCATTGCAGGATAAATGCCTTCTAATTCTCTTCCAGGTAAATTTAAATCACGCGGAATTGTAGAACCACCAGCCAATACCAAAGCTTGGTAATCTCTTAATAAAGTGCTTAACTCCACGTTTTCACCAACATTTGCATTACAATTAAATACAATGCCTTCCTCTTCCATCAAGCTGATCCTTCTCTCCACTACATCTTTCTGTAGTTTAAAATCTGGAATACCATATCTTAATAGACCACCCGGAACATCATCACGTTCAAAAACTACCACTTCGTGACCAGCTTTATTTAGTTGAGCTGCAGCTGCCAACCCTGCTGGACCAGAGCCAATTACAGCAACTTTTTTACCTGTTCTAATTAATGGAGCATTTGCTTTGATGAAACCTTTTTCAAAAGCAATTTCTATAATGTGTTTTTCAATTTCCTCAATTGATACTGGAGATTTGTTGATACCTAACACACAAGCGCTTTCGCAAGGTGCAGGACAAATCCTTCCTGTAAATTCTGGGAAGTTATTAGTGCTTAATAATATTTCAGTAGCGTTTAACCATTCTCCTTTATAAACTGCATCATTAAATTCTGGTATTACATTACCTAATGGGCAACCCGATTGGCAAAATGGAACGCCACAATCCATACAACGAGCAGCTTGTTTATTCAACTGTTCTGTTGGAAGCGGATCAAGGAATTCGTTATAATGTTGTAAACGATCTTTTGGTTCTTGTCTTGAAGGCGAAACTCTTTCGTATTCAAAAAATCCTGTCACTTTTCCCATCTTAATTGATTTTAACTTGTTGACGTTGTAATAAAACTGCTTTGTATTCTTTAGGGAAAACTTTAACGAAATGTGCAGATTGTGTTTCCCAATCACTTAAAATAAATTCTGCAACCCTACTGCTAGTTAACCTGATATGATTTTTAAGTAAAGTCTGGATTCTTTCTTCATCCTCTGCTTGTAGCGGATCTAAATCAACCATCTCTGGGTTACATTTGTTAGCAAAGGTTTTGCTTACATCATAAATCCAAGCAATACCACCACTCATACCAGCAGCGAAATTACTTCCAGTATCTCCTAAAACCAATACTTCACCACCTGTCATGTATTCACAACCATGATCTCCAACACCTTCTACAACTGCGGTTGCACCTGAGTTACGTACAGCAAAACGCTCACCTGCTTTACCTCTAACATATAACTCCCCAGACGTTGCTCCATAAAGTGCTACGTTACCAATAATGATATTCTGTTCTGGTACATAAGTAATATCTCCGAAAGGATAAATAACCAATTTAGCACCTGATAAACCTTTACCTACATAGTCATTTCCTTCTCCTTCTAATGATAAGGTCAAACCTTTAGCAGCAAAAGCACCAAAACTTTGTCCTGCAGAACCGTGGAATTTAAAGTTGATGGTGTCAGCTGGTAATCCAGCACCTTTATGAACTTTAGAAACTTCATTAGATAACATCGTTCCTAATGCTCTATCTGTATTTTTAACTTCAAAGTTGGCAAAAACAGGCTCGTTATTTAAAATGGCTGCTTGTGCTTTTTCAATCAATTGATGATCTAACACATTATCCAACCCGTGATCTTGGAATTCGGTTTGAGTTAATGGTAAACCATTTGAAGGTTCTTTATATAAGATTGGTGTTAAATCGATGTGTTTTAACTTCCAATCATCCTCACTAAAGTCTCTTACTTTTAACACCTGAGACTGACCAACCATTTCATTGATTGTTCTGAAACCAAGTTCAGCCATGATCTCACGTAATTCTTCAGCTAAGAAATGGAATAAGTTTACCACATGATCGGCATCACCAGTAAATAACTTTCTTAATTCTGGATCTTGAGTTGCCACACCAACCGGACAAGTATTTAAATGACACTTACGCATCATGATACAACCAGCAGTTACTAATGCAGCGGTGGCTACTCCCCATTCTTCTGCTCCTAATAAAGCAGCAATGGCAATATCACGACCAGTTTTTAACTGACCATCAGTTTGTACAACTACCCTACTTCTTAATCTGTTTTTAACCAAGGTTTGGTGTGCTTCTGCCAAACCTAATTCCCATGGCAAACCTGCATGTTGAATTGAAGTTAATGGCGATGCACCTGTTCCACCATCATAACCAGAAACTAAAATTACATCAGCATGTGCTTTTGCAACTCCAGCAGCAATGGTACCAACACCTGCTTTAGAAACTAACTTCACGTTAATTCTAGCGGCTCTGTTGGCATTTTTCAAATCGAAAATTAGCTGTGCTAAATCTTCAATAGAATAAATGTCATGGTGTGGTGGTGGTGAGATTAAACCTACGCCAGGTGTAGCATGACGAACTTTTGCAATCCAATCATCCACTTTGTGACCTGGTAACTGACCACCTTCTCCTGGTTTTGCACCTTGAGCCATTTTAATCTGTAACTCATCAGCATTGGTTAAATAATAACTGGTTACTCCGAAACGAGCAGATGCAATTTGTTTAATGGCCGAACGCATCGAATCGCCGTTTGCCATTTTTTGGTAACGCATCTCGTCTTCACCACCCTCTCCAGTATTGCTTTTTCCGCCGATGCGGTTCATGGCAATTGCTAAAGTTGAGTGTGCCTCATGAGAAATTGACCCAAATGACATGGCGCCAGTTGCAAATCTTTTTAAGATAGATTCAGTAGATTCTACCTCGTCTAATCCTACTGCAGGGCGAGAATAATCAAATTCTAATAAGCCACGAATGGTATATGCCTGAGCAGTTTGCTCATTAATTAATTTAGAATATCTCTTGAAAGTCGCAAAATCATTTCTTCTTGTTGCATTTTGTAACAAGTGGATGCTTTCTGGATTAAACAAGTGTTTTTCACCGCGTCTTCTCCATTTATAAGTTCCACCAGCCGCTAAAATTGGTTCTGCTTGTGTTTTTGGTCCGAAACTACGACGATGTTTAATCAAGGTTTCGTGAGCAATTTCATCTAATCCTAATCCGCCGATACGAGATACAGCACCAGTGAAATGTGTGTTAACTACTTGCTGATTGATACCTAAAATCTCAAAAATCTGTGCACCATGGTATGATTGTAATGTAGAAATTCCCATTTTAGAGAAGATTTTCAATAAACCATTATTTGTAGCGTAGATATAATTTGAAATTAATTTCTCTTGACTTAAACCGCTTTCAACGTCAAATCTTCTGATGGTTTCTAAAGCTAAATATGGGTTAACAGCAGTTGCACCAAAACCAATTAAGGTTGCAAAATGATGAACCTCCCAAACATCACCTGCTTCTACCACTATACCAACTGCACCACGATATCCTTTTCTAATCAAGTGATGGTGAACTGAAGAAACCGCCAATAAAGAAGGAATTGCAGCATGTTCTGAATCGATTGCTCTATCTGAAAGCACAATTACTTGGAAACCATCTTCAACCGCATCTACCGCATAACGACATAAACGATCTAAAGCTTTTTGCATTGCTCCAGGTTTGCCATCAGCTCTAAAATACATTTGAAGTGTTTTAGATTGGAATAATCCAGTATCTATACTTCTTAATTTTTCTAGTTCTAAGTTGGTTAATATTGGATGTTTGATTCCCACACAGTGACACTGCATTTGGTTCTCTTCCAATAAATTACCGTTGTTACCCATAAATCCTGCTAAGGACATGACTACCTTTTCACGAATTGGATCGATTGGTGGATTGGTAACCTGAGCAAATAGTTGTTTGAAGTAAGAAGACAAATGTTGTGGGCGTTTAGACAAAATAGCCAATGGCGTATCTGTACCCATTGATCCAATTGCTTCTTTACCTTCAATTGCCATTGGTTTTAACAACAAATCGATATCTTCTCTGCTGTAACCAAAAACTTGTTGGTATTTAAAGATAGAATCTTCTGCCAAGTTGGTAAACATCACCCTTGGTTCTGGCAATTCTTCTAATTTAATTTGATATTGATTAATCCAATCTGCATAAGGACGGCGACCACAAACTTGTTGTTTGATTTCTTGATCACTGATAATTCTGCCTTGTTGCATGTCTACAACGAACATCTTACCTGGTGTTAATCGGCCTTTTTCAATAACCGTACTTTGGTCAATTGCTAAAGCCCCAGATTCTGAAGCCATGATTACCCTATCATCGCTAGTTAGCACATAACGAGACGGACGTAAACCATTACGATCTAAAGTAGCACCGATTAAACGGCCATCAGTAAAGGCAATGGCTGCTGGTCCATCCCATGGCTCCATTAACGAAGCGTGGAATTGATAGAAAGCCTTTTTAATTGGATCCATGTCATCGTTACCATCCCATGCTTCAGGAATTAACATCATTAAAACGTGAGGTAATGAACGACCAGCGTGCAGTAAGAGCTCAACAACGTTATCTAAACAGCCAGAATCTGATTGGGTCTCATCAATTACTGGAAGAATCATGTTTAATTCTTCTGGTGTAAAATATGGTGAGGCAAATGATTTAACGCTAGATCTAAACCAGTTCAAGTTTCCTTGCAAGGTATTGATCTCACCGTTGTGGGCAATAAATCTAAATGGTTGTGCTAATCTCCAAGAAGGAAAAGTATTGGTAGCAAAACGTGAGTGAACCAAGCCAAACGCAGAAACCATGCGTTTATCACTTAGCTCAGTAAAGTAAGTTCTTACTTGTAAAGAAGTAAGTTGACCTTTATATATAATGGTGCGTGAAGAGAAAGAAACGATATAAAAATTCTCTTTACTGCCATCAACAGTATTATAAATTGTTTTGGTTAAATAGGTTTTAAGGACGAAAAGTTTACGTTCAAAGTCTGCGCCTTCTGCAATATCATAAGGTCTGGCAACAAATACTTGCTCAATTTCTGGTTCAACAGAAAGTGCCATGTTACCAATATCAGTTGTATCGATCTGTACTTTTCTAAAACCCAGCACTTCTAGTCCAAGTTTTTCTGCAGTACGATAAATAATCTCACGGCATTCTTCTCTTGCACGTATTTCTTTAGGTAAAAATAGTTGACCAACGCCATAATCGCCATAAGCAGGCAAGCTAAAGCCTGTTCTTAAACATTCGTCGAATAAAAACTCATGCGGAACTTGAATCATGATCCCTGCTCCATCACCTGTATTTGGTTCTGCGCCACAAGCGCCACGGTGATCTAGGTTTTCGAGAATGGTAATGGCATCTGAAATTATTTGGTGCGATTTTCGACCTTTTACATGGGCAACGAAACCGATACCACAGGCATCGTGTTCGAAACTTTTACGGTATAGTCCTTGTTGTTCATTCAAGTGTTCCATTGTGGTTTGCTAGTTAGTGTATAGGAAACACTAAGATACTGATTTTTTATGACAAATTACATAATCGGTAATATTTTTGAGATACATTCATATATTATCTATTATTTTGACTATTAATTATCAATTTCATAATTGTTAACGATATCATTTGCAATATTGTTAAAGCCAAAAAATACTATTCTTGCATAAGAAATTGAAATTTAAGACTTAGGAAAGGTTTTTCAGTGCTGTAATTAATTGTAATCCGGCTTTACATTTTATCTTTTACTCGAGAAAAACGAGCAAAAGGATGCCATTTCAATCCGGTTTACGAACACTAGCCTGTGCTACTATGGTGGGTTGCAAACTACCAAAAGAACCACTGCCTTAATGATATAAACCTTTCCCGATAGCTATCGGGAGTAATGGAAAGCCCGAAGGTGAGGTACGAGCCGAGGCTTGGAATGAAAAGAAGGGCTGAAATAACCGAAATATCCTGCCATTGTTTTTCTAATCCTATCTATTTAGCAAGCAATTCAACAATAAAACAATCTTAGCATTGCCCCATTAAAAGGAGAGATTGGTTCGGGCGATGAAAAATCGACCTCCGAAGAATCGGAGCAGGCTCTCGCAATGACGAATCTCTATTAGCTAACTTGCAATTCAACAATAAAACAATTCAACAATCTAATAATCCAACAATAAAACAATATATCAATACAACAATCTTAAATATAATCAACTATCAATCAAACACATAAGTTTAATCTCAAAAAATCGCATTTTTCTTTTTGTAAAACGCTTCCTTTTTCTACCTTTGTGCCGGGCAAGTCTTTTACGATCAGCTCCCTTTGAACTCCCCCAGGGCGGGAACGAAGCAAGGGTAGAAGGTTGTAGCGGTGCGATAAAAGTTGCTTGCCCATTTTTTTTCTCTTACCCCTGAACGGGCTATTTTACTAATCAGGGTTTCTTCTGAACCGAACCATATTCTTATAAATACTATTAAATTATGAAATTTTTTATTGATACTGCAAATCTTGACAACATTAGAGAAGCACAAGATTTAGGCGTTTTAGATGGTGTAACTACTAATCCTAGCTTAATGGCTAAGGAAGGTATTACTGGAGATGCAAATGTAATTGCTCATTATAAAGCAATTTGTGATATTGTTGATGATAATGTTAGTGCTGAAGTAATTGCTACTGATTACGAAGGTATCATTAAGGAAGGGGAAGCTTTAGCTGCTTTAAATCCTAAAATCGTTGTTAAAGTTCCGATGATTAAAGATGGTGTTAAAGCCATTAAATATTTCACCAACAAAGGCATTAAAACAAACTGTACGTTGATTTTCTCTGCTGGTCAGGCGTTATTAGCTGCTAAAGCTGGCGCAACTTATGTTTCTCCATTCTTAGGTCGTTTAGATGATATTTCAACTGATGGCTTAACTTTAATTGAAGACATCCGTTTAATATTTGATAACTACGGCTACCCTACTCAAATTTTAGCTGCATCTATCCGCGGACCATTACATATTGTAGCTTGTGCTAAATTAGGTGCTGATGTAATTACAGCGCCTTTAGCTGCAATTACTGCTTTATTAAAACACCCTTTAACTGATAGCGGTTTAGCTACTTTCTTAGCAGATCACGCTAAAGCAAGCGGAAAATAACTGATTGTTATCTTGAGCTCGTCGAAGGGCAATTATAAAACATATTTAAAAGCCCCGAATATTTCGGGGCTTTTTTCATTTTTGACTTTACTGTTTAAGGTGTTAACCTTACAGAAACATAGGCTTTAATGCGTAAATATCCTTGTTCTTTCTTCCTTTCTTTATCCCTATAAATACTCATATTTAGGTATTGATAAAAACCCTCCATTCTTTATATTTACTTCATCAAAATCCTTATCATGAAAGCAAAATTAATCCTCTCTATATTATTGCTGGTATCAATAACAAGCTCTGCTCAATTAACTTTAAATGAGACCATCAATTACATTGATAAGAAGTTAAAAGAGACAGAAGACTTGAAAAGAACTTACAATGATCAGTTTACCTATGTGTTAAGTGGCTTAGGCCTCGGAATAGATGGCAGCAATAAGGATAAAGTGATCTTATCGTATAACCGAAAATTCTCTGATGGCACAAGTGATGAACTACAATATATATTCGACCCAACCCACATTTCGGATGTCCTCTTAATAAGCGATACTTATAAAGATGCTGTAGGAATGGTAAACTTGAAATTTGTTGGAGAAACCTCTATTACTAAACAACGAATAAATGGTAAGGTAACGGATACCACAACATCTGGATTTACATTGCCTTATCTCCGAACTGATCCATTGAATTATGAGCGACTGAAAAAAGCCTTCATCTTATTAAAGCAATTATATGCCGCTAAAAAAGCACCAGATCCATTTGCCAATTAGTGGGCATGTCATCGTCTCGATAGAACATAATTCGGATAACATCTTGTCGTTATATTGAACTCAGCGCTAGCCTGTCCGGCAAGCAAGCAGCGAGGATATATCTGCCAAGAAGGAACAAACTCATAGATCTCTCCTATCGTCGAAATGACGAGAAGCCTAACTCAACAAAACAGCTTTCACTTGATCGTAATTGATCTGTTCATCTGGCTCAATTAATATCCCCTTCACTCCTGCTCCGTTAGCGGCTTCTACATCCCTAGGTTTATCGCCAATCATGACAGATAAAGCTGGATCAATATCATATTTAGCAATCGCATCTAATAGCATACTTGAACCAGGCTTTCTACATAAACAAGGGTCGTTTACGGTTGGGTGGTGTGGACAATGATAAGCATCGATAAATTCTACGCCTTGTTTTTTATAAGTATCGAATAAGATTTGATGCATTTCTGCTAAACCTTCTTCTGTATATCTTTTTAAAGCAATGCCGCCTTGATTGGTAATTACGATTAATAAATAACCATCGTCATAGAACTTTTTTAATGGTGGTATCTGATATTCCAATACTTCAAAGTCTTCTTTACGGCATATATAATCATTGATTTCGTGGTTTAAAACGCCGTCTCTATCTAAAAAAATTGCTTTATTCTTCATGTTGCGAATATCATAATAATTTTTGGTTCTTTAACTTCATATCCAATGCAGCGCACCTGTCGCGACTTCTTCAGTAGCGAGGAGATACACCATCTCAACACCTTACCTCTAATCACTTCAAATTCCAAGTAATCGTATCACTATATTCTTGCTTGTTTTGGCTTGATATCACTTTAAGTGTATTTTTTCCTTTTTTAAGCTGGATATTTTCAAATACATAATGTACAGGAACATCTTTTACCAAAGGTTTTGTTGTTACTTTTTTGCCATTTAAGTAAAGAATTGGTTCTCCAACATTTGAGTAAACAGTTACTGGTGTAATGGCATTTACTCTTTCTGTAGTCCTACGTTCGGTTAAATACAAAACCGGTTCCTTGCTCCAATTTGCTTTATACCAGTAAAAACCATCCTTTTTGAGCTTTCTATCAAACGTTACCAAACCTTTCATGTTACGAGCTGGCATACTTCCCCTGTTCCACATTGGTGTAGCAAAATCGAATGTATTCCAAATATAAGAAGCACTAATGATAGGATGTTTAGCGATGACTGGCCATTGCATTTCATGGGTTTTAGTCGCAAAGTTTTCTGGGTATTGAGGCAAGGTATAATTCCAACTTTCTTTTAATGTTGCTTGTTCTTGTTGTTGCAAAACATTGGCATCAGCACCATATTCTGCCAACATCATTAAATTGTTAGGGTATTTTTGCGTTAGGCCATTTGCCCATTTCTCAATGTCTCCTATTTTACCTTCATACCAACCATAATAACGATTCATACCTTGGATGTCTGCATTTAAATTGGTTGGTCTATCCATTTCTCCATAACCACTTACCGATACCGTATAACGATAGGGATCTATTGTTTTAGCTAAATCATTTAAATCACGTGTAAGCACAGCTGGAAAATCTGCAGGCGTTTTTCCATAAACCTCGTTGTGTAAACCCCATACATAAATAGCAGGGTGATTATAGTTTTGTTTAACCAGCTCTTCCAACTGTTGTTTGGCATTATCACCTTCTTCGCCCGAAAAAGTATTGACAAAAGGGATTTCTGCCCAAATCACAAAACCCATGGTATCACATTGTGAGTACAAATATTCAGATTGCTGGTAATGCGCAAAGCGGATGGTAGTGGCTCCCATTTCTTTAATAATATCTAAATCTTCTTTGTGTTGTGCATTACTTAAGGCACTTCCATAACCCCATCTGTCTTGATGACGGGCAACACCATACATATTATACGGTTTGCCATTCAGCATCATTCCTTTTCCAGCAATCAGTTCAAATTTCCTTAAACCCAAAGGCTGAGTTACTTCATCTATCACGATATTATCTTTTAAGATTTTTGTGACCACTTTATAGAGGTATGGATTATTAAAACCATCCCAAAGAGTTGGATTAGAGATATTTATATCTTGAACAAATTGTTGTCTGCCTTGTGTAGTAAGGTGGTGCGAACTTGTTTTTTCTACTATACTTTTACCAAATTTATCATAGATGGTACTGTTTATCACTATATCTTCTGCTTGAGCACTGCTATTTTCCAACTTAACGGCAAGACTTAAATCAGCACTTGTTGTGCTTACATTTTTTTGAGAAATATAAATTCCTGGAGAAGCATAATCTGTTGTGGTAATGTTGATTTTGTTGGTTACAATTAAATTAACAGGTCTATAAATACCTCCGTAAACCCCAAAAAGAAAATGATTGATAGGTATAATGTCTTTCCTTGCTTTGTTATTGGCTTTTACCAAAATGGTATTTGGGCTACCTAATTTAATGGCATAAGTGATGTCAAAACAAAAAGCACTGTATCCACCTTTGTGCGTGCCTACCAATTTATCGTTCACATACACTTGGGCAACTTGTCCAACGCCTTCAAATCGCAGGAATAGTCGTTTGTCTTTATATTCATTACCAAAGGTGATTTCCTTTTTATATTGCCCTTCACCTTCATAAAACTGCTTGGTTAATTGCATATCCGTTGCATTCCAAGTATGTGGCAAGGTAACTTTCTCCCAGTCTTTTTTGCCAACAGTGGTATCATTTGTTTTTTTAAATATCCACCCTGTGTTAAAATTGGATACAATACGTGAAGTTTGTGCTTTGGTAAATTGATTAAGGCTTAAAAATAAAATGGTATAAATTATAATTTTAATAGTTTTTGGGTTGCTCATTGTGTGTTTTTAGTAATTGTTTTTTTTTTATTTGTTAACCACGGCAGGTTTTCTTCTATTGGCTCCTTTATTTTTTGTCAGGTCATCCCCTAAATCTGCTCTTGCTTGTTCTACGTAAACCATTATTTTTTTAACCATTTCTGGATATTGATTCTGCACGTCGTAAGTTTCTCCTGGATCATGGGCTAAATCGTATAAGGCCATTGGTACATTTATTACCGGTGTTGTTCCATTTTGACCATCTTTTCCTAACACCCCTGCTACGTATGATTGTGTTGCATGTGGCAATACCAATTTCCAGTTCTGATAACGCACAGCCTTGAGGTTATTTGTATCATAATAGTAGTAGAAAACATCTCTGGGACTTTTAATGGTTTTCCCTAATAAAACCGAGCTAAAATCTATTCCATCTATTCGCTCTTTTGGCAAAGTGCTACCACTTAATTTCATCACGGTAGGTAAAATATCCATATTGGTTAACAAGCCGCTAAAAATGCTCCCTGCTTGCACTTTACCCTTCCACCTAATAAAGCATGGTACGCGGGTTCCGCCTTCCCAAGTAGTTCCTTTTCCCTCTCTAAATCCGCCTGAAGAACCTGCATGATTGCCGAAGCGTAGCCAAGGTCCATTATCACTTGTTACAATTAAAATGGTATTTTCTGATAGTTTATATTGGTCAAGCGTTTTAATGATCTCGCCAATTGTCCAATCTAATTCCATGATTACATCTCCAAATAAGCCTATACCACTTTTACCCTTAAACTTTGCAGAAGCTGCCAAAGGAACATGTGGCATAGGTTGTGCAAAATAAAGGAAGAAAGGTTTTTGCTGATTTTTAGCAATAAAGTCTACGGCTCTCTTAGTCAACTTGCCACCAAACTCTCCCTGCTCTGCGAGATTCTGGATATTGCCTATTGTTTTATCTCCTTCTAATATTGGTAAAACAGGGTATTTGAATTGTGGTGTTCCAGCCTTAGCAGGATTTCCGTCATAATCTACCGGCCACATGTCATGTGAATACGGGATACCATAAAAACTATCGAAGCCATAATGTATAGGAAAGTAAGGTGCTTTTGAACCTAAATGCCACTTACCCAACATACCTGTAGTGTAACCATTCTTTTTTAATAGTGATGCAATGGTTTCTTCAGCAGGATTCAATGCAATCTCCGCCCAAGGCATCAGCGCACCAGCCAAGCCCAATCTATTTGGATATGTTCCTGTTAACAGCGCCGCTCTTGATGGACTACAAACTGCTTGTGCCGCATTAAAATGAGTTAAACGCATTCCTTCTTGTGCCATTTTATTAAAATTTGGTGTAGCAATGCCTGTCATTCCATAAGGCTCGGTATCGCCATAACCCATGTCATCCATGTTGATAATGATGACATTAGGTTTTGTAGCCGAACGTTGGGCTAATGAGGCTTGCGTAAACAAGAATAAAAAGATGACCAGGTATTTCATTTCATTTAGGTTTTAGCATCACCAAAAGACTTGCCATTAGTTTTAGTTTCATTCAATTCTATGGCAATTACAAAAGGACTAGTTGTATTTAAATTAGTGGGTAACTGAATATCGAAATAGACATTCGAATCTCCACTCATTCCCATATCCACAGTTGTGATTTGAAGTTGATTTTTACCATTTAACAAGAATGCTTTAGTTGGTTTTTGTTTGTAACTATTTGGAATAGTAAGCCTTAATACGTTATTTACTGGTTTATTGATTACCGTAAGATAGAGTTTGTTGTCTCTTTTGGTATAATAACCATATTCAGGTTTTGGCAAGCCTGAATACCTCACTCCATAAATTGCATCACCATTTAATTTGTTCCACTCGCCAAGTTTAGCAGCGGTATTGGCTTCTTCTGAGCGGATATTCCCTTTACCATCTGGACCAAAGTTAACGACCAAATTGCCGTTCATGGATACCGCATGCAACAACATATCAGTTAAATCATTCGCTGTTTTAATATATGATGATTTCCAATCCGAATTATATCCCCATTGATTGGGTGGAATAGTCATTACACAATCCCAATCGCGGCCATTTAGCACTTCAATACTGCTTGGCAATTTACGCTCCCAACCTTGCTCATAGTCGCCCATCATTTTACCATTGCTATCAAAATGGCGTTTCCCATTTTCATCAGCACGAAATCGACTTCCTATAATTAATCCAGGATGTAAGGACCTCAATTCCTTCTCTAAGTCATCGGCAAATTTGCTTTGTTTAACCCACGCGGCATCCCAAGTACCATCAAACCATAAACCTTTAGCTTTTGGATAGTTTTTTAATAATTCTATCAGTTGATTTCTGGTAAATTGCTTAAAATCTTCATAAGCAATGCTATCTGCTTCTGTTTTTGGTATCGCACTGCGGTAACCTTTATGGTTCCAATCGATGATAGAAAAATATAAATAAACATCAATTCCTTGGGCGTCATAAGCATCTACGACTTGTTTTACGATGTCTTTTTTATAAGGCGTATTGGCGATGGTATAATCGGTGTATTTACTAGGCCATAAAGAAAATCCATCATGATGTTTGGTGGTAAAGATGACATATTTTGCACCCATGGCTTTTGCTTGTTTCGCCCATTTGTTGGCATCAAAATCTGTGGGATTAAACTGTTTGTAAAGGTTATCATAAGTTGTTCTCCAGTTTGCAGGAGCTGATGGGCCAGACCACGAACGAATCCATTCTGCCGCTCCGTTATAACTTTTGCTTTCCCAATGCCCACCTGGAATAGCATAAACGCCCCAGTGTATAAACTGACCAAGGCCATAACTGCGCCAACGTTCCATATCGGCATCGGTTCGGTTACCAGTTCTATGTGCACCATATTTTAAAGGGATGGTATCGGTTTTACTTTTTGCTGCTTGTTGTGCATAAGTAGAAATTGATGTGACTATCATCAAAATTCCAAATAGCAAGTTTCTCTTTTTCATTGTGTATATTTAGAGGGTAATCATTTGTGGCTGATGTTAAATAGGATTACAAATACCATTTCTTATATCTCAACAGAGCTTCTAGAAAATAGTAATCTGCATAAGTTAAAGGCACGTCTACTTCAGATTTCCCTGGTAAGGAACCTGTGCTGTGCATTAATAAAAAACCACCATTTTCTCCAAGTTTTGCTCTGTAGTTTGGTGTAGAGAGTGATTTCAACATCTGCTCTGCAGCAGTTACATAAGTTTCTTGCTCTTTTTTTGTACTGTATTGTCCTAATTCTAGCAAAGCTGATGCAATTAAACTTGCTGAGGAAGCATCTCTAATTTCATTTGGGATTTGAGGCGCATTAAAATCCCAATAAGGAACTTTATCTTTTGGAAGGTTTGGATGGTTTAGAATAAATTGCGCAATGTTTTTTGCTTGATTTAAGTAGCGTTTGTCTTTAGTAAAGCGATACATCATGGCATAACCATAGAGTGCCCAACCTTGTCCCCTGCTCCAAGCAGATTCATTTGCTGCACCTTGAGCGGTTTCTTTTTTAATCACAGTCCCATCAACCATGTTATAATCTACTACGTGATAAGAACTATAGTCTGGTCGGAAATGGTTTTTAAGGGTTTGGTCTGCATGCGAAATTGCAATTTGTTTATAAAGCTGATTTGTTCCATTTGCGCTTACCCAATTTAACAACTCCAAGTTCATCATGTTATCGATAATTACTGGTCCTGCCCATTTTTTACTGGAGTTCCACGATTGAATGACTTTGGCATTTGGTCTATAACGTGTGCTTAGGGAAGCCGCAGCGGTATCTATAGTTGTTTTATAACTAGGATCTTTTAGCAACCTGTAGGCGTTGCCAAAACTACAATACATCATGAAACCTAAATCATGGTTGCCTTTGTAGTGTTTCTCCTTTTCTAGAATGGCTAATCTGCTTTTAGCTTCATTTAAGATTTCTTGATCACCTGTATATTCGTAGATATAAAGCAAAGCACCCGGAAAAAACCCACTGCACCACCATTTAGTATCACTAGTTTCTACTTTTTTACTTGCAGCATAATAGGTTTTTGGCATTAAATGAGGTGCTACATTTTTAGCTAAGATTTTATATTGCTGATTGGCAAATTGAAATTGTGCTTCAATTAGGGCTTTCATTTCCTTCTTGACAATTGCATTTTGCGCATTTGTAGTGAGAAAGGTTATTGACAATAAACAAATAGCGATTAGGGTCTTTATCATTAATCTATATAACTAAGTGGTTGTTTTCTTTCGGTTACGGGTTCTGGGTTTCTAAGCGGATAAAATGGATCGTAATAATACAATCCAGCTAGTTTGTATAGCGGCAAGTGAGTTTTCATTCTATCCGTGAAAGCGTTTGTATTTTTATTAATATTTGTTGTCCAAGCGGCTTCAGCTAAGGCGCTAATACGTGGAAACAGTAAATAATCTAACCTTTGAATGGTTGGCGCAGTCTCTGTCCATAAATTGGCTTGTATACCCAATATATTTTTAGCCTGTTCTGCATTTTCAGCTAGTTTGCTAGCATCAAATTCATATACATTTTGGATTGGGTTATATAGTTTATTCCATTTACGACCATACTGATGGGTGCTGTCTTGTACAAAATCAAAATACAGTGGTAAACGAGGACATAAAACGGTTTGATATTTATTATTTAATGCCGTTTGAAGTTGTTTAGGTTGATCGTGTCTCCACCAAAAAATAATAGTCTTGTCGGCAGGTAAACCAGCATCAGCCATTTCATCCCATACCAAAACCTTGGCATTCATCTGATAAACTGAATCTGCCATTCTTTTCATGAAATACAGCTCAACTGCCTTATCATCTTTTAGATTCTCTTTTTGTTTTAAGCTGGAAATCTCAGGGTCAGTTTTCCATTTTTCATTTCCGTAACTTACTTCATCGCCACCTAAGTGTATTAATCCTGATGGGAAAAGCACATTTGTTTCTTTTACAATGTTGGCTAAATATTGGTAGGTACTTTCTTTACCTGGATTAAAAGTAAACTCTGGATGAGCTTTTGAACCACCACCGGAATAAGCTGGATAAGCCATGTTAGCTGCAGTAGCATGACCTGGCATATCTATTTCTGGAATTACCGTAATGTATCTTTCAGCTGCATAAGAAATGATTTCCTTGATATCGCTTTGGGTATAATACTGTGCGGGAGCATTAGGGTTTAAGTAATTACCAATACCACCAATCAAGGTTAATTTTGGGTACTTTTTAATCTCTAAACGCCAAGCGGGTTCGTCTGTTAAATGCCAATGGAAACGATTAAGTTTATAAAATGCCATCCAATCTAAAATAGCCTTTACCTTTTCCTTTCCATAAAAGGCTCTAGACTCATCTAGCATGATACCACGCCATGCATAGGCAGGTTGATCTTCGATCACTAAATTTGGGATTGACAAACTTTGATTTGTAGCTTTAGCCGTTCTAACCAATTGCAAAAAGGTAGTTATTCCATAAAAAAGACCACTTTCTGTTGCTGCCGAAATTGTTATTTTGTTGGTATTGATGGTTAAGCTATACGCCTCATCATTAGTTTTACTTTTACCCTTATTGGTTAACTGTAGATAAATACTTGGTTTTTCTGATTGATGAACTGCAACTAAACTTAATTTGGTAAAGGTTAACAATTCATTTTTTAAGTACCAGCTTAGTTTCTGTAATTGTTGATTTGCAACAATTAACGTTGTTTGATTTAAAGTAAAACTACCCTCCTTTTGCAAAAGCGAATTAGGCATGGGTATGAGTGATGGCTGCTGCTGAGCCGCAGCATTAATTGCAATAAAAAGCAACAGGAATAAAATCTTCTTCATATACTAATTTAGTGCAATTACTTTTGTAGATAAAACTTTGTTATTAAATAAAGGGAAAAGGTTAATCGATGGGTATGATTTCCATTGATTAGCGGTTGGCATCCCCGATAGGGATAACCAACGCTAACCAAATTATTAATCAACACAAACATTATTTTTACCAGCCTGGGTTTTGTATAAGTACCTGGCTCTTGTTAATTTCTGATTGTGGTATAGGGAAATAATACATTTGAGGGGCTGTAAACTTTCTTGTTTCAAAAGTAAAACGAGCTCCCGTAGTAGTAGATCCATTACGTGTCCATCTCATACCCGTTGCAGGCCCATTGATTAGTGTTTCTGCCACTTTCCATCTTTTGATATCAAAGAATCTTGTTGCTTCTTCGAAGGTTAGTTCTACTCTTCTTTCATTTCTAATCACCTCTCTCATTTGCTCTTTAGTTAACAGTAAAGGCAACTTGAATGGGTTTAAGCCTGCTCTTTCTCTAATTTGCTCTACGGCTTGGTATACTTCTGCGCTGGGTCCGCTAAATTCATTTTGTGCCTCGGCATAGTTGAGCAATATCTCAGCATATCTTATCGCTACTAAGCCAATGTTATTTGATATCCCAAAATTTCCACCAGCACCTTCATGACAAAACTTCCTGTATAAATAGCCTGTTTTTGTAGACCCTGAAGTACCTAAACCATCACCTGGCGCATTCGCGTACAGGTTAACTACTGTTTTGGTATTGGTGGTGTTATTTAACCACAAACTTCCATCATATAATATCGAGTAATAAAATCGAGGATCTCTGTCTTTGTACATATTGGCCTCAACATAGCCCGAGCCAGCTTCATTGATATTCTTTCCATTTTTCATTGGATAAGTGTCTACCAATTCTTGCGTTGGATAAGAATAGGCTTGTCCGCCTCTAGAAACTGGCAAGAGATAAGTTTCATACCATCTACCAGTCGATTTCATCACTTGAAAAATATGTTCTTCGGTATTCCTTGTGATCATCATTTGGTAATAACCGTAACCAGGTGCTGTGGTATTGTCCTTAACCAAATTGTAAGTCCCTAAATCTATTACAGCTTTTGCAGCATCGGCGGCAACTTTCCATCTATTATTATCTAAATTGTCATAACCGGCCAAACTTTTATTTGCACCAGTACCAGGATTTTGTCCGTTAAACAATGGGCTTGCCGCTAATAACAGCACTTTAGATTTTAAGCCTAATGCAGCACCCTGGGTAGGGCGACCAAAATCTTCAATCTTTGTGGTTTTTGGTAATGCTGCACAAGCATCCAATTCGGCAACAATATAATTTACGGTTTCAGCAAATGTAGATCGCGGTAAACCAAAATCATCTGTTATCGCATAAACTTTATCACCAATAATGGGAACGCCACTGTAATTTCTTAATAAATGCCAGTAATAATAGGCTCTTAAAAATCGAGCTTCTAATTTTAAACTTGCTCTTCTTGGTGCAGAAATTGGAGCCCTATCTACATTCGCCAAAAAGACATTTACTCTCCTTATGTTATTGTAACAGTTGTTCCAATGATTTTTAAATCTAGAAAAGTCTGCCAAAGAAGCAAATGTTGCCGAATTAAAAGCAGGTGCAGCTTGTGCAGTTGCTCCACTCCAAACAATATCCGAATCGTCTGATGCATCGCTGTATGACCACAAACCACCACCCGTTAATCCGTTATCTAAATAATAGGTTGTAGCCAAACCAGTGTAAACACCAGTTAAGAATCTAAATGTTAGTAGACTATCTGCAAAAACTGTAGCTTCATTTAGCTGACCCACATCTGTTTTGTCTAAAAAACTACTGTCATCAACCTTTTTGCAGGCACCCAATCCTATTGCTAACAGGACAATTAATGCAAAAGCTTTTAAATTTTTCATATTCTAATTATTAAAATGTTACCTGTAAACCAAAGTTTACAATCTTCTGTTGAGGATAAGATGAATAGGCTTCTACGGTTCCTGTAGAGTTTATTGATTCTGGATCGATATCATAAATCTTTAATTTAAACCACGTAACTAGGTTAGCCGCATTGGTATAAATCCTTGCATTTTTTAATCCGATTTTATTAACCAGTTTGTTATTAAAATTGTAACCTAACTCAATATTTTTCAGCCTTATATAATCAGTTGGGCGTAACCAAAAAGTAGACATGTCAAAGTTAGGCCCACCTAATCGTGGTAATTCTGCAATGTCCTTTGTCTCTGGTGTCCATCTTTTTAAGTGTATTTCTGATGGAATACCATTTACGTTCCCAATTTGAAACATGGTTGATGCACTTAAGCTACCTTTTGCCGCCCCTTGGAATAGAAGGGAAATATCAAACCCTTTGTAGTTTGCGCCTAGAGAAAAACCATAGTTTATTTGAGGGATATTTGGATTACCTATAGGGCCAATATCACCTTGATCAATCTTTCCATCATTATTAATGTCGGCATACTTTAGATCTCCAGGTTTAACGCTTCTTCCAACAGATGTTGGACTATTAGCGATATCATTAGCATCATTATAATAACCTATATTGGTATAACCATAAATTTGTCCGATAGGTCTTCCTGTTCTCATTAACAATGGATTACCTTGATTATATGGCTCGTCTCTTTCGATAATTTTATTTTTGTAAAGTGAGATGTTACCTTTAAAAAAGTAAGAGAAATTTTTAGAGAAATTATCCTGATAAGATAGATCTAGCTCAAAACCTTTATTGTTAACTATACCCAAATTAACAGGAGGCAAAGTGATCCCAGAAAAATTAGGAACAGTTTCTCTCACGGTTAAGATATCATATCTCCTGTGATCGAAATAATCAAAAGTGATCCCCAATTTACTATTCAACAATTTGATGTCGGTACCGATATCCAGTTTTCTTTCCTGCTCCCATTTCACGTCTGAATTAGCCAAAGCACCAGGTGTAATTCCGTATTGTAAAGTATTGTTATCGCCAAACCAATAAGAGTTTGCAGCAGTTGCAGGTGCATTATAAATTTCTTCGTAGATATATCGGTAAGCACTCGGGAAATCATCAGACCCAACTGTACCTAATGAGCCTCTAATCTTCCAGTAATTGATAAATGGAATAGCTTTTTTAAAGAAAGGTTCTTCACTGATATTCCATGCAGCACTCACCGCTGGGAACAAACCATTTCTTTTACTAGCTTTAAACCTGTCAGTACCATTATAAGCGCCATTTAACTCAATTATATATTTAGATTTATAATTATAACCCGCTCTTAATGAATAACCTCTGAAGTTGGCAGGTACAGTTGCACCAGAAATATCTGTTAATTGATTGTAAACCACTAAACCATATAAATTATGATTTCCTAATTGGCGGTTATAGTCGATTATACCTTGTGTATTAATTTTTCTAAATGGAACACCATAGGTAGTAGCCAATGTTAAAGGCTCTATCCTACTTAGTTCTGGAAATACTGGATCTAAAACATCAGACCCTGTTAAATAAGCAAAAGTTGGAAAACGACCTCTAGTAAGTGACCTGCCAAACTCAACATTATTTGTATAAGCTAAAATTACTCTTGCAGCTAAACCTTTGGTAACAAAATCTAAGTTTTGGTTTGCTTTAATATTGGCATTTAAGTTATTGCTATAATCCCTATTGTAACCAGCATATTGCAAAATACCAACGGGATTTAAGGTTGCTGATTTTCTACCACCATAACTTCCATCAGCATTTTTTACAGGGTAGTTCCAAGGCGTTAATAATCCGCTACTTAATCTTCTCCAAAATGAGATGGCACCACCTGCAAGGACATCTGGCAAGTTTGGTTGATTAACTTCATTAAATCTGGCAGATAAATCTAGTTTTAGCGTAAGTGTTTTAGTTACATTTAAATCGATATTAGACCTAATGTTGTATCTCTTTAAGTAATAGTTACTGTTAAAGTTCTCCTCCTTTGCTATCTCTTTTAATATACCGTTTTGGAAAACACTACCAAGTGCCACAAAATATTTTAAGTTTTGCGTACCGCCAACAATATCAACGTTATTACTTTGCTGTAAGGCACTTTTACGCATTACCTCATCATACCATTTTACGCTTGGATAACGATATGGATCATCACCTAATTTAAAATGATTTAAAGCTTCTTCTGTAACCAAACCAGGATAAGTTAGATTTGGATCCCTACCTTCATTTACTTCTTGTTCTTTTAATAAGGTCAACGCATCATAAGCACCTAAAGGTTTCCTTCTAATTGTTGGCATTTGCATACCAAAATCACTTCTAAAGGTAATTTTTGGTTCAGAAACCGTACCTCTTCTAGTGGTAATAGCAATTACGCCGTTTGCACCCTTTATCCCATAAATAGCTGTAGATGATGCATCTTTTAACAAAGAAACACTCTCAATTTCATTAGAACTTAACTGGCTCAATTGTTCATACGGATATTCTACATCATCAACAATTACAAGCGGTCTATTTGATGCACCTGTGTAGGTACTTATACCCCTGATATAGATATTAGCCGCATCTGCCCCTGGTTGACCACTGGTTTGTTGTTGAAATAAACCAGGTAATCGGCCTGCCAATGCATTCTGAAAACTTGCTGCTGGACTTTGCCTTAATTCTTTACCAGACACTGTACTGGTTGCACCAGCATTAGTGATCTTTTTTTGTGCGGTAAAACCAACTACAACAACCTCATTTAAATTTGAGTTGTCTTCTTTTAAAGTAATTTTTAATGGTTGACTGGTGATTGTGATCACTTTTTTAACATAACCAACAGAACTTACAATTAAGCTCGTACTTCTATCGCCCACTTTGATGTTAAAATTACCATTGGCATCTGTGATAACGATGTTTTTAGGATTTTCTTGTTCTGTAATTGTTGTAGAAATTAAAGGAGTGCCAGTATCATCTACAACTACACCTCTTACCACCTTTGTTTGTGCATAAACCAGATTAGTTAACAGCACAAATAATATTATATTAAGTAATTTTTTCATTATTCTATTTTATGCGTGTAACTAATTAGACCATCCTGGATTTTGAACCATTCTATTGTTAGCCAACATTTCGGCCTGTGGTATAGGATACCAATACATTTTAGAAGCATCGAAAGCAGCATTTACTACATTAAAATAGTTGTAGGTTAGCGCAGTTCCTGTTTTGACAATCTGTACACCCCTAACTGGTTTGTTCAACTCTACTTCTGCTAGTTTCCATCTTCTTAAATCCCATGTTCTATGTTCTTCAAAAGCGAACTCAATGCGGCGTTCATTCTGGATGATGGTGCGTAACTGATCCTTAGTTAAGGTTAATGACAAGCCATACAAATTATTTGCACCAGCTGTTATACCTGCTCTTCTTCTGATTAAAACCAGGTTGTTCACGATATCTGCAACTGCACCACCAGATTCGTTTAAAGCCTCCGCATGATTTAATAGAATCTCTGCATACCTTAATAAAATAACATGGTGGCCTTGGTTCGAGTAAGAAGTTGATGTTTCAAACTTGCCCATGAACTTTCTAAGGTAATATCCAGTTCTCGTCTGTGTTCTGTTTCCACCAGGTTTGTCTTGTCCACCATCAAATGTTTCTACTGGTCTACCCAACCAATTTTTACCATTGTGCATGATAGTTGCCGTTAACCTTGGGTCTCTGTTAGCATAAGGATTATTTGGGTTATATATAGAACCGGCATCAGAAATGGCCTTCCCATCCAGCATTAAAAAAGCATCAACTAAATTTTGCGATGGACTAGTTAAACCAACACCTTGCAAATAACCTATTGGGCCATTGTTAACTTCGATACTTGTATTTAAGGCATTCTCTTTAATAAAGATAAACTCAGTGTTTTTTGTGGCATTGAAATTTGCAATCCAATCGGTTACCAAAGTATAACCCAAGGCTTTTACATCAGCTGCTGCTTGTGCTGCAAGTGCCCACTTTTGAGTATTGTTTGTTGGATTACTTAATGGACTAGCTGCATATAAAAGCACCCTAGATTTTAAGGCTAATGCTGCACCTAGGTTTGCCCTTCCCCAGTCGCCATCAGAAACGGCGTAAGGAAGTAGTAAAGTTTTAATTGCATCTAACTCGCTAACGATATAGGCATAACATTCATCAAGTGAACTTCTAGGTATGTTTATATCATCATCAATAGTATAAACCTTATCGCCAATTAAAGGCACACCACCCCAACGTTTCACTAATTCGAAATAAAAATAAGCCCTTAAAAATCTTGCTTCTGCTTTGAACTGCGTCTTTAACAAATCTGTGGTTGGTACTACATCTATTTTGCTTAAAAAGAGGTTTGCTTTTCTTATGCCTAGGTAATTTCTACGCCAAACATCATCTGGTAAGGTACTAGATGAAATTCTTCCGGTACGGTAAAAATCTGCTTGTGTTCCTATTCTAGATGGTACTGCATCATCAGTTCCTGCATCTAAAAAAGTACCATCAATTCTATTGTACCAATCTGGCAATAACAAATAGGTTCCGTTTAAAAACTGTTTTGCATAATCAGCATTTTTATCTGCAGGATCAAAAATCAAATCCCCTGTTATCCTTTCTAAAGGTTCTGCTTCAAACTTTTTTGTGCAACCAAGCGCCAAGAACAGGCAGGTGATTGCGAAATATTTTTTATAATTATTCATGATTAAGAATTAAAACTGAAGGTTAACACCAAAATTGAATATCCTTTGATTAGGCACACTCCCTAAGAGTACTTCTGGATCTACGTCCTTTAGCTTTGTAGAAGTTAAAAGGTTAAGTCCATTTGCGAATAATCGGACATTAGAAAAGCCAACAAATTTGACCATGTTGCTTGGCAAGCTATAG
Source organism: Pedobacter frigiditerrae (assembly GCF_032678705.1). NCBI lineage: Bacteria > Pseudomonadati > Bacteroidota > Sphingobacteriia > Sphingobacteriales > Sphingobacteriaceae > Pedobacter > Pedobacter frigiditerrae. The sequence continues at coordinate 1,301,888 of NZ_JAVTSS010000001.1, read as the reverse complement.
CCTACTTCTACATTTCTTAACCTCAAATAGCTGCCATCTTTAATCCAGAAAGAAGAAGTTTGGTTATTGTTTGGATTACTTCCAACACTTAAACGTGGATATTCTGCTTGTGCTGCAGTTGCAGGTGTCCATCTTAACAGGCTGCTTTCTAATGCTTGTCCGTAGCCCCCAGTTGAACCAGTTGCAGCAAAATTGGTGAAGTTGTAATAAACGTTCCTGTTTGCCACACCATTTAAGGTAAATGAAAAGTCGAACCCTTTATAATTGAACCCAGCAGTAAGACCGTAATAAAACATCGGTTTAGTACTGCCTATAGCCGTTACATCATTGTTATTGATGATGCCATCATTATTCAAGTCTTTGTATCTTAAATCACCTGGAACAGGCGTATATCCATCAACCTTTGGTCCGTTGTTAATTTCTGTGGCATTATTATAAAAGCCATCAGCTATGTATCCAAAAGTTTGACCAATTGGCAAGCCGGTTCTGTACTCGTAAGCATTATTTCTAAAAGGCTCATCATTAAATACTACTTTACTAGCACTCCAATTACCATTTGCTGAAATGAAATACTTGAAATTGTTGATTTGGTTTTGATAGCCTGCGCCAAGTTCAACACCAGAATATTGACTCTTGCCGATATTTTCTGATGGAAGCACAGCGCCAATTACTGCACTAGCGTTTGTTCTTCTAGTTTGCAGTAAATCGTAAAAGTTGTTTTTATAATAATCTGCAGTAAACCATAACTTATCATTTAACAATGCCGCATCAAATCCTATGTTAAATTTCTTTGCTTTCTCCCAAGTTATATTTGGATTGGCAAGCGTTGATTCGTCTTTTGTATTTGAACTTGTTAATGGATTTCTACTGTAAAAGGTATCTCCATTTTCAAAATTTTGTAGGTATTGGAAATAACCAGCTGCAGCATTTGTAGCGGTTAACCCATAAGAAGCTCTTATTTTTAATGAGTTAACAGTCTTTTTCAAATCGCTAAAGAATGCCTCATTGGCGATATTCCATCCTAATCCAACTGTTGGGAAAACTCCCCATTGGTCTCCCTTTTTATACCTATCATAACCCATATATGATGAGCTAAGCTCCAATAGGTATTTGTTATCATAGTCGTAATTAAACCTACCACTTACAGATTGGTTGACTTGAGATAAAGCACCTCCTAAAACATAGCTATCTCTAACATATAAGAGTTGAGCCTGAAAGGTATTTTTATCTATTGTTTTATTGTAACCTAAATCAAAACGAGAAAATATTTGTCTATTTTGATCGGCAACAGTAGAAGTATTTGCTTGGGTACCATCTCCACCAATGGTATTATAAGTGGTTACCCCTGTAGTCGCGTTAACTACTGGTGTGTATACAGCAAAAGTTTTACTTCTGTTGATGCTCTCGCTATAATAAGAATTAAATGATACCGCTCCACTTGCATATAAACCAGTTATAAACTTGTCTAGCTTTTGTGTTAATGAAATATCTGCTCCTAAATTTCTATTTACCGATGGCCTATAACCCGATTTAATCGCCATTCCATAAAGGTTATTTTGAAACTCTGTATTTCCTCCCAATGAGCCATTTTCATTCAATCTTGGATAGGCATTATTTGGCGTAGTTAAAAATGCGCTATAAATACTAGCTACCGTAGATCCTGGCTGGTTACCATTTCTAATTCTTCCAAATAAGTTTAAGCTAAGTAAAGTACTCTCTGTTAAATCAACATCGATATTACTCCTGAATGAAAATCTTTTGAAGCTATTGTTCGTTTCGTAAGTATTGATGGTTTTATCGGTAATTAAAAACCCATTTTGGTTCAAATAATCTAAATCTACAAAATACCTTGTGGTCTTATTCCCTCCCCTAGCATTTATGTTTTGTCTACTTACCGCTGCAGAGTTCTTTAAAATTTCATCGGCCCAATTTACATTAGGATGCGTAAATGGACTAGTCCCATTTTTATATTTATCTAAATCTGATGCTGTATAAATTGGTTGTCTGCCATCATTTATCAAAGCCTCATTAAATAAGGAAGCGTAGTTAAATGCATCAAGAAATTTAGGTGTATTAATTTGTTGCTGTAAACCGTATTGGCTAGTTACCCTAATTTGCTTAGGTATATTTGCGCCTCGTTTTGTTGTAATTAACAATACACCATCTGCGGCTTTCATGCCATAAAGTGCTGTTCCAAGTGCATCTTTTATTACGGTTATGCTTTCTATTTGTTCTGGATTAATGCTTAAATATGAGCGAGGAACACCATCAATTACAACTAAGGGCGAACGTCCTCTTAAGGAAAGGTTTGGTTCATCAGCACCAGCTTGAAAGCTATTTTGCACTACATACAAACCTGGTAATTTGCCATAAAGCATTAGTCCAACTTGTGGTGTCGGAAAACTAGTCAATTCTTCACCACTAACAATAGCAGATGATGAAATTCTTTTTGCATTTTTTTGCTTCCCAAATAGTACAGGAACCTCGTTACTTGGCAAAGCAACAGCGACAGAATTCTTTAATTTGTTTCTCAATGAATCCCTCACATTTGATAGAGAATCATTTTGAATTTGTTTAGTTTGTTGTTGCGATGAGAATGGCTCTATATAATTTATCTTCTTTGAGGAAGAATTAATGGTTGAGAACGCCAAAGCATCAACACTGTTTGTAAAAAGAAGTACTATTCCAAAAAAAGCGACCAATTTTACAACTGAAGTATATGTTCTATTCATTTAAATTAATTTATTTGGTGATAAATTTGTTTCTTTTTGGCATTTCATCGGTATCGAATAAACACACAGTACAGCCAGTGCAATACTTTTTAAGTACTGCCTTTTCCATAAAAATTAGATTTTAAGATTTTAATAACCCAACACTAATCAACCTTAAATTAATGGGCGATTAATTACAGGATACCTTATAAATGAATAAGATTTAATGTTAAGCTGAAGCTTTTGTTTAACATTAAGTAAAAATGTTTGATTGCTAAAAGCGGTACTTTTAATTGAAGTAAAATTGTTTTCATGTTTTGGTTAGTTTATGGTTTTGTTGGTTATTTGATTTTGCATTGCGTATAAACTAGTTAACAATAAATGTTGGTTTCATTCATTAACTAATACAATGCTTTCTACTTGTCAAAAATAGAAGGGTCGCCTTTCAATAAGGTCGAAAATTGTAAAAGAAAGGGTAGAAAAACTGCAATGTTTCTTCAATTTTGATAAGTTCAAGCTATATTTAACCATTAACTCACAAAGACTTATTTATCCTAATCAAAAGATAAGCTTGTCTAAATTTAAATTATGAAACACTGGTTGAAAGCCTTATTGCTTTTCATATTTGTACTGTTTTTTAAGGTAAGCCATGGGCAGAAAAGGATTTCCTTTAACCATTTATCAATGGAAAATGGCTTATCACAAAATTCTGTCATGGCAATTACGCAAGACAAGAATCAGTTTTTATGGTTTGGTACACGCAGTGGTTTAAACAGGTACGATGGATATAGATTTAAGGTTTATACAAGTTCAGAAAGTCATAGTAGCATTTCAGACAACGTAATTACTTCTTTACTTACAACTAGTAATGGGTCTATTATCGTTGGAACAGAAAATGGTTTAAATTTCTATGATGAAAAAACCGATCAGTTTATACGCGTAAACAAACATCGCTCTGCAAATTCAATAAGCAGTAATGCCATAGAGTGTTTATATGAAGATCCTCAAAAAAATATATGGGTTGGTACTTTAAATGGGCTTAATTTATTAATCGACAAAAAAACACAAAAGTTTAAGACTTTCTATTTTGCCAAGGCTAACTCAGGAAATAACTTAAATAGCATCATCTCTATATTTAAAGACGATAGACAAAATTTGTGGCTAGGCACACAGAACGGTGGTTTAATAAGAATGTTTACCAAAAACGGCAACTATTATCATGAAATATATAAACATGATGTTAGCAATGCAAACAGTATAAGCTCTAATTACATCACAAGTATTACCAACGACCAACAACAGAATTTATGGTTAGGTACAGACAATGGCTTAAACATCTTTAACTATAAGGACAAAGCCTTTAGTCGCTTACAAAAGAATATTAACAGTCCAAATTCGCTAGTAAATAATGATATCAGAAGAATCATTTGTGATAAAACTGGTAATTTATGGATTGGTACACAAGAAGGAATTAGTATTTTAAATCCTGCAACAAAGCAATTTGATAATTACAAGCATGATCCAGAGTTAAAAAGCACGCTAAGTCAAAACTCTACGCACAGTATTTTTCAAGATAAACACGGCTCTATTTATATTGGCTCTTATTACAAAGGACTGAGTGTGGTTTACCCCTATTCTACCAATTTCAATATTTATAAAAACACCACATCTGCCAATAGCATTAGTAGCAATATCATTAGCGTAATGATAGAAGATAAATACAATAACTTATGGATAGGAACTGAAGGTGGAGGATTAAATTATCTTAATAGGGATAATAATACTTTTAGTCATTATTATGCTAATCCAAATAATCCGGCAGCACTAAAAACAAACCTGATTAAAACACTCTTCTTAGATAAGACTGGGCAGTTAATTGTAGGTACACACAGAGGTGGATTATATGTTTTTAATGAACTTACCAAGCAATTCAAAAAAATAGCTAATGTTAAAGACGATAAGAACAACATAGGCACAGCTGAAATTATAGCTATTGCACAAGATAGTTATGGTACAGTTTGGGTGGGCTCAAAAAATGGACTTTCAACGCTGGTTAAACAAAATGGTGAATACCTCGATAAAACCATTAAAAGCCCAATAGAAAAGAAAATAAAAAACAAATACATTCAGGTTGTATTTGAAGACCAAACTAAAAATCTTTGGATTGGAACCACCGCTGGTCTTTATACCTACTTACCTCAAACTGGAAAAGTAAGCTCTTATTATAAAAACACAGATTCGAATAGCTTAAAATCTGATCGTATCAATTGTATCATACAAACCAAAACAGGAAGTATCTGTATTGGAACTTATTTAGGTGGATTAAGTATTTTTAATACAAAAACCAGAACATTTAAAACCTATACTCAAAAAGATGGCTTGCCTAATAATAACATTTTAGGCATTATTGAAGATGACCAAAACAACCTTTGGATAAGTACCGACAAAGGATTATCCAAAATGGAAATCTCCACTAAAAAATTCAATAACTATACTAAAAGTGATGGTTTAGCTGGCAACGATTTTAACTTGAGGTCTTTTCTTAAAGATCGAAATGGCAAACTGTTCTTTGGCGGATATGATGGCATCACATCATTTTATGCAAACCAAATAGAAGTTAACCCCAATGTTGCGAAAATCAGTTTTACAGGCTTAAGATTGTTTAACGAACCAGTGTTGGTAAATGGCCCTGACAATTTACTAACTCAAGATATTAAAGAAACAAAACAACTGGTATTTAAGCATAGCGACAATAATTTCAGTATAGAGTTTGCATTACTAAACTATATTAAGCCAGAAAAAAACAATTATAGTTACAAGCTAATAGGTTACAATAAAAATTGGGTAAACACTAATGTGCCAATTGCTACATACGCCAATCTAACACCTGGCAATTACACGTTTGTGGTAAAAGGAATTAATAATGATGGTAAATCCAGCGGAGAAGCTATACAATTAGCCATTAGAATTCTACCTCCATTTTGGGCAACTTGGTGGGCCTATTTATTATATGCTTTACTTTTTTCTGGCATACTATTCTTAGTTATACGTTATCTGTTTGTGCGTGAGCGATTAAAACAAACTGAAGAGGTACAAAGAATGAAATTAAATTTCTTTACCTACATAGCTCATGAAATTAGAACACCACTTACGCTAATTATTGGCCCTTTAGAAAACTTACTAAGCAATTCTCACCACAATCCTGAGCTTCATAAACAGGTAGTCCCTATTAAACACAATGCAGATCGTTTAATAAGATTGATTACCGAGTTAATGGATTTTAGAAAAGCCGAAACCCATCATCTTAAACTTCACGTTAGCGAAGAGAATATAATTGATTTTGTGAATGAAATCTTCCTTTCATTTGCCCACATTGCTCAGGATAAAAACATTAAATATGAATTTGTTCATCAAATAAACAAAATCAACTTATTCTTCGATAAAATTCAACTCGAAAAAGTAATGTTTAACTTGCTTTCAAATGCATTTAAGTTCAGTGCTTTTGGTGGTACAATTACCTTAACCGTAATTGAAAACGAAAGTGAAATTGAAATTAGCGTGACTGATAATGGCAAAGGTATACCCTTAGAGAGCCAGAAAAATCTTTTCAGCGATTTCTTTCAGGTAGATGAACAAGATACCAGTCAAATTGGTTCGGGAATTGGTTTAGCCTTATCTAAAATGATCATTAAGGCGCATCATGGAGAAATTGGCTTTATAAGTAATCCAGCACTAAATGCAGAAGAAGGATTTACCAAGTTCACCATCCAATTAAAAAAGGGAAAATCTCATTTTAAACAAGAGGAATTTGAGAATGTTAAGGACCATAAACAACTGGTCAATACTTATGCATATAATTATGATGAAAGTCAAGTAAACGAACTCATCAAAACGGAGCATCCAACTGCTAAAGAAACCATATTACTAGTTGAAGATAATACTGAAATCATACAATTTATTTCAAAGCTCATTTCCAATCATTATCAGGTAAAAGAGAGCCTAGATGGACTTAGCGGATGGGAAACAGCCGTTAAAATACTACCAGATTTAATTATTTGCGATGTCATGATGCCCAAAATAGATGGTTTGGAACTTTGTAGAAGGCTAAAAGCAGATGAACGTACCAGTCATATTCCAATTATTATTCTTACCGCACGTTCTTCTCATATACACCATGTTGATGGACTTGAAACCGGTGCAGATTTATACATCACAAAACCATTTAGTCCAGAGCTGTTATTGTTAAGCGTTCGCAACTTATTATTATCTAGGGCGGCAGTTAGACAACGATATTTAAAGTATTCCAATCTAGAACCTGGAGATGTTATTTTAAATTCTACAGATGAAGTCTTCATGTCGAAGCTATTAAATTATATAGATGAGCATATTGCTGATGAAAATTTTGGTGTATCAGAGTTAGCTTCAAAAATCGGCATGAGCCGACCGGTTTTATATAAAAAAATAAGAATGCTGACAGACTTATCAGTTAATGATTTTGTGAAATCTGTTCGTTTAAAAAAAGCTAGGCAATTGTTTTTACAAAATAGATATACCATTTATGAAGTTGCTTACCAAGTGGGCTTTAACGATCCGAAATACTTTAGTAGAGAGTTTAAAAAACAATTTGGCGAAAGTCCTCGAGAAGTAATGAACAATACCACAGATAATGGAAAATTGGAGTAATCATCAATAAATACGCCTGTATTAGCGCAAAGATTGCGAATTTTCTACCTCTTCTTTTACAATAATCAACCCCATTGAACCTTACTAGCGCTTAAATTAGCTAAGCTGAAGCATACAAAAAATGGAAGATTATTTAATATTAGAAATAGAAGAATTTCAAGCTCGAACCAAGAACTCCTTAATACAAATTGGCATAACACACATTAGTAATTTGACTTGTTTAAGCGCAAGAGACTTACGATTTATTTATGGGATTGGTAAAAAGGGTAGAGAAACAATTTTAGAATTTTGCCTTAAAAACGGTATACAACTTAGCGAAAGAGATTACTATTTAGATGTATAGTATGAATCTCAGCTTAATTTATAACAAAAATAGCTAATGTTTGTTCCTTCTGTTCTTTGTATTGAGTTCCTTACCTCTCTCCGCTGATTTTGCTTATATTTGTTTAAGCCAATATAACAACCTTGCCCCCTATGGAGAAACCTTCATCCCTAATGGAGAACATTATTTCTGTATCGCCTTTGCCGACGGCAGTAGTAGATACTAATATGCGCTACCTAGCAGTTTCAGAAAAATGGATCTCTTTTTATAATCTTCAGAACATTCCATTAATTGGCAGATCGCACTATGAAGTTTTCCCAGAGATTAATGATACTTGGAAGGATATACATGCATCATGTTTAAAAGGAAATGACCAAACCTGCGAAAGTGATAGGTTTGAACGAGCCGATGGCACTGTAATGTATATTAAATGGGAAGTAAGGCATTTTTTAGGCAACGACGGGAAGATTGCGGGAATGATGATGACGAGTGAGGACGTAACCCAAAGTACTGGTACTTTGATTAATGAAAATCGTTTCCAGCTTTTCATGGAGAATTTCCCTGGGCTTTGTTGGATATCTGGCGAGGACCTAACGCTTAAATATGCAAATAAAAGTTTTTATGAAACACTACATCTTTCTGAAGATATTATAGGAAAGAATAGTGAAGCGATATTTGGCCATGGCATCGCAGTCATTGCAAGCGAGCAGAATAAACAAGTATTGTCTACAGGTAAGGTAATCGAGTTTCAACAAACACTACGTAACGAGCAAGGACATCCACAGGTTTACAAGGTTTACAAATTTCCATTTTCAGATGTAAAATTGGAAGAAAGAATGGTTGGCGCTATTGCATTTGACATCACTAAAAGTACCTTACTTCGCCAAGAACTAGACAAGAGTGAAGCGCAGTTCAAGCTTGCCTTCGAATATTCGCTTATCGGCATGGCGTTAATTAATCCAGATGGCCGTTTAAAAAGAGTAAACAGGAGCCTTTGCCAAATGTTAGGCTATACAGAAAAGGAAATTAAAAATCTAACTGTACAGGATCTAACCCATCCAGAAGATCGAGCGAAAACCTTCGCTATGCTAGAAGATTTCGCCAGTGGCAAGATGGAGCAGGTTAAATATGAAAAGCGTTATCTTCATAAAAATGGAAATATTATTTGGGTGATTATTGCCGCTACCATGCTGCATGACCACAATGGGCTACCATTATATTATGTTTCACAAATTGAAGACATTACCAAGAGGAAGGAAATTGAAAACGACTTAGTGCTGAGTGAGAAAAAATACAGAACCATCTTTGAAAATGTGCAAGATGTATTCTACCAGACAGATCAGCAAGGATTAGTCATCGAAATAAGCCCTTCCATAGAACAATATTCAGGCTTTTCAAGAAGGGAGATTATTGGCAAGCCTGTATCCGACTTCTATTTTTATCCGCAAGATAGGGAACGGATCATGGAAAGCTTAATAACCAATGGTTACGTAATTGATTTTGAAGTTAGGTTAAAAACAAAAGACCATGAACTTCGCTACGCATCAGTAAATGCCAGATTGATTATTGAAAATGGATCTATTGTGGCAACTGAAGGAAGTATGAGAGATGTAACGACGAGAAAGTATCAAGAAAATGCATTAAAAGCATTAAACTCTGAGCTTACTGCATCTAACCAACAAAAGAATAAGTTACTTTCTATTATTGGCCACGATTTACGAAATCCAATTTCTGGTAGTTTGCAGCTTTTGGGACTAACAATTGACAGTTTATCTGAAATAGATCAGGATCAACTTAAAGAGTACCTTGAAGCAATGAAAAAGGGACTGTCTAGTGCTAATGAATTATTAGAAGATTTATTAGACTGGGCGAAATCTCAATTTAACGCAGCTACCTTTGCACCAGTTGAAATTGATGATGTGCGAGATTTGCTCGACAGAGCCATACAAACTATTGGTCCGTTGGCTGCTAAAAAGAACATCAACCTTGTAATCGACTTAAAAGAAATGATTTCTTTAAAAGCTGATAAAGCGATGCTCGAAACAATCATTCGTAATTTATTAACCAATGCCATAAAGTTTACATCGCCCAATGGCACAGTAACCTTAAGTGTTACTCCGCAAGAAATGGCGACCAAATTTTGTATAAGCGATACTGGTATTGGAATTCCGAAAGAACGAATAGCCTTACTGTTCGGTCAGACTGCTTTTAGCACATTTGGCACCGCCGATGAAAAAGGAACAGGAATGGGATTAGGTCTGTGTTATGATTTTGTTACCAAGCATAAAGGACAAATTTGGGCAGAAAGTGAAATAGGAAAAGGTAGTTGTTTCTGCTTCACAATACCAAAAATTGATGATTTCGATTGACAAATCGTTTTTCTGGATGCAACTTTTGGAACAAAGATGCCTGATGTTTAATTCCATTTACATCTAAATCCATTATATTTTTCTTTTTGCTAAACTCATACAATCATTTTAATAAGTGACCACCATCACTTTTATAAACTTCATTGATAATGAACTTTATAACATAAAATGATAACATGAAAACTGGTCAAACTATCTCCATTATCAGAATAGGTCATAAGTTGATGACCTTAGCAATGGGTATCTTTTTTATACTTTCTTTTTTTGCTAATGATGATCTGTTTGCACAGTCAACGAGCATCAGCTTTGCTACACCAGATTCAATTAAAATTGAAATTGAGAAACAGTTAGACAATCCTGACTTATTAAAGCAATTTAACTTTCCAAAAACTGTAAAACGATTTTATAGCCTAAACTCAAATCAAGCTAATTGGTTAAGGCCAGAGCAGGATATTAAGCCTACAGTTTCAGCGATGCTTTTATTGGATTGTGTAAGACAATTCGGATTGCAACCAGCAGATTACCATAATAAAGTTCTCAATTACGTATTGATGTATGATGCACTGAATAACAATAAATTAAAAGCCACCGTGAAAGTGGAATTTGAGCTATTACTAACTGATGCGATGATCAGTATGATTAACCATTTGCATAATGGTAAATACAACCCTTTTTTAGATAAAGATTCAATTGATAATGGTTTAAAGAATGAGTTTAATGCAGAAGAACTGTTGTTAAAATTTAAAAACAGTTCTAGTTTAATGGAAAACATTTTAGCCGTACAACCTCAAATTGATGAATATAGCAAATTACAAGGTTATATGAAATTGATAGCTGGTCAATATACCTGTGATGCTTATGAAACACCTGAAAAAGAAATCAGATTAATTAGCATGAATATGGAAAGGTTAAGGTGGATCAATACTGCCGGTTCTACTTATTTACACGTAAACATTCCAACTTACAAACTTTATTACCATACTGCAGATTCAATTTATGAATTTAAGGTGGTTGTTGGTAAACCTTCAACGCCAACCCCTACTTTAAAAAGCTTTATTTCTCATTTAGAAAGTGCACCGGATTGGAAAGTACCGCATAAAATTTTTATTAATGAACTCTTACCAAAAGCGATAAAGGATAATTCTTATTTCGATAATAATCACATGGCTGTTTATGATCAAAAAGAAAATTTCATCAGCATTAACAGCAAAACTATCGCTCAAATAAAGCAAAACCCCAAATTATACCATGCTAGGCAAACAGCAGGTTGCGATAATGCCTTAGGAAAAGTAGTTTTCCGTTTTAATAATGCGTATGACGTTTATTTACATGACACACCTGAGCAGCAATATTTCAGTCGTTCGAAAAGAGCGCTTAGTCACGGTTGCGTGAGGGTACAAAAAGCAGAAAATTTAGCTGCCTTGTTGTTGGAGAAAGATCAGCAATCAAACCAAATTACAACACTTAAGACAGCTATGATCAATTATACCAAACGGCAATTTACCCTCAAAAACCCAGTTCCCGTCCTCATTACTTACCTCACTACTACTGTAGAAAACGGGCTTATCGTGTACCATGAAGACACATACAAATTAGACAATGTCTTAGAAAAACAGATATTTGGCGAGCCGGCTCAATTCAATAAAGTTTCCATTAAAAAATAACCATCATGAAAAAGATACTTCTACCTATAGATTACTCTACCTATTCAGATAATGCAGTAAGATATGCTATAAATATTGCTAAAAAAATAAATGCTGAGATCCACCTTTTCCATGGTATTGAAATGGCTGAACTTAGCCCGATGGCTGGAGTAATGATGTGGCCAATAGAAAACTTTAGCGAATTAAAGGAAGATGCTGACGAAGATTTAAAGGTTTATATTGAAAATTTAAAAGATGATACTTCACTTGGTTTTCCACTACCAAATATCACTTTTAGTAGCGAGACTGGTTCGGTAAAAAAGATAATTGATAAGCTTTCTCAAGAAAGCCATATAGATCTTATAATAATGGGTTTAGCTGGAGCTGGAAAACTTGATCGGTTCTTTTTGGGAAGCAATAGCAAGGATGTTATAGAAAAAACATGTATTCCTGTGTTGTTAGTTCCAAAAGAAGCGCCTTATAAACCAATTAACAAAATAGCTTTTGCCACAGACTTTACCGAAGGTGATATAAATTCTATACACAATGTAGCTAGAATATTTTGCCTTTTAGATCCAGAAATCCTTCTCGTTCACATAGATGAAGCAGCCTCAGACTTTCATGACCCAAGAACACCAGCAAATGTTTTTTTGAATAGAGTAACTTGTAAACTTAATTATTCGAAAATCTACTACAGGCATGTAAACGCTAAAAAAGTAGAGGAAGGACTTAAATGGTTGTCTGAAAATGGTCAAATTGATATGTTAGCTATGATCCATCGTCACCCAAACTTAATTTCAAGAATACTAGATGGAAGTTACACTCAAAAACTAGCAACCATGGTACAACTGCCCTTATTGGTTATGCCTGAAGACAAAACACCAATTGGGTGGTAAAATATTTAGACAATATGAACAGCATAAATGCTTTACCAGAACAGACAATCCTCAAAACTGTTGATTTAAGCGCTCCACGACAAGAAAAGGATCTGGAAAAGGTGTTTTTGGAAGGACCTCGCTCTCGATTGAAAGAGTTTGTTTTTGCTTTAAAAATATTGATCGAATTTATTTCTGGTTTCAGGGTATTACACTTTATTGGACCTTGTGTAGCCGTTTTTGGCTCGGCTAGGGTAACCGAAGATTCTAAGTTTTACCAAAGCGCAAGAGAAATTGGTGCTGGATTGGCTAAAATAGGTTTTACGATCATAACTGGGGGCGGACCAGGTATAATGGAGGCGGCAAATAGAGGAGCCAAAGAAAACAAAGGTCAGTCGGTAGGTTGTAACATCAGGTTACCAAAAGAGCAGCATCCTAACCCTTATTTAGACAAATGGTTTAGCTGTAAATATTTTTTCGTGAGAAAAGTACTGATGTTTAAATACTCTGATGCATTTGTAATTATGCCAGGCGGAATTGGCACACTAGACGAGTTTTTTGAAGCCCTTACACTCATTCAAACCAAAAAGATATTAGATTTTCCTATAATTCTATTCGGAAAGGATTTTTGGGAGCCTTTACAGCCTTTATTCAACTCTATGTTAACTGCAAATATGATTACTGCAGAGGATATCAAATTAGTGCTCTTTACAGATTCTGTTGATGAAGCGCTTGAACATATTAAAATTACCGCATTAGCAAAACATGCAGAAAAAAGAAGGCAAAGCTTTAGAAGACTGCGCATATTGGGCGAATAATGATTGAGAAATACTGGCTATTTTATTTACTGGCGCTTATCGCCGAAATCATTGGGACAATCAGTGGTTTCGGTTCGTCGATACTTTTCATTCCAATTGCCTCCCTGTTTTTTGATTTTAAAATCGTCCTCGGCATTACAGCCATCTTCCACATCTTTAGCAACCTCTCCAAAATATACTTGTTTAAGAATGGCATTGATAAAAGAATTGCCATAAAAATGGGCATACCTGCAGTTATATCTGTAATCATTGGAGCATTGTTAACTAACCTTCTACCTCAGAAAGAGCTAGAAATAATGATGAGTACAGCTATTTTTATTGTTGCTATTTACCTGCTATTTAATTCTTCTAAAAAATTAGCCGATACAAATTCAAATTTGATAAAAGGTGGTTTGGTTTCTGGATTTTTAGCAGGCCTTGTGGGAACAGGTGGCGCCATACGTGGATTGACACTTACCGCATTCGGACTTGAAAAGAATGTGTTTATTGCTACCTCTGCACTAATTGATTTAGGGGTGGATACAAGTAGAGCAATTGTATATACCGCAAATGGCTACGTTCACAAAGAGTTTCTGATTACCCTACCCTTTTTATTAGTGATTAGTTTATTAGGAACCTGGGTGGGCAAAATAGCATTAAAGAAAATACCACAAAATTGGTTCAAAAACATTGTTTTAATTATTATTTTGCTTACCTGTTTAATAAAGCTTTTGATATATCTTTTTCATAATGTTTAGACAGGTTGAACATAACATTAAAAGCCTATTTTATATATCTACTACTTAGGCATTAAACTCTTCAACCGTTGCGAAAATATAATTCTAAATATGCCAGATAGCACAAAAGCTATCCCTGTAATGAAAACTATGTTAATTAGTTCTGCAAAAGGGTTTATGAGAATAAGAATTGATGGCAGGATTAAAACCATACTAGTAACCAAAAGCCATAACCATCCTTTTACACCAATTGTTTTTAAAGCTATCGAACTGCTAACTGTCATGAATGCCCTAAAGAGCATCCAAATACCAATAACAAATGGCATTAAAATTATAGCAATCAAGGGATAATTCAGTAAATAAACTCCCAAAATCGCGTCTATTAGTCCCCCAATAAATATCCAACCCCAATCTTTTATTTTACGAATATGAAAGATTGAATAAAGGGATTCGAATAGACCAGTAGTCAGCAAACCTATGGCTAATAATAGGCTAAGAAACAAATAAGATTTTTGAGGAGAAACTATAATCCATGATCCTAAAAAAACAAATAACACTCCACTAGCATATAATAGCCACCAATACTTTGTATCGTAGCCAATTACATTAAAACTATGCTTTTTCATAACTGTATTTTTTTTCGCTTGGTTGGAAAATGAGCAAAGGAATTTCTGTAAACCTCGAGAGTTTATGAGCATAACTACCATTTAATAATTTATCTAGTAAACTATGTTGGCGATGAACCATGGCAACAAGGTCAATTTCTTTATTATTTCTTATCCACCTAAATCCTTCATCTATATCAGAATGCCAAATATTTTCAAATCTGATATTATCGTAAGCTAACTTTTTAATAACATCATTATAGTAAGCCAGATTTCTTCCTTCTACCCTTTCTATTTGCTCTAACTCATAACTTGTAATGTGATAAACCACAATTTCTGCATCGAGATTAGTTGCCATCTTACACAGATATTGGAGCGGCTCTAAATCATCAATGGATAAATTGGTTGAGAAGGCAATTGTTTTAATTGACTTGTATTTAGCAACATAAGGCACATATAAAACTGGGAAATCAGCTTTATCAATCATTTCTTTGCTATTGCTGCCTAAAGCCCATTGTACCAGTTGACCGGCACCAGCCATACCCATAACAACTAAATCTATATTTTTTCGTGTTACAAATTCTTTAACAACTTGGCAAACTTCTCCTTTTTCACTTTCGAAAGTAATTTGAGGGCAATAGTTATTGGTTACGGTAAGTTTTTCATTATCAAGTTTGTGAACAAGTTCATTAAGGCTACTGTCTGATTCTATTTCAAGATCAACCTCTTCTATTAATGGCCAAGCAACTTGTGCTGCAATTGGAGATTCTGAAGGCACCTTGAAGGCATTACAAAGTATGATATTTGATTTTTGCGCTTTTGCAAAATTGATGGCATAATGGGCTGCGTTTTCTGCAGCAATTGAAAAATCTGTTGGCACTAATATATTTTTCATCACATATAGGTTGGTTATTTAAAACATTGATTTATATCCAAAGCTGCTAATTAACAGCAACAAAACATGTGACGTTCATCACTTATAACAATGATTTACAACTTACTTTGACTTCGAAAATACCTTCGATTTTAGGTTACACGGCCAATTCCATCTTCAACAAGAAAGCAACAATCAACTGGTCCTTTGCTTGTATCAATTTACCCATCTTTTTTGGCGGTGATAGATTGAAATCTGAGAAGTTGATGGGTTGAAGCCCAATTAGCTCCAATGAGTTGTTCTTCATTTTTAATTGATAGCATATCTCAAATCTTTTAGCTACTCCAGCTATAACTATTTCTACATTGCCTTTGATAAAACTTTTTCCCTGATCTAAACTTGGCGTTTCCTTTAACGATAAAAATTTGATTCGAAGGATTGGAAATTTCTCATCTTGTAGGGTCTTAAGCAATTGTTTAGTCATCATCATGTTACTACAATCGAAGTTTTTTACTTCAATGTTTAATAGACCTGAAAGCACAATTTTGTTGTTTTTATCTTGAGCAACAGTAACCGTATCTGTTTTTGGATATTGTAAAATTGCACAGGAGAACTTGTTTATATTGGTAGTACCATTCACACTGAGGCTGCTGTTTTCACTAATTACCCATCTAGAAGCACGATTTGCCGTTGTATAACTTGTTTTGAAACTAGTTAAAAGGAAAATTAAAAGGATGGCTGTTAATGTTTTCATCTTGATTTGTAAAAAAGGCAGAAACGATATTGTTTCTGCCGATGATATTATTGTTTAAAATCCTACAACTGCTTGGATCACATATCCTTTGAATTTTCCTGCATTGCGATAATCTGCAGTTGGAAAGTCTTTATATTTCTGTGTTACATATTCACCTTTTAGCAAAATGTTTTTAGTCATGAACCATCCCGCAGCAAAAGCAATACGATCTATTTTTACATCGCCAGTATAATTAATTGCTGGTGTAGCTCCAACTGCAGCTACATTAGCCAATAAAGCAGTAACCACATTGTATTTAGCGCCTATGAAGAAGTTTTCTGTTTCACCAAATCTGTACACCCCATCAATTGCCATTTGCTCTGCTCCTCTTACACTGGTTTCTGTTTTAGATCTGCCTTTGGCATTTTCGTAGGTGGCAAACAATTCTAAGCCTTGTAATTTCACAAAAGCATTTAACTGTAAGGCATTTACTTTTTTACTGAACCCAGGATTAAATCTTCCTGAAAAAGCATTAGCCGCTGTTGTACCACCTGCTTTTTCTATCACCATAAAATAATTAGAACCGGTACGGTCGCCACCAAATAAGGTTTGACCACCAGAGCTGTTATTGCTGTAATAAGAAGCTGCAAAACGGAACCTTACATCTTTGTTTAGTTGTTTATCAAATCCACCTTTTAAATAGATGGCTGGAGATTTATGCACATTTGCATCTTGTGCTGTAGCAATCAAGCTATCAATATTTCCTTTAATCATCCCGTTAGAAACACCAATCATACCAAATAAGCCATTTTTCCTAACCAAAATTTCTCCACCAATTTCGGTTGTAAAACCATCCAGGATGTAGTTTTCTATAAAGGGATTATAGATTGTTTGTCCACCATCAGATCTACGGAAATGCTGATCGCCATAGTTAATTTCCATGTGGCCAATTTTAATGGTTGTTACCGACATGATATCGTCCCAAACTTTACCTTTAAATGGTAACTTATCAAATTGGATGTAACCACCTTTTACCCAAGTCTCGTTGTGGTGACGAGAAGAAAGATAACTAGTTAAGTTTAACCTAATTCCATCAGCCAATTGCACATCCATAAAAAGATTGGCATTTGCAGTGTTAAACCCTGGAGTAATTTTATATAATCCGCCAGATGCGTTTTCATGTTTTAAACCCTGAAAAGACTGTGTAAAACCTGCACCGAAATTCACCTTCAGCTTATCGAATACAGCATTGCTGTCTTTTGGCGCTTCAAATATATTGATGCCAGATTTATCGTATGGACGTAGGTTTAATACTTGAGCATCGGCGCTAAAGCTAAAGAGAATGATTAATGCAGTAGCAATTAATGTTACTTGCATATTTGTTAAGGTATTTTTCATGATTTGTATTTTTTTAGAGATGAGTATTGTTATTTAGCTAGGCTTGTTTTACCATAGCTTAAATTAAATTGAATGATTAAATCGTTACCAACTTTCATGGCTCCCAGCATAAAACTTGGTGGCTCTATACCGTAATCGGTTAACATTAGTTTTTCTGTTCCATGGCAGGTTATAGAGCCATCTGCATTTACTAAAGCCATTACTTTCATACCTATGCTTTGTGTTTTACCAGCTATGGTTAATGTACCAGTGGTTTGAATAGCATATTTGTTTGCTTGAATCATGGTAACTGTAGCAAACGTAAGTTGATAGCTAATTTTTGGAAAAGCATCAGCTTTTATGCTTTTATAAGTCCTATTATCCATTGATGTTTTATCACTCTTTAAACTTTTTGCAAGCACGGTAAATTTGAGTGCCGTTAAATCAACCAGTTCATCACGACTATTAAACTTAAAAGTGCCAGTGCTTTCTAAATCTTTTGCAGTCATTGTCCAATCATGAACATTTGATTTACCCAAAACCTTAATGGCATTATCTTTTGAGGAGGTTAACTTATATGCTGTTTGAGCCATGATCACCTGTGGTGAAAGCATAAACATTACAATAGCGATTTTTAAAATGTTCCAGCCGTACTGGAGTTTTTGATTAGTTTTCATAAGGTGATGATTGAGTTTTAATTGTTAATCAAATGTAGCTTGATAGTTAGCTAGCGGTAATGATTAGCAATAGGTATAAAACTGATACTTATCACTTTTTTAAAACATAATTATCTGAAAATCAATATATAATGACAATCATTTTTTAATATGCTTTAACCCACAATTAGCTTCAAAGTCGCAAGTTATTTTTGAGTAAAACAATTGCCATGAAAAAGATTCTTATACCTATTGATTTTTCTGTTTGCGCAGATAACGCAGTTCATTATGCCATTCAATTGGCAAGGGTAGCAAAAGCTGATGTTCATATTTGCCATGCCATAATTCCTATAGAAAGTAATATCATGTATGGGATTGCTATTTCTACACAAAATGATGAGCAAGCGCAGTTATTAAAGACAGAACAATACCTTAAAACTTATGCTGAAAAAATTATTAAGGATGAAAATTTAAATACACCAACCTCTCCTAATTTAATTTATACTTGCGCAGCTGGGACTGTAAAAAACGTTATAAAACAAATGCTCGAACAACAAAAAATAGACTTAATGATAATGGGTTTGTCTGGAGCTGGTGAGATTAAAAGGTTTATGATGGGCAGCAATAGTAGAGATCAAATTGAGGCTGCAAAAGTTCCAATTCTATTGATTCCTAGAAAGGCACATTATGCTTTTATTAAAAAGATTGCATTTGCAACAGACCTTAATATTGGGGATATGAATTCGATACAAAATATTGCTAGGCTATTCTGCAGATTTGAACCTGAGGTTTTACTGACACATATAGATGCTTTACCCTCTACCATTCAGAACCCTAATAGTGATGCCAACTTGTTCCTGAAAAATGTAACTGGGAAAATCAATTATTCTAAAATCTATTATCGCCATATACAACAGAAAAGTGTTAATGATGGCTTAATGTGGTTAGTAGAAAAAGGCCAGGTGGAAATCTTGGCAATGATTCATCGTCATAAAGGGATGTTTGCAGAACTTATTAATGGTAGCCATACACAACAAATGGCAAAAAGTATAACGTTACCACTTTTAGTATTACCTGAAGATTAAAGAGTAATAAAATACTATAAATTGTAAAAACCCTGAGTTTGATAATATTTAGTAAAATAATTTAGTAAAATAATGTAAATACCCTACATTAAAACCAAAACGTCATTGCGAGGATCGATTTTTCATCGTCCGAAGCAATCTGCTTTGTGTGTCGGGTTTCAAAATTCCCCATCGCACTGGCAGATTGCTTCGCTTTAGCTCGCAATGACGAATATTGAATTTACATTCTAATTTCCTTCTACCATCAAAAAGAGTTTGCTTTTCATCAACCTATCAGACAATAAAAGTTCTTGCACTTCTGAGGTAATAGTTGCATGTTCTTCAATTAAATTAATCCCCACAATATGTTCTGCATCTTTTAAAATTCCTTCCAGCAAATGCTGATGTTTGATGACTAATTTCTTCAAATTCACCGTTTTTTCTTGCAAACTTGCAAGGCTCTCACTAATTAGGTTAATTTGTTTTGCAGTGTGGCTTTTTCCAATCACAAATAATTTTTGCCCAAAAAGTTTTTGAAAAAAACGATTCTCATCTTCTAAAAACAACACGTGAGACATCCATTCTTTATTTTGCAAGTAAAGTTCTTGCAATTCTGTTGATAATCGTGATTCTGATAAAACATCCATTTTTTTAAATTTTAAGTGATTATTTAAGGATTAGAAATTTGAAGTACAATACGACCTTCAATCTCTCCCTTTTTCATTTGTTCTAAAATTTCGTTAATGTCTTCTAGTTTCGCCGCGTGTACAGTTGCTTTTACTTTTCCTTCTACTGCAAAGCCAATTGCTTCTTGCATGTCTTTCCTCGTGCCCACTATAGAACCCCTAACTGTATAACGATTTAATACGGTATCAAAAATTGGCAAGTCGAAGCTACCTGGAGGCAACCCGTTAAGCGAAATTGATCCTTTTCTCCTCAATGCTGTTAATGCCTGTTTAAAAGCAATTGGAGAAACTGCAGTAACCAGAACGCCATGCATTCCACCTGTTTGCTTTTTTAGAAAAACACCTGGGTCGTCATTTAATGCATTCACCGTTAAATCGGCTCCTAATCTTTTGGCAAGTGCCAATTTATCATCCGAAACATCAATTGCTGCCACATGTAAACCCATCGCTTTTGCGTATTGAACGGCTAAATGCCCTAATCCACCTATGCCCGAAATAGCTACCCACTCACCTGGTTTAGCTTCAGTTTCTTTTAAACCTTTATAAACAGTTACACCTGCACAAGTAATTGGCGCCATTTCTAAAAAATTTATTCCTTTTGGAAAATGAGCTACATATCTTGCATCGGCAACAACATATTCTGCATAACCACCATCAACACTGTACCCTCCATTCTTTTGGCTTTCACATAAAGTCTCCCATCCGGTGATGCAAAATTCGCAGTGCCCACAAGCACTAAATAACCAAGGCGCACCAACTACATCGCCTTCTTTTACATTTTCTACTCCTCTACCCAATGCCACAACATAACCTACTGCCTCGTGACCAGGAATTAGTGGCAATTTTGGCTTAACGGGCCAATCGCCCATGCAAGCATGCAAATCTGTATGGCAAACGCCACTGGTAACTACCTTGATTAACACCTGATTTTCGCCAGGCATTTTAACTTCAACTTGTTCTATGGTAAGCGGCTTGCCGAATTCACGCAACACTGCGGCTTTCATTGTTTTTGGTATCATGATATGATTATTAGCAGGTGAAAATTTGATTAACTGAATCTCTTTTTATAGGCGATTTCTAGGTTTTCTCTATGGTTAGGATGAGCAATGCTAATAAGTGCTTTCGCTCTTTGTTTTAAGCTCAGACCGAATAAATTTACTTTTCCATATTCGGTCACAATCCAATGCACATGACCTCTGGTAGTTACTACACCCGCCCCTTCTTTTAAAAATGGTACAATCCTACTGATGCCTTTATTGGTTTGCGATGGAATGGCGATGATGGGTTTACCACCTTCAGAAAGTGAAGCGCCATGAATAAAATCCATTTGACCGCCTATGCCAGAATATTGAAGTGTACCAATAGAATCTGAGCATACTTGTCCTGTAATATCTATTTCTATGGCACTATTAATAGCCGTAACTTTTGGGTTTTGCCTAATGATGCTCGTATCGTTTACATAGGCAATATCCATTACCCTAATTGCAGGATTATCGTTTACAAAGTCGTAAAGCTTACGTGTGCCTGTAATAAATGAAGTAACCGACCTGCCCACATTCAATTTCTTTTTGCTATTGTTGATCACACCGCTTTCTAGCAATGGTATAATGCCATCAGAAAACATTTCTGTATGAATGCCTAAATTTTGATGTGTAGTAAGGTTTTTAAGCACTTGGTCTGGGATACTTCCAATCCCCATCTGTAAAGTAGCACCATCACTTATTAAGGAAGCAACATTATAACCGATTCTCTCCACAACATCATTTACCTGACCTGCGTAGTTTACCTCTGGCAAATCTGTATTGTACCAAACCATCGAATCGATTTGTTTTACATGAACAAAACCATCACCATGTGTTCTGGGCATTAAGGGATTTACCTGTGCAATTACGTGTCTAGCAACTTCTATGGCAGATTTAGCAATATCAACCGAAGTTCCCAATGAGCAATAACCATGTGCATCTGGCGGCGAAACCTGTATTAAGGCCACGTCTATCGGTAATATGCTTTTACGAAATAACTGAGGAATTTGACTTAAAAAGATAGGCACATAATCACCATTCTCACTGTTAACTATATTTCTTGTAGTTAATGAAACGAAAAGTGAATTGAAATAGAATGCTCTTTTAAGTTCAGGGGCATCAAAGTTAACATTACCTAATGTTGTAATACTCACTAATTCAACATCTCTAAGCTGATGATGTCTTTTTTGTAAAGCATTAACCAAACAAATAGGAGTTGCCGCTCCTCCGTGGATAAATACCCTATCTCCAGATTTTACAATGGCTAAGGCTTGGTCTTCATTAATATAATTGTGGTTTTCCATTAAATGCTTATTGATACTCAAAAATACCTCGCACTCAGTGTTAAATTAATGACAAACAATAGCTAGAAAACTGATAGTAATCAGATTCTTCTTATAGACGAAATAAGAAAGTGCTCATTATAAACATTCTACAACATGCCCGCTATGTTGTAAATGATTGTTAGGTGATAAAAACGGAATACCTAATTCGGCACTTCGCATGATAAACAAAACCCCTAAAAACAACATGAACCAAGGAATGAGCTTGTTTGGGTTAAAACGAATGTATTTCTTCAGGTAAATTCCACCTAAGGATATCAACAACATTAAAGGGGTGGTTCCCAAGCCAAATAAAAACATAAAACTGGCGGCGTCTTTTATGGTTGCCGTATTTAAAGCAGTTGCCAAAGCAAGGTATACCATTCCGCAGGGAATTAATCCGTTTAGCATTCCAGCAACAAATCCCCAAAGTGGTAAGCCATATATTTTGCCCATTAAATTACTTATTGGCGCAATTAGTTTAGATTGAAAGTTGCTAAAAACCTTGAGATATCTTTTACTGAAATATAATGCCGTAAAAACTACCATCAACACGCCAACAATTAAGCTCAGGGTATGTTGGCTGACAATGAGACTAATGCTGTTCCCAATAAATCCAGCTAACATACCAAGTACAGTGTAAACTAAAATCCGCCCAAATTGATAAAGCAATAGCTGCAGGGCAGATTTATAGTAGTTTTGCTTACCTAATGGCAGACTCAACATTAACGGTCCACACATGACGGCGCAGTGCAAACTTCCTAATAATCCAAGTAAAAATGCTAAAGGTAATCCGTTCACAGGGTGATGCTTTTCTTAAATTGATATTCCTTGCCGTTACTTTCCCATTTCAGTTCTAGAAACCAAAGACCAGCTGGCAAGCCTTTTTTGTCGATAAGAATCAAATGAGCATCACCTACGGTTAAACCCTTTGTTTTGATATCGTTTTTAACAGTTGATGGCCTCATCAATTTAAGTTCATAACAGGCACTGTCTTTTAATTGAATAATCAACTGACTATCACTCAAACTTAATTTCGGTTCTTGGTGACCATTTATAGTATTCTGAGTGGCATTGTATTCTTTGTTGTAGTTGATGCCTTTTTCATAATAATCCTCATCAACTAAGGCGTCATTACCATGTACACTAAACATATAAACTACCATTGCCACAATGAAAAGCATAAAGGCTATCATGCCTAAGATTATTTTTGTTCCCCAATTCATATTTTTAGTAGTTTAATAAGGATTGTTAAATTGTTGTATTGATAAATTGTGATATTGTTGAATTTGAAACGCCCCCGTTGCAACTGCCCTCCGACTTGTCGAGGGAATGTTTTAGGCAATTCCCCTCCTCTGGAGGGGTGCCTGAAAGGCGGGGTGGTGTTTTCAATTCTATTTATATTTAATGTGATATGTATTATAAGTTTTGGATTATTGCATTGCTTATTGCAAACTGAAAACTGCCAACTGCAAACTGACTAGGGTTGCGAAAAAAAAGATGTTTTTGCCGTACTAATCACCTTTCCATCAGCTACTATTTCAAATTCAACATCAGATTTATAAGCATCTATATTTTCTGGTTTTTTAGTGAGAAAAAATGTAAGATGAGTAGTGCCTTCTTTTGCTAAAGTTTCTGGTGCTTGTATAAACTTAATCTCATCTTTAGAATTTGCCGACCTAAATTTAAATTTGATTGCTTTATTGGTTTTATTAATGAGCTCTGCATTGTATAAGTTGCTTACAGTGCCATCCTCGTGGGTTTGATATAAAATTCCACTTGCTCTAAGTACTGTTGTTTGCACATCTTGTCGCTTATAAATTAAGCTAAAAAACACCAGCATGACCACAAATAAAACCGCTGCATAACCATACGCCTTTATCCCCAATTTATAAGGCTTTTGTTTTTGGATAAAATCTTGTGTATAAAAACCAATAAGGTTTGCAGGTTTGTTAATTTTGAGCATTACTTCATTGCAACTATCTATACAAGCAGTACAGTTTACACATTCTAATTGTGTGCCTTGGCGAATATCTATTCCCGTTGGACAAACCTGTACACATAAACCACAATCTATACAATCACCTTTGGTTAAGTCGATATTGTTTTTTTGGAGATATGCTCTTGGCTCGCCTCTTTTTTCATTATATACTACGATTAAACTTTGATTATCTAACAACACACCTTGTAAACGACCATAAGGGCAAATTACAGTGCAAACTACCTCACGTACATAAGCAAAAACACCATAAAAAATGAAAGTAAATAACCAGATAGATAAAAATCCAGAAATATGTAAACTAACTGGTTCTGTGATTATTTTATAAAGTATATCAGAACCAATTAAATAAGCTAAAAAGGTATTAGCAATTGTAAATGAGATACATAAGAATAGAAAATGTTTAAACCCTTTTTTAAGGATTTTTTCTCTTGTCCAATTTTGCGCATCAAGTTTTTTTTGCTGGTTGGCATCACCTTCAATCCAATATTCAATTCGTCTAAAAACCATCTCCATGAAAATAGTTTGCGGACAAACCCAACCACACCACAGCCTCCCTAAAACCACGGTAAAACAAACGATGAAAATAAGCATGATTAACATCGCCAATGCAAAAAGATAAAAATCTTGCGGCGTAAAAATTAAACCGAAGAAGACAAATTTGCGTTCAATAAAATTTAATAAAACGAGTTGCTCATCGTTATATTTAACAAAAGGAAAAGAAAAAAGACAAGCAAGCAAAACATAACTTACCCATTTTCGGTAGGTATATAATTTGCCCGAAGGTTTTTTAGGGTAGAGAAATTCCCTACCCCATTTTTTAACTTGTTTAACCTTTTGGATTGGTTTCATTTTTTACGGTATCCGTAGTTAATTTTGCTTCGTATTTTTCTCCTTGAGGCGCTTTGGCATTAGCAGGTTTGGTTCCTTTTAAGGATTCTATAAAGTTTACAACTTCAGCAATATTTTTAGCACTTAGGTTTTTCTCCCAACTTGCCATTCCTTTTGCCGGAACACCATATTTAACGGTTTTAAAAACATCACTAATGCTTCCGCCATGCAACCAATATTCATCTGCTAAATTTGGCCCAACAATGCCCTGCCCCTTTTCGCCATGACAAGCCACACAGTTTGCTAAAAACACAGCTTTACCATTTGCAACTAATGATGGGTCGACTTTCACAGAGTTTTCATCAAATTTCTCTCCTGCTTTTGCCAAAAACATTCTTTTATCTTCCGTTGCTTTAGCCATTTCGGTTTCATATTCCTGATCCTGTCTTGGTCCATCTGCAAAATGATAATAATAGATATAGCCTACCGCAAAAATCATTGTGCCATAAAAAAGCACGTTAAACCATCTTGGCACTGGATTATCCAATTCATGAATGCCATCGTAAGCATGCGGAATTGTCATATCTGCTTCTTGTTCGAGCGGTTTTAGGCTAAGTAATTTTGTCCAGATGTTTGGTTTTGATTTTTTCTGCCTCAACCATTCTTCATAAGGTAAAGCCACAGGAGGCTCATATTTTTTAAATAAGGATGGGTCAGCCTGCACTTTAAGCATAACTTTAAAAGCATTAAAGAGTATAACAGTAACCAAAAGCAAAACAGCAGCGAATATCAATAAGGCTACAATTAGTACCTCCGTTGTACTTAATCCAATTGAGGGACTAGGAATTACAGCAGCCATTTTTTCAGCTGCACTTGCAAACACCTGCAAGCTGATCATTAAAATTCCGAACGTTAGTTTAAGCTTTCTCATCTCCTTGTATTTGGTTGTCTTCAATTGGTAAATTGCTCATTAAACTGATGTGGTTTTTATTTAGCTTAAGTAGATACACGCCCACTAGGACAAAAAACACCATAAATATGAGTAATGAGGTTATCAAGTACATTTCACCTCCAGCTAGGTCTTTAATTTGTTTAAACATGATTATTGGTTTGATGGGATAGTTGATTTATTTGCTTTGATATCAGTACCTAATCTTTGTAAATAGGCAATTACAGCTATAATTTCTTTATCGCTAGTTACCTTGATATTATTTTGCCTTAAGTCTTTAGCAATAGTATCTGCCTGTTTTTTTAACGATACATTTGCTATTTTATCAAAGTCTTCATCATAAGGAACACCAAGCGTTTGCATAGCCCTAATTTTACTGGCCGTAGTTGTGGTGTCTAACTTCTGACTAATTAACCATTGATAAGATGGCATGATACTGCCTGGCGACATAGAGGTTGGGTCCAATAAATGATTAAAGTGCCAAGTATTACTGTATTTACCACCAATCCTGTGTAAATCTGGCCCAGTACGTTTGCTACCCCATAAAAACGGATGGTCGTACACAAATTCTCCAGCCTTGCTGTATTCTCCATAACGTTCTGTTTCTGAGCGGAAAGGGCGAACCGTTTGAGAGTGACAGTTTACACAACCCTCACGGATATAAACATCTCTACCTTGTAGTTCAAGTGCCGAATAAGGTTTTACACTAGCTATGGTTGGTATATTAGATTGAATGGTAAAAGTTGGCATCATCTCTACCATACCACCAATTAAGATTACAATTAGCGCTAAAACCATTAATTTTATTGGTTTGCGTTCTAATCTTCTATGCCATTTTTTGTCTGATGCATCTTCAACCATTACCTTTTCTAAAGGCATTGCTTCTGCAGCTTCATTAGCTACTAATTTTCCCCTTAACATGGTTTTAGCGAGGTTAACCGTCATTACAATAACTCCGATTAAATAAAGCCCTCCGCCAATGCTTCTTAACACATGCATTGGAATAATTTGCAAGGTTGTAGTCAGAAAATTGGGATATTTTAATAATCCCTCTGGAGTGAACTCTTTCCACATTAAACCTTGTGTAAAACCAGCCCAATACATCGGCACTGCATAAAACAGAATACCTAAGGTGCCAATCCAGAAATGGAATGAAGCCATTTTTTTAGAGTAAAGTTCAGTTTTATAGATGCGTGGAATTAACCAATACAACACACCAAAGGTTAAGAAACCATTCCATCCTAATGCGCCAACATGAACGTGGGCAACAATCCAATCGGTAAAGTGGGCAACCCCATTAATTTGTTTTAACGAAAGTAATGGACCTTCGAAAGTTGCCATGCCATAAGCAGTTAAGGCAACAACCATGAACTTTAAGGTTACATCTTCACGAACTTTATCCCAGGCACCACGCAAGGTTAACAAACCATTGATCATGCCACCCCAACTTGGCGCAATAAGCATAATTGAAAATGCAACCCCTAAAGATTGTGCCCATCCTGGTAAGGAAGTATATAATAAATGGTGCGGGCCAGCCCAGATATAAATAAAGATTAATGACCAAAAGTGCAGAATACTTAACTTATAAGAATATACAGGCCTGTTCGCCATTTTCGGCAAAAAGTAGTACATCATTCCCAAGTACGGCGTAGTTAAGAAAAACGCAACCGCATTATGTCCATACCACCACTGTACCAAGGCATCTTGAACGCCTGCATACACATAATAACTTTTAAAAGCTGAGATTGGTAATTCAAAAGAGTTAACGATGTGCAAAACTGCAATAGTTACAAACGTGGCAATGTAAAACCAAATAGCCACATACAAATGCCTTTCTCTACGTTTAATAATGGTACCAAACATGTTGATACCAAAAACCACCCAAATTAGTGTAATGGCAATATCTATCGGCCATTCTAATTCGGCATATTCATGCGATGTTGTAAGACCTAAAGGCAAGGTTATTACTGCAGAAACGATGATTAATTGCCAACCCCAAAAATGGATTTTGCTTAATACATCGCTAAACATTCTTGCTTTTAAAAGGCGTTGTAAAGAATAATACACACCCATAAAAATGGCATTGCCTACAAAGGCGAAAATTACCGCATTGGTATGCAAAGGTCTAATTCTGCCGAAAGTGGTGTATTGGTTGCCCAAATTCATTGAAGGTTTAAACAACTGCATGGCCACAAGCAAACCAACCGTCATTCCGATAATACCCCAAATAATGGTGGCAAGACCAAAATTTCGTACAATCTTGTTATCGTAAGTAAATTTTTCTAACTGCATAAAAAATAGAGATTTATTGTTTTGTGATACAACAAAAGTATTTACTGAGCCAAGGTTGCATGATGATAAGGCTTAGTTGAAAAAGTGATATTCGTCAGAAAATGGTTAGGCGTTTGATAAAGGTTGATGGTTGATGGACCATAGACTATTGACTATCGACTATTGACTATTGACTATTGACTAACTTTCCTCTTCCTCATCAAACAGCATTCTCATGGCTGGTGTAACCACATCATCGTGTTGACCACTTTTGAGCGACCAAATAAATGCCGCTAAAAATACCAATGCCATTAAAACGCTGCAGCCCACAAGAAAATAAAGTATGTTCATATCAAGTTGTTTTTACGAGCGAAAAATCTGGTGGCAATGGTAGTAAAACTGATAATGGTAATGGTGCTTAAAGGCATCAGCACTGCTGCAACTAATGGATAAAGTGTACCTTGTACTGCATAATACAAACCAACACAATTGTAAGCAATGGCAATAGCAAAGCTGATTTTAATGATTTTCAATCCGTCTTTACTTAATTGATAAAAACTGGGAAGAAACTCCAAAGAACTCCCTTTTAAAATGGCATCGCAACCTGGCGTAAAATTGTTAATGTTATCGGTAATGGCAATTCCAAAATCACTCTGTTTTAAAGCTCCGGCATCGTTAAGACCATCACCAAGCATCATTACCTTTTCCCCGCTTTCTTGTTGTTGTATAATCGCCGCCAACTTTTGTTGCGGACTTTGCTCAAACTTTATGGTTGTTGATAAAGAGAAAAATGACTGAAGTGCTTTTTCGTCCTTATTAGTATCTCCAGAAAGCACTTTTAAGCTAAACTGCTTTGTCAACTTGGTCATCAGCTCAGCCAAATTCGAACGCCATTGTTGAGTAACTATAAAAGAACCTTTGTAAGCACTATCAATTACAACATGAACACCATTATGTTGGTCTGGCTTAATA
Source organism: Pedobacter frigiditerrae (assembly GCF_032678705.1). Taxonomy (NCBI): domain Bacteria; kingdom Pseudomonadati; phylum Bacteroidota; class Sphingobacteriia; order Sphingobacteriales; family Sphingobacteriaceae; genus Pedobacter; species Pedobacter frigiditerrae. The sequence continues at coordinate 1,272,390 of NZ_JAVTSS010000001.1, read as the reverse complement.
TCAAAAGGTAAAACAGACTGATTACCTGCATAAACCATCTGATTATTCACCAATCCCCTAATTCCCTTCCCTGGTGTTTCTTTAAATTTTGAAATTGGATAAAATTTACCGTAAGAAAAACTGTTTAAAATTTGCCTACTTAAAGGATGTGAGGAATGATTGAGTAATGAAACCAGCAACTTCTTATCATTATCAGTAAGTGTTCCAGTAAAACTGATTTTTGCATCTTCTATGGTGGTCAATGTTCCAGTTTTATCAAAAACAATAGAATTGCAATGGGCCAATTCTTCAACAGCATCAGTATTTTTTACATAAAAGCCCTTTTTATCGAATACTGATAAAATAGCAGAAAGCGTAAAAGGAGTGCTTAACGCCAACACACAAGGACAAGCAACGATGATAACTGCTGTAAATGCCGCCCAAGCTTTTGTACCATTGTTATGGTAAAACCAATAAGCCATGGCGATAAAGGCGATGATAAACACAGCGATACTGAAATATTTAGCTACACTATCATTAAAGTTCTGTTTAAAATTATGGCTGTAGTTTTCCTTATTCCATAGGCTTGTAAGATAACTTTGCGAAGCGTTTTTTAAAACTTCTATTTCAATGCCCTCTCCCATTTGTTTGCCACCTGCATAAATAACTTCACCCAAAACCTTTTGTTGAGGTTCTGTTTCGCCAGTAACAAAACTCATGTCTAACCACGCATCGCCTCGCATCAAAATAGAATCTGCAGGTACTAGCTCTCCATTCCTAATCCATAAGCGATCGCCAATTGCCAATTCATTTATCGCCTTTGGCTTCTCCATTCCATTTTGCAAAGTGGTAATGGCTATTGGGAAATAAGAGCGATAATCTCTATCAAAAGAAATATGATGATAAGTGCGCTGTTTAACCCACTTTCCCATCAACAGCAGAAAGACCAGTCCAGTTAAGGTATCGGCAAAACCTACTCCGTTGTTAAAGACGACAGCAAATGCGGTTCTTAAAAACAACACCGCGATAATTAAAGCTAATGGCGTATCTAAATTAATGTGTTTGTGTTTTAAACTGGCAAGGGCCGATAAGAAATAATCTTTACCGCTAAACAATACAACTGGAATAGAAAAAGCTAAATTTAACCAGCCAAATAAAGCCTTAAATTGAGGTTCTAGATTTGATATGCCAAAATATTCTGGAAAACTAAACAACATCACATTCCCCATGCAAAAACCAGCAACGCCAATTTTTAGGATAAGTGCTTTATCAACTCTGTTGCTATTTTCCTTTACCACATCTTGTAAATTAATAGCTGGCTCATAACCAATTTGCACTAGAATTTCTACAACTTTTCTTAAAGCAATTTCATTATGTTTAAAGCTCAAGTTAACCTCTCTTTTCAAAAAATCTATTCTAGAACTGTAAATAGCTGGATTAATTTTATACAAATGTTCTAAAAGCCAAATGCATGAACTACAATGAATGGCAGGAATATAAAAGGTGACAATGCAATTTTCCTTATCCTGATAATTGACCAGTTGTTTAACAATACTTGGTTCATCTAAATATTCAAAGTGGGCATTTGTTTCTAACCTCTTTCCAGGGCTATCATTATAAGCATAATAAGCACACATGTTATTAGCAGACAGTATTTGATAAACCCCCTTGCAACCTGCGCAACAAAAATGTTTATCGGCTATAACCAAATCAACGCCAGAAATATCCTCACCACAATGGTAACATAAGTTAGCACTCAATATTTTTTGCTGTTCCATACACCTAATTAAACTGCGTTACTAAATAGATTGGTTTGCGGTTGGCGATCCCATAAGTGTTCATCAAATGCCATACATACATTCCTCAGAAAGGATTTTCCTGTCTCAGTAATGCTTACTTCTCTTCCTGTAATCTGAACCAAATTATCAGCTATTAGAGGCTTCAATCTTTCGATGATTACGGTTGGAATTTCTGTATGGAAATAGGTGAAACCTTTGCACATTAAATTTGATATATGTTGTCTGATATACAAATCTTTATCAGTTAAAAGGTGACCTTTTTCTACAGCAAAACAATCATTGTTAATTTGAGCTACGTAGCCTTCCAATGTTTTGCTATTTTGTGCAAATGCTGTTTCGCAATCGCTGATGGAAGAAACGCCCAAACCAATTAATATTTTGGTATGTTGGTCGGTATAACCCATAAAGTTTCTGTGCAATTGATGGCTTTCGCTGGCTTTAAATAAGCTGTCTTTTTTTAGTGCAAAATGGTCCATCCCTATTTCTTGATAACCAGCACTAAGCAATAAATCTCTGCCAATCTGATACAATGCAAACTTTTCGTTACCCTGTGGAATGTCCTTTTCTGAATAATGTCTTTGTCCAGGTTTTAACCACGGCACATGGGCATAACTATAAAAAGCAATTCGCTCTGGCCACATATTAATAACCTCTATTATGGTCTGTTTTAATCCTTTTAAAGTTTGTCCTGGTAAACCATAAATTAAATCGAAATTGATGGAATCATAGCCCAGCGCTCTTGCTTCTTTGGTGATATGGGCAACTTGCTCAGGCGTTTGGAAACGATTAATCATTAGTTGTACTTTCGAATCAAAATCCTGAATACCTAAGCTTAAACGTTTAAAACCCAATTGATGTAAAACCTGTAGATGAGTTGTAGTTGTATTGTCTGGGTGACCTTCAAAGGAACAAGCAATTCCCTCATTATCTTGCCCAATTATTGAGGTAATTAAATACTTTAAATTTTGTGGACTGAAAAACGTTGGCGTTCCGCCTCCTAAATGCAGTTCTTTAATTTTAGGTTTTTCACCTAATACTTTACAATACATTTCCCATTCTTTAATTAAAGCAGTGATGTAAGGAATTTCTACACAATGGTTTTTGGTAATTCGGGTATTGCAGCCACAATACGTACATAGGCTTTCACAAAATGGCAAATGGATATAAATACTTATTCCATCTTCTTTATGAGTAGCGTAACTTTTAATTAAAGAATTTAACCATTGGCCTGTGGTAAATTTATCCGTATTCCAATATGGAACCGTAGGATAACTGGTATAACGAGGAGCAGCAACATTATACTTTTTGAGCAACTTAGTGGTGTCCATTTTCTTTGTGAACAAGGTTAATGAAGCAATTACTTTGGCAACAACAAGCATCGCCAACACATTTACCTGCTGCCCAATTATCCAAATTGGTAATAACTTGATGCATGTTTTCTAAAGTACCACCGTTCTTAAACGGAATGTTTGCAATTTTTATTCCTGCGGCTTTAGCTGCAGGCAAATCAATATGGTAATATTCATAAGAAGATGTGGCTATATATTTAATGCCCAAAGCTTTTAAACCATTAATGATATCAGCGTTTATGGGATCCTCATTAAAAACTATCAGTGCCTCTTTACCAGCAGCAAAGTTTAACGTATCAAGTGTTAAACTATTTGCTATTATAGTAATGTCATGTTTTTTATAGTTGGCCAAAATGAGCCATTCTTTTTCTTTAGGATTGATATTATAGGCAATTGCTTTCATTCTGCATATTTTATATATACAAAACTAGCTTAGAAATACCCTAGAACTGATGAGATGGATTAGAAGAAAAAATGATATTCGTCAGAAAACTATGGTCTATAGTCTATGGACCATAGACCAATAGACTACAAACGAATCTACTGCTTAACGTTTCTCAATTTTTCAATAGAAAGAACATGAATGGCATTTCCGTTTTTTTCGATGAGTTTTTCATCTTTAAAATCTGCCAGCATTCTACTTACTGTTTCACTTGCTGTGCCAACCAAAGCAGCTAAATCATCTCTTGAAATTTTTAGTATGCAACTATCACTATTGGAATCGCCAAATTTACCTGCTACTTGAACCAAAGCATCAGCAACACGCTTACGGACTGAGAAATAAGCCAACCTTAACATTTGCTCTTCCTTTTCTTGCACACTTCCAGAAAGCAAACCAATAAAAACACTTGCAATTTCTTGATGATTTAATAGATAGTCCATGAAATCTGCCTTTGCAATTAAGGTAATTTCACAATCACTTAAAGTCGCTGCGTTATCGGTATAATTAGATGCTTTGCATAAACTTTCATAACCAAAAAAATCACCATCATGGTACAGCGTTGAGGAAAGTTCTCTCCCATCCTTCGCTATTTTATAACTTTTAACCTGCCCTTTTTTGATGAAGTATAAATAAGAAGGATCGTCATTCTCAATGTAGATAATTTGTTTATTGGCAAAAGACCTAGTTTTTCCCTTGGCTTTTAACGCTTCAAATAAGGTTTCTTTATCCCCGCCAGCTGATTTAAAGCCAGCTGGTTTAGCTCTTTTCTTGAGCCTGCTTTCTATAGCATTAAACAGTTCTAAATCATCAAAAGGTTTGGTGAGGTAATCATCTGCTCCCATTTCCATTCCTTTACGCATATCGGCACGCTCTGCCTTTGCTGTCATAAATATAAATGGGATATTTGCAGTTTGAGGGTTCTTTTGCAAAAGATACAATACGCCATAACCATCTAATTCTGGCATCATGATATCACAAAGGATAATATCAGGCAAATGTTTAATGGCTAAATCAACTCCAATCCTTCCATTTTTAGCACTAAAAGTTTCGTATCCAGCCAAATCTAGTATTTCAACTGTCCCTTCCCTTATATCATCGCTATCTTCAATTACTAATGCTTTCTTCATCATTAAAATTTAAAATGGAGTTTAAATGTAGTGCCACTGTTTTGTTCACTTTCACAAGTACAAGTCCCGTTCATTAAACCAACATAGCGTTTCACAATGTTTAGCCCTAAACCAGTACCAGGAATATCACCAGTATTATGCGCCCTAAAAAATGGTTCAAATAAATTGTTCATTTCAGAAGCCGGAATTCCTATTCCATTATCTTTAACATCAATAATCAGTTCATGCTCATTTACAGTACTATTAAACTGAATCATTGTATCCTCTCCAGAATATTTAATGGCATTTGAAATTAAGTTGATGATACAGTTCTTTAATAAGTTTTGATCTAGAAAAACCTGACTTGTAGTGCCTTTATGTTCGTAAACAATTAGTTGCTTCTGCTTGGTCATTAATTGCATTTCTTCGGCAATTTCTTCGGCATAAGTAAAAATATCAAACCATTGAGATTTTACTTCAACTTTTCCAGCTTCTAGCTTTTCTAAAGAGAGGAAATCATTTAATATCGTAGTAAGGTTGTTGATTGCATTTTTGATTTTACCAGTATGTTTTTCTACACTTTCTACATCCTGTTTCTCTACGTATTTATTGATTAGAGAAGCTGATAATTGTATAGAACTTAAAGGAGTTCTAAACTCATGAGAAGCCATAGAAACGAATCTTGTTTTAAGTTGGTTAAGTTCTTTTTCTTTCTCGAAAAGTGTACTTACATGCTCCTTAGCTGTTTCTAGCTCATTTATGGATTTAATTAATTCTTTGGTACGCTCCTTAATTTTTATCTCTAACTCTTCAGTATAGCTTTTAATTTTAATCTCGTCTTCTTTCTGTCTGCTTAGGTCATGAATAAAGCCAGTGTAAATTCTTCTATCTGTAAATTTAATTTCGCTTACACCAAGCCTAAAAGGAAAAGTTGAGCCATCTTTGCGCTGCCCTGTTACTTCCCTACCAATGCCTATAATCTTTTTTTTACCTGTATGTTCATAGTTAGAAAGGTAACTATCGTGTTTATGCCTATCAGGCTCTGGCATTAATACAGAAACATTTTTACCCAGCAATTCATCTCTACTTTCAAAACCAAAAAGTTCTAAAGCTGCAGGATTTATATTTTCAATTAGCCCTCTATCATCAATAGTTATAATTCCGTCAATTGCGTTTTCTATTATTGCTATTAATAACTTTTCTCTTTCCATACCTAAAGTTTCCATCCAAATATAGCGCTAATTCCTGTTAAATACTGATGTCATTTAATCTAGATTCAGCTAACATTAATGGATTAAAGAACTTCGTTTTAAAAAGTATATTCTCTCCAGAAAATTGTACATAAAGGTATTTATAATAATCGATGCCTCTTAAAAGCTGTGCCTTAAAGTTTACCAATTGCGCATGTTTTTTAACATTCACATCTTTTAACAAAATTTTTATTTCGGTGCTTAAATAATTGATGTATAAGTCCAGTTCTTTTATAAAAAAGTTTGGCCTTTTTACTTTTTCCAACAAATCCAATTTCCCATAAATATGGCCTACCATTTCATCCAAAGAATATTTCCTTGAAAAATAAGCTAAATTAGGTCCAGGGCAAATAGCTACTGCCTTACTTTCCTTTGGTTTCAAAATACCGATTTTCTGATAGGTTGAGCTACATAATCCTTCGCAAAGGCATACCTTTTCAATTACATTTTCCAACTGTCTTTCAAATTCGTTTATAGACAATTCCTTACTTTTTAGTTCATTAATCTTAAGGTGTTGATATTCTCTTGAAGCTGTACAAATTGGTTCTGTAGTAAATTCTGTGTTAGTGCATAGGTACTTTTTGGTACAAGGACTTCCTGGTCTGCCTTTTTTAATTCTCTCTAACCTCTCCTTTTCTATTCCACTTCCCTTAAAGTTATTAAATAAAACACCCAATGGGGATGAATTACTTAAATAGAATGAATCTTCGTTTGCAGCTGTTAACTGATTTAATGTAGTATTATCAACATTTGTTACTTCTGGCACCAATAAAAACGGACTACCCCAACCAGTTGAATCTAACTTATAATGCTTAAGCAAAAACTCATTTTCTTGAGCGGTTCCAATACCTCCTTGTACACTCAATTTTTGAGGTTGCATTTGCGCACTTGTTATTCCTTTTGAATGCAAAGCAGCAACATACAATTCAAAAAGTTCCTCATTCATTTGCATTTTCATTTGCTTAAACTCTTCCAAAATAGGTCCAAGTAAATATCCAGCAGTGGCAAAAGCATGACCTCCACAATTTAAACCGCTCTCTACCCTAAATTCAGATACCCAAATTCCTTTTTTCGCTAAAAATTTTGCCTGTATAAATGCAGATCTGAAATCACTTACCTTTAAAATAATCTTCTTTTTAAGCTCATTATTTTCATTGGGATAAAAGTCATCAAATTCTTCCAAGTAACTGTATAAACGTGGATTCATCCCTGCTGAAAGTACCAGTGAAGAACTCAATCTACTTTTTGCAAAACCGCGAAGCGCAGCCATTGCATCACTGCTCTCATCTCCAGTAAAGCCCATTCCGCTTTCATGGTTAACACGGTCTACCTTCGACATGATATTTACATCAATTGAACCTTTTTCCATCCGTTTACGTAAAATATTCTGAAAGATAGTTTTACGTTCTCCTTCTGGGTATTCTAACATCAGTTCGTAACCCTGTTTCAATTGAGAATCATCAGGTAGCATTTCAAAATACTTACAAAGCTCATTATCTTCTTCAAATGGTAATTTTTTTAGGTTTTCAAAATCATAATCTACCATTTTATCTAACATATTTAAGTAGCAAGAAATTCTTCTTGCCCTACTATCTTCTGCTTTTTTTGGTATAGGAATATATTCAATTTCTTGGCAATGATATTCACGCATCCGTTCAATCAATTCATCATCAACAACAGACACCACAGATGATATACCATATTTAGCAACTTTTAACGGCGTATCAATTGAAAATCCTAAACCTAAAACTGGAATGTGAAATTTATGTATCATAATAGTTTATGTTTTTTAATGTTCAAATGTATCGTGGCTACGAATTGCAGAAGCTTGGACATATCACCTAAAAAAATGATTTTGATCACTTTTTAAGATGTTATCATATAAAATACATTAGAATTAGCACTGTGATACAAACATTAATTGATGCTGATAATCAATTTATAAAGTGATAAGCATCAATCTTCATACAAAATGATTCTTAGAAATTTATAACATCAAATTAAATAGAATGAAAAATCAAAACAGAGCACTTAAAATTGCCAATAAAGATAATTCCAAGTCTATCATAATTATTGGAAGTGTCATCATACTGCTTCAGGTAATCTATCACCTTGCAGTTGGTTATTAAACCTAAGATGGGAAATGTACTATATCAGTTTTATACTGAACTGAGAAAAGCAAAAGCATTAGTTAAAAAGATTTATACAGGCAAAAGACCTGTTACTGATTTACCCAAAGCAATGCAACATTTCGTTATTAAATCTGGAATTTTATCATTAGGCAATATCCATCAGGTAAAAATTGAATGGAAAAACACCATGCTAAAATTCTCAAAAAAAGGATATTGGAAATCTATTACTTGCCTACAACACAACTTCCTTCCTGATCCAATAAGGTTAGTTTATATGAAAGCGAAAATACTAGGTATAATTGGACTTGAAGCTTTAGATAGTTTTCGTCATGGTAATGGAAACATGCTAGTTAAGGCAGCTGGACTATTTAAGCTTGTTGATGCAAAGGGTTATAAAATGGATAAAGCAGAATTAGTTACGATCTTGGCAGAAACCATGATTATCCCTGATTATGCATTGCAAACCTATATCAAATGGGAAGAAATTGATTTATATACCGTTAAAGGCACCATTAATTACCATGGCTTAAAAGCAACTGGCCTATTTTATTTCAATGAAAATTTTCAAATGATAAGATTTGAAACTAATGACAGGTATTATACCGAAAGCAATGGTAATTTATTAGAAACTAAATGGATGGCTCAGTGCAAAACCTACATCAAACACAATGAATTAACTTTTCCCTCACAATTTTCTGCAACTTGGAATTTACCACAAGGTGATTTAACTTACTTTAAGGGAGAGATTAGAAATATCATTTTTAGTAGGTAATAAATAAATTCTATATGTCATCCTTCGCATCGTGAAAATCTTTTGATGAACTTCCAGTTCTACTTTGATATTCATTTGGATGCTCATCAGGTTTTTCCGAAGAACCAGTAAATGCATCATCAGTTAGCGAATCATAACCTTGTGTGCCTGTATTATCTAAACCATCTTTTGGAGCTGTGCTTTGTTGCATAACTTTTGGCGCAGATGGAGTTTGTTTAGTCCACCCAACACCAGCCCCTTCCAATTCCTCAACTTTCTGTTCAATGGGTTTAAAATAGGCTTCAAGATCTAAATGAGCTCCTTTGGGCTGCGGATTACGACTAATTGTTTCATGCTCTTTTTTAGTATAATAACCTAAATCTTCACCATCAAGGTTGATGTGATAATCGACTCCATCTCTAATTACAATTATGTGAGCTAATTTTTCTTTGATAAGTATATCGAAAATTAATTTATCTCCTCTCATTTCATTTTCATTGATGACAATGGAGTTTTCTCTTTTATTTTCATCTTTCATGGCGATAGCTTAATAACCAATAGATAACATCAGCCTTAAAGACATTGTTTCGTTTCTATACAAAAAAGCCGCCTAAATCTTTTGATTTAAACGGCCATTGATTGCTAATTTAGTTTATTAATTTGTTTGGTATTTAACCTATATTAAAAAGTTCTTTTTCCTTTTATGGTTATTGTAGCATTATTACCATCTACAAAAACCTCTGCTAATACATCACCCGTCAATGTTGCAAGGGTTTTCCCATCACTTGCATCTATCAATTTATTAGCACTGTTAATACTACCTTTGAAACTATTAACCGTAGTACCTTGATCTTTTTTTGCTGAGCCACTAAAGATTTTCAAGCCACGAGACAATACAATATTAAATGTTCCTTTTTCTGGTCTAGTGCTATCATAAGTGCCTTCGAAACATTCTATTAATTGATTTGAAGTTTCTTTAATGATATTAAAAGAGCTAGTTGCGTGACCAGGAATGTTGAAAGCCGTAACTACTGGATTTTGCCCAGTAGGATTTACCGAAAACGTAACACTAACTGGTTGTCCGTTCCAAGTACCTGTAAATGCCCCAACATAAGTTGTTCCGGCAACTATAGCAACTGTAGATGTAAGCGTGGCAGTTATACCATCTAAAACCATTGTTGCCGTTATGGTTGTTCCAGTGTTTGATAAATCGAATTTAATAGTACCGCTTGAACCAATAATAACACCTTTATAAACTCCTTTATTACTTGCATCGTTAGCTGCAACTGCATCTGGTGTGGTTTTACAAGTTGTGCAGGTATAAACAGGTTCTTCAGTTGTTTTTTTCTTACAACCTGATATTGTAATAGTTACAAATGCTAATATTAGCATAGCGGAAGTTATTTTCTTCATGAGAGATAATTTTAATTTAATGTGATTTATTTAGACGATTAATTATTGAAATACATATTTATTTACCCATAGTTTTTTGTAATCTTCATCACTGCCAACAAATACTAAACTATGCTCATTTAAATCAGCTATCGGGTTAAAACTTTGAGTTAGATAATACTTCTCATTTCCTAGAATGGTAAAACTATTTACAGTAGAACTTTGAGTATCTAATTTGGCAATTCGAGGGAAGTATCGAGGAAAATAGCTTTTGTACCCTGCATAAGCTGCTAAAAAGTCTGCATAACCTTCAAAACCTTTTACTTCTAAAATTAACCAATACAATGATTTACCATCCTTACCAAGTATAAATGATTGCTTAACAGGATAAATTTCACTTTTCTTGTCACTATTGAGTTTTTCGACACCATATTGGGCTTTCAACTGTCCTTGTTTATCAAAATGGAAACAAACAATATCTTCATAGGTTGTTACTGGATTTCCCATTCCCAAATTGGTTTTTCCGTTCAACTGCCCAGCAATTAAATACTCGCCGTTTGGTGTTACCATGAACTCTTGTACCGAGAATTTACTTCCCTTGTAAGCATCAGCTTTTTTATCTGTAGGTGATGTTTTAAATTTCCCTTTAAAATCACTTACTAATGCAGTTGTTGCAAAATCCAGTTTATTCCCAGTAAACTTTAGCAAATGGAAACTGTCCATCTTTTCTGTTGCTTTTTTCTCCCAATTAAAATCATATTTATTGTTTGCTTCTTTAAAACATGGGTTTAAAATTGCACCTGCATAATCATCAAACACTTCGCCATATGCATCTTTAGACTTGGTTGATGTGCCACAGAAAAAAACAGACCCTTCTTCTTCGGTCACCTCTACAATTAGCAGATTTGTAGAAGGACTTTTAAAACCTACCTTATCAACCAATTGCCCTTTTCCTGTATATCTTAAATAAGTGTATGCCGTTAAGTCTGCAGCCCCTTTTTTCGGCGCAAAAACCAATGCTATATCTCCATTCTTAAGCTGAGTACTATAAACAAGTGATTGCCCTCCTGTAATATCTACAGGTTTAGCAATGATTTCTGAACTTGAATTAAATTGTATGATAAAAAAGTCGGTTGCCTTTTTATTTTGCTTGCTCTCTTGCCCGCCCAATACAAAAAGCGATTGATCTGTATTATTGATAAAAGAAGCATATCCTTCATATTTACCATCGTCATTTCTCGCTTTGATGGTTTCAGTTGAAATTGACTTCTTTGTGATGTAACGTTGTTTTTTATAGTCCCAGGCTTGTAGATCTGTATACTTATTAAATTTCAGCTTCATGCTTAAAATATCAAAAGAACTACAACCGCCAACAGTTGCATAATAACCACTTACAGTTCGCTCTGGATGTTGACCAGCACTTTCTTTTGGCTCGGTTACTTCCTGATTTTTTAAAAATTTAATTTGCTGATCAAAAGTGTATGTCTCATAGAAAATTTCATTTTTCTTTTTATCACCAGGTATTTTATAGGTAATGGTATAATTACCAGCCACATTTTCTGCTTTTAGTAAATATCCTTTAGTTGCTTTTTTTGATAAATCTTGTACCGTTTCCTGAGCTTGGGCACTCAACATTGCAGGTAAAAGTAAAATAGAGAGAATTAGGGAGCGTTTCATGATTGCTTAATTTTATTTGTAAAACTAAGCCCCAACAGGTAACGGCAAAATGTGAAAAAAGTAGTAATTATTAACGATGATTATTGATAACCTGTTTTGCGCAATGCCTCTTTTTTATTCTTTACATGAAGTTTCTCATAAGTATTTCTAATATGGGTACGCACGGTATCAATAGAAATAAACAACTTATCTCCTATTTCTTGATAGCTAAAACCCTTACTTAACCATAACAACACTTCATTTTCTCGTGGGCTCAATTGTTCTTTTGCATCAATGTAAGGAGCTTGGTTCTGAAAAGCCATCACTACTTTACGAGCAATCTGGCTACTCATCGGACTTCCGCCTTTTCGTAAATCAATTAAGGATTCTATTAATTTTGAAGCTGGCATATTTTTAAGTACGTAACCAGAAGCACCCGCTTGCAGTGCTTTAAATACCCTTTCGGCATCATCATAAATGCTTAACACCATAAACTGAACCTCTGGACGAAAAGGCTTTAACCACGTAATAAAATCAATGCCCGACTTCTCTGGCAGTTGAATATCAGTTAAAACAATTTCAATATCATAGCCTAATCCACACTCAAAATAGTTAATGGCTTCTTCGGCAGTTACAAAAGATGCTTTTAGATTAAACTCTCCACTGCCTGCTAATAATGCCGATAGGTAGTTCCTTATCTTCTCATCGTCTTCTATAATTACAATTGGCACCATAAGCTTGAAAGGTAGGTTTTAATTCTTGTTCTAGAAATGTGATAAAAGTAGTATTAACTAGTGCTTGCTAGAAAAAGTAAAATGGACACATAAGCCTTTATTGTTGTTAAGCCAAGTTATCTCTCCACCAATGTCATCCATACGTTTACGCATATTTTTAAATCCATTATTCGAAACTTTGGTTGTCGATGTGATGAAGCCAATTCCATTATCTTGCACATCAAAAAACAACATATTCTCTACAATGCTACAACTCAATGTAATCTCAGTTGCATTTGCGTGTTTTAGTGCATTGTTAAGGGCTTCTTTTATAACTAGATATAAATTTCTTCGCTGCTCATTAGTTAACTTAATTTCTGGAATTTCATCTGGAAAATCAATAAACAACTGCAATTTAAATGGTTCAAAATTCTGCTGCATTTGCTCTCTGGTATAAGCCAATAAGCTTTCCAATGTGTCATTTTGAGGATTTAAAGCCCAAATAATTTCATTAATGCTTTCCAGCAGTTTTCTGGCTGCAGTAGAAATACCTTTAACATCTTTCTGAACAGAAAGGGAGGCTTCTTCTTGTGTTTGAATGAGTTCGCTCAATAATGCGATATGTGTCAAACCACTTCCAATTTCATCATGCATATCCCTGCTGATTCGATTTCGCTCTGAAGTAATCGCATGCTCCCTTTCAAGAAAACGTAGTTTCCTTCTAATTTTAACCTGCGACACTTGAAATGTAACATACACAATTGTACCCAATATAAAAATTCCTAATAAAACATAAAACCAAGGCCTCTGCCAAAACGGTGCTTTAATGGTTATCAAGACTTTTTCTACCTCACTCCAAACGCCATAGGTGTTTGATGCCTTTATCTTAAACACATAATTGCCAGGTGGTAAATTAGCATACCGTACAGATTTATTATAAGTCAATATCCAATCTTGATCCCACCCTTCTAGTTGATACTTGAGTTTATTAGCTTCAGGCAAGGTATAATCCAATGCTGCAAAATAAAAATTGAAATCATTTAAGTTGTAACTAACACTAATATCTTCTTCCGAAAAGTATGGTAAAGTCTTTTTAAAAGCTACATTATTTACTTCTATTTTAGTAATTGCAGCAACAGGATTACTTGATGCTAATGTTTTTTTACCTGGCTTGAACCAATTAAAACCCTTAATACCGCCAAAATAAAAATTACCAGTGCTGCTTTTATAAAATGAACGTGTATTAAACTCATTGCTTTGTAAACCATCTAAATAAGAGTAATTCTCGAAAGTATTAGTTTGACGATTAAAATAAGATAATCCCTTATTGGTACTTATCCATAAATTATGATTTTCTTCCTCTAATGTCCCATAAACGTAAGAATTTGGCATTTTATTCTTTTGATTCCAGGTTTTGTGCTTTCCAGAGCGTGTATCAAAATGAACTAGTCCTTTTCCTGTCCCAATCCATAAAAAATCTTTGTCCTTTTCATCTATACTAATACTCCTTAAATCTATTTTAGGTAAATACATATTCAATTTAGTATAGGAAGAGCCTGAAGGTTTAAGATGATAAAGACCATTACCAGATAATGCAATAAATAAAGTTTGGTCTTCCATTTCTATGATATCGACAGCGGTACTTATTAAATAGTTTTCATTTCGGAGGGCATAACCTTTATAAACTCCATTTTCTCGAACAATCTTAACTAATCCATTCATCGTTGCAGCTAACATCGCTCCATTTTTTAGCATAATTATCTGAAAAACAAAAACATTTAGTTTAGGGAAAATGGGAATATTGTAATCAATTTTAATGGTATGAAATTGTTTTTTTATAGGATCAAATCTACTGATTCCCCCACTACTCCCAACCCATATTTGGCCTTTATTATCTTTTGTAATCGTACTTACAATATCACCTGGTAAGCTAAGCACATCGCCTTCTTTGTGTTTAAAGTTTTTTAGTTCTCCAGTTTTAGGATTGTAAATGTTTAATCCACTGCTATGGGTTCCAAACCATATATTTTGTTGCTTATCTTCATAAAAACACTTTATAAAATAATCTTTTAGAGCTGGGTAATCCCCTACGGATAATGGAAACAAATTAAATTTAGGTTCTTTTAAATCTAATTTTGCTACTCCACCTCCATCAAAACCAATCCATAAATTATTGTTTCTATCAATAAAAAAGCAAGTAGTAATATCAAATGGCAATGATTTTAAAATAGAATTATCATGATGATAATTATGCCATTGATCATTTTTGGTGTCATAATAAAATAAACCATCGCCTCTTGAAGTGAACCATTCTCTTCCATAAAAATCTTTAATATGATAAACTGAGAAAAAGTTAATTGCTTTCCCTTTTATTTTCTTCTCAACAACACGTTCGCTATTATCATTTATGGATTTAAATACAACACGGTCTTTATAAGTTAAAATTGTTCTGTCCTTTTCAAAAAAGATGCTTTCTGGTGGGTCTTTTATATATTGATAGGAATAAAGATGTGTTTTGCGATCAAACAGGATATATGGTTCGTTTTTAGACAATAACCTTAACCATACATTGCCTTTAGTATCACAAATAGATTGTGTAAAAACCACTTTGTTATAATCTATTTTAAAAGGAATAGGATATGATTTTAATGTTAATGTTCTGGTATTAAATTCAAAAACCCCTTTAATTACATTTATAATAACCAAAGTTTCGTCATTCTCCATAAACAGGCATTTGAAACCACTATTTCCAAATTCAGCATTATCAAAGGATTTGATTCTTTCAACAACCTCGATTAGTCCATTCCATTTATAAATGCCACTTTCATTGCTATACCAAATATTTCCTTTTTTATCTTCAAATAAACCATCCCTTACATAGTTGTTCACTACATCATTTTCATTTTTTGCTTCATACTTGAAATTTTGCAGCGTACTCCCGTCATAACGAGATAGCCCATCTGGTGTGGCGAACCACATGAAACCTTTTTTATCCTGATAAATACCATAAACCGAACTATGGGGTAATCCATCATCTATTCCAAGGGTTTCAAAACGAGAATTAAGTTGCTGAGCTAAAGTGGTATCGCTAATACAAGCAAATGAGATAAATAGATAGAAGCTAATGAACCATTTTATATTTAGCTTCATTAGTTAACATTGAAAGTTAACAAAATCATTTGAGAGGGATAATTACCTAATAAGTTTTAAACCAATAAGTTAAATACACCAGCAATAATAGATAAAAGTTTTGATATTCCAATTGGTTGTATGGCTAGAGGTGAAAAATCAATGATCCTAAACTGCAAAGGAAATTCTTTTTAAATCCTAAATAAAAAGTCTAATATTTTTATAAACTACATGCTGAAATGATCACTATTGTAAAAGAATTATACCAAGACACCGTCTAGAGTCCGTCTTAACATATACGCTTTTAAGAACTTTTTACTACGCAGGCTTAACTAAGGGTTTGATAGCAAGAAGATTGTTTGAAGAATTCTAAAGAACTCTATTTTGACTATTGTTAACCTATCCTTTGCATATTTTTAAATTCAACAAGTTTTGCATTTAAGGTCAATTTTTATAATTTAGCCAAGCACAAGCGCTCAAATGAAATATCACTACCAATACGTATCAAAAACTACAGTAAGAATAGAGCTTATACCAGAGGATAAAAAAGAAATTTCCCTCATCGCAAAGTTATCGCAGGGCGAAGAAGATAACGAGCAATTAATGGAACTTTTTCGAAAAGGATTAGAAAGTTATAATACTGGCACTATACTCATCAAAACAAAGTTCATGAATTTCCCAAGTGTTGCACTTTGTATCTACACCATATCAACGCGAACCATAGACAATGTGGCATAACATTGCATAAAAATTAAGATAAAAAATCATCATTGATTTATTTAAAGGAAGAGATTCTTAATATTGATTCAAATTGATGCTGGATATGAACTTTGAAATCAATTGATTTTCTCATTGACTTTAAAAATAAAATGGGCATTGCCGATGTTACCATCTTTTGATAAGCCATTTACTACGCCGATATATGTTCCAGCAACATCTGAAGTATAAAAAGTTATTTTACCCTCCCCTTTATCGTTGATACTAATATTTGGCGACCAATACAGCACATTTCTAAAGTCTGGTAATCGGTTATTGATTTTAGATTCCGAATCGTATGATGGATTATAAAACTCTCTTTTTAATTGTAGTCCATCATAATCTAATACTACTGAATTTGGATTAATCTCGATATTTGCCAAATTACTTTTGAAACTAAAAAAACTCAATATTCCATCAAACTTCGATGAGCCATAATGATAAGATTCTGGAACGATTTCCAATCTCTCAATCTTATTGGGATCAATCGCCATAACTTTATCCATATTAAAATAGGGTAATCCATCTAAAAGTACTAGAGGATCATCATCTAACGGCACATCTTTGGCCAATAACTTAATACGATAACCTTCTTCATTTTTCGATATAAAGGTTTCCTTAACTATCTCTCTTAAGCTTTCTTCCATAGTTTTAAAGCGATCATAATCGTTAAATTTGTAATTTTTAAAAGCTTTACCATAAAATGTAACACTATCAGTTACCAAACCATTTGAAATATTAAATTTATTAGGAAAATAAGCACTCTGAACCTGAATGTTCATATTATAGTTCTCGAACTGATCAATTAAATGCCCACCTAATCTGAAATTAATTGAATTAGATATACGATATTTTTCAAAAAATGGACTTTGAATAGTAATTATAGATGAAGTATCTTTTTGATTCGTTTGAACAACAATTTCATTTAATCCATAAAGATCTTTAGTATTAAATATGAAATTACCAGCAGTATCACTTAAAGTTTCATAAAATTGTCCAATTTTTCCGGCACTGCCTAAATATACATTAGCATAATTAAGTGACTTCCCATTTTTCTCCTTAATTTTACCTTTAATCAAATGCCCATTATATTCTGGTAAGAATTTAAATTCACTTTTAGGCTGTTTTATATCGTTCCAATTGAACCTACGCCAACCTTGTGTGATTAGCAAATTATTTAGATCTGAATAAACTTCTTCATTATTTGTAAAATAATATGAGGGATTTTCTACATACCCTTTCAGCTCAGAAACCAGCCAAAAGTAACTCACGATATCACTTTCATCCATCCCTTGCAATGAATCTATTTTATGTACACTTACTGAAAGGTCGGCCGAATTAATAATACCTACTGAGTCTTTGAGCAATACACTTACATCAACCTTTTTGCGCAATGAATATTGTGATTGATCAACTTTTAGTTGAATATCTAGCTTTTTAATTGGCAATTTAAAAAATAATCGTTCACATATTGCGGTTCCTGTCTCATTAAAAATGGTAAAATGAGATATGCCTTCATCAAGCTTTGCTGTTTCAATAAAAAAGGAGGCTTTCCCACCAATTACATCTGTAGTAATAGCATTAGAGATATTTTTACCATGGTGAGAAAAAAGATATACCTTTTCATTTTTTATACTTGAATGAAGATCAACTATCAAATTGCCATCTTTTTGCTTGTTTACAGACATCACGTAACCTGTCCTTTTGGCCGTTAAAAACTCCTTTTCTATCTTCTCCTTTCCTAAAGATGTTATAACTGCCTTATAACTCATATTTGGTTCAGGAATAAATGTAAACTTTCCAATGCCAAATTTTGATGTTTTAAATCTTAGAATGGTATCGTTTTTTTGATTGACAATTGCACCGGCTAAATCTAAACCTTTTCCGTTTTCACCGACTGCCTTAAAACCTACATTGCTTTTTAATCCCTCAACTAAATCTCCACCTTCAGCAAAAAATTGAATATTAAAATTTGGCTTAGCTAGATTTGAAACAGCAGGAGATATTTGTGCGTTTAGCAAAGTGATTTTCTTTTCAAAAAATAACTCTACATCAAAATTTTTCATCCAGTTTGTATAAGCCCTAAGCTTATAAGAACCATTTTTTAAAGTTTTTGGAAGTTCAACTGCACCGTTTCCATTTCCATTTTTAAGTGAGATTTTTAATTGTTTAACTGGCTGATTTAGTTGATCTAATAATTCGACGTAAGCAACTTTACTCAAATCGGCAGGTTGATGCTGATTAGCATCAACTATATAGATTTTTAGCCATAATACTTCTCCTACCAAGTATTGCTCCTTATCGGTATGAATAAATATTTTTTCTTGAAAAACACCTTTTTGGTATGTTGTAAATGTATTTTGCAACTTCTCTAATACCTGAGCTTTAATGCTACCATGCACAAACATCAATAAGAAAACAACGGTTATTCTGCTAAATATTTTTCTCATCAAACTATTTTTATTGCCAAAAGGCAGGTTTTTTATTTGTTCCCCTTAAAGTACAGTCTACACATTCCTTACCGGATGCCAACACACCTGTACCACTAAAACTTATTGGTATAGTAAACCCAGATTGAAAATAAAGAGGAAAGTCAAATGGTGTTAATGGCTCTACAACAGCAGCATTACAATCCGCATTCAACGGTTTATTAAAACCTGGCAGTTCTCCTTTTGTGATGTATATTCTTTGTTTTTGAATTGTCCCAGCACTTATAAATCCTATAACTGGTTCTAAAGGATTAGTTTGATTATGAATATTTCCAGTCAATTGAGATGGTTGCGCATCAAAGATAGAACCTAAGGATTCTGTATTTTTTTTTAGGTTTTGCCAAAAATCATAAGCTTCTTTAGTCAGTGCATACTGTTTAACCAAAATGCTATACCTTTCTGTAAATTTCTCTGAAGTTGATGGATTAAGCACTATTGGTTGCTTAAAAATAACATCCTTATCAAGTTTTACAGAAGATCCGAGAACTATCGTGCTAGATTTTGTATTACCCCAACATTGGTAAATAGAATTAGCAGGATCTCTAAACACTACATTCTTTCCATCCCATATTAAAACAGATTGGTATGCTGCATAGAATATCCAGGTTTCTTCATACTCCCATCTGTAATATCGCGTTTTGTCGGCTTGATCTTTTGTATTTACATAAATCTGCAGTCCTTTAGTAACATCTGCATCATACCCTAAAACATCAATTACAGGAGATATTTTAGTTTCCACAAAATCAGATAAATAAACAGTCCCATTTGTAGTTCTAATTCTAAGTCTATATTTTTTATTGGGATCCAGATTTAAAGGCAAACTTCCGTAAGTTCCCTTTTTTGTTGACAATTCTGGTAATGGATATACCTGATTAGATTCGCTTTCTACTGTTACTGTTGCACCAGTTTCTGGTTTGGCAGTTGTTTTTTGTGATACTAAAACAGTTCTGCTCAAATTTATTATAGTAGAATCTGCGCCAGTATTAATTATACCTTCTACCACTAAAATATTAGTATTTACAGAAGCTACAACAGGGTTAAAATTCTCTTTGCAACTGCTTAATAACAAAAACAAAGCAAATATTGGGAGGTATGTTTTCCACTTAGGGAAATTGTTTACCCAGCTTTCATTTATATGTAAATTAATGTTAGTCTTCTTCATGGCTAAAATTTAATATTGTAACTTATAAATGGTAAAATATTAGCAAATATGGATAGTTTATATCCTGTTATTACACCGTTTTCTTTTGTAAAATAAGTAGAGTAAGCATTTTTTCTTCCTGTTAAATTATACAAACCAAAGGTAAATGAATTATGAAAGGTTTGATCTATTTTATGATTCCCCTCAATATTAAATGCCAAATCTGTTCTAAAATAATCTGGAATTCTATATGCATTTCTATCAGTATAAAATACCCTTTCACTACCAGAATAGTAATATTTAGCTATAGGGAGTGTAATTGGTCTTCCAGTGCTATAGGTTACATTTAACGAAAGACTATAACGTTGTTTAAATGCATAGTTACCTGTAAAATTAAATGCATGAGGTTTATCATGATTTGCTGGATAATATTCTCCCCTGTTAATCGGTTCGCCAATTAATTCATTATCCATTTTTAACATTGTTCTTGAATAAGCATAGCTCATCCATCCAGTTAATTTACCTGCATTTTTCTTTACGAAAAACTCTATACCATATGCTTTTCCTTGGGTACTAATAATGTCAGTTTCAATATGATGGTTCATTATTAAGTTTGCACCACTTTTGTAGTCTAAATAATCTTTTAATTTTTTATAATAAACCTCAATAGAGGTTTCAATTGCTTGGCTATTATAATTTTTGTACAGACCTAATGAAACTTGGTTTCCAAATTGTGGTTTAATATTTGGATCACTTAATTTATAAATATCAGTAGGTGAGATGGCGGTTGTATTGGAAAGTAAATGAATATATTGTCTAAGTGTATTATATGCCGCTTTTATTGAAAAGTCATCAGCAAAGTTATACCTAGCAGACATTCTCATTTCAGGGCCATGATAGGTTTGAATTGGTTTATTTTTTCCAAAGCTGGTTTGTGAAATCTGGTTTTCTACAGTAATTGGCAAATTTGGAGCATAATTATTTACAGTGTAACTACCTAAATAATTATACAAAGAATACCTTAGCCCAAGGTTTACAGCTAACTTATCGCTTACCTTAAATTCGTCACCAAAATAAATGGCACTTTCTAATGCCTGTTCTTGCTGAACTATATCTTTAATCACTAAAGACTCCGAACCTATTGGTTTAAATTCTCCTGGATTCAATTTGTAATAAATTGATGATAGTCCAAATCTTAAACTATGTTTCTCATTTAATTTATAATTAAAATCGGTTTTAAAATTTGATTGATTAATTTTAAACTTCAAATTATAGGCATTAATAGGATTTATATCGCTCATTATGCTATAATCATAAAAGTCAGTTCCCAAAATAAATGAGACATTTAATTTGTCATTAAAAATATGCTTCCACTTAATAGATGCATTTTTATTACTGTAATTATAACTGGTATCGCTGTTTAACTTAAAATTATCTTTGCTATAATATGCCGCAATAGACAGTTCATTGTTTTGATCAAATTGATGATTTATCCCTAAATTGAAGTCATAAAATGATGCTTTACTGTTTTCATAAGCCTCTGGAAGAAGTTTCAACAACCAATTTGAATAGGTTGCCCTACCGCCTAAGATAAAAGATGTTTTGTTACTATCTATAGGCCCCTCTATACTAAATCTACTCGTAATTATACCTATACCGGCTGTTCCTGTAATTTTTTTCTTGTTTCCGTCTCGGTTGTTTACTTCTAAAACTGATGAAAGTCGACCCCCGAATTTCTCTGGAATTGTGCTTTTATACAATTGAATATCTTTTACTATATCAGGGTTAAAAGCAGAGAAAAAACCAAAGAAATGAGAAGGATTATAAATTGTTGCATCATTAAGTAAAATTAAATTCTGATCTGTAGAACCACCTCTAACATTAAAACCCGTACTAGCCTCTCCAACTGTTTGAACGCCTGGTAAAGTTAATACTACTCTCAAAACATCAGGCTCACCAAATAATGAAGGCACTTTTTTGATGGTTTTCAAATCTAATCGGCTCACTCCCATTTCCAGATTTTTAACACTAGATAATTTATTGGCTAAAATCTGCACCTCTTTTAAGGTTAAAACCCTCTCTTTTAAATCAATATTCAATTTTCCATCACCATAAATCATAACTTGGCGTTTGGCATCGATTTTACCAGCTGCCTTTATAATCAAAGTGTGTTTCCCTAAAGGCATATTTAACGAATAAAAGCCCTCTTGATTTGATATTGCTTTAATTTCAGAATTTTCTATCAAGATGTTGGCACCTATTACTGGTGCCTCTGTTGTTGGCTCACGAATAACACCACTTATCAAAGCTGTGCCAGATTTAGATTCATTCGTCTTAATTCCTATTTCATACAATTTGTTTGCCGTTGTGGCGAATTGTATTCTTTCATCTGTCAGATAGCTTGAATCATTTTTTTTTATGCCAGCATGTTCTTTGCCTAGCTTATTTACGTAATAACCTTGTGCTAGATCTAAATCGATTGTTTTACCCTTAATTAAAAAGATATTTTTATCATGAATAGCAAAATTGATATTCGTTCCCTCAAATATCTTTTTTAATAAATTATTAATGGTAAGTTGATCTGATTTGACCGTGATTCTTAAACTATCTAATTGTGAAATATTAAAATAAAAATGGTAGTCGCTTTTTGCTTCTAGATCTTTAACTATCTCGTTTATATTTGCTTGTTTAAAATCAACACTGTATAGAATTTCCTTGTCTTTTTGTGCAAAAACTACAGTTGAAAAAAACAAGGAAGATATAATGAGTAAAATTATACGCATATCAATTTATTAAGCTGTCATGATATTTTGCAATTAAAAGAATTACCTTGATAGGGTCATCTTTAAACCTGACACTAGCCTCTTGCAATTGTTTTTTCATTTCTTTTTTATTTTTATCTAATAAATTGATGAGCGAGTTTTCATCACTAAATTTATAATATTGATTATCTTTTTCTAACAGGTATACTGTTTTCGGTTTAAAATAGTAAGGAATATCTGATTTAGTAGAAAAACCTAATTTCTCAGTGTGTTTCGCTATTACCTTTATTTTTCCATCATATAAAACCTCAAAAAAGCCAGGTTCTAAGGAAATTTTACTGGCTGAGTTTTCAAAATTAAAGTATCTAAAATGATGTTTTGCAACTTCAAATTCACTTACTTTTTCAGTTATTAAACTATAAGCATTTCCATCTACAACAGAAACTAATTTATCAATGTATAAATCGTACATTAAAGGAACTTCGGTATACTTTACACCTTCATAAAAAATTGTCCCTTTAACAAAAACGGTATCTAAAAATATGGCAGATCCCTCAACACCGTTGCCATAAGTGTAATAGGTCGGCCCATTAAAAAGTCTAGATTGTTCTTTAATAGCGGTTATAAAAATACGTTTGGCATTTTCTAAAGATAAGTTTTCGGGATCCTTTTCTTGAGTAGATTGGGCAAATACAGTTTTTACACATAAAATATTCAAAAACAACATACAAAAAACTAAAACCAATTGCTTCTTCATAAAAAAGTGATTTTTTTATGCAATATATATAATTCGTTTTAAAATAAAAGTTCCTACTATACAATAATACTATCGATTTTATTGGTTTCAGGAAATTAAATGTTTAGTAAAAATTAAGATAGACAATCATCATTGATTTATTTACAGGAAGAGATTCTTTATATTAGTCGTTCGTACTAAAACAAAAAGATGATCAATACTCTCCTACCTAAAAGCAAGGCAGTTATTTTCTCACTGACCTTATTCATAACTTCTTTTTCGGCCACTGCCCAAGAAAAAGCTGTACCCGTATTTAAAGATGGCGAAGCCCAGATTGTGGCCGCATTTGAAACGCCAGAAAAATGGATACGCCACGATTTATGGGTAGAAACCACATTTGATACAGATGGTGATGGAAAACTCGATCGCATGCATGTAAGCGTAACCCGACCTTTTCAAACTGAAACTGAAGGATTAAAGCTTCCAGTTATATATGAAACAAGTCCTTATTACGCAGGAACAGCTGGTACAGCACTAGGAACATTTTGGGATGTAAAACATGAAGTTGGCGTAAAACCTCCAGTGGCACGTATTCATCCGACAGTAAAACGCACAGGAACCAGACCTATCATTTCTAATTCATTAATTAGAGAATGGGTTAGACGAGGTTTTATCATCGTTCATTCTTCATCTCCTGGAACAGGACTTTCTCAAGGCTCTCCTACTGTTGGTGGCATTAACGAATCATTAGCACCAAAGGCTGTTATAGAATGGTTATCTGGAAAAGATAACGGTTATACAACACCAGACGGAAATGAAAAAGTAAAAGCATTTTGGAGTACCGGAAGCGTTGGCATGACGGGTACTTCCTACAATGGTACATTACCTGTTGCTGCTGCAACTACAGGTGTTGAAGGCTTAAAAGCAATTATCCCAGTTGCACCAAATACTTCTTATTATAACTATTACCGCTCAAACGGCTTAATTAGAAACCCAGGTGGCTATTTAGGTGAAGATGTTGATGTATTGTATGATTATATCCATAGCGGAGCTGAAGACAAAAGAGCTTATTCGGACAAAACTGTAAGAGATGGCGAAATGGCAAAAGGAATGGATCGTGTTACAGGTGATTACAATAGTTTTTGGGCAGGAAGAGATTACCTAAATGCTGTAAAACCGTGGAAAGCCGCTTTATTAATGTCGCACGGCTTTAACGATTGGAACGTAATGCCAGAGCATAGCTATCGCATTTACAAAGCTGTTGAGGGAAAAGGAATTCCTGCAAAAATCTACTATCATCAAGGCGGTCACGGTGGCCCACCCCCATTACAAATGATGAACAGGTGGTTTACTCGTTATTTATTTGGCATTGAAAATGGCGTGGAGAAAGAACCAAAAGCCTATATCGTAAGAGAGAAAGAGCCTAATACAAATCCTACTGCTTATGCAGATTATCCAAATCCAGCAGCGGCTGATGTTAAACTTTATTTGGGTGCTGGCGGACCTAGCCATGGCACCTTATTGACTAGCAAGCTAGCAAATCAATCTTCAGAAAAACTAAGTGACGATGTTTCCTTCTCAGGTAGTGATTTAGCTAAGGCAGAAAAATCAGAACATCGTTTATTATATGTTAGTCCGGTTTTAAAAGAAGCCATTCATTTATCTGGCCTTGCACAAATTAGTGTTAAACTAGCTAGCAGTAAACCAGCAGCAAACTTTTCAGTATGGCTAGTTGCATTGCCTTGGAGTGAAGGAACTGGTGTAAAATTGATGGATAACGTGATCACGCGTGGCTGGGCAGACCCTCAAAACTATAAATCGATAACTAAGGGCACTCCATTAACGCCTGGTAAATTCTACGATTTGAAGTTTAATCTTCAACCAGATGACCAGATTATCCCAGCTGGTAAACAAATTGCATTAATGATTTTCTCTAGCGATAAGGAATTTACGCTTTGGCCTAAAGCTGGTACAGAAATCACCATCGATTTAAATGGTACCACACTTACTTTACCTGTGGTTGGTGGAGCAAGCGCATTGGAAAAAGCCATCAAATAAATCTTTTATAAAACATCCATAACTGAAGCGATAATTATCCTATCGCTTCAGTTCATAAACAATCTTAGATGAAAAAATTAATTCTATTTCTCTTCTTCATTATCGCATTAACCTCAAAATCTCAATCACAAACTGTTAAACTACCAGATTCTATTTATTCTGGCAAACAAGGTGGTTTGCATGTACAGGGTGTAGTGGTGGATCAAAAAAATGGATTTGTTTATTTTTCTTTTACAGATAAGTTACTTAAAATGGATTTGAAGGGTAATCTAATTGGTAGCGTAACTGGGTTTGTTGGTCATCTGGGCGATTTAGACCTTACTGCCGATGGGAAAATTTATGGTTCATTAGAATATAAAAACGATGCAATTGGTAAAGGCATCAAAAAAGAATTAGGCGTTAAAACGGTTAATGAAGATGGTTTTTACATCGCCATATTTGATGGATCAAGAATTGTACGCCCTAATATGAATGCAGAAAAAGAAGATTTACTGCGTACAGTTTATATCAAAGAAGCAGTAGATGATTACAATGCGAAAGTTAAAGTCGGCAGTAAAGAGGTTGCTCATCGCTTTGCATGTTCTGGCATAGATGGCGTTGCCTTTGCACCTGCTATGGGTAATCCGAATAATGCTAAAAAATTCCTGTATGTCGCTTACGGTGTTTACGGTGATACGGCTAGAAATGACAACGATCATCAAGTGATTTTGAAATATGATATTGCTGATTGGGGGAAATACGAACAAAAGCTTTCACAAGATAAATTGCATCACTCTGGTCCACAAAAACCATTAGAAAAGTATTTCGTAAAAACAGGCAATAGTCGTTATGGAATTCAGAATATGGCTTACGACCCATCCACTGGAAATTTATTTGCCGCAGTTTACAAAGGATCAAAACCTCAATTTCCAAACTATGACTTGTTTGTTATTGATGGCAAGAGAAAGCCTTCCGAAACTTATATCTTATCAGACAACCAAAAAATAAAAGTAAAATCGCTTTCATTATTAGCTGCTGGAAAAAATGATGTTAAATCTGGTATTAGGGGCTGGTCGTTTCCTTATGGCGCTACAGGTTTGTTGCCATTGGGCGATGGTTTATTCTATATCTCTCATAACAGTAAAGCTAAAGATGGGCAACAACAATCTACTATTTATAAGTACAAATGGATTGGTAATGAGAGGAATGCGTTTGAGTTAGTGAAGTAAAGGGCTGTGTAATACTTAACAAATCACGTCATTATGAGTCTCTGTTTTTCATAGGGCGTAGAAATCTTTTAAGAATAGCGTTTCCTACAAGTTTCCTGCCCATTGCTCAAGCTTGCCTCGGTTAGCCACCGAAAGGCTCTTACCTTTCCCTTGATGGAAAGGTAACCAAAGATCAAGGCTTAGTAGCATTTCTCGGTCTGCTATGTCAAAGTGGGTTTAGGTGTCATCATGAGCTTTTCGAAAGACAGTAAAAAGATTAAGTGTAAAGCTGCAATAAATTGTCAAAGTGCTATTAGAATTGCATTTAAACTTATTTTTTGCCTTTCAAACATCTTCTCTTCATAAATTGGGATTTCGCTTTGCTCAACATCTTACTTTTTCCTTTAAAAAAACTATCTTTGCACAAAGATGAAGCACATACGTAATTTTTGCATAATTGCACATATAGACCACGGCAAAAGCACATTAGCCGATAGGTTACTAGAATATACAGCGACGATTTCTCAACGCGAAAGTCAGGCTCAATTGCTTGATAATATGGATTTGGAGCGTGAACGTGGTATCACGATTAAAAGTCACGCTATACAAATGAATTTCAAAATTGATGGTCAGGAATACAATTTTAACCTAATTGATACACCTGGACACGTTGATTTTTCTTACGAAGTATCTCGTTCTATTGCAGCCTGCGAAGGTGCTTTATTGATTGTAGATGCATCTCAAGGTATACAAGCTCAAACTATTTCTAATCTTTATTTAGCATTGGAACACGATTTAGAAATCATTCCGATTTTAAATAAAATGGATTTGCCTGGGGCGATGCCTGAAGAAGTAAAAGACCAAATTATTGATTTGATTGGTTGCAAAAGAGAAGAAATTATTCCTGCATCTGGTAAAACTGGAATGGGAATACCTGAAATTTTGCAAGCTATTGTAGACAGAGTTCCAGCACCAGTTGGCGACCCAGAAGCTCCGTTGCAAGCTTTAATTTTTGACAGTGTATTTAACTCATTTAGAGGAATTATCGCTTACTATAAAGTTGTAAACGGCGAAATCAAAAAAGGTGACAAAGTAAAATTCATTAATACTGGTAAAGAATACTTAGCTGATGAGGTTGGTATTTTAAAACTGGATATGTCGCCAAGAGCATCCGTTAAAACTGGAGATGTGGGTTACATTATTTCTGGTATTAAAGAAGCTCGTGAAGTTAAAGTTGGAGATACGATTACAAATGTTGCTAGACCATCCTTAGACGCTATACAAGGTTTTGAGGAAGTAAAACCTATGGTATTTGCAGGTATTTACCCTGTTGATACTGATGAGTTTGAAGAACTTCGTGAAGCAATGCACAAGTTACAGTTAAACGATGCTTCTATCGTTTTTGAGCCCGAAAGTTCTGCAGCTTTGGGTTTTGGTTTCCGTTGCGGTTTCTTAGGAATGCTACACATGGAGATTATCCAAGAGCGTTTAGAGCGTGAATTTGATATGACGGTAATTACTACCGTTCCCAACGTATCTTACATTGCACATTCAACTAAAGGCGAAGAAATTTTTGTAAATAATCCATCTGATTTGCCCGACCCAAGTAAATTAGATTCTGTTGAAGAGCCATTTATCAAAGCAAACATCATTACAAAAGCTGATTTTGTTGGACCTGTAATGTCACTTTGTATCCAGAAAAGAGGAACAATTGTAAATCAATCATACTTAACTTCTGATAGAGTTGAGTTGGTTTTTGAAATGCCAATGGGCGAAATTGTATTTGATTTTTATGATAAATTAAAAACGATTTCTAAGGGTTATGCTTCTTTCGATTACCATCAAGTAGGTTACCGCAAATCTGATTTGGTACGTTTAGATATGTTAATAAACGATGAACCAGTTGATGCTTTGTCTTCATTAATTCACCGTAGCAATGCTTATGATTTTGGTAAAAAAATCTGCGAAAAGTTGAGAGAACTAATTCCTCGTCAACAATTTGAGAT
Source organism: Pedobacter frigiditerrae (assembly GCF_032678705.1). Classification (NCBI taxonomy): domain Bacteria; kingdom Pseudomonadati; phylum Bacteroidota; class Sphingobacteriia; order Sphingobacteriales; family Sphingobacteriaceae; genus Pedobacter; species Pedobacter frigiditerrae. The sequence goes on along the minus strand of NZ_JAVTSS010000001.1, from coordinate 1,243,557 downwards.
TAAAATTCAAGCTTCAATCGGCGCTAAAGTTATTGCTCGTGAAACTTTAAGTGCTTTACGTAAAGACGTTACCGCTAAATGTTATGGTGGTGATATTTCTCGTAAACGTAAGTTATTGGAGAAACAGAAAAAAGGTAAAAAACGTATGCGCCAAGTTGGAAACGTAGAAATTCCACAGAGTGCGTTTATGGCAGTTTTAAAATTAGATTAACATAGTATTGCGTATTGCGATATGCGTATTGCGATTTTGCAACACGACTTTATGTCTCAATACTCAATACGCTATACTCAATACTAAATGCAACTACTCGACGGCAAATTCGCATCAGAAAAGATAAAAACAGAAATAGCAGCAGAAGCAGCAGATTTTTTAGTACAAAGTGGTCGTAAACCACATTTAGTTGCCATATTGGTTGGTAATGATGGTGGTAGCGAAACTTATGTTGCCAGTAAGATGAAAAACTGTGAGAAAGTTGGTTTTAAATCTTCATTATTTAGATATGATAATTCGGTTACTGAAGCTGAGTTGTTAGCTAAAATAGAAGAGATTAATAAAGATGCGGATGTTGATGGTTTAATAGTCCAATTACCTTTACCAAAACATATCGACCCAGAAAAAGTTACTGAAACTATAGATTATCGCAAAGATGTTGATGGCTTTCACCCTGTGAATTTGGGCAGAATGATGCGCAATTTACCTTGTTTTATTCCGGCAACTCCTTATGGCATTTTATTGATGTTACAAGCTTATCATATTGATACAACTGGTAAACATTGTGTTGTTGTTGGTAGAAGTAATATTGTAGGTAGTCCGATGAGTATTTTAATGGCTCGTAACGCAAACCCAGGAAACTGTACGGTAACCCTTACACACAGTAAAACGCACAACTTAAAAGAAATGGTTTTGCAGGGCGATATAGTTGTAGCTGCAATTGGAAGAAAGAACTTTGTAAAGCAGGATATGGTTAAGCCAGGTGCAATTATTATTGACGTTGGCATTAACAGAGAAACTTCAACAGAAACCAAATCTGGCTTTAAACTATACGGTGATGTAGATTTTGAGAATGTAGCTCCAAAATCATCTTGGATTACCCCTGTACCTGGAGGCGTTGGCTTAATGACTATAGTTGGTTTATTGAAGAATACTCTAGCATCTGCTAAGGGTGAGATATATTCTTAATCCCCTCTAAATCTTCCCAAAGGGGGGGCTTTTTAAATATTCGAAATAAGTTAAAAGATTTGTCAGTCTGAGCGTAGTCGAAGACTCGGATGAGTGAAATTAAATTTACACGTATAAGTAATTTTTATTTCACGTAGTAATTACTATCTTTGATTACTAAATTAGAGAATTATGGATGCGAAATTAACTTTAAGCTTTAATCAAGATGTTGTAGCAAAAGCAAAAAAATATGCTGCAGCTAATAATATAAGTTTGTCTCGTTTAATTGAGCATTTATTAACCCAGGTTACAGCAAAAGAATACAAGTCTTTAGAAGATTTTCCAGTAGCAGATTGGGTAAGTATGGTTGCAGAGGGCGAAGTAGAATATAAAAGAACGCCAAAAACTTCTCGCAAAGCTGGCAAAGATGAGTTCTTCTCTTCTAAAAAATAATGGTTAGGATTTTCTTAGATGCCAACGTTCTTGTTTCTGTGTTAAACAAGGAATATCCAACTTTTACATATTCTTCAAGGATTTTAAGTTTAGCATCAAATCCAAAATTCGAAGTGTACACCTCTCCTCTTTGTTTAGCCATTGCTTTTTACTTCGCAGAGAAAAAGCATAAATCGGCTTTGGCAAAACAAAAGATTGATATCCTTTGCCAACATATAAAAATTGCAGAAAACCTTAGCGATGGAGTTATTAAAACGCTAAGCAATAAAAAAATACACGATTTTGAGGATGGCCTTGAGTATTATGCTGCCAAAGAAAATAAATGCAATTGTATCGTAACTGAAGACACCGAAGATTTTTACTTTTCAGAAATTGAGGTTTTGGATTGTAAGGAGTTTTTTAATAGGTATTTATTGAATTAAGAAAATATAAATATGTTTTCGTCATTGCGAGGCACGAAGCAATCTTACAACGTTTGCAATGTCTCCTATAAAGCTTAGGATTGCTTCGTACCTCGCAATGACGACTTTCTTAAGAAAACAGCTTCTTAATCCAACTTTGCTTAAAACCCACATACAATCCATCTTCTCTCAACTCTGTTGGATAAATATCAATATAATCCCCTTGTCCTTCCGCCCCTCTTCCTGTAGTTAGGCTATATTCGTACCTATGTATAGGACAAACAATATTTCCTTCTTTGCACCATCCTCCACTTAAAATTCCTCCTGCGTGTGGACAAGTATTTTGAATTGCAGAAAAATTTCCCTTATGCTTAATTACACAAATTTTCTTTCCATCGGCTTTTGCCATTTCTACAAAATCTTCTCTTTCAGTTTCTTGTTTTGACAAAACCTTTACCCAAATCATCTTTTCTACTTTTTTGAATGTGTATATTTGCGCTCTAATTTACAAAATGGCACACAATATACCAGAAGATGGGACATTACTTCCTTTAATGGAAGAATTTTATACGATACAGGGCGAAGGATACAATACCGGAAAAGCTGCTTATTTTATTCGTTTAGGAGGATGTGATGTGGGTTGCCATTGGTGTGATGTGAAAGAAAGTTGGGATGCAGAACTACATCCACTTACACTTTCGGATGATATTGTGCAGAAAGCAGATACATTTCCAGGTAAAGCGGTAGTTGTTACCGGTGGAGAGCCATTAATTTATAATTTAGATTATCTAACTAAAAAACTTCAAGACAAAGGAATTTTAACCTTTATAGAAACCTCAGGCGCCTATCCTCTTTCAGGTTCTTGGGATTGGATTTGTCTTTCTCCAAAGAAATTTAAGGCTCCAAGACCAGATATTACTCCTTTTGCCAACGAGCTAAAAGTTATTGTTTTTAATAAAAGCGATTTCGAATGGGCCGAAAAATATGCCGAAAGCGTTTCTTCTACTTGTAAATTATATCTACAACCAGAGTGGTCAAAATCTAAGGAAATGACACCCCTAATTGTTGATTATGTAATGTCCAATCCAAAATGGGAAATATCACTGCAAACCCATAAATTCCTCAACATTCCATAATATTCGATATTTTATTTACATTAGTCATAACCAAATCCCCATGGCTGAATGAAAAAATATTTAATATTTTTCTTTTGTTTAAATACTTTTTCGGCAATTGCCCAAAATTCGCTTAATAAAAAAGCGCAAGAAAGTTTTGAGGATGCACAACAGTATTTAAGACAGAATATTTATGAGGATGGGATAAAGCATTTAGATGAAGCTATAAAAGCCGACCCTAAATTTCAGTTAGCCTATATTCAACTAGGTGACCTCTACCGTAGGTTAAAAAACCATACCAAAGCCAAAGAAAATTACAGAAAAGCTATCAGCTCTGCTCCAAACATAGAACCTAGAATTTACTACGTTTTAGGAGAAAGCGAATTGTTGACAGGCGATTATAGCCAAGCCAAAAATAGTTTCCTTTTGTTTCAACAAAAGTACGCGGGAACAGATAAAGATTATATTAGCAGAACTAAGAAGTATATTTTAGATTGCAATTTTGCTATAACAGCCATTAAATCGCCGACAAAATATGAGCCTATTAATATGGGTTTTTATGTTAACAGCAGCGATAGAGATTATTTTCCAGCGCTAACCGCAGATGGGCAAACCATTATTTTTACGAGGGTTGTAAAAGGTAATGAAGATTTTTACATCAGCACCAAAAAAGATAATGAATGGCAAAAGGCTATTCCATTAAGCAATAAAATTAATACCCCTAATTTTAATGAGGGGGCTCAATCTATATCTCCTGATGGAAAATATCTGTTTTTTACAGGTTGCAATCGCCCAGATGGCTTAGGTAGATGTGATATTTATGTTTCTAGAAAAGAAGGAAATGATTGGGGCAAAGTAATTAATTTAGGTAAAATCATTAACTCAGAATTCTGGGAATCCCAACCTTCAATAAGCCCTGATGGAAGTACACTTTATTTTGTAAGCAACAGACCAGGAGGAATTGGTGGTTATGATATTTGGAAAAGTACGCTTACAGACGAAGGAAAATGGACTGACCCAGTAAACCTTGGTCCGAAAGTAAATACACCTTACGACGAGAATACGCCCTTTATTCATGCTGACGGAAAAACACTCTACTTTTCGTCAAACGGATGGCCTGGCTTTGGCGATAAAGATATTTTTTATAGTCGCATGGCGGATGATGGTCAATTTTCCACCCCTGTTAATTTAGGTTATCCTATAAATACTTTTAATGAAGAAATCGGTTTAATAGTGACCGCCGATGGTTCAGAAGGGTTATTTTCATCAAATATAAAAGATGGAGGATTTGGCGACTTAGATATTTATCACTTCTTATTGCCAGAAAAAGTAAAACCTTTACCCATAACTTATGTAAAAGGAATAGTAAGAGATAAAGAGACCAAAGCATTATTAGAGGCAAATGTTCTAGTAATTGATTTGAAGGCGAACAATCCTGTTTTTAACGATTACACGTCTAAAGAAACTGGAGATTTTTTAGCTGTTATGCCTATTGGAAGTGAATACTCCTTTAATGTTGAAGCTGAGGGTTATTTATTTAACTCTCAAAATTTTCAGCTTACAAAAGTAAATGCCAACAAGCCTTACCTGTTAGAGATATTGTTAGACAAAATAAAAGTAGGGAATACAGTTACCTTATATAACATCTTCTTTGATACCAATAAGTACGATTTACTTCCTACCTCTAAAGTTGAGCTAAGTATTTTGATAGATTTACTTATGGGTAATCCAACTATGTCTATTGAAATTCAAGGACATACGGATGATGTTGGTGATTTAAAATTAAACGATGTGCTTTCTGAAAACAGAGCAAAAGCGGTATATGATTTCTTGGTAAATAATGGGATTGATAAAAAACGACTTTCTTATAAGGGATATGGAGAGACAAAACCAAGGTCTAACAACACTACTGAGGAAGGTAGAAAGCAAAATAGAAGAACAGAATTTGTAATAACGAAAATATAATGGAACAAAATTTCAAAAACCATGGTAGATATGTAAAAGGATACCATTTTGTGTTATCTTTCTTAATAGTTGCAGGAACGATTGGGGCAATCGCTAACTTCTATCATTCTCTAACTAATGCAAATCATTATAATTCGGCTTTGCTGCTGATTTTATTTATGATTGCCATCATTTTATTCTGGTATGTTAGACAGTTTCCACTTAAAGCACAAGATAGGGCTATTTTTGCCCAAGAAAACCTGAGATATTTTACTCTATCGGGAAAATTGTTACCTCAGGAACTTAGAGGTAGCCAAATTATAGCACTACGTTTTGCTTCAGATGAAGAATTGGAAGGATTAGTAAATAAAGCTGTTGCCGAAAAATTATCAGCAAAAGATATAAAAGCTTTAATAAAAAATTGGAGAGCGGATAGATATAGACTTTAACCTTTTAGTTTTTTTCCTTTTTTAACATTGATTTCAGAACCTTCAGCTAACATTACTGAATCAGGTTCCACACTAGCTAAGAAAGCGAAATCTTCTCCATAATTTTTCTCGAAATCCACATCTATTTTATAATCGATAATGGGATAAGTTTCCCATCGTGGATGTCCTACGCCATATTCCGAAGTGATATTTTCGCCAATTTTGGTATAACCCCAATAATGTTCGGTAATAAAATCTTCTTCGCTATCTATTAAGATAGGTTGGCTGTTTGGCATAGCTGTAACCGATATAGAATTCCAATTTTTTAATTTCCAAGCATACTCAACACCTAATTGATTTTCATTTTGTAACCAAGAATGTTTCATTGGCAAAGTCCTATAATTCTCTTTGTAAATTGTGTTTGCAATAAAAGTGATTGCTGGTTTGGGCACAATTTCACTTACAAAAACAACTCCTCGTTTCCAATCACCGTTGTCCTTATACTTTACATAGAACCTTAAATTAACCTCTTCAAAATTACCATGAAATGGAATGTTAACTCCTTTTAAGCGAGTGTTTACAAACATGAAACCAACAAGACTAACATAGTATTTGCCTTGCCAATCATCCAGTTCTGTAAACGGAGGTAAATATTTTAGTAAAACTTCTTTATCAACAGCGTAATTAGCTAGGATTAATTTTCTCCATTCGGCCGTTAAGAAGATATCATTTCCAATCACTCTAAATAATTGCTTGTCTTACTCTAATCAATTTAATCAATAAATCTTCAAGCAAAGCCAAGTTTAGCATATTTGCTCCATCAGATTTTGCATTTGCAGGGTCTGGATGGGTTTCAATAAATAAGCCATCGGCACCTACGGCAATTGCCGCTTTTGCAATCGTAGCAATTAACTCAGGCTTGCCTCCAGTAACACCACTGCTTTGATTTGGTTGTTGTAACGAGTGTGTACAATCCATTACTACTGGTACGCCGAAACTTTGCATTTCGGGTAAACCTCGGTAATCAACTATCAAATCTTGATAACCAAATGTATTTCCCCTATCAGTAAGAATAACTCTGTTATTTCCTGAATCTTTGATTTTGTCTACAGCAAATTTCATAGAACCAGCAGATAAAAATTGCCCTTTTTTAACATTGACAACTTTTCCAGTTTCTGCAGCTGCGATTAATAAATCAGTTTGGCGACAAAGGAATGCTGGAATTTGCAAAACATCAACATAAGCTGCTGCCATTGCTGCTTCTCCACTTTCGTGAATATCTGTAACTGTTGGCACGTTAAATTCTTTCCCGATTTTCTCAAGTATTTTTAATGCCTTTTCATCTCCAATTCCTGTAAATGAACTCCCTTTACTTCTATTCGCTTTGCGATAAGAACCTTTAAAAATAAATGGGATATTAAGTTTGTCAGTAAGTTCAACTATTTTCTCAGCAATTCGAAGAGCAATATCCTCACCTTCTATGGCACAAGGGCCAGCCATTAAAAAGAAATTATTAGAATCTTGGTGTTTTAATTTATCTAGTTGCAGCATTTTATAGTATGTAAGATGTAAAATGGAAAATGGAAAATGTGACTGTTACATCTTACATTTCACCTCTTCCATCTTACCTAATTTTAGTTCCCTAATTCGGACATGAATTTAATCCGCATTAATTGTATTTCTTCACGAGTGTAGTCGCTTTCGCCTAAATCATTTAAAGCATCGTCGATTGAATCGTTATCCGCAGACCTAAAATAATCGAAAACTTCATCCTGTCTGTCTTCATCAATAACTTCATCAACAAAATAACCTAAATTAAGCTTTGTTCCAGAATTTACAATTGCTTCAACTTCTTTTAAAATATCAAAATAAGTAATGCCTTTAGAGCGGGCAATGTCTTCTAAACCAATTTGTCTATCAATATTTTGAATGATAGAAACCTTTAAGGCTGATTTATTTGCTTGAGTTTTAATTACTAAATCAATTGGCCTTTCGATATCATTATCCTCAACATATTTTTTAATGAGTTCGAGGAATGAACTACCAAATTTTAGAGCCTTACCATGACCAACACCAGAAATCTGTTTCAATTCATCCATACTAATAGGATAATGAGTACACATTTCTTCTAAAGATGGGTCTTGGAAAACTACAAAAGGAGGAACATTTTTTTGTTTTGCGATTTTCTTACGTAAATCTTTTATTAAGCCTAATAATTGAGTATCCAAAGCTCCAGTACCATGTTTTACGTCATCTTCATCATCATCTGCTGCGCTTTCTATCAACTCATTTAAAATGAATTTTAAGTTGTAAGGGTTTTCAATAAAGTCTTTACCTATTTTGGTTAAGTGCAATAACCCGTAACTATCTATGTCTTTGGCAACGAAATTATTAAGTACAGCCTGTCTTATTAAGGATTTCCAAAGAATTTCGCCATCCTCTTTTCCGATTCCAAACTCAGGCAATTTATTTTGTTCATAAGCAATAGTTTGCGCCGTTTCACTTCCCATAAAAATGTTAAGTAAATGACTGTCGTCAAACTTCTCACCTGTAGATTCAACTAACTTTAAGAAGGTCATCAAATGCTTCTCTGCTTCAAATAATTGTTTTGGCTTTTTGCAATTATCGCACATGCAGTTACAGCCAGTCTCATTAAAATTCTCGCCAAAATAATGTAAGATTTGTTTTCTTCGGCAAACGCCAGATTCGGCATAATCAATTACTTCCTTAAGGATTTGTGTTCCAATTTCGCGTTCAGAAACTGGCTTATCTTTCATGAACTTAGCCAACTTATCTACGTCTTTTTGTGCATAAAAGGCCAAACAAACACCTTCACCACCATCTCTACCTGCCCTACCAGTCTCCTGATAGTATCCCTCCATACTTTTTGGAATATCATGGTGAATTACAAACCTAACATCTGGCTTGTCTATCCCCATACCAAAAGCAATTGTAGCTACAATTACTTCAGCATCTTCCATTAAAAATTTATCTTGAGTTTCTGCTCTAACTTTTGGCTCTAAACCTGCATGATAAGGCAAAGCTTTAATGCCATTTAAATTTAGGCTTTCTGCAACTTCTTCAACCTTTTTTCTGCTCAAACAATAAATAATGCCAGATTTACCTGTATTATATTTAATGTATCTTATGATTTCCTTAATTACATCCCTTTTGGGGCGAATTTCATAAAACAAATTCGGCCTATTAAATGACGATTTAAACAAAGTTGCATCAGTCATCTGAAGATTTTTAACAATATCTTGCTGCACTTTTGGAGTTGCAGTTGCCGTTAATGCAATGATTGGAATTTCTTCTCCTAAACCAGTTATTACCTGCCTAATCTTTCTGTATTCTGGTCTAAAATCATGTCCCCATTCCGAAATACAATGCGCTTCATCAACTGCAACAAAAGAAATTTTAAGCAACCTTAAAAAATCAATATTCTCTTGTTTAGCTAATGATTCTGGAGCAACGTATAACAATTTAGTTTGTCCATCAAGTAAATCAGATTTAACTTGGGTAATTTCTGTCTTGTTTAATGATGAATTTAGAAAATGTGCAATACTATCACTTCCTCCAAAAGCTCTTAACTGATCAACTTGATTTTTCATTAATGCAATTAAAGGTGAAATAACAATTGCTGTTCCTTCACTCATTAAAGCAGGCAGTTGGTAACAGATAGATTTACCACCACCAGTAGGCATAATTACAAACGTATTCTTCCCTTCAAGTATATTGGTTATGATAGGCTCTTGGTCTCCCTTGAAGTTATCAAAACCGAAGAAAGTTTGCAAGTTATCAAACAACGACTTTTTCACGTCCATTTTTTGTATCAAATATTCTGTGCTATTATTGTTCAAAATAACATAATTTTGCAGTAATTAAAGCATCAATATACTAATAAATTCTCTTTGAAAAGTAAAAAATCTATTATCGAAAGCGCCACAACCACGCTAAAGTTAGAATCTGAAGCAATTTTAAACCTTTTGCAGTACATAAACGATGATTTTGTTGAGATTGTATCTGCAATTTTAGCTTGTAAAGGAAGGGTTATTGTAACAGGAATAGGTAAAAGTGCAATCATCGCACAAAAAATTGTTGCTACTTTTAATTCAACCGGTACGCCAGCAATTTTTATGCATGCTGCAGATGCAGTACATGGCGATTTGGGTATGATACAAAGGGACGATATCGTTATGTGTCTTTCTAAAAGTGGTAATACGCCAGAGATAAAGTTGTTAGCTCCATTATTAAAACAATCAGGTAACTTATTAGTTGGCATGTTAGGTTCTGTAGATTCTGACCTAGCAAAACAAGCAGATTTTATTTTAAACACAAGTGTAGAAAAAGAAGCCTGTCCGCATAACTTAGCACCAACAACGAGCACAACAGCACAATTAGCCATGGGCGATGCTTTGGCTGTTTGCTTATTGGAAGCCAGAGAATTTAATACGAATGATTTTGCAAGATTTCATCCAGGTGGTTCATTGGGCAAAAGATTGTATTTAAAGACTGGTGATTTAGCTGTAAAAAATGAAAAACCAAGTATTAGTCCTGATGCTTCTGTTAAAGATGTAATTATAGAAATTAGCAAAAACCGTTTAGGTGCTGTTGTTGTTATTGCCGATGAAAAGATCATAGGAATAATTACAGATGGAGATATTCGAAGAATGCTTGAAAATCATACAAATATCGAAGAAATTAAAGCTTCGGATTTAATGAGTACTAATCCAAAAAGAATTGACAAAGATGAATTGGCTTTATTAGCTTTAGAAATAATCAAGAAAAACAATATTACTCAACTTTTGGTGACAAAAAACGAGGAATATTTTGGAATAATTCACTTACATGATCTTTTGCAAGAGGGTATTATATAAATAAAATTATATTTGCGATAAATGAATAAAAATAACTACGCATTAATTATGGCTGGTGGCATAGGAAGCCGCTTTTGGCCTGTAAGCAGAACAGAACATCCTAAGCAGTTTATTGATTTTTTTGGCATCGGAAAAACTTTAATCCAAAGTACTTACGATAGATTTTTACAGATTTGCCCAGCAGAAAATATTTTTATCGTTACAAACGATTTGTATGTAGATTTAATTAAACAACAAATCCCATCAATTAGTGAGAACCAAATTTTAGCCGAACCAGTAATGCGCAATACCGCACCTTGTATTGCCTATGGTTCAATGAAGATTGCAAAACTAAATCCTAATGCAGTTATCGTAGTTGCCCCATCAGACCACACCATTGCGAACCCACAAGGTTTTGTAGATGCTATTAATCAATCTATTGATGCTGCTGCTAAAAATAAATGTTTAGTTACATTAGGCATAAAGCCAAATAGACCAGATACTGGTTATGGCTACATTCAGTATGCTGATGAAGTTTTATCAACAGATGAGGCCATCCACAAGGTTAAAACATTCACAGAAAAACCAAATCTAGAATTAGCACAATCTTTTATCCAAAGTGGTGATTTTCTTTGGAATGCAGGTATTTTTATCTGGTCGGCAAAAGCTATTAACAAAGCTTTTGAAAAACATTTACCAGATATGCATGAGATTTTCCAACAAGGAAATTCTTTTTACAATACCAATAACGAATTGAAGTTTATTGCGAACGCCTACCTTCAGTGCACAAATATTTCTATCGATTTCGGCATTATGGAAAAAGCCGACAATGTTTATGTTTTGCCAGCAGATTTTGGTTGGTCTGACTTAGGAACTTGGGCTTCTATTTACGAAATGGCGGAAAAGGATTACGTAGGAAACGCAGTAATACCGTCTGAACAAGTAATGATGTTCGATTCATCAAACTGTATGGTTAATGTTCCAAGCAAAAAACTAGTTATACTTCAAAATTTACACAATTATATTGTTGTCGAATCAAACAATACCTTGTTAATTTGCCCACGTTCTGAAGAACAGAACATCAAAAATGTGGTTGCAGATGTAAAAGCCAAGTTTGGTAACAAGTTTATATAATGGATGATGTAGAATGTAAGATGGAAGATGTATTGGATACATACCATTTTCCATCTTACATTTACCCTTTTACATACTCCTCTGTCTAACTGCTTCGTATAAAATTACACCAGCAGAAACAGAAACATTTAGTGATTCAATTTTACCTGCCATAGGTATTTTTGCTAAATGATTGGCAACACGCAATAAGTCGTTAGAAATTCCTTCGTCTTCAGAGCCCATTACAATTGCCGTTGGCATTGTATAATCTGGAGCGTAAATTAAATCGCTAGTTTTTTCTGTGCAGGCAACAATTTGCAAACCACTATCTTGTAGAAACAAACAGATTTTACGCAAGTTATCATGTCTACAAATTGGAATGCTAAATAAAGCACCTGCTGAAGTTTTTATTGCATCAGCATTAATTTGAGCTGCATTTTTTAGTGGAACAACAATAGCGTGAACACCTACACAAGCAGCCGTTCTAGCAATTGCGCCCATATTACGGACATCTGTAATGCTATCTAAAATTAAAATTAATGGAGTCTCTCCTTTCTCGAACACAGCAGGAATAATATCTTCAATGTTTTGATAAGTAATCGGAGAAATTACAGCAATAACCCCTTGATGGTTTTTCTGCGTCATTCTATTCAATTTTTCAATTGGAACGGAACTTAATGGAATTAAAGTGCCGTGTAGCAAGGTTTTTAACTCTGTAAATAAATCGCCAGCTAAACCACGTTGCAAATAAATTGTCTCTATATCTCGCCCTGCTTTAATCGCTTCAATTACAGCTCTTATACCAAAAACAAATTCATTATTTTCTTTTACGCGTTGTGGTCTTCTAAAATTATCCATAATTTAAATCTGCTACAAAAGTAACAAATAGATATGAGATACTAGATGTGAGATTTGAGACATAACAGTCAGCTAGATTATAGTTTAAAAAATATTTTTATCAACACTAACTGTATCAAGTTGTTAACAAACAACGTAAAACTTGTTAAAACAAACGGCTTAACTTTTAACTACTTTTGTTCTATGATTACCGATAACGAACAACAGGGACAAGGAAAATTTTCAACTTCAGCACGTAAAAGCAGATTATCTACTTCTATGAATACCATGGGCAAAATACCGCCACAAGCTATTGATTTAGAAGAAGCTGTACTGGGTGCCTTGATGTTAGAAAAAGATGCATTGTCTACAGTTATCGATATTTTAAAGCCTGAAGTTTTTTACGCTGAAGCACACAAAAAGATATTTGAAGCCATTCAAACTTTGTTTCAAAAATCTAAACCTGTTGATATTTTAACGGTAACTTCAGAAATGCGTACACAGGGCGTTTTAGAAATGGTTGGTGGTGCTTATTATATCACAAACTTAACTAATCGCGTTGCATCTGCAGCAAACATAGAATACCACGCTCGTATTATTTCTCAAAAATACATTCAACGTGAGCTAATAAGAATTTCTACTGAAATAATTACCAATGCTTATGAAGATACAACTGATATTTTCGATTTATTAGACCACGCAGAGAAAAACTTATTTGATATCGCCCAAAATAACTTGCGTAGAGATACTCAAAAAATGGACGAAATCATTAAACAGTCTTTGGCTACACTTGAAGAGTTACGCACAAAAACTGATGGTTTAACTGGGGTTCCGTCTGGCTTTACCGATTTAGATAGAATTACTGGGGGGTGGCAAAAATCGGATTTGGTTATCATTGCAGCAAGACCAGCGATGGGTAAAACAGCTTTCGTACTTACTTGTGCCCGTAATGCTGCTGTAGATTTTAAAAGACCAGTAGTTGTTTTCTCATTAGAGATGTCTTCAGTACAGTTGGTAAATCGTCTAATTTCTGGTGAAACTGAAATTGAGCAAGAAAAAATTAGAAAAGGTAATTTGGCTGAATGGGAATGGCAACAACTGCATAGTAAAATTGGAACTTTAACAGAAGCTCCACTCCTAATTGATGATACGCCAGCACTTAATATTTTCGAATTTAGAGCGAAGTGCCGTAGGCTAAAAGCTCAATATGATATCCAATTAATCATTATCGATTATTTACAATTAATGCATGGTAAAGGCGAAGGACAAAGTGGTGGTGGTAATCGTGAACAAGAAATTGGTAGTATCTCTAGGGCATTAAAATCAGTTGCTAAAGAACTAGATGTTCCTGTTTTGGCACTTTCGCAGTTAAGTAGAGCGGTAGAAAGTAGACCTGGCCCGAACGGAAAACGACCAATGCTTTCAGATTTACGTGAATCTGGGTCTATTGAGCAAGATGCGGATATGGTTCTATTTTTATACAGACCAGAATATTACGGCTTAACTGAAGATGAAAATGGCCGTTCTATGGCGGGTGTTGGTGAAGTAATTATTGCGAAACACAGAAATGGTGAAACTGGTATCGTGCCACTTCGCTTTATCGGTAAGTACGTTAAATTTGCTGATTTGGAAGATAACTTTGCCCCTCAAAACAGTTTCTCTGGAGAAAGTCAGATGATGCCATCTCAAAGCTTTGATAAACCATCTGGAAATGTAATCATCAGGCCTTCTAAAATGGATGATTTTATTGATGACGGAGCTCCTTTTTAAATTATCTGAATCAAAAAAAGTTAATAATTCGAAAAACAAGGGTGGACATTCTTGGCTAAACCTGACCCACCAATGTTCCTGCCATAAGTCCCGATAGGTATCGGGATGGCATCCTCGAATGTCGCCTGCCTGCCGGACAGGCAGGGGTTTAAAGCACAAAGTAAGTATTCCTTTTGTTAGGTCTGCTCCCTGCAACTGTAAATAGTAGCAGTAGCCAAATTTTATAAACCTTGGCGAAGCGGCATCTCCCGATTTTTATCGGGAATATAGCAAAGCAAAGGACCGAACTTGGCTTTCCTCACAGTTATTGCTTTTCAAAAAAATTAAAGGAGAAATCCTAATACAATACCTGCAAGAATTATAAACGGCGGACTAACCTTTGTAAAGTTTAAGGTCAAGAACGTTCCTATAATTAACGTAATTGGCAACCATTCAAATCCAATCGGCTTTGCCAATAAAATAAAAGCTGCGATAATAAAGCCAACACTTACCGCATTTATACCAGAAAGCGATTTTTTTATTCTAGTAATTTTCTTCAAATCATCCCAAAAAGGAACAATAAATAACAATAAAATAAGCCCAGGTAGATTAATTCCTAAAACTGCTAAGCTACCTCCAAAAACTTGTCCTACTATCCCATAGCCACCTTGTTTCATACTCAAAGCTCCCAAATAACTTGAAAAAGAGAACGTAGGACCTGGCAAAATCTGTTGTAGAGCGAAACCAGAAATGAAATCAGATTGCAATAAATAATGCTTCATCTCTACAAACTCTGTAAACATTAACGGCACTAAGACCTGTCCGCCTCCAAAAACGAAAATTCCGTTACGATAGAAATTTTCAAATAACCTAATAGGTAAACTAAAAGGTGATGTTCTATTAATTATCGCTCCCAACATAGCCATTACTAACAAAACACCTATAAAATAAGAAAGCTTTCGAGGATTAATATTTGCGAATAACCTCACTCGTATCTGAGCTTCATCTGATGGTGTACCTATTGCTGACGAAACCATCCCTCCCACTAAAATTGCAATTGGAAATACATAGGCATTCTTTAAAACTAAAGTTGCTACAACAGCACCAAAAGCAAGAAACATAGAAATCTCGTTCACTAAGACTTTTCTGCCTAACTTAAAAGCCCCATAAGCTACTATGCCTAATGTAATTGGATGAATATATTTTAAAATTTCTTGAAACTTTTCTTTTTGATCTAACATGGCATAGCTAATCGCCGCTAAAGTCATTATTGCTGCAGAAGGTATAATCCAAATCAAAAATGTTAAGATTGCCAATTTTAATCCGCCTACTTTGTAACTGATACCCACCAATGTTTGTGTAGAAGCAGGACCTGGCAAAACTTGCGCTAAAGCATTAAGTTCTAATAGTTCTTCTTCAGAAATAAAGTGAGTACTTTTTACGAAATATCTTAATAAAAGAGAAATGTGCGCCTGTGCTCCTCCAAATGCTGTAAAAGTGAAAAAGATTACATTTCTAATAAATAAGAGCTGTCGTTTTGCCATATTACGATTCAGTCATCTTCATAATCTAAACCAGCTGCAGAATTGTATGCACCTTGCAATTCTGAAAGTGCATGCATATCTCTTTTAGCTCTAGCACTAGCCATCCCTTTTTGGTAAATATCAATTGCTTTATCTTTTTCTCCGGTTTTTTCATACAACTTACCAAGGTGATAATAGGTGCCAACATAATTTGGGTGTTCATTTACCAACTTCAAGTAATAAGCAAATGCATTATCTGTGTCATTTAATGAATTGTATTCGGTTGCTAAAGCATATAAAATAAAGCTATCGTTAGGTTCGTTCTCTAAAAACTCTAATAACTTGGCTAATCGTGTATTTTGCATTTTAAATCCCTGCTTTTTTAATTAGATTTGCACAAAGACAATTTAAGGAAATCATCGTCGTATTAATATCGCTGATGTTGGTTTTCACAACTTTAATCAAATATATACTTATGAAAATATTAGTTTGTATTAGTAATGTACCAGACACCACGACAAAAATAACTTTTACTAACGATAATACACAATTCAATACTGCCGGTGTACAATTTATTGTAAATCCTTATGATGAAATTGCATTATCGAGAGCTATTGAACTTTGTGAAGGTGGTAAAGGAACAGTAACAGTTATTAATGTTGGAGAAGCTGCTACAGAGCCTACCATTAGAAAAGCCCTTGCTATCGGTGCTGATGATGCGGTTAGGGTTAATGCGACACCTCGTGATGCTTATTTTACAGCTTTTCAGATTGCAGAATATGCAAAAGCAAATGATTTTGATGCCATCTTATGTGGAAGAGAATCAATAGATTACAACGGTTCTCAAGTTGCAGCTATGATTGGCGAGTTTCTAGACATTCCTTCTATCTCAATCATTAAAAAATTAGATTTCGACGGAACAACAGCGACTATTGAAAGAGAAATTGAAGGTGGAAAAGAAGTTGTTTCTGTTACGGGAAAATTTGTAGCAAGTTGTGCTGAAGGTACTGCAGAAGCGAAAATTCCGAATATGAGAGGAATCATGTCTGCAAGAACTAAACCACTAACGGTTGTAGAAGCTGCTGCTGTTGAAGAATTAGGTAAGGTAACAAAATTTGAAACCCCTGCTCCTCGTGGCGCAGTTAGGTTAGTTCCTGCTGAAAGTGCAGAAGATTTAATAGGTCTATTGCATAGCGAAGCGAAAGTAATATAAAATTGAGTTGGCAGTTTGGAGTTTTCAGTTCCCAATTGCCTTTATAAAGAGATAATTAATAGGGTTAATTTCATATAAAATTAAAGTCCCTTTAGGGGATTTAGGGGTAAATATATGTCAGTATTAGTATATGTAGAACAAGTTGATGGTAAATTCAAGAAATCTGTTTTTGAAGCAGTTTCTTACGCAAAAGCCATCGCCGATAATCAAAATACAAGCTTAACAGCAATTTCTATAGGAAACGTAGCTGAGGGCGATTTAAAAGAATTGGGAAAATACGGTGCAGCTAAAGTTTTAAATGTTGCAAATGACCAATTAAAAACTTTTGTAAATCAAGCTTATGCAGCTGTAATTGCAGAGGCGGCGACAAAAGAAGGTTCGAACATTGTTGTTTTATCTAACTCTTTCTCTGGTAAAGGTTTATCTCCGCGAATTGCAGTGAAACTTAAAGCAGGCTTGGTAGATGGAGCTGTGGAGTTGCCAAATTTTGATGGTGGTTTTTCGGTTAAAAAGACGGCTTTCTCTGGTAAGGCTTTCGCAGTTACTTCATTAACATCAGCAAACAAAGTGATTGCTTTGAACCCTAATGCTTTTGGTGTTAAAGAAAATCCTGCAGAGGCAGTAATTGAAAACTTTAGCCCTGAAGTTAAGGCTACAGATTTAACTGCAATTGTTAAAGAAATTGTTCGAGCGACCAACAAAGTATCATTACCAGATGCAGAATTAGTAGTATCTGCTGGTAGAGGTTTAAAAGGTCCTGAAAATTGGGGAATGATTGAAGAGTTGGCAGACTTATTAGGTGCAGCAACAGCTTGTTCAAAACCAGTTTCTGATGCAGATTGGAGGCCACATTCAGAACACGTTGGACAAACAGGGATTGCAATTAGTCCGAATTTATACATTGCGATAGGTATTTCTGGTGCTATTCAACATTTAGCTGGAGTAAGTTCATCAAAAGTTATCGTTGTTATCAACAAAGACCCAGAAGCTCCATTCTTTAAGGTAGCCGATTATGGCATTGTTGGTGATGCATTCGAAGTTGTTCCAAAAATAATTGCTGCTTTAAAAGCACATAAAGGATAATATAAATTTGTCATCCTGAGCTTGTCGAAGCCTGCCTGCCGGACAGGCAGGGATTTGTTGAAGATATTTCGACTAGCTCAATATGACAGTCTAAATCTATGAAAAAAGTAAAACTCGATATAGTTGGTTTATCTTATAGCCAAACACAGTCTGGTGCTTATGCGCTTGTTTTAGGCGAAGTAAATGGACGTAGACGTTTACCGATTATTATTGGTGCATTTGAGGCTCAGGCAATTGCCATTGAAATTGAGAAAATGACTCCTACCCGTCCGCTTACGCATGACCTTTTCAAAACATTTGCTCAAGCTTATCATATCGAGATTCAAGAAATCATCATCTATAATTTAGTTGATGGCGTTTTCTTTGCCAAATTGATTTGTAGTGATGGAGAAACTACACAAGAAATTGATGCTAGAACTTCGGATGCTATAGCCTTGGCTGTGAGATTTAACGCTGTTATTTACACCTACGAATTTATTTTATCTTCTGCTGGAATTGTCATAGAAGGAAATGATTTTCTATTCTTAGAAAACATGGATTCAATTACTAAGGAACAAAGTACGGAAGATATGCCTACTTCCATCCCAGTTTCTGGTTATCAAGGTTTAACTGATGAGGAACTACAACAAAAATTAGAAGAAGCATTAGCCGAAGAGGCTTACGAAAAGGCCGCTCGTATTAGAGATGAATTAAATAAAAGAAATTCATCCTAATTATTTAATAATTTTTGCCGTTTTATCTAAATTGTTGAAAAAACAATTAAACAATCACGTTTTTGTCCACAATTTTATTGCCTACATAGTTATTGTTTCAAAATAATTATAACTTACAGCTACTTTTGAAATAAACAAAACTAGCTTATATGAATATCAAGTTTCGCTTAACCATAATGAGTTTCATGCAATTTTTTGTGTGGGGCGCATGGCTAATCACTATTGCAAATTATTGGTTTGGTACTAAACAATGGGATGGTGCACAATTTGGATTAATTTTCGCCACCATGGGTTTTGCATCGTTATTTATGCCTACAATAACAGGTATAATTGCAGATAAATGGATTAATGCGGAAAAGCTTTACGGCATACTTCATATTCTTTATGCAGCTACATTAATTTATATACCTCAAGTAGAAAGTCCGAATGAGTTTTTCTGGACCATATTTTTGGCGATGTGTTTTTACATGCCAACCATCTCTTTGAGTAATTCTATCTCTTATACTACCTTAAAATCTAGTAATCTAGATGTTGTAAAAGACTTTCCGCCAATTAGAGTATGGGGAACCGTAGGTTTTATTGCAGCCATGTGGATTACCAACCTAACAGGAAGTAAAGCTAGTGCAAATCAGTTTTACATTGCAGGTGTTGCAGCTTTAGCCCTCGGTTTGTATTCATTTTCATTACCTAAATGCCCACCATCTAAATTACTGGAAGAGAAATCAACAATTTTCCAAAAATTTGGATTAGATGCATTTAAGTTATTTGCCGATTATAAAATGGCTTTGTTTTTTATATTCTCTATGTTTTTGGGGGGAGCTTTACAATTAACAAATGCTTATGGTGATGTTTTCTTAGATGAATTTAAGTTATTTCCAGTTTATGCTGAATCATTTGTTATTAAATACTCTACCATTATTATGTCTATTTCTCAGGTTTCTGAGACTTTATTCATTTTAGCAATTCCTTTCTTTTTAAAACGATTTGGA
Organism: Pedobacter frigiditerrae; assembly: GCF_032678705.1. Lineage (NCBI taxonomy): Bacteria > Pseudomonadati > Bacteroidota > Sphingobacteriia > Sphingobacteriales > Sphingobacteriaceae > Pedobacter > Pedobacter frigiditerrae. Next base: position 1,223,981 of record NZ_JAVTSS010000001.1, on the reverse strand, counting down.
ATAAAAAAAGTGATGGTAATTGCTATGCTTGCTTGGGTATTCAGGTTTGGATTATTCGCTTACGGAGACCCAGCAGGAAATCTTTGGATGATTGTATTTTCTTGCGTGGTTTACGGAATGGCATTTGACTTTTTCAATATCTCAGGTTCATTGTTTGTAGAAACCTCTACCACTGCTAAAACCCGCTCATCTGCACAAGGACTTTTCATGATGATGACTAATGGTTTTGGTGCGGTTTTAGGAAGCGTTGTTTCGGGTTGGATGATTCAGAAATACTTTACTAAGGCTTATACAGATATTCAATCATTAGCAGAACATGTTGGTTCGGCTTCAAATGATAAACACTTGCTTAAATTTTTAGGCGATAAAGGAATTAGTGTTTTAGAAAATGGAAACTTAAGTAGAGCTTTGGATGTGAAAGATTGGCACACTATCTGGCTTTCATTTACTATATATGCATTGGTAATCACAGTATTATTTATGATTTTCTTTAAACACAAACATACCAGAGCAGAAGTTGAAGCAATTGAAAAGATAAGCCATTAATTAATCCAGATTCCCTTTATACCAAGATGTCATCCGTAAAACTTAGAAAAGAAAAAGACTGCCTTAACTGTGGCCATATAGTTGAAGAACATTTTTGCCCGAAATGTGGCCAAGAAAATATTGTAACAAAAGAGGATGCCTTTCACATGGTAACTCATGCAATTGCAGATTATTTCCATTTTGAACATAAGTTTTTCGGTACCATCGGACCGCTACTTTTAAAACCAGGTAGACTAACTAAAGAATATGTTGCAGGGAAAAGAATGTCGTCCATCCACCCTATTCGCCTATATATTTTTATAAGTATTGTTTTTTTCTTAGTGGTTTTGGGAGGGAAAAAATTTGGCGAGAATAGTGAAGCAAATGAAGATAGAAAATCTACTGCTGACACCACTAAAACTGTTCCAAAGCCTCAAGATACCTTAGCAAAGAAAAAACTTACTGCAGAGGAAATAAGCGAAATTAAAGAAAGCCTTAGATATGTTCCTAATGCTAATGGTTTGCGTGACAGTATCATTAAAAAAACTATCGAGGAAGCAACTTCTGGAAAAAAAGAAAATGAAGGTGCAAGCATTAGATTTGGAGGCAAGAAAAAGAAAGGGTTTTCAAATAAGTGGGCTACCAAGGATACATCTGTTGTGCAATATGAAAGAAATCAAGCATCGTTGGCAAAAGACAAAAGGGACGGTTTTATCAAACATTATTTCATAAAAAGAACGATAGAATTAGAAAAATATGAAAATCCAGAGGAGAAATTTTTAGAAGACTTTCTTCATAACATCCCTAAAATGATGTTCTTGCTCTTACCTATGTTTGCCCTAATATTGAAGCTGGTTTATATAAGCAAAAAGAGGTATTACTATGAGCATTTAATCTACTCCTTCCATTTACATTCGGCAATTTTCTTGAGCATTTTGGCCACCATGTTATTGCAGTGGTTATTTAGTTTTATATATGAAATTGATGCTTGGTTAGGCATTTTGTGCGGCATTTACATCATTTGGTATATCTATCGCTCATTAAGAACTTTTTATGGCAGCACAAGGTGGATAACTGTTTTGAAAATGTTTTTCTTAAGTTTTGCTTACAATATTGTACTTACCATTTGTTTCTTAGTTGTTATAGCGGTAAGTTTCGTAACGATTTAACATAAAATATGTCTGGCGGAAAATACAGAAAAGACCATAATTGTTTAAACTGCGGATTTCTTGTTGAAGAACATTATTGCAGTAGATGTGGACAACCTAATTTAGAGCTCAAAGAAAATTTTTGGCAATTCATAAGTCACAGTATTGCTCATTATTTTCATTTCGACAATAAGTTTTTTCAGACATTAGTTCCATTATTAACTAAGCCAGGAAAGGTTACATTGGATTATTTAGCAGGAAAAAGGGCTAGGTACATCAATCCAATTAGTATGTACATTTTCGTTTCCATTGTTTATTTTTTGGTTGTTTCGCCACCTAAAGCTATAGAAAAAACAAAAAAAGAAACTAAAACAGATATTGCGACAGCACAACAAAAACAAAAAGCAATATTAGATAGCATTGGTGAGCCTCTAGCTCAAGCAGGAATTGGAAAAGAGTTTTCTGAAACAACTCAACAAGCCATAAAGCAAAGTTTAAATGAGGAAACTTTTAAGTCATTGACTTTTAAGCAACAAGACACTGTCCTTAAAAACCTTAAAACTTCTTATCAAACTAATAAAACCGACTCCTTATCAGAAGTTATTAGTAAGCTAAACGCAATTCATATTATAAAAAATGATAGCACTTATGCAGCCTACTTAGCAAGGCAAAAAACCTTAGGAACAGACGAAAAAGATAATTTTATAGAAAGATATGTGGCGAAAAGAAGAATAAGTATTGGTCAAAATGCTGATATCATAAATGAGAAATTAGAGCACAATCGTCCTAAACAATATTTCCTTTTCATGCCTTTAATGGCATTATTTATCATGTTTAATTTTAGGAGGAATCATATTAAATATTTAGACCATCTAATATTTACAATTCACGGTATGACCGCTTTTTTTATGGTTTCGATAATTATTCAACCATTAAGGAGGGTCTTACCAGAAAGTTTATCACTTATTGATTCTTGTTTAGGAATTGGCATTATAGCATGGATTTGCTGGTATCTTTTTAAAAGTTTAAAGATATTTTATCAGCGTAAAACATCTACAACAATCTGGAGAATGCTTTGGGTTATCATTTTATATGTTATTACCTTCAAAGTTTCAGAAACTATTATGATGAACTTGATTTTTTATCTTGCCACCTAGTTTTTCTAAACTCATTAAAGATTTTAGAAAAACCTTGGTTAACAAACTATGAGTGTTTTTTAGTTCGAGGCGAATTAACTTTGTTCCTAAACCCTGCCTGTCCGGCAGGCAGGCTGATGGTAACGAGCACGAAACGAAGTGAAGTAAAGTGGACAGCAGGACTAATTATTGATAGAATTACAGGACTTTCATTTTCAAAAAACATAAAAAAAACCGATACTAAATTAGCATCGGTTTATCTTTTTATATTTTCAATTTATCTTTTATTGATATCTACGAAATCCATGTCAACATCGCCAACATAAATTTGACGAGGACGACCTATTGGTTCTTTGTTTTCATGCATCTCTTTCCATTGTGCAATCCATCCTGGTAAGCGACCTAATGCAAATAATACTGTAAACATATCAGTAGGGAAACCTAATGCTCTGTAAATGATACCTGAATAAAAATCTACGTTTGGATATAATTTACGGTCGATGAAATATGGGTCGCTCAATGCAGCCTCTTCTAATTTTTTAGCAATTTCTAGAACAGGGTCATTAATGCCTAATTTCTCTAGGATATCATCGCAAGCTTTTTTAATGATTTTAGCTCTTGGGTCGAAGTTTTTATACACACGGTGACCAAAACCCATCATACGGAAAGGGTCATTTTTATCTTTTGCTTTGTTAATCCATTTTTCAGTGTCGCCACCATCTTCCTTAATCAACTCAAGCATTTCAATTACCGCTTGGTTTGCACCACCATGTAGTGGACCCCAAAGTGCAGCTATACCTGCAGAAACTGAAGCGTATAAGTTACAATCTGAAGAACCAACCATTCTTACAGTTGATGCAGAACAGTTTTGTTCGTGGTCTGCGTGTAAGATTAGTAAAGTATTCATTGCACTAACTACAACTGGGTCAATTTCTATCTCTTCTGTACGTTGACCAAAAATCATATTCATGAAATTGGTTACATAATCATATTTATTTTTAGGATAAATAAGTGGATGACCTAAAGATTTTTTGTAAATGAATGATACGATTGTTGGGAATTTTGCCAACAACTTAATCATTGTTAAATTCATTTCTTCCTGTGAAGAATTTGCATTTAACGATTCAGGATAGAAAGTGGATAGCGAACACACCAATGAAGCTACTTGAGCCATTGGATGAGATTTAGAAGGATAACCATCTAAAAATTTCTTCATATCTTCATGAATTAGCGTGTGCTTGCTAATGTCATTTTGAAAACCTTCTAATTCGTCTTTTTTAGGCAGTTTACCATAAATAAGTAAATAGGCAACTTCTAAAAATGTAGATTTTTCTGCTAATTGCTCGATAGGATAACCACGATATTTTAAAACACCTAATTCTCCGTCTAAAAAAGTAATTGCGCTTTTGGTTGAGCCTGTGTTTTTGTACCCAAAATCTAATGTGATGTGACCAGTAAGGTCTCTTAACTTCGAAATATCGATGGCCTTCTCACCTTCTGTTCCAGTAATAACCGGAAACTCGTATGTTTTACCGTCTATCTTAATTTCTGCAATAGCTGACATATATTCTTAATAATTTATAATAACAAAAATAGTTAATCTGATTTTAATTAATTGCGTTTAAACCTAACAAAGCTGTTAAGTTAGTGTTAATTTGCGTTTTTTAATAAACTTATTTGGCTTTTATTTCTTCTATCACTGCACCACATTCCATCATCTCACTTCCATAGTATGGATTTTGTATTTTTTTCTCTGAAGCAAGCCAATCTCCACCTTCTCCTTTGTTTGCCATTGGGCAATGTTGTACAAAAATTGCTCCTTTAGTAAGCTCAGCATGTTTAAACATTGCAATCACATCAGAACTTAATGAAGTAAACTCTTTGCGCTGTTCTACAATATCTTTTGCTGCTTCAATTTTATTCGCAGTTATAGCAGTATTCTCACATCCGGTATAATTTTTAAGCTCAGCACCAAGAGCCTTTGCCGCAACTTTAGCTTCATCTTGTTTTGAAGATACCAATGCGTTTTTTAATGAGATGTAAGAAGTATAGATGTTTTGAAGTTTAACATCTTTAAAATCTGGAGCAACCGTAGCTATCACTTCAGTTTTATGATTTGTAGTATCTTTTCCTTCTGCTGTTTTTTTGTCTGCACTATTACAAGCCATTAACAGTATTAAGGCTCCCATTCCGAAATATTTTTTCATTTATATTTAGTTTAATCACGATATCATTTCAGAAAATGTACCGCTGTTTTCATAGATTTTGTTTCCGGCTCAAAATAGCATTTATAATTTTAAAATAACAAAAAAGCCTCCGAAATATCGAAGGCTTTTAATAAAATTAGATTTTAATTATAATTAGAAGTTATATCCAATTCTTAGCGCATATTGGCCATTTACAGGTTGGTAAGTTGAAGAAGAACTATCTTGTTGATAACCTTCGTAACGAATGCCAATTTCAAGACCATTGTTAAATTCATATCCTGTTCCACCACCAAAAATTAATGAAGTTTTAGAACCATCTTGAATGGCAAATCCAGCACCAATATTAGCTGACAGATACATTCTTTTAATTGGAAATACTTTTACGCCACCAATGGCTGGGATAAAATCATAATCTGCAATTGCAGGGAAATTATCACGAGTAAATAGTCGGGTGTAACCGCCAGATGCTGTTAAAGCAACATAAGGAGACAAATCTAATTGCAATCTAACATCCGCTCCTAAAGCATAACTAAAAGGAGAAGAATCTCTTGTAATACCTGCACTAGCCCCGACACCTATTTTGAATTTGATATCAGAATTCATTGTAGACATGGTAGAAGTTTGTGCTTTCGAGTTGAATGCAGTTAAAGATGAAATTGCAATAATCGCAATCATAAAAATTTTAGTAATTGTTTTCATAGTTCAAAATTTTAATACGGATGAATTTTTGTTTTTGTTAATTCATTTACGTGTTAAAACTTCGATTGGTTTTAAAAACAAGGAATATTTTTTGAAATAAATTAAACCTAAAAGGCTTAAAATAGAAAGCTAATTTTTAGCTATAGAAATTACATCTATAGAAAATAGGTAAATGCCAATAGAAATTGATTAGCTCTTGATTGATAGTTTATTGATTTTTTACTTTGCTGATAAGCTTCATATTTAATTCCTAAATCATAACCATTCAAAAAGCGATATCCGAAACCACCACCATAAGTAAAGTTAGTTTTAACACCTTTAACGATTCCAAAACCAGCGCCAACTATACCAACGCTGTAAATACTTTCAGTTATTGGAAATATTTTTATTTCTAGTTTTACAGGAATAAAATCATAATCTTTTATAGGGCTAGTATCCTTTGTAAGCAAACGAGTATAACCAATCACTAGGTTTAATGCTAACTCATCTGAAGGTGAATATTGGATTTGAGGATTTAAATTAATTGCATAGCCAAATGGAGATGCTTTTGTTGTTATCCCGAAACCACCGCCAATGCCAAATTTCACTTTTGTAAAATCATCATAACTTTGAGCTTTTAAGTTATACGTAAGAACTAGTAAGGAAATAAAGGAAACAATAATTTTGTTATTCATTGAGGGACATTAGCATTTAAATATAACAAAAAAGTCCCCTTAAATTTTACTTAAGGGGACTTTTGAATACTATTTGATTTGATTACAATTTAAAGCCGTAAGCCAAACGTATACCAACGTAACCATTAGTACCGCCTGATGCTATGCCTTCATATTTTGCAGCTAAATCTAACCCATTGCTCCAAGCATATCCTAAGGCAGGAGAATAAACAAAATCAGTACCGCTGTAATCTCCCACACCAAAGGCAGCACCAGCTTCTGCTAAACCATAAACACCAGCACCAGTATCATTGAAGAAATATTTAAGGCCAGCTTTTACTGGAATGTATCCAAAACTGATGTCTCCATAAGCATCTTTATACTGAATATTTGTATAACCTGCTGTTATCGGAATAGATAATTGTTTGTCAACATCAAATTGATAACGTAAATCACCACCTATTGCAAAACTCTGTCCAGTGCCAACGCCAGCACCAACATTTAAACCGATCCCAAATTTAGGTGCCGATTGTGCATTTGCGTCAATTGAAAAAAATAAAGCCAGTGCAGCTGCTGCAGAAGCTAAAAATTTAGTTGATTTTTTCATTTTTAAAATACTTTGGTTAAGTGTTTTTTTGTTTTTGTAAGCATTATTGCTCGTTAATATAAATTTAAACAAAAAAGAAGCCAGAAGGTTGACGAAAAATTCAAATAGTTAATAACATATTAACATTCAATACTATAGCAGATATGAAATTGAGCGAATAAAAATTGAACTTTAACTATAAGTTAACGCATTTAATTAATAGTTAGTAATGATGAGATGCTGCACATTTCTATCGTTACGGCCTTTAACATTATATCTATAATTTTTATCGAAAGTATTTATTTTAACTGTGGAATGAGTATATATCTCTCGGATGAAAGAAGTTTCTTTAATTATAATCATCCATTTTGCTGCGATATTGATTAGAAAATCTGCTAATCTTTTTTGGTCGTGCTGTGTAAATGTACTCTGGTCGTATTCAGAAAACTCGCTGTCATAAGGCGGGTCGAGGAATATAAAATCAGTTGGCTTTAAATCGATAGACTTTAAGAATACTTCGAAATCCAAATTAGATAGGCTCGAGTGTTTAAATAACTTGATGATTCGCTCACCAAATATCTTATCTACTTTTTTCCTAAAGTTCTTCCGATTATAAGCGATTCCCCCATAGGGAATATTAAACTCACTTCGTTTATTGAACCTAAACATCGAGCCATAACAAAATTCTCTCACAAAATACCAATTGGCACTTGCTTTTGAATCTACCAACACTATCTGTTTTTTATGCTGTTTATTGAGTAATTCCCTAAAAAACAAATAAACTCCTCCTCTCAACCCTGTTTCAAAATGTGCTTCTAATTCATCAATCGTAAATTTTCTATTTTCCCTTACGGATATATTTCTAATTCTTTTGGTTTTACCTGTAATGCTTGCTAAAACCGTCTTTTGGAATAAGGGGAAATCAATTATAAAATCAGATTCGTTAAATATTAAACTTGATTTAAATACTGATAAGAATTTTGTAAGTAAGGTTTTCTCAAATTGCTCAATTAAGCATTTACCTTTTACATATTTGATAAAATCTACTGAGCAAGTTTTCCAAAGTTCGGCGCAAATTTCAGTTAGTTGCTCCCAAGCATCTACATATTTGAGAAGTCCGGTTTTGAACTCTTCATTACCAATTTGGTTATAAAAGTTAATTAGGTCTGAACTTTTATCGTTAATGAAGGACTGAACACTTGGTTTTAAGGCAAAAAAGACACCACCACCACCGAAAAATGGCTCAATATACCTGTCGAATTTAGGAATATGAGTTGCAAATAAACCAAATTCATCAAACTTCCCTCCCGTCCATTTAAGTAATGGCCTTACCTTTGTATTCATTCAGCGAATATGCAATTATTTTGAATCAAATTTAGGAACTGTTTAAAACGAATGTATGTTTTTTCACAAAGTACAATTATTGTTATTAATGACATCATAAAGCTCGTAAGACTAAAAATTAAAACACATTGGCACATAATTAATATAGAAAAAATGCTCAGACCTTGTTTTCAAGTTTCTATTACCTAAACTGCAGGCAGGTATGGTTAAAAATCAAACGGTAGTTTCAATTATCCCAGAGAGCCTGCCCCGAAATTTCGGGGGATAAAATATCTATAGGAAATTACAAAGCATGCATTCGACCCCAGCTGGGGTCGCACACCATAATTGCGTAATAGCTATAGATATACGACCTCGCTGAGGTCTAAAATAAGTCCTAATAATTTTGTTCCGAACAACGTTGGCGAGGACACCAACAAGGGATAATTCCAGCGTTGGCGTCCTCGCCAACTTATTTATAAATCTAATAACTTAAACAGCTGCCTCTACCAATTTAATTACCCTTTCTTTTAAGAAATTGTCATTAATATCAAACCAGTTGATTTGAATACCATCTTTTTCCATCTTTCTGAAAAAGGTCATTTGCCTTTTGGCAAATTGACAAATTGCAGTACCTAATCTTTCCCTTAGTGTTGCAAAGTCTAATTCATCAGATAAATAAGAAGTGATAAATTTATATTCAAGGCCATAAAAAATTAACGTCTCTTTAGAAATCCCTTTATTCAACAAAGCTTCAACTTCTTCAATTAATCCAGATTTTAGCCTTAGTTCTAGCCTTTCTAAAATTCTTTTCCTCCTGCTTTCTACATCGCTTTGTAAGCCAATAATAAAAGAGTTAATGACTGGTCTCTCAATTTTCTTTAACTGATGATGACTTAAAAACTCTGCTATTTCAATTGCCCTTACCAACCTTTTGGAAGATGAATAATCTACATTTTTAGTTAATTCTTTTGGGTACTTGTCCAGTCGTTGCAACAATTGATATTTTTCTAAATACTGAAGTTCAACTCTCAAATCTTCATCTTTTGGAACAGCGGTAAATTGTTGATTTTGTAATAGACTATGGATATACATACCTGTTCCACCACAAAGAATTGGGTTTACATTTCGTTCAGTAATATCGGTATATGCTTCATAAAAATCATTTTTAAATGCATCTACATGATATTTATCGCCAGCTTCTTTAATGTTAATCAAATGATATGGAATAGATTTTCCATTAACCAGATATTCATTTAAATCTTTACCGGTGCCGATATCCATATCCCTAAAAATTTGGCGACTGTCTGCACTGATTATTTCTCCATTAAACTTATCGGCCAAAGAAACAGCCAATTTTGTTTTACCAGAAGCAGTTGGACCTAAAATTATGAGCAAAGGGTTAGACATTTTAGAGGTATAAATGATACTTTAAATTGCCTGTATTAAATAGTTTTAAATAACCATTTGATGCAAGGAAATCATCCAAATTTAAAATATTTTGCGCTTCAAATGCGGTTAAAATTGTTTTCGGCAAACGATGTGGAAAATATCGGATTAGCTTTTCCTCATTTACATATAAAAAAGCTGGCGGAGTTGTTTCACTAAGTTGAAAACCTAATTTATTATAACCCTTGCCTAAAGACCAATCTCTATCGGCGTAGCTCATTAAATCATCAATCTTAACCTGTTTTAAAAAGTGCTTTATTAATTTACTTAATCCTCCTACAATAGTTAATCCATCAATAGAGGCAAAACGAACTAATTCTGCTGATAGATAACTTTCTCCTTTACTTTTCATCGGCCTTGCCTCGCTAAAACTGGCTACGGCAATTAATTTATCATTATCCATTAAACCAAAATGACATTTGGCCTTTATATAACCTTGTAAGTGGTTATCATTTAAAAAACTAGAAGCTTGTTTTAAATTTAGAGCGGCAATTTTAGCCTTACGACCGTGATAGCTTTTGTTTAATCCTAAAAATGAATTTATCCTGCTTAAGACTTGAGTCCTTTTTGTTAACCAAACATCTTCCCAAAGTTGAATCAGTAATATATTCTCTTTTTGATATTTAACTTGAAGCTGAGTTAATTCTTCTGGATTAAAATCATTATCCAACGGTATCAAGTGAATTAATAATTTTTGGTCAAAAGAAATAATAAAATGATGTTCAGCACATTGTATTTGTGCTTGGTGATAAATACCTTGAACAATTAAAAAAAAATCTTCTTGCCAAAACGGATTTATACCCACCCCTTTTGTTTAAAATTAGTAAAGTTTAAGCCCATGGCATTAATAATTTGTTCCAATAACTTATCATCGAGTTTTGTGATAGAAAAACAAGAACCATCATCTATTGAATGACTTAGCAAATCTGGATGTAAAATTTTATTAAAATCAGTTTCTTCAATCATTGATAATAAGCAAAATTTCACCGCATTTTCTTCAATTGCAACACTGGCAAACGGAGAAACCTCAATTTTATCACCATTAGCATCAAATAACTTTTCATTCCAAAGCTCGTAAACAGTTTCGCTATTTACTCTAGCAGTAAATCCGTTAGCAGTATAAGGCTGAAGATTTGCTCTAATGGTCTGGAAAATTTCTACAAAATCGGTTTTCATAAGCTTAGCTTTTTTGCTTAGTAGAACACTAAATTAGCATCAATTGTTCATTTAAACAATTTATAAATTTTTCCACCATTTAATTTTTGGTAGATTATTTTCCAAATTAAAGGTTTCGCCGAGCTGTGGCGTTAACACATCAATGTTTAAATCTTTAGCACTTTTAGTAACTCCATTTATAGATTCATCCCAGTTATGCAGGGCTAATCTGTATTTACCCCAATGCACTGGAAGTAAGTATTTGGCTTTTAAATCGATACTGGCTTGTACCACTTCTTCTGGAAACATGTGAATATTTGGCCACATTTTATTGAACTGTCCACATTCTAAAATCGCTAAATCAAATGGACCGTAATTCTCTCCAATTTCTTTAAAATGAAAATCATAGCCAGAATCGCCCCCTAAATAAACATTGTTATTTTTGGTTTTAAGGATAAATGAAGACCAAAGTGTTTGGTTCCTTTTAAATAATCGTCCAGAAAAATGTCTAGCTGGCATAGCTTTAAAAGAAATATTTGCCATGGGCGATGTTTCTTCTTGCCAAGCTAATTCCGTTATTCTTTCAGATTCAATTCCCCAATGTTCTAAATGAGCGCCAACACCAAGAGAGGTAATAAACTTTGCATTTGAATTTTTCAATTTTAAAATAGCATTGTAATCTAAATGGTCATAATGATCATGGGTAATTAAAATAATATCTAAAGGTGGAAAATCTTCGATGTTTACAAAATCAGTCCCAGCAAATCTTTTTGTTCCTAAAAATTGGAATGGTGATGTTCGTTCACTAAAAACTGGGTCAACTAAAATATTTTTTCCATCAACCTGAATTAAATAAGAAGAATGGCCAAACCAAGTCAGTTTGAATTGCTCTGAATTACTAAAATCTGGTTTTAGATGAGGAATTATACTTTTCGGAGTTCCATCTTTATTGCCTGCAATTACTTTAGAAAGCATATCCCAATAAGAAACTCCTTCAGGCTTAACGGGTGTAAAACTTTGGTTCTTAATCTCTCCGTCTTGATAATTAGGGAGTTTCTTAATCTTTTCTAATCTATCTCCAGTAGGTAATTTACCAAATACAGGTAAGTTGATTACAAAATAGGTAACAAGAACTAATAAAATAGCTATGGTTAAGAAAGTGTACATTTTCAAGTATTAATATTCTACAATGATATGTACAATTTTGCTGACGTGATAGCTCCAATTCTCAAATTAAAGTAAATAAAAAAGCCTTCAACCAATTAAGGTTGAAGGCTCGTATATAAATAAGGTATATTAATTTTTGGGTTGAACTCTACCACTTTTCACGTCTCTAGACCTACCGATTACATAACCGGCACCAGCACCTGCTAAACCACCAATTATTGCACCTCTACCATCTTTTTTATCAATTAACACGCCACCTAATGCACCAACTCCAGCACCTATTGCAGTACCTTTTGCAGCGCTACTCCAACCTTTTTTCTGTGCTGCAGTAGTTGTACCAGCAGATGATGTTGTGGTACTACCGCTAGAAGAATAGCTTGATGATGCACTTCGTCTTGCAGCAGCTAATTCTGCTTGGTGTTTTTGTTCTTTTAACAATTCTTGTTTAGCAACTTCTGCTTTTTTAAAGCTATCTAATTTTAAACTATCTCTAACTGCAGCCATTGCTTGCTCTTTTGCTAATGCTTCTTCTTTAGCACTATTGCCACATGATGCTAATCCTATAGCCAATGCAACCATTGCGAATATCTTTTTCATTTCTGTATATAATTTAGTTTGTAATTATTATTCATAGTGTAAAAATGATGCCAAGATTGATTATTGTTGATAACAAAATTTTAAATCTTAAGAACAAATTCCACTACTATTTACATAACAACTATAATAGAAATTAGTTTTACGCTTTTTAAATCGTATATTTGCGCAACGGAATATCAATATACTTTTCTCTACACAAACCTACTGCAACAAGCCAATTGTTTCAGCATTGCTATCTTTAGCAGGACAACCGTGACCTTGCCAGATAAAATATACATCTTGACTAGTTCAATTTTAACAACGTTAAAAAGTCAACAAAAAGGTAAACCAGAGAATAGTCAGTTTTTACTTAATACAATATTATATGGCAAAGTCGCAGGCTACCTTCATGAAAAAACAGCTAGAAAAAAATAGACAAAAAAAGAAGGAAGAAAAATTAGAGCGTAAGCAAGAACGTCAACAAAACTCTACAGGTGGAGATTTGGAAAGCATGATGGCTTATGTTAATGAATTCGGTGAGATAGTTTCTACTCCACCAGAAAAGAAATAAATATTAATGCAGCTCCCGCCCTATCCGCGGGAGTTTTGATTCTAAACCAAAATATTATCTAATTCTTACAATTTGATAGATGATTTAGGATTGAAAAATTATATCTTGCCCCATAGCTAAGGAAGTATTTATACATGAAATTAACCATTTGGGGTGCAGCACAACAGGTAACTGGAAGTATGCATTTATTGCAGACAGAAAATTACTCGATACTTATAGATTGCGGTCTTGATTACGAAAGAGACACTTATCAGGAAGAGAATCAACGTTTTCCTTTCAATCCTGCAGAGATTGATTTAGTTATTTTAACCCACGCACACATAGACCATTCAGGTAATTTACCAACGCTTGTGCGAATGGGATTTGAAGGTCAAATACTTTGCACACCACCCACTGCAGATTTAGCAGAATTACTTTTGTTAGACTCTGTAAATATCTTCCTCAGTAAACAAACCAAAAGAAGCAAAGGCCGAAGAGGTCATCATCATGCTGGTCCAGCGCCATTATACTTGCAAAAACATGTAATGGAAACGGTAGATAGGTTTATTACCATTGGTTTTAACAAGCCTTTTAAAATAAATGGAAGTATAGAATTAACTTTTGTACCTGTTGGACATTTATTAGGTGCTGCTGCTGCAATTTTAAGCATTACAGAAAATGGAATAACAAAGAAAATTGGGTTTACTGGAGATATTGGCAGAAAAAACTATCCAGTTTTAGTAGACCCTGAACCACTTCCACAATTAGATTATTTAGTTTGCGAATCTACTTATGGAGGTAGGCTTCATTCATCAGACACTACGCTGGAAGAAACCTTAATAAAAACCATTCAAGAAACTTGCATTAAAAGTCCTGGTAGGTTATTAATCCCAGCTTTTAGCATTGGAAGGACACAATCATTAGTGTTTACCTTAAATAAAATATTTAGTACAGGATTACTACCTCCAGTTCAAATTTTTGTAGATAGTCCATTGGCAAATCACGCCACTGAAGTCTATAGAAAGCACCATACATTGGTAAATGATGAGGCTAAACAATTCTATCAAACCAAAGGTGATGAATTTGAATTTGACAATTTAATCTACGTTCACGATAGAAAAGAGAGTGAATCTGTGATGAATTATTTGGAGCCTTGCATTATCATCTCATCAGCCGGAATGCTTGAAGGAGGAAGAATACAAGACCATTTGTATCATAATATCCAGAACTATTATTGCACCATTTTATTTATCGGTTTTTGTGCAAAAGGTACTCTCGGAGATAGACTTTTACGTGGCGACCCAATTATTCGTTTAAGAAATAGAGATTTAATGGTTTATGCTTCAATTAAAAAAACTGACCTATTAAGTGGACACGGAGACCATAAAGATTTGGTAAATACAGTAAAAAACCAAGATTTAACCAAATTGCAAAGAGTCTTTCTGGTTCATGGAGAAACAAAAAGTATGGAATTACTATCAACCGCTTTAATTGAAGAAGGATATCAGGTAACTATACCAGAAAAAGGTGAAGTAATTGAACTTTAAACGACTAAAAACACGTTAAATTTTGCATTTCTAATAGGCTGTCCTTTAATCGAAAGCGTTTCGCCTTTGTAATCTCTTAAGGGTTTAATTACAAACGGCTCCTCTGATTTATCAAATTCTTCGAAAGCAATTTTTAATCTGTCGATGTAAGTATCAGCATTTACTTTCCACTTTTTATCTTTGTACCAAAAATAAGCAAAAACATTTCTAGTGCCTCCTTGCATTTTTCCATCAAGCCTAATGTAGCCAATGTTAGCTTTTTTTAAAGGCTCTACTGCTTTTTTATAAAATGTTTTAAAGTCTTTAAATTCTGGAATTGTATTCGTCTCGCTCATTTATTTGAATTTTGCGCAATTTACATCATTTACCTTTCAAATAAAATTAATGGTTATATAGAAAGACTTAAAAATCCAAAAAATATCCAATGATGATTTGGAAAACTGCAGTTTCTACATTATGGCTGGCTGTAGTCCTGCCATTCGCTGTAGCCCTCATTGAAATAATTCGGGGCTGTCTCTTCTGTCAGGTTTAACAACAAAGTATCTGCATCTAGCAAACTGCAAATTTTCGTACTGTTTTTGCCAAATAGCCCCAGTTGCAGCGTTACCCTAGAACGAGGAAGAATAACTGCCTGTCCCGATTCTTCGGGAATGCGAAGCGTAAAAGCGCAAAGCGGGAGCAAATTTTGTGTTTTGCTCAGGTGTTGCTCATCTAATTGTTAGACTAAGCAAAATTCAAATCCTGCTTTTGTTTTCTTTTAAGAATTAGCGCACTAATTAAAGTAATAACAATTCCAACCGGAAAAATCTCCATATAAGTAAGTAGAACTACCATTATTGGGCTTTTATATAAATTCTTCATACTGTTAATTCCAGCTATTTGTTCAGTCATTTCTGCACTGGTTAGCTCTTTATTTAGTTTTATCTTTTCGATGCTTTGAGCAGTCATAACTTCCATAAAATCTGGCATAAAATTGTAATAAGCAATTAACCAAGTAATTACATACATTGTAGAGGCAATAAACGAAATTGATAATCCAATTTGTAATG
This sequence comes from Pedobacter frigiditerrae, assembly GCF_032678705.1. Classification (NCBI taxonomy): domain Bacteria; kingdom Pseudomonadati; phylum Bacteroidota; class Sphingobacteriia; order Sphingobacteriales; family Sphingobacteriaceae; genus Pedobacter; species Pedobacter frigiditerrae. The sequence continues at coordinate 1,208,211 of NZ_JAVTSS010000001.1, read as the reverse complement.
CTTTCCAGAAGGTGATATTTCCGTTGTTGAACTTATCCCTGTAATTTTTTATGCCAACAAAAACGAAAATGAAAGCCAATATCATTACGGTAAAGCCTAATACCATATTGCCTTCAAAATCTTGCTTGCTATAGCAAATTGCAGTTATTGATATTAAACCACTAACGATAAGGCCTGAGATTAGGCCAAAAATTAAAATGTTCTTTTTCATGTTTTGATAATTTATTTTCTGAACACAAAGTAAGTTTAAGCCAATTTAATTCCATTCATACTTTAGTATGATTTGATGAAAACTAACCTAGATTAATACTAAAGTATGAATCAGTAAGAGATGATGGATAGGTTTTTGGCTAGTTCTATCGCTTGCGTTCGGCGTTTTACGTCCATCTTTTCAAAGATTCTGCTAATGTGCGTTTTGATGGTATTTAAGGAGATAAATAATTTGTCGGCAATTTCTTGATTACTTAAACCATTTGCCATCAGTTGTAGCACTTCAATTTCTCTGTCGCTTAATCCCAAATTATCAGCGGCTGCTCTATTGAATTTAAATTCATCAACTCTGTTTATGAAAACTTCTTTTTCGATTATTCTAGTTTCAATTCTTGGCTTAGCCAGTTTTAGTGCTAACCATATTCCCAAAATGGTAAAGATTAAAGCAATTGCTCCCGCATAAATTTCAAAAGAATGCTGAAATATCACATAACGTATTTCGAGCCATTTAATTAAAGCCAATAAAAAAGCAAAGCTGATGCCGTATAATATGGTTTGTTTATAATTTTTAACCTGCAAAGACATAATGTTAGCTATTTATAAAACTAACTGTTGAAATAGTTTTTGCAAAGTTTCTTCTGCATTTATACAAAAACCAGGATGCACTTTAGATGCCTGAACAACGGTACTTCTGGTAGCTGTTAACCATCTAAACCGTGATGGCATATCAAGCTGACCAATTGGTCCACCTTCCAATTCTCCACAACAAATTTTCTCAATTGATTTGAGATTTGACAAAATAATATCAGCCTCAATTTCGCAAGAAAATGCTTTTAATCTATTCTCATTTACTTCAAAAGCGCATTTTAAAAATTTTTGACCAGCACAGTATAAAATTACCCCAACATTGAGAAATTCTTCACGCTCTACCCTAGGCACAACGCGAATTACAGCATATTCAAATAATTGCTTTTTTTGCATTTTGTGCTTCTTTTACAAAAATTGCTGAATTGGCAATTCTTGTGTTTAAAAATAAGGCGTAAGCTTCTCTTTGCGCTTGGCTGGTTTTGAAAATATCTTCATTTAACCATTCATCTGGTATTAAATTCAGAACTTCTTGTATTAAACTCGGAGTTAATATCGTTTTAAAACTTTCATCAACTTCGTTTAAAAATTCTGCTTGCGGTAAAAGAACATGGTCTTTAACTAACATAAAAGGTCGTTTGGCTTGTTCTTCCCAATTTTGCCATGAATGATGAAAATACAAAGATGCACCATGATCTATTAACCATAATTCTTTATGCCAGAACAACATATTTGTGTTGCGAGGAGTACGGTCCATATTGGTTAGTAAACAATCTAACCATACGATTTGAGACGCTAATAGTGGTTCTATCTTAGTAACGGTTGGGTCGTAAGTTATTGCTCCAGAAAGATAATGCAAGGCTAAATTTAAACCTACGCTTGCCTTTAGCAAATCTTGAATTTCCTCATCAGGCTCGGTCCTACCGAAGGCTTCATCTAAATTAGCAAGAACCAGTTCTGGAACTTTCAAACCTAAGATACGAGAAATCTCTCCTCCAATTATTTCAGAAATTAATGCCTTATGACCCTGTCCTGCTCCACGAAATTTTAATACGTAAAGAAAACCATCATCAGCTTCTGCGATTGCGGGCATAGAACCACCTTCACGTAAAGGAGTTACATATCTAGTAACATTAACAGTTCTCAGTGGGTTAATAGTATTTGCCATTTGTTATAGCCAAAAATAGCAAAATTTGGCATTTTTGAGCATAAAAAAAGCATCCTAAATTTAGGATGCTCTTTATAATTTATCACTAATTAATTCTGTTGAATAATATGATATTTGGCTGTTGTAGTATTTGCTGCATCAAACCAAACTGTATAAATTTTACCTGAAAGAAAATTTGTTCCTGCGATATTTCCTGTAATTCCAGAACCTAGAACAGTAAAATCCAGACCAGCACCTGCATCTAATGTAGCATATCCACTTGTTAAATTACCAAAACCTAAACCTGTTAAAACACTAGCGCCACCTGTAACACTTAAATTTAAGGTATTATTTAATGCTGAACCGAAGTTAGCAAACCTAACTTTTACCTTGCCCGAAGCAGGTGCAACAGTATCATCTCCAGCGCCAGTGATTACACCTGTACCTGCTAAATTAGTATAATAAAATGCAGTGTAAGTCCCATTTGTTTCTAAGCCAACATTTAATGAAGCGGTTGTGGTTGTAGTACCAGTATTTTTGAAAGATATAATTGTATTTCCTGCTTTTAATTTAATTAGTGGACTAGTTTCCGTATAAGCAACAGCAGTTGTGCTTAGCTTAGTATCGCCCTGATAGAAGTCTTGAGAATTTGAGCCTGAAGCGGTATTTGTTACTCTAATATTAGCATCTCCATAAACCACTGGCTCATAGGTATCCTCATTTTTTTTACAAGATGAGATTAAGACTGAAATCATACAAAACACAGTAAGTACAAGTGCAGGTTTATTATAAAAGGTTTTCATGTGTTTTTAGTTTAGTGAATAAATTAAATACAATCAATTATTAAGCCAGCTGCATATTTAACAACCTACTTGTTTAAACAAAACTAGTGGTTTATCTCTTCATTCCAAAATATAAGTGGACAGCTAGGATGGTTGCAAAGCTGTGATTAGTTATGTCGACTTTCAAATTCAAATAAATACCATCAAAAAACTAAAATTTTATTTTATAGACTCTCCACAAAAAAATTAACAATTGCTTAAATAATTTCACTGATTATCAACTTAATTAATTAGCAATACAAATTATTAACTTAAAGAATAATAAACTGTTTTTATAATATTTTGGAAATATAATTTCAAATTTAAAAATTTTTATTTTATAATATTTTGTTATAGATTGGTTTACCTAAATCTATGAACAGAATATTTAACCTTTGCTTGTTAGTCCTTCTGAGCAGTAATTACGTCTTCTCTCAGAACAATTTGGGACCAAGACTCTCTGCTATGGGGATGAATGGTGCTGCAGTTAAAGACCTATGGAGCTTGGAAGGAAATCCATGTGGCATCACGGATATCAAATCTTCATCGCTTGCAATTAATTATTCAAAATTCTTATTTGACAGTGAGTTAAGTAAACAAGCAGTAGCGTTTGTTATTCCTTTTAAGAACAATTACGTAGGTGCAAGTTTTCAGCGATATGGGATAAGCGAATACAACGAGATAAAAGGCGGAATAGCTTTGGCAAAACGGTTTGGAGATAAGTTGTCAATCGCTTTAAAAGGCAATTATCATCAAATAAAAATTAACAATTACGGTGCGACGACAGGTTTCTCGATAGATGTTGGAGCAATGTATGATTATAATGAGGTTTTAACTTTTGGAGCGAGCATCAACAATCCGTCGAAACAAAAATTTAGTACAAAAGCCGTCGAAGCTATTATCCCAACCACAGTACAAATCGGCGCCGCGTATAAAGCCTCTAGTAAAATACTGATAGCAACATCAATTTCTAAAGATTTAGATAAACCTATAGATGTTGGATTGGGATTAGAATACAAAGTAGTTGAACTAATTAGTCTGAGAGCAGGATTAACTGCCAAACCTTTTAAACAATATGTTGGATTCGGCTTAAACTATAAAAAGTTGATGATGGATATCGTAGTTGAAAGCGACCCATATCTAGGTTATACACCTCAAATTGCATTGGCTTATGCGTTTTAAAATCTTAATCATTTTGCTGTTTATGGGGGCTGCGGCAAAAGCGCAAACACAAGAAGATAATCTGATTAAAGACTTGATTGAAAGTTTAGCCGAAAATTTACCAGAAGATTATGATTTATCTGAATTAGAAGATAGATTGGTTTTCTTTAAAAAGCATCCAATAAATCTTAACAATACAAATGCTGAAGAATTAAAAAGTTTGTTTTTCTTGTCTCCACTTCAAATCAGCAATCTTTTCACACATATTAAAGAAAATGGAAAACTAATAGATTTATTAGAGTTACAGAGCATAGCAGATTTCGACCTTATAACTATTCAACGGTTATTACCTTTTGTAACATTAAGGCAGTCAGATTTAGTAGATAAGATAAATTACAGAAACATATCTACGCTTGGGGATAATGATTTAGTGTTGCGTTTTGGAAGAGTGATAGAAAAATTAAAAGGCTTTACCGATTTACCCGGCAGTAGATATTTAGGCACTCAAGAACGTTTTTTATTTAGATATAAATACAATTATTCAAATAGAATCTCAGCATCGCTGATATTTGAAAAGGATGCTGGTGAGAAATTTATTAGGGGAGACAAACAATTACTATTCGACTATCAATCTGCCCATGTTGGTATCTACAACGCAGGGCGATTTAAGAAAATCATAGTTGGAGATTACACTTTACAATTTGGACAAGGCTTAACACTTTGGTCGGGCTTTTCTTTTGGCAAGGCGCCAGATGTGGCTAGTGTAGCTAAAAAGGATGTCGGTTTAAAAGCTTATACATCTGCTAACGAATTTTCTTTTTTAAGAGGATTAGCCACAACAGTGAATATTAAAAAGTATATCGATTTTACGCCATTTGTTTCCTTTAGAAATTTAGATGGAAGTTTAAGTTTAAACAGCAATGATGATGAGGTCTTAGCAACGGTTAACGAAACTGGTTTACACAGAACGGCAACTGAAATAAAGAATAAAAACAGTATTTCCCAGAAGATATTTGGTGGGGTTATACAATACCAAAAGGACAATTTAAGCATCGGTGCAATTGCTTATCATTCTATGTACAGCAACGAATTTATCACTGGAACGCAATCTTACAGGCACTATAGTTTTACAGAGAAAAAGCTGACGAACATAGGCTTGCATTATAATTACAGCTTTAAAAACATTTACTTTTTTGGAGAAGGTGGAAAAAGCTTAAACGGTGGCCTAGCATATTTAAATGGAGCTTTAGTTAGTTTATCTTCAAAAATATCAGCTGTTGTGCTACATAGAAACTATAAAAAGGACTACCATAACTTTTTTAATCAGGCAACTGCCGAAGCAAGTGAAGCTTTTAACGAAAAAGGCTTTTATGCAGGCTTAAATATTACTCCTGTAAAGGCTTGGAACATATCATTTTATGCAGATTACTTTAAATTTCCTTGGTTAAAATTCAGGATTGATGCCCCATCAGATGGTTATGAAATTTTAGGTCAAGTTACTTACACACCCACAAAAACTTTTAAGGCATTTGTGAGATATAAGTCTGAGTTGAAACAACAAAATACAGATTTAGAGGTGCCCATAAATTATTTAGATAATGTAAAGAAGGAATCTTATAGAGGTGATGTGAGCTGGCAACTCAACAAATCTTGGAGTTTTCAAAATAGACTGGAAATATCTCAATTTAAAAAAGGAATTGTAAAAGCTGAGTTTGGTTACATGGTTTATCAAGATGTAGACTATTCGCCAACCTTATCAAAAATCTCTGGCAATTTTAGAGTCGCCTATTTCAATACACCATCTTACAATAGCAGAATTTATGCTTACGAGGACGATGTACTCTACAACTTCAGTTTCGGAATGTATAGTGGTAAAGGGTTTAGAAATTACATCAATCTTAAATATAAAATCATAAAACATTTAGATGTTTGGGCTCGATGTGCAATGTTTTTATACAAAGATGTGGAAACTGTTGGGTCGGGTTTAGACGAGATAAAAGGGAATAAAAAAACTGATGTAAAACTTCAAATCCGTTATCAATTCTAAGCTGTGACATTTAAATCTGAAATAGTTTTTGTTAGGATTTTATTTCCATTCATAGCAGGAATCGTATGTGCTTATTTATTTGGAAAAGGAAGTTTAATCACAACTTGTTTGATAGCTACTGCTCTTCTTCTATCCTATCTCTTTTTCATAAATCTATTCTATAAAAAGATAAAAGCCTACAATTTTAAAGGTGCTACTGGTGTGGTGTTTTATATTTTTTGTTTCGCCCTTGGCGGATTATTGTGCCTATTAAATACGCAGTCTTTTAGAAAGGATTATTATGCTAATCAATCTTATGATTATTTAAAAGTTTGGGTTAATGGCGAGCCTCAACTAACCAATAACATTTTACGCTTTGAGGTTGAAGTTAGTAGCGTCTATCAAAACAATAAACCAAAATTTGCGACTGGAAAATTGTTAATTGCACTAAAAATTGATAGCCTTCGACCTGTTAAATTGAATTACGGAGATGAGTTAATTATCGCTAGTAAATATTTGCCAATAGAGCCATCCTATAATCCTGCAGAATTTGATTTTAAAGCTTGGTTATCTTCAAAAAACATCTATCAACAGACTTTTATTAACCAAGACCATTTAGTTAACTTGAAAACATCTACGGGAAATCCAATCATAAAGTACGCCATTGAAGAGCGTAAAAAACAGGTCGAGATATATAGGCACTTTATTAAAAATGATGAGGCTTTTGCCGTTGCTTCAACCTTGGTTTTAGGTTATAGAGCAGATTTAAGTAAAGAAACTTTAGCTGCATATAGCAAAACAGGAACAATTCACGCCCTTTCAGTTTCTGGTTCACATATAGCCATCATATTTTTTCTATTAAACTCAATGTTGTCGTTTTTAGATAGAAAGAAGTTCTTAATGATTTTTAAGCTATTTTTTATCTGTACACTCATTTGGTATTATTCATTATTGACTGGCTTTTCATCTTCAGTATTGCGCTCGGCAATAATGATAACGATTTTCATCTTGGCGAAGGCATTTAATAGAAACAGCAATAATTACAACATTCTTGCTTTTACTGCATTTACATTATTAGTTTACAACCCATTTTTTATTTGGGATGTAGGTTTTCAGCTCTCCTTTATTTCAGTTTTTGGACTCATATATCTTCAACCGAAAATCTACAAATGGATTTACGTTAAAAACAAATGGTTAGATAAAATATGGTCGGCAGTTGCCTTGAGTTTAGCTGCCCAACTCGCTACATTTCCTTTAAGCGTATATTATTTCCATCAGTTTCCGATGTATTTCATCTTAGGAAATCTATTCATTTTATTGCCATTAATTGCAATGATGTATTTAGGGATAGGGATTTTAGTTTTAAGAGTTTACTTTTTAGCTCCCATTTTTGAATGGATAATCACCTTTACTAACAATGGCTTAAAATGGATAGCGGATTTACCTTTCTCTGGGATTACCTCCATTTGGCTAAGTGAGTGGCAACTGCTGTTATTAAGTTTAGCGTTATTATTACTCGTATATTCCCTAGTCAACTATCGTAAAAAGCTCCTAGTTACTTCAATTTGTCTGCTGCTTATTTTCCAATCTTTTTCTGCCTACTATAAAATAGCAGCAGCTAAACAAAGTAAAATCTTATTTTATAGTTTGAGAAAAAATTATGCAGCTGCCTTTATAGACGCAGATAGAGCTATTTTATTAACCGACTTATCTCCAGAGGATAAAAACTATCAATTCTTTGTGCAGCCAGCATTAGATAAAATGCAAGTTGTAGATGTGTTATTTGTTAACTGGGAACAGGACACTATTGTTAACTCATTCGTTAAATTCAAGAAACAAATTAAGTTTCATCAATATAGCATACTGATGATAGATGAAAGCTTCAATTACAAAAAGATTAATGGGCTACCCAAGTTTAATGCGGTATGGCTTCATCAAAATCCTAAGAAAGACATTTCAAGCCTAAGAACAGAAACTATTTTTTCAACACTGTTAATTGATGCGACTAATAAGGATTATAGAATCAAGGCTTATGAAGATGGAGCAAATAAATTTCAATTACAACATTATACTTTAAAGAAAAATAAGGCATATTTGATTAACCTAAAGTAAATATATGAGTGAAGAACTTGTTTTATATGCAGTGAAAGACAGAATTGCCAGTATTACACTTAACCGTGTAGAAAAGCGCAATGCATTAAATCCTGATTTAGTAAATCAATTAACAGACAACTTACAAAAGGCCGCGGAAGACGAAAACGTCAAGGTTATCATTTTGAAAGCCAACGGAAGCGTTTTTAGCGCAGGGGCAGACTTAGCTTATTTACAACAATTACAACAAAACACTTACGAAGAAAATTTAGCTGACTCAAACAATCTAAAAAAGCTTTTTACAACCATTTGTTATTCACCAAAAGTTGTAATAGCGCAAATAGAAGGTCACGCAATTGCTGGCGGATGCGGGCTGGCCACGGTTTGTGACATTATATTTGCTGTGCCTGAAGCCAATTTAGGCTATACAGAAGTTAAACTAGGATTTGTACCTGCCATTGTTTCTTGTTTTTTAATGAGAAAAACAAGTGAAACTATTGCAAAGCGATTATTATTAACTGGCGAATTATTCACAGCAGAAGAAGCGTTGCAATATAATTTGATAACTTTTGTAACAAAAAAAGAAGATATTGCTCAAAAGGTTAATGATTTTGCACTAGATTTGTGTAATAGCGCCTCCGCAAATGCATTAATGGTAACCAAGCAGTTAATTAACCAAACTACTTACCCATTATTAGAAAAAAGTTTGGAGTTGGCTGTTCAAATCAACGCAAGAGTTAGAGAAAGTGATGATTTTAAAAAAGGCGTTTCTTCCTTTCTCAACAAAGAAAAAACTAAATGGTAAACAATTAAAACTAAACACAATGTTTAAATCTATGAAAACTGGCGTTTTGGCCGCAATTTTAATTAGCACAGCAATTTACGCTCACGCACAAAAGAAAATTTCTGAAGGTTCTGTTACATATACAGTAGAATATGCGCCAACTGCAGAACAAGAAGCTATGGCCAGCATGGCACCAAAAGAAGTTAAAGTAAAATTTAATGGCAGTATTACAAGAATTCAAATGGAACAAGGTCCTGCTACCATTACAATTTTGCAAGATGTTGTTTCAAATTTAGGTCTAATTTTAATCGATGTTCCTGTTGCTCAAATGCAATTGGCGGTTAAACGTACTAAAGAAGATAATGATAAAGAAAAAGCTACTGCTCCAAAGTTTAGTGATTTTAAAGCAACTGGTGAGAAAAAAGTAATTGCTACTTATAACGCTGAAAAATACACTTACAAAGACGACAAAGGAGGTACTTATGAGTTATGGGCTACAACAGACGTTGAATTACCTGCTGGGTTTGCTGGTGAAAGTTTTAAAGACGTTAAAGGTTCCTTGGTAAAATTCACTCACTTTCAACAAGGAATGAAACAAACTTTAACTGTTAAAGAGATTAAAGAAGAAAAAAACGGCCCATATAAATTAGATGTTCCTAGTGGTTATGAAGTAAAAACCATGGAGGAAATCATGGCTATGCAAGGTGGTGGTGGCGAATAAACACTAAAAATTACCTTATATCAAATCAGGCTTTTATTTTGGCATTTTTAGTAAATTGCGCCAATGTTTAAAAGCCTGATTTTTTTTGTTCGTTTTTTTCTGTTGTGGCTGTTATTTTTTGCGCTAGATAGATTCATTTTCCTTTTCATATTTCATAAAAAGCTAAGAGAAATTCCCCTTGGAGAAAAAATATTATCCTTTTATCACGGATTAAGATTAGACCTATCAATGGCTGCTTATTTAGCGGTTATTCCAATATTGATTTTTATAGGTTGGTATTTTACAAAAAAAACAACCATTAATTTTAAATGGGTTTCCATTTACAATAAAGTTTTAATAGCACTATTTGGTTTTTTTTCAATTGTTAATTTTAATACTTATCGCGAATGGGGAATTAAAGTAAATTACACTGCTTTAGCTCCTATTATAGAAACACCAAAAGAAGCCATAGCATCTAGCGGCTCCTCTCCTTTTATGTTTTCGATGTTTATTTTGGCCATATTGGTTGGGTCAGGTTTTTATCTCAATTTTATTCTAATCAAAAAACAAATCAACTTTGTTAAAACCCCAGCTTGGATAAAAACTATTGTTGCTATTTTATTATTGGGATTTAATTTCTTATTAATTAGGGGTGGTGTAGATGTAGCACCGAATAACCAAAGTATGGCTTATTATTCTAAATATGAGGTTTTAAATCACGCTTCACTTAACACAGAGTGGAATTTAATATCAAGCATATTAGCATCCAAAAAAACTAACAAAAATCCTTATTTATACTTTGATAATACCACTGCGCAAAAGGAAGTTGCAGAACTATACAAAGTTGAAAAGGATACAACAATATCGATTCTAAAAACTCAAAGACCTAATGTTATCATCTTTATTTTAGAAAGTTTCACTGCAGATTTAACCAAAACCTTGGGTAACGAGGATGGAATTACACCAAACTTTGATAGCTTGTTAAATAAAGGCGTTTTATTTACAAATATTTATGCAGCTGGAAGCAGAACTGATAAGGGTTTGGTTGGCACATTAACAGGTTTTCCAACTTTAGGTACAGGAAGTATTGTAAAATGGCCAGAAAAAATGCAAAAAATACCTGCCATTAGTCAAAAATTGTTTCAAAACAATTACCAAACGTCGTTTTATTATGGTGGAGAATCCGAATTTGATAACTACAAAGCATTCCTTTTAAGCCATAATTATCAAAAGTTAATCGACAAAAATAGCTTCGAGAAAAAAGACATGAACTCAAAATGGGGTGCATTTGATGGCTTGGTTTTTAACAAACAACTTCAAGATATCAATCAAGAAAAACAGCCTTTCTTTTCTACCATTTTATCCTTAACTAATCACGAACCATTTGAGGTTCCGGGTAATTATAAATTTGGAAGTAAAGATATTATCAATAAATTCAAAAGCACTGCTTACTATACAGATTCTTGTATAAATGATTACTTGTCAAAAGCTAAAAACACAGCTTGGTATAAAAATACATTATTCATTTTTGTGGCAGATCACGGACATGTTTATCCTAAAAATGTTGCCGATATTTTTCAACCTCAACGTTATCATATTCCTTTGTTGTTTTATGGAGATGTAATTAAAGATGAGTTTAAAGGCAAAAAATTTGATAAAATTGGCAGTCAACAAGATATCTCAGCAACACTTTTAGCGCAATTAAACATTCCACACAAAGATTTTATATGGAGTAAAAATCTTCTAAATCCATATACCAAACAGTTTGCATTCTTTAGTTGGGACAATGGTCTTGGCTTCATCAATGATAAACAATGTGTTACATTCGATAACATTGGCAAGAATATTTTGTACAATAGCAATGCAAAAGATAACTTGCAAACTAATAAAAATCTAAATTCAGGTAAATCTTACTTACAAACTGTATATCAACAATTTATAAAACTATAATACAAATGAAACTAACCAAATTATTTATTGCAATAACTGCAGTAGCTTTAATTAGCACCGGAATTGCAAAAGCACAAAGAGGTGGTGTTAACTGGACCAAAGATGGTAGCAGTTATTATCAAAATGTTGGTGGAGAAATCGTAACCATCACCCTTCCTAAAAATGAACGTAAAACGATTATTAGCAGACAATTATTAACTCCTGAAAAATCTGCAAGTCCAATTGCGGTAAGAAGTTTTCAATTAAATGATGCTGGGACAAAAGCATTGATTTACACCAATACCAAAAGAGTTTGGCGTCAAGATAGTCGCGGAGATTATTGGGTTGCGGATATCGCAAATAACACCTTAAAACAAATTGGAAAAGGCAAACCAGCTTCTTCACTGATGTTTGCCAAATTCTCTCCAGACGCAACAAAAGTCGCTTACGTGAGCGAACACAATGTTTACGTGGAAGATTTGGCCACTGGCGAAATTAAAGCCTTAACAACTGATGGGACTAGCAGAATGATTAATGGAACATTTGACTGGGTTTATGAAGAAGAATTTAACTGTTTAGATGGTTTTAGATGGAGCCCTGATGGAAAATCTATCGCCTACTGGCAAATTGACGCTACCAAAATCAAGAACTTTTTAATGATTAACAATACAGATTCTATTTATTCATTTAATGTTCCTGTAGAATATCCAAAAGTTGGTCAAAACCCATCTGCTTGTAAAGTTGGTATTGTTGACATCGCTACTGCAAAAACCAATTGGTTAGCAGTTCCTGGCGATAACATTCAACATTATATTCCACGTATGGATTGGATACCAAACACCAACGAAGTTATCTTACAACAATTAAATCGTGAGCAAAATGAAAGTAAATTGTTCATTGCCAATGCCTCAACAGGTGCAGTTACCGAAATTTATAAAGAAAGCGATAAAGCTTGGATAGATGCGCAAGATGATTTCATCTGGCTAAATGGAAATAAGGAGTTCGTTTATCAAACCGAAAAAGATGGTTATACACATTTATATCGCATTAGCAGAGACGGTAAAAAAGAAACATTAATTACAAAAGGAAATTACGATGTGATTAGCGTTAATTTAATAGACGAGAAGAATAATACTGTTTATTTTATGGCGTCGCCAACAAATGCTACTCAAAAATATTTGTACAAAACAAAGTTAGATGGCAAAGGGAAACTAGAAATGGTTACTCCTTCTATCCTGCCTGGTACGCATAGCTATTCAATTTCTCCAAACGGTTTATATGCTCGTCATAGCTACAATAGTTCTATTGTAGCACCAATAACAGAATGGATGAACTTTACAACTAATAATCCATTAACTATGGATGGTAGCATCACAACTCAACTTTCTAAACAGACACCACCAAAAAACAAAGTAGAATTCTTTAAAGTAACTACAGAAGATGGTGTTGAAATGGATGGCTGGATGAAAAAACCAGATAATTTTGACCCAACTAAAAAGTACCCAGTTGTATTTTATGTTTATGGCGAACCTGCTTCACAAACTGCTGCAGATGTTTGGGGTGCTGGCAGAAACGGCTTATACGTTGGTGATATGGCTAAAGATGGTTATATCTACATTTCTATGGATAATCGTGGCGCACCAGTTCCAAAAGGCAAAGAGTGGCGTAAAGCTATTTATAAAAATATTGGTATCATCAATATTCGCGACCAAGCAATGGCTACTAAAAAGTTATTGGCAACTTATTCTTTTATGGATAAAGACCGTGTTGCTGTTCACGGTTGGAGCGGCGGTGGTTCATCTACTTTAAATCTGTTGTTCCAATACCCAGAAATCTATAAAACTGGTATCGCTGTAGCTGCGGTTGCCAACCAATTAACTTACGATAACATTTATCAGGAGCGTTACATGGGCACACCTTTCCCTACAACAGAAGCTTACGTAAAAGGTTCTCCGATTACTTATGCAAAAAATCTGGTTGGAAACCTATTATATATTCACGGTACAGGAGATGATAATGTACATTACCAAAATGCAGAAATGTTGATTAACGAATTGGTTAAAAACAAAAAAGTGTTTCAATTAATGAGTTATCCAAATCGTACACACGGTATTTATGAAGGCGCTGGAACAAGCGATCATTTAGCTTTAACTTACACTAAATTCTTAAAAGAGAATTGCCCTCCAGGAGCAAGATAATCTAAAGTTATAAAAAGCAGAAAGCCTCAAGTATTAAATATTTGAGGCTTTTTTATTTGAAGCGCAATTTCACTGCAATGGTTAAAGTTAGTCCAGCTTTTTGCTTTACTCTCCCGAAGAAATATCGGGATTCGTGCTCGCTCCAATCTGGGCTATTTAACTAAGGCTTGTGCAAGGAAACCACAACTAGTAGCAAAGACCTGCGTTAACTAAACCTGAACGAAGTGTAAAGCCCACAGCGAGGAACGAGCGAGGACTTGAAACAAAGTGCAGGACTACCGTTAATTAGTTACTGCAATTGCTTTTCAAAAAAACTTAAACATTAACATTCAACACACTCATTGCTACAATTAGCGCAATTCCAAAACTCAGTAAAGTTCCAATTAAAACATATTCAGTCAGTTTAATATCGTGAGCTTCTTTTAAATCCCCGAACCTAAAAATTGACTTTGCCGCCAATAAAAAGCCAACAGCTTCAAAATGATTTGTGCAAACGAACAAATAGATTAACAAACGCTCGATAATGCCAATAAACTTGCCTGCGTCTTGCAGCGAAGATGTAGTACTCTCTGGTATCCATTTAGCTATAATTACCCTTATAAATATGGCCGCCGGAGATGTGAGAAAGAGTGCGCCCATTAGAAACAACCAAAACTTAGTATTTTGTAAAAAATGAAGGTTTATGGTAGCGTAGTAATAATATTGCCAGCAAGTTAAGATAACTGCAATATGTAATAGCTGGTCTACAAAAAACCAAATTCGTTTGGTTTTTGCATTTTGAAAGATGAGTTTTAAGGCATCAATAATTCCGTGTAGCGTACCAATAACCAAAGCTATTTTCCAAACACTGAAAGATAAAAAAACAATAAATATGAGTGCAATATGAATGGCTACATGCAAATAAAACTTAACTGATTTTAATTTCTTTTTTTCCTTTTCTTCAACCCAAGAGTTAGGTTGCAAAAAGAAATCGCCCAAGATATGAGCTAGTAAAAGTTTCAGTAAAGCAATTTCCATTATTTTTTGATTAGTTTGGTAATTTGACTTCTGTATCTATTTTCGAGCTCCATTAACTCTGTAAAATGTGCTCTTTTTAAAGCTTCACTAACTGATGATTGGCTTCTTCCAGATATTTTCGCAATCTTATCTTGTTTGGTGTTTTGGTTTTCTATGGCATACTTAACCATTTCTGCAGTAATTTGCCCCCAACTATCCATTGTTATTAATGCCAATTTAATAAATAAATTTAGCTCTTCATCAAACTTTGGCCAAGGCGTTTTAATAGCCATATTTACCTTATTTACTTTTAAAGTATCAAAAGCACCGCCAGAGTTAATAAAAGCTTCTCCGTTTGCCTCAGTTACCTTTTCTGCATTAATGGTTTTCTTTCCAATACCTATTCCTATTCTTACATCGGCACCTTTTAAGGTTTTAATACAGGCCTTAATATATATGGCATTTATTAACGCATCTTTGGCATTTAATTCTATCTGAAAACTATCACCTCTAAATATTTCCCAGTTAATATTTTTACCAAAAAGCCCTTCTAATGCAGCTTTAAGTGTACCTATCCACTCATCAGGTAGTTCTCTAGAATTAATTATGTCTCCAGTTATTACAGCTATCATAAATCTAATATCGGCTAAATACCCGATAATTCCAAATATCGGCTAATTACCCGATAATTTAATATATCGGCTAAATAGCCGATAATTATTACTAAAACTTATAAGCCAGCTTGTTCGTTTATAGTGGGTATGGCATTAATAAAATTTACAAACAGAGGAATTTACTGCAAGCAAGGTAATTTTTACATCGACCCTTGGCATCCTGTAGATTATGCAGTAACCACACACGGGCACGCCGACCACGTAAAATGGGGCAATAAAAACTATTTATGCCACGACTTAACCAAGCCTATTTTAAAGCAACGTTATGGCTTAGAAGATAATGTACAAACCTTGCCATACAATAAGGAAATAGATATAAATGGCGTTAAGTTAAGTCTTTTCCCAGCAGGCCACGTAATTGGTTCATCGCAAATTAGACTAGAATATAAAGGTGAAATCTGTGTAGTTTCTGGAGATTATAAAGTAGAATATGATGGTATCAGTACAGCTTTTGAACCTGTAAAATGCCATACATTCGTTTCTGAAAGTACCTTTGGTCTACCTATTTACAACTGGCAACCTCAAGAATTAATCTTCGAACAGATTAAAAGCTGGATTGCGGACAATTGTATAAAAGGAAAAACTAGCATTCTGGTTGCTTACAGTTTAGGTAAAGCACAACGGTTAATCAAAAATCTAGCTGGAGAATATCCAATCTACGTTCATAATTCTATTGCCAATCTAAATGAAGGTTTTGCTGAGGCTGGTGTAGAATTACCACAAACAATCAGAATAACTCCAGAAATTAAAAAAGATGAAATGCAAAAAGGGATAGTGATTATTCCGCCTGCATTAGCAGATGGGCGTTGGGTAAAAAGCTTACAACAACCTGCAATTGGCGTTTGTAGTGGTTGGATGGCTGTAAGAGCTGGCAGAAGATGGCGTAGTGCAGATGCTGGTTTTGCTTTGAGCGACCACGCAGATTGGGGTGGATTGTTATCGGCTATTAAAGCTACTGAAGCAGAAAAAGTATTTGTTACACACGGTTCTACAGCTGTGTTTTCGAAATATTTAAATGAAATTGGCATTAGTTCTGAAGAAGTAACCACCAAATATGGCGCAGAAGATGATGATGAAATTATTGGCGAAGCGAATGAAAACCCACTTAAGGAGGAAAGTAAATGAAGCGCTTCTCACAACTCATCCAAGAATTAGAACTCAGCAACAAGACGAATGACAAAATTGCTGCTTTGGTTTCTTATTTCACAGAAGCTGATGACAGGGATAAACCTTATGTAATTGCTATGTTTACCGGTAAGCGACCAAAAAGACCAGTAAATACAGCATTAATTAAACAATGGGCAATTGAATTGAGTGGTATTCCAGAATGGTTATTTTCTGAAAGTTACAGTAGCGTTGGCGATCTAAGTGAAACCATTGCTCTGGTTCTTCCTCCAGCAGAAAATGCAGTGGATAAACCTTTGCACCGATGGATTACTGAACTTGCAAAACTACAAGGCGAAACTGATGAAGCCAAAAAAGAATACATTTTAGATGCTTGGAATAGCCTGAATACGCAAGAACGTTTCATTTTTAACAAATTGATATCTGGTAATTTTAGAATTGGCGTTTCTAACAAAATGCTGGTTAATGCTATTGCTAAACAAAGCGAAGAAGATAGCAGTAAAATCATGCACAGCATAATGGGTAAATGGGTGCCAAATGAAATCACCTATCAAGAGCTAATTGCTGGCGCTCACGTAAATACCGATAATAGTTGGCCATACCCTTTTTGTTTGGCTTATGCCTTAGAAACTGAAACAGAAAATTTGGGAGAAACTAGCGCTTGGCAAGCCGAATGGAAATGGGATGGCATACGTGGACAAATTGTAAAACGAAATGGCGAATTGTTTATTTGGTCGCGGGGTGAAGAATTGGTAACTGACCAATTCCCGGAACTTCATTTCTTAAAAGATGAATTGCCTGACGGTACCGTTTTGGATGGAGAAATACTTTCAGTTAAAGACGGTAACGTACAATCATTTAATACATTACAGCAAAGGTTAAATCGTAAAACAATAAATAAATCTCAACTAAACGACGCACCTATTGGCTTTTTTACTTATGATGTTTTGGAGTTTGAAGGTAATGATATTAGACAAGAACCCTTATCTCAAAGGAGAAAAATTTTAGTTGACATTATAAGTAATTTAACCACAAAAGATATCGCCTTATTATCTCCTGTAATCGAATTTGATAGCTGGGAAAAATTAGCCGAGCTAAGAGAAACTTCAAGAGAATTAAACAGCGAAGGAGTTATGCTTAAAAAGTTAGATTCCATATTTCATACGGGTCGCAAGCGTGGCGATTGGTGGAAATGGAAAATAAATCCATACACCGTTGACACAGTTATGATTTATGCGCAAAAAGGAAGCGGACGAAGAGCTAATTTTTACACCGATTATACTTTTGCCGTTAAAGATGGCGAACAATTAATTACCATAGCCAAAGCTTATTCTGGCTTAACAGATAAAGAAATAAAAGAAGTAAACTCGTTTGTAAACAAAAACGCCATAGAAAAATTTGGTCCAGTTAGAACGGTAAAACCAGAACTCGTTTTTGAGATTGCTTTTGAAGGTATTGCCGAAAGTAAACGGCATAAAGCTGGTTTGGCATTGCGTTTTCCTCGTATCGCCCGTTGGCGAAAAGATAAAAAAGCCGATGAAATTAATACTTTAGATGACCTCAAACAGTTATTGCATTCTACATTATGATTTTAACTCAAACAAAAGGTTATCAGCAAGTTCTCAATTGGCTTAAAAAAGACGACAAAAAACCTTTTAAGTTTCAAGAAGAAGCTTGGAGTTATTATGCCAAAGGCTATAGCGGCTTGGTAAACGCTCCCACTGGTTTTGGTAAAACATTTTCCTTGTTTTTAGCGGTTGTAATTGAAGGGATTAACTTAGCAGAACAGAAAGACAAGAAGAAAGCCAAAGACCGCTTACAGCTCATTTGGATAACTCCTTTACGTTCTCTAGCCAAAGATATCGCAAGGGCGATGCGAGAAGTTTTAGCAGAACTTGAATTAGATTGGCACGTTGGCGTAAGAAATGGGGATACCTCTCAAGCAGAAAAGTTGCAACAGAAAAAATCAATGCCAGAGGTTTTACTCATCACTCCAGAGAGTCTACATCTTTTATTAGCACAAAAAGGCTCATCAACTTTGTTTGAAAGTTTAAAATGTATTGTTGCAGATGAGTGGCACGAACTTTTAGGTAGCAAACGTGGTGTTTTAGTAGAATTAGCCATATCTCGAATTAAGGGCTTACAAAAAGCCAATAAAAAACAGCATTTAAGAGTTTGGGGAATTTCGGCAACCATTGGCAATATTGAGGAAGCTTTAGATGTAATTGAGCCTGATACAACCGCCAAACGAACTATCATTAAAGCAAAGCTGAACAAAAAGATTATCATAAAATCTATTTTACCAGATGATATTGAAACCTTGCCTTGGGCAGGACATTTAGGTTTAAAGTTGGCTTATAAACTGCTTCCCATCATCGAAAAAAGCAAAACGACTTTAATTTTTATAAATACTCGTGGTCAGTCTGAGATGTGGTATCAGCATTTGCTAAATATTGAACCAGAATTAGCTGGACGAATTGCAATTCATCATGGTTCTATAGATTTTGAGTTACGTAATTGGATTGAAGATGCTCTGCATACAGGTTTATTGAAAGCGGTTATTGCCACTTCATCGTTAGATTTAGGAGTCGATTTTAAACCTGTAGATACAGTTGTACAAGTCGGTTCCCCGAAAGGTGTTGCCCGTTTTCTGCAAAGAGCTGGTCGTTCGGGCCACTCTCCTGGCGAAACTTCTAAGATTTATTTCTTACCTACTCACGCTTTAGAACTGGTTGAAGCAGCAGCAATTAAAGAAGCTGCTAAAGAAAATAACATCGAAAGTAGAGAGCCAGTAATTATGGTTTTCGATACACTTATTCAATATTTGGTTACGCTTGCCATAGGCGATGGTTTTGACGACAAAATTATCTACGAAGAAGTAAAAAATACCCACGCTTTTAAAATACTATTGCCCGAAGAATGGAGCTGGATGATGCAATTCATCACATCTGGTGGAGATAGCTTAACTGCATATCAAGAGTTCAAAAAAGTTTCTAAAGATGAAGAAGATGGTCTTTGGAAGGTAAAAAGTAGACAAATTGCTATGCGCCACCGATTACATATTGGCACTATTGTAAGTGACGCGATGCTGAAAGTTAAGTTTCTTTCTGGCGGATATATCGGAATGGTAGAAGAATATTTTGTGTCTAAACTTAAAGCTGGAGATAGTTTTACTCTGGCAGGAAGAATTTTAGAATTTGTGAACATTAAAGATATGACGGTGATTGTTCGCAAGAGCAAACAGAAAAAAGCAATGTCGCCGAGTTGGTTGGGTGGCAGGTTGCCACTATCCTCAAATTTAGGAACAGTTTTAAGAAAAAAATACAATGAGGTATTGAATAAAACCCATCAAGAAGAAGAATTAGATGTGGTTTATCCACTATTTTTGGTTCAGCAAGAACGTTCTCACGTACCTAGAAATGATGAATTGTTGATTGAAATGATAAACAACAAAGAAGGATTTCACCTCTTTGCCTACCCTTTTGAAGGTAGATTGGTTCACGAAATTTTAGCGGCTTTAGTTGCTTATCGACTGAGTAAATTAACGCCTATAACTTTCTCTTTAGCAATGAACGATTATGGTTTTGAACTATTGAGTGACATCGAAATTCCGATGGATGATGCGATTGCTTATGAAGTTTTTTCTCCTGAAAATTTAACGGAAGATATATCTTTAAGTATCAATTCTACGGAAATGGCTCGTAGAAAATTTAGAGATATTGCCTGTATTTCTGGTTTGGTTTTTCAAGGTTATCCTGGCAAGTATGTAGCTAATAAACATTTGCAATCTTCAGCAGGTTTGTTTTTTAATGTTTTTAGCGATTTCGATAAACACAATTTGTTATTGCGACAAGCTTATGATGAAGTTTTCTATCAGCAATTGGAAGAACCACGATTAGCGGCTGCTTTACATCGCATCCAGCAAAGCACAATCGTAATCACTCAGCCTAAAAGATTTACACCACTTTCTTTCCCAATTAAAGTTGATAGTTTACGTGCCAATATGAGTTCTGAAGAACTGGAGCACAGAATTGAGCGAATGAAAGTGGAGGTTTTTAAGTAGTTTTTTTGTCATTCCGAGGAACGAGGAATCTCTTTGAATATTAATTTAGAGATTCTTCACTGCATTCAGAATGACAAAAAGGAGTTTTATAAAAATAAAATCATTTAACTTTGGCAAAGATGACAATAACGATTAGAGAGGAGGAGCTGATTTTAGCTAAGGAACGGGCCATTTTTTTACCAAAGGAACAACTATTAGCCGTAAGCGATTTGCACCTAGGCAAAGCTGCCCATTTTCGCAAAGCTGGTTTACAGGTTCCATCGACTCTTGCGCAGGGCGATTTAAATAGATTGAGCGACCTTTTAAATCAATATCAGCCTAGTACATTGTTAATTAATGGCGATATGTTTCATCACGATTTGAACACTGATATTGACGATTTTGAACGCTGGAAAGCACAATATCAAAGTTTAAGATTTGTATTGGTAAAAGGAAATCACGATAAATTGGATGAAAAACAATATCAAAAATTAGGAATAGAAATTCACGAACCTAGTTATTGCACACCAAATTTTTGCTTTATTCATGATGCCGTAAAATGCAAGGAAGAAAACCTATATCCAATTAGTGGGCACATTCATCCAGGTGTATCTATCTATGGAAAGGCAAAACAAAGCTTAAAATTCCCTTGCTTTTATTTTGGGAATGATTTTGCCGTAATGCCTGCTTTTAGTGCTTTTACGGGCTTAAGTTTAGTTAAGCCAAAAGCGAATGAGCAGGTTTATGCAATTACGCCAACGAAGGTTGTGAAGGTTTAACTATTACTCTCAATCACATTTTTAAGCTGAGCAGCTGGAATAGCACCACTTTGTCGCCAGATTTGCTTGCCACTTTTGAACAAAATAAATGTGGGCACACCCTGCACATTATAGGCAGCAGCAGCATTTCTGTTTTTATCTACATCAACCTTTATAATGGTAGCCTTATCTCCTATCTCACCTTTAACTTGGTCTAAAATTGGTGCCATCATTTTACACGGACCACACCATTCGGCGAAAAAATCCACTAAAACTGGTTTATCACCATTTATTAATTCTGAAAACTTTGACATGATATTTGATTTTAATAATGAACAATTGAGAATTGGTTAAGTTTTGAAGCATAGTACTTGGGAATGATAATTTAGGCTATTGCAAGGAAACCACAACTAGAAGCACAAATCTGCGTGTTATAAACCCGATTGCAATGAAAATACTTTTGTTACGCTGCACTTCGACTACGCTCAGTGTGACAGTTCAAAAGTATTGAAATGTAAAGCGGGACGAACCTTAAAATGAAATGCTGATTTTGCTTTTCTAAAAATTTGCAAATATTAGGCTACTTCCTTTGCTAATCCTACCATCCAATCGTTAAACATTTGCTGTTCAATCTTAATAATCTCATTTGCATGTTTTTCCCAGTCTGCAGAAAATTCTCTTAACTGGTTTAACATTTCCTCTAAGTGACCTTCTTCTTCTAAAATGATAGATTTTACTGTAACTCTGCTCTCTTTTGCAGTTAAAATTTCTTGGTAGATAGGATAAAGCTCATCTGCTCTAACTTCAATAGCATAAGTCACAAAAAGATAAGCGGCAAATTTTAAATCGTAGCCAGATAATTTGAAATGGTTTTTTAAGTATCTACACACCAAAACATCTAAAGTATTCAAGTAATATTTAGTATGATTTGGCGCCAATAATTCAGCATTGCTATAAGTCTTGCAAAGATTTTCATCAAGTTTTGCCAGTTGCTTTTTTAAATAATAAGCGTGGCGATGTTCTTCTGCAGCATGCTTTAAAATCAGTAGCGTTACTTCTTCTTTATGCTCAGAGGCTGATATCTTTTTTGCACCTGCATTTTCCATATAAGATAAGGTATTTAACCATCTGGAATGCAGAACATTATTGTTCACAATATTTTCTAAAATCGAAGTTAATTGCATATTATATTTCGTCTAAAGCTTGTTGAATTGAGTTGTAAATGTACGCCAAATCATCGTTAGAAATGACATAAGGAGGTAAGATATAAATGATGTTCCCTAACGGTCGAAGTATAATCCCCTTGCTTAAAAAGTGATTATAAAGTCTGTCTCTTAGTCCGCTAAGGTATGAAGTATCGGTTCCTGTTTCCCATTCTATGGCAATGATAGTTCCGGTTTGCCGAATGGTTCTAACTTTAGGATGGTTTTCTATTTGTTTGAAAAATTCTTTGTGTTGTACTTCTACCCTTTTGATATTTACTAAAGTTTCATCAGCTAATAAAATGTCTAAACTTGCTAAAGAAGCTGCACAAGCCACAGGATTAGCAGTAAATGAATGTCCGTGATACAAGGTTTTTAGTTTATCATCACTTAAAAAGGCTTCGAAAATTTTCTCGTTACAACTGGTTACACCCATGGGCATTGTTCCGCCAGTTAAACCTTTACTTAAGCAGAATACATCTGGATGTTGAGTTAATTGCTCACAAGCGAAATATGTGCCTGTGCGACCGAAACCCGTCATAACTTCATCCGCAATAGTCAGGACATCGTTTTCCTTACAAGTTTTTAGAAGTTCATCAAGGTATTTAGCTTCGTACATTAACATTCCGCCAGCACCTAAAATTAAAGGCTCGAAGATGAAACAGCAAAGCTGAGAAGATAGATCTGAGATGTGAGAAGTGAGATTTGAGATATTTTTCTCATTAGGCAAATCGATAAATTCCACATCGAATAACAAATCGTTAAATGGATTGGTGAAAATACTTCTTCCACTTACAGACATTGCGCCAAAAGTATCACCGTGATAAGCATCTTTAAACGCTAAAACTTTCTTCTTTTTGTCGTTTCCTTTGTTATTCCAGTATTGCAAGCACATTTTTAACGCCACTTCAACCGCCGTTGAACCATTATCGCTATAGAAAATTTTATCTTGCTTACCTGGTAATAAATGTAATAATCGTTCTGCCAAAAGAACTGCGGGCTCGTGAGTAAAGCCAGCAAAAATTACGTGTTCTAGTTTCTTTAATTGTGCCGAAACTTTCTCTGCAATATATGGATGTGAGTGACCATGGATAGTTACCCACCATGAAGAAACAGCATCTATGTATTTATTCCCATCTTCATCATAAAGATAAACGCCTTCTCCTTTAACAATAGGAATAGGATTTTGTGCATCCTTCATTTGAGTATATGGATGCCAGATTACTTTTTTATCTCTTTCTATTAAACTCATATTGTTTCTTCTTCTTCCGGTTCTTCCAATAGTATTTCCTGAACAGGTTCAATTTTGTATTTGAATACCAAAAATGTGATTACAATAATCAATATAGCAGTACAAAAAACAGAACCTTCGATTCCAAAAATACCTCCTGATAAATATGTTTCTCCTACTGGCTTCGAAATTAGTATTCCTGAAGATTTTCCGCCACTGACTTGATAGCCTAAAATGGTTCCTTGCGTAAAATTCCACCCAAAATGTATGCCTATTGCCCAACTTATATTCCATTTTTGTAGTGTGAAAATTGAGAATAGAATTCCTGCCAAAGTTATATTTAACATAGCTAACCAAGTAAATCCATTGTTACCAAGGTGAGCCAATCCAAATAAAACACTGCTTAAGAAGATAGCTATTGCTATATGATATCGCTCTGCGAAAACTAATAAGGGGAAAGTTCTAAACAATAATTCTTCAAAAATCGCTACTAAAATAAAGAATATTAAATAGCCAAAAAACGTAATTATACTGATATTTCCAGAACTAAAAACGACGTTTCCGTTCAACATTACAAAGCCAACACAAGCAGAAATTAAGCACAAGCCGATTAGACTTCCTTTTAAAAATCCTGAAATTGAACTTTCTGGAATTATAAAAACATCGTATAAACTATATTGCCTTAAAATTCTGAGAACCATTAACAATGCTCCAAATACAGCTAAGCATAGGCCCAATTCGACTATCAAATCTGCGATGAGGAGATTTTCGACTTGTTGAATAAAGCTAAACTGAACAATAATGGGTGTTGGCAAGAAACAAAAAAAACACAAAGTCAAGAATAAAAGCAGTTTCAAAACGGGCATTGCATAATATAAAATCCTTTCTCTCATTTTAAAAAACCTCTTTCTTTAAAAGCTTTACTACAGCTTTATCGGTTTTAAATGTAACGTCATCTGCTGATAAATCTTTAAGATTAATCCATCTAAAAGATTGAAAAATTCCCTCATCAAAATCAAAAGTTTTTGTCTTAAAGCTTAATTGCAAAGGATGAACAGCTTTAACCAAATAATAAATGCTAATTACTTGACTATCGTTAAAAGAAGATTTTTCGTAAAAATCAGTTGTATAAAAGTGACCAGTAACTTCAACTTCGGCATTACATTCCTCCATAAACTCACGTTTAAGCGCATCTATCAAACCTTCGCCAAGATCTAATCCACCTCCAGGAAATTTAGAAAAGAATTGTCCATATTCGTGTTCATCACTTACCAAAACCTCATTTTTAGAATTGATGAGCAATCCATAAACTCTTACATTAAAGTAACTCATTGGCTAAAATGTTTTTGGTTTTTCGTTACGTTTTCCATCGTCCACTTTATTTCACCTTTAAAATCTTCTTGTCTAACAGGGCAATTTGGTACTTTACAATAATTACAACAAGCAGGCAGGCAAGGGTCTGCATGAATAAATAGTTCTGTCTGATGAGAACCAGTAACGTTTATTAATTTATCAATGCTTGATATTTCTTTATGAACGGTATTTAAATCAAAGTAATAAGGAAGCGTAACATGACAATCCACGTGTAAATCGGCACCATATTGTTGGGCCCTTAAATTGTGAACATCAATCCAGCTATCTTGCCTATTTCTTTGTAAAACAGCAACAATTTTCTCTACTAATTCTATATTACTTTCATCCATTAAGCCGCCTATAGAACGCCTAGTTAATTTGTAACCGTTAAAAATAATATATAAGCCAAGGGCGATAGAAATAACACTGTCTAACCAATAAATTTGAGTGAACTGAATCAGTATTACTCCCAAAACTAAACCAGCACTGGTAATGGCGTCTGTTAATAAATGCTTTCCATCTGCCTCTAAAGTAATAGACTGATGTTTTTTGCCTGTTTGAATCAGATAAAATCCAATAATTAAATTAACTACCCCAGTACACCCAATAATAATTGCCCCATCATAAAGCTGCTTTATTTGGCTTGGGAAAAATAAATCATGCCCCGACTTAAATATGATGATTATACCTGCAACACCTATTAAAACACCTTCTACAAAGGCCGAGAAAAACTCTACTTTACCATGGCCATAAGGATGGTTTTCATCTTTAGGTAAAGTACTTAAATAAATGCTGTAAAATGCGAATGAACTGGCAATTACATTAACTATACTCTCTGCTGCATCAGTTAAAATTGCATTAGAATTAGTTAAAAAATAAGCTGCAAACTTTGCCAGCATTAAAACAATGCTCACACAGAGTGAAATAAGAATAGCTTTCTTTCTTGGCTGCAAAATCTGATAATTAGTAGGCAAAAATACAGTTTACGCATCGAATTTTAAGAAAAAGTATCTTTTTTATTGCCTAGTAACATTTGGTTTTTATATTTGCGCATTCACAAAAATATTATGGCAGTTTTATCTCAAAGAATCAACAACTTATCAGAGTCCGCTACACTTAAAATGACCAAACTTGGTCGCGAATTAGCAGCCAAAGGAATTAACATTATTAGCTTAAGCATTGGCGAACCAGATTTTAATACACCAGACCACGTTAAAGAAGCTGCAAAAACAGCGTTAGACGAAAACTATACTCGATACTCTCCTGTTCCAGGATACCCAGAATTGCGCAAGGCGATTGTAAATAAATTAAAGACCGAAAATAATTTAGATTATGATATTTCGCAGATTGTAGTTTCTACAGGAGCTAAACAATCTTTATCTAACGTTATATTAACTTTAATTAATCCAGGAGAGGAAGTTATTATCCCAACTCCATATTGGGTTTCTTATTCTGAAATGGTTGTTTTAGCTGAAGGTAAATCTGTTTTCATCGATACGACAATTGAAAGTGATTTTAAAATTACTCCAGAACAATTAGAAGCTGCAATTACACCAAAAAGTAAACTTTTCATGTTTTCTTCGCCATGTAATCCAACAGGTACAGTTTATAGTAGAGAAGAATTAGCAGCATTAGTTAAAGTATTTGAAAAATATCCAGACATCTATATTTTATCTGATGAGATTTATGAACACATCAACTTTGTTGATAAACATGAATCTATTGCACAATTCGACAGTATTAAAGACCGTGTAATTATTGTTAATGGCTTTTCTAAAGCATTTGCAATGACTGGTTGGAGATTAGGATACATTGCTGCAAACAAGGAAATTGCAGCGGCTAACGATAAAATGCAAGGTCAAACTACTTCTGGAACTTGCTCAATTTCTCAAAGAGCTGGTATTGTAGCTTACGAATCAGGCTTAGAAACAGTATTGGAGATGAAAAAGGCTTTTGCAAGACGTAGACAATTAGTTTACGAATTGTTAAATGATATTCCAGGTGTTAAAACAAACTTACCAGATGGCGCATTTTATTTCTTCCCTGAAATTAGCTCTTTCTTTGGCAAAAAAGATGCTGATGGAAATGTGATTAAAGATTCTGCAGACTTAGCTTTATATCTTTTAAATGTAGGTCACGTAGCAACTGTTGGTGGAGATTCATTCGGAAACAACAATTACATTCGTTTATCTTACGCAGCCTCTGATGAGAGCTTAATTGAAGCTTTAAGAAGAATTAAAGAAGCATTAGCTAAACTGAGTTAAGTTAAACTCTAATCCCTCTGATATAAAATCGGAGCAGGCTCTAAAGGGGACTAACAAATTTAGGTTCATATTAATTTTC
This sequence comes from Pedobacter frigiditerrae, assembly GCF_032678705.1. NCBI lineage: Bacteria > Pseudomonadati > Bacteroidota > Sphingobacteriia > Sphingobacteriales > Sphingobacteriaceae > Pedobacter > Pedobacter frigiditerrae. The sequence goes on along the minus strand of NZ_JAVTSS010000001.1, from coordinate 1,180,835 downwards.
AAAATAATTGAACAAAAAAAGAGCTTCGAAAATTCGAAGCTCTTTTTTTATAACTTATATCTCTGCGAATTGCAAAGTCCCCTTTAGGGGATTAGGGGTTAAGAACGTATCGCTTCTACTGGATCTAACCTTGAAGCAGCATAGGCAGGCCAAAAACCCGCAATTAAACCAATGATAACTGAAACTCCTATACCTAATGTTATATTACTTAAATATAAAATCACTTCAACATCAGCAAGGTAAGTAATTAATAATGTACCTATATATACTAATCCAAGTCCAAATAAACCTCCCATAATACATAGCGCAACTGCTTCGAAAATAAATTGCAATAAAATAAAGTAATTTTTAGCACCTAAAGATTTTTGAATACCTATAATATTGGTGCGTTCTTTTACAGAAACAAACATGATATTAGCAATTCCAAAACCACCTACTAATATAGAGAACCCTCCTATTATCCAACCAGCAACCTTAACAACACCAAACATAATATCCAATTGGTTAGAAAGCATTGTAGTTTTATTTAGGGAAAAATCATCTTCTTGACCTGGTCTTAAACGTCGAATAGATCTCATTTGGCCTTTCAATTCACTTTCAACCTCTTCTAAGCTTATATTTTCTTTTCCTCTAACAGTTACCTGTGGGTTATATCTTTCGTTGTTAACGTCGAACATACTTTTAGCAAGATTTAATGGAATAAGTACGTTCTTGTCTTGAGACATTCCCATCATATCCTCACCTTCTCTTTTAAAAACACCAACAACTGTTACTCTCCTACCCATTACTTTAATTTGTTTACCAACTGGCTCTTCACCATCAAACAAACCATCAGCAATTTCTGCACCTAATATACAAACGGGTGAACCAGCCCTGCCTTCACTTTCTGTAAAATATCTTCCATCTCCAAATTCTAAATCCCAAGTTTTATCATACTCTTGAGAAGCTGCATTTAAACTTGCTCCGTCTACAGAATTACTACGATATTTAATGGTACGATTGCTTGTAGAAACTTCATAACAAACACCAACCGCCATATCCATACGGTCTTTTAACGCATTATAATCTCTTAATGAAGGTTCTGGGCGATTAACGTATTTCCACCAAGGGAAGTTATCGCTAAATATCCAAGGCCATTTTTGCACAAACAATGTATTAGACCCAAGTTTATCAACACTACTTTGAATTTTATTCTTCATGGTATCTACTCCAGTAAATACAGCTATGATTATAAAAATACCAATCGTGATACCTAATAGAGAAAGTGCCGTTCTTAATTTATTTTGGCGAAGTGCATCCCAAGCAAACCTGAAACTCTCGCCAATGAGTCTAAAAATCATCATCATATTGTTTAGACCAAAAATACTTAAAAAGGTTACACATAGTGATGTATATTATAAAAAATACAATTGATTTGGCTGGTGCTAAAAGACATAGAATTATTAATTGCAAAAAACATAATTATAATTCGTAAATTTGCGCCCTAATTTACTACATCAAAAAAACATGAAGTTATCTCAATTTAAGTTTAATTTACCTGAATCGCTTTTAGCGAACAATCCTGCAGAACAAAGAGACGAAGCCCGTTTAATGGTTTTACACAAAGATAGTGGCAAGATTGAGCATAAGATTTTCAAAGATGTTTTAGGGTATTTTGATGATAAGGATGTCATGATCCTTAATAATACAAAAGTGTTTCCTGCTCGTTTATATGGAAATAAAGAAAAAACTGGAGCAACAATCGAAGTTTTTTTACTTCGCGAATTAAATAAAGAATTACGTTTATGGGATGTTTTAGTAGACCCAGCTCGTAAAATTCGTGTAGGCAACAAATTATATTTTGGTGATGACGATTTATTAGTTGCTGAAGTTGTAGATAACACTACATCTCGTGGTCGTACCATTCGTTTCTTATTTGATGGTACTGATGAAGAATTCAGAAAAAATGTTGAAATCTTAGGAGAAACACCACTTCCAAAATATATCAAGCGTAAAGCAACTGCACAAGATAAAGAACGTTACCAAACAATTTTCGCTAAGCATGAAGGTGCAGTAGCAGCTCCAACTGCTGGTTTACACTTTAGCAGAGAGTTAATGAAACGTTTAGAATTAAAAGGTGTTGATTTTGCTGAAGTTACTTTACACGTTGGTTTAGGTACTTTTAGACCTGTTGAGGTTGAAGATTTAACTAAACATAAAATGGACTCAGAACAGTTTATCATCGAACAACCTGCTGTAGATATTGTTAACAAAGCGATTGAAGATAAAAGAAGAATTTGTGCTGTTGGTACAACATCTATGCGTGCTATCGAATCTGCAGTTTCATCTGGTAAAAGGTTAAAACCTGCTAACGATTGGACTAGCAAGTTTATCTTCCCTCCTTACGATTTCAGTATTGCAAATTGTATGATCACTAACTTCCACACACCAGAATCAACTTTGTTAATGATGGTAAGTGCTTTTGGTGGTTACGAAAATGTAATGAATGCATACCAAGTAGCGTTAAAAGAAAAGTATCGCTTTTATAGCTATGGCGATGCGATGTTAATTATATAGAGACGAGATTGGAGATATGAGATTTGAGACCTAGTTTGTCTTTCTCATATCTCCAATCTATTTTCTCATATCTGCATAAAATGAAATACTACGCAATAATTGTTGGTGGCGGTTCTGGTAAGCGCATGCAAAATTCAGTTGCTAAACAATTCTTATTGCTAAAAGATAAGCCTGTGCTCATGCACACCATTTTGGCTTTTTACAATTCTATCTTCAATCCAGAAATAATTCTTGTTTTAAATGCTGATTTACATCAACAATGGGAAGAATTATGTTTTAAGCACAACTTCAACATCCCTCACTTAATTATTCGAGGTGGAGAGCAAAGATTTCATTCTGTAAGAAATGGATTAATGGCTATTAAAGATGAAGGAATTGTGGCTATACATGATGCAGTTAGACCTATTGTTAGCAATAAATTGATAACAAATGCTTACGAGGTTGCAGAACAAATGGGAAATGCAGTAACCTGCATAAAACCTAGTGATTCTGTTAGAAAAATAAAAGATAAAGAAAGTAAAATCATCAATAGAGATGAACTTGTATTAATACAAACTCCACAAACTTTCGAGATAAGTCAACTAAGAACAGCTTACCAGCAGCATTACAAACCAAAGTTTACAGATGATGCTTCAGTAGTAGAAAAAGCCGGTTTCAAAATCAACCTAATTGAAGGCGAAAGAAGCAATATTAAAATCACTTACCCCGAAGACTTAGAACTAGCTGGGTTTCTAGTAAAATAAAAAAGCCCTGATAAATTAATTATCAGAGCTGAATTTTATTGTTGTATTCTTTAGGCTGCTCCTCTTATCACTCTTAATAATACAGCAATAATTGCTATAACAATTAAAATATGTATCAAATTGCCCCCGAAAGGTGATACAAAAGCGCCGAATATCCAGATAATAATTAAGATTACTGCGATAACATAAAGTAGATTTCCCATGACATTTAGATTTTAGTTGATTAATTAGTTTATAATATTTTTCGTTTTTATCCGATTTCTAAACATTAACAACAACTAGCTCTAAATTGTTCTATAAAATAAAAAAACCTCAATTTTTATATTGAGGTTTTAAATCTTGAGTCTTTAATATTCATCTTCATTAAAGAAGAAGTCATCTTTGGTAGGATAATCCGGCCAAATTTCTTCAATAGTTTCATAAGGCTCACCATCATCTTCCAATGCTTGTAAATTTTCAATCACCTCTACAGGTGCACCAGAACGGATACCGTAATCAATTAATTCGTCTTTTGTTGCAGGCCATGGAGCGTCTTCCAAGTGCGATGCGAGTTCTAATGTCCAATACATATTCTTAATATTAATTATTCTAAATCTGAAAGCGCAAAAGTATGTTAAAAAAAATGAGCAAAACAAATATTTTTTTCCACTATTTAAATTCGTGGTATCCAGATGTTTTCTTCTGTTTTAGCATCGTCATTCAATTTACGAGCCAAAACAAACAAATAATCACTTAATCTGTTCAAATAAATTGTAATATTGCTGTCAACAAAGCTTGATGAAGCCAATTCTACCGTAAGTCTTTCTGCTCTTCTACAAACACAACGAGCTAAATGACAGTAAGATACAACGGTGTTTCCCCCTGGTAATATAAAATGCTTTAAAGCAGGAAGTACTTCATTCATCGCATCCATTTCTTTTTCAAGTAACGTGATATCACTTTCTAAAAGGTCAGGAATTTTCATCTTAGACTTCTCTGGGTCTGATGCTAACGAAGAACCAATTGTGAATAACCTATCTTGAATTTCTTTTAAAACTTGTTGATGATGTGCATCTATCGATTGGCACATGATTAAACCGATGTAAGAATTTAACTCATCAACCGTTCCGTAACTTTCAATTCTGATGTGATATTTAGGAACACGAACACCACCAATTAGTGATGTCTCGCCTTTATCTCCTGTTTTGGTGTAAATTTTCATATTGAGATTTGAGATACTAGATGTGAGATGTGAGATATGAATGGTCTCATATCTAATTTCTCACTTCTCACATCTATTAAACTATGCTTTCAAAATCATCTCCCTTTTTCTCTAAATGAGATAAGCGTGGTGAAACAGTTTTTACATCATCGTTAACGTAATCTTTTTCTATCAATCCATCTCTCATGCGAACAATACGGTGTGCGTGTTGTGCAATATCTTCCTCGTGGGTAACCAAAATAATGGTGTTTCCTTTACTGTGAATCTCTTCTAATAGGCCCATGATTTCAATGGATGTTTTGGTATCTAAGTTACCAGTAGGCTCATCTGCCAATATAATAGAAGGATTATTGATTAAGGCTCTTGCAACAGCTACACGTTGGCGCTGACCACCGGAAAGTTCATTTGGTTTGTGTGTAACACGATTACCTAAACCAACATTTTCCAAAGCCTTAGTTGCACGCTCATTACGTTCCTTTTTACTGGCACCAGCATAAATTAAAGGTAGCGCCACGTTGTCTAATGATGTAGCACGAGGCAACAGGTTAAAGGTTTGAAAAACAAAACCAATCTCTGTATTACGCACCTCAGCTAACTCATTTTCAGTCATGTGACTTACATTGGTACCATTTAAGATATAATCGCCTTTACTTGGTGTATCTAAACAACCTAAAATATTCATCAAGGTAGATTTTCCAGAACCAGAAGGACCCATTAAGGCTACAAACTCTCCTTTGTTTATTGAAAGGCTAACAGATTTTAAAGCGTGAATAACTTCTGAGCCAATAACATATTTACGGCCTATATCATTAATGGTAATGAGTGCTTTTTGCATTGTTTTTTCTTTTTTAGACAGGCTATACCTATTATATGTTACAGTTTAATCTACTTTTCTATAATCTTTGGCACAAAGAAAAAGCTTTCGTTATGTTTAGCAGAATTCTTTAAGCCATCAACCACACTAATTTCTTGCTTAGCAATATCTTCACGCCACACATTAACCTCCTCATTCATATATACAAGAGGCTTAACTCCAATTGTATCCAATTCATTTAGCTTTTCCATAAAGGTTAAAATTTTATTCATTTCAACAGTTAGTGTTTCCACTTCTTCTTCCTTAATGGCAATTCTTGCTAAGTCTGCAACTTTATGAACAGTTTGTTTATCTATTATCATCTATTTTGTAGCTTACTGTTTATCTTTTTAAAAACTTCTTCTTTTAAGGCATCAGCACTATCTTCAGCTAAGATAGTAGTTAAAATTGGCTCATGAACATAAATATCACCAATTCCTGGTCTAGTGCCAAACTTCATCCCATCATCCCACATGATTTGCCAAATGTTTATCACACTTACTGGCACAATCGGTATGTTTTTTTCTATAGCTAACCTAAATGGGCCATTTTTAAATTCTTGTAAAACTGGAGGATAGGCGTCATCAATTCTTCCCTCAGGAAAAATAATTAAACTCATCCCCTTTTCTAAATTTTCGCCAGCCTTTTTAAATGCCCTAAATGCCGATATCTTACTCTCACGAGATACAGCAATATCAATAGTTCTAAAAAAAATGCCTAACACGGGGTTTTTCATTAACTCTTCTTTGCCCATAAAATGATATCGCCCTTTGGCTAATAGACAAAAAATAATGATATCTAAATTAGAAGTATGGTTAGCACAGTAGATATAAGTCTGATTTTCGTCGAGTTCTTTTTCAAAGCTAAACTTGAAAAAAATTCCAACCACCGCAGTACATAAAAATGAGTGTAATGTTCTTATTTTATTTACGAACGAATAATTTTTAGGATTTCTGGTTCCTAAAACATAGATAGGCCAAAATAGAATAAAGAAAAAAAGGATACTGAATAAAGAAAAGACGTAATGTATCTTTCTGAGTAGTTTAATCATCTTATCAAAAGTACAAATTAAGAAAATCTATTTGTTACTTTTTGAAAATCTATTAAATAATTGAGAGATTTTATTGCCATTAGTCGTCGGTATAGGCTCGGTATACCGTCGGTTGACCGTCGAAATAGGCTTTTGGACGGTCAACCGACGGTGAATGGACGATGAAGCGACGGTCAACATATAGTTAAACGTTTATAAATAAGTTATTTATGTAATTTATTTATTAACAATAATTACAAAAAACAAATATTTCAAATCCATTCATAGGTTTTTTCTTAATTTCGTCGAATTATGAAAGAAACAGTTGTGAGCGGCATACGCTCTACAGGAAAATTACATATTGGAAATTATTATGGAGCCGTAAAAAGCTTTGTTCAAATGCAACATGAGTACAATTGCTACTTTTTCATTGCAGATTTACATTCATTAACTACACACCCTACTCCTGCAGATTTACATGGAAATGTGAAGCACGTGTTAGTAGAATATCTAGCTTGTGGTATTGACCCAGAAGCAACTACAATTTACATTCAATCTGACGTTCCAGAGATTGCAGAATTGTATTTATACCTGAATATGAATGCGTACATGGGCGAATTAGAACGTAGTACTTCGTTTAAAGATAAAGTTCGTGGTAATCCAGATAACGTAAATGCAGGTCTATTAACGTATCCAGTATTAATGGCTGCAGATATTTTAATTCATAAAGCAACCAAAGTACCTGTTGGAAAAGACCAAGAGCAACATTTAGAGATGGCTCGTACTTTTGGGAATCGTTTTAACCGTTTATATAATCAAGATTATTTCCCAGAACCTTATGCTTTTAGCTATAGTAAAAGCCTAGTAAAAGTACCAGGCTTAGATGGAAAAGGCAAAATGGGTAAATCTGAAGGCGAAGGCAACGCGGTTTATTTATCAGATACTCCAGAAATTATCCGTAAAAAAGTTTCTAGAGCGGTAACAGATAGCGGACCTACAGCAGAGTTTCAAGAGAAACCAGAAGCTATTCAGAACTTATTCGATTTAATGAAAATCGTTTCTTCAGAAGATACTTTAGCACATTTTGATGAACAGTATAATAAAATGGCTATTCGTTATGGCGACTTTAAAAAGCAATTGGCTGAAGACATGATCATAACAACTGCACCAATGCGTGAACGTATTAACGAAATTGCAGCAGATACGGCTTATCTTCGCCAGGTGGCAAAACACGGTGCATTAAAGGCCAGAGAAAGCGCACAAAAAAGAATACGCGAAGTAAGAGAATTAATTGGTTTTAAAAGTTTTTAATTGATAGATTTGATATTTGAGATGTGAGAAAATAGATGTGAGATATGAGATAATGCAGGTCTCAAATCTCAAGTCTAAAATCTCAAGTCTCAAGTCTCAAATCTCATATCTAAAAATATATGCACATAGCAATAGTTGGAAACATAGGCGCAGGAAAAACTACTTTAACAAGTTTATTGGCCAAAAATTATGGCTGGGAAGCTTTATATGAAGCTGTAGATAACAACCCTTATTTAGAGGATTTCTATAGCGACATGAAACGTTGGAGCTTTAATTTACAGATTTATTTTTTGAATAGCCGTTTTCAACAAATTGTTGAAATTGATAGTCATAAACGTAATGTAATTCAAGACCGTACGATTTATGAAGATGCTTATATTTTTGCAGAAAACTTGCACGAAATGGGCCTAATGACCACTAGAGACCACGAAAACTATAAAGCTATTTTCGAAAATATTACCTCTTTTATTAAACCACCAGATTTATTGGTCTATTTAAAAGCTTCTGTACCAACTTTGGTTAATAATATCCAACGCCGTGGTCGTGAGTACGAAGCAAGTATCCGTATTGATTATTTATCTAAACTTAACGAAAAATATGAAGCTTGGATTAAAGGTTATAACCTGGGTAAACTACTGATTCTAGATAAAGACAAATTAGATTTTACCAATAATCCAGAAGATTTAGGGTCTATCATTCAATCTATTGAAGCAGAGATAAACGGATTGTTTTAACCCCAGCCCCTAAAGGGGAGTTTGTAAACTAAATATAATATCATATGAACAAAGGAAATGAAAAGCCCCTTCAGGGGTTAGGGGTTCTAGGTATCATTCCAGCTCGTTACGCTTCTACCCGCTTTCCTGCAAAACCTTTGGTTGATATTGCTGGCAAAACAATGATACAACGTGTTTACGAGCAAGCAAAAAAATGTGATTTAGATAGAGTTGTTGTGGCAACTGACGATGAGCGTATCTCTTCTGTTGTTGAGGCTTTTGGTGGCGAAGTAATTATGACTGACACCAAACACCAAAGCGGAACAGACCGTTGTGCAGAGGTTGCCATGAAACTGAAAGGTTATGATGTAGTGATAAATATACAGGGTGATGAACCTTTTATAGACCCTGCTCAAATTGCATTAGTTCGTTCTTGTTTTACGGATGATAAAATTCAACTTGCAACGCTAATTAAAGAAATTCATAGTGATGACGAGCTTTTTAACACAAACATTCCGAAGGTTGTGATTAACGCAAATCAGCAAGCCATATATTTTAGCCGCCATCCAATTCCTTATATCCGCAATGCGGAAAAGAAGCAAGATTGGGTAACTGCTCATCAATTCTACAAACATATTGGCATTTATGGTTACACTACCAAAACGCTTTTAGAAATAACCAAATTGGCTCCATCCTCATTAGAGTTGGCAGAAAGCTTAGAACAATTGCGTTGGTTAGAAAATGGTTATCAAATACAAACAAAAGTTACCGGAATAGAAACTATTGCAATTGATACACCAGAAGATTTACAAAAAATAATACTTTAGAAAGGTTGCTGTCAGTCTGAGTGTAATCGAAAACTTTAACGAATTATCCTTCGACTACGCTCAGGGTGACATCTTTCCTCAAACTGAGTTTTCAAATAATTTACTTGAATTTAAATAGTTTCTTATATTCGATTGTAAATTTAGTCCGTTATGAAATTCGCTCATTCCCTACTCTTATTTTTTGCTTTTGCGGTAGTTGCCTGTAATTCCAAGTCAGAAAAAGCTGAACAAAACATTCAGAAAATCAAACTTGAAGCTTTTACAGACACTGCACAATTAGATACGTTTAAAGTTGCTTTATTAGGAGAAGAACCTGATGAGATGAAAATTTTATTTACTATCACCACAAAAAATGGGGAAGAAATTTATAAAAAAGAAATAGCAGCTAAAGAATTATTGAAGAGTTATTTAGCTCCCGCTGATTTAAAAAATGAAGATAAAAAACTGAAGTTCTTAACTAACGAAGTTAATTTCTTTTTTGATGAAGAGCATATTTTAATTCCAGCCGTAACCGAACAAGAAAAGCCGGACAATAATGCTCCTGACAAAGTTTTTTACGAAGAGTTAAAAGCCAGTAAATTAAACGGATTTAGCTATCGCATAGCCAACGACATTAATATTTACATTGGCTGGTCTGCAAAGGATAAAAAAGTTAAAATCTATTACAAATGCTGCTAAGTTGTTTTAGGAGAACTGTTTAGTAGAAAATCAAATAAGTTAACCTCTGGTTTTAAATTCAATTTCTTTCTTAATCTATATCTACTTACTTCAACCGCCCTCGAGGTGATGTTTAATAATTGAGCAATCTCCTTTGAGGATAAATTCAATTTTAAGTAAGCACATAACTTAAGGTCACTTGGACTAAGGTTGGGATATTTCTCCTTTAAATTACTTAAAAAATTTGCATGAACGTGGTCAAAGTGAATGGAGAATTGTTCCCAATCATTATCTAACTTTTTAGCTTCATTTAATAACCTTATAACTTTCTTTAAATCGTTTGCCGTGTCTTTGCTCGTAGTTTGTTGTACAAGTGGCAATAGCTCATCTCCAATTTTAGAAAGCAATTTACCACGTTGAACCAAGTGCATAGTTGTTGTTGCTAATTCTTTGTTTTTAAACTCTACATCTGCTTCTAATTGCTTTTTCTGCAACTTTGTAATCTGTTGCTCGTTTCTTTCCATTTCTAATTGATGTTTTTGTCGTAGGTTATCTTGCTGCTTTTTATGTTCCTTCTCCTGAAATTTTATGAGCAAATAAAGCATATAGCCAAAAAGAAAGAAATAAATTACATAAGCCATATTGCTTCTATACCACGCTGGAGCGATTGTAAATGAATAGCTAATTGTTTTAGATTCGTTGCCCAAATTGTTTCTGGCTTTAACCAAAAACACATACTTTCCATGACTTAAATTGGTGTAATCCTTTTCACTTTTATTGCTCCATGCAGACCATTCTTCATCATATCCTTCTAGTTTATAGCTAAATTCAATATTTTCTTTTTGCTCAAACAATGTTGAAGCGTATTCAAAGTGTAACGAGTTATATGCAAATGAAAGTTTATGTTTAGCCTTTGCATTGCCATTAAAATAGCCACCAAAGAAAACACTATCGGTTTTGCCTACAATTCTAATTTGCCCTAAAAGAACATTTGGCTTGTAAATATTAGCTGCATACTTTTTATAGTCGATATGAATTAGGCCCTTATTTGCCCCGATGAATATGTTTCTATCATTATAAGGATAGATATTTTCAAAACCTGCTACAATTTTCGATGTTAATTCTGGAAGTTCAACGATAGTAAAATTCGTATTTTTAGTCTTTTTCTTAAAATCTACCACACCAACATTTTTTGTAGTTACAAACCAAATGTTTCCATCAGGGTCTTCATTTAAATATTGGATAGATAATTTTTTAAAAATTGGCCTAAAGTACTCGCTTGGTTTAAACTTTTTTCTATTTGCATCATATTCATAGATACCATCAGCAGTTGCTACTACAATCTTATTTTTAATTTTAAATACATAGTTATATAAGGTTAATGGCAAACCATCTTTTTGAGTAAGCAAACTTGCCTTAACCATTTTTTGCCTGTCAGGAGATAAATCAATTTTAAAAACGCCCCTATAAGGATGAGAAGCCCAAACACAGTTTAATTTTTCATCAACCGCTATAAACCTCAATGGCTCGTTTAGAGCAGCAAGAGTTCCTTTATTGCTAAATTTATTATTATCAAAATTGAGGAATTGTAAACCTGTATAAGTACCCGCTATTACATTGGTATTATCTTTATTTAACGAGGAGAACAACCAAGTTCCTGTCCCAGTGTAAAGTGGTGCTGCTTTGTTGTCATTGATAACTGAAGTTCCATCTTCATTTGCTAGTAATAGCTGTTTATTTATTTCAGCCAAACCCCACGTTTGACCTTTACTATTACTTACCTCGGTAAATTGTGATTGTGAATTACTCAAGTCTTTTTGTTTTGTATTTAGCGGTGCAGCAAAAACACCATTTGAAGTTCCAACATAAAGCTTATTGTCAAAAATTCTACTTGCATAACTAGAAACCTGTTTTCTCCTATCAGGATATATATGCTTTATTGCACTGTTAAAAGCAATAAATGAAACTCCATCGTCTAATCCTAACCATAAATTTTGATGTTGGTCTAATAAAATACTCCTGATGTTGCTGTTGTTTAATCCTTCAGAGTAAGAAAATTGTCTTATTAGTGTTCCTTTACGGTTTATAATGAATAGACCAGAAGAAGTCGTTCCCAACGCATACAAATCCTTATTAATTTGCATTGCACCGTTAATTCTGTCATTATAAAAAGTCTTGTCTAAAGCCGTTTTCTTATTGATTAACTCATTACCCTTTAACAAAAATAGACCGTCTTTTAACGTAGTAATCAACAATGTATCTCCATTATATGGTAAAACTGAAGTAACAACCCCAGCAATAATTCTTTTGTCGTTACATTTTATCTCCCACTTATTATTTACAAGTGTTTTTAATCCGATATTTATTTCCTGCGCATAGACCTCGTTGCCCACCTTACCTAAATAAGCCCAAGCTATCGGTGTAGGAAATACCTCAATCTTATTATTTTTTAACCTGAATATTTTATTAACTGTCCTAAAGCAGACTTCGTTGCCATTAAATACGATATCCCAAACATCTGGAAATTGTCTTTCTTTGGGTGCAATTAAATCTTTTAGAGAGTGATAAATTAATATGCCATATTCATTTGGTTCGAAGTAACCAATCTCATTTTGACCTCCGATGTAAATCTTTCCGCTAGCATCAATTTTTACCGATCGTACTATCGTCTTTTGAGGAGTTGGGTACAATTTCCAATATGCTCCATTGTAGGTTAGTAGCCCTTCATTATTTGCGAAATATAGAATCCCGTTTCTGTCTTGAGCAATTCCCCAATTTTGGGTTCCGCCTTTATAGTCTAAACTTGTATAACTACTTACTTGAGGCAAGCCAATTGGGTCTTGTGCTGCCAAGTAAAATTGGGGAAAGAAAGCAAGCAAAAAGATTAGAAAAAAATGTCTCATCTCGTTCAAGTGTAACAGTAAATATTTGGTTTAAACTAATTGCGAACAATTATCATTCAAGATAACAAATTTATTAATGTTGTAGTCGAATAATGCATTTTCATTTAGATAATAAAGAAATAAGTTGTTCTTGTATGGGTATTGTAGTGGGTGGTTTTTTGATTTCTGGATAAGGGAGCATATATATTTGTTACATAATATTTGCGGCGATGGAAAAGCTAATTCCCTAAAACTGCAGATAAAACTTACCAAAATATAAACTTAAATTATTTGTTATGAAAGGAAAATCTACGTTCATTCTTTTGATCTTTTCCCTGTTTTTTTCATTGAGCCTCAGCGCCCAGGAAATTGATGTTTCAGGAAAAGTAACTTCCAAAAGTGACGGATTACCATTACCCGGGGTATCCGTAAAAGTTCAGGGCACAAACACAGGAGTGGCGACAGATCAAAATGGTCAATTCAGAATCAAAGTTCCTAAAGCAGGTTCTATTCTTGAGTTTTCTCAAATTGGCATGGCTACGCAAACATTCACAGTTAATAGTCAACAACCTATTAATATTGCAATGTCTGATTCTCAAGCAGATTTATCAGAAGTAGTTGTTGTAGGTTATGGAACACAAAAGAAAAGTGTGGTAACAGGAGCAATTTCTCAAGTTAAAGCATCCGACCTTGAGAATATGCCAGTAAACAGAATTGAACAATCTTTACAAGGTAGAACTGCAGGTTTAACAATTACTACGAGTTCTGGTCAACCTGGTGATGGAGCAACGCTGCGAATTAGAGGTACTACTTCTATTAATAACAGTGATGCTTTGTATATTGTAGATGGAGTACAAGTTGGTGGAGGTATTGATTATCTTAACCAGGCCGACGTTGAATCTATTGAAGTTTTAAAAGATGCGGCTTCTGCAGCTATTTATGGGGCAAGGGCAGCAAATGGTGTAGTTATCGTTACCACTAAAAAAGGTAATAGAAATGGCAAAATGAGTGTTAATTACAATACTTATTTAGGTACACAAGCGCCATCAAGAAAATTAGACCTATTAAATGCAACTCAATATGCAACGTTATATAACGAAGCAGAATTTGCAGCCAACCCATCTGTTGGAACACCTCGTTTTCCAAATCCATCATCTTTAGGTGTAGGTACAGATTGGCAAGCTGCTGTGTTTAATAACAGTGCTAAAATTCAAAATCATGAATTAAGCTTAAGTGGTGGAAATGAAAAATCTACTTATTATAGCTCTTTCGGTTATTTTGATCAAGACGGAATTGTAGCATCAGATAATTCTAAATACAAAAGATTTACTGCCCGTTTTAACTCTGAACATCAATTAGCTAAGGCTATTAAATTCGGTCAAACTATTGGTTATACAAGAACTAACTCTGTTGGTGTTGCAACAAACACAGAATACGGTTCTCCATTAAATCGTGCCATCAATATAGATCCTATTACGCCTGTAGTAGAAACAGATCCAGCTAGATACAACCTGCCTTTATACACTGGCAATCCAGTTGTTAGAAATTCACAAGGCTTGCCTTACGGGATATCTAGTTATGCACAATCTGAAATTTTAAATCCTATTGCAGCTTTAGCTGTTGCACAAGGTAAGGGATGGTCAGACAAAATTGTTGGTAACGCTTTTGTTGAAGTTGAACCGATTAAAGGTTTAAAATTAAGATCACAAGGTGGTGTTGATTTAGCCTTTTGGGGTAGTGAAAGCTTCTCTCCTATCTATTACCTAAACTCTATTAATCAAACTACAATTACTTCTTATAATAGAAATAATAACAGAGGATTATTCTGGTCATTAGAAAATACCATTAGCTATAATAAAGCGATTGAAAAACATAATTTCACAGTTCTATTAGGTTATTCAGCTCAAAAAAATAAAGGTGAAACAAATGGTGGATCTAAAGATGGGATTCCAGTTAATAACCTAAAAGATGCTTCATTACAATTCCCAGTTTCGAGAGCCAATGATGTATTTTATGGTGGTGAATATTTAAACACTTTAAACTCTATGTTTGCTCGTTTAACTTATGATTACAACGAGAAATATTTATTTACAGGTATTGTGCGTAGAGATGGTTCATCACGTTTTGGTCCAAATAATAAATATGGCTATTTCCCTTCAGGTTCAGTTGGATGGGTTGCAAGTAAAGAAAGCTTCTTCCCTCAAAACAAAGTAGTTACTTTCTTGAAATTCAGGGGGTCGTACGGTATTACTGGTAATGATAATATTGGAGACTTTAGATATTTATCTACTGTTAGTGGTGGAAGGAATTATACTTTAGGTACTTCTGCTGGTTTAAATAATGGTGTTAGTCCTGATGCTTTATCTAATCCAGATTTAAGATGGGAAGAAACATCATCAACAGATATTGGTATGGATGCAACTTTGTTTGGCAACTTTACACTTACAGCAGATTGGTATCACAAAAAGACATCTGGTATGTTGTTGCAAATTGCAGTACCAGGTTATGTAGGTAACTCTGGTCCAATTGGTAACATAGCTGATTTATCAAACAAAGGTTTTGAACTAGAATTAGGTTACAACAAAAAAATTGGAGAATTCTCATTTAGGGTTGCTGCAAATGCATCTTTCTTAACAAACAACATAGATTTCTTAGGAGATGACAAAGAATTCTTAGGTGGACAAACAGTTACACCTCAAGGTTTAGAAGTTACTCGTACTAAAGTAGGATATGCAATTGGTTCATTCTATGGTTATAGAAGCGATGGTTTGTTCCAAACTCCAGCAGACATTACTAATTATAAAAATAGTGCAGGTGGATTAATTCAGCCAAATGCCAAACCAGGTGATATTAAATTCCGCGACTTAAATGGCGATGGTTTAATTAGTGATAACGATAGAGAAATTATCGGCGATCCAACTCCAGACTTTACTTACGGCTTAACATTTAATGCAGCATATAAAGGTTTTGATCTGGTTGTTTTAGGTCAAGGAGTAGCTGGAAACCAAGTTTTTAATGCATTGAGAAGATTTGATTTGCCAACTGCAAATTATACAACTGCTATTTTAAACAGATGGACCGGACCAGGTACTAGCAACACAACGCCTAGACTTACTTTGGCTGATGACAATAAAAATTATAGCCGTGTTTCTAGTTTATTTATAGAAGATGGTTCTTATTTCAGAATAAAAACATTACAAGTTGGTTACTCACTACCAAAAAGTTTAATTAGCAAAGCAGGCTTAAATAAATTAAGATTTTATGTGATGGCAAATAACCTATTAACACTAACTAAATACACAGGTTATGATCCAGAGATTGGTGGGGGTAGTTATGGTGTTGATCGTGGTTTTTACCCACAAGCTAGAACTTTCTTCGCAGGCTTAAATGTTGGTTTTTAATAATATAAATGATGAACAAAAAATATATAAAATGTACTATCGCAATAGTTGCGATGATGCAGGTTTTCGTATCATGTAAAAAAGATTTTCTTGAGCTAACACCAAAAGGCACTGCTTTAGAAGATAATTTCTATAAAAATGAAACAGAGGTAATGCAGGGAATCATTTCTGTTTATGATGTTACCCAATGGGGAACGACAGGTGGTTATACCATGAAAATGCCTTTATTAAGTGCAGCATCAGACGATTGTTGGGCTGGAGGAAGTAATGCTTCGGATCAACCAAATTGGGTTGCATTTGATAATTTCAATATGGATTCTAGAATTGGCCCACAAGGTGGATTATGGAACAAGAACTTTACAGGAATAAATCGTGCTAACTTAATTTTAAGTAAAATTGAAAAAGCAAGTACTTTAAGTGCAGGTTTTAAAACAAGAGTAACAGCCGAGGCAAAATTCTTAAGGGCTTATTTCTATTTTGATTTGGTAAGGTTCTTTGGGAAAGTTCCATTGATAACTTCGGTTTTACCAACTGATGAACTATATAAACAAGTTCAGGCTACTCCTGCTCAAGTGTATGCTCAAATAGAAAAAGATTTGAGAGATGCTTTTCCTGGTTTGCCAGCAACAATTTCTGCTGGTGAAAAAGGTAGAATATCTATGGGAGCTGCTAAAGCGCAATTAGCAAAGGTTTTGTTGTATCAAAACGACAACGCTAAACTTGCAGAAGCCATTACTTTATTTGAAGACATTAATAAAGTTGGCAATGCTTATGGTTACGCTTTACTTGGCAATTATGCTGATATCTTTAATCCTGCAAACAAATTCAACTCAGAATCTATCTTAGAAATCCCTCACTCAAACAATGCTGCTTGGTCAGACTGGGGATGGATTAATGGTGGAGAAGGTAATGTTGGTACTCAATTTATTGGAATGGATAGCTACAATGGCGATACCTATTCTAGCGGCTGGGGTTTCTGTCCGGTTACATTGGATTTAGTTAATGCGCTAAAAACTGACCCTCGTTTTGCCGCAACAATTATTGATGGAGCTGCACTAAAAACTGCTGGTGCGACTTATAATGCTCGTTATCAAAACACTGATTATTTCATTAAAAAATATGCGCCTTTAAAAGCTTTCCGCTCTGCTAGTGGTGTTGCTGAACAAAATTGGCCAATTAATGAAATTGAGATAAGGTTAGCAGACACTTATTTAATGCAAGCTGAGGCTTTAGTTAAAGCTGGTTCAAATCCCTCAAGAGCTAAAGAATTATTAGATGCAGTAAGAGGTAGAGTTGGACTTGGTTCTATACCTGCAACGTTAGATAATATTTATAACGAACGTAGATTAGAATTGGCAACTGAAGGACATCGTTTCTTTGATTTAGTACGTACTGGCAAAGCTGTTACTGTTTTAGGCGCTGTTGGGTTTAAAGCTAACAAAAGCGAGTATTTACCAATTCCTCAAACAGAGATTGATGTTACTAAAGGAAGTATCAAACAAAATCCAGGTTATAATTAATCATTAAAAAAATGAAATCATTAAAAAACACTATAAAAACATCAATCTGGATTGGTCTATGTTTGATGTTAACCATATTGGGTTCTTGTAAAAAAGATGATGCTGTAAATGAACTAGGCAAAGCGCCAACTACAGCAGATGTTCAATTTACAGTAACCCCAACTTCTTCCAACGCTAATATTGTTAATTTTAAAAGTACAGGCCCTGGCTTTAAGGCAATTTGGGATTTTGGAAATGGTGCAACAGCAGAAGGAGTTGATGCTCAAGCCTCTTATCCATTAGCAGGAACTTATACAGTAAAATTAACCATTGTTACAGATGGTGGTTATGCTTCTTCAACTAAAACTGTTGTAATTGCAAGTACAAATCCAGCAATGTTAACAGATCCAGCATTTACTACCTTATCTGGTGGTTTATCTAATGCAACAGGTAAAACTTGGGTTATCGATCAATCACAACAAGGTCACTTAGGCGTTGGTCCTATTGGTTCTCAATTTCCTGATTGGTATCAAGCCGGCCCTGATGAAAAAACAGGAACTGGATTTTACGATGATGAAATGACATTCAATATGAATGCATTGAAATATACGTATGCCAACAATGGAACTACATTTGCAAATGCATCTAATGCGCCTGGTATTGGTGGTCCAACAGGAAGCAATGATCCAACTGTAAATTACACCCCAGCTACAAACTTAACGTGGTTGGTAACAACTGTTAATGGTATAAAATACATCACAATTAGCAATAACGGATTTATCTCCTACTATTTAGGTGTGTCTCAGTACCAAATTCTTTCGTTAACTAACGATGAAATGTGGTTAAGATGTTTAGATAAGTCTAACGCTGGTAATGCTTGGTATTTAAAATTGATAAGAAAAGGATATGTTAGACCGGTTGTTCCTCCTGTTCAAAAACCAATTCAAGCTGCTAATTTAACTGACGATTTCCAAAATACGACTACGTTTACTTGGACTGCAGAAAATATGGATTATGTAAGAAGTTATGACAATCCATCAAAATTCCCTGTTAACACGTCGGCAAAAGTTGGTTATTACGAGAAAAGAACTGGATCTGATGGTCAGCAGTATGGAAACTTAAACGTAACAATGCCTTACAGATTTGATTTAACTGCAAAGAATAAAATTAGATTGAAAGTGTTTTTACCTGGAGGAAATGACTTCACCAAAGTATCACCTACAGTTTCTATCAAACTTCAAAATTCATTGTTAGGTGGTAATGCTTGGACAACCCAGTTAGAAGTTGTGAAAACAATTACTGCAGCCCAATACAATTCTTGGGTACAATTAGAATTTGATTTTGGTGCATATTCTGCTCAAACTTTGTACGATAAAATAGTTGTACAATTAGGTGGCGAAGGACACGTGAACCCAGGAATCTTCTATATTGACGATTTCGAATTTAAATAACATACACAACTGCCTGATTTTGCAATCAGGCAGTTATAATTTTAGCCGATATGATATATAGAAAAATTAAAAATGCTTACTTCCTAATTGCGCTCTCTACTGGCTCGATATTGTCTTGCCAATCGTGCTCTTCAGGTAAAGATGTAGAAGAACCAATTATTATACCACCAACATCTGTTACAGTTGTGGATAAAAATTGGACATTTGAAACTACACCTTCTTGGGCTGATGAATTTGATTATAATGGCTTACCAGCAACTGGAAAGTGGGATTATGACCTTGGTGGTTCGGGTTGGGGCAATAACGAGAAGCAATACTATACCAATTCTTTAGCAAATGCTAGCGTAGCTGATGGAAAACTTTCTATTACTGCCAAAAAAGAAAGCATGAATGGTATGGCATATACATCTACTAGATTGGTAACCAGAAATAAACTTGATGTTCTGTATGGTAGAATTGAAGTAAGCGCAAAATTACCAACTGGAAAAGGGACTTGGCCTGCGATATGGATGTTGCCAACAGATAGAGCTTATGGAGATTGGCCAAAATCTGGCGAAATAGATATCATGGAACATGTGGGTTACGACCAAAACAATGTTCATTTTACAACTCATACTGAGGCATATTATTTCAAAATCAACACGCAAAAAACGAGCACTAAAATGATTCCTGATGCAAGTTCTGCTTTTCATAAATACAGAGTTGATTGGACTCCTTATGCTGTTCGTGGCTATTATGATGATGTAATCATTTTTGAATTTGCCAATGAAGGAAAAGGTTATAAAGTCTGGCCATTCGATAAAAGATTTCATCTATTGCTAAATTTAGCTATTGGTGGCGATTGGGGTGGTAGCCAAGGAATTGATGATAATATTTTCCCTCAAAAAATGGAAGTTGATTATGTTCGTTATTATAAAATGATTGAGAAATAATTCAATCCCTCCTATTTAAAAATATCCAGCTTAGTCTGGATATTTTTTTTTGATTAAAATTTTAAAAACTAAATAATTAGTTATACATTAGCCATATCAACTAAGTTTTTAAGAATTAACATTTATTAACAAGACTTTAACATATTAGCCAAAACAATTAACATACTTTAGTAAAATCAAACACACAAACAAACTATTTATCGCTCTTCCTATGCTCAAAAAGCTCTTTATTCTACTCGCCCTAAATCTTTGTATTTTATCAGCCTTTGCTCAAAAAGCAAGTATTAAAGGCGCTATTGTAGATACAATTGAAAGAAAAAAACTTCAAAATAGTTCAATTGTATTGATCAGAAGCACAGACTCTATCATGGTTAAAACCGTTAGGACCAATGAAAAGGGCGAGTTTGAACTTACTAATCTTAAAAAAGGGGATTACAGCCTATTAATTTCCTATCCAAAAATGGCAGATTATGTGCGAGATATCAGATTAACAGATAGTTCTAAATTTAACTTAGGTCCTATCCATATGGAAACGAAGACCTTTTTATTGAATGAAGTAAAAATTCAGGCACAAAAACAAGCTGCCATAAAAATGAGAGGCGATACCATCGTTTTTCAAGCAGATAGTTTTGCAGTTAAACCAAATGCAAATGTTCAAGACTTATTAAGGCGATTACCTGGTATTGAAGTGGATAAAAATGGTGCGATTAAAGCAGCAGGCGAAGATGTAAATACAGTTTTAGTAGAAGGTGAAGAGTTTTTTGGAGATGACCCATTATTGGCTACTAAATATTTAAAAGCGAGTTCAGTAAAAGAAGTTCAAGTTTACGATAAAAAAAGCAAGGAAACTGAATTAACGGGTATAGAAGACGGTAAGAAGGAGAAAATTATCAACATTAGGCTAAAGGATAATGCGAAAAATGGCTATCTCAGCACACTCGATGGTAATAGTGATTTAGACCATTTTAAGAATATTGGAGGAATGTTAGGTATCTATAAAGGCAAAATGAAAGCTGCAGTTTATGGCAATTCATCAAACTTAAATCAAGATTCAAAAATAACTGCTGCCATGTCTAAATTAAAAGGTGGCGATTATGACATGATTGAAGTAATGGATGACGGCAGTACAATCTCTTACATGTCTGGTGGAGATTATGATGATTACTTCTCTCCTACTAATGGCTTGCCTGACTACACAACATTTGGAGCACACTTTTCTGATAAGTGGAATGAAAATAAGCTAGGTTTAAAGCTTAACTATAAAAATAACGATACTCGTGTAGATGACATTAGAACTTCTAATGGGCAAAATTTATTGCCAAATGGGACATCATTTTTCAGCTCTGGTAAAACAACAGATTATACCAGGAAAACGGGCCAAAACTTAAAGGGAAATTTTGAAATCTTTGTGGATTCTCTCTCAACATTAAAAATATCATTCTCTGGCAAGAAAAATACAAGCGAGAATAGAGCGATTAACTATAGTCAATCTTTAAATGATGCAGGTTTATTTGTTAGCAGAAATGACCAAACCACTAGTGGCGACGGTGATAGTGAATTATTTAACGGAAACATTAACTATACAAGAAAATCTAAAAAGAAAGGCAGAACATTAACGGTTGATCTTCAACCAGAAACTTCTAATAATGCAAGTATTGAAAACAGTTTAAACATTACTGACTATTATACCAATGGTGTATTAAATAATACTAGAAAATTAGATTTATTCAAAGATAATTCAGGTAAGCAAACCTCATTAGGTGCAAGAGTTTCATATACCGAGCCAATAGGTAAAAAATGGTCTTTACAAACAGGATATAGTTTCAAAACCATAGAATCATCGAGTAATAAAATGGTGTATGATAATTTGTTAAACAGACAAAGAATCGATTCTTTAAGTAATAATTTCGACTTTAATAACTTCTCTAATATTGCAAAAGTTGTTTTACAATTTAGAGCAACAAAATTCTCTATTTCTGGCGGTGTAGAGGCCACTCAAACAAGTTTTGATTTGAACGATTTGGACAGAAACAACAAGTTTAGTCGTGATTATTTAAACTGGGCACCTAGAAGTAACTTCAATTATAAGCTAGGTAAAAGCACTAGTTTTTCCGTAAGTTATAATGGTAATACAAATCAACCTAGAGTAGATCAACTGCAACCAATTAGACAAATTAGCAATCCACTTTATGAGGTGGTTGGTAATTTGAATTTAAAACCATCATTCAATAATAATTTTGGTTTTAATTTTAATAGCTATCAGTTTAAATCAGAGCAATTTATGTATGGTTACTTTAGCTATAATTTTACTAACAATGCAATAGTATCAACCCAAACTATCGACAAAAACAACAAGACTGTTTCTAGTTACATAAATATGAATGGTAATAGTAGTTTCTATGGAAATGCATCTTACCAAAAGGGTTTTGCTAAACTCCATTTAAGAACGGGTTTAAGTGTGGGTTACAATGCATCAACCTATGTTTCTGTTATTAATCGAGTGATAAACGAAAATTCTAACAAGAATATCTCAATTAGTCCGAGTGTAAGTTATTACACTGAAAAAGTAAATTTAAGTTACCGACCAAGTGTAAATTTCACAAATAGCAGCTCTACAACTGGAAGTATCAATAACGGTAAAACATACACCCATAACCATGAGATAAATGGTACTATTCAGCTACCTGGTAAAATGGAATTTAACACTACTATTTCCATGTCTTTCAGACCAGCTAATGCATCATTTAATACACCTTTAAATATACATATCTGGAATGCTTACATATCCAAAAAAATGTTAAAAACAGACAATTTAGAACTCAAATTATCAGTTTCTGATATATTGAACGAGAAAATTGGTTACAACCGATATGTGGGTGGAAATTATATAAATGAATCGACCTATAGTTATATTCCTAGATATGTTTTAATTGGACTAACCTATAGTTTAAGTGGGAATTTTGCTAAAGCAGAAAAAAAATAAGATGATGAATAAATCGATAATAATTTTAGTACTGGCTTTTGTAACTGTTAGTTTAAAAGCTCAAAATGTTTTTGTTGCTAGTGCAAAAATCACTTACGAAAAGAAATTAAATCTTCAACGTCAAATGGCTGATAATACTTGGCTATCTGATGATGCAAAAGATAAAATGAAAAAATATGTTACCACATTGTGGGATTATAATTTTAATGAAACCACATCAAGCTACAAAGCACAAAAGAAAGATGCCAATGCTAGTGACATGATGTTTGCTTTTTCATCAGGTCAAAATACCTCAGAAATGTATACTGATTTAGGAAAAAGTAAAAGGATTATCAAAAAATCTATAATGGGCGAAGATTATATCTTACCAGATACTATCCCTAATTTAGATTGGAAAATTATGCATGATGTTCGAAAAATTGCTGGATACGATTGTAGAAAAGCAATAGCAGTGATTAATGATAGCGTTTATGTTGTAGCCTTTTACACTGATGAAATTTTATTAAAAGGCGGTCCTGAAGGATTTACTGGTTTACCAGGAATGATTTTAGGTTTAGCAATTCCTAGATATAACACAACTTGGTTTGCAACAAAGGTAGAATCGGTAAACGTTCCTATCTATGCAATTTCTGAACCAGCAAAGGGTAAAAGAGCAGATAACGAAAAGGAATTTAAAAAGTTGATTGATATGTATACCAGATATGACGACAAAAAGAATCCCAGAAAAATAGAAGACATAAAAAAGAGCTTGTACGGTTTTTTGCTGCAGTAGGAATCTGAACTTTCAAAAGAACCACAGGCCTTTGTAATATAAACCTTATTGAAGCGAATGCCGTGTCAGTCTGAGCGTAGTTGAAGACACGGCAGCAGCGAAAAGAAGGGCTAACTGGCCAAAAGATGCTGACATTGTTTTTCTAAAAAAATTCTAATTTATTAAGAAATTTGCTTTGATGAATGTTCCTTAATTAGATTCTTCGCAGGCTCAGAATGACAAAACGCAGTTAACCATTGACTATCAACTAGATAATTTATTCAAAACAAATACCGCTAAAACCATAAATTTGTGTAGCTTTGTATCCCGTACAAAAACAATTAAAACGGCCTTAAAAGCCTATTAATTTCACAAACTCACAAACATGACTAAGTATATTTTTGTTACGGGCGGTGTTACTTCCTCATTAGGTAAGGGCATCATCTCCGCTTCATTAGCCAAACTTTTACAAGCAAGAGGTTATCGAGTAACCATCCAAAAATTTGACCCTTATATCAATATCGACCCAGGAACATTAAATCCTTATGAGCATGGCGAGTGTTATGTTACAGAAGATGGTGCCGAAACAGATTTGGATTTGGGTCACTATGAGCGTTTCTTGAACACCCCTACTTCACAGGCTAATAACATCACCACTGGTCGTATTTACCAAAATGTAATTAATAAGGAAAGAGCTGGAGATTATCTAGGAAAAACAGTTCAAGTTGTGCCACACATTACCGACGAAATTAAACGCAACATGCGCATTTTGGGTGAAAGTGGAGAGTTTGATATTGTCATCACAGAAATTGGTGGTACAGTTGGCGATATTGAATCTTTACCATTTGTAGAAGCTGTTCGTCAGTTTAAATGGGAAGAAGGTGCTAATAATGCAATTGTAATTCACTTAACTTTAGTTCCATATTTAGCAGCCGCTGGAGAATTAAAAACCAAACCAACGCAACACTCAGTTAAGGCGTTATTAGAATACGGCATCCAGCCTGATATCTTGGTTTGCCGTACAGAACATCATATTAGTCCAGAAATTCGTAAAAAAATTGCACTTTTTTGTAACGTTAACGTTAATGCGGTAGTCGAATCGATAGATGCATCTTCTATTTATAGTGTGCCTTTATTAATGATGAAAGAGCAATTGGACAAAACGGTACTAAGTAAATTAAAACTTCCTTCGAAAAATGAACCAGACATGGAAAGCTGGAAAGATTTCTTAGGTCGTTTAAAAAACCCAACGGCTGATGTTAGAATTGGTTTAGTTGGTAAATATGTAGAATTACCTGATGCTTATAAATCTATTACAGAAGCATTTATTCACGCAGGTGCGAAAAATGAATGTAAAGTTCGTGTAGAATATATTCCATCTGAAAGTATTTATGATGATAATGTAAAAGAAAAATTAAGTCATCTACATGGCGTTTTAGTGGCTCCTGGTTTTGGAAGCCGTGGTATTGAAGGAAAAATAACAGCCATTAAATACGTGAGAGAGAATGAAATTCCTTTTTTTGGAATTTGTTTAGGTATGCAATGTGCGGTTATTGAATATGGTAGAAACGTATTAGGGCTTAAAAATGCAAATACCACCGAAATTGATGAAAATTCTGAACATCCTGTTATTAACATGATGGAAGAGCAGAAAAACATCACTTTAAAAGGTGGAACAATGCGCTTAGGTGCTTATCCATGTGATATTAAAAAAGGCACAAAAGCTTTTGCAGCTTATGGAAAACAACACATAACTGAAAGACATAGACATCGTTATGAATTTAATAGCGATTATTTAAAGCAATATGAGGATGCTGGGATGACTGCTTCGGGTATTAACCCAGATAGCAAATTGGTAGAAATTATTGAGCTTAAAAACCACCCATTTTTTGTTGGTGGACAATTTCACCCAGAATTAAAGTCAACTGTTGCAAATCCTCACCCACTTTTTGTTAAATTTGTCGCCGCTGCGATGGAGCACACCAAAAAGAAAACTAACCGTAACAATTAAATTACTTCTATTTTAATTGTTTAAGCTCCATCTTACAGCTAAAAAACAATATTAAAATAGATGAAATAATACAAGTTTAAAACAAAATAATGGATAGAAATACATTTACAGGACTCTTCTTAATAATGGTTATTATTGGAGCTTCTGTTTTTTTCATGAAGCCTAGCGAGGCTGATATTAAAAAAGAAAGAGAAAAAATTACTGCCGACTCATTAGCAAAAGTAAAAGCATCCCAAAAAGCACCTGAAGTTGTAGCTACAAAACCTGCAGATGCCGTTAAACCTGACACAACAACTTTAAAAGGTCCATTCGGTGGAAACATTAATGGCGTTGCAGAAACTTCAGTTTTAGAAAATGACATATTAAAATTAACCTTCACTAACGTGGGTGGTAAAATTTTATCTGTTGAATTAAAAAAAGAGGTTACTTACACTAAAAAACCTGTTATACTATTTAACGGCAAAGACAATAACAAGTTTGGTTTAAATATCAATATTGATGGTAAAGTTTTAAATACCAACGATTTATATTTTACTAAAGCTGCTCAAACTGCCAATAGCATTAGCATGCGTGCTAACTATAGCGCAGATAAGTACATTGAGTTTGTATATGATGTTAAAGCTGGAAGTAACAACGTTGGTTTCAATATAAACCTAAATGGTTTAAACCAAGTTGTACAAGGAAATAATGTTACTTTAAATTGGGAAACTACTTTATTACAACAAGAAAAATCTCATAAAAAAGAACAAGAACACGCTGCTCCGTATTACAAATACATTGAGAAAAATCCTGACCATTTAGGTATGGGTGGCGATAAAAAAGAAGAGTTAAAAGAAGGCAAAATTGAATGGTTCTCATTTAAGCAACAATTCTTCTCTGCAGTTTTAGTTCCTCAAGTTCCATTTGAAAAAGGCGATTTAGAGGTTAAAATTTTAACTGATACTGGCAAAGTAAAATGGTATGGCGCAAATATGCAATTACCATACACTCATTTAGCTGCTCAGAACTATGCTATGAAGTTTTATTTTGGCGATAATAAATTCGACAACTTAAAAGCCCAAGGCCAAGAGATTGAGAAGCAAGTTGATATGGGTTACTGGCCATTAAAATACATCAATAGATTTGTGGTATTACCTGTATTCCAATTCCTAGAAAGTTTTGGTTGGGGTTATGGTGTTATCATTTTGTTGTTAACGGTATTGCTTAAATTGGCAATGTCTCCGTTAACTTACAAATCGTACATCTCTATGGCTAAAATGAGAATTTTAAAGCCAGAAATGGATGAAATTAAAGCCAAAGTTGGTGAAGATAATGCTACACTTTTACAACAAGAATACTTAAAACTATATAAAAAGGTAGGCGTAAATCCTTTAGGTGGTTGTTTGCCAATGTTATTACAGTTACCTTTTGTAATGGCGTTCTTCTTCTTCTTCCCTAACTTGTTCGAGTTAAGAGGAGAAAGTTTCTTATGGATGCATGACTTATCAACTTATGATGATTTCATTAAGTTTGGTTTCACCATTCCATTTATTGGCGACCACTTAAGTTTAATGTGTATTTTGATGACTATTTCTACATTAATT
Source organism: Pedobacter frigiditerrae (assembly GCF_032678705.1). Taxonomy (NCBI): domain Bacteria; kingdom Pseudomonadati; phylum Bacteroidota; class Sphingobacteriia; order Sphingobacteriales; family Sphingobacteriaceae; genus Pedobacter; species Pedobacter frigiditerrae. The sequence goes on along the minus strand of NZ_JAVTSS010000001.1, from coordinate 1,153,451 downwards.
TACACTTACTTTAACAATCAAATTTCTGGTGCTACTGGGCAGATGAAATATATTGGTTACATCATGCCAATCATTTTCCTAGGTGTTTTAAATAGCTATCCTGCTGGTTTGAACTATTACTATTTCTTAGCGAATATGTTCACTTTCTTACAGCAATACTTAATTAGAAGAATGGTTAACGATGAAAAAATTCACGCCATTTTACAGGAAAACAAAACTAAGCCACAAACTGAGAAGAAAAAATCTAAGTTTCAAGCTCGTTTAGATGATTACATGAGAACTCAGGCACAAGCTAAAACTCAAGAGAAAAAAGGTAAATAGTTTTCAGTTTACAATTCACAGTTGCGAGTTTTGGAAGCAGAACTGAAAATTGCAAATTGTTAACTTAATAGGCCGCAAATGTGCAGATTTAATCTTAACATTTGCGGCTTTTTTATGTCAGCAGCAACCGCCCTTTGTAATTAATTTTTAACTATTAATAATTTGGGCGTTTTAACACGCTGTACGCTATATCTTTTTGGCTATCCTTCGACTGCGCTCAGGATGACAGCCAAAAAGGATGCCGCTCCCATCGTTAACGCAGCTAACTTCCATAAAGAAATTCCCTTACTACAAATACATTAATTAATCGAATTTAGATTTTGAATAAAACGCTCCTTTTTTGTAAAATTTGACGTACACTTAGTGAATTGTGCATAAAATTTGCAATTTTTAAATATCTAATAAAACCAAACCTTAAAACCATTTTAACAATGCAGAAAAAATTAACCTTTTTCTTATTATTAACCGCAAGTGTTGCGTTTGCACAAAAAAAACCATTAGACCATACAGTTTATGATAGTTGGGAAAGCATAGGAACCAAACAAGTATCAAACGATGGACTTTGGGTAGCTCATGGCGTTAGTGTACAAGAAGGCGATGCTAATTTATACTTCCAAAACAGCTTAAATGCTCAAAAAATTAAAATTTCAAGAGGTGTTGCACCAAGCGGTGGTGGTGCTGGCTTTGGAGGTCCAAGTGGTTTTGGCGGAGGTTCATCATCTTCATTATTTAGCCCTGATTCAAAATTCGCTGCTTTTTCTATAAAGCCATTATTTAAAGATACTAGGTTGGCTAAAATCAAAAAGAAGAAACCAGATGAAATGACAAAAGATACTTTGGGCATTGCTAACTTAACCACATTGGCAGTAACTAAAATCCCTAGAGTTAAATCTTTCAAATTTCCTGAAAATGGATCTTCGATTTTAGCTTACAATTTAGAAAAAGCACCAGATACTTCTAAAAAGTCAGCAACTCCAGGTGGTGGAGGCGCAAGACCAAAAAATGATACTGATTATTTGTTTGCAGATGATGAGCCTGCTGGTGCAGCAGCAAAAGAAGGTACAGATTTAATCATAAAAAACTTAACAACTGGGATTGAACGCACCTATAAATATGTTACTGAATATACTTTTAGCAAAGATGGAAAACAACTAGTTTTTGCTTGTTCTGGTTCAAAAAAAGATAAGGATGCAAAACAAGGTGTGTTTTTATTGAATAACGAAACTGGGGTTCTAAAAACATTAGTTAAAGTCAAAGGAAACTTTAAAAACTTTGTTTTTGATGAAGAAAGTGAGCGTTTAGCATTTTTAGGTGAAACTAGCCCTGAAAAACAAGAAATAAAAGACTACAACCTTTACTATAACTCTATCACATTAGATACAGCTCAAATTTTAGTTGATAATGACATGGCTAGTATGCCTGTAAAATATGCAGTAAGTGGTGATGGAAGAGTAAACTTCAGTAAAGACGGAAATAAAATATTCTTTGGCATTGCTCCAATTAAAAAAGCAAAAGATACCACGCTTGTAGATTTCGAAAATGCCAAATTGGATATTTGGGGTTACAAGGATGACTATTTGCAACCAATGCAGTTAAAAAATGCAGATAGAGAATCTAAAAGAAGTTATTTAACTGCAATTGACATTTATAGTACCGACCCTAAAATTGTTCCTTTAACTGATGCAAAGTTACCTGAAGCGAGTTTAGTAAATGAAGGAAATGCCGCATTTGTATTGGCATCCACAGATTATGGCAACCGAATTCCATCTCAATGGACTGGCGGTTCTGTTAGAGATTATTATTTAGTGGATGTAAAAACGGGTGCTCGTAAAAAAATTATCGAGAGCTTAGATGGAAATGCCTCGGCATCGCCAGATGGTAATTATGTAATTTACTACGACAAGATAAAAATGTTATGGAAAACCTACCAAGTTGCTACTGGCAAAACAACAGTTTTAAACGAAGGAATGCAGGTTAAGTTCTACGATGAAGAAAATGATGTACCTGATGAACCAAGTAGCTATGGAATTGCAGGATGGATGGAAGAAGACAAAGCTATTTTACTATATGACCGTTATGATATTTGGCAATTTTCGCCCGATGGAAAAACTGCCCCAAAAAACATTACAGCTGGTTTTGGTAGGGCAAATAACTTAACTTTCAGAGCGCAAAGACTTGACCCAGATTTTAGGTTCTTTACTAAAAAAGACGTGTTGTGGTTAGATGCGTTTAACAATACCAATAAACAAAATGGTTTTTATCGCAAAGCGATTAATGATAGCAAAGCACCAGAATTAGTAATTATGGCTCCATATAAATATTCTAATTTGGTTAAAGCAAAAAATGCAGATGTTATTGTTTTTGATAAAGGAAGTTATACTGCATCGCCAGATGTTTATTTATCTAAAGACAATTTAAAAACTGCATTAAAACTAAGCAGTACAAACCCACAACAAGCTAATTACAATTGGGGAACTGCAGAATTGGTAAAATGGACTACACCAAAAGGTTATAAATCTGAAGGTATTTTGTACAAACCAGAAAACTTCGACCCAAGTAAAAAATACCCAATGATTGTTTATTTCTATGAGAAACTGTCAGAAGGTTTATATGCTTACAATGCACCATCTCCTACTCCATCTCGCTTAAACATTCCATTTTTTGTGAGTAATGGTTATTTGGTTTTCGCACCAGACATTAGTTATGAAACTGGTCACCCTGGTAAATCTGCTGAAGAATTTATCAATTCTGGTGTAGAAAGCTTAAAACAAAATGCTTGGGTTGATGGAACTAAAATAGGTATTCAGGGTCAGAGTTGGGGTGGTTACCAAGTGGCACATTTAATTACTGCTACTAATATATACGCTGCTGCTTGGGCAGGCGCTCCGGTAGTAAATATGACTTCTGCTTATGGCGGCATCCGTTGGGAAAGTGGAATGAACAGACAGTTTCAATATGAAAAAACCCAAAGTAGAATTGGTGCTACCTTATGGGAAAAACCAGAATTATATATCGAGAACTCTCCATTATTTAATTTACCAAAAGTAAAAACTCCTGTAGTTATCATGAGCAATGATGCTGATGGAGCTGTGCCTTGGTACCAAGGAATCGAGATGTTTACAGGCTTAAAACGTTTAGGTAAACCAGTTTGGTTGTTAAACTACAATAATGAAGCACATAACTTGGTTCAACGTCAAAATAGAAAGGATATTCAAATTAGAGAGCAACAGTTTTTTGATTATTATTTAAAAGGCGCAAAAGCTCCAGTTTGGATGGTTAGTGGAGTTCCTGCAACTGAAAAAGGTAGAACTTGGGGCTTTGAACTGACAGACGAAAAACCTTAATCAGTTAGCAGTTTTCAGTTAACAATATGATGATAAAGTCTATAATTGATAATTACGATTTATTTAAAGAAAAGCGGTTGAAAGACCGCTTTTTTAAGCATAAGGATATTGCTGAATTGTTGACAAAGCTTCCATCCGCTTTTGAACTTAGCGAGTTAGGCAAATCTGTAAATGGAAAAAACATCAATCTTATTAGTTGGGGAAAAGGCAAAACAAAAATTATGCTTTGGAGTCAAATGCATGGCGATGAGGCAACAGGAACAATGGCTTTATTTGACCTCTTTAACTTTTTACAGAGCGATAATAAATTAGTAAATCTGCTAGCCGAAAACTGCCAACTGTTTGTCATCCCTATGGTTAATCCGGATGGTGCAGAAGTTTTTACCAGAAGAAATAGCCAACAAATTGATATCAATAGGGATTTTTTAAAAGAAACTACACCAGAGGCTAAAATATTAAAACAATGCAGGGCTGAAATTAATCCTAATTTTGGTTTTAATCTTCATGACCAAATTACTTTATGGAGTGTTACTAAAACATTAAAACCGGCAACACTATCCTTTCTTGCTCCTGCTATTGATGAAGATTTAAGCATTGATGAAACAAGAAAAAATGCAATGCTAGTTATTGCTGATATGTTTAAGGATTTGGATGAATATTTACCACAACATATTGGCTTATTTGATGACGAATTTGAACCTCGGGCATTTGGAGATAATTTTCAAAAAGCAGGCACATCAACCATTTTGATTGAAGCAGGTGGTTATCAAATTGATTTCGAAAAGCAAGAAATTAGAAGGTACTACTTCGCTTCTATCCTATCGGGATTAATTTCTATAGCTACCAAAACTTACGAAGAACAAGACTTAAAAAATTACTTTTCTATTCCAAAGAATAACAAGCAGATTTTCCATTTCCTCATCCACAATGTGATTTTAAATGGAATTGAGGTGAGTATTGGTATAAACTACGATGAATGTCCCGCTTTGGATGGATTGAGTACAGCAAAAACTTACTCCATACAAGATGTTGGAGATTTAAGCTTCTGCGATGCTTACCAAACCTATTCTGCGAAAGAATTAAATCTAAAAGGAGAAGTCATCTTGTATCAAAATGCAAACTTTGAGTTATTGACTGGTGATAAGACGATTTTATCTTTCCAAAATGGGAAATTGCTTTAAAAAACCTAATTTCAACATCAAAATAAAAAACGAATGGCATTAAGTAGAATTTGGAGTGCATTTATAATTATTGCTATTCTGGTAGCAACATCCCAACTATTTTTTTCTGATAATGGCAAAGGGATTTACAGTAGATTAATTGTTGGTAAACAAGGAGATACATCAAGTACACAAGTATTAGATAGCACCAAATTATCAGCAAGTATTATCACTGCAATAGCTAACAACAAAGAGTTTAAACAAGGTGATCTTAAATTCAAAAAAAACGATGACAACCAATATATCTCCTACAGAGAACAAGTAGCTGATGGTGTAATTCAGACTTGCATAAATGCAGTAAACATTTGTATTGGATTAATAGGAATAATGGCGTTATTTATGGGTTTCATGAGCATAGCTGAAAAAGCTGGTGGTATTAGGTTGTTATCTAGAATTATTGGCCCATTCTTTTCAAAAATATTTCCAGAAGTTCCCAATGGGCATCCCGCAACTGGGCACATGGTGATGAATTTTTCAGCCAATTTATTAGGGTTAGACAATGCAGCAACTCCTTTTGGCATTAAAGCGATGGAAAGTTTGCAAGAATTAAACCCGAATAAGGAAGTCGCTTCCAACCCACAAATTATGTTTTTGTGTTTGCATGCGTCTGGCTTAACCTTAATTCCTGTAAGTATTATCGCGGTTAGGGCATCATTAAAGGTTCCAGCTGCAAATCCTACTGATATTTTTATTCCTTGTATGATAGCTACTTTTGTGGCTACAATTGCTGCAATGTTTATTGTTTCGTTTAAACAGAAGATAAATATTTTTCAACCAATGATTTTGGGCTGGATATTAGGGATTTCTGCTGTTATAGCAGGAATGGTATTTTATTTGGTTCATTTAAGTACTGCGGGTTTACAATCGTTTTCAGGATTATTAAGTAATGGATTATTATTATTTATATTCCTATCCATCATTTTAGGTGCTCTATATAAAAAAATTGATGTGTTCGATGCATTTATTGAAGGTGCAAAAGGTGGATTTGAGACTGCTATTAGAATCATTCCATATCTAGTTGGAATGTTAATCGCCATTAGTTTATTACGCACCAGCGGTACATTTGATTTGGTGTTAAATGGTTTTAAAACTGTTTTTGCGGCTTTAGGTGCAGATACTAGATTTGTTGATGGCATACCAACAGCATTGATTAAACCTTTAAGTGGAAGTGGTGCAAGAGGAATGATGATTGACACCATGAATACTTATGGCGCTGATTCATTTGCTGGACGATTAGCAAGTATTCTTCAAGGTTCTTCAGATACGACCTTTTATGTAATTGCAGTTTATTTTGGAGCTGTAAATGTTAAAAATAGTCGTTATGCTGTTTGGGCAATGTTATTGGCAGATTTTGTAGGCATTTGCACCGCAATAGGATTATGTTATCTGTTCTTTGGAAGTAGCCTTTAGTTTTTGCAAAAGTTTTGTTTAATAAACCCGAACGAAGCGAAAAGCCCACAGGTGAGGTACGAGCCGAGGACTTGCAGCGAAGTGCGGGACTAAACAATCAAATGAAACACTGAAATTGCTTTTCAAAATAAAAAGTCCCGCTCTATGTAGAACGGGACTTTTTTATTAACAAGGATTACAAAATTATTGATAGCCTTGGTTTTGTTGCGCTTTTAAACCAGGGTTTGCATTTATTTCTGCTTGCGAAATCGGCAACCTTGTTTTAAAAAATGTTCTATCAATTGTTTTAGTTCTATTAGTTGCAGGAATGCTACCTAACTCATCATTAAATGTAATTGATTTATTTAAACGAATCATATCAAAAAACCTATGCCCTTCGCCAACAAGTTCCTTACTTCTTTCGTCTAGAATCATATCAATAGAAACAGTACCTGCTGTAGCTGCCGCCAAGTTTGGAGATCTTTTACGGATAGCATTTAAATAAATTGCTGCTTGTACCGGATTTGTAGGTAATACGGCCTCAGCAGCTATTAAATATATTTCTGATAATCTGATTACCTTAATATTTACCGCTGTTGGAGAAGCTTTGCCATCACCAGCCAATGCAACACTACCGCTATATTTATATAATGCACCCATACGCGTATTTACGGGAGCTGTTACTGCTTCATCATAACTCATGATACCCCATCTTACATCGGCAGGGTCTTGTTTAAGTCTAGTTTGGAAATAATCACTTGTAGTAAACCAGCCCAAAGCAGTTGATGCTCCATGCGCTTTTCTTCTATGATAAAAACCCAGTGAGCCTGTAGTTAAATCATTTTCTAGTGGTACCACCCCTAATTCGAAAATAGATTCAGAGCCAGCTTCTGTAGTCCAAGAACTTACCCAATTTGCATTTGTATACAAAGTATAGATACTACCAGGTGCGTTAATTATCTCTTCTGCCGCTTTCAAAGAATTTACATTATCTTTCATGTAAAGGTATACCCTTGCTTGCATAGCCAAATTACCATAGTAGTTAATGTATCCTTTGGCTTTTGCTTTAGACAATAACGGAGCAGCATCTTTTAAATCCTTCAAAATTTGGGTATAGTTTTGTTCAACAGTAGCCCTTAGCGGTTGTGCATCTGAAGTTAACTTTGTTAGTACAATTGGCACACCAAATGATGTTTTATCATCATCGTAAGATTTACCGTATAATCTCACCAAATCAAAGTACATTATAGCTCTAGCAGTTAATGCCTGTCCTTTAGCACTCGCAAATCCTGTTGCTCCTGAAGCTTCTAGCTTGTTAATATTCTCTAATAAGTTATTGGTTTGCAATATGGAATAATAAATTTGAGACCAAAATCCAGAGTTGCTTCCTGTTGTTGGAGAATGATTAAAGGTGTAAAGGCCATCTAATCCTCTTCCTTGAGAAAAAATTGTGAAATCGCCACCTTTTGCATCAGCATAAAGTAGAAAATTTCTACCATAATAATCAGCACTCGTCATTGTACGCATGATACCATTTACCATTACTTGAGCATCTGCAGGTGTCTGTATTGCCAAATCAGAATCGCCTGAATTACTTGGCTTTATATCTAAAAACTTTTTGCATGAGGATAGCCCTATGATGAATAGCCCCAATAAAAATATATTAATCTTTTTCATTTTGAAATCTTTAAATAATTAGAAACTAAACTCTAAACCAAAAGTGTAGGTTTTTCCAAATGGAGTTTCCCAACCTCTTGTTCCGTAAGAATTAACCTCTGGGTCTGCATTTTTGTATTTAGAAAGTGTTAACAAATTAGAGCCATTAAAATAAACCCTTGCATTTGACGCACGTAGCTTATTGATTAATTTAGCTGGAAGTTTATACGCTAAAGTAATGTTCTTAAGCCTAACAAAAGTAGCGTCATACATTTGACGACTACTATACTGAATTGCATCAGTTAAATCTAAGCCACTTAATTGAGGCAATGATCCGCTGGTATTTTGTGGTGTCCACATGTTATCGTAATATTCTTGTGCTCTGATTCTTTCCCAATAGTAACCGTCATCTGCTACATCTTTAAAAGCACCATCATAAATTTTCCCTCCAATTTTGTAAGTAAAATTTAATGCTAACGTTATGCCTTTATATTCAACATCGGTATTTAGGCCACCGTAAACTTTAGGAGAAGCGTCACCCAAAATTACCTGACTTGCGTTACCAAAAACATAGGTGGCAGGTCTCCCATTATAAACAAAATCTGAAGACTGTGTTGTTGCTCCATTTTTGTACCATACATTCTTTCCATCTGATGGATTAACTCCTGCCCATTCATAACCATAAAAGCTATAGGTAGGTTGCCCTTCTCTATAAATATATTGTGCTCTTGCATCGCCACCTGTTGGATCCGTCCAGATGATATCTTTTCCGTCACTAAGTTTAGTAATTTTAGATTTAATAAATGATGCATTAACACTTGCACTCCATCTCCAACCATCTTTACGTATAATATCTCCACCTAAATCTAGTTCAATACCACGGTTATTCATCTGCCCGATATTTTTAAGTGTCGAACTAAAGCCAGTAACCATTGAAGTCGGAACATCTTGAAGTAAATCTTTCGAATCACGATTGAAATATTCTACGGAACCGGTAATTCTATTATTAAACAATCCAAACTCTAATGCTAAATTGGTAGAGTAATTAGTTTCCCAAGTTAAATTAGGGTCTGCAATTTGGGTAATTGTGCCACCAGCTTGGGCCATATATTTAGAACCATAACCAGTTAAAGATCTCCAACCAAAATTAGCTGATGGTGTTGTACCATTTGTACCATAAGAGGCCCTTAGACGTAAATTACTAATAGATGTAAGGTCTTTCATAAAATCCTCACCACTTATTTTCCACGCTCCAGCTACTGACCAAAAATTACCCCAACGTACTCTTGGGTCTAATCTAGATGACCCATCCCTACGAAAGGAAGCAGATGCAAAATATTTTTGATTGTAATCATATTCTGCACGAGACAAAAACGATACTATAGAATTACCCCAATCGTAAGCTGTTGCATTGGTAACTCCGGCAGTGGCTACTGTATGTAATGCACTAGAAGGTAAATCTGTACCCGTTGAACGCTGAAAATCTGTTTCATTTTTTTCTACTTCAAAACCTGCTAATAAGCCTAAATTATGCTTATTAAAAGTTTTGTTGAAATTCAAAGTTGTAGACGAAACCAATTTATTGGTATTGGTTGTCATTGCATGAACAGTTCCTTTTGTAGCAGAACCATTAAAGTGTATAGCACTATAATACAAATCGTCTGTTACCTGTGCATTATCATAAGAAAATATTGATTTTAAATTTAACTCAGGTAAAAGTTTAACAGTTACAGTTTCGTTTGCTGTTAATCTTTTAGTTACCGAAGAATTTTCCCATTCATTGTCATAATAAACTGCATTTTGCGCTAAACTATTAAAACGAGCTGTATAAGGCAAACCAGTTTTATAATCGGTAGGCCAATAAAAACCCCATAATAAATTTCTAGTCTGAAAAAAATAATTTCCACCTGTATTTCTAGTATCGTTATATCCAGATTGCCCTGTTCTTGCGAAATTGACATTTGTAGCAAATTCAAAATATTTTCCTACTTTTTGTCCAATATTAACTCGTCCAGACACTCGATCAAACTCATTAACCTTAATTCTACCTTGGTCTTTTGTATAAGATAAAGAAGAAAAATAATTTGTTTTTTCATCACCACCACTTACAGATACATCGTTAGTTTGGTATATAGAAGTTCTAAACAGTGCATCTTCCCAATCATAGAATTTTCCGTCACGATTTTCAACACCGTCACTCTTACCTTTAATGATTACATTTTCATACATACCAGTTCCTAACGTTGAAAATTCGTAACCATGAATTCCAAATCCGTAAGCCGTTGTAGGAGTACCATAGGCCGAACCAGGCGACCAGTTTCTGGAGCTCAGGCGCATCAATGTCTGTTCATTAGCTTGTTGTGGTGTTCTACCCGCTGCAATACGTGAATCGTAAAGTATGCTATACAACATATTTATCTGCTCTTGTGGGTCTGCAATTTCATAATTGTCTGTTGCCCAAGTTGGTGTTAAACCAACAGAAGATTTAACTGTTATCGTAGGTTTTCCAGTTTTTCCCTTTTTAGTAGTAATAATTACAACTCCATTTGCTGCTCTCGAACCATACAATGATGAAGCTGCCGCATCTTTTAATATGGTGATTGTTTCAATATCAGATGGATTAATTGAATTCATAACGTTATTCGTGGCAAAGGTATAATCGCTCATCTGCCCTGCATTACCAGCTACAACTGGCACTCCATCAATTACATATAAAGGATCATTAGAAGCATTCATAGACCCAATACCTCTAATTCTTATACTTGGTGTTGCACCTGCTTGACCAGACGATTGAGTAACTTGAACACCTGGAGTTCTACCAATCAAGGCTCCTTCAAAAGAAGTAAGCGGCAAGTCTTTATTTGGTTTTATCACAGCTGCAGAACCTGTGTAAGTACTCTTTTTAGCTGTTCCATACGCAACAACCATAACACCTTCTAAGGTTTCTGTACTTGAAGAAAGCTTCACATTAATTAAAGTCTTGTCACCAATTGCAATTTCTTGGGTATCAAAACCAAGATATTTAAAAATTAACGTTGTACCGTTCGTAGGCACATTAATGGTGTAAGAACCATCTGTTAACGTTGTTGCTCCTGAACTTGTTCCTTTAACAAGTACACTCACACCAGGGATTCCACTTCCGTCTGAAACATCGGTAACTTTACCCGTAATGGTTTTTTGGGCATAGGTAACCGTTGCAAACAGTAAGAATCCGAATAGAATTAGGATAGATTTTCTGTTCATAGTCTATTAATTAAGTTTTTTATGAATTTACAAAAACATATTAACTTAAAATTAACAATGCAGACTATTAAGATTGAAAATAAATATAAATTAACTCGTAATTATGAAACAGAAAGCATATTTACTTCTTCTGTAACATCTAATTTACCAATAATTTGGTCTAAAACGCTTTGATCTAGGTTTGTGAACTTAGAAGAATACCATTTAGATGTTTTTTCATCAAGCCAAATGCAAAATGAATGGCAATCTTCTAAAATTACCGCATAGGTTAAATGAAAATCATCATGAATTCTCATGCAAAATCCTGAAAAGGTCTTACCTTTTACATCAAACTGGAGGTTTAAATATTCGTTCAACATGGCATTTTTGGTTTTAGGGTAAGCTTACAACAAACTTATGTTTCAAATGTTTTGTGAACGTTAAACATTTAATAAGAAATATATTCTTTTTTAGAATGTGATTATCCTATGTTTAACATATTCGAGTATCCCTTAGCAATTAATCTATTTTTAGAGGGTAAATATACTTCACATTGTAAGTTAATAATTGTTCTTCCCTGTTTTACAATAGCAGTTTTAGCTGTAACGACATCACCTTCTACAGCCGGCGCAAAATAATCTATGTTATTATTAACAGTAGTATATTTTCCATTTAAGCCTAAAATAAACACTGTGGCCCCAATTAAGTCGTCTATAATTCCTGCAGTTATACCTCCATGCAAAATACCATAAGGATTTGTCATTTCTTTCCTAACTACATAACTACAATGCAACTCTCCTCTTGCTGCGCTAATTAAGGTAGGTTTTAACCAATTCATAAAATGAGAAGGAGATTGGGTAATTTCTTTTCCAGTAAATGATTGAAAATTAATTAATCGTTGTTGAGCTTCATTTATTTCTTCCATTTTATGTTATGTTTAAAGTAAATTTAATATTAATACGCAAATTATGATTACGGCAATTACAGAACTAAATAAATCGAGATTTAAAACCAAGGTTTATGCAGGCGGACATTTAATTTACGCTGATGAACCCACTGAATTAGGAGGAACTGATGAAGGAATGAACCCAGGCGCCTTATTATTGGCTAGTTTAGGTAGTTGCACAGCAATAACAATTAGAATGTATGCTGATAGAAAAGAAATACCTCTAGACTCTATAAAAATCGACTTGGCTATTTGCAAGGAAGAAGAAATGTCTAAAGAAACTACCATTTCTAGGCAAATAGAATTCTTTGGTCCGATAACCGCTGAACAACGAGAAAGGCTATTAGTAATAGCCGATAAATGCCCAATCCATAAATTACTAACTAACCCAATAAGAATTTTAACAACTTAATTATTTCTCTTTGAATGACCCTTCTTTGTTTAATAATTCGAAATATTGATTAAGGTTAGTTCCCAAAGATTTTTCAAAAGATGCTTTCATGTCTAATGGTGAAGGATGTTTATTTTTCCAATCATTAAAATAAGTTTTAAAAGCATTATCAACCTTCTCTCTCCCCACTGCAGCTTCTAAAAGGAACATCCATAATGCGGTTTTTATATATGATGTCATGGAATAATCGTCTGATGTGGCAAATTTTTCTAATGAAGTAGCAATTGCTGGTTTCATCGGGATACCCATCATGGCATTATAAATTGCAGCTTGAAACTGATCTACAGGTAATGCTTTTATGTTTTCGGGAATTGCATCCCCAAAAATAGAGTTTGATTTATACTTTTCTGCCTCATACCTAAACTGATAATAAGTGTTTAAACCTTCATCCTGCCAAGTATTTGCTCTTTCATTACTTCCTAAGATACCCATGAACCAATTATGCCCAACTTCATGCGTTATTACTGCATCTAAAGATTGTGCTTTTGCATCAGGACTGGTAATTAATGTAATAGTAGGATATTCCATTCCTCCACTAGCATTATTTTTTGGACCTTCTACTACCTGCACAATGGGATATTCATATTCTCCAATCCATTTGCTATAATTTTTTATAGCATCTTTTGTATAATCAACACTTTGAAGCCAAAGTGATTTCTTTTTATTGTAATAGTATGTAAAAACATCAACAGTTTTGCCTGATGCCATTTTTACCGTATCGTAAGCAATTACATACTTCTTATCGGCGAACCAAGCAAAATCAGGAACATTATTCATCACATAACTTAATGTTTTTGTTCCATTCTTATCTTTAGGAACATATAGAGTAGGTTTATCATCTTTTGTTGCAAAGTTCTTTGCTCCAGTTGTTTTATATTGATTTAACTCATCGTCATTCTGCAAAATTCCGGTCGCTCCCACAATATATTCTGCTGGCAAAGTAATATTTACTTTATAATCTCCATATTCACTATAAAACTCGCCCATATCAAGGTAAGGGAATTCATGCCACCCATCTTTATCAAATACCGCTGGTTTTGGATACCATTGAGTAACCATAAACTCTCCATCAGCAAAACCAGACCTAGAGAAATAGCTTGGTAATTTAACCTTAAAATCAGTTGATATAGAAACAGAGTCACCAGGTTTTAATGGCGATTGAAGTTTAACTTTAATTACATCAATATATTGAGGATTTGGATGGGCTTCAGTTATTGCAATTTGACCATTTACCTTAAAATTGAACCCATCAATATCGCCTGTGCTATATTTTTCTAACTTCTTTTTTCGAGATGGATCATTTTTAATTTGTTGAAACATTGCTGTTGTTTCATTCTTATAGGCATTGGGGTAGATATGAAACCATATAAAATCTAATGTAGAAGCAGAATTATTTTTATAAATTATTGTTTCGTCACCTTTTAGCGTTTTATCAATGTCATTTAAGGTCACATTGATTTGATAATTTAGTTTTTGTTGAAAATAAGGCGTTTGTGCAAATGAACTTAGGCCAAAACAAATTAAAAACAGAAAAATTAGCTTATACATATTTGGTTTTTTTGGGAAGATACTAATTATAGCATAAAACAAAAACGACACATTGAAGTATTTCAATATGCCGTTGGATATAAGGTAAATATTCTAATAAAATTTTGGCTGAGGAACCAATTTTGTATTTTGTTGTTGATGCCAGTAAGGATAAATTGGGTAAACATGACTTGCCTCATCTAATCTTTTAACTTGGTCAGTGGTTAAGTTCCATCCAACCGCTAGCAAGTTCTGTTTTAACTGTTCTTCGTTTCTAGCGCCGATAATAATATTAGCAACCGTTGGTCTTTGTAATAACCAATTTAACGCTACTTGAGGAACCGTTTTTTCTGTTTCTTCAGCAATTGCTTTAAGTGCATCTACAATGTTAAACAAACGTTCTTGATCAATTGCAGGACCATGAGAACCACCTTGCTGAATTCTGTTATCTGTTGGAAAAGGTTTTCCACGTTCGTATTTACCACCTAGTTTGCCAGAAGATAAAGGGCTCCAAACCATTGTTCCAATATTTTGATCTATAGCTAAAGGCATAAGCTCCAACTCAAATTCTCTATCGTACAACGAATACAAAACTTGGTGACCAATATATTTAGACCAGCCGTATCTTTCTGAAACTGATAAAGATTTCATCAAATGCCATCCTGAAAAATTAGAGACAGCAATATATCTTATCTTTCCACTTTGGATTAAGTTATCTAAAGTTTTCAAAGTCTCTTCCACAGGCGTGTTGGCGTCAAAACCATGCAAGTGATAAACATCTATGTAATCTGTATTTAAACGTTTCAAACTTTGATTTACCTGATCAATTAAATGTAACCGACCAGAACCAAAATCGTTTGCTCCATCTCCCATTGGGAAAGTTGCCTTTGTAGAAATCAAAACCTTATCGCGTTGCAAATCTGCAATTGCCTTGCCTAAAATTTCTTCGGCAACGCCACGTGAATATATATTTGCTGTATCGAAAAAATTAACGCCGGCATCCATGCAAACATTAATTAATCGAGTTGCTTCATCTACCTGAGTTGAACCCCAAGCCTTAAAAAATTCGTTTGCTCCACCAAATGTAGCCGTACCAAAACTAAGTACTGGGACATTTAAACCAGATGCCCCTAATTGTCTGTATTCCATATTATTGATATAAAATTGTTCTATTGATAAATTGTTTTATTGTTGATATAAATGGTTAATTATTGAACACCATCTGTAAATTTCCCTTAATGATATTGGCTAAAAGTTCATAAGAATGAAGCCTGGCTTGATGATCATAGATATGAGATGTTGCCATAATTTCATCAATTTGAGTTTGTGCTATAAATGATTGCAATTGATCGCTTAGCTTTTCTGGCCCGCCAATAAAAGCAATGGCTAACATTTGATTTACAGCTTCTTCTTCCATATCACTCCAAACTCCATCCATATTATCTATAGGCGGTTGCAATAATTGGCGTTTTCCTGTCACTATGCCCATAAATAACCTTTTCAACGAAGTTGATAATCTTTCTGCTTCTTGATCTGTATCGGCGGCAACAACATTTACACAAGCCATTACATAAGGCTTATCTAGCGTAGCTGATGGACGGAAATTTTGCCTATAAATTTGTATGGCCTCCATAAAATAAGTAGGTGCAAAATGGCTTGCAAATGCATACGGTAAGCCATATGACGCTGCTAAATGAGCACTTTCGGTACTTGAACCTAAAATCCAAATAGGTACATTGGTACCTTCTCCAGGAATCGCCCTTACTTTGCTTTCGCCGTTATGATCAGATAAATAACGCTGTAGCTTTAAAACATCTTGTGGAAAGTGATGTGGCGCAGAAAAACGTTCACCCCTTATTTCCATTGCGGTTAATTGGTCTGTTCCCGGTGCTCTTCCTAATCCTAAATCTATCCTACCGGGATAAATAGTAGATAATGTTCCGAATTGTTCTGCAACGATTAGCGGTGAATGATTTGGCAACATTATTCCGCCAGAACCTACTTTAATTGTTTTAGTGTGACCAGCAATATGTCCAATTAAAACCGACGTTGCAGAACTTGCAACACTGATCATGTTATGGTGTTCTGCCAACCAATAACGCTGATAACCTAATGATTCGGTATGTTGAGCTAAATCAACACTGTTCCTAAAAGTATCGGCAATTGTTTTTCCTTCTATAACTCCAGCTAAATCTAGTACCGAAAATGGCAACGCTGATAATTGATTTGTACCCATAAATTTAATATCTATAATTCGGATGCGACTAGATTGCTTAAAGCCTCAAACGCTTTTTCATTTCTTTTGTAATAAGTCCACTGACCTACCCTTTTTGCAGTAACTAAACCCGCTCTTTGCAAAACAGCTAAATACTCTGAAATGGTTGATTGTGTTAAACCAGCCTTTTTTTGAATATGACCAACACACACACCACCATTCGTTTCGCCACAAGATACCTTATGGTCTGGAAAATGTAATTCGGGGTCCTTTAACCAGTTTAAGATTTGTAAACGGGTTTTGTTAGAAAGTGCTTTAAATATTTCTACCTGATCCATAGCACAAATATATATCGGTATTTCCCGATATTCCAATTAAAAGATATTAGATGACAGAACTGTGAAGAAATTAATCTTCTGAATGATTTTGGTTATCAGTCAAGTTATTATTCCCGTTTGCGAGGTCTTCACTAAATGGACCATCAGATAGTTCAGTTTGATTATTTTGTAAAATTTCTCCACCAATAATCAAGTTTCCCTCGTCATCAGCATCTATTTCTTCATTGGTTTTTCTAGAAACTGGTTTAACATTTTCTTTTGGGGTATGTGGATTTTGATTTTCCATGACATAAAGATTTATTCAATAGAAATGCCTTATCTTGCTAAAAGGTTTTAAAAATTTTTGATGTTAAAACATATAGCACACAAATAAGGTTTAGGTAATATGGAGATGATTTTCATTTTAGCTATTCCTGTTGCCTGCATTGCATGGACAGTTACCAAAGAAGCTGTATTTAAAGAAATAAGAGATTATTGCATTGATAGATCTATCAATTGCAAAAAGTTTTACAAAAGAAAATTCTTCTATTTATTTACCTGCGAATATTGTTTCAGTCACTATGTGACGATATTAATATTACTAATGGCACCACATCATTTGATATATGATGACTGGAGAGGTTACATATTATCTGGATTTTCAATCGTTTGGATTGCAAATGTATATATGAGTTTATATAATTTGCTAAGGATAGATTTAAAAAAACAAACTATAATTGCAAAAAAAGAGGAAAAGGATTTACCTAAGGATTAACCTATAGCATTTCAGCCAAAGAGTTATTAAACA
Source organism: Pedobacter frigiditerrae (assembly GCF_032678705.1). Taxonomy (NCBI): domain Bacteria; kingdom Pseudomonadati; phylum Bacteroidota; class Sphingobacteriia; order Sphingobacteriales; family Sphingobacteriaceae; genus Pedobacter; species Pedobacter frigiditerrae. Next base: position 1,136,035 of record NZ_JAVTSS010000001.1, on the reverse strand, counting down.
ATGGTTTAGAGATTAACTTTGAAACAGCTGGGTTAGCACTTGCCAGCTCAATATCCTCCATTACATCAGTTGCAGTTAAAACCACTATTTTTATAGCATCCTTTAATTTATCAGCAAATTCAGAAAATCTCTCCAAAAAACCCAAACCATTCATTTCTGGCATGTCTAAGTCAAGTATAATTAAACTTGGTAAAGAAGCGATATTGTCTTCATTACTTTCCAAATAACTTAATGCTTTTATTGGACAATCCATCACTAAAACATCAGATTGCGAATATGAATTTTTCAATACTCTTGTCGTAATCATTTGATCTATGATGTTATCATCAACAATCATTATTGTACTGTTTAATTTAATCATCTTAAAAGTACCTTGGTGTTAGCATTCTTATTATTTGACTTGGTTTAATGGTTACTCCTACCGAAACCTCATGAGATCCACCGCTATAACCCGATAATCGGCTTAATGTTTGGTCATATGCATAACCAACTCTGATGTTTTCAGTAACAAAAAAATCTACCATACCAACAACAGAATTTGTCTTTTGCAGATCTACTTGTAAGTAGCTCTTATCGTATAACTTTACCGCAGAACGATAACTGGCTCCCACCCAAAACCGATTTGCAAAAAGCACGAATGCATTTAAGTCTAAACTAGTTGGACCACCACGATCATCCTTTAATAAGAATGAAGGTTTAACTTGAATATATTCATTTACAGGTAAAAGCATTCCGGCAGTAAGGTAAAAGTGAGATTTTGGTGTTTGAAAATAAACACTCAAATTCTTCTTGTTAATTACATATTGAGCAATTAAATTATCAGCAGAGAAACCAGCATAAAAACGATCGTCAGAATAATATATACCTGCCCTTGCATCTGGTACAATTACACTTTCATTTCCCGACGCTAAAATATAACTATCATTCGCATCTCTTGCATTAAGTCTTTCTGCATCTAGCAATTGCTGCATTACACCCAAACCAATTCCAAAAGCTAAACGAGAATTTTCAGAATTTCCTACTCTTAATCTATACGCATAACTTCCATAAGCTGAGACACTGCTTTCTGCCCCAAGTCTATCCGAAGAAACCTGAAATGCCAAACCAACATTACCGTCATTTGCAATTGCATCTACCGCAACCGACATACTTTTAGGCGAACCTGTTATACCCGTCCATTGGTTACGATAAAAGCTGTGAATATTTAATTGCTCTTTGTAGCCAGCATAAGCCGGATTAATATATATACCATTAAACATATATTGACTGTACTGAGCATCTTGTTGTGCATTACACAAAAAAGATAAGCCAACTAAAATGAATAATATAAATGATCTTTTTATCATTGTTTATTTAATGGAAATCATAATATCCGTTACTATTTATACAAAAGCAAAGCCAATATTTCTAGTTAAGAAAATAAATTCTTCCTAGTTAAAGATATAATGCTAAAACAAATGTTTAAACACTTAAAATATTGTTTAGTAGCACCTTTCAAGGTGAAAGATTTTAACTGAGGCGGAATTGTACAAATACGACTGTTGATTTTATTCCCCAAAATGGGGATAAATTATCAATTACGGGGAATTATATCTACAACACTTCAACAAAATTAATTATTAGTTAATATATGACAATACTTTCTGATAAAGTTCATCTGGCAAGAATGGTTTTACAATTATATCATTTATACCTACTTTCTTCACTTGCTCTTCAACATCTTTTTTGTTATTAGCTGTTAGGGCAATGATTGGAATATTAATCCCCTTTTCTCTAATGTTTTTAGAAGCTTCAAAACCATCCATTACAGGCATGTGCAAATCCATTAAAATTAATTGATGCTTATTGATATCTAGCATATCTAACGCCTGTTTACCATCTTTTGCAACATCAACCTCTGCTCCCCAATTCTTTAAAAAACTTTGCGCAACCATTACATTCAGATCATTATCTTCGACTAATAAAATGGAAAACCCAGATAACCTCATTTCCTTCTCCTTGGTGAAAACATTTTTTAGTTCATTTTGCATAGAATTAGCAGCTATCTTTTTAAATGTTTGCACAAAATAAAAAGTGGCTCCTTTACCTTCTTCACTTACAACTTTTAATGTGGAGTTTTGAAGTTCTAAAATCCGCTTAGAAATAGCTAAACCTAAGCCTGTTCCTCCAAAACTCCTAGAAGTTGAGGAATCTGCCTGCGTAAATCTATCAAATATAATTTTTTGCTTCTCTCTAGAAATGCCAATGCCCGTATCCTTAACTTGAATTTTTAAAGAAATATCTTGATCAGTTTCTGAGATTTTACTTAAGCTTAAATGAACACATCCATTATTGGTAAATTTAATAGCATTGTGTACTAAGTTTGTAATAACCTGAAACATCCGTGTTGGATCTCCTTGTATCCTTGAAGTTATAGGATCTTTAATTGTAAATTTTAGGTCAATACCTTTCTCTACTGCATCGTTTTGATGTCCAGCTACAATATTATTTATAATTGCTATAACATCAATCTCTGTATAATCAAGCTGTATTTTCCCAGCCTCAATTTTGTTAAAATCTAAAATATCATTAACAATTGCCAATAAATTATTAGCAGAAAAAAGCATTATATCTAATTGATCTGCTTGGTCTTTTCGTGGATTGTTCTTTAAAAGTAAATGGCTCATACCAATCACTGAATTTAGTGGCGTTCTAATTTCATGGCTCATCGTGCTTAAAAATTCGCTTTTAGCTATTAAACCTTGTTCTGCCTGCTCTCTAGATTTTTTGAGCTGGTAAGAAACCCTATAAGACAGAATTAAAGATTGCAAAAAGAAAAAACTAACATAAGCACAAAAAGTCAATGCTTGTAACTGTGGTATAATATTAAAATAATGAAGAAGAGAAATAGCAAATACAAACATCATAGCGAAAGAGCTTAACATTGCATAACCAGAACCACTTCTTTTATTTAGATAGCTTAAAATATAAATGTAAAGTGTGTAACAAATACAAAAGATGGTTACAAATAAAAATGGTGTAATTAGTTGTGTAAAATAAAATGGAGGCAACAATAAAGTAGTTAAGCCAAATAAAAAGCAAATGAAACATAGCAACTTAACTATAGTTTTATTTACATCTAGCGGATATAAATATCGAGTGTATAAACCAAACAAGCCAATGCTTAAATATAAACTAATGTATTCTATCCTAACCGTAAATTGCCAATCTAGGTTAGGCAATAATGTATGCAGAATATAATTATCAACTCCTATAATTCTATAACAATAAACAATAGAATAAAGAGAGAACAGCAAAATAGCCTTGTCCTTGTTACCCAAAAGATATAAACCAATAAAAAACATACCACCCATGAACAAACACCCAGTAAGCACTAAATCTATGGCTTCTGCATATCTCCTATCCATTTCCATATTTGTCTTCTCACCAATATAAAGCGACTTTTTTATCCCGCCCTTGCTATGTACATAGTTTGCTATTTGCAGAATCAATACGGCTGTGTCTGTTCCTGCTGGAACATCAAACGCATTATATTGCCAATGTGGAATAAAATCTTTAGCACTTGTTCCTACCTTTCCAGTTTCAGCAACTTTATTTCCATTTAAATACAAACGATAGGCGCAGTAAACATCTGGTATGTCTATTTTAAATGCTGTTTTGCTTTTTGGAAGTAATAAGGTTAATTTATAGGTTGCATATCCAAATGCAGGAAGCTGTTTTCCGTTAATTGACAGGTCGTTCCATTTTTTCGGAAAATCAACCATTATACCTTCGTTGTTTGGCTTTACATTTGGATTAATCAACTGATTCCAATAGAAAACCCATTCACCATTAAGGGCCAACTTAGTTTCAAATGATACTGTTCTTAAATCAATTATTCCTTTTTTGGCGACAGGAATTTGATTTGCGACAACATTATTTAAAGCAAAACAAGAAAGATATATGACAAATAAGACCTTTAGTTTCATTTAGAAAAGCAAAAACCTAGATTATAAAAACAACTTTAGGGTTATTTTAGTTTAGGGTTAAAGATAACTATTGTTTAACTTAAAGTATAACGAAGATTTCTATCTAATTAAATTGTTATAAAGGCTATTAAAACTTGATCTAATTATATCCACAAAAGTTTTTGTATAAGTTGGGTTACACCCATTTGTAATTACAACTATCCCAAATTTTTCCTTAGGGTTAAAGAACATGGCACTGTATAAACCATAGGCAGAACCAGTATGGCCAGTCATTGTTTTACCATCAATTAAATTATCTGAAGTTCTAATGGCTAAACCATAATTTTCTTCATCAGATAGTTTAGTTTGCATCAATTTCGAACTCCTTTTAGAAATAATTCTAATTCCATTATATTTCCCATGGTTCATGTGCATGGTCATGTATTTTGCTAAATCTGTAGCTGATATTTTCATTCCGCCAGTTGGCGAAAAAATTGGGGTATTGTAACCCATGATATAATTCTTTACCTCTTCTGACCTTGGGTTATAAGCCATAGGCGATGATTGAAATTGCTTATTTTTATCATTATATTCATAAAGAGTAGTAAAACGAGATTTGTCTAAAGAATCAACACAATAACCGCCATACAAACCTAAGGGATCTAGAATATGATGTTTAATATATTGGTCAAATCGTTCACCAGATATTTTTTCAATGATAGTGCCCACCATATTGAAGTTTAGGTTACAATACTGGTATCCTTTCCCAGGTTCATAAGCATTATAACACTTTGCCCAGTTTGTATTTTTAGCAGGATTAATTACATCCAAATTAAAATAACCTTCGCTATCATTAATACTTGATGTATGTGACAACACCATTTTTAATGTAATTATGGTTTCTGGAAATTTTGGGTTTCTCACTTTAAAACCTACCAAATCACTAAAATCATCACTTAATTTTATTTTTCCTTTTTCTACCAATTGCATAATAGCAGTAGCAGAAAATGATTTGGAAATAGATGCTATTCTGAAAATATCGTTGTCGCTAAGTGGTGTGTTACTTTCAGTATTTTTTAATCCAAATGAATGCGTGTAAATCAATACTCCTTTTTTAACTACAGCAACAGAAAGCCCAATGGTATTGTATTTTTTCATCGCTTCTTGTATTTCTGCTTCGGCTTTTGAAACTTGTGCAAAACAAGAAATTGTTGTTAATGTAATTACTGCTATAAAAAAGATGCATTTTAATAGGAATTGGTTCATTGAAAAGATTTTAGTTTAGCATAAAGATAATTCATCTTTCTAAATATATGATTAAAAAAAACCATGATTTATAGGTAATTTCCCTCCATATTAAATGCAGATGAAGGCAAAACATTCTTTAATCATTTTAACTTTTTCATTTCTAATCATTGCTTGTGCTTCAAATGCAAGTTGCCAAAAATTTAAATCGGACTTTGCCAAAGGAGGCGATATCAGCTGGTTACCCCAAATGGAAGCAACAGGATTTAAATTTTATGACTCGAATGGTGTTTCACAAGATTGCTTTAAGATTTTAAAAGATCATGGCTTTAATACCATTAGGTTAAGGACTTGGGTAAATCCCTCAAATAGCAAAACTAGTGGACATTGCAGTAAGGAAGAAACGGTAGCAATGGCTTTAAGAGCAAAAAGATGGGGAATGCGTATCATGATTAACTTTCATTATAGCGATACTTGGGCTGACCCTGGGAAACAGCATAAACCAAAAGCTTGGGAAGGTCACGATTTCAAAACCTTGCAAAATGATGTATATAATTACACTTTTGACGTGATGAATACCTTGAAAAGCAAAGGAATTTATCCTGAATGGGTGCAGGTTGGGAATGAAATTCCTAGTGGGATGATTTACCCTGAAGGAAGCACTGACAACTGGCCTCAACTAGCTGCATTAATTAACAAAGGTTATGATGCTATTAAAGCCGTAAGCCCAAAATCAAAGGTAATTTTACATGTGGACCAGGGCAATGATAATGGAAGATTTAGGTATTGGTTTGATAACGCTAAAAAACACAATGCAAAATATGATGTGATTGGCCTCTCCTATTATCCTTATTGGTTAAAAGGCAGTCCAGATTATACTTTATCTATTGATGATTTAGGGAAAAACTTAAATGATTTGGTTACTAGATACGGCAAAGAAGTGATGATAGTAGAAGTTGGTGGAGAAGCAACTAAACCTGAAAACACTTTTGATATGTTAGTTGCGGTGCAACAAAAAGTAAAAGCCGTACCAAATGGAAAAGGTTTAGGCGTACTTTATTGGGAACCGCAAGGCGCTAACATTTGGAGCAAATACAATTTGAGTGCTTGGGGAGATGATGGAAAACCAACCAAAGCACTCAAAGCATTTCAGTAATTATTTACTGATACTATAAACCTTACTGCTATGTGGTGCTAACTGCTGAGAAAAATTAGCTTCTATACCTCTTATGTAATTCCCAGTCCATAACTCTTTAACTCTATATTTACTATCGAATCCAAATTCCTTTAAATTTACAGTAACAGTTGTTGTTTCTTTATCGCTAATATTAAATAAGGCTAGGTAGCGTTCTCCGGTTTTACTGTTACGAGAAGTTATTGCCACCTTTCCATTTTCCATAAAAAGCTGTTTAACATCCGTTCCTTCTTTATGCATTTTAAGAATATCCTTGTTATTAAGCAGCGATAACGTAAAAGCATCATTTGATGGTAAATCGCCACCAAACATTAGTGGAGATCGAAAAATGGTAAAAAACGTCATTAAAGAAACTTGCTCGTCTTTTGTTAAACGAGTCATTCTATCTTTACCACGTTCACCTCTAATTGCAATTCTTCCTAAGGGAATCATATCGCAATCTGGCCAAGTACCTGGTGCCGAATAAGCGTACCAACCTTTAGAAACATTCATCAAGTGAACTAAATCTTTCCAAATGTCCCAAACATCATCAACCATACGCCACATGTTCGCATGTTCTTTAACATGGTCGGCATTTTTTATTGGTGTTTCTCCAGGAGAAGTACTCAATACAATTGGTCGTCCAGTTTTGTCAATCGCTTTACGAATTAATTCTATTTCACCTTGATGGTAAGGGCGAGATAAATCATCAACCTTAATAAAATCAACTCCCCACGAGGCGTATAACTCTAAAATAGAATCATAATATTCTTGTGCGCCTGGTTTATCTGCTAAAACGGTATAATTATCCCTTAACCATTGACATTGCAACGCTGTTGAATAGACTTGGTCTGCAGTAATTCCTTTTGCTCCTTTAATCGGTAATTTTCTTTTTACGGCCTCAACAGGTATTCCACGCATGATATGGATGCCAAATTTCAGGCCTTTGCTATGGATGTAATCAGCCAATGCTTTAAAGCCTTTGCCGCCAGCAGCAGATGGAAAACGGCCAACATAAGGAAGATACCTACCGTACTCATCCATAACATATCTAGGGTCAGTTTGGTTATAGCCGCCTGCTTTATCGTTTTCTACAAACCAACGAATATCTACCACAACATACTGCCAACCTAGCTTTTTTAAGTTGGTAGCCATATAATCGGCATTTGTTTTTACTTCAGCTTCTGTTACTGTTGATCCATAACAATCCCAGCTATTCCATCCCATTGGAGGAGTTTTTGCCCAATCTTTAAATGATGATTTAGTTTGTGCTTGTGTTGTTGATGCAATTGAGTATAACGCAACAATGATGAATGCTTTTTTTAACATAAAATGAATAGCCTTTAAAATTTCATATTTAATCCCCATTTTTTGGCAAGTGCCTGTGCCTCTTTACGGGTAACTTGAATAACTGCTGGGTGTTTTGGGACAGAGAAGTTTGTAGATTTCATTACGCCTTCATTAAAGCGACCAAGATTTGTAAAGTTGATGAAATCTGTGGTTTCACTAAAACCAAAATTATGTGGGTTAATGCGATAAATATCATAAATCATTACCCATTTATTTTGGCCAATATGCTTATAAACTGTAGGTGCTTCGCAACCAACTTTCTCTGGGTCGTACCATTTTGGGTCATAAACATAACCTGTATTAACTGAGTCGGAAACAGCTTGTTTTACGCCAGATGTGCCATCATGAGAAGCATAAAGCATATGGTATTTATTACCCACCTTGGTAATGTCTGCGTCGATATAAGCTACACCATTTGGGTATTCGAAAATAGGTTTAGGAACTGTTTCTAGTTTAGTAAAATCATCACTCAGATAGCTATAGTAAACTTTTTCCTTACCTACACCAAAGCGCATAGAAAAGTAAATCATTGTTTTCTTTTTAACTTCATCGTAAATCATTTCTGGTGCCCAAGCGCAACCAATATTGGCGAGTTCTGGAAATGATTGGTCTACTCGCAGAACTTTGTGCGACCAGTTTATCAAATCAGGCGACTTCATTAAAACTATACCCCTATTATTTCCCCAGCCGTATTGCTTACCATCTCGCTCCCATTCAGTTGTGCGATAGCCAGCTTTTTGACCATAAATATGTAAATCTGTTAATGCTAAATAAAACATTCCATCTGGACAACGATAAATATAAGGGTCACGGATTCCTTTTTGCTCTGCAATGGTATCGCCAGCAATAATTGGTTTTGCATTATTTACATCAGTAAAACTATATCCATCTTTACTTAAAGCCATATACAACCCGTGTGTATCATCTTTAAAATACACCATTAGGTATGCAGCCATTTCTTTTTCGGTAACAGCTTTACGTTTCTTTTGAGCGCTTACATTGCCCAAAAACATTGTCAGCATTGCAAAGATGATAATGCATTTAGATTGCAGTATTCTTATTTTCATTTACGATTTATGATTTGGCTTATTCAAAAATATAAAATAAACGTCAATAATACGTTTATTTATAAACTTATTTGTCAAATTTCATTAAGTAGTGATTGGCATTGCTTATTCTAAATAAATGGTATTTTTGCACCTCTAATCAATCGAATGAAAAAGCTGATCCTAATCTCTCTCCTATTCTTCAGCATTACAATTAATGCACAAGTTTTGCGAACTAGGGCAGTAACATTAATGGGTAGTCGTTTTGATATTACGATTGTAGCTAAAGATTCAGCAACTGCTGAAGCTAATATTGATACGGTTATTAAGGAAGTAACAAGAATTGAAGATTTGATTTCTGATTGGAGACCTTACACACAAGTATCTCAAGTAAATCAGAATGCCGGAATTAAACCTATCAAAGTTGATAAAGAAGTTTTTGAACTGGCAGAAAGAGCGATTAAATTATCTGTCATTACGAATGGTGCATTTGACATCAGCTTTGCTGCGATGGATAGAATTTGGAAGTTTGATGGCTCGATGAAAAAGATGCCAACTCCAGAGGCGATTAAAAAATCTGTAGAGAAAGTCGGCTATAAAAACATCATCCTTGATAAAAAAAACAGTACTATTTTCTTAAAATTAAAAGGAATGAAGATTGGTTTTGGTGCACTGGGAGAAGGATATGCTGCTGATAAATGCCGCAAAATGATGTTGGAAAGAGGTATTAATGCAGGAATTGTAAATGGCTCTGGCGATATGAATACTTGGGGCAAACAGCCTGATGGAAGTGCTTGGAACATTGGCATTACTAATCCCAAAAGTCCAGGAGAGCTTTTTGCAGTTGTGCCTTTAGAACACGGTGCTGTTGTTACTTCTGGTAGCTACGAAAAATTTGTAATGTTTAATGGCAAACGTTATGCTCACATCATTAATCCAAAAACAGGTTATCCAGCTACTGGTTTATCTAGTGTGACAGTTTTTGGACCAAGTGCAGAAGCGGCAAATGGCTTGAGTACCTCTATAATGGTATTGGGCAAAACGGCTGGACTACAACTCATTAAACGTTATCCAAAAATGAGCTGCATTTTGGTTACGGATAATGGAAATTATTTCTGTTCCCCTAATTTTAATATTGATAAGTATTTGGTTAGGTAAGAGAGTCAGAAAAGTCAGAGGTCCGAAAGTCCGAAGTTTAAAATGCAGCAAGTGAATGCGTTAACGATTGAAGCGGCATCCTTCGATTCTTCATCGAAGATATAGCGGAAAGCGTGTTAAAACGCCCAAAAAATGTATTAGAAATTTAAGGATGAGATTGCCACGAGCATTACCGATGAAAAATCGGAGAATGCTCTCGCAATGACGGCAAGTTTAGATTAATAACAGTCCATTAAAATTCTATTGTGCGATTGGTAATAGCTCACTTCTTGATTGTTGATCTCCTTAAATATCCCATCTAATATTTCGATGATATCTTTTTGCATAGCCAATGAACCACAAATCATAACAACACCATCTTTTTGCATTGCATTAGCTATTAATTCTTTATCTCTAAGTACCAAATCGCTCACATATTGTCTATTTCCTTCTCTAGAATAAGACAAGTTTAATGAGCTTAATTTCTTTTCTTCTTGGTTTTTATGGATAGCAGCTTTATAAAGTTCAAATGAAGAAGAACTTCGGAAACCACAATATAAATGAGTACTTACCTTTTTACTGTTCTCATCAATCATCCCTAAAAAAGGAGCTATTCCTGTTCCATTAGCAATCATGATTACTGTTGATGCCTTTTTAGGAAAATGAAAATGAGGGTTTAAGTCTAATGCTGCTTGGATGGTTTGGCCTTTTTTCAACTTGTAAAGAAAATTTGAGCCTAGACCACCTTTGTGTAGCTTAACACTCAATTGTATATTTTTATTAACCTTACCGATGGAATATTGTCTTTCTCTATGGTCTTTTGCAGGATAAATGGCCAGTAAATCTCCAGACGTAAATCGAAGATTGCGTTTAGGTTCGAGATGAATTAAAAATGAGCCTTCCTCGTGCTTAACTGTAGTCTTTTCTATCACTACCAGCTTATGCAAATGTTTAGTTTTACCAGCAAATAGCTTTGGCGAAATTGTAAGTGGAATTTCCGTTTTTTGCGACCAAAGTGCTGCCCATTGTCCAAATTCTTCTGGCGACCTATCATTAACAGTATGAATTTCCATTGATGAAGTCGCCCATTCTTGCAATGAAAGACTATTATTTACTTCGTAAGCATATTTACAGAAATCTGGATATGATTTAGAACCAAAGCCAACAACAGAAAAGTCAACTTTGTTAGGCTGAGGTTGTTTCTTTAACAATTCCATAAACTTACTAGCGTTTGTTGGTGCATCACCCAAACCATAAGTTGCTGTAAATACAATTAAATGTTCTGCTTTTGGATAAACTGTATAATTATTCAACTCTGTTATAAAGCATTTTTGTCCTGCTTTAATTAATTGCTGATATACTGCTTTCGCAAAATGGAAAGTACTTCCATTCTCTGAACCTACTAGTATAATGTAATTACAATCTTCTTTTTTGTATTTGTTTTTGGTAACTCCCGACCTACGTTTTAAAGTGATGGCAAAGCCAGAGTAAATGAAAAATAAAATGTTACAAGATGCAATAGCCAATACTATTGCCCAAATCATATTGGTGCGACCAGTATGTAAATCTAAGCTTAACTCGGTTAGTAAAACAGTAGTTGGATATAATGCTTCAGTTAATACATCACCAGTTAGCTGGTTAACAGTTATCTCTCTATCTTTTAATTTTAAAGTATAATAATCTTCAACATCTTCAGAAAATGGAAACTCGATATTGTTTACTTCTGCTAATGGAATATTCTTAAAAATAGCAAAATCTGACAATTTCTTTTCGGGGTCGGATTTAATAGAATCAAAATCTACTTTTGAAGAAACCTTATGTTCTGGGATTATTTTAAAACGTACTAGAGATAAATAAGTTCCGCTAATGGTAATAATTAAAATGGGGATTAGTAATATACGCCCTAGTGTAACGTGGTAGTATTGAAAGAAATTCTCTTTTACTATTTTGGTAAAAAAACGTTTAATTCCGCGTTGCCTTTGAATAATTAAAGCAATGCCTGAAACTGTAATAAGCAGCAATAAAAATGCAGTTAAGCCAATAAAAAACCTACCTAATTCATTCAAAAACAACGACCTATGAAATGATGTTACCCATTGAAAAAACTCACTTTGTTTCTCTGGAACTCCAAGTGTTTTTCCAGTTTTAGGGTCTACGTAGACAGTTACATCATCACCTTTGGCATTAATTCCTTTTACAATTACAAACTGATTATGGTCTACCGTTAAATCAGTAATTTCCTCGAAGTTTTTTTTAAGTACAGGCAGTGTTTCTGCAAGTGTAATTTGATTAAAATTATCGACTTTGTAAGGAAGGGTTTTAAGGGAAACAGGCTCAAATGCCAGTATAATACCCGTAATGGATGCAAGCGCTATAAGTAGAAAAGAAGATATAGCCAATACTAAATGGCTATATCTCCATACTGAAATGGTCATATAGATAGATGTATCTTAGTTTTGGCTAAACCTTACGTAACGGATATAATTTGTGCCTTCTGTTTTGGTTGAAACACCTTCTGTAGTTAAAGGAACTTCAATATCTTTTGCATAGTATTGTTTGTCTTCAACTGCTGTTTCAAAACGCAATTTATAACCCGCATTTAATTTAGAATCTTCTATTTCGAAAGTAGTCACACTACGATCGCCTCCAGCTACAGAAGCACCAGTAATAGCACTAATATTTGCTGGTTTTTTTGAGTTAAATTTATTCCATTCTTTAATATGAGTATACCATTTTTTATCAGGTCCCATTACATATAAAGTTTTCTCATACAATCCTTTAGGATTAATTAATGACACAACAACATAAGCATCTTCACCAACGTAATTTGTCATCTGAACCATACATTTATATTTAGTAACGCCTGGTTTTTGAGCTAATGAAGTAAAAGGAATTGTGAAAATAAGGGCGATTGCCAAAAGTGTTCTAGTGAAGTTATTCATTATATTATTTTAAAAAATCTATGGATATATGCTGTTTAGTTAAAAATTCATTTTCTTTAGCAAGATTATATGCAGTTTCATTAAATGCAGTGGTTAATTCTTTTTTAGCTCCAATTGAAATAAGATATTTTAGCACTGTGTCATCCTCCGCCACCATTGCGGCTTTATGCAATGCGGTTAAGCCTTCTTTATTTTTGGCATTAACATTCACTTTGTATCTCTCAACACGTTTTAATAAGGCTAATCCATTTTTAACCAGTATTAAATGATAAAGAGAACTGCCATTTTTTTGAGTCGCTGCAATATCAAACCCCTTGTCTTCTAATAGTTTTAATTTAACATCAAAAGCTTTTGGATTTTGAGCAAAGGTTGGGATGAGGTAATAAGCTAAATTATATCCTTCTGCATCAACGGTTGTAATATCAGCACCTTTATCTATCAATAATTTAACTATTTCTGACGTGTTTCTACGCACAGCGTAAGCCAATGCCGTTGTACCTTTTTTATCCGTTTGATTAATATTTGCAGATAAACCAATCAACCTTGTTATGGTTGCTATATCATTATTTGTACTTGTTGCATACATTAATGGCGTCATGCCATCGTTATTGGTTTTATTTACATCAACCCCTTTTTCTATAAAGTAATTGACAACATCCAACTGGTTTGGCTTTCTAATCAGATAATGCAATACATTTTCACCTGAGGCAGCTATTACATTAGGACTTAAGTTTAGGCTAATTAAATATTTGTAAAGTTCCAGACTAGCACCATCACTTCCGTAAGTACCAATGCTTGCAGCAAGAATAGCATCTTTATCAAATTTAACTCCTTTGGCAATTAGCGCTTTTAAAACTTCTATATGACCTCCTTTTACGGCATAATCAAAAGCAGTTTTACCAAGTGAATCAGTACTTTTAACATCAATACCTTTATTGATGAAATAACTAATTAATGAAAAATCCTTATCACGAGGAGCTAGTAACAATAAAGCGTTAGCACCACTAACTTTTTCATTTACTACATCAGCACCCACTCTAATACAAACATCATATACTTTTGTATTAGTCTGCCCGATAGCTGCTGAATAAGATAAAACAGTGTAACCAAAATTATCTTTTAAATTGGTTTTAGCTCCCTTACTAATCAAATATTCCATTAGCTCGATATTCGCATTGCTTGCTGCAGAGTACAAATAAGTACGTCCATTAGAAACAATTTTGTTAATGTCATTTCCTTTTTGACTTAACATAAATTGAATTGTTTCCATTGTAGCATTTGCATTAATGGCATAAACTACAGCATCAGCTCCATAAGGACCAGCTTCAGTTGCGCTGCTTCCTTTAGCAATCTCCATCTTAAGCTGTTCAATACTTGGTTTACCTTCCCAAAATATAGGGTTATGGAAAACATTCTTCTGTCCAAATACACAAATGGAGCCAAACATTAAAAATGTTATTATGAATGTTTTCATTAGTATTGATTTCTCTGCTATTGCTTAACTATCTAATTCTGCCACAAATCTAATAAGAATTAGTCTAAATAAGAATTGTTTTGCAGAAAAACTTTGTAACTATTTGCAGGAATAAAGCCCTCCAGCTATTAAAAAATGAAGAATTTTATCTTCACCTACTCTTACGTTTACAGCTACTACAAAAATAGTCATCAAATTTAATTTTTATTTAGACTGATTCTTGTTAATTTTACCGAACAAATTAAACATAGCCCCTACATTCTTATAAATTATGACCTATTTAAAAATTAAAACTTCACTTGTTGCCATTTTAACACTTGTTTCCGTTACTGTTATGGCTCAAAAAAATGTATTTCTTGACCAAGCATTTTGGAGAACTAATCCTACTGTTGACCAAGTTAAGGCAGAAATAGCAAAAGGTAATAGCCCATCAGAACTTAATTCAAATAGCTTTGATGCTGTTGTGATGGCAATTAACGCTGGAGCGACTAATGAATCAATCAAGTTTTTACTTACTCAACCAGGTAACGATGTAAATAAATTAACTCATGATGGTAGAACTTATATTTTTTGGAGTGCAAGCAGAGGAAATGTAGAATTGATGGAATATCTATTAAGTAAAGGTGCGAAACTGACTATTAAAGATAGTAATGGCTCAACTCCACTTAATTTTGCCGCATCTGGCGGACAACAAAATACAAAAGTTTACGACTTATTAATTGCTAATGGCGCTGACTTAAAGAAGGATTTAAGCAGTCAAGGTGCAAATGCATTATTGTTAACTATCCCATCTGCAAAAGATTTTACGTTGGTTGATTATTTTGTTGCTAAAGGCTTAAGCTTAAACAGTGTTGATGCTAAAGGCAATACTGCATTTAATTATGCCGCAAGAGCAGGAAACATTGAATTATTGAAAACACTAGTTTCAAAAGGTGTTAAGTTTAATGATAATGCCATGTTAATGGCTACACAAGGTGGTAGAGGTGCAACAGCAAACACATTAGAGTTATTCCAATACTTAGAAAGCTTAAAAATTAACCCTGCTGTAATCGGGCCAAATGGTGAAAACGTATTGCACAGTATTGCTAGAAAACCAAAACAAGAAGAAATCATTAAATATTTCATTTCTAAAGGTGTAGATATCAATAAAGCAGATAAAGACGGTAATACGCCAATTATTAATGCTGCTGCATCTAATACAGACTTACAATTACTTACTTACTTAAGTACGTTAGTTAAAAACATCAATCAAGCTAATGTTAAAGGAGAAACTGCACTTACAATGGCTGTTCGTGGCAATACAGCAGATGCAGTCTCACTTTTACTTTCAAAAGGTGCTGATATTAATGTAGTTGATGCTGCTGGCGATAATTTAGTTGCTTACTTAATTCAAGGTTACAATCCACAAAGAGGAACTGAACTTTTTGAAGCTAAACTTAAGTTATTGCAAGATAAAGGTGTTGACTTTGCTAAAGCCCAGAAAAACGGCAATACTTTATATCACCTTGTGTTAGCTAAAGAAGACTTTACTTTACTTAAACGCATAGAAAGCTTTAAGGCTGATGTAAACGCAAAAAATAAAGAAGGAATTACTGCGTTACACAAAGCTGCAATGACCGCAAAGGATGATAGCGTAATGAAATATTTGATTTCTCTTGGAGCAAAAAAAGATGCTACTACAGAGTTTAAAGAAACAGCTTTTGACCTTGCTAAGGAAAACGAATATCTTTCTAAAAACAAAATAGCGATTGATTTCTTGAAATAATCAGCTAATAAATATTAAACCAAAACACCCTTTTTATTGTTTATTAACAAATTAAGGGTGTTTTTTTTTGTCCTTTAATCTCTGTCTAGTTAATCCCTAAAATTATGGAACCCATAAAAAGAAGAAAATTTATAGACTTATCAATCAAAGCAGCAGGTGCAGTTACTTTTGCAAGTTTGGTTGGTTCATCACTGGATGTTTTTGCGCTTGATAAAGAGAATGCTGGAGCATTTGCATTTTCACAAATTCCTTTGCCCTATGCCTATAATGCTTTAGAGCCTGCAATAGATGCGATGACAATGGAAATTCATTATACCAAACATCACGCTACGTATGTTAAAAATGTGAATGATGCCATCAAGGCTGAAAATTTGACTTATAAAAATGAGTTGGAGTTTTTCTCCTATGCTTCAAAATTATCAGCTAAAGCTAGAAATAACGCTGGTGGCGTGTGGAATCATAACTTCTTTTGGGAATGTATGCATCCAGGACCAGCAACAAAACCAACTGGAAAATTAAAAGCAGCCATAGATAAATCGTTCGGTTCTCTAGCTAATTTAAAAGATGAATTTGGTAAAGCTGCTTTGGGCCAATTTGGTTCTGGATGGGCTTGGCTAACTGTTGAAGATGGAAAATTAAAGATAGGTTCTACTCCTAATCAAGATAATCCGTTAATGGATAACGTGCTTTTTAGAGGAACACCCCTACTTGCCTTAGATGTTTGGGAACACGCTTATTACCTTAAATATCAAAATAAAAGAGCAGATTACATTAATGCATGGTGGGATATTGTGAACTGGGAAAAAGTAGCGCAGCGAATGTTGTAGATTGTTATCCTTTCAAATTCTTGCACGAGTGTTCTGTGTGCCACAGACCACGGATGAAGATAATTTGTAGGGGCAATCCCTTGCGGTTGCCCTTAAAACATTATACAAAATAAATTTGGCAGAAGTAAACCCAGCCTCTATAATTCAAAATTCTTACCTCAGGAAAGCTCAACTTTCCATGAGGTTTTTTCTTTTCAAAAAAATGAAATTCTAAACACTCGGGCAGGTAAACCCTGCCCCTACAGCTCAGGTTTTTAATTTAATATTTGGATTGGTGAAATATTTATATTTACTTTGTATTACAAAGTACTTTTAATAACCAATGAAAACTACAGAAAAAAGCATAAGGCGAAAACTAAAAACCTATATAATCATCATTATAATTGGTTTAGCCCTCAGTGGAATAACTGCATTCCCTATAGAAACTGAACTGGCTTGTTTGGTTAATCACATTGATAATCTACCACTGGCATTGCAACAATGGATACAAAATGTCTATACTGCCGTGAAAAACACCAATCATAACTACCCCTATTTAAGTTATGGAACGGATTGGCTTGCTTTTGCTCACGTAATGCTAGCTATACTTTTTATAGGGCCATTAAAAAACCCAATCAAAAATAAGTGGGTAATTCAATTTGGAATTATTTGTTGCGTTTCTATTATTCCATTGGCCTTTATTGCTGGACACATTAGACAAATACCTTTCTTCTGGCAAATGATTGATTGTTCTTTTGGCGTAATAGCAATCATCCCTCTGGGTTTATGCCTTTTAAATATTAAGAAACTTGAAAAATTAAATGACTATGAAATTTACGTTTAACCTCTCCTATTTTATAGGATTCTCACTCTTATTGGGAGTTGAAATAATTATTGGCTTTTTTATAAAAGATAATTGGATTAGGGCCTATTTTGGCGATTTTCTCGTCGTAATTTTACTTTATTGTTTAGTAAAGAGTTTTTTCAATGCAAAGGTTAGTCCAACATTATTTTGGGTTTTAATGTTTAGCTATTTAGTAGAAATCCTTCAATATCTCCGTTTTGTAGAACTCATTGGCTTACAACATATACCTCTTGCAAACACATTAATTGGAACATCTTTTTCTTGGGTGGATATGCTGATGTACACCTTAGGCGTTTGTTTCGTAGCTATTGTTGAATTGTTGAGAAGGCAGCACCAAACCGAAAACGAATTAAAAACATATTAAGATGAGTGATTTTGTAAAAGAAGATTCGATAGTGAAAAAAATCTGGGGCAACACAGATACCATACTGTTTATTTTTGCTGGAGCAGCAGCTGAATTTAGCTTAAATAAAGCGGTCGACTGGCTATATTTTACAGGTAAATTGCCGAAAGACCCATTAGGCAGGTTGTTTTCTACGGTAGCTTATGCACAAAAAATTGTGTTTGCAACTACAGATAAAGCAAATGCAGCTATAGACCAAATTACAGCCATTCACCAAAATGTAGAAGCGGCCAGAAATACTAAAATACCTGATTGGGCTTATAGGGACGTATTATTTATGTTGATTGACTATTCTATCCGTTCTTTTGAAATGTTAGAGAGAGAATTGACCGACTTAGAAAAAGAAGAGATATTTGATACGTTTAACCGTGTTGGTCAGAGAATGAAAATTGGTGGGCTACCTACTAATTACAATGAATGGACAATCATGCATAGCTCACAGCTAATGGAAAACCTAGCCTATGGTAAATTTTCGAAAGACCTTTACCAACAATATTTAAAACATCTAGGTTTTTTAAGGTATAACCTGATGAAAAAAATTCAAGCTGTTTTGGTGCCGAAAGAAGTTAATCACTTGCTCAAATTGGGTAAAGGAAAAGGCGTATCTTCTATTTTAACAATTTACAAAACAAGCCGATTTTTTAAGCTCAATACTTTTTTCAGGAACTTGCTACTTCCCAATACTTACAAAGCACAAATTTTGAGTATTGGCAATGTAAGTTAGTTTTTAAAGCTAAAAAGATGGATTTGAAAATGAACGGCAGTTGCAATGTGGGAGACTTCAGTCCCGCCATTCGCTAAAGCCTCTCCCGATGAAAAATCGGGATTCGGGCTAACGCTACTGTCGGGTTTAACAACAAAGTTTGTACACTGTACAATCTCCAAAAATTGAAAGACTGCTTTTGCTTCTTAGGGGTTGCAGCGTTACCCTGCAGCAAGGAGGAACGACTGCCTGTCCCGATTCTTCGGGAATGCGAAGCGTAAAAGCGAAAGACGGGAACTTACGCCTTATTTAGCAGAAGCCTTGCGCTATAAAATTAATTTAAATTAAAAGCAGCTGATTCACAATAGCTTAACTCAACTTCCATTCTGGTCTTTCGAAATGGCAAGTATAACCATAAGGATTTTTCTGTAAATAATCTTGATGCTCTTCTTCGGCACTCCAAAAATCAGTTTCTGGAACAACTTCTGTTACAATTTTACCTGGCCATACACCAGAAGCATCCATTTCTTCGATTAATGCATTTGCTGTTTCCTTTTGAGCATCATTTACATAAAATATAGCAGAGCGATAAGAAGTACCAATATCGTTCCCTTGTCTATTTCTGGTGGTTGGATTGTGAATTTGGAAGAAATATTCAAGCAATTTACGGTAGCTTAATTTTTCTGGGTCGAATGTAATTTCAATTCCTTCTGCATGCGTACCATGATTTCTATAAGTCGCATTAGGAACATCGCCACCAGTATAACCAACCACAGTTGAAATCACACCTGGATAATGACGAAAAAGTTCTTCAACTCCCCAAAAACAACCGCCTGCTAAAACTGCTTTCTCCGTATTCATATCTATTTTCTTTTATGATATAAAGTTACGATGTGTTATTATAGCTAACAATTTTGTCTGTATTTTAAAAGTCACAATTGAGACTTATAATTTTTAATCTAAATAACTATCTTTAAAACTCATCAATTTCAACAACCAGATTATAAGAAATGTTTAAAATATATCTAGTGTTTATCTCCTTTTTTAGCCTTTTAACTTTGCAATCTTCAGCTGCACAAAAAGATTTTTATCAGCTAAAAGTATATCACCTAAAAACAGTTCAACAAGAAGAAAAAGTTGATACTTATTTAAGGCAAGCTTATCTTCCAGCATTACACAGAGCAGGAATTGCAAAAGTTGGTGTGTTTAAACCCATTTATCCAACAGATGTTGCACCTACAGAGAAATTGATTTATGTATTTATCCCTTTCCGCTCTTTTGATGGAATAGCAAAATTAGAACAGCAATTAGTGAAAGACCAAACTTACCATAGCGATGGAAAAGCATATTTAGAGGCACTTTACACTGAACCACCTTACGAAAGATTAGAAGTTATCTTGATGAATGCGTTTGATGAACATCCAAAATTCACCATGCCTCAGTTAAAAGCGCCACTTAAGGATAGAGTTTATGAATTGAGAAGTTATGAAAGCCATACAGAAGCCATCGCTAAAAATAAAATTGAAATGTTTAATAAAGGTGGCGAAATCAGTTTGTTTAAACGCTTAAACTTCAACGCTGTATTTTATGCCGAAGTAGTTGCAGGTAGCAGAATGCCAAATTTGATGTATTTAACTACGTTTGAAAACAAGGTAGATAGAGATGCACATTGGAAAGCTTTTGGTGCAGATGCTTTTTGGAAAACCTTATCGGCTTTGCCACAATATAAAAACAACGTCTCTAAAAACGATACGAAGTTTATCAGCCCTACTGACTATTCTGATATTTAAAAATCTATAATCTTCTTTCCAATTATTGCAGTATAATAAATGATGCATAAATAAAACTGAATATTTTACTTTGTATCTCAAAGTACTTTCATATATTTGCTTTGTCAATTAAAATGCTACCTGATGTAGGAACTGGACCAACAAAGACTATTAAGTAATAAATAAAAATTACGCTTTCGTCACATTTTTTAACCCACTCATCACATTTTATTTGCAATTAAAAAAAATCGTCGTATACTTGTGTACTATTTAGCTAGTACACTAATTAATATATACACAGAAACAATCAAACAACAATATGAAAATGTTAATTTTTACACTCCTTTGCGCCTTTTTCAGCATTTCTGCATTGGCCCAAAACACTCCATCTTTACAAATCAGTGGAAAGATAGTAGACACGGCAGGTCAAAAGCCAATCAGCTTTGCTACGGTTTTATTAAAAAACGATAAAAAAATACAGCTTAAATCTGTTGCAACTTCAAAAGAAGGTTCATTTACGATAACAGGTCTTTCAGCAGGAAATTATTATTTGAATGTAGTTATTGTGGGCTACCAAACCAAAGTAGTTCCAATAGTATTAACCTCTAGTTCTAAAACATTAGGAAATATTGCATTGTTAGCCTCTCCTACTCAATTAAAAAATGTATCAATTACTGCCGATAGGCCACTAATCAAACAAGAAATCGACCGCATATCTTACGATGTAAAAGCAGACCCTGAAAGCAAGGTTAATAATGTTTTAGAGATGATGCGCAAAGTACCTATGTTATCTGTAGATGGTGATGATAACATCCAACTACAAGGAAATAGCAATTACAAAATATTGGTAAATGGTCGTCCATCTGGAATGATGGAGAGAAACCCAAAAGATATTTTAAAAAGTATGCCAGCTTCAAGCATCGAAAGAATTGAAGTAATTACCACGCCACCTGCAAAATATGACGGAGAAGGTTTAGTTGGAATTATCAATATCATCACCTTTAAAAAAGCAGATAATGGCACCAATGGAACTGTTAATTTAAGTGAGCGTTTTCCTGTTGGCGGACCAACACTGGGTGGTTCCTTTACTGCAAAACTTGGCAAATTTGGTATTGCCACAAATGCTGGTGGAAGTTTAAACAGCTCTCCTTTACTTGATAATACCAACTCTAGAATAACTTTAAACAACCCAACTAACTTATGGCAATATGGTAACAGAGATCAATCTGGAAAGAGTGGCTATGCAGGTGCAGAATTAAGTTATGAGATTGATAGTTTGAATTTAATTTCAGCCCAAATCAATTACAACGCCAATGATAATGAGAGCTTGAGTAACCAATTTTCTACCTTGAATAATTCTCAAAAACTGCTTCATTCTTATCAGTTACAGAATAATTTAGATGGAAGAGGAAGTGGAATTGATGCCGCCTTCAACTACCAGTTAGGTTTTAAAAAGGATAAAAATCGCCTGTTAACTTTTTCTTACCGTTATTATGATTTTAGCAACAGTCAATATAACAACGTTGATGTATTGAACCAGATTATCGATAACACTAACCCCTCTTTAACTGCCTTAAAAGATTACCAACAAGAAAACACAGGAGGTTCATCTGAACAGACAGCACAAATTGATTTAGTGTATCCATTAAAAAAGGTAACGATTGAAGCTGGTGTAAAAGCTATCCTGAGAGATAATAGCAGTAATTTCGAATTCCTTTCAGTTAACCCTGCTGGCGATTTCGTAATAGATGCAACAAGGTCAAACAATTTCGATAATAAACAGAATGTATACGGTATTTATAACACTTACCAGTTTAACATTCAAAAATGGGGTGTAAAAACTGGGATTAGAGTAGAACAAACAGATATTAAACTTGGTAATCAAATTAATAACAACTCTATAAATTTTATTCCTTCAATCTCTGTTAACCGTAAATTTAAAAACAATAGCAGTATCAACTTTGGTTTTACCTCTAGAATTCAAAGACCAGGTATCAATCAGCTTAATCCTTTTGTAGACCGTTCGAATCCCAATTTCGAGTCTTCGGGTAATCCAGATTTGAAACCAATGATTGGGCAGAGTTTCGAAGCTACCTACAGCAGATTCAAAAAAGCCACCTTAAACATCGGTTTTAGAGCAATCATTATCGATAACTTAATTATGCCTCAAGTATCTACCGACCTTTCAACAAATATTACCCGTACAAGTTTTGCCAACACAGGTGGCGCAAAATTATTAGGATTAAACGTTAATGTAAATTATCCTTTCACCCCTAAATTAAGAGCTGCACTAGGTGCAATGGCTAACTACGGGATGGTGCATGGCGAAGTTAATGGTGTTGAGATAGACAAAAAGGGATTAATGAGAAAAGCTTTTACTTCGTTAACCTATCGTGCTAGCAAAACTTTACAAGCTACAGGTAGCTTCAACTATAACGGACCAAACCTTTCTTTGCAAGGAACATCAAATTCTTTTGTTGCAAGTTCATTCAGTGTAAATAAAGATTTTTTCAATAACAAATTAACTGTTTCATTTGCTGCTAATAACGCCTTTAGCAAATACAGAAAAGCAATTAATTACACTACTGGACCAAACTTTACACAAGAAAGTTATAACCAAAACTATCAACGTAATTTCACTACGAGTATTAACTATCGCTTTGGTAAACTAAAAGACGCCATCAAGAAAAACAAAAAAGGAATCAGTAATAACGACGTTTCTGAAGGTTCAAATCTATAACGCTCACCATCAAACAAAAAACAGATGACCGATAATTATATTATCAAAACAACAGGTCTGGAGCATTCCCATGCCAAAGGCTCAAAAACGTTAACAAACATTAACCTTGAAGTTAAAAAAGGAGACATCTATGGTTTCCTTGGCCCAAATGGAGCTGGTAAAACCACTACACTACGCTTATTGCTCGGCCTAACTAAAATACAAACTGGTAAAATTGAAGTATTTGGTCAGGAGTTTAGTTCAAATAGGTTAGATATCTTAAGAAAAGTTGGTTCATTAATTGAAAATCCATCATTATATGGACATTTAAGAGCAAATGAAAACCTAGAAGTGTACCGTGAAATATATGGTGCTTCAAAGGCTAGAGTTGCTGAAGTGCTTAAGATTGTTGGACTGGAAAACACAGGGAAGAAAAAGGTGAAATCTTTTTCATTGGGGATGAAACAGCGCCTTTCTGTGGCGCTTGCCCTGCTACCAAACCCAGAGCTGTTAATTTTAGATGAGCCTGCCAACGGACTAGACCCTACTGGGATTATTGAGTTGAGGGAATTGGTTAAAAAACTAAACAAAGAAGAAGGGATGACCATTCTGATGTCTAGTCACCAATTAGCTGAAATAGAGAAAATGGTAAACCGCATTGGAATAATTTCTAAAGGTGAAATGATTTTTCAAGGCTCGATGAATGAGCTAAACAAGTTGCAAAAAAAGCAATCTAAATTGTTTATTCATACTTCAGATGACCAAGCAGCCCTACAGATTTTAAAGGATCATCAGCCAGAATTAGGCGACGGTGTAATCTCTGTTTCTTATCAGGATGAGCAAGAAATTGCCAAAATGAGTAGATCCTTATACGAAAAGCAATTAGACATTTATTTGCTTCATCCTCAACAAAACACCTTAGAACAATTATTTATGGACTTAACAACCCAACACGTATGAGTTTAGCCATTTCTTTAAAATCAGAATTCTTAAAAACAAAACGTTCGCCAACTTGGATTTTAACCTTAATTATGGCAGCCTTTGCTCCCGTATTTATGTTATTGGTTTTCCAAGAAGAACAAGATGGTCATGTATCAGATGATATTGCAAGGGTAAGCAAAGACGCTTGGAATTTCTATCATTATCAAGGTTGGGGAATTATTAGCATGGTTTTTTTACCAATGTTTGTAGTTTTAATGAGCACTTTGTTACCTCAAATAGAATTTAGAAACCATACGTGGAAACAAGTTTTCGCCGCTCCTCAATCGTTGGCTAAACTTTATTTCTCTAAATTTCTATTATTCCAATTCTTTATTCTGGCTTTTATAGCACTTCATATTATACTTGTTGGCGTGTCAGGGTATTTCTCAGGCATCCTAAATCCGAGATTTAATTTTAGCGGGAACCATTTAGATTGGGTTAAAACATTAACGCAATTGGGTAAAACTTATGTGGCTATTCTAGCCCTTTCCACATTCCAATTTTGGATGGGAATGCGTTTTAAAAGCTTCTTAGTTCCAATTGGAGTGGGCGTTTTAATGTCGATATTGGGTATGATTAATATGATTGGCTTTCCAGTAGTTGATGCTGCCAAATACTTTTTTAATTATTCTGGTTTCATTGTTATTAAAAGTAACGCCGCTAAAGTTCCTTATGTTTTATGGAGTTCTGCAACTTATGCAGCAGCTTTTTTAATCTTAGGATTTTTAGATTTTACCAGCATAAAAGAAAGATAATTTACCTTAACGTTTATCAAAATAGAAAAAGCCTTAGAGATATCTAGGGCTTTTCTTGTTTTTTTAAATTTATTATAAACACAATGAGCTTAAACTCAAATTAATACCAAACATTATAAATTCAATTCCCATTAGACAGTAACTAATCCAAAATAATTTATATTTTTGAGATGGAACCGCCTGTTTTATGAGCTATAAGCCTGGATTACATATTTTATCAGAATTCACATCAACAAAGTCTACTTATTTATCTTCTTTTGAGCCTTGTAAAGAACTTTTCAATTCATTAATAGAACTAAACGAATTGCAGAAAGTTGGAGAAGTCTATCATAATTTTGAAAATGGTGGTTTTACAGCTGTCATTTGCCTCACAGAATCTCATCTTTCTATTCATACTTGGCCTGAATATGAACTAGCAACTTTCGATATTTTTTTATCTAATTACAAAAAAGATAATACGCTTAAAGTTAATTTAATATATAATGAAGTATTGGCTTTTTTCGAGGGAATTGAAACACAAAAAAATGAAATAATTCGTTAATGGCAACAGTAAATTTACCACGGTTTTCTTTAAGTAAGAACATCACTTGCGTTACTTGCTCAACAGAGGTTACTGTTTTTGACTTTGAGGGCAGTGAATATGTAACTTGTTCTAAATGTTTCAGCTATTTACATGCAACAGATAAGGGATATAATTTCATAAAAAAATTAACTAAACCTTTACTTGAACCCGTTTTAAAAATTGGTTCTAAAGGTTTGCTTGATGGCGATGAATTTATTGTAATAACCTATTTAGAGAAAAAGGAAAGAGATACAAGCTATTCTTGGAGAGAATATCTAGTATATAATTTCAACAAAGGGTATGCAACACTTGTTGAATTTGATGGACACTGGAGTATTGTTAAAGGTGAAAACTTCATTCCAGAATTAAAGGATATTAAAAACGATTTGTTTAATGACATTAACTATAATAAAATTAGCTTTAGTCTTTTCAATAAATATACTCCTGTTGTTAAAGCGATGATTGGTGAAGCAGATTGGGATGTAATTAATGATAAAGTTAATGCTTTTGAGTTTATAGCTCCCCCTTTTATGCTTGTAAAAGAAAATCCTGGTCCAATATTTTACTTAGGTGAATATATTGAAGCTTCCACGATTGCTACTGCCTTTGGTGCTAATATTGATATTTTTCCTACTAAAATTGGAATAGGCGCTACTCAGCCTTCTAAGTTTTTTGACAAATGGAATAATTTATTCACAATTTCTGGGATTGCAATCATTTTGGTGTTGGTTATCCATCTTTTAGTAGGGTTTATTAAACCAGAAAAGGAATTACTTAACCAAGATTTTTCACTTACGCATGTAATTTTAAATGGTACTGATGAGGTTAAACCATTTGTATCACCAGACTTCATTATAGATGATGTATCATCTAACATAGAATTTACAATGAGTTCTGCCGTGGATAACAACTGGCTCGAAGCAACAATAGTTTTGGTAAATGAAGGTAATAACCAAACTTGGGAAGTTACGAAGGGTATAGAACACTATTCTGGATACGAAGGTGGAGAATCATGGTCCGAAGGTTCGCAAACAGCAAATATTATGCTTTCTAATATTCCGCAAGGTAAATATCATTTAAACATTTATCCGGCAACAGGCGATGTCTTAAGAAACAATTTATATATTAAGGCTATAGCAAACAGTAGCTTGTGGCGAAATACATTATTAACCGCCCTACTTTTGTGTATATATCCTGCTTATTGCTGGATAAGAATGAAAAATTTTGAGAAAAAACGTTGGGATAATAGTGATCATTCTCCCTATACCTCTTCATAATCATGAATATAAAACCTATAAAAATTTATTTCTTTTTACTCTTGGCTATCATTGGTGCTTATAGCTTTGCTACTTGGAGTGGTTATGCTTTTTACAATGATAAAGTAGAAAAAAATACAGAATACAATGGCGCAAAAGGCCGTTCAGGATACGTTAACAGATTTTATCATAAATAATAAAGACATGAGCTTAAACGAACTTATTAACATCAAATATATCATCGCTTCTTTGGTATATTCATTTCTTGGAATTTTTGTTTTATTTCTAGCCTTTTGGCTAATTGAAAAAATAACTCCCGAAAACTTATGGAAAGAAATTCTGGAGAAACATAATATTGCTTTAGCAATAGTTTTTGCTGCGTTTATAATTGCAATTGCAATCATTATCAGTTCAGCAATACATAGTTAAAATGCATAAAAAATTACCTGCCTTATTGCTCATTTCGGTATTTGTAGTAGCTACTTGTGGCTTAATCTACGAGTTAATAGCAGGAACATTAGCCAGTTATTTACTAGGTGATTCTGTCACTCAGTTTTCCACGATCATCGGCTTATATCTATTTTCTATGGGTATTGGCTCTTGGCTTTCTAAATATTTCGATAAAAATATACTCTCTTGGTTTATTCAGATTGAAATTTTAGTTGGGCTTGTTGGCGGTTTTAGTGCTAGTATTCTTTTCTTGGTATTTGAAAGCATTGCTTCTTTTAGGATTGTACTTTACGGTTTGGTTGGGCTTACTGGAATTTTAGTTGGGCTCGAAATTCCATTATTAATGAGAATACTTCAAGACAGATTTGAATTCAAAGATCTTGTATCAAAAGTATTTACATTTGATTATATCGGGGCATTATTAGCATCACTTATTTTTCCTTTATTACTCATCCCATATCTTGGCTTAGTAAAAACTGCTTACCTTTTCGGGATGCTAAATGTTGCAGTTGCGTTAATAGTATGTGTTAATTTTAAGCGAGAAATTAAAGCTGCAACTTATCTTAGGAATGCTTCTTTTGTGAGTATTTTAATCTTATTAGTGGGTTTTGTTTATGCTGATAAGATAACCAATTACTCAGAAAGTTTAACTTACAGCGACACCATTATTTATACTAAAAGCACACCTTACCAGAGAATAATTCTCACAAAAAAGAACAAAGTACTTCGATTATTCCTTAATGGTAATTTACAGTTTAGCTCTGATGATGAATATCGTTATCATGAAGCATTGGTTCACCCAGGGTTACAAGCATTACCTAATGCCAAGCATATTTTAGTGATGGGTGGGGGTGATGGACTTGCAGTTAGAGAAATTTTAAAATATCCAAAAGTTGAAAGTGTAACATTAGTTGATTTAGACCACGGTATGACTTCCTTATTTCAATCTAATAAGATCCTTTTGCAATTAAACAAAAATTCTTTGTTATCCACAAAGGTAAAGGTTATCAATGCAGATGCATTTAGTTGGGTTAAGATGCAAAAAAGGCAGTTTGACTTCATTGTTATCGATTTTCCAGACCCATCAAATTATGCTGTTGGAAAACTTTACACTAACTCGTTTTATAAATTGGTTAAAGGGATATTAGCTCCACAAGGGTTAATGGTAGTTCAGTCTACATCACCTTATGTAGCACCGAAATCATTTTGGACAGTTAATACCACCTTAGAAAGTGTTGGATTAAAAACCATTCCTTATCACAACTATGTACCTTCTTTTGGAGAATGGGGTTACATTATGGCCGCAAATCCAGATTTTAAGTATAAAAAACCTCTAGCTTACCTTAAAGGACTAAAATTCATCTCCAAAGAAAGCCTCAATCAAATGTTATATTTCCCGAATGATATGGCCAAGATACCAACTGAGGTAAATAAGCTAAACAACCAGATACTGGTTAAACATTTTGAAAATGAGTGGGCATCAGTTTTATAAGGATACTTTCTCTAATTATATACAGAGACGTTCTTTTTTATTAAGGCTTGGCCTCTTAACGAGTGGCATATTCTTAAATGGATGTTATAAAAAAGTAAAGCCTAAGAAATATGAAATAACTGGGCAGCTTAATGGTCAAAATGCAAAGGCTGGCCATGTTTTAAGGGATAAAATTCAAATACCCATTGCATCGAATACCAAAAAAGTTAAAACACTTATTGTTGGAGCTGGTATTACCGGATTATCTGCCGCTAGATGGCTAAAGCAGAATGGAGAAATTGATTTTGAGATTTTAGAACTAGAAAACCATCCAGGTGGTAATTCTCATTTTTCAAGTAATAATGTATCTTCTTATCCACTTGGGGCTCACTACATTACTATTGCCAATAATGAAGATTTACTTTTACAAGCATTTTTACAAGAAATTGGTGTTATTACACATTATGAAAATAATATTCCAAGTTACAATGAATACTACCTCACTTTTGACCCGGAAGAACGATTACTGATTAACGGGGAATGGCAAGAGGGATTAATTCCTGACTTTGGTGTACCAGAAATTGATAAAAAACAAATCAAGGCTTTTTTAAAAGAAGCAGAACACTTCAAAATGACCAAAGGAAATGACGGTAAATTTATTTTCAATATCCCTATTAGCGCTTCTTCTAACGATGAAACATATACAAAGTTAGAGCAAATCACTTTTAAGCAATATCTACAAAACAAGGGTTATACTTCAAAATACTTGCTTTGGTATTTAAATTATGCCTGTAAAGATGATTTTGGTCAAGAACTTGAAAAAGTTTCTGCTTGGGCCGGATTACATTATTTTTCTAGCAGGCGTGGCAAAGCTGCTAATGCAGAAGACAATGCCATTTTAACTTGGCCGCAAGGAAATGGATGGTTAATGGAACAAATGTCCATTCAATTAAATGATCATCTCATTAAGTCATCAATTTGTTATGAACTAAAAGATGGTAAAAACGGATGTGTTGAGGCATTAGTTTTTAATCATCAAACTAACAAGACAACTAAAATAGAAGCTAGTAAAGTAATTCTATGTACACCTCAATTTATAAACAAGCGTATTTTACAACACTTTAACAGGCCATCTGTCTCCTATCAAAATTTTAGTTATTCACCTTGGTTAATAGCTAACATAACCCTAAATGAGTTACCCAATTCTAAAGGAATGGAATTATGTTGGGATAATGTAGCTTTCGGAACTCCTTCTGTAGGTTATGTAAATGCAAGCCAGCAAAAACTAGAGCAAGGCTCAAGTAAAAAGGTATTAACCTATTATTTACCACTCTGTAAGTTCGAACCAACAATTTCTAGATTAGCAGCGTATACACGAACGTACGATCAATGGTTAGACATTGTCATGCCCGAGTTGACCTTTATCCATCCTGGCATTGAGCAATCTATTGAAGCCATTGACTTTTGGATTTGGGGCCATGGGATGATTGCGCCGACACCAAATTTAATTTTCGGACAAAATATAAAGGAAGCTAGAAAACCTATTCAAGATAAGATATTTTTTGCACATAGCGACCTTAGTGGAATTTCTATTTTTGAAGAAGCATTTCACCAAGGTATTAGGGCAGCTAAAGAAGTTTTAAATGGATAAACAACAACCTTGGCTAAACTCGATATGGAGTGATATTATTTTTATATTATCACCTCCATTTGTTTCACTGTTATTAGTTTTTGCTTTCCCTTCGCATTTTCAACAAAGTATCGGTATGCCAATTGTCTATTGGGTTATATTAGTGGTATTTATTGATGTTGCCCATGTTTACAGCACCTTGTATCGCACTTATTTTAACCATGGTAATTTTAAGCGCAACAGTACTTTACTTTTAATTATTCCACTTTCTTGTTATTTGTTTGGCGTAATTGTTTATCAATATGATGCTTTATGGTTTTGGCGTATTTTGGCGTATTTGGCCGTCTTTCATTTTATAAGACAACAATATGGTTTTATGAGCTTATACTCCCGTCAAGAAAGGAGCTCAAAATGGATTAAGTACATAGATATATTAACCATTTACACCGCAACCATTTATCCTCTATTATATTGGCATTTAAGTGCTAACAGAAATTTCAATTGGTTTATAGCAGGTGATTTTATGTTATTTAAAAACAACTGGTTAATGAAGTGGTCATCTATATTATATATGCTAATACTATTACTGTATATCATAAAAGAAATCTACATTATTATAAAAAAAAAGCGATTTAATATTCCAAAAAATTTATTGATCATAGGTACTAGTTTATCATGGTATTTTGGCATCATCTATTTTAATGGCGACATAGCGTTTACCACACTTAACGTCATCTCTCATGGCATTCCATATATGGCATTAATTTGGTTTTTCGAAAAGAAAAAAATTGACCAAGTTAAACTTAACCAGAACAAACTAATGAAACTTTCATTTGGCAAATTCGGAATTCTGTATTTTCTATTGATCCTTATTGCCTTTGCTTATTTTGAAGAAGGTTTATGGGATGGCTTAATATGGAAGGAGCATCAACAAATATTTAAACTCTTCTCATTTTTACCTCAATTAACAGATCAAATTATCATTAGTCTATTGATACCATTGTTGGCACTCCCACAAGCCACTCATTATGTGCTTGATGGATTTATCTGGAAAAAGAAGCATCAATTTTAGTATCTAAGATTTCTATTGATTTACTTAGGCCTATTTGATTACCTCTAATTTATAACCCCTACCGTGAATATTTTTTAATTGAATAGATAAATCTGCTTCTAATTTCTTCCTTAACTTCGAAATAAACACATCTAAACTTCTACCAACTATTACACCTTCATCTTCCCATATTTCTTTTTGGAGCCTGCTTCTATCAACAACTACATTCTGCTCATTCCCCAATATCCATAATAACTTAGCCTCTTTAACAGTAAGCTTCGTAACCATTTCGGCAAAAGTCAATTTACGGTTTTGAAAGTCAAAAAATGTATGCCCAATTTTCAATTGTTCATTAACAACATTATTTTCAATTTGTAATTTCTTTCTTCCTTTGGCATTTGTAAATAATAATCCCACAATGGCAAGAAATGGAATCCCACCAAGTAAATATCCTTTTTGTGTTGGTGATAAACCATTATTTTGAAACTTGATTTCAATTAAATAACATCCCTTTGGTTGTATCCTTCCAGTACAAGCAATTACATCATCTTTCACATTTCCAGCCATAGAATATCCGAAAACAATATCTAAACCTGTACAATTGCGCACATTTACAATATACCCATCAGAAAGGTGATCTTTAGTGAGCGTATTTTTAACAATCTTTACTAGCGAATCTGACTGAAAGGTAAGTTCATTTTCAAATCTAATCTGATATTCATTGGCATTTATTTTTTTAACAGGCATTACCCTCGATGTGCTATCTCCAGCACGCAAAAGCAACTCGTGCCCGATCTTCCTTAACAAGATTTGCTGTTTAGCCAATTCAAAATCTTCATTAGTGCTTAAGTTAAAAGCAACGCAAATCATTGCTACACTTAAAAGTAAAGTAAACCCAAAAAGATATTTCATCTTTGAATATGAACGTAATTGTTGAAATATCATATCGTTTGCCTATTTTTTTACAAAGTTTACATTTTAATTTACAATAACTTTTCCTGCAAATTTATCATTGGTAACTAGGTTTACGACTTTAAACCCATAAACTCATGATTAATAAAATTACAATTATTCTGCTATTATGTAGCCTTTCATTTTCTGCAATGGCGCAAAAAAGTTATCCTTTGGATACTAAAAAAAGTAAAATCTTATGGAAAATAGAAACCGTTGGTAAGCACAATGGCCAAATTCTATTTAGCTGGGGCAAATTAGATTATACTGCAAAAGGCGAACCCTTAACGGCGAGCTTTATCATGGATATGAATGAAATGACCAGTTTAGACCGTCCAACAGAAAAAGGCAGAGCAGAAATTGACAAGGAATTACGTTCACCTGGCTTTTTTGATGTCCCTGTTTATCCAACAGCTACAATGGTTGTTAAACAAATCTTTAAAACATCAACGTCAAATGTTTTTAAAGTGACTGGCGATTTAACCATTAAGGGAATTACCCACCGTATCGAATTTAATTCGACTATCGTAAAAAATGGAGAGTTAATTACTGCTAAAGCCAATTTTAATATCGCCCGCAAAAAATGGAATATAGATTTTAAAGAGAAACCAAATGATTGGGATTTTACAGCAGCAATCAAAAACAAAATGATAGATGATGACATACAAATCTCATTGGATCTAATTTTTGGGAAATAAATTGATTAATATTTTAAGATTTTGAAAAGCAAAATCTGTTTTTCAATTTAATGTTAGTCCCGCATTTCGTTACCTGCCTACCGCAGGCAGGCAATCTTTTTTGTGAATTTACAATAGTCATCCGATGAATATAACCATTCGTACAGGTATTCATCGGATAACTAACTAGGCGAAGCAAAAAAGGATTTCCACTTTAAGCGGGTTTATGAAACATAGGTGGTGCTACTATTAGGGGTTAACAATGACTAATAAGCTTTCAATCTATTTCCTATTCCCCATTCCAATTCCCCATTTAATATTTCCTATTCCCTATTTCCTATTCCCCATTTCCCCCAATGAACTATTGAACAAATGAACTCCTAAACTATTGACCAAACATTTAAAATTTCCCACCTTTGCTCAATGACTAATCCTGAAAAACTAAGCGCCATTCGTGAGCAAATGAAAGCCGATGGTGTTGCTGCCTACATTATCCCTTCTGCAGATCCACATATCAGCGAATATTTACCAAGCCACTATAAATGTATCCCATTTGTAACTGGCTTTACCGGTTCTGTAAGTACGGTTGTCATTACACAAGACTTTGCAGGTTTATGGGCAGATGCTCGGTATTTCGAACAAGCAGAAGAGCAATTAGAAGGAAGTGGCTTTGAATTAGTTAAACTTAAAGTTCAGCACAGTCCAGAATACATACAATGGTTAGGCGAAACACTAGCACCTAGCGCTACTATTGCATTCGATGAAAAATTAGTTTCAGTTGCTTTAGGTGAGTTATTGCAAAAACAACTGGCCTATCAACGCATCCAATTCAAACATAAAGATTATTTAAGCCCGATTTGGGAGAACAGACCTGCCCTACCAGCGCAACCAACATTTTTAATCGCAGATGAGCACATTGGTCAATCCGTTGCCGATAAATTAACCGCTGTTAGAAAAGCAATGAAACAGAAAAATGCGAAATACCATTTAGTTTCTTCGTTAGATGACATGGCTTGGTTGTTCAATATGCGTGGCGCTGATGTAAGCTACAATCCCGTAGTTTTAAGCTTCGCCTTAATCTCGGCAACTGAAGCTACCTTATATATCCAAAGTGATAAATTAACTGCTGATGCTAAAGCTGATCTGGCTAAAAGTGGTGTCTCAGTTTTAGGATATGATACCATTGCCAAAGACTTACAATTTTTACCTGCCGAGAGTTCTATTTTAATAGATCCCAAACGTAACTGTTTAGCGCTTTATAAATTAATCCCTACATCTGTTCAAAAGATTTTAGAGACCAATCCATCAACACTATTAAAAGCAGTTAAGAACAATGTTGAGGTAAACAATACTCGCCAAGCGATGATTAAAGACGGTGTGGCCATCACACAATTCATCAAATGGGTTAAGGATAACGTAGGAAAGATAGAAATCACCGAAATATCTGCAGCTGCGCATTTAAAAGAATTGAGAGCAGCACAAGATGGCTTTATTGGCGAAAGTTTCAACACTATTGCTGCCTATAGAGCCCACGGTGCTTTGCCTCACTACGGTGCAACAGAAAAAAGTGACGTAGCCATCCAAGCGGAAGGTTTGTTCTTGGTAGATTCTGGCGGTCAGTATCGTTATGGCACCACAGATATTACTCGTGTAATCCCAATGGGAAACAATACCGAAGAAGAAAAAACAGATTATACCTTGGTGCTAAAAGCGATGATTGAAGGCTGTAAAACTCGTTTCCCTAAAGGAACTTGTGGTTATCAAATTGATGCCATTACCCGCCGACCAATGTGGGATTACGCCTTGAACTATGGCCACGGAACCGGACATGGCGTTGGTTATTTCTTGAACGTTCACGAAGGTCCGCAGGTATTTAATGCAACGGCCACTGCCGTACCTGTTGAGCTAGGGATGATTACCTCCATCGAACCCGGAATTTATCGTCCAGGCAAACACGGTATCCGAATTGAAAATTTAGTGCTAACCATTGCAGATCAAAGCAATCAGTTCAATGAGTTTTATGCTTTCGAATCCTTAACCTTAGCACCTATTGATACGACTTTAGTTAAAAAAGAACTATTGGAACAATCTCACATTGCTTGGTTAAATCAATATCACGCTAATGTTTATGCAAAGCTAAGTCCATTTTTAAAGGAAGAAGAAAAAGTGTTTTTAGGTAGAATGACGAGCGAGATTTAGAAAGCTGAAAGACTAAAGGAAAGGTTCACCATCTTAGACATCTTAGAGAATCTAAGACCAAATAAAAGGGGTAAAATTATTAACCATATAAGGCATTGAAGAGAATATAAGAATTATGACTTATATGTTCTTTTAATCTCTTATATGGTTCATCTATCCTTTACGGTTTAAAAATTTTCTAAACAATGCCCTAAGATTTCTTACCTGCCTACCGCAGGCAGGTAAGAAAAAACCTTAACCTCTAAACACCTAACCCTTAACCACTTTAACAAAGTTAACTTTCTAACCAAACAACCTTCCTTTTCTACTGTTGTACTAGTAATATAAATCTAAAACTTTAACACATGATCATTCAATTAAACGCAGACAAAAGTCTAACCATACACAGCGAATACGAAGCTCAAATTACAGCACAATTAACAAAAGACCTAGAAAGATTTACAGGCCACATTACTAGAGTAGAAGTTCACCTATCAGATGAAAATGGAAACAAAAGTGGTATCAACGATAAAAAATGTCTACTTGAAGCAAGATTTGAAGGCAAGTCGCCTATTGTAACTAGCGACTTAGGCAACACTTACGATTTAGCCTTAAAAGGAGCTACAGAAAAACTAAAACACGCTTTAACAACCATTGTCAGTAAGTTAAAAGAGAAAGTTTAACCAACCTACACTTCATCGCGACAGAGCGCAGCGACGAGAGATCTATCAAAGACGGAAGCAATCTCATAGGCAGATTTTTTGGCTTCCTCGAAAAAATACAAAAGACCGATTTATTCGGTCTTTTTTTTTATTAGCACCTTACTGTTTACTAACGGTTTGTGGTTTCAATACGTAAGTACATACTCAATTTTTTGCTCAGGCCGAGTTCCATAAAATTGCTCTGCCTTTGTCAAGTCACCTTTTTCGTTGTAACTAAAGATTTTTCTGTAAATCATTATGCCTTTAAAAACACCGGCATTCCAAGTATATAATGCATCAGGAAAAAACGTCATTGAATTAAATTGCACCTCAATTTCCTTCAGTCTTTCCCCATCATAAATAAACTTTGCTATCTTAAAGTTAGAATCCAATCTAGCCTCATAAGTAGAAATACGTCCCTTGGCATCGTAACCATATAGAAAATTAAAGTTCTTTTTAGGTGGCATCTCATCTTGATTACGCTTCCCTACCAATTTACCATCTTTCCAAACATACTGGATTATTTTCATTAATGTACTTTCTTTGGAAGTCACATAAAATTCCTTCGTCTCAACTAACTTACCTTCTCCATTATAACTGTATTCCATTCTTTTCTTAGCCACCGAACCAGTAACCTGACTCACCATTTCCACAACATTCAAGCCTTGATAACGATAATTTCGCTGTATAGATAGCCTACCAGCATGATAATCACTCCGCTGTAGCAACTTGCCTGCTGCATCGTACTTAAATATTGCACCGCCACTTGCAATTGTATCGCCTTTGCTATTGTAATCCATGTTATAAAAATGCAAAGGAACACCAGCAGAACGATAGGTGGTTTTACTGGTCCATACCGTTTTATCCTTTAACCTTTGCGAGCGCCAACTCCAAGTTTTACCATCCTTACTATTTACATAGGTAGTAATCGACTCGGGCTTATTATCACTGAAACCCTTATTATAAATTTTAAGCCCCTGTGCATCAAAACGAGTAATACTAATGGTATCGCTACCATTTTTCAGCATAATTATTTGTTTCAAAGCCTTCGTCACGTTATCGGGAGGGTAAACAGACGTGGGGTCAATCTCTAACAAGTCTTCAATGTTTCTATAGCTCTGCTGGGCGCTAGCGGTTAAGGAAAGGCTAATTAGTGATGAGATAATGAAGATTCTAAATAATTGTAGCATATAGCAAGATAGGAATTTTTAAGGAGCCTAATATACTAGTGTAAAGCGTTTAGCGATTGAGATACTTTTAATCAAATGCACTAGCCCACTCCTTTAATTAATAATTAATAAAAGCTTCCATTTATATTTTGCCTACTATACATTAACTATGCTTCATCTATACTTCACATATGCATGAGCTATACTTGAGCTATAGTTAAACTAGAAAGAAAGTATTGCATTATTTTATTGCCGAACCTTAGAACTTGTTGAAAGAATGGGCTCAGACTTTAAAAAGTATTCCATTATATTTAAGAAGATATAAGCTATATGACCAGAGACGATTTTATGAACTTTTTTCGTGATGACGAAAAATTAAATCTATTGAGTGCCGATGACAGAGTGGAGGTTTTCCGTACTATTTTAATAGGAAGTTCTGACTTTACCAAACATTTATTTGACGAGATACTTTCTGATTATTGTGTAGATCATTTGGAGATAATAGAGAATTAATTCCCTACTCCAATAAAAGGAACATTTAATATATATATAATATTTCTTTATAGTTAATTAATTATCTATATTAAAAATATTATAATTAAAGATTCATAATGGCTTTTATACCAAGTGTACAATATTTTGACAGTAATTCTGACTGGCTAATATCTATTAAAGATTTAGAAATCAATGGTAGAAATAAAAAAAACCCTTTAAAACTGAATCTAGATATTAATTCCAATCAATGTAAATATTTGGGATGTCCCAATATATTTTTGAGAACTAGAACTAGCGGACTGTGCAATGATCACCATAATCATCAACATGATATATTCTTAGATGTATATAATTTTAATGCACACATTTCATCTCCAACACACGCACAGATAATAAACAACTTAATCGATTGGTCTAAGTCACGAAATTTTGATTTAATTAATTTTTTCAAAGATTGTTCATTTACTATTTTAGGCAATGTACCTGACATAAGTACAATTTCCAAAGAGATTAATCACACAGGGTTTGTTTCAAAAAATTTAAGTGCTTATTTAGATATATGCATAGAATGTGTGAATAGACATTTTCCTTCAGACAACAATTCTTCCTATCAAAAAATCAAGATTAAAAATATAGAATATCCTGCTAGGGTACTTGCCATAATATTTGTTGGATTATTGCTTTGCGAAGAATCAAATCGAGGAGATAGATGGTTTTGGAGAGAGATAATTAAAGACGAATCCAGAACGACTTTATTAGGTGGTGCAATGCCAATTGCATACTTCGCAAGTATGAATTTTCCATGGGGTATGGAAATTGGGAAAGCTGCTCCAAAATTCATTCCTTCTGGAATATAGCAAGCAATATTTTTTAGGAACTGTGGGCTCTATAAATAACAAATTAGTCAAAATTGAAGACTTATAAAATTAAAGAGATAAAATCAATTTGGATCAAACATTTACAAAGCTTATCTTTGGAAAAGTATGAGTAAATATGAGAAAGTCAAAGTCGCAGAATTGTTTGCAGGCGTTGGAGGATTTAGGCTTGGTCTTGAAGGTTGGGAAGGCAAGTCATCTTTGAGCAACTATAATCATAAAATTGAAAGTGATTATGAAATAGTATGGAGTAATCAATGGGAACCTTCAACAAAAAGCCAAGATGCTTCAATAATTTATGAAAAAAGATTTGGAAAAGAATTTCATTCCAATGAAGATATAGGGAAAGTTTCAACACATGATATACCAAATCATGACATGTTAGTTGGCGGTTTTCCTTGTCAAGATTATTCTGTAGCTAGAACACTTAGCCAATCAGGTGGCCTTCAAGGTAAAAAAGGAGTTTTATGGTGGGAAATACATAGAATTTTAAAAGAAAAATCTGAAAAAGGAAATCCAGTTAAATATTTATTTTTAGAGAACGTAGATCGTTTATTGAAGTCCCCAGTAAAACAGCGTGGACGTGATTTTGCGATTATCCTTGCTTCTTTATCAGATTTAGGGTATGCCGTAGAATGGCGTGTAATTAATGCTGCTGAATACGGTCTCCCCCAAAGAAGAAGAAGAACCTTCATTTTAGGCTTTCACAAAAGCACAGGGCTCTATAATGAAATTGAAGAGAGTAACGATCAAACCAGTTGGATTCTTGATGAGGGAGTTATGGCAAAGGCTTTCCCAGTTAGTGATAATGTTATTAAAAAAAGCATATTTGAAATAAGAGGTGGATTAGCTGATATTTCTGAAGATTTCAGTGAACAAATCAATACTCCAAGTCCTTTTGAAAACTCTGGCTGTATGATCAACCGAAAAATAACATCTCTGAAAACAATCCCTAAGTTTGAGGGTTCAAAAACTACTTTAGGTGACATCATATTAGATGATTATGGCATTCCTGAAAGTTTTTATTTAGACCAAAATAGTTTCGAAAAATGGGTAAAGTTAAAAGGGGCCAAAAGTGAAGAAAGAACAAATAAGACAACAGGATTTACTTATAAATATTCTGAAGGTGGAATGATTTTCCCAGACCCCTTAAATCAGCCATCACGCACTATTATAACTGGAGAAGGGGGCGCATCACCTTCAAGGTTTAAACATGTTGTATTAACAAAAGATGGAAGGCATAGAAGGTTGATGCCTATCGAGTTAGAAAGATTAAACATGTTCCCTGATAATCATACTGATGGGGCTTCAGATGTCAAACGAGCATTTTTTATGGGCAATGCATTGGTCGTTGGAGTAATTGAAAAAATAGGATTGCAATTACTTTCACATATAAAATCCTTTGAACATGCAGGAACTACCGTACGATAGTAGCGACCCACATTCTATTGCTAGATATGCAAAGCAATTAATAGATATCTCACTTAGAGAAAGTCTTGCTGACACAAGCCTACTTAATTTATTGGTAAAAGGTAAGGGTACCCTTGGTCAAATGATAGAAGAATATTACTTCTACTACAAACCCAATAGTACAGCTGGCCCAGATTTTCCAGATGCAGGACTAGAACTAAAAACCACTCCATTATTAAGTGACAAAAAAGCCATATTTAAGGCAAAGGAACGCCTTGTATTTAATATCATTAATTATGAAACCGAACATTCTAACGAGTTTCAAGAAAGTAGTTTTTGGAAAAAAAATCAATTATTATTATTAATGTTCTTTCTTTATGAAAGAGAAAAACAAGACATTGACCAAGTATTCAAACTTGTAAATTTGTTTCGTTTTCCTGCAATTGATTTAAAGATTATAAAAGATGACTGGGAAAAAATAAGAGAAAAGATTAGAACTGGCAAAGCACATGAAATTTCTGAAGGTGATACTTTTTACTTAGGGGCATGTACTAAAGGAGCAAATAGCAATTCAACTCGCAGACAACCCTATTCAGATATCCAAGCAAAACAAAGAGCATATTCTTTAAAGCCAAAATATGTTAATATAATAATTCAAAAAATTTTAAAAGGAGAAGACAAATTAATTGATGAAACCGAAGGCTATCGAACCGTTCTCAACTCATTAATAGTTGAGGACCCGCTAGTAAAATACTCTGTTAAATCAAAAGAGGGAGAACTCTCTCCCATTGTTAAAACACTTTCAGATTATAAGAGAAATGAAACCATAGAAGACTTGATTATTAGATTATTCCAACCTTTTTATGGTTATTCTGAAAATGATTTGTTTGAGAAATTAAATTTAACAAAAAGTAAAGCAAAAAGTAGGTTTTACAATTTAGCTAAAGCTATACTTAATGTTAATGCGCAAAAAATTGAAGAATTTGAAAAAGCTGATATTCAATTAAAAACAATAATATTAGAACCTTCTGGCAAACTAAAAGAAAGTATGTCATTTCCTCAAATTAAATATACCCATATAATTGAAGAAAAATGGGAAGATTCTGAATTTTTCGAACAAATTTCCAAGAGATTCTTTTTCGTAATATTTAAAAAAAACATAAATGGAGAACCCATATTTAAAAAAGTGATGTTTTGGAATATGAAAGCAAAGGATTTAGAAACAATACAGCATGTTTGGCTGGACACACAATCCAAAATTTCTAAGGGTGATTTTAATCATTTTATCAAAATTTCAAATAAAATGATTGGACATGTTAGACCAAAAGCAGCTAACGCACTGGACACTATGCTTACTCATTTGGGCACTTATGAAAAAAAGAAATGCTTTTGGTTAAATAGTGATTATGTTTTAGAAGCAATTACTGGTTAATTCTATTTCCTTTCCCGATGTCATCCCCCTAGTACATACTCTGCTTCGACTCGCTTCTTTAATTAATGTCCAACAAAAAGTCGGCTTCGAAGACGAAGTGAATTTAGGAGCTTGTTGTAGGTTGCTATAAAGATTGAACATTTTATTTTTACACATTTAAAGTTTAAGCTCCTTTCTCTCCACAATTACCTCAAAACTTAATTTCACCTTCCCCATTTACCCAAAATTTATTATCTTAGTCTAACTATTGCATCTCTAGCAATCCAGCTTGTTCAAAGCGTTTAAATCCCTTTAATTTCAATCCATCAAGTCCAAGTCAAGTCCAAGTTAAGTCCAGGTCAAGTCCACGTTATATCCACCCTTCCGCTATTCCCTATCCCATCCCCATTGCACCGCTATCCCAGTCCTACCCTATGATACTTGCTTCCGACTCTATTTCTTAGAAACTAAAGTACAACTAAGAGACATAGGGATAGGTAATCAGGAGGTGTGCAAGCTTGGTGCAAGGAACAAGGAATGGTTAATCTAGTATCATACAATATGAATTGGAAAGATTGATGATTTTGTCAATGGTAACTGAAACATTCTCCAATCCTTTTGGAAAACGTGCTTAATCTTTAAAATTTCTATGGCTAGTCAGACGAAAAATAGCGCTTAAATTTGGAGGTAATCACAGTCAAAAAAAGAGAAAAACCTTTTAAATCTTCTATATCTTCTCCCAGATTCCTCCCAGATTCGTTCGGGGAATCGGCCTTTAAAGCAACGTTTCTCGAACAACACTGGGAGAAGTCTCGAACAAACCCACTGTCAAACCAGTCAATTCCCATCAAATCCAGTCAAATCCGGTCACGGTGTTTCCAATCGCTAC
Organism: Pedobacter frigiditerrae; assembly: GCF_032678705.1. Lineage (NCBI taxonomy): Bacteria > Pseudomonadati > Bacteroidota > Sphingobacteriia > Sphingobacteriales > Sphingobacteriaceae > Pedobacter > Pedobacter frigiditerrae. Next base: position 1,093,778 of record NZ_JAVTSS010000001.1, on the reverse strand, counting down.
AAGCTATGGTTTTTCTTCTTACATTCGTTTCAACGTTATTAGTTCTTTGATTTCTTATTGATCGGTCGGGTTGAATTCTTTTAAAGTGTATAGGATAGTTGAATTCCGTTTTTTTGCCAAGTTTAGGCCTATAGCTATGCACCACCAGTTCGCATAAATCCCTATATCAACTCCAACAGATCCTTTTTCGTTAACGATTTAAAGATAGATTCCTCAGTTTTAATCAAATCACTAGCCAAGTCTTTTTTGGTTTCTTGCATGAGCATGATCTTTTCTTCGATGGTATCTGGACAGATTAATCGTACTGCCATTACATTTTGATGTTGCCCAATTCGATAAGCCCTATCTATGGCTTGATTTTCAACGGCAGGGTTCCACCAAGGGTCGATAAGGTAAACATAATCCGCTTTGGTTAGGTTTAAGCCTACCCCACCTGCTTTTAAACTAATTAAAAACACCCTTACTTCTGAGTTATTCTGGAAAGAGTCTACAACACTTTCTCTGTTTTTTGTTTGTCCGGTTAGGGAAGCAAATTGAATTTGACGTAGTTCTAGTTCTGCCTTTACCAATTCTAACATGCTAACAAACTGAGAAAAGACTAATATTTTATGGTGTGGTGATTTACTTTCAATTTGTTCTAGCAATACATCCATTTTGGCTGAAGCATCCCCATAGTACTTCTCTTTACTTAAAATGGCTGGGGAATTACAGATTTGCCTTAACTTGGTAATGCCTTGCAATACATGCATACTACTTCGTTTGAGTTCGTCTTCTGCTGTGCCCATTAGGTAATCTCTAATCTCAGTGCGACAACTTTCATAAATTTCACGCTGTTGCGTACCCATTTCGCAATAAATCACCATTTCAGTTTTATCTGGCAATTCATCAGCCACCTGCTCTTTGGTACGCCTTAATAAAAAAGGATTGATGCGTTTTTGCAATTCGACAGCACGTTTGGTATCTTTAAACTGATCTATGGGAACAGAATAAATCTGGCGGAAATGTTCTCTACTACCTAACAAACCTGGACAAGCGAAAGAAAGTTGTCCGTATAAATCGAAAGTATTATTCTCTATTGGCGTTCCGGTCATCACTACCTTATTCCTCGATTGTAATAATCGCACTGCTTTGTAACGTTGCGAATCTGGATTTTTAATGGTTTGCGATTCATCTAAAAAGATATAGTTAAAACGATAATCTTTTAAGAACCTCACATCAGACAATAACGTTCCGTAAGAAGTTAGGATGACCTCATATTTATCAAAATCTGCTGCAATTTTGGCTCGGTCGGCACCATAAATAGTTAATACTTTAAGCGTTGGGGCAAACTTTTTAATTTCTTGTTGCCAGTTAAACACTAAGGAAGCTGGCACCACAACTAGATTGGTATTATGTCCCATTTTTTCCTTTTGGGATAAGATGAATGCCAAAACCTGCACTGTTTTACCCAAGCCCATATCATCAGCTAAACAACCTCCAAAATTGAAACCATCCAAGAAGTTGAGCCAGTTTAATCCTTCTTTTTGGTAACCACGCAAGGTCGCATTTAAATCAGCAGGAACTTTAATGTCTTCTATATTTTCGAAAGCCGAAAGTTTAGAGCGATACAATGCTAGTCTTTGCTTGGTTTCAATATCTAAAATTTCATCTTCATATAATTCTTCTACCGTTGCATAATTGATGTTTGGCGTATGTAAGGTCTCTCCTACAATTTCCGCTGCTCCAAAATAGCCTTCAAACTTTTGCAACCATTCATCGGGCAAGATGCCCATGGTTCCATCGTCTAATTGCACAAACTTGTTTTTGTTTCTTATGGATTTATGCAAGTGTTTAAGGGAAACGGTTTGTTTGTTAAATTTGACCCTAATGGCTGTTTCAAACCAATCTATGCCACTAATTACGTTAATGGCTATTTCAGCTTTATACTGACTGATTTTATTATCCTTTAATTCATTGAAACCTAAGATGGCAATCCCTTTACTTCGCCATGATTCAAAGGCTTCGAGAAACCACCCTGGTTCTAAGAAATGTTTGCGGTGCATCCAGAAACAATCAGCGTGCCGCTGATCACCAAACTCCTTTGCTTGCTCCATAAAATAGGGATGCATTTTGGCGATGTTGGTAATGAATTGTAGTTCTTTTTCATCATCGCGATCGAGGGTAAAGATCTTTCCTCTTTTATCTTTTGCCTGAATTTGTTTTTGGGAGATAACAGGAATTTCTAGTCCACCATAACGCATAACTGGCGTAAGCAACACAAAATCTTCCGACTCTGTCAAATAAATGATTTGCTCATTCTCTAAATCGAAACCTTGCTCTTCTATTTGTTTTTTGGTAGCCGGTTTGAGATAAGCATAATTAATTTTGATTTTCTCTTCTACTTTTGCTAAAATATCCTGTTGGAATTCTTCATATTCAGAACGCTCAATGACTAGGTTGTTTTGGTGCTGTTTAAAGAAGTCGATCACACTAAGCACATAGGGATTATCTATTAAATGTAATTGATCCTTAATCTCTATAAAATAATGAAAACGAAGTTTGATCTCTTCTAAATCGTATGTTTTGCCGTTCAGGTGTAATAAACCAGAAATAGCAAAACTATCACCTCTTTCATCTACACTTAGCTCTAAATTTACTTTAAGGATAGATAGTTTGATTTTTGTTACCGAACCAGCATTTACAATTGAATTTATCTTTTCATCGTGTAGGTAAAAATCTAAATTCAGTGGATTTGTTGCTATCGCTTTTAATGCTTCTAAATCAGATCCATTTCTACTTTCGTTGTAGTTGTTCTTGAAACGAGATATACCAGTATAAAACTTAAGTTCGGCTTGTTTTTCGGTTTTCCAAACTAGGTCTAGTGGATCGAGAACTTGAATAGGGTTTTTAAGTTTGCCGTTTTTGGCAACTTCTACACTCGCTAGCTCTACCACCAAATGCCTGTAATATTTATGGCGACTGAAAATAACGACCATTTTTTTGGGAAGATGGTCTGATAGGTTTAACTGCGAAGTTTTGTCGGCCTTTAATATTGGCGCCAGTTTTCCGTAGTCAAGCTTATTTGAGTCTTCTTTATCGGTCATAGAGTGGGTTAAAGATAAGAGAAAATGGAGAGAATTTTAATGAGATACATACATTAATGTGTGCGTCATTTCGACAGAGCGCAGCGACGAGATATCTGTTAGCTGCAGTAAATTTTCCCTAGGCTATAAGCTTGCCTCGGTTCACCGCCACCGAGTGGCTCTTTCTTTTTCCTTGATGAAAAAGAAACAAAAAATCAAGGCTGCAAATGCCTCCTCGGATAAGTACGTCAATTGTTTTTCTACCGCAAGCTGAGCTACTTCGACAGGCTCAGTACAGGCTCTAGCGGCGAAAAGCCTTCAGTTTTTCGGCTGTAGTAGTTTTGTTTTTGCCCTCAAGATTGCTTCGCAATTCTCCACCTTGCTGATTTATCGCTAGAGAGAAGACATTGCTTTAAACAATTAACTACTTCTCCGTCAGATGCATTTAAGGCCGGTATTCGTACTTGGGATAAGGTTGTGTGGTTTTGAGGGGTTGCGAAGGTTCCTAACAAACCACGTCATTGCGAGAGCCTGCTCCGATTCTTCGGAGGCTCGGTTTTTCACCGCCCGAAGCAATCTCATTTTTTAGTATCCTCATTGATACTAAATAAGAACAGCAAAGGCTACCCATCCAGGTAGCCTTTAACCAAATATATGTTACCTGTATGAAAGAGTAACAAGATCTTATAGCATAGATTTTAACTCATTAAAATGGTTTCCAATCTCCTAATACTTTTTTCTTAGTAAACTCGCTAGCTTCTAAATCATTCAATTCTTTTGCCCAGCTTACACGCTTGTCTTTTTGATAACCTTCGCCTTTGCTCTGATACTCCGAATAAAAAGCTGTTTGCTCATTTTCTACCTTGCCCCAGTTATGCCATCCCTCTGGTCTGATGTGTGCTCCCATTTCGCAGTTTAGAAAAACCACATTTGCATAAGGACGCCAAGGTCTGCCTAAATAAACTTTGTTTTTTGCGAGTGATGGCTCTGCTGTTAATTTACATTGAGAGAAAACATAGCCGTATTTCTGACCTTGTGGTGTTGATGCAGCAGTTAGGTATCCTGCAGAAATGCTATGTAAAGTACAATCTTCAAAATAAGCTGTAGAAGCGCCAAATATGAAATCTACCGTTCCTGCGATGAAACAGTTTTTAAAGTATTGAATGGTATTTCCACCAGCATAAAAAGTATCTTGATGCCCAAGGAAACTACAATTTTTAAATGCTGCCCTATCACCAGTCACGCTAATGGCTAAGGCTTGCCCACCAGTAGTACCTGAACTATTTTCGAAAGTTAGGTCTTCTGCTGTAAAGTTATCAGCTAATACATAAACTGAGGATGAACCGAATGTGCCGTATTCCTTTCCATTTGCATCTAATTTTCTAGCCGAATTATCAAATGTTAAAATGGTATTTACAGCTCCTTCTCCTTTTAAAGAAATAAAGTTTTTTCCTTTGGAAATGTTAATCAATTCTTTATAAATACCCTTTTTAATTAAAATGGTATAGAATTCATTTCTTCCAGCAGGTGCTGCATCTATAGCTGCTTGCACAGTTGTATAATCTCCAGAGCCATCTTTAGCCACAATTTTATCAGGTCTTTTAGCAAAGCTTGAAGCAACAGCCATTTTAGCGTCGAATGTGACAAGTGTAATCATAACTAATAAGAAAATTCTAGTTTTCCCTAACATCTCTATTGCTATTTATTCTCTTTTAAATACAAATTCAATGGACAGCTCTTTAATCCTTTTAGTCCTTCTACCACAGCGGCTGCATTTAATTGTGCGCCTTTAAGATTGGTATGTGTACCATCTACAGGAAAAAAGGTTTTCACTTCCACGGTTCCTAATGTTTTCCATTTACTGGCAACAATACTGTTTAGGTTGATGTAATAAGTATTGTTCTTTTTGGCAATTTCTTCTGTCCATTTTGGATATGCTGCTTCTACTACAACTCCCCCATTTTTCCATTTATTTCTAGGTACCAATGAACAAGTAATTGGAATTGCGCCTTTTGCCTTCGCTTCGGTAATAAATTTTTGCAAATACCATCCGTAGGTATGTACAATTTCTTCCTGATTTGTTCTTCTACTGATGATCACTCTTGTCGAATCGCCAGCGCCCAATAATGTTCCTCGTTGGTCTTTAGGGTCATCTACGCCCGAATGATCATTATGACCGAATTGCATGATCACAAAATCGCCTTTTTTTAGTTCAGCTAAAATCTTATCCCATCTGCCATCTAAAATGAAAGTACGGGTACTTGTACCTGCCTTTGCGTGATTCTCAATTGCTATTCTATTGGTATCTAAATAAGCTTTCAGTAAACTCCCCCATCCCCAATATTCGTTTTTGCCATTTCCATCACTATTTTGAACAGTCGAATCGCCAATGATGTACAATACAGGTTTTTCCTGTTTGGCCATACTGATAAAGCACAATAAGGCAAACCCTAAAAAAGTGAGTTTAGCTAGTTTCTGGAATGTAAATGCGTTATGCTTCGTCATCTTATTTTCTGTACTGCTCTGCTGTAATTTGTTTAACCAAAGAATTTACATAAACTTCAATATTATCGTAGCCAGTGCTTAAATCTCTGCCATTTGCATTGGCTTTATTAGGATCAAGTTTATTGGCTTTTTCCCATTCATCGGGCATCCCATCTAAATCTGCATCTGTTAAAGCTACCCCAGCATTTAAAAATGGCCAGCCGCCAACATCACTCTGTTTATCTATAATTCCATTGGTGCTATTAGTTTCTCCACTTGATCCGTTTGCCGTAAAAGTTCCCTTTTTGGTATGCTCAATGATTCGAGCATCAATGGCATCTCTTTTTAAGGATGCTCCTGCAAAATCAAGCACCACTTGATAAGCCATTATTGCGGTATGAGTAGTTACGTTGCTGTTTATTTCTAACGGATTGGCGAGTTTCATTGCATCTTTATCTGCTTGCGAAACTGTTCCATAACTACTATGAAACTGATTGTAAACGCCATAAGTCCAATTATCATTAGTTGGCGCAGTTCTTCCGTCTACATAATTACCAGCAATGTAAAACTTACCCCATTGGTTGTAAATCGGCGAGGTAGTCGACTTCATGTATTTATCTATAGAGAATATACGTTCCTTATTTTTGGTTGCTGGTCCGGGTTTGTAATAATTGTTAACGATATTGATGTTCATCGCTTCGCCACCATAAGCACTATTGCTACCCCAATTGTAAAACACATTATTTCTTACATCAACCAAATCTGTTAAGGCGTAAGCAGTACCTTCACGTTCGCCAAACCTTGGATTACGACTATCATGATTGGCCATTAAGTTGTGATGGAATGATGCGTTTTTTCCACCCCAAATGCCGCCATAACCATGAGCGCCTTTGCCATGGGCAGAAACTCTCAGGCTTTCTGAAATGATACACCATTGCAACGAAAGGTTATCATTGTTATAAAATGAAACACATTCATCTGTAGACCAACTCATAGAACAATGATCTACAATGATATCTCTAGATTCGAAACCACCAATCGCATCCGCTTCTACCGCTTTCTCATCGCCCATTCTAAACCGCATGAAACGAATAATCACATTGTAGGTTTTTACATTCAGTGGATAGTTTTTCAAAGTAATACCATCTCCTGGTGCAGTTTGTCCAGCAATGCTGATGTCTTTATTCCTTAACTCGATGGCACTGTTTAATTCTATTGTTCCTGAAACATCAAACACGATAATTCTCGCTCCTGTTGCATCAACTGCAGCTCTAAAACTTCCGATGCCGCTATCATTCAGATTTGTGACCTTAATTACCTTACCACCTCTTCCGCCAGTTACTTCTTTTCCAAAACCTTCTGCACCTGGAAAAGCAATAGCCGTTTCATTAACCTGAACAGGTTTTTCCGTATTGGTTTTTACCTCTTCAGCTTGAAAGGTTTTTGTTTTTTTGCAATTGATGGCGAGAAAGGCCAATGAAATCATTATTGTACTTCTCCAAAAGGTATTTTCAATCATCTTTAAATGAAATTAAGCTAGTTAATATTGATGATGCTTTTTAATACGTTACCACTTGTTTTGTTTGGTTCATCGGGCTGACTACCACCTATGTTTATTTGCAGGTTTCCTTTAAATCGCTGTTTTGCACCATTAGCATCTATGTAAGATAAATCGTCTGGTGTTAATAGAAATTTAACGATTTTAGTTTCGCCAGCTTTTAAATTAATCCTTTCGAAACCCTTTAAAGCTTTAATTGATGTTTTAATGTTTTTATTCTGATTAACAATATAAAGTTGAGCCACTTCATCACCAGCCATTTTACCATTATTAGTTACCGTTACTGCAATAGGCACATTTTTTCCTTTAACTACCTTAACAGGGATGTTTTGTTTAGCATAGCTGAAAGTCGTATAACTTAATCCGTAGCCAAAACCATAAAGTGGTTTGTTCTTGAAATAACGATAGGTACGATTTTCCATGTTGTAATCGTTAAAATCAGCTAGATCTGTATCACTTTTATAAAATGTAACCGGTAATCGTCCTGATGGGTTGTAATCGCCAAAAAGAATATCGGCCGCTGCCGTACCAGCAGATTGACCACCATACCAAGTATTAAGAATAGCAGGTATGTTTTCAGACTCATATGGTGTAGCAATGGCGCTGCCTGTCATCATGACAAATACAACAGGTTTACCACTTGCTTTTAAGACTTTCATCAACTCTGTTTGCACTGCTGGTAATAAAATAGAGGTACGGTCTCCCCCAGTAAACCCAGGATCATCAACTTTCATTGATTCTCCCTCTAACTGTGGTGAAATACCTCCCACAAAGATGAAAGCGTCAGCGTCATGATGTTTGGCAGCTAATGCATTAAAATCCGTCTGTACATAATTACCTACATCCATTCTCACACCAGATTGTCCATCTCCTTGCCAAAACTCTACAACAAGATTATAAGTACTATCTTTTTTTGTATTTAACTCAAACCGTTTAATTTCTTTCTTTTTGTTTACCCATTCGTCTAAAACTATCTTACCATTTAAGATTAATCGATAGCCATTATCAGCCTCTAGCTCGAAAGCTAATTTCTGATTTGTATTTGCCTTGAAATTAGTGGTGTAACGAGCAGAAAAATCGTTTGCGGCTAAATTGCCAATTACATTTTCTCCTTCTTGCCAGAAGTGGTTAATTTTTGCTTCCTGACGAACCGCTATTGGTGTACCATTTAAGGCAATATTACTGAAATATTCGGCTTTAAAACCTTGTTTACCATCAAATGAATACTGGCTTTCTACATCTTGAAAAACCAACATATTAGCATTAGTAAAGTTGATGGCCTTTTCATAAACTACTTGAGTGTTTTTGCTAACTTTTCGCTTAATACCATCTAATATTGTAGTTAATTCAGTTGGATTGCCATTATAGTTACCAAGTATTGAAACAGCGTTTGCTGCATTAGGACCTAATACAACAATCTTTTTTAAGTCTTTGCGAAGCGGAAGCGTATTGTTTTCATTTTTAAGCAACACCATAGATTGCTGCGCCATTTTTAAAGCATGGGCTTTATGGGCTGGACTTTCTAAAATCGAAGCAGGTGTTTGTGCATATTTAACCAGTTCTTTTGGATCAAAAAGGCCAAGCTGAAAGCGAATCATAAATAAACGATGTAAAGAAACATCCAACTGTTTTTCAGTGATGTTGCCATTTTTAACCGCTTGCACCAAGGCAAAATAAGCTTCCTTGCCACAATCTACGTCTGTACCGTGAAATACAGCATCTACAGCTGCAGATTCTGCATCCTTATGGGTTTTATGTTTTTTATAAAAGTCGTCTATTGCCCCACAATCTGATGTTACATAGCCTTTAAAGCCCCATTGTTTCCTTAAAATATCTGTTAAAAGTACATCGCTGGCACAACAAGGTTGAGTTCTGAAGGCATTGTAGGCACACATTACACCAGCAACTTTCGAATCGACCACCAATTTTTGGAAAGCAGGCAAATAAGTATCCCAAAGGTCATAAGCACTCACATCAATATTAAAAACATGACGAAGAGGTTCTGGACCACTATGTACAGCAAAATGTTTAGCACAAGCGGCTGCTTTTAGGTATTTAGGATCATTGCCTTGCAAACCCTTTACAAAAGCATCACCAAGCATTGCTGTTAAAAAAGGGTCTTCCCCATAAGTTTCTTGTCCCCTGCCCCAACGTGGATCGCGGAAGATATTTACATTGGGTGTCCAATAGGTTAAGCCAACATATTTGGAACCTTCTTTACCATCTTGTACTGCTTTATTATAAACAGCTCTTCCTTCTAAAGCCGAATAATCAGCCATTTTATACAGCGAATTTTTATCAAAACCAGCCGCCATTGCAATTGCCTGTGGAAATACAGTAGTTTTATATGGTGATCTGGCAACGCCGTGTAATACTTCATTCCACCAATCGTGGGCAGGTACACCTAACCTGGGAATTGCTGGTGCAGAATTAAGCATTTGTGCCACTTTTTCTTCTACGGTTAATCTACTTACCAAATCCTTAACCCTAACTTCAAAACTTAATTTATAATCTTGAAAGGGATATTTTTTTGTCTGACAGTAAGTAGCTTGTGAGGTAAAACATGCGATAGCTAGTGCAATTATATAAGCGGTCTTTTTAATATTCATACAAAGAGATGGACGAATCCTTGGTTTATAATATTTGGTTTATTGATTGTAGTACACAACAAACATAGGCAGTCATTAAGATTTAGAGGTCTAAAAATTAATCGAACTGGTTTAAAATACGGTATAAATAGAAAGTATGAGTTGATTTATAGCTAAAAACTAATTTGCGGTGTAAAGCCGATGTAAGGTAACGTTTGCAAATTTTCCCTACACACAGGCATTTTGCTTCGCTCCATCACACAGAGCCTTGCTTCAGCTCGCAATGACGTTAGGGCTCATAGAAGAGGCTCGAATCACTAATTCAGATTTCATGGTAATTAATGGTGATGCATTCATGTCTAGTTTATTGCTTAAATGATCGAGTAATTTGGCTGCGATAACCTTACCCATCTCGAAACCAGGATAATTTATAGTGGTAAGAGCTGGGTCGATATTTCTTGAGATCAAATCATTATTAAATCCTGCAAATTTTACATCTTGAGGCATTTTAAAACCTTGCGATTTTAATTCATTCATACAAGTTGCGGCACAACTATCATTAGCAGCAAAAACACCATCACCTTTAAGTTCTGCTATTAATTTTGCAGCTGTTATGCCAGCCTTTTCACTTAAATCTGTAACAATAAGCTGATTTTCATTAAAAGCTAATCCGGCAGCCAAAAGTGCTTTTTTAAATCCCGTAGTTCGCTCCTTATAAACACTAACAGATTGATGCCCTGTGATATGAAATAAATTCTTTGCTCCCATTTCAATTAAATGTTGAGTAATTAAAAAAGCAGCATTTTCATTATCAATCGTTACCGAAGGAACCGTTAATCCATTTGGTGCACGATCAAAGAAAAGCACGGGTATTTTACGATCTTGGAAAATATCAAAACCTGTTGTCCCATTGCTACCAGCAGCTACAGATACCAATAAACCATCAACCCTGTTATTGAACATTGTTTTGAGGTTACTGATTTCTTTTTCTACATTTTCCATTGATTGGCTAATGATCAAATTATAGCCTGCATCGTTGGTTACACTTTCTATACCTGAGATAACTTCGGACATGAAGTAGCTATTTAACCTAGGCACAATTAAACCTATGGTATTGCTCCGTTGCATGCGCAGGTTTGCAGCAAAGGTATTACTGCGATAACCCATAGAAGTTGCCATTGCAATTATCTTTTGCTGTGTCTTTTCATTGACTAAAGAATTTGCATTTAATGCCCTACTAACTGTTGATGCAGAAATAGAAAGCTTTTCGGCAATGTCATATATGGTAACTTCTTTATGCATTATCTTTTTCGTCTAAATTAATTGATTTCAGGTAATCTGAAGGCGATATGCCATAAAATGTTCTAAAACAGGTACTGAAATACTTTGCGCTACTAAAACCAACCGTGTAAGCAATTTCAGTAATGTTACCCATTCCAGCATCGAGGTATTGTTTTGCTCGTTTTAATCTCATATCTCTAATAAATTCTACTGGAGCTTGTTGCGTAAGGCTCTTAAACTTTTTAAAGAAAGTTGCCCTAGCCATATTTACGGTTTCTGCTACTGCATCTATGTTAAACTTTGGATCAGTCATGTGTTCTTCTACAATGGCTATAATTTTTTGCAGGAACAACTCATCTTTAGAAGTTACCACAATTTGACTAGGCCCCAGATCCATTACTTTTTGCTTCGCAACAAACTGCCCAAAAACACGCTTACGTTGATCGAGTATGTTTTCCATTGCAGCAAATAACAACTCATTATCGAAAGGTTTACTGATGTAATAGTCGGCACCGTATTTTAATCCTGTAATCTGGCTTTCTAACGCACTTTTGGCTGAAAGTAAAATTACTGGAATATGGCTAGTTTCTTGATCATTTTTTAATTGATCTAACATTTCAATACCATCCATTTTCGGCATCATGATGTCGCTTAAAATAAGGTCTGGTTGTATTTTTTTTGCCATTGCTAATCCTTGCAAACCATCTTCAGCTGTTTTTACCCTATAGGTCGAACTGAGGTTAATAGCCAAAAACGAACGCATGTCTTCATTATCTTCTACCAAAAGGACAAGCTGTTTCTCATTTTCTTTTTTCTCTTCTACTGATTCATCATTATTTTGAACTGGCAATCCGATGTTTGCTGTAGCTGATGTTTTGACCTTATCTTTTTCTGCGCTCGTAACATTGGTAGTTATCAATGGTAAATTAATAGTGATAGAGAGTCCTTCTTCTTCACGGTTTACTGCGCTAATCGTTCCTTTATGTAGTTCTACCAGTTCTTTAGCTAAAGCAAGTCCAATTCCAGATCCTTTAAGTTGTTGTGTATCCGGATGTTCGCTTTCATGATACAACAGAAAAATATTTTCCAAATCGGCCTCATTAACACCACAACCTTCATCATTAACTACAATTTGAATGTTATTATCCTTTTTAAGAATGTTTACTTCAATGCGTTTTCCTGCTGGCGAAAATTTAAAAGAATTACTTAATAAGTTGTAAATAACGGTTTCCATCTTATCGGCATCCACCAAAATCTCAATAAATTCATCACTATTAACTTCCAGTGTGATATGGTTTGCTCTAGCCGCTTCCTGAAAGTTTTCGGCCACTTCTTGTATAAAACTTTTCAGTTCAATTTTGCTCAGGTTAAGTTTCGATTGTCCACTCTGTGATTTTCTTAAGTCTAACAGCTGATTCACAAAACGAACCATTCTTGTGGCGTTTCTGCTTACAATGGTTGCATATTCCCTGCCCTGTTCGCTTAGTTTTTCTTGTTGCAACAACTCTTCAATCGGATTAACAATTAAGGTAAGTGGGGTGCGTAATTCATGAGATACATTAGTAAAAAAAGCCATCTTTAAGGCGGTCATTTTTTGCTCAATGGCAATGCCTTGCCTTAAATGCAACATGGTAATCACAATCCTCCTGGTTGCTTCTATCGCAATACACAAAAGCAAGAAATAAATTAAGTAGGCCCACCATGTTTTCCAAGGTGGCGGTAATATGGTAATTTTTAATTCCTTAGCAGGAATAGTGGTATAGTTATCTAAATCTGGGCTTTTAACTTCTAACAGGTATTCTCCTGGCGGAAGATTAGTGTAAGTTGCCCTTCTCTGATTTTTGTTATCATGCCAAGTGGTATCCAAACCCTTCATTCTGTACATGTAACTTTGTCTGTCTACCGAACGAAAATCTAAAACTGTATAATCTACACTGATGGTATTTTCATTGTATTTTAGTTTCAGTTCTTTGGTATAATTAATGTTTTTTTGAAGCAAGCTTTCTTCATCACCAAGGGTTACATCTTCATTGTTAACCTGCAAACCTGTAAAAGCAAGGTTGGCGTTAATGGCGTGATATTTAATCAGCATAGGATCAAAACTGAGTATGCCTTTAATTGTACCAAATACAAGTTTACCATCTCTTGTTAATTGGCAAGAAGCTTCAGAGAAACCATCAGTAGGTACGCCATCATAAGAGTTGAAATTATCAAACTTGCCTTTTGTAGGATCAAACCTAGTTAATGTGCTTTTGGTAGCTATCCAAATTCTATTCTGATTATCTTCTATAGAACTCAGAATGTAATTGTTCCCTAAGCCATTTTTAGTTGAGTAAACATTAAATGTAAGCGATTGTGAGCCAGCCTTTTCAATAGCTAGATTTAAACCTCCACCAGATGTGGCCAACCACATTCTATTTAAATGATCTTTAAGGATAAATTGAATATCATTGTTACCTAGGCTATGCAAATCATCAGACTGTTTGCTATAGGTTTTGAACTTCATGTTAGTTGTGCCCGAAGGCGTTCCAATCACTAAACCATCTGTTGAGCCAATCCATAACCTGCCTCTTGCATCAAAAGTTAAATGCCTTATTTTATTATAGAGCGTTGGATAGCCATTTGACTTGTCATAAAACCGCTTAAAAACTCGATCTCCTTTTTGAGGATCAATCATATTCAAACCATAGTCAAACGTACCAATCCATATTTTTCCTTGATTATCCTCCGCAATTGAGTAAACCTGATTACTGCTAATCGAATTTGGGTTGTTTTGTTCGTTTGCGTAATGAGTAAGGCGATAATTTGTATGTGCAGCATTTAAAGGTTCAGCTTTAAACACACCATTTTCCTTAGTACCCATCCATATTACACCATTTCTTGCCTGAATAATGGTGTAAACCAAGCCTAGTCGATCTTTTGACCCATTTTCGAAAGTAATATTAGCAGGCACACCATTTTCATAAATGTAAAGCAGTCCACTTTTTGCGCCAACCCATAGCCTATTATGGCTATCGCTTAATAACCCTCTCACCTCATTTTGAGATTTGAATAAACCAGGATCAACAACTAATCGTTGTTTAAAATCATTTGGATGAAAGATTACCTTTTCAAGCCCACGTTGATCGGTATGTAGCCAAATAATTCCTGCTGGATCATAAAAAGAAACAAAAGTAATGTTCGAAATGCGACGTTGGGCAGTCCCTGGCTCGTTATAGAAGTAGTTGAACTTATTCGTTTTTTGATCATAATAGCCGAAACCACCATCTCTTAAGATAGACCAAACTGTTCCATTTTTATCTTCAAAAACCCTGAAATGGTTATTTGGTATTGAACTATTAAAAGTATCGTTTCTTTGCAGAAATGTGCTGAAGGTTTTATTCAGAATATCGAAACGAACAACCCCTTTCTGCTTTGGCTCAATCCACAAATCGCCTCTCTTATCCTCAAAGATGGAGAATAGTCCTACTTTTTTATCATAACTATAACTGTTCATAGACCCGTGCCTAGGGTCAAAACTGATTAATTCGCCTAAAGTAGTGGTGACATGAACATCACCTGTCTTTTTTGACAATAACATTTTATTGATGCGTCCATTACTTACGCTAATGCGATGATGGCTACCCGATCTTTTATCTATCACCACCAAATCTCCATTAGCCGTACCAAAATAAAGCTCGCCTTGGTTTGCCGCAACTGCGGAAAATTCTTCACCAGGATTACCTCCGGTATTCATAATTTGTGAATTAAACTTAGTGCCGCCCTTGCTAAAGATGTGCAATAGACCGTTTGAAGATCCTACCCAATAGCTTAATTTGTTTTCCCTAAAAAGAAACCTGATCTTATCTGATGAAAGGCGTGTTTTAGGATCAATAGCATTTGCAAAAATTTGATAACTTGAATGAGCTTGGCTTACATCATCTACAACCAAAACACCCTTATTAATTGTGCTCACCCAAAGTTTGCCATCAGCAACCTGTAAAATTCGATCAAATATGATCTTCTTTTGAAGTGATAAAATACTAGATAAAGAGGTAAAACGCTCTGTTCCTTTATCAAATCGGTAAACCTCACCATCGTAAGATTTAACCCAAAGGTGATTTACCTTGTCTTCAAAAATCTGTTCTATCCTAACATTTTTAATTTGAGATACTTTGTCTGGAGAAGAAGTAAAAGCAGTAAAATTATGTCCATCAAAACGGTTAATTCCGTTCCAAGTACCAAACCACATGTAACCTTGACTATCCTTAAACATGCAAGTAATGATGTCATGAGAAAGGCCATCTTCGGTAGAATAATGTTCTATCTTAACTGGAGGTTGAGCAAATGCCTTTGCAACCAAGAGCAATAAAATCAAAGTAAACTTTAACTTAAAAATATAATTTAATTTCATTCAATTCCTTTTCAATCAGTTTGGGATGCATTTTACTAAGTGGTTAATTTAGCACTAAATATTCTTAATGTTATCCAATTTACGTTTAACTGGATATTATAAACATCAGTTCGACTAATAATTTGCATTTTGAAGCTATTCAAGCAGTTAATTCTGTTTAAACCACCCCGCCCCTTGGGCACCCCTCCATAGTAGGGGAATTGCGAAATAATTCCTAAACTGCAGTTATAAAATTAACAAACCCATCTTTAATAGATAGGTTTGTTGGTATTCATTGTTAGCATATATTTTTACAAA
Organism: Pedobacter frigiditerrae; assembly: GCF_032678705.1. Taxonomy (NCBI): domain Bacteria; kingdom Pseudomonadati; phylum Bacteroidota; class Sphingobacteriia; order Sphingobacteriales; family Sphingobacteriaceae; genus Pedobacter; species Pedobacter frigiditerrae. The sequence goes on along the minus strand of NZ_JAVTSS010000001.1, from coordinate 1,078,115 downwards.
ATTAGACTCAGTTTACACCGAGCCTAATTTCATTGTTTTAATAAGTCCACCTTGGATCTCCTATTTGTGCACTTGCACTACTTGCTGTCCTTAATGGAGAATTAGCTGGAAGTGTGAAAACACTGGTTGTAGCTGTCCAATCTAAAACTACAGCAAGATTACCTGCTTGAGAAGTATTTGTAGTTGGCAATGTTAGTGCTGTACCTGTTCCATTTGTAAAATTAAAGGTATTGTTATAGCTAAATACCATTGTTGTGCCTGCCCCATTAGCTCTCATGACAACACCGTTAACAGTACCTGCTGGCCTAGGTACATTTCCAATAATACTATTCGTCATAGAAAACTTAACTGGGTTGGCGTTGGCATCCAATAAGATATAATGATTGCCTGCTCCAAAATTATTAAAAGTACAATAGTCTATGGTAATAGCTGGTGGTGTACCGGGAATCACAGTAGAACAAGCTATAAAAGCCCTACCGATATTGTAAAAAGTAGACTTAGTTACTGTAAGCGAATTAAATTGCAAATCATTTAGGTGAAAAAAGTGATACCCAAGTGTAGATGCGATATCGTATATAGTAGAATTTTTCACTACAATTTGATCCATTTTATAATCTGCAACTGCACCTCTATCTGCTCTCATGAAACTTGTTGTAGCACCACGGATAATGCAATTGTTAATTTTTATGTTAGCAAAATCTGCCTTTTCTGCATCTGCGGCAACCCCTGTTAGATTAATAAAGTACAATGAACCTGAAGGCGTTCCATCTAGTTCTATGCCATCAAGGCTGATGCCTGCACCTGTTCCCCTTAAGGTAAATTCTCTAAAATTAACCTTCGTATTTAATGGGTTACCAGAAGTAGATTTCAATGTAACTGATTTCTGCAATAAGGTAAACACTGCTGATCCAGCACTGTATGTACCAGGATTAAGTCCTATGATCGCATTGTTCGCAGCAGAGTTAATTGCAGCAACTAAATCGGCACCTGAATTAAGGATAACAGAATAAACTGTTACTGCCAATGTAGAAATCTCTAATAACCCTTTGCTCTTTGCACCAAGAAATATCTCTGTACTATACTTTACATCGGGTGTAAGGCCAGTTATTGTTTTTACTCCTGCCAATGCATCTGCAGCCGAAAGCGTAACAACGATTGGCGCTCCTGTAGCAGGTGTTAAAGTGATTTTATCTAATCCCACCGTTGGTTTCCAACGAACTGTAAATTGGGTTTCCATGATTTCCAATTCGCGAACTGGCAAAAATAGTTGCTCGCCTGTTACCGTAAAACCATTACTTCGTTGCCATTGAGATTCAGGCTGGTCTGCTGTAGCCAAGGCCTTAACACGAGCATAATACTTTTTACGAACGACTAATTTCTCATCTGTAACAGTAACGCCCATTGTATCTGTTTTAACAGAAAACTCTGTAGTAGCAAATGTAGTATCTTGTGAGAATTCTGTTAAATAAGATAGTTTTAAGTTTGTACTCAATATTGGTGCAGCCCAAGTTAATTTTGCTGAAGTTTGATCTGTTTTAATTGAGATGGCGCCAGGTTTAAACAAGCGAGGTGCTGCTAATCCTTCATTCGGATCCTCTTTCTGGCAAGCCAGCATGGTAAACAACATGACCATTATCGATAATGTTGCTTTTAATGAAAATTTTGTTGTTTTCATATTATTAGGTTTAATAGCCATAATTCTGAACAATTTTAGTGTTATAGAGTCTTACATCGTTATGGAAAGGAAACACTTCGCCTCTATTTGATTCGAAATATGTAGCAAAGCCCGATGATTTTCCTGTGATGTACTCTTCGTTGATTGATGCTCTCCAGTTTTTTGTTGTATAACCTGTTGGAGCTCCAGAAACGCCTAAGCCTGGTTGAAACAAAGTTACTGAAGGAGAACCTCCATAAGTATCAAGCGTATTAAACTCTTGTTGAGAAGGTATTACATTATAAGCTGCTGGTTTTGCATAAACATATTTAGGAACATTTACGTAAGCACCTTCACCGTTCATTAATTGACGAAGCTTGATACGAACTTCAGCGAATTTAGCAGCCATGATATTCCATCTGATTAAATCATATTTACGGACTGCTTCTCCCCCAAACTCTAATAAACGTTCTTTAACAATAGCATCAAAAAATCCTGCGTAATCTGTAGGCATTGGAGGTATGCGACTTTCAAAACCAACAAAAGCACGACTTCTAACTTCTAAAAGTGCTGCTTGCGCTGCTGCAGAAGGACCAGTATTTAATTCATTATCTGCCTCTGCAAACATTAATAACACATCTGCAAAGCGAAGCACAGGCCAATTTACCGCTAGTGTTTGTGTTGTACCAGCAATGTTAGTCCATGATCTTCTAAATTTCGCATCTGTCATGTTATTAAGCGTATTCATTACTTTTTGAGAGTTTGCATCAATCTCATAAGATCCAATAGTTACATCTCTACGGCAATCACCTAACTGATCAAATTCATAAAAATAAGTTGCAATAGCAGTTACGCCACCACCGGTACCACCAAAACGTGATGAAGCGTTAAATCTCATTCCGTCATAATAACCAAGCTTGGTATCTGTTCTTGAGCCTGCACCAAAAGCACCAACTTCAAACATTAGTTCAAAAGTTGGATCAAAACGTGTGCTGGTATGTAATGATTTAAATACATTCTCATACACTGGGTTTAGGTTATGTTCGCCTCTTTTCGCCATGATGTCTTTACATTCATCCAAAGCAATCTGATAGTATTTTTTATAATCCGCACTTCGTACCATGGTATGACTTTCTTTATCCATCATGTATCCACCACGGAAAAGTGCTATCCTCGATCTTAAAGCCTTAACAGCTCCTTTTGTCCATCTTGTGCTACCATAACCAGATTCACTACGCCAAGGCACTAAATCTTCTGCTACTTTTAAATCTGCCAAAAGCTTGTCAAGGATAACTGTTCCTGCAGTAACTGGTGCATCTAATTCTTTCACATCAAGAGAAGGTTCCCATTGTGCAACAACACTACCCCAGTTTCTTACCAAAGTAAAATAGAATAATGCCCTTAAAGTCATGGCCTCTCCTAAAAATTTGCCCATAGTGGCTTTATTTGCTCCTCCATCAGTATAAATAGGCGAATTGTTAATGCCTTTGATACAGATGTTTGCTCTTTCTATTCCTGTATAAAGCTGATTGAATGCACCTAAAAGCTCGCCATTTGCATTACTGGCTAAATACATACTAATACCCCTACGATCTTCTGCACTGTAACTTCCAGAAGTTTTAAATTCATCTGTAGATAAAGACCAAATGGTACCTTCTTTGGTTAAACCATTATCGCCAGGCAATAGGTTATATACCCCGATAAGTGCAGTATTTGCATAAGATGTACTTTCAAAAGCTACTTCTTGTGAGATAGTTGAAGGGTTTTCAATATCTAAATATTTTTTACACGAACTACCAGCTAAGATAAATGCACCTATGCTTAACAGTACGATTGATTTTTTATATGTTGATTTCATTTTCAATTGATCTAATGGTTAAAAACTGATATCTAAACCTGCCAATACATAACGGCTTCTTGGATAAGCTGCATAATCTACTCCTGGCGTAAGCGGTCCTCTACGTGTATTCGCTTCTGGATCATAACCAGTATATTTTGTGAAAGTATACAAGTTGTTTACCGTAGCATAAATCCTGAATTTAGAGAACACTTTCGTTTTACTCAATAAAGATTGAGGAAGTGAATAACCTAGAGTGATGTTACTTACACGAAGGAATGAACCATCTTCAATAGCATAAGAAGTTAAAATATATTGACCAGCAGCTGGTGTCCAAAACGTTGTATTTTGGTTCATTGCAGCTAATTGCGTAGGATCAGTTACCCTATTTCCATTTTCATCAAAAGATTTCCAACGATCTGCCACTATGGAAAGCATGTTATTATCTTTATACAAATATTGACCTGTAAATTCTGTTTTATTGGCGTTATAAGTTTTGTTACCAACTGAGAAGTTCATGAAAACACTTGCATCAAAGTTTTTATAGCTAAACTGTTGGTTAATACCACCTGCAAACTTTGGAAATGCATTACCCAATACTGTTCTATCATCTGTAGAAATAGGATCACCAGGATTTCCTGTTAATTTTTTAAGTTTCATGTCTCCTGGCTGTGGATCTCTTCCTCCTAATGCAATTGCTCTAGCACTTGGAATACCTGCTTTTAAAACATAAGAATAAGTATTTGCAGTAGAATTATATATTGCATCAAAATCACTTAATTCATAACGACCATCACTCACATAACCATAAAACTGGCCAATTGGTCCACCAACTTCAGCTAAAAAGTCGAAACCATTGATTCCTCCAGATGCAACAGCATAAGAACTATTTGGATTACCGTATTGATCATTACCTAAACTAACAATCCTGTTTTTGTTGGTATAAATATTGAAATTGATATTGTAGCTAAAGTTTTTTGTATTGGCAACCACACCACTTAATTGCAATTCTATACCTTTATTTGATGTTTTACCAATATTTTGTTGTTGATCTGTCCAACCAGAGGTAACTGGAACTTTTGCTAATAATAACAAATCATCAGTGGTATTATTATAAAAATCTAAAGTGGCATTTAATCTACTATTGAAAAACGCAAGGTCCAATCCAAGGTTTCTTGACACTGTAGTTTCCCATCTAATGTTTGGATTAGCCAATGCATTTGGTGCAAAACCAGGTGTTACAGACTCGTCAATTGCATAACCATAATTGCTTCCTCCTAAATATAATACTTTCCAAAGGTCGGTTGCAATACGGTTATTACCACCTGCACCATAACTAGCCCTAATTTTTGCACTACCTAACCATTTAAGATCAAGGCTTTTCATGAACTCTTCTTCACTTAAACGCCAAGCCAATTGCCCTGAAGGGAAAAGTGCATTGCGATTTTCTGGTGCAAAAAGAGAAGATGCATCATTACGAACAATAAATGAAGCCAGGTATTTTCCTTTGTAGTTATAAGAAGCACGACCAAATAAAGAGAAAAGCCTATTTTGACCTTCTGAGGTAGTTGGCGCATCTTGTACTCCACCAGTTGGTGGCGTAGCTTTTTGTATACCTGCAAAAGCTTGTTCTGCCGTTAAATCTACTGGTAACCACTTTGTTGTACTTGCAGCATTACGTGTTCTACTTTGGTTAATCTCCTGACCAGCTAATAAACCTATTTTATGAGATTTACCTAAAACAAAATCATAGGTAACTGTATTGGTATTGATTAAAGTAAGCGTTGAGGCATTACTTAAATTTACAACAGGTAAATTAGCATTTTGCCTAGCGATACCTGTAACTGAGCTATTAAATTGATCTGTTCTACGTTCGGCATTGGTAACGCCAAATAAAGATTTAATGGTTAAGCCTTTAATTGGTGTGAATTGAGCATTTCCACTGGTAACCAATTGATTATTATAATCGTTTTTAGTAACCGAATAAGCACTTAAAACCGGACTTGTTAAATTAGTTAAGTTAGCATAGTCTGGATCAAATTCATCTATATCAGTACTTTGTCCAGGTTCGTCATAAGGACGATAACGTACACCATTTCTTAAACTGTTGTTACTTTGGCTACCTGTATTTGATGTTCCTGCGCCATACACTTTTTGGCGGCTATACCTTGCGTTAAAACCAAAACGGAACTTATCAGAACTAGAGTTATCAAAACGGAAAGAAACAAAAGTACGAGCAGCACCAGAATTAAGCATGATACCGTCTTCCTTGTAATTATTAACGTTTAAGTTATAACTTGAAGTTTTTGTACCTCCATTGATCGTCATGTTTTCGGTATGAGAAAAAGCCTCACGACCAAATACTTTATCTTGCCAATCTGTAAAAGGAACGTTTTTATAGATGTCTAAATCAGAATAAGCACCAAATCTCTTTACAAAAGCTTCTCTATCGGCAATGCTACCATTATAAAGTTGATATTGGTACATCACGAAATCATACGGTTTCATTACATCTAATACATTGGTAATCTGACGAACACCAGCGTAAGTACTTAAGGAAACAACGGTACGTGAATTTCTACCGGCTTTTGTAGTAATTAAAACTACGCCATTTGCACCTCTTGCACCATAAATTGCAGTAGAGGCGACATCTTTTAATACATCTATCGATTCTATTTCTTGTGGTGATACTACTGAAAGCGCATTTTCTAGTTGTACTCCATCTACAATGTACAAAGGAGAGTTATCTTGCGTGATAGAACTACCTGCTCTAACACGTACTGTAATCTCAGCACCAGGCTTTCCTTCAGAAGTAACTACAGATACACCAGCTAACTTTCCAGCAAGCGCTTCAGCTGCCGTGGCAACAGGAAAATCTTTTAAGTCTTTAGCACTTACTGATGATACCGCCCCTGTTATGGCATCTTTTGATACTTTGCCATAACCGATGTTAATGACTTGAACTTCTGCAAGCGTGCTTTCATCATCTTGGTTCATTTCAAAAAGAATCTCTTTTTTATCACCAACACTTAGCTCAACAGATTTAGAACCAATGTAGCTAGCAACAAGCGTGGTATTACCAGTTGTAGGAATGTTGATCTTGAATTTTCCACCTGCGTCTGTAATCACTTGAGTTTGGGTGCCCTTGATGGTGATGGTTACCCCGACCAGGATTTGATCATCTTTGTCGACCACCTTTCCTGTTACCGTTCGAGTTTGTGCCCACAAAGAAGCACAACAGCACAACAGCAACAGTGTTTGAAGTAAAATTTTTTTCATATTTGGTTGGTTGTTTTCTTTGGCCATTTGTGGTTTTGGCTTCCACAATAGACCGATTATAAATATTTGGTTATTGTATCATGATCATCTTTTAATTCATGCGCAAGAATTGGAAATGAATGATTTAGATACAATACAAACTTAGTTCATACCGCTATAAATGATGGTTCACTAATTGATACAATAGGTTCAAATATTGATTTTTACTACGTTTAAGGCTATGTTCAACCGATTGCATTATAATTACAGTTATGAAGTGATATTACAATCAAAACAGTAAAAATAAAACGTTTTATTAAACCAAAACAAGAAAGCAATGCGGCTTAGCAATTTAAAATCTCCTCAATATTTATACAATAATTCTACGGTCTGTAAATTTTAATTGAATATCTTGTTCAAATCAAAACACACAATTGAATTATCACTAATGAAAACAATCATCAGCACCACCTACTTATTCTTAATTGCCTTTGGCCATTGTTTGGCACAAATAAAATATACTCCAGTTTTTGTATCTGGAGCAGATGGACATAAAAGCTATCGCATACCTGCCATAGTGAGCTTAAAAAATGGCGATTTATTGGCTTTTGCTGAAGGCAGAGTAAATGATGCTGGCGATTTTGGAGATATCAACATCGTGCTTAAAAGAAGTAAGGACAGTGGTAAAACTTGGTCAAGCTTACAAACTGTTGTTAATTACGATCAAATGCAAGCCGGAAACCCTGCTCCTGTAATGGACTTAACTGATTCTAAATATCCAAAAGGTCGTTTGTTTTTATTTTATAATACAGGCAACCAGCATGAAAGTGAAGTTAGAAAAGGAAACGGTTTAAGAGAAGTATGGTATAAAACATCAATAGATGACGGGATGACTTGGTCTGAACCTATAAATATCACTACACAAGTTCATCGTCCAAAAATGCCGCAACTTAACACGGCTTATAATTTTGATGAAGATTGGCGCAGTTACGCGAACACGCCTGGCCATGCATTACAATTTAACGAAGGATTATATAAGGGAAGGATATTTGTTTCAGCCAATCACTCAGCTGGGCCACCTCAAAAAGCAGGCATGGATTACATCGCCCATGGCTACTTTACAGATGACCATGGCCTTACCTTTAAGCTATCTGAAAATGTTAGTTTTAAAGGTGGTAATGAGGCAATGGCAGCCCAGTTAAGTGGAGATAAAATGGTAATGAACATCCGAAACCAACAAGGAAATGTAAGACAAAGAATTATTGCCATTAGTAATGATGGTGGACAAAGCTGGGATAAGACAGCTTTTGACCCCAATTTACCCGACCCTGTGTGCCAAGGAAGTACACTTTCTTACCTAGATAAAACAAAAAGAAGAATTTTATTTGTGTGCAATGCTGCAGATACCAAAAAGAGAGACAATCTTACACTGAGAGTGAGCAATGATGATGGAAAAACTTGGTTTAAGAACTTAGTAATTGCCAAAAGCGCTACCGACTATAAAGGAAATAACTATTCGGCATACTCAGACATTGTTAAAATTGACAATAAGAATATTGGTGTTCTATTTGAAAAAGATGAATACAACGTTATCGTTTTTGCGGTTCAAAAATGGCAGTAAACACTTTTAGCTAAGTATAAATTTTGGTTGGTCTGGATTTGTTATCCAGACCCTTTAATTGAGAATTTTATATCCTCAGCTACTTGAGACGAGATTACAAATCTCGCCTAGAACTTATTTATAAGTCACCGAACTTTCCTTAGCGCCATCTTTAAGTTCTAGGGTTTTCCCGGTAGATTTTAAATCTGTCCCTAAAACCTGAATACGCTCATTTCCTACACCATTTACCTGCAATAGACTTGGAAGGCCATTGTTATAGCTCACCTTATTTATACTGATATCTTTACTGCCAGTAAGTGAGAAAACTGGCAGTTGATTTTTAACAACGAAACGAACATTATCAAATTTGATATGAGTTGCATCCGTCAATTCAACACCTTTTTCTGCTGCAATGGTAGAATTACTTATCGTAATCCCTTGAACAGGCATTTCTGACAGCCCTCTTATAAAAACTGCTGTTTCTGCACCATTACAAATAATGTTATCAAATACCATGTTACGGAATATTGGAGTTCCCTCATTTACTACGGGTGAATTATCTCTAACGCCATCGGTCGCAAATTTCACGAAATAAAACATGTCAAAAAAGATGGCTTCTTGAAGAATATCTTTCATCGTTAAATTCCTCGCATAAATGTTTTCTACTACTCCGCCCCTTCCTCTAGTCGACTTAAACCTTAAACCTTTATCTGTTCCCATAAAAGTACAGTTTTCGATAAAGATGTTATTTGCGCCACCACTCATTTCGCTACCAATTACCACAGCACCGTGACCGCTGTACACCAAATTCCCTCTAATAATTCCTTGAGCAGACGGAATACCTCTTTTTCTACCTTCTTCATCTTTACCCGATTTGATACATATGGCATCATCTCCAACATCCAACACACTATTTTCAACGATAAAACGTGTACAAGATTCGATATCAATACCATCTCCGTTTTGTGCATAATGCGGGTTTTTAACCCTGATGCCAGAAATCGTTAAATCTTCACACATCAGTGGATGAAGGCACCATGCTGGAGAATTTTGAAAGGTAATGCCTTCAATTAATACCTTTTTACAGTTTTTAAGTACTAAAAGGTTTGGCCTAAGGAAATCTTTCATATCAGCAAATGCAGATAAATCCATTCCTGGTTGTATCAACATACTTTTGCCTTTTACCTGAGCTTGCTTAAACTGTTCGCTTGGAAACCAAGTCTTTTTATCATCGCTTAATACACCTCCTTTAGTCAATTGATCTTTCCATTGGGAGGCAGTAAGTTTTCCTTGACCAACCGCACGCCATACATCACCACTGCCGTCAATAACACCTTTACCTGTTATGGCTATATTTTGTAGATTTTTTCCGTTAATAGGCGATTCATTCCTTGCTGCACTTTTTCCTTCATAATCTCCTTCCACAATTTTATACTTGCTCTTATCTGTTGTAAAAACTAAAAATGCGCCTTGTTTAAGGTGCAAGTTCACTCCGCTTTTCAAATATATCGGACCAGATAACCACAAACCCGCTGGTATAAGTACCACACCGCCACCATTTTTACTGCAATCGTTAATGGCGGTGTTAATTGCATCGGTATTTAAATAAATTCCATCTGCAACTGCACGATATTTAACGATATTAAAAGTATCCTTCTTAAATACTGGTTTGCTTATTACTGGAAGATTGTTCCAAGAGAATGTTTTTGTTTTAGCTGTTTGTCCATAAACCAACGAAGAAACAGTTAACATAAAGGCAGTAAAAATTGTAGTTTTCATCTATAAAATATTTGGAAGATTATTTTTTTAAGGTTGAAGGAATAATAGACATTTCTACCATCCATTCCTCACAAAGTTTTGTCCACATCTCTGTAGAACCTGGATTATTACGCAAAGCGATAGCGTGCCCACCTTGCGGAAAAACATGTAAGGTGCTAGTCACCTTATTTTCTAGTAGTGCTTGATAAAATAACAGACTATTATGTGGATCAACGGTTTTATCGTCAAATGCATCGGCAATAAAACATATTGGAGTGTTTTTTTTTACCTGAAATTGAGTAGAATATTGTTTGATGGTTTCTGGCTTAGGGTTTTCGCCCAACAAGTTTTTCTTACTTCCCTTGTGTGCATAATCGCCCATGTCAATTACAGGCGAAACTAATATCATGAAATTCGCAAGAGCGGAAACAGTATCTAATTGGTCGTTAATTTTAACCATATCGGCAGGTGCCGTACCAACTAAACTTGCCAAATGACCACCTGCAGATGAGCCTTGTATCCCTATTTTATCGGGCTTGATGCCCCATTTATTAGCATTATTACGGATTACTTTTATTGCTCGTTGTGCATCCTGCAATGGTGCTTTTTCTCGTTCTACTAAATCTGGGTCGTTTGGCAACCTATAATTAAGTACAAAAGCAGAAATGCCCATCGTATTAAACCATTTAGCCAACTGTGTACCGCTAATAATATAAGCTAATCGTTCGTAACCACCACCCGGACAAATAACTATAGCCGCCCCTTTATTTTCTTGTGTACCAGGGAAAAAGCAATACATTCCAGGAGTTGCCACTCTGTATACTCTTTCATTGGCAATACTGTCTTTTCGTTTAGTACCTTTCGAGTTAGGAATATTATTTGCAGTATAAAGTGGCAAAAACTCCTGAGCTTTGGCAAAATAAGTGGTGAACAATAACAGGAAAAGTATTTTTTTCATATTGGTTTCGATTATTAGAATTCAGGATTCCAAGACCCGAAGATGTTTTTTAGGGTATAAGCCTTTGCTTGTTTACCTGTTAACTGTTTAGACCAAGGCACTCTTTCGGCAGTTGCCGAACCAGCTCCTGTATTTGCATATTCAGCGTAAAAGGCAGTTTTATCCTTATCAGCAAACATTGGGTCGCCAGGCCAAGCATTCCATCCTGCTGGGATAATATGAGATCCTAAATTACATCTGATAAATACGGTTTTTGCAAATGGTCGCCAAGGCCTGCCTAAAAATACCTTTGTTGCTGTTGGGGCTGCAATTAAATCGCAATCTAAAAAGACATAACCAAAACGTTGTTCTTTTGTAGTAGATGCTGCTGTGATGTAAGAATTAGATAAACTCTTAATAGTGCATTTGCTAAACACAACTGTCGCTTCCCCGAAAATAAAGTCTGTAGTACCTACAATGAAACAAGATTCGAAATAATTCCTTCCATCCCTAGACGTGTAAAGTGTATCCTGATTACCTAAAAAAGCACAATTTCTAGCTGCAAAACGATCCGCTTCTACTGTTAATGCAACCGCTTGCCCTACAGTTCCTGCCGTATTTTCTATAGTTAGATTTTCTAGTCTGCAATCATTTCCCTGGACCAAAACGGTGTAAGAAGTATAGGTGCTGTATTTGGGATTACCCGTAAAATCTTTTGTCGGAAAAGCTTTTCCTGAATAATCAGCATTGGTAATGATGGTATTTTCTTTGCTTTCTCCAATTAGGGTGATATTTTTTTTCCAAGCTGGAATAACTAATTTTTCTGCGTATGTTCCTGCTTTCACTTCAATCGTAACCCTTGTTTGCATGTGATCTCTCACGGAGTTCACTGCTTCTTGAATAGTCTTGAAGTTTCCACTTCCATCTTGTGCTACAACAATTTTATTTGGAGTGGTTTGTTGGGCAATTACGTTTGTTAGCGATGTAAAGATGAAAAGCATCGCTATAAGTATTCTTGGTATCATGTGTTATTAATATTTGGTCGTGTTAGCGTTTATTCAATAAGGAGTAAATTTCAGAAAATATCATCATTTAGAACCTTATTTCATTTAAATACTTTTTCTAAAAAAGACGTTATGTGATTTACCGTTAAATCAAACCAAGGTTGATATAAACAGAATGAATGTGGCGAATCTTTAAAGCTTACAATTTCGGTATAAATTCCTTTTTTATCCATTAGTTTTTTAAAATCATCTCGACCAGCATGCATTCTTTCTACTGCACTATTCAAAAACAGGAAAGGGACCTTGTTTTCATTAGCATAAGTAAAGGGTGATGCTTCCTTCCATAAATCCAACCTTTCGTTACCTGCATAACCAAGCCACATGGCTGATGCTCCCTTGTTAGTATTGATGTTTTGTAATTCCCAAGATTCAGGATGAACAAAAGAAAGTGTGCCATCAATATCTATCACGGCATTTACTTTACTTGAATATTTGAAACTACCTATGTCACCTTCTAGTTTTTTCACGTTTTCTGTTACCCCAACCAATGAAGCCAGTTGGCCACCAGCCGAAAAACCAAGTATGGCTATTTTATTGGTGTCTACATTAAATTGTTTAGCATTTGCTTTTAACCAACGCACAGCAGATTTAACATCAAAAACACTAGCCGGATAAAAAGCTTCGGTTGATAAACGATATTCGACTGTAAAGGATGCCATTCCCTTTGCGGCCAAATGTTGGGCTAAGGGAATATGCTGACTTCTATCTCCAGAACGCCAACCACCACCATGTACAATCAGTACAGCAGCCGTTTTGCTTTTACTTTTTGGCAAAAATGCATCTATCAGTAATTTCCGATCGCCAATCTTAGCATAAGCTAAATTGCGTTTCTCTGTCACGTTGGGCATTTGCTGCTCAACAACCAGCTTAATGAAAGGATATTTTTTGATGTTATTACGAAAATCGCGTTGCGTATTGTAACTGGTATCTTTTATGCCAGTGCGCCACTCGATTCGCTGTTCTTGAGCATTTGCAAAACTTGAAATTGCAAGGAAGAAAAGTAGGTATTTAAGCATATTTGGTTTGATACTTTACAAACATAATTTAAATCAAACCTTTTGATGGTTCACAAATAGATACAATTGGTTCAAAGACTGGTCGTTTAGAAAGTTAATTCGCCTTAATCCATTCTTGAGGAATATTGATTACACAAATATTCATAGAACGGTTATCTGCAGATAACATTGCCGATTGGATTTGGATTTTTGTGCCATCAGGATTCATTGTTGGGTGTGGATGATCAGATGCTGTTTGTTTATGTCCAGCCGATAATAAGCGCATCTCGTGTGTATTTCTATCAATCAGGTAAATACTTCTCGAAAAATCATCTCCAACTGCCCACCTTCCATCTGGCGAACCACTTACGTGCCAAAGTCCGCTGCCACTAGAGGTTTGACCAACAATGGTCATTTGTCTCGTTCTGAGATTAACAATACCTAATCCTGTTGGCTTTTCACGAGTTCCCGATGGTCCCCAAGCAGTTTCTTGACCAGGATTAGCACCACCAACACCTGTTTGAGGACTTGTAGCACCATCCGTTCCAGGTATTTTTCGATGTCCCATGATGGCTATTGCCACTTCATCTTTAGAAATTATTGCTTCATGTGTTACCCATTCATATTCTGCTTCAGGATATAATGGTCGCAATCCAGTACCATCCGATAAAACCGTCCAAGTACGTTGTGGCGACTTACCTCCTGTTTCCCAGCAAAAAACGATCTCTCCAGCAACCCAAGGATTAGTTTGAATATGGCCAACTTGAAAGGGCACGGAAATAACGTGTTTTATTTCTCCAGTATTGATATTCATCGCGGCAATACCAGACGGCCCTGCCCCCATCTTCCTCGGACCAAAACTAGGTTCTAATTTAGTTCCAGCTTTAAGATGTCTAGCGGCTTCATCCTTGCCCACTCTAAAATAAGCCCAATCTTCTGCTCCATCTAATGCCATGTCTCCACCTGCGCCAATTGCCGCAGGTGTGGTGCCGCAAATACGTTGATAGGTACTTGCCGATTTCATTTTACCAGCTTTACTATCAGCAAATACCCTAGCTAAATCTACTTCTATGATTTGTACTGCACCGCCTCTTTTGGTTGTATCTACATTTCTCATGAAATACAACTTCATCGACTTTCTGGCAATATTTAGCATTCCGGTATAACCACCTTCTGTTACTTGAACTAGTTCTCCAGTTTGCTCATTTACTGCCATTGCCTCTCGGCTAACCCTACCAGAGCGAAATATTAACCATTGTCCATCAGCTGTCCATTGGTTATGTGTTTGGTAAATTTTCGAATCTCCAACTAGTGTACTTGTTAAAAATATAAGTTCAACTCCTGTAACAGGGTCTTTTACAATCTTTCTTTCAGAAGGAAAACGCCTACCAATTTGAGCATTAGCAGTATTAGCAATCAGCATTACTAAAGCTGCAACAAGCAATAAATAGGGTTTATGTTTCATGGTTTATTTGTATTAATTATCCATTTCTCCCGCTGATTTAGCTCATTACACAGATCTTTTTTTATCTGCGTAATCCCCGTTATCTGCGGGAAAAGAACATCATTAAATTCCTCCCGCTGATTTAGCTGATTGCGCAGATCTTTTTTTTATCTGCGTAATCCCCGTTATCTGCGGGAAATTATTTTAATTAGTTAATATATTCTCTTTAGGCATGGCAAACTGTTGTGGTGCATCAGATTTAGGCAAACCAAAATAAAACAACAACGTTCTCTTTTTTGTGGTATTGATGTGGTTTAACTCACCCAACGGACCTAAATTCTTCGCATCTGGTGTTACATTTAAAGCCAATTTACTGCCAATTGGAGGAATAGCATCAAGGAAAGAAATATCGCCCAATGGCAATTGCGGATAAGAAGCTACGCCACTTAAACCATAAAAGTTGAACAGCCTTACATATAAATCATTATCTGGCGAAGCGATGGTAAACTTACCTTGCACCGTATTCATCTCTAACCAAACCACATCAGAAAAATAGCCTTTAAATTCTGGATAAACCCAAGGTGCACTGCCTGTATGTGTATTGTTGTTCCTGTTTTCCCAAACATTGTAAACGCCACCTTGTGTACGGTTTTTCCAAACTCTTGACGGACCTTTACCCAACCATTTTGCACCTAATACAAAGTTTTCAGGATAGTTAAAACTGATTCCTGCAAATCTGTAATCGCCATTTAGCGCATATTCGTAAGTCATTTCTAACCAACCATTAGGGTTCATCTTCCATTTAACTGATTTCATATCGCCTGTATAGCTTGATTCTACCACATAGCTATCTCCATCTTTATATGATTTCAAACCAGTAAAAGTTGCATTTCCTGAAACGAGAATTGGCCCATTATTGAAGGATAGAGCCGCACTGGTTTCATTAGCCAGCTGGATTAATTTACCTGATTTTTTGCTTAAGGTTACCGATATGCCGCTTGCTTTCATGGTTAGTGTGGTATCAGCTTCTGTAGTTACGACACCTGTTGCATTTGCAGGTTTTCTATCTAAAGATTTGGCAAATAAAGTCGTATTCGATTTCACTTTCCAAACCCATCTATAAACCTCATTCCCAAAAGGGTCATAAGCAGCTAAAGCTAAACCATCATGGTTTTTCCAATCTTGTGGTAAATCTATTTTTAGCTGACCTTTTGCCACTGGTGCAATAGATGGTGCGGCAGCAGTTCCTTGTTTTACAACAATATAACCATTGTTTCTATCATCTTGACCTTTAAAATTAATCAACTCCCATTTGAATTTACATTGGTTGATATTGGTAAAATGATAACGGTTTTCTATCGCTACTTCACCGTTAAAGTCTGTTGGTAAAACTTTTAAATCTATTTTAACGGGGCTGTAAATTTCACGAATGGCATAAGCACTACCTTCTTTTTCTCGGTGTGGACCAACTAATCCGTCTGGTGCATTAACACCATTTACATCAATGATGTTATTTTGATCAGTGCGAACAATGCCTTCATCAGCTAAATCCCAAATAAAACCACCCGCCCCTCTTTTTTCATTCCAATGCAAATCCCAAAAATCGGCCAATGAAGCTGCGCCACCTCCATCATCCTGTGCATGTAAAAACTCAGTTGGCATGTAAATATTGGTATCTGCTAAGATTTTTTTAGAACTGTAAAAATCCTCATAATGGTTACAATCTATTCCATTAAATGCATTACCTGGTTTATGGTGAGCGTGGATTACTGTACGTTTCGATAAGTCGTATTTTCCATATTCAGCATCTAAATCAAAATTATGACCGCCTTCATTTCCATTACTCCAAAAGATAATAGAAGGGTGATTCACATCTCTAATCACCATTTCTTTTACCAAAGGGATACCGGCCTTTGTGCTGTACGCCTTTTGCCAACCTGCCAATTCATCCAAAACATAAAGCCCAAGCGAATCACATAAGTTTAAAAAACTCTGATCTGGTGGATAATGAGAACAACGCACCGCATTCATATTCATTTCCTTCATTAGTTTTACATCCATTAAATCAATTTCTGGATTAATGGCTCTTCCAGTTTCTGGCCACCAAACATGTCGGTTAACACCTTTCATTTTTATTTTAGTTCCATTCAAATAAATGCCATCGCTTTTTCTAATCTCAAGCGTTCTAAAGCCAAATTTCTCTTTAGTTTGGTAAATATTTTGACCAGCATTTTGTACGGAAATATTAACTTGATAGCGGTTTGGAGTTTCTGCAGTCCACAGTTTAGGGTTCTTTAGTGTTGTTTTTACATTAGCTAAGGAATCTGATGTAGTGGTCGTTTTTCCTGTTGCCACAACTTTACCTTTATCGTCTACAATTTCAGCCAAAATTGTGCGACCAGCTTTTACATTTTTTAGGTAGACATTCATATTAAAAGTACCATCGGCTTTGGCATCAATAGCCGTCCATTCGATGTGTTCTTTAGGGAAAGCCTCTAAGTAAACTGGTCTAAATATGCCACCAAAAATCCAGTAATCTGCCAAGCGTTCTGCATTATTAACCGAATTATCGGATGACATTTTACTAACCGTAGCTTCTAGTTGATTGAGCTTACCAAAGTTTAGCTTATCGCTGATGTTATACCTAAATCTATAAAATGCACCTTTATGAGTTGCTCCGGCAGATTTGCCATTAACTTTCAATTCGGTATCAGTCATCGAGCCTTCAAAAACGATAAAAATATCTTTGCCTTTCCAACTTAAGGGAACATTAAAACTGTGTCTGTATATCCCTTTTTCATCTGCAAAGCGGAAGTTTTTTCCATAGGTTACATAATCGCGACCATAATTGTACGAACCAAAGCCTTGTTGTTCCCAGTGTGAGGGTACTTCTATTTTAGACCAGATTCCGCTTTTTCTTCCGCCAGTAGCCCAAAAGTCCCAAGTTTTTGTGTGTACATTATCTGTACCCGAAAGGTATTGAACTTGTTTTACAGGTTTAGTTTGTGAAAAAACTTGTAAGCTGATTAACATACATATGCCTAAACCGAAAGCGTTTAGTTTTAAATTCATAAGGTGGTATTTAAAAATTGGAATTTGATAAAAAGATTATTTATACATCTGAACAGCACTGTCATTGATCTCGAAAGGATGTTGTTGCAACATTCTATAAGTTTCGGCACCTGCCAACAATACTGGTCCATAACTATGCGCTGCAAAAACATTAATTGGTCGGTAATAATAAAAGGCAGGGTCAAAACCCATTCCTGTACCCACGCAAGTACCTTCTACCTGACCGTTTGCATTTATTTTGGTACTCACTGCATTCCACGCCAACAAAGCCATGGGGCCGTATGCTTTGGCATCTAACCAACCTTTGTTAACTGCCCTAGCTATGCAATAAGTATATATCGCAGTGGCGGAAGTTTCTAAATAAGAATCATTGCGATCTAAAAGCTGGTGCCAAAAACCTGTTCCATCTTGTAAAGTAGCTAATCCTTTTACATGGGCCTTTAACATCTTTAAGATAATTGGTCTACCAGGATGATTAGCTGGTAAAGCATCCAGTAGTTCAATCTTAGTCATTAAACCCCAACCATTTGCCCTTGCCCAATGAAACTGCGGATGTGGATCCATATCCTGTACCCATCCATGCATGTATAATCCTTTTTCGGCATTAAACATTCGGTCTGCAAACAGTTGATATTGTTTAACTGCCTCGTCAAAATACTTTGTATCGCCAGTTAAAACACCCATTTGTACCACAGCAGGTAAACTCATGTACAAATCATCCAACCAAAGGGTATTAGGTTGAGGCCTGTTTCTTGCCAATGTCCCGTCTTTTAAACGAAACTCTTTGGTCATGATATAGTTTAAGTAGTTATCTATAATTGGGCGAAGGTTAGCTTTAATCTCTCCTGTTCTTTGCGCCTTAATCATCGATGCGGCAATTGAACCTGCATCATCTAAAGCGTGA
The DNA here is from genome assembly GCF_032678705.1 of Pedobacter frigiditerrae. Classification (NCBI taxonomy): domain Bacteria; kingdom Pseudomonadati; phylum Bacteroidota; class Sphingobacteriia; order Sphingobacteriales; family Sphingobacteriaceae; genus Pedobacter; species Pedobacter frigiditerrae. Next base: position 1,059,592 of record NZ_JAVTSS010000001.1, on the reverse strand, counting down.
GGATCTAAAACTGAACGTACTGGTGTTAACGCTCCTGCGTTTGTTTTTAAGTAACTCTGATAAGCGTTCACCACATCAGCCAAGAAATTGATGCGTTTAATGGTATAATCAAGATATTTTTTATCGCCTGTTGCAGCAGCAACTTCTAGCATCCCTGTATAGGTAACACCCCACTCGTAACTGGTTAAGCGATAATCACCAGGTTTAAATATCGAATTTGAATTGGCCTTTTTCAAATCTGAAATTACTTCATTAGTAGTTTTATCAACCAATTGTGCTGGAGTAGTTTGGTCAAGGTATTTAAAAACTCGATCTAAAGAAACTTTAATATCTGCTGGTTTTGTCTGACCATAAGGTGTAACATAGGCAGGTTTAAGTAGATGCAATGGTGTAGTTACATCATTACCTTTATGCTCAACGTATTGTGCAAATGTGGTAGATGCAGGAAATAGCAGTCCGCAGATACAAAGTGCACTAAAGCAAGAAATTTTAATAGATGGAGCAGAAATAAACATAAATAACAAGATAAGCTACATTATCTTATCTCTTTGAATAAGAGCAAAATATATGTATAGGTTTATAAATGGTTTTAATCTACCTAAACTACTTTATTATAATGTTTGGGGCAACCTGTGCCGTCCTGCTTTCGGCGTAAAGAAGTTATTACAGTTGGATGCCTTCGGTGGCGTCATTTCGACACAGCGCACCTGTCCCGACTTCTTCGGGAGCGAGGAGAAATCTGTTAGTTTACACCTTATCGTATTTCTTCCATAGAAATTAGGATATATCGTCGAGATGACGTGACTTCTAAATTAAACTCGTCATTTCGACGCAGCGCATCCATCCCTACTTCTTCGAGAGTGAGGAAACCTTTAACTTATTAATAAAAAATTAGGTTTAAGAAATTGGTTAGAAAATGAGCGGCAGTGCCAGTGGTTTATGCAGTCCCGCCAACGTTGCAATCTTTTTTGTTGTTCGCAATGAAATACAAGAACAAAAAAGGATTTCCACTAATGTCGGGTTTAGGGAACAGCGGTTCTGTTACAAACACGTGATCGCTTAAACTGCAAACCTATTAAGGAATAGACTAGAAGATTCGTCATTGCGAGAGCCCGCTCCAGCTAGCGCCCAATGTCATTAAGTTAGCTTTATGATTTGACTAATCATACGTCACTGCGAGGAACGAAGCAATCTTAAAGCGTTATTTAATAGTTAATTAATCGAATGAGATTGCTTCGTTCCTCGCAATGACGCAACTTTCTTAACTTAATGACCTTGCTCTTTCGCTAGAAGGGGTAAGTAAAAGAAGTCATTTCAATTGGAGGCAATAATCCCTTCACCTCAAGTGAGCATAGCGGAAGAGAGATCTATTAGTTAACACCCTTACAAGTCTATCCTATCGTTGAGATGACTAGAGATGGCGAAAAGCTACCTAATCTCAAAAACCCCAACCAACTTGGCATCTGCAGATGACGGACCAATCATTACTTGAACCTTTCCTATCTTGGTCTTCAAATCATCTAGCTTCGCATCATAATGTTGAATGTCGGAAGCCTTCAATTCGAAGGTTAATTGTTGTTGTGTGCCTTTCTTTAAATGAACGCGTTTAAAACCCTTCAACTCTTTAATTGGCATATCAGCACCTGCTTGTTTAATATAAAGTTGTACTACTTCATCACCATCATAAAGCCCTGTATTTTTTAAAGTTAAGTTAATAAGTAGAGGTGTTTTATTTTTGAGCTGGGTAGACGACAACTTCAATCCGCTATAATTGAAATTTGTATAACTCAAGCCATAACCAAAAGGATAAAGCACAGGTTTGGTTACGTAACGATATGTTTTTCCTTCCATACTGTAATTATCAAAAGCAGGAATATCAGTAATCGATTTATAAAAAGTGACAGGTAATCTCCCAGCTGGATTATATTTGCCAATCAGCACATCAGCCAATGCTGCACCGCCTTTTTCTCCCCCATACCAAGTTTCTACAATAGCATTTAGGTTTTCTTGCTCCCAGTTAATGGACAAGGCACTTCCGTTTAACAAAACCAGTACAATAGGCTTGCCCAGTTTTTTCAATTCTTTTAAAAGCAACAATTGTACATTCGGTAAGTTTAAATCTGTTTTATCCCCACCTAAAAACCCAGGGACTTTTACTTTCAAATCCTCTCCTTCTAATCTCGGCGAAATTCCGCCTACAAATACAATCACCTCTGCTTTTGCCGCCACAGCCAAAGCTTCTTCAAATTCTTTCTGATGATTGTAGTTAGGAGTGTCTATCACATTGCAACCTTTGGCATATAACACATTGGTGGATGAAAAAGCTTTTTGGATGCCTTCTAAGGGCGTAACAATATGTTTGGGCTCTCCATTATAATTCCCTAATAAAACGGCTGCATCATTCGCATTCGGACCAATTACAGCCATACTTTTAAGGTCACGTTTTAAGGGCAACACATTTCCAGCATTTTTTAGCAACACGATAGACTCCCTTGCCATTTGCAAAGCTTGTGCTTGATGTGTCTCATTATTAACTACGCTATAAGGGATTTTTGAATAAGGATTAGCTTCATCTGCATCAAAAACCCCTAGTTTAAACTTTGCCCTTAATAAACGGGCCACTGCCGTATCTAATTCGCTTACTTTTAATAAACCTTGTTTTATGGCAGGAATAACCGCTTTTGTATAACCATAACATTGATTATCGGCACCTGCCTTTATAGCCTGAGCTACTGCTTCTACGCTATCCTTTGCGGTTTTATGGAACATGTAAAAATCATATACTGCTCCGCAATCTGTCGCCACAAAACCTTTGAAATTCCATTTATTACGTAAAATGTCATTCAGTAAAAAAGCATCGCTACAGCAAGGTTTGCCATACAGGCGATTGTAAGCACACATGAACGAATAAACGTGTCCTTCTTGTGTCAGCATTTTAAAAGCCGGCAAATAGGTTTCCCATAAATCTCTTTTGCTCGGTCTGGCATCAAACTCGTGTCTACTTGGTTCTGGTCCGCTGTGCACGGCAAAATGTTTAGCAGTAGTAATGGTTTTAAAATATCTTGGGTCATCGCCCTGCATGCTTTTCACAAAAGCTACGCCTAGTTTTCCGGTTAGATAAGGGTCTTCGCCAAAAGTCTCATGACCTCTGCCCCAACGCGGATCTCTAAAAATATTAATATTGGGCGAATAGAATGTTAATCCAGTATACTCTTTCCTATTTCCTTCCCTAACAAATTGATGGTGTTTTGCTCGTGCCTCATCGCTCACCATTGTCCCCATTGTAAACATCCCGTTGGTGTTAAAAGTAGCTGCAAGACCAATAGGCTGAGGAAATGAAGTAGCTAAGCCAGCTCTTGCTACGCCATGCAAAGCTTCATTCCACCAATCGTAAGCGGGTATTTTTAAGCGATCTATTGCTGGTGTACGATTATCCATTTGTAAAGCTTTCTCTTCTAAAGTCATTCTTTTTAGCAAATCCTGGACCCGAGTTTCTAAAGGCAATTTTGCATTTAAATAAGGTGCATCTTGTGCAAAACAGGTGGCCGTACAAAAAAATAAAAAGGGAATGATGAACTTGGAGTACATAATAGGATGGTGAATTAGCTTTAGTCGTAAACAATTTTACAAATTTTTTAAGTCTAAACACCTATTGTTACTTGAAACGATGCATTTTTCTAACGCTGCTCAAGGTCTCAACAACTAAACTAATAACCCAATACACCCTAACCCCTAACCAACTCAACCCTAATTACAATTAATCCCCTTATAAATCAGTAGACTACGACATTGCCAAAAAAAAACCTTGCATTAAAAATTCCATAAAGCTATATTTGCACCACTTTAAAGGAAACGGTTAAACGAATACCTTAAATTGATTCCGTAGCTCAGCTGGTAGAGCATTACACTTTTAATGTAGTGGTCCTGGGTTCGAATCCCAGCGGGATCACAGAAGGCCTTACAGAAATGTGAGGCTTTTTTGTTTTAACATAGTTTGTCATTCCGACTTCGGAGGAATCTATTAGTTAAACTACCTAAAGCTAAATTCAGTTGACAAGGTCAATCCGGAGGTATAATACCTTTATAATCCCAGCGCCAAATTGCCAAATGGTTAGTAAACGGGATTACAAATCCCTGGGATAAGAAGTACGAGATGCCTTTCAGAACATCTCGAACAGCAGGATATCTTATAATCCCAGCGGGATCAAAGAAAGCCTTTCAGATTGAAAGACTTTTTTGTTTTAACATGGTTTGTCATTCCGAGTTCCGAGGAATCTATTAGTTAAACAACCTAAAAATAATTAAGAGACAATACTGCATACCATGATTGAGGCTTTGGACAAGGTCAATGCGGTGGTATAATACATTTATAGGCCCTGTACCAAATTGCCTAATAGTTAGTAAACTGGATTAAAAATCCCTGGGATAAGAAGTACGAGATGCCTTTCAGAACATCTCGAACAGCAAGGGACTTCCTCAGATGCTTGTAATTAAACTGAACTAAAAATTTATGAATATAGTGAGACTTAACTTATTTAACCGATTTTAGAATATCGTCAAGAGCTTTAAATCCCTTCTCAAAATCCATTAGTACATCCTGCTTTAAATTAGGCTGATTAAAATTAAACTCTTTAATCACAACATCCCCATGCAAAATGGGAGTTAATGAACCCACTGGAATATACGCAGGTATAATACAGTATTTTTGTTTGTCAAACCCGCTTAGGTTTAATTCAAAATAAATGGCTAAAATTAACTGCGGATACTTATTTATATTCTCTAAATTTAATCTAATAAAAAAACCATCACAATTTACTGTTAACGGGTGAGAGATACCAAGCATTTCAGGCGTGCAAAAATCTAGGAAGTGATCTGCTTGAGCTCTATCAACGGCATTTCCAAAACCAAAACTTTCATAATGTTTAGTGGATATGGTTCCCCATTCTTCAGTTAATTCTTCCGATACTCTATGAAATGCAGCTAAAATTTGGTCATACTCTTCTCTAATTAGCCTTTCCATTTTTATTTTATTACCTTTTGACTGATTATCGATGTCGTTTAACATCACTTCAATAAAATTTTCATGTGTTAGCTTTTGTTTAGTTTTAAGCCAAAATTCCAGACCGGTGATGAATGCATCAATTGTGGATCGCAGATTAGGATCGAATTTAGTTGCGTCAGCAATCACATAATCTAACGAATAAGGATTTCTGACCTTCCTACCGCTATTTACAATAGTCATTTTTGTAAATTCCAAATCTGTTAATAAATGAGGCTCTTTACCATAAATTAAAGTCCAGAGAATCCTTCCAAGAGCAAAGATGTCTGATGGGCGATGATCAGAATCATCAAGGCGTCCACGAAGTAATTCGGGTGCCCGATAACTGACAGAGCCAATCAGTTCCAGCATACCACTTAGTCGTTGATCTTTTTCAGGTATGTCATTTAAATCAATACTTAATCCAAAATCAGAAATGAAAATATTCTCATTGTCATCAATAAGGATGTTTTCTGGTTTCAAATCACGATGAGCATAATGCTTATCATGTAGTCTTTTAATTGCTTTTGATATGCCTAACATAACTTTCACCGCATTAGTTCCATCATCGTCGGCAAATGATGTGATTTTTTCAGATAGATTAGCCTGATAAAGATTCATCACGTAATAAGCTAGATCTGCTAATTCATTAATTTCATTACATTGTTTAATCTTCTTTGGGGGTTGTTGATTAAAATCAATAACCTCAACAATTCCTTCGATATCTCGCAAAGCAGCCATAGTATTAATCTCAGCAATAAACCTGGGATAGCGTTCTGGTGAACTAAATCTTCGGAAAACCTTAATCGCAATTGGTTTTGTGTTGTCTGTTGCTTTTAAAACATAACTATTACCACCTTCATTAAAATATTCAACGTCTGCCCATTTAGTTTTTAGTATTTCTTTTATTTTACCTTTACACATACCCTATTTTTCCCTAAATTAAGTATTTATTACTTTTAAAAACTAAATAAATTGCCCTTTTAAGTACCATTTGTTTTATAGTTCCACCCAGATCACCTCCACAATACAGTTTTCATCCCAACCCCAAGCCCCTTCCCAAAACAATCTCTCCCATCTTTTGTTACTAGGCAATAACCTACAAACTTGTCTAAAAACACTCAATCAATCCCCGTTAAAAAATCTAGCATAATCAAAATCTTTTTGATTATAGGTCTTTCATTGTTACTGATTGGCGAAGGATACTTTGGTATTCAGCTACATGAACTTTCAGAACGCCAAGAACATTTAAAGAAGGACTTTGCAGATATGAATAACATCAACCTAGGTCTTTTTTCTGTCGACCAATGGCACGATAAGGTAGAGCATATCATCAAACATCAAGTTAGAGACTTAAACATCACTGCTGAAGAGAAAAGGGCGCTTCAAAAGGAAATTGAAGGCGTTATTATCGCACTCATCAATAAGGCAGAAGCATTGGTAACCAAGCCAGAAAAAAAATCTCTTAGGGGTAAATTAGTCAAGTTTGCGGTTAAGAATTTTGTAAATGTCGATACCATCAAGAAGCAGGTTCCGGGCATGGCCAGAACAATGATGAAGAAAATCGACAATCCTAATAACAAAAAACAATTGAGTAAAATGGCACTCAAGGAGCTCGACAAGTTTGAACAGAGTGATGTAATTGACAGTATTTTAACTGCTAATGCCGTAGCCATCAGCAAGGTTTACAAAAAATACAAAGTCGATTCTAATGAGCAGCTGAACCAAAAAATCAAAGCAGAACTCAAACACATCGAAACAGCTACTTATACCTATTGTTCAGCCATGCTGATTTGTATAGTAGTGGCGCTCACTTTATGGTGGATCTTCAGAAAACAAAAAGCATTACATGCTACCCTATTTATCATGTCATTGCTTTTTGCGTTTATTCTATTGGGTGTTGGCCTAACCGCATCAATGATTGAAGTAGATGCTCGTATCAATGCTTTAGATTTTGTATTGCTTGGTCAGCACGTTACCTTCCAAGACCAAGTTTTGTTTTTCCAAAGCAAGAGCATTTTAGATGTAGTGATTATCCTTGTGAATGGAACAGCTATAGATTCTATTCTGGTTGGTGTGCTAATTCTTGTGTTTAGTATTCTATTTCCCATCATGAAGCTCAGTTCGACAGGTATACATCTGCTTGGGAGAAAAAGCTGGGCAGAAAACAAAGTCATCAAATATTTTGCATTCCAATCAGGCAAATGGAGCATGGCCGACGTGATTGTTATAGGCATACTAATGGCTTACATTGGATTAAACGGTTTGTTGGAAAGTCAATTGCAACGCCTTAAAGTTCCTATTGATTCCCTCACCTTAATATCTACCCATAATACAGCTTTACAACCTGGCTATATCATATTCATTGCATTTGTATTGTTTGGCTTAATATTATCAACGATTCTCAAATTCATTACACCCAACGATGCCTCTTAAATCATCAACACAAAAAACTAGAATTTTAACCTTTATAAATCAACGCTTAAATTGACTGTAGAAAAACATAATCAGCAACCACAGAAAACTAAAAAAAGCATCCTCGCTAATATCCTTTTGATTTTAGGTCTTGGTATTTTTCTAGTTGGAGAATGCTATTGCGGTTACAAACTTTACACCTTATCTAATGAGCAAGAGCAAATTGCGGAGGATTACGCTACAGTAAACAGCATCACCTTTGGGGTATTTTCAGTGGATCTTTGGCGAGATAAGATATCACATATCGTAACCAAGGAGATCAAAGGTTTTAAAATTACCAAGGAACAGAAAAAAGAGATGCGTATTGAGGTAGAAACGCAACTCCACGCCATGATTAGCAAGGTAACGAAGGAAATTACAAAACCACAAAAAGGCATTGGTAATAAATTGAAGAAGTTTGCCTTCAAACAATTTGTTGATCCTAAAGAAATTCACGATCAGGTTCCCTCTTTCGCTAATATCATTATCAACAAAATTACCAGTCCACGAGCGACTAATAAACTGAAGAATATTGCAACTGATAAGTTCGAAAAATTAGTTGATGAAACTTATGACAGTACCAAAGTAGCGACTTATCAAGTTAGCAAACAGCTGTACAGTAAGTACTATGTGAATAGCCAACGTACTTTTAATAAACAGATAGAAACTAGATTAAGCAACATCCGAGAGGTAACTTACAATTATGCTTATGCAATGTTAGGCTTTATGGCAACGGCCTTTATCGCTTGGATTATCTTGAGAAAAAAGACCCATCTACACAGCACTCTATTTGTTATGTCCTTACTTTTTGCATTGGCATTATTGATCACAGGTGTAACAGTTTCCATTATTGAAGTAGATGCCAGATTGAGCTCCCTTGAATTTCTAATGATGGGCGATAAAGTAGCATTCGAAAATCAGGTGTTGTTTTTCCAAAGCAAAAGTATTTTAGGGATTGGAGAAGTACTGATGCAGCAACCTAAACCTGATGCAATTGCTGTTGGTGTCATCATTATACTTTTCGTAATCATCTTGCCTATCCTGCGCATCACAGCCAGGGGAATCCACATGCTTTGTAAACCAATAATTGCAGAAAATGGGATTACTAGGTACTTGGCTTTCGAATCTGGTAAATGGGACATGGCCGATGTCATGGTGGTGGGTATATTGATGACTTATATCGGCTTAAACGGAATTCTTAAAAGTCAGTTATCTGGACTGAACATGAATGATGAGTTTCTTAAAACTGCAACTGTCAATTATACCTCTTTGCAACCCGGCTTTATCATTTTCGTGGGTTATGTGAGCTTTGCATTTTTTCTTTCTTATATGTTGAAGAAGATTACTTGTAGTATTAATAAGGATTTATAGAATTTGGAAGTAGTCATTAACTTGCAGATTTCTCCTCGTTCCTAGCTCGGAATGACAGTAGATTTTAAAATCATCTATTTCTCCAAACAACCTTTATTCCCCTTATTTTTAAAAGCCAATAACGCATTAAAATCCTTCAATAAACCCTTTATTGGTTTACAGTTTACAACTTTATTTGGCACATCATTAGGTATTGGATTATCTTTTACATTTTTTCTGCTGGTATACTTCTTCTCCAAACAAAGTATAGACTGATTATTTACTACATACACCCGTGATTCTGTAATATCGTCGTTTGTAACACCATCGCCTGCTCCACTAACAAAACTCCATATTAACTTATTCAAGTGTGCAAAATATAGTTGACCATCATTTACAAAATATAGGTCCGTCGCCTCAAAATGGCTGTACTCATTATAATTGTGTTTAATCAACATTAATTTACCATTTTTTGAGAAGTAAGAAATTTTTCCTCCTCGCTCCTGTTGACAATTGTAATTATAGGATACCGAATCAAGTTGACCAGCATTTAGCAGATTACTGGTAGCTGCATAAACCTGTTTGATAGCAGCTACAGAATTAGGTTGTATAATTTCAGACCTTTGTCTATTCCCTATTTCAACTGCTTGATGTGGAGTATCTTTTATAGTTTTTGTATCAGTTTTTTTCTCCTGTCCGCAGGCAAGCAATAATAGACAGATCACTAAACAATTAACATTCTTCATAATCATCATTAGGTTATAGTTAACAATTTAAAAAGCTATTGGTTTACCAAAAAAATTATACCTCCAAATTCACATCCATAGCTCCCATCCTCACAGTTATGCTATTTTATGACTTTGCACCGCTGTATTTTTGATTTTAATAAAACTTAAGGATTCAATGACTTTATACGATGATTGTCATTGTTAAAACTATAATCCATTATATTAGCAATTATTATGATTTCATATTCAACACTTTTTTCAGCAAAAGTCGGTCGGTATATTACATTAATTTTATTGCTCCTTATTGCAAAGCCGAATGTTCAGGCTCAGGAAGTAAATGATTATCTTAGTTTTAATCCCGCAGGAATAGAAGGTAATCAAATCAAAATCATCCCTCAAGGTAAAACTGTTAAAGTTTTAGCAACAGGCGGCTATGTAGACATCCGGGTTAATAAGGCACTTAGAATAACAGAGGGGATAATCTTTCGCACATATTTCAAAAATAAATCGGTTGAAAAAACAGTTGACAATCCATTTGATGCTGCAATTTACCTTTCTCCTGGTAATGATTTTTATATTGATTTGCTCGATGTCAATTCAAACGATTTAATAAAAAGGTACATCCTACAACGGCCTCATTTAATTCCGCGAATTGAATTTTATAATCAGGAAAACCATCATATCTATACTACAAATCAAGATGGCAAAGAAGGCGCATTCAAGTTGCCTCCTGGAGAAAAAATAAGACTAGAACTAACACAAGACAATGGGTTTAAGTTTATGCATGTAGAGTATGTTTTACGTAACTTAAAAACTGGAAAAACACAGCAAGGAACTAGCAAATACAGGATCAAAGATTTAAGCTTTGAAGCCAACACTTATTACGAGCTTCGAGTTAATTACGTTGATCAGCGTGAAAGTACAATTGTAGTTCATATACGTGTAAAACCCTACTGGTATCAATCTATCATTACTTACGTGAGTATCTTGGTTGTTTTAGCAGCTCTTGGTATTTTGTTGATCATTAAAACCTTCAAGAAAAGGATCAACATTTCTAAGAAAGAACAACGCAAGTTAGAACAAGCAGCAATTCGATTACAATCTTTACTTAATCCACATTTTACCTTTAATGCCTTGAGCTCAATACAAGGTTTAATGAACACCAATCGCATTGATGAAGCCAACCAGTACCTAGAAGAATTTAGCTCTTTATTGCGACAAACTCTGGCTACCAGTCAGCAAGTTTATACCACGCTCGATAAGGAATTAGAAATGATGCGTTTATACATCAAACTAGAAGCATTTAGGTTTAATTTCTCATGGGAAATAGAAATTGATGAGGAGTTAAACTTATCGGAAATTGAAATTCCAACTTTGTTATTGCAACCATTGATAGAAAATGCCATTAAACACGGGATTGGGAATTTGGGAGATCAAGGAAAATTGATAATTAAGTGCAAGGAAGGCGCAAAAAAGGATACTTTTATTATTGTAATCAGAGATAATGGCACATGGGTGGAAAAAGAACATAACGGTTATGGTCTTTCTTTAACTGCAGAGCGGATACAAACCATTAATAAAATGAAAAAAGAACAATCTATTGTATTAACTTTTAACAAAGTTGAAGGTACGGAAGCCATTTTAACATTCGAAAATTGGATATGATTACAGCAGTACTGGTAGATGATGAATTGATCAATAACAGCAACCTAAAGGCTTTGCTTAATCGGCATTGCCCAAAAATTAATGTTATCGCTACCACCACAAATGCTGATGAGGCTAAAATTCAAATTATGGAATTAAAACCTGATGTGGTATTTTTAGATATAGAAATGCCTGATAAAAATGGATTTGATTTATTAAAATCAATAAAAGAACCTAATTTTGATGTGGTTTTTGTAACTGCATACGACAATTATGGGATCATGGCCATCAAGTTTTCTGCATTGGATTACCTATTAAAACCTATTAATATCACAGAACTGAAAAAAACGATAGAAAGAGTTGAACAATCAGTTCAAGTTAAAAAGCAAAATGCTCGACTTGATAACTTACTTGAATTATTGGATAAAAAGCACAATAATGATAGTCAGAAAATAGCTTTACCAACGCAAAAGGAAACTTATCTAGTGCCTGTTAAAGAGATTGTGAGGTGCGAATCTTCTAATAATTATACCACATTTTTCTTGACTAACGGCTCATCACACTTAATTTCGAGGCCACTCTATGAATATGATGAGTTGTTAAGTCCTTATGGTTTTGTACGTTGCCACCAATCTCATTTGGTGAACAAAACACATGTTACCAGTATTTTAAATGAAGATGCTGGTTATTTGATTTTGGATTATACCGATCAAAAGATTCCAATTGCTAAACAACGCAAAAGCGAGGTTAAGTCTTTGTTGAGAATGTGATGAGATGGCGTTTCTATCGGTGAGACACTGGTCGAAGGGAACTCAATACATTTAGTAATCTATCCTACCATCGCATTACGATTGCCAGTCGAGCTGGCAATGACGCATCTTTCACAGAAATTCTTCGTTTGCAGACTACGTTGCCCTGTTCCCTAGATTACTCCTTGAATTTATAGCACAAAAAAGAGGCTGCTTTCACAACCTCTTTTTATCTTTTTAAGCTAGTTTATCTCGCTAAATCATCATTCATGTATTTAGCCTGTAAATCTTCTTTGTAAGCTTTTGCTTTTTCCATCCACTCTGGTGCTTTGTCTTTCAGATCGTCTACAATAGACTTACCAGTTACTTCATCAGGTTTAGTGATGTATTTATAGGCGCCATAAATGGCCGCTCCAATTATTGCTGTTCTTAATAATCCCATGGTTTCTGTTTTTTAGGTTTAACATTTATGTTATTAAAATGTTTGGAGTAGCATAATTTATTTTTGTTACAGGTAGTTAAGCGATTAGGTACTCATAAAAAAAGAGATACCAATTGGGTATCTCTTTTTTTTAATCTACGTCATTTCGACTTTAGGAGAAATCTCTTTGTTTATTAGTAATAGATCTCTCGTCGCTGCGCTCTGTCGAGATGACGTCAATACTGTTACAAAGTAGCCATGTCAATTACAAATCGATACCTTACATCGCCTTTAACCATTCTTTCATAAGCAGCGGTTATGTCTTTGATGTCTATCAATTCGATATCTGAAACAATGTTGTGTTCTGCGCAAAAATTTAACATCTCTTGAGTTTCGGGTAAACCTCCAATACCAGAACCAGCCAAGCTTTTACGACCACCGATTAAAGAAAATGGATGGATAGCATAAGGAGCTGGAACACCTACCACAATATGAACACCATTGGTACGCAACAACGAAAGGTACATATTCATGTCATGATCTGCAGATACTGTATCTAATATAAAATCAAAACTACCAGTTACGGCTTTTACTTGTGCTGCATCTGAAGTTACCACAAAGTGATGTGCACCCAATTCTATAGCTGCTTGTTCTTTAGATGGAGACGTACTCAATACGGTTACTTCAGCGCCAAAAGCCACACCAAATTTAACAGCCATGTGTCCTAAACCGCCTAGACCTAAAACAGCTAATTTGTGTCCTTTTCCTACTTTCCAATGTTTTAAAGGAGAATAAGTAGTAATACCTGCGCATAACAATGGCGCCGTTGCCGCTAAAGGTAATTTATCCGAAATGTGTAATACAAACTCTTCACGCACTACAATATTGTTCGAGTAACCACCATAAGTAGGCACGCCATCTCTACCTTTGTTATTATAGGTTTGTGTATTTCCATCTAAACAATATTGCTCAAGGCCATCTTTACAGTTTTCGCATACCTGGCAAGAATCAACTAAACATCCCACTCCTGCTAAATCACCTAATTTAAAGTTTTTCACATGATCGCCTACCTTAATTACCTTGCCCACAATTTCGTGACCTGGTACCATAGGGAATATTCCTGGAAACCAATCGTTTTTAATTTGATGTAAATCGCTATGGCAAACACCACAGAATAATATTTCAAGCTGAACATCGTATGCGCCAACTTCTCTACGCTCAAAGTTCCAAGCTGCTAAATCAGTCTCTGGAGTTTGTGCTGCATATCCTTTTGATTGTATCATAATTTATTTTGTTTTGATAAGTAAAGTTATCATAAGTGAGAATACAGTAAGTAGCCATTTTAAATTATGGCGAATAAGTTACAAATACGTTTAGGATTTAGAGTGCATCACAGACAAGAAACTCCGCCTTAGAGAGCAAAAATGGCAGAATAAAGTAATGACATTGCTTACCTAACCGCTAACCGTTTCTCATAACAGTAAAACAATAAACTTGGTCTAAAACTTAAATCAATTTCGCCAGCAAATCCATAGCCTAATCTCGGGAATAGTGCTTGCGTGGCTTTGTTCATGCTATTGGTATCTACACGAAAGATATGGATATTTTTATTGATAGCAATGAGTTCAGCTTTTTCTAATAGTGCTACCGCAATACCTTTGCCTTGATAGGCCGGATGTACAGCTAAGCGATGGATAACGATGGCAGTTTCATTAGTATCCCAACCAACTTTTGCATATTCTGCTTCTTGGTCTGTGGTAATGGCAGCGATGCCCGCTATAGCTCCATCAATTTCTGCAAGCCATAATTGCTGTAATTGTATGTCTGTTTCAAATACTTCAGGATTTGGATAAGTATCATCCCATTGGAAATTACCAGCCTCAATCATTAACGGGACAACTGCTTTAACCAATTGCATGACAGGATCAATATCCAAAAGTGTAGCTTGTCTGATGAGCATATGGCTTGTCTTTAGATTTATTAATGGTTTATTTTTCACCATAAGCAAAGAAACAAATTTCATTTTTACAGCACAAGGAATCCTTTAATATGTTGGTTCACAATGGAGAAAAAACGTATTTATATTTTTTTCAGAAATAATTGGGCAAATTCATTTTAATCTCTATATTTGCACCTCCTTAAACAAAAGGAATGATTCCGTAGCTCAGCTGGTAGAGCATTACACTTTTAATGTAGTGGTCCTGGGTTCGAATCCCAGCGGGATCACAGAAAGCTTCACAATAGTGAGGCTTTTTTCGTTTAGAAACCTCCAAAACTCACTTTTGAAGAGGTAGACAAATGAAAAAAGATATTCCTGCCTATTACATAGTAGAATTGAATTTTTGTTTCCGCTATTTTATTAGAAAATTGATCATTCAAAAATTTTAGTTAAATTTCATCAGCGTAATAGAATATGTACGCTATCTAAAAATTAACACTCAAACTAAACACTATGAAAAGACAGCTTATTTTCTTCTTTATTGGTTTCTTTTGCTTGAGTTCTTGTGGCTTATTTAAAAAAACCACAACTAAGTCTTATGAGGCCTCTCGTAGCCAAATTATGTTTACTAGCAATAGAGATGCAAATTACGAGGTTTATATCATGAATGATGATAGCACAGGGGTTAAAAACCTAACCAATAATCCTGCTACAGATTATGGACAAAATTGGTCGCCTGATGGAAAATATATATTATTCTATAGCAGCAGGACTGAAAATGAAGAGATCTGGCGTATGAATAGTGATGGGACCAACTTAATCAACCTTACTAATGCCCCATCTAATGAAAGAGGCGCTTCTTATTCACCAAGTGGCAGATCCATTGTTTTTACTTCAAATCGTGATAACAAAACTTCAGACCTATATTTAATGAATGCTGATGGAAGCAATATTAAAAGATTAACATTTGATAAGGGTTATTGTGAAAGCCCTACATGGACACTTGAGGGTAAACAAATTGTATTTACTTTTTTTGTTGAAGACGATGTGAATAATAAAAAAGCCAGTGGGGAGCTTTTCATAATCAATGCTAATGGAAGTAACAGAAAAAGATTAACTCACAAAGAAGGCTATGATTCTGGTGCTGCTATCTCTCCCAATGGAAAAAACATTGCTTTTTATGGAAAATCCGAAAGCGGTAATACTGATCTTTTCATTATGAATATAGACGGAACAGGGATTGTTAACATTACCAATGATAAGTTAGAAGATTATTCTCCAGCTTGGTCGCAAGATGGCAAATGGCTTGCATACACTTCTGGTAACTCGGCCAATTATGATGTTTGGAAAATAAATATCGATACCAAACAAAAGATGCGTTTAACAAATCAGGTAAAAAGAGATGAAACTCCCTACTATAAACCTGTAAAAAAATGAATTAACTCATCCTAACTCACAACACCTAAAGAAGAACCAAATAAGCTCAATCTTTCTACTGATGGACTTACGCTCAGTCCACTTTCGTCTCGTTGTTGTTGGAAGGCTAAAAATGATGGAGTAGATAATATGGTTTGCTGTACTTCTTCATTCTCATACATCGAGATGTGCAGAAAGGTTAATCCATCATCTTGAAGATAAACATTGTAGAGAAATTTCAGTTGCTTTAACTGCTTAAAATCGGTTAAAAAAGCATTGATATTCTGCTTGTTTTGCGCAGCAAATTCGGGTTTTACAGTGTAGCTAACTTTAACTGATATCATTTTAGGGAAAATAAAATCTAACACTCTTTTAGTGCTAATATACTGATATTTAGCATATTTAAAATACAAAATAAGAGTTTTATGCATAAAAAAAAGACTTCACCTTGGTAAAGTCTTTTTAGTAATATAGAGCCTGTAGCTTATTTACCTGAGTTTTTTTTCTCAGTTACTTCAGTACGAATTTCTTGAGCTAAACCTTTAAGGTCTTGCATGGCTTTACGTACTCTTGTACCTGCTGCAGCGTTACCACCGTTATAAAATTTTTCTGCATCTGCTTCAATTGCAGCGATTACTTCTTTCACTTTTGAAAATTTTTCCATGTTTTTATATTTGTTTTTTTTAAGGTTTGGAAGCAGTCTTATGACGGTTTCCATTTTTTAGTTTTAATTTGATTTCAAATATATCATTTAAACCTAATAAACAAGTATCTGTTTAATAATTAATATTGCCTTACGATATTGCTAAGCCACTTTTTGCATAAAAACTCCCTGAAAAGCAATTTGTTAGCTATTAGGTTTTTTTTTACTTTTTTTTCTATAAAGTGCCTTTAATTGCTATTTAACCATAGTAAGTAGACAAATAGCATCAGAAATTGCACTCGTTTTAAAGGATAGTTGCTGATGTAAAGTAACCAATTCGCCATCTTTTAGCTCCACTTTATTGCCCAAACTTTCAAATAAAACCTGCCCTTTTATTACTTGTAAACTCATTGTTGCTTCATTTTCTTCTTTTCCAGGATGAAATTCTGAATCAATTTTCATGGCAATCAAGGTAATGGTTACGCTATCAGACTTAAAAACAGTAATGGCATTCTTGCCGTTTTTCTGATAGGCATCCTCGCCTTTTAATTGATCAATATATTTAGGAATATTTATCGGAATTATTCCAGCATCTAACGGCCTCGCTCCTTCCGGACGCTGCTTTGTTGCATTATTGTGTTTCTCCTCCATGGTTATTCATTTATGTTGTAAAAACAGTAATTTACTAAAGTTGTTTCAATCAACACAATGTTTATAAATATGCTGCATTTGAATTGATAAATTCATTTTCTTTGTAGCCTCCTATGGCATTATTCATCAGCTCCTTAAACACCGGTAGTAACGGCAATTGTTTCTACATTGGCAATACCGATGAAGCAATATTAGTTGATGCTGGTTTAAGCTGTAAGGAAACTGAAATAAGGATGCAAAGGTTATCGCTCTCTATGAGCAAGGTAAAAGCCATATTTATTTCCCATGAGCACAGCGACCATATCCGTGGATTACCAGTGCTGGCAAAAAAATATCAAATACCTGTTTATATAACTCAAAGCACCTTGCTTAGTGGAAGACAACAAATCCAATCTCATTTGATCCAATCATTTTTGGCTTACGTTCCTGTGCAGTTTGGCAACTTAAGCATCACTGCATTCCCAAAAAAACACGATGCCGCAGAACCTCATAGTTTTACGGTTTGTTGTAATGGTGTTACTGTAGGTGTATTTACAGATATTGGAGGCCATTGTGATCATGTGATCAATAACTTTAAGAATTGTCACGCTGCTTTTTTAGAAGCCAATTACGATGAGGAAATGTTAGAAAAAGGACGTTATCCCTATTTTCTCAAGAACCGCATTCGTGGTGGTAATGGTCACCTCTCAAATAAACAAGCTTTAGATTTATTCCTAGCACATAAACCTGCTCACATGAGTCATTTATTCCTTTCCCACTTAAGTAAGGATAATAATTGTCCAGATTTGGTGCATAACTTATTTCAATCGCATGCAAATGGAACTGAGATCATTGTAGCTTCTAGGCTGCAAGAAACAGCGGTTTACCATATTAGCGCTTAAATAGTGTTTTTTGTCATTCAGTGGACACCTGTACTGACTTCTTCGGGAGCGAAAAATCTAGTAGGTGAACTTTTGGTAAATCCAGACTTTGTATAAAATTGAGTTGAAAAGGTAAATCAGTAACTATTATTAAAGTCAGTCCTTCTTTCCGCTTAATCTTTTGGCCATCCTTCTCTACGTTCAGGATAACAGCCAAAAGTATATCGCTGCAATAAGGTTTAATGAACAATGGCTTTTGCTACTATGTTAGGTTGCAGAAGCGCAGACCTACATTACTAAACCTGCCTACTGCACCTTAGGCAGGGAATGGAAAGCCCAACTAACTTTAAAAACCACTTATGTTTTTGCTTTTCAAAAAACAATAAGCATTAAAAATAAAGCTATCAGTAAAATTTGCCTATTATTTAATATGTTTGGGTAAATTGAGCTCAAATGAATTTAAGCATAAATACTCCCGCACTATTATTTCCTGCAATAAGTTTAATCATGTTGGCTTATACCAACAGGTTTTTATCATTGGCAAGTTTAGTGAGAAGTTTACACGCTAAATATGCTGCCGATAGCAAGGATGGCTCGATTATTCATAGCCAAATAAAAAACCTGCGTTATAGGTTACGCCTTATTAAAAATATGCAGACTTATGGCATTTGTAGTTTTATAAGTTGCATATTTTGTATGTTTTTTATTTATATAGAAAAAGAAATAATGGGCGAAATATTGTTTGCTATTAGTTTATTATTCTTTATTGCATCGTTGTTTACTTCTCTAATTGAAATTAGATTAAGCACTAAAGCTTTAGAATATGAATTAAGCGATATGGAAGACCTGCAAGATCCTTCGTTAGTTCAGTATATTAAAAATAAGTTTGATAAATAGTTGGGAGTTCAGAGTTGGGAGTGAAGCCTCAAGACTAAGAAAGATTTCTATCTCTAAACCATACCTCATCTGGAGCCGCTTTAAAGTTTTGCATTTTTGAAACCAACACAGCCGCATCTGTTTCATTAAAGACTAAATCTCTATTGGTTTGTTTTAAGAAACGATGTTCTACCATGACATCCATTTGTTTAAAGAGATGGTCGTAGAAACCATTTACGTTTAACACACCTATTGGCTTGCCGTGTAAACCTAATTGTAGCCAAGTTAAAACCTCAAACAGTTCCTCTAGCGTACCAAAACCACCTGGCAAAATCACAAAGCCATCGGCCAAATCTGCCATTTTTTGTTTACGTTGGTGCATATTTTCGGTAACAATCATTTCTGTTAAACCTTTATGACCAACTTCTTTATCCATTAAAAACTGAGGAATAATGCCAGTTGCTTTTCCGTTGTGTTTTAATATTTCATCTGCAATTACACCCATTACACCTACGCTTCCACCACCAAAAACTAAAGTGATATTTTGGGATGCCATTGTTTCAGCTAAATCTTCTATAGCTTTTCTTAAAACTGGGTCGCCATTAAAATTGGAACCGCAATACACGCAGAGTGATTTCATTAATTTTGGATTAAGCCCAAAAGTAATGATTTAGTTCATTTGTTCAATAGTATCATTGGTTCATTGAGCTAATTAGCTTAAAATAAAAAAGTTGATAGTCCATAGATAATAGTTGGTTGCCTAAGCGCCCAAGCCATTGACTATAAACCATCAACTATAGGCTATATCTAGAAACTATATCTCAACGTTGTACCATAAGTTCTTGGATCGCCAAGTACACCTGCATATAAACCAGAATTACCTGCTGCAGCTTGTAATTGTTCGTAATAATTTTTGTTGGCAATGTTTCTGCTCCAAACGAATATTGAGATTTTTTCTGACTTAAATCCTGCCCTAGCATTTAATAAAGCATAGCCATCAACATTTAACACTTTTGATGGAGTTGGGTTTGAAGAATAACCTGAACGGTAACTAGCATCTGCAGCTATAAAAAACCTTCCAATTTTGGTTGCCAAATTACCTGGAGTGCTAAATTCTGCACCACCAGAAACATTCCATTTAGATATACCTGGCAATCTGCCACCAGAAGCATCTTTAAAAGCCACTTGAGTAGATACTCCATTAATGATTTCAGTATGCCCAGTTTCTTCTAAAGGCAAAGGTGCATTAGTGAACTTTACGTATTTACCATCAAGATAAGCCAAGGCTGCATTAACAGTTAAAAATCTTTCTAACTGCAAGCTACCATCTACCTCTAATCCTCTTACTTTAACCTTCTCAGCATTAGCTAAATAACCTCTATTTACACCTAATTGCGGAGATTGAACGTTAGTTTGGTAATCTTTAATATCTGTATTAAAAGCTGTTACATTTACAATTAAACCTTTAATTGGTTTTGTCTTCAAGCCTAACTCGTAATGCTCAACATATTCTGGTTTTACAATTGCCAATGATAAGTCTGCTTGTCCGTTTGATGTTGTTGGCAAACCACCTACATTTACGCCAACAGGTTTATAAGCAGTAGAAAAAGTACCATAAGCATTTACTTTATCGGTTGGACGGTAAGATAGCGTAATGTTACCAGACAAGTTGTTGTTATCTGTGCTTGTGGTAAACTGTTGATTAGCATAAACTGCTGCTTTTAACGCAAGTAATGCAGCATCTGAGGTTTGTAGACCCCCGTAAGTAACCCTATCATAATCAACATCTTTTTTATCATAAGTGTATCTTAAACCGGGCAAAATATGTAAGTGATTTAAAAATTCCCAATCAACTTGTGCAAACACAGCAGCACTTAACGATTTAATTGTTGAATTGGTTTTAATTCCAAAACCATCTAATAAACCAGGGGTTGAATATAAAGCTTGTGCACCTGTAGCTGCTGTTTGAACAAATCTCCATTGGTCTTTACCAACTTCTTCTGTTTGAGACAATCCTTTTAAATTCTGACCAAGAACGAACACACCAACCACACCACTCAACTTCTCGGTGATTTGACCAGCATATCTTACCTCTTGAGAATACTGATCATGACGAGAGTTTCCTTGAGATTTGGTTAAGGCAGACAACTCTGAGAAATCACGGTCGTTTGTAGGGTCCCAGTTCCAAAATCTCCAAGCACTTGTAGAAGTAAGTGTTCCATTGCCAATTTTATAATCTACGTTTAATGATGCACCACCGATTGATTGGTTTTGTTTCCAAGGTGTATTTGTATTTATTGTTCTTGAAAATGGGTCAATAACAGGTTGTTTGTAACCTAAATCGGAAACAATTTTAGCATATTGACGGTAAGCACTCCTCTCTGTTGTGGTAACACCTGCAATTACAAGTGGGTAACCAGCAGGATGTTGAATGCTCACATCTCCACTTAACAGTATTTGTAATTTGTCTGATGGTGTGTAATAATATTGACTTTTAATACCAATGTTGTTTTGTCCACTGTATTTACGTTCTTCTCTAGTATTATAAATTGTACCATCTCTTTGTGTACCAGAGATAGCTAGTTTTGCAGCAAGATTTTTTGCCAAGCCACCAGAAATTGATGTCTTTGCTTGTATAAAGTTATAGTTACCAAAGCTTAGCTCTGCTTTTGCTGTTGGCACTTGAGTTGGTTTTGTTGTAGTGATGTTAAACGCACCAGCGGTAGTGTTTTTACCGAACAACGTGCCTTGTGGACCGCGTAAGATTTCTATTTGTTCTATATCGAGGAAGTCTGTAGAAGTTGCTGCCGGACGAGCCTGATAAACTCCATCAACATAAAAACCTACTCCTGGATCGATACCATCATTCGTTAAACCAAAAGTTGAGCCCAAACCTCTAACATTTAGTGTTGTGTTTCTAGCATTCGATGCATATAACTGTACGGATGGAACTAGTTCTTTTAAACGATTAACATTAAAAGCGCCTGCGTTTTCTGCTGCCTGACCACCAATTACAGTAATGGCGATTGGCACATCTTGTAAAACTTCTGAACGTCTTCTTGAAGTTACAACAATTTGATCTAACAAGGCATCTTCTACTAAAACTAACTCTAAAGGAGTGTCTTGAAGTTTTAAAACTTGAAAATCTTGTGGCTTGTAGCCTACTGAGCTCACTTGAAGATAAAATGGCGCATCTTGTTTTGAATTGATGCTAAAAGCACCTTTATCATCTGCACTTACAGAGATATTGGTACCCCTTATTTTAATGGTAGCTCGTGGTACTGGAGCCCCATCTGTACGTTTTACGATACCCGTAATAGGGCTTTGTGCAAAAACAGAGTTTGCGGAAAGGGCTAACAAAAAGAGGATTAGAAAGGATAAGTATTTGTGCTTCATTGTAAATTTATTGGTTACGTAATCTAAATTTTTCTATAGTCTACTAAATCTATAGAATATATCGACAAATGTATTCTAAAAATTTTAACTACCAAATTTTATTTGGAATTAATTTTGAAAATTTTGATTGACGGAATTAAATATGGAATGTTAATTAGCAAAGTAGCTGTTTAACATTGAGAAGTTTAGAGAATTAAGGATTTGGAACTAGCAACCTTCGGTGTTTTGGATATTTAAACCCAATTAAGTAGAAATATCTTTTTTATTTACCAAAAATTGAGGGAATCTGAATAAGAAAATATAGCTTTGCTTAAATCCTACCTATTGTTTTATGCATCCATAAAAATTATTTTTTATGTGCGTAAAAAAATTCATTTATCTTTTTTTAGTTTTTTCTATTTTAGTTTCGAGTGTTAAAGCAGGTGTAGGTTGTACACTTGATGGACTTACCATTTATACAAATAAAAATGGTGGTGGGAAATATTTTGATGCTGGCGGTATGATGGTGAAAATAGTCGCTACGCCTGGTTGCGTCTTTCCTGCAATTTCTCCCTCCACACCTTGTTTGTTTACTAGTGGAAC
Source organism: Pedobacter frigiditerrae (assembly GCF_032678705.1). Taxonomy (NCBI): domain Bacteria; kingdom Pseudomonadati; phylum Bacteroidota; class Sphingobacteriia; order Sphingobacteriales; family Sphingobacteriaceae; genus Pedobacter; species Pedobacter frigiditerrae. Next base: position 1,036,845 of record NZ_JAVTSS010000001.1, on the reverse strand, counting down.
ACCAGGTGGTTATTTAGCTTCTGATGTGCTTGAGTGCCCTGTTGATGAAAGCTACTTTATTTTAGGGTTTGGGGTTTTAATTTCAATTTTCTCTATTAGGAAGATAAAAGCGCTATCATTAACATAGCTAATATGCTATAGAAAATTATGGCTATAGAATTAAGAAACCAGCTGATTTTAGCCTGTTAGCATTTAGAAATGTAGGTTTTGAGACTTAGCAACTGTTGTATTTTGCACTGTTTTAGTTTAATTAAACCAGATTGAAGTGAATGCCGATTTTTCTTCGGCAGAAACGAAAAGCGGGGCTATCGTAACCGATGCCCCGCTGTATTTGATTTTCAAATTATTTATAAGCCTATATAAAATGCTTTAAGATTTCTTTCCCGAATAGTCGGGACAGGCTGTGCCTCGCAATGACGACATACGCTTTAGTCTTTGGTGCTGGCCTGTCCGGAAGGAAGGTTTAAGCTTTCAATTTTATCTTGTATAGTTTGGTGCTTCTTTGGTGATTGTAATGTCATGAGGGTGACTTTCTCTCATACCTGCAGCAGTGATTTGTACAAATTGAGCCTCTTGTAACTTCTCAATTGTTGCAGCACCACAGTAACCCATACTTGCACGTAAACCGCCAATGTATTGGTACATCACCTCGGCCAAAGTACCTTTAAATGGCACACGACCAACAATACCTTCTGGCACTAATTTTTTAATATCGTCTTCTACATCTTGGAAATAACGGTCTTTTGAACCTTGCTCCATAGCTTCGATAGAGCCCATTCCGCGATAAGATTTAAATTTACGACCTTCATAGATGATGGTTTCACCTGGAGATTCTTCTACTCCTGCGAATAAAGAACCAGCCATAACGGTGCTTGCTCCAGATGCAATTGCTTTAGCGATATCTCCTGTGTGTTTAATTCCACCATCGGCAATAACAGGAACTCCAGTACCTTTTAGTGCTTTAGCACATTCGAAAACTGCATATAATTGAGGTACACCAACACCAGCGATGATTCTCGTGGTACAAATAGAACCTGGTCCAATACCTACTTTAACCGCATCGGCACCAGCATCGGCCAAAAATTTAGCAGCGGCACCAGTGGCGATATTACCCACGATAACCTGTAAATCTGGATATTTTGCTTTTACTTCCTTTAATTTATCAACCACTCCCTTTGAGTGACCGTGAGCGGTGTCAATTGTAATTACATCTACACCAGCTTTAACAAGTGCATCTACTCTTTGCAAGGTATCTGCGGTTACTCCTACTGCCGCACCCACACGTAACCTTCCTCTTTCATCCTTACAAGCAACTGGGTAATTTTTAACTTTAGAAATATCCTTGAAAGTGATTAGCCCACACAAATAACCTTCTGCATTAACTACAGGCAACTTTTCAATTTTATAATTTTGAAGAATTTCTTCTGCTTGAACTAAGTTTGTACCTTCTGGAGCAGTAATTAAGTTGTCTTTTGTCATTACTTCAGCAATCGGTCTTGCCATGTCTTTTTGGAAACGCAAATCGCGATTAGTAATGATACCTACCAATTTATTATCGGCACTAACAACAGGAATACCTCCAATTTTATGCTCTTTCATGATCTTAAAAGCATCTGCAACTACAGACGTTTCTAAAAGCGTAACTGGATCTTGGATCATTCCACTTTCCGAACGTTTCACTTTACGTACCTCTTCAGCTTGTCTGTCAATCGTCATATTCTTGTGAAGCATTCCGATGCCTCCATTTTGAGCAATGGCAATAGCTAATTCTGCTTCAGTTACCGTGTCCATGGCAGCAGAAATTAATGGAACGTTAAGCTTAATTTTTTTTGTTAAAAATGTTGCTGTATTAACATCACGGGGCAAAATCTCTGAATATGCGGGCACTAACAATACGTCATCGTACGTTAAACCTGTTGCAATAAATTTGTTGGGATCGAGTTGCATAGCAAATAAATTAGGAGTTCTTATTTGCAGGGCAAAGATACAAAAAAACAACGCAAATAAAAAGGTATTGTTAAAGATGCTTAAATATTAAGCTTTGCTGACAAATATTTATATTGTGCTCATTAAATCAATTAATAATATGATACAAGAAAACCAATATTTTGATGGCAATGTAAAGTCTTTAGGTTACGCTACTGCGGAAGGAAAATCTACAATAGGGATAATTAATCCTGGTGAGTATGAATTTGGAACCGCTCAAAAAGAAATCATGCACATTATTGAGGGTTCATTATCAGCATTGCTTCCAGATAACCAAGAATGGAAAGTTTTTAATACAGGAAGTAATTTTGAAGTACCAGCAAACTCTTCTTTTAAGGTAAAGACCGAAATACAGGCAGCTTACCTTTGCCAATACAGATAAATAGCTAAAAACCATTGTTTTAACCTTTTTGAAATGAAAAAGATAATTGTTATCGCTTTTCTATTTTTTAGTACTGCTGCTTTTGCCCAAAGCTTTAAGTATGCCTTTGTAAGCGATACTCATATTGGTAGCGCAAATGCGGATGAAGATTTAAGAAGAACTGTGGCTGATATTAACAGTCAGCCTGAATTGGAATTTACCATCATAACCGGCGACATTACCGAAATGGGTACAAATGAGGAGTTAAAACTTGCTCGGGAAATCCTATCGGGATTGAAAAAACCATATTATATCATGCCTGGTAATCATGATACAGGTTGGTCTGAATCCGGAGGTGTTAGTTTTATTAAGGAATTTGGTTACGATAAATTCACTTTTGATTATAAAGGTTATCGTTTTATTGGCTGTGCATCTGGACCTTATGTACGCATGTCTGATGGTCATATACCAAGAGATGCTACAGTTTGGTTAACCGATGTTTTAAAGAAAACACCAAAGGAAATGCCTGTTATTTTTGCCAACCACTACCCTATTGACAACAGTTTAGACAATTGGTATGAAGTTACAGACAGGTTAAAAGCAAAAAACATTCAATACATCATTTGCGGACATGGACATAACAATCATCAGTATAATTTCGAAGGAATTCCTGCTACAATGGGTCGCTCTAATTTAAGAGCAAAAGATAGCATTGGTGGCTATAACGTGGTTAATATGACTAAAGACACGGTTTATTTTTCACTTAAAAAGCCTATGCAGACGTTATTGCCATCTTGGCGAAAAATCCCGCTAAAAACTTTTGTTCATCAGTCTTTAAAAGCATACGACAGACCTAATTACGATGTCAATAAAAAATATGCAGCTGTAAAAGAGTTGTGGACTTATCATTCTAACGCAAACGTAGTAAACACACCAGCCTACAGCGATAACGTTGTTGTTTTCGGAAATAGTTTAGGATTAATTGAAGCATTGAATAAATCAACAGGTAAAAGACTGTGGAGTTATCAAACTAAAGGAGCTATTTATTCATCGCCCGTGGCAACTAAACAAGTTGTTATTTTAGGTTCTGGAGATGGAAACATTTATGCGTTAAACATCGCCAATGGCAAATTAGTTTGGAAAGTAACAACTGAACATTCTGTTTTGGGCTCTCCCGTAATTGATGGTAAAACCGTTTTTATTGGTGGAAGTGACCATAATTTTAGAGCATTGGATATTAAAACCGGAAAAGTAATTTGGAAACATGAAGGCATTGAAGGTGCGGTTGTTGGCAAACCGTTAATTTACAGAGGAAAAGTTATTTTTGGATCATGGGGCAGGCATTTATATGCTTTAGACTTAAAAACTGGAAGCCTTGCTTGGAAATGGAACAACGGAAATATGAACCGGATGTTCTCGCCAGCAATGGTTACCCCTGTTGCTACAAATGGAGTTGTTTACATTGCCGCACCAGATCGTTTTTTAACTGCTATCGATGTAAATAATGGACAAACTTTATGGAGAAATAAGGCGGCAGGCGTACGCGAATCTATTGGATTATCTGCTGATAGCACAACCGTTTATGGTAAAACAATGCAAGATGAAATAGTAGGTTATACTACTCAAAATGCAGACCCAGGTGTAGCTTGGAAATTTAATGTTGGCTTTGGATATGAGCATGCACCATCGCAATTAATAGAGATGGACGGAAAGGTGTTTTTTGGGACAAGGAATGGTGTAGTTTATGTTTTTGACCCTAAAACAAAGCAAAATTTGTGGGCTCATAAAATAGATAATTCTATGGTTAACACAGTTAATGTAATCGATGGAAAAACTGTACTGGTAAGCACTATGGATGGGAAAGTAACCCTATTAAAAAGCATTAATAATTAAAATTTCGTCTAATTTGGCATAAAAATGTTCATACTTTTTACATCATAAACTTTTATTTAAAATATTTTCTTCGTTATTAAAAAAGCCATTAAAATGTTTTTATTATTGCAATAGATAAAAAAAACATGAAAATTAAAACGCTCTTTCTATTCGTGGGAATTATAATTTCCCAGCTGACCAGTTACGCTCAAAAAAAAGAATTTAAGTTCGGTAAAATAGCTCCAGAAGAATTTCAAACTAAGGCAACAGGTAAAGATTCTGCCGCTGCTGCCATTAAATTATTTGACGTAGGAAATTGTCGTTTTGAATACAACCAAACTAATGGTTTTGTCTACGTTTTTGAAAGGCACATTCGTTATAAAATCTTAACAAAAAGTGGTTATGACCTAGCGAATTATAAAATAGGACTATATAGATCTGATAACAGTAGTAAAGAAGACCTTAATAACATGGAGGCCTCAACTTATAACATGGTTGATGGCAAAATGGTGGTGAGTAAAATTACGAAAGATGCCAAGTTTACAGAAGAATTTAATAAAAATTTCACTTACAAAAAATTTGCATTACCAAATGTTAAAGAAGGTTCTATTATAGAATTTAAATACACTATCAAATCAGATTTCATTCGTAATTTAAGGGGTTGGAGTTTTCAAAGTGATATACCAACACTTTATAGCGAGTATAATGTTAAAATACCAGAATATTTTAGCTATAAAACAAACACGGGCGGTTATTTAGCCATTAACAGGACTAAGCATGAAGATATTAATGCTAGTTACATTACCGGAGTAACATCTACCGCAACCTACGACCAGTATGTATTGGAAAACGTACCTGCCTTTAAAAATGAGTCTTTTATCACTACCGTAGAAGATTACATCCCTAACATAGAGTTTGAACTTCGATCTACACAGTTTCCTGGAGAAAGGATTTATGATTACAATGGCTCATGGCCAAAGATTATTAAGGAACTTGCAGACGATGAAAACTTTGGCTTGTTTATCAATAGAAACTCCTATACTAAATCTTTGTTGCCCAATTTGTTAAAAGGGGAAACTGACACCTTAGCCATAACAAAATTGATTTTTGATTATGTGAAAAACAACATCAAATGGAATGAGGAACGTGGCAAGTATGCAAGTAGTTTAAATCCCAAAGCTGTTTTCGATAAAAAATCTGGCAGCTCGGCCGACATCAACCTAATCCTTATCAATTTATTAAAGGAGGCAAAAATAAATGTGCGTCCACTTTTACTAAGTACAAGAGATAATGGCATGCATCCAGGTTATCCAATGATTACCAAATTTAATAATGTACTTGCTCATTTGGTTATCAAAAACCAAAATATATTATTAGACGCCACCGATAAAGATTTACCTATTGGAATGATTTCTTATGATAATTTAAACCATGAGGGTTTATCCATTGATTTAAAAAATGTAGATGGCAGGTGGATCATGATGGAGCCTACGTTTGCAAATGAAAAAATAGTTAACTACAATTTGGTGTTAGATAAGGAAAATAAACTTAAAGGCACAATTAGTCAATATGCTAAAGGATATGCAGCTTTAAATTTGAGAGATAAATACAGGACGACCAATAACGAGACTGAGTTTCTAAAAACATTTAAGAAAGATAAAACTGGTTTAGAACTTTCAGACTACAAAATAACCAATCTTGATGCGCTTGATGAACTTTTATCGGAATCAATGAATGTTACCATTGAAGATAATGTGGAGGAAGCTGGTAATTTGGTTTACTTTACTCCGCTGTTATTTGAGAGAACCAAAGAAAACCCATTTAAACACGATGAAAGATTATTTCCGGTAGATTTTGCTTATCCTATTAAAGAAAACTATAGAATTACCGTTAGCTTTCCAGAAGATTACGAGGTTGAGAAATTACCAAAAAGCACCACTTTCAAAATCCCAGATAACAAGGGAACTTTTAGCATAACTTTCTTAAGTGAAGGGAAATCATTAATGGTTAAAAGTATAATAGATATAAATAAGTCTTTTTACACGCCCGAAGAATATTTTGATTTGAAGGAATTATTTAAGGCAATTGTAGAAAAACAAGCTGAGCAAATAGTATTTAAAAAGAAAGCGGAATGAAAAAACTAACTATTGCCCTATTTTTTACTTGTTTATGGTTCAATGCAAATTCACAATCTAATTATGATGTAAGTAAAATTCCAGAAGCACTTACAAAAAATGCAATTGCAGTAATTAGAAACGAAGAAATGTTCTTTGATTTTAAAAGTGCCAGCACTGGTCAACAAGATTATAAAATTGCCGTAACTATTTTAAATAAAGCAGGAGACGATTTAGCAGAAATGAATGAAGATTACGATAAATTTTCAAGCATTTATAACATCAAAGCAACAATTTATGATGCAAACGGAAAGAAAATAAAAGATTATAAATCTTCAGATATAAAAGACCAAAGCTTAATCTCAGATTATTCTATGTTTGAAGACAATAGGCTTAAATTTCTCAAATTTTACAACATTACTTATCCATACACCATAGAATACAGTTATAGTAAAGATTACAAGGGCATTTTATCTTTTCCTTCTTGGTATGCACTAAAAGGTTATAACATTGCCACAGAAAAATCTAGTTATACTTTTCGGAAAAATGCTGGCTTAAATATTAAATATCTAGCAAGTAACAACACTAAAACAGATTCGGTTAAGATTGGCGATAAAATGCAATATAAGTGGTCATGCATTAACCTTCCTGTGATAGAGAAAGAACCTTACAGTGTTGGCTTAGAGAATGCTACTGACTGGGTAAAAGTATCGCCCACTCAATTTGAGTATGACAATACCACTGGAAATTTCGATAGCTGGAAAAACTTTGGTGCTTGGATTTATAAGTTGAATGAAAATGGGAATGTTTTACCTATCACTACAAAAGATAAAGTTCAAAGTTTAATTAAGGATGCGAAAACACCAAAAGAAAAGATAAAAATTCTTTATAACCATTTACAGCAAAACACAAGGTATGTAAGCGTACAGCTAGGGATTGGGGGCTTTAAGCCTATATTGGCTGAAAAAGTTGCCCAAGTTAACTATGGTGATTGTAAAGCGTTGTCTAACTATATGAAAGCATTACTTTTTGAGGCTGGCATCAAATCTAATTTAATTGTAATTGGAAATGGGATGCCTAGCATGAACCCAAAATATTCGAGCATGGGACAGGCTAACCATATGATTTTATGTGTTCCGTTAGAAAAAGATACCACTTTTTTAGAATGTACAAGTCAGCATTCTCCAATGGGGTTTATTGGTTACGATAATGCAGACAGAAACGTTTTAATGATTACCGAAGATGGTGGAAAGATAGTTCACACCCCTGCTTACCTTGCTAAAGACAATTATCAAAACAGAAAGACGAAAGTTATTTTTAAAGAAGATGGGCTGGCAGAAATTGCCATTAACTCTAGTTATGGTAACGCTCAATTCGAAGATAACATGGGCATACTATTAGCTGAGCCAGTAGAACAACGCAAAATAATTAATGAAAACAATGGTATTCCTGGTGCAGAATTAATTGCATTTAAATTTGAGCAAGCCGATAAGGCCAAACCTGTTATGACTGAGGATATTAGTTTTAAATCTACCCAATTACTAACGAAAGGTGCTGATAAAATATTCTTAACCATTAATTTAATGAATAGGAAAGAGAGCGTTCCTGCCAAGATAGAGAACAGAAAAACACATTTTGCAGTTAGTTTTAGTTATCAAGATGATGATGAAATTACGTACAACCTACCCAAAGGATATGCGATTGAATTTTTACCTAAAGACATTAATATCACCTCAGAATTTGGTTCTTATAGTGCTAAGTTTATAGCTAAAGACAACGTGATTACTTATGCCAGAACACAAATGATGACGGCTAAAAAGTTTCCACCAGAAAAATACAATGAGTTTGTAGAATTTAACAAGAAAATTTATCAAGCAGATAAACAAAAAGCCATTTTAGCTAAGGCACCGTAAGAAAAAAAGCTTCTCTATAGGGAAGCTTTTTTTCTATACGCCTTTCGTTATCATAAATATTACTATCATCAGAATCGATAAATCATTGTTCTAATTTTATAGGATTACATCCATTAAAATAGAATATGAAAATCACCCCTTTTTGCAAAATTATTTGTCGCACTCCTGCATTTGACATTAACCAAACATTAGCCGAAGTTTGGGAAGAATTAAAGTGTAAAATTGAAGAATCATCACCAGATTTTTATGAACTTATTAAAGTTGTTAAGGCAGCTGATATAGCTCAACTCGACAATAAAGCCAGGTTTACCATTTGGAAATATTTTAACCGAGCAAAATATCGTTCTACGCCTTTTGGTTCATTTGCTTCGTTATCTATGGTTCCACTTTCATTTTACGCTCAAGAACTTCCTCTTTTGGATAATAAAATAAAAACCCATCACTGGATAGATTGGGGACAAAAGGAGAAGTATCAGTCTAATTCTCTCCAAAATGTTAATAAACTATTAACTAACTCATCTATTTATTTTGTAGCAGAAGAGATTAGATACATCAAAAGTTCAAATGGCTCTTTTGAATTAGCTACTGTATACGCTTTACCAGAATTGAATACCATCTTATTAAGTTGTAAATGTAAAACTAGGCCAGATGAACTTTACGAGTTAATGCAACATGGTTTCAACATGGACAGAGAAAACACGATGGATTTATTGCAACAACTGATAGAGTTACAATTATTACATACAGATTTACAAGCCAACATTACTGGCGAGGATTATTTCTCAAAAATTCACATTCCATGCCCTATTAAACCAAGCAATTATATTATTGCCGAAAGACCATTGAAAGGAGGCAATTTTGATGGCAAGCAACTGAAACATTTACCAGAAATGATTGATTTTTTTGTTAAAAACTTTAAGGCTCATCAAAACCCTGACCTAACCAAGTTCAAAGATTCTTTTAATAAGAGATTTGAAAACCAAGAGGTGAGCTTAGCTGTAGTTATGGATCCCGAAATTGGCATTGGATACGGTAACTTGGCTCATATAAATAATAGCAATACATTAATAGCCGACATTAAGGCTGCTAGAAACCTTACTGGCCATGAAAACTTAGCCTATGGTAAGGTTCAACAATTTTTATTAAAGAAACTAATAGCAAATAAAAAAATTGATCTGGCAGAATTTGAATCAGAATCTAAAGAAACGGCAATTTTACCAAATACCTTTAGCTTGATATTTCATTTGTATAAGGGCAAGCCAGTTTTAGCTCACACCGGTGGATGTACAGCAAATTCATTATTGGGGCGTTTTACCTTGTGCAATGAGGACATAGAAAATTACGGAAGAGAAATTGCTAACTTAGAAATTAATGCAAATGCTAACGTACTCTTTTTTGATATTGCTTATCAGGCAGAAAAAAAAGTAGACAATGTAAACAGGAGAAAACAATTGTACCCTTATGAATTACCCATTTTAACGTGGTCTGAAAGTGATAATCCTTTAGATCTTAATGATTTACTTGTAACTATCGAACAACAAGAAGTTGTTTTGAAATCAAAGAAATTAGGCAAAAGATTGATACCTAGAATTGCTTCAGCTTATAATTATACCCGTTCAGACTTGGCTGTTTACCGCTTTTTATGCGACATACAATCGCAAGGGATATTAACTAACCTTAGTTTTAAACTACGAGATTTTTTTCCTGGACTTGAGCATTATCAAAGGGTAAGTTTTAATGAAATTATTATTTCACCAGCTATGTGGCTTATTCCTTCAGATATAACAACTGATATTTCAGCTATAAAAAACTGGTTAATAATGAAACAGATTACTTCGATTTTTACTGTAGGTCATGCTGATCAATCATTAGCCTTTAATCCTAGAAGCGAGGAAGATTTAGAAGCACTTTTAAGCTATTGCAAACAACAGAAAGCAGAGATCTATATTACAGAAGCTTTAATAGATGAAAGTGATTTCATAGGAGATCAGCAGGGGAATGCTTATCACCCTCAGTACATTGTTAATTACCATCATAAAGAACGTATTTATGAGCCTACTCCTGTTCAATTAAGTCAGGTTAGCGAAGTTTATTTACCAGGCTCTGAATGGTTGTATTTTGAGATTTATTGTCATCCAAACAAAAGCAATTACCTCTTGCTTGGTTTATTCATTAAAAGTAATAAAACACTATTAAAAAAATGGTTCTTTATTCGTTATACTGATCCAGAACCTCACATCCGTTTACGTTTACATTTAAAAAACATAAATACTGGCTTTAAATTATTATCAGCCATGCAAAAATTGGTACAACCAGAACTAAAGGAAGGTTTTATTATTGATTTTAAGATAAAAACTTATAATAAAGAAACACAGCGTTATGGCATAGAACGAATGACTTTGGTAGAGCAGTTTTTTAATGTAGATAGTAAATGTATTCTTTATTTAATTAAATATGCACGAGCAGATGAACAATTGATTGCCAGTTCTATCAATATTTTGCTGCCTTTTATTGCTTATTCCTTTAATGATATTGGGGAGCAAATTTTATTCGTTAAAAATTTAGCTAAAAGCTTTGCAATTGAAATGGATTTAAATTCAGAAAGTTTTAAAAAGATAAATACAGTATTCAATCAATTTAAAGGTGATTTAAAAAAATCATACATTCACCTACCAGTTGGCTTGCTCAAACAACAAGAAAAACTCTTTAAGAAAATTATAAGTAATTGCGAAAATGACAGGGCTAAGGAAAATATGTTAGCAGATTTGATTCACATGCATATAAATCGGTTATTTATTATCGACCAAAGGATTTATGAAACCCTCATTTATCATTACCTGATGAGGATATTGCAAACTAAACAAGCTATTTTAAAAGCCTAATTGGAATTTTAATATCTACTTTAAAATGCTTGTTGATTACTTCATGTTTAAATATAATTTCATCTCCATAAGCATAGCTTAATCTTTTTTGAGTGTTATTTAAACCAGAATTATTGCTGTCTTTTATGGTGTTATGGTTAATGAGGTTAACTGTTTGGATGATCAATAAATCATTTTTGATTTCTAAATTTACAAAGGCAATATCTTCAGCATTGCTTATATCGCCGTGCTTAAAAATGTTCTCTACTAGGGTAAGCACAACTAAAGGAATTAAGCGGAGCCGTTTAACTTCTTCAGAATAGGCAAAATGGAGGTTTAGCTCACTGTTTTTACGAATTTGATAGAGATACAAAAGATTTTCTACTTGTTCTATTTCATCAGTTAAATAAATGGTTTGTTCCATCTCATCTGAATCTATAGCAAAACGCATCATTTGAGCCAATCTGATGACAGCCTCTCCAGCAGTTTCAGAATGTTTATTTACACTATGATAAATAAAATCTAATGTATTGAATAAAAAATGAGGATTAATTTGTGCTTTTAAAAAGGCGTTTTTGGCAATAACCAATTCTTGCTCTATTTTTTGTTGTTGGATAATTTTTTCTAATTTTTCTTTTTCTAAATCTGCTGTTCTTTTGCGTTCTTTTAAATAGGTTTTTAAGTAGTAATAACCGGTTGAAAAACATAAAAACAGTAGCCCACGATATAAATTCCTTGAAACAAAATTAACATCTAGCTTCAATTCTATTCCCGTTTTAAAACCATTAATTTCTAAAACATAAGACACAAGGTACTGAATCATTACATAAATTGGCAATTCTAAAGCTAATACCAACAATGTAAACCAAATTTGCTTGCCCTGCTTTATAACCCAAGGCAAGCAAATATCAGCATGTATATAAAAGAAGATTACTACAATTAAATAATGTGAGATGTAAATTATAGCATTGTGAAATATACTATAAATTATGCCAATTGATAATGCCTCAATGACCATATATAATGACCATATTAAAATATGAATCTTAAACTTACGGTACCATAAAGAAATATTTTTTGTCATAAAACCTTTTTCGAATAGAAAACTACCCCTTCTATATAATATATTTTAAGCGCTAGGTATCACAACCTAATTTTCATAAAAACTAAAAAATTATGAAAAGACCGGCTTTAAAAGTTTACCAAAGCACATTGTTTATTTACAAATCAATTAAAAATGCTAAACGTATTTCACCAAATGATGATACTACGGGAACTGCAAAAACAACCTTAACATCTACAGGTTTTTTTAAATAATTGAAGATAAAACGGGATTACGCTTGTTTTCCCGTTTTTATTAATCTATCAGCTACAAAGGAGTTAAATTCTTTACGGTAATTATCACCTACAGATATCCTAATACCATTTGTCATTTTAACCAAACTACCATCAATAGTTTCAATTTGATCTAAACTGATGATAAAACTTCTATGCAATTGCATAAAACCAGGCATTAAATTTAAAATTTTAGCAATCTCGATTAATGACATGTAAGTTAGTATCTTTTTAGAAAGCGTGTAAATCATTATGTAATTCTGTTTACTTTCTACTGCTACTATATCTGCATACTTAATTTTCAAGATTTTTAAATCGTCCTCTCTGCTTTTCACAAAAAAAAAGTCTTTTTTTACTGCTACATCAACTTTTTGCTCAGTTAGGGCTAATTCTTGAGTAAATAATTTATTAATGGTGATGATAAATTTACCCAAAGAATAGGGTTTTAAAAGATAAGCGTCAGCGTTAGACTCAAATGCTTCATAAGCATATTTGGTATGTGCTGTCGTAAATACAAGCTTGGTTGTCTTATTTCTTATTTCCTTAGCTAATTCTATACCGTTAATTTTTGGCATATCGACATCTAAAAATATTAAATCTACAGGCTCATTCTTCACAATCTCCTTTAATGCAATCAATGGATCTGTGTAAGTATTTACAATAGAAAGTTCTCCAACTGACGATATGTAACCTTTTAATCCTTCTATTGCCTGAGGCTCATCATCAATTATTATACACCTATACATCCCTATTTGCTAATTCTAATAAATATGGGCAAATATCAGGATTTCTCCAAAACAAAATTTGTTTCTCGTAAAGAAAATCTACCTGTTCGAATAGGAATTAAGCCGTTTCGTATAGAAAACTAACAAAACCTATACTGCAGTGGCAAATAATGATGATGAATTTCCTTTAAATGCAGCAGATTTATCTTCTTGTTGGTTTTTTTCTATTTCAATTAATTTCATCAACTCTACAAAATTGATTTCATAATAATCTGCTAGTTTAAAAAGTTTCGATAAAGGTATCTCTATCTTATTGTTCTCATACCTCAAATAAGTAGGTCTGCTTATCAATAAATATTTAGCAACGTCTGCCTGATTCACTTTTTGTTTTTTTCTTAACTTTTTAAGGACATTACCTATTTCTATTTCCATAATTCATTTTTAAAACATTAGCTTAAAAATGTTAACTCTTATTTATTAAAAACTAGACATTATACAGACAGGTATATTTACTTGACGAACAGGCACATTTTCAGGACTAAACTTTACCTAACTAAAAAAACCTTCAAAAAAGCACAAAAACGATTATTTTAAACCAAATTATCTACTATCTAATACCTCAAAAAGATTAAAACTTAATTAATTTTACTCCTACAGGTTGTAAGAGCCATTAAATTACTATATCATTATATGTTATAATATATGGTTGAAATTGCAATCGATTTTATTACATATTTTTTGGTATAAAATAATTATATTAGTGAAAATACAAGCCAAACATCCTATTGTACTATGCCAGATACCTTGATTCTACAAGAATTAAAGCGGTTAATTTTAGTAAAAACTGAGATAAAAGTCATAAGTCCCTCAGACTGCCGACTAATCTCAATGTCTATACAAAAAGAAACAAAAAAGAACATCAGTGAAACCACTATAAAACGTCTATTTGGTTTTGCTGAGATTAAACACCAATTTTCAAAATTTACAATTAATGCGTTTATTGAATATGTTGGTTATCAAGAAAACATATCGCCTCTTTTAGAAAATTCAAAAGCCGAAGATGATGAACTTAGTTTGTTAAAAGCTAATGCACAAACCATTACAAGTCACACACTGCAAAGCATTCGAAATCGTTGCAGCGTTCCTTATAGAATGACAATCCCAAGAAAGTTTGCTAATCATGATTATATATTCTTTAGACCAAGCAAATACAGCTTTACCGCTTTTATTTCACAACCTGGTTATGGCAGGAGTATACTATTAAGCCATTTGGTTCAAGAAATGTTTATTGATGAAACTGCTCCGTATAAAAAAGATAGAACAGTTTTCTTTTCAGCAGACTCCTTATTTAGTAAAGAACAACAAGAAATTAGCTTGGAAGATAAGGTAAAAGCTAAAATTGGTCTTTCTCCTGGAACTGATTTAAATTCATTTTTTAATGAACAATTTAAAAAATTTGGTATAAAACTTAATATCATCATAGATGGTTTTTCTGATTTGGTTATCAACAAAACATCTAAACTTAAGATATTTGACAATATAATACACCTAATTTCTAGTATTGGAGAAAACAACAGTATCAAGTTGATTTTAAGTATGCGATCTGCCAAATGGATTGAGTTTTATGACACGTTCAAACCTATTGCTTATTTGAAAAACAAATGGTTTGCTGGAAGCTATCTTGTAGACAACAGTAACGTTCCTCAACTGACTGAAATAGAAGTTGAACAAATCTTTAATAAGATAAGTCCGATAGATTTTTCGAAGATTAGCGAAAGTTTAAAATCTCATTTAAAATTTCCGTTCCAAATTCAATGGTATTACAGGTTAAGGGAAGAGTATCCTAATTTCGAATCTTATACCAATATTATCCATTACGAAATTATAGCTCGATTTATAAAGGAAAAGATTTACAATTCTACCTACGCAACCGAAAAAGCACTTTTCTGCCAAAAAATAGTTCATTTAACAAATTATGGCAGAAGAGGTTATGCTGTAAGCAAGGTTGATCTATTTAAGCAGATACCTGTATTTCAAAATGCTTATGATGAACTACTGGCCGACGGCATTTTGATGGAAGAGGTTCAAATGAATGTTAACTTTTCACCAGAAAGCGTAAGGTTTATACAACCACATATTTATGAATATTTTCTGTTCATTGAACTATATGAATTGTTTAACCACCAAATGGATAGTCGATTTTTTGAATTAATAAATGACGAATATTTAGGGAATCAAGTTCGCTCGCAGCTATTACAATGGTCGGCCAGGTTAATGGTAAAATCTTATAAGTTAAAAGAAATTAAAGCTTTGCTGGATTTAAAGCTAAATAATTACGAAAAAAATTACTTGATCTATTTCATCGCCGAAAATTTAAGTTACAATCAAAAGCAAGACCCTGAACTAGCTAATCAAATCAAAACACAACAGCTTCATCAGTTATTGATTAGTAAACTTATTCATTTTGATTTTATTGATTCATGTTATAGAGATGCCATCAATTGTTTGATAGAAGTTGTAGACTCAAACGAAAATGAACTCTTTTATCATTCGATATTGTTAATTTTTGATTGTTTTAGCTTGAACATTCCTCATATTTTAGATCGTTTAGAAAGAATGGAAGAGTTAAGTAAGGAAGCAACCCAATGGGAGCTTAATCCTTATGAAGTCTTGAGGTTAATCTATTTAAAGATAAAAGGCATTCAAGTAAACGAAAGCGAAGTTTTTGATTTTATAGAAAGTTTCAAGGCTAAAAAACATCCTGTACACCCCGATATGTTGCCAAACATTAAACAGGTGATAAATATATTGCATGTACTTTTAACCAATATATTTTATGGATCTGCAGATGAAGTTCCTAAAATTGTAAGAGCAACCTTTAGGTCTTTCCCTAAACTACTTAAAACGCGGAAACTGTTTTCAGGCTATCTTTTAAACTTAATGGCTCAGGCCAGTGCAAGGATAAATCCAGGTAAAAAGACCGATCAAATGGAAAACATACTCGTTAAATTGTATGCAGATGGGAGAATTAATCAAACATTGTATGCCCAATCTGTATTATTATCCTTTAAAGCAGAGCAAAGTAAAAACAGAAAAGAATACAACCTTGCATTACAGTATGCAGAAGAGTGTTTACTTATTTACAAAAGAAATGAACTTGCTTTAAATGAGTTGGTAATTTATAATCTTATTATAGAGATATACACAGAGCTTGGTGATAAAGCTAAAGTTGAAGAATACAATTATAAAAAAGCTTATTTATTAGAACGAAAAGAAATAACAGCGCCTATTTTTACCTTAACATCTTTTATAAATTAAGGCAATAAAAAAAGGGAGGTTTAAAACCTCCCTAAATCAACTATTTTTTGGTAACCTTAAATTCTGTTCGTCTATTTAACGCTCTTCCTTCGGGATTATCCTTACCTTTTGCTAATTGATTTGGAGCAATAGGAACATCAAATCCATAACCCTTACTAGTCATTCTTTCTGGCGCAATACCTTTACTTATCAAATAATCCACACAAGATTTTGCCCTGCGCTGAGACAAATCTAAATTATATTCGGCTGTACCGATATTATCAGTATGAGCACCCAATTCAATCTCTATGTCTTTGTTCTCAACCATAATATCGTATAAATGATTTAGGTTAACCTTAGATGAATCGGTTAGTTCTGCACTGTCAAACTCATATAAAATGTTCTTTAAAACAATAGGTTTCTCTGGTATTTTATCTAAGCATAATTCTCCTTTTAAAGTATCTATAGCTACCAACTGCTGTAAGCTATAGTTTAAGTTTTTAGCAAAATACAAACGTTTAGTAGCATTAAGATGAAAACCTCTATTTGAAGTAATGCCGAAACTATAATTTCCGTTTGCATCAGTAGTGGTGGTCATTTCGCCAAGGTCATCGCTAGTTAAAACTACTTTAGCACCTTCCAATGGTTTTTTACTTTCGCAATCTATCAGCTTTCCACTTACTGTTAGTATATCTTTTTTAACATGGAAAATTTCTAAACAACACACTGATTCCCTATCAGAACTTACATAACCTTCATTGTCTTGATCATCTAACGATGTAAAGTATAAATCATCCTTAGCAGAGTTAAATGGATATCCTAAATTTTTCGGAGCGGTCCAATTGGTAAAATCTCCTTGGGCTTCATAAAAATCAAAACCACCCATACCTACTCTTCCATTGGTACTAAACATTAGTTTTTTAGTCTTAGGATTAAAATATGGCGCTTGATCATCACCCTTTGAGTTTATTTTCTCGCCTAAATTCATTGCGTTGCCTGTGGTACCATCTGGTCTCACTAATGCATACCATAAATCGTACTTACCAGAACCACCTGGCCTATCTGACGAAAAAACAAAGTATTTCCCATCCTTAGTTACATAAGGTTGCATGGAATTATAACCATTGACATTGATTTCCCCTCCTAATGAAATTGGGTCTGACCACTCTCCTGTAGCACTTTTACGTGAAATATAAATGCTTCTGATTTTTTCATCCTTATTAGTCCATGCCGTGAAATACATGGCATTTCCATTTGGATGTAATGCAGGAGCAGCAACCTCCATTTCTCTGGCATTAACGGCAACTTTACTTACATTAACCTTTGCAGTATCTGTATTTACCTGTGCAGTATAAATGGCATTAATGTAAGGTGTTGCTTTTTTAACAACTTTATTTTCATTAACGCCAGCTAAAACTTCATTTTTTCCAGCAACCATTTTTGGTCTAGATGAAGTAAAGTAAAAAGTGTTGTTTAATAAAGCAGTTGCATAATTAGAGCCAGAAAGGTTTACGTTTGCTGGTAATTTAGCTAATTTATATAACCGAGGATATTTGATTTCATTTAAAGCGAACTTACAAGATTCAATTTCGGCTATCGCTTTTTCTTTGTAACTATCATTTATAGGATATTTTTTAATAAAAATCTCATAAGCCATAATTGCTTCTTCGAATCTTAAGTTCGAGCGAAGACAATCTCCATACCAAAAGCCACTTAAAGCATATTTCGAATTGGTAAAGTTATTAGCTATGGCATACCACTTTTCTGCATCTTGAAAATTCTTATATAACCTTAATGAAGTAGCCAATTGAAATACTGCATATTCATAGTCTTCCTTTTTGGGACTTTCTTCTAATACCTTTTTCTCAAATCCATAAGGAACAACAAAACCAAGGCTATCTGGAGATATTTGTAATGCTTTTTTATAATATTCTGCCGCAGCATAATATTCTTTGTTTAAAAAATAAACGTCTGCTACTCTTTTACTATCAGCTGAAACAAATTGCGCTTTTGCAAATGAAAAGCTTAAGAGGAGGATGAAAATTGTTTTTAAGTAACGCATATCTATGGGGATTAAAGTCTAGGACAGTAAAAACTTGGACCAACAATACCTTTTCTACTAGTAAAGGAAATTGATAATTCTAAACCACCTTTACTACCAGTTGCTCGATTCAATTGCGATGTATTAAAGTCATAACTCACACCAAAAACCATACTTTTATGATGTAAGCCTACAAAAGCAATGGCCGAATCTTCCAGCCTGTAATTTGCACCAAAAAGCAAGTCAGATTCTGTGCTTAACATTAATTGAGCATAAGCACCACCAGCTACTTCTTGTGCGTCACCCTGTTTAAGGTAAATGAAGTTCGGTGTGATATCTAGCATGTAATTTACTTTTACCCTAGCCCCACCGTGGCCAGTAAAACGCATTGGCAAACGAGAATCGCCACCTACAAATTTATCTTTTGGCCTAGTAAGGTGAGAAACACTAGCACCAATGAAAGAGTTCACTTTTGTATTACCTCTTCCATCAAAATACATTACTCCAAAGTTTACGTCTGGAGATAAATATCCAGATGACGAGATATCTTCATTCATCCCCATACTTGGATCGTATCCTAAAATTGGATTATACTGACTTCCAAGTGTGATTTTAGAAGGATCAAAACTTTTGTTAATTACACCAGCTTGCAATCCGAAGTTTACAATTTGGTCTCCTTCCCTGCCGAAACGTATTCTATAAGCTCCTGATACTACTGCATTTAATTGATTGTAACCAATATCGCCTGCACGTTGATTAATAATCATTGCCCCTAAAGCAAGGTTCTTAGTGGGCGCCATATCGAATGATGCACCCCCTGTTAAATAGCCCTTACCCACATTTGCCCATTGTTGTTTTGCATTTACGTTAACCCTATAATCACCATCTGTTACACCTGTTAGTGCTGGATTTAACCATAATGGGTTAGCATAATATTGAGAGAAATGTGGATCTATTTGAGCGATTGATTCTTTAGCACAAAGACTTAGTCCTAATGCCAACATAAATATTTTAAAGTATTTCATTTTTTTTATTTTTAGGTTAGACATTATCTTAATAAGGTTACAGTGCCTTTAAACGTTTTGGTTGTACCATCGTTAAAGGTTACATCGATATTATACACATACACACCATTTGGTTGTAGATTGCCTCTGTACCTTCCATCCCATCCGTTATTAATTGACAAGGATTCGTATAAGAATTCTCCCCACTGGTTGTAAATCCTCATCTTAAATTTAGACACCAGATTTCCGTAAGCATAGAAAATGTCATTTTTACCATCCCCATTTGGCGTAAACGTATTTGGCACATATAATTCGTTACTAAAAGGATTGTCTGCCGTTCCAGTTACTGGAGTAGAATTTGCACTTGTTTGGCAATCTAAACTACCTTTTGCTCTTACAACGATCGTTACACTTTGACCTGGTTGTAAACCTGTAACCACATGAATTGTTCCATTTGCTCCAGAAGATGGCACTATCCAAGTTGCCCCGTTATTTATCGATACCTCATACGCAGTTGCACCAGTAACAGCACCCCAAGCAAACGTTACACTATTTGCAGTTTTAGATTGTGCAGTAACCACAGGTGCTGCTAATACAGGCAACACATTAACAGTAATAGAAGTTCTGGTGTTACTTGGACAGCCACCTGTTTTTGAAACACTTTCTACATAATAAGTAGTAGTGGCAGCCAATATTGGTGTAGTAAATGAATTACCTTCAAATAATGATGTACCTCCTGAACTGCTAGCGTACCATCTGTAAATCAAGTTTGCGTCTGGACTATTTACATTTAACGTAGCAGTACTACCAGAACAAATTGGATTATTGGTTGCAGAAATCGATGCTGGTGCCAAAGGTATTGGCATCGCATTGATGGTTACTGATGTTCTTGCAGTTGATTGACAAGAACCAGCAGCAGCTTCTACATAATAAGTCACATTAGCAGTAATAACTGGTGTTGTAAAATTAGTACCAGTTCCTACTGATGTTCCACCATTAGCTAACGTATACCAAGTATAATTAACTCCACTTTGTGGGTTGCTTACACTTAATATCGTTGTATTACCGATACAAACATTAACATTATTTGAGGTTACGGTAGGTGCAGTTGGTCTTTGCGTAACATTTACAGTTACCAATACTCTTCCGCTAGCGTTTGCACAACCAGCAGCACTTATTGCTTGAACATAATAGGTTGTACTTGTATTTAAAACTGGAGTTACGTAGGTAGCACCAGTAAATAAAAGCGTTCCATTTGTAGCTGCATTATACCATTCGTAAGTAACACCAGTCTGAGCATTTTCTACCGTTAATGTAGTGCTACTTCCAGCGCAAATGTCTCTACCGGTATTTGCAACAACAGGGTTAATTGGTTTTGCATTTACAGTTACTACAACAACTTTCGCATTACCAGCTGCATTTTCACACCTATTATCTCCTTTTATAGTTACATAATAAGTAGTGGTTGCATTTAGAACAGCAGTTGTGTAAACAGATCCAACAAAAACAACATTAGTTAAGGTAGAATTACTATACCAAGTATAAACTGGATTAGTTACTGTAGTTGTACTTGCTGTAAGTGTTGTTGTATTGCCTTCGCATATTGATATGGTACCATTAACTGATAAATCTGATGCTGTTGCGATTGGTTTAACTATAATTGTTACTGGCTTAGCATTAGCGGCAGTATTTTCACATTTATTAGTTCCTTTTACGGTTACGTAATAAGTAGTGGTAACACTAAGTGAAGGAGTTGTAAAGCTTGGTCCAACAAAAACTGCAGTGGTTAATGAAGCATCGCTATACCAGGTAAATACTGGATTAGTTACCGTTACACTACTTGCACTAATGTTTACACTACCAGAACCACATACTACCGTTGGTGTAGTTAAGTTAATATCAGCAGCTATTGCTCCCATATTTACTGTAACCGTTACATTTTTAGCAGTTGATGAAGTATTTGCACATCTGTTATCGCCACTTACTGTTACATAATAAGTTTTAGTTGCAGTTAAGTTTGGTGTGGTAAATGAAGCACCAACAAAAACACTTGTTGTTAAGGATGCATCACTATACCAAGTAAATACCGGATTTGTAACTGTTGTTGTACTTGCAACCAATGTAGTAGCTGTTCCTTCGCAAACCGTTGCATTACTAACAGTTATATCTGCCGAAGTTGCAACAGGTTTAACAGATATTGAAATGACCTTCGCATTTGCAGGTGCATTTTCACATTTGTTATCGCCTTTAACTGTTACATAGAAATTAGTATTTACAAATAAAGGTTGGCTTGTAAATGTTGGCCCAATGTAAATTAGATTAGTTAAAGCCGCATCAGCATACCAAGTAAACACCGGATTGGTTACCGTTGGACTTGTTGCTGTTAAAATTGCTGGAGAACCTGCGCATGCGGTAGCATTGCCGTTTACTATAATGTCTGTCATCCCCGCCAAAGCATTTACAGTTACGGTTACTACTTTCGCATTTGCAGGTATATTTTCGCATTTGTTTGTACCTTTTACAGTTACATAGAAATTAGTAGTAGTATTTAGAGGTGGTACTACATATGTTGGACCAACATAGGCAACCACAGTTAATGAAGCATCACTATACCAAGTAAATACTGGGTTAGTTACGGTAAAGCTTGATGCCATTAATGTAGTTGAGTTACCAGCGCATATTGTTGAATTTACTAAAGTGATATCTGCAGCTGTTGCATAACCTTTAACAGTAATGGTTACCAACTTAGCATTTGCAGGTGTACTTTCGCATTTATTATCGCCTTTAATAGTAACGTAGTAAGTTTTGTCTGCAGTTAAAGTTGGTGTTGCATAAACAGCGCCAACAAAGGCTACAGAAGTTAAGCTAGCATCGTTGTACCAAGTAAATACAGGATTGGTTACTGTTGTAGAGCTAGCGTTTAACGTAGTGTTTGAACCACTACATATAGTTGCGTTGCCACTAATTACTATATCTGAGGCTGAAGCCAATGGATTAACCGTTATGGTTATCGCTTGTGCGTTTCCAGCAGTATTCTCACATTTATTATCCCCTTTTACTGTTACGTAATAAGTAGTGCTTGCATTTAGCACTGGAGTAACAAAAGTGGTTCCAGTGAATGCTACATCTGTTAAGGCAGCGTTTCTATACCAAGTAAATACTGGATTAGTAACGGTTGTTGTACTCGCTGTTAAGCTTACCGCTGAACCAGCACAGATAGTACTTACACCTGCTAGATTGATATCTGCAGCTGTTGCTGGTGGGTTAATAGTTATAGTAACCACTTTAGCATCAGCAACTGCATTTGCACATTTGTTTGTACCACTAACTGTTACATAATAGGTTGTTGTTGCAGAAAGAGCAGGTGTAGTAAACACAGCACCAGTGAAAGCTACATCTGTTAATGCTGCATTTCTATACCAAGTAAATACTGGGCTGGTTACTGTTAAGCTACTTGCGGTTAATATTGTTGTTGATGAACCACAAACTGCTACCGTACCGCTAACTTGAATATCTGCAGCTGTTGATGAAGGGTTAATGATAATCGTAATTTTTGTACGAGTAGCATTTGCACAGCTGCTTCCATTTACGGCCTCAACATAAAAATCATAAGTTCCTGCCACCAAATTTGCAGGTGTAGTATAATTAGTATTATTAAGAACCAATACATTTCCATTAACATCATACCAATTGAAGGTAATACCTGCTACAGGTTGTACACCTAATGTAACTGGCGAACCTAAACAAGCTCTTGCTGGATTTCCTGCAAGTGCCACGGGTGGAGCTGGTGGAGCAATAACGGTAACCACAACTTTTGTTGGTGCACTTTCGCAACCATAAGCAAATGCTTTTACATAAAAATTATAAGTTCCAGCAACAAGTGATGTTGGTGTATTAAATGTTACGACATCAGCTTGGTAAGTATTTTCTAAATACCATTTATAAGTTACCCCTGCTTGAGGATTTAATACACTTAACATTGCTGAAGTTCCCTGACAAGTACTTGCACTTGCTGCAGTAACTTTAGGTGCAACATTTATGCGCTGTGCATAATCAAAATTTACTGATGTTAATGCGCCAATTAAACCAGAGTTTAATCTTACTTCTACCCCATCAAATGGTAAGGTAGGTACATAAGTTAAAATAATAGCACTTCCATCACTTAGTAATTCTAAATTAATTAATGGATTGTTAACTACCATTGCATCAGCATTGCTGGTAGCGCCATTGTAGGTTGTTACACTTAAACTTGGAAGTACCGATAATGATAACAGTTTTCCTGGTGAAGATATTTTAACTCTCAAAGTATCACCTACGTGAGATAATCCACCTGCAAAACCAACTCTTTGGAACACTGATGCACCAAGCGCACCAACCGGCATTAATAAACTTGAACCAGTTTGTGTGTTATTATCAATCGCTAAATTAGGATTTGAAACCCCAGCAAATAAAGCTACACCAGTAACTCCATCAGCCAATGCTACAGTTGCCGCACCACAAGGTGTAGTAACTGGCGTGCCATTAGGAGTAACAGTAATTGTAACCGAAGCACGAGCAGAAGCTGGACACGGTCCTGGAACAACTGCTTCTACAAAATAAGTAGTGGTAATGGTTAAAGGTGGTGTTACATAAGTAGCACCAGTATGTAAAATTGCTACAGATCCTGCGCTTGCATACCAATTAAATATAGCACCTGAAGTACTTGAACTTGCAGTAAGCACTGCAGGAGAGCCTTCACTTACAGTAACTGCTGCAGGCGTTACAATTGGCACATCCACAGAACCAACCGTAATAGTAGCCGTTGCTCTAGCAGAAGTTCCGCAGCTATTAACCGCTTCTACCGAATAAGTTGTGTTAACTAAAACTACTGGAATAGTGAAACTTGTTCCATCCATTCCTGCTTGATATGTTCCACCAGCATTGTACCATTTGTAAGTTGTACTTGGAACAGGGTTTTTAACTTCTAATAATACGTTGTTTCCAGCACAGGTATTTACATTAGCAAAAACCAATACAGGTACAGTTGGTTGCGGAGCAGCTGTAATATTAACCACCGTTCTTGCACCTACGCAACCAGAACCATTGCTAGCTGCTACAAAATATTTAGTATCTGCTGTAATTGCAGGGGTAGTAAAACTTATTCCGTCTTTACCTGCTTGGTAAACTCCAGCTGCATCATACCATTTATAGGTTAAACCTGCTTTAGGATTATTAACTGTTAATACAGCCGTTTGACCAACACAAGTTGTTACGTTTGCAGCAACCACTTCAGGTTTAGCAATTACGTGTTGTGCATAATTGATATTTAAAGATGTTAATGCCCCAACCAAACCTGAGTTTAGTCTTACTTCTACTTGGTCGAAAACAGAAGTTGGAACAATAGTTAATAATGCTTGTGTGTTACCACTTAAAAGAGTTAAGTTAACTAACGGATTGTTGGAGAATAATGCATCGTTATTACTTACACCAGCATTAAAGGTGGTAAGTTGAAGGCTTCCCAATACAGAAGCTGATAATAATTTACTTGGCGAATTGATTAAAACACGAATGGTATCACCAACATTTGAGGCTGTAGGGAAAGTAAGCCTTTGGTAAACAGAAGCTGCTAATCCTACTGGAATAACTAAAGTAGAACCTGTTTGAGTATCATTATCAATTGCTAAAGTTGGATTTGAAACTCCTGCTAATATTGCAAGTACACCAGTAACACCATTTGTTTGTGAAACAGCACCTTCGCAAGGCACAGGATTTACAGGTGTGCTACCATCTACGGTAACCGTAACTTGAATTCTTGTAGCAGAAGTACATCCGGTAATGGTATTAAAGCTTTCAACATAGTATGATGTTGTGCTATTTAAAGGAGGTGTTACAAAAGTAGAACCTGTATAAAAAGGTGTTGTTCCATTAGCCGTTGTATACCAGTTGAAATTCACATTTGCATCCGCAGAGCTTGCTGTTAATACTGCAGTTTGACCTGGACTTACAGTAGAAGATGATGATTGTACTTGAGGTGCCGCAGGGCGAGGCGTAACTGTGATGCTAACCGCTGCACGACTAGGACTTAAACATCCTGCTTGTGATGCTTCTACATAATAAGTTTTATTAGCTGTTAAAGCTGGTGTAGTAAATGAGGTACCTGTAAAAATTGACGGCCCACCAACTGCAGTTTCAAACCAATTATAAGTAACTGCAGAATTTGGGCTTGTAACTGTTAAAGTACGAGTAGAGCCCTCACAAGTTGAAGGAACCGCTGCCACAACCGGCACTGTTAAAACAGGTGTTACGGTAACCGTTACAGGTACTCTTTCTGCATTTGCGCATCCAGCTTTGCTAACTTGAATATAATAAGTAGTGGTAGTTGTTAACGCTGGGGTTGTATAAGTATTTCCGTTAGCTAAAACGCTACCACCAACTGCATCACTGTACCAAGTTAATGTTGTCCCTCCGTTTGGAGTAGCTGATAAACTAGCAGTGCTGCCAGAGCAAATTGTTAAACCTGTAGATGCTACAGTTGGTTTAGGATAAATAATCTCTGCACCATAAATATCTAAACTAGATAAGGCAGCAACAGTTGCGCTGAATCTAACTTCTACCCTATCGTATACACCACCTGCCAAGAATGTTGCTTTAAAGCGATTTCCACCCAATAATTTTAAATCAATTAATGCCGAATTTAACTGGTAGGTATTTACTACAGACCCGCCATTCATTACAGTAACCGTTACTCCACCTAAAACCGACAAATCTAACAAGCCTGTAGGTGTTGCTAAATCTAAGCGAATACTATCAGTTGCAACACCTGTTGATGGGAATATTAAACGTTGATAACCTTGTGCGCCAACCCCTACTGCTAATGTAATTCTAGTAAAGTTGGTCAAGTTAGCGTCTGTAGAGTTTCCAGCACCGCTGATGCTACATAAAAGGCAAATACCTGTAATACCACTGTTTTGGCTATTTGCTGCATTACAATTAGGATTTGATGGTCCGCTTAATACAGTAATGGTTACTGGTGCTCTACTTGCACTCACACAACCTGTTCCGTTTACAGTTTCTGCATAATAAGTTGTAGTAGTGGTAAGGTTAGGCGTGGTAAAACTCGGACCAGTAGCTAAACTAGCACCACCTGCTGCATTTGCATACCAATTAATGGTTTCTCCTGCGTTTGCCGTAGCCTGAACAACAGTACTTTGTCCGCTATTAATTACTTGATTATTTGTAGTAATTACTGGTGCATTTGGCGCTGGATTGATATTAACCGTTACAGCTGTACGTGTACTAACTGCAGTTCCAGATACCGCTTCTACATAAAAAGTAGTGGTTGCATTTACAATTGGAGTCATAAATGTTCCATTATTTCCAGTAGTTAAAGGCGTATTTCCTGTTGGGCCATACCAGTTATAGGTAACGCCAGCTTGCAAGTTACTAACGGTTAGTGTTGCAGTTGTTCCACTACAAATAGTTGCGTTTGCAACAACCGGAGCAGTAACACCTACTGTTATGCTATAATCTGTATTTACTACATTTCCATTTGCATCGGTTGCTTTCAATGAAACAGTATAAACACCACCTGTTGTTGGTGTGCCAGTAATTTCTCTAGTTATGGTATTAAAACTTAACCCAGGAGGCAAGTTGGTTGCTACATAAGTATATGGAGCTGTACCACCAGTAACCGCTGGTAAAGTTTGAGTTGGATATGGGACACCCACAGTTCCGTTTGGTAAGGTTGCTGTTGGTAAAGAAAGTGCACCAATTACCTTTAATGCATAAGTATTACTGATGGTATTAGATTCTGCATCAGTTGCCGTCATTGTAATGGTATAATTTCCAGACTGAGTTGGTGTACCTGTAATTTGTCTTGTTGCAGGATTAAAGTTTAATCCCGGAGGAAGATTAATTGCAGCATAGGTATAAGGGCCAACACCGCCGTTCGCGGCTGGTAAAGTTTGAGTTGGATAAGCAACACTTACATTTCCGTCTGGCAAGGTTTGATTAGCCAAAGTCAATGGATCCTTAACTCTAATTGAGTAATTAGAAGTGGTTGTTCTACCTTCTGAATCCGTAACCGTTACAGGAATAGCATAAGTTCCTGCGGTAGTAGGCGTACCTGTAATCTCTCTTGTAGCTGGATTAAATGACAATCCTGGAGGGAGGTTTAATGCACTATAGGTGTAAGGACCAGTACCACCAGTTGCCGGCAGTATAGTTTGGGTTGCATAAGTTATCCCTACAGTTCCATCGGCCAAAGGCGATGTAGGCAATACCAATGGGTCTTTAACTACAATAGTGTAATTATTACTTGCCTGATTTCCATCAGCATCTGTTGCCACTACATTAACAACATAAGGACCTGAGGTTGTTGGTGTGCCAGTAATTTCTCTTGTAGCTGGATTAAATGATAAGCCTGGAGGAAGATTTGTAGCCACATAAGTGTAGGGTGTGCTACCTCCTGTTGCTGCTGGTATCACCTGTGTTGGATATAAAGTTCCAACAGTTCCATTTGGTAATGTTGCAGGAGCAAGAACCAAGGTAGGTGTTACTTTTAAAGTATAAGCCGTTGTTACCGTACAGTTTTTTGAATCTGTAGCAGTAATATTGAAATTATAATCTCCAGCTGTTGTTGGTGTACCACCAATTTGTCCGCTAGATGACAGCACTAAACCAGTTGGCAATGTGCTCCCAGCTGCCAACGCATAAGTATAGGTTGGTGTACCACCTGTTGCGGCTGTAATTTGTTTAGAGTAGGCAGAACCTACGGTTGCATTTGATAAGGTTGTAGTAACCAAAACCATTTGAGGATTTACAGTTACAGTAATAGGTACCCTAATTGATTCTGAAGTACATCCAATTCTTCTAGCAGCTACATAATAAGTTTTAGTAGTAGTTAGGTTTGGTGTTACATAAGTTCCGTTATATGCTGTAGTTGCTAAAACTGTTCCTCCAAGCGACACATCATACCAACGCAACTCATTAGTTGATGCTGTAGTAGCGCCTAGATTTGCTGAATTATTATAACAAACATTAATTGCGTTAGACAGTGGTGCTACAAACGTTGGTCGTGGTGCAGAGCTTACTACACTATATAAATCTACAGTTTGTGTAAGACCGACATTCAAGAGCGAGTTAAGGGTAATTTGAACTCGATTGAATTGTGCTCCTGGTACAAAAGGTACGCTTGTTGCCTGCCCAGAATTTAACAATCCAAGTAAATCTAGTGTAAGTAAGGAATTTAAATTTTGAGAAAACACCTGTGTGTTTCCATTATATGCAGTAATTGTTGTATTGTTTAACAAACCTGCACTAACTAAAGCAGGGTTAACACGTAAACGTACACTAAACTCATCGCCAGGATTTGAAAGTGTAGAGAAATAAATATTCTGACTAATTGAACCTGCAACACCTAAAGCGCCCAAACTAATTTCAGAAAAGTTGGTTTGATCAGCATCAATTGCTCTTTCTGGATTGGTAACTCCTGCTTTTCCTAACCCTAATACATCAACGGTTAAACCATTACCTTCGAAACCAGTTGCAAAAGCATTTGCACACGGATCAATTCCAGAAGTATAAAATGCATTATAAACTAAAGTTTGGTTAGTAGAACCTAACAACAGTGCATCAGTAATGTCTTTTATATAAACTCTATCATATATTTGATTTGGTGTAATAGCTACATAAAATAACCCAGCAGCATCTTTAACAATACGTAAATTGGCATTACTAAAAGAATTTGAACTAGTTCCAGAAACAATTGTTGTCCCTCCATTTCTAGCGCCAGCTTCAAAAGCATGATTTCCTAAAACCACTCCACCAACCACATCAGCCAACAGTCCGCCAAGATTACCTCCAAGTAGTGCATTTAAAACGTCGGGGTCAAAGCCAATGCGCACAAAGGTTGTTGTGTTGGCAGGTACAGCTGCAGGAAAAACAAGTTCCAACTCTCCACTATACTTTCCAATACCGAAAGCTGCACCACCATAAGACTTAACCGTAGCGAAACTATTTGTCGCATCAGTTGCATTGTCTTTATTATCTACTTGCACAGATTTAACCGTAGCCGTAGTTGCATAAATTTTCGTTTGCGCATACGATTCGTTAAAGACTAGCGTTATTAAAAAAAGGTGCAAGAGAAATGCGGTCCATCTAATAGACCGTTGATTCAGGGTAGAAATCAATTTCATATGACAGGGATTTAATGATCATTGTACTACAATTTTAAGGTGCAAATAGGCCAATAGTATTATTCGAGTTGTTCATTAAAAAACAATACGGGCTTATTTTGTTCATTTTATTCATTATGCTATTAGTGGCCGTAGGCCATATTTTCTTTTGAGTTAAATGTTATCTTCGTGATATTAGGTAACTACTTACAGAAAAATGACTCACTTGATATTAAATGAACTCCGGCATTTAATTTTACAAAAACTCAAAATTCAAATCATCAGTCCATCTGACTGTAGTTATATTGCATTGGAGATTAATAAATCTTTGCATAAAAATATTAGTGTAACTACCATAAAAAGATTGTTTGGATTTGCGGTTACTCAACATCAATTTTCTTCCTATACCATAAATACACTTTTGGCATTTGTAGAAAGTGAACAGGACAACCCTATTTCTAAAACGGCGCTTAAAACGACTACTTTAACTAAAGTTGAAGAGTGGGATTACCTCGTTATTAAATCAAAATCTTATTCAGAAGCTACCATAAAAAGAATAGCAGACAATTGCACTATCCCTTATGAGTTTACCATAAAAAGAAAATTTGCAACTCATGATTTTGACTATTTCTACCATTCTAATTTTAGCTTCACTCCTTTTATCTCTCAGGCAGATTACGGTAAAAGTATCTTATTGTCTCATTTGGTAGAAAACATGTTTTTAAGACCTGAAGCTAAGTTTAAAGATGATGTTATCTTATTTTTACATGCCGATAAAATACTAGATCTATCACAAGAAAAACAAGATTTAGCAAAGGATATTGCAGTTTTATTGGGCCTAACTCCTAGAACAAATCTTATAAAGTATTTTACTGAACAACATAGCCAAACAGGGCATAAACTAGTAATCATCTTAGACGACATAATTCAGATTTTAAATAAACATGGTTTAAAGCCAAAATTATTCGATACGATTGTACAATTTATCTGTGATATAGAAGATAGTCCTGCTATTAAATTAGTAATTAGCTTCAGATCTTATACATGGAGACGTTTTTTTGAAAGCATTCGCCACTCTAGTTTTATAATTAGCAAATGGTTTACAGGCAGTTATTTTAAAAAGAAAGATCATTCAAACGTCCCTCCATTAACTATAGGAGAAACAGAGCAAATCTTAAATAAAATCGATTCCAATTCCATATCCTTGGAATCTGAGCATACCCAAAAACTAAGGCATCCATTTCAATTCTATTTTTATCATCAATTAAAGCTTGAGTATCCAGAAAATGAATACAGTAGCAACTTGATATTCCATGAGGTTACACTTAAATACTTAATGTTAAGTATATTTCAATCTAATCATTCTGTAGAAAAAACAGTAATCTGTAAAAAGATCATCAAACTAACTGATTATGGCAGAAAGGGGAATAAAATTTCTAAAAAACTTTTACTCGAAGAGTTAATAATTTTTAGAGATGCATACATGGAATTACTGTCCGATGGTATCCTTACAGAACAA
This sequence comes from Pedobacter frigiditerrae, assembly GCF_032678705.1. Taxonomy (NCBI): domain Bacteria; kingdom Pseudomonadati; phylum Bacteroidota; class Sphingobacteriia; order Sphingobacteriales; family Sphingobacteriaceae; genus Pedobacter; species Pedobacter frigiditerrae. Next base: position 1,005,663 of record NZ_JAVTSS010000001.1, on the reverse strand, counting down.
GTAAATGATGCTGATGAAATTCCAACCGAGTACATACATTTTATTCATAATGATGTTTTTGAGTATTTTTTATTCAAGCAAATACTGGAACTTTATGATAATGAAATGAGTGAAGCTTATTTTAATTTCATATTGAACGAGTGCAAAGGCCATAACCAAAATACACTGTTGCAATGGTCTGTTTTTGAAGGAATTAAAGACAACAAATTTGATATTATTAAATCCATTCTCTGGTTAAAATTAGATAGTAATCATCACAATGATTTGATAACTTTTTTAGCAGAAAACATTAAACATAAAATAGGTACTGACCAAAGTTTAATTGATAAATTTAGATGCCCAGAATTGCATAACGCAATGGTAAATGCTTTGCCTTATCTTGATTTCGCAGACCAATCTTACCAAAAGATACTTAACATTTTTAGCGAAATTGCTGATAGTGAAGATACTTTTGTTTTTTATCAATCTGCATTAATATTTTCAGATTGTCTTAATTTAAACTTAGAAAAACTAAAGGAAAGAAAAAATCAATTATTAAAACACAGATCTATTACCAGCAATATGCTTGTTGATCCAAGTCAAATTGTTGAAATAATGATTGATAAATTTAATGGAAAAGAAGACATACAATATCCCTTATTTGATCGAATTAATGACATTGTACATGACCTTAAATTTAAAGACAATCCAAATGATTTAATGTCTGGACTATTATTAATTATGGTTTACTGGTTTAAAGACGATTCTCATACAGCCATAGAAATCATAAATAACATGATTAAAGGAACCAAAGAATTATTTCAGAAATCGAGGATCTACAATGCTTATCTTCTACATGTATTAGCTTTAGAAACCTCAAGGAGTTCAATTTTAAATAAAAAACCAGATCAGCTAGAAAAAATACTAATCTATTATCATCAAAGAAATCAGATCAATAGTTTTAATGTTAAAATTTTATTTAATACTGTTTTGGCAATGCAAAGCCTGAGGAGAAATGAATACGATATGGCCATCAGTTATGCTAAAAATAGTCTAACGCAAGTAAATGAAGAGTTCTTAATCGCAAAGGTTTTTATCAATTACATATTGATAAAAGCATATTCAATTTTGGGCGATCAGGATAAAGTAAATGAATGTAAATATTCAATCCTTTGTTTATTGGAGGCAAAACAAATCAACCCGCACTTATTTGATAATACGCTCGTGCAAACCCTAAATAAATACTAAAAAAGCCTATCATTTACCGATAGGCTTTTAAGCAGAGTATTAGAGAGCATTAAATTACTGGAGTTAATTCATTGTGGTTTAAGGGCTTTAAAATTAGTTTCGAAACATTTGGGTAGGTCTTCATCAGTTCAATATCTTCGGGTATATCAGAACCAGTAATCACCACAATTCTACAAGCGTTTTTTAATATTTCTGGATACAGATTAAACCTATCCAAAAACTCAAACCCATTCATAAGAGGCATGTCTATGTCTAATAAAATAAGTGAAGGAATCGCTGATAGATCATCTTTATTTGAGTTGAAAAAATCAAGCGCCGCTGTTGCACTTTCCATCACTATGATATCCCCCTTTTCATACGTTTTTTTTAACACATGTGCAGTAATCATTTGGTCGATGAGATTATCATCAATTATCATTACTTTTTGCTTTTGCTTCATCAGCTGCTAAATTTTATATAAAAGCCTTTACCCTCTTTACTGTTTAATAACCGTTATCTCAGTTCTTCTATTCAATTGATGTTGCTCTTCTGTACAATCTTTCCCATTACTACAATCGTTAAGCAATCTAGTTTCGCCGTAACCTTTTGCCCTTATCCTATACCTATCTATGCCTTTATTGATAATGTAACTTACTGCAGCATCTGCCCTTGCCTGAGACAATTTTAGGTTATAACCATCACTTGCCCTACTATCGGTATGCGAACCTAGTTCTATCCAAATTGTTGGATTTTCCTTTAATATTCTTGCCACTTTATCTAACTCAATTGCAGCATCTGGCCTAATGTTACTTTTATCTAAATCATAGTAAATATTTTCCAATCTCACTTCTTTAAATAAATCAATGATATCTAAATAAAGATTCTTTTTAAGAACGGTAGATTGTTTAAGACCAACACTGCTTACCTGACTTAGCTGCGCATTGCGATAGCCTGTTTTAACACCATTTAAATTATAAAGCGTATTTTCTTCTAAATCGAATTTATAATTTCCATTTTGATCTGTTTGAACACTTAAAGTGGTGCCATCTTCCTTGCTAAGATTAACAATTACATCAGACAAAGGCAACCCAGTTTTGGTATTAAAAGCAATACCTTCAAGCCTAAAATTTAAGTTCGGATTAACAACAAAACTGTAAATATCATCACTCCCTCTCCCACCTAACCTGTCTGATGAAATAAAGCCCTCTTTTTTGTTTCTGAATACAAATGCAAAATCGTCTTGTGGCGAATTTAATGGATACCCCATATTAATGGCTGCGCCAAGGTCCTTACCATTTTTTGGAGCCTTAAATACATCCAAACCTCCCATACCTACTTTTCCATCAGTAGAGAAATAAAAATTATTGTCATCATCAAAAAATGGACTTCTTTCTGCACCTTCGGTATTTATGTCTTCCATTGAAGTTGCCTGCCCCCATTCTCCAACTTGGTTTTTATGACAAACATAAATATCTGTTTTTCCTTTTCCGCCTGGCATATCAGATACAAAATATAAAGATTGACCATCTCTACTAATGTATGGATCACCAACAGAATACAGGTTTACATTATTATATTTAAATGGAGATGGTAATCCCCAAGTTCCATCATCTTTCTTCTTGCTCGAATAGATTTCTACTTTCACAGTTTTTGGAATTCCCTTTTCACGCTCTATCAAATTCGGGATACGTGTCAAGGTAAAAAACATCTCCTTTTCGTCCTTGGTGAAACTTGCAGCACCAATATGATATTCAGAACCTGCATTAAATGGAAAAAGAATTGCTGTGTCTACATTTTTTTTAAGATATAATCTTAAATAATTATTCCCAGTCCAAGCGTATATTTTTTTACTTGGGGCTTTGTTAGGATCATCAAATTTCAAGAATGGTTTCCCTTTTTTTACCTCATCTTCCACTTTTACATTTGTTCTATCAGATGTAAAAACTATCGAATTTTGATAAATTACACTTCCCCAATCTTCTGCAATACTGTTAACTCCCTTTTCATTATTTAAAACTATTGGTTTTGGATTTTTCATCCAGATCAAAGCCGAATCGCATGACAACAGCAATAAGTTCTTTTGATTAATGCCTAATGATTTTTTCAGCTCTGCATATTTTTCATATTGAGTTTTAGCTTCACTGTATTTAGAGTTATTTCGCAATGCTTCGCCATAATAAAAAAACGCCTCTGGTTTGGCACCTTTAGTTTTAGTTAACAAGGCATACCAACTTTCTGCTTGCAGGTAATCTTTTGTAAACCTATAACAATCTGCTAAACGCTCTATTGCATGTAAACTAGCTTTCTTTTGATAAGCTTCTGTGTACAGTTTGATAGCTGTACTGTAATTGAAAAGTTTATATTCTTCATCTGCTTTTAGCAAAACATATTGAGCATTTACTTTTATGTTGGTTGCCATAAATAGTAAAAACAAAAACAATATTTTGAGCTTTTTTAACTCAGTCATCATCCTTAAATATGTAATTAATCTAACTTGCATTTATATTAAAAATATCAGTTTATAAATATTTATTGGCTATTAATTATTCCTTAAAAGCGTAATGTAACCTTTTGATACTGTCCAATTACCATTGGTCTCTTTAACTTTTAACAAGTAATAATATGTACCTTCTTTTAATCCATTTCCACTCCAATCATTTTTATAACCACCATTGCTATGGTAAACCTCGTTACCCCAGCGATTAAATATGGTTAAGAAATTCTCTGGATAAAGCTCTAATCCATCAATTACATAGGTATCATTTTTACCATCACCATTTGGTGTAATCACATTTGGTTTAGTATTTAAAATAAAGATTTCTTTCAAATCAGTAGCTATATTATTAGCTAAGTTTGGATCGCCCTCTGCAGCTGTTACAGATGCCGTATTACTAATAACCCCAGATTTGCTAGATTTCACTTTTATTGTCAACATGACAACGGCACCAGATTCTATTGTTGGAACCGTCCACAATACCGTATTTGAAGCGGAACTATAGTTTGCAGTACCTTTTCCAGCTGAATGAGATACATAAGTTAATCCGGCTGGTAAAACGTCGGTAACTACCACATTATTTGATGTAAATAAACCGTTGTTTTTAACTAGAATGTTATAGTCATAAGGCGTATCCATTCCAACTGGTGTTAAATGATCTGAAGTTTTTGCAATGCTCAAATCATTCTGAATGAATGCTGGTATTTCTGCTGTAGTTGTTATATCACCTATGGTTGATAAATCTGGTGTACTACTGGTTATTGTTACACTATTAGAAAGTGGCTTACCAGCATAGATTGATTTGGTAGCACTATTAGGAGTTGCTACAGTTATTTCATAACTAACTTCCGCATTACTTGGAAACAAGGAGATAGTTTGATCCAAATTTCCAGTACCATCATTATTTGGCAAGGTTAAACCTGTTGCTGTAGCTGTCCATTTAGTTATTGTTGTACCCAACGGGGCGATATCAGTTACCTTAACATTTACCGCAGCACTTGGCCCAATATTTTTAACGCTAATCAAGTAAATAACATTTTCACCTGGAACATAAGAAATCTGTGCAGCATTTTTTAGTCTTTTAACGGTTACCAAATCTGCATTCGGGTTTAATAAAACCACAGTTGGATCATCTGAAAGTGTTGTATTTGGATCATCAGATAATGGATCTGCGATCGAATTATTATTGCCGTCTTTTGCTATTACACTGGCTTGGTTACTATACCTACCTAAATTAACATCTGCTTGTGTTAATGTATGTTTTGCTACAACTACCGCTATGGCACCAGGTTGTATAGTTGCAACATTGGCTGGTAAAACGCTACCTGCATCTGCACCAGCATCTGCAACTACTACATTTGTTAACGTAGTATTACCAGTATTTTTAACAATTAGCGTGTAATTGATAACATCACCTGCCTTACCGCCAGTGTTGTTAGCAGTTTTAGTTAATGTGATAGAAGAAACCTGTGCAATCGAAATGATAGTCGGATCATCCGAGGCAGTGGTTGAAGGATTATCAGAAACCTTGGTTAAATTATTTCCTTTTGGATCTTTTGCGTTAACATTTGCCTGATTTACAACAGTACCTGCATTAATATCTGTTTGCGTAAGTATATGCGTAGCGGTAATGTTTACCAACGCTCCAGGAATTAAAGTGGGAATAAAATATCCAGAGCTATTAGGGTTTGGACTTGGCGTTGGAGAACTTGCCAATGTTGCATTTGCATCGGTAACCTCGATGTTATTTAACGTAACATTTCCTGTATTTTTAAGAACGATGAAATAAGTAATAACATCGCCTACTTTTGTACCATTGTTGTTTGCAACTTTTGTTAATGCAAGAGCTGCTGAAGTAGGGATTGTAGTAATAGTTGGATTATCATTGTTTTCTGCAGTTCCTGAAATATCTGTAATGGTATTGCCAGCTGGCGATTTAGAACTTACGTTTGCTGTGTTTGTTACCGACCCTAAATCTTTATCACTTTGTGATAAAGTATAAACACGAGTATAAGTTGTACTAGCACCTATTGCTAATGAACCAGGTAAAACTATGTTAAGGCCCAATTTTGCATCTGTTAATGTAACATTACTCAAGGCCACATTCCCTGTATTCTTTATTGTAAAAGTATAAGTAACTGTATTGTTTCCTGAATTTACTACACCCGATTTTACAAGTGCTATTTTACCTTTTAAAATAGGTGTGGTAACCGAGGCTGAATTATTAGCTGGATTTGGATCCATTGCCAGTTGGGCAGCATCAACAGTTACACTATTGGTAATGTCATTTTGAGTATAGTTTGCATTAACCGTACCCATTACAAGTAAAGTAACCGATTGTCCGGCATCTACATCTGCGGCTGTGGTGAAGGTATTTGCCGTTGGGTTATAAGTACCACCAGTTGCTTGGTAAGTTACATTGCTTAAACCCGTAGGTAGAGATTCTGTTAGCACGATTGCTCTACCAGCTAACACAGTAGCCGTACCAATATTTCTTACGATAATAGCATAAGTAATATTTTCATTAACCTCCACTCCTGTTTTATCAGCTACTTTCGTAACTGCCAAATCGGTAATCCAATTAGGTATGGTGATGGTAACCGTTGTTGTTGCTTTATTTGCTGGATCTAACTTATCTGTAATTTGATAGTTTAGTATATAAACGCCAGGCAAGGTTCTTGGCTGAACAATTACTTTTCCATTGGTAGGGTCTATGTTAATTTTTGGATTATCTGTAGATAATTGAGTGATTACAACATTACCCACATTAGCTTGAGAGCCTCCATTGTAAGTATCATTAGCTAAAATATCCATTTGAATTGTTCCTCCAAAGAAACCTAAAATTGTACCTGTATCTGGAGTTGCTATTAAAGGGGTACTTGTTACATTGACAGTAATTGTTGCTGTCTTTTTCTGCCCTGGATTTAGTTTATCTTCAATTTCATAAACCAAGGTATAAGTTCCGGTTGTTGTATTTGGTGCAACATTTACTTTACCTGTAGTTGGGTCTATTGTTACATTTGCACTGGTTGACGAAACTTGGGTAATAGTTACATCATTTAATGTAGCTGGATTACCATTATAAGTATCGTTAGCTAAAATATTTGCGATAGCGGTTCCGCCTGTCACACCATTTATAGCACCATTATCATTGGCAGCAACCATTGCAGGCGCAGTAACCGTAACAGTTACAGTCGCAGTTTTTTTCGAGCCTGGGTTTAATTTATCTTCAATTTGGTAAACCAAGTTGTAAGTACCTGCTGCAGTTCCGGCCGCCACGTTTACTTTTCCTGTTGTAGGATCTATGGTTACTTTAGGATTACTAGTTGATACCTGAGAAATAGTTACGTCATTTAGTGTTGCTGGGTTTCCATTGTAGGTATCATTAACTAATACATTTGCAACAGCAGTTCCCCCTACCAATCCATTAACAGTACCACTGTCATTAGTGGCAATTATAGTTGGTGCAACAACTGTAACACTTACAGAAGCTTGTGAAATTTTAGTTGGATCTAGCTTATCAACAATTTTATAAACTAAAGTGTAAACACCTCCTGGAGTTCCTGGCGCTACATTAACCTTACCAGTTAATACATCAAGTGTTACCTTTGGATTGGTTGTAGAAACTTGAGCTAAATCTACATTGGCCAAAGTAGCCGGACTACCTCCATTAAAAGTATCGTTAATTAAAACATCATTAACAGCAATGCCACCAAGAACACCACTTACAGAACCTGAATCATTGTTTGCTTGAATAGCACCCGATGAAACGGTAACTGTTATGATTGCTGTAGCTACCTTACTCGGATCAAGCTTATCAGTTATAGAATAATCTATTGTATAAACTCCTGCTGGTGTATTTGGGGCAACTGTTACTTGGCCAGTGGTTACATTTAACGTTATTTTGCCAGCACTTGTATTACTACCTGGAACTTCTGCAATGGTAACATCAGCTGTAGTTGGTACTTGGCTTGTTCCGTTGTATTTATCATTCGTTAAAATATTTGAAATAGCAACACCACCATTTACTGTATTTGCAGTACCATTATCATCGTTGGCTTGAATTGCACCCGTGGTAACAAAAACAACAACATTTGCGCTTGAAGTTTTAGTAGGATCTAATTTATCAGTAATCGTATAGTTTATGTTATAAGTTCCTGGCGGCGTACCGGGTGCCACACTAACAACACCAGTTCCTGGTGTTAGGGTTACATTACCCCCGCTGTTATTTGAATTTTCTGTAATGGTTACAGCTGCAATAGTTGCAGGGCTGCCACCATTAAATTTATCATTAGCCAATACGTTTAACAAAGATGAATTACCAACAGTAGAATTTACCGTTCCGCTATCGGCTACTGCTTCAATTATGCCAGATGAAACGATTACCACAATATTTGCAGTTGCTGTTTTAGTAGGATCTTGTTTATCCGTGATGGTGTAATTGATAGTGTAGGTTCCAGCTGGCGTACCTGGCGCAACATTTACTTTGCCAGTCGCTGTATTCAGTGTAACTTTTCCTAAACTGTTATTCGAGTTCTCAGCAATGGTTAGATTAGCAATAGTGGCTGTTAAATTAGCATTGTAACTGTCATTTACCAAGATGTTTGCCACTGCCTCGCCACCATTAATGGAATTGGCAACGCCATTATCATTAACAGCAAGTAAATTAGATGGACATAATAATGGATCAGTAGTAATTGTACCACTTACAACAATTGGATCACAAGGTGAAGTATGCCCAACGGTTGTTACATTATAAGTTACACTTGTATTAAATATACCAGTGATAGTTACGGTTTTGTTAATTGTGTTTACTACATAGTTTGCTGGAGATATAGTCCCCGTTACAAAAGCACTCGTTGCGCTTCCACCATAAGTATAAACTATATCGGTAATGGCACTTCCAGTACAAATTGTTTGATTTTGAGAGCCGCCGCTACGAATTAAAGTAGATGGTCTATTAACTGTAAGGGTATAAATTGCAGAATTTGTACAACCGCTAGCATTAGCGGCAGTTGTATAAGTAATAACTGATGTTCCTGCGGTAACGCCAGTCACTTCACCAGTTGAAGCGTTAACAGTAGCCACACTTGGTGTTGCACTACTCCATACGCCACCAGCCGTTGCATTTGCCAAAATTCTTGTTAAACCAACACATAAATCGCCTCCTCCAGTTATTTGAGATATAGTAGGTCTAGCATCGATATTTAATGATTTACTTGTACATCCAGCTGGTGCTATATAACTAATTAATACTGAACCAGGGGCAATTGCAGTTACTAACCCTGTTGAACTCACAGTAGCAATAGCAGTATTTGAGCTCCCCCAAGTTCCACCACCTGTTGCGTTTGCCAATTGCAAAGTAGAACCTTCACAAAGAGAAGAGTTGCCTGGCGTTATAGGTGTAGCTAAAGTTGAAGATTTAATATTGATATCAATTGGCGTTCTAGGCCCATCACCACATGAGTTAGTTGGCTGAATATAATAGGTTGTATTAACCAATAAATTAGGCGTTGTAAAAGGAATCATTCCTAGATTTGTACCACCAGAAGCGGCAGTCCAAACAGAATAAGAAGACCCATTGCCATAAGGAATGTTAGATAATGTTATTGTTGCATTACTATTTGCACAAATATCTGCCGGAGCAACTAGCAGTCCAGTTGTAGGTGTTGAAGAAAGTACCAATACATAACTCGCGGTTGAAGTACAACTTCCATTAGAATAGGTATTGGTAATGATATAGTTTCCTGCCTGACTTGCAGCAATGTTTACTACACCTGTATTCACATCGATACTTAATCCAATAGTAGAAGCAAAGGTACTACTTGTAATACCAGTTGTATTGCCACCAAATGTTGGACTTGCAGTACCACCTGCTGAATGACAATAAGGGCCACCATAATTAATGGTACGTACAGTTGGAGGGAAAACAGAAACTGTTAGTGTAAATGGTGCTCCTTCACAAGAGCCTGACCTTGGTGTAACTGTATATCTAACAACTCCATTTCCAGTTAACGTTCCTGTAATATTTGGTTCATTACTTCCTGCTGCTCCACCAGTAACGGTACCTGACAACAAGGTTGGTGCAGACCAAGAATAAACTGTTCCTCCAGGAACGCCAGAAGGTTCCACTAAAAATGAATGTGCAGAACACACCGAAACGGTTTGAGCAGAAACTGCTGCAATCTGGCTCACTGATATTGTGGCTATTGCTGAGAATACCTCAGCGCAGGCCGTTGTTTGAGAAACTACACGATATGCTCTGGTTTGGGTTAAACCTGCATAACTTTGAGTAGTTGAGGTATTAGCAATCGATGTCCAGGTAGCACCTGCATCAGTAGAATATTCCCAACGGATAACAGTTCCAGTAACTCCACCAGCAGTTAAAGTACCAATATTATTTACAGCGCAAACCGTTACATAATCAGGCGTAACCGTACCACCAGAAGAAACCGTAATCACAATGGAACTAGTGGCTGGTCCTGAACAGCCTGCTGCTGAAGCGGTAATTGTAGCATTGCCACTAAATGCTGCCGACCAAGTCATTTGACCTGTTGCCGCATTCATAGTTCCTGCTATTGTTGGGCTTATACTATAAGTAATACCATTAGCATAATTAGCAGTAGCAGTGTAGAAAACAATGCCAGGACCTTGGCAACGAGTTGCAACGAAAGGGTTAAAAACTGGATTAGTAACGGCTCCATTAACTGTTAATAAACCTGTGATTTCCACATCCGTGGGCCCTCCTTGGGTAGTAACCTTATAGGTTTCTGCCCCTAATGTAATAGATGGAATACCTGTAATGGTATATTTAGCGGGAGCTGAAGGCGTAGTTGTTGCTGCCGTGTACACTCCTGTTAATCCGGCTGGCAGGGTAGCAATAGCACCAGTTGTGGTTCCCCAAAAAGTATAAACTATTGGGGCTATAGCAGTTGAGGGGCTATAGCATATCGTTTGAGCATCTGTGCCTGATGCAGAAGTTAATGTTATTGCTGGTATAACTGATGGAGTAACTGATGCAACATCGTTATTAGTTGTGACATCACTTTGTGGACCAGAAATGGTTGCCGTATTTTGATAAGGCCCTGTAGATTTAGTGATAGCACTTACGACCAAAGTAGCATTGTCTGCACCATTTGCTGCAAGTGAGCCTATGATCCATTTTCCAGTTAGGTAATCATATGATGTTCCAGCACTTGCCGTATGAGATACATAAGTATAACCTGCAGGCAATAAATCTGTAACTACTACATTAACTGCATTTCCAGGACCTAGATTTTTTGCCGTTAGAGTAAAATTTACAGTGGATCCTATTACAGGAGTCGTATTATCTACAGTTTTAGTAACTGACCTATCTATATTACAAAGGTTGATTATAATAGGTAATGATTGTGCACTATTACCACAATCTAATGCTGTAGTAACCGTATAAACCCCTGAAACGGCTGCCGTATAAGATATTGAGGTAGCTCCAGGAATCATAACTCCATCTAAATACCATTGATACGGTGCCCTACTATTTGGATCGGCCGAAAGTACAGCAGACGCACAATCTCCTTGAGCAAAAGTAGGCACCAATGCCTTTTCTGGTAGTGGCGTTAAGAAATTCGACATTGAAAATCCACCACCTTGTTGAACCATAGAAACCGTAAGTCTTGATGTGCTCTCTAAAGTAAGTGAATTTGGGTTGGCAACATTAGTGTTGGTAAAATCTATAATAAACAAACCAGATGAGCCTAACTGTCTTCTAACACCAACACCAGGTAAGGTTTCAATATCCTTATTGGTTAATCCATTATCAGTAGTGATTAAAACTTTTGCCGCTGCATCATTTAAAATAATATAAGCAAAATAAGGTAAATCATCAGCAGGAGTATATTTCCTAAACTTATAGGCCTGAACTTTGGTAGAACCGGTACAATCAGAAATTGGAACTAAGGTTGCAAGATCAACCTCGCAGTTATCTGCCGTACCCGAATAAGCCGCAACCTTTTTAGTAGAAAGAATTCTTGTAGCAGAATATATCTGACCTTCCGATGTATTTGCGGCATTTGTACCGCCCGGAATACCATTATTAAAAGTGATAAAATCACCGGCCGCTGCTAAAGTATAAATAACTGTATTATGTATCGCACCAGCTGATGTATAATTAACTACAGTAACAACTGTATTATCTTCCGAAGCTACTACTGTTGTTTGTTCAGAAACATCATTTCCATTTCCTCTAACAACAATATATTGTGTTCCTAAAGATGAAACTGGAGCAACAGGATTACTTGTACCATCGAAACAATTACCATTAGTTGGAGAATCATAAGCAGCACTAGCATTCATTACAGCCGGACCAGAGGTTTCTACAAGAGAACCAATGTGATTTTGAAATAAATAAGATTGACCAGCATTTAACGTGGTTATTGGAACTCCATTAATTTTTAAGATCGTTCCATTATTTATAGCCATTACACTATAAATTGGTCTCGCCGGACGATTCCCTCCTGATGTATAAACATCTCCATCCCTATAATAACCAACCCTAAAAGAGGTACCCACAGCTGCATCACCAAAACTGAATAACGATGAATTTCCTTTTATATAATCATCTAAGCCCTGACCAAGGTCTTGATCTGAAACAATATTCCTTAAGTTTACCGTAATAGGCTGATCGCCAATAACTATTAACCCAGCATTGTCTATGATGGTGTTTAAAGCATGTCTTTGGTTTCCGTTTGCATTAATTAAGCCTACAAACCTAAACACTTTTGGATGCCCAATCGTTAAGGGATCAGAGTTAAGAGGTGTTATGGCAGGTGTTGTTCCGTCACTTTTTTTAATAGTTAAATTAACAGGAGTAACACTATTTGTTGCAATAATTAACTCATTACCTTCTGTAAAATAAACCCAAGGTGCTGGAGCGATGTAATGGTTCTTGTAAGATTGTGCACTTACTAAATTTGAGAAAAGCAACAACGAACAAATTAGCGCAAGGGATTTTGCAATTATTTTTTTTGTTTTAACACGTGAAGCTTTTAGTAAAAAATTGTTCATAGTGGATTACGAAGTGTTACACCCGTACACGTATGACAAATTCAAAGCCATGGAATTATTTCAACTGGTAAACACAACATCATTTTCTTATTAATTTAATAATTTAATGTTTAAACAACTAAAAAGACTTGATTTTGGCTATGTTCTAAAATGAGAAAGAAATTACACAGTTATTAAATTATTATTAACAAATTATTTTAGTTGAATATTTTCCCCAATTAGAGTTACACAATTACCCAACATGTGGAGATAATTACCCATAAATACCTACATCTATAAATATCTCAAAACTTATGAGTACCAATGAGATGATATATATTTATTTTTGTGTAGAAATAAATACCCAACAACTACATCATTACTTTTTCTATCAGCATATTAATGTTGTACCATCTTCTATCTCAACAACATAAGCATCTAATTTTTTAGCAAACTTAACTTCAAATGTATGAGTCAATTCTTCAATAAAATCATCTATAACATCTTCTTTTACGATGTTCAGCGTACAACCTTCAAATCCTTCACCTATCATTCTAGCTCCCAATACATAAGGGATTTTTTTTACGGTATTCACCAAAAAATCTAATTCATCGCAACTAACCTGATAAAATTCGCTTAGCCCATCATGTGTTTGAAACATTACCTGACCAAAACCCTTTAAATTAGCATTCCTTAAGTGTTCAGCAGCCAGTAAAACCCTCTGATTTTCTTCTATTATGAACTTACATTTATTGTAGATTTCAATGTCTTTCCGTTTAACATATTTATCTAACATCTTTAAATTGGTGTCCCGTAAGCTTCTCACATGTTCAACATTGCTTTTAACCAACAAAAACCCTTGCTCACATTGTTCCTTAATTTTAATTAATTTATGATTTAATGTTGGGTTATCTAAATCTGCTTTCAATAAAACAAATTGATATCCATCTAACTTTATGGGGATATAATCATAGGTTAAACTTTTACCATCTAAAAGAATAGCATTCCCTTTTTTTCCAAAAACAGAAGTAAATTGATCTATAATGCTATTGTTAATTCCTTTAAAATCCTGTCCTGCCATTTGTGCGATTTTCGCAAGATCTAGCATCGGAACAGATAAAGAAAACAGTTCGATTAATGCGTAGGCAGTAGAACACTCCATTGCAGCAATAGAAGAAAGCTCATCGTCTAATGGCACATCACCATCAATATAGAGGTTAAATCCACCAATGTGATAACCCCATTTCTGCAACTGATCTGCTACACCTAAAATGTAATTAACCCAGTCTTTTTCGGAAGTATTTAAATCAGAAAGCTTGGTTTGAAAAGCTTCTTGATAACTTTCTGAGTAAAGGTGAATCTCATCATCTTTCCTTTTCGAAACAGCTACATAAGTAGCTATATCAATGGCTACAGGCAATACATAACCATCATTATCGTTGGTGTAGCCGCCTGCTAAATTAATTTTTCCTGGAGAGCGAACTATAATGGGAACGCGGTTGAAATGCTGTTTAAAAGCTGATTTTATTGATTCGATCATCATCTCAGTTTTCTTTCAATTGCTTGATTATTAATTTTGGTTTTTCTTCTGATAAACCCTTACGTAATCAACCTCCATCCTATTTGGAAACTTTGTTCCATTTAAGTCTCCTCCATTTAATCCGCCCATAGCAAGATCTAATAAGATATAATGTTTTTGTTTAAATGGATTTTGGCCTTCTTTATTTTCGTTTTGCAACTGAGTTAATGGCACTTTTATGTATAAAGTATCGTCAACATATAAACTGATATTTTCACTATCCCAGTCCATTCTCCAAATGTGAAATTTCTCTGTCCAAACATTCCCACCTAACTCTTTAACTGCCTTGGTTTCACTAAACCATTTTGGTTTTCCATCCTTGCCCAAACTTGCAATGTTCGATAAGATTTTACCCTTGTAATATTCCATGATATCAATCTCTCCATTTGCAGGCCATCTACCAGCAACCCCTAAAGTCCAAAAGGCTGGCCATAAGCCATTGCTCACATCTATTTTACCACGCATTTCAAACCGCCCGTATTGCCAACTTTGCAATCCTTTGGTTATCAAACAAGCACTGGTATATTCAATATTTTTACGGTTTTTTCTCCAATCCCTACTTCCTTCCACATAAAATGGATTTGGTTTTTGCTCTTTTCTCCCCTCGATTACAAGCAGTCCATTTTTACAAAATGCGTTTTCAGCTTGATACCATTGCAGTTCTTCATTGCGCACAAAACCTTGCTCATAAGTCCAGTTTTTAGGGTTAGGCACACCATCTTTTTCAAATTCATCTGCCCATACCAAATCATATCCTTCTTTACTGTAATCTGCAATTTTTGGCCGTATGTTAGCTTTTCTAACCGTGCAAGAAAGCGCACAGATTAAACTAAATAATAAAGCTATTCGAATGCTATTTTGCCTGTCCATTGTCTTTACTTATCAATTTTATGGTATAACCATAACTGTATTTTTTCTCCATCAATCTATATGGAGCATGTGGCAATGCACCCCAACTGTCATCTCCCCCAACACCACGTTGTTTGAGGTCAATACTTAAAAACACGTTTCTCCTTATGGGAAGGTCAGTTGGATGTTGCTGCTTTTTGGTTAAACCCGGATCTAAATCTTCAGTAGAATGGTTAATTGCCGCGAATGAAAGTGGTTGCAAACCTTCAATTAAAATTCCTTTTCCCTGTTCATCAGTTAAACTTATCCACCTCACATCGGTTTTATTACCGCTTTCTTGTGGCCTTATATAGCCTTTATAAAATTGATTTTCTACTTTATCACTATACAGACCAACAAAAGAAGAAAAGTTTCTATCGCTATAATTCTCATGCGGACCGCGACCATAATAACTCAAATTGCTAAAGCGCTGTGGTAATTCTGTGCGCATTCCAAATCTTGGCAACTCTGGCAAATCTCTTCCAGTCATGTCCATAGATGCGTTAACCTTTACAGCTCCATCGTTGGTAATTAAGTAAGTGATGGTATAAGGAACTTTAATATTGCTCAACTCATAGTTAACACGAATTACTTGTCCACTATCTGTTTGTTTGGCAACATCTACATTTAACAGCCTTTTATTGTCGTGTGCCGAGCGCCAAATACCTAATCTCGATGGCATACTGTTACCAAAATCATTATCGGTTGGTGCCCTCCAAAAATAGGGTTCCGGAAAATTATTCAATGAACCTCCATTGTCTTTACTGTATTTGGTAAATCTTCCAGTTTTTGTATCAAATTCGCCATGCACATCACCTGCATCAAAACTTAATTTGTTTTCTTTTGTACTTGTTTTTAGTAGTGTTTCTGATTTTTGATCTTTAGCAAAAAAGTCTCCAGCGTATTTAAACTGCTCCTTAGCAACTTCAAATCCTACTGGCAGCATGGCTGATGCAGTTTTACGATAAGCATACACATTCAAATAAAACTCTGTTCCTTCAATTGCTTTTATCATTGGAAGAGTCAATTTTACTTCTTTCTTCATGTGCGGATTCAATGTAACTTCAAAATTGCCTTCTTTAAATACCTTACCATTACTTACCAGTTCCCATTTAAAGTTATACTGGTCGAGATTTGTAAAGTCAAGCAAATTTTCAATGGTTAAACTTCCTTTTGAAATATCCTTTGAAGTAAATTGAATGTATTGATAAACCTTTCTTACTTCAAACGCCCCAGGATGCGGTTCTCTCGTTGGCCCTACTAGTCCGTTTGCCAGAAAATTTTCATCATTTTGCAAATAAAAGCCTCCTAAATCTCCACCATAAGCCCAAAAAGTACTGCCGTTTGCGTCTTTTGCTTTTATTCCTTGGTCTACCCAATCCCAAATAAAGCCACCTTGCATGTGTTTACTACTTCTTATAATATCAAAATATTCCTGAAAATTACCGCTACTGTTTCCCATTGCATGAGAATATTCGCACATGATATAAGGACGATTTTTTGAAGTATCAGCAGCATATCTTTTCATATTGCCAATGCTTGGGTACATTGGGCAAACGATGTCTGTATTCCAATCTTCACCAGCCTGCTCAAACTGAACTGGTCTTGTATTATCTCTTTGTTTAATCCACTTATAGTTATCATGAAATACTGGCCCATTACCAGATTCATTACCTAAAGACCAAATGATAATTGAAGCATGATTTTTATCCCGTTCTACCATTCTAACCGTTCTATCCGTATGTGCTGCAGCCCATTCGGGTAAATAAGCTGGGTGTTTAGTTTTATCAAACCATCCTTGCCACTCGGCACCCATCCCATGGGTTTCAATGTTTGCCTCATCTACTAAATAAAGGCCATACTCGTCACATAGTTTATACCAAAGGGGATCATTAGGATAATGCGCCAGTCTAACAGCATTAATGTTAAATTCTTTCATTAATCGAATGTCTTTTAACATCAATTCTCTAGAAGTGGTATGTCCAGTTACATCATCATGTTCATGTCTATTTACACCATGAACATAGGTAGCCACTCCATTAATTAGCAATTGCGCATTTTTTATTTCCACTTTTCTGAAGCCTATTTTTGCGCCAGTAACGGCTACCTGTTTCCCCTTATTGTCCTTTAAGGTAATGATACAATTGTATAAATTAGGTTGTTCTGCATTCCATTTTAACGGATTCTTAATGGTTCCTGATAAATTTATGGTCTGAATAGTATCAGCGGATGCATTAAAAGTTTGAGTTTTTTGAAATACAGATTTTCCGTTTTTATCTAACAAAGAAACTATGATTGAACCACCTGTGAGTTCAGTTTTAGGAAATTTCCTCACGTCAATTGCTGCACTGAACAATCCATTTGTGTAGGTTTTATCTAAATCTCCTTTTAGAAAGAAATCCCAAACTGTTTGTTTCGGCATCGAAAAAAGATAAACATTTCTTTCTATTCCGCTTAACCGCCAAAAATCTTGATCTTCTAAATAACTTCCATCGTGCCAACGAAAAACTTGAACCGCCAATTGGTTAACTCCTTTTTTAAGAAATGGAGTGATGTTAAATTCTGCTGGTGTTTTTGATGCCTTTGTAATTCCTACTTTTTTACCATTCACATAAATAAAAGCACAACCAGTGATAGAGCCAAAATGAATTAACGTCTCTCTATTTTGCCAGTTTTCTGGGATAGAAAAAGTTTTTCTATAGGTACCAACTGGATTATTCTCGCCTATAAAAGGTGGATTTTTAGGATATGGATAAGTGATATTGGTGTAAATTGGTATTCCAAAACCATTTAATTCCCAATTTGATGGTACGTTTATATTTGCCCAACCACCATCATTTAAATCAGTTCTATAGAAATCTTTAACTCGGTCTGCATATTTATCTACATAGTTAAATTTCCATTGTCCATTTAGTGATTGATAATAAGCAGATTTAGTGTAATCATCTTCAATTACGTCTTTTTCTGAATCAAAAAGCATAAAGGAAGCATGTGCTTTCTCCTTTCCTTGATCAACCAGTTTTGGATTTTCCCAATCGTTGTTTTGAGCATTTAAATATCCAAAACATAAAAAAATAATGGCAGTTAATAATGTTTTTTTCATTTTCTTGTGTGATAAATTTAGGAGCGGCTAAGGTCTATATCGTAATATTTGGACAGCAAAATCTCCTAACCACTTATAAAAAAGTAGTTAGGAGAAAAAATCATTAAAAATTTAGTAATTAGGGTTTTGAACCATAGAAGGCATTTTTGACACCTCTGATTGTGGAATTGGCATTAAATAATGTTGTTCATTAAATACGTGTGCCCTTATTGTGTTTGCAACTTGATAAGTGTAATTAGATCCTGTAGTACCAATTCTAGTAATATTGATGGCCTTATTAAAACCATTGTTTACGGCAACAGCAATCTTCCAACGTCTAATGTCATTCCAACGGTGGTCTTCATTCATCAATTCTATTCTACGCTCGTTTTGAATAACCAAACGCATTTCCTCAACGGTCATGTTTGCTTTTAAGCCATATAAATTATCAGCTCCTGGCAAAATTCCAGCACGTTTTCTAATGGCTACCAATCGTGGATATGCTAAAGCAGTTTGACCTGTTTCATTAATAGCCTCAGCATAGTTTAATAAAATCTCTGCGTAACGAATTAGCGGCCAACCTCTTTCGGTGTTGAATGAACTATTAGCAGAAATATTTTCATCGCACATTTTACGAGAATAATAACCTGTAGTTGTTGGCCCTGTTCCATTTGTGGTATAACCATCTGTAGCTGCACCGGCATACGTGTTAACTGCTATTTTAGAACTCGTAGAAGTGCTATAATATAAAGCTTGATTATAAATAATCGAATAGCCAAACCTTGGGTCGCGATTAGCATAAGGATTTGCAGGATCATAACCAGAAGTTGGATCTGTAATTGCCTTGCCATTTCTCATTGGAAAAGCCTCTGCCAGTTGATGGGTTGGTGTTGAGTTTTTCGCTCCTCCTCTGCTTGGTGGATTGTAATTAACCTCCATATCCCTATTATTTCCTCTGTTGAAATTAAAGATATACTCGGTATTTACCCTTCTTAAAAACACATTATAAAAGCCAAAACCTGGTGCTGTAACGTTATCTTCATTTAAAGCATAATAATTAGAGTTAATTACTTCTAGGGCCGCATCGGCAGCTTTTTGCCAATGACTAACACTGTAGGTTGGGTAACTTACCAAAGGTTTTGCTATTGCTGATGCTGATGAAATTGCTCCTCCGTTAAACAGTGGACTTGCAGCATAAAGTAACACTCGTGATTTTAAGGCTAAACAAGCGCCTCTTGTTGCTCTGCCATAATCTTGTTCTTGATAACCTAAGGGTGCTGGCACATTTGGAAGAGGCAGAATTGCAGCTGCAGCATCTAATTCTGAAGTGATGTAATCAACAGTTGCTTGAAAAGAAGATCTTGGCAAATCAATCACATCTTCAATTCCGTAAACTGCATCACCTTCTAGCGGAACGCCACCAAAATTAATCAACAAGAAATGATAATACCAAGCTCTCAAATACCTTAATTCGCCAGTAATTCTTTTTTTAGTGGCTACATTTAGCGGTGTGATTGGCAATTTAGAAAGCATCAAATTTACTCTTCTAATGTTTGCGTAAGGTGTTCCCCAAAAATCTGGGATGGTTGTTCTATCCCAAAATGTATTTGGAGAAAGGGAACCACTGTACATAATAACTGTATATTGTGTTACACCAGAATAGGCGTATTCAGCATCATCTGTTGCCATTTCGGTATTACCATGGCTACTAAACCTACCTTTATTAAAACTATAACCAACAGCACTGTAAATTTGAGTTAAAAAGCGCATGGTTTTAACGCTGTCGGCAAATACAGTTGCTTCAGTTTCGCCAGTATCAGCTTTGGCATCCAAAAAATCAGTGCCCTTTTTACATGATGCAAATGCAGCACATAAAACTATTATAAATATTATTCTTTTCATTTCGTTAACAGTTAAAATGTAACACTTAAGCCTAAATTGATCATCTGTTGAGGCGGATATTTTATTCGATCAGCACCAGAGTTAGATTCAGGGTCAAACTGATATCTTTTATTTAAGTTAGACCACGTAACCAAGTTATATCCGTTTACATAAGCTCTTAAATTTTGAACATTTAGCTTTTGAGTAATTTTCTTACCAAAGCTGTAATTGATTTCGGCATTTTTTAACCTTAAATAATTTCCAGAAACAAACCAAAATGTTGATGGATAAGCTGCCGGACTACTTAAACCTGGCGTGAAAGATAGCAAAGGGTATTGTGCATTATCTCCCAGTTCTGGTGTCCATGAATTTTGATGAACCTCAGTTAAGTTAGAACTAAATGCTTGAATAGCTTCTGCAACTCCCCTTACATTAAAGTTCGTAGCTGCTTGAAATAACAAACTTATTCCAAAACCTTTATAGCCAGCTCTTAACTCTAAGCCATAATTCGAGTTAGGTAAGTTAGGAAAACCATTGATAGACTGATCATAAGTATCAATCTTACCATCGCCGTTCATGTCTTCATACTTTAAATCTCCAACTCTTGGTGCAATTGGGGTTTTCGGACTTGCTGCGATATCTGCTGCCGAGGTGTAAAAACCAATAAATTTGTAGGTTAAAATTTGTCCGATGCTATTACCTGTAAATGCTTGATAAGGGTACGCTGCATTTGGCTCATCTTGATAGATGATTTTATTTTTAGCCAATGAGTAGTTGGCCCTAACACCAAAAGTTACATTTCCAATTTGATCCTTATAATTTAATTCTATCTCACCCCCTTTGTTCTCTACTTCACCTAAGTTTACTGGAGGCAAGCCCACACCAAAAATAGATGAAACAGTACCTCTAGTTGTTAAAATATCACTTCTCACATTATAAAACAAATCTACAGAACCTGTTAGTTTACTTTTAAATAAACCAAACTCCATTGCAACGTCTGCTTTCTTTTCTTTTTCCCAGGTCACATTGTTGTTTGCCAAAGTACCTTCAACAAATCCGGTTTGTGTATTGTCTGAATACCCAAAAGAAGCACCATTTCCATTGTTGTAGTTTTGTTGATAAGAGTAACTGAAGTTATCACCGATGCGATCATTACCCACAATACCATAAGAACCCCTAAACTTTAAATAATCAATAACTTTTACATTGTCTTTCCAGAATTTCTCGTTAGAAATAACCCATCCGGCAGATGCCGCAGGAAAGAAACCATATTTTTTACCACTTACAAAACGGTCTGAACCATTGTAACCTGCATTAAACTGGAATAAATATTTATCAGCATAATCATAACCAACCCTACCTGTGTAACCTTTAAAGTTATTAGGCACAAAATTGTAAACTGCATTAGAGTTAAACCTAATTACAGAATTTAGATTTGTTAATGCTGTACCATAAAAATGATGATTCCCTATACTTCTATCGTAGTTTAAGATGATTTGAGTTGTTAAATTTCTAATCGTATTTCCAGATCCATAGCCAATAAAGTAACGACGAACCCTGTAAATATTTGGATCACGAGGCTCATAAGCTTTTGCAGTAGGATCGTAAATAAAAGAAGGAAATTGATCACGAGTCATACTTCTGGTATAATCATAAGTACTCGCATAAGACAATACGCCTTTTAATGATAAACCTTCTGTTAAAAAATCTAATTTTTGTGTAGCATTGGCAACTAAATTCATATTGTTACCATACCTACGGTTATATCCATAATGGGTAATCCTACCAACTATATTATTCTGATTGTAGTTAGGATTTTCATCTCTCTGCCATTTACTATAACCGTAACTACCATCTGGATTGTAAACTGGATAATTAAATGGTGCTAATGATAAGAAACTTACATAATCGTAAAAAATATCATTGTAACCAAATGCACTCCCTATGTTGTTGGTATTGGTTACGCCGAGGTTTCCGTATAAATCTACCCTTAGGTCTAACGTTTTAGTAGCTTTAATATCCAAGTTAGATCTGTAATTATATCTGGTGTAATAAAAATTAGAATTTACACCTTGATCTTTTCCATAGTTCTTCAGCATTCCGTCTTGGAAAAGAAAACCCGCCGACACGAAATACTTAACTTTTTCTGTTCCTCCTGTGATATCAAAATTTCCTTTTGCCTGCTTACTGTAATCCTTAAAAAGAATGTCTTTCCAATCGTTATTTGGATGCCCATAAGGATCACTTCCATCTTTATATTTTTGTAAATCATCTGCTGTAAATCTAACAGGCAAACCATCGTTAGCTCTTGCTTTATTGTATAATACTGCTGTTTCATAAGAGTCTAAAAACTCTGGCATCACAGTAGGTTTCATTACACTAAACTCATTGCGGTAAGTAATTTGAGGCGGACCTACCTTACCTCTCCTAGTGGTTACTACTAAAACGCCGTTTGCTCCTTTAATACCATAAATTGCAGTGGTAGCAGCATCCTTTAAAATACTGATATTTTCTACTTCATTTGCATCAATTGCAGCAAATTGTTCAGGGCTATATTCAATGTCATCTACAATGATAAGGGGTGTTGTAGAACCTCCATTATAAGAACTTACACCACGAATAAAAAAGGTTGCCCCATCAGCGCCAGGAGCACCTGATCGTTGTTGAGAGAAAAACCCTGGTAATCTACCCACCAATGTATTTTGCAAACTTGCAGAAGGGTTTTGACGAATTTCTGCACCAGAAACCGTACTGATTGATCCTGTTAAAGTAATCTTCTTCTGCTTACCATAACCAACAACAACTACTTGATCCAGTCCTTTAGCATCTTCTAACAAACGAATGTTAACTGAGGTTTTTGAGCCCACTTCTACTTCTTGTGTTAGCATCCCTATGTATGATACAATCAGGGTTTTACTGTTTCCTTTTAATGTAATTGAAAATTTTCCGTTGTTATCTGTAGAAACCCCATTACTTTGGAGCCCTTTTTCTTTAACCGATGCACCAGCAACACCACCGCCTTCATCAGTAACGATACCAGTTACCACTTGGTTTTGTGCCATTACAAATGTTGATGTAAACAACAACAGTAGTGCAATTAAATATTTATATATATGTTTCATGTTATCTCTTTAATTTAGATTTACGCCAGTTAACTACCAACCTTCGTTTTGAAGGAGTTTACTATTTTTAGTTGTTTCTGAGTAGGGTACAGGCATATGGTATAACTTGTTACTGAAAACCAAGGTACTCACAGGCACTGTTTCATAGGTTAAAACATTTGTTGGACTTCTGGTAATTTTTGTACCATTTAATGTTCCGCTTAAAACCGTTGGCGCAATTTTCCATCTACGTACATCCCAAAAACGATGCTCTTCAAAGGCTAGCTCTACCCTTCTTTCGTTCATGATCAATGTTCTCATGTCTGCTTGAGAAATACCTGTCGGGATACCATATCGTGTGTTTGCACCAGCAGTTATGCCTGCTCTTGCTCTCAATAATTTGATTTGGGTTACAGCGTCTTCAGTTCTGTTTAGCTCATTTAAAGCTTCTGCATAGTTTAATAAGATTTCGCCATATCTAAATAACACGAAGTTGTGGTATTGATTGGTATAAGTAGTATTGGTAGCAAAATTTGCCATGAACTTGCGCAAATAATATCCTGTACGGGTTTGCACAGTTATTCCACCTGGTTTGTCTAGGCCGCCTTCATAGGTTTGCACTGCTCTATTTAGCCAAGTCATACCGTTATAAAAAACAGTATGATCTAAACGTAAATCTCTATTTGCATAAGGTGTTGCGGCAACATAACCCGATGCAGGATCGGTAATTGGCAAACCATTTCTCATGGTAAATGATTTTACAAATTCTTCTGTCGGACTTGTTCTTCCATTACTTACCGCTGGATTACCATAACCAGATGGCGCATTATTGGTTTCTACAGAAGTATTGGTAGCACCTTGCTTATTTAAGATAACTTCCGTGTTTTTATTGGTAATGAATGTGTTAATAAAAGTTGGTTGAAGTGCATAATAGTTTAAACCTCTTAATTCCTCAGCTGCATCAATTACATTTTGCCAACGGGTAGCATCATAAGTTGGATAACCTGTTAATGCTTTTAGAGTTGCATTGCTTTCAACTCCTCCACCGTTAAACAGCGGGCTTGCCGCATACAAATAAACCCTACATTTTAAAGCTATGGCTGCACCCTTTGGAATTCTACCCCAGTCTGAAGTGGTATAATTAGCGCCTGTTTCAAGTCTTAACTTGTCTTTAATGGCATCACATTCGCTAATAATGTAATTAACACATTCTGCAAATGTATTTCTTGGCAACTCTAAATTATCGTCTAGTGTAAATATCTTGTCACCTATCAACGGAGCACCACCATATCTTTTTAATAACTCAAAATACATTAGGGCACGAATAAACCTTGCTTCTGCTTTCCAATATTGTTTGGTTAAATCGAGCATCGGCACTTGGTCTATGTTTGCTAAAAATATGTTAGCTGCCCTAATTCCATAATAACTATTTCCCCAATAAGGATCTGGATTGTTTAGCGTACTAATTCTTCCATTTGTGAAATATTCTACCGTTGTATTTGTTCTAGAGGGCACCGCATCTCCAGCAGCTGCATCTAAATAATCTCCATCAATTCTATTAAATCCCCCCGGAATATAAGTGTAAACACTGTTCAAGAAAAATCCAGCTACTGTAGCATTTTTATCTTTTTCGTCCCATACTAAATCTGCCTGAATCCAATCTCTAGGTTCGCTTTCCACCTTTTTACAAGAAGAAACTATAAAAATTTGGAGTCCAATTAGTAGTACTACTATATATTGTTTAATATTTTTCATATCAATTAAAATTTAACATTAACACCCATGTTGATCAATTTTTGAATTGGATAGCTTGAACCATAAACCTCTGGGTCTACCCTATCATAAGCCGAAATAGTGAAAAGGTTAGTCGCATTTGTGAAAACTCTTAGGCTTTGTAATCCTATTCTCTTGGTTATTGATTCTGGAATTGTATAACCAAGTTCTAAGTTTTTGAGGCGAACATAGTTGCCTGAGTGCTGCCAATAAGTTGATGTGGCATAATTATTAATATTTGCCCCAACACCAACCCTTGGCTGTGTAGCCATTCCAGCAGTTTGGGGAGTCCAACGCCCTAAGTTTTGCTCCCAAGCCTGTCCAAAACCATTATTCTGAAATGCCCATTCGGTATTTCCACTTAAATAAACTGTACGATTCATAGCCCCTTGTATCAGTGCGCTAAAATCAAACCCTTTAAAGTTGAAGCCTAGGTTAAATCCATAATAAAGCAATGGCTTAGTATTCCCAATTACGGTTTGATCTAATTGATTAATAATTCCATCGCCATTTAAATCTTTATACTTTATATCCCCTGGTTGGGCAGTATAACCCTCTACTTTAGCACTTGCATTAATTTCTGCCTGACTTTGAAATAAACCTTGATCGATATAACCAAAACGCTGACCAACCGCTTGTCCAGTACTTTTCATCCAAGTATAAGGTTGTATAACCTCATCTTGATAAAGCACTTCAGATTTTTGCAAACCGCCAGTTGCTCCAATAAAGTAGCTAAATTTGTTGATGGTTTGTTGATAGTTTAATTTAAAATCCCATCCAGTATATCTGCTCTGCCCGATATTCTCTATTGGATAATTTTGACCAATTAATGCTGAATTTTTTCCTCTTCGCATTAACAAATCGTAATATTTATCGCTGTAACGTTCTACAGAGAAACCAATTTTATTATTGAAAAGTGTTCCTTGTAAACCAATATTTAATTTATTGGCTTTCTCCCAAGTGATGTTTGGATTTGCTAAAGGTTGTTCGAAAATACTGGTTTGTGCACCAGCAGTTGCTCCGAAATAAGCCGATGTTCCATCAAAATATCTTTGGATGTAAACAAAATAACCTGGGTTATCATTGCCTGTTTTGCCAAAAGTTCCAAATAGTTTTAAACCATTTAACCATTTTACATCTTTCAAGAAATTCTCTTTTTCCATGTTCCAGGCTAAGCCCATCGCTGGAAAAAATCCGTATTTAAAATCGCCGGCTGGCGGATAATAATTTGATCCATTATAACCAAAAGCCAAATCAACTACATATTTCTGATCGAAATTATAAGATGCCTTACCCGATATACCTCTTAAAGTATAAGGTAAATCAGAACCACTATAAGCATTGTCGTTGTTAGCTAATAATAATGCACTAACACCATGTTTACCAAAATTACGATCATAACCAAGTGCCAATTCTTCGTAGTCTGAACGACCTTGTTGTGTAACCGCTGTATTATTACTTTGTGTGCCATTAGTACCATATTGCGTATATGCACTTGTTGTTGGGTTAAAAGCAAAAGTTGCAAAACTCTTCGTTCTTATGGTATTTTCTGCTAACGTGGCATAAATTGAAGCTTTAACTCTTAACCATAAACCTTCTGTTATCTCATTAAAAGTACGTTTCAAAAACAAATCGGCTAATACATCACGTTTGTAAGTTCCAATGTATCCAGAACTTACTGCTTGTGCATAAATATTGTTCTGGTAATTTGACGTTGTGGCATAACTGCCATTAGGATTGTAAATTGGATAAGCATTAGCTGGAGTTGCATAAATTTGATTTAATATAGATCCCGAACCAAAACCTGGATCATTCATATTGATCAATCTACCCATCAAATTAATGCCTGCAGATAGTTTTTTGTTGATTTGTAAATCTACATTAGAACGAACCGTAAAGTTTTTGAAAGTATTATCTGTTTCATAAGTATTTGCATCTGAAGACCTAAAAAGGCCTGTTTGGTCAACATGTTCTACTGCGACAAAATATTTACCAAAATCATTACCACCAGAAACGTTTAAAGTATAATGATTAAAACGTGATTGAGGTTTAGTTACCACATCTTCCCAATTTACATCAGGATGCCCGATTGGGTCACTCCCTGTTTGATAAGCTTGCAAATCAGCATTGGTGTAAACTGGCGTTAAGCCATCGTTTACCCTAGCCTCATTGTATAACGATGCATATTGAAATGCATTTAATGCATTAGGTGTTTTTAAGGACTTTTGAAAAGCAGTTTGCGCAGTAAAAGAAATTGTCTGTTTACCTTTTGCTCCTCTTTTTGTGGTAATTAATATAACACCATTTGCACCTTTACCACCTAACATCGCAGTAGAAACTGCATCTTTTAGCACAGTGATGGATTCGATTTCTTCCAGATTGAAAATAGTCATTGGTCTAGGAACTCCATCAATAATAACCGTTGGTGATTGGCCTCTTAATGACAATTGAACGGCATCTGAACCTAAGCTACCTGAAGATAATAAGGCATATAGTCCATCCGTTCTTGATTCAGACCCTAATCTCCCTGAGTTCTGTTCTACATAAGCACCTGCCAATCGTCCGGTAATTGCAGACTTTACAGAAGTAACCGTTGCCTTTGTTAAATCTGCAGTATAAACGGCATCTGTTGAGGTGGTGGTTAATTTTGGATTTACAGTTTGATCATACAATAACCGAATAGGTTTAAGTGCTGCTATCGCAGGATTTTTACCACTTACTGTGATGGAGTTGTGCTTCCCTTTAGAAACTTCTGTAGTAAGCAACAATGTATTGCCTGCATAAACCTCAATCCTATCACTAGAAGTGAAATCAATTATGGCAACACCATTTTGATCTGTAATTGCTGTTGCTTTAGTTTTTAAGTTGATTAATTTTATCCCTACTAGGTAATGTTGATTTTCATCGACAACTAATATGGAAGATTTCGACCCCAGTGTATCGGTTTGCAATGCTAAGTTTAAATTGCCATAAGCTATTGTAGCCTGAGCAGCATTAAACTTTAAGAGCAGCAATAACACAACTGAAAGTATCAGTAGTACACGTTTTTGCATAGTTAATATTTGGTTAGTTTTAAATTCGATTTTTTGGTTAGATAGACAATTAAACATTATTTGCTAAATTCTCTTGTCATTTAATTTTCGGACTCTTGGATCTCCCCGATAATCACTTCTTTTTAAGTTGTTCATCATTTGATTTTAAATTTGGTTTAAACAAATAACCATTAAAATCAGCAAATTAGTGAGGGATAATACGGTATAAAATAGGGGTGAAATTGTTATTTTATTGCAAAAAACAGTCAATAAGCCAATTTTGAGAATTAATTGAGTATTTGTGGCTCATTTAATTTTTTATCGAAAAAGCCAACCATAAGGCAATTCATTATCAACTCATTAAAAATGATTTTGGCATAAGCTTAATAAGGGCAAACAGCATATTTAGCTCGAGCAATAATCACGAACCGGTGTACCATTATATCAAGAAAAGGATTAGCTTATTTACTTTGATTTAAAAACACTCAGGTCCCATTGGTCCATATAAGTTATTTTAAGTTTGTCGTTTTCAAACAAGATTGGCAGCCATAAATACCTACCGTCTATGGCATTTTTAGGTCTCCAAATATCAGCTATGAAAATGAACTCTCCTTTTTTGTTTGGTGCTGGCAAAACATAAGTGCTTTGTCCACCAAAAGTTGTTTCTGCCCCTGCGCCAATGCAAGGATTCCCCATGAATGTCCATGGACCCCATAAAGATTTCGCTGTAAACCAACGAGCAGGATTTGGTGCCCACCCAGTACAGCCAGAACCAATCATGTAATAAATACCATTTTTCTTAAATAAAGCTGGTGCTTCAGTTTGCTCGCCAATATAAATCCTTGTGAATTTGCCCGTATGTCCTAAATAATCGGAAGTCAACTCGGCCATGTGTAAGGTAAAATTCTCTTCAGAAGAAAAAATATGATAAGCTTTTCCATCGTCATCAACAAAAACAGTCATGTCACGAGCCATTTGACCACCAGGTAAATCGCGACAAAAGAAACCATCGCTTTTATTTGCAGGCGTTGCACAATTCAGCTTTTCACTTTCTGGGGTGTTTGGTAAATAAATGGGCATTTGACCAGCATTTGGCCTATAACTTTTTACAAAAACATAAGGACCAGTTACTTTATCAGCAATAGCTACACCAGCTCTTGCAGCTGCATAACCTTTGCCTTTAAGTTCCAGATGAAACCACATTACATATTTTTTTGTCTTTTTATTATAAACAACCTTAGGCCTTTCTATTACACTTCCCTTTACAATATCACTTTGTGGATCATCGCTAACAGCTAGAGAAATGCCCTCATCTTTCCAGTTGTATAAATCTTTTGATGAATAACAATGAACACCCACTTGAGCCGTATTGCCAATGCCGCCCGCTACTTTATGCTCTCCAAACCAATAATAAATGCCTTTATCTACCAGCATTCCTCCACCATGTGCATTAATATGAACACCTTTATCATCATTCCAGATTTTACCAGGTGTAAATGATGTTAGTTTAGTTTGCTGTGCAACACTGTTAACTGTATTGCCAAAAAGCAATGCAATCACCATCAAACAGAAAATTAAAGGCTTGTAAAATAGGTGTTTCATGAGCTAAGTTTATATTGGTCTTATTAAACGTTAAATTAACATTTATCAATTATAAAAATAGGAATAATGGATGGTGTTTTTTAGAATATTTTGCTAATTAGTTAGCGGATTTTAACAATATCCTATGCTAATTTTCACCAAAATAACATTTTAAAAGATTTGAAAAGAAAGTTCCTGCTACTATTATCGGTAGTCCTTCTTTCCGCTTCCTGCCTGCCGCAGGCAGGAATCTTTTATAAGCTGCGCAAATAAAAGGATATCGCTTCAATAAGGTTTAGAGAAATAAGGTTCTTGCAAATATTAACGATGTTGTAAAGGGCATAAAGAAGCAATGCTTGTTGACCTATCAAACATTTTAGACAATTGCGTTCTGTGTGCCACAGACCACGGGATGGAAGTCAGGAATGACAAACTAAGTGTGCTAGGAAAATCGCAACCCTTCAAAACCCCAAATCCCTTTCCGAAGTACGAAGACTGGCCTTATTCCGATAGCTATCGGAAGCAATAGAAAGGAGAAGTAGTTAATTGTTTAATGCAATGATTTCTCTCTAGCAGTAAATCAGCAAGGTGGAGAAGTGAGACTTTTTCAGTCGAACGACTCAGCTTGCGGCTCGGAAACAATTGACGTACTTATCCGACTAGGCATTTACAGCCTTGATTTTTTGTTTCTTTTGTATCAAGACAAAAGAAAGAGCCATTCGGTGGCTAACCGAGGCAAGCCCGAGCGTGGGAATAAAGGATATCGATTGATTAAAGATCGATTCTCGTAAAGACGAATTCTCTTTTCTATTCCGTCGTAGTCGTTGCCCCAAATGAAAATAAATGAAAGGGTCTTCGACTACGCTCAGACTGACAAAACTAATTAACAAAAAAACCTACCTCTTCCAAGTAAGCACTTGAACTTTAGTAGGTTTTGCATTTGCCTTTCCCTCTCCATCAACCTGTTCTACTTTTTGAACAAATAAATCTAATCTTTTTTTTGTGAGCCATAATTCTGTATCAAAAGTAGGTTCCCACTCACCTACACTCATCTCA
This sequence comes from Pedobacter frigiditerrae, assembly GCF_032678705.1. NCBI lineage: Bacteria > Pseudomonadati > Bacteroidota > Sphingobacteriia > Sphingobacteriales > Sphingobacteriaceae > Pedobacter > Pedobacter frigiditerrae. The sequence goes on along the minus strand of NZ_JAVTSS010000001.1, from coordinate 974,966 downwards.
GAAAGATCTTTACATTCCCAATCGCTTTTTGTAATGTCATTGCCAATGGCGATTGAAACCTTATTCCCTCTTTCAATGTCTCTAAAAATTAACGCACAAGAAATTGTATTTTTCTCCGACCAACTGATTAATTGCGGTCTTGATATCGGGATTTTTTTAGTGCCACCACCACTCAAGCTAAAAGGTGTTTTTCTAAAGTTTAACTTGTTTACTCCCCAATTCTTACCAGTTTTATAAACAATGTGATATTGTGGTACCGTTTCACCAGCATCTCTCCAATAAGTTGCAATAAATGGATTTCCATTTTCATCAGCAAACATAGAAGTCTGATTTATCAACTCGCTGTTTTGTGGAATTTTTAAAGCATATTCTGCATTTGTTGCATTAATGGGCAATTGATATTTTGTACCATCTGATTTTTCCCAAGTCAACCCACCATCGGTAGATTTTGCATAACATAAATCATGGTTACTGGCCACATCAGGGCTTTCCCGCCAAACCCATGATAAATGGATAGTTCCTTTAGCATCAATCGCGGTTTGTATGTAGGCATTTCTTTTACCCTGCCCATCAATTAAATTATCCTGAATTCTTGTCCAAGCCTTTGTTTTTAAATCATACTGATTGATCATCAAATTCCCATTTCCAGAACCACCATCTCTATAAAAGAAAAGTAAATTGCCATTAGCCAGCTTATAAAACTCCGGATAACTCACTTTATTTTCCTTTAAACCAAGCATAGCCAGTTTTTGACCTAATAAAAGGCTTTCTGGTTTTATAGATTTTGCATAGTTGAGGTTATTGTTGTGCTGCCCCCATCCAATGTGTAAATAACCGCTTCCATCAACCATGATACTAATAGATTTATGGGCATCAGTTGCATCACCTTTGTATTGCGTTTTAACAACTTCCCATGTTTGCGCATTGAGCTTCCGCTTTGCTAAAACCACAAACTGATCTACATCATAATAAGCGACATATTGGTTATTTTTAAAGGTTGTTAAGGCATTTTTCCTAAAAATAACCGTGTTAACGGAATTATTTGCCCAGCCATTTTCGGCAATGGTACTCAATGAAGTATTTTCTTGACTTTTAACAGAAAAGCTAAACCCAACAAACAACAAACAAATACAGAAAATTTTATACATCTATCTTAAATCTACACTGTGGTCATTTGGAAAATCTTCTCCGCTCCATATTTTTTGAGCACTCCACTTAACAGGTGGATTTGCCCAAAAAGCATCAGTTTCTGGCAAACCTAAGGGTAAAAAGATGCTGGTACAGAGATAAGGACTGCCTTGGTTATTGTAAGAATCGGCAATATTAGGCTGATCACCATATAAACCAATCGATAACCATCCATTTTTATAAGTTGTTGGGCTTTCTAATGTCTTTTTTATCACTGCAGTTAAGGCACAACGCACTTGCGCTGGAGCTAACTGTTTTGGTAATAATTTTTTAAAAGCCATGTCTGCTAAGTGATGAAATGCGCCGCCCTTATAAATAATTGACCTACCAGTAGCTGGATAAGTTCCATCTGAATTAATTAATCGTTCTTGGATAACGGCATAACGCTCATTACGTTTTTTAACCTTCTCGAACATTGCATTATAAGCATTTGTTTTTTTGCCAATAATATCCACCAATGTGCCTAAATATGGATGAATTACAAAACTGTTGTAATAATCGAAAGCATAAGTACTACCATCTTTATACATGCCATCGCCAACATACCATTGTTCCATTTGTTGTAAGGCGTAATCTACTCGCATCACATCCCACTCATAACCAAACTTTGCCATAAAAGCTTCGTTAACTGCAGAAAAAAGCAACCAATTTGAAAAGCCTGGTTTAAATTTCCTTGTAGTGGCAATGGATTTCATCATCAGGTTTTGGTTCTTTTTGTCTAAATTTTCCCAAAGCCAAGGTGCACGGATAAAAGCAAGTGCCACAAAAGAAGCATCAACTAATTGTTGCCCAGCAATATCATAGTTCATGAAATCTTTTGCATTAGAATCTAACGAGTTCTTAATGCCTTTAATTACCCATTCACGATATTGTTTGCGCAGGGCGATTTCAGCTTCCGAACCACCCTCTAATTGCAACCAAGGCGCTATTCCACTCAAAACCCTACCCAAAATTTCAACATATTGTACTTTAATCCTACTTTCTTTGTTATCTGAACGAATTGAAACCTCCTTTGGCATTACAATACGTAAACTGTCTTTTGCTAAACTGTAAATGACAGGCCTTACCATTTTATCCATTTCCTGTAACCAAACTTGTCTATCAGTTAATGGAACAGCTTTTACATTTTTACTCTTCTTTTGTGCAGCTACCTTTCCTACCCCTAAAAAAAGGATTAAAAAGACTATAACAATATTTTTTAATGATGATTCCATGTCTATTTTTTGTTCGTTAAAAACCTATACATTTCGCAATTGGCTAATAAAAATGCACCTACCCCAAAATTAGCAGTAGAATTAGCATCTACAACTTGTCCTGGAATTGCCTTTTCTCCAATTGGTTGTACATAACCCACTTTTCCGCTTTCCTGCAATGCAGTTTTAGTTAGGTAATTATATGCTTTTTTTGCTGCCGGAAGATACTTACTTTCTTTAAGCAAACCATTATTAATGCCCCATAACAAGCCGTAAGTAAAAAAAGCTGTGCCGCTAGTTTCAGGTCCTGGCGCATGTTGTGGATCTAATAAACTTCTTGTCCAATAACCCTCAGCCTGTTGACATTTCACAATTGCCTTCGCCATGTTTTTGTACTTGGTTAAATACTCATCACGGTGTGGATCATTTTTAGGCAAATCTTTTAAAACCTTTGCCAATCCTGCGAAAACCCATCCATCGCCCCTAGCCCAAAAATCTTTTTTGCCATTTGCACTTTTATGTTTTGGATAAACATACTTCGCATCTCGGTAATAAAGTTTCTCTTTTTTATCGTACATGATACTATTGGCATACATGAAATACTCGTAAAGTTTATCAGCATATTGCTGATTGCCCGTTAGCTTATACAATTTTGTCATTACAGGCATTACCATGTACAAACCATCTGCCCACCACCAATAATCGTTTGCTGTTGTAGACATCTCATACTCCATGACCTCTTTGGCACGAGCAATTTTGTGCGGTTCTGGGTTAAGGTTATACAGGTCTATATAAGTTTGAAAGCAGATTTGCCAATCTCCAAACAGTACAAATTCATCAGTTTCGCCATACTTATATTTCCACTTGCTTTTATCTGTGCTTTTTGCACCCATCCATTTGTTATGGTTGGCCCAAGTTTCTGAATAAGTTTTGTACGCTTCGTTTTTGGTAATTTCGTAAGCCTCCATGTTACCAGTATGATAAGCGGCATGATCCCAAAATGCCCTCACTTCGGGTTTGTTATTAGTTTGCCAATAAGTATTTGCTTTATTTATAGTGGCAATTACTTCTTGTGTAGAAGGAAGTGTTTGTGCGGCAGCAATTTTGCTGACCAGTAACAATGCGATAAGCCAATTGTATTTTTTCATTCTAGAACGAGTATTCGATTTATGATTTGGTAAATCTAAGTACATTAAATTTATTGTTTTTGTTGGGGGTGTTAATGATAATTTAAGGGGGATTATTTAACCTAAATGTTACTTATCAGCCAAATTAGTGTTAATGCTATACTGTTTATGGAAAATTTTACGGTGTTTTTTAATAAATGCCGAAGGGGTAAGCTTAAATTGATTTTGAAATTGAACCCTAAAATATTTGATATCATTAATCCCTACCCTAAAAGCTACCTCATTGATATTTAAACCGGTATTGATCAATAGCTCGGCCGCTTTACGCAACCTAATGAAACGCACAAAACTATTAATAGACAAGCCCGAGGTTGCCTTTATTCTTTTATAAAGGTTAGAATGACTCATGCTTAACTGAGATGCCAATATTTTGACGTTAAAGTTGGTCTCCATCAAGTTATCTTCTATAATGGTGATGGTTTTTTGAATAAAGCTTTTATCTTCTTGAGAGATTTTATTGCGCTCTGACTTTAAAGTTACCTCATTATAAAAGTACGACTGTAAGTTGCTTCTATTTTTGATGACCCCATTAATTTTTGCAGTAAATAATTCCTTGTCAAAAGGTTTACTGATAAAATCATAAGCGCCAACCTCTATGCCTTGCAACCGCAACTCTGGACTTGGGTCTGCAGTTAACAAAATCACAGGGATATGGCTCATTGTGGGGTCTGCTTTTATTTCCCTGCATAACTCAATCCCATCTAGGCCATCCATGTTCACATCAGAAATAATAATATCTGGCAAGTGTTCTCTAGCAGCTGCTAAACCCTCCAAACCGTTATTGGCTTTGTAAACTTTAAACTTCTGATGAAATATTTGATGGATATAATCTATAATTTGCTCATTATCATCTACCACCAAAATAGCATGCAAATCTGAAATGAGTAACTCAAGGTTAGGGATTTGTTCATCACCTAATTCATCTTCTTCTGTGATAAGTTCGTTAACGTAATTAAGCTCTTCCTTATCCTCTAAAATAATTAACTGTTCTTCAACGATATCACCTTTTGGTAAGGCAATAAAAAACGTTGTTCCTTCTCCAAGTGTAGAAGTGTAAGAGATTTTCCCTTGGTGTAGTTCTACAAAATTTTTAACCAGATAAAGCCCGATACCAAAACCAACCTTAATTGAACTGTTGTTGATGACCTTGTAAAATTTATCAAACAGCTTATCGCCAACTTCTATAGGTATACCAGGACCAGTGTCAGCTACCCTAATTTGTATCATTTCATTAACTAAAGCAATATTTAACACTACTTTACCACCTTTGGGCGTAAATTTTAAGGCATTAGAAAGCAAGTTAAAAAGGATGATTTCTAACTTATCGCGGTCTGCGTAAATGTAGATTTGCTCATCTTCACACTCAAATTTATAACTAATGTTATTGTTATTGGCCAAGTAATTGAAACATACAAATATCTCATGGGCAAACTTAAAAAGGTTGATTTTAACCAATTTTAAAGCCTCATTTTCGTTTTCTGTTTTCCTAAAAAGCAACAATTGATCAACCAAACTCAACAAGCGCCTCGAATTTCTATAAACCACATTTAAGTCGTTTTTCTCTTGACCGTTTTCCTTTGTGCTTAAAATATCCTTTATTGGGTTTACAATTAAAGTAAGGGGTGTTCTGAGTTCATGAGAGATATTGGTAAAAAAGTTCAATTTTTTCTCATTCAGTTCCTTCTCTCTTTCCCTGTTTAAGTTGGCTAGCTCAACCTCATGTTTTAAACGGTATTGCCTTCTTCTGTATTTAACAAATACGGCATATAATGAAATCATCAATGCTAAATACAATGAATAAGCCCACCATGTACGGTACCAAGGCGGCAAAACTTTAATGATGATGATTTTTTCATTTGCTGCCCAAGCACCTTCAGTATCCGTGCTTTTTAAGTGTAGCTTATAAGTACCCTCATTTAAACGAGAATAATAAGCAAAGTTTAGTTTATCAATATAATTCCAATCCCTATCCCATCCTTCTAGGTAATAGGCATACTTGATTTGATCTTGGAAAGAAAATTCGATGGCCGAAAAGTTAACTGATATAACCGCAGCATTAAAGGGCATGGAAATTTTATCTAGCCCTACCACAGAAATCTCGTCTTGGTATGCAGGATCTTCATCAATAGGAATATTGTTTACCCTAAAATCTGTAATTACAATTTTTGGTATTCGTTTATTGATTTTAATGCTATCTGGAAAAAACTTGTTAAACCCATTTATCCCACCAAATAACAATTCGCCATTGCTTAACCTTAAAGCGGCATTGTAATTAAACTGATTACTTTGTAAACCATCTGTAGCATAATAGTTTTTAAACTTGGCAGTTTTGATATTGAACCTAGAGAGTCCATTATAAGTACTACACCATAAATTTCCCTTGTTGTCTTCTAAAATATTAAGGACAGAATTACTCGGTAAGCCATCAGCCTGAATGTAACGTTTCAGCTTTTTGGTATTCCTATCCAACTTCAGCAGACCACCACCTTCAGTCCCAATCCACAATTGCTTGTAGCTATCTTCGTAAATGGCTCTTATGGCAATGCCCACAGGAATATATTGGTGTTTTTTACGAATAGGATCTATCTGTATAAGATGGGTATAGTTTCCTCCCCAAAGGATGCCTTGTGCGTCTTGATAAAGTGTATGGATGTCTTTCAGCCTTGCATCAAAAAGCTCGAACTTATCTAGGCTACTATTATACAGATATAATGCCCCACCCTTTGTTGTACCTGCCCAGAGCCTGTTACTTTTATCTTGAAATATCTTCCAAACATTAATTTCTTCTATTTTTTTTACCGTATTAAAACAGGTGTAATGTTTAAAGCTATTGGTCTGTTTATTAAAACGATCTATACCACCATTAAAGGTAGTTACCCAAATGTTTTGCTGCTTATCATTTAAAATACTGGTTATAAAATTACTAGATAAGGAAGTTGGATCATTTTGATGATGCACAAAGTTGGTATAACGGTTTGTGATAGGGTTCCATAAGCTTAATCCTCCGCCATCTGTACCAATCCAGATGTTTTTATTTTCATCTTCGCAAAACGACAATATAAAATTGTTTACTAAAGTATTTTCCCGAAAAGGGTCTTTTTTAATGGTTCTAAACTGCGCCTGTACATTGTCTATAATGTTAACACCGCCCCTTAAGGTGGCAATCCATTTTCTAGCCTCCCTATCTTCATAAACAGCGCCTATGGAATTGCTACTCAGCATCCCTTTTTCTTTGGAGGCATTCAAAAAGCTTGATTTTTTTGTGGCCAAATCAATAATGGTAATACCACCGCCATCTGTAGCAATCCATAATTTCTTTTGCAAATCAATGCTTAAGCTCATGATGTTATTATCGCTCAGTTGAGCGGGAATGCGTTCTAATTTTCCAGTAGCTTTATGGTAAGAAAACAGCCCCTTTTCTGTACCAATGAACAGCTCATCCTTAGTGTAGTTGATAATTGAAGTAACCGAATGGATAGGTGATTTGGTTAAGCCAATTTTACCTAAAGCTACATGGTAAGTGCATAATCCCACATCCTTTACAAACACCCAAAGGTTATTTTGTTCATCTATGGCCAGTCCTCGTGCTGTATAATTAACATGATTTGAAACAGGAATTCGCTGGGCGATGTTTGACCCTTTCTGAATAACAAACAAACCCTTTTCGTCTGTTGCAATATAGGTAGTACCATTTTTAGCAACAGCAATGGAAGTAATTGGCGCTGTAATTTTTACGTTTCGGCCTTTATCAATATAAAAAACCGGATGGATTTTAGAATTGGCATAATCAAAAAAAGAAACACCCTTTTGGGTGCCAATCCATATCCTATTTACATCATCACCGTTAAGTGCAGTAATGTGGTTATTGATTAAGGAATTTTCATCTCCCCATTTGTTCCTGAATATCTTAAAGCTGTAACCGTCATAACGATTTAATCCATCATAAGTACCCATCCACATGAAACCAAACCGATCTTGGTAAAGTGAATTTACAACGTTATTGGAAAGACCATCTTCAACACCCAAATGCTTAATAGACTTACCATTTAATTGCGCTGAACAGTTAATGAGCGTAAAAAAAAGATAAACAAACCCTATAATCGACTTAAGAGAGTAGATTTTTGCCATTGAATAAATTAGGTACTGCTATTTGGTTTCCCTAAAGATAGGCAATTAATAAACGTTACAAAGACATTTTTAAATTAAGGAAATAGACTATTGTTTATCAAGCAGTTAAAAGATATGATTTGAATATATTTTTCTAATTATCATTTGGCTATTTCACATCCAACTTCGGCCTGTTCCGATTTTATATCGGAGAGGAATCCATAAATCAAATCTTTTTCCGCCCAGCTCGTCATTCCGACTTCGGAGGAATTTATGAATCAAATCCATCTTAAATCACATAGTCATTGCCATTCTCTGGTTTCATAGCGCAGCCTCCTTTGCTAACCGTCATTTCGACAGAGCGCAGCGACGAGATATCTGTGCTTTATTAGTATTGGCATTACCCATATCTTAATCTTTCCACCTATAAAAACTCATAAACAACCTTATGCCCTTGGGAGCCACATATAGCTGACTTTTTAGCTACAGGCATAGTAATCCTGATTTGCAAATTCACAGCTATTATTTATCCTTATTAAAAAAGTTTTTAGGAAAAGCTAAACTGACATTTACACCAAAAACAAAGTTATTCTTCCATAGCTTAGTAACCTTGTTGTTCAGCTCCTTAAATCGAATTAGGGGTTCAATCATTAATTGGCTATCACTATCGGGATTAATTGGTATAAGCAGTCCCAATCTTACCGAAACCAAGTCATCATCAGGATCATCCCAACCCCCTTTAAAGCCTACCTCAAAACCCATGTGTTTTTTTACATTGTAATAAACAAAAGGAACATCAAAATAAATGGTGTTTAAATATGATGGAACTTTTTCGTAAAAAGTAACAGCCGTAATGTTTTGTACTGTTGTAGATCCAATAACTTTAGGAGCCTCTACTTGGGTAGTAATTTCATCGTCCTTAACAAAATCCTTAGGGTTACTATAATTTATGGTTGGCGAAAAATAAATTCTATTTCCATTCTTGGTAGTCCTCATTAGGGTTAGAGCAAAATTCGCTGATGGGTATCGTTCTAAATAGTCTCTGGTAAGCGTAGTTGATGTTGGGTCGAATATTTTTCGTTCTTCTTTATTATGTTTAATTCCTCCGCTTACGTACTTTATGGTACTGGAATTAAAAGGAGCATTCAATTGCAGTTTATCCATTTTATCTAAATGATTAGCAAGAACAATAGCATTTATACGATCCTCTATATTTAAGGTCTCTATCATACTAGCCTGGTCAGCAATCTTTAGGCTTAAAAAACTCTTTGGCAATAATCCTGCACCTATTAAAGTATCAGCAGCCTTTTTATAAACTGCAAGTGTTTCTGTCATTATCAGATTGTTACCAACAATCACATCTCCTGCATATTGATCTAACATCGGTCTGGTAAGCTTGCCATCATATAGTTTCTTCAATTCAGCAACTCTTGTTGATAGATAGAGTTTTTCTGCTGGCTCTTTAAACATATCAAATTTGCTATGTTTATCCCTAATGTCATTGTGTAACTTATATTTATCTATTTTCCAGTACTTAGAGCTATTTTTAGCGATTAATTGGGTGAAATTAAGTCCATAAGTTATGGTTTTATTCCGTTTCCCTTCAGAAAACAAATCTACCAACCCATTGTCTGATTTACCTGAAATGGTGGGCTGAATATAAAACTCCCTGTCTTTAGATGGTTTAATAGAGAAATTTAAGGTTACACTTTTTTCATCTACTGCTGCAGAAGAACCGACAAATTTTCCGTTCTTAATCTCTGTTCCACTTAAACCTCTAAACTTTGCAGAAATGAATTCATCATAATTTCTAGCGGTAATTATATTAGTAGTAATTTTTGTGTTTTTCAACAATAACTCTAATGAATCTCTTCTCTCTTGTAGTTCGTCATATTCTTCTAATCGCTTTACTTCCTCTCTCACATATTCCATATACCTAAAGCCCGCTGTGCTTAGGTTCTTTTTCATTGCAATTCCTCCTGCTTCTTGGGGAGTTGGAGGGGTAGAAGCTTTATTTAGTTCCTTTATTTTTTTGACAGTAATTTTTTGAGCTTGAACACTTGTTGCAAAACAAGAGCAGATAAGTAAACTTATCCAGAATTGGTTGAAATTCGATTTCATGGGATGGCTTTGAGATGGTTAAGGTATGGTGTAAAAATAATAGAATAACCAAACAGTACCTATACCTAATTTTAGGTAATTATAGCACCTAATGTAAAGATTATGAACATTTTAGCGCCTAAACTAAAGAAATAGTCAATAATTCATAAAACATATTTAATATACCACATTTTAGGTATTGCGAAAATTATATAAATGCAATAGTTTTAATTATGAAAATTAAATTAATCCTCCTTGCATCACTAACCATCTTTGTATCAACTGTTTTCGCACAAAAGTTAACAAGACAAGAAACCATAAATTACATTAATGAAAAATTGAATGAAGCAGAAGCTTTAAGATGGAAGAATGAAGGCGTTTACGGCAAAACAACTTTAACCACTAATGATTTCCAAACTGACTCGAACAGGTTAAACCATGTAGTTTATTTCAACAACATGATTATTCAGGACAGGGAATCGTATTCTTCTTTTAAGGTTCAAAGTTTTTTCAATCCCTCAAAAATTTCCAGAATTGTGATTGATTCAACCAAAACTACAACCGATGTGGGGTCCTTTTATATTTATTTTAACGATAAAAATCCACTCATTATTTCAAATAATAGCAGTACGAACAGCTCAAACAAGCAGCGAAGCGATTATATCACTGTTTATTATAAACAAAGTGATAAATTAATGTATGAAAGACTCAGCAAGGCATTTCTTTACCTAAAAGATTTGGCAAAAGCTGCTGAAAAACCAGACCCATTTGCCAATTAGACCATTTGAAAATCGTATTAGTGCTTAGGTTTGGTAAAAGAGGCGAATAAAACCTCTAACATACTTACAATGATTGCACCTAATAAATCTTCCATATATGCTTTGATGAACACTGGTTGGGAATGTTACGATTACAAGCTTTAAGCGCTATATAATCTTTCTTCAAAGGGAGATTTAGGCAATGAATAGTTAGCTAGACCATAAAAAATAGACATTGAACGAATACGACAAATCAATACTATTTTATGTTTTGCAACAGAGATTTAAAGTATTTCCTTCTATTAGCTCCAAAAAAAGTTTTGTAATCATCCTTACTACATGTATAACTTTTGTCATTGTTGCAATAGTAACAAGATAAAACACAATTATCTTTTACATAAGTGTCATCATTCTTATCTATTTCCAGAACTGGTCCCCGACGACCTTCACCTCTAACTGCCCTAGTTTTTTAAATATCTGTATCAATTAGCTTGTTGATTTCGAAAATTGATGTACCACAATAATAGCAACAAAAATTTTGTGCTATTAATTTATCTTCAAACCATTCCCATAAACCCTTATTTGAAAGAAAACTGATTTTATGTTTACTAGCTGAGTACAAACTAAGTACTCTAACTTTCTCCTTTTCTAAAAACTCTTTAATAATTAAGTCTTCCATTACCTCCCCACATTAACCATCCTCTTCATCGTGTCAAAAAATGCTTGATGAAAGGCATCATCTTTGGCATACAAACGATATAAGTCTAATTCGTTTTTTCGTTGTTGAGCCATCACATCATCTAAAATCTTTCTTAGTGCCAAATCTTGGTTTTGCGTATCCATATTATCTTTAACCTTCATTTCGAAGTCTGGGTGTGCCATGATATTCTTACTTAAATTTACGAACTTAATCCGCTGATCTTCTGGTGTTGCATCCCAACCTTGATACCATTTTTCATTGAAGCTTTGAATGATTAAATCTAGAGGATCGCTTTCTTCATCTTTTGTATGCGCACCACGAGGGTTAGGATTTTGCGGGTCTAACTCTGTTGTGCTTTCATCCAAGCCTATTGATTGATTCAACTTCACTCTTTCTAAACCATAAGTTGATAAATCGACAGAGTTTAGCAGCTCATCATATGCATCTCTGTCGGGATCAAGAATAATCAACTTTGGTATCAAGAATTTCAAAAACCAAAATAGCTTTTCCCATTTAATAACTTCATAAGGAAGGATAGCGGCCATTTGGCCATAAATTTTCACGAACTGTTTTGCTTTAATTTTGAAGTCAGCTTTTGCATCTTCTTCTAATTCCAACGCATTGTTGAAACGTTCTGCAGCAAAATCAATAATTGGACTTAGCAACTCAGCATTTACTCCTTTAAAATATTTCTCTACAAAATCCTCAACCTCAAGCCATTCATAAACACCAACTTCATCTAGATTGCCTTTTATTTCGTGTAAAACATTAATGTCCGTCGCTTTACTTAAAGTTGTAGCAGTATAAAATGGATCAAATGCGTCCTTAATTTCATCTACAGAATTAAAGAAATCCAGCACAAACAAATCTTCTGTTTTCTTTCCTAATTTATCCGCAGCTCTATTTAACCTGGATAATGCTTGAACAGCTAAAACACCCTGTAGCTTCTTATCAACATACATTGCTGTTAACTTAGGCTGATCAAAACCAGTTAAATATTTATTGGCTACAACCAATATTTTATATTCTTCCTCGTCAAATTTATCTCTAGTATCTTTTTCAGAGAAGCCATTTAGGCCATCTTCCGAATACTCTATGCCATCGACAGTTTTCTTACCTGAGAAAGCAATGGCTATCTTGAAAGGATTACCCTTTGTAGCTAACAATTTTTTCAATGCTTGGTAATAACGAATGGCAGATTCGATACTTTGAGTAACCACCATGGACTTAGCTTTACCTTTCAGCTTCTTTTTGTTCACTATATTGCTTACAAAGTGCTCTAGCATTATCTCTGCCTTTACCTCTACGGTTTGCTGATGTCGCTCTACATAAGCCTTTAATTTTTTTTGTGCTTTTGCGGTGTCAAATAAGGGGTTATCTTCTATTGATTTCTCAATTTCGTAATAGCTTTTGTAAGTGGTGTAATTAGCTAAAACATCTAAAATAAAACCTTCCTCTATAGCTTGTTTCATCGAATAAAGATGCAAAGGTTTAAAATTTCCATCTTCTTGTTTTACACCGAACTTTTCTAACGTATTATTTTTTGGTGTTGCCGTAAAAGCTAGGTATGAAGCATTGCCTCTCATTTTACGAGAACGCATTACTTCTTCTAAAATCTTATCTTGCACATCTTCATATTCTTCTTCTTTATTATTGCCCATCGCTTGGTTCATGTTATCTGCCGCCGAACCACTTTGACTGCTATGTGCTTCATCAATAATGACTGCAAAACGTTTATCGCTTAAATCTGCAATACCTTTTACAATAAAAGGAAATTTTTGAATGGTAGTAATAATGATCTTTTTACCTTGCTCCAAGCTTTCTTTCAATTCTTTTGATGAATAAGCAGGTGCAACTATGTTTTTAACTTCAGAAAATTCTTTAATGTTTTCCCTTAGTTGTTTATCTAACAATCGTCTATCAGTAACTACAATTACTGAATCAAATAGCGGATTAGAAATACCTTTACCACCAGGCAATCCTTCTATTTCTGGATAAGCTTCTATCAATTGGTATGCTACCCAAGTAATGGAATTGGATTTACCAGAACCTGCCGAATGCTGAATGAGATAAGTTTGCCCCACGCCTTTTTTACTAGCATCTGCCAAAATATCTCTTACCACTTTCATTTGGTGGTAACGAGGAAAGAACAAAGTTTTTTTATTTAATGGGTCGGTTTCTTTGCCATCAAAACGAACAAAGTGTTGTAAAATATTAGCCACACTTTGTCTCGTTAAAACCTCATCCCATAAATAAGATGTTTTATGTCCAAAGGGATTTGGCGGATTACCCTTGCCGAAGTTATTACCTAAATTAAATGGCAAAAAGAAGGTATTCGCTCCATCTAATTTCGTAGTCATGTAAACTTCATCTGTATCAACCACAAAATGCACCACACACCTACCGAAGTTTAACAATGGCTGTGTAATATCTCTTTTAAATTTATACTGATTTTGCCCATGTACTTTAGCATTTTGCCCTGTCCAATGGTTTTTTAATTCCATGGTAGAGAATGGGAGACCATTTACAAAAAGTACCATGTCAATCTCTTCTTTGGTGTTAGTTAGCGAATAACGGATTTGCCTTGTTACACTAAACTCGTTACTCTCGAAATTGTCTTTAATGATTTTGCTGCTACTTGCCAATGGCAATACATAAAACAGCGTAAAATGTGCATCATCTACTTCTAAACCTTTACGCAGCAAACGTAAAACACCATACTTTTTAATTAACCTATCTAAGCGTTCTAATATCTTGAGTTTCCAATCGCTTTGTTTTTGCAATTTGGCTAACTCTTCTTTTTGGGTAGTTTCTAAAAAATGCCAAAAACGATTTTCATCTATTGCAAACTTTGGGTTGAAATCTGAAGCCTGCCCAATGTAATAACCATTGCCAGTTCTGTACAATTCTTTAGGCTCACTCATTGTTTTGAGTTCTTCTAGATTTGTGCCAGCTAATCTTTTTTCGATGGATGCTTCTAGCGCTTGTTCGTTAGTTTGTGAGGGCATAAGTTAATATTTAATCAGTGGTTAAAGGCTCGGTTGCCCAAGCTAAAAGTTTTTTTACAGCTAATTTGTCTTTTAATGAATGTGTACCTAAAATTTTAAATTGATTTTCTCTAAAAGCAGAATCATAACCCTGATAGATAATCCCATTTTTAAAAATTGTATGAAAGCCTGAATATCCAGGCCATTTTCCAAAATTAAAATAATTGTAATTCCAACCTATTTTAACACTATAAATATCATTTGTGGCTAAGATATAATAGATAAATAATTGATTGCCGGCAGAATCTTCTTCAATAATTTCTTGTTCTGTTTCATAACCCGCAATAAAAATCTTCTGTTGCTGTACTAAAAAATCATTAAAATTTATCTGGTTGTTTTCTATCCTATTAACTAATAGGTTCATTAAAGCACTTTTTTTGTACCAATCTTTGTCGCAATATATTCTATCATATTGATCGTTATAAAAATCTGTATGCATTAAATTAAATGTTACAGCATCCTCGTTATCTAACAATTCTTGGTAACATAAAACAACCTTTTCAAAATATTCAATATTAAATACTCCTTTATGCTCAATTGTTAAAGTTATTAAGTGAAGTATCTCGGCCTCTAAGAGTTCTTCTGCATACCAAAATAAATCTTCTAGTCTTTCTCTTTCTGAGGAAGAATTTAACAGAGAAAGTTTCATATTCAACTCTTCGTTCAGAATCGTGGTTGAAATCTTTTGGTTATTGGCTAAATCAACCAAATCCATATTAAAAGCTAACTCATCAGTAAAAAACAATGCATTAGCAACTTGTTGCCTAACTGCTTTACCAATTGTTACATCTCTACTTAAGAACCTCAAACATCTTATTAATCGATAGAGTGTGATGTTTTTTATTTCCTTATCAGTTACAATATGTTTTTTGATATAAGCCAAAACAGGCAGCAATTGGAAGAGGTCAATTAATCCTAATACTCTTCCTTCATTAGCAATCCATTTTTTAGGAATTAAACCACCTATAAAGCTTTTAGGATATATATTTTTTAGATTTATATTATCACTTTCAAAAGTTCCATATAAATATTTTAAACTTTCGAAAGCTTGGTCTATATCTATTAAAGAAAAATATTCACTTTCGAGTTTTGTTTCTGTACCCCATTGTAAAGCTTTTTCAAATTTGTTTCTTAAATCATCAGTAATTGGGACTTGTTGATTATTGTTTTCATACATTTTAAGCAACTGTACCCACCTTAAGAATTCATTAAATCCATCATCAGCAGAGCTGTTCGGTCTCGTTTTATCTCTATTTTTCCAGAAAAAATCTTGCCATTGTTCCCATTTTTCGCTCCAGAACAAAGAGTTGTTTTTGATTAATTCATCATCAAATAATTTTGCTCTTATATTTTCATTATCAGCAAGTTGTTGCCCTCTAGAATTCATAGTGATGTATAATTCTTCTCCCTGAGTGGTTTCTTCAGCTTTAAAATGCCAAAACTTAATCCCAGTTTTCACAAAATCATAGTACTTTGAAATGTCGTTTTGAAAAAAATTATGAAGCAAATAAAAAACACCTGTATTTTCATTGATCCCAGCAATAGATTTTACAGTTGTATCATTAGCATAACTAGATAAAAACCAATTCTTATTTCTAATCTCTAATAAATCATTAATTGTAGTACATTTCTCTATCAATTCAATAAAAAATTGATGCGTAATTGATCTTACTCTATAATCAAATGCTATTTTTTCTTTGGCAGCATCAAACTTGAATAAAGAAATAAAGTCAGCCTTTTTATCTTCTTTAATTGCAAAATAAAATAATATTAAAACTAATGTGGTGAACCTTTGCTGGCCATCGATTAAATAAAGATCTTCTTCTCTATCATTTCCTATATAATATCCAGGCTTATATGAATAAAGAAAGCCGATATTCATTGCAGCAATAGGTTTAACTAATTTATCTAATATTTCTCTAAGTGCCTTTTTTGTTTGTTCATCGATTGCTGGATTTAAAATAGCATCTTTCAAAGTTCTTTCTTCGTCAGTTTCATCTGCTACATTAGTTAACCCTTCTTGAATATCATCTAAAAATGTATGAAACACGCCGTATTGATTTTGGCCCCAAACATATTCACGTTGTATCTCTGGTACTATTAAATTGTAAGTTTCAAGAATCTGTTTAACAGAAACTTCCTTTAAAAGTTTATTTTCGCTCATTTTGATTTGGGTGTAAAGAATTTATTAATTTCAGAATCTATATAAACACCATTTCTCAATATGTCGTCATTTACCCAATATTCGAAATCCCTATTTTTTTGATTTGGATCATTAAAATCTCTTGTGAAAACCTTAAATGTGTGAGGTTGTATAAAGTGACCTAAACTATAATATTCAATTATCCTGGATCTTTTTTCTGAATAAATTGAGTTACTTATACTTCTGTTTAAACTATTGTACAATAACACCAAATTTCCAATAGCATTTATTTTATATTCAGCAATGGTTCTATCTATATGATTTTCTAATTGTAATTGATACTTCTCACTTTGAATTAGCTTATCATAATTTTTTAGGTTAAAATGCTTTGTTTGATCCTTTTCAAACTTGTTTAGAAAGTCAATATATGCTTTTTTGTTTTTGAGCTCTTTTGGTTTTTTTGGAAAGATGTGTTCAATATCATTTTTGTCTTTGTGAAAGAAATTAAACGGCAGGTTTGGTTGATTTTCTTTTATACTCTGAATGACATCCATCAAAACCAAACTCATCACCAATTCATTTTCTTTATCCTCATACCAATTGGTATTATGGTCCTTAAAGTCAATTAATTCTTCGTCATTCCCCAAAAAGCATTTTTTCATACTACTTTTTAAGTATTCAATAAATTCATCTCTGCTTGCAACCGTTTGCCAATTAATCCATATCTCTCTAAAATTTGCTTTATTCTTCCCCCTAACATTGAAAAGAAAACCTAAATAATGATAGATCTCCTTGTTGCTATACCAATCTTGTAAAGTATAATGTAATTTTAAAATCTCTTTATATAATGCAATTGCACTGTTGGTATGTTGCTCAATAAGATCAAGCGTAAGTTTATTTTTACCTTTAGTCTCTGCATATAAGAGATACAAATAATTAATTGGATAATGTTCTTCATTAAAAAGTTTTTTATCTCCACCTATTAGTTCAGATTTTACGCTAACAAACTTTGAGAAATATCCCTTTATATTTTCAGAACCCCACCAATTGTTAATTTGGTCAAGTTCCCAACCAAGCTTAACTCTCCTTTCATTTACATAAATGATATTTTTTAAATCAGTTTCTTTTCTTGCTTCTTCTCTGGCTACCCTTGTAATTAAAATTGCCCTTATTAAATCAGAGCCATCAAGAGGAATCCGTTTGGAGTTTAAATTCCCAAAAACTTTTTCTTCACTTGTTTGACCATCTACTTCATTCACAATTATTTTTACATCATGTAAAAGTTTATTCAAGAATTTATCAATTGCAAATATTTGGTTTTCTTTATTTTTAGCTTCGAACCATCCTTCTATTGCACGATACACATTGAACATGTGTCCAATATCCTGTAAATCATATTCAGGAAATTTTTCAACATAATCTTCCCAAGTTACAGCTGGAAATTCTAGATCCTTTCTTGTTACTATCTCATTTAGAAATTGATTTGAATATTTTCTGATGGAATTTTGTGGAAACCTAACTTTTTTATTAACCAATAACTTTTCGCCCAAATAGGATAGTATTATTGTGAGCGTTGTTAAGCGTTGTTGCCCATCAATAACGTTAAACACATTATTATTAGCAACAATAGTTATGTTTTGCAAACAATAAAATTTACCATCTCCAGCAATAAAATTATCAATATCTGTTAATAATTTATTCACATTATTTGGTTCCCACTTATAACCTCTTTGGTAGTGGGGAATATTAAAATATTCTTTGTTTTTTTCTGATAAATAACCATTATCATTAAATATTTCGCTTATTGTGTATAATAGTTTTCCTGTTTTATCTTTCGTTTCCATAATCCTTAACTCACCCTCACCTTACCCGTTACCACACTATTTATTAAACTTGCCTTATATTCCTTTAACTTCTCAATTTCTTTCTCTTTTAAGGAAATGGCAGTTGCAATTTTATTCATTGCATTATCCACATATTCTGCAATTTTTTCCTGCTCTACCAATGGTGGTATTGGGATATAAATATTCCTTAATTTTGACCCATAAGTGTGCACAATAATTTCACCTTTGGAATATCTAGCTTTCTCATATTTTGCACCCTCAGTGTTTAACACATAACTTAAAAATAGATTGTTGTTTCCAAATTGCTCAAAAATGATAACATCACCACCTGCAACAGTTTTTTCATCACTAGAAAAAACCACACATTTACCGATATCCTCCATTGTTTCACCAGAACCCGTAAATAGAATATCTCCTTTTTTAATTGATATCGATTTTTTTGCAGTTTCATTTGAAATAAACCTTACTCCTTTGGTTATTTCAATATCGTACTTTGTATAAATATCTCCATATAAAATAGCAGAAACTCCATCTTCAGTTAAATCAGCTTTTGAAAAACCACCACCTTTCGAAAATTTACCAAATGACGCTAGTCTCTTAACCTCCCAATGTTCAGGTATTTCTCCAATCCATTCTACCCCGCTATCTTTTAATTTTACATTTGAGTTAATACCTTGCGTAACCGCTTTATGTATTAAAATTTGCCTGCGTTCTTTTAATAAATCAATTTGTTTTTGTTTAATAGAAATGGCATGGTCTATTTTGGCTGTTTTATCATCCAAAAATTTGGCAATTTCGGTTTGTTCTTCTAATGGAGGTATAAATGTTTTAAATGAAAAGAAATTTTCTTTAGAAATTGTATTCCTTAACCCAGTATAAAGTGGCTTCATCCGTTTTGTAGAATCCAAATTCAAATAGAAATAGTATAGAAAAATTCTGTCAAAATCATCCTGCGGTTGCATAATTGTATATGCTCCAGTTATCATCCCATCGAAACTCGAAAGCCCAACTGTCCTTGGAGTTTCTTCTACATCGAATAAGCAAAAAATAAAATCACCCTTTTTCACTTCCTGATAAGTATCAAATTCAGCTGGAAATTTACCTTGCGGGTTTTCCATATCTCTTTTTATAACACCATTTAAGGTTAAAGAGAGTAAATCATAGTCACTAGATTTTTTGCCAACTTGAATTTTCTTTAGTTTGAATATAAATTTATTAGAAAGTGCTTCCCAACTCTCAGGAATCTTTCCCAACCATTTCACACCAGAATCCTTATATACATTATATTTTGCTAGCTTAATTTCCATCATTCTTATTTTTAAGCTGTTTAGTGGTTTGTTCTAAATGTTGCACAAAGTCTTGTTCTACTTTAGAGAGTTCGTTTTTTAAGCTTTCCTTATAACTATTATAGTGTTGTTTAGCTTTAGACAAAGCTTGTTCGTGGCTAACAGTTCCGGAGTGTGTTAAAATATCATTACCCGTCATTTTCAAAAAGTCGTCAACACGTTGCAGCCAATCTTGCATGTGCATAGGTTTGCGGTTTAAGGCTTGTAATTCTGCTACCTCTAAATAAGCCGTTACCATGCGGTTAAGCACATTTAATTCTTGCTCGTTTAAATAATTTTTGGCTACAGCAATTTCTTGTTGAGTTGGTTGCAAACCTTTAAAATTGGTTAAGCCTAGAAAAGGTTTTGCGGCATCTATACGGCTATACACTACTTCTGCAGCGGTTTGTCCGTGTGCAGCCCAATGCATTTTGTTTTGTATGGTCTTAAAAAAGGTTTGCGAGGTTTCGGTATTTGGATCGTAATCTATGCTGGTTGCATAAACATCTAATACTTTGCGCCAAAATACTTTTTCAGACGAACGAATGTCTCTAATACGAGCTAATAACTCGTCAAAGTAATCGCCACCACCTGCTTGTTTCAGCAGTTCATCGTTCATAGTAAAACCCTTCACCAAATATTCCCGTAGCCTGGCTGTTGCCCATTGCCTAAACTTGGTTCCCTGCAAGCTTTTTACCCGATAGCCAACAGAGATAATCACATCGAGGTTATAATAAGTTGTTTCAACTTCTTGGGTTTTTTCTGCAATTGCACCATGTAGAGTGGTATGTCGGAATTTCCGACATACCACTTCTTTATCTAATTCCCCTTCTTTAAAAACATTATTAATGTGCTCAGTGATAGTAGTTCTACCCTTGCCAAACAATTCTGCCATTTGTGCTTGAGTAAGCCAAACGGTTTCATCCTCTAAACGGGTTTGTATTTTGGTTTGCCCATCATCAGATTGGTATAAAATTAATTCTGAATTCATACTAGGCTAGGTTTAAAATTTCACGAATTAAACCATCACTCTCATTTTCTAAAGCTAAAATATCAGCTGTTACTTCTTCAATACTGCGTAAAGGTTTATGGCGATAGAAATACTTGTTAAAGCTAATTTCGTAACCAATCTTAGTAGCATCAAGGTTAATCCACGCTTCGGCAACGTGAGGTTTAACTTCTCTTAAAAAGTAGCTATTGATGTTTTCTTTTAATGGTACGTTTTCTGTATCGCGTAAATCGCTTTCTGTTTCATAGGTTTGATACTCACCTTTATTATCGGTTAAGTAATAACCATAATCTCCCAATTGATCGGCTTTGCAACCTAAACGACTTAACAAATCACTCAATTTTTCTCCACTCAGTTTTACAATGCTTTTCTTTACTTTCTCTGCTTCTTCATCGTACCAGCTTACTGCATTTAAAATGGCATTTTTCTCACTTGCAGAAAGTTTAATTTTTTCGGCTTTTAAAACATCGTCAACTTCGTTTACAAATACATCAAAATCGCTGTAAGTTTTATCTCCGAAAGCTTTTAATAAAACTTCAGCTGTTTTTAAGATGGCTAATTGTTTTTGCCAAGTGGCTACATTAACCAATGTTTTTTCTTGTTTGGCATTTAAGTTTAATTCTTGCTTTTCTGCCCATTCCTTAATGTCCTTTTCGTGTTTACTCAAGTCTTGGTAAACTTCTTCGCCATAAGTTTCATATACATGAACCATCGCATCGTTCAAGTTTTTATCAAATCTTAAACTGGCAATCCGCTCTGCGGTAAATTGAGCATTTAAACGTTTTGGTCTTTCGATGGTTACTTTATGAAATCCGAAATCGCTATTATCAAAAACTTGAGCGGCAATTCCTTTGTCATCCGTTTTTTCAATGACTTGCATTTCGGTATAAATCTTTACAATTTCATTGATGTGTGCTGGTGCAAACTCACAGTTTTTTTGCCCAAGGTTTTTACGCAATTTTTGATAAAGCTGACCAGCATCAATGAGTTGAACCTTTCCTTTTCGATGAGCTGCTTTATTATTGCTTAAAATCCAGATGTAAGTGGTAATCCCTGTATTGTAGAATAAGTTATTTGGCATTTGCACAATGGCTTCTAACCAATCATTTTCAATAATATATCTCCTGATATTACTTTCTCCGCCACCTGCATCGCCTGTAAACAAACTACTTCCATTGTGTACAGATGCAATACGAGTTCCGAATTTACTGCTGGCTAAGGGTTTCATTTTGCTAACCATTTCCATCAAGAAAAGTAATTGACCATCAGATGAACGAGGAATAGCATCGGCATCTTCTTCTTCGCCCCAATAGTTTTTTAATTTGATCTGAAAACGTGAATCAATTACATCCTTTCCATCTTTTATATATTTCTGCTCACTTGCCCAGGATTTACCATAAGGTGGGTTAGAAAGCATAAAATCGAAAGTAGTACCCGCAAATTCATCAGTTGAAAGGGTCGAGCCTACTCGGATATTTTCAGGGTTGTTGCCCTTAATCATCATATCTGATTTGCAGATGGCATAAGTTTCATCGTTGATCTCTTTTCCGTACAAATAAACATCGCCTTTGGCTTTAATCTCTCCATCTTCATCTTTAATAAAGTTTTGAGATTCTGTCAACATCCCTCCAGAACCACAGGCCGGATCGTAAATGGTCATTACCGGTGGCAGGTTATTTTTTATGGGGTCGAAAATAATGTGCGTCATTAAATCAATTACTTCACGAGGGGTAAAGTGTTCCCCTGCTTCCTCATTGTTTTCTTCGTTGAATTTTCTAATTAATTCTTCGAAAACATAACCCATACCCAAGTTAGAAAGTGGTGGTAATTTTCTACCATCAGGATCTAATTTTTGAAATGGGGTTAGGTTAATGTATGATGAGGTAAATTTCTCTAAGACATCTAGCAATACATCTTTAGTTGCCATGTGGCGCACCTGACTTTTTAGCTTGAATTTTTCAATAATTTCTTTGACGTTATCGCTAAAGCCATTTAAATAATCTTCGAAATTTGCTTGTAATATCTGCTGACTATTGGTTGCTGTATCGTGCAAACGCTGTAAAGTCCACTCACTTGTATTGTAAAAAACATAACCTGATGCTTGTTTCAAACCACCCTCATCCCATTCAGTAAACTTAGCTTCGTCTCTTTGGAAGGTTAATTCTTCTAAAACTGCTTCTTTGGTTGGTTCTAGTAATGCATCTAATCTCCTTAGCACTACCATTGGCAAAATCACATCACGGTATTTACCACGAACGTAAACATCTCGTAAGCAGTCATCTGCAATAGACCAAATAAAGGAAACTAATTTATTGTGTACAGCTGTATTCATTTATAATTTTTGGAAGTTGTTTATTTCAAACTTATCGCCCTAAAATAGGAAATATTTACTGTACAAGGGTATTTGTAAAAATTATGAACATTTGAGTTAAAAGGTTGAGTTGTGGAGTTGATAAGAAGAACGTTTTCCTGGAGTTTGTTCGCCTTCTTTACTAGTTGTTTGTTTCTTGAACCTACTCCATTTTACATCTTACATTTTCCTTTTTCCATTTAAGCTGTCTTCTCCCACATTCCTCCCAGATTCCTTCGAGGAATCGGCCTTTAAAGCAACGTTTCTCGAACAAGTCTCGAACAAGTCTCGAACAAACCTACATTTAAATCGTTCAAAACAGGTCAAAACTGTTCAAATGCGGTCACGCCGTTTCCCAATGCTACAGGCTATGGATTTTCATTTTACATTCGTTTCAACGTTATTCGTTCTTTGATTTATTATATTGATTTCCCGATTATCGGGACCGTTTGCTTTAGCTGACGGAATGAGATGGTTTTCTATTCGTTAACATTAAAAGCCATTATTCATTTAAGCAATAGTTCGGAAAATCCGAACAGTTGCAAATTGATAGCGTCGACTGGGTTTGCTCAACATTGTATCATTGCCGTTTGCTTTAGCTGATTGAACTAGCTGAATTTCTATTCGTTAACATTAAGGGATTAAGGTAATTAAGTGCAGGAGGCCGAACTTTTCATTTTTCAAACTTGTTGTTAATCAATTTATTAAAAAACAAAAACCTCCCCTCCGATATAAAATCGGAGCAGGCACTTACCCTCTCCTTGAGGGGGATAACATTTTCCCTACCTTGCAATTGCAAGATCCTCTTTAAAGATTTTGTATTTAGCTCTTGATCTTTCGAACCTCTTCTATTTTCCCTCTTCCATTTTACATTTCACATCCACTTATCTTTCGGATTTCTTACAACTTCCCTCCATTTCCCATTCACTTTATCCCCCTCACTTTACTTCTTGTCCGTTTTTATCGATATAAAATTTCCTACCATTTACTTCTACCGCTGCTTTTCCCTTGAAAAACCCATTGGCCTTATCGTAGTTAAAGTTAAGCACTGTCTTTCCTGTCGTATCAATAAAGCCATATTTTCCACCTTGTGGTAAGCCAGAAAAAGCAGGACTTGCACCAATGTTTACCGCAGCAAGGCCTTTCCGAAAGCTATTGGCATAATCGTACTTCATCGGAATAACCAACTTCCCTTGAGTATTAATGAAGCCATATTTGTCGTTGTTCATCACTACAGCTAATCCCTGATAAAAATCTTGTGCTTTTTGGTAGGCTGTATAAGGAATAACCAGATTTCCAGTTTTATCAATATAGCCCCATTTAGAATCTCCATAAACACTTGCCAAGCCTTCACTAAATAACCCAACAAACTCAAACTTAGCTGGGATTACAAAACTTCCGGTTTTGTCAATAAAGCCATATCGTTTTACCGTACTATACCCTTGTGGTACCTCAACAGCTACACGTGCCAAACCTCCGTTAAAATTAGAAGCATCTACGAAATTCATTGGTATTACAATTTTACCAGTTTGATCTATAAATCCATCTTTATAGTTGGAAGTCCTTAATACCGCTAATCCTTCACTAAAATCTCCTATGAACTTATAATTAATTGCCAAAATTTCTTTACCTGTAGCATCTATTAAGCCAGATTTGTAGTTTAATTGAACCACGTACAGGTTCACATTTTCTTTCCAATTAATAGCATCGTATTTTGCTGGCACAACTACTTTGTTATCCTTGTCTTTTAATCCGTATTTAGACACGGTGTTATCCCAATATTATGTTAAACTTTGAGCATAGGTGGTTTCCCACGCTAAGGTGCATAGGAAAATGGCGAATAAAAACCTTTTCATTTTATTAAATTTTATTAAACTTTTTAGACCACAAATTTATATGAGCAGAACAAAATTGTCAATACTAATTTTTAGGTAGATAAATTTTTTCTCTCAGAATTTCCTGTTGTATACTTTTCTCAAAGGGATGCCAACAGCATAAACATTTTCCCTTTTCCATTTCACATCTTCCATCTTACCTCAATTAGAAATACCCACTTCTAGGTATTTTTTCATTCCTTATTTAAAAGTAATTTTAGCTATTCATTAACATTAGTGGATTTTAAAACTTCGATATGAAACTCAAATTAACGTTCAGTTTACTTATCCTTTTATTTGCTGTTGCAACAGTTAATGCTCAAAAAAAACATGCGCTAATTTTTGCCATAGGCGATTATCCTGAAGCAGGTGGTTGGAGCAAAATTTCTAGTGCTCAAGATGTGGGCTACATTAAAAACACTTTAGCCAAACAAGGTTTCCCTGCAAATAATGTTAAAGTAGTTGCAGATTCTGTAGCAACAAAAGAAGGCATTAAAGCTGCTTTTGAAAATTTGATCAGTAGCGTTGGCAAAAAAGATGTGGTTGTGATACATGTGTCTTCTCATGGGGAACAGGTTGCAGATGACAATGACGATGAAGCTGATGGTTATGATGAAACTATAGTTTCTTACAATGCTACCCTTGCTATGGGAGCCGATAAGACCGCTATTGCAAGAGGTACTTTAAGCAAAGCTGAATATGAAAAACTACAGGTCAATTATTTTAGAGATGATGAATTTGGCGCTTATATTCAGCGTCTAAGAGCCGCCTTAGGTAATGAAGGTGATGTAGTGGTATTCATGGACAACTGTCATTCTGGATCAGGAACTCGTGGTTCTGCGCAAACAAGAGGAGGAAAACCAGCACTGGTGTATAGTGGCTTTGATCGAAAATTTAGAAAAGAAGCTGGTGAAGAGGTTTTTAAGGAAAGTACGGCATCTCGTGGTAATGATAAAGATTTAGCAACTTATGTGGTTGTTTCTGCAGCCTTGGCATCTGAATTAAATTTTGAAACCACCGGTGATGATAATGTAGGTATGGGTTCATTAACTTATGCCATTAGCAAAGTATTCGAAAATCTAAAACCAGGTACAACCTACCGCACTTTGTTTGCTAACATACAAGCCATCATGAACGAGAAAGTACCAGGTCAGCATCCTGTACTGGAAGGTAATGGCCTAGATAGAACATTATTTGGTGGTGCTTTTGTAGATCAAAAACCTTTTATCGAGGTAGAAAAAATTAACAACCCATTAGAGATTTTAGTGAGGGCGGGATCATTTGCAGGTTTAAGCGTTGGAGCAAAGGTTAATATTTATCCATCAGGAACAATTGACCCAAGTAAATCAGTGGCTTTGGCAAAAGGGGTTGTAATTAAATCAACCAATTACAAGGCAACCATCAAGCTAGATAAAATTACAAAGCTTACACAGCCAAGTCAAATGTATGTGTTTATCTCAGAGCCATTGTTTACTACCAAGCCAATTGTAGTGGGTTTTTCTCCAAAATCTAGAGGCAGTCTTGCTTACACAGCAGAAGAAACAGCCAGAATAACTGCGGCGCTTAAAAAATTGCCCTTAGTAAGTCTGGTAGGTGAACCAGAGTTATTAATTGTAAAAGGACAAGGTAGCGACACCATCAGCATTGCTGCTAATGGTTATCGTTTCACTGATATCCCAACAGCAACAGATACTATTGCTTTAAAAGGAGCTATTAATAGATATGCTCAATATAAGCTATTAGAGAAATTGGTATTAAAAGACTCAACTATCATGGCTCAAGTAAAATTAATTCCAGTGGTAGATGGAAAACCAGATGAGGCTGCAATGAAAGCTAAATTTGATGATCGAACTTATAACTTCGTAGATGGGGACAAGGTGATGTTGTGGATAAAAAATACTGGTAAAAAAGCGGTATACGTGAATATCCTAGATTTACAACCCAATGGAATTATCAATACATTTTTACCTAATAAAGAGCAAGAGATTTATCCTGGAGATTTAAGAATAGAACCTGGGCAAACCAGAATTTTTGACAAGTATGAAATAGAACTAGGCGAACCTTTTGGCACCGAAGTTTTAAAGGTATTTGTAACCTCAAAAGAAATTAACCTTGAGGGATTAGCCACACCAAGAGCAGCTAGAGGTGATACCGGTAAAAAAGGAGTTTTAAGTATGTTGGAAGGATTGGTAGATCAATCGAGTACCTCAGCTACCAGAGGACCAAAAGTAGTTTCAGTTAAGGAAGCCGAAGGCAGTGTTTACAATATCATATACACACTAAAAGAAAAACAATAAACCAAACAATAAGAAAATTAGTTTTAGGGGAAGAAGGAAGGCTGCATCGAAAGGTGCGGTCTTTTTTATGCAAACACCTTACCTAAGTATTACCATAACTACAGATAAAAAATATTATTTTTGCGCTTTAATTTTGAGCTTTGGCCTTTGCGTTAGACTAACCCCAAACGCTAACCCCTAACCCCTAACCCCTAACCCATCAATGTACAATCAAGATACCATCATCGCTTTATCAACTCCACCAGGCAGCGGCGCCATTGGCGTAATCCGTTTATCTGGGCCAGATGCCATAAAACTAACCAATGAAGTTTTTGCCGGTAAGGACTTGACAAAGCAGGCATCGCACACTTTACATTTCGGATTGATTAAAGATCAAGAAATCATAGTTGATGAAGTAGTAGCAGGTTTGTATGTGGCACCCAGATCTTACACCAAGGAAAACGTGGTAGAAATCTCTTGTCACGGTTCTAACTATATCATTCAGCAAATTTTAAACCTGTTGATTAAAAAAGGTGCAAGAGCAGCCAAACCAGGCGAATTTACCTTAAGGGCTTTTTTAAATGGGGCGTTCGATTTAAGTCAGGCAGAAGCCGTAGCCGATTTAATTGCATCAGATAGCAAGGCATCCCACGATGTGGCCTTACAGCAAATGCGTGGAGGATTTTCTAGCGAACTAAAAGAGCTTCGTGAGCAATTGATTCACTTTGCCTCTATGATTGAATTGGAGTTAGACTTTGCAGAAGAAGATGTAGAGTTTGCCAATCGCGACCAGTTAAAAGCATTGATTTTACGTCTCATATCTCACATCTCAATACTTATATCTTCTTTTGAGCTAGGTAACGTACTTAAAAATGGTGTTCCCATTGTTATTGCTGGTAAGCCCAATGTAGGTAAATCAACTTTGTTAAATGCCCTATTAAATGAAGACAGAGCAATTGTTTCTGATATTGCAGGTACTACAAGAGATACCATTGAAGATGAATTGAACATCAATGGCATTATATTTAGGTTTATAGATACCGCAGGTATTCGCGATACCGCTGATATTATTGAAGCAAAGGGTGTAGAGCGTACGTTAGAGCGCATGAAACAAGCTAAACTGATACTTTACATGGCAGATGCTTTACAAACGCCCAATGAACTGGAAGAACAATTAACCGACTTAAAGAAAATAGATATCCCCTATTTAGCTATCGTTAACAAAGCTGATTTATTTACTGATCAACAAAAAGCTGCTTTTGAAAAACAACAAGTTTTATTCCTGTCGGCTAAAGAAGGCATTGGTGTAGAAGAATTAAAGACCAGTTTATTGGAAAAGGTAAACCTACACTCCATCAATACCAGCGAAACGTTAGTGACCAATATTCGCCACGTAGAAGCTTTAAAAAACACAGAAAAGGCATTGGCCAATGTGCTTAACAACATTGATAATCCAGTTACTTCAGATTTTTTAGCAATGGATATCAAACAAGCACTTCATTACTTGGGAGAGATTACGGGTATGGTAACTACCGATGATTTACTGGAGAATATCTTTAGTAAGTTCTGCATCGGGAAGTAAAGTCCGAAAGTTGATCGGCCGAAAGTCCGAAAGATAATGTACGTCGATCAATTAAAGGTTGATAAAAATTAATTTTTAAACCTTATTAAAAAAGAAAGTCCAGAAGTTTTAACTCCCAGACTTTCTCTTTCAGTCTATAGACCATGGACTATCGACGCTCTTAATAATTCCCAGTCACCCCTACTTCCAAACCTCTCAGTTCGGCTAAACCACGTAAGCGGCCTATGGCAGAATAACCTGGATTAGTTACTTTATTTAAATCATCTAACATTTGGTGACCATGATCTGGTCTAAATGGCATTGGCGTATCTCTTTTTGCATTTTCAGCAGTGATGGCCTTCATGACTTCATACATGTTCACATCGCCACCTAAGTGGTCTGCTTCATAGAAATTACCTTCTTCATCTTTGGCTACATTACGCAAGTGCAAGAAATACACACGTTCTTTAACCGCTTCGAAGATATCAACCAGATCATTATTCATACCAGCACCTAACGAACCAGTGCAATAACAAATGCCATTAAAAGGTTGATCAACGCGTTTTAAAATATCTAATAAATCTTCTTTGTTACTTGCAATACGAGGTAATCCTAAAATTGAATAAGGAGGATCATCTGGGTGGATGGTCATCTTGATTCCGTTTGAAGTACAGGTTTCAGCTATTTCTGATAGGAACCAAGCTAAATTCTCCCTCAAGCCATCCATACCAATGGTTTTATAGGTGCCAATGCTTTCACGTAACGCTTCCATTTCAATTTCCTTTTCATTCGGAATACCCATCAAAACGTTTATACGTAATTCATTAAGTTCTTCTTTGGTCATTGATTCGAACCTAGTTTTAGCTTTCTCCAAAATATTAGCTGGATAATCGTTTTCAGCTCCTTCTCTTTTGAAAAGATACAAATCAAAAACTGCTAAGTCTGTCCAATTGAAATATAATGCTTTAGAACCATCTGCCATGGTTAAGTCAAGCTGAGTTCTAGTCCAATCTAACACTGGCATAAAATTATAACACACGGTTTTAATGCCGCAAGCTGCCAAATTTTTCAAAGAGGTTTTATAATTCTCAATGTATTTTCCTGCATTAGCATTGCGTGTTTTAATCGCTTCATGCACAGGCACGCTTTCTACCACTGCCCATGTTAAACCTGCGGCTTCAATAATTGCTTTTCTCTCTTTAATGTCTTCTAAAGGCCAAATATCGCCATGCGGAACATGATGTAAAGCGGTTACAATGCCTGTTGCTCCTGCTTGTTTAACATCTTGTAATGAAACTGGATCTACCGGACCATACCAGCGCCAAGTTTGTTGTAGTTTATGATTAGCCATTTTCGTATTGAGATTTGCGTATTGCGTATTGCGTATGGAGATCAATTGCAAAACACATAACGATAGTTAACATTTAATTTGACGACCAATATAACTCAAAAATAAAATTAGTACCACCTTATCATTGATAAAAATTTACGGAAACGTTAGCGTAATATGAGATTGGGGTGGTGAGATTGGAGATTGGAAACCTTAATAGTTTGTGAGAGCCTTCTCACAATTGTTGAATTGTTGTATTGCTAAATTGTTTACCTAGCATCTCCAAAGTCTAAGCCCTAAACTCTAAACCCTAAACTCTAAACTCCCAACTCCAAACTCATTTCATTTCAAAACTCGACTCTAACTTAATCCCATCTGACGAACCGCCAACCATTACTTTAAAATCTCCTGCTTCTGTAACCCAACCTAATTTCTCCTTAAAGAATTTCAATTTATCTGGTGTTAAGGTAAAAGTGATTGTTTTGCTTTCTCCAGGATTTAATTTCACTTTGGCGAAATCTTTTAATTCTTTAACTGGTCTTACTAATGAGGCAAACCTATCTTGAATGTAGAGTTGTGCTACCTCTTCTCCAGCAACTTTACCACTGTTAGTTAAAGTGAAACTTACGTTAACTGTTTCATTTTTCAATGGAACTGCTTTGTCTAATTTTAAATTACTATAGGTGAAGTTGGTATAACTTAAGCCATAACCAAAAGCAAATTTAGGATCGTTAGGTGAATCGATATAAGCAGATTTATAAACAATATCTGTTGGTTTGGTAACTGGTCTTCCAGTATTATAATGATTATAGAAAATTGGGATTTGTCCTACACTTCTAGGAAAGCTCATTGGTAATTTACCAGATGGATTATAATCGCCACTCAATACATTCGCAATAGCATTACCACCTTGATCTCCTAAAAACCAAGCATAAACCACTGCATCGGCTTTATCAGCTATGCTATTGAATACCAATGGTCGCCCAGCCATGATGACCACAATTACTGGTTTACCTGTTGCTTTAATGGCATTAAATAGTTCTTCCTGTTTGCCAGGCAAGCTGATGTCTGCACGAGACTTAGCTTCTCCACTCATGTCCCAAGTCTCTCCTAAGACCATTACCACTGCATCAGCATTTTTTGCAGTCTCTACCGCAGCTGCAAAACCATCCATTTTGGCGCCTTGAACTGCTGTACCCTCAGCATAAGTAAATTTAGTGTTCGTAAATTTGGCTTTCATACCTTCATGCACACTTACAATGTTTGCCGTATCAGCATAAACTACCCAACTACCAGCTTGGTCTCTTTTGGCATTAACTAGCGGACCAATTAAGGCAATGTTCTTAATGCTTTTTTGCAAAGGAAGAACAGCATTATTGTTTTTCAACAACACGATAGATTTTTGAGCTGCAGCTAAAGCAATTTCTTTATGCTTAGGATCATTCATTACTTTCGCCTCACGTTTTTCATCAGAGAATTTGTAAGGATTATCAAATAAGCCTAATTCGAATTTTTTATAAAGTATACGTCTTACTGCATCATCAACAAACTTCACATCAACCTTGCCACTTGTTACTAACTTCTCTAACTCCTTTTTGTAGGCTTCGCTTTCCATGTCCATGTCACTACCAGCCACAATTGCCTTCTGAGCCGCCTCACTCATATTTTTAGCGAAACCCCAAGGAATCATTTCTTTAATTGAACCCCAATCGCTTACCACAAAACCCTTATATTTCCATTCGCCCTTTAAAATATCACGTTGCAAATAAGAATTTCCAGTAGCTGGAACACCGTTGATGGTATTAAATGAATTCATAAAAGTAGCCACCCCAGCATCGGCCGCGGCTTTAAATGGAGGTAAATAAATCTCATTTAATAATTGCTCACTCATGTCTACTGGGTTATAATCTCTTCCCGCGATTGCGGCACCATAGGCGGCAAAATGTTTAGCACAAGCCATAATCGCATCAACACCACCAAGTTTGCTTCCCTGAAAGCCTAAAACCCTTGCTCTAGCAATTGCTGAACCTAGGTAAGTATCTTCTCCTGCGCCTTCCATTACTCTGCCCCAACGTGGATCACGAGCAATATCTACCATAGGTGCAAATGTCCAATGGATACCTGATGAGGCTGCCTCTTCTGCTGCTACGTGAGCAGTTTCTCTAATTGCGGCCATATCCCATGATGCAGATTCTGCTAATGGAATTGGAAAAACAGTTTTATATCCATGAATAACATCCAAGCTAAACAACAAAGGAATTTTTAAGCGAGATTGTAAGGCAACAGCCTGAATTTCCTTTGTATCCTTAACACCTTTTACATTTAACATTGAACCTACCATTCCAGATTTAATGTCATTTAGTAGGTAACTCTTTCTATCACTAGTTGGTCCCGTAACCTCTTTACCAGAATATTGGTTTAATTGACCAACTTTTTCTTTTAAAGTCATCAATTTCATCAAAGAATCAACACGTTGATCTATCGATTTCTTTTGGGCATAAATTTTTGGGGTTAAACCGATAATGAGTAGTAGTAGGGTAAGGCGTGAAATTTTATTCATCTTCTATTTTAATTTGTTTTCTATTTTTTACTAAAGTAGCCGTATAGCTTTTGTTTATGGTTTTTATAACCCCATCAAAACCACAACAACTGTTAATTATTTTACGCCATCCAGTATTCCTTGATAGGCGGGTTTTCGTTTGTATTGGGCATCAAAAGGAAGGGGCCAATCTGGTCTATTGTATGTGCTCGGTATCCAACTATCACCATCAGTTACATTCCAAGTTGTAATTCCAAATTGTTGTGCTTTAGGAATTGCGTAATAGGTTTTAACGATGAATTTATACTTGGCTGCTTGCTGTTCTGCCAAAGTTGCAGTGTAGGTTAAATTTTTATCACTGTTAGGATTTACAGTCATATCTAACTCAGAAATATGTACCAGTAATCCAGTTGCAGCAGCTGAAGTAATTGCTGAAGTAATATCAGCATCAGGTTGATTATAACGTGTATGCATTTGTAAACCTATACCGTGAATAGGGATACCTCTTTGCTTAAGGTCATTCACCAAATTTAATATGGCAGTCCTTTTTACAGGGCTATAATCGTGTCCGTAATCGTTATAGAACAACAATAAGCTAGGGTCCGCCTCATGTGCATATTGAAATGCCTTTGCTATATACGCTGTGCCTAATTTCTGTAACCAAATGGTATTTCTATAACCACCATTTTCATCTATGGCTTCATTAACTACATCCCATGATGAAACCTTTCCTTTGAAATGAGTAACCACAGTTTGGATATGTGTTTTCAACAGATTCTCCCAAGCTTGGGTATCGCCAGAAAAATTAGTTACCCAACCTGGCACTTCCTGCCAAATTAAAGTATGGCCATGCATTCGTTTACCATTTGCTTGCGCTAAGGCAACTATTTCATCAGCATCTTTCCAATTGTAAGTATCTTCTAAAGGATGTAATGCCCAAAATTTCATTGCATTTTCTGCTGTTAAGCTACTATACTCTTTAATAACCAAGGCTTTGTAATTGGAATTTGACCTTAAAAGTTCGGCACTAACAGAAGCTCCAAACTTAAAAGGCATGTCTTTTAAAGTGCTTTTTGGTGATTGAAGGGGCAGATCCCTTAAAATGCCATTTACTGGGTTTAAAATTGGATCAAGCATTGCAGTCCTTTTAGAACAACTGAATAAAACAAAAGCGAGTAATGGAAAAATTGAAAAGTGCTTCATGATGTATAATTTTAAGGTGATTTCTTCTTTTGGTCAAAGAAATCAATTAATTGATACATTTGATAGTTCAATTCGTTCATTTTTTCCATTAAGGGTTTGTAGACTTGGTAATTATTATCAACAATGCCCTTATTCGCATTTGTATTCGATGGTTCTGCGCCTTTTTGCAATGGATCATTATCCATGTATTTGAACCAATGCCAGCCAACACAGTTTTTAGATTCAATTAAACCTAAAGTAAAGTTCTGATAGAATAAACCTCTATCATTTTGTGTTTTAACCACCCACCCAGCTCCTGCTGTATTGCCCAAAGCTGAGTCGTCTGCTTTTACATACCATTCAGTAATGATGAATGGTTTGCCTGACCAATTTGCCCAATTAGCCATTAAGACTTGATCAGGTGTCCAAGCATTGTAATAGTTCATGGATATGGCATCGATATATTTACCAGCAGCTTTCCACAACTCAGCAATGTTGCCCTGATTGCCATGAAACCTACAACCTAGGTACATGTGATTAGGATCGTATTTTTTAATGGCTTTTGATACGATAGAAAAGTATTTATCGGCAACAATAGATAAAAATTCACGACGATCTACATCCGTTATTTTATCTGCTGCAACTCCCCTATCATCAATAAACTTTTTAGCAACCAAATAACCTGGATCTTGTTGATCTTTAAGTGTAAGATAACCATCCAAGTTTTTGATCCCCAAAGGCATTTCGTTATCAGAGAAGTAACCGAATAAGTTTTCGTCAGTAGAATTGGCCACCAGTTTTTTAGCTGCTTGATCACAAAACGCCTCGAATGCCGCATCGAAAACGAAAATCACATTATTAGGATAACCTTTATGTCCTGGCACGATATAAGTACCACCTCTTTTATCGCCATAGGCACTCATGAAATCAAGGTTAATGGTATAGGCCAACGGCTTTGTTTGTTGCAATGGAGATTTTTGTATGGCTTTTGTATTAGACCAAGCGCCAGTCCCATTAAAACCATTATCGATCAAAAACTCTTGCGTTTTAACCATCCAATTATTTTCATCGCCATAAAGTTTACCAAAGGCTTCTTTATTTCTGTCTGATGTACCTATGCTTACTGCATTTAAAGCATTATGAATAAATAGATAACCTTGAGGATCAATTACCCACCAACGATTACCTATCTTTTTGGTGTAATAAAAGCCTGTAGCTTTCTCTTTCCTATCCATTCTACCACCATATTTATCAGTTCTTATCTTTTTAGATTTAAATTGAGATAAACTTGATAATGTTCTTGTTCTAAATTCTTTATAAGCAGTAAATGAAGCTTTTTCGCTCGAATTGTTCAATACCTTTCTAACCTCAACTTTTTGGTTAAAATCTAAACTATCTTGAGCCATTACTTCAAAAGCAATGACCACCAATCCTAATAAAACAGCTACAAATTTTCTCATAATGTTATTCCTTTGCTTCTTAACAAGGCTTCTAAGTAATAGTAATCTGCATAATTAATTGGCACATCAATTTCAGACTTTGCAGGACGGTGACCAGTGCTGTGTTCTAAAATAAAACCATAATTCGCCCCTGGCTTGCTTACGTATTTTGAGCTTAAAGAAGCTAATATCTTATCGGCAGCGGCTTTATATTTTTTACTTTCCTTGCTGTATTTTGCTAATTCATATAAGGCGGAAGCAGTAATGGCAGCAGCTGAAGCGTCTCTTGACACATTAGGAATTTGTGGATCATTGTAATCCCAATAAGGAATACCATCAGCCGGCGTAATTTTACTACTTAATATAAAGTTGGCAATATGATCTGCCTGCGCTAAATAAGCATTGTTTTTTGTATAACGATAGCACAAGGTATAACCATAAAGACCCCAAGCTTGTCCGCGAGCCCAAGCAGACTCGTTTGAATATCCCTGTGCGGTTAGTTTATTTCTCACGTTTCCAGAAACTGTATCGTAATCAATTACGTGCCAAGAGCTATAATCTGGTCTGTAATGGTTTTTCATGGTTACATCTGCATGAGAGACTGCAATCTTGTAAAACGATGAATCTCCAGTGAATTTAGTCGCTTCAAAAAGCAATTCTAAATTCATCATGTTATCAATAATAACAGGATATTTCCATTTATCGCCATTGTGGTCCCAAGATTTGATAACGCCAGCTTTGGCATTAAACCTAGTCGACAAAGACTTTGCGGCCTGGATAATTACCGATTTGTACTCAGGGTCCTTAGTTATCTTGTAACCATTGCCAAAAGGACAATAGATCATGAAACCTAAATCGTGTGTGCCTTTATTAAATTGTTCTTTTTTAATATCCTCAGTGTATTTTTTTGCTAAATCAAGCCATTTTTTATCTTTCGTAAAAGCATAGAAATACCAAAGTTCGGCAGGGAAAAATCCGCTGGTCCAATCTCTAGAAACTACCATTTTAAATTGGCCATTTTCTACTGTCCTGGGCGAAACCAGTGTTGGCTTTATCAATCTAGCCGAATCAACGTTTTTTACCAAAACATCAGTCTGCTTGGCAGCACTAGCAAATGCCTTTTTCACATCTACTTTTTGGGCTTTAACAGCGCCAAAACTTAAGGCTAACCCTACAATTAAATTAACTTTCAAATTCATACTTATCTGTTTTTATTTTCTTCTACTTGTTTTAAATACAATGATGAAGGATTTAAACCCGATTGATTTTGACCTTCCCAAACTCCATCTGGTCTGCCTTTTAACCTTCCTTCATATTTTTGAGCTTTTAAGCCAATAGCATAGTTTTTACCACTTACGTAAGGATTTTGAACAGCAGCTTTTGCGGCAGTACAATTCCATAATACTTGATTTACGCCAGCCCAACCATGTCCAGTTCCCCAATCTCCCCTATCTTGAATATTAATTTCTCCGTCGGTTACAATGTTATCATAAAGCGTTCCTGTTGCCCAACGGTGATGTGGACCTATATCTGCTTTTGCATTAACTGATGTACAATTGTAAAACACATTTGGTCCGCGAACCTTTGCACCAGTTACATAATCGTGCCTACCTTCTGAAGCGAAACAATTCATGAACAAGTTTAACTGCCCGTCATTATTGAAAGAATATCTTCTACCACCAATAATTTGAGATTTGGGAGCTAGCGACTTGCAGTCTTTAACAGTGATTTGTTTACTAGCGTTGCTAAGGTTTACGCAAGAATAACCGAAATAACGACTGGTAACCCCACTTATCCAGCTGTTTTCTACTTTGCCGAAAGAGATGGCATCCCACCCATGTTCTTCATCAATATCACTTTCAAACTCAGATTCGAGCAACATATTTTCAACGCCAACTTCAGCTATCCTGCCATCAAAATTGTATTTATAAACTTCACCACCTCCATATTGTTCTTCCATTGCCATCACAATTGGATTATCTAAAAAGATGGTATTGCCATTAATTGCTGTAATTACACGTTCAAAATCTAAATCATAACTCTCGGCTTTCCATTGCACCAAACCTTCCTTTTCTGCTATTTGGTCCATCTTTAAATCGTGAATCCACTTCGCATTTCCAGGCCTAAAAACAATGATTTTATCACCAACTTTAAAACCTGAAGCATTGGTTAATTGAAGACTTTTAGCGCCAACAGGTACATACTTAGCCGATATTTTAACTCTTGTATTTGGCATTTCTTTTAAGTTACCATTTCCACTAACCTTAATCGTTGTTCTTTTTCCTCTGCCAGTGGCGATTAGTTTTGTATCATCACCTTCACCACGTAAAACGATTCCGCTTGTTGAAATATTGATACTTCCAGGGATTTTGTATTCGCCTTTCTTTAACAGGATGGCACCACGAATTCCGTTTGCATCAGTAGGTTTTTTTGAAAGTTCATCAATTGCATTTTGTATTTTTTGTTGGTCATCAACCCCTGTTGCAGCTATAGTAACCACTACCTTAACGTTTGGAATTTGTTTAGCATTTTGATGATAACCCACTTTACTAAAGTCTGGAATCACATTTCCTTGCTCATCTGGAACATATTGTAGCCTTCCATCCTTTTTAAGTTTGATAAACTTTGATTCCCATTTTTGCTGGGCATAACCAGCATTGGCAAAAAACATTAATAAAAGCACAAAAAAGCGCTTACAACCAATATTAATTGCCTTTGCGATTTTGAAAAATTTATAGTTATTAATTTCTATTTCCATCTTACATTTTACATTTTACATCCATATTAAAGGATGTCTTATCGGCAAGTTCCTTATCACTTCTTCATTTATTGGTTTCAAATCCAGCTTCTTCCAAGTAGTATACCAATCGTAATTATTAAATTGACTAGCTCCAAAAATCAAGAATGGTTGTGCAACTGGCCAATTGTTCCAGAACATGACATCTGGCTTTAATGTCCATTTACTTTTATCGGCAACAAATGGGTACAAATAAGTAATCCCTTTTTGAATTGACTTGCCGTCAGCTGTTTCATACTTCCATAAATTGTCTTTTGGCGTAGATAATATCTGGCAAATCATTGTAAATGCATCCAAGTTAAAAATAGAGTAGCCATAAGGTTTGGTTCGTGCCAACTCTAAAGGAAAACTACCATCAGTTGCCATTTGATTGGGCAACTGTACATTTTTGTACATCCATCTTAATGAATCAAGCATTGCTTCATCCTTAACTAATTTAGCAAAAGAAGCTACTTGCATGACCCAGCAAGCGCTATGGTTATTTTTAGCAGCCTTTTCCGCTACGCCATTTTTACTCGTATTTAGCCATAATATATAGTCAGCAAACCATTTTTTGATTTTCGATAAATCATTTTTATTTAATGATTTAGCTTTCTCCATCACTACTATCCCTTGAGCTACTTCCATTAAATGAATGGTATCAATAATTCCCCAACTCCTACCCGTTGAAGAACCAATAACTGCTTGAGAAAAAGCCAAATTTGGATTCATCAAGGTTTCAGTATTAACAAACCAAGCCTTTAAATGTATCACCGCTTGTTTAACATACTTTTCATTACTTGTAAGCTGATAAGCTGATGCGAGAGCGCCAATTATCGTACTGAACCTAATCATCGCTTTACGGTGCGCTATAAAGTTTGCTGGATTGGTTTCTCCATCGCGATTAATATATGGTCCGCTAGGATTAGCTGGATTTGGCCAAAAGTAATCTGCCTGAGAAAAGAAATCATGTTTACCACCCGTACTTAAAGGCGAGCTTTCTGCAGTAACAGTTACTGGACTTTGTTTCATCGCCCATTCTGCTTCAGCTAACACTTGTTTTCTCAATACATTTTGAGCCTGCAGCTTAATGGTTACCTGTGCAAAACTGGTAATCGATAATAAGGTGAGTAAGTAAAAAAGACCTGATCTCTTCATCTTTCTATTGGTTTAAAAATATTGTTGGAATACCTTTCGATTGAACTGAAACAATGCTTTTGGCATTATTTGTTTTCATCCTTATAATTGCTCTACCATTATACAATTGAACTTTAGCCGAACCGGTTGATGTTCCTTGATCTCTGATTAATTCCCCATCTCCTATTAAGTTAAACGACACTAAGTTGATGGCATCTAAACATAAAACGCCTTTGTCATCAAACATTTTAACTTCTAATGTAGCAATACCATCTTTTTCCTCAATCTTATTTAAGGTCATTTTTGCAGGTTTAGCCCACTTATCAGTTTGGTATTCTTGTGTAATTTCATCGGTAACTGTTATTTTTCCTTTTTTGGCAACCACTTTAAAAGTGTATTTTCCCTTTTTCATCGGCACTTGCCAACGCAAACCTGCAGCAGGGAAATTCTGACTATCTCTTTTTCTTACCCCAAAGCTTTTACCATTTACAAATAGTTCGGCTTCCTCACAGTTAGAATAAACCTTTACCATCTTTTCCTCACCTTCTTCTCCCCAACGTACTGGCCACGAGTGACCATATAAGTGTACCATTGGTGTGTTTGTCCAATAAGATTGGAAAATATAAAACGCTTCTTTTTTAGTGAAATCTCTTTCTATAACCCCCTTCTGGTTAACGTAAGGAACAGGATTTTCTGGTCTAATCGGAGTAGAGAAATCCTTAAATGGCCAATAAGCTGTTCCGCTTAACCAAGGCATGGTTTCTTGTTCTTTTAAATGCCAGTCGATCAAGTTGGCGATGTAACTCTCACTCCAATCGCCATCTTTACTAACCCTTGCAGCACCACCATATAACGAAGCATCTCCTGCTCTTTCATCGGCACCGCCACCTTTTTTAATCTTGCTTAAGGCGTTATCAGGATTTTCTGAATGCCTGCGAGCGTGACTATCGCCACCCCATTCTACGTGTAAAAAGCGCTCAGACTTATTAAACTCTGCTAAGGAAACGTCTTTGTATTCGGTGTAGTCTCCACGATACCAACCAGCCCAAATTGAAGGTGAATAAACATCGACAATGTCTCTACAGAAATCGCATCTTCTTATGGCAGTGCTTCGCGAAGGATCTAATTTGTGAGATAAGTCATTCAGTTCTTTCATAAAAGTCCTGATTTTCTCTTGATCGAATGTGGTAAAATCTCCTGGCCAATCGTTTTCATTACCCAAACCCCATATAATG
Source organism: Pedobacter frigiditerrae (assembly GCF_032678705.1). Classification (NCBI taxonomy): domain Bacteria; kingdom Pseudomonadati; phylum Bacteroidota; class Sphingobacteriia; order Sphingobacteriales; family Sphingobacteriaceae; genus Pedobacter; species Pedobacter frigiditerrae. The sequence goes on along the minus strand of NZ_JAVTSS010000001.1, from coordinate 934,666 downwards.
ATGGATGGGTGATTGTAATGTTGCTCAATCATATTGGTTAACATTCTTTTGGCTTGTGCCTGATAAGTTGCACCACCTAAACCACCTCTGCACCAAGGAATTTCTTCCCAAACCAAAATACCTAGGCTATCACATAAATCGAGTACAATTCTTGATTGCTGATAATGACCTAAACGGATGAAATTAACGCCCATTTCTTTCATCATTTTCATTTCAGTGATAATCATTTCCTCTGTCATTGCAGCCCCTACACCTGCGTGGTCTTCATGACGATGCGTACCTCTAAGCAACAATGGCTTGACGTTAAGCTTAAATGGTCCCTTTTTAACAAACTCAAATTTTCTGAAGCCAACTTTCTGAGAAATGGTAGATTTTTGTCCGTCTGCAATAATATCCATCGTTACAGTATATTGTTGTGGCAAATCTGTAGACCATAATTTAGGTGCTCTTAAACTCCAATCCCAAAGCAATAAATCGCCTTTAAAAGTTTTGATGTCTTTTGTAAAATCTGCTATACTTAAGCCATTTGGATCTTTAATGTAAATTTTTACTTGAGCATTTTTTGTATCGGTTAAATGATTTAATCGAGCGCTTACAGTTAGTTTCCCATAACCACCAGCTTCTGCAATTGATGCTTTTGCAAATAATTTATCCACTGAAACCTGTGGATTATAAACCAGATTTAAGTAACGATAAATACCACCATAAACGTTAAAATCCGACAAACTTGAAGGAATCATTTCTAAATCCCTCGAATTATCACAACGAATAACTACAGGGATTTTGCCTTTAAACTGTGCTTGGTAAACTGGGTTTTTCTTAAACTCAGCAATTGCATCTGTAACGTCTGCAGTCCATTCATCATAGCCACCAACGTGTTCTGCTACTTTGATATTATAGATGTAAACAGCTGTTTTCTGCCCTGCTCCTTCAAAGTGTAAAAGTGTTCTGCCTTGTTTGTAAGGATTTTCTACTTCAATATTTGTTCTATACCATCCCGGACCTTGGTAATAATTTACATCAGGGTCTACTGCATCCGTTGCATTAAAACAATGCGGTAAACTTACTTTTTGCCAAAATGGAAGCTCCTCTGGGTTGCCTGCTTTAACAGGTCTAACGGCTTCCCAGGCACCTCCTAAATCTCCTTTAACAAACTCCCAATTATTAACTAAGCGCTTTGAAGTTTGTGCTTGCAAAGCCAAATTGCTAGTTAATAAACTGATTAATAAAATAAGTGTAATCTTCTTTAACATAATTAATTTAAATGTTTAATTAAAACTTTTAGTTATCTGATCTAACAAATAACCTTTTTTGTCTGAACTGTATTCCCAGAACATTACACCTCCTAATTTATTTTTGAGCACATACTCACATTTGTTAGCAACAGACCATTCGTCATCATAGGAGATGTATTGTTTGGTTTCTACATTAAACAAATATGGCGCTTTTGCATCCTCATCTTTATAAGCAATAAACCCTTTTTTATCAACTAAACTATCCTTTAAAAAGGTATAACCCTTGCCATAATTATTCGCAGCTGATAAAATGGCATCTCCCAAACCTTTGGTTGAGTTGGGGTTTAACTTTAAATTCCTACCATAAAAAGCAATACCCATCACAATTTTAGCAGCAGGAACACCCGCATTGAGGTAAGCCTGAATTGCTTTATCAGCAGAATTTTCTGATGGATAAGTTTTAGAATCATACAAATTAGTATGATGTCCTGCTCTTTTCCATGAGTAGTAATCATAGGTCATTAGGTTAATGTAATCTAAAAACTGAGCTGCTTTTCCCATCTCCGTTTTAGTTAAAAAGGAAGGAAATCCACCTGTTGCAGTCGTTAACAATTTCTTTTTACCTGTTTCTTTTTCTAATATGTTGAGTTCTTTTCTAATGCTTTCAAACATTAAAGTAAAGTTTTCCTTGTCCTCAGGGCGATAAACATTGCCTTCTTCTCCTTGCATTCCTGGGTATTCCCAATCTATATCAACTCCATCTAAATTGTTTTTACGGATGATATCCACTGCACTCTTAGCAAATCCTTTTCTCAGTGAATCGGTTAAAACTGCATTCGAGAAATTTTCGCTCCAAGACCAACCCCCTATTGAAATTAAGATTTGAAGGTTTGGATTTCTAGCTTTTAAGGTATTTAATCGCTTAAAATTTTCGACATCTCTTTTTTCATTGTCCAAATAGGCTTGGTTGTTTTTTACATTCACAAAGGCATAATTAATGTGTGTTAATTGTTCCACAGCAATTTGCTCCGTATTAATTAAACCACTATACCCAGTTACATAGCCAATAACCACAGGTTTTTTATCTGCAGTTTTCATGGCAGATAATACCGCAATGATGAGCAGTAATAGGAATATCCAGTTTATTCTATTATTTATAAATGCAATCATATTTTTTCTTTCTTTTGATGTCAGTCTGAGCGTAGTCGAAGACATTTCCCCAATTATTTAACTCAAAAAAGATTTACTTCACTTCGGCTCCGCTCAGAGCAAGCTCGCTTAGGATGACAATCTTTTTATTTAAACCTTTAAACGTAAACTCCTTTTCTCTAAAAACGCAACAATCCTTATCACCACAAATGCTATAAATAACGACCTAATTATCCCTCCAATCCCGTAATTGAAATAATTGGGGTAATTAAAATCTATTAAACTAAATAGCGAATACAATAAATAAGGAATTAAATAACAGGTTAATGTGCTCGTTCCAGCAGGGCTGATTATGCTAAACCAGTTCTTTTTACCCTTAAAATCTACAATGTAAATCAGTAATTCGAACACCAAAATGGTAATGCCCATGCAAATAAAAACCCAAGCTGGTGTAGAATATATTTTAGAAATCCCTCCTGCATAAGGACGAATGATAAACCCAAACAATATGGATGAAATACCAGCAATGGTTAACAATATCCAAAGATTTTGGTCTTTCCCCTTTCCTATAAACATGGTGTACAAAGTGGAGATTACCGCACCACCAAGCATTAAAGTAATCGAGGAAGCATCGCCAATCATCCATAAATCTACGTGTAGTAAATCCATGTGATTGATTATATTAATTAAAGCAAAAACGATAAAGGCTGGAAATAGAAAGGCAAATCGCCCTTTGGCTAGTAAGTATGTTATAGCTGCAAATAAATAAGCCCAACCAATAATCCCTAAAATACCCCACCATTGTGGCTCCAAACCTTTGGGATGTTCTGCATTGCCACCTTTAAATAAGTAAGCCATTGTAGCAACAGTGATTATTCCTAAAGTAATTAACGCATATCTTAAATACTTTGATAGCTTCTTCGGATAATCTAACCAAATTAGAAAAAATCCAATAGTCAGTATAATCATAAAAACAGGATAGCTTAAAACCGCTTGATCGTAATTATAGTTTTCCATATTTACGTGGAAAAAACCCATTACAATTAATGCCAATGCTCGTAAAACGATATAAAAAAAGATGGAGATAAATGAATCTCCTTTTTTAATTCTACCTTGAATGGCAAATGGTAACGACAAGCCAACAATAAAAAGGAAAGCAGGAAAAATTAGGTCTGAGAAACCCATACCATCGAAATTGGCTTCTGTATGTTCTAACCAAACAGGAATTTTATCGACGCCAGCAACGTCATTCACGAAAATCATCAAAAACATGGTGATTGCTCTCAAAACGTCTATAGATGAAATTCTCTTAGGCAGTTGTTTCATTTCAAGCTTTGTTTTTGATTACTAATGTTCACTTCCATCTTACCTCTTACATTTTCCATTATTTTCTAGTTGCCCAAAATATGGCGTTTTTAAATATCAGTTTGTAATCGGCATTCTCAAATAAATCTGCCCCGTGACCCATAAAAACGTATACGTTTTTGGCTTTCATTTTTGGGTTTGACCAGATTACTGGATGGTCGCCCATTTTAACTTTTGTATCTGGCTCATAACTCGATTCGTCTACACTTGCAATTACTTCTAAATTTGATCGAGGATTTTTATCGTAGGTATACCACTCTTCTTTCTGAATGATAAATGGATTTGTTACGCCTCTCATAATTGGATGTTTTGGCAATTCTATGTTCACTTTTCCCGAAGCAAAAGCAGGTATATAACTTTTAAAAGTAATACCACCCATAAAATCCGAAAACCAATTCCAAAGTTTGTAGCCATCAAAATCGCCCAATAAGGTAGCGTGATGAAACCCTATCCAGCTTGCTCCTTTTTTTTGCATCATGTATTTTTCAAAAGCAGCTTTAGCAACATCAGTCCACGCATAAGGCGGATAATCTAATTGGATAAAAAGCTGATATTGCTTTAAAAAATCTTCGTTTATTTTTTCTGTGTTTTTGATATAGTCTACAGTGAAATTGCTATCTAATGCCAGCTGATTTAACCATTCTACAGCTTTTGCTGAATATTTAGTATGATTGCCTCCATTTTCATATAATGCCACCACCTTAAACCTACTCTTCTTTTGAGCATGCGAAAGCATTGGGATTATACATAAAATGAAGATTAAAATACGATAGAATATTTTCATCAGCTTTGCGTATTAGTTAATTCGTTTTACTTGTAAAGCATTTAAAACAGGCTTGCCTTTTATGCCTTTAAGCATTAATCTAATTCCTTTATCATCTGCCACAATAAACTCAAACTTCTTTTGAACTGCATTTGCAGCACCATAATTAGCCGCCAAATTGATGTTCTTTATTATTTGTTTATCGTTTAAGTAAACATCAAAAATTCGTTGTTCTGGAATTTCTTTATTGCTGGCTATCAAACTATCTAAATTATAAGGAAGTGTTGATGCTCCTGTACCGGCTAACTCGGCAAAATGCAAAGTGATTTCGTATTTACCTCTTGGTACATCTAATTGATAACCTTCTAATCCGATTAGCTGCGTTTGGTAAATTGGATCGTTTAGTGTTCCTATGATGTTTTTATCGCTACCATAACTTTGTCTGCTGGTATTTTTGGGTTTAAATGCCTCACCACCAATGCTGCCCCAAGAACCTTCTTTGTAAACTTGATTAGGCAACCAAACTTCTTGATTTTGTTCATCAACAAATTGCCTTTGCGAACCTAAAAGCACATTCATTGACTTAAATGGAATGGTCAGGTTATTAAAAACTTCAGGTTTTAGATTGAAAGTAATGTTAGTTAAATCTTCAATTTTATTGCCCTTAACAAAGGAAACAGCTTTGATATCGTTCTTTCCATTTTTAAACGGTACATCCCAATTGGTTAATCTATCAACTACATTTTTTTTGCCTAAGTTTTTGCCATTCACAAAAAGCTCCACTGTATCGGTATTGCTAATTACCTGTAAATGCTGAGTGCTTATGTTCGATTCAGACACACCTCCCCTTAAATTCCAATTTCCGTTACCAATTTTGAGAAATGGTTTAGGATTTAAATAAGCTTTGTACAGATAAAAAGTATTTTTTGGTTTTCTATCCAAGGTCATTAAACCTTTATTGTTTACATGTGGCATTGTTTCTTCACGCGTTTCTGAACCGAAATCTGCTAAATTCCATACCGCAGCGCCAACCACAAAAGGTCTTTTTAAAATGTCTTTAATATAAATTTGATGGTACAACATTCCGTATTCTAAACTCTTATCGAACTTGATCGGTGTAAAAGCATGAATTCTTGGGTCTACATCTGCACCAAATTCTGTTACCAAAAGTGGCTTATCTGGAACTTGCTGATGAATTTTATCCAGATTTGGTCCAAAATCTTCTGACTTACCTCCATACCAACCTTGATATAAATTCCAGCCCACCAACATTGGTATTTTAACCAAGCCAGCTTTGATATAACCATTCACATCTCCATGATTACTCATCATCGTGTATCTGGTTGGGTCAGTTTTTCTGGTTAAGTCTTCTAGGCTTTGGGCTAATTTTTCTATGTTAGCAATATACTTTAGCTTTCTTTCTGGCTCGTTTCCGAATTTCATCCTTAACAAAACTTCGTTCATGTAAGCCCATATAATGATGCTTGGGTGATTGTAATTTTGCTTAATCATTTCCAACTGCATTGTTTTGCAATTGTTATAAAAGGCTTCAGTTTCTGTAATTTCATTTACGATTGGTATTTCTACTGAGGCTAAAATCCCCAAACTGTCGCAAGCATTTAAAACAGATTGGTCTTGAGGATAATGGGCTACACGCAAAAAATTGCCACCCATTTCTTTAAGCAGCTCAATATCTTTTATTTGCAGAGCTTTAGGAACAGCATTTCCCATTTTGGCAAAATCTTGATGCCGACTAGCTCCTATCAATTTATAAGGAGAACCGTTAAGGAAAAAGCCCTTCTCAACGTCAAAACTGAAAAATCTTAGTCCAACAGGTGTTGTAACCTCATCTAAAACCTTACCTTTTTTATCTAACAACTGCGTTGTAGCTTGGTATAAGTATGGCTTTTCTGGCGACCATAATTGAGGATTCGAAACCAGTATTTTTGGCAGTTGAAAACCAATAACCTTATTTGTACCAGCTGAAGTTGAGAACTTTACTTCGTTTATCTTTTTTCCTGCCGCATCGGTTAAAATGCTACGAATTGTTAAATCAGCATTGGCTGATGAATTGATTAAATTGCCGTTCACTATCACTTCTGCGTTTGCTTTGGTCACATTATTCGCGTGAACAAATACTCCTTTTGAAGCGTATTGATTATCCACAAAATGAATTGGCTCCTTAACTTCTAAGTAAACACTGCGATACATACCACCGAAAAAAGTAAAATCGGCTGTTAGTGGGGCGATATTTTCATTGTAACTATTATCAACTTTTACTGAAACCTCATCAGTTCCATTAAACTTTAAGTTTACTAAAGGAACTCGAAAAGCAGTATACCCACCGATGTGGCTACCTATTTTTTTACCATTTAAATAAACTTCGGTTTCTTGATTGGCACCTTCAAAGTATAAAAAGAGCTTTTTGGTTTTCCATTCGGGTTTTAAAATGAGTTTCTTCTTATAAGTCCCTATTCCCCTGTAATAACCAGGCACATCATCCATGGTATCAAAAGCGTTCCACGTATGTGGGATGTTAACCATCGAAGCAGAAGAAGTATTCCCTTTTTGAAAACTCCAGTTTGCGTTAAGGTTGATGACACTTTTGCCAGTTTTTTGCCCAAAACAGTTAACCGTTATTAAAACGATTAATACCAATAGAACAAGTTTTTGTTGATATGTTTTGATTTTTTTTAGGCGCAACATTACTTACAATAGCGTAGAACAGGTTAGATTATTTGGTTATTTATATTTGATTTGCATCTGGTTATAAAAGTCCTTCAGCACAAAAAATGCTTTTTTCTTTTTACCAGTTTCAGAAATTAGTCCTTTACGGTTCCAGAAATTTTGATAAACTGGATGTTGCCTTCTTGGCGATCTAAAATCTGTTAAAATCCAAGGTGTCATTCCTCTTAGCGCAGTAATTTGACTAAGCATTATAATTTGGTTTTTATACAATGCTTCTTGATATTCTTCACTCCATCTTGTGTTTTCATCTGCATGGAAACCACCCAATGCATCGCCACCAAACTCTGTAATTACAACAGGTTTATTGTATTTGATATCGAATTTGTAACTGGTAATTTCGCTTGGTGTTCCACCCCAATACCAACCAGCATATTCATTAAAACTTACTAAATCTATTTTTTCGCCTAAGGGATCATTTAAAATAACTGTTTTTCCATCTCTGTGTACTTCTAAAGCTGCAGCCACTAATCTTGTGTCATCAAGCGATCTTGCTGTTTCTGCTAAATTACCCATGAACTGATGACGAGGTTCGCTTAAAGGTGTTTCATTACCGATAGACCAAACAATTACACTTGCACGATTTTTATCTCGAACAATTAAATCTGTTAATTGCTGTTTTGCATTGGCATAAGTTGCTGGATTGGTCCAAGAGATAGTCCAATAAACTGGTACTTCTGCCCATACCAATAAGCCCATTTCATCTGCCAAACGCACCATTTCTTCGTTATGAGGATAATGAGCCAAACGTACATAGTTACAGTTCATGTCTTTTGCCCACTGCAACATCATTCTCATGTCACCTTCAGACCTTAACCTTCCAGCTACCAATGGGTTTTCATCGTGAATAGAAATCCCTCTTAAAAAAACAGATTTACCATTTAATAAAATATCTGTGCCTTGAACAGCAATGGTTCTAAAACCTATTTTATCTTGAATATTTTCGGTTGTAGATTTAATAGTTACTGCATATAATTTCGGATTTTCTGGAGACCACAAACTGATCTTGTTCCATATAAATTGCTGATTAATTGCTCCTTCGGCATCTGTGGTAAATGTTTTTTCGAGTTTTAATTCAGGAATAGAAACCGTTATGTTTTGTCCTGCTGTTGCATCTGCTAATTTTGCAGAGAAACTTAAGGTATTAGTGCTTCCTTTTATTAATTGAAGCTTATAGTCATTGATGTAATGTTGAGGCATTTCTGCTAAGAAAACATCACGAGTAATTCCTCCGTAGTTCCACCAATCTGTATTGATGGTTGGTATTTCATCAGGTTTCCTGGTGTTATCTGCTTTAACCACCAAGGTATTTTCGCCTGCTTTCAATTTTCCTGTAACTTCAAACTGAAATGGGGTAAATCCGCCTTTGTGAATACCTAGTTTTTTTCCATTTAAGTAAACGTGAGCTTCATAATTTACTGCACCAAAATAAACGAAATACCTTTTGTCTGTTGCTGGTTGCGCACTAAACTTACGTCTTAACCAAACTGTACCTTCATACAATTCTAGTTTTTCTGATTGAGAGTTCCAGTCGCCCGGAACATTCATTTGAGGAGAGAGATCGAAATTATATTCAATTAACTCTGTTTTATCTTTTTGAACTTTATCATCGTAAAAACCACCCGAACCAGATTTAGATTGGTCAAATGGTTCATGACGGTAATCATAAAATCCATTCTCATAAGGATCTACAATGTAGTTCCATTTGCCATTAAGGCTAAGGATTTTACGAGATTGGATATTTTGTATAGAACTAACCTGTGCGTAAGTGCTAACTGAAAATAAGGAGAGGCAAATTAATATTAGTCTATATTTTAACTTTAACATGGTTGAGGTTTTTGTGTGTGTTTTTAGGCTAAATGATTTAAAAACACAATAATAGTCGGCATTTATACCGACCATTATTGTGATAAGTTTTAGATTTAATACCCAGCGTTTTGACCAAGCTTAGTTGCTCTATTTAACTCGTTTTGAGAAATTGGATATAAATAGTTTCTAGCAACAAAAGACCTATTTTCTACAGTAAACCTGGTATAAGTAAACGTTGTTGCAGAAGTTGGAACAATTCTCATTCCACTTACTGGACCATTAAAAGTTGTTTCACCTTCTTTCCAACGGCGAACATCAAAGAAACGGTGTTCTTCAAATGCTAGCTCTACCCTACGCTCGTTGCGAATACGTTTACGAATTTCGACCTTGTCTAAAGGAACGTAACCATTGGCCGTTGGATTAGTAGTTTGCAAAGCTGGCATCGCTACCCCAGACCTAGCACGAACCCTGTTTACCTCTGCTAACACTAATGCACTTGCTGCAGTACCTTGCGCTTCATTTAATGCTTCTGCATAGTTTAACAATACTTCTGCATATCTAAAATAAATCCAAGGGCGACGAATAGTTGTTGTTGTACCAGCCCATGATGCACTTTCGCTTAAAAACTTACGCATATAATAGCCCGTTTTAGTAGCATTAACGTTTAAGCCTAAACCATCTCTACCACCTACAAAGGTTTCTACATCTCTACTTTTAAATCTGTTTGCAGCAACAACTGGTTGTACAGATGCTGTATTAAACAATACTGAAAATCCAAATCTAGGGTCTCTATTAGTATAAGGCGTATTTGCATTGTAACCAGAAGTTGCATCAGTAATTGGTTTACCGGTTGTTCTCATTTCGTAGGCATCAACCATTTCTTGCGTTGGGTTAGTACGCCCATTTGCCGCATCATAACTTACAGGTGCATTGTTTTGCTCAATCGCCACTGTAGCAGTAGCTGATGTTGCAAAAATAACCTCCGTGTTAAATGCACCAGCGGTGTTCCACAACCAAATGTTAGGGTAAGATGTATAAATAGCATGTTTGCCAGTATCCATTATTCTTTTAGCTGCATCAGCCGCTGCTTGCCATTTAGTTACATCACCAGTTGGGTTATATTGTGGACTAGCCGCATACAATAACATTCTTGCTTTTAATGCCATTGCTGCTGTACCAGTTGCTCTACCTCTATTGGTTGCATTCCACTCAGAAGGCGATAAAGGTAATCTCGATATTGCTTCTTCGCAGTCTTTAGAAATTTGAGCAACACATTCATCGAATGTATTACGAGGCACATCTAATTCATCATCAACGGTTAAAGTTTTATTTACAATTACAAAACTGCCATAACGTTTTAACAATTCGAATTCATAAAATGCCTTTAAAAAGTAAGCTTGACCAACTAAACGAGCCAATTGTAACTCGTAAGTTTGGTTTGCTGCAACGTTTGCAGGCAATAACTCATCTAAAACTATAAAAGGACTTGTTGGTGCTTTTTCGATAAATGTATTTGCTTTACGAATACCTGCATACATATTGGCGTACACATCGTCAAATGTTCTTACTGCAGCCCAAGTGCCGTTATTAAGCGTGTTTATACCTCCGTTTGCGTTTGAGTTTACTGCTTCATCAGAAGCAGATGCTAGTATGCCGCCATCGCCATCTAAATTGTATCTTTCTTGCAGTGTCGCGTAAACATTGTTTAAAAAGTTTCTAGCATAATCTGGGTTAGCCCAAAGTTGAGCTTCGGTAACATCATTACCACCGCTAAACGAGCCATCTTGAAGAAAGCTATCCTTTTCACATCCTTGAGCGATCAACATCACGGCAAGGAAGATATAGCATATATTTTTTTTCATCTTCATCATAATTAAAATTTCAAGTTAACACCGAATGAATAGATCTTCATATACGGATATGAGGAGTTAAAGCCAGATTCTGGCAACTCTGGATCAATATTTAAATCGTTTAATTTACTAAACGTTAATAGGTTTAAACCACTTACATAAAACCTCAATTGCGATAATTTCAGTCTTTTAACAAACCTATCGTTTAATGAATAACCCAACTCTAAGTTCTTTAATCTCACATAATCGCTAGAGCGAATCCAGAAATCAGAGTTTGCAGTATTGTTACCACGATCAGCAATTAATAATCTTGGATATGGTGCTGAGGTATTTTGTGGTGTCCATCTATCTACACTAAACTGATTTAAGAAACCATTATTTGTATTACCAGCGTTAACCAACTGGTTGATGATCACCGAGCTACCAACCGTTCCTTGAAACAAGAAGTTTAAATCGAAACCTTTAACAGCAACCGAAGCACCTAGCCCAAAAACGTGGTTAGGTACAAAGTTGTAATCGGTTTTTACAATATCTAAACCATTGATGATACCATCGCCGTTTTGATCTACATACCTAATGTCTCCAGGTTTTACATCTCTCGATAATAATTGTTTTGGAGCTGCATCTATTTCTGCTTGTGACTGGAAAAGCCCCATAGATTTGTACATGCTACTGATATAACCTGCGCCAGTATTTGCTGTGGCAGCAGGGCTGATTACACTTGTAATTGGATGACCAACTGATTTTTGGTAAGCTGGTAAGTTAGCAGCTTCGTTAATTTTTAAGATTTTACTCACCTGATAAGTGTAGTTACCGAAAACGTTTAAGTTAACTCCACCTATTATTTTATTGTAATTAATACCAGTTTCAAATCCTTTATAAGAAGCCTCACCCTCGTTTACATAGACCAAAGATTGACCTAATGTACTTGGCAATTGAGAACCAGTGGCTATATCTTTTCTAATTTCATAGAAATAATCAGCACTGATAGATAATGATTGTTTTAACATCTTAGCATCAAAACCAACACTTGTTTTATAAGCTTTTTCCCATGTTAAATAAGGATTACCTAAAGCCAATTGAGCTGTACCTGTTGTGCCCGTATAACCAGTTCCAAAAGTATAACCCGTTGTACTTCTTGAGAAGAAATCGTTAAATGCAAACCTTCTGGCACTGCCAATGGCATCATTACCAACTAGTCCATAAGAACCTCTCAATTTTAACAAATCAAGAAATGAGCTTGTACCTTTCATGAAGTTTTCATCAGAAATGATCCATCCGGCAGACATTGCAGGGAAAAACCCAAATCTTTGTCCAACCGCAAAGTTTTCTGAACCAGAATAACCAGCTGTTAAATCTATAAAGTATCTCTTTTTAAAGCCATAAGTTAAACGGTTTGAAATACCCTCACGTTTAGTATCAAGGTTACCAAAAACAGAATAAATTTGTCTAGAAACCCTTGAACTGAATTTAACATCATGATCCCCAAAAGTTCTATCATAATCTAAACCAGCCCAAAACTCACTTTTCTTAATGTTTCCTGAGAATGAATTCCCTAAATAATCTACTTTAGTTGCTGTGCCATAAGTTTGGTATAAACCTGTTGGCAGCAATTCTGATGTAGCATAAGTTTGCGTAAAACCAGAACGATATAAACCAGCAATATCATAAGCATAAAATACTTCAGCAGAGAGGCCTTTCAAAATGCCATCCATTTTTTGTTTTGCACTGATGGTTGCAATCATGTTACGTAATAAATCTGTACTCGCTCCCCTTGCCTCTAACATAGCAAGTGGGTTACTTGTAGGGAAAATTGATGTTCCGCCATAAGATCCATTTGGATTAAGTACTGGAAAAGCATTTGCAGGTGTAGAATAAACTGCGTTCAGAAATGCTGCTGTACCTTGGTTAGGGAAAGTTAAATTGGTTATCCTTCCGCCAATGTCTAAAGCCACATCTAAATTTTTATTAACATGTAAATCGATGTTTGTTCTTAAATTATACCTTGTAAAGTTTGTATTGGCATCATAAGTTTCGTTATGACCACCTTTATAAAAACCACCTTGTTGATAAGCACTTAACAAAGTATAAAACCTCAAATAAGCATTACCACCAGTTACTGTGGCTACATAACGTTGTGTTGGTGCTACACTTTTGGTAAAATCCTTAACAAAATTATTGTTTGGGTATTTAATCGGATCAGAACCATCCTGGTAAGCTTGTAATGCTGCTGGACCATAAATTGCTGCTCCTCCACTGTTTACTGAAGCTTCATTATATAAAGTGGCATAGGTATAAGAGTCTAATGGACGAGCGATTTGCAATGGTGCTTGTAAACCTGCCTGTGCATCAAACGTAACCTTGGTAGAAGTAGCACTTCCCCTTCTGGTTTTCACATAGATTACACCATTAGCTGCGTACATGCCATACCAAGCCAAAGTTGCTGCATCTTTTAATACACTTACGCTTTCAATCTCACTTAAATCCATTGATGCGAAATTTCGCTCAATTCCATCTACTAAAATTAAAGGCTCTTGGTTACTGTTATAAGATGAACGACCACGAACTAAAAAACTAGATGCATCATAACCTGGTTGCTGCGAACCACTTGGATAAATTGCTAATCCTGGTAATCTACCTGTAAACACATTAGTTAATGATGAAGAAGGTATTTGAGGCAAGTTAGTTGCAGAGATTGTGCTAATTGTGGCTGTTACTTCTCTTTTCTTTCTTACTCCAAAGGGGATGTACACCAAATCATCATCACCAGCATCTACTAGCGATTTGGTTAAGACAACATCATTACTATTTACTTCTCCTGCAGGTTTTAATATGGTACCAAAACCTACCATTTTAAAAACCAATACATCACTTGTGGTAGCTTCAATGGTAAAATTACCATTGCCATCAGTATTAAATGTTTTGTTCTTTTTATCTTCCTGTATGGAGATAGCAACTCCAGGCAAAGGTTTTTTGTCTTGATCTACAACCCTGCCTTTTACAGTTAACTGTTCATCAGGCTTTTGCCCATAAACGTTTAGTATTGTCGTCCATAAAAACAGCAGACAAACTATATATTTTGATTTTGATAATTTCATAATTGAATAAAATCTTAGCGTTATAAATTAAAGATTACTCCCAGCCTGGATTTTGGGTTAACACTCCTTTACTTTTGTAAATCTCTGTTCTAGGGATTGGGTAAAGGTTTTGTCTTTCATTCCACACTTTTTGGAAGCCAGATCCTAAAGTGATCACATTGTAAGTGAAAGTGCCATTTGCATTTCTAAATACATCTATACCTTTCATTGGCACACCAATAGTAGTTGCCCCAATTTTCCAGCGCATGATGTCATACCAGCGATGATCCTCAAAAGAAAGCTCGATGGCACGTTCATGTCTAATCACTTCACGCATTTCTGCAGTAGTCATGTTATCCTTTAAACCGTAACCGTAAACGCCTGCCCCTTTTGTAATCCCTGCTCTTGCACGAATAGCAACCAATGCATTATAAACACTAGCATCTGGTGTACCTAAAAATTCATTTTGCGCTTCTGCATAGTTTAATAATATTTCTGCATAGCGGAAATAGATATAATTAAGCAGAGTTGTACTACCACCTACAGTTCTATAAACCTCTGGCCAATACTTTTTGCAATAATAACGGGTTGCTGTATAAGTAATGTTACCTGGGTTCCAATCTAAACCATAAGTTGTTGTTGGCACTCCATTTACATTGGTGATGGTAGAATAAACTTGTATTCTTCTACCCTGCCAAGGTAAATCGTTATAAATAATATTGTTATAGAAACGAGGCTCTCTGCCTACGTAAGGTGTAGCTGGATTATAGCCAGAAGTTGGATCTGTAATCGCTTTTCCATTTGCCATTTCATACATATCAACATGGTTCTGAGTTGGGTTCATCTGACCTTGTGCACCACCAGAACCTGGAGACATAGAAAAATCTTGCATCATTTCTCCAGCTAAAGGTGTATTACCTTTAATACGGATCATGATATATTCTGGAGAGTTAGGTAGATTTAATACATCTGCATAACTTGCTTGCAAGGCATAAGTCTGACGAGCAAGACCAGCGTCACCTTTCATTACTTCAGCAGCTGCATCTGCTGCTAATTTCCATTTAGCTATATCATTTGTTGGATTATTTAATGGACTTGCTGCGTATAACAACACACGAGCCTTCAAAGCTAAAGCAGCTCCAATTGTAGGTCTGCCATAGTTAGAAGTACCATATTCTGTATCTGTACCTAATTTGGTAATGGCAATATCTAAATCATCTAAGATGTATTTGGTTACTTGAGCATAAGTACTGCGAGGCAAATTAAGTTCATCAAGTGGCCCATAAACTTTGTCGATGATTGGCACGCCACCAAATCTCTTTGTTAATTCAAAATAAGATAAGGCACGTAAAAATCTCATTTCACCTTCAACTCGTTTATGATCGAAAATTGGAACCGTAGCATTTGGAGATGGCGGTACTTCGGCAATTCTCGATAACATTTTAACGTGAATAGCAATTCCCCTGTACATTAATCTCCATACATCTCCAATCTCATTTAAAGATGCTTGGGTAGAATGTTCGTGATACAAACCACGATTTAAGGAAGTAACAGTTCCTTCAGAGTTTCCTGATACAGCCTCATCAGATGCCTGAGAAACAGTACCTCGGTGATCGTTTAAACGAACATATTTTGTAATTAAATAATTGTAGGCATTATCTGCAAATCGAGCTGCTTGCGCAGGATCTGCAAAAATTTCATCTTCAGTTAAAGCAACTCCAGGTGTTCTTTCCAAGAAATCTTTCTTGCAAGAAATAAAACAGAGCGTTAACAAGAAAACAACTGTATATTTTATATAATTTCTCATCATCTTAAAAATTAATGTTTAAACCAAAGTTGTAAATTTTGGATGTTGGGTAAAGCGCTTGCAATGGAAATGTCTGATTTACAACATTTAAGTTTTCTGGATCGACATACATTTTAAACTTAGTCCAAGTGTATAAGTTCTGTCCATTTAAGAATACCCTGATGTTGCTCAATTTTAAAGCGCTTGACCATGTTTTAGGCAAAGTGTAAGCTAATTCAACGTTTCTTATTTTTAAGTAAGCACCATTTTGTAAGGTAAAATCATTTAATGCATAATTTAATGATGCAGTTCCCCTAGAGTGCAAAGCTGGCCAAGTAGCTGTTGCTGCATTTGCAGGAGTCCACGCATCTAACATGAATGGATACATTTGTTGACCGTTATTTTGCTCACTTAAAATTACGTTAGAACTTACATTTGCAACTCCTTGGAACATTACAGAAAGTGTTATTCCGTTGTAAGAAATACGAGGAGTAAAACTGTAAACGTATTCAGGATTACTGGTGTAACCGATAGAAGTTTGATCAAGCGTCGTAATTAAACCATCACCATCTAAATCTTTAAACTTTAAATCTCCAGGAATTGGGCTAAACCCTTGTTGTTTTGGAGATGCGGCTATATCTGCTGCTGAAGTATAGAAACCATCGTTAACATAACCTATAAACTGACCCACACTTTTGCCTTTTCTAGCTTGGTAATCTGGGGTGCCATCTGGTTCATCATTTTCTACAATTCTGTTTTTGGCATAACCAACCTGAGCATTTAAACCGAATGATACTTTACCTATTTGGTTCTGATAATCTATCTCCACCTCATAGCCTTTGTTGTAAACTTCTCCTCTATTCAATTGAGGATAGTTACGACCAAAAAGTAATGAACCACTTAAAGATGATGTTAAAATGTCTTTACGAGTCTCATCAAAAACATCGATGTTTAATTTTAGCTTTTCTTTTAAAAACCTAGTTTCTAAGCCGATGTTTCTTTTGTAACCAGTTTCCCAAGTAACTTCTGGATTTCCCAAGGCATTATCACCAATAAATAAAGTTGGGAATGTTGTAATTGACAAAGGATTTCCGAATGGAACGCCAGTGTTTCCTGAAAAAGTAGTCAAGTATAAGAAACGGTTATCCGATACTCTATCGTTACCTACCAAACCATAACTACCTCTTAACTTTAAATAGGTTAAGACATTATTCTTTTTCCAGAAAGGTTCATTTGTCAATGTCCATCCCGCAGAAACTGATGGAAAGAAACCATATCTTAAACCAGGTGCAAAGTTTTCAGAACCATTATAAGTTCCATTAACCTCAACCGTATATCTTTCATCGTAGCTGTAAAACAAACGACCAGCTAAACCTTGCGCAGCCCTAGGCGGAGCAGTAAATGCCGTGGTACCTGTTGTACGAATCAATTGACGAGTTCCTAATAATGTACCTGTTACTCTGTTCTTACCAAACTCACGTTCGTAATAAAACCCCGTTTGTAAGTTCATATTTGTACTACCAGAAGTTACACCACCGTCCTGTACTGCGCCTAGTGGCTCATCACGGTTACGTGTATCTGTAGAAAGAGTAGCTTCTTTTGTTATAGGATTATATACATAGGCAGCCCAATTTGCATTTCTTCTCTCAACATTGTTATAATAAGAATCATAACCAAAATTTCCTTTAAACGTTAAGCCTTTAGTTATAAAATCTAGTTTATAATCTACATTAAACGTACTTTCAATAGTATTGATATCATCATTACGCGTTCCGTAACGGGTTAAAATTGCATAAGGGTTCCAAATATTGGTACCAACGTTAGGATTTGCAGTTATTCTTCCGTCAGGTAAGGTAACAGGATAAGCATAAGCAGGCACTTGTAAAATACGAGAAATCATCCCTTCAATGGTATCATAAGAGAAAGCAGAAGATGATAATAAACCCGATGGTTGGTAACGAGTTGCGAAACGACCGCCCAACTTAATGCCAACCGTTAAATCTTTATTTAAGGTTAAGTCTACGTTTGAACGGAAATTGTATCTATTATAATTGGGTACAGTGTTAATGCCATAAGGCGATGGGAATTTTTTGAAAATACCATCTTGGAACGAATAACCCGCTGATACAAAGTACTTGGCTATTTTAGTACCACCATTGATATTAATGTTATGTTGTGTTTGAGAATAAAACTTTTTGGTTAAATAATCAAACCACTGCACATCAGGATAACCAATTGGATCAGATTTATCTGCAAATTTTTGAATGGCATCATCAGAAAATGGTGCTGGCTTACTGTCATTTAAATAAGATTGATTTAAAAGCTGAGCGTTTTCTAATGCTGGCAAGCCAACGGCTAAACCAGTATAAGTTTGCGCAGCATAATTACCAGTATAGGTAACTTTAGGTTTACCAATCTTACCAACTTTAGTTGTAATTACAATTACACCATTTGCACCTTTTAAACCATAAATTGCAGTAGAAGCCGCATCTTTTAATATAGATACTGTTTCAATTTCATTTGGGTCTACATCGGCAAAACTTGGTCTTTCGATACCATCTACTACAACAATTGCAGAAGCACTTGCAGAGTTTAATGTAGCAATACCACGAATTCTTATGGTTGCTGCATCTGCACCAGGCTGACCGCTTGTTTGTACAGCAATTAAACCAGGTAACCTTCCAATTAAACTATTGGTTGGATTTGGCGTTGGCGATTTCATGATTTCCTCGGCACCAATCTGAGAAATTGCAGCAGTTACACTCGCCTTCTTTTGTGTACCGTAACCCACAACAATTACTTCATTAAGCCCTTGAGCGTCTTCTTCCATGGTGATGTTGAGTACTGTTTTACCATTTAAAGAAACTTCTTGATTTTTGTAGCCTATGCTAGAAAAAACAAGAACGGCATCACTCGGTACATTCTTTAGCGAAAATTTACCATCTCCATCTGTTGAAGAGGCATTATTTGTTCCTTTCACTTTTACGCCTACACCTGGAAGTGGTCCACTTGCATCTTTCACAATACCTGTCACATCAACCCAACGGCTTTTTGTATTTCCAGGACTTGTTTTTAATGAAGCACTTTTTAATGTAGTAAGATAATTTAGCTTGATACTGCGCTTTGCAGAATTAGCTGAAGCATTAATTTGCAGGAACAAACACCAGAGTAGTGTTATAGAAATGTTCCGCAAAATTCTTTTTAATAGAATTTTCCTCATACAGTTTAAATTGGTTTGTTTATTATCCAAAATATTTGGTGAGGTAAATATATGTGATTAGCCTTTACAATTGCAAATAAAAATATTTCATAAAACACTGATTTTTAGTAAGTTATATTGATTTTGATACGCTTTATGCGCATACACATAATTACTTAACAAACTGATAATTTGATATATACACAAAATGAAATTTAAAACGATTATACGCTTTAATCGCAATAAAAAAAACCTAAGAAAACTTAAAGAATTTATCAACATGAGAGTAAAAATACTGCGACACTTGCTTTAATGGCAATTTATTTATCGAGTACGAGTTTTCTCCAACCTGATTTCCCTACTCCCTTCAAGTCTTTCTTGCGCTCTTCCATTACCTTTTTTATTTTAGAAGCATATGTCCAGCAGGTGCTTTGTCTAATGCCTAATTTTTCAGATAATTTATGAGAAGAGATTGCGCCTTTGTGGTTATACATTAAATAAACAAGGTAGAAGGCTTTATTAATTGGTATTCTATTATTTTCGAAAATGGTTTGATGTAAAACCGATTCTTCATAAGCGCATTTTGTGCATCTTCTATTAAAAGGAACTTTACCATTACAATAAGAGGTATTACCACACTTGATGCAAGCATAGCCGTTTTCCCATTTTAATTCTGCCAAAAACTTATAACAGGTATCTCTATCAGGATATTTTAAACTAAACTCATCAAAATCTAACTCTGTTGCATTAACACGAGCATCAGTTACTTTTTCTATATTGGTTTTAAGGGTAATGTTGTCTTTTTCTAGTAGAATGTTCATTCTAGAAATCTCTTCGGCCTGTTGCTCTAGCAATGAATTAATAGCCAACAACTCCTCATTTTGGTCTTCAATAGTGATATTTTTCTGTTGTAACTCTTTAGATTTTTGTTGTACTTCTTTTGTACGCTCTTCTACCTTAATTTCTAGCTCCTTATTGATGCTATCCTTAAGGTCTGCATTAACCTGCATTTGTTTGATGATCTGTTTACGGGCATTTTCCTTCTTTCGTTTTAAAATCCTAACCTGATCACCAATGGCAAAAGATAAAAACACCATCTCCAGTAAAAAGCCAAAACTTAAGCTATAGTAACCTATCACATTGCCAATAAATAGTCTAGACCAACCTAGTATATGTACAATTTTTATGATAAAGCCCATAAACAGGAAAAAATAACCTAACACAAAAAAACGTGCAGGTCCGTATTGTTTTTTCCACCAGATATAAATACCTGTAAAGAAACATAGTGATAGTGGAATAGCTTCAATGAATTTGTATTTAAACAAATCATTATCATAAAACAAACAAACTAAAAAGAATAGAAAACGAATGCCTAACAATACGTTAATTGCCTTATTAAGTGTAGGTGCTTTTATTTTAACGTGTAATAGTTCTTTTGTAAAAATAAGTCCGAATGTGCTTAAAAAGAATAAGGCGACACCATAGGCATATTCATTCCAAACAGGGTGATTTGGCCACAAATATTGAAAAGCAATACCATCTGTAGACATTTCATACATACCCACACTTAATATGTATAAGATGTAGAAAAAGTATTGTCTTCTTTTCACAGCCAAAAACATCAATAAATTATGGAAGCTGAAAATTACGATCATCCCGTAAAAGAAACCGAACATGATATATTCAGAAAGCGCATAACCAATAAATCGTTCTACGGTTCTATAAACAATAATTACGTTAACCTGATCTTTAGATTTTACCCTGAAGTAATAATAATATTCTCCCTTTTTTGTGGTGTTAATTAGAAATTCGAAATTTTTATGGTGATAGGATCTTTCTGAAAAATTTAAATCCGCTCCTGCAACGCTCTTTATATATTTCCTATTAGTATCTGGTAGATACGACTCAATGTGGTCTGTTATTTGATCAAAAAATTCAATTATTGCATTTTGTTTTACATCTTCCTTAAATCTAACTTTTATTCGATACCAATAGGCTGATGATCGGTTATAGTTTTTTGGATAGAAGTTTACATTACGAATAAATTTATTTTGGTAAGTAGCACTGCTGATGGTTTCTATGGTTAGCTTGTTGCTTGTATCTTCTAAGCAAACAACTTCATCAGCCTTAAATATATATTCCTTCAATTTAGAATCTACATTAACTGCTCGTTGCGCATAAGACAGATTGAAACTTAAGGTGACGATTACAAAAGCGAGGGCTGATGCGATTTTCTTGAACATAAATTAACTAATTTGAAACATTATTAGTTTCCATATCATAATTTTATGATATTACTTTGTCTTAAGATTTGGATTGCTTGATATATTTGATGCTTTAAATATATTAACAATTAATTAATATTCCATGTCATAATTTTCTAGAAATCTAATGAAAAAAATTATTCTTTATTTGTTATTGCTTTGCGCCACTCCACAAGTAATTTTAGCTAAATCTTACCAAATCAAATCTGAAAAAGAGTTTAAGGATATCCTATCAAAATTAGTAGCTGGTGATGAAGTTATCATCGCCAATGGCAATTATACAAATTGGAACATAGAAATACCTAATAAAGGTACTTCAGCCAAACCAATATTTATAAAAGCACAAGAAATTAGCAAGGTTACTTTTTCTGGTGATATCAATCAAACCTTATTTAAACTGGCTGGCGATTATATTATTTTAAGTGGAATAACTTTTAAAAAATGTACACTATTAAAAGGTGGTGGTTTAATAGAACTTAAAAATTCGGTAAATTGTCAAATTACCAATTGCCTGTTTTTAGAAAACACAGTGAAGACACAATTTACACCATTAGTAATAGTTTCTGGAAACGGGAAAAACAATAAAATTGACAATTGCACCTTTACTGCTAATGTAGACAATCAAGATTTACAAGTTAAAATAACTAAGGAAAGTTGCCCGCAAAACACTTTAATTGAAAAAAATATTTTCACCAATAAACAAAAAGTAAGTTGGAAAAACGGCAATGGAGGCGAATGTGTTCAAATTGGTCAAGACCCAGTTTTATTAGGCTTACAAGAAGCAAAAACTATCGTCAGGGAAAACAAATTCATCAATTGCAACGGAGAAAGTGAAGTAATCAGCAACAAAAGTAGTGGCAACAGTTACCTAAAAAATTACTTCGAAAATAATGATGGAGAACTGGTGATGCGTGGTGGTCACGATTGCATTATTGATGGTAATACTTTTAAAGGTGGTACCGGCGGAATTAGAATAAATGGTTCAGGACATACCATTACGAACAATAAAATAACCAACATTAAAACTGCTATTAGACTGATGTATGGAATGGGAAAGGGTAAACAAGAAATTGGTTTTTATATTGTAGCGAGTAATTGTGTGATTAGCAATAATCAAATATCAAATGCCACAACCGGCATTTTAGTTGGCGACAGTAAGGAAGTAGATTGGACGGGCAAATTCGATACAGTAAGATATCCTTCACCTGTTATGCAAAGCATTGCCCCTTTTGATAATAAAATATCGGGCAATACTTTTTTAAATACAAAGACAGAACAGGTAAACCAATAATTAATTATTAGTTAAAGTGATATAAGAACATTACATCACCCGTATAAGCAGGTTTGGGTTGATCTTTAATGATTAATACAGCTTGAATTACAACCTTCGTAATACCTCTTAAATTAGTTATAGATTGAAGTTTTGCTTTTAATTGAACTTCGCTATTTACAACAACTGCTTGTCCGAATTTAAAGCTTTCTATACCATAGTTAATTTCCATTTTAATATTGCGAATATCTGCAATCTGTTTCCATAAATACGGGATTAACGACAAGGTTAAATAACCGTGAGCAATAGTAGCTTTAAATGGACCTTCATTTTTGGCTTTTTCCTCATCAGTGTGTATCCATTGATGATCAAGGGTTGCATCTGCAAATTTATTGATCTGATCTTGATCAATGGTATGCCATTGAGAAATACCAATTTCTTTACCTAAATGCGCTTCAAATTCTTCGTAACTATTTACTACTACCATATTTTTTTTCTTCTAATAATGCTAAAATTAACATTATTGTTTTAACAATCCCTTTAAATCTGCCGGAGAATAATTAATAGACTTTAAAGTCTTATGGTCTCCATCCCTGTAAACTAAAAACAAGCCATCTATTTCTTTGAAATAAGCATTGGTATTGCCATTGTTTTTATAGTGCGTAATGGTATCATTTGCTTCTTCTACAGTTTTACAGGCCTTGCTCATGTTAGACCTGTGCACTTCATCAAAAAGTGTTTTAAAGTTACTGGCTAAGCCGAATTCTAAAACCGCACCAGCTAAAACATATTGCAAATCGCATAATGCATCAGCTATTTCTACCATGTTATTATCATTAACCGCTTCTTGAAGTTCTTTTAATTCTTCAGCAATTAAATCAATCCTTAATTGGCTTCTTTCTCTTGTAGGAATGGTTGCCTTATCAACTATAGGATGTTTAAAGGTTTTGTGAAATTCTGCAACTTGGCTTAACGCTTTTAAATCTTCCATTTTATGTTTTACTTATTTGCACGAAGGTTATATTATTTATAATGAAGGGCAAATTTTCTTTTCAACAAATTATTGATGTTAACAAATAAGTACTGTTAAAAACTGGACCACCTTATTTTCAGGATTTTAATTCTCAATAAAATTTTAAAAGACTTATCTTGTATTAAATTAAGTCAAATAAAAATGAAAAAATACATAGCCACCTTAGCTCTTTTAACTAGCATTTATTTTGTTAAAGGTCAAGAAAATAGAGTTTCGCAATATATTTTACCAGATTTTGAAAGTGGCAGAATTAAGTTTAAAGTTGGATCAGATGTAGAGGCCAAACTAAACTACAACACTTTAAGAGAAGAAATGCTCTTTATGAAGGATGATACTGTACTTGTTATGGCAGAAGTAGATAAAATAGATGCCATTTATATTAAAGGGTTAAAATTTATCCCAAATGGAAATATGTTTTATGAGGAAATTCCTTTCAAAAACAATTCGCTTTATGTTAGGCACACAGCAACATTAATAGCACCAGCAGTTGATACAGGTTTAGGCAAAACTGAAAACTCGGCTCAAACAAGTATCTCAACAGTTAAATGGCAATTTGGCGTTTATAATTTTATACTGCCAGAATATAATATTAAAAGAAAAAACGAATTCTATTTAAAGAAAAACGACCAATACATTCACATTAAAGGTGTTAGTTCTTTAGCTCAGTTTTTCCCTGACCAATTTAAGGAAGTAAAAGATTACATCGCTACTCATAAAATTGATTTAAGAAATAGCGATGAATTTGGGCAAGTGTTAGCTAAATTTTCTAAATAGATTAACCGTTTAAAATATTTTCTATTCCATTTAATTCTTCTTTACTAAAACTGATGTTAGCTAAACATTCAATAGCATCTGTTACCTGAGCTGGTTTACTTGCACCAATTAACACAGAAGTCACTCTTTCATCTTTTAATAGCCAAGCCAGTGCCATGTGCACCAATTTCTGACCACGGTTTTGAGCAATCTCATTTAGCTTTTTCACTTTTTCTATTTTTTCTGGTGTAATGCTATTTTGATTAAGGAACACGCCGCTTGTTGCCACTCTTGAATCAGCTGGAATACCATCTAAATATTTATCGGTCAATAACCCTTGTGCCAAAGGCGAAAAAGGAATACAGCCTACCCCTTTATCTCCTAAAACGTCCATTAAGCCATCTTCTACCCAACGCTCAAACATAGAATATTTAGGTTGATGAATTAAACAAGGCGTACCTAGTTTTTGCAAAATATCAATTGCTTTTTCAGCCTCTTCTGCCTTATAATTAGAAATACCTACGTACAATGCCTTACCCTGACGAACAATTAAATCTAATGCTGCCATTGTTTCTTCCAATGGTGTTTCGGGATCTGGTCTGTGGTGATAAAATATATCTACATAATCCAGTTGCATACGTTTCAAACTTTGGTCGAGGCTAGAAACCAAATATTTCTTAGAGCCAAAATCGCCATAAGGGCCATCCCACATGGTATAACCTGCTTTTGTAGAAATAATCATTTCATCTCTGTAATTAGAAAAATCTGATTTGAGTATTTTACCAAAAACCTCTTCGGCAGAGCCAGGAGGTGGGCCATAATTATTAGCCAAATCGAAATGCGTAATGCCGTTGTCAAATGCAGTATGAAGAATATTCCTACTATTTTCAATTTGGTTGACAAAACCGAAATTATGCCATAAACCTAGGGAAAGGGCAGATAATTTTAATCCGCTATTACCGCAACGGCGATATTGCATAGCTTGATAACGATTTTTTTGAGGTTGATAAGGCATTTTGATTGTTTTTGGCTAATTCTAAATAATTGCCAATAATAAAATATTAATCTGAAAACACCATTTAAAATTTAGATTACCCTAAGATTTTACCTTTTTCGCTGATTGACGCTGATTTATTCCGCAGAAAAAGCGCTGACAAACTTTATATAACCATAATGCCATTAGTCTGCGCCTTATCTGCGGTTCTTTAAATCTGCGATTTTCTGCGATAAACCTATGAATTACGTGAAAACGTTTGCGTAAATAATTCGATATACAGAATAATAACAATGTAACCGAATATGTCATTTTTAATATAATGAGTTCACATTTTCTAATTTTACTCTTGTTTAATTCAGCACAGTGCAGGATGCATGAGCATAACAGTGCGAGTATCTTAGCATAAAACCAAATGATACCCGTATGAAACTCAGATTACAACTGCTATTTTGCCTTATCGTTATTGCAAGTCAAATCAGCTTTGCTCAAAACCAAAGAACTACTTACAATTTTAATCCAGGTTGGAAACTATATGTTGGCGATGTAAAAGACGCAGAGCAAACAACATTCGACGATAAAAGTTGGAAAACCATCACCCTACCCTACGCATGGAATGAAGATGAGGCTTTTAAAAAATCTATTGAAGATTTATCAACTGGAATTGCTTGGTACAGGAAACATTTTATTCTTCCAGCAGGTGCTGAAGCAAAAAAAATATTTTTAGAG
Source organism: Pedobacter frigiditerrae (assembly GCF_032678705.1). Taxonomy (NCBI): domain Bacteria; kingdom Pseudomonadati; phylum Bacteroidota; class Sphingobacteriia; order Sphingobacteriales; family Sphingobacteriaceae; genus Pedobacter; species Pedobacter frigiditerrae. The sequence goes on along the minus strand of NZ_JAVTSS010000001.1, from coordinate 908,645 downwards.
TTTGAAGGCATTAGACAAGGTGGAGAATTTTATTTAAACGGCAAATTTATTGGCAGACACGAAAACGGCATCACATCTTTTGGTTTCGATATCAGTAGTTTAATAGAAAAAGATAAGGACAATGTGCTAGCTGTAAGGATTGACAACTCATGGACCTACAGAGAGAAAGAAAGAAACTCTACCTATCAATGGAACGATAAGAACTTCAATGCCAACTATGGTGGCATTTCTAAAAATGTTCGTTTGCATATTACAGGTAAACTTTATCAAACATTACCACTTAACTCTACCTTAAAAACTACAGGTAATTACATTTACGCCAAAGATTTTAATATCACAGGGAAAAATGCTGTAATTGTATCAGAATCTCAAGTTAAAAATGAAACTGCTGATGCTCAAAACGTTCAATATGAAGTAGAAATTAAAGATGCAGAAGGCAAAATTATTAAAACTTATAGTTCTTCTGCTCAAAACATCGCCCCTGGCAACACTGTAATATTAAAAGCCGAATCTCTAGTTAATGGATTAAACTTTTGGAGTTGGGGATACGGTTATTTATATACGGTAACTTCTCGTTTAAAGGTAAATGGTGCTACGGTTGATGAATTAAACACCAAAACAGGTTTCAGAAAGGCAGAATTTAAAAACGGAATGGTTTATTTAAACGACCGTGTTTTAATGATGAAAGGTTATGCCCAACGTACCAGTAACGAGTGGCCAGCAGTGGGTTTATCGGTACCAGCTTGGCTTAGCGATTATAGTAATCAATTAATGGTTGAAAGCAATGCCAATTTGGTTAGATGGATGCACATTACACCTTGGAAACAAGATATTGAATCTTGCGATAGAGTGGGTTTAATTCAGGCCATGCCAGCTGGCGATTCTGAAAAGGATGTAACGGGTACCAGATGGGACCAACGCAAGGAAGTAATGACAGATGCCATTATTTACAATAGAAACAATCCCAGTATCATATTCTACGAATGCGGTAACGAATCTATCAGTGCAGAACACATGGTAGAAATGAAGGCTATCAGAAATCAATACGACCCAAATGGCGGCAGAGCAATTGGTTCTAGGGAAATGCTTAACATTGATGAGGCCGAATATGGTGGTGAAATGTTATACATCAACAAAAGCGCAACTAAACCTGTTTGGTCTATGGAATATTCTAGAGATGAGGGTTTAAGGAAATATTGGGATGAGTTCTCTCCTCCATTCCACATTGATGGTGCTGGTCCGAAATATAAAGATGCCGATGCAAGCGATTATAACAGAAACCAAGATTCTCACGCCATTGAAAATGTAAAAAGATGGAATGAATATTATCAAGAAAGACCAGGTACCGGAACAAGAGTAAGTTCTGGTGGTGTAAATATCATTTTCTCTGATTCAAACACACACCACAGAGGTGAAGAAAATTACCGTAGAAGTGGTGAAGTTGATGCCATGCGTATTCCGAAAGATGGCTTTTATGCGCACAAAGTGATGTGGGACGGTTGGGTTGATGCAAAAAAAACAGGCATTCATTTAGTTGGACATTGGAATTATAAGGCAGGTACCAAAAAGAGTGTTTATGTAATTTCAGCAGGCGATAAAGCGGAACTCTTCTTAAACGGTAAATCACTAGGTTTCGGAGAAAAAAGCAATGGCTTCTTGTATACTTTCAAAAATGTAGCTTACCAAGCTGGAACCTTAAAAGCTATTTCTTACGACAATAAAGGCTTAAAATTATCTGAAACTCAATTGAAAACTGCTGGTGAGCCAGTAGCCATTAAATTAACTAAAATGCAAAACCCAACTGGCTTTAAAGCAGATGGTGCAGATTTAGCTTTGGTACAAGTTGAAGTAGTTGATGCCGTGGGTAATCGTTGCCCAATTGCTTTAAACATGATTAAATTCGATGTAACTGGTCCGGCAGAATGGCGTGGTGGTATTGCCCAAGGTCCAGACAATTATATTTTATCTAAACAATTACCGGTTGAAGGTGGTGTAAATAGAATTTTGGTTAGGTCTACTACTACTGCTGGCAAAATAAATATCACGGCAACTGCTGATGGTTTAAAATCAACTTCAATTGCATTAGAGACTTTGCCTGTAGTAGTTAAAAATGGTTTGTCAAGTCAATTTCCTGCTGATGGATTAAAATCTAACCTAAAAAGAGGTGCAACTCCTGTGGCACAAACTTATCAAGCAAGCAGAAAAGCCATTAAAATTGTTGGTGCAACTGCTGGTGCGAATAGCGATAAAGCTAAATTGAGTTACGATGATAACGAATTGAGTGATTGGGTTAACGATGGTACTTTAAATACAGCTTGGATAAAATATGATTTGGAAAAGGAAAGCACAATTAGTCAAGTTGAGTTAAAGGTAAACGGCTTTAGAACTAAAGCCTACCCTATTCGTATTTTGGTTGATGGGAAAGAAGTTTTTAAAGGAAATACAGTACCAAGCTTGGGTTATTTTACTGCAGTTTTTAAAGCAACCAAAGGTAAATCGGTTACCATACAATTAATGGGTTCTGGCAAGGAATCAGCTGATAATTCTAAAATTGGTGTAGAAGTAAATGGTAAAAAATTAGATGATGGAATTGATAGAGTTGAAACCAAATCTAAAGGTGGATTGAGTATTATTGAGACTGAAATTTACGAAGCTAAATAATCATAATTAAAACCAGATGAGATTATTAAACAAAACAAGCCTTATCATTTTATTGATTTTGGCATCAACTCAAATAAGCAATGCGCAAAACAAGGCTAATATTGAGGTTAACTTCGATAAAAAAATCGAAGAGATGAAACCCATCTGGGCGTGGTTTGGTTATGATGAGCCTAATTATACTTACATGAAAGATGGTCAGAAATTACTGACTGATATTTCAAAATTTAGTCCGGTTCCTGTTTATGTAAGAGCACATAATTTATTAACCACTGGAGATGGAACACCTGCTTTAAAATGGGGCTCGACCAATGCTTACACTGAAGATGCAAACGGCAATCCTGTTTATAATTGGAAAATAGTTGATCAAATATTCGATACTTATGTAAAAAGAGGGATGAAACCTTTGGCGCAAATTGGTTTTATGCCCGAAGCCTTGTCTATTAAACCAAATCCTTACCAACATAAATGGAAACCTGGTGTAAAATACGATGAGATTCTTACCGGTTGGGCTTATCCACCTAAGGATTATAAAAAATGGGGCAATTTAGTTTACGAATGGGTTAAACATTGTGTAGAAAGATATGGCCAAAAGGAAGTAGAGAGTTGGTATTGGGAAGTTTGGAATGAACCAGACGGTGCTTATTGGAAAAGTACACAAAAAGATTTCTTTAAACTATACGATTATGCCGCTGATGGACTAAAAAGAGCTTTACCGACTGCAAAAATTGGTGGAGCCAACGTAACTGGTGGCGGAAGTAAATATTTGGATGCCTTTATCAAACATTGTTTAAAAGACACGAACTATGTTACTGGTAAAATCGGTTCGCCGTTAGATGCAGTGTTATTTCACGCTAAAGGCTCACCAAGGGTAGTTAATGGCACAGTGGTGATGAATATTAGAACCGAGCTTAGAAATGTAAACGACAACTATAAAGTCATCAGTAAATATCCAGAGCTTAAGAACATTCCAGTAATTATTGGCGAGTTTGACCCAGAGGGATGTGCTGCTTGCGGGATGTCTACCAATCCAGAAAATGCTTACAGAAATGGAACGATGTATTCCAGTTACACCGCAGCATCTTTTGCAAGGTTATATGAATTAACCACGCAATATAAAATTAACCTTTTAGGTGCTGTAAGTTGGTCATTCGAGTTTGAAAATCAACCTTGGTTTGCTGGTTTTAGGGATTTAGCTACTAATGGTGTAAACAAACCTGTATTAAATGTTTTCAGAATGTTTGCCATGATGAAAGGCGATAGAGTTGATGTAAAAAGCGACCAAATGTATAATCTCAAACTTGTTTTAGATTCGAGTATTAGAAAGCCTGTACCAGACATTGGGGTTTTGGCAGCAAAGGCTGAAAATTCTGCAACGGTAATGATTTGGAATTACCACGACGAAGATAAAAAAGGAGCTAATGACATGGTCTCAGTTTCTTTAAATGGTTTAAACAAAAAAGTGGTTACCATTACTCAATATCGTATTGATGATCTAAATAGCAACTCTTACGAAGAATGGAAAAAGATGGGTTCTCCTCCAAGTCCAACTACAGCACAGATTGCAACATTAGAAAAGGCAAGTTTGTTAAAGACAATTGGCAAACCCATTAAATTCGATACTAAATCTGGTCCTTTTAAATTTGAATTAGGCAGACAAGGTATTTCCTTATTAAAGATAGATTGATGAAGATAGATTAGCACTTTGGAGAGGACGGTAAGCTTAGATTTTTTTTGCATAGGTCGCCAAAAGCCTTTATATGTTTAAAATTAACACACATGCATAGAGTTGATATAGAAAAAATGATAAGGTCAAAATCAAACGGAGCTTTCAATTTTCCCAAAGAGCCTGCCCCGAAATTTCGGGGGATAAAATATCTATAGGGAAATTACAAAGCATACATTCGACCCCAGCTGGGGTCGCACACTATCATTGCATAATAACTATAGATATAAGACCTCTCTGAGGTCTGAAAATAAGTTCTAATAATTTTTACTTCCTTAACAATGTTGGCGTCCCCTAGCGCATAAAATTTTGGGATCAGAATACTAAATCATATGAAAAGGTTAAAAAATTATTCAGTAATAGTTGCATTATTTTTATTGATTAGTGCAATTACTAAAGCCCAAACAAATAACATCAAAAACGATGTCTTTTGGAAAACCAAAGATGGCAAACCAATAAATAGTCAAGGTGGTGGGATATTTAAATTTGTCGACCCAAAAACAGGCATAAAAAAATATTACTGGTATGGCGTTAACTACGCAGAGGCGGATAAATATCGAATCGACCCTTCTATCACACAACCAAAAGCTACATTCGAATCTGTTACTTGTTATACTTCTACAGATTTAGTGAACTGGACTTTTGAAAATGATGTTTTAACAAAGGCCGAAACAAATAAGACCAGTAAAACTTGGGTTGGTCGTTTAGGTGTTGCCTATATTAAACAATTGAAAAAGTATGCCATGTTTGTTCAGCATGGCGGAAAAGTCTTGATAACAGTTTCTGATACACCAGCTGGCGAATTTACTTGGCATCAAGAAATTAGTATGCTGGAGATGATTGGAACCACCAATACGGGCGACCAAACCGTATTTACAGATGAAGATACTGGAAAATCTTACCTCGTTTATTCTTATGGCAGGGGCCGAAATAAAATCTATGTTTCTGAAATAGGTGTAAAAGATGGAAAAGTTAACTTGTTAGATTGCACACAAATATTCAAGGGCGAAAGTCGTGAGGGTAATTGTATGTTTAAATACAACGGCAAGTATTACATGTTTGCTTCAAATATCTACGGATGGGACGGTTCTCTTGCCTATTATCTGGTTTCTGATAACATTAGAGGGCCTTACACACCAACCAACAATATGTTAGTGATGAAAGGTAGTGAGGCAGATTACGCACATATAACACAAACCGGTTTTTTTGTAAATGTAAAAGGTAGCGAACAAGAAACTGTTATTTATTGTGGCGACCGTTGGGCAGATTTTGCAGGTAACGGTTTAGGTTATAATCAATGGTTTCCAATTTCATTTGATGGTAAAACACCCTATTTTAACTCACTTAATTCTTGGAATTTAGATGCTAAAACAGGCAAATGGAATGTGGCCAAAGATAATGATTACGTGAGAAACGGAAGTTTTGAAGCCGATAGAAAACGTATTCCGAGTGTTGTTAAACCTGTACAAACACAATTAACAGGATGGACAACACAAATTATTGAAGGCAATAAAATTAGTCTGGATAGCGCTAACTCGCCAGACTTAAATTATTTTAATACAGAAGCCGACAGGAAAGTGGTGATAGGCGAAAAAAGTCTATACATCAACGATAAAGTAAACTTTAAACGTAAGGTATTTCAAATTATAACTTCAACGCCTTATGTAAAATTACCAGATGGAACTTATACGTTAACTGCTAAAGTAAAAAACAACAATGGTTTTAATAAGCTTGAGGTATATGCTTTAAGCAATGGCAAAACCTTTAATTATCTTGTTAAGGAAGAAAATGCAAACTGGAAAACCATAACCATAAAAAACGTTGCCATAAAAGCTGGTAAAGTAGAAATTGGATTTTTAGCTGAAGGAAAAGCAAATGCTTTTTGTCGTGTTGATGATGTGTCGCTAATTAAAGTTCAGTAGGTTTTTACTACCAAGGCACGAAGAACACAAAGTATAAGAACAACTCTTTGTGCATTTGGAGTTCTTTGGGGCTTAATTATTTCAACATTAAGGAATTAAGAAAAATGAAGGTGGCAGTATGCAAATTTCGTGTTTTGCACTGCATTAAATTTTCTAAACCCGTCCCGATAGCTATCGGGAGCAGTGAAAATACTTTTTGTCATCCTGAGCGTAGTCGAAGGGCAAAAAGATTGAAACGTAAAGTGGGATTTACTCTCAAAAAAGCTACTGCCTTTGCTTTTTTAAAAACAAAGTTGATTTTTTTACCGCAAAGATGCAAAGTACGCAAAGCTTAATTCTTAGCGCTTTTCGTCTCTTTGCGGTTTATAAAACACCCTGTCCGCTATGCGTGCACCCCTATAAAAGAGGGGAATTGATTTACTTAATCTTAACTGACTTTACTTTTTCAAAAACATTAACAGGTAAAATATTCCCCTTATCGTCAAATCTCAAAGGTGAAATTGCGGTTTCACGGTTGTAACCATTACCACCTGGAATTTTAAAGCGATGGTAAGCAATATAAAATTCATCTTTGCCTGGAACCTGCATAATAGAATGGTGACCAGCGCCTTTTACAACACCTTTACCTTTTAAAATTGGGTTTTGTTCTGCTTTAACAAATGGTCCCATTGGCGAATCTGAAACGGCATAAGCTACAGAATATCTTGGGTCGCGGGTATCAAATTCAGACCAGCTTAAATAATATTTTCCGTTTCTTTTAAACACAAAAGAACCTTCGTTATATCCTTTTGGTTTAATTGATATGATTTTAGTTGCATCATAAGAAATCATGTCATCGTTCAATTTTACAATGTTACAGTTCCCTTGTCCGAAGTATAAATAAGCAGTGCCATCATCATCTACAAAAACCATTGGATCTATCATTTGGCCTTTTAAAGCTCCTTTTTTTACAAGAGGTTTTCCCAATGCGTCCTTAAACGGCCCAGTTGGTTTATCAGCCACTGCGACACCAATATTTACATCGGCAGAGAAGTAGTAATAGTATTTACCATTTTTATAAGCAATGGCAGGTGCCCAAGCTCGCTCTTTTGCCCAACTAATGTCTCTTGGTAAATCTAATATCACTTTTTCAGACTTCCATTTAACCAAATCTTTAGAAGACCAAGCTGTAAAACTTGTTGCCTTCCATCCTTCTGAACCATCGGTAGTTGGATAGATGTAAAACTTTTTACCAAAAGCAGCAATATGAGGATCTGCATACACACCAGGCAAAACTGTAGCAGGTGCATTTAAAGTATCTGTTTGCGCATCAGCTGTTGAGATAAACAGGAAAAGACTCAATGTTGCTAATAATGTATTTTTCATATGCTAGTTTTTCAATAATATTTCGGGAACCCCTCCCCACTTTTCATTCAATCGTTTTGCTTCTTCTTTGGTAATACCAATTATACTGCCATGGCGTGGAAAAAAGTTTTTGGTAAATGATTCAGGTGTTTGTGTAAACTGATATAAATCTTTGCTACGCTGAAATTCATAGCGTTTATTGGTGTACAAATCGTACATCAATATGTATGTATCTGAATTATTTAACTTGAATACACTTGAACCTTCTACCACAATTTTTTTGGCAGAATAGGCATCTAAATAATTAAAATCTTCTACCCAAGGCCCCTGTAAGCTTTTACCAATGGCTTGTCTAATTCCATTTTTATATTCCTTGCCATTTTCGTCTTTGGTGTTTCCCTTAATAAAAAAATGATATGTACCATCTTTGTAAATAATATCGCCATCTATAGCACCATATTTCGGACTAAACATCAGTTTCGGCTCATTTTCAAAAGCATTAAAATCTGCATTGGCATAAGCTGAATAAAAATCTAGCTTCAAATCATCCTTAAATTTAACTGTAAAATAAACTAAATATTTCCCTGCAGCTGGGTCGTAAATAGTTTGTGGTGCCCAAACCCATTGGATGTTTTTAAACTTGGTAGGATAGACTTTTTCTAAATCTATAAAACCGTGTTTCCAATCGATTAAGTTTCCAGATTTTAGCATTACAATCCCTGGATTATGTCCCCAACCATTTTTTGCAGTGCTCATATCGGTAGCTACCATATAAAAGCTTTTTTCATCCTCGCCTCTTAAAATATGTGGGTCTCTCACTCCCCCCGTTCCAGAGATAAGCTCCGAAGGAATAATCGGCTGATTTTTATTTAAGGCAGACCAGGTAACAGCATCGGCACTTACACCAAACCTAATTTGTTCATCTTTATCTCTTGGACCAGAACCTTCGAAATAGCTAAACAAATAACCTTGTAAAGGCATTTCTTGATAAGCTACAGTGACATCAAACGACTTTTTAACCTGTATATTCCCAGAAGTTATTAATGCTGTCATCTTCAACTTTTTCTTAATCGTATTTCTAGGCGAAAGGTTAAGCAGTTTTCCTTTGTCTGAAACATACGCTGGATTGCTCGATTTCCAAGTGATTATCGAGCCATTTTTACCTATAGAATCTAAGGGTAAATCCCAATGGAGATTGTTTGCATAGCCTGTTGGTATATTTAAAGCAGCAGCATCTATCTTAGCCTTGTTTTGAGCTTGTGAATTCTCGCCGATAGTAACCAACAAAACAACAGTTAACAAGTATTTTAAAATATATTTCTCCATTTTCATAAATTAAATTTGTCTCGTCATACTCAAAATATTAAGCATCATAGTGGCAGTTAAAAGCTTTGCAGGCGCATTACGATTCCCGCTTTTGCGGGAATGACGCAATACTTATATCATTATTTTGCTACGATTGTAAATTGTTCTTTGGAAACATAAAAATTGAAATCTTTAATTTTCCCTTTTGTTTTTTGTGTGCCTGCAAGGTATTTGAAACCAGAGATATTGGTTACTTTTCCTAAATCTATAACTACACGATGTGGATGAGCTACTTTTTTATAGCCCCATTGTGTTTGCCAAGAAGTTGTAGGCTGATTATCCATCATTAAGGTTGCCAAGCCATTTTCTCTTTCAAATTCTTCGCTATCGGCATAAACAATGGTGCATTCTTCTCTCGGTACTTCTTGTCCATTTGCGTCTAAAATTCTTAATTCTGCTATGGCGGCAACGGCCGAATTTTCATAACTAGAAGTACTTTCTAAACAGATATAACGTCCAGAAGCAGTTTTATCAAAAGAGATATTTTGCCAGCCATCCTTATCTTCTAGCACTCCGGTTTTTACCAACTGATTAGCATTTAAAGTTAATTTAGAACCAACTTTTGAATGCAATAATGTAGAATCCAATTGTGTAGACCAAATTTGCTCCTTAATGCCCTTTATTGATTTATCTTTAGGACTACCCAACTCTAGTACCGTAATCTGATTAACCCCTTTTTTAATCCAACAACCTGGAATATATAAGGTTTGTTGAGGCCCAATACCCCAATACCTACCAATTAATTTACCATTTAGCCAAAGCAAGCCATGGTCTAAATTACGGGTATCCAGATAAGTATCTCCTATTTCATTTACGGTAAAACTTCCTTTTAAAAACTCAGGATATCCACCTTTTGAAGAGGAGGTTTTAACACTTTCTATTTTATCCAATGGAAATTGATAATGTTGCCATCCTTTTAGGGCTTTTCCATTTAAATAAACACCTTCGGTAATGCCTTTGCGTTCGCTGTCTATCGCCGTACCAAAATTTACTCTTCCTAAAGGTTCTACCAATATTTCTAGCCTATGTTTTCCTGTCGGGAAGTTAACTTGTATCGCAGTCTGATTAAGCCTTCTATCCAATACACCAATTTTCTTGCCATCGAGATAAATCATTGCCCTATCCATTACACGAGTAATTTTCAATTCACCTTTTAACTCGCCAGTAAAATCGTGAGCATATAAAATCAAACCATAAGCCTGGTCTAATGCCTCTATATTTTGTGGTGTTTCAAAAACTTTCGGAGTTGGCAAATTATTAACCAAAGAGGCAAAATGCGTCAATTTAAACTCAGGGATAACAATCTTTTTAATTGGCGTAGGTAAAGCAGGTAATTTTAAATCTGGATATTTCTTTAAAATCACATCTCTAAAGGCATAGAACTTATCATTTGGTTCACCATCTTCATTTAAAGGCGCATCATAATCATAACTGGTGGTGTAAGGCGTATAATAAGTATTACTGCCATTTGCCCCAGGAAAAAAGCCATTAGTTGTACCTCCATGGAACATATATAGATTAACAGAAACACCATTATCTATCATCCATTTAAAATCTTCCAATTTCTCTTTTACTGAATGTACCTCATGCTTACCGCCCCAGTAATCGAACCAACCCGTCCAAAACTCAGAGTTAAACCTTGGTCCTTCTGGCACATATTGTGCAAAAGTCTCAAATCCTTTTTGTGCCTTACTACCAAAATTAATGGTTGGTATTACACCTTCAACATGTCCTTTATCGTAGTAATTTTTCCCTGGCCAATCGCAATGAAACAAGGGCACATCCACTCCTGCTTTTAACAAAGTATTTTTGATGGCTTCTAAATAAACCTTATCAGACTTATAAACACCATACTCATTCTCTACCTGCACCATTAACACATTGCCGCCTTTTGTAATTTGAGCATTTTTAAATGCTTGTACTGCCCTATTCAAAAATGTTAAGGTTTGAGGCATATAATCGCTATCCGAGGTACGTAAGACGATGTTTTTATTCTTCAATAAATAAGATGGCAGTCCGCCTAAATCCCATTCTGCACAAGTATAAGGTCCTGGACGAATAATTACCCACAATCCCTCTTCCGCTGCAATTTTGCAAAATTCAGCTATATCTAGGTTGTCTTTAAAATCATACGTTCCCTTTACAGGTTCATGGGCATTCCAAAACATATAGGTACAAATGGTATTTAAACCCATCGACCTTGCCTTTTTTAACCTATCTCTCCAATATGCCCTAGGTACTCGAGCATAGTGCATCTCGCCAGATATGATATGGAAAGGCTTGCCATCTAAAAAGAAATCGTTTTTATTGATAGCGAAAGTATGTTTCTGCTGTGCTGCTAATTGTGCTATGCTGAAAAATAGAAATACAACAAGTAGAAAATATTTCTTATTTAAGTTGAAGTTCATTGATGCCATTTAGTTTGATTAACCAAAAATAAAAGAATAAACGTCAAAAAAACGTTTATTTCATCAATCTTTTATTAATGTTATTTAAAAAACACCAAATCAATTACTTGTAAATGATTTAACATGATTGTGAATACTAACTTTATCTGTTACTATTGTTGCTTTCACATTCTTTAGTACAACATTTTCAATTGGCAATGACTGCTCTCCAAGTAAATGAGATACAAATTTCACATTACTTGCAGTGATATTTTCTAGGTAAATGTTTTTAATAGGTGTTAATTTTTTAATCACTGTAGGTACTAGTGTTTTCCATTGATACAGTACATTAGTTTCAATCCCTAAGATGCCTTGATTTATTTTACCAGCAGTTATATTTTTAGCGTAGATATTTTTAACATATCCGCCCATTCTTTCGTTTGTTTTGATAAAAATCAGGTGATCAAGCTTTGCCCCATCAATTACTTTGCAGTTTTCGATTAAAACATTTTCAATTCCACCAGAAAGTTCACTTCCTATTGCTACCAATTGATGTCCATTTTTAACTGTATTATTGCGGATAATAATATTTTTAGAAGGAGTTTTTAACCGCCATCCTTCTGGGTTACGACCAGACTTAATTGCAATCGCATCATCACCTTGATCAAAAGTGCAATTCTCAATTAATACATTCTGACTCATTTCAGGGTCAACTCCATCATTATTATGACCGTGAGCATAAACTTTCACATTTCTGATTACAACATTTTTTGATAGATAAGGATGAATTGTCCAAAATGGACTATTTGTAATTTTTATACCTTCAATAAGGACATTTTCACTACGGTTAAACTGTATAAATTGCGGTCTGAGGTGAGCAGTATCATTTACCATTTGTCGATCTGTTACCGGACTGTAAGCCATTGCTAAATTATAAAGCCGCTTAATACTTTCCATATGACCTTTTGGACGGGAGAACCACTTTTCCCATACATCCATTTGCGCTTTAATCTCTCCCTCGCCAGTAATTGCAACATTTTTACATTGATAAGCATAAATTAAAGGTGAATAATTGTAGCATTCCATACCCTCCCAACTGCTGTGTACAGTAGGCAAATAGTCGGCTGGATTTGCCGAAAAAAGCAATAAAGCACCCTTGCTTAAGTATAAATTAACATTACTTTTTAAATGAATTTTTCCAGTTAACCATTCTCCTTCAGGTATAACAACCACTCCACCGTTCTGCTTATTTGCTGCTGCTATTGCCAATGCAATGGCTTTTGTAGTTTTATCTTTATTACCCTTTTCTGCTCCAAAATCAGTGATTAAAAGTCTTTTGCAATTTGAAAAATCAGGAACTTTAATAGCGTTCATTTTAAACGGTGCAGTTATATTTATTTCTTTAATTATAACAGCAGAATCCTTTCTTGCGAAAGAAAGGCATATGATTGCACAGAAAAATAGGATTTGCGTTTTGATATTCATAATAAGGGAAATATTTGGCTGTTTAGACGTAAGGTAAAGGTGGATAAAGATATCATGATATGCAACCTGTTCCATCCTGTATAACAGCAATTTTTTTAGCATTATAGCAACAGTACAGGATGCCAAGAAAGTTATAATGATTTATATTTGGTCTAACCAAATTTTAAACATGTTCAGCCAAAATCCAATCAGGTTTATAAGCGCATTTTTATTTATCCTTAGCTCTATCCTTAATTTACCTTTATTTGCGCAACAAGCAGGTAAAACCGATGCTATTTATTCTGGATTGCCTTGGTACGACCAAAATGGGAAAATTGTAAGTGCACATGGAGCCAACATTATTAAAGACAAAGACAAATATTATCTCTTCGGCGAGGCACATAGTGATACCAGTAATGCTTTTGTCGGCTTCAACTGTTATTCTTCAAAAGACTTATACAACTGGAAATTCGAGAGTATTGCCTTACCTGTTCAAGCGGCTGGCAAATTAGGTCCAAATCGAGTTGGAGAGCGTGTTAAGGTAATGAAGAACCCAAAATCTGGTGAGTATTTCATATATATGCATGTTGATACTTTAGGTTATAAAGACCAGTTTGTGGGTTACGCTACTGCAAAAAACATCACTGGCCCTTATGTATTTAAAGGCCCAATATTATTCAATGGCAAACCCATCAAAAAATGGGACATGGGAACTTTTCAAGATAAAGACGGAACAGGATATATCCTCACCCATGGTGGTGTGATACACCAATTGGCAGCTGATTATAAATCTATAATTGCCGAAACCAACAAACAAATCTCTACCGGATTTGAATCTCCAACCCTATTTAGAAAAGGCAATACTTATTATTTCATTGGTTCGAACCTCACCAGTTGGGAAAAGAATGATAACTATTATTATACCTCAACCTCTTTAAGCGGACCTTGGACAGCTAAAGGTTTATTAGCACCAAAAGATAAACTCACTTGGAACTCCCAATCTACTTTTGTTTTAGCCATTGAAGGTTCAAAAGACACTACTTATATGTACATGGGTGATAGATGGTCGTTCCCTTTTCAACTTTCTGCCGCTACCTATGTTTGGCAACCCATTACGTTTTCAGCTGATGGCATTTCTATTCCTAACTATGTTCAATCTTGGACAGTTAACACGAGTACAGGAGTACATGCAATCAAAAAATCAGATTTCAATACTATAGAAAATACCAACAAACTGATTATTTATCAAGGTAATTGGAAACATCTATCAGATTCTATATCAGTAAGTAGGTCAGCTACCAAAGGCGATGCTTTTTCTTTTACTTTTAAAGGTACGCAGATAGGATTATACGCCATGTCGTCATCAGATAATGGTTATGCTTCAATTATTCTAACTAATAAAAAAGGAAAGGTATTGGTTAAAAACCTGGTAGATACTTATACCAAATCGCCAACAAGTACAATGGTTTTTCTATCGCCAATCTTACCAAAAGATGAATATACTTTAACTGTTACTGTATCGGGATTAAAACCAAATTGGTCTGATAAAAAGAAAACTAATTATGGCAGTACCGATTATAATATTTCATTGGATAAATTAATCATTAAGGAATAAATCATTATATGAAAACATACTTTTTCTGCTTCCTACTTTGTTTAACAAGCATTTTAAAAGTTAATGCTGCTAATCCAGGCTCTCCTACTAACCTTAGAACTTCTGATAAAATAAACACAATTGGAACCAACGACCATCCATTTTTTGGCTGGTATGTAAATGATATCGATGAAAATGAAATTCAATCTGCTTATCAGATTTTAGTAGCTTCTACCGCAGAAAAATTAGCCAAAGGCGATGCTGATATTTGGGATAGTGGCAAAACTAAATCGAGGTCGCAGAATTATATTGATTTCAATGGAAAAACCCTTAGCCCTGCCACTCGTTATTATTGGAAAGTACGCACTTGGGATAAAGATGGTAATGTAAGTCCGTATGCTGCATTTACCTATTTTGACACTGGTTTATTTAAAGCTGCTGACTGGAATGGCGCTTTTTGGATTAGACGTGAAAGCAAAGATGTGAACGACTATACTTATTTCAGAAAGGAAGTATCACTTGTTAATAAAACCGTTAAAAAAGCCATTGTTTATCTTTCTGCTTATCACAATTATGAGCTTTATATCAATGGAGATATCATTGGCAAAGGATTAGCGCATCATTATCCTCAATATGCTTATTACAATGCTTACGATGTAACTGGCAAGCTAAAAAGCATAAATACTCTTGCTGCAATGACGCATTGGTATGGTGGCGGACAAGGCAGGCCAAAAGGCGATAGCCGGTTTATATTGAAATTAATTGTTACTTATAATGATGGCACAAAAGCAGAATTTGGAACAGATAAAAGCTGGAAGCAAATTCCGGTTGCAGCATTTAATCCGGCCACTGCAAAAAGAGGTGGCGAAGGAATTGGTTTTGTTGATGTAATAGATAGTCGCAAGGCTTTAACCGATTGGAACAAACCTGGCTTTAATGATGCTGATTGGCAACAGAGCAAAGAAATAGGTGCCCATCCTTCTGCTCCTTTTACGGGCGAGCTGCAACCAGATTTAACGAGACGAATAGAAAAAACCATTAAACCTGTTGCTGTTAAAAACCTAGGCAATGGTCGTTATGTCATCGACCTAGGCAAAATCTATGCAGGTGTACCAGATATTAGCTTTGCTGGTGGAAAAGCAGGTGATACGGTAAAAATGTTAGGTGGTTTTGTGTTAAAGGAAGATGGTACAGTTTCTGAAAAAATAAATCAAAGCACAAACTTGGCTTATTCCTTTGTATTAAATGGCAATACAGCTCAATTTAAACCCATAGTTTATTTGGGTTATCAATATTTGCAGGTAAACAACTCGCCGATTGTACTTACAACAGAGAACGTAAATTTTATAGTAAGGTATTACGAACTAGAACCAGAACGTGCCAATTTCAATTCATCTAACCCGATGTTAGATAAGGTTTGGGAATTGATGACACATTCTGTAACACTAGGCGCACAGGAAGATTTTGTAGATACCCCTACACGGGAAAAAGGAGGCTTTTTATCTGATGGCTGGAGCCAAGCGGTAAGTGCAATGATTACCATGGGTGAAAGAGCGATGAATCATAGGGTACTACTTCAGTTTTTGGATTCCCAAGACCAATATTGGCCAGATGGGCGATTAAATGCAGTTTACCCCAATGCCGATGGAAAAAGAGACATTCCAGATTTTACCCAACAATACCTTTTATGGGTGTGGGATTATTATTTGCAGACGGGCAATACTGAATTTTTAAAAACAAACTATACCAGAATTAAAAAGGTAGCAGCATATGTAAGCGCTTATAGCAATCCAAAAACTGGATTGATAGAGAAACTTGCAGGCGGTAGTGGTCCTTATGCTTATGGAATTATTGACTGGCCAAATAACATGCGTTATGGTTACGACATGGAAAGCACAAGTAGAACGGTAATTAGTGCTTATGCTTATGCAGATTTTGATATCATTGCTAAAATTGCAACAATCATTGGGCAATCTGCTGATGCAGATTTATATCGTGCTAAAGCAGTTGCAATAAGTAAGGCAATTAACAAAGAATTGATTAATAAAGATGGTGTTTATATTGATGGATTACTTAGCGATGGAACTCAAAGTAAACACGTTTCCCAACACGCTAATATGTTTCCTTTAGCATTGGGCATAGTACCCGCCGCGAATAAAAAAGCGGTAATTAATGCGATAAAAGAACGAAACATGAGTGTTGGAATGGTAACCTTGCGTTTTTTACCACAAGCCTTAGGCCTTGCAGAAGAAGCCTCACAATTGCTAAAACTTTATACCAATACCCAATGGGATGGCTGGGCAAAAAACATCGCTCAAGGTGCTACTGCTACTTGGGAATCATGGAATGCGCTAGAAAGAAACGATAGCATGTGCCATCCATGGGGAACCAGCGGATTGGATGGCATGCAACAATATTTTTTAGGTGTAAGGTCTATTAAACCACAACATGAATTGGTAGAAATTAAACCACTCGATTTTAAAGGCGAATTGAAAAATGTAAGTGGAAGCGTTCCTACAGATAAAGGCGACATTAAAGTTGCTTGGGAAAGAGATTTGAAAACTTACCAATTAACCTTACAAAGTCCAGCAAATGTTATGGCTAATGTTTACATACCAAAAGGAACCAACTCATCACTAATAGTAAGTGTTAATGGGAAACCTGTTAATGGTAAAATCAGTGGCAATTACATTCTGCTTTCTGGTATTGGTTCTGGTAAACATACTTTTAAACGAAGTCTCTAGTCTTATTTAACCATAAAGAATCTAGTCGTCATTGCCAGCTCGATTGGCAATCTTAATGCGATGGAAGAATGAATAGATGTTTAACCCTTTAAGATTCCCGTCTGCACGGGAATGACGGTATGCTGCCCTATCGAAATGGTGTCTCACCTGCCGAAACTTTCTTTATTTCATTAACTCACAAAACAGTTTCCTCAATCGCGAAAAGCTCATTTCGAAATGACGGCAACACGATAAAAATAAAGTCTACAAAAATAGTAGTCTTTATATAAAATATTTATACTTTTGGAAAGTTTTGAATTTAAAGCCGTCAATAACCATCTAATACTAGTTGATGATGAAGCAATCAGAAGTACCAAATAGTTCCTTAGTTAATATCCTTAGCCAAAACAAAAAATGATTAACATTAATTATTTGGCATTTGCTATTCCAGCTTTTTTCATTTTTTTATACATGGAGTACGCTATTGCGGTACATTTAAAAAAAGCACACCTGTTTAAATATGAGAGCTCGGTTTCCAATGTAAGTATTGGTATTGCAGAGCGATTACTCAACTTATTTATTGCTGCTAGCTTTTACGATTTATTCTTTTTTGTCTATAAAAACTATGCAGTTTTCAATATCCCAAACGTATGGTGGGTTTGGGTCTTGCTTATTCTAGCTACAGATTTTGTTTGGTATTGGTATCATAGACTTGGGCATCAAATTAATTTCTTATGGGCAGCGCATATTGTACACCATCAAAGTGAGGAGTTTAATTTAAGCGTATCGGCCAGAATTACCACTTTTCAGGCCTTAATTAGAAATGTATTTTGGTGCGCCTTGCCTTTTATTGGCTTTCATCCAGCCATGGTCATTACCATATTGGCTGTACATGGTGGCTATTCTTTCTTTACACATACCCAGTTAATAGGCAAATTGGGATGGCTTGAAAACATATTAATCACTCCATCATTACATGGCATTCACCATGCTAGCGACGAGAAATACCTCGATAAAAATTACGGTGATGTATTTGTGTTTTGGGATAAGCTATTTGGCACCTTTCAAAAGGAAGAAGAAGCACCAAAATATGGTTTAACACATCCCATTAAAAGTTATAGTTTTTTATGGCAACACTTCCATTATTATTTTGAACTGGCAGAGGCTTGCAAAAGAGAAGTGGGAATTAAGAATAAACTAAAGATAGTTTTTGGTAATCCAGCTACCCTAGATCAAGACATTAGACCCATATTAGAAAAACGTTTTTTACAACACAAATCTCCAGAACGGTATCGATTTAAGTTCAAGAAATACCTTAATTTTCAATTGATAGTTTGCGTAACGCTATTGACATTTATCACAGCTTTTTTCAATACCTTACAACTACACGATAAGGTTTTTATTACATTATTTCTATTAATTACCTTAATTAATTGTGGGGCATTGTTAGAACAACGTAAGTGGATTTACTACTTAGAGTGTTTAAGGTTAATCTTGGTTTTTGCTTATGTCTTTTTTAAGTTCGACTTATTGGGTTTGATATTTTTACCAACTCTTTCCTTAATCATTCTAGAAAGGACATTTGCGTTGAGCCAAGTTTATAGAGTTTACGTGCTACAGTACGAGAAGATAGAAAATTAAGAAACTAACATCCACCTATGAAACAAAAAAAGAGCTATCCATCCAGAGCGCTCTTTTTATATATTACCAAATATAACTGTTTCTTATCCTATATGATTAGTACTAAAACAATAATCAAATTTAAATAGTTAAAATAACAAAAGTGTCCTGTACTATGCTGATTTTGAGCATAATTATTGAAAATAATATGAGATTTTTTGTATAAACCTTAAAAAAGACCAAATAATGTAGAATTATTTATTGGAAAACAATTGCTGGTACCTCTTGGTAACCGAAGCCCCCCATCGTTTTCTGCCTACTGCAGGCACAATGTCCTTAAGTTAATAATTTGAAGCGGTCGTCATTGCGAGGGAAGCGTAGCGACGAAGCAATCTTTCAGGAATGTTGGAGCCAAATGAAATCCTAAAAAGAGGAAAGATTGCTTCGCTTTGCAATGACGCTCAGGGTGTAGAACCAAACAAGCTGAACTTAATGACATTGACCTTAGGCAGGAAATCTTTTTATAATTTCGTCATTTCGACTACAAGGAGAAATCTGAAAGATAGCAGCATTATAGTAACAGCTATCTCAATCATTCCTCATTTCAACGGTAGGCAAAAATAAAAAGGATTTCCACTTAGTCAGGTTTAAAAACCATGGCTCATATTACCAAACAGCGCAAACAACTATATATCTAGCTAAAAAAAAAGTTGTTATATAAAAAACAGCTATCTTACACTATGAAAAAGAAACTAAGTATATCACATAAACTCAAATCAACTATCATCGTGATAGAAATTCTATATTTGGTAGTTATGTTTATAGCTATTTGTCTTTAAGCCATCAAACAAATTACTGAACGATGCGATAATTTATCTAAGCCTTCTTTTTAAGCCCTTTTTTCACAACTAAACTAACATTGTCTTTTTTAATAACACTAACATCCCTACACTGATCCTTATAATTATAGGCGGTCATTACACATAAAATAGCACTTACCAAACAAGTCACTATTCTTATTTTAAATTCGGTTTTGTTCATAACGTACAGTACTAAAGCCTATAGGGCTGGCTTGTTTGAAATTTATATTTGGTTACTTGGCTCAATTTAAAAAAAAAGCTTGATCAAATATAATAATGTGAAAATAAATATCATCCTGTGCTATCCTGCTCTAATTAATTATAAGTATTGGTTATTCAAAAATTGGATTACAATTATAATTTTATGGATAATTTGCAGGAGCTTTACTTTCACCAAGAACCACTGCCTTTGTTAAATAAACCTGTCCAGATAGCTATCGGGAGAAATGTATGCCGACCGATTTTTATCGGCTCGGCAGCAATGGAAAGCAGGGCTTCAACCGCCAAGAATTACTACCTTTCATTTCCCATTTCTAATTTTAATTTTTAGGCTAAAATCTAAGCTACAGGATAGAACAGGATGAAAATTTGCTTGTCATTATCGATATTAGTAATTACCAAATACATGAACGATAAAAAACCCTTCCTTATGAGCGACAATGCTCCAGTAAAAACAAAAAAAAACAGCCTAAGCAAATTCATACTTTTTGCAATTATTGGAACTATCTTACCTTTTTACGCATCTGCGGATTTTATTTTTCGTAGCAAGGCAAACTTAACTGTATCAATTAGTAGCAAAGAAGCTGAAGTGGTAAATACAGCTTTAGAAATGTTCGGCAAAGATTATAATGCTGTATTTAGTGGGCAAATTGTAAAAAGCGCCAATGCCCAAATTTACATTGGTACTTTGGGAAATGGTACCGAGGCCGAAAAGTTTATTGATAAAAAGTTTATTGATGATTTAAAAAACAACAAGGAAGCTTATGCGATCCAAGTTAAAAACGATAAAATATACATTTTAGGCAGCGATAAACGAGGAACAGCTTATGGCATTCTGGAAATTTCGAGACGTATTGGCGTATCTCCTTGGGAATGGTGGGCAGATTCGCACATCGCTAAAAAGAGCACAGTGATGCTAAAAAACGGATTTAGTTTGTTCGAACATCCATCAGTAGTGCACCGAGGCATTTTCTTAAATGATGAAGATTTTGGCATTAATCCTTGGAGTTATTTAACCTATGAACCTTCAAAAATAAAAGGGCAAATGGGCCCAAAAACTCACACCCGTATTTTCGAACTATTGCTTCGCCTACGTGCCAATACTTTTTGGCCTGCCATGCATGAGGTTACAGAAGCTTTTTATCAAACACCAGGCAATAAGGAAATAGCAGATAAGTACGGCATTGTAATGGGAACTTCACACTGTGAACCAATGATGCGCAATGCCAATACAGAATGGAAAATTGACGGAAAAGGAAATTACGATTATGTAAATAATAGGGCTAGCGTGTTAAAGTTTTGGGAAGACCGAGTAAAACAATTGAAGAATTCAGACAACATTTATACACTCGGGATACGTGGGGTACATGATGGCAAAATGCAGGGTGCAAATACCTTACAAGAGCAAAAAGATGCCATAACTGCGATATTTAAAGACCAGCGTGACATGATAAAAACCTTTTTGAACCCTGATGTTGAAAAAGTGCCACAGGTTTTTATCCCTTATAAAGAAGTTCTTGATGTGTATAACATGGGCTTAGAAGTACCTGATGACGTTACGTTAATGTGGACTGATGACAACTATGGCTACATCCGTCATTTCCCGAATGAAAAGGAACGTGCTCGCAAAGGTGGAAACGGAGTGTATTATCATATTTCTTACTGGGGTCGACCACACGATTACCTTTGGTTAAGTACTAATCACCCCGCACAGCTTTACACGCAAATGAAAATGGCCTATGACAAGGGCGCTAAAGACATTTGGATTTTAAACGTGGGTGACATTAAACCAGGAGAATATCTAACAGAACTTTTCTTAGACATGGCTTGGAACATCAATGCCATAGCGGATAGTAAAGCAGGCTTAGATAAACATTCACAAGCTTGGTTAGCTCGAGAATTTGGTCAGCAAAATTCTACAGCGCTGAGTGCCGTGATGAATGAGTACTATCGTTTGGCATACATCCGCAAGCCAGAATTCATGGGTAATACTCGAACGGAAGAAACTAATCCTAAGTATAAAGAGCTCGCCGATTTACCTTGGAGTGAGCAAGAGATTAAAAAACGCATTGCTCATTATGATAAAATAGCAAAAAAGGTAATTGAGCTTTCAAAAACAATAGCTCCAGAAAAGCAAGATGCTTGGTTCCAGTTGGTGGAATATCCTGTTCGTGGTGCTGCCGAAATGAACAAAAAACATCTCTATGGCCAATTAGCAAGACATAGCTTGGCACAATGGACACAGAGTGATGCCGCTTTTGATGCGATTCAAACACTTACCCAGCGTTATAATTCGTTAGCAGGAGGCAAATGGAAAAATATGATGAATGCTAGTCCTCGCAACCTTGCTGATTTTCTGAAAGTTCCACATGTAAAAGCTGAGAAACCATTAACCCAGCTCCGAAAACCGTTAGCAATGTTTAATGGAACTCAATATTCGAAATTCTCTGGGGCTAAACCCATTACATATGGATTAGGTTATGAACAAGGGGCGATAAGCTTGAAAAAGGGCGAAACAGTTGAGTATTTGTTTAATAATTTAACTACAGATTCTGTATCAATTGAAGTAAACTTAGCCCCTAATCATCCGGTAGAAGGAAAATTAATTCGTTATGAAATTTTTGTAGATGGGCAATCTTTAAAGGTTGTCGACTATCATACCTCCGACAGAAATGAAGAATGGAAAGTGAATGTATTAACCAATCAGGCTAAACGCATTACCAAAACCAAGTTAAAAAGTAAAGCTGGACAACATATTGTTGCTATTAAAGCGATAGATGAAGGTGTGGTTTTGGATCAGATTAAGGTTTGGTAAATTAATAGCGTCATCTCGACAGAGCATAGCGACGAGAGATCCATTAGTTGAAACAGATCTCTCCTATCGTCGAGAAGACGGCCACAACATATCGTCATCTCGAAAGAGCGTAGCGATGAGAGATCTAATAGTTGAAACAGATCTCTCCTATCGTCGAGATGACGTAACGTTTAAACCTTCACCATCCGAAATTCAATTTCCTTTTTAAAGCGTAATAACCAACTCCTTATCAAACTCCATCAACCTTAAATGACTTATCGCCCCAAAATGCATGGCATCTTCTGCTAAGATTTTATCAAATAAAGATATCGCTTCTTCTTTTTTACCCAAGCCCATCAATCCAAGCGCTGTCATGTAAAAACAGTGTAATTGATTGCGCAAATCCATATCATCATCAAACACCAATAAATTAGGTAGCGATACTGCAAAATAATCTAATACAACTTTATCATTCTGATGAGCTGTTCCATAAGCAATTAAATTATCGAAAATAGCTTTTGCTTTAACATGCTGGCCTAATTTAAGCCAAGCCAAACCTTGATAAAATATCTTATCTGGTTGCTGGTCGTTATAAAACATGGCAGCACCCAACTCAGCACTGCCAGCTGTAGCTTTTATAAAATAACGTTTAGCTTCATCATCATTACTTAAACCTTTATGAGCTACACCTAACCAATAAAAGATATCATTTTCTGCAGCACCATATAATTTCCCTTCTCCTAGGTTATGAGGATAAGTTTGTGCTTCAGTTAATAGTCCAATGGCCAGTTCAAAGTTGCCTGCTTCAATTTCCTGTTTAGCCCATTCTACCTGAGCAAACAAATACTGACCAGATACTTTTCCTTCGCCACCTTCCCAAGGATGAAATTGTCTTTCCATTAATAAATCATAAGCCAGCTTATGGTCGCCACCAAAATTATAAAGCGACAATCTTTCCAAATAAAGGTCATCACGTTGTACAACGGTTTTTAAATGAAGTTCCAAAAACTTCAATCTTTCTGCTACTGGTCTATTGATACGTTTGTAAAGCTGGTCTAATTCCATCAATACCCTTGCATCTTTTTTGTCTAACGAAAATGCTGTTTCAAATGCAGTAATTGCTCCATTTTTATCTAGCGACTTGTTAAAATAAGCAATTCCTAAGTTACGATGTGCGGTAGGGAAACTCTTTTTAACCGAAATAGATTGCTCCCAACAAGCGATTGCTTCGTTATATTGCCTTTTATCGTACCAAAGGTTGCCTAGGTAATAAGGTGCTTTCGAATCTGTCGGATTATTTGCAATGGCAAATTTCAATACTGAAATATCTGCTAAACGATTTGGAAAACAAAGATATGACGCTGCTTTTGATGCTTTAGTAAGCCATTTTTTAACCTGAACTGGCTCATTTAATTGAGCCGCAAAAAATGCTAGGTAATAGTAAACCATAGGCGATGTTTCTTCGCTAATCGCATGATTCAAAAGCGTACTTGCCTCCACATAAAGTCCAGCCGTTGCATAATCCAATGCGTATTCCATTATATTTTGCGCATTCCCATTATTCAGCACAAGCATTTCTTTCAAATATTTGTCTGCTTGCTCCTGCTGACCAATCGCTTCGTAAATCAGGATGCGTTCTTGCATTACACCTAGGTTAAATCGATCTCTTTCTAATGCCTTGCTACAAACATGCAATGCTTGTCCCCATTCCTTTGCAAAACGCAATAACGTAGCTTTTAAAACCCAAGCTTTGCTATTGCCCATGTTTCTATCCAAGGCTTGGTTAATATGCCCCAGTGCTTGTTCGTAATCGCCTCGCGAAATATCAATTTGTGCCACTGCAAAAAATGCAGCATCTTGCCAAGCCTTACTCCAAGTTGCTTTATAAAAAGCAGTATAAGCCTCATCCAACTCACCTTGATATTGCAGGCATAAACCTAAATTGTAATAAGGTTCGCTATCGTAAGGGTTTGGATTTCTACTAATAGTCCCCGCAACAGCTTTTCTAAAATAAGGTACTGCCAATTCAAACTGACCGCGTCTTAAATACCAAGCACCTAATGCATTGTTGCTACGAATATCTTTTTCGTCTCTTTTTAAAGCCTCTTCATAATAAGGTACCGGACTAAAAGTAGCATGGCGATACTGCTCCAAATGCTGGCCTATTAAAAAAAGCTGTTCGTTATTTTCAACCTCTTTTGGTGGCAAAGCTGGTTTAGCTGCATCTGGCATTTCATTCTGCTTGTTTTTTGAAGGCTGATATTTAATCAACTCTTTTCCTTTGGCATCAAACACTTCTAAAAGGAAAGCATTTTCATCAATCGATGAAGAAACTGGAATGGATTGCTCAAAAATCTCTTCGGGAAGCAACTCCCCTGCTACTTCAAATAATATTTCTTGGTCTATAGAAAACTTAACCTTACAATTAGGCTGAACAGAAGTAACCATGATTTTAACGATAGCTTCATCAGCTAAACGCTCAATAGTAATTAATACATCTTTTGTGGCGTTTTTAACCTGTCCTAATTCTCGATAAGGCAAAAAATACTGCGTAAAAGTCTTTTCTTCATAAGGCATTAACCAAGAGAAATCAGGCTGATTATCGGTAAACACACCTGTCATCAATTCAATATATGGCCCATCTTCATCAGTTAAGTTTCTATCCCATGCTTGCCCAAAATCACTATGCCCCCAAGTCCATTGTTTTTTACCTGGCGAAACATGGTGACTAGCCACATGTAATAATCCTCCTTTGCTATCGTGCTCATAACCACCCATAAAATCATATTCTGAATTGATGGCCATGTATGAAGTTGGCACTGGTATATTTTTATATCTTGAAATATCAGTTCCTGGCGAATAATCTACTTTATAATAAGTACCAGTGGCTATAGGAAATGAGGATACATCTCTTTTACCATGGTCAAATACAGCATTCACATCTGGTGGAAAAATTGATTGATAATGATCGTTAACCTTTACTGCCGGATTTGCCCACCATAAAAATGTTTGTGGCAACGAAGTTCTATTGTATAATTTTGCCTTAATCTCAATATAGGCCTTATCAGGATGTAAGGTAAAACCAACCATCCCTTTAGTCCCAAACATTCTTTCAATTTCATTAACCCAAACTGTTCTACTCCCATCACTGTTCTCGCTGACATCAAAATCTATAGGCTCAAAAGTGCTCGGTCTATGATGTTGTGGCCAGTTAAATTCTATTCCTCCAGATATCCACGGACCAGTTAAACCAACAAGGGCAGGTTTAATCACTTGGTTATAATACACAAAGTGACGGTCTTTTAATTTATCATAAGCCATTTGTATTCTGCCACCTAATTCAGGCAAAATCATCACTTTAAGATATTTGTTCTCTAAAAATAATGCCTGATAAGCCTTATCCTTTTTTTCGTCTTCAATCTTTTCGATAACTGCATTTGGATAAACCACCCCACTACTTCCTTGATAAACACGTTTCTCAAAAAACATAGGGTTTTTATCTGGTTTACCAATACCATAAGTTGGAATCATCACTTCTTCCTGCCAAACTTTCACCAATGAATCGCTCATTATTTACGCTTATTTTAATGTCCTACAAATGTATTTTCTAACTCTTCTAAGGTTTTGCCTTTGGTTTCCTTTACTTTTTTAAGGACGAATAAAAATCCTAAAAAGCAAATACCAGCATACAAATAGAATGGACCATAAGTACCTAATTTTTCTGCTAGAATGGGAAATGTAAATACCAATATAAAATAGGCTCCCCATAAAGAAACAATGGCTACAGATGAGGCTAAGCCTCTAATGTGGTTTGGAAATATCTCAGAAATCAACACCCAAGTTACTGGCGCTAATGAACTTGCGTACATGCTAATAGATAACAAAACGAATATGGAAACAATACCTGCCGCAGCCCCACTTTGCAAAAGATAAGCCAATATGATGTAGGTAACCGATAAACCAATTGAGCCAATTAGCATTAATGGCCTGCGACCCAATTTATCTACTTGCCACATGGCAAATATGGTAAAAATCAGATTTACTAGTCCGATAGCAACGGTTTCAAATAACTGTCTGTCTAAACTTGCCCCTACCGATTCGAAAATGGTTGAGGTATAATTAAATACCACATTAATACCACATAATTGCTGAAAAACTGCTAAAGTAATTCCCACTAAAACAGCAGGGCGAACACCTTTTGCAAATACAGCAGCATAGCTTTGTTTACCAGTATGATCGGCCATAGATTTTTCAATATCACCAACAGTGTTTTTTACAAATTCAGGAGAACCTATCTTGTTTAATATCTTTTTGGCTTGCTCATTTTTGCCCTTTTGCATTAACCACCTCGGACTTTCCGGCAACCAAATCACACCCACTAAAAACAGAATAGATGGAACTACACCTAAGCCAAACATCCATCGCCATGCATCTGGCCCAGAATCTGCCAATTTATAGTTGACTAGATTAGTTATTAAAATCCCAATTACAATGGTTAATTGATTAATGGCTACATTTCTACCACGCACTTTAGCCGGAGAAACTTCTGCAATGTACATAGGGCTTAGCATAGAAGCCATCCCAACGCCAATTCCTGCTGCGAAACGCATCGCCACAAAAATGCTCAGGTTACCAGAAAAAGCCATTCCTATTGAGGAAACAGCAAAAACAAAAGCTGCAATGGCTAAACCTGGTTTTCTGCCGTAACGATCGGCAATTTTACCAGCAGCCAAACAACCAACTATACAGCCCAAGGCTAAAGACCCTGTTAAAAAACCTTCCCACCAGGCATTCAACATGAACTCTGTTCTTAAAAACGGAAGTGCCCCAGATATTACTGCAAAGTCAAACCCAAAAAGGTAGCCTCCTAAGGCCGAAATAAATGATATTCCGATAATGTAACTGCTATTAAATTCAGTTTTGGTAGTTGCCATTTGTATATTATTTAAATTTTAGAGTATAGGTATATTCAGGTACTAAGCTCACACGTTTAATGTCCACTAGCTTTGCGTCTTTAGCGAAAGTTGGTTTGGCTGATGGTAATAAATCAACTAGATAAGTGGCGCTTTTGTAAATAGGCCTAAAGTAAAACTGTAATTCGTTTTGTTTTGAGTTTCCAATAAATTGTTTCAAGCCGATGTTCCAAGGTAAGCCTTTATAAAAATCATCAGCCACCAAATTATTATCCAAATAGGCTAAACCAACATCTCCTAAATAATCAATATTTAAAAACACATCATTTAACCCTTTATCTAATATTGGCAATTTTACCTGTACCTTATCTTCACCAGTTAAGTTGTGCACAAGCTCAGACTTAATTGATGGTAAGGTAATACGATAATTATCCAGTGGCGATGAATCTTTGATTTGCGTAAATCTCGAATCTGCTAGTGGTATAATCGTCGCCTTAGGATAAGTAGAAAAACCAAAATCAGATTTACCTAAAGAAAGAAATTTTAACTCCTCCTTATCTTGTAAGATTAAAGCATCAGAAAAAGCTATAGCTTCTTGTTTGTCTGTAGTAAGGAGATAAGATTTTAAGGCAGTTTCTTTGGTAATTACCAAAACCCTAGTCTTTTTGCCATTTTGTTCCAAACTAAATTCAGCACTAGCTTGAAAATTTGGTATAACTCGCCATTCATTTCCGCTTTGCGTAATGTTACAAGCAGAAAGGTTATTGATTTTTAAGTCAGCCGATTTAGAAAAAACAAAAACAGGCTTTTCTCCATCATTGCTAAAAAATACATATCGTTGGCTTTCTAATGTTCCCACTTTGGTTAACAATTGGGCAGTTGCATATTTTAAATTAATGCCGTTTAAATCTAAGTTAAAAGGATAAATAGCATTCTCTCCACTTTTAATAGCTATTGGAAATGAAATAATTTCAGTTGTAGTTTTCACGTTTATGGTTAAACCAACTTTATCAGTCAACTTCGCATCGTCCTGGAAATTATTGACAAACAAAAATCCACTTTTACCATTAGAGCGAACCGAATAACGTAAAGTCTCTAAATTTTCTGGTTTTATTTTTTCATTTCCTTGAGGCAAGGTAACTACCATTGGTGCTAATACATCACCAAAATCCTTTAAGAAAAAGTGTATCAGTTTTAAGCGATGAAAGGCTGGACGAACTTGTCCATACTCTCCTATTGGTGCCTGAAAATCATAAGATATTTTAGGATATCCATAAGCCTCATCGCTAAAAAAGAAATCGCCTTTGGGTGTAGAACCTCCATGATACATGTAATAGCCCAATCCATTTGCCGCACTGCCCAAACACCTATTAATTAAGGCATCCATACTTTCGGCAGGTACGGTAGGTCTTCTTACATAGGTACTCATGATACCAGAACCTAATTCTGCGGCAAATGCCGGATATTGTTGCGAATCATAACTAATAGGTGCATAATCCGGGTTTTTAGTCATATCCTTAAACTGGTAGAATGGCGAAATATCTGCTTTTTCTGTCCAAGTAGGGTAAGCGTAAGCTGCTGTAACAGGGATACTTTCTTTATCTACAATTGCAGCATTACCCCAACCTGTAGCGGTATATAAAGGTGTAATCATTCCATTTTTTGTGGCAAGGCTTTTTAAAACTTTCATGTGATCCCTACCCAATTCTGCATAAGGGTTTTTCACATCTGATACTGCAACACCTTCATGGGTAACAGCCTTATCTCTTGCTGAAGCCGTCCAATCATAGGGCGCACCAGGATAAGTCATCCCCCATGGCGAGGCAGAGTGTTGGTATTCGTTTTCTATTTGGGTAGCGATAACGGGTCCGCCATCCTTAAAAAACAAGCCTTTCATTTGTTTACCAATCTCTGCATAAAGTTTATCAACTGTTGCTAAATAGCCAGCGTCATTAGACCTTACAGAAAATGGTTTGCTCAATATCCAATCTGGCAATCCGCCATTCCTAATCTCTCCATGACAAAATGGACCTATGCGGATAATTACCTGCATTTCATTATCAGCACATAAAGTCAAAAACTTCCTTAAATTCCTATTGCCACTCCAATTAAATACTCCTTCCTTCTCTTCGTGGATATTCCAAAATACATAAGTAGCTACCATACTGATACCACCAGCTTTCATCTTTTTGATAGATTCGTCCCAATATTTTTCATCATACCTACTGAAATGAAATTCTCCCGTAACTGGTATAATGGCCTTATTGTTATAAGAAATGTAATAGTTATTTACAGCAATCTTGTTGCCTTTTGGGTCAGAGCCACCTAGTTGTAGTTGACCTTCCTTAATTTCCTTGGTAGATTTACTTACATCTATAGTATAGCTTTTTTGTTGGGCAAATGCCGATAACTGAACAACACCTAAAAATAAGAAAATGGAGGTGCGAAAGAAAACGCTAGTTTCTGGCCATGTTTTGAAATTCATACTTTGTATTTGGTAAATCAAAACTATAGTAAAATGACAGCTATACAAATGGACAAAAATTAATAAAATATGGACTTTTAGACTATTTAATTCTGCCAGCCATTTTATCTTCAAGTATTATTTCAACTACCTAATTAATATTTTAAGAACTATAAATTTAAATAACTGATGTTTTTATTTAAGTTTAGGTATAATTTATTTTTCAAATTACAATAATTACATAGACAATTGAACCTTTTTTAATGTATAACGAGGAAACCAAGAAAATAAAAGAAGGATTTGTTGGCCAACAAATGATTGTTCTTCCTCCGAACATTAAAAAATTAGTTGCAAAAAATAACCTAACCCGCCTATTTTATTTAACAGCAATAGGTTATTATCCAAATGCTAACTTCCATCATCGAACTCGTAAAACAGGTAGTGGACAGCACATCTTGCTATATTGCACCAGTGGTCGTGGTCACATTTACTTAAAAGACCAAGAAATTGAACTTACGCCTAATACTTTTTTCGTCATTCCAAAAAACACACCACATCATTATAAAAGTAGCATCATAGAGCCTTGGAGCATTTACTGGGTGCATTTTACTGGTCCTACTGCCGACATTATCTATGAAAGATATGCCGATGTTACTCCCTTATTGCGGCAAATACCTTATAGTGAAAAACGAATAGAAAATTTCGATGCCATATTTAACCTATTGGAAGAAAGTTTTGACGAGCAATCCTTAGAAATTGCCAATCTAAAATTGATGGATTTTGTGAGTTCAATGATTTATATCAAACAATTAAATCCTGCACAACACCAAATGGACCAGATGGATAAGTCTATCTTGTTTATGAAAAATAACATCAACGGCATTTTCACTGCCGAAACTTTTGCTAAACAACAACAACTATCTCTTTCCCATTACTCGAGGTTATTCAGAAGTAAAACAGGGAATTCACCTTTGCATTTTTTCAACCAGCTCAAGGTGCAAAAGGCCTGTCAGTACCTCTATTTTACCGACAGGAATATTAAAGAAATTTGTACTGAACTTGGCTTTGATGATCCTTTTTATTTTTCTAGGCTGTTTAAGAAGTATATGGGTATTTCGCCCAGCCAATACAAGAAAAATTATAGGTCGCAACGTTAAGATAATCAGTCCTTATTTCTCATTCCCTATTTCCAGTTTCCTATTTACTATTTACTATGCCATCTTCCGTTTCCCCTCTTACATCTTCCCTATTAACTTCTCTCAATAAATTAAATATCTTTGTTACAAGAGATGAAAACTAAGTTTGAAAATATTGTAGCCAGTTGTCAGATCCGCTTTAATCGTGGAGAGGCTAGCACATGGAAACACAGTGATTTTTTAGACCTTAGCCGTGAAATACTCAGAGACACTAAAGTATCCATTAGTGCAAATACGCTTAAAAGGATTTTCGGTAAAATTTCAGTTTATCAGTATTACATCCCACAACAAGCCACCATACAAGCCTTAGAGAAATACGGTCAAAATCTTCAGCCAGATATCATTAACGAGCCTAATGATGAGCCTATCACCTCCACAACTCAACAACTTAACAAGTCAACACAGAGCCGTCTCAACCGCTACAAAATTCCTATTACTATTCTTGTGTTTGCAACCCTTGTCATTTTAGCATTTACTTTTTTCTTAAAAGACGATACATTAAAATCCGAACTCAAATTTGTGGGCAAGGAAGGAAATTTACCAGCAACAGCCTTTTTCGAATACACAGTCCCTGAGAGTGAAGACAGCCTTTTTCTAAATTTTGGAGATAAAACAAAGTGGCAATATGTAACAGCCGGAAAAGCCCACAGTGCCCACGCATACCTTTATCCTGGTCTATTTACCATAAGCTTACAAAGCAGAAAAAATACTTTACAATCTACTCGGGTCTATATTCCATCTAACAAATGGATTGGACTTGGTTATAGACAGGGTGAAGAATTACCCAATAATTATTACGAGTTTCTAGCCCGCAAAACCGGAAAAGATAGCCTCTTTCACCTGTCAAATGTTCAATTAAAAACAAAGGGCATTGATACTTCTGGATTGGTGTATACTAGGCTTTGCAATTTTACACCCATAGACAAACAGGTAAAGAACTTTATTTTCGAAGCTAAATTTAAAAATGTGCTAGACGAAAATGGTCTTTACTGTAAAAGTGCTCAGTTTCAAATTACGGGTAACAATAAAAACATTCGTTTCAGAATCACTACTCCAGGTTGTAGCAATAGAATAACTAATTTGCTCAGTGAACAATCCTTTGTAGGCTCTAGGGTCAACTTATCTAAGTTTGCCATGGACCTCAGTAACTGGACAACTATAAAGATGATCAACCACAATAAGAAAGTATCTCTTTATGTGAACAACAAACTGTTATATTCTGGCAATTATCAAGAACCAATTGGCCCCATCAAAGGAATTTTCTTAGAGTTCGAGGGAACTGCATTCGTAAAATCTTGTTCGCTAAAAACGGAAGACGGTAAAATCCTCTATAATTTCTAACAAATATCCCACGGATAAAACAAAACAACAACCTACAAATCAACACCTTAACTTGTCCATATTATGGATAGACTTTGGTTATGCATTTTTATTAATTACTCCTTGATCATATGTAATTTAGCTTATAACCAATTATACTCTTTGTAAGCGATGAACCAACACAAAAGAAAATTAATTTATTTCTTGCCCACTAAGACATTTAATTTACTGATCAGCAAATGGTTTAACCCACTGCTGATGAGTTTCCTTTTAACTTTATTTAGTTCATCTGTTTTTGCTCAAACCAAAAGCCCCATACAAGCTATCAGGAATGAGTTTTCTAATCCCTCTGGCATCGCTCGCACCAAACTTTGGTGGTTTCATGGCGAAACAGAAACAACAAAAGAAGGAATTACTGCAGACCTAAAAGCTTTTAAACGAGAAGGCGTTGGGGGCGTGGTTTATTACGATCAACAGCATGGTAAGGGCGAAAATGCCTTACTTGCATTTTCAAATCAATGGTGGACCATGTTTCGCTTTGCCGCAGCTGAAGCAAAACGTTTAGGTTTAACTTTCGAAACTCACCTCTCTAATGGTTATGTATCAGGTGGCCCATGGATCACCGAAGATTTAAGTATGCAACGCATAGAGGCAACCGACACTTTGGTAAATGGTGGGCAGCAATTTAGTGCCAAATTACCTGTTCCTACTCGTAAGAGTAAGTCTGGTAAGGTAAATGAAATTGCTGTTTTGGCTTTTCCTGTTCCAGAAGGAGATTGGGAAACAAGCCTAACTAAGCAACCCAAAGTATCAAGTAACATCGCACAGTTAAATGCAAAAGCCCTATTTTTTCCAAAGGATAATAAATTGATCAATATTCCTGCACCTAAGCAAGGTGAATCAGTATACATCAACCTACAGTTTAATGATTCTTTTACGGCAAGGAGCATTACCTATAGCATGCGTGCAAAAGGCAAGTCTACAACGGGCATGATGAACATGCCCGGCCCTGTATCCGATAATTTTTATGGTTATGGTTATGTGAAACAACCAGACTTAGGGCAGTTAGAAGTTTCTGAAGATGGCCTTAACTATACCAAGGTTTGCGACCTGAAACACATGTACGAATCCCCGTCTTGGAACCAAAGGACAATTTCTTTTGCACCAGTAAAAGGTAAATATTATCGTTTAAACCTACACGATTGGAGTGGGGCAAAAGACGGACAAGAATTACCACTTAGAAATATCGTAATATCAGCTCAAGCCAAAACAGACCAATGGGAAGATAAAGCCGCTTTTAATTCTGAATTTATTGAGAAAGACCAAACCCCTGATTATGCTGCAAAAGCTGTCATTGATCCCAAAACAATTATCGACCTAACTAATAAGCTTACAAACGGTCAATTAAATTGGGAAGTACCAAAAGGCAAATGGGTAATCATGCGTTTTGTGCGTGTTTCTATTGGTGTAAATACAAAACATGGGCGCCCTAACTTAATCGGTTTAGAAAGCGACAAACTTTCGGCAAATGCCACTAAACTTCAGTACAATAGTTATTTTAAGGTCATGTACGACTCGCTTAAAAAAGTCGGCATTCCTTTAACTGGCTTGCACATGGATAGCCATGAAGCGGGTTCCCAAAATTGGACCATAGGATTTGAAAACAAGTTCAAACAATTACGTGGTTATAACATTCAACCTTATTTGCCAGCACTACTTGGTTATATAGTGGGCACAACAGAAAAAACAAGTGGTTTTTTACATGACATGAGGCTTACCATATCTGATTTGGTAACCAGCGAATATTTTAATGTTTTAGATAGCTTGTGCCGTAAAGATGGTGTAATGTTTACGGCTCAGGCGGTAGGAAATGGAATAACGATAGCGGCAGACAACTTTAAAGCTAAGGGCAAAGTACAAAAACCACAGGGTGAGTTTTGGGCATACCAAACCCATGGCAGTTATGATGTTAAGGAAGCTTCATCAGCTGCACATATTTACGGTAAGCCAATTGCCTCGGCAGAAGCTTTTACTGATTTAAAATTTAGTCAATCCTTAGCCGAGGCAAAAAATGTAGCCGATTACGCTTTTGCTTTTGGCGCTCAGGAATTTGTGGTTTGTGCATCAGCTTATCAGCCTTGGCTTGATAAAATTCCAGGCAGCACAGGTGGTGGCCGCCAATATGTACTTAACAGAAATAATACTTTTTGGAACTACAGTCGCCCATTTTGGGATTACCAAGCAAGGTGCGCTGCCTTAATGCGCAATGGAAAATCAGTAGCCGATATTTGTATTTTTCTAGGCGAAAATGCACCACTAAAATTATTATCAAATCGTTTACCCGAAATTCCTGAAGGTTATGATTTTGATGTAACTACAGAAGATGGCTTACTTAACCGTATGTCTGTAAAAGATGGTCAAATTATCCTACCAGATGGCGTTAAATACCAAATCTTTGTACTAGAAGCCAAAGCTGATATCTCTCTTGAAGCCTTACGTCAAATCGCAAAAATGGTTAATGCAGGTATTGCAGTATATGGTGCCAAACCATCAGGTTCTAAATCTTTAGCCGATGCCCCATCTTCTAAAGAATACCAAACTTTAGTTAATCAACTTTGGGGGCCAGAACAAAGTGGAAGCAAAACTGTAGGCAAAGGAAAGGTATATTGGGGAATAACATTGGCAGCAGCATTGACAAAACACAGAATTAATCCTGATGTAGCTTTCAAAAGCGGAAATATACCTACCGATAAATTATATTTTGCGCATCGCAAATTAGCAGATCAAGAGATATACTTTTTTAATAACCACAGTAAAAACGTTTATAATAGTAACATTCGTTTACGTAAAGCAGCTACTCAAGCAGAATACTGGGACCCAACCACCGGCAAACAATACCTTCTTCCAATTATAGAATCTGGAAAGGATGGATTATTGTTAAACCTGGTTTTGCAACCAAATGAATCTGGATTTATCGTAACTTCTACTCTTCCTGCTCCAACCCTACCTACAAAATTAAAAGGGACTGATGAAAAAATCACTACAATTAACGGAGATTGGAAAGTTACCTTTGATCCAAAATGGGGTGGCCCTGGCGAAGTTATTTTTAACAAGCTAACCGATTGGACTCAAAATGAAGATAAGAGAATTAAATTCTACTCAGGTACAGCAGTTTATCGCAAAACACTGCAATTAGACCAAACACTTCCAGGTGAGCAAATCTTACTTCGTTTTGCACAACTAGGTTCAATAGCTCGTGTATTAGTAAATGGGAAAGAAGTAGCAACCGTTTGGTGCAGTCCTTGGGAAGCAGATTTAACTCAATTTCTTAAAAAAGGCGAAAACACCTTAGAGATTTTTGTGGTTAACGCTTTAACCAATAGAATGATTGGCGATTCAGCTCTTCCTCAATCAGAACGAGTTACTTACGCCTATCCAGAAATAGCTACCCCAAAAGATCGCTTAGTTACCTCAGGAATAATCGATAAGGTTTTTTTAGTAAAACGCTCTAAATAATTGAATTATGAAAAAATACAAAAATACAATACAATGAAAATTATAAGAATTTTATTTCTAATTGTTACTACAGCTTTTTTTACTTCACCTCTTTTTGCTCAAAACAATACGGATCAAATAAGGATAAACCAACTTTTTAATTTCGATTGGAAATTTAAGGCAGGTGATATATCAAACGCTCAAAATATCAATTTCAGCGACAATGATTGGCGCAAACTAGATTTACCGCACGATTTTCAATTTGACCAACCTTGGGACAAAAATGCCAATAAAGGGCGTGGGTTTAAAACACTTGGTGTAGGATGGTACAGAAAAACATTCAAGGCAGATCCAAATTGGAAAGGAAAACAAATTGCTCTCGATTTTGAAGGCATAATGTTATCAGGCGAAGTATGGGTAAATGGAAAGAAAATTGGTGCTACGCCTTATGGCTATTTAGGTTTTGAAGCAGATATTGCTGATGTAATTAAATACGATGCCGATAATGTAGTGGCTGTTCGTTCTACTACCGAAGGTGGTTCCCGTTGGTATACAGGTGGCGGCCTTTTCCGTGATGTTCATTTAGTGGTAAAAGACAAAGTGGCTATCGCTCGCCACGGTATCTTTATCACCACCCCAAAAATCTCTGATCAAAATGCAGAAGTAAATGTACAAGTAGAAGTGGCAGGCATTAAAGGCAAGGAATATGAATTAGAAATCAATACCAAGCTTTTTGCTCCCGATGGAAAAATAGTTGCCGAAACTAAAACAATGGCGCCTAAGAAATCCAATTTAGTTGAAGTAGAAGTTCCTTTGCCAAAGCTGAACATCGCTAAACCACAACTTTGGTCTTGCGAAACGCCAAACCTTTATACCGCAGAAGTGGCCTTAATTTTAAATGGAAAAGTAGTCGATAAGCTGACAAAAAGGTTCGGCATTAGAACGATAGAGTTTTCAAAGGAATTTGGAATGAAGTTAAACGGCAAAAAGGTTTTTCTTAAAGGCATGGCTAATCATGACGACCTAGGTGCTGTAGGCGTAGCTGCTCACAAAACTGCCATTGCCAGAATGATGGATCAAATTAAAGCCTTTGGTTTTAACCACATCAGAACTTCACACAATCCTTACTCAGAGTCGTTTTTTGACCTTGCAGACGAAAAGGGAATTTTAGTGGTAGATGAATTGTACGACAAATGGGGAAGCACGGTTGCTTGGGCTGGAAGCGCCCCATTTAACGACATTTGGTACAGCAACATTAAAGAATGGATCAAACGAGACCGCAATCATCCTTCTGTTATCATGTGGAGCTTTGGTAATGAATTACAATTCCAAGAAGAAAGATGGAATTTCCCTACTAGCGATTGGGGCGTAACCACTTACCGTTTGATGGATGTAGTAGCCAAACGCTACGATCCAACTCGTAAAACTACTGTGGCCATGTACCCTGCCAGAGCTGGTGGAATCATCAGAGCTAACCCAGATTTCCGTATCAAGGAAAATATTCGTCCACCAGAATTATCAACGGTAACCGAAGTGGCGAGTTTCAATTATACTTGGGAAGATTACCAAGAATACCTCAAACATGCTCCAAATATGATTATTTATCAGAGTGAAGCGGTAACAAACGAATTAGCCGCACCATACTTCGGAATGGACAGGGATAAAATGGTGGGATTAGCTTACTGGGGGGGCATAGAATATTGGGGAGAATCTCAAGGGTGGCCTAGAAAAGGATGGAACTATTCTTTCTTTAATCACGCCATGGAGCCATTTCCACAGGCCTGGTTAACCAAGAGCATTTTTACAGATGAGCCTTTAGTACATATTGGAATAGTAGACAGTGAAGGTGAATCGAAAATGTGGAACGATCAAATCGTTGGTCAAAAAGTGATTTCTTCACACTGGAACCGTACAGAAGGGGAAAAATATAATCTTTATACGTATACCAATGCGGATGAGGTAGAATTGTTAATCAATGGAAAATCTATTGGTGTACAAAAGAACAGTTCAGATGTTAGAAAACGCAATACCATTTATTGGAAAGATGTTCCTTACACCACTGGTAAAATTACCGCCATTGCTCGTAATAATGGAAAAGAAGTAGCACGTCATGATTTAGAAACTACCGGAAAAGCTTTTGCTTTAATCATCGAGACTGAAAATACCAATTGGAAAGCCGACAGAATGGACCTTCAATATGTAAAAGTTTATGCGGTTGACAGTAAAGGACGTAAAGTACCAACAGCAACCGGCGATGTAACATTTGACATTAACGGAGTAGCCAGCATAATTGCGGTTGACAATGGAGATCATTTAAGTGATGATTTATTTACAGGCAATAAAAAATCATTATTTAAAGGTTTTGCAATGGCCATTTTACGTTCAACTACAACTGCTGGAACAGTTAAATTAAAAGTAACTGCTCCAGGCCTAAAGGGAGCAGAAAAAACATTCTTAACCAAATAATTTAAGAACATAACTAACATGTCTTTATATAAAATCGCTTTCCCATTTAAATTTCAGGCATTAGCGCTAGGGCTACTGGTGCTTTTATTCACAAGGTCGGTTATTGCACAGGAAACGCCAGTTAAAAATGATGACCAAACTATCGTGAATTCAGTGACTAATGGACTTTTAATTGTAAATGCGAAAGCTACTTATGGAAATTTAACATTGCCAACTAGCATAAATGGGGCAACTGTAAAATGGACTTCCAAAAACGACAAAATAGTAACCTCAACTGGAATTATAACTAGACCAAAAAAAGACACTAAAGTAATTCTCCACGCAACAATTACAAAAGGAACAGCAGTAGCTGATAAAGACATTTCAGTTCAAGTAATTAAGGCCTACAAAAAAGAAGCAAATAAAGCCTATCTTTTCGTTCACTTTACCTTTACAGATGAAAAGATTTATTTCAGTAGCTCTAAAGGTAATTCTGCTTTAGATTGGCGTGAATTAAATAATGGCAAACCAATTTTCAGTTCTACAAATGGAACAACAGGTTTAAGAGATCCCTACATTGTACGTTCACCCAATGGTGATACATTTTATTTAATGGCAACTGACTTAAAGTGGTTTAACGGAACAAAAGGCCCTGATCGTAAACGCTATATCCAAGTTTGGGAATCTCATGATCTAGTCAATTGGTCTGCACAGCGTGATGTGTTAGTGGCCCCACCTAATGTTCAAAATACTTATGCCCCCGAAGCATTTTGGGATAATTCCATAGGTGCTTATATTGTATTCTGGACTTCCAAGATTGGTACAAACAGTTATTATACACCAATGTATGCTACCACACGAGACTTTGTAACTTTTACTGAAGCCCAAATTTGGCAACCAAATGAGTGGAGAATAGATTCAACGGTCGACAAAGTGGGTGAATGGTATTATCGTTTCACTAAATCAATCAACAAAGCCCATAACAACAGCCATGACATTGTAATGGAACGTTCAAAAGACCTTCGTGCTCCTCGCGAACTATGGGAAACTATAGATTACAACATAGGTACAAAAGCAGGAATTAAAGAAACAGAAGCACCACTAACTTTTAAGTCTAATCCTGGCGATATCAATGGCGAATATCATTATTTATGGATTGAGCGATGGATACCTAACAAAACATACGTCGCCCTGCGAACAAAAAGTTTTGAAAATCCAAAATGGGAGGTTGTTCCAATAAATTTTCCAAACCCATTACCTAAACACGGCGTAATCTTACCAATATCAGCAAAAGAAGCGAAAAGATTAGGCAGTGCTTACCCTACTACAACAATCAATACCGGAACAACAACAACAACTAATTAGTAATTAAAACAAAAAGCCTTAGTTTTCACTAAGGCTTTTGTACTTTTCATCATTGTAATTACTAATGCAACTTCAGGCCTTCAATTTTTAGGGTATAGGCATAATCACCAATTTTTTCATCTGGAAAAGTCACTGTAAGTCCATCTGCATCTTGCGTATATTTCAACTCTTTAGCATAACCCAACAAAGAAACCTTGGTAACCTTTCCTTTGCTGAGCGGCAATGAGCGAACAAGTACAGGTGCAGTTGGCCATTTTAAGGAAACAACGAACAAATTATTTCCTTTTGTGGTAAATCTTAGAGATTCCTCGCCGTATTTATCCCATGCTCTGGTTCCATAAATCCCATCGCCATTAACTTTAAGCCATTTGCCAACACCTAATAATATATCTTTTTGCTCTTGTGGAATAGTGCCATCACTTTTAGGTGAAATATTAAGCATCAGGTTTCCATTTCTACTTACATTTTCAACTAATCTTCTTATCACTGTGGCAGCATTAGTCAGTTTCATTCCTTCTACGTAACCAAACTTATCTCCGATAGGGTCATCAACTTGCCATACAAAATCAGTTAACTCTTTTGGTGCTCTTCCCTGGCGTTCAAAATCTTTAATACTTCCTGCTAAATAGGCTTCACTTTTAGTGCTGATAGAAACTGCTTTACCCCATTTATTTGCACTATTGTAATAATAGGCAGCAAACCTCAATTTAACAGAATCTAAACTTCTGCTGTTTACACCATTGTCAAACCAAAACATATCTGGTTTATACTTGTCTACCAACTCTTGGCAGCGAGCTAACCATTCTTCTAAAAAAGCCTGACTTTGAGGTGCTTTATCTTGGTCTTCAATTACCTCTTCTCCATTTACAGCTGGTTTACGAACAGGCGGAAGTTGTGGCGGTCCATAAAAATCTGCATAGGCAGGATCAAACAAATCAGACTTTGTTTTCAGTTGGGGGTACATAAAATCCCAATGTTCCATTCTATGATTAGAAACCCCAAACTTTAATCCATCTTTACGAACCGCAGCAGATAATTCGCCAATAAAATCAATCTTAGGCCCCATATCTTTAGAGTCCCATTTGGTCAACTTACTATCGTACATGGCAAAACCATCATGATGTTCTGCGGTTGGCACTACATATTTAGCTCCCGCTTCTTTAAAAAGATCTGCCCATTCTTGCGCATTAAACTTCTCCATTTTAAATAACGGAATTAAGTCTTTATAACCAATCTTATCCACCGGACCACCGAAATGCTCAACGTGCCATTTTTGCACACCAGAATTAGAGTACATGTGACGTGGATACCATTCACTGGCATAAGCAGCTACCGTATAAACGCCATAGTGAATAAAAATTCCAAACTTTCCATCCAGAAACCATTCTGGGGTTTTATAATTCTCTTTTACCGACTCCCAAGTTGGTTTGTAAGGACCTTTGGGAATTGCCGCCGCTTTTCCATTGGGTAGCTTGATGGTAACTCGTGCCGCTGTAGGATTGTTTGGCTCTTGCGCATAGGTTTGTACACCTTGGGAGGATAATACAAAAGCAATGATTGTAAATACTAGTGTTCTTTTCATTTTGTGTGTTTTTATTTAATCAAATAGTTGAAATAATCTACATCCAAATAACCCGAATCAGACTCATTGTTGTAGGTATAAATACCAATTCTATCTCCACGATAAGCACCCCACATCAACTGATAAGGCTTTCCAAATGGAATGTATTTAACGCCATCAGTGCTGTAGTAAAATTGACTTAAACCGTCTAATCCCCAAGTAGATTTAAGCCACAATTGATTACTAGCAAGCGCATCTCCCAAAACAATACTGCCTTTAGCATTATATTCTATTCTTTTGGTAATGCCATCAGATATAATACCCAAACTTGCATAGTTTGGTGAACCAAAATGCGTTAAACCAGATTTTTGTCCTTTCGTCATTCCTGCTAAATTCACTTTAACAATGACTTCATTAGATGAGGACCTGAAAGAACGTTGTGTAATGGTATTGCCTGCCTTTAATAGGTTATTTGTTTCAATTGGTCTAAAAGCCTTTAACCTTAACCAGCCTTTCTTTTCTGTTAAACTCCATTTTTCTGTTCTAGGTTGGTAATTCCATTCCCATTGTTGTGTCAGTATTTTAGCATTAAAACCATCACTGGTTTGTGGAATGTTTTTCTTTTGGCCTTGAACAGGCTTTGGTCCATTCCAAACCATTGAACCTATTTTATCGGCATCAGGATTGCCCAAAATTGGCCAACCATCTATCCAATTTACAGGCAGCAAACTCATTACCCTACCAGACCAATCTCCAGAAGACCCGTGATGTGTTAAAAAATACCAATCGCCTTTTTGAGTTTGAACAATGCCACCTTGATTGGGTTCGTGATTTTCTTTCTGAGCATAACTTAACTGTTTTGGTCCCTCGTAAGGTCCGTATATATTTTTTGCCCGCTGCATCATAACCGCTCTACCACCCGCTTTCACTTCAGAAAAAAAATGGTAATAAGTATCCTTTACTTTAAAAAGCTTGTTGGCTTCACTTCCCTTAGATTGATAAATTACCTTATCTGATGTAGCAATTAAGGTTTTCCCATCAGCGGTCATTTTAAACAAATGAACTTTATACCCATCTGCGAAATTTGTTCCTACAAAATAACCTTGTCCATCATCATCCCAAAAAGGGCAGCCATCATCCCATCCTTTTGCAGCTAAAACTTGATGAACAGGCGCCCAAGGCCCTTCAATTTTTGTGGCAGTAGTCATAAAATAACCTTTATCAGGGTCGCCAAAGTAAATCCAAAATTTGTTGTTGTGGTATCTAATTGCACCCGCCCAAATTCCCCTGCCATAGGTATTCATTTTATCCCAATTCATTTCTGTCGAGATTTTTGAAATATCCTTAACAGCGTGACTAACGATTTTCCAGTTCACCAAATCCTTTGAATGTAAAATCACAAAGCCTGGAGAATATTGAAATGTAGACGAAACAGCATAATAATCACTGCCCACCCTAATGCAATCTAAATCACTGTAATCTGCTGGAAGTATTGGATTTTGGTAAGTCCCATTATTTTGATCTCCCCAAGTTTGCCAATCTCCCCATTTTACTTTCTGTTGTGAGAAGCAAGGTTCAAACATTAAAAGCAAAAAACACCATAAGAAAATATAGCTTAACCGACAAGTACCTAACATTATCCACATACTATCTTCGAGCAATCTCTTATATAGCAAACGGTATTTTTCTTTTTTAAAAATGGGAGATGGCATTAACTGCTCATTAGAATGATAGATACCCATTACACCTAAAATAGCATACGGGAAACAGGCGAAATAGGTCTTGTTCATCACATACATCATACATAAGCCATCAAGAAATAGGCTTAATGAAAGTAAATATTTGGTTTTTTGGCTTTAAATGGAGCCTATCCAAATATCAATAATGCATTTTTAAATGTCATCCTGTAGTATCCTGCTTTAAAGTTTTCATTATGTAACTATTTGAGTAACAAGTTAAATTACTTTATAAACTATATAACATTATTCACAATCAATCAGTTCAATTCTTATCGCATAATTCTAATTTATTAAGG
The DNA here is from genome assembly GCF_032678705.1 of Pedobacter frigiditerrae. Classification (NCBI taxonomy): domain Bacteria; kingdom Pseudomonadati; phylum Bacteroidota; class Sphingobacteriia; order Sphingobacteriales; family Sphingobacteriaceae; genus Pedobacter; species Pedobacter frigiditerrae. The sequence goes on along the minus strand of NZ_JAVTSS010000001.1, from coordinate 865,175 downwards.
AGATAGGAATTATCCTGAACCTACAATAATATATTTTTGAGTAGGATTTTTTTTGATTGGTGTCTCTCCAACCGATAGGCAAGGTTTGATAGCGCATTAAGATTTCCACCCATCTCCTATTTTAAATTTCTGGTAATTTTCTTATCTTAGCTTAACATTGCAATTCTAGCAATCCAGCTTTTTCAAAGCATTTCATTTCTCTTAATTTCAATCTATCAAGTCCAAGTCATATCCAACCTTCCGCTATTTCCTATTGCACCACTATCCTAGTCTTACCCTATGATACTTGCTCCCTACTCTATTCTTAGACACTAAAGTATCACTAAGAGATACAAGGATAGGTATGCAAGGGCTATGCAAGTATGGTGCAAGGAACAAGGAATGAGCAATACATAGCCTACGTTGTTAACAGGAGGATTAACGATCATTTACAATTTATCTTACACTCAATCCATCTAACCATATTTTCCTTATAGTTAAATCAATTTTAAACTCATTGTTAAAATATTTTCTTGTAATTATTGTAGTTTAAATCCCCAGATCTGTATAGGTTTTCTCCCACATTCCTCCCAGATTCGTTCGGAGAATCGCGGTTTAAAGCAAGGTTTCTCGAACAACACTGGGAGAAGTCTCGAACAAACGTCCTTGCAAACCGGTCAAATCCAGTCAAATCCAGTCAAATTCGGTCACGTCGTTTCCAAGAGCTCCAAGTTGTGCCTTTAAACGCTATTTTAGTTTAAATAGCTGGATAGCACATCGATAATCGATACAAAAAAAGCCATAAAGCAAAAAAACCAAAAAGTAGGGGTAACAAAACTCAGGGCAAGTTGATATAAACTCAAACAATAATTATTAACCTAAAGAAAAGTTTATTTTAATAACCAACCTTTTTTATCGTATTAAAGTAACTGCCATCAACCCAATAATTACATCATTACACAAGGTTGTTAATTTAAGTTTACGCAAAGTTTTATTGGGATCAAGCTTAAGACCAATTGCAGTAGCTGCACCACCATTAATAAATTTACCATTCCAATTGTTTGCTTCACGCTCAGTAATTATTTTTCCGGTTTTTAAATGAATTCTAATCGGTCGTTGTGCCCCAGTGGTAAAGGCGCCACCATCAATGTACATGTCTTGTTCTATAGGCCACCAGTTTTCTGGATTGCGTAATGCCAATTGCTCGCTGCTACCATCTGTATATTCAACTGTAACCATTCCATTGTCCATCCTGCTTTGCATCGGATTGGTAGATCCAGCCATCAGTAAAAAGGCGGTCTTTGCCTTCCCAGACAAGGGAATTTCAGCGGTTGCAGGGAAGTTATCCCAACGGGAAGTAAATAGAATATTTCTTTTAGCAGGATCACTCGGGGTTTTAAATGGAATACCAGAAGGAAGTGTAAACTGATTTTCATTACCCGCTAGACTTCTCAATCCTACATCATTAATTTCTGCATCTGCCTTTGGATGTGGCCAATCGCCAATACCTTGAACAGGAATTTGCAAAGTTGTTGTTTTTGGCCTTGGAGACAAATACTTATTCTTGAATAGCTGTGTTACTTTATCATTAAAGAGCGCAGAAATATCCTGTGTTTCAAACTTTTGAGTTTTCCATTCTACAGCATCCAGGTTAACCGGTTTTTGTGCAGGCACAATAGCACCCACCTCAAAGCACAAAGGAAACCAATAGCTGAACTTTCCATTTTTAAGCTGCACAAATGTGGTACGGTTTCCAGCCTGTCCTTTAACTAATGCAGTTAGCCTGTTACCAGTAAATTCGCTTTTATCTAAAATCTCTTGTGGGTCGAATATTTTTGTGATGACCGCATTTGGGAAACTAATGTTTAATTGATCACCAGGCTTATAAAATGGCTTAATTACAGGACTTGTCATCTTCTGTCCCGACCACACCATCGCTATCGTATAGTTTTTGGCAGCTGGACTTTCAAATTCAATTTCTGGACTTGATATGGCCGATGCCACATTGTTCCATTTTACTGGTTTACCATTTACGGTTATTGATAATAAATTATTACCTCGAGCCTTTACTCTCATTTTTAAATGGAGTGATTGTTCAAATCTCGAAACTAGCGTATAAACGTCCTTGTTTCCAGTTCTTTTAAAACCAAAGGAGAAATCAGGTATTTTAAGGGAAGCGTGGTCCCACTCAGCAGGTAAGCCCGGTCTAATTAGCAATGTTTTGTGCAGGGCATCTGGCACGAAGCCAAATAAACCTTCTACCAATGCCCTTGAACTCATACCTACAGGATCACCAAAATCCCGATAGGCTTCACGTCTAATGGCATCATAATGAGAAATTTGAACAAAGTTACCCGGACTGCCACCTAGGTACATACTGGCTAAGATTTCACTTTTCCATAGTTTAAAGGCTTCTTCTGTACGCCCAGCTTGCCAATTAGCTAATGCAGTATGCGTTGATTCGGCCAAGGCCACATTGTTTAACGACCATTCATAAGGCATCCAATTGGTAGTAGAAAGTGTATAATATCCTTTATCAGGTAATCCAGTTGCTCGAACTGGAATATGCGGAATTTCAGTATCTACATAACGTAAACTTTGATAGGCTTGAAAAGCATCTGGCACATCAGAATCTACGCTATGGTAAATTGTCCACAATGCCGCAGCTGGATGTAACTGTTTTAAGCCCATGGCATCTTTATATTCAGCATACCAACCTTTTTTAGGCATCCAAAGCTGCGCATTAATCGCCTTCAATATCCTATCTGCTTCAGTTTGATAGATTGATGGATCTTCTTTTAACAAGGTAGCAATTTTTGCAGCCATTGCATTGGCTCTATAGTTATAGGCAGAACTGTGAGTTACAGCTCCAGCATTGTAATACAGTGCATCACTAGCCCATATAACGGCGTAGGCATCGTAAAGTCCATCGCCATCAGGATCATATACTCGTTTTTCCCACTCCAAGTGCCTTTGTATAACTGGCCATATTTCTTTAGCATAAGCCAAATCGCCCGTCCAGTTCAAATGCCATAATAAGGCATCAATATAAACAAGGTTCATGTCATAATGATGCGCACGCAAGGTTTTACCCTCAGGTTCTCTAGAGATATAACCACGAGAGAACATCGCAGTTCCCAATTGCTCTTTTGACCTAGCCAAGTTTAATGCCGTATCTGCTACTACCGGACCATTAGCGGGTTCGAGCACCTGCGACTTAGCATAAGAACTGAAATGCTGACGTGCACGATCATGCCAACCTAAAGGGTCAGCTGTGTAGGGACCACGCCAGCCATTCAAACGCATGCGCCAACCTATGGCGCCATGTAAATAGGAAGGTGCTTCCCAGTTCGCATCTGATGCCACGCTAATGGTTCCTCCTAATGTATTAAAAAAGGGATCTGGCGTATCTACCTGAATTCTGTTGACTAATATTTTTCTGGTATTTTCTGCTTCTTGAAAAGCTACGGCAGCAGCCGTTTTGATGTCGGCACCCTTGGCATCGGGGTTTTGTATCAAGACATAAAAATCTTTTTTGTTTTCCACCTGCAAACGTCCGGTTAACACTGGAGATCTCTGTGCGTTAGAGGTATACATGATGGCAGGAGACTCCTGATTGGAAGCATCTGAAATTTTTAGGTCGCTCGAAGGAAATGAACCCAGCAAGGATTTGCCTTTCCCGTAGGTCAAAGAAAAATGATGGCTGTTAATTTTAAACACATTGTCTAAACAGCTTTCTGGCTTTAGGTAAAATGCAGATTCTGGGTCTGGCCCCATATCCCCTGACCTAGAGAAAGGATTTCCTCCCGCTCCACCAAAAGCCCAAAAAAGCTTAACATCTTGTACAACATTTTCAAATTGAACTTTAACCACCAAACCTTCGCCTTTACTCAATGCCAAGATGCTGAGGTGCATAGTCCCACTACCCAACATCGGATCTTTAATGTCATAAAGCATTGAACCGGGTCTGTACGTAGCTGTGATGCTTGCTGCTGCAGTAAGCCACTTGCTTTGTTTTCCAGAAAGTAAGCCTAATTTTAGATTACCTCCCATTCCTGGCATGAACAAGGCAAATTCAGGTAAATCACCAGCCTCTACCCTAAAAGCCGTATGGGTGCCATATAATGCTCTCGTGAAACGACGATTACCATTATGAATGACAAAATCTTTACCTTTTGGTTGATATCTAAGCGCTCTTTGCTCCTTGTGCCAATTTTCTTTTGACAAAAGTGGTGGGTAAAGTTCTTGTGCAAAGGATAAGTTTATATTTAGGAACAGAAAAAGAATAAGTACGATTAGGTTTTTCATTAGGTTTTTAAATTCAATTTATTTTTTACAAGGATCAGAAATTATTGAGAAATTATCCTAAACCCTCCTCTCTAACCTCTAAACTTCACTATAACTTGGAAGGCAACCTACTTCATGCCTATCGACTGGTATCCCAGGTCTCTAGAACGTCATAACGCAGCGCAGCGAGGAGATATCTGTCAATAAAATCATCTCGAAGATCTCTTACCGATAAATCGGGACAGGCTCTATCGTCGAGATGACGCGAAATAAATCCCCTATTGACTAGTATCCTTACCTACTGTATTTACTTTTTTAACCACCAATGGCGCTCCATTCACCATAACATTTTCAAATTTAACATCATCATATTTGTTCGGTAAAATCCCGTTTTTTGTGGTAACTGTAATATCCTTAAATAAAAAATTACTCACCTGATCTGGTAGATTACCGTTCATTTCACCAAACTTTACGCTTTCTACCTTGATGTTTTTCATCGTTACATTTTTGATGGTACCGAAAGGTTTTACTGTGCTACCTTTTAAATCAAAAAACTGTGTCCAAGGATTTAAATCGATGATAGCACCAGATTTCCCAGTAATGTTTTCGATGGTAATATTTTCAAAAAGCTGAAAAGTATCTCCCCTCATTTTGAACTTTAAGATGGGGCAAGTATTATCAACCACACAATTTCTCATGATGATGTTTTTAGCGTGAATGCTTTCACTACCAAATGTTAAAGTAGAATGAGAATTACCAATGGTACAGTTTTCTATCAGTACATCTTCTACCATTCCGTTTTCAGGTAATTGATGTGCTGTTGGTCCTTTGCCACCCTTAATGCAAATGGCATCATCATTTACAGAGATGTAACAGTTTCTTATGGTTACTTTTTTACAAACATCAATATCTATTCCATCTGTACTAGGTGCTTTTACAGGTTTAAAAGGCGAACGGATATCTGCATTTTCAATTAACACATTATTACATTGGTATAAATGGGTAGTCCAAAAGCCAGCATTACGGAACTTCACATTTTGGATTTTCACATTGTTACTTCCCCAAATGAAAACTAAACGGGGTCTACTTACCTCTAGATTGGTTAATGTCTTTTTTATTTTCGCTACAGAATCTCTGCCTGCCCAAAACTGCTTCCAAAACTTAAGTCCGTTGCCATTAATTTCACCTGGTCCACTGATGCTAAAACCATCTACTTGATAAGCATTAACTAGCGCCGCAAAGTATTTTAGACTTTGTCCTTCCATACGAGATGGAATAAATGGATAGTTCTTAATTTCATCAGAACCTTTTAAAACAGCGCCTTCTTGTAAACGCAATTTCGTCTTTTTCTTAAAAAAAAGTGCCCCACTTAAATAGGTTCCCTTAGGGATAACAATTGTTCCTCCACCCTTGGCAAAGGCTTTATCAATTACTTGCTGGATGGCTTTGGTTTGCAGTAGCGTGCTATCATTTTTAACACCGAATTTGGTGATGATGTATTCTTGGGCAGCTAATTGATTGGCTAGAAAGGCAAAAATTGCCGCGAAGATAATTTTTTTGATGTTCATAAGGATATTTGGTCTTTAATTTAACAAGCTAGCACATAAATGAGGCTAGAAAGAAATTACCGCTTAAATTATCACTTATATTACATTAAATCATCCTGTACCATGCTGTAATTACCAAAATATTTAAATACTCTTATGATTAAAATAAAAGCAAAAAAACCCACCTAAAAAATTTTCTTTTAGGCGGGTGGGGCGTTATTACTTGCTTACTTACGTAAAACTTATCTCGTAATTTGGGGATATAATAGAATATCTGACCATTCAATATAATCATCTTCATTCCAGAACATTACAGATGCGTGCATCCAATAGGCGGTCTCTTCTGTTCCGATTTCGCAAGACCCGCTATAAGAATATGTGGATCCAGTTGGGTATGGACAATAATAAGGGGATGTTGGATCATTCCAGGCTAAAAATTGCGTAGCATATATTGTACCAGGCCCAGTATCTTGTCCAATAGTAGACTGAAATTCGCCTTTCATACCTCCAGTATTTATAGATATATATTTAACCAATATGTCATAATGAATGGTATGTCCATTAGTATCTAAAGAAAATTTGGCATACAACAAATCACTATCATAGGTATAAGTGGTACTGTTAGAAGATACTGAATAAGTACCAGAACTTGGGCCGTAAATAACAGGGTTCCATATCACAGTTTGTGCAGTCCCTACAAATGAGATACAAGCAAGTAAAATCAAAAACAGTAAAGATTTTAAAGATGTTTTTTTCATAACAATAAAATTTTTAGCAAACGCCTACTCTTTGAAGGATTTTCGGCTTACTCCTATATCTTATTCATATTGTTGACGAATGTGATTTATTAAATTTCATTTAAAAAAAAAAGCGAGTTCAAATAAATGAACCCGCTTTGAGATGTTAATCTTATTTACTTCCAATCAAATGGCAAATACCAATTGGCTGGGTTCATTAATTTTGTTCTAGTGGCTGATGCATTCGGGTCTCCAGCCTTTAACAATTTCTGATAGACACGATCAGCTAAAAATGCTGGATTATTTTCCCTTGTTGCGATACGCACTAAATCTGGCCAACGGTTACCTTCAAAGGCGGTTTCTAAAGCAGCTTCGTCAATTAATTTACCTTCCAAACCTAGTAAATCTGTTTGATAGCTGATATCTATTGGAGTTACACCAACTCTACCTCTAACACCAACATTTCTATACCAAGGCCCTCTAAAATCTGTATTACTTGAAGCATCAATAAAATAAGGTGCAGCATAAGGTGATCTCATTGAAGCAATATCATCAAACGAAACTGGAGCCGGTGTACCTGCTGCGGTTCTTGTACCTGTATAGAAGGTATTGATAATTCCATTATTCATAAGTGCCCAACCTAACTTACCTTTACCATCACGATTAGCAGCTTCGGCGTAGCGAAGGTGAAGAAGGGTAGCACGATATAGTGTCCATTTACCTTCCTTATTAAACATAGAAGCTATGAGATTATTATCGGTTAATTTGGTAATCATAGGGCCGGCAGCACTTGTAGAATATGATAATCTACCTCTAGCATCGTACGGTATACCATTACCTTGACGCTGGGCATTCCAATTATCTATAGCAACTTGAGAAGGTTTAATTAGGTATTTACCATATTGTTGAGAACAAAGGTCAAACATCGGATTTCCAGGCTTAAAGCTTGAATTATATGGTATGCCCCATAAAAACTCGCCTAACCATGCTCTATTTGTTGTAGAAATAGAAAACATACTTTTCCAACCGACATCATAAAGCAAAGTATTTTCATCCTGAGATCTTCCATAACGAACTGTTGCATCTGCCCAAGGCCCTGTATCGTATGTTACCTTATACCAACTGAAAGATTTATTAAATTCTGGGTTGGTATTCTCTAAATCAAAAATCTTGATATAGTTTTCAGCTGCTTTGGTATAATTGTTTTTCCACAGGTATAAATCTGCTAGAAAAGCTGGTTTACTAATAAACATTCTTTCAGTCGTATTTCCGTCTACCGTAACTACTAAAGGATTACCAGTAGGATAAGAATAAACTTCTTGATAAGGCAATGCCTGAGTAAAAGCAAGTAATTTATCTAAAAGTTGATCAAAAGTGATACGAGGAAAGTTACTTAAATTTTTTAAATCATCTACATTTTCTACTGGATCGGTAATATAAGGAATACTACCATACTGTATCCCTAATTGCAGGTAAATATAACTACGCAATGCACCAATATCAGAGTAGTGTTTATTGTAATCATCTACACTCATTCTCTTGTCACGCACCATTATGGTAAAATTTTTCAGCGCATCATTACAGTTTAAAATTACTGAATAATATGGGCGTGGATCTATGTAAGGATTATCTTTAGTAGTGGTGTGATTTGATAATTGACGCAGATAAGGGTCGGCGTTAGCAGTTACATCCATTAAATCAGCTCGTAATTCATTTTGTAAAATAAATGATTTATGCAAGCCCAAAAACTGTCCATAGATACCAATCACAGCAGCATCAGCATCTGATGAGTTTCTATAAGCATTACTGATGTCTACCTTATCTTCTGGTGATTCATTATCCTTTTTGCAAGACCATGAACCTGTTGCAAGCAGGGTTACCACTACAATTGCAATAACTTTTCTATTAAAATTCATCATTATCTTTTTATATGTTTTCATTATAATCCAACTCTAACTCCCAACTGAAACGATCTAAATTGTGGTTCAAGCGTTGTATCTACACCTTGGTTAAAGATGCTAGAACCTGCACTAAACTCTGGGTCATAACCTAAATAATTGGTCAAGGTAAATACATTATTAGCCGTACCATATACTTTTACATATTTGATACCTTTTGTTTTCATAGGTATATTGTAGCTCAAGTTGACGGTGCGCAAACGTAAATAAGAACCATCCTCTATCCAACGATCAGAAAATCTTGCATTACCCATTGGGTCACCAAATGATGCTTTAGGAACATTAGTTACCTGACCATTTCCTCTCCATCTATTTCTTAAGGCATCAGTTTGGTTATAATAAGTACTACCAGATTCTAATTGAGCACGAGTATAATTATAAAGATCATTTCCTGTTACAAAAGAAAATAGAATAGACAAATCCCATCTTTTATAATTAAATGAATTATTTATACTACCATAAAGTGCTGGATTTGGATCACCAATAATAGTACGGTCCGCATCATCAACTATTTTATCACCATTGGTATCAACAAATCTCATATCACCTCCTTTAAATGGAACTTTTACACCACCAGCATTTATGATAGACAACCCTGCAGCACTAGCCTCTGCATCGCTCGCATACACACCATTAGTTCTATGTCCATAAAACATATTGGCAGTTTCACCTTTTCTAGTTAAGTAAGTACCGCCTGCATAAGTAGTGATGATATCTGCACTACCAGGAAGATTTCTAATTTCATTTTTATAAGTACCTAGGTTAACGCCAATATCCCATTTTAAGTTATTATTTAAAATCCTGCCATTTAAGCCTAATTCAAAACCTCTCATTCTAGAAGTACCTTGATTATCTATAAAAGTAGTAATACCGCCAACAGAATTAATCGGTACGTAGGTTAACATATTATAAGTAGTATTCTGGAAGTAATCAATGCTTAAACTTAAGCGCTCATTAAATACAGACATATCAGCACCAAAATTAAACTTCAGTATCTCTTCCCATTGGATATTTGGATTGGCAACATTTCCACGTACCAAGCCTTGTAAGCCTAATAAATTTTGCGACACATAATATTGTCTATTATTATAATTGCCAATATCATCATTACCAACATATCCTAAACTAGTTCTTAGTTTTAATAAATCGATGTATTTATAATCACGCATAAAATCTTCAGATGAGATTAACCATGCTGCACTTAGTGCAGGTAATATGGCAGTTTTACCACTTAGGAAACTTTTAGAGATATCTGCTCTACCAAAACGTGAAGACTGATCTACGGCTACTGCAGCACTTACATAATAGGTCTCTTTATAATTATAATCTGCAGTTAAATAGCTATTTAACGAACTCCACCTACCTAAATCCCCACCTAAATAACGTAAAGCAGCATTGGTGTTTCCAATACCAATTAATGCATCCGTTGCAGTATTATAACCAATGGCATTATCTTGTTCACTTTGGCTAGACATGAAACGTGTACCTGCAACTGCATGTATATTATGCGCCTGTCCTATTTTTTTATCGAAGGTTAACCTTAAATCATCAAATACACTAAAATACCTAATCACTTGTGTTCCTGATCTACTATCTCCAAAGGTTGTAGGTAATACATAATTGGCTACTCCTTTACGAGGTACAAAAGTTGTTTCTTGTGTTTTATCATAAGTTACCCCAGTTAAATTAGATATTTTAAAGGATTTGCTAAAAGTGTAGTCGAAATTGATGTTTCCAAAAAAGCGATAAGCTTTTTTCAGGTTCAATCCTTTTTCTATCAAAGCACGAGGATTACTTACCTGTAAAGTATCATAATCTGCCAAGTTAGGCGAAACTGCACCAGTTGAGCTAACTTCATTAACTGCCAAGAAAGGGGCTTTAACTAACGACAAAAATATCGGGTTAGTAATTGGTGCGATGCCTTGATCCTTTAATCTTTGTTCGGTATAGGTAAAGGAAAGATTAGTGTTTGCTTGCAACTTTTTAGTTAAGTTCAAATCACTATTAAAACGCATGTTATATCTATTATTACCAGTAGAATCAATTACTCCCTTATCAGATAAATAACCTACAGATAGCGCATATTTTGCAATATTATCACCACCTGATACTTTCACATAGTAATTTTGATCAAAAGAACTTTTTAATACTTCTTTTTGCCAATTGGTATTATTATGATACATATAATAAGTTGGATTGGCAACTGGATCAGTATTATCATTCATATAAGGTTTGGCAGCAATTTGTGCAGCCGTTAAGCCTTGACTTGACAATACATCGGTTAAATAGATACGGTAATCGGCCGCATCCATTACTGCTAAGTTTTTTGGTTTAAGGTTGATTCCTGCATAGGCCGAAAAATCAATTTGAGTAGCTAAATCTTTTGCACGATTTGTGGTGATAGATAATATACCATTTGCGGCTTTTGTACCATATACGGCTGTTGCAGCAGCATCTTTAATCAAGGTTACACTTTCTATGTCACGCAAATCTATACCTTGTAAAGGATTATTCCTATGACCTAATGTTAGTGAAGCGCCATAACTGTTCACATCATAAATCATTCCATCAACTACATACAAAGGTTGGTTTGTGGCATATAATGAGGAGAAGCCTCTTATAAAAACATCAGCTCCAATGCCTTGTGTTCCAGATTTTCTGATGGCGTTTAAACCAGTCAATTTACCTTGTACATCGCTCATTGGAGTTTCAGAGTTGTTATTCCAAGCCCCTTGAGGTTTAAAAACATCAACCGCTGCAGAGGTACGTGCCAAACTCTGTTTACCCATTGGTAAATCTACTTCTGTAAATACAGAGTTATAAGTATCTGGCCAAATGATAATTGTGGCCAATTTCCCTTTATGAACGGGTACTATTTTGGTATGGTAGCCTACAAAACTTACAGCAATGGTAGAGTTGTAATTGGGCACGGTAATCGCAAACTTTCCTTTATCATCTGTTAATGCTGCAGAAAAATTAGCCACGGTAAGCCTTACTCCTATTAATGGTTTTTTGGTGTTGCCATCTATAACCAATCCGCTTATTTTTTCACCTGTCAACTTAACGTTTTGGATTTTAACGGTAGTGGTATCTGTACTGTATTGGACCGTATCTGTTTGTGCAAAGCTAGACGCTACGCCCAATATGCTGAAAGACAGCAATAAAAGTCCCTTTTTTATAATGGTAAAATTATACATAGTCGTTTTTTTGAGTTGGTTAATTTGAGTTTATGGAAGGATTGGTTCAAATCTCAAATAATCCAAGATGAGCGTATTTACATTTACACTTGAACTTGCGGCCGATTGTAACCTCAATTGAAATAATCCTAATTGCTGGGGAGTATATTCTCCCAGCAATACTTCCCCATAATTTAATGGAGTTACTATTTGTGTGGCAAACAAATCATAAACTAAAGTTGTAGGATTATAGATAAAAAACCTTTGTGTAAAATTGGCCACTTGTGAATCTCCAGCTGCTCCTGAGATTGCCCTAGCATAAACCTTGTATTTAACCACAGGCATTTGAGCATATATATAGTTAATGTAATAATCTGATACACCATGGTTATAAACTTCAATATCATTATATTTTATGCCGTTGTTATCTAATTTCGTTCTATATAATGTATTTCCAGACCTATCTGATCTAAATGAAAAAGGTTTTTCTCCTTCAATTTTAAAAATAGGGACTTTATCCTTTAACCTAAATGGTAAAGCATTTACAACATATACTATACCATTACTGGCACGATATGATTTTTGAATAGTTGTCTTATTGATAGGAATTTTCACCCCTCTGGTGGAAATTAAAGTATCAGGCAATTTATCGATAGTATAAAGGCCCTTAACAGCAAGATCTTTAACCAATGCAGATTGCGTAAAATTTGGGTAATAAGTTGATAGCTTAGCTGCTTCTGCAGTGAAGCCAGCATCTTGTATCATAAAAAAAGTAAATTGCTGGTTTTCAGCACGTAAGTCAGCTGTCGAATTCCAGTAAGTATTTCTACTTACCATTGGAGGATTAGGCGCAAAAATAGGTGTGCCATTGGTATTGTAACCAATAATGGTTGCTTTTGCCGTATCGATTACTAAACCTGTTAGATTACTGATGTAATTGGTTTGCAAAGGAGCATCTCCACTCGTCAGTAAATAATCCCACACATTTAGTTTAGTAGGCACTGCCTTATCAATGATGTACAATGCTCCATTCTTAACAAATTGGCCAGCTCCAACTATAGCCGCTTCTTCAAAGCTGGGACCAACAACCGTTGCAAATTTGCCATTTTGTAAATTAACCTTTATGGTATCTGTTACACCTTTAGAAGCAGCAATAGTAGTTAAGGAAATATGGTTGGCCACAAAATCTTTCAATTTTGTTGGATCGTTAGTTATGGAAACATCTAAGCTAGCCAAAGCTGCATCCGTTGGTGCCCATACCGTGTAAGATTGAGAACCAGCTAAAACTTTATCGTAACCTGTACTTACAAGATAGCTATTGAACTTACTTATGCTAGCTTGTGCACCAATTTTTTCACTTAAGTTAACTGTATTATCTACATTGGTTACTTCCAAATGTTCATCCATCACATTTTTACAGCTTCCTAAAACGATCAGGGTAGCTAGCAATAGGAAAGAATTCAGTATATTTTTCTTCATTATGATATCTTTTATAAAAGTGGAGAATTTGCATACTCCACTTTTTATTAATTTTTAAGCCTTATGGTTTTTGAAATACAACACCTTGTGTAGAAAACCTAGGCCACCCTTGTTCTGCATCTACCGGTATAAAATGAATCATGTCTAACCAAGTTGTACTTGTATTTCCACCACCTGCAAGTAAAGTTAATCTTAGCCAATGCCTATCGGTAGTTTGTACATCAATAACCCCTGCTAAACGACCCACACTTAAATTCCACCCTGTGGTATTAATTTGATTTAGCCCTTTTAATGTCCCCTGTGTATCAGCTGTTGTAGCCATGTATCGTTTAAACCCATTTGTCAGCATTTTAGCATCTGCGTCAGTCGCTGCTGCTGTAGATGAAGTTACACCCGAAGAAGAAAGATCTTGCCTAAAATCCACGGTATTTAACAAGGTTTGTGGATTTTGTCTTCCTATATCAAAGCCTACTTGAAATGCTACAGATGCTGTATTCGCTGCGTAACAAATCCAAACTTTATACTTACCTTTCACCAACATCGGAGTTCTTAATTCAAACCATTGTAACCTAGCAGTGCTTGAACCTACAGACATATTTAGCATATCATTGGAATTGTATTTACGTGATGCATTTGGCACCGTTACGTAATCATAGTTACTCCCTTGGGTTACTTTTGCTAAATCATTATAGATAACACCACTTAATAAGGGTACGTTGTTAGGATATAAGCCAATTGTAGCGGCGGCTGCACCTCTCCATTTCGGATTCGCTCTTAGCTCAGGTTGGTCGGCAACATCCCAATAAACTGGGGCCTGTACACGAACCTTAATGGTAAATGGTTTTTTAACCTCGTGTTGCACTCCATTTGATGCTGTTACATCACTATAAGTTCTATTGATTTCTACACCTGGCTCGATAACACCCGCAAACTCGTCTTCATTTAACAACACGCTTTGTCCAGCAAATTTGGTGGTAATTACCTCTTTAGGTGCTAAGGTGTAAATAGCGGGTGTAGAAATGATATCTGGCACATAAGTAGGCCCAGTAGAAATGTGGTAAGCCATATATAACCATAAACTATCACTATGTAATTTTGGATTACCTGATTTAGAATACCTAGCCTTAAAACTGGCATAAGTGGCAAATCCAGCAGCTTTTAATGCAGAATCTGATTCTAGGATAACCGTTTGAAATCTTCTGGTTGTATCTATAACTGTTGCACCATCTACGTTTAAAGAATCATAAAATCCTGTTTCCTTAAATGCTTGCGTAAAATAGGTATAACGAGGATTAGCCTCTATGCTTTTTGCTAGACTTAAACTAGCTGGAATAAGCACGTGGTCCATAACGTGAACAATACCATTGCCCAAGCGAACATTAGATTGTGTAATTTTCGCTAGTTTATTAACAATATAACTACTCACTCCAGCCTCATTTTTAACACCTGTTTGCAGGTATTGACCATACAAAGTGATTTGAGCCAATTTACCATCAGAAAAGCGATTGGTTGCTACGGTATCAGGTAGCAAATGGTATTTAACCATATTTTTAGCCTCTTCAACAGTTAGTTGATCTACACCAGTTTTGTTATTACTTTTTAACCAAGCAGTGATGGCTTCATTTGTTGGAGTAAACAAGGTAAACTTACCATAAGCTCCTAAATACCCAGCAGTCCCTGATCGTTTAATGATTTGTGTCATTAACGAAAACTGATCTGGATACTTATCCAAATAACCAGTAATATTTACGTCATCCGTTGTACTTTGAGTATACTGCTCTTGTTTACAAGAATTGATAAATAATAGAGTTAAAGTGCAAATTACTGCCACTATGGCAAAATTGCGAACATTGAAATTATTTCTCATGATGATCATTTATTTCGTGTAAAATGGATTTTGAACCAATAATGGGTCTGCAAAAAGTTCTGCATCTGCAATTGGCATATAGTGACTGTTTACATCTCTAAATTTAGTGATGGCAGATTGTTGAATAAGTGGAGATACCGTTCTTGAAACCATATCGAGTAAAACACTTATTCTTCTGTAGTTTTCTCTTTTAGCAACTCGCAACAAATCAAACCAACGTTTACCTTCAAAGGCAAATTCACGAGAACGTTCTGCTAAAATGTAATCTATTATAGCATCTGCATCACCTGGATCTGGTGTTTGCGCGGAAGCTGTTACTGCATTTCTTTTTAATCTAATGTCATTAATAATAGTAATCGCCTCAGCCCCCCCACCTGTCATTGCCAAAGCTTCTGCCTTTAACAACATGATATCAGAAATTCTATAGGCTTGCCAATTTACATAGGATGGGTTTTCTGTACCCCATTTAACTACTGATAAATCGCCACTGTTAAAAAATTCCCCTGCTCTAATGTCAAAAAAACGATCTGGATCAACATCATCTGCAGGAAAAACATCTGTTAAAGTATAATTTGTTGTAGTGAAACGTCTTTTAGACTGAACCAATAGGTTATAAAAGATATTATTTACTGAATTCTTGTTACTTAATTCAAAGATGGTTTCTGTAGAACTACCATTATAAAATACGTTTGTATACCAAGATCCGTTTCCGTTTTGCAAGGCATAAAGTTGAGAATTGATGACTTTATTACAAGCAGCGATACAATCGGTATAATTGTCCATCCATAGGTAAACGTCTGCCAATAAGGCATTAACCGTGTATTTAGTTATCCTACCTTTATCAGACGCCGTATTACCATAAGTATTGACAGCACCAGCTTCTGCTTTTTTCAAATCTGAAACAATTTGTGCCAAAACTATAGCGGCTGTACTTTTTGGTAGGTTTTGTAAATCAGTATCTTTTGCTGTAGAAGTCAGTTTCAAAGGCACATCCCTAAATGTTCTAACCAAATAAAAATACATCATTGCCCTCATGGTTAAAGCCTCTGCAGTATAAGCATTCAATTGCACGTCTGTTAAGGTTGGGTCTGTTGTTTTTACTCCAGGGCCATAATCCAAAACCGTATTACAATAATTAATGGTACGATAAAAAGATGCCCAACTACTCAATGATGTACTGGATACAATATTAACTTCTGCTGCATTACGCTCGTCTTGTGCAGAATTTGTATTGGTTGCAAGCATATCGGCTCTAATCTCCCCATGTATAAACATCCACTCTGTAAGTGCTTTATCACCAACGCCTGGAGGAGGAGCCAATAAAGAAGTATAAATCCCTGCCACAGCAGCTTGAATATCTTCTTTTGTTTTCCAAAATTCTTGACGAGTAATCCCATCACGAGGCTGCAAATCGAGCCATTTATTACACGAAGTGCCTAATACCACTAGGGTAAATAAACTGATGCTATATATTAATTTTTTCATGTCTAATTAAAAATTTGCGGTTAAACCTAAAGTAACTGTTTTGATTGGAGGCGTAGTTGAGTTATCTACCACTGTATTTGAGCCATTCAATGCCACTTTAACCTCAGGATCTTGCCCTGTATACCTAGTAAAGGTGTAGATATTTTCCATCATCAAGTTCACGCTTAGGCTTTTCATCCCTAAACGTTTCATGAAATTTTTACTGAAATCATATTTAGCAGACACGCTCCTAAACCTTAGGTAAGAGCCATCTTCCACATAACGGTCTGAGCCTAAAAAGTTATAACCACCACCGTAAACGGCTCTTGGCATATCGGTTACATCTCCCTCGGCTTTCCATCTACGTAAAACTGCCGTACTTTGGTTCGCAAAACCATACATATTCGTTGTGGTAATTTTTGTTCCATTGATCAAGTCATTGCCTAATCGGTAACTAAAATTGGCACCTAAGGTAATGTTACCAAACAAGGTAAACTTACTACCAAAACCACCGGTATATTTTGGGTTTGAATTACCTATGTATACAATATCCTTATAATCGATGTTACCATCATGGTTAATGTCTTCATATATGGCATCTCCTGGTTGGAAGGTGTAATCAATTGATGGATATGCAAAACGCATGTAAACTTTTTGTCCATTTGGACCAATGATTTGATTACCATTTTCATCTAAAGCGATGGTAGAATTGAGGTCTTTGTAAATTCCTTTGAACTTAAATCCATAGAATGATCCAAAAGGATTATTTTCTTGTACAAATACTTTAAAAACATTATTATCTGTTACTTTACCTTTATTTTCTCGTGGAGCATAAGGTGATAATTCACGAATGATGTTTTCGTTCTGTGAGATATTGAAAAAGGTTTCTACCCTAAAATTCTTCTTTCTAACTGGAATATAACTAGCACTAAACTCCCAACCTTGGTTGTCTAATTTACCAATGTTAAGGTCTACTGCACCATAACCATTATAAGTAGGTATTTGTGTACCGTTAGAGAATAAATCATCAGTTGTTTTTTTATAAATATCAAAATCTAGGTTTAAATTTCCTTTAAGAAAAGAAGCGGTCACGCCCACGTTTCTTTGGGTTACTTTTTCCCATCTTAATTCAGATAATTCTAGATTGTTAGAATACACCCCAGCATTACCTAAATAACTGAAACCGTAATTTTGGTAGGTATTTAAGAAGGTATAATCACGTGTAGGTGGATTACCACTAAATCCATAACTTGCCCTTATACTTAAATCCTCAATAAATTTATTCAGTTTTTTCATAAAAGGTTCGCCAGAAACCCTCCATCGTCCACCTAGAGTTGGAAATACACCATATTTATGGTTGGTCCCAAATCGAGAACTTCCATCTCCACGAACACTGGCATTTATGATATAACGATCTAGCAGTTTATATTGAGCAGAAAAAGATAAACCAACTGATCTAGTTTGTGAATAGCTAGAACCTGCAGAACCCGTACTGTTAGTACGCCCATCAATTGAAGGATCTGAAAGGAATGATGATGCAGTATTAGAAACAAACATATTTTGTCCAGTCCTTCTTGTATCATAACTATCAAAACGGGCAAATAGATTTAAATCATGTTTGTCGCTTTTCAATTTTGGAATCCAGCTCAAGGTCATATTAGATTGCATGGTAAAAGTATCTCCATCACCATCATAAGCCTGGTTTACATAAGTATCTGTAAATGGTTTACCTGTTGCAATTTGCGGTAAAAATGTTTTGGTTTTGCTATTGTCAATTGTAACTTGGAAACTACCTCTAAAAGTAACATTTGGTAAAATCATATATCTTAGTGAGAATGTCGGTATTACTTTTTCTCCCAATTGATGATTTTCGGCAGCGCTTGCCATAGCCAATGGATTATAAGTACCTGGATAAGTTCCTTGAGCAGTTGCTGCTGGACTAAAAAAGTTAGATGTAATATTACCGTATTCATCATATTCAAAAACAGCCTGATTTGGCATTTTCTGGTAGGCAATATTTCTAATTGAACCAGAATATAAATTTTGATTATCAATATGAGTATACACCAAATCGGCACTAAAGGTAATCTTACTAGATACTTGATAATCTAAATTCACCCTTGTACTTAAACGGCCAAGGCTTTGGCCTATAGTAGTACCTGAATTGTTAAAAAAGTTTAATGAGGCACGATATCTTGCTTTTTCTCCACCACCAGAAATAGAAAGGTTATGGTCTTGTAAAAATCCTTTACGAGTTAGGGCATCTAACCAGTTAACGTTATTACTGAAATTATAATAGTTATAAGGATCGTTACGATCATATTGAAATTGCTTAGCAAACTCTGAAGTTGAGAATTGGCGACCAGCATTATAATATTCTTCTAAAATTAAAGTAGAATATTGATTTCCATTTAACATTGGGATTGGTCCAGGTTGATCTGAATAAGATCCCTTAAAATTATAGGTAATTACCGGAGGACCAATTGCCCCCCTTTTTGTGTTAATTACTAAAACTCCATTAGAAGCTCTTGCACCCCACAATGCAGTTGCAGCCGCATCTTTTAATACGCTAATATCTAAAATATCTGATGGTGCAATATTTAATAGCTGTCCATAGTTACTTACGTCTGAAGTGGCAAAGTTAAAGTCTGAGGGTACAGAAATATCATATGGCATTCCATCCACTACAATCAAAGGATCAACTGCTCCATTTATAGAAGAGGTACCACGAATACGGATCTGCATCGGCGCAGCTGGGTCACCACTACCCGTAATGTCAATACCAGATAAACGACCTTGTAAGGCTTGATCAATCGATCCAGCTTGCATATCTTCTAATTCCTTGGCATTAATGGTCGATATAGCTGAAGTTTGATCTCGTTTGTCAATTTGCATTCCACTTCCATTGTTAGATTTAGCACGAGATGTAATTTTTACTTCATCCATCTGTGTGTCATCAGGCTCTAATTGAAAGTTGATGACTGCCTTATCAATAATGATGGGTTTGGTAGATTTATACCCAATAAAGGAAACCCTAATTTTATAAGTTGGATTGGCAACTGGAATCGAATAATTACCATCAATATCCGTAGAAACCCCTCTTACGATACGGTCGTCTTTATCAAGGATTACTACAGAAGCCCCCATTACAGGTTCCTTGTCTTTTTTATCAATAATCTTACCCTTTACGTTAGTAACTTGCGCCTTAGCGATAATAGAGGCTAGCACACAGCAAAGAATTAAACAAAAACTGTATATATATTTTTTAGTCATCGTTGCGTTTAGTTTAGAATTGATATTTTAAATAATTGTTGATCTGATGAATTACCGCTCGATTAGAAAGCACATTACTTCGATCTGATGGGCCCAACAATGCATTTGCTGTTCTATTGGTAACATCGGTAAATATTAATGAACTAGTTGTATTAGTTGTTACCCTTACAAGTGAAGTATTTCCATTATCATCTTTATATAATGTTTCATACGATCCAGTTTTTTGACCATCACTTGCAATAGCTGTTTTATTGATAATATGATATTGAATAAATCTAGAAACCTGGTTAATGCCTATAAAATCAGTTGGATTATATGTTGGAACCCCTGTAGTTGAATTACCAGGAAGTAAACCGTCTTTTACGGCTTGTACAATAGCGGCTTTAGTAGGAATTAAAACCGTATAAAAAACACCATCCGAAACACCGTTAATTGCTCCAGAAGTGGCATTATAAATTTGACTTGTTTTTAAATATTGATAAAAATCATAATAAGGATCCGTAACTAAGGTACCATAACGTTCAATATGCCTAGCAATTTGCAAAGGTGTAGGTGTTAATGCCTCTTTCCCGTAAACAGCTACACCATTAACAGCAGTATTTACAGAATCTACTGGAATAGTTTGTTTAGCCACCAATGTACTATCAGAAGTACCTGATGAACTTAATTTACCATTAGCATATTTAATATATTCTCCATTTGATGTCTCTAAAATCCCTGAGCCAGTAGCAAAATTTGGATTACGATCTCCCAATGGGATAATGTGTGCTTGTAAGATACGTTTAAGCGCTGCATTGTCTCCTCTAATAGGTGCTGATGGAAAGAATGCATCATAATAAAAACCCATTTTCTTTAAGGTGGCATCAGGTATCATAACCACTGCATAATTCAGTGAGGCTGTTTTTATTGGAAAAGTTAATCCGAAAAAATTCAACGCTTGTTTCATGATAAAATAATCAGGATCCAAGTTTACATTACCATAAACGGTAGAGAAAACACTCGCATCTTGTGCCTTATTCACACCATATAAAAATCCATTACTTAAAGCTTGTTTGTCAACTACATTAGTAGGGCTTAACTTGCTTGCATCATTTAAAGCATTCAAAGTTGTATTAAACTTACTTGGCCATACCGTAGTGGTAAATAAATGTGAGTTCACAAAATCCCTAATCAAATCAGGTGCTACCACATATAATTCATTTAAGGTTTTAACCCCTCTTTTTCCCCAGTATTTTAACAGGGTACTTTTTGCATAAGCATTTACAGCCTCATTGGTTGGTGCGAAAATACTATAAGAACCATTTTGTGCATCGTTTGCATCTACACGTAAATAATTTTCATTATTAGGAGAAAATGATAACAAGGTTGCGTAATTTTTAACATATACATTTCCTGGCTTACCAGACAACACTTCATAACGATGAGAAACATCAGTGTTAAGACTATATGTTACAAATCTATCTAATAAACTTTTGAATACGCTGTATTCGCTTTTTGAACCCACATATTGATCAATACTTAAAGGTGGAGTTAACACCCTATCAATTACATGGATTACACCGTTTTCTGCAGAAATATTGTATTGCCCATCAATAATACTTGCAGGGCCAACATTTCTACCAGTATAGGTTGAGCCTGGATAGAAATAATTATAATCTGCAGCAGTTAAACTTGCAAAGGTCATAAATGGTGTTAAATAATAAGGTACATTTTTATTATTAAAGTCTGTATTGATGAAACTTCCATTACGATTTGAAGCAATAGCTTTTATAGGATTCCCATTCGCATCAACTGCATCATAAACAAAATCATAATATACCGTGCGGCGTCTAAAGGCTGTGTTTTTGATGAAACCTTTATTAGAGAAAAAATCACTTAATCTTTCTACTTTCTCACCATCATAAGTCATCGAGTATCTTACAATTGAGGCAGCTAATTCTGGCGTAATTGTAGTAATATTATTATCAGTCATGAATTTTGCAAACGCAGCATCAGTGGGTGCAAAAACTGTCCATGAACCAGATGCACTTAAGGTTTCCTTGTAACCCGATTTATCGATGGCATCTAGAAATTTGGTGAAGTTTCCTTTTTGTTGCAGTTGCTGATAAATTGGATCGCCCAGATTCTCTGGCCTTCCATAAAATTCATCAAATTCTTTCTTCCTGCAACCAGTCAGTAAAAAGATAAATGTCAGAGAGACAATTAGATAATTTAGTACACTTTTACTCATAGCTATTTTATTAAATAAAACGGCTATTACCTAAAGACAAAGAAAAATACAGTCACTCCAATCAATTAGATATGAAAATTACAGATGAATGAAGATGATGAGTAGAATTTATGCCATACTTTAGTAATAACGACGTTAGTTTATATGTTGGTTAATGTGTTTCTTTTTTAGTCTTACTTATTTTCCTTTCAATAAGCGTCGAACTGACGATTAAAAAAAATGAGAAAATTAATCAAAGCAAATCTTTACACCTGAATTGATTTAAATGAAATAAAAACTGAATTTCTTAATCGGCAGATTGTTCATAATTTGATTAAGAATATAGAGTAGGGTTATTTCATACAGTGCGTTAACTTTTGCTAACTATTTATAATTTGGTTAATGGTTATTTGGTTAATATTTTAACTCTCTAAATTTAAAATTTAATAAACAAAATTCTGTCCTGTACTATCCTGTCAATTTATTATAAAATATTATCACAAAAAATAGCATAGCCACTAACGGTGGTATAAATCGATTTAGTTAGCTATTTAACCTTAAAATTTTAGCCCTTTTTATTAAAAAAAATAAAAAATAATTCAAACTTCTATTAGTTGTAGGGTGTTATAACTACCGGTCCTAACAATCCTGAAGGCATTATATCCCATTTAGCAGCATCAAAATCTTTGTAGTTAATGTCTACAAAATTGATTTCATGGTAATTTCTCCATTTGATTTTTTGAATATCCATATCGCGAATGCGGTTTGCCATTAGGTTAACCACCTCTATTTTAATGATATTATTGCCAACTTTTAGATACTTCCCTATCCTTGTTTCGAAAGGAATACTCCATAGGATGCCAACTTCTTGACCATTAATAAATACTCTTGCACTTTCATCAACTTGGTTTAAGCTTAATATATATTCCTTTGCATTTTTTACAGGTAGTTTAAAGGTTGTAGTATATACTCCAGTTCCTGAAAATGATTTTAATCTTTCATCAAGTAGTTCTGTCCAGGAGATTAAATTTTCAAGTTTCTGATCTGCTGGTAAAGCTGGTCCGCCTTGTGAAAAGTGCAAGTTCCATGGTTTGGTGAAAGTAATTGCTGTACCTGGTATTTTTAAGTAACCCCACAAATTTATAGAAGCAGGTTTTGCTTTTGTAATTTTTAAGATGATGCTTTCTCCAGATTTGAGCTGAAACCTCGTTTTAAACTGCCCATCTTCTACCTTAGTGCTAGCTAAACCATAAGCGCCATTTAGAGGATCCATAAATAAGACATGGCCAGCTTCGTTAACTGGCAAATATGCATCAATGGCTTTGGCAGTATGATTTACGATATAATAATATTTTCCACCACTAATATCCCTACGGATAAATTGCAAACCTGAATCTGTTAACTCTTCCCTGTTGATAGCTTTATATTGTAATGCTTTTTCAACATCATTAGCTAAAAGGATTTGACCCTTGCCAGTTTTAAATTCTTTAACTCCGTTTGGTAGGTTAACAAATGCTAATTTTGCCAAAGCAGTTTTTAATTGAATTTGTCTTACGCTTAAATCATTTAACCCCGGAACATCTTTTGGTAATTCTTGAAATATAACTGTAGCGCCTGCATTAGCTAGCGTTATGATTTTATTCAAGGTTTTTAAATCCATCATTTCACATTGTGGAACAATTAATACTTTATAAGGAGATGCGTTTGTCGCTGTTTTAACCAAACCATTTTCTACCGAAGACTGTGACAATAAATTATCTGATGCAAAATCAAAAGAATAACCAGTTTTTGATAGGTTAACAGCTAATTTATAGAATGGAGTTGGGTGCAACCAATCATCAACATCGTGTACTTTTAGGGCGATGTCTAACCCTTTTGCTTGATTCCAAACATCATATACTGGCCAATAAATTAACAATTCGTTATCGGCCTTGCCTGCTTGTAACACAGATTGACAACGAGCGATATAATTATTTAAGCCGTCTATTTGTGGCCACAAACTATTAGTTGGGTTCATTTGAACCGATGCATAAAACAACCAACCTGGCCAAACCGCATCTGAAGGAGAGTTGGTTGTACCGTGATAAAAAATATGGTTCACACCAGAAAGAAACAATTGTTCCGCCTCTGGTTTACACTGAGAAAATGAGGTTTTAAAATGTTCTGTTAACCAAGTGAAGGTTTCTGACGATACGAGTTTTTTACCCGTGGTATGTGCTGCTGATGAAGCAAATTTACTCATCATTGGGTCTGGATTTACATTACGAATGTCCTCTTTATTTCTTCGTAATCCTGGTATAGGAAAATAGCTTGAGCCAAAAGTTTCTGTTTCGGGAATATCTACTGCACTATATAAGTCTAATAAGTTACCTGGTGAGCCATGTGATTGGTTTTTAGTTAAGGATTTATACTGATGTGCCCAATTGGTCCAAGGTTTGGTGAAATTGTTTAGCAATAGGTCGTTCATTGTTTCCCTGTAATCAGATTTTACCCTAGCAATGATTTCTTTATTTCCATTATCACCCACCAATTCCCTCAGATAATTTCTTAAATCGTAGCCCCTATTCTTTTTAAATTCATCAAAAAAAGTTGGTGTCCAATTGGCCCCATAAACTTCATAACTATCATTAAAAAACGACCTAATACCTTGTGATTTATTTCCAAAGGCAGTATTAAATCTATTCAAGTAAACCGCTACTGAAGCTTTATCTAAGTGGTCTAAAGTAAAGCCTTCGCCACCTGGAGCAGCACGTTTAACCATTTGACGTGTTTTACCTGCAAATAAGGCATATAATTCCCAGTCACCTTTTATAGGCGACCAGTTTAAATTACCATTCGGTTCTACTTGGTTTATCAGATTTAAAATTTCACCGTTAGGACCATAAGCAGTTAAAGCTTGCAACTTGGCACTTTCTTGTTTAGTTTCTTTAACTTTTAAAGGCTCATTTAATTTCTCGCCTTCTTTAACTATATATTTTTGAGTGATGAGTTTGGTAGCTGCATTTTCAGGCTTAACTTGTGGTCCACCAAATGGCCAACCCGTACCAGTATTCATATCCACTCCTAAACCCAAACTATTAGATTTATTGACGGTGAACTTCAACATGTCCATCCATTTGGGTGATAGGAAATCTATGTACCGAGCTTCATAACCGACAGCACCATAAATTGGCGTAATTTCTACACCGCCAATTCCTGCTTTTTGGTAGGTCATTAAATTCTGACTCAAGTTTTTTTCATCAACAGCACTGCCCATCCACCACCAGCGTACCCAAGGTTTCATTTGTTTTTCCATCACTGGCCAAACGGTTTTGGTTATTTGTGCAAATGAATAGTTAACAATGGATAAGGTAATAACGAGTATAGAAAAAAATCTTTTCATGGGGTAATATTTATTGTTTGTAGGCATTAAAAAACTTAAAACAAGTTGCCGGCATTAAATTACAGTCTAACCACCCCGCCTTTCAGGCATCCCTCCAAAGGAGGGGAATTGCGATTTACATTCCCCTCTTTTAGAGGGGTGGTCGAATACCGGGGTGTTTCCTTTTAAAAAAGTCTATAGCATAGGATTACCCTCTGCTAGTTAATTCGCCTATCGGCTGGTGTCTCCACCTGCCGAAATTATTGCTTGTTTCGGTCGGTGAGACACCGACCGATAAGATAAGGTGTGTCAGTCCGAGCGTAGTCGAAGACCCATTATAATCAAAAAAGATTCCTTCGACTACGCTCAGGTTGACATCTTTTTTGATTTTATTTGGCTTCTAATCTAAATGAAAAACTTCTAGCAACGGTTTACTTACTGGAGAATTATCTGGGTTGGTATCCATGATATCTGCCATGAATGCCCACCATTTTTGTACTATGGCTGTACTTCCTAAATCTTGTGATGAGGAACCGTTTTGTTGTTGTACAGCGAATAGAATATTAGTTTCTTCATCTAAAAATATGGTATAATCACTTACGCCATTTTCTTTTAGCAAAGCCGATAGTTCTGGCCAAATCTCGTCATGGCGTTTTTTATATTCAGCCGTAAAACCTGGCTTAAGCTTCATTTTAAATGCTGTTTTCATATTAATTATTCTATTTCTTCAACTTATACACTTCAGTTCCAGCTAATAAAAAGCAACCTAAACCATAATCTTCAAAATCTGGCATACTGGTATAACTAACCGGCTGACCATCTTTTGGTTCTTTACCTGTTCCTTGCATGTAACCAATAAAGCCTGTTTTTTGAACCGCTTTTTTAGTCATACCGTTCCAAGCTTTGGCAATAATTGGTTTGTAAACCGCTTTATCTAAAATGCCTTTATTTACACCCCAAGCCATTCCGTACACGAACAATGCAGTGCCAGAAGTTTCTTTACCACCAAAATGAGTTGGATCTACTAAACTTACATTCCAGAAACCATCTTCACGTTGTAAAGGCACTAAAGCCTTGATCATTTCGTGGTAGGTTTTTAAATATTCATCTCTATGAGGCGCATTGGCTGGCATAATTTCTAATACCTTAACTAAAGCTGCCACTACCCAACCATTTCCTCTGCTCCAATAACAATCTTTACCATTGGGTTCTTTGTAAGGTGGCACAAAATCTTTATCTCTCCACCACAAACCATCTTTTGCATTGTATAAACCACCACCTTCTACATTTTTGGTGTGCATGTACATTTTATACATATACTCATAATACGTATCGTCTTTTGTTAAAACACCCAATTTAGCGAACACAGGCATCGCCATTTGTAAGGCATCAATCCAAGTCCAATCGTTAACCTTTCCAGATTTAATCATTAAATCCATAGAAGCTTTAATGTCTTTTATCCTTTCTGGTTTTGGGTCGATGTTATATAAATCAATAAATGTTTGTCCGCAAGCCTGATCATCTCCATTTCTGGTTTGGATGCCATTTCTTAATCCCCATTTATGTTTTTCACCCCATTGAACAGCGTAATCATAATATTCCTTATCAGGATTTATTTGATGTAAAGCCATTAATCCTTCGTAATAAACTGCCCTTGTCCAAATGTTACTTGGCCTTTCTTTATTGGTAAAAATAGATTTCCCAGCATCTGGCCACTTATTCATGAAATAAGCATTGGTTTGTTTTAAAACCTTTAAAACCTTCGACTGAGATGGGATTTTTTGAGCAAAACTTTGTAATGTTAGTGCGAATACTATAAATGAAGTTAGAATTGTTCTTTTCATTAGGATGGATTTATTGAATATCAAATTAATTAGAATTTGGTTTAGGTTTAAGCTCATCAGGACTATCCTTAGTAAAGGTGTCAAATTTTTGCTTAGATGGCGTTTCAAAAATATCTTTTACAACATTGAAATCAACGTTAAATTTCGGATTAAATTGGTCTGAAACCATGTATTTCTGCAAGCTATAATACAATTGTTGGGCGCTTGGCATTCCTTTTAAATCTGATGATAAGTTAGCACTAGAAACGATCAACTTGCCATTACCAACTTTTGCTTCAAAAATCATAGCCAAACGGCGATTTAAAAACCAAGTATCGATAGGCTGAACAATAGGTTTAAATCCTTTCGGGAAATCTTCTAAATTCATGACTTGGGTTCTATTTACAATTTCCCACCATTGCATATCGCTATGATAAGAAGTTGGAAATTCAGCAAATGCTGGATTTTTTGGATCGACTACAAAACCTAAAGTATGTGGAGGACGCATTTTAAACCAAGAGGTATTCCAAAATACCGGTAAAAATGTTTGCACCACTTCTTTTCCTTTAATTACTTTTCCTGCAGCATTTAAAAATACTTTTCCTCCGCTGTTTAATATGGCTCTTGCTTTATCATCTAAATCAGTTGTGTAATAAACGTCGGTTTTAACTTCTGGAAGTGAAGTTGGGTAAAACCAGAAATCCCAATCGTTTGCAAATTCAGTTCCATCGATCGCCACTTCTAATTTTAGTTTTATTGCCTTGGTAATAGGATTTGATGAATATTTAAAAGAGCCAATCTGATTAATTTCACCAACATTCAAAGTTTTTGGTCCGAATTTATAAGCAAAAACTACTTTACCGTTTTCATCGATTAATCTAGCTGTAATTTTTGCATCTATTGGCGCTTTTCCCCAATGAGCAATCTCGATTTTAGGCTCGAAGTTTTCATCGCTCGTATAAACAAATTTAGACACCTCGATTAGCGGAACGGTACTGTTAGAAAATCTTTTAAATTCCTTAGCAGTGATGTATCCTTTTTCGTCCCAAAAGGCATCCAACACACCAATTAAAGCAGTGCCTTGACCAGGATAATCATTTAACGACAATAACTGATAACCACTATAATTGGGTGTTCTTAATGCTTTTTCTATTTCATTTTTATAACACAGCGCTTGTAACTTACCTGAAGCCATTAAAAATGATTCAGCTTGGTCGCCCATGTCATGGTCTTTCAAATCTTCTTGAAACAACTCGAAGTTTTTAGCTTTATAAGCTCCTGTATATTTTTTAATCTCCTTAAAATTAGGGAACACGCAATATTGCCCCATTTCATGAGCAACAAAAGGTACAGTGAATTGTGAAATCTGTTTTGCATAAGTAGAAATGCTTTCAGGTTTCCTGTTCCAATCTAAACCCCTTGCTCCTGCCCTTACCATAAATTCATTATTAGGAATTACTGGCCAACTACCTCCTACCGATGCACCCGTATATAATCTTCTGCTATCTTTTGCTTTCCAATAGTCGTTAAACTTAGTAAGATATTCTACTTGTTTCCCAGCAGGTTCATTGCCATAAGCCATCATACAAAAAGATGCATAATTGCCATAGTTTTTAGTCATTCGATTGGTTTCATCATAAATGAATTGGTCAATTGGACGTCCATTACCAATAGACGTACCATGATTGGCCCAACTAGGACCTTCGGGCTGAATGTAAAAACCAATTAAATCGGCAGCAATAAATGCTGCTTCTGGTGGACACCATGAATGGAAACGCATGTGATTTAATCCGTGTGCTTTTGATATTTTAAAAATCCGAACCCATGATTCTACATCCATTGATGGGTATCCTGTTAGGGGAAACTCGCAGTTATTAGCGGTTCCACGTAAAAAAACTGGTCTACCGTTAATTTCAAAATGTCTTTCTACGGCTTTAAATTCACGCATCCCAAACTGGATTTGTTTTTCGTCTTTTTTACCATCTTTGCTAACTAGTGATGCTTTTAAACGATAAAGCGCTGGGTCAAATTCATCCCACGTTACAATTTTATCGCCCATCGGCAACTCAATTTCTAATGAACCATTTCCGTTTGTGATGGAATACGCTTTAGTTAAGGGCTTAACATTTAAAATTTGTTTGGTGTTAAAACTGGTAGCTGATAAGGTTATATTTCCTGTTGAAGAAACATTTGCATTAGCCTTTAGCTGGATTTTGACTTTGGCAACTTTGTGTTTTAAGTCAGGATAAACCTGCACATCTTCAAAATAGATTGGAGAACCTGCTTGGATAAACATTTTACCTACAACTCCATTCCAGTTTCCTTGGGTATGGTCGGTTAAACTATGCGAATCTTGACCAACATTGATGGCTTTTATTCTGTTATCAATTTGTAAGGTAATGGTATGTTTACCAGTTTTTAAGTTAGCTGGCAATTCGAAGTTTTGTGCTACAACAAAAGTATATTGACTACCGATTTCTACATCATCAATCCACACCCTGGTTTCCGAATGAGGATATTCTAAAGATAAAACCATTCTTTTCCCATTCCAGTCGGCTGGGATTTGAATATCTTTTTGATACCACGCTGCACCAACGTAATGTTTGTTAGGCGTTAACCAAAACGGGATTTTAATATTGTTGGCTTGACGATATTTGGCCAAACTAGGATTATAGAAATACGAACTATCATAAATACTTCCAGTCCACTTTGTTTTAAGGGTGATGTCATCTCCCTTGAAATTTTCATTCATTGAACCAGGGAGATTAATGGTTTCTGGAAGAACAGTTGAAAACCATTTTGCCTTTAAACCTTCATCATTGGCATCAATTTTAAATCGCCATTTACCTTGTATAGAAATTGTTTGGGCTTGTATAGCACTAGAAAGTAAGAATAGAAATAAGGCAGCAAGTAAATGCCATTTTTTTAACTTAAATAGATTTATCAGCATATCAATGTTAAAGTGAATGCTTTTAACATACACTATATTTGGTTAGGAGCTACTATATTAAGCTTTAATAGAGATATGGGCAACCTGTAGTGTCCTGTAATAATAACAAAAAACCCTATTAAAGGCTAATTTAAGCGTTTAACAGGGTTTTTAAAGCGTAACATATTTGTTGAAGTGATAATAGAATGAGTTGTGAGGACACCTGCTGATAGGCAAATGTAGGGGCAGGGTTTACCTCTGCCCTCCATTGTATTTCTTGGGCAACCGCGAGGGTTGCCCCTACATACCCCAACGTCTTACTTCAAATATTTATTTAACTTAGAATTTTTCAATGTTTTTAGACCTGCAACCACTAACGATGCGTTTAGTTTTGCACCTGCTTCATTGGTATGTGTATGGTCTTTTTCGGTGAAGTAAGTTTTAACTAAATCTGCGCTAGCAGCACCATAATTATCTTTTATCAACTGATTTAAAGGAATAAAATCTACATTTTCTGCTTTAGCTACTTCTTCTGCCCACTTTGCATAACTATCATTTGCTAAAACAATTTTTCCATCTTTTACCGGATTACGAGGAATTGGAGAACAAACAATTGGCGTTGCTCCTTTTGCTTTAATATCATTGATAAACTTGCGCAAATACCATCCGTAAGTGAAAACCACTTCTTGTTTTTTCTTGATTGGATTATAGATTTCCTTACTTTCAGTACCAATTCCTTTTATGGTTCCACGAGCACGAGCTGTATCATCTAGCGGACTGCTATCATTATGTCCAAATTGCATCATCACATAATCTCCTTTTTTGATTTTAGCTAAAACTGGTTCCCATAAACCATTGGTTTGGAAAGTACGGCTGCTTGTGCCACCTAATGCATTGTTTTCTACATTAATTTTATTGGTATCAAAAAGCTCTCCGATAAAACTGCCCCAACCCCATAAAGAGCCATCGCCTTTTCCTTTTCCGTTTTTAACCGTAGAATCTCCAATTAAAAATAAGGTAGGTTTTTCATTTTGTTTTAAAACGATGCATGAAGAAAGCACTACAAAGGCGGTGATTAATCCGAGACTTAAATATTTTGTTTTCATTTTATGTGTTTATTTTTTGGTTATTCTTATTGCGACTTGTCATCCTGAGCTTGTCGAAGGATTTAGGAATAGTTAGTCTTCGACAAGCTCAGACTGACATCTATTTTTTTATATACTCTTTCAGTTTACAATCCTTCAATGCTTCAATGCCTTCTATAACAGATTGAGCATTTAATTTAGCTCCCTCTAAGTTGGTATGGGTATGGTCGCCTGGGAAAAAGGCTTTTACTTTTTCTGGTCCCATTGCATCATATTTATCGCCTGTAATTTTATTCAAATCAACAAAAAAGGCATTTTCTTCTTTAGCCACATCCGCAGCCCATTTGCCAAAATTTTGATCAGCTCGTAAAACCTTACCATCTTTAAATTGATTTCTTGGTATCATCGAAACAACAATCGGCACTGCACCTTTTGCCTTAGTCTCACGAACAAATTTTCTGATATACCAACCATAAGTGTGTACAGTTTCTACTTTGCCATCTGGCCAGGTTAATACTTTTGTTTCTTCTCCAGTTCCTCTTAAAACTCCCCTGCGACCAGCTTTTGTAGTATCAGGTGCACTTCCATCGTTATGACCAAACTGCATGGTTACAAAATCTCCTGGTTTTAAGGTTTCTAAAACTTTATCCCATCTACCTTCAGACAAAAAAGTTCGTGTACTTCTACCTGCCATGGCATTATTTTCTACGTGTAATCTAGTAGTATCAAATAGTGCTGCGATTGGTGTTCCCCATCCCCAAGTTTCCTTATTCGAGTTGCGAACCGTAGAATCGCCTATGGTGTGTAGAGCAGGTTTACGTTGAACGATAAATGCTAATGAGGACATCATCATAACGATTCCTGCGATTATAAATAGTTTATTCTTTTTCATTTTTTTTTAAATTTATTACTACGATTTAGCCTTTTTGGTTTTGCGATTAGTGCGTCATTGCGAGGCACGAAGCAATCTTAAAGCGTTTTCATCATTAATTAATCGAAGGAGATTGCTTCGGGCGATGAAAAATCGACCCTCGCAATGACGTATTTTTTTTTAATTAATAGTCTAAATTCGTTTCTCCACGAACCATTTTTTTTATTTTACTTCAATATTTATTGAGCCACTTTCTAAACCTTCTGCTGTTGCTTTGACTGTAATTTTTCCATTTGGTTCATTTGCCTTAACAAAAGCAATGCAAGAACCTCTGTAAGCGTGTCTTTCTTTAGCTTTATACAATTCGTGACTTGCTACGTTTCCATTATCTACTGCGGTTATGTAACCAGCTCCTGAAATTTCAAACTTAACTAATTCATCAGCATTTGGACAAAGATTACCATCTGCATCATAAATTTTTGCAGTTACAAAAGATAAATCATCCCAATTGTTTTTGATTTGAGTTTTATCTATACTTAATACAATTTTAGCAGGTTTTCCAGCGGTTTTCAATTCTTCAGTCACTACAACTTTACCTTTGTTTTTACCAACAGCTTTCAGCGTTCCTTTTTCAAAAGTAACATCCCACAAACGTGGAGAATCATCTGCAGGTTTTGTTTTAGAACCTAAAGATTTATCATTTAAAAATAGTTCTACTTCATCGCAATTGCTATAAACAGCAACTTTAGCATCATCATAAGTATCAAAATCCGTTGGTGTCCAATTGTTTATCCAAGCACCTGCACCAGCATTATCTTCTCTCCTCACGATGTGAACTATTGGTTTCTCTGCCCACCAACTTTGTCTTTGTAAACTTTGGTTTTTCCAGTTGCCAGCCCTATCAAACAAACCTTGGTTATTGGTTACTTCTGGCCAATCCGCCTCTCCCAAATAATCATAGCCAGTCCATAAAAATTGACCTGCCATAAAAGGATTATCTCTTAAAGCCAAGTACTGAATTAAAACGTGCGTGTTTTCTGTGCCAATTACCTTTAAATTTGGTTTTTGTTTATGCAGGGCGACTAATTCATTTTCCCGATAGTTTTGCCCTACAACATCCATTATTTCTGCAAAACCGTTTGTATAAACCTTAGAATTCGCAGGGCGAAATAAAGCCATGGTAACAGGTCGACTTGGGTCTAATTGATGGATTAAATCTTGCTGGTCTGTATATTTTTTAAATCCTGCAGGACTATTTAAATCATCATGTATTTCGTTACCCACACTATAAATTACTATTGATGGGTGATTGCGATCTCTCATCACCATGTCACGAGTATCACGTTCCCACCATTCGGTAAAGAAACGATTGTAACCTTTTTCACCATTATTTTTAGCTGAATTCCAAGTATCAAAAGTTTCATCCATTACCACAAAACCCATTTGATCGCATAAATCTAAAAACTCTGGCGCTACAGGATTATGAGCTGTTCGAATAGCATTTACACCAACTTCTTTCAGTTGTTTTAATCTACTCTCCCAAATTGCCAATGGAACCGCAGCACCAACAGCACCTCCATCATGGTGTAAACAAACACCTTTTAGTTTGAAGTTTTTGCCATTTAACCAGAAACCCGTTGCAGCTTCAAATTTGAAAGCCCTAATGCCGAAAGTATTTATTTGATCGTCAATCACTTTTCCACCAACAATTACTTTGGTTAAGGATTTATAAAGCGATGGACTTTCTAAATTCCACAGTTTTGGATTAGCAACAATGATATCTTGTTTAATTTGAAAAGATTTACCTGCGGCTACACTTTGTTTAGCTTGAGCAGTTTTAACTACTTTTCCATCGGGATCTAAAACTGTAGTCTCTACACTAATTTGGGTAGCTTTCGCAGTTTCATTAATTACGCTAGTTTGCACCTTAACAGTTGCTTTTACAGCAGTTGCATCATCTGTAGTAATATAAACTCCCCAATTTTCGATGTGAATTGGGTCTGTTGCCACTAAACGAACGTGCCTGTAAATACCAGCACCCGTATAATAACGAGATGCAGGCTGGACGGTGTTATCAGCCTTAACTGCAATTACATTTGTTTTTCCCTTCCCAAAGTTGAGATGTTTGCTCAAATCATAAGTAAAACTGATGTAGCCATACGGACGTTTACCCAAATAAAAACCATTGATGTACACATCGCTATTGGCCATTACACCATCAAATTCTATCGTAATTTTCTTTTTGGCCATAGCTTCATCTAATGAAAAACTCTTGCGATACCAACCAATTCCTGAAGGCAAATAACCTCCACCTCTGCCAGTCAAATTTGCTTTATCATAAGCACCTTCGATGCTCCAATCGTGTGGCACATCAAGTTTACGCCATTTCGAATCGTTAAATTCTGGTTTGCTGGCATCACTTACATCTTGTTGAATGAAAGTCCAATTTTTATCAAAATTGTTGATGACCCTAACTTGAGCATTTTGCGCAAATGAAAAGGCACTCAACAAAACAAAACCTACAATCAGGTTAAATATTTTGGATGTATTTTTAATGTTTGTCATTTTATTTTATGTACTTAATTATTCTTAGGTTCAACTAAAACAATGTTAGGCTTTGGTGCTTTTTTCATCCCATAACCAAAATAAAAGCCAGTATGAGGCGGTTGGTTATAGCCGATGTTTTGCCAAGCAATGCTTAAGCGATATTGCGGATCATGCATTAAAGTGTAGTTGCGATGTGTTGTGGGAATTGTTGTGGTAAAAATTCTTAAGCTTTTATTATCGTAAGCACGAAGAATCAGTTCCTCTCTCCAATCGCCAAATAAATCTGCACTTAGAGCAGGAGTAGATTTAGTTCCGTTGTTAGAAACGTATCCATTTGCCGTAAACAATCTTCCTCCATTATACTTATCTATGTGATTTCCATCCAATAATTCACGAGACAAATCACCATCCCAATAAATTAAAAAGTTTGTAGAACGAGGTTGAGCGCCAATGATGTTTCCTTTAATGTCATGTAATCCGTTAGAACCCGACCACCACATTTGTGCACCAACCTTGGTATTGTCTATATTATCTGCAACTCCTCTACCAACATCTTCATCGTCAGAACCACCCCAAAGAATCTCCCCAGTTTTGGCATCATAAACTGCAGCTCCGTAACCTTTTGTGCCCTCCTCAATTTCATGCACACCAAATACTTCTAAACCTGGTCGTTCAGGGTCAAGGTCTGACACATGTAAAGCATCGCCATGTCTTAAGCCAGTGGTAAATAAGCCTTTTCCATTATCATCCACTACCATTGAACCATAAACAATTTCATCTTTGCCATCTCCATCTACATCAGCTACGCTTAAACCGTGATTGCCCATACCAGAATAAGGGTTTTTACCGTCTTTACTATCAAATACCCAACGGGATGTTAACTTTCCGTTTCTCCAATCCCAAGCGGCTAAAACAGTTCTGCCATAATAACCACGGCACATGACCACGCTTGGATGAATGCCATCTAGATAAGCAATACAAGCATTAAAACGGTCAACTCTATTTCCAGTATTGTCGTTTTTACCATTACCACCAACGCCTCCCCATCCACCAAGATCGCCTCTAGCCGGAATGTAATCAGTTGTGGCTAATGCCTCACCAGTTTTACCACTAAAAATGGTAAAGTATTCTGGACCTTCTAAAATTTTACCTAATCGGTTTACCCAATTTTTAGTAGAATCGCCAACTATTTTACCTTTTCCGTCTCTAGTTCCGTCAGCGGTTTTACAAGCAAATTCAGCAATGCCATCGCCATCTAAATCATACACCATAAATTGGGTATAGTGCGCACCTTCTCGGATGTTTTTACCAAGATTTATCTCCCATAAAAATGTGCCATCTAATTTGTATGCTTGGAATATTGGTGGGTCTGTAAATCCATTGGAGGGTGTATCTCTACCACGACCAGTTTGATGCACAATTAATTCGTATTCCCCATCGCCATCTAGATCGCCAACCGTCAAGTCATTTGGAGAATAACCAAGAGGTGTTCTTAAAGGGATATCTAAATATTGCTTTGATGGGGCATTAGCTGACAACAAATAGGCTTTACTTGCTGTTTGTTCAACTCCATGCAGCACCGCTTTAACAAAATAACTATTAGTATTACTGAAATCAACCTTTGTATCCACGTAGTTTGTACTTTGGGTGATAGGCTGTTTATTCAATTTAATAGCTGTTTTTTCTCCCATTTTACGGTAAAGATTAAATGCTATTTCATCAGGCTCTGTACCTAATAAACGCCAGCCAATGTAAACAGAGTCTGTCCCTTGTCTCATGGCGATAAGACCTCTATCTAATTTTTCCATTTGTCGCTGTGCAAGCAAATTGGAGCTACTCATTGCCAAAAAGGCAAATAGCAATAATGATTTTGTTAGCGTTAATTTCGATTTCAATTTGGTTAGTATTTGTGAGTGTTGTAAAATGCAAATAAATTAATGTTTGTCTTTCCTGTACAGTCCTGTATGATTAACTGTCAGTCTGAGCGTAGTCGAAGACCCTAAATTTATCCTTCGACTACGCTCAGGATGACAATTCTCAAAATCCTATTTATTCCCTCAATATCCTTCTCCTTTTTTAGTAGCTAGTTTTTCAAATGAAATTACATCAGATTTTTCTGCCCAATTATTATAAAGCGTAATTAATTCTTGTACTTTTTTAGGTTGAGATTTACTTAAATCGTTCAACTCTGTTCTATCATTTACCATATTAAATAAATGCCATTCGTTATCAGGATAGTTCGAAACCAATTTCCAATCGCCTTGCCTAACTGCACGATTACCTTCATGTTCGAAAAATAACGCATCATGACCAACCCATTTTTGTCCCTTAAATAATGGCACAAGATTTACTCCTGCGGTTTGTTTAATTTGCTGGTCTTTATAAATGGACGGATATTTTGCACCCGCAAGATTTAAACAAGTGGTCATGACATCTATAATGTGCCCAGGTTGATGAGAAGTAATGCCAGGTTTTACAAGGTTTGGTCCATAGGCGATAAATGGAGTTGCCGTACCACCTTCATATTCCCAATGTTTAAACAACCTAAATGGGGTATTGCTCACATTTGCACCTTCAAAACCATAAGCTGTAAAGGAAGTTGGATCACTTGCTAACTTTTTGCTACTTTGAAAAATATCAGGTAAAAAACCATTCGGATTAATGGTTTCGTTACTTGCACCATTGTCAGAAAGGAACATAAACACTGTATTTTTATCCTCTCCAAGGTCTTTTAGTTTTTTTCTAATCCTACCAATATTTTGATCCATACAATCTAGCATTGCTGCATAAACTGCCATCTTATCATCCCAATTGATCTTTTCTTCTTGTGATAGCGAGTTCCATTCTGGCAAATTGCTGTCTCTTGGAGATAATTTGATGTTTTTAGGAATGATGCCCATTTCTTGCATCTTTTTAAAACGAGTTTCACGCAGTTTATCCCAACCCTGCATGTATTTGCCTTTGTATTTGGCAATGTCTTTTGGCAAAGCCTGCAACGGCCAATGTGGCGCTTGGTACGCTAGATATAAAAAGAAAGGTTTTTTAGTTTTACTATTATCATCAATAAATTTCAGTGCATAATCTGTGTAGGCATTAGTAGAGTAATAGTCTTTACCAGGCACATACTCCTTATCATCCAAAGCAATGGTTAATTTTTGTTTTGGGCGATAAGGATAAGGACCGAAATAACTACCTGCGCCATCAATTAAACCAAAATAATGGTCGAAACCTCTTTTAACTGGCCAATTTTCTGGCGCCTGACCAACGTGCCATTTGCCTGCCATTAAAGTAGTATAGCCATAAGGTTTTAATGCTTCGGCTATGGTTACACAATTTTTGTTCAAGTAACCTTGATATGCTGGTTCTTTCCTTGTATTCATCATATCCCCAACTCCAGCTTGATGCTGATAAAGCCCTGTGAGCAAAGATGCCCGTGTGGGGCAACACCTTGAAGCATTGTAAAATTGTGTCATTTTTAATCCCTTGGCGGCCATCTCATCAAGGTTTGGGGTTTTAGTTTCTGAGCCAAAACAGCCAATATCAGCATAACCCATATCATCGGCCAGAATAACAATGATGTTAGGTTTCTTTTTTACTTGTGCATTTAATTGAATTGAAGCAATAAAAAAGGAACTCAAAAATAAGAATGAAAGTATTTTAATATTCATAATTATTGAACCTTATAAGATGATTTACTAGTTATAGCCTCACCCTTTTCCGTAATTCCATCTACCTTAATAACCAAACTGCTTTTATTATCAGAATTATGAAACGACACCGTTGCTTCGCCCTTTTCGTTTGTTTTGAGCAAGGGTGCCCAAAAAACTGTTGTTCTCAAGTCTCTAAAAGTAGACGAATTATTGGAGGTATAATTGGGGGAATAAAATGTTTTAGCTGTGTAATAGCCATTTAGATTAATATTTAAAATATCAAGATTTGGCCCTAATAATGCCTCTGGTTTTAAGTCAAGATACATCACGTAAACATCATCCCCATTATTATTAATTAGTCGCTTAATTACTATTTTAGTAATTTGGTTCATGGTTAGTTCATAATAATCTAACCTATCTTGTATATCTT
The DNA here is from genome assembly GCF_032678705.1 of Pedobacter frigiditerrae. NCBI lineage: Bacteria > Pseudomonadati > Bacteroidota > Sphingobacteriia > Sphingobacteriales > Sphingobacteriaceae > Pedobacter > Pedobacter frigiditerrae. Next base: position 826,503 of record NZ_JAVTSS010000001.1, on the reverse strand, counting down.
GTCTATTATTTACAATAATTCTTGGCCTACCTGACCTTGGAAATATCACTCCTGAATTAGCTACACTATCATCTAATGGCGCAGGTCTTGCACCATTTACATTAGTTAATAAATAATGTTCTAAGCTTTTAAAATCATAATCTGCTGCAGTAATATTAAAAACTTGGTCTGGGTAACCAAATGTAGATAGCGTTTCATCGAACAAATAAACTCTTTCCTTCTTTTTCTGAACAATTTTCACCTCATCCAACATAATCGAGTCACCTAATTTGTACTTACGATTGTAGGTTGACCTTTTTACAATTTCATCACTTATAGTAGCTGAAACTGCAAATGGGCTAAAATTTTTGATATTGATAGGAATTGGCTTAAACAGTGAATCAATTTGTAACCATCCTTTTTTTTCATTTTTATTATTCCTCGACGAAAGTTTTATAGCTTTATTTCCATACCAATTTAAACCATCTAAATAATAACGTCCGGCTGCATCTGTTTTTGTGAAGTAGACTTTATCACCCTTAAATTCAGGCGCAAATAGGGTAATGTTCATTTCAGGTAATGGTTTATTACCTAATTTCTCCCTAACGGAACCGTGAATTGTTATACCTGGTTCTGGCATATAACTTATTTTAATACTTGTGTCTGCAAGTTTACGCCATAAATATTCTCTCCAGCCTTGTGTTAATAGCAATAAATCTAACTGTTTAAATCTTGCTGGATTTTGGGTATCGAAGTATTGGGCCGCATTTTTTATATCACCTTTAATTTCAGACTGCAACATTAAATAACTTATAATATTACTTTCATCACTCGGTACAATCCCGTCAACAACTGCAAGTGATAAATTTGCTTTAACAGGCTGACCAATTTGGTTTGTTGCATTTATTTTAAGAGAAACTTTTTCCTTCGGTTTATAAATTGTTTTATCAGGATGAATAGTAAAATTTACCCTATTGGCAGACTGTATGTAAACTAAACGCTCACACTGAGGTCTGCCTAATTGATCAAGTAAAGTTAAAGAAGCAAGTCCTGCTGGTAATTCTTTCGTTGGAATAGTTACTGATACCGTTGGTTTTGTTAAATCAACACTTCCTGTATAAACATTATCTCCAGCATGCTTAATGATTATGGTAATTTGCTTGTTTAACAACTCATTAAATGTTATTTCATTTGTACTAATTGAAGCTTTTAATGCTGCAGAATCTGTTGTTAAGTGGATAGTAAAACCTTTTTTGAGTATCGAAGGTAAAGCTGTAACCAGTTTTTCAGAATTATAAGACCATTCAACTTTATAATTTTCATTAGCCACTGGTGCAAATGCAAAAATTCCCATTCCAGTTTCTGTACTTTGGAAAGTGGTTATTGTATCTCCTTTAGATGATATGATACTTCCTTTCGCTTTTAAGCCCTCTCCAAATTCGTCGTTTGTTTTAAATGCTACTATTGAATTTACACCTTCTACTAAAGAACCTCCTTCGGGGAAAAATGTAATCGTTTTTTTGGGAGAGGTTATATTAACATTTTCTGCTTTCTTAGTAGGTTTTTTGGTGACTTTGACATCCTTATCATTAATAGTATTAGTTATAAATATCTTTTTTTGAAAAACAAAATCGTTACCGAAGTTGTGCATCCAATTAGTATAAGCCCTAATATTGTACCAACCAGATTGAAGTGTATCTTTAAGTTTAAAATCTCCATTACCTAATCCGGCATCCATTCTAATTAATTTTCGCTCTATTAGTTCAGCATTTGGATCAATCAGTTCTACATATAAATTATTACTTGTATTGGTTAAGCTTGTACTTTTTCCATTTACTAAATATGCGCTAAACCAAATATCCTCTCCACTACTGTAATAATTTCTATCTGTATGTAAATAGGTTTTCTCGAAAAACAATTTCATTGTCTTCACATCTGTATTAGCAGGTTCTTTTTTTTGCTGAGCTGAAATCCGCCCAACAAAGAGAGAAAACACAATCAATAGCAATATGTATGGGGTGCATCTATTTTTCATATTATTGAACTTTATAACTTGTTTTATTGGTTATTGGCGATCCTTGTTCGGTTATTCCATTGGTTGTTATATTCATATATCCTTTATTATCTGAATTAAAGAATGATACACTCACTTCACCGTTTGCATTAGTTTTTAGCAATGGCGCCCAAAACACAGTTGTTCTTAAATCTTTTACAGGTGGTGCTTTTGAAACATAATTTGGCGAATAAAATGCTCTGTCATTATAATAACCATTTAAGTTAACATTTAAAAGATCCAAATTAGGCCCACGAAAGGCACTTTCTTTTAAGGTTAAATAAATAAGATACCTATCAGGAAATTTACCTCCTGATGCCTGGCCCAATAGATGTTTAACAACAATTTTATCAATCTGATCCATTGTTAAACTGTAATAGTCCGTGCGATTTTGAAGATCTTCTCTTTGATTAATTATAATACTAGGACTTACTTTTTTTCCAGCAGATAAAAATGCTATACCCTCATTACCTAATGAATCTGTGGCATCAACAGCATAACTACCTTTTGCATAGGTCAATAAATAATGTTCCAAACTTTTATAACTATAATCTGCTGCTGTAATATTAAAAACCTGATCAGGATATCCAAATGTGCTTAGGGTTTCATCGAATAATTGTACGGTTTGCTTTCTACCCGCTACAATTTTCACCTCATCTAACATGATTGAGTCGCCTATTTTAAACTTACGATTGTATGCCATTCTTGTACTAACCTCAGCGTTTAAGTTGGTTGGTATTTCGAATGGATTTAACTTTTTTAGGTTTAAAGGAAATGGTTTAGATACAGAATCTATTTGTAGCCAACCTCCCTTTTTTCCCTTATTATCTTGAGAGGAAAGTTTTATAGCTTGATTTCCCGACCAATTTAAGCCATCGAGAAAATAGCGCCCGTTAGCATCTGTTTTAGTAGTATAAATTTTATTGCCTACAAAACCCGAACCGAACAGCGTAATGTTCATATTAGGCATTGGTTTATTAGCTATTTTTTCTCTAACCGAGCCTCTGATGGTGATACCAGGTTCTGGCATCTCACTTATTTTAATGCTCGAATCTGCTAGTTTACGCCACAAATATTCCCTCCAACCTTGTGTTAACAGTAATAAATCCAATTGCTTAAATCTTCCAGCATTTTGAGGATCAAAATATTGGTCGGCATTTTTAATCTCTCCCTTTAATTCAGATTGAAGTGTTAAATAACTAACAATGTTGTTGGCATCAGGTGGAATGATACCATCCACAACCGCGAGTGAAAGATTTGTTTTTATAGGAGCACCAAGACTATTTGTTGCCTTAACATTCAACGTTACTTTTTCCCTTGCTGCATAATTTGGCTTATCAGGATTAATGGTTAAATTTATTTTATTAGCCGACTGGATATAAACCAAACGTTCACATTGTGGTCTCCCCAAATGGTCTAGCAAAGTTAAAACGGCAATTCCAGTAGGTAAATCCTTGGTTGGAATAGTTACCGACGCACTAGTTTTTGTTAAGGTGATTGAACCAGTATAGATATTATCTCCAGCATGTTTAATTACAATCGAAATAGGTTTACCCTGAAGTTCACTGAAAGATGCTTCATTTGTACTGATTGAAGCCTTTATACTGGCTGAATCTGTAGTTAAATGAATTGAAAATCCTTTCTTAATTGCAACAGGCAAAGCCGATGTGAATTTCTCTGTACCATAGAATCCTTCAACTTTGTATTTTTCATCTGCCATTGGGGTAAAGGCAAAAATCCCCATTCCAGCTTCTGTACTTTGGAAAGTGGTTATTGTATCTCCTTTTGATGAAATTACACTTCCCTTGGCTTTTAAAGCATTACCAATTTCATCATTGGTTTTAAAAGCAACAATCGAGGTTAAGCCTTCCACTAACGAACCTCCTTCTGGAAAAAATGTAATTGTCTTTTTTGAAGTAACTGAAACCAAATTATCTGCTTTTCCAGTTGCTGTTCCTGATGCATTATTTAATTTTACAATCGTTGTATTGTTTACATATATCTTCTTCTGAAACACAAAATCATTCCCAAAGTTGCGCATCCAATTGGTATAGGATCTAATAGTATACCATCCAGTTTGAAGTGTATCTTTTAGTTTAAAATCTCCATTCCCCAAACCTCCATTCATTCTTATCAACTTACTATCAATTAGTTGAGCTTTTGAGTTAATCAATTCAACATACAAATTATTACTGGTACTCGTTAAACTGGTGCTTTTTCCATTTACCAAATAAGCACTAAACCAAACATCTTCTCCACTACTATAATATGCTCTGTCTGTTTGCACATAGGCTTTTTCAAAAAATAGCTTAAAAGAACCCTTATCATCTGCGGCAGCGGTAGTTTTCTGTTGACCTAATATTTGACCCGAAATGAGAGATAGAAAAATGAAAGTAACAGCTCTTAACGTTTTCATAGGGAATGATTTATAGTTTTATGGGTTTAAGCAACTACTTTTTTGGTTGGCTATTTTGACAGGTACGTTTACCAAAAGGTTTAATGCGTCTGTCTTTTGGGCAAAAGCTTTTAGACTGAAACCAGTCAGTATTACACACAACAAAAAGTTACGGGTACGCATAAGGGATAAATTTGGTTAGATATTTCCACTAAGCGGATAAGAGGCACTTAATGACATTGCCAATTTAAATAGTTCGACACTCAATCGCATCCTGTTCCATCCTGTGTTATAATACAATGCATAAGCTGATGGATATTTAGCAGTATCAATTTTGTAATAAGGTTATTACTTTTATTTTAAGGGTACAATTAACACGTTGGCTTTTGTTGGTTTACGCATTCCTTCACCCAAATAGAAACCAGGATGTGGGGGTTGATTATACCCTACGTTTTCTCCAGCAATCGCTGCTCTATACTGTGGGTCTTGCATTAAAGTTGTAAAACGATAATTAGTAGGGATAGTTGTAGAATAAATCCGCAATTCTTTATTATCTGGAGTTCGCCAAATCACTTCTTCACGCCAATCTCCAAACAAATCTGCACTGAGCGCAGGCGTAGCTTTTGTACCATTATTTGAGGTAGCACCTATGGCTGTAAATAGGTTAACAGTTTTTTTATTCTTCCAATCCCACTTATCAATTCTGTTTTTGTCTAAAAGCTCTCTTGTTAAATCTCCATCCCACCAAACTACAAAGTTGGCAGAGTTAGGCGTTTCCTCACTTATGGTTTTTCCATTCAAATCTCTTAACCCACCTGGACCACCCCAATTCTCGAAACCTAAATGTGTAGGGTCAATATCAGCAGCCACACCTCTACCAACATCAATGTTTCGAGCTAAGGTAAAATAAGGTTTGCCTGTTTTGGCACTATACAAAGCTACACCCGGACGAACTGGTGTTTTAAGCGAATCTTCTATTTCATGTACACCAAAAACATAAACATCTTCATGCTCAGGATTCATTTTTGCAACGTGTAAAGCATCACCATGCCCAAAACCTGTAGTAAATAATCCTTTTCCGTCATCATCAACAATCATTGCACCAACGCAGATTTCATCTTTACCATCATTATCTACATCAGCTATGCTGACACTGTGATTTGCCATTCCAGAATATGGGTTTTTTCTATCCTTCGAATCGAAAACCCATTTACTACTTAGCTTCCCATTTTTCCAATCCCAAGCTGCAATTACTGTTCTGCCATACCAGCCACGAACAAAAAATGCACTTGGAGTTTTGCCATCTAAATAAGCTACACCTGCTGTAAATCTATCTGGTCTACCACCCGTATTATCATTACCACCATTACCTCCTGTTCCTCCCCAACCATCTAATGGGTAACGATTTGGAATAAAATCTACCGTGCTTAAAGCAGCACCGCTTTTACCATCAAACACCGTTAAATACTCTGGACCTTCAACAATTTTGCCATAAGTGCCAGATTTCTTATCGTAAGATCTCAAATCTTTGTTTGCATCTCCAATTACCTTACCATCGCCGTCAATTGTACCATCAGCTGTTTTAGTAATCATTTCGGCTTTGCCATCTCCATTAAAATCGTAAACCAAAAATTGGGTATAAGCGGCTCCTGAACGTATGTTTTTACCTAAATCTATTCGCCACAATAACTTACCTGCCAAAGTATAAGCATCTATAATTTGATTGCCTGTAAAACCTGTTTGAGGAGGATTTTTAGCATTTGAAGGTTCCCATTTTAAGATGATTTCATAACTGCCATCACCATCTAAATCTGCAACACTTGCATCGTTGGCACTATAAGTAAATTTAGAACCTTCAATTTCTCCATCAGCGGGAGCTTCAATCGGAATAGAAAAGTAAGGTTTTACATCAGCATTGGCAGCTGTTTTAAAAGTTGCACCTGATTCGTCCGTTTGTTTGGCACTCACTTTAACCATCCAACTATTCGTTAAAGAAAAATTAACAGTGCTATCAATAAAAAATGTGGTTTTAGAAATTGGTTTTTTGTTCAGTTTAATCAAACTCTTACCTAAGCTTTGTCTGTAAATATCAAATGAAACATCCACATTATCATTCACCAATAATCTCCAGCTTAAAAATAAATGGTTTGAATTGTTCTTTATTCCTATTAATCCCCTATCTAAATGCTCAATTTGTTTTTGGGCAAACGAATTGAATATAGAAGTAATAAATAAGGCGGTGAACAAAACAAAATATTTACAATTTATGGCTAAGGAACTAGCTCTTAAAAATCTCATGGCATTTATATTTGGTTGGTAATTTAAATTAACGAACTTAATTACTAATCAAGTTTTTATCGTCCTGCTTCATCCTGTTCTATCATAAAAGTTACAGATTGTATTTTTCGTAAAACCTAGTAATTATGTCCTTAACATCTTTTTCAGCCGCATATTTCCATCAAAAAAATTATTCGAAAATAATAATCGTACAAATGACGTTTATTATCTGAAATATTTTACTTTTACAATTTAGAACCATCCAAATATTAAACTTTATGAAATTAAATCTGCTTAACAAGCGAGTATTATGCTTAATGCTGGCTTATTCCACAATCGGATTAGGGTTTTCCAATCAATCTTTTGCGCAAGTAGCAAAAACCTTTATTGTTAAAACAGATAAATCAATAGCCAAAGTAGAATCTAACATGTGGGGTGTCTTTTTTGAGGACATTAATTTTGGTGCAGACGGAGGAATTTACGCGGAGTTAATTAAAAATAGGTCGTTCGAATTTATTAAACCTTTAATGGGTTGGTCAATTCATAGGAACAGGCAAAAAGAAGGAGAAGTTTTGGTTGTTAATCGCAAGGAAGTAAATGAAGCCAACCCAAGGTATTTACAAGTTCAAAGACAGACAGACGATTTCGAATTAATTAACGAAGGTTTTAAAGGAATTGGTGTAAAAAAAGGCCTGCGTTATGATTTCTCGATGATGTATCGCCAACCAATTCCTGGCGTAAAAATGGTTCTATTGTTAAAAGCCGCAAACAATAAAGTAATAGCACAAACTACCTTAACACCTTTGCAAACAGGCAACAATTGGCAAAAACAATCGGCCAGTATTACAGCAACCGAAACAGACCCAAAAGCGAAGTTCTCTATCATTTTTCAAGGCAAGGGCAATATAGATTTAGATATGATTTCTTTATTTCCTGAAGATACCTGGAAAAATAGGCCACAAGGTTTAAGAGCAGACATGGTTCAAATGTTAGCAGACATGAAACCAGGGTTTATTCGTTTCCCAGGGGGATGTATTGTTGAAGGAACCGACCTAGCCAATAGGTATCAATGGAAAAACACCATCGGTCCTATCGAAAGCCGTAAAATGTTAATGAATAGATGGAATGTAGAGTTTGCTCATCGCCCTGCGCCAGATTACTACCAAAGTTTTGGATTAGGCTTTTTTGAATATTTCCAGTTAGCCGAAGATATTGGCTCGGATGCCTTGCCAATTTTAAACTGCGGAATGGCTTGCCAATTTAACACTGGCGAAGTTGCCGCTTTAGATGAATTAGACCCTTATGTACAAGATGCATTAGATTTAATTGAGTTTGCCAATGGCGATATCAACACCAAATGGGGTAAAAAAAGAGCCGAATTAGGGCATCCTAAACCATTTAATTTAAAAATGTTGGGCATTGGAAATGAAAACTGGGGACCACAATACTTAGAGCGTTTAGCAATTTTCACTAAAGCAATTAAGGCAAAATATCCAGAAATTAAGTTAATCAACAGTTCTGGTACTGGTCCAGAGGGCGATAGATTTGAATTGCTAAACACTGCATTGAGAACTGCAAACGCAGATTTTATTGACGAACATTATTACAAACCTGCAGATTGGTTTTTAAAAAATGCTGGTCGTTATGATAGTTATCCAAGAAATGAATCGAAGGTTTTTGTAGGAGAATACGCGGTACACGCAGATTCAAAAATCATTGGAAGCAATAGAAATAATTGGGAAAGCGCATTGGCGGCAGCAGCTTTAATGACTGGCTTAGAACGCAATGCAGATATAGTTCAAATGGCATCCTATGCCCCTCTTTTTGCTCATGTAGATGCTTGGCAGTGGGCACCTGACATGATTTGGGTTGATAATTTAAAAGTTTACGGCACACCAGATTATTACGTTCAAAAATTATTTTCTACCAATAAAGGAACAGATGTGGTTTCTATTACAAATGATGCAAAAAACATCATCGGACAAGATGGTTTATACGCTTCTGCAGTTACAGATAAAACCACAAATGAGTTGATCATTAAAATTGCAAATACAGCCAATCAAACGCAAACCATTGATTTGGCACTTGATGGCAAGAAGAAAATAAAATCAAAAGGATTTATTGATGAACTGGAAAACAGCAACTTAAACCAATTGAACTCATTTGATGCTCCTCAAGCAGTTGGTCCAAAAAGAATAGATATTTCCTTAAAAGGAAAAAAATTAAACTTGGTTTTAAAGCCATATTCATTTAACGTTATCAGAATACCTTTCAACTCTTAAAAATGAAGAAAACACTTTTCTCTCTTGCAATAATTTGCTGCTCTTTTGTCTTAAAAGCTCAAACAGAAACAATTTTAACCATTAAACCTGCTACTGAACAAGTTATAAGTAAACACATTTACGGTCATTTTTCTGAGCATTTGGGTCGTTGTATTTATGATGGTTTTTGGGTTGATGAAAATTCGACCATCCCAAACAAAGGAAGAATTAGGTTAGACATTGTTGATGCCTTAAAGAAAATCAAAATTCCAAATTTGCGTTGGCCAGGTGGATGTTTTGCAGACGAATACCATTGGCGAGATGGAATTGGGCCAAGAAACTTACGCCCAAAAATGGTTAATACCAATTGGGGTGGCGTTGTAGAAGACAATAGCTTTGGTACACATGAGTTTTTAGAGCTTTGCGAAATGCTCCAAACTGAACCTTACATTGCTGGTAATGTGGGCAGTGGAACAGTAGAGGAAATGGCAAAATGGGTGGAGTATTTGAACTTTGATGGCGTGAGTCCGATGACTGCCATTCGTAAGGAAAATGGTAGAGAAAAACCTTGGAAAGTGGCTTTTTGGGGTGTTGGAAATGAAAGCTGGGGTTGCGGGGGTAACATGACGCCACAATATTATTCAGATTTATACAGAAGATACGCTACCTATGCTCGTGATTACGCTGGTGCACCTTTGAAGAAAATCGCCGCTGGTGCTAATTCTGACGATTACAACTGGACAGAAACCTGTATGAAAAACATAGGTGCCAGAATGTGGGGATTAACACTACATCATTATACATTACCAACAGGAAAATGGAATGCTAAAGGTTCTGCAACTGCGTTTGATGAAAGTCAATATTTTAGCACCATGCAAAACTGCCTAAAAATGGAAGAGCTGGTTACTAAACACTCAGCTGTTATGGATAAATATGACCCGAAGAAAAGGGTAGCATTGGTTGTTGATGAATGGGGAATATGGACAGACGTTGAGCCTGGCACAAACCCTGGTTTTTTATACCAACAGAATAGCTTACGCGATGCCTTAATTGCTGGCACAACGTTGAATATTTTCAATAACCACTCTGATAGGGTTAGAATGGCAAACTTGGCACAAACGGTAAATGTTTTACAAGCTTTGGTTTTAACCGAAAAAAATAAGATGATTTTAACCCCTACTTATCACATTTTCGATTTATATAAAGTTCATCAGGATGCTAAGTATTTACCGATAGATTTTGTAAGTCCTGATTACTTAATGGGTGATAAAAAAATTCCAGCGTTAAATATTTCTGCATCACAGGATGCAACAGGTGCAATTCACATTTCATTGGTTAACCTAAATCCACATCAAAAAATCACTTTAAACACAGCATTAGATGGTTTAAACTGGAAAACCGTAACTGGACAAATATTAACCTCTGCAAAAATTACAGATATCAATACTTTCAATGAGCCTAATAAAATCCACATTGTGAAATTTAATGGTGCAAAGAAAAATGGCAATAAACTTTCTGTAGAATTACCAGCCCAATCTGTTGTTGTTTTAGAGTTAAAAAATTAAATAAATTGTTGGTGGGGACGCCAACAAAGGGAATTTAAACGTTAGCGTCCTCGCCAACGGATTTTAGAATATCATAAAAACATAATGAAAAAACTCACATTTCTAATTCTATTCACACTCTTCATTTCATTCAATGTAAATGCGCAAAAAAATTATCTTTTTGCTTATTTCAATAATAACGGGCAAGACGGATTGCATTTAGCCTACAGCAATGATGGCTTTAAATGGACTGCCTTAAAAAATGATAAATCGTTTTTAACGCCAACGGTTAGTAAGGATAAATTAATGCGTGATCCTTGCATTATTAAAGGTCGTGATGGATTATTTCATATGGTATGGACAGTTAGCTGGAAAGATAAAGGGATAGGTTACGCGAGCTCTAAAGATTTAATCAATTGGAGCGAACAACAATTTATTCCAGTAATGGCTAAAGAAGAAGGTGCCAGAAATACTTGGGCACCAGAAATTACTTATGACAATAAAACAAAAACCTATTTAATTTATTGGGCAACTACAATTATCGGCAAATTTCCAGAAACAGCTTCAAAAGCTGATGATGGCTACAATCACAGGATTTATTACGTAACTACTAAAGATTTCAAGACGTTTTCTGAAACCAAACTTTTATACGACCCAGGTTTTAATGTGATTGATGCCACAATTGTAAAAGACAAAAGGAGATTCATCATGTTTTTAAAAGATGAAACCAGAGAACCTGACCAGAAAAACTTAAAGATTGCCTATAGCGATAATTTAATTGGTCCTTACACTAAGGCAAGCGAAAAAATCACTGGAAATTATTGGGCAGAAGGTCCTACTGTTTTAAAGATTAAAAAAGACTGGCTGGTTTATTTCGATAAGTACAGAGAGCATAAATATGGAGCCATACAATCTTCAGATTTGTTAAACTGGACTGATGTATCTGATCAAATTTCCGTTCCAAAAGGAATAAGACATGGTACTATTTTGCCAATCAAAAAAAGAGAATTAAAAAAACTATTAAAGGTTAATTAAGATGAATTATCACATTAAACTTGTTGGCTTAATTGCCATTGCCCTTAGCACATCGATAGCCAAATCTCAAGAGAAAATAATCGTTTCCACAGGTAATCCAATTATTACCGATAAATATACGGCAGACCCTGCTGCTTATGTCTACAAAGATTCTGTTTATTTATATACTGGCCATGATGTACCAAAAGCACCAAAAAACAGCTATGAAATGCACGAATGGCTAGTTTATTCATCGGCAGATATGGTAACTTGGAAAGAACATAAATCTCCATTAGATACCAAAGCTTTCGCTTGGGCTAAAGACGATGCCTGGGCCAGCCAAGTGATAGAACGCGATGGTAAATTCTATTGGTATGTGGCCATAACTCACGGCACCATACACGGAAAATCTATTGGCATTGCAGTTTCAGATAGTCCGACTGGACCGTTTAAAGATGCATTGGGCAAGGCTTTAATTACTAATGACATGACAACTGATGTAAAAATCAGTTGGGATGACATTGACCCATCCGTAATCATAGATGATGATGGTCAGGCATATTTATTTTGGGGAAATCAGAAATGCCGTTATGTAAAGCTAAAAAAGAACATGATAGAAATGGATGGCCCAATTGTAACCTTAGATTTAAAAGAGTTTACCGAAGCACCGTGGATTCACAAAAGAAAAGACTGGTATTATCTTTCGTATGCTTCTCAATTTCCCGAAAAAATTGTTTATGCCATGAGTAAAAAAGTGACTGGTCCGTGGGAGTATAAAGGCATTTTAAATGAGATTGCTGGCAACTCAAACACCAACCATCAAGCCATCATCAATTTTAAAGGCAAAGATTATTTCGTTTATCACAATGGTGCTATCAACAACGATGGTGGTAGTTACAGAAGGTCTGTTTGTATAGATTATCTCTACTATAACAAAGATGGAACCATGAAACGTGTGGTGATGACAACAGAAGGGATTAAAAAGGCTAATTAGAATTAGTGAGTGGTGGAGTTGGTGAGATGTGAAGCTGTTAAAGATTAGATTTATTTGAAAAGCAAAAACAGTTTTTCATTTCAAAGCTAGTCCCGCTTTCACTTCAAGTCCTCTCCCGAAGAAAAATCGGGATGCGGGCTTTTCGTTCAATCAGGTTTATTTTATGCAGGTTCTAGGAACTATGTACGGTTTCCTTGCTCCAAGGGAGTTCCCATGGAACACTAGCTTAAGTTAAATAGCCCAAATTGAAGCGACATCCTTTTTGGCTGTCATCCTGAGCGTAGTCGAAGGATAGCCAAAAAGATATAGCGGAAAGTTGGACAAACTTTAATCGTTTCACTTCTATTGGGCTTCAAATAAATAATTTTATAATATGACAAAGAAACTTATCATTTGTGCCTTATTATCATTTACTGTAAATTTTGCTTTCGGGCAAGATAAACTGCAAGCCTTTAGCTTAAATGAAGTTCGTTTACTCGACGGACCTTTTAAAGCGGCACAACAAACGGATTTAGCCTATATGTTATCGCTAAACCCAGATCGTTTGTTAGCACCCTATTTAAAAGATGCAGGTTTACCTACAAAAGCAGAACAATATGGCAACTGGGAAAACACAGGTTTAGATGGACACATGGCTGGTCACTATTTATCTGCTTTGTCGTTAATGTATGGTTCTACAGCTGATGTTAAAGTGAAAGAAAAGATAGATTATGTAATCAGTGAACTTGAAAAATGTCAAGTTAAAAATGGCAATGGCTATGTTGGTGGCGTACCGGGTGGTAAAGCAATTTGGGAAGAGATTAAACATGGAAAAATTAGAGCCAACAGCTTTTCGCTGAATGGCAAATGGGTGCCATTGTACAACATTCATAAAATCTATAACGGCTTATATGATGCTTATGCCGTTACAGGCAATTTAAAAGCTAAAAACATCCTCATTAAATTAACAGATTGGTGCATTGACTTGGTGGAAAATTTATCTGATGCTCAAGTTCAGGAAATGCTAAAAAGTGAACACGGCGGTTTAAATGAAATTTTCGCGAATGTTGCAGCCATTACTGGCGATAAAAAGTATTTAGCGCTAGCTAAAAAGTTTTCCGATTTATCAATTCTTAATCCCTTACTCAATCAAAAAGATGCCTTAAACGGGCTACATGCAAATACGCAGATACCAAAAGTAATTGGTTTTGAACAAGTTGCTAAAGTAGCTAACGATGCAACTTGGGCAAATGCAGCATATTTTTTCTGGCAAACTGTGGTAAAAAACAGAACAATTTCCATTGGCGGAAACAGTGTAAGAGAGCACTTTAATCCTATTAATAATTTTTCATCGATGATAGATTCGAGAGAAGGTCCAGAGACTTGTAACTCTTATAACATGCTAAGATTAACCAAGCAGTTATTTTTGGCTAATCCAAGCGCTAATTATGTAGATTATTATGAAAGAACTTTATATAATCACATTTTAAGTTCTCAAAGTAAAACTGGTGGTTTTGTCTATTTTACACCGATTAGACCAGGGCATTATAGGGTTTATTCTAACGCTCAAGAAGGTTTTTGGTGTTGTGTAGGCTCTGGATTAGAAAACCATGCTAAATATGGCGAGCTGATTTATGCCCACAGTAAAACTGATTTATTTGTGAATCTTTATATCCCATCAACCTTAAACTGGAAAGAAAAAGGGTTGAGTATTACACAACAAACTACTTTCCCAAATTCAGAAACTTCAAAGCTTAGTGTAAAGATTAATAAACCAAGTTCGTTTGCCATTAATTTCCGTTACCCTGCTTGGGTTACCAATAACACTTTAACCATCTTTATAAATGGGAAAAAGCAGGTCGTAACAAAAAATGCTGCTGGTTATGCTAGCATTTATCGTTTATGGAAAACTGGAGATGTGGTAAACATCACTTTACCAATGCACACGTCCACTGAATTTTTACCCGACCAATCTAACTGGGTTTCTTTTTTACACGGACCAATTGTACTTGCCTCGGAAATAGATACCTTAAAACCTAAAAAATTAATAGCGGATGGAAGCAGGATGGGACACATAGCTTCAGAAACATTATTTCCAATAGATAAGGCTCCATTAATTGTTGGCTCGAAGGATAATTTGGCTACAAAAATTAAATCTGGCGCTACCAATATGCAGTTTAATGCTAGTAATTTAATCTATCAAGCTCAATATAAAAACCTAAAGCTTGTTCCATTTTATGAGATACAAGGTAGTAGGTATATGCTATATTGGCCATATACAAATGAGGCAGGTTTGCAGGAAAAAGTAGCTTATATCAATAAAATTGAAAAGACAAAAAATGAACTCGATGCACAAACGGTAGATGTGATTAACACAGGCGAGCAGCAACCAGAATCTGATCATAATTTTAAAGGCGAACAAACAGAAAATGGAACTTTCTTGGAAAGGCATTTTAGAAATAGCAAAGATTGGTTTAGCTATGAATTAAATAACCCCAAATTAAATGCAAGCAAGCTTCGCCTAACCTTATATGGCAAAGATAAAAACAAGAACTTTGAGGTTTATATCAACAAAATTATAATGACCACCGTAAACTTAGATGGTAGTAAAGGTGATGGTTTTTACGAAGTTGAATATGAAATCCCTGCCTTTTTAAGGAAGGAAAAAATGGAAGTGAAATTTGTTGCGCAAAATAAATCGCAGGTTGCTAATATTTATGAAGTAAGGTTGATGAAGTAATGGATTGTTAAATTGTAGGATAGCTGAATTGCTATTATTAAAAAAGATTCGTCATTGCGAGGATCGATTTTTCATCGTCCGAAGCAATCTCCTTTCAGATTTTACGCCATTGCAAAGGGGGAGATTGCTTTCCCGAGAAGTCCTATCGTGTGGATACATCTTTTTTGCTCATTGCTTTTTGGACTATGCAAGGTTCCGTTCATAATATTGGTGTCTCTAGCCAAGCACGACCGTCAATCCCCAGTGCCAGCCCAATCAAAAAAACAGTAGCACAATAGAAAAACCAGCACTAACAAACCTCAAACGCAGTGGTTTTGTGCTCATTCTTGTACTGACTTTCATTTATCAGTTACGAACAAAACAAAGTGCCGCTGTTTTTTTGATGAGCAAGGGCCCGTGAAAAGGCACCTAGCGGGATTGACAAGCATTTTTGCATACTTTTGATGCTTCAAAAGTTTGATGCCTGCCGGCATAGAGGCAAAAAAGAAACCAATATTTGTGTCCACACGATAGGAGAAGTCGGGACAGGCAGTGCCTTGCAATGACGCAAACGGTCTAGAGCCGATTGAGCATAACTTTATTGATATTATCAGAGGATTTGTTAGAGTGTTGAACTGGAATTGCCAACTGAAAACTGGAACCAAATCATTTTTGTCATTCAGAACTTGTACCGATTTTACATCGGTAGCGCAGCAGCTTGTCCCGACTTTTCGGGAAAGAATCTATCTAATTCAACTCCTTAAATAGATTCCTCGTTCCTCGGAATGACAAACTATTTAGTTCCCATCAGGTTTAACAATACTACTCTTAGGACTTTCTGGCCATTTCCATTTGTTTACATCATCAGGTTTTGATGGATTAAACGCCGGCAAATCATCTACTAAAAATTTAGCTATACCTAAGTTTTGCTGTTTGATACCCAAAATAATGCATTGCGCAATTTCATAAGCACCATAAGGATTAAAGTGCGTATTATCTGCCAATGCTTTGGTTTGTCCAGGATAACTATTTGCTGGATAATGCACAAAAGCCTTTTTAGAATTTTCCTCACCTAATGCGTTAAAAAGCTCAGTTGTCATCGCATTTAAATCTATCAGCGCTACTTTTTCATCTTCAGCAACCTTACGAGCCGCAGCAGGAAAATCACCAAGAGAGTTAGTTATTTTTCCATCAGCACCGAAAGACCTACGACTTGTTGAAGTAACAATTACAGGAATACCACCTTTCTTTTTTGTTTCACTTACAAAGGTTTTTAAACGTTCTGTATAAGATTTAAAAGCGCCATCGTTAGGTCCTTTATCTTTTTGGTCGTTATGACCGAACTCTATAAAAAGATAATCGCCTGGTTTCATTATGCTTAAAACTTTTGCTAACCTCCTACTACCTAAAAAAGAGCCTAAGGTTAAGCCAGATTCAGCGTGATTGGCGATGGCAACTCCAGGTTTAAAGAAACGCGTCACCATTTGTCCCCAAGATGCCCAAGGTTCATCATCCTGATTAACAACAGTCGAATTTCCTGCCAAGAAAACAGTGATTTGGTCTTCAACTTTTGTAATTTCTAATGAATTCAAATGGGTATTTAAATCAAATTCTAAGGTCAATTTATCATCCCAATCCAACTTGGTTAATTCCCTTGGCTTTAAGCCAACTACTTGTCCACCGGTTATATTTTTATTTTTAACGTTTACAATAAAAGTTTTAGTGGTGTATTGTACTGCAGAAGTCTTCACATTTTCCAACATCAATCTTCTAGATTCTGCTTTAACTGTACTTTCAGATGCTACTTTTAAATCCCCAAAGGTAACCGTGATTTTGTAATTTCCTTCTGGTACTGCCACCGAGAAATAAAATGGCTTATCGCTTTTTATTAAATCTCCTTTTTGGTAAGACTTACCACCCCTATCACCTTCAACTACTTTCGAATCAAAATCAAACCCATAACCTTTCTCTTTGCTGTAGGCATCGCTTGGTAGCACTTTAATGTAACCTTTAGCTTTCTTTCCAGAACCGAAAGCAAATTTGTAATCCGTTTTTGTCTGCGCAAATAAATTATTTGACAGTAGCAGTAAGGCAAAAGTTATTTTATAAATAGTGTTCATAAATGTTTTATATTATATATCAAAATATAGGAACTATTTTAAGTTTAAAATACCACCCGCCTTTCAGGCACCCCTCCAAAGGAGGGGAATGAAGGTTGCAATTCCCCTCTTTTAGAGGGGTGGTCGAAGACCGGGGTGTTTCTTAACTATGATTTTATTTTACTAATAAAATATTTGATTTGACTACAATTTTAATTATTTAGAGTTTAGTGTAATAACAGCGCTTGGCAAACCTTTAGCGCTAACTTGTAAATTGATACTTCCTTTTATTTTTGAGCTTTCTACAATCGCAACTGCCATTCCGCTAAAAGCTTTCATTTCTGGTTGATGAAATAATTGTAAAGAAGTAGCATCGCCATTGCAAGCCGCACGATATTTTCCTACTCCAGTCACTTTAAACATTAAATTATCCGTTGCAGTCGGACAAAGATTCCCATCCTTATCTACCACGCTAATCGTTACAAAAGATAAATCTTTACCATTTGCGCTTAACTGTTTTCGGTCTGCCATTAATTTTAAGTGATGTGGTGCGCCTGCAGTTTTAACTTCTTCAGTAGCCACAGCTTTTCCATTTTCATCATAAGCTACAACTTTTAAACTTCCCTTTTGGTAAACCACATCATTCCACATTAAACGGTAACGAGTTTGGTTATTCAAATTGCTTTTTTTCTGCACACCCATACTTTTTCCATTTACAAATAACTCTGCCGAAGGATAATTAGTATAACAGAAAACTGGAACATTCTGACCTTCTTTACCTTCCCAGTTCCAATGTGGTAATAAATGCAATGTTTTTTCTTCTGGTTTCCATCGGCTTCTATATAAATAAAACCTATCCTTAGGTAAGCCAGCTAAATCGTAAATACCAAAATAAGAACTTCTCGATGGCCAATAATCATCATAGGGCGTAGGTTCTCCTAAATAATCAAAACCTGTCCAAACAAATTCACCAGCAGAATAAGCCGTTGTATCTTGAACCGCCCACTCATCATCTGGAACTTGAGACCAATTACAAAACTCTAAATCGTAAGATGAACTTTGATTATCTGGATGATGAATATCCTTGCCCATCTTTACTGGAAAATGGTAAACGCCTCTTGAACTAACCGTTGATGCAGTTTCTGAGCCATAAAGAAATCCTTGTGGTAATTTTTTATACGCTTCGAAATATTGTTTCGGTTTGTAATTAAATCCAGGAACATCTAAAGTAGCCGCAAAATTGTTTTTTAATGCAGAATTAATACGGTCCATTCCAGCTGTTACCAATCTGGTTGGGTCTGCTTTGTGGCAAATATCTTGAAGATAGGTAATGATTTTATAACCTTCTTTATTGTCTTGGTCAGGCACTTCATTGCCGATACTCCACATGATAATACTTGGATGATTTCGGTCTCTTTCAATCATATTGGTTACGTCCTTCTCCGCCCACTTATCGAAAAAGTTATGATAACCATTTTTCATTTTCCCTCTTTTCCACTCATCAAATGTCTCTTCGATTACTAGAAATCCCATTTCATCGCATAAATCTAAAAACTCAGGTGCTACCGGATTGTGTGAGGTGCGAATCGAATTACAGCCTAAATCTTTTAATAAAATTAATTGTCGGCGCATGGCGGAAACATTTACCGCTGTACCCAGTGGGCCTAAATCATGATGTAAACAAACGCCTTTGAACTTTACATTTTTATCATTTAACCAAAAGCCAGTTTCACGCTTAAACTCAGCTTTTCTAACACCGAACTTGGTTTGTTGTTGATCGGTTAATACATTGTTTAAATATAATTTAGTAACCAAGGTGTAAAGCGTTGGGCTTTCTGGCGACCATAATTTCGGGTTTTTAAGATTTAAATCTATTTCATTTTTATCTACAGCAGAACCACTAATTAACAATGCTCCTTTTGAGCCAAGTACATTATAAACCAATTTAAAACCTTTAACCAAACTATCAGATAACTTCGTTTTCACATATACTTTTGCAGCATTGGCTGATATTTCTGGTGTTGTGACAAATGTACCCCAGGTTTTAAGATTGGTCTTATTTTTAACAATCAAATGTACATTTCTATAAATTCCTGCTCCAGGATACCATCTAGATGACAATGGTTTATTATCAACCCTAACACTTAAAGTATTTGGCTTTCCCTTAATGATGTAAGACGAGATATTAAATTGAAAAGAGCTATATCCATAAGGCCAATTGCCAACTTCCTTACCGTTAACATAGATGGAGGAATTGCTCATTACCCCATCAAACATTAGCGTTACTTCATCATTACTAGATACTGTAGGAACTGTAAATGTGGTACGATACCAGCCAATGCCCATATAAGGTAAAGCACCTGTCCTACCGGTTTTTCTGGTTTCCTTGGTTTCGTTATTTTGAGTAATCTTAGTGATTTGCAAGTCGTTATTTTCATCAAACGGCCCATAAATTGCCCAATCGTGTGGCACAGTTACAGTTTGCCAAGCTTTATCATTAAAATTAATTTGAGCAGCACTAGGAAAATCTCCTTTTGAAAACTTCCATCCATTTTCCAATAAAATAGATTTAGTTAATTGTGCCGAGGATAGTAGAGGAAAAAAGCTTACCGAAATAAATATTACAGCGCTGAAAATTGACTTTTTTAAAGTAATCATTGTAGTCCTTAGGTTATTTGGTTTTGAGCTTAAATCTGACCATTTTATCTAAAAAAACTGTACTGTACTGTTATGAGGAAAATACGTCTAATTTACCATCTAAGAACATCTTAGCAGTTGAAATTTTATTAATTAAGGTGATGATGGCTTGTTTTACATGATAGTTATTTTTCCATTTTCCGTATTAGATTTCCCATCTTACATTCTTTTCTACCACCTTAGAACACAAAGAGCTCCTTAGAATTAACCTTAAAGTAGTTTTTTCATCCTAACCCTGTCGAAGGATTTCTTAATTCAAACAAGAATCGTCATATAACGCAGCCAGCGAGAGCCTGTCCTGATAATAATTGGGCAGATATCATTTAAGATTTAACTATATTTATTCCCAAAGCATTTAAAATCTCATATGAAATCAAGCCACTTCCTTATTGCCATTACCTGCTGTCTTAGCTTTCCCTTTACTTCTTTTGCTCAAGACAATGCCCAAGCAAAACCTGCAAGCTTAAACCATATTGCTTTTTATGTGGCCGACCTCAAAATAGCCTCAACCTTCTATCGTGATTTTTTTGACCTAAAAGAAATACCTAATCCCTTTAACGACCAAAAACATACTTGGTTTAGCCTAGGCCTAAATTCAGCTCTCCACATTATATCAGGCGCCAAAACCAAGGGCAATTATTTCATTGAAGAACATTTATGTTTTAGCACCCCATCCATTGAGATCTTTATCAAAAAGCTGAAAGCGCAAAAGATAACCTATATGAGCTTCAACAAGGTAATTAGTGAAGTTACCCTTCGCCCAGATGGTGTTCACCAACTCTACTTACAAGACCCCGATGGGCATTGGATTGAAGTGAATGATGCGAAGCTGTAGAATATGATAAGCCAATCTAATTTTTCTATTCGCAAAGAGAAATAAATAAAATAGAATTTTTTATTGCATGCTCTCTATGAAACAATCATATGGTGTCGATGACTTTTTATTCCAAATGCCCACCGCTTTACATAATCTTTGAAAATTATAATAATATCTGAATAGGTTACTTCGTCAATTAATATGACAGGTATAGTACTTCTTCTACATAATTCCATAATAAGCCCATATATAGTCCATACTAAGTCCATATATTACAAGTAAAACGTGGACTTTGTACAGATTTTATATATTTCTATAATGAAGGTTAATCGAAGGAGTATTACGAAGAGGTTATATCCTTTTTAGGTTACAATGATTATGACCAGTATTAACAACTTTTGTAACTGAGTAGTTTGGCGTTTTTCGTTTTTTAATTGTTCGTTCGGGATTCAGAGAAACCTCCGCGATGCTCCGGTTTTCCTGCTGGGGGCGGATTTAAACTCAAAGCCTTCGTTTCTCCGTTGTCGAAGCTTGCTTTTTTTTACAGCCTCGCCTTCAAGCAAGCTTGGACTTTGTGTAAATTAAAAAAGCCTTTCTTGCTATGCAAGAAAGGCTTTCATTTGTCGGGATGGCAGGATTCGAACCTACGACCTCCTGCTCCCAAAGCAGGCGCGATACCGGGCTACGCTACATCCCGAACTTGGTATCACCTTTTTGACCCTTTTGTGAAAGTGGAATCTTACTTTTTGTCGGGATGGCAGGATTCGAACCTACGACCTCCTGCTCCCAAAGCAGGCGCGATACCGGGCTACGCTACATCCCGAACTTGGTATCACTTTTTTTAGACCCTTTTGCGAAGGGATTGCAAAGAAACGATTTTTAAATTACAAAAACCACTAATTTGACGTTTAAATTTATGCGGAGGAAGAGGGATTCGAACCCTCGGTACCGTTGCCAGTACGACAGTTTAGCAAACTGTTCCTTTCGGCCACTCAGGCATCCCTCCGATTTTCAAAATATCCGTTTTGAGGTTGCAAATATAGCAATTCATTCATGTTTACAAAAAAAAATTACGTAGTTTGTAAATAATCTATTCGTACATGATAGATGCTCATCAGCATTGTCTTGAATATCAGCTTTATAGTTTCTAAATCTTTTAACGTTAAATCGCAATTATCTAACTGGTCTTGTTCCAATTTGTAGTTAATTATCCTTTCAACCAAGTCATTTATACTTTGAGCGTCTGGATTTTTGAGACTTCTTGATGCTGCTTCAACAGAATCTGCCAACATTAAAACACCAGTTTCCTTAGAAAAAGGAATTGGTCCAGGATAACGGAAAATATTTTCGTCGACGAACTTTTCTGGAGAATTTTTCAAAAATGATTGATAAAAATAATCCACCCTTGTGTTACCATGGTGCGTTCTAATAAAATCAATTACATTTTCTGGCAATTTATGCTTTCTAGTAATTTCTATGCCTTTATGAACGTGTTTAATAATTATCTGTGCACTTTGCTCATACGGCAACTTATCATGTGGACTAACAGCTGTATTTTGATTTTCGATAAAATATTGAGGATTTTCCATTTTACCAATATCATGGTAAAGTGCTCCTGCCCTAACTAGCAAAGAATTTCCTCCTATTTTAAAAATAGCAGCTTCGGCAAGGTTTGCAACTTGCAATGAATGTTGAAACGTTCCAGGAGCTTTAAATGCCAGTTCTCGAAGCAATTTATTATTTGTGTTTGTCAACTCTATTAAAGCTACATCAGAGGTAATTCCAAATACCCTTTCAAAAGCATAAATTAAGGGATATGCCAACAACGAAAGCAATACACTAAAAACAAAAGGTAAAAAATGAATCCATTCTATCTGCTCAAACGAGCCATTTCTTAGCAAAGAAATACCAACAAATGAAACAAAGTATGATGCCAAAATAAATGAAGCAGATATCAGCAGTTGCTCTCTTTTAATTAGATTTTTGATGCTGTAAATTGCCACCATACCAGCAGTAGTTTGATAAAAAACAAACTCAAAACTACTTGGCACAAAAAATCCAGCTATTAAAATAACCAACAGGTGAAGGTTTAAAGCAAGACGAGTATCAAATAATATCCTGATGATGATTGGCACTATACAGAATGGGATGTAATACAAGCTATTTAAATCCAATTTAATGGCCCATGTTAGTGCCAATAACATAGAAGTTATTACCAATAAAAGCAATAAAAGCTGTCTGTTATCTGCAAAAATATCTTTCCTGAAAAGAAAAAGGAAAACCATCAAAAGTGTAATGATAAAACCAACTAAAAAGACTTGCCCAAGGTAAACGAGCTTATTGTCACCTATGGTTTTTGTTTGAGCTTCATAAGCCTCTTTAAATGATAATAGCTTTTGAAATACCTCATCATCTACTGTACTCCCTTTGGCAACAATTAGTTCTCCTTTTTGGACCATCCCTTTGGTGGTAGACAAACTATTTATTGTATTATCCTGAACAACCAAGGTCAAACCTTCATCAAAAATAATATTTGGCTTTAAATGACTTTCAACTAGGTCAATAACAACATCATTAACTCTATCATTAATAGACTTAAAGTTAGATTTGAAAAAATTTAGCGCACTTTCTGTTGTAAAAACATCTTGAGAGTTCGATTTTGTAGAAATATTATTGTCTAACAATGAAAAATCGTAATGTTTCCCATCATTTTGATGTTTTACAGTTAATTCGATAATGCCTCTTTTGTATACTGATTGAAGCATTTTGTATGCATTTTGCTTATTTACTTCTTTTTCGTTTTCTGCAAAAGCATTAGACTTCCACTTTACATCAAACTCATTCAAAAATGCTTCGCCTTGTGCCTTAAACACTTCAACATCATACTTATAAATTGGCAAAACATTATTTAATGCCTCTTTTTTATCTGTAGCTACTTGACTGGTGGTTTTTAAAATTGCAAAACTAAATGGAGATATTAAATCCTTGTTATCCCAAACTTTTCCTTTTTCAAATTCATATCTAAATCGAGGTTGTTTAGGTAAATAAAGCGTGATTACAAAAACACAAACTACCATCATTACATATTTAATGTTTGACGAATATTTGCGGTAAAGAACCTTAGGATTGTTTCTGATTTTAGCCAAAATAGTTCGAATTGATTAACCCAAAATTAAGATTAATTTCTTAATAGCCCATAACATAAATATTTACAACGTTTTATTTGCAAATATGAAATTTTATGTTTCCATTTGTGATATCAAATTAATATCATTATGTATACAGAAAAAATCATCAAACCACCTTCAGGTTATTTAACCTTGGCTTTGTTTTTAGTATTATTGATTGGTGGCATCGTAGCCCTCTCAAACGAGTATTTTTTTACTGGCGCAGCAATCCTGACAGTAAATTTCATTTTGGTGTTACCAGGATTAATTATTGTGAACCCAAATGAATCTAAAGTGCTAACTCTTTTTGGAAAATACATTGGAACCGTTAAATCTGATGGGTTTTTCTGGGTAAATCCATTAACTAGCAAAAAGAAATTATCATTAAGAGCCCGCAACTTAAACGGACAGCAATTAAAGGTAAACGACAAAATGGGTAATCCGATTGAGATTGCTGCTGTAATTGTTTGGCAAGTTAATGAAACCGCTAAAGCAACTTTTGCGGTAGAAAATTATTTACAATACGTTAATATACAGAGTGAAGCAGCAGTTAGGCATTTAGCGAATAGTTTCGCTTATGATAATATGGAAGATGAAAGTGCTGAAATCACCTTGAAAGATGGCGCAGAAAAGGTAAGCATTTTATTAGAGCAAGAATTGAATGAACGCTTATCTAGAGCTGGAATTGATGTAATTGAAGCTCGTATTTCTCACTTGGCTTATGCACAAGAAATTGCTAGCGCCATGTTGCAACGTCAGCAAGCTACTGCGGTTATTGCCGCTAGAAGGTTAATTGTTGAAGGTGCTGTTGGTATGGTAGAAATGGCTTTAGAAAAACTTTCACAAAAAGGAATTGTAGAGCTTGATGAAGAACGCAAAGCTGCAATGGTTAGCAATCTTTTGGTGGTTTTATGTGGAGATAGACACGTTCAACCTGTTGTAAATACTGGCACATTATACAACTAATGGAATTTTTAGAAATACAGAAATTAAAATTATGGTGGCTTTACATCCTTTTGGGTGTAGAAGCCACTATAATTACTGTTATTACTATTTACGACAAAGGCGGTATGAGTTGGCAAGATTTGAAAAATATTTATTTCCTGCCATTTTTTGCAGTATTGATACCTTTTTTCGTTATCTACCTAGTTACCAAAAACAAACTCACGATTAAAATAGACCAGTGTGGAATTAACTATCATTATTGGCCCTTTGCTAATGAAAAATCAATCTCATGGACAAAAATTGATAAAATATACATTAGAAAATATAGTGCGCTTGGAGAATATGGTGGCTGGGGATGGAGAACTAAACTGTGGTTTAAATTTTATGATAAAGCCTATATTTTTAATGACAATAGTATAGGCTTACAACTTGAATTAGGCAATCGCAAAAGATTACTTTTCAGCACAGCCAAAGCTGAAGAACTAGGGCTTTTTTTAATCAACCTAAAAACAAAATACAACATAGGAGCTATAGAAACCGATGTCAGAGAAAGATAAAAAAGCCTTTGTGTTGAGAATAAACCCAGCTTTACTTAAAGAAATAGAGCAATGGGCCGCTAATGAATTCCGTAGTACAAACGGACAGATTGAATATTTATTAAGTGAGGCTATTAAGGCGAAGAAAAAATCAAAATCCAAAAAATCAGATACTGAAGATTAAACATCAGAAAAACAGTGTCAGTATTTCATAGCAATTGAAGCCCTGCCCTTTGCTAATCCCAATGAAAAATTGGGAACCGCTGACGGTCAGGTTTATATAACAATGTCACAGCCATAAGTCAAAATCGAACATTTGTGCAAGAATCTCTCTGCGATTGACTAAATTGCGCCACCAAATATTTTAAAAATATCATATGAGAGAAGTAGTAATTGTTGCTGCCGTAAGAACGCCTGTTGGTAGTTTCGGTGGTTCATTAGCTGGATTTTCGGCTACTCAATTAGGTGGCTTTGCCATCAAAGCAGCTGTAGAAAAAGCAGGTTTAAAACCCGCAGACATACAAGAAGTTTACATGGGCAATGTGCTTTCTGCAAACCTTGGTCAAGCACCAGCAACACAAGCCGCTAAATTTGCAGGCCTACCAGATTTACCAGCAACAACCATCAATAAAGTTTGTGCCTCAGGAACTAAAGCTATCATGTTAGCTGCACAAAGCATCGCCCTTGGCAACAATGAAATAGTAATTGCAGGTGGAATGGAAAGTATGAGCAATGTTCCTTATTATTTAGATAAGGCTAGAAACGGTTATCGTTTAGGTCACGGTCAAATTACTGATGGCTTGGTAAAAGATGGCTTATGGGATGTTTACAACGATTATCACATGGGTTCTGCAGCAGAATTATGTGCTGAAACTTGCAACATTACTCGTGAAGACCAAGATAACTTCGCCATTGAATCTTACAAAAGAGCGCAAGCAGCACAAGCTGGAGGCAAATTTGCGGAAGAAATAGCTCCTATAGAAATAAAAGACAGAAAAGGAGAAATCACTTTATTTAGTAATGATGAAGAACCTGCTGCTGTAAAATTTGATAAAATACCAGGACTTAAACCAGTTTTTAAAAAGGAAGGCACTGTTACAGCCGCCAATGCATCAACCTTAAATGATGGAGCCGCAGCTTTAGTGTTAATGAGTGCAGAAAAAGCAAAAGAAATGGGCATTAAACCACTAGCTAAAATTTTAGCGTATGCCGATGCACAACAAGCTCCAGAATGGTTTACCACAGCTCCATCAAAGGCAATTCCATTAGCTTTAAGTAAAGCGAATTTAAAAACTACAGATGTAGATTTCTTTGAAATAAACGAAGCATTTTCTGTTGTTTCATTGGCAAACAACAAAGAATTAGACTTAAACCCAGCCAAAGTGAATGTAAATGGAGGCGCAGTTGCCATTGGTCATCCACTAGGTGCATCTGGAGCGAGAATTGTTGTCACCTTACTTTCTGTTTTAGCACAAAACAACGGCAAAATTGGTGTTGCCGGAATTTGTAACGGTGGTGGTGGTGCAAGTGCAATAGTTATAGAAAATCTACGTTAATCAACTATGTTTAAACCGTTTAAGTTTTACTTATTCCTTTTCGTTTTATGCTGTTCCCTTACTCAATTAAGTGCGCAGCATACTTTTAATTTAAGCAATACTCCAAAATTAAATAAGATACAAGATTCCCTTGTAATTTTAAGTGAAGAGACTTTTGCGGCCAAAACCAATTTAGAACGTGTTGAGAAAAACTCTCAATTTGTAAAGAAGTTTATTAGCGCTTTGAAAGTAAACGGCTCTTTTAACTTTGCTTTCGACTCTTTAAAACGCATTTCTATTTTAAAATCACCAGACAATTCATTTCGCATCATCACTTGGTTTGTGCCAACAGAAGAAGGTACTTATCGTTATTATGGAACGATACAAATGGGAACATCAGACGGGAGCTTAAAACTTTTTCCATTAACCGACGGTTCAGATAAGCTTACTGATGCTTATTCCTTAACTTCTAATAAAAATTGGTTTGGAGCTAGATATTACGAGATGATACCTGTAATGGTAAATGGAAAACAACCTTATTGGATTTTTTTGGGATGGAAAGGAAACAATGCCACAACCAATAAAAAAGTAATTGAAGTATTATCTTTTGAGAAGGGTGAGCCTGTTTTTGGTAAAAATATTTTCGAAACGGCAAAAAATCAACCTTTAAAAAACAGGGTAATATTCGAATACAATAAGGCAAACACCATGACTTTAACTGTTGAAAGTAAGGTGAATATGATTGTGTTTGATCACTTAGCGCCATACGACCCAAAAATGGCTGGCAAATTTGAATTTTACGTTGGAGACGGTAGCTTTGATGGCTATAAATTAAATTGGGGTAAATTATTATTATCAGAAAACCTAGAACTGAAAAACGATCCTTCGCCTAATGACGATTTTTATGGCAAGCCTGTAAAAGCATCCACTATCATTACTAAAACAAATTAATAAGCATAATTACGTTACATTTTAAAATTTGCTACTGTGCATACATGTGCCTATATTGCATTTTAAAATGACAATATTACACACATATAAAACTGAAATATTAAACTTAACTAACGAATATGGCATCTGAAACTATTAGCCTAAGCCAAGACGAGGCACTCGATTTACACCTAGAGAAAAGTGGCGTAGAAAAACAAAAACTACTCAATCATCCAGTTGGATTATTCGTTCTTTTCCTAACCGAAATGTGGGAAAGATTTAGCTACTATGGAATGAGAGCCCTACTAACACTATTTTTAGTAAGTGAAATTAGTAAAGGCGGATGGCATTGGACAGATGCTGAAGCTTTGAGGCTTTATGGATGGTACACAGGTCTAGTATATTTCACACCAATCATTGGTGGTTTAATTGCTGACCGTTTAACGGGTTATCGCAAAGCTGTAATCATCGGCGGATTAATTATGACATTAGGCCATGCATCTATGGCAATGGAAGGTTTATCTAATATTTTCTTCTACCTCGGACTATTACTTATGATTACTGGAAACGGAATGTTCAAGCCTAATATTTCTTCAATTGTCGGGCAATTATACCCTCCAATTAGCGACAAGAAAGACTCTGCATATGCCATTTTTTATATGGGCATAAATTCTGGTGCTTTCCTTGGAATATTAATGTGTGGATATGTAGGTGAAACACAAGGCTGGCATTGGGGATTTGGTTTAGCTGGAATTTTTATGCTTTTTGGAACCATTCAATTCTATTTTGCTCAAAAAATATTTGGAATACTAGGTCAAAAGATTGATAAAGCTGAAATTGTTGTACCTAAAACTGAAGATCTCCCAAAAGAAGAAGCAGCTGGTATTATTACCAAACAAAGACTTTGGGTAATAGGTGTATTTTCATTGTTCACTATTTTCTTTTGGATGGTTTTCGAACAAGCTGGGGGTTCAATGACCTTATTCGCAAAAAATTATACGCTAAGAGATTTAACAGGATCCGCGGGGACAGCTTTTAGATGGGTCGACTCAATCTTGACAATTTTTCCATTAATTGCGGTGACTGTTGTTCTAGTTGCGCTCGGAAAACGAATATTTAAGAAATATCCAGCGACAATAATTTTCACAGCACTAAGTTTCATAATCATTTGGTGTTTAGGAATTTGGAAAGTACAAAATGTGTTTTCGGCCGAAAAGACGGAAGTACCAGCATCATGGTTCGGAATACTAAACTCTTTCTTTATTGTTTTATTAGCACCATTTTTTTCCAAAATATGGGAAAGTAAATTTAATCCTAGCGGACCTGTAAAGTTTGCAATTGGATTAATCTTCTTGGGAGTTGGTTTTGCAGGACTTGCTTATGGAGGAATGGATATTGCTTCAGGTGCTAAAGTTGCTCAAGTTAGTATGTTTTGGTTAGTCTTCGCTTATTTCTTTCACACTGTTGGCGAATTGTGCGTT
Organism: Pedobacter frigiditerrae; assembly: GCF_032678705.1. Taxonomy (NCBI): domain Bacteria; kingdom Pseudomonadati; phylum Bacteroidota; class Sphingobacteriia; order Sphingobacteriales; family Sphingobacteriaceae; genus Pedobacter; species Pedobacter frigiditerrae. The sequence continues at coordinate 797,081 of NZ_JAVTSS010000001.1, read as the reverse complement.
TCACCAGTTGGGCTATCTTACGTAAGTAAATTAGCTCCTGCAAAATTGGTTGGTTTAATGTTTGGTGTTTGGTTTGTTTGCACCTTTATCGGGAATTTATTAGCAGGTTTATCAGGTAGTTTAATTACTTCAATTAGCAATACCTATTCTATATCTACTTTCTTTTTAATTTTTACGGCAATTCCTGTTGTAGCAGGTTTAGGTATGCTTGCTCTATCACCAAAATTGCGTAAATGGATGCATGGCGTTCATTAAGCTATTTTTAACATCATTTAACCAAAAGCCCGCAAAGAAATTTCGGGCTTTTGGTTTTTAATAGCTATTTTCGTCTTTCGTTTTGCGTCGATCGTTATTCGCTATGCAAAAACGAAAAACCAATAACGAAAAACGATTAAAAAGTGTCTGATAGCCTAGTCATTATTCCAACTTATAACGAAAAAGAAAACATAGAGAAAATCATTCGAAAAGTGTTTTCGTTAGACTATGCATTTGAGGTTTTAATTATTGATGATGGTTCTCCTGATGGTACAGCAAGTATTGTCAAGAATTTACAATTAGAATTCCCGAAACAATTACATATAGAAGAACGCAAAGGAAAACTTGGTTTAGGCACGGCTTATATACACGGTTTTAAATGGGCATTAGCAAGAAATTACGAATATATTTTCGAAATGGATGCTGACTTTTCACACAACCCAAAAGACTTAATTAAGTTGAGAGATGCATGTGTTAATGGCGCTGATGTTTCAATAGGCTCTAGGTATGTGAAAGGTGTAAATGTAGTAAACTGGCCAATGGGCAGGGTTTTAATGTCTTATTTTGCATCTATGTATGTTCGTATCATCACTAGAATCAATATTCAAGACGCAACTGCAGGATTTAAATGTTATAGAAGAATAGTACTGGAAACCATCCCAATGCATAAAATCAAATTTGTAGGTTATGCCTTTCAAATTGAAATGAAATTTACCGCTATTAAATATGGTTTTAACGTAGTTGAAGTTCCCATCATTTTTACAGATAGAACAGAAGGAACATCTAAAATGAGTACCAGAATATTTAGGGAAGCTTTTTTAGGCGTAATACAGATGAAGGTTAATAGTTGGTTTCGTAACTACAATCGATAATTTAGTTTGGAGTTGGAAGTTTGGAGTAATGTCAACTCCCAACTTATGACTCACAACTCAAGACTTATTAGCCCTTATCATTGCTCCAAAATCTTGTTTATGGTACATTGCATTAACAATCATAACCAATCTTTTTGTGCGAGTAGGTTCAGTTTTAGCTGTATTTAACCAATTGATGAAATAATTTTGATGTGATTTAGGCATTGATAGAAATTGTTCAAGCAATGATTCTTCATCAGCCAAGCAAATCTCTAAATCATCAGGCATTTCAATTTTAAAATCTACATCAAATTCCAGATTCAAGTTAATTACCGCACCTTCTTCTTTTCTTAATGCCTTCCTTAATGGTTTATTTAATGGCAAAATAAAACCTTCATCTTTAACTGGCATTACACTCATCCCTTTCACAGCTACTTGATCTATCAAACCTCTTACCCTAAAACCAATACGTGAATTAGGTTTAATTTGGTCTGCTATATCTTGAGGAATAAAAACATAACTCCAACCCGTTTTTTCACCATTGGTTGAGAACCGTTCTATTTCTGCTTTTAGGTTAACCATTTTCTAAAGATAAAGGAACAAGGATTAAAGAAGAACTATAATGAATTTTAAATTAAAACTTCTCCTCCACTCCTAAGCCAAACAGCGCAAAATCATATTTAACAGGGTCTTTGGGATCAAACTCTTTTAATTTATTGGTTAGCTCAACTGCAGTTAGCCAATCTGTTTGTTTACGATTGATTAACCCTAGTCTCCTACCCACCCTATCCACGTGTACATCACAAGGACAAACTAGTGCTGAAACAGGAATTGTATTCCAAAGTCCAAAATCTACACCACAATCATCCTTCCGAACCATCCACCTCAAAAACATATTTAAACGTTTACATGTAGATTTTTGCAAAGGCGATGAAATGTGTTTAAAAGTTCTTCTGGGAAAATCTGGTAAGCTAAAAAAATAACTCCTAAAATGATTTAATGCTTTCTCGGCCGTAAAATCATCTGCTACAAAGTCATTTAATGAGCAGGGCGAAGAAGCAAGCTCAATATAATTTTCATCATTATATTTTTCAGGTAAATAATCAGGATTAAAAATTTGTTTATGAGGTAAAAAAGCTGTTTCTAGTGTATCAGATTGCAAGTAATGATGTTTGAAAAATGATACAAAATAAAGTAAATCGGTATCATTAAAAGTACGGTGTTTAAAACCTAACAGCCTTTTTAAATCATCATCGCTATGATTGAGCATAAATTCATAAGGCTGGTTATCCATCCTCAAAAAAAGCTCGTTACACTTATTGATAATCGTTTTACGCTGGCCCCAAGCTAAAATTGCCGCAAAAAATGCAGCAATTTCAATGTCTTGTTTTTTAGTGTATTGATGAGGAATACAAATTGGATCATTAGCAATAAAGTTAGGCTGATTATACTGCCTTACTTTAAAATCTAAAAAATCCTTAAGTTCATTAAATTCCATGTTGTTTTTAAATCCCGTCTCAATTCTCACTTCTCAATACTCAATATTCAATACTAAGAAAGAGCTTGCTCCAAATCTGCCAATAAATCATCAATATCTTCTACTCCAACACTTAAACGCAATAGGTTATCAGTTACGCCAACTTTTTCACGTTCTTCTTTTGGAATAGAGCCATGCGTCATCGTTGTTGGGTGATTAATTAAGGACTCTACACCCCCTAAAGATTCTGCCAAGGAGAAAACCTTAAATCTTGATGCAATCCTAAATGTTTCTTGCAAATCAGCGTCTTTCAAAGTAATTGAAACCATTCCACCGAAACCACGCATTTGTTTTTTAGCAATACCATGATTAGGATGGTCTTCAAAACCTGGCCAATAAATTTTATCGATTTTTGGATGTTTTTTTAAATAATGAGCAACTTTCTCTCCGTTTTCGCAATGCGCTTTCATACGCAAATGCAAAGTCTTAATACCTCTTAAAACTAAGAAAGAATCTTGTGGACCAGGTGTTGCCCCACAAGCATTATAAATAAAGAACAAATCTTTATACAATTGCTCATCGTTAACTAAAAGTGCACCCATCACCACATCAGAGTGACCGCCAATATATTTTGTAACCGAATGCATGACAATATCAGCGCCCAAATCTGCTGGGTTTTGTAAATATGGCGATGCGAAAGTATTATCAACCGCTAACAGCAAATTATTTTCTTTTGTTATTTTTGCAACCCCTTCAATATCAATAATTCGCATTGTTGGATTAGTTGGTGTTTCTATCCAAACTAATTTTGTATTTTCATTTACATAGGGAATGATATTTTCAGGTTTAGATAAATCCAAAAAATGAAACTTAATTCCATATTTCTGATAAACTTTAGTGAAAATACGATAAGAACCACCGTATAAATCGTTTCCAGTAATCACTTCATCGCCAGGCTTTAACAACCTCAACACACAATCAGTAGCACCCATTCCACTACTAAAAGCTAAACCAAATTTACAATTCTCCAAGGCTGCCAAACAATCTTCCAAAGCCTTACGAGTTGGATTTGTACCCCTTGAATATTCATACCCCTTGTGTTCTCCAGGTGATTTTTGCCAATAGGTTGAGGTTTGATAAATTGGTGTCATAACAGCACCCGTTGTTGGATCTGGTTCCTGACCAGCGTGTATAGCTTTTGTTGCAAACTTCATATTATGGATTATTTTGCTGTATTTCTGAACTGAATAAATAACCTAAACGTTTACCTGTAGGATAACCGCTAGCAGCTATTAATGATTGTTTTTGATGTAAGGTTACATCTTTTATCTTTGCAAATGGAGAAAGCAATAAGTCTGTGTTTAAGCACAAAAGTATCGACCTTTCTAAAATATCCGTTAAGTTTTCCTCGGTGATCACATTGGCTTCAAAGTCTTCGTATAAAAATCCTAATGAACCATCGCCCTCTACTAGAAAATGTTTTTCCTTGTTAATCAGTATTCTGGCGATTAGTGAACCTTCATCTGCTAACCTATTGTATTTAATGGAATCTGCTAAAAAATTATGAACATAGATTACACCACAATAACTTAGGCTCTGATCTGCTTTCACATAACTAGTCTGAAAAATTGAATGTCCTTCCTCAAAATTAAAAACGTTGCTATGCATTGAAATCATCAGCATATCACCAGAAAATTTCAGTTGTGCCTCGAATAGATTATTTTCCTTATAATTTACCTCAACAGATGGGTCCTTAGTTGTATAGTCGCTATGTAACTTCGCTGCAATTTTAGAAAGAATCGTTTTAGTTAAGCCAAATACTTCAGCCGTGCTGCGATAAATAGCTTGTTTTAAGGAAGCCGTGCTTTCTAATTTACTGAGTATTTCTTTATAGTTATCTTCCATAGTGAGATATGAGATATGAGATGTGAGATGTGAGATATTTTTAGCCTACATTCAGTCTCAAATCTCACATCTCACTACTCAAATCTAATTTAATAAGCCCTTGCAAACAACACTCTTTGCGTAGATGGTTTACCCGTAACAATACAAACACCATCTTCTTGTTTATTGTTTAAAGGAATACATCTAATTGTTGCTTTTGTTTCTTCTTTAATTTGTTTTTCAGTTTCTGCTGTACCATCCCAATGTGCAGAGATAAAGCCAGTTTTGCCGTCTAACAATTCTTTAAATTCATCATAAGAGTTAGCTTCAGTAATGTGCTCTTCCCTAAACTCATGTGCCCTGTTGTAAATATTTTCTTGAATTTCGTTTAATAAGTTAGCAATGTAAATATCTAATGCCTCTTGTGGAACTGTAGCTTTCTCTCTTGTATCTCTACGTGCTAATTCTACTGTACCATTCTCCATGTCTCTACCACCAATAGCTAAACGAACAGGAACTCCTTTTAGCTCATATTCTGCAAATTTAAATCCTGGACGTTGACTATCCCTACTGTCGTATTTCACTGAGATTCCCATTCCTTTTAATTTCAGCATTAATTCATCAACAAAGGTTGAAATTTTAGCTAAATCTTCTTCTCCTCTATAAATTGGAACAATTACAACTTGGATTGGTGCTAATTTTGGAGGCAATACTAAACCTGCATCATCACTATGTGCCATAATTAAAGCCCCCATTAAACGAGTTGAAACTCCCCATGAAGTAGCCCAAACGTGCTCCTGTTTACCTTCTTTACTTGTAAACTTTACATCAAAAGCTTTGGCAAAATTCTGACCTAAAAAGTGTGATGTTCCAGCTTGTAAGGCTTTTCCATCTTGCATTAATGCTTCGATACAATAAGTTTCTAAAGCTCCTGCAAAACGCTCAGTTGGTGTCTTTTTACCTTTTACAACAGGAACCGCCATCCAGTTTTCTGCAAAATCTGCATAAACATCTAACATTCTTTCTGTTTCTTCAACAGCTTCTTGTGAAGTGGCATGAGCAGTATGTCCTTCTTGCCATAAAAACTCAGTTGTACGTAAAAACAAACGAGTTCTCATTTCCCAACGCACTACATTTGCCCATTGGTTAATCAATAAAGGTAGATCGCGATAAGATTCAATCCAACCTCTGTAGGTGTTCCAAATAATAGTTTCTGAAGTTGGACGAACTATTAGTTCTTCTTCTAATTTTGCAGTTTCATCTACTACTATGTTCCCATTTCCATCATTTTTAAGACGGTAATGTGTCACAACAGCACACTCTGTCGCAAAACCTTCTACGTGTGCTGCTTCCTTAGAAAAATATGACTTAGGGATGAACAAAGGAAAATATGCGTTACTGTGACCTGTGTCTTTAAATTTTTGGTCTAAAACAGCCTGAATTTTCTCCCAAATTGAATAACCGTATGGCTTAATTACCATACAACCCTTAACCGATGAATGCTCGGCAAGGTCGGCTTTTATAACAATATCGTTATACCATTGAGAATAATCATCATTTTTACTCGTAATACCTTTGCTCATAACTAATTGGAACGTTTTTTGTGTTAAATTTCTTGTAAAGTAGTTTACAAATCTATAAATTTATAGCTACAATTTTTGTTGAGCACACAAACAAAACACATACAACATGAAACCTAACCATTTATTCACCAGTTTGCTCGCGGTAACTGCCTTGTTGGTTGCCTCTTGCTCTACTCCAAAAATGGCACAAAATGCTGCCATACAGGACGACGTGTACAACACAACTGCACAAGCTAAGGAGTACAAACCTTCGGAGCCAGTTCAAGCTACACAAACAGAAACACAATCTAATGCTGATTATTACGGAAGAACTAATCCGAACTATGATATGGATTATTATTCTCGTATTGATAGATTTTACTATGGAAACCAATATAGAGGTTATTATGATCCATACTATAACTATTACGGTTACAACTCTTACTATAATCCTTATGCTTTTGGTTATGGATTAGGTTATGGCGGATTAGGACTATATTATGGCAGCTATTTTAACAATCCTTTTAATAACTGGGGATTTTATGGTGGATATAACTACAATCCTTATTGGGGAATATATTCGAACTATAATTATTATGGAACTGGATATTATGGCGGCTTTGGTGGCGGGTATTACGGTGGTGGATATTATGCTGGAAGAAATACCTATAATCCTAATTATGGAGCAAGACCAAATAGAGGTGGTGAGAATGGCGTAGGTAGAGGCAACGGCACTACTTATGGTGGTGCAGCGAATGGCATACCTACTAGATCAAACACTGGAGCTGGCTCTGGAAATACAGTTACAAGAAGCAGGGCAGAAATGTATAATCCTGCAGGCCCAAGTGGAACAGCAACTAGACCTAGTTCAACAAGCAATACTTCAGGCTCTTACGACAGACCGAGTAGAACAACTACAACATCAGACTCTAGACCAACTAGGACTAGCGAAGCTCCGTCAAGACCAGCACCAACTTATAGTCCTCCACCAACTCAATCTAGCTCTCCTCCTTCAAGAGCCGAAAGTTCAGGAAGCAGTAGCTCTTCTGGAAGCAGCAGTAGTGGCGGTGGCGGTGGTGGCAGACCAGGCAGAGGTGGTAGATAATCTAAATTAACATTCAACACAGATGAAAAAAATGATATTAATGTTTGTGGTAGCTATAGTAGCTATCACAAGCAATACTTACGCTCAATATTCGAGCGACGCTCTTCGCTTTTCTCAAACAAATTATGGTAGTACCGCTCGTTTTAAAGCAATGGGTAATGCTCAAATTGGAGTTGGGGGGGATATGAGTTCTTTAGGTGGAAACCCTGCTGGACTGGGCTTGTTTACTAAATCAGAGTTCAGTTTAACACCTGAATTTAATAGTAGTGGAGTTAATGCAAACTATCTTAATCAAAATACCAATACAACAAAAGGTCAATTGAATATTAACCAAATTGGTGGCGTATTCTATGTTCCAGTTTATAAACAAAAAGGCCAAGACACTAAAAAAGGATTGATTAGTGGTGTTTTTGGTTTAGGTTATACCAGAAACAATGATTACAGCACTGAGATTAATTATGGAGGATCTAATAATAAAAACTCTATTGCAGACTATTTTGCAGAACTTGCTGGATCAGGTGTTCCTAATAATTTAGCTGAAGGAAGTTTGGAGCGAATGGCTTATGACAATTACTTAATCAGTTATGACAATGTTGCTAATAATTATTTTCCAGAAACTTTTGCAGAAACTGCTAATCCAAACCTACAGCGCAAAAATGAAATAAGATCAGGTTCAGTATCTGAATTTAATTTTTCAGGAGCCGCTAACATCGGCAACAAGGTATATATTGGAGCTAGTATTGGATTAGTTGACCTTAAATACAACACCGACGCACAATATGAAGAAAGTGGAAAAGCTAGAGAATACAACTCAGCTGGAGTTTTAACAGGTGCTAACACACCTTACAAATTACTTTTCAACCAAAACCAGGTAACTAAAGGTTCTGGTGTAAATGGACGTATTGGTATCATTGTTAGACCAGTTGACAACCTAAGATTAGGAGCAACTGTTCAAACCCCTACTTGGTTTGTTATTGACGATAGCTATACTGAAGGTTTAGATAACAGGGGAACGCTAAGAGGCACAACCGACGAGCAAACTTATGATTACACTTATAACTTAAGAACACCATTAAAGGGGTCTTTCGGAGCTAGTTATATCATTGCTGGTCAAGCCATCATCTCTGCTGACATTGATTATATTGATTATGCAAGTATTAAATTTTCAAGTAACAACGGAAGTGGTGCAAGCTCTACAATTACAACCAACAATAAAGCTGTAAGAGATAATTACCAGAGCGCAGTAAACTACAGGGTTGGTGCCGAATATAAAATTAATAACATTAGCTTAAGAGCTGGCTACGGTCTAAACGGAAGCCCATACAAAAGTGATGAAGACAAATTCTTTGACACCAAAATGTATAGTGGAGGCTTAGGCTATAGAGTAAACAACTACTATATAGATTTAGCTTACCAAAGAGTTGAGGCTAACAATACATATAGCCCATATACTTTAAGTAATTTCTCTGAGCCAACAGCTATAGCTAAAAGTACTAAAAACAATGTTTTCTTAACATTAGGATTAAGGTTTTAAGAAAACATAAGTTAAAACAAAAAAGACTTCCCTATTTACGGGGAAGTCTTTTTTGTTTTATCACTCTAGACATTCCTATTAAGGGATTTGCTTAATCAACCAACTTGCAATATCATTGGCCGCTTTATCATTATCATACTTAACAGGCAACCTTCCATTTACATACTCATTGTACAACCATGGGTCTCCTACTGCAAGTACCGTACCTTTACCATACTTTACACTTACCATCACATTTTTCCCGTCAGTTGTTTTTAATACAGGTTTTGCTGAATGATTAATTTTTATGGAAGATGCGTCTTTAATAAAAACGTGCTTTGCTGTTTTAAATATTGGGTTGTTTTCAATACTGATTTCACCATCTGCAAAATGCTGGTCGTCGGTTACATGTAAAATTAAATCTTTATTGAAGGTAAAGCCAAATTTAGAGGTAAGTATATTCAAATGTTCAAGATCTGCATTTACCTCATCGTTGGCCATCAACAACAAAACACCACCTGCTTTTACCCATTTGGCAATTGCTGATGCTTCCGCTTCGTTAACATAGTTGGGCTTTGCATTGTCTTTTAAATTATCTGGATCTACAATGATAAAAATATCGGTACCTTTTAATTTAGCCTCATCTGGAGCGGCACTTAAAGTTTTCAATTCCTTTGCACCATTCTTTTTAAAAGCCTCACCAAAAATTGAAAAGCCAGACATTTCAGTTTCATTCCATTGGTAATGAAAGGTAACCATATTACCCGACTTGTCTTTTTTAGTTTCTTGATTATAATAATTATCTATGATAACAGTTTGCGCATTTATCCTAAACCCAACAAAAGTTATCAGGCAAATCATCAATATGCTTTTAGAAAATTTATTCATTGTATTGTTATTTGAGATTATAAACATAAAGGTAAGTGATTAAAGGCATTACATGCCAGCAAGAGCACAAGAAATCTACCAAATATACTAGCCACCCTGCTGACAATGCTTTACCCTTAAAATTTTAACCTGCTCATTGTAATTTGTTGCTCTTTCAGTTCTATAAAAATTTTAGAAATTAGAAATATAACACATGACCAAATACAAATAGCTAAATCTTTTGCTCTAAACTATGAATACTTGAATAAATGGAAGAGTTTAAGACTGCACAAACGTTTGTTCTTTATTCATTTGATAATAGACATTAACGTATAGTTAATTTATTATTCAATCCCAGTAAATTGCTCCTGCTATTTTTGTTTTAGCTTCACAAGGTGTTTAAAGGGTGATAACACGGTGCAAACAGGGTCATAATAAGGTTATTAACCTAGTTAACTCCTAATTAAACACTTGTGAATTTCGCTTAACTTACAATTAAAGCTATTACAGGATAAAATGAACACTAAACGATAAAGTATCATTTAGATAATAGCGGTATTTAGCCAAAAGGTTGTTATAAAAATATTTCAGGCGAGACATACCTTTTTATCTGGACATTTTTAAACGCAGGTTTGCAAAGAATTTTCCCTATAAAAACCTTGTTAAATTTTACCATTTTGGTAATAATAGGAATTTGCAAAAAATCTAGAAATAGGAAGGAGTAAACGAGTTGACACTTAACAATGATCTAAGCATCGAAGAGATACATTAAAAAAATATCGTCCTTTGTTATATAACCCCACACAAACTACCACCCTTTTCACCCATCCTATCTATCTTCTTTTCAACTGTTGGGTCTTTGATCAGTTCTGGAGCATGATGTGGTTTCTTTCTGGCATCAATAATTAATGGTCCATTGCAACCCCAATGCTTGTTTGTAGTAAAGTCATTAGCACCATCTATATCAGTAGCGGGATTGCTTCTTGTAAAAGTCACCCAAACTAAATTATTAATATTTGCAGCTGTAAACTCCGCATCATCACATACAACAATTAAAGGTAGTGAAGATAAATCTTCGCTTTTTAAATGAGATTTTAAGGATTCTATTTGTGTTTTAGCACTGTCATATTGATAATCATTTCCCTTAATAACTAGCACCCCTGGTATAGCCATTTTTGGCGTATTAAATCCTTCTGGCAAGCTAAAGTTAGCAGGCAATGATGTTATTAAATCTCTTTTCTTTTCTCCTGCTGCTGCAAAAACAACTTTAGAACCAGCATTTAATCCCTCGCCAGAATAATCTAAGGTATCAATTGTAGTATTGGTATGGAAATGCAAATCCTTTTTTAAGTCAATTCTTTCCAGCATGTGATGAAGAAAATGCTCTATGTGATTGGTACTTAAATTTTCATCATCCTCTCTTGCTGCTATAAAAAGATATTTTGCCAAGCTCAATTGATTTTTACCTAAAATATGATTGGCAATGGTTAAAATTTCTTGAGGTTTCCTATCCTTTAAATAAGGTGTATATCTCTCACTACCGATAGCAAACAAAAGTGGATGAACGCCCGCAGCATCAACTGCGTTTACTTCTTTTAAACCCGAGATTTCTTTCGGAATCGCAGAGCCAGTAATTTCGTGAATAAGCGCACCAAAACTCGTGTCTTCCTGTGGTGGTCTACCCACAACCGTGAAAGACCAAACAGCATTTTTTTTATGATAAACGTTATGAACCTTCATCAATGGAAAAGGATGTGTTAAACTATAATAGCCTAGATGATCACCAAATGGCCCTTCAGGTTTATTTTCTTTTGGATAAACCGTTCCCGTAATTACAAAATCAGCATCTGCAGAAATACAGAAACCTTCCTCGTCATAAAAATACCTAAAACGCCTATTGCCCATAGCTCCTGCAAACGTTAATTCTGATAATCCCTCTGGCAATGGCATTACCGCAGCTAGAGGATGTGATGGTGGGCCGCCGACAAAAATACTCACTTTTAAAGGTTGGCCTTTTGCATTTGCCTTCGTTTGGTGCACCCCTATCCCTCTATGAATTTGATAGTGTAACCCTATTTCCTTGTCAGTAATATAATCGTTTCCTGCTAGTTGAATTCTGTACATCCCCAAATTCCCATTCATCACCCCTGGTTTATCTATATCTTCTGTAAAAACTTGGGGCATGGTAATAAATGGTCCACCATCCATTGGCCAATTTACAATTTGTGGTAATGCACTAATGGTGGTTTTTTGGAAAGTACTTTTAAAAAGCGATTGTTTTAAGGGTAATGCCGATAGAGCAGTTAATGCAGAACCTGCATATTTCAAAGGATTTTTTAATGCTTTTATGGGATCTGAACGTAAACCTACCAATTGTTCTACCTTTGGCAAGCTATCGCGAAACATAAATTTCGAACGTTCTAGGGTTCCAAAAAGATTAGAAACAGCGGGGAATTTACTTCCTTTTACGTTTTCAAACAATAAGGCCGGACCTTGTTTTTCATACACCCTTAAATGAATGGCGGCCATTTCTAAATAAGGATCAACCTCTTCTTTTATACGAATTAAATGACCGTTTTTTTCTAGGTCTGCAATGCAGTCGGCTAAATTTTTGTATCCCATCAATGCAAAAATAAGGTTTGATATTGAGAAAACTGAAAATTATAATTCCCTATTTCCGGTTATGGATATTCAGAAAAAAATTGAAAATCAACGTCAGTAATCCTTTTGTTATTTCAGCCCCGCCCTCGCTTCTGCCGAAAAAACGGCATCTCGCTAAGTCGGGTTTATTTAACAGAAAACAGTGGTTCTTTTTAAAGTTTGACCCTTCAATAACTCTATTTCAAAATCTCAAAAACTTAAAAACAACTTCTATTAATGGAAAATATCTTACACAAAAAAGCCGCAGTTAACAGAAAAATCTGCGAATCTACGGCTTAAAAACTAAGTTAGTTTATTTCTTTCCAGCGAAAGAGCGTAACATCCAAGTTGTTTTTTCTTTAAACTGCATAAAACGGTTAACCATATCATTGGTTCCGTCATCACCAGCTATGTCAGATGCTTCTAATAATTCACGTTCTAGTTCAATTAATTTGGCCATATCTTCTAAAACTGCATCAACCATATCTAAATCTTTCATACCAATGGTATCAATTTCTTTAATGGTTGCTTCCTTAATGTAATCTGCAAAACGACTATGAGGTGGTTTTCCCAATGTTAAAACACGCTCAGCAATTTCATCAATTGTTAATTGAGCGTTGGTATATAATTCTTCAAACTTGATGTGTAAGGTGAAAAAATTCTGACCTTTGATGTTCCAATGGCAACCTCTTAGCTTTTGATAATGAATATGGTAATTGGCTAAGTAGTCATTTAACATATCTACTACTGGTTTAACTTTTTTCTCGCTTAAACTAATTTCTTTTGCGTCCATGATAATTTAGATGATTTTAATTTCAATTATAAAACAATCAATATTGAGATTGGTTTGGCTAAAATTAGGAAAAAAGCACAATAGATATGTCATAATAACGTTTTAGCTACATCATTTACCCTAAAAATTATTTTCGTATAATTGTCAACCAAATACTTTCAAGAAAATTAATGCAGAAACTATATATACTCCTCACCTTCCTTACGCTCAGCTCTTCCATTACTTTTGCCAACTATAAGGTTGATTCTATTGGCGTTGAGAATAACAAAGGCAAAAAACTGATTCTTCATAGAGTTGAAGCCAAGGAAACTTATTATTCACTTGCTAAAAAATACAATGTCAATTTTAAAGACATCATGACTTTTAACGACAGCAAGTTTTTACAAATTGGTGTAATTATTAAAGTACCTACAACAATAGATTTTGCACCAGTTAATGTTGCTGCTGCAGCAAAAGATAACAATGCCAATACTGTTGAATATACCATTAAAGCGAAGGATAATTTAAATATGCTTGCTGAAAAGTATGGGACAACCGTTGATGAAATTAAAAGGGTTAATGGATTAAAATCAATCAATTTACAAATTGGCCAAGTTTTAAAAATTCCTAATGCTACCAATGTAAGTGAAACGGTCACACAGCCAGAACCGAAAACTGTTGTTACACCACCTGCCTCAAAAACAGTAGTTGATAATAAAGTTGTAACCAATGAAAACCCCGCAGCAGTTGTAGAACATAGCATAAAAGCAAAAGAAAACCTAAATATGCTTGCTGAAAAGTATGGCACCACAGTTGATGAGATAAAGCGATTGAACGGTCTTTCTTCAAATAATTTGAGGATTGGTCAGATTTTAAAAATTCCTTCGGTGAATGGCACACAAGCTCCAGTAGTTGAAACCGTCACACAAGCCGAGCCAAAAAGCAATGCAAAAAAAGAAGTTGTTACAGCTAAAACCACTTCAGATGCAAGTTTTGAGCATACAGTTGTAGCTGGTGAAACCATTTATTCTATCGCACAAAAATACAGCTTAACCACTTATCAATTAAAGACTTTCAATAATCTTACTTCAACAGATGTTACTGTAGGGCAGAAATTAATTATAAAAGGTGCTAAACCTGCTGCAACAACTGGTGATGATGATGAAGAAAGTACTGGAAGTCCAAATACGATTAAAGACCCAACCTTAAAGTATGCGCCAAGCAAATATGGGTTAACTCAATTTGAAGAAAAAGGAACTGCAGTTTGGATTGCCGACCAAGACTTAGATGCTTCTAAAATGTTGGTTTTACATCGCACTGCGCCAGTAGGAACCGTTATAAAAATTACAAACCCAATGAGCAACCGAACCACCTATGCAAAGGTTGTTGGTAAATTTACAGAGAACGAATCAACAAAAGATGTTATAATTGTAATGACAAAAGCAGTAGCAGATGCTGTTGGTGCTTTAGATAAACGCTTTTTTTGTAATATAACCTACGGCGCTCAAGAGAATGAACAACAAAAATAAACCTTTAATAATTGGTATTGCAGGTGGAAGTGGTTCTGGTAAGACCTTCTTTTTAAATAGTTTTTTACATCATTTTAAAAATGATGAAGTCACATTGCTTTCACAGGATGATTATTACATTCCTGCCGGAGAAATGACCCAAGAGGAAAACAAACTCTATAATTTTGATTTACCATCTACTATTGATGATGAACAATTTTTAATCGACATCAAAAAATTAATTAAAGGAGATGTTGTTTACAAAAAGGAATATAATTTCAACAATCCGCTAGCGGTTGTTAAAATTTTAGAAATAAACCCTGCACCCATTTTAATAGTAGAAGGGTTATTCATTCTTCATTTTACAGAAATTTCTGACTTATTAGACTTACGCATATTTATCGAAGCGGATGAAGATGTAGCTTTACAACGTCGCATTAAACGCGATGGAATGGAAAGAGGCTATCCTGAAGATGATGTGCTTTATAAATGGGATAACCATGTTGTACCAGCGTATAAAGAGTTTTTACTTCCTTACCGTGATGCCTGCAATAAAATTGTAATCAACAATAACGATACCCCAGATGATATCATCAGAATTACTGAAGAGATATCTGATGAGTTGAAGACTAAGTATTGTAAGTAATTTAGTTGATGGTCAATGGTTCATAGTTGATGGTGCAAATAGCCATTAACCCATAGCCATTGACCATAAGCTTAATCCAAAACCATTTCAGGCACATTGTCATCCGCGTAAAGTTTACCTAAGGTAGATTGCTTAATAAAATCAACACTAACACCAGGTGCTCTTTCTAACAATCTAAAGCCTCCTTCTGGTAAAATATCCAATACCGCTAACTCTGTGACCACCTTTTTGATGCACTTAACACCAGTTAAAGGCAAAGTGCAATTAGGTAATAACTTACTTTCTCCTGCCTTGTTAATATGCTGCATGGCAACGATTATATTTTTGGCCGAAGCTACCAAATCCATTGCTCCTCCCATTCCTTTAACCATTTTACCTGGAATTTTCCAGTTGGCAATATCCCCATTTTCGGAGACTTCCATTGCCCCTAAAATGGTTAAATCTATTTTCTGAGCCCTTATCATTCCGAAACTCATTGCCGAATCAAATATAGATGAACCGGCTAAAGTGGTGATGGTTTGTTTACCAGCGTTTATCAAATCAGGGTCTTCCTCTCCCTCAAAAGGAAATGGTCCCATACCCAACAAGCCATTTTCAGATTGTAGTACAACATTAATTCCCTCTGGGATATAATTTGCTACTAACGTTGGGATACCTATCCCCAAATTAACGTAGTAACCATCTTTTATTTCTTTTGCTATACGTTTAGCAATTCCGTTTTTATCAAGCATATTCTATTTTTTGACCACAAAGGCACTAAGTAAATTTGAGATAATGTTTATCCGTTTTTCGTTGGTCGTTTTTCGTTAACCGAAGGACGATAGACTATGAACGAAAGACGTTACTGCTCTTTAATCCTTCTTCCTTACCGTTCTTTGTTCAATTCTTTTTTCGTAATCTTTTCCTTGGAATATGCGATGAACATATACGCCAGGCGTATGAATATGGTCGGGGTCTAATTCTCCAGCCTCTACTAAATGTTCTACTTCGGCAATTGTAATTTTTCCAGCCATGGCCATTACAGGATTAAAGTTTCTACTGGTAGAACGGAAGATTAGATTACCAGCAGTATCACCTTTCCAAGCTTTAACCAAGGCAAAATCTGCATCAAAGGCATATTCCATCAAGTAATCCTTGCCATTAAAATTTCTGATTTCTTTACCTTCTGCTACCTCTGTACCTACACCTGCAGGCGTAAAAATTGCTGGCATTCCGTAACCTGCAGCCATACAACGAGTGGCCAATGTACCTTGCGGAATTAGTTCCACCTCCAGTTCGCCACTTAACAATTGCCTTTCAAACTCGGCATTTTCGCCAACATAAGAGGATATCATTTTTTTAACCTGTCTGGTTTGTAGCATTAGACCAATTCCAAAATCGTCTACACCTGCATTGTTTGCAATACAGGTTAGGTTTTTAACACCTTTTTTAACGAGTGCAGTAATGCAATTTTCAGGAATACCACATAAGCCAAATCCGCCTAACATTAAGGTATCTCCATCTTTTATATCCTTGATAGCATCATCTGCTCCAGATACAACTTTGTTAATCATATATTACGTTTTGTGGCTAAATTAGAATTAATATAGCGCTTTTTAAAATGGGAGTAGATGTAAATTTTACACTAAGCAAAGCTGATAAACCTTGCTAATAGACAAAATAAAGATGTTTTTAATGTGATTAAAAAAATTAGAAAATATTTTAGAAATTTTCTTGTTTATAAGCTAGGCCATTGTTGATAATGACCTTCACATTAAATTTGCCAAAGAGATAATACACCTCTAACAAATGGCATCTCAAAATATCCCAGAGAGCCTGCCCCGAAATTTCGGGGGATAAAACATTTATACTGGTTACATAGAGAAATATTTGACCCCATCTGGGGTCGTACATCATAATACCAATATCTATAAATATATGACCTCTCTGAGGTCTGAATATTGCTAAGAGTAGTAATCAGTTTTAATGAATGCTAAATTGTTTGCGTTAAAATATTATTTCAAGTTAACATAAGTAATCCCATCTCCACCTCTATCAGCGTGTTCATCTTCTAAACTTTTCACTTCTTTATATTTCTTTAAGTGTTCTCTCACTAACTTCCTTAAAATCCCATCACCTTTACCATGAATTAGTTTAATTGATGGAAAGCCAAGCATAATTGCTTTATCCATGTAATTTTCTACCTCCTGAATGGCATTTTCACCACGCATCCCTCGTAAATCTAATTCCGGTCTAAAGTTCATAACAGCTTCAGACATTCTGCCTGAATATGAATTACTTTGAACTACTTTTTTAGCTTGGCGATTGCTAATCTTTTGAACCCTATTGCGTTTAACAACAGAACGTAAATCACCTAATGCCAACACAAAGTTGTCTCTATTAATTTCTAATACTTGCCCACTGGTTTCTGAATTTACCAACTGAACCCAATCCCCTACTTCAATTGCAGAATTATCAATTTTAACAACAGGTTTTTTCTCTTCCTTTACTTCGTTCTTAACTAAACTCTTCTGCAGGTTCTGTCTTAATTCTTTCGTTACAACTTTATCGGCTTGTTTTTCTTTAATTTCTGCAATGGTATTCTCTACCAGTTTGTTGGCATCTCTTATAATATTTTGAGCTTCTAATTTGGCCTCTTTAATTAAAACCTTTTTGTTCTCCTCTAAAAAGAGTTTAAGCTTTTCATTTTCTGCAACTAGGTTTTTAACCTTATTCTGCTGATTGGCGAGGGTGATTTTAGTTTCGTGAATTTGTCGTTTTTCTTTTTCTAAATCGACCAATAAGCTATCTATGCTATTTTGGTTGGTTCCTATTTTTTGTCTTGCTAATTCTAAAACTTCTCTTTGTAAGCCGATATTCTGGGCAATTTCAAAAGCATAAGAACTTCCAGGTTTACCTAGATCTAAAATATATAAAGGCTTCATTTTACTATTATCAAATAACATTGATGCGTTTTCTAAACCATCTGTATTACCTGCAAATAGCTTTAAGTTCGAATAATGAGTTGTAATTACGCCTCTAACTTTTTTCTTGTTTAAAACTTCTAGAACAGCTTCTGCCATTGGCCCACCAAATTGTGGGTCTGTTCCTGTGCCAAACTCATCAATTAAAACCAAGGTTTTTGGAGAAGCATGTTCTACAAAATACCTCATTTTGGTTAAATGCGCACTGTAAGTACTTAAGTCTGATTCAATAGACTGGTCATCGCCAATATCTGCAAAAATCTGGTCGAAGATTCCCATTTCACTACTTTCATCAACAGGAACCAATAAGCCAGTTTGCAACATCATTTGCAACAAACCAACAGTTTTCATACAAACCGATTTTCCTCCAGCATTTGGTCCAGACACTAAAACAATCCTTAAATTCTCATTGATATGAATATTTAAAGGCACAACTGTTTTTTTCTCTGTGGCAAAAGAAAGTAATAATAAAGGGTGACGAGCATTTATCAACTTCGTTTTTGCCTCTTTTAGTAAAACAGGCATATTAGCTTGAATATCTATTGCAAACAACGCCTTAGCTCTAACAAAATCTAGTTTGGTTAAAAACCCGTGATAAGAAAGAAGTAATGGCGTAAACGGTCGTAATTCTGTGGTAATGGCAATTAAAATTTTGATAATCTCTCTTCGTTTATCAAATTCTAAATCCCTTAGTTTGTTGTTTAACGTAAAAACTTCTTCGGGCTCTAAATAAACCGTTTGTCCACTTGCAGACTCATCGTGAATAAAACCCTTCAGTTTTCTTTTATTCTCAGCCAAAATGGGAATACAAATTCTTCCGTCTCTAACGGTTAAACTTCCATCAGCAACCCAGTTTTTGCCAACAGCCATTTTATAGATAGAATCCATTCGTTTACGAACTTCTTGTTCGCCTTTGGCAATGGCCGATGTAATTTCTTGTAGCTCAGCAGAAGCATTTGGTTTTAATTTTCCCTTCGGGTCTAAAACCGTTTCTATCTTTTTAAGGATATTTTTTTCAATGGGTAAATGCTCAAACAGCGCTTCTAAATTTGGATAAATTTCTTTCCTTTCGTCGAAAAATCGAATTACAGAAAAAACCGTTTGTAAGGAAGAATAGATTTGAAATAATTCATCCTCTATTAAATAAGTGCTTTCTACTCTTATTTTATCCGCCAGTATTTTAATGTCAAAAAATGAACTGATTTGTAGCGGCTCTTGATTTTCTAATATATTTTTGAACTCACTCGTTTGACGAAGAAACTTATTAATCTGGTCAAATTTGGTCATCACTTGCATTTTAGCAACTAATGCCTGCCCCATTGTACTTAAACAATGTTGATGAACCATTTGTCGCACCTCATTAAAGCCTAAACGCTCCTGGCAATTTTCGGGATATAACATATTACTGAACGGGGAATTTTGTTTTTTTTGCTGACAAAGTATCTAAAGCAGGTTTTACTTCTGTGGGTACAGGTGTTGGCATTGCAATAGGTGGGGGCATAGATACAGATAGTACATTGCCAAAATTACCATAGCGTTGTTTAATTAAATACCTGTAATTGTATCTTCTATCTAAAGTTGGGTCATATTGAGTGCTGTCTTTTGCACTTGCATCAAAAATACCTTTAAACGAATACTCTAGCGCCAATAAGTCTTCTTTTGTAACCTGTTCTTTTAAAATCGTAAGTTTAACACTAATGCTATCATACATCTTTTTCATAACGTCTGGATGATTGTAATAGTAATCCAAACTTCTATTATACAAGGCAGAATCTATTTCAAACTTCTTGTAAACACCATTATATAAAGGAGCTGCCACTTTCTTAGAAGTATCTTGACTAGGCAAGTTTAAAGTAGATAGATAACCATCAACAATATGAATATCAATTAATACTTTCTCCATTTTATCTGGCTGAATTATATCCTTTGGAACACCTGGTTTACAAGCGTAAATGAATAAACAAAGTATGATAAGGGTAAAAAATCGTTTCATTATTTGTAAAACCTTCTTATTTCTTAGTCAAATTGGACTAAGGATGTTAATTTTACCAAAAATACTGATAAATGAGCATTGCAGATAACTTATTGAAATATAAAAATGAATTAGACTCGGTTGGAGTTAAATTAGTAGCTGTTTCTAAAAACCATCCGGCAGATGCCGCATTAGAAGCTTACAATGCCGGACAAAGAGTTTTTGGGGAGAATTTGGTGCAAGAAATGGTTGAGAAACAAGCTCAACTACCACAAAATATAGAATGGCATTTAATTGGCCATTTACAAACCAACAAGGTAAAATACATTGCACCTTTTGTGAAACTGATAGAATCTGTAGATAGCCTTAAACTATTGAAAGAAATAGATAAACAAGCCGCAAAAAACAACCGCATTATTGATTGCCTTTTACAGATTTACATCGCCGATGAAGACACAAAATTTGGTTTGGGATTTGATGAAGCCATTGAATTATTAAGGTCTGAGGAATTTCAAACCTTTAAAAACGTAAGGATTGTCGGCTTAATGGGAATTGCGACAAACACAGCATTAGAAGGACAGACTAAAGCTGAGTTTCAAGAATTAAAAGTGCTTTTTGACGGCATCAAAGTTAGCTTTTTTAGAAAAGAAGATAGCTTTAAAGAAATTTCTATGGGAATGTCTTCAGACTATAAACTGGCTATTGAACAAGGAAGTACAATGGTTAGAATTGGGAGCAACATTTTTGGCAAAAGAGTAATTAAACATTGGAAAGCTGAGAAAGAATAAAGACTAAAGCTTAAAGACTAAAGAGTAAAAACTAAAATCGGTAAAATCACTTCAATCAGTGTAATCAACCGAAGGAAAAGACAAAAAATGATTATAAACATAAGAGTTGCAGTAAAGGAAGACTGCACAAGGTTATTAGAATTAATTAATGAATTGGCTGTTTACGAAAAGGCACCTGAAGAAGTTACGGTAACTATTGAGGAATTTATTGATGCAGGTTTTGGAGAAAAACCAGTTTGGAAAGCTTATGTAGCAGAAGAGGAGAATGTAATTTTGGGCTTCGCTTTATTTTACACCAGATACTCAACTTGGAAAGGTTGCCGTTTATATTTAGAAGACTTTTTAGTTACTGAAGAAGCACGAGGAAAAGGCATAGGAAAACTGTTATTTGAAACTGTTATTACAGAAGCAAAAAATGGTAATTATAACGGAATGACTTGGCAAGTTTTAGATTGGAATGAACCTGCTATCAACTTTTACAATAAATATAAAGCTCAAATAGAAACTGGCTGGCTAAATGCATCTTTCTCTAAAGCGCAAACTCACAATTCATAATGAAAAAATTAGCATTATTTTTTGTTTTTATTTGCATTCTAGCGGCTTGTCGCAATGATAAAAGTAAAACTGAAACTAGCGAAACAAGAGTAGATTCTCTGACCTACGACTATGATTCTGTAAAGGTTTACAGTAAAAACATCGTTAAGATAGACTCTGTTACTGACACTGCAAAAGCATTGATTCAATATCCGATTTTTAAAAACGAGGAACTGAATAAATATATCCAAAGACAAATACTTAATTATTTCTCAGAAGAAGACAAAGCTGTGATTGCTTATCAGGATATTGCAAAAAGTTTTATTACTGGTTATGATAGCTTTTACAATAAAAATAAAGACACACAACAGGCTTGGTTTTTAAATATAGATGTTCACGTAATTCACCAGACTGCAAATTATATTGCGTTGGAGTATATCCATTCTGATTATTCTGGTGGTGCTCATCCAAACACCAATTTCTCATTTATCAATTACAATCCGAAAACAAATCAGCCTTTAACTTTAGATTCTTTAATAGACAAGGGCAATAAAGCTAAGTTAACCAGCGTAGCTGAAGGTATTTTTAGGAAGGATGAAAAATTATCATCAACTGAACCATTAGCAGGAAAATACTTTTTTAGTGATGGGAAATTCACATTGCCCGATAATTTTTATGTGAGCAATAAAGGATTAGTATTTTTCTATAATCCTTATGAAATTAAAGCCTACGCATTTGGAACAACTGAAATAACCATTCCATTTGCTGCTTTAAAACAAATAGCTAAACCAAATACCATTTTAACCACAACAAATTAATGCAAGTATTTAAATTCGGAGGAGCTTCTGTAAAAGACGCAGAGGGTGTTAAAAATCTGGCTAAAATAGTACAAAGATACCCATCTACTCAATTATTAATCGTTATCTCGGCAATGGGAAAAATGACCAATAAATTGGAAGAATTGACTTGGGCTTATGTTAAGGGAGATGAAAAAGCGCATCAACTATTTGATGAGATTAAAGCTTTCCATTTCGATATGATATCAACTTTGTTTGAAGACACCAAAAACCCTGTTTATGATGATGTAGCAAATACTTTTGTAGAAATTGAATGGCTTTTAGAAGAAGAGGCAAGCGATAGTGCAGATTATTTATATGACCAAATTGTTTCTATTGGCGAAGTGGTTTCTACCAAAATTGTGGCGGCTTATTTAAATTTGGCTGGTACTTTTACCATTTGGACAGATGCGAGAAATTACATCAAAACAGACAATAATTACCGTGAAGCCACTGTAATTTGGGATAAAACCGAGCAAGAAATTCAAAAACATTTACCTACTTTTTTAGATAAAGGAGTTGTAGTTACCCAAGGCTTTATTGGTGCCACTAGTGAAAATTTCACGAGTACTTTGGGCAGAGAAGGTTCTGATTATTCTGCCGCTATATTTTGCGCTTGCTTAAATGCAGAATCGATGACGATTTGGAAGGATGTACCAGGAGTTTTAAACGCCGACCCAAAATGGTTCGATGAAACTGAGAAAATTCCTCAACTCTCCTACCATGATGCAATAGAGCTAACTTATTATGGCGCTACAGTTATTCACCCGAAAACGATAAAACCTATTCAGAATAAAGGAATTCCATTATATGTTCGTTCATTTATTGAACCCGAAGCTGTAGGAACAGCAATTACAGGTTTGGCTTCTCCCCTGCCAGTTGCATCTTTTATATTTAAAGTAAATCAAGTTTTAATCTCTATTTTCCCTAAAGATTTCTCCTTTATTATTGAAGAGAATTTAAGTCAGATTTTTAACATTCTACACAAAAACAAAGTAAAGGTTAACACGATGTTGAACTCTGCTATTAGTTTTTCTGTAAGTGTAGATAATGATGATGTGAAAATCGAGCAATTGATTAAAGACTTATCTGAAACCTTTAAAGTGAAATACAATAAAGGTTTAGAGTTAGTTACCATCCGTTATTACAACCAGCAAACCATTGATAGGGTTATTGTTAACAAAGATGTTTTGCTAGAAGTGAAAAGCAGACATACTTGCCAGATAGTGATGAAAGATAAAGTCACCCCAAACCCCTAAAGGGGCTTCATAATGAACAAGCACATTTTAGATAAGGAAATACAGCAGTTTATTAACTCAAACTTGCTAACAGATGTAAATAAAATTGCATTAGCTAAACCTATGTTTAAAAATGTAAGTTCGGCAGAACTAGCTGGACAAATTGCAGCAAAAAAGAAAGCTAAAAACAAACTTCCTACTTGGTTTAGCACTGCTGATATTTATTACCCTGCTCTATTATCAATTGAACAAACTTCCTCAGAAACTACAGCAGCATATAAAGCTAATTTGGCTATTGGTAAAACGTTATTAGATTTAACGTCTGGTTTCGGCATTGATAGTTATTTTTTCTCGAAGCAACTTGATGAAGTTTTTAGTTGTGAAATCAATCCTGAATTAGCAGAAATTACAGCACATAATGCAAAAATACTTGGCGCAAATAACCTTTCAGTTATCAGTGGTGATGGAGTAGAATTTCTAAAAAAAACTGATAAAGATTTCGACACCATTTATATCGACCCTGCTAGAAGGAGCAATAGTAATAAGGTTTTCAAATTAAAAGATTGCACGCCAGACGTAACTGAAAACTTAGATTTTTTACTTAGTAAATCACAGCGCATCATTATAAAAACTGCGCCTTTATTAGATATTTCGGCTGGTTTAAGTGAATTGAAAAATGTAAGTGAAATTCATATCATTAGCGTAAAAAATGAATGCAAGGAGTTGCTTTGGATAATTGACAGAAACTTTACAAGAGAAACAAAAGTTCTTTGTGTTACCTTAAATGAAAAAGACAAGGTTTTTCAATTTCCAATTAGCGATTTGCAAGTAAAGACAGAAATGGCACAAAGTGAACCAGCAGGCTATTTATACGAACCAGATGTTGCGCTTTTAAAAGGTGGTGCCTTTAACTTAATTGCAGAAAGGTTTGGGTTGAAAAAACTTCATCAGCAAAGTCAATTATATTTTAGTGATGAAATTAAAACAGATTTTCTGGGAAGAATTTTCGAGATTAATTCGTTATTAAGTTTAAATGAATTAAAAAAGGAAAAAGAATTGAAAGGAAATGTTATTGTGAGGAATTTTCCTGAAAAAGCAGAAAACTTAGTTAAAAAGTATAAGATAGAATCAACCCACGATGACTTCCTTATATTTACTCAAAGTAACAAAGGTTATTTAGTCATTAAAGCTAAAATTATTCAGCATTATTAAAAAGACTTCGGTCGGTGAGACACCGACCGATAGACTAAATATAATATAAGTTTAAACCTTTTTAACGCTAACGGCTTGTAAGCCCTTTTTACCTTCAGTAATTTCAAATTCTACTTCATCATTCTCTTTAATGCTATCTATTCCTCCAACAACATCTTTAAAGTGAACAAAAATTTCTTTATTGCCATCATAAACGATAAATCCATAGCCTTTTTGGGTATTAAACCACTTTACTTTTCCAGTATTCATAAAAATTAGATTGTATTGATAAGTTATTTAAGTATTTAAACCTAATTTAGTTACAAAAGTTTCAAAAAGAAATAAATATTGTAAAATTATTTGTTGGGTTGAGGGGTAGTTCTCAAATAAGGCTTAATAACTTGATGTCCTTTAGGGAATTTTGAAGGAATATCCTCAGTTTTAATGCTATTCATTACAATAACATCTTCACCATCTTTCCAATCTGCTGGCGTAGCCACACTATATTGAGCAGTTAGTTGTAAAGAATCGATAACCCTTAAAACTTCTGTGAAATTTCTTCCTGTAGAAGCTGGGTAAGTTATCATCAATTTTACTTTTTTATCAGGAGAAATCACAAATAAAGAACGAACTGTCATTGTCTCAGATGCATTTGGATGAATCATATCATAAGCATCAGCTATTTTTTTGTCTTGGTCTGCAATAATTGGAAACTCCACATTAGTATTTTGAGTTTCGTTAATATCACTTATCCAGCCTTTATGAGATTCTGCCGAATCAACACTTAAAGCCAAAACCTTAACATTTCTTTTCTCGAACTCTGGTTTTAAAGAAGCTGTTCTGCCAAGCTCTGTAGTACAAACAGGTGTGTAATCTGCTGGGTGAGAAAATAAAACTCCCCAACTATCGCCTAAATATTCGTAAAAATCAATTTCACCGATAGATGTTGTTGCTTTAAAATTTGGTGCTGCATCTCCTAGTCTTAAACTCATTGTATTTAATTTAAATTAATAAAATCTTTAATGAGTTGAAGTTACAAAAAGTCTATTAAAGTAGTAGATTACTTTTTGGAATAAAATTTATCCGTGACAAATCGCTACCTAAATGTTTGTTGAACTGCTCAATTGTATAATCTGCAATTAATGGTGTATCGGCTTCATCATGCTGGTGCAAAAAGAAATAAACTTTCTCTAAACCATTATCCAACCAATGTTTAATCCTCACTACCCATTCATCAACCCTAGCCTCATCAGATTTAATAAACTCTCCACCATTACCAACAAATCTTATAAAAGCTTCAGGAGTGGGCAATTCCATGTGTAAACAATCTCTTCGCCCACTAGCATCAGTAATTGCAGCACCTTTTTGCTGTCTAGCCAACATAGCAAACAATTGATTTTTAGCATCCCCAACAAACCAATCTTTATGCCTTACCTCTACAAATACCTTTAAGTCTTTTGGTAATTTTTGTAGGTAATCTTCAAGCACACCAATATTATTTGGACCAAAATTATCACTTACCTGCAAAAAGCAAGGTCCTAAGTATTTGCCAAAGGCAGATATTGCTTTTATATATTCATCTGTTAAAAAATCAGTGTCTTTTAACCTTTTAATATGGGTTATGCTTCTAGAAAATTTCGGACAAAAAATAAAATCTTCATTCGTATTTGCCTTCACCATTTCTGCCCACTTTACAATTTGTTCTTCCTTAGGGATGCTATAGAAAACAGCATTTAATTCAATAGAGTTAAAATGCTTAACATATTCCCCTAAAAAATCCGCTTCTTTGGTTTTCTTTGTATAGATTAAATCTTTCCATTCCTTTCTTCCCCATTTAGCGCAACCCACAAAAAACGCAGGATTAGCGAGTGGCTTATTATCTTTTAAAGTAAGGATGGTTTGTTCTCCGTCTACTGGCAAAGTAAAATCAACATTTAACACTTCTTCTTCTGCAACTCTTCCAAATTCCATAACAAATCATTTATAAAACAAAAACCGTCACGATAAATAATCGTGACGGTTCTCAAAGTTAATATTTTGGGAAATATTAATACACTTTAATCATAAAAACATAATCTTGTATTTTTTGCACTTGCTGATTACGCTTTAAGCCTTGTAATGAACTTCTTTTGCCATAAGCCACTCTTCTACTTAAAGAATCTTGTGGAATTGCATTTAAAGCTTCCATTATATATTTAGATTTTACAGCAAATGCTGCTCCATCAGTCTTTGTTTCTTTTCCATTAATTACGCCTACAACGTTTCCGCTATTATCTAGTAATGGACCACCACTATTACCTGGATTAACAGGAATTGCAACTTGATAAGCAACAGTATCGCCATTTAAACCAGTTCTAGAACTCACATAACCATCACCTAAAACCACATCATCTTTCGGATATCCTAAGGTATAAACAGCATCACCAATACCAGCCGAACCTCTTTTGATACTATAAGGCATAGCTCCTAAGTTTTTAAATGCATCATCTCTAATTTTTAAAATGGCAATATCATTAACCATATCAGTATAAACACGTTCAACTTTAAAAGTTTCACCTTTATTATTTTGAACATATATAGACCCTTTGCCATTTATAACATGGAAACTAGTTAAAATATAACCATTACTTGAAATGGCGAAACCAGTACCACCGAATTTAGCTGGTTGAGTATTAGTTGTTGTTGGCTTGGTTTTATTAATATTTCTAATTAAAATATCTTGAGCGTTTTTAATATCATTAACATCTCTTTTCACCTGTTGCAAACCAACATCTTTTTGGCTTTGTATAGAATACAACATAATCATCGCCAATATTAAAAATGAAGCGGCAACTGCAATTGCAGATTTGTTGTTTCTAAATATTCTTACAATTTTAGATGGATGTGGCGCCACTTTAGCACTAATAGCAGCAACATCAATTTTATCATGGGCAGCATCTAATTGCTGTTTCAATAATAAAACATCAGCATACTGTTTCATCGATTCTAAAAAAACCTTGTGTGCAACAACTTTATGGTCAACAATTGGGTCATTATTTCTCAATTGCTCAAAAGCTTTATGCTCATCAGCTGTTAGCTTACCATTTAAGTAATCTTCAATAATCGCTTCTAATTCTATCTCGTTCCTCATTTTATGATTGAAAAAATAACTTTTTTAACCTTTGTAAACATTTATACTTCTGTGTTTTGGCGTTATCTGTATTGGTATAACCAAACTTCTCACAAATATCCTGCATCGATAAACTATTGATATAAAAATCCTGAATAATCGTTTTGCAAGGTTCGCCTAAACTTTCCAAGGCAACTTTCATCTTATCAAACTGCATGTCTTTTTGTTCATGCTGTTCTACATCTTCATCAACTACTAAAACATCTTCAAAATCGGCTATGTTATTTGTCTTTTTGCTATGCTGTGCTAGTTTCTTTAACCATATTCGGCGACTAACCGAATATATGTACGTCTTTAGCTTACTACTTAGCTCAAAGTTGCCAGTTTTGATTTTGTTATATAAAACAATAATTGCTTCCTGATACACATCTTTCGCATCATCTTCATCGCCATTATTGTTTAAAATAAATTGTAAGACCATCGGATAATACCCTGCATACAACTTATTTAGCGCTTCTTCCGAGTTGTTAAGTATACCTAATACTACCTCTCTATCTGTTGGAACTGAACTATTTAACTTAAAACTCACCAATTAATACATTTAAACGTGAATGGTAACCCAATGATAGACAAAAAAAAATTTTTAATTATAAAATGACAATCCTTAAGCTATTTTTTTGATTAGAAAAGCAAGGACAGTGAATCTTATTAAGGTTAGTCCTGCTGTTCGTTAAATCTCGCTTCGCTTTCAGCTTTGCTCAATATCACTTCCATCAGGTTTATAAAACAATCTTCTGTGCAAAATATCACACGTTAATACCCAAAAATAAACAATGGTAACCCCAAAAAAATAAAAATATATTTCACGTTTTTGCAGGTCACCTTTTAAAAATATTTGCATTAAGGTAAAAACCCAAAAATTTTAACCTTTAAACAAAATTAACAATGAAAAATCTATTCAAATTTGGCTTTTTAGCCTTCGCATTGTCCTTATCCTTAACATCTTGCAGTTGGTTTACAAATTCTTCTGATTCTGCGCCAAAAGATCCAAACAAAACTGACTCTCCTACCGTAGATTCACCAAAAATTGATTCTCCAGCCATAGATTCACCAAAAACAAACCCCGATTCGGAGAAGATTAAGCATTAAATAAAAATAATTTCATTTTTTTTCAGAATTGCGGGTTACCTTTTTAACTTTGCAGTATTAACATGTAAATTAATTAATTATTTAAACAGAATTAAAATGAAAAACTTATTCAAATTTGGCTTTTTAGCTTTAGCATTATCTTTAGGTGTTGCTGCTTGTAACTCTGAGAAAAAAGCAGATGCTACTGATTCACCAGCAGTTGATTCTCCAGTTGTTGATTCACCAGTTGTTGATTCACCAGTTGTTGATTCACCAAAAGTTGATTCTCCAGCTGTAGCTCACTAGTCAATAGTAAAGCTTATAAAAAGGTCTTAACAAAATTTGTTAAGACCTTTTTTGATTCTAGCCCATTTTATCTGTTTGATAAACACCATAAATAAAGATAAATGTTAACTTTGCGGAATTATCAAAATTCTGACGCATAATGACTTTATCTTCGCTTCAAGCTATATCTCCAGTAGATGGCCGTTATAGAAAAACCACCGCAAAACTTGCCGACTATTTTTCTGAATCTGCTTTAATCAAATATCGTGTTTTTGTAGAGATAGAATATTTTATCGCATTAGTTGAAGCTAAAATTCCTGGCCTAGAAAATTTTGACACCTCGCTTTATCCAAAACTAAAAGCTATACATCAAAACTTTAATGATGTAGATGCTCAACAAGTAAAAGATACCGAAAGTATTACCAACCATGATGTAAAAGCTGTTGAGTATTTCATTAAAACTAAGTTTGATGAGCTTAACTTACAACCGTATAAAGAGTTTATCCATTTTGGCTTAACTTCTCAAGACATTAATAATACTGCTATTCCATATACTTTTAAATTAGCATTAGAAGAGTCTTATTATCCAGCTATTGCTGAATTAATTGAGAAAATAATTGCTTTAGCTAAGGAATGGGAAAATGTTCCTTTATTAGCTCATACTCACGGACAACCTGCCTCTCCTACCAAATTAGGTAAAGAGTTTATGGTTTTTGCAGAAAGATTAAACATCCAATTGCAAAACTTAAAGGTAATTCCAAATAGCGCAAAGTTCGGTGGCGCAACAGGAAACTTTAATGCTCATCATATTGCTTATCCAAAAACAAATTGGGTAGACTTTTCTAATAACTTCGTGAATAAAATATTGGGATTAAACAGAGCTCAATACACCACTCAAATAGAACATTACGACCAATTTGCTGCACAATGTGATGCTTTGAAACGCATTAACAATATCATTATCGATTTAGACAGGGACATTTGGGCCTACATTTCTAAAAATTATTTTAAGCAAAAAATTAAGGAGGGAGAAGTTGGTTCATCGGCCATGCCACATAAAGTAAACCCAATCGATTTTGAAAATGCAGAAGGTAACGCTGGTTTAGCTAATGCTTTATTCGAATTTTTTGCAGCAAAACTACCTATCTCTCGTTTACAAAGAGATTTAACCGATTCTACTGTTTTGAGAAACATTGGCGTTCCAATGGCTCACACAATTATTGCCATTAGTTCTACTTTAAAAGGATTGAACAAAATCATCCTTAATAATGATGCAATTGAAGCTGATTTAGAAAATAACTGGGCAGTTGTTGCCGAGGCTATACAAACAGTTTTAAGACGCGAAGCTTATCCAAATCCTTATGAAGCATTAAAGGCTTTAACACGCACTAACCAAAAGATTACCGCTCAAACAATGGCAGTATTTATTGATGAGTTAGATGTAAATGATGTTATCAAAGCTGAATTGAAGTTAATTACGCCATTTAATTATACAGGGATATTCTAGTTGGGAGTTTTGAGTTGAGAGTGAAGAGTTCGGTTATTTCGCTTTAGTCTTTAAGCTTTAGACTTTAAGCTCTCTTAACAAATGACCTAAAATAGACATCAACATCAACTATTTAGAATTAGAATTAATTATTTTTGTAGCATAATATTTAAAGACATGACTATTAACGTATATACAGAGCAAACCCCAAATCCAGCTACAATGAAGTTTATGGTTAATAAACTTTTAATTAACGGTAGCGAAGATTTTGCAACAAAAGAAAGTGCTGAGCATTCTCCTTTTGCTAAAGAATTGTTCAAGTTTAACTTTGTGAGTGGTGTATTTTTTGCAAGTAACTTTGTAACTATCACTAAAACCGAAGACGCTGAATGGGCTGATATCGAAGCTATCTTAAAAGAATTTGTTAAAGGCGCAGTAGAATCAGAACTTAAGATAAAAGAAAACACCGCCGAAGAAGCACCAGCTTTTGAAGGAAGTGAACTAGAAATTAAAATTCAACAAATATTACATGATTACGTTCGTCCGGCTGTAGAGCAAGATGGTGGCGCAATTAGTTATAAATCATTTGATGAAGGCGTTGTTACTGTAGAATTGAGAGGTTCTTGCAGTGGTTGTCCATCATCTACAATTACTTTAAAATCTGGAATCCAGAACTTATTACAGAGAATGGTTCCTGAGGTTAAGGAAGTTGTTTCGATGGCATTATAGGGAATTGGTTCATTAATTCAATGGTTCATTTGATTAAGAGCATATAAAAAGAGTCCAAACTTGAAGTTTGGACTCTTTTTATGATTAAACTGTAGGGGCAACCCTTGCGGTTGCCCATTAGCTAATTAATTTTGTATTGGAGGTTTATTTTTTAAAATGGGCAGGGGCAAGCCCAGCCCCTACAGATTACGCTTAAAAATATTTCTTAATCGTAGCTAAAATCTCTTCCGTTAACAAACCATTAGTAGCTAAAACTTCTCTAGTTTGTAAAAACTCATCTCCACCAGTAAAGTTCATGATTTGACCGCCGGCTTGCTGAACCAGGTAAGCTCCTGCAGCAACATCATAAGAGTTAAGATTATATTCAAAATAAGCATCAAATCTTCCACAGGCAACGTAAGCTAAATCTACAGCTGCAGAACCTATTCTTCTTAAGCCATGGCATTTCTGCATCATATCTGTAAAAAGTTGAATGTATTGTGGTTGCTTGTCAAACTGATAATATGGAAATCCAGTTGCCAATAAACTTTGTGTAAGGTTTTCAGCTTTGGATACTCTTATTTCTTTATTGTTTAATAGGGCTGGTCCGCCTTTATAAGTAGCAAACATTTCACCCCTATTAATTTCATAAACTACACCAATAATAGGTTTATCTTCTTCATAAAGCGCAACACTAACCGAATAAGTAGGAATGCCATGGATGAAGTTAGTTGTTCCATCTAAAGGGTCAATTATCCAAGTAAAAGTTCTGTCGGTTATATTCTCTGTATCTTCTTCAGTTATAAAACCAGAACCTGGCAATATTTTAGATAAATTTTTAACCAGCTGTTTCTCTGCATTTTTATCCACATAAGAAACCATATCGTTTAAGCCTTTATATTCAATCGAATTTGAATCAAAAGCCATAGACTCTTTACGGATAAAATTACCTGTTAATCGCGTTGCAGCGACAACCTTTGAGCATAATAATTCGTAATTCATCATTAATAATTTGCGTTTTTCTCTTTGTTTTTAATGGAATAGATAACTAACAACCAGCCACCGATAAATAGTAAAGCCGCAATTAATTCTGCTTGTGTAAATGAAAATCCAGCAATCGTTCCTAATTTTTTATTTACCCTGATGAGTTCAATGCTAAAGCGCTCGATGCCATTTAAAATCAAATAAATTCCAAACATCATTCCAGGTAATTTAATGCGTTCACGAATTTTCCATAAAATGATGAATAAAATAAAAGCTAAAACAACTTCATAAATTGGAGTTGGATAAACAGGCTGAGCTAATTCATTACAATAATTACCAATACAGCCAGCAATATGATTGCCTTCTCTAGCTACGTTATTTGGGTAAGTGTATGCCCATGCCCAATCAGGCAACCAAGTAAATGGCTTAGGATTTAAGTTTGGAATTCCCCAATCCCCATCTCCTGATAAATGACAGCCAATACGACCAACGCTATAAGCCAACATCATTCCTGGTCCGCCAACATCTAACATGTGTAATGGTTTGATACCATTTTTACGAGCAATGTACAATACTGCGGCACCACCACAAATTAAGCCACCGTAGAAGGTTAAACCTGTAAAAGAGAATAATCCGCCAATTGGGTCTTTAATAAAAGTATCCCAATGTTCTAAATTATCGAAAATCTTTGCGCCTAAAAAACCCCAAACTGCTGCCCAAACTACCATACTGCTCATCACTTCGTGAGGATGCACGGTCACTTCAACTTTTTTTGGTTTAGGCAATTTTGTTTTTTGTTTCTCGCTATAATCCCAGTAGGCAAATACGATGGCTAAAATTATACCCCCAATTATATTTCCTTTGGCTGAAAGTAAAACTCCTTGCTGGTCGTTTACAAATAGTTTATAATTAATGATGGCATAAACAATTTTATAACCAATTAGAAAGCCAAAAAATGCATTCAATAAGATATCTGAGATACTTGCTGGTTCTCCGACAGTAATTATCCTTTTGGTTGGATGAATTAAGCCTAAAGCTTCTTTTCGCTTCAATTCTTTTGTAAATGCCCAATAGCCAGCAACAAATGCCAATGCTACAAAAACGCCGAAAGTGTTAAATGGAAGAGGAATATCCACACCAAAAAGGTAAGATATGAAATGCGAAACGGTTGGAAACATACAAAAATTAGTTTAAGCGAAGATAGCAAAGAAAGCTGAAAGACTAAAGAAAGTCTTGAGTCATTAGTCTAAAGTCTTGAGTAATTTTATTGCTCAATTAAACTCTAGACTAAAGACTTAGGACTCCTTACTCTTTTAACGCCACTCTCCGTACAAAATAAATGCTCCCCAATAAAATGGATGTGCAAATTTTGGATTGTGACTTAAGGTTTCCTGAGCTTTCCTCAATGCTTGCGCTTTTGGCATAGATTTGCCCATGTTTTCGTAAAATGCACTCATTAGCAAACTTGTTGCTTCATCATCTACAGACCAAAGCGATGCTACTACAGATTTTACCCCACTTACTAAAAGTGAATTTGCAGGAGAAACATACCATCCTTTATTCACTGTTTGTGTTACTGCCGTTTCACAAGCTGATAAGGTAACTAAATCACAATCTGAAATTTCGAGCCCTTTAATTTCTTGTATAGTTAATTTACCATCATTATTAGTTGATTTTGCGAACTTTAAAAAGGTTTTAGAAAAATCACTGTAATCTAAAATACCATGGGTAGCAAAATGGATGATTTTTTTTGAGCCAAGGCTTTCTTGAGCCATATCTTCTGTGGCAGAATCGCCAATGTAAACCTTAGCAGTTGTTATGATTTTATTGATTTCCTTAACCTCGTTTTCTGCATTTGGCAAGCTATGGTCAGGATTGCCGTAAGCAACAAAACTCATCCCTTTAATTGAATCAGGTTTTTTCTTTGTAAAGATTGATAAACTGTTAGTGTAAAAAATCGTATAGTCTTCTACCAAATATCTGAAAGTTCCCTTGTCATTTTTCTTACCAATAGCTTGAAATGGAATACTGCTCAATTCGCCATTATTAATAATACAAAGCTGAGTTTTATTAGCAATATCTGCTGTTATTGGGTCGATAAGCGCTTCGTATAAACTAGTTCCAGTTTCTGCAATAGAACGAGATGATTGTGCTGAATTGGTGACTTTAACTCCTCTTAAGTTTAATGGAGCCGCATTTTTATCTTTAAATGGCTGTTTTAAGGCTACGCTAAAATCTTTAACCTGAGCAGAAAAATCTGTTCCATTAATACTCACCACCTTGGCTTTAGTACTTTCGTTTGTTAAGGTAAAAATAATAAGCTGGTCGCCTTGAACTACGTATAGCAATACCGCCATTTCCGGTGGAATAGAAGACTTAAATTCTTTAAGCTGCTCTGGATTAACGCTTTTAGTAAAATTATCATTAAAATCTTTATGCACCTTAACCATACTATCTAAAAAGTTAAGTAATTGCTTCTGGGCAAATTGTTGAACTTTTTGTAGCGAAACGATTTTTTCTTTATTCTGTTCTGCTGCTGGTTTTGCCTTTTCTTTGGCTATGTTTTCTTCTACTGATGCAACAGTATTAGTTAATTGAGTTTGTTGTTTTATGGCAGCAGATTTCTCTGTATTATTACTCATGGCAACAACTCCATTCATCTTCTCTTTAATGGCTTGAATGTTACTTCTACTTGTATACTCCAATGCCTCATCGGTTTTACCAACTTTTATGAGTGTAGAAATTAAATTATTATAAAGACTTACTTTTTTCTCATCAGCAGCAAAGATTTTTTTGGCAGCAGCACCACCAAATATATTTTTGCCAGTACCTTCTACACTAGTTACTGCTCTTTTAAAATATACCGTGGCAGAATCGAGTTTATTCTCATTATAAAACATTAATCCTCGACTGTAAAGTGCTTCCCATAAATTTTTGCTTTCTCCTACCCTAACCGAATTTACAATTGCTTCATCAAAATATTTAGCAGCTTCTGCATCTTTCTTTTGAGCCATTGCAACTTTACCTAAGTATAAAGATGATTCTATCAATTGGCTATTTTCTTTTGTTGATTTTGAGTATTGATAAGTATTCTGCAGATTAATAATAGCGTTAGCATAATCTTTTTTATCATAATACAACTTACCTAAAACCATTGTAGCACTAGATTTTGAACGTACTGCATTCTTCTCGTTGCAAAGCTTTAAAGACAATAACAAAATCTTTTCTGCCTCTATGTAGTTCTTCTGATGATAATAAACCTCGCCCAAATTAGTAGTAACCAACAATGTGTTTTCTGTTACCACAGGTTGAGCTTTTATAATTGCATTTGCTTGATTAAAATAATTTAAGGCTTGTGGATAATCTGCTTGATAAAAATAAATCGTTCCAATATTGTTTAAAGTTGTAAAGCGACTATCTGGCGATTTCTCTACTTTAAAAAGACTATCTGCTGCTGTATAGCTTTTAATGGCATTGATATTATCTGAAATTCTATTGTAATAATTACCAGCAAGAATATGTGTATTAGCAATTTGATAAGCGTTATTCAACTGTTTGTAAATTTTAAAACAACTATCAATCAACACTTTAGATTCTGTGAATTCTCCTTTTAACTGATGTAAATCTGATAATGCTGCGAAGGCATCGGCCTTGCCGGCATAATTATTTGTTGATTTAGATATGTCCAACGCTTGTTGCATTACAGTTTCAGCATTGTTAAACTTACCTAAAGAAACATTAGCGTAACCAATTGATAATAAAACACTAGACTGCTCTGATTTCTCGTCAATCTCTTTAAAAATAGCTAGTGACTGTTCATATTTAGAAATTGCATCCACTAAATTAAGTCTTGTATTTGCGGCATCAGCTAACTTTCTGTATGTTATAGCTTGTTCTCTTTTACCATTAATCTCTTTTGAGATGGCTAATGCCTGAATAAAATACTTTTCTGCACTATCATATTTCTTTTCTCTAGTATCTAAATTCCCAAGATTCAACAAGCAGTATAACATTTGGTCTTTTATACCAATCGCCTTGTACAAATCATAAGATAAGGTATAATATTTACGAGATTGCACCATATCATCCCAATAAGCTGCATCTGCTATATTATACAATTGCTTTGCCATTTCTTGTTTTAGCCCAAGTGCTTTTAAGCTTTCATAAGCTGCTAAATAATGTACAATTGCTTTTGGAATATTTTTATCTTTTATATAGATATCTCCAATAGAGCCATCTATTTCTGCCAATTTATCTTTTAATCCAGCTTTTGTATAGGATATTTTAGCACTATCTAAAGCGGCAATGGCTTTTACTTTATCGCCAATTTCAATATACAGACTACCTAATTTAGAATAGGAATAACCCATCCCTTCAAAATTATTCCCTTTTTTTCTGTATAAAATTGATTGTTTATGTGCTGCAACAGCTTCATTAAATTTACCTAAGCTCCATTGAGATTGACCTATTTGCGAGTAACTATAACCTGCTTTATTCCAATCTTCAGTTTTTAATTGAATCGCTAAAGCTTCATTTGCAAACTCGATGTTTTTATCATATTTGCCCATTTTACTATAAGCATAAGCTTTACTATTTATGGCATACGAGCGTTTATCAGATTGATTTAAAGTCTTGTAAACCACTATTAATGAGTCGTAAACAGAAACAGCTTCTTCGTAATTATTTTGATTCGTTAAAATATCGGCAACATTTTCTCTCGCCAAGGCATTTGCTACTTTACTGGAAAAGTCTTCGAGTTTTTGATATTCATCTGCAGATTTTCCATAATAGATTTTAGCTTCATTTAAATCTCCTTTTCTTTTTAGAGAATAACCATAATAACCATAATGTTGTGCCAATAAACTCGTAAATAGAGTTGGTTCAAGTTGTGTTTTGTAATCTTTAAAATCATTTTCGAGCTCATTGTAAGTTTTTGTTGCAGCTACAAAATCACTAAGCATAACTTCAATGTAAATTCTTTTAAGTTTTAGTTTGATATAATATTCCCAATATTTTGATTGCCTAAAAAACTCAATAGCCTTGTTGGTATGTACAATAGCCTGTAAATATTGTTGCTTATCTTGATAAATTTGAGCCTGTATATAATGATAAAACCCTAACCCTGAAGTATCTTTTAGAAACGTTCCTGCTTTAAGGGTTTCTTTTAATAAGTTATCTGCTTCTAAATTCTTGCCATCATTTGTTTTATCCAATGCTATTACTACCCAAGATTTTAAATATTCGTCTTTAACAATTATACTTCTGTTTGCTACAAGGAACTTTTCATACCTTATTTTATCTGTTGCATAGTGTTTTACAGAATCTAGCACTTCTTGATTATTTAATGGCGCATTATTGATAACCCAAGTGGCAAAAACTTCACCCATTTTCCAGCTAGTTCCAATGTATTTACCAGGATAAGATTTAACAAATTTCAAGAATCCAATGATATCCGTTTTGTTTGTTTTAGCCATAACATCCAAAACTGTTCTCCCTTTATACCTCCCATCTGTCATTTTCACCTTAAGACTCTTATACTTGTCATCATCCTTAACCATATCATAAATTGATTTAATATCAACTATGCTTCTGGTAATGATAGAATCTTCAAGAGGCTTTGAATCTTTTGTAAGGATTTGCTTTAATGAATATAATTTGTCCCTAGAGTTATCTAGAAACGTGATTTGCATTAATGCTAAGTCATAAAATAGACTATTATAATTGTTTTGAGGCAGATTAATATCTAAACTCAAATAATCATTTGCCATTGCTCTTTCATCGGCAATATTGGGCTTATACAGTGTTGTTTTAGCAATTATAGTATCGCCCATTACTTTAACAATTGTACTAAAACCTAGCTCTTTTTGTGAGCGATTTGGTTTAGCAGAAGAATAAGTTCCGAACACTTTACCTTGCTGACCAACCTTTACACCTAATTTACCTCCCTCATAAATAAAAAGGTAAACACTATCGGCCTTGCCGTAATAAACGTAATCTACCTTAAAGTTAAAATTTCTAACAACAGTTTTAGCAACCTGAGCCTTTGTAGAAATAGAAAGAATTATAAGCGTTAAAACTAGAAATCCTTTTATAGCAGAAAACGATAAATTTTTCATAAGGCAATTTTGTGAGCATTACACACACAATATTACAATATAAAAACTAGTGCTATATACCCACAACTGGGTATTTTAAAGAGAAAATTTTAGGGATTTAATGAGCTAAGACTTCCTCTGCTTCAGCTACTTCTACTTCGCCATCTGCTAAAAGCTCTATTAATTTAACGTTTTTAATCTCGTTAACCATTACAGGGTCGTATTTAGCTTTAACCTTTACATAATTTTTAGTAAACCCATGCATAAAACCGTTTTTCTGGTCGTCTTCAAAAAGCACTTGAGCCGTAGAACCGATTTGAGATTGATAGAAAGCTCTTCTTTTTTTATCTGAAAGAATGTGCAACATTTTATTTCTATCAAAACGAGTGCTGCCAGTAACTTTACCTTTCATGGTAGCAGCTTCAGTTTGCTCACGTTCAGAGTAGGTAAATACGTGTAAATATGAAATATCCAATTCATTTAAGAATTGATAAGTGTCTAAAAAATCATAGTGAGTTTCTCCAGGAAAACCAACAATTACATCAACACCAATACAGCAATTTGGCATTACTGCCTTAATTTTCGCTACGCGTTCCGTATATAACTCACGTTGATAACGTCTTTTCATCAAACCTAAAATCTTATTAGAGCCAGATTGTAATGGAATGTGAAAATGAGGAACAAAACGTTTTGAGGTAGCAACAAATTCTATAATCTCATTGCTTAACAAGTTAGGCTCGATTGAAGAAATACGAATACGTTCAATTCCATCAACTTCATCTAATGCTTTAACAAGGTCGAAGAATTTATCTTGTCTTTGTCCATCACGAATACCAAAATCGCCTAAATTTACACCTGTAAGCACGATTTCTTTAACGCCACCGGCCGCAATTTGAGTAGCACGATTAACTACATTTTCAATGGTGTCACTCCTACTTCCACCGCGTGCCAAAGGAATTGTGCAATAAGTACAAGGATAATCGCAACCATCTTGAACTTTTAAAAAAGTACGAGTTCTATCCCCAATTGAATAAGCTGCAATAAAATTATGGTTTACTTTTTCGATGTTTTGCTGATGAACAACTGCCTTAGGATTTTTTGTTAAGTCTGAAATAAATTCTACTATCCTAAATTTTTCAGCAGCTCCTAAAACCATATCAACACCCTCAATTTCGGCAATTTCTGTAGGTTTTAATTGTGCATAACAACCAACAATAGTTACATAAGCATTTGGAGAATACTTTAAAGCTTCCTTTACTACTTTACGACATTTTTTATCGGCGTGTTCAGTAACTGAGCAAGTATTGATTACATATACATCAGCTGCATCAGTAAATTCAACCACAGCATAACCCGCATCAGTAAATAAACGACCAATGGTTGAGGTTTCTGAGAAGTTTAGCTTACAGCCAAGAGTATAAAATGCAACTTTTTTCATTGAGGTTGCAAAGATAATTATTAGTATTGAGATTTGCGTATTGCGTATTGCGACTAGTTGGAAACCTTACAACTACCTAACAATAGGACTACTTTTTTAATAAGTATTTATGATAATAGTTATATTTCTTAATATAAGATTCAATCATTTCATAACTGAAATTCTTTTCAGCAATAAAATCATCCCAAAGTTCTTTGTAATCTCCAATTAGATTGAAAAAATTATTTTTCCTATCCTCCCTAGTCCCTAAAACGTTATTGGTTTTAATTTCCAAGAGTTCTCCGTCATCCTTGCTCGCATACCAAATAGTTTGGCTTGGGGAGCCCCCACCCATATAACCATAGGTTCCAGCTATAAAACGCTCATAAAGTTTTATCTTGCCGTTTTGCAAACGCTCTAAAAATATTGGTTTTTTACCTGTAGGAATAACTTTTAAGACATACGAAGAACTGTCCTTACTTTTGTAATAGGCGGACAAATCGTCGTAATTCAAATCTTCGTATTGCGAATTCCCATCAGGTTTAAATTTAAGACCAGATATTAATTGCTTTTTAAATTGTCCTTTTGTGGTATCACCAGCATTATTTACGATGTAATCTTTCTGAGCAAATGAAAGGGAACTAAAGAAAATTAAACTAAAGAATAAAAAGTATAAAATGAGACGTTGCATCTTGATTAAATTTCCTAAAAATAAAATTAAAATTTCGGCTTTTCTAATCTAGTTATGCATTAATTATCAATGAAATTTAATCCTCATTCCATCTATAACTTTCAGATTCTAACCCAGCTAAATCGATTACGCGGTTAACTACTGTTTGCGCTACATCCTCTATTGTTTTTGGTAAGCTATAAAATGATGGATTAGCAGGGCAAATAATCCCTCCAGCTTCTGTTACGGCTTTTAAATTATTGATGTGGATTAAACTAAACGGAGTATCGCGAACAACTGCAATTAATTTTCTACGTTCTTTTAAAATTACATCAGCGGCACGAGAAATTAAATCGTTAGATATGCCGTGGGCGATACGGCCTAATGTTCCCATTGAGCAAGGAATGATAATCATTGTATCATATTTTGCAGAGCCGGAGGCAAATGGCGCATTAAAATCCATTTTATGATAAAAAGTAAATGGATAATTGTCATAATCTTCATTTCCCAATTCAAAGCGCCACACTTCCTTTGCGTTATCAGACATTACAACGCCTACTTTATCGATTTGAGATGAAAGTTTCATCAAATTATCTAATAATAGCTTTGCATACACAGAACCGCTAGCACCTGTAATGGCAACAATTATTTTTTTCTTTTTGACCATAATCTAAGCAAATATACGATTGTTATAGTTTTTTGGATGGTGAAGAAATAGAGTCAAAAGCTATTATAAACAATAAACCACCCCACCCTTTGGGCACCCCTCCAGTGGAGGGGAATAAAAAAGGGCCTGAAACAAGTTTCAGACCCTACATCTACCTATGAAAAACATACCCCCGAAAGGGTAAGCTCAAATGTAACTAATTTTATAAATAAAAGAAAGTTTAAACACTCTTTTTTTTATTATAGTGTAAATGTGACACAAAATCTCTTTTTTGAAAGCTCTAAAAAAGGTCTCATCGCTTTTAAAACAAGTATTTGGTACTTAAAAAGTTTGAACTATTGCTATCAATAATTTCATTTAATAAGTGTTTATTGTTTTCGTTTAGTTTCGTTGCCACAAGCGACCTAATAGAAAACGAACGCAAAGCATCAACAACCGAAAGTGTACCTTCAGCACTATCTTTTCTACCTGTAAAAGGGAAAACATCTGGTCCACGTTGGCATTGGCAGTTAATATTTACTCTACTAACCTGATTAACCAAAGGATCAATCAAAGCAGCTACTTCTTGCTCATCGTTACTGAAAATACTTACTTGCTGACCGTGGGTAGAATCGATTAGGTATTGAATCGTTTCCTCTAAATCATCAAAAGGCACAACTGGTACAACTGGACCAAATTGTTCTTCTGTATATAATTTCATTTGTGCATTAACTGGATAAACAACAGCTGGAAAAACAAACGACTCATTTGTTGCTCCACCATTTTCATTCATCACTTTTGCTCCTTTTGAAATTGCATCATCTATAACTTCTTTCAAATAAGCGGGTTTATGAGGCTCTGGCAATGGTGTTAAAGAAACGCCATCAACCCAAGGCATACCAAACTTTAATTTATTAACTGACTCTGAAAGTTGTTTCAAAAACTCATCAGCTAAGCTACGGTGAACAAAAATAATCTTCAAGGCAGTACACCTTTGTCCGTTAAATGAAAGCGAACCAAGTACAGTTTCTTGAACAGCAAGTTTTAAATCTGCCTTTGCTGTAATAATAGCTGCATTTTTTGCATCTAAACCCAAAATAGCACGTAAACGATTTACTTTTGGGTGCATCTTTTTCAATTCGTTAGCTACCTTACTAGAGCCAATCAAAGTTAAAACATTGATTTTACCCGACTCCATTAAACCTGGAATGATTTTATTTCCACGACCATAAATCGTGTTAACCACACCTTTAGGAAAACAGTTTTTAAATGCTTCTAATAATGGATAAAATAATAATGTTCCGTGTTTAGGTGGTTTAAATAAAATAGTGTTACCCATTATCAACGCAGGAATTAATGTTGTAAAAGTTTCATTTAATGGATAGTTAAACGGACCCATACATAAAACCACACCCAATGGAGAGCGACGAATTTGAGCTACAATTCCTTGCTCCATTGTGAAGCCAGATGATTGACGGTCTAAATCTTTTAATGCATCAATTGTAGCTTGAATATATTCAATTGTACGGTCAAATTCTTTAGTAGAATCAGCAAATGTTTTACCTATCTCCCACATGATTAACTTTACAACTTCTTGTTTTTTTTCAATAATGGCATGGGTAAATCGCTCTACACATTCTATTCTTTGCGCAACGCCCATTGTTGGCCATTCACCCCTACCATTGTTATAGGCTGCTACTGCTGCATCAAGAGAAGCTGTAGCTTCTGCAGCATCACAAAGTGGATAAGTTCCAATAACCTTTCGCTCTAAACCTTTTTCAGTTTTGATACAAATTGGCGATAACACAGTGTGAACATCACCACTCCAAGGCAACATTTCTCCATTGGATAAATATTCGCGTTGGTTAACTTCTGCTGCCAATTTAAAGGCAGTAGGAATCTGCTCTTCTGTTAAAAAGAGTGAATCCAATTCTTCTTGAAAGTTCATAATTTATAGCGTAATCTTTTTATATTTTGGAACTAATAACTTCATGACAGACCAAGCAATTAAATAAGCGACTGCACAAAAGGCGAACATAATGGTGTAAGCAACAGTCATATTTGATTGAACTAATGGCTTTTGAATTTCTAGCAATTGGGTAAATAGATTTGCATCAACAGCTTTTAATTTATCAGCTACTTCAACTGGTAACTTATTCAATGACATGATATTCAAGTTTACTTTGTCGCCATATTTGCTAGCCAAATCCATAGAAGTAATTTGATTTACGAACGAACTGTTACCCATTTCGTTGAATTTTGCAAATGATTCTGAGATACCTTTATTGGCATAGCTATCGAAAATCCAACCGCCAATTTTAGTTACCAACACACCGCCCATACCACCAGCAAAACCACCAATTCCAACTACCGAACCAATTGCTCTTTTAGGAAACATATCTGAAACCGTTGTGAAAATATTTGCCGACCAAGCTTGGTGAGCAGA
The DNA here is from genome assembly GCF_032678705.1 of Pedobacter frigiditerrae. Classification (NCBI taxonomy): domain Bacteria; kingdom Pseudomonadati; phylum Bacteroidota; class Sphingobacteriia; order Sphingobacteriales; family Sphingobacteriaceae; genus Pedobacter; species Pedobacter frigiditerrae. The sequence continues at coordinate 753,505 of NZ_JAVTSS010000001.1, read as the reverse complement.
CGCTCCTACTCCAATTAATATAACTGGAATCCAGAAAGAATAATGACCAAAAGGTTGCGCAAACAAAACAATTAATGGGAAAAGTGCAATAACAAACATTGCTCTCATTCTTCCATCATAAACAGCATAACCTTTATCTGCAAAGTATTTTGGCAACCAACCACCACCAATACTTCCTATCATGGTCATGCTATATAAAACAGCTAATGGCCAACGAATGTCATCACTAGTCATTGCATATTGGTCCTTTAAAAAACCTGGTAACCAAAACAAAAAGAACCACCAAACACCATCAGTCATGAACTTACCAAAAGTGAATGCCCAAGTTTGTCTAAACCCTAACAATTTAAACCACTTAACTTTTTCAACATTTGCTTTATCGGCAACCTCATCTTCATCACTATTGATGTAAGCTAATTCTGCAGCTTTTAAACGTTTTTGCTTTTCTGGAGATTCATAGAAAATTAACCAAAAGAATAACCATAAAAATCCAACGGCACCAACTAACTCAAAAGCTCTTTCCCAACCCCAATGTTTTGCAATCCATGGAACGGTAATTGGTGCTAAAATTGCTCCTACGTTTGCACCAGAATTAAAGATACCTGTTGCAAATGAGCGTTCCTTTTTTGGATGATATTCTGCCGTAGCTTTAATTGCAGCAGGAAAATTCCCTGATTCACCAATTGCCAAGACGGCTCGAGAAAACATAAAACCGAGAATAGACACTGGTAATGCAGCAATACCAAAAGTTGTTAAAATAGATGCAACTCCTGTACCGATTGAAATTGAATAAGCGTGGATGATTGCTCCGATAGACCAAACAATAATAGCGATTCCATATCCCCATTTTGTACCTAATTTATCTACAAAACGACCTGCAAAAAGCATTGCAATTGCATATGTAAATTGGAATACTGCAGCAATATCTGCATAGTCACTGTTAGACCAACCGAATTGTTCTTCCAATGTTGGCTTCAGTAAACTCAGTACCTGTCTATCCAGGTAGTTTACTGTGGTTGCAAAAAACAAAAGGGCGCAAATGGTCCATCTGTAATTGCCGATTTTAGTTTGGTTCATAATTTTTAGTTTAACCCCTACATTCTTTCTCAGAACATTGGAGGATTTAATATTTGGTTAAATTTGTGTTTAAGGTTTTACTTTATTGATGATTTCAAATGCTTTCGTGGTTAAAGTCTGTAATTCATCATAAGCTTTATTTTCTAATATTTTTTTACTTACTAGTTTACTGCCCATTCCAACTGCACAAACGCCGGCTTTAAACCAGTTGTCAATATTGGTTTCATCGATTTCTACTCCGCCAGTTGGCACAAATAATTGACCTTGGAAAAGCTCTTTAATTGATGATAGATATTCTGGCCCTAAAATATTAGCTGGAAACAATTTAATAATTCCTGCTCCAAACTGATGAGCTATATTAATCTCTGTAGGTGTCATACATCCAGGAATCCATAATAAACCAGCATCATGAGTTAATTTACCTACTTCTAAATCTACTACCGGACAAACAATAAAATCTGCTCCAGCTGCTAAAAACTCCTTAACCTCTGTTGTATTTTTAATTGTTCCAATTCCTAAAAATAAATCTTGCATTTCAGTTTTTAAGGCTTCTTTTAAAAACTGAAAATTTTCTAATGCAGCTTTGCCCCTATTTGTATATTCGAAAACACGAACACCGCCTTTATATAAAGCACGAACAATCTCTAAACTTACCTGTGCATCTTCATAATAAAAAAGAGGCAACATTCCCTGAGTTTTAATTGCTGCAATTGTAGTTTCTTTATTCTTAGTCATTTTCTGCTAATGTTTTTTTAACGTCTGCAACTGTTGCTGTTGTTGCATCGCTTGGTATATATAATTTATTATAAGCTGCTGCTGTGGCGAAGTCTAGTGTATCTAAAGGATTATTACCTTGATAAAAACCATAAATTAAACCTGCCATGAAACAGTCGCCACTACCCACTTTATCTAAAATTTTCTCAGAAAGATATTCTTTTGAGACTAATAGTTCGTTAGCTGTATAAAGTGCTGTATAATATCTAATTCCTTGGTTGTAATCGAAGCGGAAAGTATTTGCCACCCACTTACATTTAGGATATTGTTTTATAATTTCTTCCGAAGTCTTTTTTGCTTGCTCAATATAAGTATTTTTATCATCAGCTTCTACAATACCTTCTGGCACAGGGATGTTCAACATCTTTTCAGCTGCCCAAATATTACCCATGATTAAATCGCAATACTGAGCTAATTGAGGCACAATTTCTGAAGGTTGTTTTCCATATTGCCACAATTTAGCACGGAAATTTAAGTCGATAGAAATGGTAATTCCCTTTTCACTTGCTGCTTTTACAGCTTCCAAACAAACATCGGCAGCTGCCTGATTTAAAGCTGGACAAATGGCACTGAAATGAAACCAAGTTACACCATCTAATACTTTATCCCAGTCGATAGCTCCAGTTTGCAACGTTGCAAAAGCAGAATTTGCCCTATCGTAAATTACACCTGCATTTTTTAAGTCTTTTCCTTTTGGCAAATAATATAAACCTATTCTATCGCCTCCGTGATGAATTTTAGAAGTGTCAATATCTCGAGCATCCATATAACTGATGATTTGCTCAGACATAAAATTCTCAGGTAAAGCGGTAAAATATGCTGAAGGGATATCCCACAAAGCCAATGCTGTTGCAACATTTAATTCTGCTCCACCAACATAAAAAGGCAATTTATTTTCCGCTAGCCATTCTCCATCTCCATCTGGACAAATACGCAATAAAAGCTCACCAAAACTTAAAACTTTACCCATAATTAGAAATTGAAATAGGTTTTAGCATTATTAAAACAGATATTCTGGATTACTTTTCCTAACCATTCTTTATCGTAAGGCAATTCTCCGTTTTCTACATCAGTACCGAATAAATCACATAAAATACGTCTAAAATATTCGTGACGAGGGTAAGAAAGGAAACTTCTAGAGTCAGTTAACATCCCCACAAACTGGCTCAATAAACCTAAATTAGATAAGGCATTAATTTGGTTAATCATCCCTTGCTTTTGGTCTAAAAACCACCATCCAGAACCCCATTGTACTTTACCAGCAACGGTACCATCTTGGTAATTACCAATCATTGTTGCAAATAATTCATTATCTGCCGGATTTAAGTTATATAAAATGGTTTTTGCCAATTTATTATCCAAATCCAATTTGTTTAAAAATTTAGATAATGCTTTTCCTTGTGGGAAATCTCCTATAGAATCAAATCCTGTATCTGGGCCTAGAGAAGTTAATAAACGATCGTTATTATTACGAATTGCACCTAAATGAAATTGTTGAACCCATCCTTTTTCGTGGTCCCAAAGTGCAAATTGAAAAAGCATAGCCGATTTGAATTTCAAATTCTCTTCTAAACTTATCGCTTCCTTATTTCTAATCTTTAAGAAAATAGATTTGATTTCTTCATCCGTAAAATCTTCAGCATAAATTTGCTCTAGGCCATGGTCAGAAACTGATGCGCCATTTTCGGCAAAGTAATCGTGACGAGATTTTAACGCTGACAAATAAGTATCATAATCAGCAATTGCTGTTCCCGTTAAGGCAGCCAATTTATCTATGTAAGTATTTAAACCTGCAACATCATCAGCGTTCATTGCTTTGTCTGGCCTAAAGGCTGGCAAAACAACTACATCAGCATTGCTATTTTTTATTTGTTGATGATATTCCAAATTATCCAAAGGGTCATCAGTTGTACATAAAGTTTTCACGTTCATTTTGCGCAATAAACCTTGTACGCTATACTCTTTGGTTTGTAATTTGGCATTACACTCATCGTATATTTTTTTCGCATTGGCGGAAGATAATACTTCGTGAATGCCGAAATAACGTTGCAACTCTAAATGTGTCCAGTGATAAAGTGGATTTCTTAATGTATACGGAACGGTTTCTGCCCATTTTTCAAATTTCTCCCAATCAGAAGCAGCACCAGTGATGTAATATTCATCAACACCGTTAGATCGCATTGCTCTCCATTTGTAATGGTCGCCGTAAAGCCAAACTTGAGTAATGTTCTCAAAGTTTTTGTCTTGCGCAATTTGGTCTGGCATTAAGTGATTATGGTAATCAATAATCGGCATATCCTTTGCAAACTCGTGGTACAACGTTTGTGCTGTTTCTGTTTGCAATAAAAAGTTCTCGTCTAAAAAGTTTTTCACTGGGTGATTATATTTTTTAATTTATGTTCTTTGTTTTTCGAGTTAATAGTTGATGGTTAATAGACATAGCTATTAACCATTGACCATTAGCTTTTTATACCCCACTAAAAATAGAGAAGCCACCATCTACGCAAATCATTGCGCCAGTAACAAACTGAGATGCATCGCTCAATAGCCAAACTAAAGCACCTTTTAATTCATCTGGGTCGCCGAAACGTTTGAAAGGAGTTTGTTTAATTACCGACTGGCCGCGAGGTGTAAAACCACCATCTGGTGTAGTTAATAGATTTCTATTTTGTTCAGTTAAGAAAAAGCCTGGAGCTAAAGCATTCATTCTAATTTTATCGCCATAACGATTTGCCAATTCTACAGCAAACCATTGTGTGTAACAATCAACAGCAGCTTTACCCATGTTATAACCTAATACCTTGGTTACTGCTTTTTTAGAATTCATTGAAGAAATATTTACAATACTTCCTCTTCCAGTTTCTGCAATTGCTTCTCCAAAAATTTGAGTTGGGATAAGTGTTCCCCATAAATTTAGGTCTAACACTTTTTTCATTCCATCCATTTTCATTTTGAAAACGCTTTCTTCTGGTTGTAAAACACCATCTGGCATATTACCACCAGCCGCATTTACTAAACCATCAATTTTACCAAAAGCAGCAATAATTTTTTCTCTGGCAGCAATTAACTGCTCTTCATCCATAGCATCAGCAATTAAAGCGATTGCTTTTCCACCATTTTTGTTAATTGCATCAGCTCTTTCGTTTGCGATATCAGCATTTCTACCTAAAATACCAACTGCACCACCAGCTTCAACAATTGCGTTAACGAAAGAATTACCTAAAATTCCTGTTCCGCCTGTTACTACGATTACTTTTCCTTCTAAAGAAAATGATTGTTCCATTTTTGTTTATTTTTTGGTTCGTGAAGACACAAACCAATGCATCTATTCTATTCTACGCCTTGGTTCGTGTTTCCACGAAACATTATTACTAAATTATCAATTGCCCACCCCTCTAAGCAGATTGCTTCGTCGTGCCTCCTCGCAATGACGCACGTGTTCTATTTAAGTTCTTTTACTCCAAATGTATCCATATCGGCATAGTCAAGGTTTTCTCCTGCCATACCCCAAATAAAGCTGTAATTTTTAGTTCCACTACCTGCGTGAATGCTCCAAGTTGGAGATAAAACCGCTTCGTGATTAGCTACAATGATGTGACGAGTTTCTTGTGGCTCGCCCATGTAATGGAAAACTCTGTGTTCTTCATCAACATCAAAATAGAAATAAACTTCCATTCTACGATCATGAGTATGAGGTGGAATAGTATTCCAAACACTTCCAGTAGAAAGAATGGTTAATCCCATTACTAGTTGGCAACTCTGAATTCCATCTTTGTGAATGTAACGAATAATTCTACGTTCGTTAGCAGTTTCTACACTTCCTAATTGTGCAGAAAAAGCATCAGCATTTTTTAAGAAAGTTGTTGGATAAGTAGCGTGAGCTGGCGCAGATAAAATGTAAAACACAGCAGGTTCATCAGCATTTTTGCTACTGAACTTTACATCTTTTACACCTTTACCCATATATAAACAATCTAGTTTAGCTAAATTGTATGTTGTACCATCTGCTTCAATTGTTCCAGGACCGCCCACATTAATTACGCCCATTTCTCTTCTTTCTAAAAAGAAATCTGCACGTAAAATATCATATGTACCTAAAGGCACTATTTCGGTTGTTGGCGTAATTAAACCAGTAACCATTCTATCGTAATGAGCATAAACAAAATTGGTTTTGTTTTTCTCTTTCAATCCATCTAATAAAAATCTTTCTCTGATTTTATCAGTTCCGTAGGTTTTAAAATCTTCTGAGTGTACGTGTTGTATAATTTTCATTTTGTTTGTATTGCTTTTAGCGGTTATGAAGCTTGCTTCGCAGGTTTCATTCTGTTTTTTATTCGTCATTTCGAACCGATAATTCATCGAGAGAAATCTCTTTTGTTCTGTGCATTGTCAGACCAGATATCTCCTCGCTTCGCTGCGTTCGATATGACGGTTTATGTACTATAAAGAAACCCCTCTTTTCCAAGGAATAAAATCATCTTGATTTAGTAAAACTGATTTAGGGATTACTTCGCCACTGGCAGCTTTAATACAATATTCTAAAATATCTTCGCCCATTTCTTCAATGGTTTTTTCGCCTTCAATTACTGGCCCTGTATTAATATCGATAATATCGCCCATTCTTTTGGTTAAAGCATTATTGGTAGAAACTTTAATTACCGGACAAACTGGGTTTCCTGTTGGCGTTCCCAATCCTGTAGTAAACAAAATTAAAGTTGCACCACTTGCAGCTTTACCCGTAGTAGCTTCTACATCATTACCTGGCGTACAAACTAAATTTAAACCGTGTTTTGTACTTGGTTCAGTATAGTCTAAAACATCTTCTACCGGAGATGTTCCACCTTTTTTTGCTGCACCATTACTTTTTATCGCATCAGTAATTAAACCGTCTTTGATGTTTCCTGGAGATGGGTTCATGTGAAAACCAGAACCAGCATTTTCTGCTGCTTGACTATACGCACCCATCAAACTAATGAATTTCTTCGCAGCAGCTTCATCTTTAGTTCTATCAATTAAGTCTTGCTCTGCACCGCATAATTCTGGAAACTCAGCCAACAAAACTGTTGCACCTAAGCCTACCAATAAATCTGAGCAATAGCCAACTGCTGGATTTGCAGAAATACCACTAAATCCATCGCTACCACCACATTTAACACCAACATTCATTTTGCTCAAAGGAGCAGGTTGACGTTCAATTTTATTAGCTTCTACTAAACCTTCAAAAGTTTTTTTGATGGCCAACGCAATCATATTCTCTTCGCTTTGCGATTGTTGTTGCTCAAATATGAAAAGAGGTTTATCGAAATTTGGATTGCGCTCTTTTAAATCTTTGGTAAAATCTTGAACTTGTAAATTTTGGCAGCCTAAACTTAAAACAGTAACTCCAGCCACATTAGGATGGTCTGCATAAGCTGCTAACAACTTACTTAAAACAGCAGCATCTTGTCTAATGCCGCCACATCCACCTTGATGGTTTAAAAATTTAATCCCATCGATATTTTTAAATGGCCTATTATGTCTTACACCCTCAAAAGATAGTGGAGCATCTAAAGTCGAAATATCAACTCCATTTTGAAAAGCTTCAACTAATTGGTGTGTATAAGATTTGTATTTTTCGGTTACTGCATAACCAAGTTCATTATGTAAAGCTTCACGAATTACATCTAAGTTGCGATTTTCGCAGAATACGGTTGGAATAAATAACCAGTAATTAGCCGTTCCAACTTTGCCATCTGAGCGATGGTAACCATTAAAAGTTCTTCCTTCAAATTTCGAAACATCTGGAGCTTGCCAACTGTAATGATAAGGTCGAAACTCATAAGGAGCAGCGGCGTGTTTTAAATTATCAGTATTCATTACAGAACCAGCTCTTACCGTAAATTGTACTTTACCAACTAAAGTTCCGTACATACTTACTTCATCGCCCGCATTCATATCGGTCATGTAAAACTTATGTTTAGCGTCGATATCATCTACTAAAACATAATCGACTCCTTGGTAGTTTACTGTTTGACCAGCTTTTAAATCGGTTAAAGCGACAAGCACATTATCTTGTGGATGGACTTTTAGAACCTGTTGTTTCATATCTATTCTACTTTCTTTTTTTGAAAGGTTTAAGTTAGTTAAATTAATTAGAAGAGTTTAATTTCACTAGAGCATCTGCAATGCCGATTTTGGCAATTGCTTCGTATTTTTCGCTTACAGCTTGGGTAAAACAAGGCAATGAATTTAAATCTGTTTTCCAGAAATCTACATCGCTTAGCACAGCCGATGGATAATCTGAACTATCTGATGATAAGATATTGTTTAAATAACTTGCACTATCATCAGTAATTAAATAATCGATACCATTATAAGAACCATAATATTTACCATCTTTTTCGTTAGCTACTTTCATAAAAGTTAAGTAGGCTGCAAAGCCAAAGGCGATATTTTCTGGAACATTGTTGAACAATTTATAATGATTAAGCAACAATGGCAAAATGCGGATTTTCATTTTCATTGTATACTGAAAAGTGATATTAATCCACAAATGTTCGATTGAAGGATTGGCGAAACGGTCTTTAACAGTACCTGCAAATGCTGTAGTTTGCTCTTCTGTAACTTGGTAAGGAATAGCCGGACCAATTTCGTTTCTCATTAAAACCTCTATGTAAGTTTTAATTTGCTCATTTGTCATTGCTTTTTTAACAGTATCTATACCTGATAGAAATGCAATTCCTGAACTTAAAGTATGTGTTCCGTTTAATAAGCGAACTTTTAATTCTCTATAAATTTCTATGTCTTCAGCAATAACAACACCACTATCTACTTTAGCAAAAGATAATGCTTCTGCTACTTTAGCACCACCTTCGATTGCCCATAAACTATAAGGCTCGCTCATAGATAATAAATTATCTGTATAGCCCAGTTCATCTTGTAAGTTAGCTAAGGTTGCAGCATCAGGTTTACCCGGTACAATTCTATCAACCAATGAATTACAGAACTTATTTTCATTTTGTAACCATAAAATGAAATCATCCCCTAGATTATTAAATTTAGCTAACTCTAGTACTATTGAACCCAATTTTTTACCGTTATCTGGTATCAACTCTGTTGCAACGATAACTAAGCCACTATTTATCGCACCTAAAGCTTTAAATCTCTCGTGTAAAACAGCCAATACTTTAGCAGGAAAAGAAACAGGCGGATTCTGGTCAATACTTTCGTTTACTAACTGGATACCAACTTCGGTAGTATTTGAAACAATAATCGATAAGTCTTTTGATTTTGCAATTTCAAGAATGGCATTCCAGTCATCGTTAGCAGAAATTACCCTACTTATTGCTGATGAAATGATATTTTGAGAAACTGGTTGACCATTTTCTATACCTCTAACGCAAAGCGTATATAATGAATCTTGTTCATCAAATTCGGTTGTAGCGCCACTTGTTGATTTTACAACAGCAACTCTCCCGTTAAAAACACCTTGTTTATTTGCTTTATCTATAAAATAATCGGGTAAGCCACGTAGTAAAACTCCAGTTCCGAATTGCAATACTTTTTCTGGAAGTTCGAAAATATTTGCAGATGGCACAATCACATCTTCCTTAGTGATAAGGTTAAGATTTGCTTTAGATAGAATCATTATTGTATATCAAATTTCAAATTAAAATTTGCCGACGATAGAAATCAAAGCACATTGTCAGCTTTTGGTTATAGCAATTTTACGTATTTTTAGCTATTAAAAACCCTATTTGAAAGCAAATATTTGCGCAATCGTTCCCGAATTCAGTTCTCAATTTCCAGTTTACAATTGGCAGTTGCCGGACTTGAAAACTGAGAACTGTAAACTGTTTATTGATTATTTTTCTGCCATTTTGGATAATCTTTAAGAATTAGATTATTTGCCCATGTTCCGTACCATCCATATCCGTTTCTACGCTCGAAACTAATATCTGCTACGTTTGATTTAATTGAATTGTCTCTATCTCCAAAAATTGGCTTATTGGTTTGAAAATCATAAAATCTAGCCCAAATTGTAGACGTAGCATCTGGAATTAGCCCTGTATCTTTTCCATCAGGAAATTTAGCAAATTTAAAACCTACAATTTTTGAGGAATCGAACCAAGCCACTGCATTTGAAATGGCATTTTTTGTAGCTGGTGATGGATTTTTTAAGCGCATTAAAAACCTAACTATCCCTACAGATTCTGAAGTACTTAAAGAAGCAGGTTCAAAATTTCTAGCCTTAGCTGGTTTTAAAGTGTTTTGGTCGTATTGTGCTGCCCAAATAGTTAATTTCCCATTTTGGGTAATTTGAGTTTTTAAGATACAATCTAAACCTCTTTTTACAGCATCTTCAGCTTTAGCGATGTACGCTTTATTTACTACTTCAAAATCGTTTGTTTGGGCTGCAATGTTTAACATGATATTTAACACGTTAATCATCGCATCATCATTATAAGTAATTTCTGCTCTGTAGCTACTTTTATCAGGATAATATTGTGGCCAACCTCCATTTGCATATTGCGCTTTAAACAGATAATCTATACCTTTTTCTGCTGCGACTAAATAAGCTTTATTTTGAGTGGTTTTGTAAGCCTTAACTAATGCATTGATTTCTCTACTGGTTGCTTTATTATCAATAGTAGCATGCATATAGTCTGTAGCTTTAATTTTAGCTAATAATGCATCAGTTAATGGCAATTCATATTTAACTACAATACCTCCAACTAATTGCTTTGGCCAAGCTCCATTGCTCAATTGATAAACCAGCATCTTTTCTGCTAATTCGTCGGTTTTTTGAGCCGTTTGTGTGGCTTGTTGAGCAGATGCGCAAGAGTATAAGCTCAAGCAGATAAGCGTGTAAAATATCGTTTTAATTTTTTTCATCTTTTTGTTTATCGCTTTAAGATTGCTTCGTGCCTCGCAATGACGGTTATTTCTTAACTATTTAACCTGCTTTGTTAGCCAATTCACTAAATCATTAGCAGCTTTGAAATTGTCATAAGTAGCTGGTAATTTTCTTGCATCTACATATTCATTGTATAACCAAGGGTCGCCAATTACAAATACTGTTCCTTTTCCATATTTACTTACCGCAATTACATTGTCGCCGTCTATATCTTTTAAGATTGGTCTTGCATTACCAGAAAGCTTTAAACTACTGTATTCTTTAATGAAAAGGTCTTTAACATTTTTGAATATTTCGTTTCCTGCCGGAACAACGACTTTAGCTGTCTCAAAAACACCAGCAACTGGAACTTTACCTTTTGTTTCGCCATTAAAATGGAAGCCAAATTTATTAGCTAGCTTGTTAAAATGCTCTAATTCTACGTTTGGTCCATCGTTACCAAATAATACTAAAACACCACCTGCATTTACCCAATTGGCAATATTGGTAATGTCTTTTTCTTGAATATAGTTCGGTTTTGCAGCTTCTTTTTCACTATCAGGATCTACAATTATATAAATTGAAGTACCTTTTAGATTTTCTACAGTTGGTGCTTGATATAAAGTTTTGTTTTTAAATCCAGATCTTTCAAATATTTCTCCCAACAAAGAGAACCCATTATTATCACGAGCATCCCATTTGTAGTGCCAAATTTGATCGTTGCCACTTTGATCCTTTCTAACCTCGTTGTTAAAATACGAGTCGAGCATTACAGTTTTTCCTAAAGCAGGTTTTGGCAATGCAGCAATTTCCATTTCGTTAGCTGCACATAAAAATGCACCAACACCTTTTGCATCGTTAGTAATTACTTTTTCGCTCATGTAATAAGCATAACTTCCATCACGATATGGTTTTCCACCTAAGCCAGAAACAGCTACGGTTCCTTTAAGATTAACTTTATCAGTGCCTACTTTTTCTATAAATTCTTTTTGAATGCCTTTATAACCCTTATCCGCCACTGCGAAATAAGATTTTGGCAACCAACCCATTCTAACTGCTTTTGCATAGGTATAAACAAACATACTCGAAGCAGATGATTCGAAGTAATTACCCTTGCCTTGTGGTTTATCTAAAATATCGTACCATAAGCCAGATTTAGCATCCTGAACTTTTTGAGTTGCTACCGCAAAGCGATTTAAAATAGCTAACAATGCTGCACGTTTTGGGTGGTTTTGAGGGAAATTGTCTAATACATCAACCAACGCCATTCCGTACCATCCCATTGCTCTTGCCCAAAAATTAGGAGATTTACCAGTGGTTTTATCTGCCCATTTCTCGGTTTTGGACTCATCCCAACCATGGTACAATAAACCAGTTTTTGCATCTCTTGAGTTTTTCTCCATCCAAATAAATTGATTGGCGATATCATCAAAAGCTTTTTCATCTTTAATTAGCGCTGCATATTCAGCATAAAATGGCTCTCCCATATACAATCCATCTAACCACATTTGATTTGGATAGATTTTTTTATGCCAAAAACCGCCTTCTTTAGTTCTAGGTTGCTCTTTTAACTGATTCCATAATATGGTTGCCGCTTTAAAATATTTTGCCTGACCAGTTACTTTGTATAACGTTAATAAAGTACGTCCGTTTTTTACATTGTCTATATTATGGTCTTCTATTTTGTACATCTTAATGTCGCCATCTTTGGTAACATAGGCATCCATACAAGCTTGCATGTATTTAAAATATTCATTGTTAGCCGTTCTTTTCCAAACGCCATCAATGCCTTCTAAAATTACACCTTGATCATAAGACCATTTTACTGGTCTAAAATTATTAGAACTTGCATTAGCAGAATCTTTTGACAAAGCCAATACCTGATCGGCCATTTGTTGAGATAATGGTTTTACTTGGGCACCTACTTTAAAAGTTAAGCTTGTTAAGGCTACAAGTGCAAAATACTTTAGGGATCTGTTCATACTATTTATTAATCTGCAATGTTTTTTCATCAGCTCCAGCTAAAAATTCGGTTTTAGATTTTGCTTTTGTAGCATCTAAGCCAGAAGTTTTAATGGCACTATTTCTATCTCCTGTTATGCGGAAAAGCAATTGAGCTGCATTATAATTTATGTTTTTAAAGTTGATTGTATTTCCGTTTTGTATGTTAATTAATGGATTAGAATTGGCAACAATCAAATTCACATTATTTAAACTTACATTTTTTGCTTCTTGAATATCAACACCTTCATCTGCTTTTATGTTAAGATTATCTAGTGTGATGTTACTGATACTTAATTCCGGTAAACCTCTAATAAATACTGCTTTTGAAGCTCCATCACAAACTACATCCGTAATATGGAAATCTCTAAAAATAGGCGTTTCTTCGGTTACAGGCAATAACTCTACTTTTGGTGCATCTCTTTTTTCGCCTTTTAGGGGAACAGGATCTACCGCAGCATAATACATATCAAATAAGATAGCTTCGCCAACAATATCTTTCATATTGATGTTTTTAACAAAGATTTTCTCTACCACACCACCTCTACCTCGAGTTGTTTTAAAACGAAGACCAATATCCGTTCCAATGAATGAACAATCTGAAACGAAGATATTTTTTGCACCACCAGACATTTCACTGCCAATCACAAATCCACCATGTGCATGATAAACTGTGCTATTGCGAATAATTACATTTTCTGTTGGCATTCCACGTTTTCTACCTGCAGCATCACGACCAGATTTAATACAAATTCCATCATCACCTACATCAAAAGTGCTGCCTTCAATTAATACGTTTTTACAAGATTCTAAATCTATACCATCTCCATTTTGTGCGTACCACGGATTTTTAACGTACACATTTCTTACCGTTAAATCTTCACACATTAGTGGATGTAAATTCCATGCTGGCGAATTTTGAAAAGTAACCCCTTCTAACAAAATCTTCTTACATGAGGTAAAAACCAATAAGTTTGGTCTTAAAAAAGTTTTAATGCTATTATAAAACTCTGGCGTTTTATCTGGAGTAATTTCTCCAGGGTTTTTCATTTTTGAAGCTTTGAAAAATGCCTCAGAAGGATACCAGCTTTTTTTATCATCACTTAACACACCACCAGAAGCCACTAATTTAGACCATTGGCTTTCTGTGAGTTTATCTTTTTTTACCATTCGCCAAACCTCGCCTGCTCCATCTATAATCCCAAAACCTGTTATTGCAATATTGGTTTGGTTTGTAGACCATAAAGGTGATTGATTACGCATTTGAGGTAAGCCTTCCCAATTGCTAGCTACTAATGGGTATTGATTAAAATCTTTAGTGAACTGAATAATTGCATTTTTTTGCAAATGTAAATTCACGTTGCTTTTTAACTCGATTGGTCCAGTTAACCACATTCCTTTTGGAACAAGTACTACGCCCCCACCTTTTTTATTACAAGCTACAATTGCATCATTTATCGCCTTGCTATTTAAAGTAACACCATCGTTTTTAGCACCATACTTAATGATATTGAAAGTATCGGCCTTAAATGAAGTTTTTGCAATTACCGGAAGATTACTAAAAGAATATGGCGCTTTTTGCTTATTTGATTGCGCAAAAGCTGTTAATGAACTAATAAAGAGTGTTGCAGTGAATATAGTTGATACTATTTTTCTCATTCGGGTGTACAGTTTATATTGGTAATAAATTTAGTTATGAGTTTTCGGTTGCGACTTCGAATTACATCTCTACACTTCTCTAAAAACACATATCTAACGACAAGTCTACATAGTTTATCGCATTAATGGAACAAAAAACTATGCAATCGTTATCAGTTAGCAAATTTCAGCATTAAGTATTGTAAGCCTAAGCCCACAACGGTTGATATTATTTCTCTATTCTAAAAAAATCAAAATCTGCATAACCCGCGTCATTTGTTTGTTGTTCTCTAACGCAAAAAAGTCCTACTTTAGCGCCTATCCATTTTCCTGGCTCAGCCTGAAATACATCATTTACATTGGTATATTTATCTCCAGTTAAACTATAACTGAATTGGCATTTAGCACCATCACTTACAGTTACAGCTAGATAAATTGTTGAGGTAGTTAATTTAACAATCACTTCTTCCTTCTCTGCCTTCCCTTTATCTGCCGTTTTACAAGTTGTATAAACTAAGTAATTACCATCTTTTTTGCTCTTAACGGCGATGTTGGCATAACTTAAACCAGCTACAATTAAACCAGCTTTTTCATTTTCTAATTTTGTATTTGGTGTAAAAGTTAGTTTGGTAACCGTTGTAAATTTCTCTGTCGGAAATTTCTGCAACAAGATATTTGGCACATCCCAATAGTTTTTAGCGCTATCTGGCATTTTTGCAGAATACAACCTTAACATTCCTTTGGTTGGATTTAAAAATGACCAAGTAGCTGATGGATTTGCTTGCCATTGCCATTGTAAACCTAAATTCGTTCCATTAAACTCATCGCTTTCTGCAGGGGTTGCAATAGCTACTGGTTTTGCAATTGCAGGTTTTTTATAAACCAAAACTGGCTCACCAATTCCATCACCATCTGAATCTGTTCCAATTACTGGCCAATTATTAACCCATTTCATTGGTTGCAAATGAACTACTCTACCGTAAGCATTCTTATCTTGAAAGTGCAAGAACCAATCTTCGCCCGATGGCGTATTAACCCAAGCACCTTGATGTGGGCCATTTATTGGAGATTTACCCTGATCCATTGCAACTTTACGCTCATAAGGACCATACACATTTTTCGATCTTAAAATAGTTTGCCATCCTGTTGAAACACCGCCACCAGGAGCAAAAATATAATAGTACCCGTTTCTTTTATAGAATTTTGGCCCTTCTATTGTTGGGTCTAACTCGTGACCATCATAAACTAATTTACCTTCATCTAGCACTTTATCACCTGCTGCATTCATTTTTTTAACAACGATGATACTTTTAATTCCAGCTCGGCTACCTGCATAAGCGTGAGCCAAATAAACTTTACCATCTTCATCCCAAAGTGGACAAGGATCAATTAAACCTTTTCCTCCTTCTACTAAAATTGGCTCAGACCAAGGACCAGCAGGATTTTTTGCTTTTGTTAAATAGATACCAAAATCTGGGTCTGGATAATAAATATAAAATTCGCCGTTATGAAAACGAATGGCTGGTGCCCAAACTCCGTTTCCGTGTTGTGTTTTAGAGAAATGGTCAAAAGGTGGTTGTCTTTTTAAGGCATGGCCGATGATTGTCCAATTTACCAAATCTTTTGAATGAAGGATTGGTAAACCAGGAATGGCATCAAAACTAGAAGCTGTTAAATAAAAATCATCTCCAACCCTAACTACATCTGGATCTGAATAATCAGCATCAATAACTGGATTTTTATATTTTCCATTACCTAAATCTGATACCCAAACTTTAGAAATATCTTTTTGGGCAAAGGCTGAAACGGAAAGGAGCGTGAACAATGTAAGAATTGATAATTTCATAATATGAATTTGTGTTTACTCGTTTAGCATTGTCCCAAACCAACAACGGTAAACGCAAGACGATTGATTACTCTTTAGGGTTCCAACCATTTAGAATCATATCTAATGTGTATTCTTTTACAGTTGTTTCATCTAATTGATGCGACCAAGGCACACGAGATTTCGGATTTGCACCGGACCCAGTACTTTTATACTCTGCATAAAATGCTGTTTTTTCGTTGCTTTCTTTGCCCCAGTTATTCCAGCCTTCAGCTTTAATCATTTTGCCTAAATTACAATTGATAAAAACGGCTTTTGCAAAAGGCCGCCAAGGTCTACCTAAGAAAAAAGAGTTATCTGACGCATCACCAGTAACTTTGCTATTGATAAAAACATAGCCGTATTTTGATGTATCTGGAGAGGAAGATGCGGTTACATAGCCTCCTTTTTTGCAGAAAATTTCACATTCTTCGAACACAGCGGTGGATGAACCAAAAATAAAGTCGACAGTTCCTTCTATATAACATTTGTAATAATATTGTCGACTGCCATGACCATACGTATATAAGGTATCTTGAAAACCCAACATTCTGCAATTTGTAAATTTGGCTTTATCGCCAGCTACAAATAAAGCAACCGCCTGGCCAACTGGCCCTGCTGTATTTTGGAATGTAATATTCTCGGCAGAAAATCCATCGCCATAAACATAAAAGCTAGCTGAGCCAGATGTTCCCTTTTCTTCTCCAAAAGAATTTTTTCGTTGAGCCCAATCATCATAGGTCAGAATCGTTTTCTCAACACTTTCCCCAATCATTTTAACCAATTTCTTTGAAGCCGAAAGATTTAATTTTTCCTTATAGGTACCATTTTTAATGAAAATTGTTGTTGGCGTTTTTCTAAAATCTGGAACAGCATTAATTGCTTCTTGAACAGTTTTAAAATTCCCAGTTCCATCGGCAGCTACTGTAAAATCGTATGGAGATTTAAGATGTGAGATGTTAGAGGGGAGACTCGATGCATTGACATCAATGCCATTCAACAATAAAACAATTGAACAATAAAACAATAACTTTTTCATCTTATTTTTTCAAATATTTAGCCAATTTGGTTTTTGTTTCCTTAACTCCCTCAGCCACTAAATCAGCAAAAGCCTTTGCACCTTCCACATTTAAATGAGTATTATCTTTCACTCCCTTTGGATAATTAACATGACCAGAATCTAAGTGAAGGAATAATTTTTTAGATGGCTCATCACCTAAAGCCTTAACCAATTTTTCTGTTTTGCTTTGCATATCAATTAGTGGAATGTGTAATGAATCTGCTAATTCCCTAACCACTTCAGGGTAACCTTTATGCGTATCGGTTAAAACACCATTTATAAAATTTCGACGAACAATTGGTGTCAATAAAATTGGATTTGCTTTTTTAGCTTGGGTTTCTTGAATATATTTTATCAGATTAACTTTAAATTCTTCTAAAGAAGTTCCAACTTTTGGATTTTCAATCTTCTCATCATTATGACCGAACTCAATCATCACAAAATCGCCTTCTTTTAATGTGGTTAATATATTTTCCCACCTTTTTTCATTGATGAAAGATTTAGTGCTTCTTCCATTTAAGGCTCTATTATCAACCTTAACTTCTGTATTAAAGAATGGTTGTAATTCCATTCCCCATCCAGTTTCTGGAAATTTATTCGCTGCTTTATTGGCGGCTGTAGAATCGCCGATAATATAAAGTGTAATGGGATCTCTTTTTATGAAGGTAAATGACATCAGGATAATTCCTAGTCCGATCAAAAGGTTTTTATACATGCTATAATTGGTTTTTTTTAAAAAGTCAAATTAGTTTTTGAGTTTTAGAAAAGCAAATTACTCAACTTTCAGACCATTTATGATAATTAATTGTGCAAACGTTGCCGACCGATACCACAAAAAAAGGGAACAGAATTCTCTGCCCCCTTTATAGTAAACCAAATTTAAATTTTTATCTCCATCGTGGATCGCCTACTCCATTTGTTTTAAGCGTATTCTCACTAATGGTAAAATTACCT
Source organism: Pedobacter frigiditerrae (assembly GCF_032678705.1). Taxonomy (NCBI): domain Bacteria; kingdom Pseudomonadati; phylum Bacteroidota; class Sphingobacteriia; order Sphingobacteriales; family Sphingobacteriaceae; genus Pedobacter; species Pedobacter frigiditerrae. The sequence continues at coordinate 735,262 of NZ_JAVTSS010000001.1, read as the reverse complement.
GTAGCAACCGATGTAAAACCAGGATTTAAAGAAGTTGAAGTTCCTGTATCATATTTAGCATTAGCTGTAGCACTGCCAGCTAAATACGTTGGTGCATTAAAATAGTTATTGCCTGTAAAATTAGCTGCTACAATAATGGTTGATGCTTGATTTGTTAAGATACCACCAGAATTTGCTACTATATTTTTAGAAAAGAAAATTTGATGATTTGCTAAACGAACGTACAATAATCTATTTGCTGCACCATTACACATTCCGTTTAAAGTATTTGTAGAGATGGTAATAACTGATGTTATGGTAGGGAAGTTAGTTGAACCAGCAGGATCCATTCTAAAAAAATCTCTTGCTAAAGCTGAGTTATAAACTGTATTGTTGGTAAAACTAACAGTTTTAGCTATACCAGCTCTAAAATCAATAAAGTCTCCTCCATTACATTCAATATTGCTAATGATATTACCTTTATATGTAACCGATTCTATAAGAGCCGCAACATTCACATACATTAAACCTTTTACATAATTTTTAATTACACAATTCTCAACGTTTAGGTTGCCATAAGCAGTAGTTAAAGCTTCATCATAAATAATTGCCTGATTACCATTTAAAGCTCCAGTACCATCAATATCTAAATCTTTTAAAGACAAACCAGCATTAGCTTTTAACCTAATGATCATACCTTTAATAATTGGCTTATCAGTTGGCTTAGCTCCTTTTATTGATATTGATTTAGTTGCAGTTATGTCTGCGTTGATATTGTATGTACCAGGGAACAATGCAAATACATCACCTGCATTTGCATTAGCAATTAGAGTGGCCAAGTTATCTGTTGGATAAACCGCAATTGCACCGCCTAAATCAAGCAAAGTTGTGAAGGTAATTGTGCCTCTAACCTTAGTTCCATTAAGTAGTTTTGCTGTATATAGCGTTTCTCCTGTTAAACCTGTCACTATTGCCTCACCTGCTGCTATTTCTGCTGCAGTAACCGTACGTGTAATATTACCAGGTGATAAAGTAATTGTAGTGGCTGTTTGACCAGCAGGCCAGTTTAAAGCCACTGAATTTGCTGTTAACTTAGCTGCATTTATTGCTGAGAAAATCTGTTCAGGATCAGTCTTAGCAGAAGCAGTTACCCATTTAGAATCATCTGTTCCTTCGCCTACACCTTTAACTCTTATCGAATATTGTGTATCACCTGATAGGCCAGTAACTGTATATGGCACTTGTGTAAATGTGATATTTGGTATTGTTTTAACAGCTGTTCCTGAAAAATCTGCATTTTCAAACACTTCAACTGTATAAGTTTTGGCGTTATTTACAGCTTTCCAAGTTAATAGGACATTTGTTTTATTAACTACACTAGCAGTTAAACCAGTTGGTGAAAATGTTCTATCAACATTTAATGTAGTAATTTCTTCCATCATATCATCTTTACAACCTGAAAAACCTATTAAAGTCATCAGGAAAAAAATGCTGATATATATATTATTCTTTTTCATACCCTTGAGTTTATAAGTTTAAAGGTTTATTATTTAGCATTCCATTAGAAGCGTCTAAGAAAACTTGCCAAATAGGCCAATATTGTTGCAAATTTGGTTGTTTTACAAACAAAGCATCCCAATATTTAATTGGGTCTGTAGTTGGTCCAAGAGTCCAAGCTTTATTAGCCGTATAACCACCAGCAGCGCCAATAGCATCTGTATCGCCAAAGTTTAAACCATAAATTTCAACAGTTTCTCCATTTGCTAGGGTTTTATAATAAATCTTAGCAGGAAGATTAGCATATTTTCCTGTTCTGGCTTCTAACTGTTGTAATTTCAATTTAGCATCAGCTAATTTAGAATCTAACAAGTTCCAACGTATTAAATCTGCTTTTCTTAGCATTTCTCCAGTAAACTCTAACGCTCTTTCATTTACAACAGCATCAAAAAATGCTGCTTTAGAAGCTGTTGCCGTACTCATAAACGAAGTGACCTTTGCAGGTGCGGTTGGGTAGGCCCTATCGCGAATCATTTTTAAATATGGAGCTGCTGCAGCTGGACCGTCGATATCATTAACCGCTTCAGCAGCCATTAAAACTACATCAGCATAACGCATGTACATCCAGTTTAAACCATCATCATTTGTAGATGTTACTCTGCGTTTCATCCACTCATAACGATATTTACCAAAATATAAAGCACTTAATGAAGATGGAACTTGAGCTGCACCTTTAGTACCATCACCACCATCCCATCCGTAAGGAACAATGCTCACATCTCTACGTACATCCTCTTTTTCATACTCATATAACATGATTGGATTAGGACCATTTGTACCGCCTTTGTTTTGTCCAGTATATTGATCTGTTTTTGCGTGTCTAACACCTAAATCAAAAATAACCCTACCTCTACCTTCACTAAACGGAATTTCCCACATCGATTCTAATCCAGCAGCACCTGTTTCTTCATTTAACTTTCTGAAGATTTCCTCATAACCAAGCAATCTTAATTTACCACTAGCGATAATTTCTAAGCACTCTTTTTTAGCAATGGCATACATTTTATCACGAGATAATTCTGGATCGGCACTTAGTTTCACAGTTCCATCTAAACGTTGCGCATAACCACCAGCTGCTAAAGCTAAGCGGGCTCTCAATCCTTTTGCAAATGCTTTATTTACTTTTTCAACACTGTTAGTGCTTGCATTTTCATTTGGCCAAGGCAAATAACCTGCAGCTTCATTTAAATCGGCCAATAATTGTTTGTAAATAACATCTCTATCGCTTCTAGGCAAATAACTAGTTTCTGTTGTTACTGGCTCAAACCTAGCTGGAACATCGCCCCAACCTTTAATTAAATCGTTATAAACAACAGCTCTTAAAGTTAATATTTGCCCTAAGATTTGTGCCATTTGTGGGTTACTTTCTATTTTTCCGTAAGTCCTAATTCCTCTTATGGCTAAGTTCGCTCTCTCAATACCCTCGTAAAATTTAGCGTAAGCATTATCCAAAGTATTCATTTGGCTATTATTTACATTGGTATTATTGTTACTTAATCTTGCTTTATCATCACCTGTTGCCTTTAATGAATTATATACTTCAGTGTCATTATTAACTCCATAATAAACCAAAAAGCGACCGCGATATGAGTTGGTTTCTCCAAACGATTGTAAAACCCCTGCAATTGCCCCTTCAGCTAAACCTGGTGTTGAAAAAATAACCGATTCGTCCAATGTAGATTTTGCTGGTGCATCCAAAGCATTTTTACAACTACTTATCGCTGCAAATCCTGCAAAAACAAATAGTATATATATTATCTTTTTCATATTCTTTTATTTAAATATTTTCCTAAAAATTAACGTTTAATCCAAAAATGAATGATTTACTTCTTGGGTAAGCAGAATAATCTACACCTGGTGTTAAGGTATCTTTTCTTCTCGTAGAAACTTCCGGATCAAAACCAGTGTAATTAGTCCACAACCACAGATTATAACCAGAAGCATAAACCCTTAATTTTTTCATTTTTAATTTCTGCGAAATATTTGCAGGTAATGTATAACCTACAGTAACGGTAGACAATCTCAAGAATGAAGCATCTTCTACAGCCCAATCACTTAACACAAAAGCTTTAGAAAATGGAGACCAAAGCGTGGTGTTAGCATTCATTGCTGCTAATTCTGCAGGGTCATTGCTTAGTGTTCCATCAGCACGAAGATTTGTCCAACGTTTACCAGTTGCCATGATATCAATCATATTTCTAGAGCTATATTTACTGCTAGAAGTATATTCTATTTTATTGGCATTGTAAACGTCATTTCCGTAGCTCCAATTAAAATAAGCACCAATATCAAAATTATAAATTCTAGAGTTTAATGAGAAACCACCAGTATTTAACGGATTTGCATTACCAATAATTGACCTATCTGATAAATCGATTTTTCCATCACCAGATATATCTTGTATTTTCATTGTACCAGGGCGAATTGTACCTAGAAAGGCTGAACCATCAACTACACCAGGTTTCAATGTCCAAGTATCTGTAGCCGAATTATATCCTGAAAAATCTGAAACTTCATATCTGCCCGCATTTTTATAACCATAAATACGACCTATAGAAGCACCAGTTTCTACTAAATAATCTGCACCAATCTCTGTTGATGCCCAGCCAGAAGTACCTAGGATATTTTTAAGAGGCCCTAATGATACTACCTTATTTCTGTTGAAACTAATATTAGCATTTACTGAGAAATCGAAATTTGTTTTTTTCACTGCACTCCAGTTTACAGAAAACTCTAAACCCTTATTCTCTGTTTGGCCTACATTACGAAATTGTATATCATAACCTGTACCTGGAGTTTGAACGGCAAGTAAAAGGTTTTTAGTTTTATTTAAATAAGCATCTATTGTTCCAGTAACCCTAGAATCAAGGATTGCAAAATCTAAACCTATATTTCTTGTCACATTTGTCTCCCACTTCAAATCTGGGTTAGCCATGGTTTTAGAAGCTGCCCAATAATTATTAGCTCCATTTACCCAAACTGTATTAGAATTTAAAAAAGATTGAGTCATTTGACCAGTAGGAATATTATTATTACCGGCTGCACCATAACTTGCTCTTAATTTTAAATCTGTTAACCAAGATTTAGTATCATTCATGAAATCTTCTTGAGAAACTCTCCATGCTCCAGAAACTGAAGGAAAATATCCCCATTGATTTCCTTTAGCAAATTTAGAAGAGCCATCTATCCTTAAAGCTGCACTTAATAAATATTTACCTTTATAATCATAATTTGCTCTACCAAAAAAAGAAAGCAATTTATTATCAGGCGCATAATTATTATCGATTAGGGATGCCTTTCCTTGGGTAGTAAGTAACCTAGTTTGTTCAAATGCAAATGTTTTAGGAAAACCACGAACTTCGGTTTGTAAAGCGTTTTGCTCTTCCTTAAGATATTCATGTCCTACTAAAACATTAAGATTATGGTCTTTATTCAGAATTTTACTGAAAGTGTAATTTAATGTATTGGTATTTCTTATTGCATTTCTATTTGTGTTATTAGAATTTAAAACCGGAAAATTAGGATAATCTGAAAGATTTTTCACATAATAAGTTGTTAATCCGTAAAAACGATCTAAATCATTTCTAATCCCATCATAACCAACTTCAGAACGCAATTTCAAATTATCAATAATCTCATAAGTTACAGCCCCATTAATATTATAGGTTTTTCTATGGATAGATTGATTATTATCAGTAATTGAAGTTAACGGACTATATAAGTTAAATTCGTCGTTGGTTTCTGTTGATGATGTTAAACCAGGCACTGTAAATGGAGGATATAACATTGCATTTTTTAAACGTGAATCTGCAGAAGATTTTTCATTCTGCTCATTTGCACCACCACCATTTGTTTTCGTATCAGCATAACGAACTCCAAAATCTAATGTCAAATTATCATACAATTTATGATTTAGCTTAAAATTAACATTTTGTCTTTGAAAATCAGACAATTGCATAATTGCCTTATCTTTTACAAAACTATAGCTCAATGTATATTTTGTTTTATCACTACCACCACTAATACTTAAATTATTGTTAATGGTTGTTCCAGTACGACCGAATATAATGTCTTGCCAATCATTTGGTTGTACGTTCGCATACAAATCTATATCCTGGTAGTTCCCAAAATATTGTGCATAATCATTTGGCGTTTTCTCTAATAATGCTCTTTCATATTGCCATGTTACATAATCTAAAGGCGTAAGTACAGTTAACTTATTTGCCATTTGCCTTGTACCTCCAAAAACATTATAGCTTATATTTGTTTTACCCGCTTTACCACTTTTTGTAGTTACTAAAACAACACCATTTGCACCTCTAGAACCATAAATTGCGGCAGAAGAAGCATCCTTTAAAATATCTATGCTTTCTATATCTTGTGGAGCAATATCTGCAATTGAGCCAACAGGAAAACCATCAACAATATAAAGTGGTGTATTATCACTCGTGATAGATGCACCACCCCTTACCCTAACACTCATTTGAGCATCTGGGGAACCTTCTGTTGAAGCAATGCTAATACCAGCTAAGCGTCCTTGTATAGCCTCCAAAGCTGAAGAGACTGGAGCAGCTGCAATTACCTCAGCGCTAATCGATGATACCGAACCGGTTAAATCTTTTTTGCGAACCGTACCATAACCCACATTAATCATCACTTCGTTTAAAGTGGATACATCTTCATCAAGCGCAAAATTTACCTTTGTTTCTTTACCAACAGTTATTTCCTGAAGTTGAAAACCCAAGTATTTGGCTTGCAAGACTACAGTTCCTGAATTTGGAATGTTAATTACAAATTGGCCGTTTGCGTCGGTACTTGTACTGGTTGTTGTACCTTTAATGGAAACAGAGGCTCCTGGGATGGCTTGCTTACTAGCCTTTTCTGTTACTTTTCCCGAGATTTGCCTTGTTTGTTGTGCCTTGGCCATAGTCATACCTATAGCCAGCATCCAAAGAAGCAGTAGAATTTTTTTCATACATTAAAATTATATTTGGTTATTAGACCTTTTAACAGCCTTTACTTAAACAAGTCTACATTGTTTTTTTTATAAACCATAACAGTACAGGACACTAAATCTGTGCAATCGTTCCCGACAACGTTACCAAAAAGTGTTATCTAAATTTTATCTTTAAGCCTCAGAAAAAAATCGTAATATTATACTTTGATTTTTACCGTTAAAATATTTGCAGAATATTGCTTCAACTATGTTTGAGCCCGTAACCATAAAAGATATTGCAAAAGCTTTAGGCCTCTCCACCTCAACGGTTTCTAGAGCGTTAAGAGATACCCATGAAATAAGCGCTGCCACCAAGAAAATAGTACTCGCTTATGCAAAGGAAATCAACTATCAACCAAATCCTATTGCATTAAGCTTAAAGGAACGTCGCAGCAAATCTATAGGTGTAGTGGTTAGCGAGGTGGCTAATAGTTATTTTTCTCAAGCAATTAATGGAATTGAATCTATCGCTTATGATAGAGGTTACCATGTTATCCTCACTCAAACACATGAATCTTTTGACCGTGAGGTAATTAATGTTCAGCATTTGGCTTCTAGATCTGTCGATGGCTTATTAGTATCATTATCTTCTCAAACGCAAGACATATCACATCTTACTTCATTACATGAAAGAGGTTTGCCAATTGTATTTTTTGATCGCGTTGCTGATGAAATTGAAACCCATAAAGTAATTGCTAATAACGAAAAAGGGGCTTTTGAAGCTACAAATCATCTCATAAAATCTGGATATAAACGTATTGCCCACTTAACAAGTTCTACACAACTATCCATAAGCATTGAGCGCTTAAAAGGATATGAAAATGCCCTCAAAGCAAATAACATTGAGCTTAATCCTGCCTATATTAAACATTGTCCGCATGGCGGAATGATTTATGAAGAAATGGAAAATGCAATTAAAGAATTAATGGCCTTACCTGAAAAACCAGATGCGATATTTGTAGCTGGCGATCGTTTAAGTACAGGTTGTTTAAGCGTATTTAAAAATTTAAGAATTGCTGTACCGGAAGACATGGCTATTGCAGGTTTTAGTAACTCAGATGTGCTCGACTTGTTTAATCCATCCCTTACTTCTGTTCGCCAGCCAGCATTTGAAATAGGGAAATTGGCTACTCAGATGTTATTACAACTTATCGAAGCCAAATATCCCGTAGAAGAATTCGAGAAGAAAGTATTAGAAACAGATTTGTTTGTAAGAAACAGCTAATACCATTTCATTTTTCGTTTAAATTTCTTTTTTTACAACCACTATACTGGGAGCCTTACTTTATCTTATCGTTTACTCAACTATAGATAGAATTAAAAACTTCATTACCTAAGACTGAGGCAACTATTTCTTCATTATTTAAAATAAGTCTAAATAAATTTTGCTTTTATTAGCTTGGATTATATCTTTGCCGCTGTTTAGAATTAATCCAAATAAAAAGATGAATAAATTATTTACTCAGATCCTTAGTGTCATCACTATTTCCATATTCCTGTTTGGGAATGTGCAGGCCCAAACAAAAAACGGCATCATATCAGGTGTTGTTAAAACCAGCGATGGCAAACCGGCTCCATACGTAAACGTAGGTTTATTGAACACAAATAAAGCAAGCCAAACAGACGAAAATGGAAATTTCATTATCAAAAATGTTAGTGCAGGCAACTACACCTTAAAAATTTCTGCAATTGGAACAATTGCACAAGAGAAACAAGTTTCGGTGACAAGTGGTCAAACTACAACTGTAGATTTTGCCATTGCAGAATCATCTTCAAAACTTAAAGAAGTTGCGGTAAATGGTTATAGAACACCAAATTCAAAACCTGTTAACTTAGGTAAAACCAATATACCAACTAAAGACTTACCTCAATCTGCGCAAATCATCACAAGTCAAGTTATTGCAGATCAACAAGCTGATCGCTTGGGAGATGTAATGAAAAATGTTAATGGTGTAGCATTAGGTGCAAATCGTGGTAGTGTGGGAGAGAATTTTTATGCTCGTGGTTACAGCTTAGGAAGCAATAACACTTTTAAAAATGGAAGTCGTACTTCTATTGGAGGAAGTCCAGAAGCTAGTACTTTAGAATCTGTAGAAGTTTTAAAAGGTAGTGCTGCCTTATTATATGGTGGTGTTACTGGTGGAGCCGTTATAAACATGGTTACCAAAAAACCACAATTTGAGTATGGAGGTCAGGTATCTATGCGTACAGGAAGTTATGATCAATATAAACCAATGGTAGATGTTTATGGTCCTATCTCTCAAAAACTAGCTTTTAGAGCGATTAGCACCTACGAAAAAGCAGGAAGTTTTAGAGATAATGTAAAGTCTAATCGTGTTTATGTAAATCCTTCCTTACTTTATAAAATAAGTGATAAAACAGATGTTTTGTTACAAGGTGATTATTTAAAAAGTGATTACACACCAGATTTCGGTGTAGGGTCTTTTGGTAGCAAAATTATAGATTTTGGCAGGAACAAATTTCTTAATACACCTTGGGCCTACAATAACACAAATACTATAACCAGCCAATTAAACGTAAACCATAAATTCAATGACGATTGGAAAATGAACGTTATAAGTTCATTTCAATCTTATGGCAGGGATTATTTTGGAGCAGAACGTCCTGCGGCAAATGCAGCAGGTGTTGTAGCTCGTAATTTAACAAGAGCTAAAACACAAGAATACACTTATAATCAACAAATAAATTTAACTGGTATATTTAATACTGGAAAAATTAAGCATACCGTATTAATTGGTTTGGATGCAGATCAATCAAGAGTTACAAGTAACGGTTTTAATTATGGTAAAAATGCAAATGGTACCGCAATTACCACATATAATTATGGTAACGTAAACCTACTTGATCCAAATACTTACTATGGCTCAGGTTTAATGCCAACTACTTTTAATATTAGCGAAACACTTACACCAGTTTATCGTTACGGGGCTTTTGTACAAGATTTAATCGAAATTACAAACAAATTTAAAGTATTAGCTGGCATTCGTTATACCGATCAAAAAAATGCTCCTACTAGAACTACTGTTTTCGAAACAGGGGCAGTAACACGTGCTGCAACTAAAATTGAAGATGCATTTTCTCCAAAATTTGCATTAATTTATCAGCCTCTACAATCTACATCATTATATGTGAGCTACGCCAATAATTTTATAGCTAATTCTGGAACTGATATTTTCCTTGCAGCTCTTCCCCCATCAATAGTTGATGATTATGAGTTTGGTATTAAAAACGACCTTTTTGGAGGTAGATTAACAGCTAATTTAGCAGTATATAGAAAAGTTAACAGCAACATCGCACAAACTGCAGAGTTTGATGCTCAAGGAAATATCAACTCAAACAGCAACATTAAACAATTAAATGGAACTACTAAAAGTGACGGGCTTGAGGCAGATTTAACAGGAACTATTTTACCTGGATTAAATTTTATTGCGGGATATAGCTATAACTTTATGCGCTACACCAACACTGCTCTAATTACAACAAACATAGTTCCTGCTCCAACACCTGCTAATCCAAATGCTACTACTACGGTTGTTTTATCAGGTATGTTAGAAGATGTACGCTTGGTAGGCACAACCAAACATACTGGTAACGCAACGCTATTTTACACTGTACAAGAAGGAAAAGCTAAGGGCTTAAAATTAGGAACTTCAGTTTTTTATACAGGAAAACGCAATGGCGGTTGGAATGATAATAAAGCTGCTACAACTTTACGTTTAATACCTTTAGATGCATTTACAACAGTTGATTTTTCTGCTGGGTATTCTTGGAGGAGCCTTTCATTATTGGCAAAAGTTTCAAACATTACAAATGCACTAAACTATTATGTGCACGAAAACTATAGCGTTAACCCTATTGCTCCTCGCCAATTCGTAACTACTCTTGCTTACAAGTTTAAGTAAAACGAATAAGTAAGAAGAAGCCCCAAAACTAATTAGTTTTGGGGCTTTCTTATATCTTTTAATTCAATATTAACTAACCTATTTCAAATCCTGTTGCTAATTGTTGCAACTCTTCCTTAGAAATAGACCTTGGGTTATTATATTGTTTCTCTAACATGGTTAAGGCCACTTTAATATGACCTGTTGTTGTATTGATCAAGCATTCTCCATTCTCAATGGTGCTTGATATGTACTTACCAATTCCCCGATTGATGTCCGAAAAACGAAGTACTAATTCATGGAATATAAACACTGGATAATTCATACATTAAAAGTATCCCCTCAGTGTTAAGTCAATATTAATTTAATGTTATTTTTTGTTAACATTGAGTTAACATTCGAAATGTATTAGACTCAATTTTATTTAACCTCTATCAATTTGTATGCTTGCCTACCTAACAGCTTCCATTCTCTTCCTTGTTTTTGCCAAACCAGCAAAATTCCTAAATGTACTTCTCCTGGCTTACCCCCATCATTTGTTTTCGCATGAAGCTCATGACGAACCAAAGCAGTTTTCCCAGTAACTTTAACAGTTTGGTTTTTATATTCAACACTTACAAAATCCGATGAACCATTAGCGATGGCCTCTACAAACTCGGTTTTATTTTGCAATTTACCACTAGAGTGTCCGTAACTTAAATCTTCTGCTGCAACGTTTTGCAAAGCAGCTCTCTCGCCACTAATTAACGCTAAACGCATATTTTCTACAGCAGTTAAAACATTGGTTTCATCTTTAGTTTGAGCTTGAGCCATAAAACAGGTAGTAATTAATAATAATAGGATGCTTATTTTTTTCATTTAGTTTAAATATAAATTAAGCCAATATACAGTTTTTAGCTATCTGGAAGAAATCTTAAAAATGTGAATGAATCATCAAACCTAAAACCAAAAGTTGTATTGTTCAAGTTTGTCAAACATTTTTAAATAAGCCTTGTTAAGCATCAAAACAAAAAATATCTAACTATGAAACCATCATAATCTTTGAGACTAAAACTTAAGCATTAAGATTATGATAGTTCACAACTAAAACAAAAACAATAAAAAGATGAAAAAATTAGGATTTTTAAGTATGATCGTTATCGCTGCATTTGCTTTTCAAGGCTGTGGCAGTGATACAAAGGATTCAAAAGAAACTGCAGACAGTTTAAATGAAACCAAAGATACCACTACAAATGCAAATGCAACGGGCGGCATAGCTGTTGACGAAAATGACGCTCAATTTACTACCGATGCTGCTGCTAACGGAATGGCAGAAGTTGAATTCAGCAAGTTGGCATTAACAAAAACAGCAAATGCTGAAATTAAAGCATTCGCTGACATGATGGTAACTGACCATGGTAAAGCAAATGCTGATTTGATGACAATCGCATCTGCTAAAAACATTACCCTACCCACTGCGTTAGATGAGAAGCATCAGAAAAAATATGATGACCTTGCTAAGTTGAGCGGGAAAGATTTCGATAAGGAATATGTAAACGCAATGGTAGATGGTCATGAGAAAACTTGGGATTTATTAGATAAAGAGTCAAAAGATGGTAAGGATGCGGATTTAAAAGCTTTTGCCACTAAAACAGCACCTATCGTTAAAGGGCACCTAGACCTGATTAAAAAAATAAAAGACGGCTTAAAATAAGCTAAACGTTTTAATAACAACCAAAGGGTTCTGGCACAAATTTGCTAGAACCTTTTTTATTTAACAAAGTTACATTTTGGTGTAAACAATAATACTTTAGGTAAATATTTGTATGTTTGAACAGATAAGATTCCTCAATACGCTACTCATTATTTTGAGTAATTGTATTGATGAATTCAAATAACCAAGTATTGATTTAACCTAGCTAAAAATCTAAATTTGTTAAGAGATTATGAGTGGAATAACTGGATTTATAGACCATAATCACAAAATAAACGAAATAGATTTAGCACAATCATCTGCCACCCTCCTTCATCGTGGTGGTAATGGAAATGGGCTAATTTTCGACCAAAAGGATCATTATACTTTAGGTATTGCCCACCAACGTTTAGCAACCGTAGATTTAAGTAAAAAAGCTTCGCAACCATTTACCTCAAATTGCGGTAAATATAGTATTACATTAGATGGTACTATTTTTAATTATTTAGAGCTCAGAGAGGCCCTGATTAAATATGGTGTTATATTTTCTACGCTATCAGATACAGAGGTTATCTTAGAGGGATATAAAAAATGGGGTTACAGCTGTTTTGAAATGTTAGACGGCTCTTTTGCCTTTGCCATAATAGACAGAAAGTTAAACCAGTTGTTAATTGCTAAAGATGAAATTGGAGGCAAACCTATATACTATTATAAAGAAAAGGGATTTTATGCCTTTGCTTCAGAAATTAGAGCGCTAATTTCCTATCCATCAATAAAAAAGGAAATTAATAAAAATGCTATACCCACTTTTTTCAGGTATGGCTATTTTATTGGAGAAGAGACCATTTATAACAATATATATAAGCTTAAAAAAGGTACTTTAACCACAATTGACATTCATAGTGGCAATGGTTACGATACCCCTTTAACTAGAAAACAGCTTATTCCCTCAATTTCCGAAAGCAACCATACCGAAGAACAGATCCTAGATCATGTTGAAGATCTGTTAACAGAATCGATCTTAAAGAGAAATGTTGCTGATGTTTCTATTGGTGTTCTATTAAGTGGTGGTTTTGATAGCGCAATTGTAGCTGCTATTTTGCAAAAAAACCAGACAAAAAGAATAAAAACTTATACCGTAAGTTATAAAAATGAAAAGTTAGACGAAGCACTACAAGCAAGGAAAGTTGCCGAACATCTCAAAACAAATCATAAGGAGTTTTATCTAGACAAGGTTGATGCCATTAACATGGCCAACAACCTACCCGAAGTATTTGATGAACCAATAGGCGATAGTAGTGCTATACTCTTATTATTTATCGCCAATAAAGTTAAAGATGAGGTTAAAGTTTTATTAGGTTCTGAAGGTGGTGATGAATTATTTGGCGGCTACAGGACTTATGCAAAGGCAATTAAAATTAATTCCTTATTAAGTGGTAATCTTCCCAAATTACTTAAAGATGCTTTGATTAAATTCCTGATGAAAACTCAGCCTAAATTGAAAGAGGTTTTAGAAGGAGAAGGGCTATTAAATAAATATCTAGCTATTAATGCCTGTTATAGTTTAAATCAAATTGGAAAATTATTAAACGTAGATGCAGATATTCCAAATAAAGCTAAGGGCAATGCTCAAAACATTAAAGACTTACTCATTCATGATTTACACAATTATCTACCTAACAATATCTTTTTAAAAAACGATAAGTGTTTTTCTCATTATGGTGTAGATAATAGAGATGCCCTATTAAAAAATGAATTGATCGTTTATTTAGCATCATTAGATTCTAAATGGTTCATTAAAGAGGGGGAACAAAAATATTTACTTAAAAAAATCACTGCTAAATACATCCCTTCAAGCTTTATAGCTAACCCAAAAAAAGGTTTTGTAATTCCTTTGGCGAAGTGGCTAAAAACAATACTTAAACCATTAGTAGAAGAATACTTATCAGAAGAGAAATTGAAACAACATCAGTTATTCAATGTAAAAGAAGCATTAAAAATAAAGTCATCATTTTATGCCAATTGCACTAACTATAATGCACAAAGGGTTTGGTTATTATTACAATTTCAAATGTGGTATTATAAATGGATGGTATAAAAAAAGCGATGAGTAACAATAACCCATCGCTTGTCTAAAAATCAAGGAGTATTAATTAGAAATAGTATAATTAATTGGCATATTATAGCGAACCCTTACATTGTTATTGTTCTGTTTGCCAGGTTCCCATTTTGGAGATTTTTTGATAACCCTCATGGCTTCATCATCACAACCATAACCAATACCACGTACTAATTTCACATCAGATAAAGTCCCATCTTTTTCAATTACAAAGCTGATATAAACTTTACCTTGCACTTCATTTTCTTGAGCAGCATAAGGATATCTTAAATTTTTCTGAATAAATTTTGCCCAGGCAGCCATTCCTCCTGGAAATTCAGGAAATTTCTCAACCCCTGAAGTCTCATATACTTTAGTGTCACTTTCTCCATTTGTTGCCGTACCACCTCCGCCACCACTACTGGGTGCTGGATTAGCATTACCAGCCCCATCCTTTCCTTCTGAGCTAGTGCTGCCAATAACTGCTGTTTGCAATTCAACACTTGTTGGTGGGGGCGTATCATCAATTGGTTCAGCTACAACAACAGGAGCTAAAAAAGCTTTTGTTTTTACTGGTTCTTGTGGCGCAGGTTCTTCTTGTTTAGGCTCCTCTTTTTTAGGCTCTTCCTTTTTCATATCATGAATTGGTTCAACATCTTGCACTTCCACAGTTCGATGAGTAATTATTGGCACTTCTGGTTGCATTTGCGCATAAATCAATGGTCCAACAAAAAGCAAAACGAATACAGGTACTACAATCAATAGCGCCTTTACCATAATGTTAGAAGACTCTGTTCTTAATGCGTAAGCACCATAATTTTTGTTTCTGTTTTGGAATACGAGAGCAAGCCACTCACTGCCGTATAAATTTGATGAATTGTTAAACATAGCTTTTAGGTTTTTTTAACTATGATGTTAGTTATTGAACAATTCCATAAAGAATCTCAAAAATATTTTGAAAAGGCAAATATTGATTTTTTACACATTTTTATTTTTTTAAACATTTTTGCCATTTTTATGTCCGTTTTAAGAAAAAACATTAAAATTTTACTAAAACTTTGAAATTTCATTGAAAAAATTGATAAAAAATTCTATTTTTGGATAAAATTTAAACAAATCAATGAAACCATCATAAGTTTACGTTTAAAACAAACAATAAAAAACTTATGATAGCTTCATTACAAATAAAAAAATAACAAACTAATGAAAAGTCTAAGAACAATTGCTCTAAAAGAGGCGCAAAATAGAATTTCACCAGAAGTTCAAGCACCCTCATCAAAAATTTCTGATTTTTACGGTTCGAATGTTTTTGATAAGAAAAAGATGAGAGACTTCTTGTCTAAAGAAGTTTATGAAAAGCTAATCTCTACTATTGGTCAAGGTGAATTAATTAATGCTGACGATGCTAACCAAATCGCATCAGCTATGAAAACTTGGGCAATGGCTAAAGGTGCTACTCACTATACGCACTGGTTTCAACCATTAACCGGTTCTACAGCAGAGAAACATGATTCATTTTTTGAGCCTAGTGGCGATGGAGCAATTGAAAAATTTGCTGGAAGTGCATTAGTTCAACAAGAACCAGATGCTTCTAGTTTCCCTAACGGAGGTATTCGTAATACTTTCGAAGCTCGTGGTTACACTGCTTGGGATCCTTCTTCTCCAGCATTTATCATGGAAAGCAAAGCTGGTAAAACACTTTGTATTCCAACTGTATTTATTTCATATACAGGAGAATCTTTAGATTATAAAGCACCTTTATTAAAAGCATTAGCGGCAATGGACAAAGCTGCTGTTGATGTTTGTCAATATTTCGATAAAAGCATCACTAAAGTAAATGCTTCTTTAGGTATTGAACAAGAATATTTCTTAGTAGACCTTGCTTTGTTTAATGCTCGTCCAGATTTAGTAATGACTGGCCGTACTTTATTCGGACACATGTCTGCTAAAGGACAACAATTAGAAGACCACTATTTCGGTTCTATCCCTGAGCGTGTATTTGCTTATATGGTAGATTTCGAAAACGAAGCTTTAAAATTAGGTATTCCTTTAAAAACTCGTCACAACGAGGTTGCTCCTTCTCAATTTGAATGTGCTCCTATTTACGAAGAAATCAACTTAGCTATTGACCACAATCAATTATTGATGGATTTAATGGAAAAAGTTGCTCGTCGTCATAACTTCAAAGTATTATTACATGAGAAACCATACGCAGGTATTAATGGTTCTGGTAAGCACAACAACTGGTCTCTAATCACTGATACTGGTAAAAACCTATTAGCACCAGGCAAAACGCCTAAAAACAACTTAATGTTCTTAACATTCTTCGTAAATACAGTTAAAGCTGTTTATGAGCATGCGGATTTATTAAGAGCAAGTATTACTTCAGTAAGCAACGATCACCGTTTAGGTGCTAACGAAGCCCCACCAGCAATCATCTCTATCTTCTTAGGTCAGCAATTAGATGAGATTTTAGATGAAATCGAGCACTCTCGTATCAGCAAAAAAACTAAAGAAGATAATGGTTTATGGTTAGGTATTCCTAAAATCCCTCAAATTACTTTAGATAATACAGATCGTAACCGTACTTCTCCATTCGCATTTACAGGTAACAAATTCGAATTAAGAGCAGTAGGTTCATCAGCTAACTCTTCTGCACCAATGACTGTTTTAAATGCAATCGTTGCAGACCAGTTAACTAAATTTAAAGTAGACGTAGATAAATTGATTAAAAAAGGCGATAAAAAAGACGTTGCCTTATTAACAGTTATCAAAAGATACATTAAAGAATCTAAAGATATTCGTTTCGAAGGAAATGGTTATAGCCAAGAGTGGGCTGATGAAGCTGCTAAACGTGGTTTATCAAACATCAAAACTACTCCAAAAGCTCTAGATGCTTACGTAAGCGATAAATCTACTGAGTTGTTTACTAAAACTAACATCTTCAGCAAACGTGAATTACACGCTCGTCATGAGATTTTATTAGAAAGTTTCTTCAGAAAATTACAAATCGAGGCTCGTGTAATGGGCGAAGTGACCAATAGTCAAATTTTACCAGCTGCAATTGCTTATCAAAACATTTTGATTGAGAATGCAAAAGGATTAAAAGACCTTGGTTTAAGCAAAGAAGCTATTGCTACTCCACTTGCAATCATCAACACGCTTTCTGAGCATATTGGCATTGTTAAAACTAATATCGATGCGATGTTAGAAGAACGCAAAAAAACCAATGCAATTGAAGACAGCCGTGATAAAGCAATTGGTTACGATGAAAAAGTTAAAGTTTACTTTGACACCATCCGTTACCACGTTGATAAATTAGAGCAAATTGTTGACGATAGCGTTTGGCCATTGCCTAAATTCAGAGAGTTATTATTCTTAAAATAAGATTCTTTCTTTATAACATTTAAGGCGTTTCGATTTAATCGGGACGCCTTTTTTAATTCCCCTCTTTTAGAGGGGTGGCTGCCTTTGGCAGACGGGGTGTTTACAGTGTGCATCCAGACTTGCGCCGATTTCACATCGGTAGCGCAGCGACGAGAAATCTTTTCTTAAAATTGCATTTGAAAAGCAAACCTCTACAACTATTAATGTCATTCCTTCTTTCCGCTACATCTTTTATAAGCTTCGCAAATAAAAGTATACCGCTGCAATAAGGTTTAGAAACAAAAGCAGGTGCTACTATTTAGGGCTGCAAAAGCACAAACCTGCATTATTTAAACGGGTACCGATAGCTATCGGTAGGAGCGAAAATCCTTTTTGTCATGCTGAGCGTACTTGTCCCGACTTCTTCGGGAGTCGAAGCACAAAAAGATTGTAGCAAAAAGCCCGACTAACTTCAAGAAATGCTACTGTCCCTGCTTTTCAAAACAAGATTGCAAAATCATTAATACACCTCTAATCTTTACCCTTTCAGCTTTAGTCTTTCAGCTTAAAAACTTATCTTTGCAACAATGAGCGATAATAGGTATAACCAACGTGGCGTTTCTGCATCGAAAGAAGATGTACATGCGGCTATTAAGAATATTGACAAGGGTATTTTCCCTCAAGCATTTTGCAAAATCATTCCTGATATTTTAGGTGGCGACGAAGAATATTGCAATATCATGCATGCCGATGGCGCCGGAACAAAATCATCGTTAGCTTATACCTATTGGAAAGAAACTGGTGATATTTCTGTTTGGAAAGGAATTGCACAGGACGCAATTATCATGAACCTAGATGATTTAATTTGTGTTGGCGCTACTGATAACATCTTATTATCCTCAACAATTGGCAGAAATAAAAACCTAATTACAGGAGAAGTTATTGCCGCAATTATTAACGGAACTGAAGAAATTTTAGCTGAGTTAAGAGCACTTGGTATCTCTATCTATTCTACCGGAGGCGAAACTGCTGATGTTGGCGATTTAGTAAGAACAATTATTGTCGATTCTACGGTTACATGCCGTATGAAACGCGATGAAGTTATCAGTAACCATACTATTCAAGATGGAGACGTGATTGTTGGCCTGGCTTCCTACGGACAAGCAACTTATGAAACTGAATACAATGGCGGAATGGGCTCAAATGGATTAACTTCAGCTCGCCATGATGTCTTTGAGAAATCTGTAGCAAATAACTATCCAGAAAGTTTTGACCCGTCAGTTCCATTCGATTTAGTTTTCTCGGGAGGCAAAAAATTAACTGACCAAGTTCGAATCGACGAGCAAAATAGCATTACTGCTGGCAAACTAGTTCTTTCACCTACTAGGACTTATGCCCCAGTACTTAAGAAAATATTAGATTCTTACAGAAAAGACATTCACGGCTTAGTTCATTGCAGTGGTGGCGCACAAACAAAGGTGCTTCACTTTATTAATGACGATGTTCATGTGATTAAGGATAACTTATTTCCTATTCCACCCCTATTTAAATTGATACAAGAACAGTCTGGCACAGATTGGAAAGAAATGTATAAAGTATTTAACATGGGGCATAGAATGGAAGTTTATGTACCGCAAGCAATAGCTGATGACATTATTGCCATTTCTAAAAGCTTTAAAATAGATGCTCAAATTATTGGGCGAGTAGAAAAAGGAAATCAAAAACAAGTTACGCTAACTAGCGAATTTGGCACTTTTGTCTATAATTAAACCTAGTTCCTGCGTCATTGCGAGAGTCAATTTTTCATTGCTCGAAGCAATCTGCTTAGTGGGTTGGACATTTAGATTTCGTAATTCAGTTGCATCCATCTACCCAAAAAACATCGTTATTGACTTGGTAGAGTGAGATTGCTAGAAAGAAGTCTTTAGATATGATTTAAGGACATATATAAATTCTTACTAAACCATTATTTATTTTGCCTGTTTATAATGTAAATTGTGCAATATGAAAATACTGGTTTATACAACGCTTAATGCAGAACAAAAAAATCAATTAAAAGCTGGTATTACTGGTAATGCTGAATTGTTTTTCAAAAACGATTTGACTGAGGAAAATTTATTTTTAAAGTTAGCTGAGGCTGAGATTGTACTTGGAAACATAAATGTCTCCCATTTATCTAAACCTCACTCAAATTTAAAATTCTGGCAATTAGACTCTGCTGGTTTTGACCAATATCAAAATATTAGTTTAAATATTCCGGTTGCCAATATGGGAACTTTTTATGCGCAAAGATGCGCTGAAAGTATAGTTGCAGGTGTAGTTGGCTTTTACAGAGGCCTACATAGTTTAGTGAGACTTCAATCCGAAAAGAAGTGGGTGGGCAGCAAGATAAGACCTTTCTTAAAAGGTTTGACTGACAAGAACGTGGTTATTTTAGGAGCTGGCGCCATCGCTTTAGCAGCAAAAAAAATGCTAACTGGTTTTGGCTGTAATATTACTTTAACGGCTAGAAAAAATCCAAACGCAACCTTACATAGTTTGGAAGAACTATTTTCTATTTTGCCAGAAACAGATGTAGTGATTAACACGCTACCTGGTTCAGCAGAAAATTATGTGAACGAAGAATTTATTAATGTAATGAAACAAGGTAGTATTTATGCCAACGTAGGCAGAGGAAATACAACTGATGAAAATGCTTTAATAAATGCTTTGGAAAAAGGAAAAATTGCAGGTGCCATATTAGATGTTACAGCAATAGAACCATTGCCTATTGAAAGCAAATTGTGGGATATGGAGCAAGTGATATTAACCCAACACTCTGCTGGCGGCGATAAAGATGAAACTTCAGGAAAAGTGAAACACTTTATTAAAAATGTAAACAAATTTCTAAATGGCGAACAGCCTGAAGATTTAGTGGATTTGAAAAGGGGATATTAGATTGGCTTAATTTTCAGATAATATTAAAATTCTGTCATTCTCATATAACAGTTGAGTTTCGGAGATAACCTTAACTTTAATAGAGCCATTGTCTCCTGTTAAGAGAATTGTTTTACCTTTTATAGTGTAATTATATCTCATCATCATATCTCCACCAAATAAAACATCTGCTTTACCATCTGGCATAAGAGTTAGCATAACACCACTAAAACCAAGGGTTGTTGCCATTGCACCTTTTTCGACATAAGTTTTTTTCACATTAATTTCTAACTCTTTTTTACAAGAAGAAACAGTCAAGATTAGAAGTGAGCATATAATTGCTATAAATTTTTTCATATTATAAATTCTTAATTATCCAATCTTCTCTTTAAACAAATCCATTGTTCTTTTCCAAGCTAATTTAGCTGCAGCCTCATTATATCTTGTTGGGTTCGAATCATTATTAAAAGCATGGTTAACACCATCATAAACATAAACCTTATAATCAATGTTGTTTTGCTTTAAAGCTGCTTCATAAGCGGGTATTCCTGCATTAATTCTTTCATCCAGTCCACCATAGTGTAGCATCACACTGGCTTTAATTTTTGATACATCTTCTGCCTTTGGCTGAGACCCATAATAAGCCACAGCTGCCAAAAGTTTAGGATCTGCAACAGCTAGTTTATTAGACATTGCACCGCCCCAACAAAAACCAATACAACCTGTTTTACCATTAGCATCTTTATGGTTTCTTAAATAAGCCAATCCCTTTAAATAATTTTGAAGATTTTTCTCTGCATCTAACTTGCCTATCAATTCTCTACCCTTATTTTCATCTGTAGGCGTGCCACCTAGTGGAGATAAAGCATCAATACCAAGTGCTAAATATCCTTCTGCTGCCACCCTTTTGGTTACTTCAATTATATGCGGATTTAACCCCCTATTCTCGTGGATAACCACTACCGCCCCAAGCTTTTTTTTGCCTTTAGGTTTTACTAAAACGCCTTTCATCTCGCCTTCTACTCCAGCATAAGTTATATTTTCGACAATCAGATTTTCATCATCTATGGTTGCTGCTGCTGCATAATTATTTTCTAATAAGGGCAAAACCGTTAATGCCAAAGCAGTACTACCAGTTATAATGGCCAGCTTTTTCATAAAGTCTTTTCTGCTAATCTGACTATGAGTATAAGAGTCGTATAGGGTGATTATCTTTTGATCCATAATTATGACTTGAAAACTAACTTATCCAAGATAACAATAAAAATTTGTGTTAAAAAATTCAGGCAAAAAAATCCCGCTAACCAATTAAGGTTAGCGGGATTCAATTATTCTACTTTAGGTATTAGTTAAAGTTGTAACGTAATCCAAATTGCATGTAGAATGTAGAAGAAATAGTTTGAGAAGTACCAAACGTTTCTTTAACCAAATCACCACCAGCACTTGCCATTAGGAAAGTAGGTTTAGTTGTTGAAGAAATCGCAGTTACGTTTTGAGGAACTAATATATTTGCATTGTTTACAAAGTTCAAGTTGCCCCAGTTTTTATTTAACATGTTACCAACATTAAATATATCAACTGAAAACTGAATAGAGTTTTTAGCAGCACCTACGTTTTTGAAGATTTCTTGAGTCAATCTAAAATCAACTTGATTTCTCCATGGTGATGTTCCGCCATTACGTTTTGCATATTGTCCTTTATGTTCTCTCAAATAATCATCTTGCTCGATATACGCAAAAAACGCATCACTTTGTTCCTGAGCAGTATATGCTTTAGGATATTGTCTTAATGTTGTGATTTGTCCTGCTGTATTATAAGAGTGGACTAAATTTGTTGGCACAGTTACAAATGTAATCTCAGAAGCATCCTTAGGGATATAAATCAAATCATTTGTTTGTCCATCACGGTTAAAATCTGCTGAGTAACCATAAGAGAATCTTCCTTGTTGAGAACCTTCATAAAATAGAGAAACTGAGGTTGACAAGTTTTTGAAGTATTCTTTTTTATAAGAAACTGAAGCAATTACACGATCAGGATTTAAGTTAGATGAATAACTTAAAGTTGGTGTATTTGGATTTGATGAAGTTTGTGGAATAGACCATAAGTTTAATAACTGATCACCACTACCATCACCAAAGTTACGTTGATCAGTTCTAGTGTAAGCAACCATTAATCCTAAACCACTTGTGAAGTTTTTAGTTAACTGTGCAGTTGCAGCCCAGTTGTAACCACCTTTAGCATTCTTCATTTTAATTGCATTGAACAATGTACTTGATGTAGTTGCAGAAGTAGCTGCTACTAAACCACCTGAAGTAAGCGGAACTGCTTGTTTATCAAATGCTGTAGCAGCAAAGAATGGCCTATTATCTGGGTAACCAGCAATATTTAATTGAGTTGGGTTCTTTAAGTTGACGTTAACCGCAACTGCTGAGTAAAGATCTTTACCATAGATTCCTTCTAAGGTACCAATTATACCCCATGGTAATTTAGCATCAACTGCTAAACTAGATTTCCAAGTAGAAGGAAATCTTAAGTCTTTAGACATTGCACTAATTGTACTTGGTATGGTAGTACCTACAACACCTTTAGGCCCAACAATATTAGGAGCAATACTTGGGTTAAAGAATGGTGTATTAGTACCTGAATAAGTTTGTGTATATTGAATTAAACCAGCATCACCTGATTGAGATACAATCCACACAAACGGAACCCTACCGGTGAATATACCAGTACCACCTCTAACTTGTAAAGAACGATCTCCATTTACATCCCAGTTGAAACCGAAACGAGGAGAATAAGTCATCTTATTTTCTGGAAGTTCTCCTGTGTTTATTTTTTCACCATTAGCAAATGTTTGTGCTGCAACTAATGGGTGTGTTTTAATTTCGTCTACACCTGGATAAGTTGCTTGCTCAAATCTAATACCTGCTGTTAATTTTAAACGGTCAGAAACTGTAAATTCATCTTGTAAATAAGCTGAGTATTGAGCAAACTTAAATGAAGGAAATGCTTGAGAACCATCTGCAGTTAAAGGATAAGTAACTGAATATTGTAATGGTCTTGCATTATTAACAAAATCATCCCAAGATCTGAAAGTATAAAATCCTGTCCCAAAACGCTGGAAACCATTTTTTGTAGTACTAAATTCAGCTTGTAAACCTAATGTTAAGTTGTGTTTTCCTAGAGCTAAACCTAAATCATCACTATAAGTATAAGAAGTAACATCTCTTAAGTTACCATAAGTAAATGCTTCGTAACCAAATGTGGTTAGTACGTTCCCTGCGCTTGTGCCAGATTGAGTACCGTCTAAGATATCAACCAATGGGAAAGGACTACTATCAGAGTTTCTTGGATCATTTTGATGAGAATATGAAGCACGCAAGGTGTTAGTTATTTTACTTCCAAAAGATGAATTTAACTCAGCTGTTGCAGAATATAAGTTTGCTGCTTGGTAATAGTTAGAATTAAAGAATGGCAAACCTGCAGTTTGTGCAGTACCAGACCTAACGTTACCATAACCTAAGGAACCAGTAACTGCAGAACCTGTTACAGAAGTACTAGCAGCGCTAGGGCTTTGGCTTTCTACTTGGTTGTAACGGATACTGAAACGATGACTTTTAGAAATATTCCAATCTAAGCGAGCAAACATTTTTTCATTATCACTTACATTCTCATAGTTTTGATAAGGCCCTGTTTCATAACCATATTTAGCGTCTAGATAAGCGCTTACGGTATTCATAAAGTCAGCTGTTGTTCTTGTAACAGTTGTTATTGAATTATAAGGCAAAGCTGGCGTTGCTGCAATCCTAGTTGTACCAGGCGCCTTAGTTAGCTTCTTTTCATAGTTTACAAAAAAGAATAATTTATCTTTAATGATTGGACCACCAAAACTAGCGCCATAATTTTTCTCATCTAATTTTTGCAAGTTCCTTATGGTATAATCACCAATATTACGGCCTTGTTGATCATCACCACGCATGGTATAGAATAGATTCCCGAAAAATTTATTAGTACCTGAACGCGTTACTGCATTAACAGCACCACCAGTAAAACCAGATTGACGAACATCATAAGGAGTTACATTGATAGAGATTTGCTCTAACGCATCAATAGAAATTGGAGAACCACCTGCAGGTATATTTTGTCCAATACCAAATTGGTTATTGTAGTTAGCACCATCTACAGAGAAGTTGTTAGAACGGTAGTTACCACCACCAATACTAGTACCATTTGCTTGAGGAGTTAAACGAGTAATATCGTTAACACTACGAGAAATTGTAGGCAAAGCTTGTATTTGCGCTCTACCAACTACAGTATTTGCACCACTTTTGTTTGAGTTCATGATTGGATTAGAACCCTGACCTACAATGTTAACAGTTGCTAAAGTAGAACTGTTGTCTGTTAGTGTAACATTTAAAACGAAAGGCTCACCTAGTTTCAAGGTTACATCATCGAATTTCTCAGGCTTGTAGCCTACAAAACTCACTTCAATGGTATAAGGACCACCAACACGCATGTTTCCAATTGTGTAACGGCCATCGCCATTTGTAATTACGCTATAAACCGTTCCGGTTGGCGTGTGTGTAGCTTTTATGCTGGCACCTGGCATCGTCTCTTTCGAGTCTTTAACAGTACCTGTTAATGACGATGTAGTTATCTGAGCATTCGCTACAGAGATAAAACCAACAAAGGCAAGAACAATTACTACAAATTTTAATAGTAAAGATTTCTTCATACTCTTTTAATTATTTTTTTGTTTTGTTAAGAAATGTTAAAATAACGCCTCAAAGGTAAATATTTATTTTATTCTGCTGTTCATTTCTAATGTTAAATAATTATTAATTATCCCCAAAACTTATTAACACTTAACATATTGGTTAAATTATGTAACTAACAGTTTATCAATAGCTTTATATTTTAAGTGTTTTTAGGAATTACAGACAAAAATATGACGCAAAAAACCTTTATTTTGTCAAAAGCACACTATGTGTAATCATAAACATATTTTAACCAACATTTTTTTTAATTTTGACACATTATTTATTTAGATTCCTTTAAAAAAGATATGAACCCGACATGGTTAAAATAATTATTAAGCTAACAGCTCCTAATTATTTTAACTATCAAAGGCTCCATCTGACAACTTAAAAAACAAAAAATTAACAGATGAACTACGATTTAATTGTTATCGGCAGCGGTCCAGGTGGATATGTAACTGCAATAAGAGCTTCACAATTGGGTTTAAAAACCGCAATTGTTGAGCGTGAATCTTTAGGCGGAATTTGCCTTAACTGGGGATGTATACCAACCAAAGCTTTATTGAAGAGTGCACAAGTATTCGAATACATTAACCATGCTGCTGATTATGGTATTAATGCACCTGAAGCAACGGCAGATTTTGCAGCCGTAATTAAACGTAGTCGTGGTGTTGCTGACGGCATGAGCAAAGGTGTTCAATTCTTGATGAAGAAAAACAAGATTGACGTTATAATGGGAACTGGTAAAGTTAAACCAGGCAACAAAGTTGAAATTAAAGCTGCTGACGGAACTCAAAAAGAGTTAACAGCAAAAAATATAGTTATCGCTACAGGTGCTCGTTCTAGAGAGTTGCCTAACCTAAAACAAGACGGCAAAAAAATCATCGGCTATCGCCAAGCAATGGTATTACCTGAGCAACCTAAATCTATGGTTGTAGTTGGTTCTGGAGCTATTGGTGTTGAGTTTGCCTATTTCTATGCAACAATGGGTACTAAAGTAACTATTGTTGAGTTTATGGAAAACGTTGTTCCTGTTGAAGATGAAGATGTTTCTAAGCAATTATTACGTAGCTTAAAGAAAACCGGCATCGAAATCATGACTTCTTCTAGCGTAGAATCTGTTGATACTAGCGGTGCTGGATGCAAAGTTCAGGTTAAAACGGCTTCGGGTATGCAAACTATAGAATGTGATATCGTTCTTTCTGCCGCAGGCGTAGTTGCCAACATAGAGAATATCGGCTTAGAAGAAACAGGCATTAAAACAGAAAAAGGCAAAATCGTTACTGACGAGTTTTATAATACTTCGGTAAAAGGATATTATGCAATTGGCGATGTTGTAGGTGGTCAATCTTTAGCTCACGTAGCATCTGCAGAAGGTATTATTTGCGTTGAAAAAATTGCTGGTCAACACGTTGAGCCTTTAGATTACAACAATATTCCTGGCTGTACGTATTGCACACCAGAAATTGCTTCTGTTGGTTACACTGAAAAAGCAGCTAAAGCAGCTGGCTATGAATTAAAAATCGGAAAATTCCCATTCTCAGCTTCAGGTAAAGCAAGTGCTGCAGGTGCAAAAGATGGTTTTGTAAAACTAATTTTTGATGCTAAATATGGAGAATTATTAGGCGCACACATGATTGGCGCTAATGTTACAGAAATGATTGCTGAAATTGTTGTTGCTCGTAAATTAGAAACAACTGGTCACGAAATGATTAAATCTGTTCACCCTCACCCTACCATGAGTGAAGCCATCATGGAGGCAGCAGCTGATGCTTACGGAGAAGTGATACACTTGTAAAAAATGGAAAAGGTAAGATGGAAAATGGATTCATAACCTTACCATTTAATTAATATTAAAAACCTGTTAGCTCAACTAACAGGTTTTTTATTTGTTACCTATTCACAAACATTTTATTTTTACAGAAATACATCTTCCATTTCACATCTTACCTCTTAAATATTATGAAACTCTACACCATAAACACCGGTTTTTTTAAATTAGATGGAGGTGCCATGTTTGGCGTTGTCCCAAAGTCTATTTGGCAAAAAAGCAATCCAGCAGATGCAAATAATTTATGTTCATGGGCCATGCGTTGTTTATTGATTGAAGATGGAAGTAGGTTAATAATTGTGGACAATGGCTTAGGAAACAAACAAGATGAAAAATTTTTCAGTCATTATTATTTGCATGGCGATGATACTTTGGATAAATCTTTAGCTTCACACGGTTTTCATAGAGACCAGATAACAGATGTTTTCTTAACACATTTACATTTCGATCACTGTGGCGGTTCAATTGAAAGGTATGGCGACCAACTTCGCCCTGCGTTTAAAAATGCTATTTATTGGACCAACCAACAGCATTGGGATTGGGCAGTAAACCCAAATGCAAGGGAGAAAGCTTCATTTTTAAAAGAGAACATTCTTCCAATTCAAGAAAGTGGCCAATTAAGATTTATCCCTTCGCAAAACGGTGTTGTTTTTCACGAGGACATTAAAATCCGCTTTGCGTATGGGCATACCGATGCAATGATGTTACCTCAACTTAACTATAAGGATAAAACCATACTTTATATGGCCGACCTACTTCCTTCTGTTGGTCATATTCCTTTGCCTTATGTAATGGCTTATGATATGTTCCCATTGCAAACTTTAAAAGAGAAGAAGGATATTTTAGAAGAGGCAGCTGCAAATGAGTACATTTTGTATCTAGAGCACGATCCAATAAACGAATGTTGCACTGTACAACAAACTGAAAAGGGAATTAAATTAAAGGATACTTTTTCTCTTTCGAATATTTAATAAATATATAACGATTTATAGATCAATATTTTATAAGTATAAATATTACGATTTGACCGTCGCATCACCGTCAGTCCTATGTCGATTGACCGTCGAAAAGCCTGTTTCGACGGGGAACCGACGGTATACCTAGCCTATACCGACGGCGAAAGAGTCTTTAAACCTTGTTATCCATCAGCGAATCTTATATTATCTGACATTTAAAAAACATTGTAAGCTAAACTTTTTTTCAAGAAAAGCGTTTAATAAATAATGGCTAAAATTTTACTCTTTCTTCTTATTGGATGTTTTTTGTTCAGTTGCAATTCCGACGAATATAGTCCAAACCAAGTTTTTAACAGAAGTACAGCTACTGCTGTAAATTCAAAAGAAATCGCCTTGTTGCCGCAAAAACCTGCAGGGTCTATAATTAGGATCGCCGTATCTGGAGACACACAAAGGAGCTATCAGGAATCTCAATTATTTGTTGATCAAATTAATGCCAGAAATGACATCGACTTTGTTATTTTAAATGGTGATATCTCTGACTTTGGATTGTTATTAGAGTTTGATGGCATTTTTAAAATTTATGATGGTTTAAAAGTTCCATTTATAAGTGTTATCGGCAACCATGATTTAGTGGCCAATGGCAGAGCAGTTTACGAAAGAATGTTTGGCCCATTAAATTTTACTTTCAATTATGCTGGCATTAAATTTATTTGCCACGATACAAATGGAAGAGAGTACAACTTTAATGGCTCGACGCCAAATATGACTTGGCTAAATGCTAACTTAAAGTTGGATGCAGGCATTACAAATCTTGTTGCATTTTCTCACGTCCCTCCCACAGATGGAGATTTTGACCCAAAATTGGTTAACCCTTATCAAGATCTATTTAACCAAACCCCAGGATTAATTGCTTCTATTCATTCTCATAGACATGGCAAACTAGAAACTTATTATAAAAATGGGACTGGCATACCATTTATCATTACAAATGCCATTGTTAAAAGAGCTTACACAATTGTAGAAATAAAAAATGGTCAAATTAATGCTCAAGAAATCAATTTTTAGCTTTCTTATCTTATTACTTACTTCTACTCAATTACTTGCCCAAAAGTCCTTTTTAGAGCGATTAAAACCTGATGAGACCAATTTTCAATACGCTGGAAGTATTGGTTTTTTAAGCGCAGGTGCCGGATATCATTTTTTTAAGGAAAAAACAGCCTTAAGTTTTCATATTGGCTATGTGCCCGAAAGCTTGGGAGGAGAACTAACAATTTTCGCTGTGAAATTTCAATATAAGCCGTTCACCATTAAGTTAAATGATAAATTTATCATTCATCCTTTCAATCCGGTTATATTTCCCTCATATACATTAGGGCAAAACTTCGATTTTAAATTTGAGAAACCCAAATATCGAGAAGGGTATTATTTTTGGTCATCAGCTTTACGTTTACATCTAGGTGCTGGCTCTGAACTTAAAATGTTTACCAACCCAACATCAAAAATTAAAGCTATAAGTCTTTATGCTGAAGCCAATACAAATGATTTATACGCCATAAGTTGGTTCCAAAACAGAACAAGCACTCCATTCTATGAGATATTTAAATTAGGCTATGGTGTAAAGATGTATTTTTAGATATGTTGATGGACTATGGACGTTAATAGTCCATGGTCTATGAGCCATCGACCATAAGCCTCTTCGCTAAATAGCCAACACCCTAAATTCTAAGATATCACCAGGCTGACAATCTAAAGCTCTACAAATAGCTTCTAATGTCTCTAACCTTACTGCTTTTGCTTTTCCTGTTTTAAGGATGGATAAATTTGACATTGTAATTCCTACCCTGTCACTCAATTCAGTAAGTGACATTTTCCGCTTGGCGAGCATTACATCAAGATTTACGATGATGGGCATTGAGATGTGAATATTGAGATGTGAGACAAAGTTTAAACTTAAATTGTTAAAGCCTGTTCTTGTTTTAATAAAATTGCCTGTTTTAAAACTTGAGCAAGTAAAATTACAATTATTCCAACACCTATGTTCCCATAATCTACCTCAACAGAAAAATTTAAATTCAAACCAATATAATTATACGTCTTTTCACTAATAGTTGATGTGGTACTTAAACTTGCAGCAGATATAATTTCCGAATTAATGAAGCTTATCATAAAAGCAATTACCTCACGTATAATAAGTAAAAAACCCAAAAAAGAAACCAGTTTAAAACTTCGAGCTTCAAAAATATCCTTATCCATATATCTATTAGTTAATTTTATGAATAATAGGCAAAACAAAGCTGTAAAAATCAAATCCATTTGGGATGAAATTAACCAAAAGAAATTATGAAAATTATGATTTGATCTAACTCTAACAAGAACATTATTAGCAATAATTCTATTCTCTACTTTAATGTCAGGACTACTCCCAAATGTTATGAATTTATTTGCTGTTTGTTCATTTAATGAATCTTTACTAAAATCTTTATCATAAACATATCTATTATATTTATAAGTGTTCACTGTTCCATTTTTATAATTAGAAATAGTATCAGGAATACTTAAGTCTAAGGCTGCCTTTAAAGAATATCCAGGTATTTCATCCCCAAACTTAAATGCACCTATTTTATAAGAAGGCTTGTCGTTAATTATAAAAATTAGGATGTTAATTGATATCCCGATTAAAGAACCTAAAAACCCAAACTGTAGAAAGAGTTTTATCATTCTTGCTAAGAAAAAGTACTTTACTTGTTTCATATAATTATATCGTTAATTCATTTTCTTGTTGTAAGCTTTGGCCCTTTTTTATAAACAGAGGAATTAATTGTACTAGGAATATACTTAACAACACGTTCGCATAGCTGAAGTACTTTATTGGTAAAGTCAATTTATTATCTGTAATTTGTTCGAGAATCCATCGGGATATTGATAAATTTACTACGGTCATTATAGCAGGATATAAAACGAGTAAAAAAATCATTTGTTTAACACCATTAATGGTTTCATTGGAGTAAATGGTGTCTTCCTTCATTTTCTTAATGGTAAAAAATAATATGGTGTTTATTATCAACATAAAGAACAAATCATAAAAACTAATAATTGCTTTATCATTGCATAAGTTAATCAATAACGCTTCGCTGAGATTATTTATCTTCCATCTAACCTCACCATCATATCCAGTTACAAAATCATTCCCATTAATATTTACTTTAGAATACGTTTTTCCTACACCATACTTAAGTCTTGCATTAATTAACACATGCTTGTCAACTGTCCTATAGCATAAAAGGAGGTTTATAAAAAAATATGCAATTATGAGCGCAAAAATCAATAATGGAATACGTTTAATTTGTTTAAGTGATGGTCCTTTTCTCATATTTAACTGATTTATATTATCTCAAATAAACTTGTAAATTTTGAACGATATTCAATCTATTAAGCCAATTCAAATTGTCAGCTAAACCTATAATATTTACAAGTAAATAATTAATTTACATCACAAACATAAAACAAATAATATTAATAATCAAAATATAATTATTGAATTACAATAAATAAACTACTTAAATCAATAAAATCTGACAACTTATCGCAAATTGAGTTTGGAATGGTTTTTGCTGTTAAGTATTTGTTAAAAAATGTGACATAAAGCACAAGATTTACAGCATTTTATCTGTCAGTTTTGTTAAGAAATACATATTTTTGCAAACCGAATTATTTGGAGTACTAAAACACATAAATGAGACAACTCAAAATTACCCAATCCATCACCAATCGCGAAAGTCAATCATTAGACAAATACTTACACGAGATTGGAAAAGTAGATTTAATTACCGCAGAAGAAGAAGTAATATTAGCCCGCAAAATACGTGAAGGCGACCAAGCAGCTTTAGAACGCTTAACTAAAACCAACTTACGTTTCGTTGTATCTGTTGCTAAACAGTACCAAAATCAAGGTCTAACATTAGGCGATTTAATTAATGAAGGTAACCTAGGCTTAATCAAGGCTGCTAAACGTTTTGATGAAACTAAAGGTTTTAAATTCATTTCTTATGCAGTTTGGTGGATTCGTCAGTCAATTTTGCAAGCAATTGCAGAGCAAAGCCGTATTGTACGTTTACCATTAAATCAAGTTGGTTCATTAAGTAAAATCAGTAAAGCTTTCTCAAAATTAGAGCAAGAATACGAGCGTGAACCATCTCCAGAAGAATTGGCAGATATTTTAGAAACAACTGTTGATAAAATTTCTGACACTTTAAGCAACTCTGGTCGTCACGTATCTATGGATGCTCCATTTGTACAGGGTGAAGAAAATACTTTGTTAGATGTACTTGAAAACCACGAGCCAAACACAGATAGTAACTTAATTAACGAATCTCTTTCTGAAGAGATTAAACGTTCATTATCTACTTTAACGGAACGTGAAAGAGAAATCATCGTTTTGTTCTTTGGCTTAAGTACTAATCACCCATTATCTCTTGAAGAAATCGGTGAGAAATTTAACTTAACTCGTGAACGTGTTCGTCAAATTAAAGACAAAGCATTACAACGTTTACGTCATACCTCACGTAGTAAAATCCTGAAATCTTATCTAGGATAATCATTAAATAACAAGTTACTTAGTGTGCATTTAACACACGTTACGGCACATTTTTATATCGAAATAAAGTAAAAAAGATTGGGTACTCACCCGATCTTTTTTACTTTTGTGCCAATTCTAACCAAATTAATTTTCTTGTATGTTAAACAATTATCAATCAGAGTTTCAAAACTGGATTGAAAAAGAAAAAAAAGCGCTTGAGCTCATCAGCGTAGTCGGACAATTATGGTTCGATCGTTCTATCGAACTTGTTCTTTTTCGTAAACCCTTATTCGATGTAGGTAGTAGTGAAATATTAGCACATCACCAATATGCTAAAGAAGTAAGCGGAAAAGACATTTCCATTTACGAAACGCTAGAACTCGCTGCTACCATTGCAAAATGTAGCCTTGCACCTTCTCGCATAGATGTGGGCAGATTGGCAGCCGAATGGCTTGATGAAAGTAATACACATTCTTCAATGCACAATTTCATTATCAGCAAATTGGGCAAACACATCGGTAAGGACAAAATTAGTCTTAAGCCCAAAGATGTAGTTTTATATGGCTTTGGCCGTATAGGGAGAATTGCAGCTCGCGAACTGATTGTACAAGCAGGCAAAGGCGAACAACTTCGTTTAAGAGCAATTGTGACCAGAACCTATAGCGATGAGGAACTGATAAAAAGAGCCGAGCTTTTAAGAACAGACTCTATACACGGGCCTTTTAATGGCACAATTGTAGAAGATTTTGAGAACAAAGCATTGATTATTAATGGACAAACCATTTACATCATTGTGGCTAAAAATCCAGAGGATGCAGATTATAGTGCATACGGAATTGAAGATGCTTTGTTAATAGATAATACTGGTGTTTTTAGAGATAGAGAAGGTTTAAGTAGGCATTTAAGCGCAAGCGGGATTAGTAAGGTTTTATTAACTGCTCCAGCTAAGGGTGATATCCCGAATATAGTTACGGGCATTAACGATGCGGATTTTGATTATAATACAGAAACTATTTTCTCTAACGCTTCTTGTACAACCAATGCAATCATACCAGTTTTAAAGGTGATAGATTCTACTTTTGGCATAGAAAAAGGACATATAGAAACCGTTCACTCTTATACCAACGACCAAAACTTATTAGATAACTACCATAAAAAATACAGGAGAGGTCGCTCGGCAGCACTAAACTTAGTAATTACCGAAACTGGTGCAGATAAAGCGGTAGCAAAGGTAATTCCTCATTTGGCAGGTAAATTAACTGGTAATGCCGTTCGCGTACCTACACCAAATGTTTCATTAGCTATTTTAAATTTATCATTAGATAAAGTGACTTCAAAAGAAGAAGTTGCAGCAGTTTTAAAAGAAGCATCCTTATTTGGCGATTTATCTGAGCAATTAGAATATTCAATCTCAAATGAATTGGTAAGCAGCGATTTAATTGGCAATAGTCACGCTTCAATAATTGATGGACCAGCAACAATCATTGCTCAAGACAATAAATCAGTAATTTTATATGCTTGGTATGACAATGAATATGGTTATACCAGACAAGTAATTCGCTTGGCTAAAAAATTAGCTGGTGTGGTAAGGTTAACTTATTATTAATTAGGTGGGGAAATAGGGAAAAGGGAATGGGAATAAGTAAGTCACTTTGGTTTTACTCCATCTACTTCCTCTTTTCTAACTTTTCAAATTCCCTATTTTCTATTCCCTATTTTCAATTCCCCATTCCCTATTTTCTATTTTCTATTTCCTAATCTCCCTAACAAGGTATACTTTTACTAGATAAATAAGCCTTATGAAACTTCCTATTTATCAAGCCGATGCCTTTACCGACCAACTTTTTGGAGGTAATCCTGCAGCAATCGTCCCATTAAAAGAGTGGTTATCTGCTCCAGAAATGCAAAAAATAGCATCAGAAAACAATTTAGCGGAAACTGCCTTTTTCATTCCTCAAGGAGAAAACTTCGAATTACGCTGGTTTACACCAGAACTAGAGATTGATTTATGTGGTCACGCAACCTTAGCAACAGCCCATATTCTTTTTACCGAACTAGGCTATTCAAAGGATACAATTCATTTCCACACCTTAAAAGCTGGCACCTTAACCGTTACAAAAAAAGAAGATATATACACTTTAAATTTCCCTTCAAGAGTACCTCATATTTGTGAAATGCCCAATGGTTTATTAGAAGCAATTGGAGGAAAACCACCTATTGAAGTTTTAAATTCTAGAGATTATATGTTGGTTT
Source organism: Pedobacter frigiditerrae (assembly GCF_032678705.1). NCBI lineage: Bacteria > Pseudomonadati > Bacteroidota > Sphingobacteriia > Sphingobacteriales > Sphingobacteriaceae > Pedobacter > Pedobacter frigiditerrae. The sequence continues at coordinate 700,400 of NZ_JAVTSS010000001.1, read as the reverse complement.
ATGAAACCGAAGCCGATGTTTTAGCGTTAAAGCCAGATTTTACAGCTTTGGCAAAAATAAGTCAGATGGGTGTAATTGCAACGGCAAAAGGCAACAATAGCGATTTTGTATCAAGATTTTTTATTCCTGCTGCAGGGATTAACGAAGACCCAGTTACAGGTTCTGCACATTGCAACCTCATCCCTTACTGGGCACAAAAACTAGGAAAAAACGAATTACACGCTTATCAGGTTTCGGCAAGAAGAGGCGAATTGTGGTGCGAACTTAAAGGAGATAGAGTTCTAATGACTGGCAAAGCGGTAACCTATCTAAAAGGAGAAATTTATATTTAACTAAGTTATTGTCATTCTGAGGAATGAAGAATCTCATTTATTAAATCAGAAGCAATTAACCAAGTTATAAGTCTTTATATTAAAAATAACATTTAGAAAAACAGTGTCAGCGCATTTAGCTTCTGTAGTCCTGCCATACGTTTCAATCCTTTTTACACTTCGACTACGCTCAGGGTGACAAAGGATTTTCACTTCTGTCAGGTTTAATTAACTCAGTTTTGTTTTTCATAGCAAGGTTGCTGGGAGCAAAACCTACATAGTTGCACAAGCCTTGCTTCCTAAACTGGATTGAAGCGAAAATCCTTTTGCCAACGTTGACTTGTACCGATTTTATATCGGTAGCGTAGTCGAAACGCAAAAGATTGTAACAAAAAGCCAGACAAACATTAATTTATAACAGAAATTTGCTTTTCAAAAAAAGCCATTAAGTTTTTACATTGGTTAATTGCCGAATATCTAACAATATATCTACCTTTATTTCAGAAACAAAATCCTATCAAATGAATAAATTATTTCTGATTCCATTAGCGTTATTAATGAGCTGTGGCACAGTAAAAACTACTCCAGATACCACAAAAACTAGCGAGCAATTATTAAAAGATGTAGAAACACTCTCTTCAGATGCTTACGAAGGTCGTAAAACAGGCACAAAAGGTGCTGAATTAGCTAGAACCTACTTGACAGGCAGATTAGTTGAGATTGGATTAAAACCATACCCTGGTCAAGCAAGCTATGAACAGGCTTTTGAAATTAAAGGAAGAAATGGGGCAGCAGCCATACAAGGCAAAAATCTTATAGCATACATACCAGGCAAAACTGATAATATAATTGTTATTTCTGCCCATTACGACCACGTTGGTGTTAAAAATAACGAGGTTTTTAATGGCGCTGATGATAATGCTTCGGGCGTTGCGGGCTTATTACAGTTTGCTAAATACTTCTCGAAGAATAAACCAAATAACACCTTAATTTTCGCCATTTTTGATGGAGAAGAGATGGGTTTACAAGGTGCAAAAGCATTTGTTGCAAATCCTCCGGTAGCTTTAGAAAAAATTATGCTTAACATTAATATGGATATGATAAGCCATAATGACAAGCAAGAATTATATGCAGCGGGAACTTTTAAATACCCTCAATTAAAAAAGTATTTGGTTACTACAAATCCAAATTTAAAAATGTTATTAGGGCATGACGACCCGAAATTAGGAAGTGATGATTGGACAAACCAGAGTGATCAAGGTGCTTTTAATGCCAAGAATATTCCTTTCATTTATTTCGGCGTTGAAGACCATAAGGATTACCACAAAGCAACAGATGAATTTAAAAACATTAACAAAACATTTTTTATAGATGCAGCCAATGCAATACAAGAAGTGATTGTAAGTATTGATAAACAAAGAGATATTCAAGCCATCTTTAAGGAAAACTTGCAGATGAAGAAACAGTAAAAAGAAAAGCCTCAATTGAGGCTTTTCTTTTTTTATTAGTATTCTATATCAATAACACATTTTATAGGAATGTGAATATTGTTTTTTAACTGTATATATTTTTCTGTAACTGCCCAAACTGTTGTGTAAACTTTCTTTGCGCCTTCTTTTGTATTAAAGGTAATTGTTGCTTTCGCTTTAAATTCATTACCCAGTCTTTGGGCAGAGGCTAACCTTGTAATTGCTTCTTCTGAAAGGTTTGTTTCGGCAGGTATTATTTGAGTAACATCTATGGTTTCTTTTTCTATTAATTCGGCGTTCATGATCATTCTTATTTTGTTTAAACAAGTTAATTGTTTTCTGTTAATACAACAAAAATGCCAATACTTGTTTTCTCAAAAATTTGTAAAATAAATGTTAATTATAAATAAGAAGGCCGCTAATTGCGGCCTTTAGATTATTGTTTAATTTTATGTTTGGTATCTATCATACCTTTAAACTCATGATCGCTAAGATCTGTATTAATTACAGCAGATGAAGGACTGGCCAACTCTTTTTGCTTAGCAGTCATAGTTCTAGCTTGGCTAGTAACAGTTACTCCTGGTGCAATTAAGCCCAAAGCTATTTTCAAATAATTATCATTAGGGTTTCCAAAATCGTACATTATTGTACCTGAAGGAACTTCTGGAGCTCTATTTGCAAGATCAGGAACAAGACCATCATAATAACCTCCTTGTCCTAATGAATTTTTTGTTTCAAATAACGAATAATAAACATCGTACTTATTTTCTATGGTTATAGGAAAGAAACCTACTGGCTTACCGTAGGTTGTTAAGCCCACTAATTGAACAGTCATATGAGGTTTTAAGCTATTAATAACCAGCTCGCTTGCTGAAGCCGTGCTGCCTGAAACTATGAATATCACATTTTTAACATTTGTTAATGAACCTTTTTTAGCAAAAATTTCTGTATTTCCAGCAATAGAATAATCTACATCCGCATAAGTTATTATCTTACCATTTCTATACTGAAGTTTATCATTTTCGTCTAATAAGGGCTGATTAGCTAAAATTGTCGCACTTCCACCTTGCATTGTTGCATTGTAATATTCGGTAAACATTGTTCCAGTTGCGGTAGATGGTGCTATTAAATTGATCAAATGTTGTGCAGTACTCACATAACCACCGCCGTTGTACCTTAAATCTATAATTAAGTCTGTAACTCCACCAGCAACAAAAGAAGTAAATGCAGCCTCTAACTCTGCAATAGAGTTTTCGGCATTAGAAAACCTAGCATAAGCTAAATAACCCACTTTTTTTGAACCAGCAGTTAAAATTTTGGTTTTATAAATTGGACTGCTTTTAAACAAACTTTTTAATAACGTTACAGAGAAACTTGTACCATCATTTTTTAAGCCTTCAAGGGAAATGGTTGTTCCGGCTAATGCGGTATTTAAAAAATTTAGGTTGGTAGAAAAATTAGACCCAACTGTTACGCCATTAATTTTTGTAATTAGATTACCTCGAACCAATCCCGCTTTTTCAGCTGGAGAATTCTGATAAACAGCGGTTACATAAGTCGTAAAACTTGCATCGGTTCCATAAAAGCCAAACCTAATCCCTAAATCATTTCCATTCCCTTCCAAATCTACCGATGCAGTTGTTTTTAAACTTGCAGTGGCATTTTTATTTGCTTTATCAAAAATGTAAGAATATTTAGAAGAAGTGCCTCCTGTTTTATATTCATATGGATTAGAATACTTTGTGATCTCAAATAATTCTTGCTCGTAGTTACTTAGCTCAGTTGAATTTGAGGTGTATTTCCTTGGATTAAAAACCTCATAAGTAGGCAATTTATCGTTCCATAAATAAATCTGCTTCGCATATAAAAAGATAGAATCTTTAGATAACTCGGCTCTAGTTGCCGTAACTACTGGGGGAACAACAACAGGTGGTGTTGGAGTAGGCGACACTTTTGTCTTTTTACAAGCAGCAAGTGTAAATATTACAATCGCCAATAAGGCAAATATTTTGTTTATTTTCATTGGTATGTTTTATAGAATACTAATTAACGGAAAAAAAATCACAATAGTTTTGCAACTGATAGAAATTCCACGCCAATTTTAGCTGCGAAAACCCTATCTAACTCTGATACGCCTAGAATTAAAATGTCATTTAACTCAACTTTATTCTCTTTCAAGATAAAATCGATACTTTTTGAAGATGGTTTAGGTGCAAACTCTTCTGTAAAATATACTTTTAAATATTTTTCTAAACCGTGCCATTCTGTTTGTTTTATCTTATTGATTTGTTGTAATGGGTCTCCATCAACCAACAAAAAAATAGCCTTTCTTTCCACCACAATTTCTTGTAAAAAAGAAAGCATCTGCTGAAACAATAACAACTTTAATGGTAGCCTTGCATTTTGATGCAATAAATCAAAATTAGCCTTATACTTAGCAGGAATATTGAACTTTGTAGCTGTTTTTTCAAAGATCCCTTCACTCCCATTAGCTGCAAACTCCGCCTGCATAAATTCAATTATTTTGGTAGCATCAAGTTGTTCTGAGTAAGCCATAAATTCAGAAAACAGATAATACACTTGTAATAAGTAATCTTTTTCTGGATAGAGCACATTATCTAAACCTAAAACAATTGCTTTTTTGTTTTTAATATATTCTTCAAAGGCCATTAAACAGTAATTAAATTACAAACTAGATTTTCATCTTCGTGATTAAAATAGAATACGCCATTTAGCTGTTCGGCGTTGCCATTAGCGATAATTGATTCATCAGCATTAGTTATAAAAACAACCTCACCATTTTTAAAAACAGCCCAATCATTTGCTTTATGGCCATTTAAATACCGACCCAAATCATCTGCCTTTGGCAACAATACTTCAATGTTAAACTCATTAAATAAAATCTCAGCTTTTGCTACTGCTTCAATTTCAAAATTATGGAGAGGTAGAATAACATCTATACCTTCATCCAAGCAGTTATTTAACAATGTATGAGCTATGGTATCTTCATTTTTTACACCGAGTGTTTTGAAATGATAATTTGTTGATGAGAAAGAAGGCACATCGCCATAGTCTGCTAGGATAACGTTATAGGCTTTAAAAGCTTTTAGCAGCTTTAACGCGGTTGATGAATTTCCGCCAGTAATTAATATTTTCAAATTTAAATAATTGTTGGAATGAACTAATGACACCAATGAACTAGTGATACCAATGAACTAATGAAACAAATGAACTAATGAACATTTAAACAACCAAACCATCTTTCATTGTTACTACCCTATCGCTTATTGTAGCTAAATCTTCATTATGGGTTACTATAACAAATGTTTGTTTAAAATTATCCCGTAGGTTAACAAATAATTGATGTAATGCCTTGGCGTTAGCCGAATCAAGGTTACCAGAAGGTTCATCGGCCAAAATAATTGCAGGATTGTTAATTAATGCCCTTGCAACAGCAATCCTTTGCTGCTCGCCACCAGAAAGTTGATTGGGTTTATGGTCTGCCCTTTCTCTTAAGCCTAATAAATCTAACAATTCAAAGGCTCTTATCTCAGCTTCCTTTTTACTCTTTTTCGCAATAAATGCCGGAATGCAAATATTTTCAAGGGCTGTAAACTCTGGCAATAAATGATGGAATTGAAAGATAAACCCAATATTTTGATTCCTGAACACACTCAATAAGTCTCCAGAAAGTTTATTTACTTTTGTTCCTTTTAACTCTACTACGCCGTCATCTGGTTTATCTAAACTACCTAATATATGCAGCAAAGTACTTTTACCAGCTCCAGATGCACCCACAATACTTACTATTTCTCCTTTGGCAACTTCTATATCTACCCCTTTTAAAATAGGTAAACTCCCGTAAGCTTTTTTAATTCCCGTGGCTTTTAGCATTTGGTAAAGTTAAGAAAAATTGGTTAATGGCTAATAGTCCATAGTCAATGAACCATCAACTATTGACTTAATATTTCTAAAAACATTTGGATATATTAATTTCTTCCATAACTTTGAAGCACAAAGTGCTTTAATATGAATAATCAAGAAGAACAATTGAATGCATTGAGCGACATTAGAAAAATGATGGACCGCTCTTCTAGATTTATTTCTTTAAGTGGGTTATCTGGTGTTTTTGCTGGAATAACTGGCTTAGTTGGCGCTTATTTTGCACATTTAGAATTAAAAAAATATGCTGATGGCACTTATGGTTTTGGTGCAGATGGAGAAGCTGACATTGAAGCTAATCTGATAAAAATTGCCATCGGTGTTTTATTTGTTGCTTTAGCAGGTGGCTTTCTGTTTACCCTTCGCCAGACCAAGAAAAACAATCTTCCATTTTGGGACAAAACTTCAAGAGCTCTATTAGTTAATTTAGCAATTCCTCTAATTGCAGGTGCATTTTTCATACTTGCCTTATTATTTAACACTACTGGAGGTGCTGCATTAGTGGCGCCCACTTGTTTAGTTTTTTATGGCTTAGCTTTAATCAACGCAAGTAAATATACCTATACTGATATTCGTTTTTTAGGTATTTGCGAGGTTATGCTGGGCATAATTGCTTTGTTTAACATTGGTTACGGACTTTACTTTTGGGCTTTTGGATTTGGTATTTTGCATATTATCTATGGCTTTATCATGTATTTTAAATACGAAAGGAAAAAGTAATGGTAAATCCAATCGGTGCACTTAATAAAATATTTGATAGCAGAATAAGGCTTGGCGTGATGTCAATCTTAGTTGTGAACGATGCTGTAAGTTTTAACGAATTAAAACAAATGTTAGAACTAACTGATGGCAACCTTGCCTCCCATTTAAATACTTTAGAACAAGCAGAATATATTAAAGTTCAAAAGGCTTTTATTGGTCGCAAAACTAACACTACTTATTTAATTACAGAACTTGGCAAACAAGCTTTTAAAGCACATCTAGATGCTTTAGAAAAAATGATAAAAGGAATTTAATTTTTTTTTAATCTTATACTTTGAATTTCAAAGTGCTTTTTAAAATATATAAATGGAAAATCAAGAAAACAATTCAATTATTAAATTAGCAATATTTTGCTTTAAATATTCGCTCATTATCGGCACAATATTTTTCTTGTCTTTTTGCATCACAAGATATGGAATGATTGCATTTTATGGCCTCATATATACCTGCGCAGCAACCGTTATAAATCTAATAGTATTGTTGATACTACTCTTCACACTCAATTCCAATTCAGAAAATCGATTACAAGCATTTAAATCTATTGGGTTATTACTAGTAAATATCCCTATTGCTTTCCTCTATTTCTGGATCATTCTTTCCCTTAATTTTTAATCAATCAACTTAAAAAATGAAAAAACAATTCGACTTACAACTCATTGCCGTATTTGGCGGTGGTTTACTTTTCAACTTCCTATTTTGGATGGAGCGTTTAGCTTTGAACCTCCTACTCTACTCCTTATTTATCTTTATTGTTTTATTTGTCGACAAAGCAACACCAAAAAGCAAGATAATGTTTTTTGCTGCTGGCTCACATCTATTGGCAGCATTGCTAGTGGTTTATAATCAATCAGACTTAACCATAATTTCTTATTATTTCAGCTTATGCATATTTATTGGCTTTGTACACATGCAGCAGTTGAGAAGTATTTTCACCGCTTTGCTTGCTGCATTCTTACAGTTATTTACTGGTCCAATTAATTTGGTTAAAAAATTAATAAGTGTAAAAGTTGGCAGCTTTTCCTTGAAACCAATTTTAAGACCCATCAAGTACATCATCATTCCAATTATTGTACTTATATTCTTTAGCATATTATATAGTATTGCAAATCCTGTTTTTGCTAAATATCTAGAGCTCATTTCTACTAACATTGGCAATTTTATAAGCAGCATCTTTACTTTCATTTTCGGCGACTTAAGTGTATTAAGATTCATGCATATCGTTCTAGGCATTTTGTTCACTGCAGGAATCATCATCAAGTTTAAAGATGATGGCTTAGAAAAAGCTGAATTAACCTTAGAAGAGAAAATGATTCGCAAGAAGAGAAACGCTAAAAAATTCTCTTTCGGCTATGAGTTAACGGCAATATTTGCTGGCAAATTGATGAAGAAAAACATGGCGCTTAAAACCGAAAACATCATAGGGATTATTTCTTTTGCAGCCTTAAATCTTTTAATCTTATCTCTAAATATTATTGATGTTTCTACACTCTGGCTAGGCAATGCCTCAAGTATACAAACAGTGAATTACTCTGCAGAGTTACACGAAGGAACCAATGCTTTAATCATGAGCATAGTATTGGCAATGCTTGTTATTATCTATTTTTTCAGCGGAAACCTTAACTTTTTTAGCAGAAATAAAACCATAAGGATATTAGCTTATGTCTGGATTTTTCAAAATGCATTTTTAGTCTCATCTGTATTATTAAGAGATTACAACTATGTAGCTATGCATGGTTTAACTTATAAAAGGATTGGTGTTTTAGTTTTCCTAATTCTTTGCACCATTGGCTTAATCACAGTTTATATTAAAGTTGCTCAGCAAAAAACATTGTTTTTTCTTTTTAAAACAAATGGTTTTGTTTGGTATTGTTTATTGTTGGTTGCAGGTTTTGTAAACTGGGATGTTTTTATAGTTAATTACAATATCAACAATCGGAATAACATCGCCTTAGATTTAGACCATTTGTTGGATATGTCTGATAAAACTTTGCCATTATTAGATAAAAACAGAGAATTGCTAAAAAAATATGTCTCAAAATCTAGCTATGCAAATAGATACGTTTACACAGAAGTAGATACAGATACAACTGCGATAGCTCAAGTAAAAACGCCTATAGATACCGCAAAGCTAAATTTGGAAAACAAAATAAGGCAAATGAAGGCTTTTGATGATGACCTCGACGAAAGAATTGAACAATTCAATAAACAATACCTAAAAACTTCTTGGCTCTCTTGGAATTACAGGGATTGGCAAACAAGGGAATACTGTACAAAAAGTTCACAAGTAAGCTACAACAACCCTAATTAACCTTCATTATGCACAGTTCGATATACTGGGTAAATTATTTTGCCCTAAATCTCAAAAACAAAAGAATTGATTGGAGCATCAAACCGACTTTAACATCAACAGAAAGACATTCAATTCTGCAATCTTTGCAAGCGTGGCAATTGGGTGAAACTTCTGAAGGAGTCAATTTAGTAAACGCTGCTAACAAACATGCAAAAAAACTTAACGACCCAGATTACACCGCCGCGATTAAGTTATTCATAAAGGAAGAGCAAAAACACGGAAATAACCTAGGAAGATATATTGATTTAATTGGCGAAAAACGGATAAAAAAAGACTGGGGAGATAGCTTATTTAGAAGAGCTAGAGGTCTAAACACCCACATGGAGTTCTGGACTATTGCTGTGATAACAGTAGAAAGTGCTGCTCAACTATTTTATCAATGTCTAAAAGATGCTACAGGTTGTAAATTATTGAAGCAAATTTGCAAGGACATCCTTATAGATGAAGCAGCGCATATTACTTTTCAAACAGAAAGGTTAAGCTTGCTTTATAACGATAAAAGCGCACTGATGAGGTTCTTCACTTATCATTTTTATACTGCTTTTTACTATTCGACCATTTTGGTTGTTTGGTTTGCTCACAGAAGACTGTTTAAAGCTGGACATCTTGACTTCAATAATTATTGGAGAAAGATGAAGTTAAAGTTTCAAAAAACAATTAAAAAGTTGAAACCTGACAAATCACATTCTAAACACTATCAAATTACCGCTGATAAAAAGGCGTTAATTAATCATTAGAAAAGCAAAGACAATGAAACGATTAGCTTCAGTCGGGCTCTTCGTTTCAATCTTTTTGTCCTTCGACTACGCTCAGGATGACAAAAAGTATTTCCACTACTATCCCGTTTATTTAACCAAAGCTTTTGCTACTATTTAGGGTTGCAGGGCAGTAAACCTGCATTACTTACACAGAATCTGCTTTCTAAACCCGGTTGTAGCGGACAAGAAGCTGAGGAACGAGGCAAGTAAAGCGAAAGACGGGGCTGTCTTTAAAAAGAATGCTGTCCCTGCTTTTCTAATAAATGGAAGCATATTTTATCAAGAAATTTTGTGTGTTTAACTAATATGCTAAATACTTTCATTTTTAATGAATTTAGGCTTTGTATAAAGGTTTTGAAATTGTAGATTTGAGCAAATTTTTGAGCAAATGAACCCGCTGCCAATAAAATATCTATTTTAATGGCTTAGGCTCCATCTGACAGATAAAAACATAACTACAAACAGATGAATATCCACGAATACCAAGGTAAACAAATTTTAAAGAGTTTTGGCGTTGCTGTACAAGAAGGTATAGTTGCTGATACTGTTGAGCAAGCTGTAGAAGCGGCTAAAAAAATGAAAACTGACTATAACTCTGACTGGGTTGTGATTAAAGCACAAATTCATGCAGGTGGTAGAGGAAAAGGCGGAGGCGTTAAGCTAGCTAAAAACTTGGATGAGGTTAAACAAAGAGCTACTGATATTTTAGGTATGCAATTGGTTACGCCACAAACTGGTCCTGAAGGTAAAAAAGTTAACAAAATTTTAGTTGCTCAGGATGTTTATTATCCAGGTGCTTCTGAAACTAAGGAATTTTACGTTTCTGTTTTATTGAACCGTGCTAACGGAACAAATATTATTATGTACAGTACTGAAGGTGGTATGGACATTGAAGAAGTTGCAGAACATACTCCTCACTTGATTTTCAAAGAAGAAATTGACCCTAAAGTTGGTTTACAAGGTTTCCAAGCTCGTAAAATTGCTTTTAACTTAGGTTTAACTGGAGCCGCTCATAAAGAAATGGTAAAATTTGTTGCTGCGCTTTATAAAGCTTATGACGCTACAGATTCAGCTATGTTTGAGATCAATCCGGTTTTAAAAACAAGCGATGATAAAATTATAGCTGTTGATGCTAAGGTTGATTTAGATGAGAACGCTTTATTCCGTCACCCAGATTATGCAGCAATGCGTGATAAATTGGAAGAAGACCCAACTGATGTAGAAGCTAGCGAAAGCAACTTGAACTATGTTAAATTAGATGGTAACGTTGGCTGTATGGTTAATGGAGCTGGTTTAGCAATGGCTACAATGGATATTATTAAAATTGCTGGTGGTGAGCCTGCTAACTTCTTAGACGTTGGTGGAACTGCAAATGCAACTACAGTTAAAGCTGGTTTTAACATCATCTTAAAAGACCCTAACGTAAAAGCAATCTTCATTAATATTTTTGGTGGTATTGTTCGTTGTGATAGAGTTGCGCAAGGTGTTATTGATGCTTATAAAGAAATTGGAAATGTTCCAGTTCCTATTATTTGTCGTTTGCAAGGAACTAACGCTGCAGAAGCTAAAAAACTAATTGACGATTCTGGCTTGAAAGTTTTCTCTGCAATTCAATTAAAAGAAGCTGCTGACTTAGTTACTCAAGTATTAGCTAGTTAGAAAGCTTACTTCCGCAAGTCGGAAAGATATAATTTAAAAGACCAGCCGTAAAACGAGCTGGTTTTTTTTTGGTTTAAAAATTACGATTAAGAAATTAAGTTAAATAAAGAACGCCGCCTCTCTTAACTTCTTAATGTTTCAAAAAATAAAAATGTAGTAAATAACAAAGACCAGTCGTGTTAACGAGCTGGTCTTCTATAGTTTGGTTGGTTGTTTAGTTCTATCTATAATTCTGTTCACTCCTATTTAGAGAGTTTTTAACTTGGTTTAGCTTAAATGAAAAAGCTCTGGCCATCCAACCAGAGCTTTAATCAAACCAAATATAAATGTACTTTTTTGTATGAACACAACAAATATAGAGATTTTTTTCACAAAAAACCGATTAAAAAGAAAAATATTTTAATTTTTTTGATAAAAAATAAAATAATTAGTCTAAAATTCTATAAATCAATCATTTTTACGTTAAAAATGACTTAAAAAAATATACAAAATAGATATAAACTTAAATATCTATTAATTTTAAATGGTTATTTTAACATTTTATGATTTTAAAAAGTAATTTTTACGATTTTTTATATAAAAAATTTGAAAAACACCTAAATATTTTATTAAAACAGAAAATATCACAAAATTTAACTTCAACCAAAAGTTCATTCTATTAAGTTATATTTGATACCTCAAACAAATTCTATTGATGAACAATTCTCAGATTCCTAATTCATTAATTCCAGACAATGATGCACAGCGAATTAATAAGCTACACTCCTACGATATATTAGATACCCCTGAAGAAGATACATTTGATAAGATAGCCATACTAGCTGCCCAAATTTTTAACACACCCATCGCACAAGTAACTTTCGTAGACGAAGAACGAGTATTCTTTAAAACCAATATAAGCCCATTACAGGCAACACAAATAAACAGGAAAGACAGTTTTTGCTCTATTGCTATACTGAATAGCGATGTAACTTTGTTTGAGAATATGCTTGATGTACCTGAACTGGCAGACAATCCTTTTGTGCTAATGGAAAATGGCGTTAGGTTTTATGCTGGCGCACCTTTAAAAACCCCAGAAGGGCTTCATTTAGGCACTGTGTGCGTACTAGACGTAGAACCTAAGGAAGTAACAGCACAACAACTAGAGATGTTAGAAACACTATCTTCTATAGCAATGGACGAGCTTGAGCTAAGGCTTGCCACAAGAAAGGCAATAAGAACTCAAACAGATATGATGAACAGAATTGTTCATGATCTTAAAAATCCAAACACCACCATATCACTTTCCGCTGAGTTAATTAAGAAAAAGGCAGATGACCCGAAAATTGTTGCTGATTTTGCAGACAGGATTAAAAGGGCAGCAACTAGTGTTTTAAGTAGTTTAAATAACTTATTAGATTTATCACAAAGTGAAAATGCAAGTTTCAGGTTAAATTCTCAAGAAATAGATGTTTCCCAAATATTAGAAACAGTTAAAAAGAATTTTGAATTAATCGCTTCTCAAAAAGAACAAAATATAGAAATATCTTGTAATTGCTCTACTGTAATTTTAGCAGACGAAATAAGACTACAAGAAGCTTTCGAAAATTTATTAAGCAACGCCTTAAAATATGCTTATCCAAATACTACCATTTTTATTAATGTAAGCACAATAGACAATCAAATCATTGTTGAATTTAAAGACCAAGGGCAAGGATTATTAGAAGAAGATAAGAATAAACTATTTACAAAATTTGCCAGGTTAAGCGCCATACCAACAGGAAAAGAACATTCTAATGGCCTAGGCTTATCAATTGTTAAAATGCTAGTGGAGCTACACCATGGAAAAGTTTGGGCAGAAAGCGATGGAAAAGATAAAGGTGCTTCTTTTTTTATTGCACTGCCGGTACACTAACTAGCTCAAAAGACAAGAAGAAAGCAGAGCCCTTCTGTGCCGTACTCTCGAACCATATTTCTCCATTCTGCAAATCCGTAAACTCTTTGCAAAGTAACAAGCCTAATCCAATGCCTCTTTCGTTATTGGTTCCGAAGGTAGAAGAAGCTTTTAACTTGAATAAGTTAGTTTGCTGAGCCTCATCTATACCTAAACCATTGTCTTGAATGGTAATTAAACAATTACCAATTCTTTTAACAACCGAAATTTTAACTTCTCCGCCTTTTGGAGTAAACTTAATTGCATTGTTAACTAAATTTCTAACAACCAACTGAAACATATTGTGGTCTGCAGTGATTATTATATCTTCATCAGAATTGATGGAAAGTGCAACTCCTTTTTTTTCTGCAATAGTTTTTTCAACGTTTAGCCCATTAATTAATGAATCTAAAACATTTAAGGGCTTTAAATCAGTATTTGTGCCTTCCATTTGGGTCTTAGACCAAGAAAGCACATTTGTTAACATATCCGATGTATCTTTTGTAATTTGAAGCAATTTCTTTTTGAGCATCTGTCGCTCATCTGCCTCCAAGTCTACTTCTGTGAGCAATTCTAAATAACTCTGAATAGAATTAAGCGGCATCCTTATATCATGGGTAACAATAGAAAAGAGCTTATCCTTTTGAGAATTGAGTAATTCTAATTCTTGTTTTTGTGCTAAAATCCTTAAACTTTGTTCTGCAATGGCTTCACTTTTATCTAGAACAGATGAGCGCTCATAGTTGTAATTTTTTCTGATATAACTAATTGAAAAATAAGTTATAATAACAACTACTAAATAAGTAATGGCAAAATCTATAACCTTACTTAATCCATCATTATAAGTATATTCTATTAAACTAGGATTAAAATATTCTACTATTAAAATAGATAAGACTAAAATAATATTAATTGGCACCCATATCTTAAACTCCTTTTTTGGAATGATAGCAATAACCAATAAAAAAGCTAAAGAAAACAGCAGTAGGTTTGGACCAAAAATACCAGAATTAAAAAAATAATTTATAGTGAATGTTAGATTACAAATAATGGCAAACGCCTTAATACATAGACTTGACTTTCTCCTAAAACGAGAAAAATAAAACATTGTCGCCGATGCAAATACTCCGAAAAGACAAAGTGCAGCGGGAACCATTAACCCAATATAGAAGTTAAATGGCACCTCGAAACACATCGTTACAAATGCAATGATGCAAAAAGTATTAAATATCCGTTCTTCTAAAGAAAATGATTTGGGATGACCTATAAGGTTTTTACTTTTTAAGAAATTTTGGAGCGATAACACGATTAAAAATAAGGATTTGGGATAAACAAACTTAACGATATTAAACTATAAAGAAAATAGCAACTTTAGAAAACTTAGCTTAAACAAATAAGGAATTTTAGGTTTAAATCCTTATTTTTGACGCCCTTATAGAGCATAGCGTAATGATAAAGAGAGAAAAAATTAAAGACTTGCTGAATTCTACAGCATTTGATACAGAAGTTAAAGTAATGGGTTGGGTTAGAACTTTCCGCAACAACCAATTTATAGCATTGAATGATGGTTCATGCATGGGTAATATTCAAATAGTTGTTGATTTTACCAATACACCTGAGGAATTATTAAAAAGAATTACAACTGGTGCTGCCATTTCTGTTGAAGGAACTTTAGTTGAATCTTTAGGTAAAGGTCAAAAAGTTGATGTTAAAGCAAAATCTATCGAAATTTTGGGCGATAGCAATGCTGATGAATATCCTTTACAACCTAAAAAGCACAGCCTAGAATTTTTAAGAGAGAAAGCGCATTTGCGTTTCCGCACCAATACTTTTAATGCTGTTTTCAAGGTTCGTCACGCTCTGGCATTTGCCATACACCAGTTTTACAACGAACGTGGTTTTGTATATATGCACACGCCTGTGATTACCGCTAGTGATGCAGAAGGCGCAGGAGAAATGTTTAAGGTAACTACTTTAGACTTCGACAAAACTCCTCGTACTGATGATGGAAAAGTAGACTTCTCTGAAGACTTTTTCGGAAAAGCAACCAATTTAACTGTTTCTGGTCAGTTAGAAGGCGAATTAGCCGCTATGGCTTTTGGACAGATTTACACTTTCGGACCAACTTTTAGGGCTGAGAATTCTAATACAACTCGCCACTTGGCTGAGTTTTGGATGATTGAGCCTGAAGTTGCATTTGCAGATTTAGAAAACAATATGCAATTGGCGGAAGATATGATGAAATATGTAATCGGTTATGCTTTAGAAAACTGCAAAGACGAAATTGCTTTTTTAAATGACCGTTTATTAGAAGAAGAAAAAACCAAACCGCAGCAAGAAAGAAGTGAGCTGTCATTGATTGAAAAACTTGATTTTTGTTTAGCAAATGAATTTGAGCGTTTAACTTATACTGAAGCCATTCAGATTTTAAAACACTCTAAACCTAATCAGAAAAAGCAGTTTAAATACTTAATTGATGAGTGGGGAGCTGATTTACAATCTGAACACGAACGTTATTTAGTAGAGAAACACTTCAAAAAACCAGTTATTTTAACTGACTACCCTAAAGACATCAAATCGTTTTACATGAGAATGAATGATGATGGAAAGACGGTTGCCGCAATGGATATCCTATTCCCAGGTATTGGCGAAATGATTGGTGGTTCGCAACGTGAAGAACGCATGGATATGTTGACTAAACGAATGGAAGAAATGCACATTCCGCAAGAAGAACTTTGGTGGTATTTAGATACACGCAGATTTGGCTCTGCCCCTCATGCTGGATTTGGTTTAGGTTTTGAACGTTTAGTTCTCTTCGTAACCGGAATGACTAACATTAGAGACGTAATTGCTTTCCCAAGATTTCCAAAAAGCGCTGAGTTTTAGGAGAGTGGGAAAGACTGAAAGTCCGAAAGTCGGGAAGATATAGTTATATAAAAAAGTCGCTTAGCAGAAATGTTAAGCGACTTTTTTTTAAATAAGGTGTGTCAATGCGAGCCTCTGTTTTTCACAGGGCGAAGCCTGCCTACCTCAGGCAGAAAATCTGCTAGTGTGATGGGATTTTTGTCAAGGCTTTTGAAACGAAAGTCAGCATTCTATCGCAAATGTAGCCCTGCTTTCCACTTTACTTCGGGTAACCGCAAGGGTTACCCCTACGTGTTCGTTCCAATCAGGTTTAATTAACAAAGTTAGTAGTTCTTGGCATCTGCTAGGAGCAAACCTAAATAGTAGCACAGTCCTTGCATTTTAAACCCGATAGCAGTGAACATATTTTTTAATTGTCATCCTGAGCTTGTCGAAGGACAATTAAAAAGATTGTAACGGATAGCGGGACTAACTTTAATAATTGTAGTTATTGGCTTTTCTAAAAATGTTGCTATGTCCTTCGATACTTCGACAAGCTCAGTACAGGCTGTAGCGCTCGAGGATGACATATAATAAGCTTTGACAAAGTAATTACAACACGTCTAGAACTTTGTCAAAGCTGCTAATTATTAGAACTTGCTGTTTGATAATCGATTGCTGAAACTTTGTAATCTGTTGGGGCAAAACTAGCCGAAGTACTTAGCGCCATTCCCAATTCGTGCTGCGAAGGATAAGGCGTTTGAACCAAACTACCCTCTGGAATATAAGGGAAGGTTTCCATATAAGATTGCATTACATTTTGTCCGATCCTACGATTAATATAAGCCCTAGTTAATTGATAAGGGTGACGCAAACCCGCAGCACCTAATAATTCTACTGCACTTTGTACCGTTAATCTATGGAAATTAAATACACGAACAGTTTTATCTTCCACTACTAAACCTTTCATTAAGCTTTCATCTTGTGTTGCCACACCAGTTGGGCAAGTATTGCTATTACATTCTAAAGCTTGGATGCAACCTAAGGCAAACATCATTCCGCGGGCAGAATTACACAAATCGGCACCAAGAGCAATGTTTTTAACTAAATCGAATCCTGATGAAATTTTACCTGAAGCGATAATTTTAATGTGCTTTTTTAAGTCGAAACCACTTAAAATATCATAAACAAAAGCAACACCTTCTCTCAATGGCATACCTACAGCATTAGAAAATTCTTGTGGCGCAGCACCAGTACCACCTTCTCCCCCATCAACAGTGATAAAATCAACGTAAATTCCAGTTTCTACCATAGCTTTGCAGATGGCAAAAAACTCAGTTCTTCTGCCAATACAAAGTTTAAATCCAACAGGTTTGCCGCCAGACAATTCTCTAAGTTGTTTTACAAAAGCCATCATTTCTAATGGCGTAGAAAAAGCTGAATGTGCAGGAGGTGAATTCACATCGAATCCTTCTTTTACTAGACGTATCCTTGCAACTTCTGGTGTTACTTTTTTAGCTGGCAACATACCACCGTGACCAGGTTTTGCACCTTGAGATAATTTAATCTCAATCATTTTTACATTCTCTACCTTGGACCTTTCTGCAAAGGCATCAGGATTAAATGTGCCATCTTGATTTCTGCAACCAAAATATCCAGTACCTATTTGCCAAATTAGATCGCCCCCAGGTCCTGCGTGATAATCGCTTATACCGCCTTCGCCTGTATTATGTGCAAAACCACCCATTTTTGCACCACCATTTAAAGCTAGGATGGCATTCTTGCTCAATGAACCAAAACTCATTGCCGAAATGTTATAAATACTGGCAGAATAAGGTTGCTTGCAATCTGGACCACCAACCATTACCCTTGGGTTAACATCTAATTCGTGGTGACTAATTGCTGCAATGCTATGGCTTAACCATTCGTAACCATTTTCATAAACATCTAGCTGCGTACCAAACGGAATGGTATCGTTATCTTTTTTAGCACGCTGATATATTAACGACCTGTTTAATCTACTAAATGGCTTCCCATTGGTATCGCTCTCTACAAAGTACTGATAAACCTTTGGCCTCAACTCTTCCATAAAATAACGAAGTCGGCCAAAAACTGGGTAATTTCTTACAATGCTATGTTTAGGCTGATATAAATCATACAGACCAAGTAAAACGAAAGGTCCCGTAAAAATAAACGACCACCATAAAAAGGGATGATATAAACCTAACATAATTGTTAAGGCAACTAAAAACGCGGCAATGGCAACAAATGCTTTTCTCATAAATTTAAACTTATGTGTGATACCTACATTGAAGTATTATAATTGATGAATTTTCGATTTTATAAATCAAACGATGTTCTAAATTGATCCTTCTAGACCACCATCCGGAATACTGATGTTTTAAGGGTTCAGGCTTACCAGTTCCTTCAAAAGGAGTGCGTTCGATTTCTTTTAACAAAGCATTTATTTTCTTATGGATAATTTTATCTGTATTAAGAAAATATAAATAATCTTCCCACGCTACCTCAAGAAACAATTTATCCATTATCTATCAAGTCTCTTTTTTTAGCTAAACCTTTATTGTAATCTTCTAAGCCTTCCTCTAATCTAAGGGCATTTTTAGGACTCTTAAGCAAATAGAAAGTTTCTTGCATACTGTCATAATCGGCTTTAGACATCACAACAACATCTTCACCATTTGCCCTTGTTACAAAAAGCGGGCTGTGGTTAGCAAACACCTTATCCAAATAAGATTTAAGACTTTGTCTAAATGAACTATAATTTGTGATTTCCATTGCTTTAAAATTAACAATCAAATTTAAACAAACGCATTCATTTGTACAACAATTTGTACAAATGACTTAAATCTCCTTTCATATTAAACAAAGGCAATTTAATATTGTTATTTTTGGGTATGTTAATTAAGATATATCCCGAGAATCCGAATGAAAAAGCCATTGAGCAAGTAGTTGAAGTCTTAAAAAAAGGAGGCTTAATTATTTACCCAACAGATACCGTTTACGGATTAGGTTGTGATATCACCAATCAGAAAGCGATTGAAAAAATCTGCCGTATTCGTGGAATAAAACCCGAGAAAGCAAATTTTTCATTCATTTGCTCTGATTTAAGGCATATTTCAGATTTCATTAAACCGATAGACACTACTGTTTTTAGGGTATTAAAAAAGGCGCTACCAGGACCATTCACTTTCATTTTTAATGCGAATAATAATGTACCTAAATTATTAAGTTCTAACAAAAAAACGGTTGGTATACGTGTACCGGATAACGACATTGCGAGGGCAATAGTTGAAGCTTTGGGTAACCCTATTTTATCTACTTCTATTAAAGATGATGATGAATTGATTGAATATTCTACAGATCCAGAATTAATTGAAGAGAAATATCAAGAATTAGTGGACATAGTTATTGATGGAGGATATGGCGATAATGAACCATCAACAGTTGTGGATTGTACTTCTGGAGATTTTGAAGTAATAAGAGAAGGCAAGGGAAATATTGAAGATTATTTATAAAAAGACTTTAATAAAATCAATTATTACTAACATTAAGTCGTAAAATCTTCACAATTTGTTTCGAAAACTAGGTTTAAGCCTAAAAACACTAAGAGTTAATTTTATTTTTCCACAAAGACAATAATTAACAACAAGTTAATATTTAAAACAGCCATTATCATATACATTTGTGCATAAACAAATTTATATGAGAAAACTTCTACTCTTTACCTCATTCTTACTTTTTTCTATTCAACTATTTGCTCAAGTAACGTTAACCACTTCACCTTATAAGGAAGAATTTAGTGGATTAGGCACAGCATTACCAAATGGTTTTACAGTAAGAACTGGAGCAAGTTCGAGCAACTTAGGTACAGCAGCAATTTTAACAACGGCTGCAACTGCTTGGAACAACACTACAGGTGCATTTAAGAATTTTGCGTCTGCAACAGCAGGTTCTGCAGCTACAACAGCAACCCAAGCTGCAGCAACAGATAGAGCTTTAGGCTTAAGACAAACTGGTTCAATTGGCGACCCAAACGGAGCTTTTGTATTCCAGCTAGCTAATACAACTCTAAAATCAGCATTGAAACTTAGCTTCGACCTACAATCATTAGATGTGAGCTCGCCACGAGTAGTAACTTGGTCGGTTGATTACGGATTTGGTGCTACACCAACAACATTTACAACTGCAACAGCAACTGGAACCTTAACAACAGGCGGTTCGTTATTTACTAATAACACCATAAACGTAGATTTTGGAACAGCATTAGACAATAACGCAGGACCAGTATGGATTAGAATTGTAGCATTATCAACATCAACTGGTTCTGGAAACAGACCAACAACAGGTATTGATAATTTTAACCTAACCTTTACCTCTGGGGCAACGGTAGTGCCAACTTTATCAACAACTCCTACCTCTTTAGATTTTAACACACAACAAGTAAATACATCATCAGCAGAAAACAGCTTTGTTTTAAATTCTGCTAATCTTAATGGAACAGCCGTAAACCTAACTACAACTGCACCTTTTAGTATTTCTAAAACTTCTGGTGGTACTTTTAGCACCTCTTTAAACTACAGCAATGCAGAACTAACAGGAAGTAATACTGTTTATGCTAAATTTACACCTACGGCAACGGGAACATTTAATGAAGTTATAAATATATCTGGTGGCGGTGCTGCCGTTTCCCCAACAGTTTCTCTCTTAGGCGTTGGCCAAACTGGGGTTATTACTGTAGATCAAGGAACATTAAATTTTGGAAATCAAGCTACAGGTACAACTTCTACTGTACAAACCTATAACTTATCTGCTTCCAATTTAACAAATAACGTAACTGTAAGCACAAGTGCTCCATTTGCAATTTCTAAAGATAATATTACATTTAGTACTTCTATTAATTATACTATCGCCGAGTTGGCAACTAGTAAAACTGTGTATGTTCGTTTTAGCCCAACTGCAATTGGAACTTTTACCGAAAATGCTTTTAATGCAAGTTCGGGTTCAAGTACAAAGATTGTAATACTAACAGGTGTGGGCACAACACCACCAGCTGCACCAGTGCATGTTGTAATAAGTGAGGTTTATGGTGGCGGTGGTAACGCTGGAGCAACTTACAAAAACGATTTCATCGAATTGTATAACCCAGATAATGTTGCCGTAAATTTAACAGGTTGGTCTGTTCAATATACTAGTGCCACAGGAACTGGAACTTGGGCTAAAACAGACTTAACAGGAAGTATTCCTGCTAAAAGTTTCTATTTAATACAGTCTGCCGCAGGAACAGGAGGCACAGTTAACTTGCCAACACCAGATGTAATTGGAACTTTGGCTTTATCTGGCACAACCGGAAAAGTAATTTTAAGCAATGCTAATGTGGCTTTAACAGGAGCTAATCCAGCTAGTGCCGCAGTGGTAGATAAAGTTGGTTTCGGTCCAACAGCTACAGGTTTTGAAGGAACGCCAACTGCTGTAATCTCTAACACTACATCCGTAGAACGTAAAGCAAGTGCAACATCTACAGCTGCAAGTTTAGCTGTTGGCGGTGCCGAAGAATTTGACGGAAATGGAAGAGATACAGATGTAAACAGCGCAGATTTTGTAGTAACTGCTCCAAATCCTCAAAACTCATTAGTTAAAGAACCAACTGGAGCAAATCATGTTGTAATTAGTGAAGTTTATGGCGGTGGTGGCAATAGCGGTTCGGTTTACAAAAACGATTTCATAGAACTATATAACCCAACACTAAGTGCTGTAGATTTAACAGGTTGGTCGGTACAGTATGCAAGTGCTACTGGTACTTCTTGGCAAGTAACTACCCTAACAGGCACTATTGCCCCTAAAAGTTTCTATTTGGTACAACAAGCCGCTGGTACTGCTGGGACAACTAATTTACCAACAGCTGATAGAACTGGAACAATTGCAATGGCAGCTGGTGCCGGTAAAGTTCTATTGGCAAATGTGGCTACTGCACAAACAGGAAGCTTACCTACTGGAACACAGATTATAGATTTTGTAGGTTATGGTGCAACTGCAAATAGTTTTGAAGGAACTGGTCCTGCCCCTGTTCCATCTGCAACATTTTCTGTTGAGCGTAAAGCAAGTGCAACATCAGACGCAATTAGTTTAGGTGTTGGCGGCAGTGAAGAATTTAGTGGAAATGGATATGATACCGATGACAATTCATTAAACTTTGTAAGTAAAGTAGCAATGCCCCAAAACGCTACAAGTACAGAGCCTGCATCACTATCCGGACCATATTTAAGTACTACACCAAAAACATTAGCTTTTAGTAATCAAGCTATAAACACTGTTTCTGCTGCTAAAACTTATGTATTATCTGCTGGCAACTTAACAAATGCGACAACAGTAACGGTTAGTGCACCTTTTTCTATCTCTAAAGACAATAGCACATTTTCTACTTCTTTAAGCTATACGGTAGTTGATTTAGCAACCAACCAAACGGTTTATGTAAAGTTTAATCCAACAAGTGCTGGTAATGCAACTGGTACAATTTTACACGCCAGTGCAGGTGCAACTTCACAAAATGTAACTTTAACAGGCCCAGGCATAGACCCAAATCAAACTGCATTTAGTTTTGAGAATTGCACAACTGTTGGAAGCTCTGCCTTATCTGATGGTTTTTATCAATATAGTGTAACAGGTGCTCAAACGTGGGGATGTACAACTACTTTTGGTCACGATTCAACTGACCCAGCTGGCTTAGCAAGTGTTGGAAATGCCTTACAAATTAATGGTTTTTCAAGCGGAAATATTTTAAATCAAGATTGGTTAATTTCTCCAGCATTAAATTTATCTAATATGACTTATGCAGTACTTTCTTTTTGGACACGCTCTGCATTTTCTGGAGACAAATTACAATTAAAAGTTAGTACAAACTATACAGGCACTGGCGACCCAAGCTTAGCTACTTGGACAAACATAGATGGTAAATTCCCAGAAAGTGGGTCGGATGTTTGGACAAAATCTGGCAACATAGATTTATCAACATACAAGGCTTTACCCGTTTATGTAGCCTTTGTATATAACTCTAGCACTTCTTCGGCAAGCCGTTGGACAGTTGATGATTTTGCGGTAACCAACTCCCTAACCCCGCCTCCTGTTGATATCACTATATCTAATACGAGCTTAAATTTCGGTTTTCAAGCATCAGGAACAACCTCAGCAGAAAAAACATTCGGTTTCTCGGCTGGTAATTTAACTGGCGATGTAACGTTAACAGCTCCTACTAATTTTACCATTGCCAGCACAAGCGGAGGCACTTTTGGCCCGAGTGTAACTTATACCAAAGCAGCAATTAACAATACATCGCCTACGGTTTATGCGAAATTTTCTCCAACAGCAGTAAATACAAGTTATTCTGGAAATGTAACTATCGCTACTGCGGGTTCTGCAAATAAAACAGTAACCTTATCTGGTAATACTTTCGATGTAGCCAATACTTTGGAAGTTGTAAACTGGAACATTGAGTGGTTTGGCAGTCCTGCTCAAGACCCAGCAAATGATACCCAGCAAGCTGCCAATGTAAAAACAATTGTAAATAACATAAATGCAGATGTTTATGGCCTTGCCGAAGTTGTAGATACCGCCTTATTTAGAGCAACCGTTTTACCTGCCGGATATAATGTAATTTTTAGCTCATTTGGTTCTTATGCCGATAATAAATTAGATGTTGACTATCCGTCAGCGCAGAAGTTGGCTTTTATGTATCGCACAGATATTATTAAGCCAGTTAGAACTTTTGGCGTACTGGAAGACACTTATAATCCAGCAGTAGCTTCTACTAGCGCAGATGGAACACCCTATAAAAACTGGTCATCTGGTCGTTTCCCTTTTGCCATGGAAGCCAATATAACCATTAACGGCAAGACCGAAAATGTTTACTTTATGGAGATTCACGCTAAGGCAAACACGGGTACACCTGCTGAGCAAGTTGATTCTTACAATAGAAGAAAAGGCGGAAACTTACAATTAAAGAATTGGATAGACGCCAATCTTCAAGGAAAGAAAGTAATCATTTTAGGCGATTTTAATGATGTTTTAAATCCTGATAAGACCATTGCTCCAATGCCTACTGGTACTGGAACATCTTATTCAGATTTTACAAATGATGCAGCAAACTATTTCCCCATTACTTTGCCACTTGCATTAGCAGGAAAACAATCTACAGCTGGCTTCAATACAGTAATTGATAATGTTATTGTTAACAAAGCCTTAAACGCAAACTATATACAAGGCACAGCCGAAGTTTTGGATGGAGTTACTAGTTTGGTTACCAATTACAGTTCTACCACAACAGACCATTATCCTATAAAAACGAGGTATTTGTTTGGCAACGGCGAGCCTACTTTAGCAACTATTGCTAATGCTACGGTTTGTTATTCTCCAACAAATCAAACCATTGCCTTAACAGGAATTACGGCTGGTGCAGAAACTACACAAACTACAACTTTATCTGTTACATCAGACAATGCAAATTTATTTGATGTACTTACCGTTGCAAGTACAGGAACTACAACTGGGGCGATAACTTATCGTTTAAAAAACAATGTTGCAGGTGTTGCAAATATTACTGTAACCGTAACTGATAATGGCGGAACTGATTTTGGAGGAGTTAACAATACTAGCAAAACATTCAAATTAACGGTAAATGGTTTAGCAACTGCAACAATTGCTGGCACAACTGCTGTACCTCAAAATGCCACTGCCCCTACAATTACTTTTACAGGGGCAAATGGTGTTGCACCTTACACTTTTATCTACAATATTAATGGAGCAACAAACAGAACTGTAAGTACCACCACTGGAAATAGTGTAACTGTTACTGCTCCAACAAACGTGGTAGGTAGCTTTGCTTATAACTTAGTTAGCGTAGCAGATGCAAATTGCAGTCAGACACAAACAGGAACAGCAACTGTTTTAATTAGACCATTACCCGTAGCAACAATTGCAGGCACAACAGTTGTTTGTATCAATAGTTTATCTCCAACAATTACCTTTACTGGTTCAGTGGGTACAGCGCCATACACCTTTACTTATTCAATTAATGGTGGATCTGCCAGAACTGTTACTACAAGTTCAACAACGGCAACCGTAACTGCACCTAGTAATGTTGCTGGTACTTTTACTTATACCCTGGTTAGCGTAGCTGATGCTTATGCAACACAGGCACAAACAGGAAGTGCAGTTGTAAATATAAATACATTACCAGTGATTAACATTTCAGGCAATACCTCTACTCCTATTTCTAAAGGAACTCCTGTGATGCTTTCTGCAACTGGTGGTGTTAGTTATAGTTGGTCGCCAAGTACAGATATAGTTACTGGACAAGGAACTGCCAATTTAACGGTTAGACCGAAACAAACTACAACGTATGCAGTTACAGTAACTAATGCATCAGGTTGTACAAGCAATCAATCAATTACAATAGCGGTAGAAGAAGATTATAAAATTAAACCATTAAACATTTTAACCCCTAACGGTGATGGCAAGAATGATAAGTTCACGATAGAGAACATCGATTATTATCCAAACAATACCTTAAAGATTTTTGACAGATCTGGTAGAATTGTGTATACCAAAAAAGGTTACGCCAACGAATGGGATGGAACTTATAATGGTACTGCATTAGCCTCCGACACCTACTACTACATCTTAGATTTTGGCACAAACATTAGTCAGTTTAAGGGCTACATCACAATTATTAGAAACTAAATTGTATTAAACAGATGAAGATTTTCAATAAAACATATCAAATGCTACGCCATACAGTTTGGTCACTTTTGCTTATCACAATAGTTTTATCCTTAACAGGAAATGAAACAAAAGCTCAGCTTAATCCTTTAAGTTCGATGTATTTCTTAAACCAATATCAAGCAAATCCAGCGTATGCTGGACTGAATGATGGTTTAAACGTAAATGTTAACTACCGTAAACAATGGAGCAATATTCCTGGTGCACCAAGTACACAAGGTATTACAGCAGATTATAAATTGAACAAAGTTGGCTTAGGCGTTAACTTTTATAACGAAAAAGCTGGTTCTTTACAACGCACAAAAGCTGTAGCTACTTATGCTTATCACTTGCCATTAAATGGAGATAACCAAAAACTAAATTTCGGCGCATCTATTGGCATAATGAATGAGCAAGTGGATTATAGTAGTGTAAATGGAGATGTTACAGACCCCAGCATTACGCAATTTAATAATAAAGGTTCTTTATTTGATGGAGATTTTGGAATAGCTTACACCAGCGATAAGTTAAATATTGAAGCTGCCATTCCTAATATTAGAAGCTTTATTAAACAGGAAGATGATAATGTAGTAGACCGTTCTCGTTTTTATGCTGCAGCTAGTTATAAAATCAGTACAGGAAGTGGAGCCAATGCATTAGAGATTGAACCTAAAATTGCTTTCAGGGAAATTGAAGGCTATGATAGCATTTTTGATGCTGGTGCAAACTTTAACTTTACCAATAAGCTTTTCATTATGGGAATGTATCATAGTTCGAAAAGTGCATCATTTGGTGCAGGCATTAACTATCGGTCATCCTTAGCTATAATGGGTTATTATACCACTGAAACATCTGCGTTGCAAGGTTCGGCTAATGGTACATTTGAAATTAGCTTAAAAGCAACATTGTTTGGGAAATAACCTTCGAGGTTGACAAAATTCAAAGCCGCTTCCATAAATGGAGCGGTTTTTTTGAATCTAACCACAAAGGCACTAAGAACACAAAGCTAGATGATTTGCCTTTTTGTTCTTCGTGTCTTAGTGGTTGAATTTTTTCACCTTCAAACACAAAGGCAATAAGTATGCTAAGCTATATTAAGTTTTCTTAATATTATCAGTGTCTTCGTGGTTAAATTGCTCGCAGTTATAAGCCAAAATGGTTACTTTTAGCTATGCTAAAAAAAATCAACCTTACAGTTTTTGCAAAGTTTTTCCAATCTGGTAAAGTAGGTGGAATTCTCCTCCTGATCTGTGTACTCATTTCCTTATCGATTGCAAATTTTGGGGATGCGGAATATTTCAACAACTTTTTAGCTAGAATATTAGGCTTTAACTTAGGTATAGTTGAAATAAAATATAGTATCTCTGCTTGGGTTAATGATGGTTTAATGGCCATATTTTTCTTATTGGTCGGCTTAGAGATCAAACGAGAATTAATAGAAGGAGAACTATCTACCTTAAAAAAAGCATCTTTACCTGTTTTAGCCGCACTAGGCGGAATGATTGTTCCTTCTCTGATATTTTTCTTCTTTAACAAAGGTGAAGAAACGGCCTCAGGCTGGGGCATTCCGATGGCAACAGATATTGCTTTCGCACTAGCCATCATCGCCATGTTAGGCAAAAATGTTCCCCCATCTTTAAAAATATTTCTAGCAGCTTTGGCAATTGCCGATGATTTGGGAGCAATTTTAGTAATTGCCATATTTTACACCGCACAAATTCATTGGAGCTATCTATTAATGGCAGGAGGTGTTTTCGCTTTGCTACTTGCATTTAATTATTTTAAAATCAAATCACTTTGGCTTTATTTAATTCCAGGAGTTTTTTTATGGTACTTTGTTCATCATTCTGGCATACATGCAACCATTGCTGGTGTGTTATTGGCGTTTACCATCCCAACTAATCACACTGCAGAGCTATCGCCCCTAGAAAAATTAGAACACTTTTTAACTATTCCTGTTAACTTTTTAATTATGCCGATTTTTGCATTAGCTAACACCAACATTACTTTCCAAAAAGAAATGATTGATGGATTAATATCGCCACTTGGACTTGGGATTATATTCGGATTATTCTTTGGCAAAACCATCGGCGTAACCTTATTATCTTGGTTTGCAGTTAAAATAAAGTTGGCAAAACTACCTTCCGGCGCCAATTGGAAACATATTATAGGCGTTGGTATGTTGGCGGGCATCGGTTTTACCATGTCTATATTTATTTCCTTGCTTTCTTTTAGCAATCCAGAATATGTGGTTGAAGCTAAGTTTGCCATACTCTGCGCTTCAATTATTGCTGGTACTTTCGGCTTTATTTATTTAAAAAGTATCAAACAAAAAATTAACTTTAAAGAAACCAAATCATAAAACAATGAACAAGAAAGCGTTAATCATCCTTTTACTTTCCTTAGTAGTTAACGAATTATATGCTCAAAATGAATGGGCATTTAAAAAAGATAAAATTTATACATCTTGGGCAAATGATTTAAATCCTAATGCTCCTTTGCCAGAATACCCGCGACCACAATTGGTTAGGGATAATAATTGGAAGAACTTAAATGGGCTTTGGGATTATGCCATTACGCAAAAAGCAGAAGTTAATCCAACCCAATTTGAGGGCAAAATATTAGTGCCTTTTGCTGTAGAATCTGCTTTATCTGGTGTAAAAAGAACCGTTGGTAAAGACAGTACTTTATGGTATAGAAACAATATTACCA
Organism: Pedobacter frigiditerrae; assembly: GCF_032678705.1. Taxonomy (NCBI): domain Bacteria; kingdom Pseudomonadati; phylum Bacteroidota; class Sphingobacteriia; order Sphingobacteriales; family Sphingobacteriaceae; genus Pedobacter; species Pedobacter frigiditerrae. The sequence goes on along the minus strand of NZ_JAVTSS010000001.1, from coordinate 671,910 downwards.
TTCCCACAACAATGAAAGGAAAACAAATTTTATTGCATTTTGGTGCAGTAGATTGGCAAACTGAAGTTTTTGTAAATGGTAAAAGTGTGGGTACACACGAGGGTGGTTTTGACCCATTTAATTTTGACATCACTTCATTTTTAAACAAAGCAAAAACACAAGAAATTAAAATACGGGTTTGGGACCCAACTGAGGATGGGCCACAACCTAGAGGAAAACAAGTTAAAAGACCTCGTGGAATTTGGTATACGCCAGTTACTGGTATTTGGCAAACGGTTTGGTTAGAAGCTTTGCCTGGAACTTACATTATTAACACTAAACAAACACCAGATATTGATGCGCATACTATTAAAGTAGCTGTCGCTTTAAATAAAACTACCGAAACCGACAAAGTTAAAGTAGAAGTGCTTGAAGGCACAAACGTAATTACCTCTGGGTTTTTAGGAACTGATGGTTCGGCAACATTAAAATTAACCAACGAGAAATTATGGTCGCCAAGTAGCCCTTTTTTATATGATTTAAGGATTAGCTTGATAAGGAACAATAAAACGATTGATCAAGTTATGAGTTATTTCGCCATGCGAAAAATCTCTATGGGCAAAGATGAAAATGGCATTCAACGAATGTTATTAAACAATAAATTTTTATTCCAATACGGACCATTAGACCAAGGTTGGTGGCCAGATGGTTTATATACCCATGCAACAGAAGCGGCAATGAAATTTGATGTTGACCAATTAAAGGCAATGGGCTTTAATATGATTAGGAAACACATCAAGGTTGAATCTGCTCGTTATTACAACTATTGCGATAAAATGGGAATGTTGATTTGGCAAGATATGCCAAGCGGCGATTTAGGCAATAGCTGGAATCCTAATCCTGGAACAGTGAATAACGAAACGGAGAAAAATCGCAGTGCGGATTCTGAGGCTAACTACCGCAAAGAATGGACAGCGATTATGGATGAGCTTCATAATTTTCCGAGTATTGTTGTTTGGACACCATTTAATGAAGCTTGGGGTCAGTTTAAAACTGTTGAGATTACAGAGTGGACAATGAAAAAAGACCCATCAAGATTGGTAAATAGTGCCAGTGGTGGTAATTTCTTTAATACTGGTCATTTTGTAGACTTGCACAATTACCCACAGCCCGCAATGCCCAGACCAGATTTATTTGGAAAAGACAGGATATTGGTGTTAGGAGAATTTGGTGGTTTGGGTTTACCTATCGATGGACATACTTGGCAACAAAAAGACAATTGGGGTTATCAGAGTTTTAAAACTAAAGAAGAGTTATTTGCAAAATATGCTTCATTCATTAAGCGTTTAGAAGAATTAATTCCATTGGGTTTATCTGCTGCTGTTTACACGCAAACAACTGATGTAGAAATAGAAACAAATGGAATTATGACTTATGATAGGGCAATTATAAAAATGCCTGTGACTGAACTTCATAAAATACACGCCAAACTTTACAAGTAACCTTACCGTATGACACCTCATAATAAAGAAGAAATCATAAAAAGCTACATTACTGCTTATAACAATTTTGATCTTGAAGGAATGTGCTCACAATTACATCCTGACATAGAGTTTATTTACATTGATAAAGGAGAACCTAATTTAACTTTGAATGGCATCGAAGCTTTTAAAGCTCAAGCTGAACAGGCCGCTGCAATGTTTTTTGCTAGGAAACAAGAGATTAAAGCTATCGTTTATGGCGATAACCATGTAGAGGTTGATATTAATTACACTGGTACTTTGGCTGTTGAGTTTCCCAATGGTTCAAAACCTGGTGATAAAATTGAACTGAAAGGAAAATCTGTTTTTCAGTTTCATGATGGGATGATTTTGAAGCTGGTTGATATGAGTTAATTATTGTTATAAAGGCCAGTTCATCACTGGTATTTGCTTTTTAACAAACTACGTCATTGCGAGCCCCTGTTTTTCACAGGGCAAAGCAATCTCCTTTTGGCAGGTAAAGAAAAATAGTTTATTCCACCGCTCAGGCTTGCCTCGGCTCTTGACAGCCGATGGGTCAAGCCACTTTTTCCTTGATGAAAAAGTTGCCAAAAAATCAAGGCTGTGAATGCCATGTCGGAATAATACGTCAATTGTTTTTGAGTCGCAAGCTGAGCCGTTCGGCTGAAAAAGCCTCACTTCTCCACCTTGCTGATTTATCTCTAGAGAGAAATCATCGCTTTAAACAATTAACTATTCTTCCTTCCCTTGCATTCAAGGCCGTATGCGTTCTTGGGTTTAGGTTGTGAGATTTTGAGGGGTTGCAAAGTTTCATAACATATTAAGTGTGCTTTTAAATAAATTCTACATCTCTTCATTCAAATTTTTATCTTCGATTAATCGGAAAATTAACAAGCTCAAAAAATGTCATCCATTATCCCTAAACCTGTAATTTATTTAACCCTTGGTTGTATTGTCTTATTCTCTATTGCGATAGGTGTTTTTGTGTATGCAGTAAAAGCAAAAAGAGCAGTGCCAGGTTCGTTTAATTCTACTTTATATGGCAAATCTGATGAAGTCGAGCCTTTTAACAAGGATACCGACAAAAAAGAATACGAAAGGGTAATGACTGAATACCTTTCGTTAACTACTATGGCAAATGGCATATACCCTGTTGATACAACTTTAGTTGGTAGAGAAAAGGCAATGTCTAATGTTAAAGACATTGGCATTTATTACTGGACAAGGAATTTGGAAATTCTAGATGACTTAAAACAAATAGATTTACCTAAACAATTGGTTGCTCGTGTGCAATTATTTAAGGAGTACTGCCAGTTAAATAAAGAATGTTGTGAGCTGATTTATAAAGCTGTTGATGAACATTCTACTGCTTATGATGAGAAGATTGAAGCTTACTTTACACGGATTGACGCGAAAGTAAAGGTGATAAATGGGGGTTAGAGAGTTCCTTGCAAAGTTTTTAATTTTCTAAACCAGATTGCAGTGGAAATACTTTTTTTAAACCTATAAGGTTTCCAAAACCTTATAGGTTTGATTGAAAAAAGATTGGAACGAAAAGCGGGGCTATCGCAACCGACGCCCCACCGCAATTGCTTTGCTAATCTTTTTAATTCTAAAAACCGTCAGCTGAAGCAAACGGCAATGAAAGCTAAAGCAGACGGCAATGTTGAGCATCACGAAATCCCATCCCGATAGCTATCGGGATCTCGGGAAACTAATGAACAATTGAACCAATGAACTAAATAACACTTCGACTACTCTCAGTGTGACACTTATCTAAACTGCTTCATAAAGGTTTTCACGCTTTCTTCTACGTCATTTTCATTTAGACTTTTTACAAACGCGCTACCGATGATGGCTCCACTTGCGTATTCATTAGCAGAATCGAATGTTTTCTTGTCGGAAATACCAAAACCAATCATCAATGGATTGTTTAAATTCATGGCTTGAATACGAGCGAAATAATCTCTTGCTGAAGTAGAAACATCTAAGTTTTTTCCAGTAGTTGCTGCAGAAGATAGTAAGTAAATAAAGGCATTGCTCAAGCCATCAATTTTACGAATACGTTCTTCGGATGTTTGTGGTGTAACCAAGAAAATATTGCTTATGCCGTGTTCTTCGAAACAGGTGTGATACATTTCTTCGTACTCGTACATTGGCAAATCTGGAATGATACAGCCATCTACTCCTACTTCTTGGCATTTTTTGCAAAAATTTGCTACTCCATATTGCAGAACCACATTTACATAACCCATTAATAAAATAGGAATACTTACGGTTTTGCGTAAGTCTTTCAATTGGTCAAATAAAATTTCTAATGTCATTCCGTTATCCAATGCTTGTTTGCTACTTCGTTGAATAACTTCGCCATCGGCTACAGGGTCTGAATACGGAAACCCGATTTCCATAAAATCTGCACCAGAAGCTTCCAATGCCTCAGCAATTTTTAAGGTATCATTTAAGTTCGGATAGCCCGCTGTATAATAGATGGAAAGGATGTCTTTCTTTTTATTTTTGAAAAGTTGTTGTAATCGGTTCATATCTTGAGATGTGAGATATGAGATGTGAGATATGAGATGCTTGAACTATAAAAATTCTCAAATCTCATATCTAATTTCTCAAATCTATAAATTAAAATGTTTCATATAAGTTTCCATGTCTTTGTCGCCCCTACCGGATAAACAAACGACCACGTTTTCGCCTTCTTTAAATTCCATATATTCTAAGTAAGCTAAGGCGTGTGCGCTTTCAATTGCAGGAATAATTCCTTCTAGTTGCGTTAATAACAAGCCTGCATCTAAAGATTCATCATCTGTGATAGACACATATTTACCGCGACCAGTTTTAAACAAATGTGCATGTTGCGGACCAATACCAGGATAATCCAGCCCTGCTGAAACTGAATGTGGTTCTACCACTTGCCCGTCTGAGGTTTGCATTAAAATACTTCTACTGCCATGTAAAACACCTTCTTTACCTAAATAGGTTGTGGCCGCAGAGAGACCAGAAGCTACGCCTTTACCAGCGGCTTCAACGGCAATCAGTTTTACGTTTTGGTCATCAATAAAATGATAGAACATACCAGCGGCATTACTTCCGCCCCCTACGCAAGCCATTACATAATCTGGTTGATCTTTGCCAGTTTGTTCTATTAATTGCTTCTTAGTTTCTTCAGAAATTACAGATTGAAAAATAGAAACCATATCTGGATATGGATGTGGCCCAACCACAGAACCAATGATGTAATGTGTATCAACAGGATTATTGATCCAATCTCTCATCGCTTCATTAGTTGCATCTTTAAGCGTTTTGCTACCTGACGTTGCAGGAACAACTTTAGCTCCTAACATTTTCATACGAGCCACATTTGGTGCTTGACGTTTAATATCAATCTCGCCCATATAAACTACGCATTCTAATCCGCGTAAGGCACAAACTGTTGCTGTTGCCACACCATGTTGACCAGCACCTGTTTCGGCGATGATGCGCTTTTTACCCAAACGTTCTGCCAATAGAATCTGTCCGATGGTATTGTTGATTTTGTGTGCACCAGTATGGTTTAAATCTTCACGTTTAAGGAAGATATTTGCTCCATATTTTTCAGATAATCGTTTAGCCAAATATAGCGGAGAAGGGCGACCAACATAATCTTTCAATAGCGCTTTAAACTCTTCTTGAAAGCTTGGCTCGTTAATGATGCCCAAGTATTGTTGCCTTAACTCTTCTACATTTGGATATAACATTTCTGGGATGTAAGCTCCTCCAAAATCTCCGTAATAACCTCTTTCGTTTACAAAATAGCTCATAATTTTATAGTTATAACCGTCATTTCGACGATAGGAGAAATCTTTTAGTTTAGTCTGTTACAGATCAGATATCTCCTCTTGCCTCGTTCGATATGACGATTTATTTTATTTATTTTTTTCCTCCCCCAACCCGCTCCAAAGGGGGACAGCATAGTTCAAGAATTCATCTCTTTAAAAAACTCTCTTAACTTTTTTACATCCTTTAATCCTGGTTCTAGCTCAAACTTGCTATTTACATCTACGGCGTAAAGTCTTGGGTCGTTTATATTTTTTATGGTTGTTGTATGTGTTAAATCAATTCCCCCACTTAAAAAGTATGGCTTATTTAAAGTATAGTTCGTTAACAATGTCCAATCAAACATCTTTCCTGAACCTCCATGTGCAGGTGTTTGGGTATCGAACAAGAAATAATCAACTGTATTTAAATAAGTTTCTAATTTAGAAAAATCAAAGTTTTCATCTATGCCAAAGGCTTTTATTACTTCCACACCTGTGGATTTTAATTCAGCACAATAAGCCACATCTTCTTGTCCGTGTAATTGCACCGCTTTTAAATTGTATTTAAAAATGTATGCTTTAACTGTCTCTAAATCTTCATTAACAAATACGCCTGTAGTTTTAATAGTTGATGGAACATATTTGATCAGTTCTGCGGAAACCTCACTAATAAAACGTGGCGATTTTGGGTAGAATATAAAACCTAAATAGTCAGGTTGTAATTCTGCTACCGCAGCGATGTTACTCGCTTGCTTCATTCCACATATTTTTAGTTTCAACTTCATCTTTTATGTTCGAACCATATAAGAAATATAAGTTCATTTAAGTTAGACGCAAAAGCTTATATTATCTTAAATGCCTTATATAGTTACTTTATTAAACAGTTATCAATTTTTTAAAACTCTCTAAAGCTTTTTTATTCATTAAAGATTCTTCGGCTTCGTAATAACAATCGGCAAAAGCAACATCTTGTTTAATGGTTTGGATGGCTAAAGCGGCATTACTTAATACTACATTCATTTGGGCATCAGTTCCTTTTCCGTTTAAAATATTGGTAAAAATTTCTGCCGATGATTCTACTGTATCACCACCTTGAATGTCCTTTTCGCTAATTTCTTCAAAACCTAAATCTGAAACCTTGTTTAAAGCTTCTCCTTTTTTACTGAAAGTTTTAAAATCGCAGGTTAAGGAAACTTCATCAAATCCATCCACTGCGTGAATAATGGTATAATTTTTATCGGTTTGCTGATATAAATAGGCATATATTCGAGCTAACTCTAAGCTAAATACGCCAACGATTTGGTTTTTCGGTTGTGCCGGATTTACCATTGGTCCGAGCATGTTAAAGAATGTTTTAACACCCAATTCTTTACGTATTGGAGCTACGGTTTTCATTGCCGGATTAAACAATGGTGCATGTAAAAAACAAATACCTGCTTGGTCTAAGCTACGTTTTAATTGGTCTTCATCGTTGGTAAAAGTATAACCTAAATATTCCATCACATTGGATGAGCCGCAGCCAGAAGACACACCATAGTTACCATGTTTGGCCACTTTATGACCAGCACCAGCAACTACAAACGAAGCCAATGTTGATATATTAAAAGTGTCTTTTCCATCACCACCAGTACCACAAAGGTCTACCAATTCGAATTCTGAAAGGTTAATTTTTAAGCATAAATCTAACATCGCATCACGGAAACCTTGCAATTCATCAACAGTAATGTTTCTCATCCCGTAAGCAGTAATAAAAGCTGCAATTTGTGAGGTATTAAATTCACCTAAAGCGATTGAGGTTAGAATTCTTTGCGCTTCTTCTTTGCTAAAGGTTTTATTTTCGAAAAGATGGTTTAATATTTTTTTCATCAATTAACTTATTGTTGTTAATGGTTCATGAGAACTCTCCCAATAAATTGGGATCGGTTCATGGTTTTAAAACAAAAAAGGTTGCCTTTTTACAAGCAACCCTTCAAAATATTTTTATAAAAAAATAAACGTATAAATAGGATTACATCACGCTGTTGCGTTATGCCACCACCAATTTTTATTTGCGTTTATCTGTATCATTCTGTTGGCAAATATGTAATAGTTTTTGTTTAAATGCAAAAAGTTTTTGAATTATTTAGGTTTTACCTCTGTTAACAACTCTTTGATAGCTGTCAATAACTGCTCATCCTTGCCCTGATCAATCATTCCAGGAATATTTTTAACTTGTATGTCTGGTTTGGTTTCATTGTTCTCTAACCATTCTCCTGCCTTATTTTTAGCACTAACAGGAATAGAACCCCATCTTGTACCATCAATTAATGTTTCCCAACCTGCAAAACTACAAGTACCAGGAACAGGCATACCAACTGTTTTCCCGATTTTTAAATCTTTATAACCGCAAGAGAAACAATGTCCGTCGCTATAGTTTGCCTCGTTAAACATCGCCAGGGTTGGTTTAGTCCACCTAAATGTTGGCTCCCCACCTACCGAACGTTTATCTGTTGCATAATCTAAAAACTTCTGACCAGTAAAGAACATCGCTAAATCCGACACCAAATCGCCACCACCATTAAATCGAGTATCTACAATAACCGCTTTTCTGTCCGCATATTTACCCATCATCTCTTCATATACATTTCTATAAGGACCATCGCTCATTCCTGGAATATGCACATAACCTAACAGCCCTTTACTTAAACTATCTACCTCGGCCTGATTAGTTTTAACCCATCTTCTATAAAGCAATTGATTTTCTGCACCTATAGTAATTGGCTTCATTGTTAATTGCTGTCTTTCTCCGTTTTTAGGATTTAATATCTCTAATAAAGTAAGCTGACCAGCTTTTCTGTTTAAATACTTAGCAATATCTTGATTAGCTTCAATTAATTGACCATCTATTTTTTCGATGATCATTCCTTTTTTAGCAACTGTATTTGCTGCTCTATCTAATGGCCCACCAGCTAAAATCTCATCAATCAATATTCCATCACCTTTGTGAGAATAGTTTAATAAAACTCCAAGAGAAGCTGTAGCATCATCGCCTGGTGCACTACTACCACCGTACCTTGCACCAGAGTGAGATACGTTAAGTTCTCCCAATAGCTCAGATAACATTTCTGCAAATTCGTAGCTATTACCAATAGAAGGAAGATATTTTTTATAAGCTGGTCTTAAAGCTTCCCAATCTGCGCCATGCATGTTAGCTGTATAAAACATCCCTTTGTTTCTTAGCCAAACGTGTTCAAACATATACTCACGTTCTGCTTCTGCATTAACTTGCACTTCTCCCTCAATGGTAATTGGCTCTCTCTTATTATTTTCGGTATTGATTTTAGAAACTCTTCCTCCGCTTAACAGGTACAAATTCTTTTGCGCTTTATCCCACATTAAACTTCCTCCCATCCCATCTAAAGCAATTTCCATTTTAGTTTCCTTAGTACGAAGGTTAGTGCTCCAAAGATTAGTGCCTTTTTCGAAACTTGCTAAATAGAAAAGCTTTTCGCCATCTTTTGTAATTACCGCATCACTTAGTGAAGAAGAATGAATGGTTAACCTAGCCTTTCTCATTTCAATTCCATCCCAATCAAACTTAATGGTAGAATCTGGTTTAACAGGTTTAGTTCCCTTTTCCTTTTCGGCTTTTTTATCAGCTTCGTCCTTAGCTTTCTTTTGTGTTGCTTCCATTTCTTTTAGCAATGCAAAGTCTTCTTTATCTAGATTAAAACGATCCCAAGCATCTTTTGTGAAAAACATTCCATAAACATCACGTTGTGAAGAACCAGAATTTGCTTGAGATTTCATTCCATCTCTATTGCTAAACCACAACATTTGTTTGCCTCCATTTACCCATTTTGCATTGCCATCTCCAAAACCACTTTTGGTTAAATTTCTCATTGGCAATTTGCCTTTTGCGTCTAATAATACCACTTCGCCATTTGACATGGTTGGACGATAAGTTGCCAAAAGCCATTGACTATCTGGGCTCCAGGTGAAATACTGGTCGCCATCTTGCATATAAAATAACTCGTCTGGAGACAATAAAGTAACTGCTTGTTTGGTGCCCATTTCCATCACCCTTAAAGCTCTTCTATCTTCTATGTAAGCTATTCTTTTGCCATCGGGCGATATGCTTGGCATGTAATTATCCTTATCGTTGCTTACTAAAGGTTTTTCTTCCAACACCGTTGATGCAAAAAAATAAGGTTCTTCTTTACGAGCTTTTTTTACTTCATAAATGCGCCATTTGCCATTTCTCTCGCTAGAATAAATAATTGATTTACCATCTGGAGCAAAATCAACAAACCGCTCTTGCTCTGAAGTATTAGTTACTCTTTTTGTCATCTTGCCATCGGCTGATGTTACAAAAACTTCGCCTCTGGCTATAAAGGCAACTTCTTTTCCATCTGGAGAAACCGCCATCTCTCTAACTCCCCCATTTATGGCAATAAAGCTTTCATTGTTATTTTTGTCTTGAGTGGTTATTGCTACTTCTACTTTTTTAGGCTGTTGCCCTGGCCTTAATGTGTAAATCTCACCATCATAACCGAAACTTAACAAGCCATCGATAGAAGAACTTAAAAACCTAACAGGAAAAGTTTTAAAATTGGTTATTTGCTCATTTTTAGCATTAGCTGACAAAGGCATTTTATGGATATTAAAGTTTCCACTTTGTTCACTTAAATAATAAATGCTTTTTTCTTGGTCAGCAAATACTGGATTACGATTCTCTCCATAAAAACTACTAATTTGTTGATGTTTATTTGTCTTTTTATCATACAGCCAAACTGCTCTGGCTACAGAAGATTTATGGTGTTTACGCCATTCATTTTCACCACCCTTTTTATCATGATAAATCATTTTTGAGCCATCTTTTGAGGATTGAACATATTCTGCAGGAATAGTGAATATTTGATTTATCCTACTTCCCTCGGTTGCCACGCTATAAAGTTCAGGTTGAGAACCAGTGGGAAATTGACGATGGATTACTTCATCTTGTCTAACACCACCGAAAACTACAGCTTTATTGTCGTATGTAAAACTATAAGGGAATTCGTCAGCAGAGTGATAGGTTAATCTTTTTGCTGTACCTCCATTTGAGCTCATGATAAAAATATCAAAATTGCCATAGCGATTTGAAGCAAACGCAATTTGTTTACCATCCTTGCTCCATACTGGCATAAAATCATGGGCATCATGAAATGTGATTTGCTGAGCTGTTCCTCCAGCACTAGAAATTTTATATAAATCGCCTTTAAAAGTAAATACAATAGTACTTCCATCGGGCGAAATTGATGGATAACGCATCCATTGCGGTTTGGTTTCTGCATTTGCAGTAATTGCAAATAGGGAGCATAAAAGTAGCGTAAAAATTTTCTTCATTATATCGAATTTAGGTTAGCTAAAATACTTTCAAAATCTTTATTATTGACTATTATTGGGTAACATTTAGGTGAGCCTAATAATAAGTTAATTTGCAAAATCTTTCTCAAAATAATTTAGAAATATGGCATTTATTAAAAGGAAACAACACGTTGAAGACGATTTAGGCTTTGGCAAAAGACCAATGGGTAAAGACCAAAGGATGATGAATGCCGATGGAACTTCGAATGTTAAAAGAGTTGGACTTCCCATATTTAGTTCTAACGACACTTACAATTGGCTAATTTCTATGTCATGGCGAAAATTTATGTTTATTATTTTGACAGCATATTTAGCCATAAATATTTTATTCGCTTCGATTTATGTCTTAATTGGAATTGAGAATTTAAACGGAGCGCCTGGAACTACCACTCGTGACCATTTTTTTGATGCATTTTTTTTCTCAGCACAAACTATTTCTACTGTTGGCTATGGACACATTAGTCCGGTTGGATTTTTAACAAGTTGTATTGCCGCCTTTGAGTCTATGTTAGGTTTGCTAGCTTTTGCGTTAGCAACTGGATTATTATATGGCCGTTTCTCTAGACCAAATGCAAAAATTCTATATAGTAAAAATATGGTGGTAGCGCCATATAAGGATATAACAGGTTTAATGTTTAGGTTGGCCAATGGGCGAAACAATCAATTAATAGAGATAGAAGTACAAATGGTTTTTACGATAAACCAAGTGGTTGATGGTAAAAAAACAAGGCGATTTTTTCCTTTGGAGCTAGAAAGAAATAAAATTGGATTGCTATCATTAAGTTGGACGGTTGTTCATCCAATAGATGAGAAAAGCCCTTTATTTGGAATGACAAAAGAAGAAATGATTGAAGGAGAAACAGAAGTTTTAGTTCTTTTGAAAGCTTTTGATGATACTTTTTCGCAAACTGTTCATAGTAGGGCGTCTTATTTAGATGACCATATTTTATTCCATAATCGCTTTTCTCCAGTTCTGTCTCAAGATGAGGAAGGTGTAACAATATTAGATTTATCGAAACTTAGTAATACGGTTTTGGCTTAACCTCATGATCCAAGTTCTTTTAGGAATACTCCAAACAAAGACTTTATTTCTATGTTCTTTGCTTGAATTATTCACGTAATTCAATAGGATGAAGTATTATTTATCGGATGATAGTAAGAACTTTATATAAACATCTACCAATGTTTAGCACAACCCTTGCCATTGATTTGGCGAGGGTTTATGCTTATGTATATTTTCCAACTTCGTATACTTTCTTAAAATTAGTTAGCAAACATAAAAATTACTAAACACTTAGTTGTAACTAATAGTTTAATTTTTATATTTGAACTTAACAAAGCTCGATCCTATTTTTTATGAAAAAAACCATCTCTAACGCTAGAAACTTAATTTTACTCTCACTCATAACCCTTTCGTCTTTTTTTCTTTCTTGTGAAAAAACAGAAAATCAGATTAAAATTAGAATAAACCAATTTAAGCAAACTGCAGTTGCTCCTTATGGCCCAGTTATTACCTTATCAGCTCAACAAGGGAATGAGATTGGAAGTGCCAACTGGTCTGCATTTTACGATCAAATAGTTGGTTTTGATTATGAGGCAGGTTATGTTTATGATATATTGGTGGTAGAAACGGAAATCCTTAATCCTCCTGCTGACGGTAATTCTAAAGCCTATCAACTGAAACAAATACTTTCTAAAACAAAGGTTGATGAAAGCGTAACATTCAATTTAACATTAAAAAACGACTTGATTAATTATGTAAAAGGAGATGCAGTTTCAGGCTATACATTATTAGATGAGGCTGATATTGATTGTGGCACTTTATGTACTGAATTTGCAAATGCATTACAGTCAAACTCAAAATTAATTAACGGAAAGTTCTGTTTAAACTCAAATGGATCAATAAAACTGGTTGAAATTTTATAAGGGATTACTTCGTTTCCTTCAAAAAGTCAAAAATGGTTTTGTACAAGCGATTGCTTCCCCAAATCATCTGACTAATCATAGGAACATGTTTTTTATCTTCTATTTTTTCTAGCTTAACATGAACTTGTTGCTCTAGCAGTGTTTTATAAATTCGCTCCGATTGGATTTGTATGGCTTCATAAGTTTTTGTTCCATAAAAAATAAGGTGCGGATTTTTAATGTTTTTAACATAAAACAAAGGTGAACCTGCTTGCCACGTTTTCGATTCGTTGCTAAATGTTCTTAAAAAGTCTGTGTAATAATGATCTTTTTGTGCCTTAGTTAAATACTCTTCCATATCTAAACCAAAGGGATCATTTAAGATTACTCCCTTTATTGGATTTATTATCCCAGCGGTTTTAAAAAATTGAGGATCTGAGTTAATTAACTCGGCTAAATGTGCACCAGCCGAATGGCCCATTATAAAAATACGATTAGGATTACCTCCATAAGTTGAAACGCTATCTTTTACCCATTTAACAGCCTGTGCTGTAGCTGCAGCCATTTCTTTATAGGTAGCACTTGGGGCTAATGGATAATTGATGATTACACTAACCACATTGTTTTTAGCCAAATTTCTACCTAACCACCAATATGTTTCTTTTTTACCACTACTCCACGAGCCTCCATGTACAAAAATAATAACATCTCTATTTTGAACACTATCCTTTTTATGGTAAATATTTAGTTTATTCGCCTGGTAAGTATTACCCGCATAATTGATATTTTTAGCTACACGAATTTGAGCCGAGCCCGTAAAAATTTGGCCAAGGAAAGCGAAGAGCATAAAGAGGTTTTTGAGATGTGAGATAGGAGATAGGAGATAGGAGAACCATGCCCCATCTTCCCTCTTACCTGCCTGTCCGGCAGGCAGGCATTTTACTTCTTCCATTATCTAATCAACGGATTTTTCTCTTTCGCAAACAAGTCGAATACTTTTTTATCAGCGAATGCTGGAAACAATTTATTAACCCAAACAGCTAATTTCCCTTGTCCTGTCATTATTAAAGTTCTTTTTCTCTCTGCAATTCCATCACTAATAATAGCAGCAACAGCTTCAGATGTCATCATCTTACCTTCTTCCATACTTGTTTCTCCGTGAGCCGAGCCATCTTTTGCCAGTGCAGCCACGCGGATGTTGGAAGTTGTAAATCCAGGGCAAGCTACCATCACATGAACTCCAGTTTTTAGATTTTCTGTTCTGAGTGATTCCATAAAACCATTCATCGCAAATTTTGAAGCTGAATAACCAGTTCTACCTGGCAAGCCTCTATAACCTGCAATTGAAGATACAGCAACTATACTACCTTTGGTTTTTAAGATTTCTGGCAAAGCATATTTAGTACAATAAACTGTTCCCCAAAAATTAACGTCCATCAAGTTTTTTAAAACTGATAAATCAACATCGTTGAATAAAGCACGCATAGAAAGCCCAGCGTTGTTTATCAATACATCAATTTTACCAAAGGTGATTAAGGTTTGTTTAACCAGCATTTCGCAATCGCTTTCTTTGCTTACATCACACTGTACCGCTAAAGCCTTTACTTGGTATTTTGCCTCCAGCTCTGCTGTAATTTCACAAAGTGTAACGTACTGACGAGCACCTAAAACAACATTAGCACCACGTTTTGCTAATTCCTCGGCCAATGCCTTACCAATACCAGATGATGCACCGGTAATTACGACAACTTTATTCTTAAAATCCATTATTTATGCTCGAAGTAAGTTTTACACTCTACTATTTTATCTGTATTAATAATATCTGCTCCTAAATCAATGAGCTGTCTCCAACAATCTTGTGTATCTGGCGCACCCCAAAAACGCATTGCTTTGTTCAATTTATGCGCTTGTTCTATTATCTTTTTTAGTTTTGCTTTATCTTCTGCAGGAATTTCACCAATTCCTTTCCATTTAGAATAAGAAGCAAAATTATCGCTAATCATGGTCACTCTTTTTAAATCTGCTTTAGCATAGCTGATGTTTGGTAAACCATCAAAATAAACCCAACTTGGAAAAGTATGATACATTGAATCTGCAGGTCTGTTACCACTAATTACAATTTGAACTGCTTTTTTGTTCTTGCTCCTGTTGAATATTTCGCCATACTTTTCTATATGTTTTTGAAAAGCTGGAAAAGTTGCATCCCAACTTGTTTTAAAATCTATCATCAAGGTAAAAGTGTAATTTTTATCATTACTTACTTTCCCTTTATTTAGCTTGAACAGTGAATCTATCTTATTAAGATATAGCTTATTTAGCGTCTGTTTGATGTCAATTTCTTTTTTGCTATGCGCAACAATTGCTTCACCATTAACCTCAAAAATATCCGCTTCTATTTGATAGACTTTATTCTGGAAAGCTAAACTGAATTGTTGTTTTTGCACATAATCATTATGCGAATGAATTTTAACTTGTGCAAAACCAGCTGTTGCAAGTAGAACAAAAAGGATCAAAACAATTAATTTTCTCATTGTTAATTATTTAAGGAAAGAACCTTCATAAGGAACTCTAGTAATAATTGAGCGGCCAAGTGTGATTTCATCAGCGTATTCTAGTTCTCCGCCAAAGGCGATACCCCTAGCAATAGTTGTAATTGGTATTTGAAAATCTTTGAGCCTTTTATGAAGATAAAATAATGTCGTGTCCCCTTCCATATTTGCACTTAATGCCAAGATAATTTCCTTTACCGGTGTTGTTGCTACTCTTTGCACCAAGCTATCAATATACAAATCAGATGGTCCTACACCGTCCATAGGGGAAATTAATCCACCTAAAACATGGTAAACGCCAAAAAACTGATTGGTATTTTCAATGGCCATTACATCACGAGTATCTTCAACCACACAAATAACCTCTTTTTCTCTTTTGGCAGCTGTACAAATACTGCATGTGTGATGATCGGAAATGTTATGACAAATATTACAATGTTTAATTTCAGCTTTAAGCCTAATTAAAGTATTGCCAAAGTGGGAAACTTCCTCTTCCTCCTTATTTAATAAATGTAACACCAAACGTAAGGCCGTTTTTTGCCCAACGCCAGGTAGTTTTGAAAATTCATTGACTGCATCTTCGAGCAGTTGAGAAGAAAAGTTCATTCTACAAATTTAATAAAAAAGGTTGGTTATTTTGCTATTTGGTCAGTGGATGATAGTTGATAGTTGATAGCCAAAATACATAAAATGAAGATTGCCGTTTTCAATTTTAGCTATTGACCATAGTCCATCAACCAATAACTCCTTCTATTTATTTTTTCACTATCAATTGATTTAAAATTGTAAATTCTTACATTTAAAAACTAAATATTAAATATGAGTCCAACTGTACTATTGTGTTTCTTAATTGGGTATTTTACTCTTTTAATTATCATCGCTTTCGCTACATCGAAAAAATCATCAGATAATTCTACTTTTTTCTTGGCAAACAAAAATTCTAAGTGGTATTTAGTTGCTTTTGGGATGATTGGAACGGCACTTTCTGGGGTAACTTTTATTTCAGTACCAGGAGAAGTTGGTGCTCCAGCAGGTAATCAGTTTCAGTATTTCCAGTTTGTTTTAGGTAATGCTGTTGGCTTTATCATTATAGCTACAGTGCTTTTACCGTTGTATTATCGGATGAACTTAACTTCCATTTATAGCTATATTGAACAAAGACTAGGACATTACAGTTATAAAACAGCAGCATCAATATTTTTATTGAGCCGTACTTTGGGCTCGGCAGCAAGACTATACCTTGTCGTTTTGGTACTTCAACGTTTTATATTTGATAGTTATGGCGTCCCTTTTTGGGCAACTGTTTTAATATCATTAGGACTTATATGGTCTTACACTTTTAAGGGGGGTTTAAAGACCATTATCATTACTGACACCCTGCAAACCTTCTTTTTGGTATTATCTGTATTCTTAACTATATATTTTGTTTGCAGTAGTTTAGATTTAAACATACCACAGGCTTTTGAAACTATAAAAAGTAGCAGCTACTCTAAAATTTTCTTTTTAGATGACTTTGTATCAAGTAAGTTTCATCTCAGCAAACAGTTTATTGGAGGTATTTTTGTAACGATTGCCATGACTGGTCTGGATCAAGATTTAATGCAAAAAAATCTAAGTATGAAGACCATCGCTGAAGCAAAAAAAAATATGTTCACGTTTACAGGAATATTTGTGATTCTAAATATATTTTTTTTAAGTGTTGGAGCCCTTCTTTATATTTTTGCTTCTAAAAATGGGATAGAAATTCCCTTAGATCAAGTTACCGGTAAGCCGAGAACAGATATCCTTTTTCCATTAATAGCTTTAAATCATTTGACAACTGTACCTGCAATTGTATTTATGTTAGGTTTAACAGCTGCTACATTTGCAACTACAGATAGTGCCTTAACAGCTTTAACAACATCTTTTTGCGTAGATTTTTTAGGAATGAACAAAAAGGAAAACTTAGAGAAGAAAGATGCAGTTAAGAAAAGACACATGGTACATATAGGTTTTTCTCTATTGATGTTTTTAGTAATTTTAATTATCAATGCATTCAATAGTTCCTCGGTTGTTAGTTTAATTTTCACAATAGCATCTTATACTTACGGACCGCTTTTAGGTCTTTATTCATTTGGTTTATTTGTGAAAAACAGAGGTTTGCACGATAAATTAGTTCCTATTGTCTGTATTGTTGCTCCAATTCTATGCTATCTATTTGCAACAAATTCGAAAGATTTACTCGGAGGATATGTTTTTAGTGTAGAACTGATATTGGTAAATGGATTGATTACCTTTATAGGCTTATTACTGATCAGCAAGAAAACAGATCAACAAACTAAATTTTAAATTGGTTCAATTGTTCACTAGTTCATTTGTTGTATACAGCCTAATGAACCAATGACACCAATGAACAACAAATAATATACTAAGAATGACAAGTGAAGAAAAGATAAGAAGTGCATTTGCCAATAAAGATTGGCAAGAAATAAAAGTAACAGATAGCTGGCAGATTTTTAAAATCATGGCAGAGTTTGTAGATGGATTTGAGAAGTTGGCTAAAATTGGTCCTTGCGTAAGTATTTTTGGTTCTGCTCGTACTGCAGAAACTAATCCATATTATGAGATTGCAGTAGAATGCGGTCGTTTATTAACAGATAGAGGGTATGGTGTAATTACTGGTGGTGGCCCGGGTATCATGGAAGCTGGCAATAAAGGTGCTCACATGAATGGTGGTAAATCTGTAGGTTTAAATATTGATTTACCGTTTGAACAATTCCACAATAAATACATCGATCACAATAAATTGTTAGAGTTCGATTACTTTTTTATTAGAAAAGTAATGTTCATGAAATACTCACAAGGTTTTGTGGTATTACCTGGCGGGATGGGAACAATGGATGAATTATTTGAAGCAATAACTTTAATTCAGACTGGTAAGATTGCCCGTTTCCCAATTGTTTTAGTCGGTAAAGCTTACTGGGGTGGATTGGTTGAGTGGATTAAATCAACCATGTTAGAAAAAGAGCACAACATTCATGCAGAAGATTTGAATTTATTTAGATTGGTTGATACAGCCGAAGAAGCTGCAGAGCATATCTTTAGATTCTATGATAAATATGTATTGAAACCGAATTTCTAAACGTTTCGAGGAAAGAAGAAATCTGTTTAGTCATTAATAGCCAACTTTTTAGTTGGCTATTTTTTTGTCCCAGTTGTAACGAAATTAGAAGAATGTAGTCTATATTATATAAAATAAAAGGCGAGTATGGAAAGCTATTTAACCTGGAACAAAGGAATATTCGAAAGTAATTATCAGATTTTTGAACGTGGGAAGATCAGCTGTACTATGTTTTTTGATACTTGGAGAAGTGAAGCAAAAGCTATAAGTCAAAGCAAGAATTATAGGTTTAAAGATGATGGCCTTTATGGTACAACGACGCAGATATTTGATGGAAATAATGAGTTAATTGGGTTTATCAATTACGATGATTGGAAAACAAAAGCTAATATTACGTTAAATTCTGGAGAAAAATATGCTTTAGATTTTACTAATACTTGGCATTCTCAATGGATTATAACCAATTTTAACGACAAGCAAATCAAATACGATTCTTCAACATCTTCGGGAACAGTAGTTTCAAACACTGATGATGAATTGATGCTTTTGATAGGGTTTTATGCAAGAGAGCACTTCACTAAGATGTTTATGCTTTTAATATTTATTGTGATTTTTATTCCGATAATCTATAGGGGTATTCTTTAGAAATGACTAACGCCACCACTAACCACTAATTTCATTGCATCAGCAGCACTAATGTTTAATGGCTTGATTTTTTCTTTACTTACCACATAAACTTGTCCGGCAAAAGAATATGAAAATGGGAAATAAACAATGGCATCACCAGGCAAATCGAGCTTTGTTAAATCGTTTTGCGTTAAAAACCCAATTCTTTTCATTCCTCCTTCTACATTAACTAACACAGGGTGATTAAATTTCTTTTCATCGCCAACAAAAGCTTCTGTTAAATCTTTAATAGAAGAAAAAATAAAATTTAGAAGCGGTAACTTATTCATTGTACGTTGAAACCAATTGTACATTGGCTCCGTTACAAAATTGGTTACAAAAATCCCTGCGATTAGTATGATGAAAATCACCAATCCTAATCCTAAACCAGGAATATTTCTATTGGTACCGGTTAATGGGTTTACGCCTAAAATATTATTAATGTTTAACCAACTATCAACAGTTGTTACCGCCCACACCACTATAAAAATGCTTAGGGCAATTGGCACAACAATCAATAATCCTTTAATCAGGTAATTTAAAAGCGCTCTTCCTATCCTATTCATATTGCAAAAATAGGGAAAATATCATGGAGTTGTTAGATTTGGTTTAATCTACCAAGATGGTTTGAATTGATCTTGCTTTTATTGTCGTCGTTTCAGAAGGTTTTTTCTTGACTTGCAATTTCATATCCATCCCTTCTTCTGTATTAGTTACATAAGTTGTTGCAGTAGTATAATTTCGCTTTGCATTTTTAATTTCCAGCTCAATATCAATATCAACTTTACCATAATTAACTAAAACTAACACCAACTTATTGTCTTTATTCTTGAAAGCAGAAACAAGCAATTCCTTTTGCAATTCATTTTCTTTATCGGGAATTGTTTCTGTTAAAATCCTTGTCATTCCTGGTCTAACAAACCTACTATAATGACCCAAAGCCCATAAATTTTTAGTTACCATAAATTCGCCATCTTTAAAATCAGGTTTTGGCTGTAGTGCAATTAGGTAATATCTTGTATTTCGCTTTGCGTTTCCTGGTTCATAGGCATTCCAAAATTGCCAAGCAGTAGCATTGCCTACTGTTAAATCTGCGTGGATTACCTTTGCTAAAAAAAGTGCACAATCCATTGGGCTTCTGTCTCCTTGTTGGCCTTCCCTAAAACCATCAGCTAACATCGAATACTCAGATTGCCAAAAATTTAATTGATATTTCTTTATGGTATCAGCAAGATGCTTTCTTGTTTCCAAAAGCACCTTATTATTTGATTCTGTAAAATAGCTATGACCAGCAATAGTTTTTGGAACACGAGATAAATTTCCGACGTATAAAGCATTTTTTTCATCAAAAAAACTTTGAATTTGATGTGTTGCCTTCCCTGTTCCCGCATATAAGTAGTTAAGCATTCCAGCTTCTGATATTAAGATTTTGCTAGTTAATTTCTCTTTTTCGAGCACAGTATTTAATTCTTTGGTGACTTTAAAAATCTCAGCATTTGTCCAAGGCGTACCCTCTTGGTCTGCTTCTCCAGGTTTTCTAGACCAATCCCATTGCGGTTCATTTACGGGAGATATGTAACTAAAATGAATTTTTTGTTGGTCAAAATGCTTTATCACATTTGTTAAAAATTGAGCATAATTTTCATAACGGTCATCACGAAGGTTTGTTGTAAAATCTTTTTCAGTTTTAAAGCCTAAACCATTTTTAGTAAATTGTACAGGTGGCGAATTTGAAAATGCGATTAACGTTTCTACGCTATAATCTTTTGCCTTTTGAAGAAAAAACCGCTGACCAACTTGTTTGTTCCAGTCATAAGTTCCATCTGGATTTAAAAACGAATCAGTTCGCCTATTAAAATCCTTTATACCGCTATTGCTACCTTGTTCTAGTGTACCTGCCCCAATATTAAAACGCCAAGCAGACAAGCCAATGCCAGCTAAACTTCCATCATCATTAATCTTTCGACTAAATAGTAACTCTGCAATTTTCTCCTTTTTCTCGCTTGGCCAAAAATTACCAACACTTTCAGAATACCAACAACCAGATGATCCAAAATTTTCAATTACTTGGGCAGTTTTACTTAAATCGATTTTAAGTTTTATTAGTCGATTTTGTTGTGCTTTTAAACTTATGCTAAATAAGCTGAGTACAAACAAACAAATGATTCTAAACATTGAGATTAACTTTATTCGTAAAAATAAACTCTTTTCACCCTCTGGGAAACATTTGTTAAAATTTCATAAGGAATGGTCTCAATCTGTGTTGCTAAATCACTAATGGTATGTTCCTCATTAAAGACGATAACTTCATCGCCTGTTTTTACATTTAAACCAGTAACATCTAACATACACATATCCATACAAATAGAACCAATCGTAGGAACCAACTTACCCTTGATTAGCATCTTACCTACGCCATTTCCAAATTTACGGCTATAGCCATCTGCATAACCAATTTTAACTGTTGCAATTCTTCCGCCTTTGGGCATGCTGCCTTTTCTACTGTAGCCAACAGTTTCACCAGCATTTAAATTTTTAACCTGTGTAACTGTGGTTTTAAGAATAGCGACTGTTTGTAAACCCTTATTGTTATTTAACGCCCCATCAAAGCCGTACAACCCAATCCCAATCCGCACCATATCTAATTGCGCTTGTGGCCAACGTGTAATCCCAGAAGTATTTAAAACATGCTTTATAGGCTCATAACCAATTAAGCTAGCTACTATAGTGTATAATTTATCAAATTCATGCAACTGGTGTTGAGTAAAACCATCATGTTCAGCTTCGGCACTTGCCACTAAATGAGAAAATATAGAAACGACTTTTAATTGTTCATTATCTTTCAAGATATCTAGTAAGTCTGGTAAATCAACAGCCTCAAAACCCAAACGGTGCATGCCTGTATCTAACTTTAAGTGAATTGGAAAATCCTTTTCGTAAGCAGGTAAAAAATTGAGGAAACTCCTTAGAATATTTGCATTATATATTTCAGGCTCCAGATGATTTTTAACCATTGCCTCAAAAGCAGAAGGCTCAGGACTCATGACCATAATTGGCAAGGTTATTCCAGCTTTACGCAGGGCGATGCCTTCATCCGCATAGGCAACCGCCAAATAATCTACCTTGTGATATTGCAACAAATTGGCAATTTCAAAACTTCCACTTCCATAAGAAAAAGCCTTAACCATTGCCATTACTTTTACACCTTTATTTAATTTAGAGCGATAAAATTGCAAGTTACTAGCTAATGCATTTAGGTTGATTTCTAGAACTGTATCGTGTATTTTTTGTGTAAGTAGTTTACTAATTCTTCCAAATTCAAATCGCCTTGCACCTTTTACCAAAATGGTTTCATTTGCAAAATGAATGGCAGGTAACTGTTCAATAAAATCTTGTGTGCTTTCGTAAAACGATGATTCAATTGCAAATAAATTAGCAAAAGCAGAAATATGAGGACCAATACCAATTAGTCGATTTAAATTTTTCTGTATAAGCAAAGCTGATATTTCTGCATAAAGCACTTCATTGGTTTTACCTGTTTCGTAAATGTCTGATAGAATTAATGTCTTTTTAGGATGTTGGTTTTGTAGGTTTAAAAAATCCAACGCGATAGCCAATGAAGAAATATCTGCACTGTAAGAATCATCAATTACAGAGCAATTTTCTATGCCATTGATTAACTCCAAACGCATACTCACTTGCGTTAATTTCTCTAAACGTAAATCTGCCTCTTCTGGCGAATAGCCCATTGCCAACAGTGTAGCCCAGCAAATTATGCCATTTTCTACCGATGCTTTATCGCTAAACGGAATTAAACATTCTATTTCCTTTTCTTTATAAGTAGCTCGGATGTAGTTTTTACCTTCAATCGGCTCAATAAAAGAGATATGTAAATCTGCAGGCAGGTTTAAACTCCAAGTAAACTTTTGTTTTCCTGGCAAATCTGCATTAGCTACATCAATTAAATATTCGGGAGCATAAATAAAGAGTTCAACATCCTTAAAAAGCTTTAATTTCTCTGTTAATTTTTCAGCTTTGCTTTCGAAGCCTTCAGCGTGTGCCTCTCCAATATTAGTTAATATTCCAATTGTTGGACAGATGATATCTGCCAAAACTTCCATTTCATTCTTAGTTGAGATACCAGCTTCAAAGATTGCTAAATTATGTTCTGCATTAACTTGCCATACAGATAAAGGCACACCGATTTGAGAATTGAAGCTTTTAGGGCTACGAATAATATTAAAATCTGATGCTAGTAATTGATATAACCATTCCTTAACAATGGTTTTTCCATTACTACCAGTTACACCAATTACTTTTAAATCGTTTGCTTTTCTATTGTAAGTTGCTAAGGATTGTAAGGCCAGTAAAACGTCAGTGACCAACAAAAAATTGGCGTCTTTCAATTTTTCCGCATAGGCGGAATTAGAGATTACAAAATTGCGAACCCCGTTTTCATATGCATCTTTAATAAACTGATGACCATCTCTCTGTGCATTCACCGCAAAAAACAAAGAACCTTCTGGGTCTATTACAGTTCTACTATCCGTTAACAGCTTTCTAATAACTGTTTCTGGCTTCGATAAAACAGCCTTAGCTTTTAAGATTTCGGAAATATGTGAAATGGAATATTGGTCTGCGATCATTATGAAACGAATTTATGAAAATAGCGGACATAAAAAAAGTCCCGATTTTCATCGGGACTTTCAATTCGATTTGTTTGTACGCCCAACGTTACAAATATCCAAACATTTTTTTGAAGATTTACAAGTGTTATTGCAGATAGTTGCTTTAAAGATGCGCTATTTGCAATAAGGCAATGGGAAGAATATCCAAACGTTTTTAATATATAGAAAATGGAATTCCTGATTTGTAAACATACCAATAATTGGTATATTTGTTTATAACGTTGAATAACTATGGCAAAAAATACATCTATATTATTAGGAGACTATTTTGATAGTTTTATAAATAAGCAGCTAGAAACCGGAAAATTCTCATCTGCAAGTGAAGTAGTACGGGCCGCCTTAAGAATGTTGGAATATTCAGAAACTAAAAAAGCTGAACTTGTCAAAGAATTGAAGAAAGGTGAAAAATCGGGCTTCGTGAAAAATTTTAATAAAAAAGACTTTTTGGAGTCTTTGCATCAAAAACATTCATAAAGGAATGGAATATAAAATTAGTAACGAAGCACTTAAAGACCTCGAAAACATATGGATTTATACTTTTGAGAATTGGTCTATTGAACAGGCGGATAGGTATTTCGGCTTGCTAATGGACGAAATCGAGTATGTCTCAGACAACCCACGATCAGGTAAAGATTATAATCATATACGAGAAGGATATTTTCGGACTCGTGTAAAATCTCATTTTATATTCTACAAGGTGAACTTAAAAACGAATTTTGTCGAAGTTATTAGGATTTTACACCAACAAATGGATATTGACGAGAGGCTCAATGATTAAGAAGCATGTAGAGCGATTACAGATTGGGCTTGGTTCTTTTGCTAGTTATAAAAGCGTAAACTGATGATTCTTAAAGTACACTTTATAGCATCCAAACGTATCAGTTCATTTGCAACGGATTAATATTTTAAAATATTGGTATTTAGGTTGCAACAACCTATAATTAAATACTTTCACGACTATTTTGTTTCCTGTATCTTCTTATCCCATAAAAGCAATAAAGCCAAACTGCTAACGATATTATAAAAACCGGCACTAAATATTTTATCGGGTAAAGAGGTTTAGTAATAAAATTGGTGAAATAGGAAATTATACAAAAAAGAGAGAACGGAGCAACAAAGCCGGTTAAACCCATTAGCCCACCATATAGCATCACTTTAGGCTTTAAAAATTCCATAACTGTTTATACTGGTTACTAAAGATAGCAAATATTTAATACCAACTGTCACAACCATTGGAGTGATAGGTTACTATATTTAATTAGGGATACATTTCAAAGGAGTAATATCATAGCTCCTCTTTACTCACTAAATATTTTTTCAGTAATTGCTGCAATGCATGCTTGATATAAGAAAAAAACACGCAAGGCATTCGCACCTTGCGTGTTTTGTACTCCCAACGTTACAAATATCCAAACATTTTCATGAAGATTTAGAGTCATTATTGCTCTTGATTGCATAGAAACGAGGTTTTGGTAATATGGCAACGGGAAGAATATCCAAACGTAATTTGTTCTACTACGTTTAGGATATTAATGATAAGGATGAATGGTGAAGGGTCTGCGCAAAATTAATAAGGGGATTTATTTTTTCATGCTGAAACGATAAGTTGAAATTCTTTAGTAGACAATGATTCTATTTTACACTCAAATAAACTTTTCTTTTAAATGAATTGGGTAATTCTCCAAGTCTCTAGTAATATCACCGTCTTTAAAAATATCAAAACAATTGTAGTCTCCAACAATTTCAACGCCACAGAAACGATAATTGCTGGTAATCTGGATTAAAACATCCGCTGTACTTCTGCCTTCAAAAAGCAACTGTTGTGGATCATCGAAGCTTGCTTTTGGAGCATTCCAAGTACTGCATACCATAAATTGCTTGCCCTGCATTTTACCGCCAGTTCCGTATTGTCTAGTAAGATCTTCTCTTGTTCTACCATCGCCAGAAAGAAATTTTGCACTATGGAGCCCACTGTTAAACACTTCGTCCACATATTTTTTGTAAATCCATGGTGCGCCAAACCAATTGATGGGCGTTTGAAGGATGATGATATCGGCCTGCATGTGTTTTTCCACTTCTTCATCTGGATTGTAGCCATCCTCCACTTTGGTCTCTAATACCTCAAAATTATTGGCGATAAAAAATTCTTTTGCCGTGCCTTGAAATGCATCGTTCAATAACCCTTCCGACCAGTTAGGATAGGTAAGATGCGTATTTATTAATAGTACTTTTTTCATTTTATAGATTCCCCTTTAATATTTTTCAGTAGACATGTAGATCTTAAAACCTACAATATCTATCTTATGTTTTCCGTTGTTAGAACGTATAATCTATCGAGCTCATGTGTGCCTCGCCCATACGTTCACCGTAAATTGGGAACTTCGACAACATCGTATCAATAGCCTGAATATCTGCCTGCGTCAGGTTAAGATTTTGCGCTCCTAAATTTTCTAACAAGTGGTTTTCATAACGGGTGCCAGGGATTGGTACAATGTTAGGACTTTTCGCAAGTAACCATGCAAGTGCTACCTGAGATGGTGTAGCATTCTTTGTTGCAGCATATTGTTTAAGCCATTCAATAAGCGGCATATTTAATGGCAAGAACTTTTTTGAAAAGCGTGGAAAGCCCGCACGAAAGTCTGTCTTTTCATCAAACTTTGTAGATGTATCATACTTTCCTGTCAAAAACCCCGAACCTACCGGCGACCATGGCACGAAGCCAATGCCTAGTTCTTCACAAGTTTTTAGTACACCGTTTAACTCAACATTACGCGTCCACATAGAATACTCTGACTGCACAGCACTAACTGGCAGAACAGCGTGAGCCCGACGAATAGTTTTAGGGCTCGCTTCCGATAGGCCAAAGTGCAACACTTTCCCTTGTTGAATAAGGTCTTTTATGGTGCCTGCCACCTCTTCAATTGGTACATTAGGATCAACACGATGCTGATAATATAGATCAATATGGTCTGTCTGTAATCGTTTTAGAGATTCTTCAACAACTCTTTTGATCCTCTCCGGTCGGCTATCCAGTGCTACAGTACCATCGATGGCGAAGCCAAATTTTGTGGCAATCTTTACCTGATTACGGAAGGGTTTTAAAGCTTCTCCAACAAGTTTTTCATCTGTATACGGGCCGTAGACCTCGGCAGTATCAAAGAAGGTTACGCCATTTTCAACTGCTCTACGAATAGTTTTGATAGACTGTTGGTGATCAGCTGGAGGATTGTAATTGCCCGCCATGTTCATGCACCCAAGCCCAATCTCGGAAACTTCCAGAGTGCCCAGCTTTCTTGTTTTCATTCTCTTTTCTCCTTTATTCAGTGTTTGAGATGGAATAACCTCGCCATAAGACAATATTGGAGCAGCTATCAGACTAGCACCAGCCAAAGATGCTAGTGAGATGAACTCTCGACGGTTAAATCCTTTTGTGTCCTTTTCCATTGCACAAAGTTCATCATAACCTTGTTAGCGAAATAAAGAAAAACAAAGGAAAAAGTATAAAAATCAAATATTGGAAGCCCGTACCGATTTTGGAACCATACCCGTCTTCTTTTTGAAGAAATTATTAAAGTAAGTTGAATATTCAAACCCGAGCGCATAGGCGATCTCGGAAATGTTCCAATCCGTATGCAATAGTAGTGCCTTTGCTTCGCTAATAACCCTATCTGCAATATGGCTCGTGGTTGGCTTTCCAGTCACTTCTTTTACTGAGCTATTAAGATAGTTGACATGCACATTCAAATACCTTGCATAGTCCTGTGCTGTTTTCAACTGGAGGTGCTGTTGTGTGCTTTCGATCGGAAACTGCCTTTCTAGGAGTTCAAAAAAAACCGAAGTAATCCTTTCTGTTGCATTGGTGTGCTTACTACTGCTTTCTGTAGGCTGCATCTTTAGTGCTTCATGTATGATGAGTCCAATATAATTTCTTATAACCTCATCCTTAAACACATACGACGACTCTTGCTCAGCTAGCATTTTTTCAAAAAGACCGCTAATTGTTTCTTTCTGTTGCCTGTTAAGATTAAAAATTGGAGTACCGCCCAATTTAAAAAGAGGTGACTGTTGAAGGCTTTCCGACCTGTCTATCTGCTTTAAAAAATTATCTGTGAACAGACAGGTATAACCGAGGAACGATTCCGAAATAGGTTCGCAGGAGTACGGCACATGTGGATTGCCGAAAAAAAGGTAAGTCTCTTCGGTCTCAATAGTGCGGTCAGAATAGTGGAACAAAAATTTGCCGTTGGTAATATTGATCTTATAAAAATCCTTACGGCTATAGCTGTGCCCACCCAAGTTGCTGTCGGTTTTGTATACCTTAAATCCTTGAAGTTTCAATTCGGAATTAAATTCAGAGTTTTCTGTTACACGGTTTTTAGTCATTTATCAAAATTAATATAATCAAAGGTAAATACTTAATTAATAAAATCAGTTGGATTACGGATTAGCAATTAAGAGTTTGATTTTAATTGACATATTTTTAACATAAAGGACAACGAGAATCGAACCCCAAATAGCCATCTAATGTTCATTAAATGAAGATTTATAAAACCGTTAAAACTAAAAAACCCTCTTTACTCATCGTAAAAAGGGTTTGTACTCGGAGCGGGAATCGAACCCGCACGCCTGTTGAGGGCACAGGATTTTAAGTCCTGCGTGTCTACCAGTTCCACCATCCGAGCTTAAAAGCTAAAAAGCTTTTAAAATAAATGCCTCCTGGTAGGAAGGCATTTAGAGCGAAAGACGAGATTCGAACTCGCGACCCCGACCTTGGCAAGGTCGTGCTCTACCAACTGAGCTACTTTCGCATTTGCAACATCATCCGATGTTATCCCTTTTGATTGTGACTTTCTAATGTGTCTCTCTCCGTTTGGGAATGCAAATATAAGCAGATTTATATTTCTGTCAAGGAAAATTTAATAATAAATTTCACTATTCTGTTAAGTTATTGGCTTTCAGTACATCAAAAATTAAATCTTTTTCAAAACCCTTGCTTTGAAGGTATGTAATGAGCTTATATTTTCTTTTTAATGGATCTTTTTCATTTATAATTCTCTGCTTTTTCTCGGCAGTTGCCAATAAATTCCCTAAATATTTATCTCCATCAATACTATTTAGAGCTTTTTGAATCAACTTATCTGGAACTTTTTTGAGTTTTAGTCCTTGTTTAATTTTTATTTTGCCCCATTTTTTGATATTTACCTTTCCCGAAACATAAGCCATTGCGAACCTTTCTTCGTTTAAAAAGTTAGTGGTAATCAATTCTGATATTAAATCTTCAACCTCATTTTGATGCAAACCATATTCATAAAGTTTGTTGCGAACCTCTTGTTGCGAACGTTCTTGATAAGCACACCAACTCTCTGCTTTTAGCAAAGCTGTTTTTTTATCCAGAATTTGTGGCTGTTTTTTTGGAGCTTCCATAATAATAGTTGAAAGTCGTAAAAATTTATGATTTCATAATTTTAATTTTAATGAACTTAAAAAAAACCATTTAAATCTTTAAGCGTTAATTAATTATCTCGATTAATTCCTCAGCGTTTTTTACCTAGCTAATTAATCCTTGTTATGAAAGCACTTCATCATCTTTTACTTTGGCCTATCCTATTTGTTGGCATGCATGCAAATTCTCAGACAGATACTATTAGAGACTTCAAAAACCAAAAATCTATTCAGCTTAACTTAGGCACCCAAGGTATTGGCGTAGAATTTCTTTATGGAATATTACCCAAATTAGCCCTCAGAGGAGGCGTTAATGCAATCCCATTAAAGGCGAATGATATTTTTAAGATTGAAGACTTTAATTCTACCACCCATGCTTCTGCAGATTTTTACAACGTCCATGTACTGGCAGATTATACTCCTTTTCAAAAAGCAAGCTGGTTACGTTTAGTTGGTGGTTTTGCTTATTTTTTTAAAGCCGATGGAAAGGTTAGAATTACTCCATCTGATAATTATACTTATGGAGACTTAGTGCTCAGTGAGGAACAGGTTGGCTATGTAGACTTAAATGTAGATTGGAAAGGAGTAGCGCCGTACTTAGGACTAGCCTTTGCCAATACATTCCCTCGAAAAAAGTTTAATGTCAGTTTCGATTTAGGCACTTATTATTTGAGCAAACCAAAAGCAGATATTATTGGGACTGGCTTATTAGAAGGAAACTCCTCACAAACAGCACAATTTCAATCCAATATTAAAAATTACAGATGGTTACCAATAGTACAAGTAAATTTCAATTATAAATTTTAAAATCTAATGCCATGTCTACAGCAAAAATGATAGGTTTTACTTTAGTGATACTCATATTATCAGCTTGTAAAAAACCTACTGAAAACATCAAAATAATTTTAGACACCGATGTGATTAAAAACACTGCTATGATTAATGTAACTGATGCGCAAACTGGTAATTCAGCCCCGAGTAATGCTACCATAACTATTACTGGAGACCAGGCTGATGATATTTATGAATTATCGGGCGAGAAGGACATCAAATTAAATAACGGAATGGTAACCATTGGCTTACGTCCTGGTGTTGCACCTACAATCGACAAACCAATTAGTATCACAGTAAAGATTAATGCATCAGGCTACAACGAACAAACCAAACAGATTACCTTTACCACAGCTCAAAAGCAACAAGTTGTTAATATTGCCATTACTAAAACCGGAACTACAGCCCCTCCTATTGTTATCCCTCCGCCGCCCGTTTACAATAACACAACCCTAACATTTGTAGGCAAATGCCCGAACAGAACAGATTTAGAAATAAGACCAAGTGTATATGTTTATTTCAAAAAGACAGGCGCTGCTGGTGCTTTTCAATATTTGGGTTATATGGAAAAGGGAAAGATAACTACCAATTTATTAGCCTTAAATGAAACCTATGATTTTCAGATTGTTTACGGCGGAGCGACTTATAAAACAAGTCAGAAAATTGAGCAAACCAGTTACAATTTAACCATTGACATGCCAGAAGCTTGCAAATTTTGATATGATAATGAATTAATTTATAAATCAAACCAAATAACTTTTTAATGATTTGACATAAATTTCTAACTTTATCAAAAATTAAATTATATGGGACCTCAATCACCAGAAGGCTTACAAACCTTACTTATTCTAGCTTCAGTTTGCGTTATCATTTTAATCACAGCATTTTCTTTAACTTTTTTTAGAAAAGCAGATACTAGCGACAAAAAGCATTAGTTTATAAAGAAATAAAAAAGGTTGGCTTTAACACCAACCTTTTTAAGAGACATTATTTTAGGTAGTATTTAAAATATCGCAAGTAATCTCAAATTTTCGGTCTTCCTTCTGCCCAACTCACGTTTTACTTCTTCATCATTCATTTTTAAAGCCCAAGCAGGTACAATTTCAAATTTTGGAAAACTGTTAAACACCCTACTTTCGTTGTCGTAAGTGAGTCCAATAAACTCGCCTAATTTGGCAACCTTAGCATAATTAGGAGATTTATCTACATAAGCAAATTCTCCTTTTTTGTTTTTCTCAAAAATTCCAACATAAAACGATAATCCGAAGTTAGATTCAATTGACTTGTCTATAATACGAATGTGAATACCTTTTCGAGCCGCTAAATAGATTAATTCTTTTGCAAAAGGCATCACTTCTGGTGTCATCTTTGAAAGCATTTTCTCATTTTCAGGGTCACTCAAAACATTAATTTCTTCAGCCTCATCTATCAGTAAACTATACAAGGCATCCCAAGTTTTAGCCCAGGGATAGCCATCTGCTCTTACATTAACTTTCTGTTGGATGGCTTTAATGATAGATTCAACATTAATATCATAAGGAATTGAAGAAAATAGAAGATAATAAATGTGTAACCAAGTTTTGGATGAGGCAACTCCATCTATTTCAATACCTGCTTTTTTTTGTAGCGCTTTAATTTTATCTGAACAGTCCATCATAAATTTTAATAAACGGGGATTATTAAATACTATCGAATAAACTTTAATAGCTTATTTGTTTAGCATTAGCTAAATGACAGTTTTTTACGATGAATTTTGAGCGTAGTTTTGCTTGAAGTAGCTATTGAGTGTTTTAACTTGGTTAACTAGGTAAAAATACCTAGTCTTTATTTAGAGAGTGTATCTAAATCGAATATCTTATGTTTAAGCGCATATAAAACTAGGCCTGCAGTATTTCTGCTACCAGTTTTAAGCAATAAATTATTACGATGCCCTTCCACTGTCCTATTACTTAAAAAGAGTTTTTCGGCAATTTCATTACTATTTAACTGTTTACAAATTAGCTGAAGAACCTCTTTTTCTCTAGGAGTAAGGTTATCTTCTTCTTCTAATTTAATTTGATTTGTTTTTTTCACCAAGCCTTTTCGCATAATTTCGAGCATTGGTAAAGTAAAATAAAAATCGTTTTTAAAAACTTCTCTAATCGTTAATTCTACTTCCTCTGGTTCAGCATTTTTTGCTAAATAACCATTTGCTCCAGCCTGAATAGTAGCTAAAATAAAGCTTTCCACCTCGTGGCTTGACAGTATAACCACTCTAATTGACGGATGCTTCTCCTTTAATATCTTAAGCGCATCTAAGCCATTCATTTCTGGCATGGAAAGGTCAAGCAATACAATGTCTGGTTTTTCCTCACAACTATCACAAAGTTCTAATAGCTCCAATCCGTTTCCAGCTTCAAAAACTAGAGACATATTTTCAAAAGAACCAATAAGTGCAGCCATACCTTTCCTAAAAAGTTTTTGGTCGTCAGCTATGGCGATATTAATATTCATAGGGATGTTTTGAGTAGTGAAATTATAAAAAATGCAGGTTAAATGTTGATTTTTTTTTAGATTAGTCGAAATAATCCCTAAATAACCCCCAATGAAAACTTTACTTAATATACCTACAGTTTCAATTCCAGATGCAAAAGCTAGAGTTGAAAGATTTAGAAGACAGCTAAGTGGTTCAATGCCAGAAAGCAACATCCCAAGAGCTGTATTAATTCCAATAGCTGATATTTTACAAATTATTGATAAGTACCAATATGTGGATGAAGATGGAGTTACAAGAAATGAATTACGAGGTGTTCGTGCATATTTTGCTGTTAAGCAAGGCGACCAAGACTTACCTGATGATGTTACTGCCTTAATAGTTCCTGTAGACTTAAAAGGAAATGATATTGTAAAAGATCCTGAACTCGGTGAAGGAGAAGATGACAAAACCGAAATATACGATTTCACTAAACCTTGCCCTGATCAGTGTGATCCTGAAAGCCCATTATTTGTAGTCTAATGCGTTTAAAATACTTATTCCATGGCGTACTTGTACCATTAAGTATCCTCATACCTATTGTAGTATTTATACTTAATTACAAAGGACATAAGTTAGCCCATAAATTTATTTTTTATTACCTAGTTATATCTGGTTTAATAAACCTAACTGCCATTATATTAAGTAATTACAGTATACCAAACCTGCCCTTATTACATTTATATACTGCAGTTGAAGCCATATTATTGTTTAGTTATTTCAGATCTATTTTTAAACAACAAACAATTAAGAAGGCACTTACCTTCTTAATTGTTTTATTCCCATCGTTTTGTGCCTTAAATTTTATCTTTTTGCAAAGGCATGGTTATAATACCTACACAAGACCATTGGAATCAATATTGATTACGTTTTTTTGTTTGATGTATATCTATAAAAATGGATTTGCCGAGAAATGGTTACAAAGCTCTATTAATTGGCTGAACATTGGTATTTTAGCTTACTTTCCAGCATCGCTGATGATATTCATTTCTTCTAATTATTTAATAGATAAAGGCGACAAAACAATGAACAACATTGTTTGGGAACTTCATGCTGTATTGGTGTTAATCATGTACCTTGTCTGGGCGAAAGGTTTCAAACTAATGGGCAATGGGCGATAACATCTATGTGCTAATTTTTTACAGCGTATTTGGTGTCTTTTTACTGGTTACCTTTTTCTTGGTGCTCTATATCAGAAACCAAAATATGCTATGGCAGCAAAAGAAACTATTTCAAGAAACTGAAATTCAGCAGCAAAAAGAATTATTAAGTGCAGTAATAGAATCTCAAGAAATTGAGCGCAAGCGTATTGGACAAGACCTACATGATGAAATAGGTGGTACTTTATCTGCCATAAAATTGATGTTAAATGCTGCTAAAAATCAAGGTTCAGGTAGTGAAGAAACCATCAATCAAGCCAAACAGCTTATAGATAAAATGATGATTGATGTGCGTAATTTATCGCATGATTTATCACCTCCTAGCTTGGCCATGTTTGGCCTTTATACAACTATTGATGCCTTTGTTGATTTAATTAATAATACTGAAGAGATAGAAATTATTATTACCCACGACCCTTTAATTGAAGAACGCTTATTGGATGAAAAATCTGAGTTAGCTTTGTTTAGGGTGATTACTCAATTAATTGCCAACACATTGAAACATGCTAATGCCACAAAAATCAACATCAGTTTTAAACCAGATGAACAGAATCTCCATATAGATTATGTGGATAATGGAAAAGGTGCTGACTTTTCAACGTTGAATGCAAAAAAAGGCATTGGGATGCAAAACATCCAAAGTAGGTTACAAATGGTTAATGCCACTTATGTTATAAATACTAAACCGAATGAAGGTTTTAAAATAAACATCAGCTGCCCTATTCAAAAGCTAACTGAATCTTAATCTTTTTGAACTGCCAACAATAAATCTCCAAATTTCGCAACATTCTCAGCTATCACATCTGCTTTCACATCAGAAGCAGCCACATCATTCATTGTGGCTTCTCCAGAAAGAACTAAGACGCCTACAGCATTTGCATTTAGCGCCATTTTAACATCGGTATACAACCTATCGCCAACCATAGCGATTTCTTCAGGTTGCAAACCTTGACGATGTAAAATTCCATCTAGCATTCTGGGATCTGGCTTTCCTAGAACAATATCTGGTAATCTTTTGGTTGCACCTTCTATACAGGCACAAATTGCACCACAGTCTACCAATATTACATGCTGGTCTGTTGGGCAAACCCAATCTGGATTGGTGGCTACGTAAGGCAATTGCTGACTAACCCACCAAGCGGCTCTACACAAACGCGAATAAACTAAAGTACTGTCAAAACCTACCACAACTGCATCTGGTTTATCATTTGCATCATCAGCAGCGGAGATAAATCCATTAGCTTCAAACTCCCCTATCATGCTTGGTGTACCTAAAATAAATAGACGTTTAACCAAAGGATGATGACTTTTCAGATAATCTATAGTGGCTAATGCAGAAGTATACATTTCTTCAGCAACTGCTGGAATACCCATTTTTTCTAAATGTTTAAGGTAATCTCCAATGCCTTTTGAAGGGTTGTTAGTTAAAAATGAATAACTAATTCCTGCACTTTTTAAGCTTTGTAAAAAACCTGGTGTGTAGGAAAAAAGCGTACTTCCATTATAAATTGTTCCATCCATATCAAGCGCTACGTGTTTAATTTTTTTTAAACGCTCTATTAATTCTGGTGAAACATTATTGATAATTCCTTCGTATGATTTATTTTCTGACTGCATTTAAAATTAGTTTTCTAGTTCATCATATCCATGGGCTTTTGCTTTCCACATCAAAGCGAAAACAAATACGCCAATTAAAGCCATTCCTATCATCATCATGAATACATAATCCCAAGCTTTGCCTGGATTAACTTTGCTAATGGAATCTACCATAAAACCTACGCCAACACCAGAAACCAAGCCACTGGCATAACCAAACATTCCTGTTAAGCCATTTGCTGTTGCTGCAGCTCTATTGGTTGCTTGGTTTGCTGCTGCAATTCCGATAAGTGCCTGTGGACCGTAAATGAAAAACCCAGACATTGCCAAAACAAATATCATTACCCATTGCGGACTATTACTAGGCATGTATAAAAAAATCGTCATGAATACAGCTACACCAATCATACAGTACAAAGAAGTACGATGTGCTTTTCCAGCCAGATATTTATCTGTAACCCATCCTGCTACTAACATACCGATAATACCAAAAATTTCAAAAACAGCAACCGTCCAACCAGCATTAGAAAGTGTCATTCCACGTGCTTCTTTTAAAAATGTAGGTCCCCAGTCTAAAACCGCAAAACGAACCACATAAACAAAGAAATTTGCTATTCCTAAAATCCAAATGTATCTATTACGGTAAACAGATTTACGCACAAAAGCTTTAAATTCGGCAGAAGACTCTTTTCCCTTTTTATAGGTTTTATGTAATTCAGGCAATCCAACTGATGAAGGTGTATCTCTTAAACTTATGAATAATCCAATTGAACCAATTAATGCAATTGCAGCTGGTATCCAAAAGCACCATTTCCAAGCACCATAGTGAGAAGCAGATTCTATGACACTTTTCATTTTAACTGCATCGTTCACATCAACTTTCAAATTAGCAGCAATTGAAGCTATTACTTCAGGATTAGCACTCAGATTAGTACCTAAAGAACTCATGATATAACCAGAAAGAATTGCTATTAATGCCGCACCAATAGAATGAGAAGTATTCCAGATTGACATTTTTGTAGCAAGCTCATGTTGAGGTATCCAATGAGTTAATAATCTTGCCACTGGGGGAAAACCACTTCCTTGAACCAGATTATTTAAAATTAGAAATGCCCCAAAAATAAAAACCATGGTATTGGTAAACATTGGCCCATCAGTTTGACCAGTAAATAAGGTACTCAAATCAGCTCCCCAACCAAATGCAAAATTTGCCAAGGCACATAAAAACAAGCCAATAGACATTTGATAACGAGCATTTACCCTATCAGCAAGTATCCCATTCAAAAATCTTGATACACCATAGATAATGGTTATCAAAGTCATTATTATGCCGAAACTTGTTTTAGTGATACCATATTCGGCAGTTAAACCAGGAATGGCAAATGAGAAGTTTTTACGAACGAAATAAAACACGGCATAACCAATCATGGTAATGATGATGGTTTTTATCTGCCAGTATTTAAACTTCTTTTTCGCCGTTGCGTCCATAGACGCATATTCTTGGTTAGCGTTATTATCCATTTGTTTATTTTTGGTTAGGTCTTTTGAATTAAAAATGGTGAAGCTTAAATTTCCCAAATTCCGTCTTTTCCAAATAAATTATCCAGCCATTGATTTAAGTAACCAGTACGCAGAGCAACATCTAAAATGGTAAATCTTCTACGAATAAATTGAGCCCTTATAAATGTTTCTCTTAAACGTTCTCTGGTAATTGATATTTGCTCTGGTTCAGTTGGTGCGCCAACTAATTTTAATCGTCGTATGGCTTCCTGATAAGGTACTATTTGTTTCTCTAACTTAGCTTTTATGGCGGGCCAGTTTTCTTTAAGTGATTGTAATTGTGTCCCTAATTCTTCAGCATTGCTATATTTTGCTTTAGTTTCTTGCAAACCGATTTCTGGGAAATCTGTGCCCACAAAAATAGCCAAGGCTTCTTTGTCAGATTTTTCGGGAGATGGCCAAGCTGCCAAAGCGTTTTTCACATCCAAATTACTTACATCAGTTTTTAAGAATTCTTCATAAAACGCTGTAATAGCTAGGGTTCCAATACTTACTTGAAATCCGTGCGAAATATGTTCTCCATGATGCAAATGATTTTCCATGTTCCACAAATGGCTAAATTGATGTTCTGCACCAGAAGCTGGGCGACTTGATTTAGACCACTGCATGGCGAAACCACCTAACATTAATCCTTCTACCAACTTTGTAATGGCAACTGGGTCGCCATTATGTACACCTTCTGGATCTGAAAGTGCATCATGTAAACCATCTTGAACAATGGACCATGCTTTTTCGTCAATTGGTTCTATATTCAAGCTATCTGCCAAAATCCAATCGGCACCTGCGGTAATTTTAGCAAATAAATCAGCATAGCCCGAAGCTGTCATTTCTCTTGGTGCATTGCAAATGATATCAATATCTGCTAAACAAGCTTGTGGTGCAGGGCAATTGAAAGTTTGTTTAGCACCATTTGCAGTAATAGAAGCGCCAAAAGCGGTATAACCATCCATAGAAGCAGCAGTTGCTACGCACATGTATTGGCGACCAGTTAAATGTGAAGCCAACTTGGTCAAATCGTTAATTGTTCCAGAACCTACAGCAATTGGAATAGCATTATTCGTTTTTAGGAAATTAGCCAATTCATCAACAAAAGTATATTCTGCATATAAATCTGGGTGATTGTAAATGTATGGGCTCAGTTGAGGAATTTTAGCTTTTTGAAGTTCCTTATAAACTGTTTCGCCAGCAATCTTATAAGTCGTTGTATCAGCG
Organism: Pedobacter frigiditerrae; assembly: GCF_032678705.1. Classification (NCBI taxonomy): domain Bacteria; kingdom Pseudomonadati; phylum Bacteroidota; class Sphingobacteriia; order Sphingobacteriales; family Sphingobacteriaceae; genus Pedobacter; species Pedobacter frigiditerrae. The sequence continues at coordinate 634,017 of NZ_JAVTSS010000001.1, read as the reverse complement.
ATGATCACAGCTGTTTGATTAGGAAATTGTTCTAAAAACAAATCAGCTACTTCTTTTAAAAGTCCTTTTCCAATTCTTAACGCTTTTGTTTCGCTTGCGGCTGCTAATGCATCTTCTACTTTCGACATATAATATTCTTAATTGACTAGCTGTTTCGTTTTGTATCGTTATGAATTTGATTTACTTTCAAATAAATAAAATTAAAGCAAATAAAACAAATCGAAAGTTCATTAAATATCAACAAAGTGCAATTCAGTTTAGCCAATATCTATTTTATCACAGTTATCAATCAATTTACTTTGTCTAATCTGAATTAATGAAGTATAATTGTTACCGAATTTAAAGGCCAGCTAATAGTTGAGGTCTAAAAATAATTCGATTCTTACCAATATATCTACTATGAAAAAGCTATTTCTAATCGCATTAATATCGATTTTATCTTTAAATCTTGTTAATGCTCAACAACTTAAATCGCCCAATGGCGAAACAATTTTATCCTTTTTGCTAACCAGCGATGGCATACCAACCTATCAACTCAGTTATAAAAGCAAAGATGTTATAAAAACCAGTAAACTTGGTTTAGAGCTTAAAAATGATAAAAAATCGCTGTTAAACGATTTTGTAATCACAGATACAAAAAACTCTTCGTTTGACGAAAACTGGACACCAGTTTGGGGTGAAGTGAAAACCATTCGTAACCATTACAATGAGATGGCGGTTACTTTAAACCAAAAAGAAACCAACCGCCAAATGATTATTCGTTTCCGTTTATATAATGAAGGTTTAGGTTTCAGGTATGAATTTCCAACTCAAAAAAACTTAACCTATTTTGTTGTTAAAGAAGAAAAAACGCAGTTTGCAATGGCTGGCGACCATACTGCATATTGGATTGCGGGAGATTATGACACGCAAGAATACGATTATACAACTTCTAAACTGTCTGAGATTAGGGCTTTAAATGCAAAAGCAATTACTGCAAACTTATCTCAAAAATCATTTTCGCCAACTGGAGTCCAAACTTCATTAATGATGAAAACTGCCAATGGTTTATATATCAATTTACATGAAGCAGCGCTGATTAACTATCCATGTATGCATTTGAATTTGGATGATAAAAATATGATTTTCGAATCATGGTTAACGCCAGATGTAAATGGAGATAAGGGTTACATTCAAGCTCCTTTTACCACGCCATGGCGCACAGTTATGGTAAGTGATGATGCGAGGGAAATTCTAGCATCAAAAATGATTTATAACCTAAATGAGCCAAATAAAATCAAAGATACTTCGTGGATTAAACCAGTTAAATACGTTGGTGTTTGGTGGGAAATGATTACTGGAAAAAGTTCTTGGGCCTATACCGATGATTATCCTTCTGTACAGTTAGGGATTACAGATTATAGCAAGGCAAAACCAAATGGCAAACACGGCGCAAATACCGAAAATGTAAAAAAATACATCGATTTTGCAGCAGCTAATGGATTTGGTGGCGTTTTAGTAGAAGGCTGGAATGTTGGTTGGGAGGATTGGTATGGCAATTCAAAAGATTACGTCTTCGATTTCGTAACGCCATATCCAGATTTTAAACTACAAGAAATTAGAGATTATGCCAAATCAAAAGGTGTTAAAATGATCATGCACCATGAAACATCTTCATCAGTTCGCAACTACGAACGCCATATTGATACGGCATATAAATTTATGAAAGCCAATGGTTACGATGCCGTTAAAAGCGGTTATGTAGGCAATATTTTACCAAGGGGCGAGAATCATTACAGTCAGTGGATCATTAACCATTACCAATACGCCGTTGAGAAAGCTGCTGAGTATAAAATTATGGTTAACGCACATGAAGCGATTAGGCCTACAGGAATTGCTCGTACCTATCCAAATTTGATTGGTAATGAATCTGCAAGAGGAACAGAATACCAAGCTTTTGGTGGCTCGAAACCTAATCACGTTACCATTTTACCTTTCACTCGTTTACAAGGTGGCCCGATGGATTATACACCAGGTATTTTTGAAATGGATATTAGTAAATTAAATCCTTCAAACACTTCCCATGTAAACGCAACAATTGCTAATCAGTTGGCCTTGTATTTAACAATGTATAGTCCTTTGCAAATGGCGGCAGATTTACCAGAAAACTATAACCGATTTGCCGATGCATTTCAATTCATTAAAGATGTGGCTGTTGACTGGGATGACAGTAAATACATTGAAGCTGAGCCAGGTGAATATGTTACAGTTGCACGTAAAGGGAAAGGTACTGGCAAATGGTTTTTAGGAAGTGTGAATGGCGATAATTCACGTACTTCAAACATTTCCCTAGATTTTTTAGAATCGGGCAAAAAATATACGGCTACTATTTATGCAGATGCAAAAGATGCGCATTACAAAACTAACCCACAAGCTTATACCATTCGCAAAGTTGCGGTAACCAGTAAATCTAAGTTAGCTCAGTTTTGCGCACCCGGCGGAGGTTATGCCATTAGTTTTTTAGAGAATAAATAATTTTTGTAGTTGAAAATCAGAGTTCAGAGTCATTGGCGAGCGATAGTCCTGCTATCGCCTATAGTTCTTTTCGCCTTTGGCTCAAAGAAGCTATTTGGCTCTATCAGGTTTATCATTTGGGGCCTGTGCTATAAAATCCCCTCAAAAGAGCTACCGACATTGCTTTATAGCCCCGACATAAGCGAAAATACCTCGATTCTTCATCGAGGATTGTAGCATTGGCGGGACGAAATTTAAATATTAGCACTAATTTGCGCTTCAAATTCTTATGCTTATCAACTTTTTCTTCAACTTCTGATAGCACCATATAAATTGTCGCATTTGACCATCCTTTTTCAGAATTAGTTGGACTATCTTTATATTATAATCAAATATTTAAAAAATGGCTACCGAAAAACTATCACCAATTACAGTAGAAACAACCGTAAATAAACCTGTTGCACAAGTTTGGGAATTCTGGACAAATCCAGAAGAAATTGTACAATGGTGTTTTGCATCTCCAGACTGGCATTGTCCGTATGCAGAAAATGATATACAAACTGGAGGTAAATTTAAATCTACAATGGCCGCAAAAGATGGCAGTTTCAGTTTCGACTTTGAGGGCGTTTACTCAAATGTAGAGGCCGAAAAACTAATTGAATACAGTATGGCTGATGGAAGACGGGTAAAAATCACCTTCGAATCTTTAGGGGCTCAAACTAAAGTTGTAGAGACTTTTGACCCAGAAACTCAAAACCCTACTGAGATGCAAAGAGGTGGCTGGCAGGCAATTTTGAATAACTTTAAAGCTCAGGCGGAGAGTTAGGTTATAAAACATTAATAAGCGTCATTTCGAAACGGAACGTAGTGGAGTGAGAAATCTCATCTAGAAGAAATCTTAAGAGATTTCTCCTCGTTCCTAGTTCGAAATGACGGTAAACTTAATTTATTTCCTGCAAATTATCTTTCTGATTCGCATCCAATAAATAGCCATAAGGATCAACTGCTACAACTTTTGGTTTTTCATTTACAATCAAAGTCAACCTTGTTACTAATTCATTAATATGATATTTCCTTAAGAAAACGGGTTTGGTATTTCTATCCCAATTACCTTCCAATTGATTAAAAATAGCAACATCAACATCCATATTTGGAGCCAACGTTTTATTAATGCCTTGTTTATTTCTTATAGCATTAATTTTAACTTCCAAAGCGAACTGACCATTAGAAATAGGCTTACAAGATAAAACGGCTACACTCAAATTATAATCTACAACGTCATTAAAACTCTCATTGATAAAAGGTTGCTTAGATGGTTGAGCTTTCCTATATAATGCCTTAACAAAATCACTTGCTTTTGCTTTTAGGTTAGGATAACGGTGTTTGGCTATCAATTCGCTTAATACGCCATTTACCTCGTTTTCTCCTAAAGCTTCTTTAGCTGCATACATTATCAATCCCCCTTTTTGATAATGAACGTGATTTTGCTCGTATGTTTTTACCAAAGGAATTTCTTTATTGTCATTCTCTTTTAAAACAAAATAAAGCTGATTATCATCCTTTAAATAGTTGCCTAAATACATTTTTCCATAAGTTTTTTCTAAAACAATGTTTTCTGTGTATTTCGCTAATGTTTCTGTAAGCATTGCATCACCTTGCCCATAAGCTGGTGTTAATAAATTTGCCCACCATTGGTGTGCTACTTCATGAACAGTGATGGCAAAAGATTGGTCAACCTTATTTAAATCGCTGTAATCTGATAAATAATTAATTCTCTCTGCATTAAAGACCACACCAGGATAAGCAGTTGCAGCACCTTTATACTGCGGAATTTCTGCCAATGTAAAATGTTTCAATGGATATGACGCAAAATGCTGATTCCCGTAATCCATCGTTGCTTTTACAGCTTTAAGCATTGATTTTACATTATAATCCTGACCTTTTAAATAAAAGAGATTTATGGTTAGACCTTTGTATGTTTCCTTTAAATGCTCATATTTTGCCGAGCTTAAAGCAAACATAAAATTAATGGGTGCTTCAGTTTTATAGTTGAAGTAACTTCTGTTATTTGATTTCCATGTTTTTTGCAATTCTCCAACAGTAACTACTTTTTGGTCTATTGAAGTAGAAATTGTGCTTTCAAAATCAATCAGATTATAATTAAGCTCTTGATAATTTGTATCAATTTTTAGAGGCGCTAAACCTGCTTGTTTTCTGCTTCTTTCATCACTAATTTCTAATCCATCATTGTAACCAAAATGAGGAACAAACTTTTCTAATTCGATATAACTTCCATTTTTTACAACTGAATTTTCACTATCAAAATCAACAAATCCATTTCTAAAAACTTCAAAAGAAAAGTTCATCATCAGCTCTGCTCCAACTGGCAAAGGCTTTTCTAAATTGATAAATTGTTGGTTAAAATCTTCATCCTTCACTTGTTTTTTAGAATTAGGAATAGAAATTTCAAAGTGATTGACGGCATTATTAAAGCTAATCCACAATTTAGTAATAGGCTCTTTGCTTTGATTTCTTAGTCTATAACTGCCTTTTACAATGTATTTATTTTCGCTTGGATATAAATCTACTTGAGTTTTAACCGCTTTAATAATTGGCTGTGGCAAATTGGCTAACTTTTTATATTTCTTCTCGTAACTGATACGCCATTCTAACCTGGCATTTTTGTTTTTGTATTTGCCAATAACATTTGTTTGCTGATAAATAAAGGCCCCGCATCCAATCCATATAATGATGGAGATGACTAATATGAATTTTGATTTTTTTAACGTTCTTGGAATTGATTTTAAACGTTCAAAAAAAGTTTGCTGATGGCGACTTTGCCACATTGCAATGGTTAAGATTGCTAATAATAACGACAAACCAGACCAGTATAAAATGTACCAGTTAAAAGCTAAAGCGTAATGCCCAAATCCATTAAAGTAATAAAATTGAAGGTCGGGCATTGCAGCAAAACGTAAAAGGTAATGCTCAAATCCGAGTTGAGATGAAAACATAAAAATGAATGTGACTATCATACTCAACAGCATCCCTACATATTTATTGGCAGTTAGATTCTGAATAAAAACAATTAAAACAACAAATAAGAAAAGTGGAAAAGCACTATAATAATACAATTGAAGATAGGTTCTTATTTCTAAATTGGTATAACCATTAGCAAGTTGTAAACCGATACCAATGCCAATATTTGCAGTAACCAAAACAAGTATCAACACAAATAAGGTTAAACATTTTGCTAAATACAAAACATTATATTTAATTGGCGTACTGTAAACCAAACCTTGAATATTTGCTGTTTTTTCTCTTCCAATTAATTCGGCAGCATAAAATAAAACCAATATTAGGGCAAATTTAATAGAGCGTAATTCTTCTACAATTGCTCCAGTTGTTGGATAAGTTTTAATGCGATATGGCCCATTTAGGAATGTATCCTTCAATTCTACCGAGAAAAGAAATATCCACAATAAAAGCAATACCATAAAAGGGATATGCTTAAACAAGGAAATCAATTCTATTTTAAACTGAGATTTAAAACTTAACCAATTATAATTAAAACCAGCAGGTGCATTTTGATAGTGTTTAAATGGAACAGCTTTAATTGCTTTAGATACCTTTTGTTTTGTCTTTCCAGAGGTTTGATTTTGAAGTCTAAAATTGAAGAACTTATAACTCACTAGAATAATCAAACTGCTAAATCCCAACCAAAGTAAACGATTAGCTAAAAACAACCCCTTAACAGGAAACAACAACTGGTTTCTTTGTACATCTGTCCAAGGTTTAGTTTCACTAAAAAAAGACGATAAGCCAAAAGGGTCAATTAAAAAAGGTAAAATTCCTGGGTCGTTTACTTTCAAGGCAGAAGTAGCTAGCAATGGCGAATTACCAAGAATAGAGGCCACCATATATAAAATGTAAAGCAAAACTCCAGTTGCATATATTGCCCTTACATTTTTGGTTAACAATGCTGTACAAAGTATCAAGCTGGTGCAAAATAGCACATTTGGTAATCCAAAAACCAAAAGCGGATGTACAAAATAAACAAGATTAAAAGGGCCTAATTGGTCAGCATCTACAAAGAAACTCCCAATAAATAAACCTAAAAGCAACAACATCAGCAGCGAAAACACAGCTGTGGTTAAACCAAAAAAACGGACGAAGAAATAAGGAAACTTACTGATTGAAGTAGTAAATATTACTGAATCCATTTTATAAATGTTATCTCTTAAAACAACATTTGCTGTAAATAATGTGGCAGAAAAGATAGAGAACAAAGAAAGTAACGCAACAATGTTTGCAATAACATAAGGTCCATTTCTATGAACTTCTGGACCACCAAAACCTCCTTTTGAAGCTAAAATAAAACCAAAACAAAGAAATATAAAAGCAGCTATTTTATAAGAAACCTGACTAATATGATAGCGAAGCTCAAACCTAATCATTGAGCCAATCATAAAATTACCTCCTTAGCTTTTTGAACACCAAATAGTGCAGAAAAATAGACCTCTTCTAAACCTGGATAAAATGGCACGAAACCTTCTGCCGGTTGCTCGTTTCTTAAAACATACACATGAATTTTACCAGCAACAATTCGGGTAGAAATAACAGCAAAATTTGTCAAATGATGTTGCAAATCAGTTTTATCAATTACCTTAAGCCAAACTTGTCCGTTTAGTTTTGCAGTTAAGTCTGCCGGTTTACCTTTTAATATCAAATTTCCATTTGCTAAGACAGCCATTTCTGGACAAAGGTCATACACATCTTCCACAATGTGGGTAGATAACATCACCCCTCTTTCTTCGCCAATTTCAATTAGTAAATTATGGAAACGGTTACGTTCTAAAGGGTCTAAACCAGCTGTGGGTTCATCAACAATTATTAATTGAGGATTACCCAACAAAGCTTGTGCAATACCAAAACGTTGACGCATACCGCCAGAGAAAGAACTCACTGCCCTATTTTTAACATCATAGAGATTAGTTTGTTGCAGTAATGCACTTACTTGTTCTTTACGTTCATTTTTATTTTGCAAACCTTTTAAAACAGCAATGTGATTTAATAAATCAGCAGCAGAGATTTTAGGATAAACACCAAAATCTTGTGGCAAATAGCCAAGTTTGGTTCGCATTTCTTGAGGATTTTTAAGTACATCACTCCCATCAAAAAATACCTCACCACTATCTGGCAATTGTAAAGTAGCTAACGTCCTCATCAACGATGATTTTCCTGCCCCATTAGGCCCAAGCAGTCCAAACATCCCATTTGATATCGATAAGGAAACATTATCTAATGCTTTTACACCATTGCCATAAACTTTATTAAGGTTTTGTATTTTAAGTCTTTCCATAAAAATTCAATAATATGGCCGCAAATTAGAAAGGCGCTTGAAACTGAATAAACTTATGTGACGAAAGGAAGGAAAATAGTGACGAAAGTATAAAACTGGATGATTTTGAAGATTTTCTTCCTTCATCATTAAAAAATAGCCTTTTGTCATTTAGATTTGAGCAGCTCGACTATTTAGCGTTTTTTTATATTTAATTATGATAAAGGTTTCTAGCAAATACAATATCCTATTTAAGTATCAAGATTTTTTAATTTTTATTGGCTTGTTACTTTGGGTTTCTATCTTAAATGTGGCGGGAATAAAGGCTGATATTTGGTCAAGCTTTTTCTCTTCAGTTTTGTACTTTGGCATTTGCCTATTACCTGTTCTTATTTTTAGCTTTTATAAGGACCAGTTCAAAACATCCTTAACTCTAAAACAGTATTGGTTTTATTGGACAAGTTGTTTCGTTATATTATTGCCACTATTTACCATTGGTGCCATTTACTCAGCATTAGGGAATTTAGAAACCACAGATTACATTACAATCTCAACTGCTGCTTTTGCATTAGAGTTATTGTTAAACCTTAACAGTTATTACCATAAAAAAATACAACACATCAAGTGGATAAAAAAAATTGGACTAGAGAATGCCGTTTTTATCACCATTGTTTTGATTGCTGTCACCATATCTGCGATGGCCACTTCTAGTTTAAACAACCCTATATATCATACAAAAGAGCGTTTGTTGGTTGGTTTTGAATTTGATTTCATTAAAATTCTACAAAACTTCGGAAGCTTTTTAAGCTTTTTTATTCAGTTTTTATTGATGTATTTATGTGGTTATTTACTATTCATCATTAACAGTAGAGTTTTAGTTTCTAAAGTTTTAAAACATAAGGGATTAATTATTTATGTTTTAAGTTTATTAACTACCATTGCAATTCTCTATCCAATCTTAGCTCAAATACTTATCTCCCTACCATTAAATACTATTTTCGGTAGAGACATTTTTCTTACTAATCCATTCGATTTAGAAAATGCTTTTGGTGCCATCGGTATTATGGTTATTAGTTTACCTTTCGTGTTAGCTTTACAATGGGGTAAGCAAAATCATCAGATTTTATCATTAGAAAAGGAGAAATCAGAAACTGAATTGAATTTATTGCGGCAGCAACTTAACCCTCATTTCTTTTTTAACACCTTGAATAATCTTTATGCTTTGAGTCTGCAAAAATCAGATAAAACTTCTGAAAGCATTTTGCAATTAGCAGAGCTGATGCGCTATACCATTTACAAGGGGCAAGAGCAAAGCGTAACTATCGCACAAGAATTAAAGTACATTGAAGATTATATTGATTTACAACAGATTAGGTTAAAAAAGGAATTAGACTTTAATTTCAAAAAAGAAATAGCTAATGAAAGCTTAAACATTGCTCCTCTGTTGTTAATTGTTTTAATAGAAAACGCCTTTAAACATGGCATAGAACCTGCCGAAAATGCTGCTTTTTTAAACTTATCCATTAAGTCTGATGATAAAGAACTTACTTTTATTTGCGAGAATTCTTTTGAATTGGAGAATATCATTAACAAGCGTGGCATTGGACTAGAGAATTTGAAAAAAAGATTGGCTTTGTTATATCCAAATCAGTATAAACTGGAAATTAGCGATGAAAACTCTATTTTTAAAGTAAGGCTTAATTTAAAATTGAAATGAGTTTACGTTGCTTAATCATAGATGATGAACCTTTAGCCCATGATATCATTTTATCATACATTAAGGATATTCCTTTTCTAGAAACCAAAGGACAGTGTTACAGAGCAACGGATGCGCTAGAGTTTTTAAACAAGAATGAAATCGACCTTATTTTTTTGGACATTAGAATGCCAAAATTAAGTGGCTTAGATTTTATTAGAACCTTAAAACACAAACCAATCATCATTATCACTTCGGCTTATGAAGAGTATGCCTTAGAAAGCTTCGACTTAGATGTTTGCGATTATTTACAGAAACCATTTCGCTTCGACCGTATCTTAAAAGCTGCAAATAGGGCATTAGAGATTTATAATTTAAAAGCAACTGCTGGAAGGAGTATCGAAAGTAAAAACTCTAGCTCAAGTCAGCAGATTTCTATAAAAAGCGATAAAAAGAGCATTTTAATTGATGTGGATAATATCCAATATTTAGAAAGTTTGGGCAATTACGTAAAAGTTTATCAAGATTTAAAGTTCCTTCTTACAGCAAGAACTTTAAGCAGTTTTGAAGAACAATTACCAGCTGAAAATTTTATCCGTATCCATAAATCTTACTTGCTCAATAAAAAGTTTGTGCATTACGCAGAAGGCAATTGTATCTATTTAAAAAATGGCAGTGAATTACCAATTGGCAAAAACTTTAGACAAATAGTTAAAGATTGGATTGGAAATATTGATTAATAAGTCGCCATTGGGAGCTGAAGCATAGGGCTTAAGCGTTGGGGCAAAGCAATCTGCCTGTGTGCTGGGATAATTTATAAGCCTACCCACTAGCAGATTGCTTCGGGCGATGAAAAATCGACCCTCGCAATGACGCTGCTAAACCTTCAACCAACCAGTAATACTCATTCTCAGCTCGTTAGTTACCAAAACTTCGTGAGCCAGTTCACTACTTTTAAAAAAAACAGATTTACCATTTAATGGCGATATATTTTGTTCGCTATCTTGATGATGAATTCGCAATTCGCCACCATCGTTCTGTTTCCATTCTGCATTTAAATACATCACCATAGAATAAGCTCTACTCCCATTTTGTTGAAACTGGTCGAAATGTTTTTTATAGAAACTCCCTTTTTCGTAAAGTGTGTAGTGAAACTCATAACCAGTAATTCCGGTATAACAGGTAGAATTAAGATGCAAAACAAAGGCATCCATTAAATCAAAAAAATCATTTTCATATTGATTGTTGTGGCTCCTATCCAACCAATAAATTACATCGCTTCTTACCAATTTATCGTGATTGATAATTTTCTCATTTCCTGTTCCAGCAGAAAGCATTAGTTTATCAGCGTATAGCTTTGCTAAATTCTCTTTTAAATGTTGGGCTAAACTTGTGCTTAAAAAACCATCGGCTATGCCTACTTTATCTGCTATAAAACTATCGATTAGGGTATTAAAGATTTTTTCCAATAAAATGGATTTATTCGGCAAATCGCCGATGGACAAGGTAGTCTTTAATAATGAATAAAAACGACGAACAAAAAAGGCTCGTATTGCTACGAACCTCTCTCAGAAAAATTAATCAAAAATAAAACAATCTTTATGCTTTTAAACCTTCATTCGCATTACGATTGCCAGTCAAGCTGGCAATGACGGAAAGTCGAAGACCTATCTCCAACCACCACCTAAAGCACGGTATAAATTAACCACTGCCTGTAGTTTTTGTAATTTATCATTAACACCATTTAATTGAGCAGTTAATAAACTCTGCTCAGACGTTAACACATCGGTATAGTTAGTTGTCGAAGTATATCTTAATAATTCTTGGGTAAAGTCTACCGCTTTTGTTAATGAAGCAATTTGTTTAGCCCTAGTTTCTTCTTTTTGAGCTGCTGTTTGGTAAGCAAACAAAGCATTAGAAACTTCCTGTCCACTGGTTAAAAGTGTTTGTTGAAAGGCATAAAATGCAATTTGCTGTTGCGCTTTTGCAGTTGTTAATCTAGCTTTATTTTGTCCTTTTGCAAAGATGGGTTGCGTTAATCCACCAACTAAATTATAAAATACTGCATTGCTGAAAAAATCCTTTAATTGCAAAGTAGATAATCCGCCAGATGCGGTTAAAGTTAAAGCAGGATAAAAATATGTCTTAGCTACGTTTGTGTTTTCAAAAGCTGCCCTAAATGCAAATTCTGCTGCCTGTACATCTGGCCTATTTTGTAAGAGTTGTACAGAAACACCAGTTTTTAAATCATTATATGGTGTTTGCGTATCTAAAGAAGTACGTGTAATACTTCCTGGAGAACCAGCAATTAAAATGCTTAAAGCATTTTCTGTTTCTCTAATGCTTCTTTTTAAATCTGGCAATGTAACTTCTGCTGCATATAAATTAGCTTCACTTTGTACAACCGCAGCACCATTTACAACAGCGCCTTCTTTTAAAGCCTTAATGGTTTCTACGCCTTTTGTTCTGCTTTTTATGGTTTGCTCGGTGATAGCTAATTGTTTATCCAAAGCCAATAAATTATAATAAGCATTGGCAATATTAGCTATCAACTGGGTTTGAACAGCTCTTTTAGCAGCATCAGTTTGTAATAAGCTTGCATAAGCAGAACGTTTAGTACTGCTTAATTTACCCCAAATATCAGCTTCCCAACTTGTACTTAATTGGGCTCTGTAGGTTTGAGTTTCTAGATTGATGTTTACACCAGCTGGAAAGTTTAAAGCAGCTTTAGATTGTTTGGCATCGGTTACCGAAACATCGCCCTGCAAACTTGGCAACATCGCCATGCGATTTTGATACAAGGTTGCCTCAGCTATTTTGATGCGTTCTATGGCTTGTTTTAAATCTAAGTTTTCTTTAATGCCTTGTTCAATTAAAGTTTGTAAAGCGGCATCGCCGAAAATATCTCGCCAAGGTAAGGTTGCAATTGTTGCACTATCTGTTGTCTTACTGTCTCGGTATAAATTCCCACTTCTTACCTCTGGGCGATTGTATTTTGTAGTAACACAAGCACTTAAAGTAAGTATAGCAAAGCCGATGAAGAATATGGAATATCTATTATTTTTCATGTTTAAAATTTTAATGTTCACGACCTTCTACTGCCGGAAATTCTAGTTCTGATTGTTCGTTATGCACATCTTCATCAAATGGAGATTTACTGCTCACCTTTTCTTGTAGCGTTTGGAAAATGATAAACAAAGCCGGAATTACAAATATCCCGAAAATGGTTCCGATTAACATTCCACCAACAGCGCCTGTACCAATAGAAGTATTACCAGCTGCACCAACTCCAGAAGAAAGCATCAAAGGCAAAAGACCTAAGATAAATGCAAATGAGGTCATTAAAATTGGACGTAAACGAGCGGTTGCGCCTTCAATTGCTGCATTAACAATGCTCATTCCCTTTCTTCTTCTATCTACTGCGTACTCAACAATTAGGATGGCATTTTTAGCTAGCAAACCAACTAGCATGATCAAGGTAATCTGTGTATAGATGTTATTATCAACACTAAAAATCTTATCGAAAATAAATACACCAGCTAATCCGATAGGTAGAGAAATTAAAACTGCTAAAGGCAAAATATAACTTTCATATTGTGCAGCTAAAAGGAAGTACACAAATACAACGCACAACAAGAAGATAAAAATGGTCTGATTACCACCTGCCATTTCCTCACGGGATAAACCCGAAAACTCGTAACCATAACCTGCAGGCAAGTGGATAGCCGCTTCTTCTTGCACAGCTTTAAGTGCATCACCAGAACTAAAACCAGCTTTTGGCGCACCAGTTACTGCGATCGAGGTGTAAAGATTAAAACGAGAAATCGCTTGCGGTCCGTAAACTTTAGTAAGTGTAATAAATTCTGTTATTGGAGCCATGGCACCAGTAGAATTTCTCACATAAATACTGTTTAAAGTTTGTTGGTTAGCACGGTAAGCGGCATCTGCTTGATACATTACCCTATACTGTTTACCAAATTTATTAAAGTTTGAAGCATAAACTCCGCCATAATAGCCTTGTAAAACACCTAAAACATCTGTTACTGCTAAACCAGCTTGCTTAATTTTGGCCACATTCACATCAACTTGATATTGAGGGAAATTTGGATTAAATGAAGTGTAAGCATTCAATATTTCAGGCCTTTTACTTAATGCCGCTAAAAATGCATTACCAATTTCATTAAATTTCCTGATATCGCCACCTGTTTTATCTTGTAACTGAAATTCGAAACCACCACTTGTACCAAAACCTTGAATGGTTGGTGGAGCAAAGAAAATAATTTTAGCGCCTTTAATTTTTGCTGTTTTAGCAAATAATTCGCCGATGATCGCTTTCACATCACGCTTTCTTTCATCCCAAGGTACCAAACGAGAAATTACCATTCCATAAGAACTTCCAGTACCACTTATCATACTTCTACCAACAATCCTAAGTGAATTTTTAATCTCTGGGATGGTATGCACAATATCATCAATTTGCTTAATTACAACTTCTGTTTGTTCGTTTGAAGTTCCTGCTGGCAATGAAATATCAGACATGATTGTTCCCAAATCTTCATTTGGTACAAAACCTTTTGGCGTGGTATTCATTGTCCATATTAAAACCACCACAAAGCCTAAAATACCTGCAATTGCTACCCATTTTTTGCGAGACAGGAAGCTGACAGATTTTTTATAACGATTGGTCATCAAATCGAATGATGTATTAAAACCTACATAAAAACGCTGCAAAAAGTTTTTTGGTTTTTCGTGATCATCTGCGTGTGGTTTTAGGAAAATGGCACACAAAGCCGGACTTAATGTTAATGCGTTAACAGCTGATAAAATAATCGCGATAGCTAATGTTAAACCAAACTGTTTATAAAATACACCTGATGAACCTTGAATAAAACTTACTGGAATAAACACCGCCGCCATTACCAAAGTAATAGAGATAATAGCACCACTAATGTCGTCCATTGCATCTACCGTTGCTTTTTTAGCAGATTTATAACCGCTATCTAATTTAGCATGTACGGCTTCTACAACTACAATCGCATCATCCACCACAATACCGATTGCTAGTACCAATGCAAACAGTGTTAATAGGTTAATGGTAAAGCCAAATAAACTTAAGAAGAAGAACGTACCAATAATCGCCACTGGTACCGAAATAGCAGGAATCAACGTAGAACGGAAATCTTGCAGGAAGATAAATACCACTAAAAACACTAATATAAAGGCTTCAATTAAAGTATGAATTACCTTTTCAATAGAGGCATCCAAGAAATCGTTAACGTTAATCAAAGTGGTATAGTGAACACCTTTTGGAAATATTTTCTGGGCTTCTTCTAAAGCTTTTAGAGAGTTTTCGATTACCTCTTTTGCATTTGATCCTGCAGTTTGATTTATGGCAATACCTAATGCAGGTTTACCGTTAAACCTCACCGAACTGGTATAACTTTGTGCCCCAAGTTCTATCCTGGCAATGTCTTTTAACCTTAATACTTGACCGTTAGCACCCGTTCTAATAATGATGTTGCTAAATTGTGTTTCATCTTTTAAGCGGCCAGAATATTTTAAAGTGTATTGAAAAGATTGATCACCTTGCTCTCCAAATTGACCTGGAGCAGCTTCAATATTCTGTTCTGCCAAGGCTACACTAATATCATTTGGCACTAAACCATAAGTTGCCATTACATCTGGCTTTAGCCAAATACGCATGGTATAGTCCATTAAACCAAAAGCACTTGCATCACCTACCCCATTAATACGTTTAATTTGAGGGATGATATTGATGTTGGCATAGTTCTGCAAAAACTTCTGATCATAAGACGGATCATCACTATAAATAGCAAAAATAAGTACGTTACTGGCTTGCCTTTTAGCGGTAACTACGCCAGAACGTGTAACCTCTGCTGGTAATAAACTGCTTGCTCTAGCCACACGATTTTGTACGTTTACCGCTGCTAAATCTGGGTTTGTACCCAATTTAAAGTTTACTGTAATGGTTGCTGTACCATCATTACTGGCAGAAGAGGTCATGTAGGTCATGTTCTCTACCCCATTTATTTGCTCTTCTAGCGGAATAACCACACTGCTCATAACCACATCGGCATTTGCACCTTGATAAGAAGCTGAAACCTGAACTGTTGGTGGTGCAATTTCTGGATATTGTGAAACTGGTAAGGTAACTAAACCTAATATGCCTAATATTACAATGATAATGGAGATTACCGTTGATAATACTGGTCTTTCTATAAATTTCTTAAACATACAATTGATTTACGATTTACGAATTTTGATTTACGAATTATATGTTCTTATTTTTTGATTTCAGCAAAAACCGAATCCCTGTTTAAGGTTACAGGCTTAATTTTTGTTCCTTCTTTTAAAGATTGGAAACCTTCAAAAACAATTTTATCGCCAGTTTTTAAACCGCTAGTAACTACATAAAAATTACCTTTTGTTATTTCCTTAATCTGAATTTCGGTATTTACAACTTTGGCAGAATCGCCTAAAACGTAAACAAATTTCTTTCCTTGTAAGTCTACTGTAGATTTTTGAGGGATGAGAATAACGTTATCGAAATGTTGAGGGATACGAACCGAAGCACTTGAACCACTTTTTAGCAATGATGTTGGATTAGGGAAGGTTGCTCTTAAACTAGCTGAACCTGTAGCCGTATTAATTTGACCGTTTATCGATTCTATTTTACCGTTTTGCGCATAAATAGTTCCATCTGCAAGCACTAAACTTACAGCAGGAATGTTCTTCATCTGCTCTGCCAAGGTTTTTCCTTTATAAGTGCTAGAGAAATCTAACAGTTGTTTTTCATTTAAAGAAAAGTAAGCATACACTTTAGCAATATTTGATACCGTTGTTAAAGGTTGAGCACTACTACCACTCACCAAACTTCCGGTTTTAAAAGGGATGCTACCTACTATACCATCAACAGGACTTGTAATAGATGTATAACCTAGGTTTACACGAGCGTTAGAAAGTTCTGCTTTTGCTTGTGCTAAAGCTGCT
Source organism: Pedobacter frigiditerrae (assembly GCF_032678705.1). Lineage (NCBI taxonomy): Bacteria > Pseudomonadati > Bacteroidota > Sphingobacteriia > Sphingobacteriales > Sphingobacteriaceae > Pedobacter > Pedobacter frigiditerrae. Next base: position 617,476 of record NZ_JAVTSS010000001.1, on the reverse strand, counting down.
CTTCTACTTTGTAAAGTCAATAAAGCTGCGTCTAATTCGTATTTGCTAATGATATCTTTTTCTACCAAAGGTCTGGTTTTATTTACCTGTAATTGAGCTGCACTCACATTAGCTTCTGCGCTACTAATCGCGGCTGCCGCAGTTCTAACTTGCTGCTCGTATTGTGGCGCATTTATCTTAAAAAGTAACTGCCCTTTTTTCACAACCGCACCTTCATCAACATAAATTCGCTCTATAAAACCATCAACTTTTGGTCTAATATCTACATCCTGAATTCCTTCAATTGTAGCTGGGTAATCTGAATTTAAAGTGGTTGATTGTGTGCTGATATCAAAAACAGGATAAGGTTGTGGCATGGCTGCAGCAGCAGCCGCTTGTTTTGCCTTTTCTTCTTTGTCGCCATTACAAGAAGCCAAAACAGCACCTAATAATAAAATAACGGATAGTCGAAGGATTGCTTTCATATGTATTTTAGGGGTTAATTTGTGTTTCATTTTTATTTATTGATATATCATTTCGAATATTAACTTTTTTCTGTCTTTCATTAATTTTGAATATTCTGCATCGTTAACATTATATAATGATTTATTAAGGCAAGTCGTAATTAATGGGTATGCCATCAAGGCGAATAAATTGATGCAGAATTGCCTAGGATCCATCTTTCTAATCTTACCCTTTTCCATTTCTGCACTAATCTCTCTTAAGAATCCTTTTACGATGGTCTTTTTCTCTTCCGGGATAACCCTTGATGTTCTATTTAGTTCAGTTACTACATACATTTCCCGAAAAGGAAACTTTATGGCTTGATCCATAAAAACTGTGATTAGCTTTTCTAATTTATCTTTAAACTCTAGTTCTGCCTGAAAAACTGGGTCTAAAACTGCCGACATTTCTTGTCGAGCTTCTGTAGCCACTTGCTCAAAAAGTATGTCTCTAGACCTGAAATAATAATTTAATAATGTTCTGTTTACACCTGCCGCATCGGCTATGTCTTGTGTGGTAGCGTGTAATTTACCCTCCGAAAAAAAGATACGTTTTGCGGTATCTTTTATCAGCTGCTCCGTGCCCTTATCTTTTACTGCCATTTACAATTATGTTTAACATTTTTGTCAAACAACAAAACTAATTATATGTTTGACCATATAAAGTTTCTATCAAAAATGTAGCTGATTTATGACAAAGGATTGATAAAATGAATAAGGTTTGCCCCGCAGATCCTAGGGATTACGCAGATTTCTTTCTTGGTAACCAAGACCTTGTGTTTAGCCAGATGGAGGTACAAACCAATATGTTTAAGCACAGACATCAGCATATCTGTGTGCATCCTTTTTATCCCTGCCTGCGGCAGGCAGGTGTGGTTAAGAAACCTACCAAATCAATTGATAAATATTTCCCTTATTTCCAGTAAGCAACACCAAATTTCCTTTTTTGGCTTTTTGCAGCGCATTAAAGTTTTGGGTAGAGATGTTTGTCCAAGTATTGCCGCCATCTAAAGAATAATCTGTACCAGATGAACCTGTTGCAAAGCAAATTTTGCTATTAAAATATTCTACAGCAGAACGATAACCAAGAACAGGACGTAAAGGTTTTTCCCAAGTTTTACCACCGTTTTTTGTGACTAAAACATTATTAGTACTTTCTTTATCCTTTAAATAATTTCCGCCAACTGTGATGCCATTTCTAGCATCGTAAAAAGCAATTGAAAATGGACCAGTACTACTTTCACCTTGTATAATTGGGCAATCGTACACTTTCCATTTGTAGCCATAATTGCTAGAGAAATAAATTTTCGATTTAGAACCTCCACTTGCTATCCATACTCTTCCTCCTTGTCCCGTTCTAATTGTTGTTCCGCTTGCTGCAAAACCAGCTTCGCCAACGCTTAATTCTTGTTTAAGGTTAGCCGATATATCTTGCCAAGTTAAACCACCATCTGTAGTTTTTAATAGCTGCATTTTATTCTTTATTGGGTCGCCAAAGATGATACCTTGTTGTGCATCCCAAAAATCCATACCATCTAAAAATATGGCCGAATCTGTGTTTTTATAAGCTTCTCGCCAAGTCTTCCCACCATCAACGGTAGATAAAATATAAGCTGGCGAGCCTGCGTTTACAACGATAGCCTTAAGGTTATCAAAGGCCTGAATATCCCTAAAATCTAATTTTTCATAGCCTTTAGGCTGCATCCATTCCCAAGTTTTACCACCATTTAATGTTTTACCTACATACCCACCACTACCACTTACCCAAGCAACAGAATCAGATAAAACTGATAAACCTCGCATACTGGTATTTGTACCTGCTGCAAGCTTTTTCAAACTATAATTTTGGGCAAAGACAATGCTTGGAAGTAATAATAATAAATAAATAATTTTTTTCATAGTTGAGATAGTTATTTCAATTGGTAATTAAAATTGTCATAGAAAGCGTTTCGATGTGTTGGGCATTTATGCAAAAGTCTTCGACAAAAGCTACCATCGACGTTATTTGTTACTACATTGTAATTCAAATAATTAATAAATAAGTTTTGTCATTCCGAGGAACAGCCTGTCCCGAATTTTCGGGAAGGAATCTCATTTTGAGAGATCCTTCACTGCGTTCTGGATGACAAAGCGAGCTAAAAATAAACGTCATTTATATTGATTTTTATAAAATAAATTACCCACTCAGACTGACAAAACTAGGTTATTTAACTTTTTTCCAAACTTCAGTTCTTCCAATTAGCGATATACCGATGTATCCTCTCATTTTCAATTTGCTAGAACCTTCCAAACTCATATTACCACTATAAGATTTTCCAGTTTTAGGATCATATACTTTTCCATCTGTCCATTCACCATCTTCATAAACAAAGTCTTTTACAATTTCTAAACCTAAAATAGGCTTTGTTCGTAGGTTCGTATTTGGATTTTTTACATCTAACTTAGGTTTGCCTTTCTCATCATTTGGGTCTTTTATCCAAACTAATTTGCCAAAGTATTTATCACCTCTTTTAATAATTTCAATTTGTCCTTCGCCAGATGAGTTAAGCCATTTGCCTAAAATATCATCCTTTTTTTGAGCAAAAACAGATAATGTAGAGGCGAACAATAGAAATAAGACTGCTAATTTTTTAAACATCACCATGGGATTAATCTGTTTATAAAGTTAGCGAATAGGAATTGAAAATAAAATTTAGCTTGCTAAGCTTGTTTTATAACCTTGATAAAACTCCAGCATCAGGCTGAAAATCATCTTCCAAAATTTCAGCATAGAATCCATTATGCCTTAAAATTGAAATGATAGGTTGGGGGATTATTGATTCGTTAAAAGACTGAACACGAAGAATTAAATCACAATCTTCTAAATCAAAATTCACTTTATAGTTGGGAAAATTAAGAAGTATTTGAGCAATTAGCCTTTCAGCATCATCACAGTTTGATACATCTGTTTTAAAAACTTCAACCATGCTGCTTATTGTTTAAATAATTTATCAACTGCCTAAATAAACTGCATTGTTTAGACAGTTGATAGAGTTAATCGTTACAGATTTCTAAACTGATATTTTATGCTTTATTATTTTTACCGTCATTTGCAGGGTTAAAACTTATCATCCATTGCACTTCATATTTATCGGTTAACATACCGTAATAATCGCCCCAAAACATATCTTGCAATGGCATTTGAATATGCCCACCTTCAGCTAATCCTGCAAAAATCCTGTCTGCATCTGCCCTGCTATCAACACTTATGCAAAGCGATAAATTTGTACCAGACTTAACTTGCTCCATATTAGAAGGCACGTCGGTTCCCATTAACATAGTTGAGCCAATGTTTAGGGACATGTGCATAATTTTGTTGCCTTCGGCGTCCGGCACTTCGTCAACACATCCTTCAGTATTATCCTCTTTTGGAATGTCTTTATAGCGTTGCAAAAAGGCAAACTCGCCACCAAAAACTGATTTATAAAAGTTAAAAACTTCTTCGGTATTACCATTAAAGTTTAGATACGGATTTACTACCATGATTTTAATTTTATTGATTTTTGTTTTATTAATTACGTTCTAAAATTTGTTTAACGTTATTTAAACTTTTATCTAAATCTTTACCCAATAACCCATCTATAATTATATTCATCAAATTCATTGGAAACTTGTTTTTACCAACCATTTGCCATTTCAAATTGGTCTGATTTTCGCCAACCGTTTTTGTATACAGATATGTTTGGGCGATATTTTTAAATGGCCTTTCAAACCTTAGTTCGATGTTTAAGCTAGTTCCATCCTCAATTTTCTTAAATTCTTGTTCACCTTTTCCTGCTTGTTTGTTGCCTTCCCAAGCGCAAGTAAAACCTTCTGTTCCATCAATTCCTGTATAAACTAATTTCACATTGGGGTCTTTCATCACCCATACATTATACTTTTCTTGGTTTCTCATTATCTTGATATAATCGAAGACTTCCTCTTTAGATTTATTGATGGTAATATCTCTTTCAATTGAATATTCTTTTTTAATAATCAATGCTAGGAATAATAAGAAGCCAACTAATACGGCTAAGAACAAGAGAATGGAAAATAAGATGGTCATAGGTTTTAATGGGTTAAAATTGGTTTATGGTATTTCACTAGAATTTCGTTCCTAAATTATTTGAGTATATGGCTTTGCAGGAAAGACCCTGAAATAAATTCAGGGTGACGAGCCCCTTTTTAAGCCGATTTTTGAAAACGATGGATTTCCTTTAATTGGTGCACATGTCTTTCTGTGTGATAGGTTACAAAATAAATGGCTTCTAATCTTGTTAAATGCCCCATACCCGGCAATTCAAATGACAGACAAGTTTTACTTAAATCTAAATCATTGATCGCCTTTGTAATTCCTTCTTGGATAATCGCAATTTTTGCAAGATGGCTATCCTTATCATATTCCTTTAGCTCAGGTAAAATAAAATCTGGCGACTTCATTTTGGTTCCATAATCTAAAAAGATAGCTTTGATTTGGGATTTTTTCTCGTCGATTACCCTTTCTGTATCTTTTACTTCAGCATTTAAAACCTTAACAAATCCTTCGCTCGCTAAAATAACATGTTGTGTTACTTGTGCAGGTGTCCAACTTTCATCAAAAGGAACTTCATTATAACTCTTGTAATCGAAACCCTCAACCGTTGTTGCCAAATCAGAAAAAACCTTGTTAAAATCTGATATGATGATGTCTTTTTCCATCTCTTAAATTACATGTAATTAATACCTGGGTAATTTAATAACCTACGCCATAGGGCGATTTGACCTATACAATTAGCTTCACGATAAGCATCAAATGAAACCATTTCGTAAACAGAGAAACTCATACCTGGATATTCTAAAATCTTATCCAGCTTTTCATCTGTTGCTTTAATTAATTCCGCCCTTAAAATCGGGCTTATTTTATCCCAATCTTTTTTATAAGCATCTAATGTTGGGTAAATAGCATCATCCTGAATACCTTTATGGTCTTTAAAAAGTTCATCGGCATCCGATTTTAAATCCTGTCCAAAAATCTTTGCCAACTCATACCTTTCTTGAATTAAGCTACCTGTCAACCATTTGATATGATTTGCTTTTGTATCTAATCTTTCAGTTGCATCTTCATCAGAAATTCCTTCTAATGCTTGATGAAAGTATTTGGTATGCATATCAAACAAAGTGATAATTGCATACATTCTGTTACTTGCTGTTTTTGTTTCCATCGCTTTATTTTTTGGTTACACTAAGTTAAAACATATTAAAGCATAAAATGATTGCCGTAAAAGTCAACATTAGGGGGCATTTAAGACAAAATTCATATCTTAGTATTTCAATCATTGATTTTATGAAGCAAATAGGAGTTTTATTAAGCAAGAACTATAAACTATTGAGCGTTGCGGCCATCTTAGAAGTTTTTGAAACCGTTAATAAGTTTTACGCAACTGCTGGAGATGATTTACCCTTTGAATTGAGCTTATTAGCAGCTGATGAAAACATCATAAACCAGAAAGAATCTTTTGGTTATCAGTTACAAGCTATAAAAGATGTAAAGCAGTTAGATTTAATATTAATTCCGGCTTTTACATCAGATAATATGCACGAAACCTTGCAAGCTAACAAACGTTGTGTACCACATCTCATTAACCAATACAACAATGGCGCTTGCATTGGTACGTTTTGCACAGGTGCATTTTTATTAGGTGCAAGTGGTTTATTAAATGGAAAAATAGCAACCACCCATGTTGATGCGAGCGACGGATTTGCAAACGCTTTTCCGGAGGTAAATTTAAAAGCCGATAGAACGGTTACACAAGATGGTAGACTATATACTAGTGGCGGTGCAACTTCATCATTTCACTTATTATTACATTTAGTACAAGAGTTTTGTGGAAATGAAATGGCCATCAAAATAGCTAAGGTTTTTGCCATTGATATGGATAGGGATAAACAATCTTATTTCAGTACGTTCCAACCCTCACGCAACCATAATGATGAGTTAGTAGCTTCTGCCCAGCAAAAAATTGAAAGCAATTACCATGATGTTGCCACTATTGAAGAGTTAATAAAAGATATTCCCTCTAGCAGAAGAAACATTGTGAGGAGATTTAAGCAGGTAACTGGAATTACCCCAATAGAATACCTACAACAAACTAGAATTGCCGCAGCTAAAAAACTATTGGAAAGAACGGGTCAGCAAATGACCGAAATTATTTTTAACTCGGGTTATAGCGACCCAAAGGCTTTTAGGAAAGTATTTAAAAAAAGTGTGGGAATGACGCCATCACAATACAGAGAAAAATTTCAGGTGAGGTAACAAAAAAGCCACTTCAATGAGCGGCTTTAATTGTTGTATCAAATTGTGTGTAAATTATTTTGGAAAACTTTCTCAAAAATAGGGTCAAGTGACAAATATGATTTGAGCAACTGAAGTTGATTTTTTGCCCTCACTAAATTATGTGATGGATAAGTTGTATGGTAATAAACATCATTATTTAAGAAATCTGTTAGAAACCTTAGGGCCTGCATGTAAATCATAAACTTTCCACTAAAAACAAATGCTTCTTTTTCTGATGTAGATAATACATCACCCATTTCTTCCATGTAACCACGATAAATTGCAAAAAACATCTCTTCTCTTACCACAACTTTAGATAGGTCTTTTTCCTCTTCATTTGCTTCAGACAAGTATGTTCTCATCATATCGCCGATATCACTAATATAATAGCCTGGCATTACAGTATCTAAGTCTATTACGCAAAGTCCCTCTCCTGTTTGCTGATGAAGCAAAACGTTACTAATTTTAGTATCATGATGAACAACACGCTTTTTTAAGCTACCATTATCGATAAGCTCTTGGTATTTCTCAGCTATGTATTCGAGCTTAATCAATTCATTGATTTCGGTTGCCGCTTCAAGTAAGCGTTCTACACTAGCCCCTTGAATAGCCAATTTAAACTGTGCAACCCTAAGAGGAAGATTATGAAAATCTACAAGTGTATACTTTAATTTTTTAGTATTAAATCCATCAAGCTCTTTTGCAAACTCGCCAAATTGTTTTGCGGCTTGATATGCTTCTTCAGGAGTTTTTACAAAATCTAAAGAGGTAGAATTTTGGATGAAAGGAAACACCCTATAATAGTCTCCATTGAAAACAACGAGTGTTTCATTTTGAAGGTTAGGTAATGGCGATACAAATAAATAATCTGGGGCGTATTTATCTAAAAACTTCCTTAACTCAAGCAGATTCTCATCTATGCGTATCGGCTCCTTAAAAACATTGGCATTTATTTTTTGTAGTAGGTAGTTTTTATCAACACCCGAAACTTTCCAAGTGTAGTTTATAAGTCCAGAACCGTAAGGTTCTATCTTAAAATTATCATAATGCAAACCATAGCTAGCTAGGATTTCCTGAAACATATATAGTGTATTAAGTGTGCGACTGCCAAAACAGTCATTAATTGTGTGTGTTTAATTTAATTGAGAGTGTAGAAAGCAACCCCTCGCCACCATTGATGGCGAAGGGAATAAGCAATCAATCAAACTATATTTTTATAAGTCGCCTTAAATATTTTAAGCTACCTATTTTTAATACTATCTAGATTTAAAATTAATAATTAAATCAACATACTATTAAGGTCATTGCAAGTTATACAATAAACGAACTTTAGTTTTAATAATCTTAACGCAACCGTTTGATTAAAAAAGTTAACATTTCGTTTTTCTGATGCGTCAAATAAACAAATGAGCATCGAAAAAACTTTATTTACCTTACCATAACTTTTTCATAAACCAACCTAAGCGCAAACGCTTGTTTAATGCCAACATCTAGTTGGTATTATTTACTATAGCCCAGCTTTATTTTAAAAACTCTATTTCAAATTGGTTTAAGAATGGGTTACCATCCATACCAAATTCTGGTAAAATTTTGATGTTAAGCCAATATAACATACTAGCAGATACAGAAGCAGAGGTTAATAAAATGGATTTTCCACCTGCATTTGGATCTGGATTAACGGAGGTTGGAACATCCTTACCCATTGCTACCCAAGTATAAGCACCACTAAGTTCCATGTTATACCCTCCAGGTGCTTTATTGTTTAAAATTCCTTCTGCACCTTCATCAATTGGCCAATAACCTGTTAAGTTTGCATATTTTGGATGCTGTGTAATATCTTTTAAACCCTTATTAGCCAAAATGGTTGCAGCATCAAGAGCTGTATTAAAATAACATAAATCTGCCGCTTGGAAGGATAGACTTGTGCCACCGTTATCCACATTTTTATATCCAATGGTTAGTTTTTCTGAAGAACTTAAACTTTTTCTTGAAAGAATGTTAGCAGTGGTTACTTGCACGCCATCAAGATAGGTTGTTAGCGTTCTAGTAGTTGCATTATCCATCTTTACAGTCATTGTAATAGTATGCCACGATAAATCTGCTGCATTTCCAGTATTGTATTCTACTTTTCCTGTTCCTCCATTTAAAGTACCTCCAACGGCAGCAGATACACCTGCGCCACCTTGTCTAAACATCCAACCTGTAATGGCGGAACCTAACATGGGTGTCCCTTTTGAAAGAAATCCAGGATAAGAAGTTTGTACATTAAATTTTACTTGCATTTGAACCGTAAAATCTTTGGTTTCTCCAGGATCATACAATCCGTTATCATTCATAACTTGGGCAATAACACTCGACCCTTTAAATAATATGGTATTAAATCCACTTTTCTTAAGCTCTTCTTCCTTTAAGCTTTTATTTGAAGCAATTAAAAAGCCAGCTTTAGGGTCGTTGCTACTACCTCCATGATTTGTAGTTAAAATAATTAACCAATCTTCATTAGCATAAGTTTTTCTAGCTTTTATAGCGGTTACAATGTTGCCAACATACTCATCTGCCTTTAATACTGCATTTTTATAATTTGCATTTGTAGCAACATAGCCTCCATTACCTCCAGCTGCTTGTACATCTCTAAAATTAGCCACCAACGCACCTATTTGCGATTGTGTATTTAATATGTTTATTACAGAATCTTTTACGGCAACATCAGTACTAACAACGGGTGCAAAATCTGCAATGCGTAAATAATTACGAAGATTAGGCCAAGGTGTTACAATTGCAGTTTTTAATGATTTATACTGTAATATGTAATCGAAGGTATTACGAAAAACAGCTGGTGTTTCATGTGAATTAGGTTTTGGGGTAGGCAAAAAGTCATCACTTTGAATTAAGTGCTTAGCATAACTAACCCCATTAAGCATAGAAGCCCAAGAAGCAACGTCGTTTGCTACTGCACCGCGTAATACATCATAAGTATATTTAGAAGTTTTTCTTAATCCATCTATAGTTGGAGGGGCAATTGTTTTTAGCTCAGAACCTGTTAAACCATCAATGCTAATTACAATAACTTTTCGCTGCACTACGCTCCTAGTTATCGGATCTTCGAAAAATGGTGGTGGATTATCATATTTTTTACAGCCACTGTAAATGATTGCCACAAATGCTACCAGTGGCAATATTTGTTTAATATTAAGGTGTAATTTCATGTTCTTTTAATTAAGGCTTAATTAAATTCAATTCTGCAAATACTACATAAGGGTTTGTGGTATGTCCATTAGTTACCACCACTTTAAAGAATTTTGCTGTTACATTTCCACTTGGGAATATGTATTCGGTTCTATTTGCAGTACTAGGTAAAGTAGTTGTACCAATACTTGTATAAGTTATATTGTCTCTGCTGCTAAATATTTCAATAGTTTTAGCATCGCCAGCTCTGTTACCAGCTCTACCGTTAAAGTACATACCTTTAATTGGAATATTTGCACCTGCATTTAAGATAAATGTAAATGGATAACTTTGTGCAGGCGTTGGGCTTGAGTATTGCGAGTGGTAAAAAGTTGTTAGGTTTCCATCTACCATATTCGCAAGAGAGCCTTCTTGTGCAGGAGAACTAGCAGAAACCACAGATGTTGTATAAACTATATTTCCTGTCCCTCCTGTTTTTGTTAACGGATTATAAGTCCAGATTTGTTTAGTTAACAAAGGAAACCTTGTGCCAATTTTTGCTTGAGAAAGTGGACTCACAGCAATACCCCATGCATCAAAAAATGGAATTAAGTCAATTTGACAATACTCAGAAAGCTTCTCATAAGTAAAGTCATGTTTATCAATATCGTTTAAAGAAAAACGTTGAGCACGACGAGCTTCTGTATATAATTTAGTCATTGCACCATAACCATACAATTCAAAAATTTGCACAAAAGGAGTCATTCTAGCAAATGGATCATTGATAACTGCATCAGAAGTACTATCGAAATTTCTTGTTCCTATAGCAGACGATGCCCAAGCAATAGCTGTAGGGAAATTACTTGTAACTGCTGGATGAAGAATTTTATAATCTGCATTGATCCTGTTAGCTACTTTGAAGTTAAATAGGTTATTGGTCGTTTCGCCCAAGGTACTCCAGCTCCATACATTTGATTGTTGGCAATTATGACCAAATTCATGGTAAGTACCCCACATACCAGCACTTGAAAATAAGTCAGGTAAACTTGTAAAACTATTAAACCAATACGAATCGTTTAAACCTACAAATGGAATACCTGAGTGACCATAACCTAGCGTTAATTGTACATCCAATACCCCTCTCCATGGTCCTTGTGGGCTTTGGTCTTTTATATCAGCTGCATTGTCTGATAAGCCCATCCAAGCATTAAAGTCTAACTCAAATTTATTGTTCCACTCTGTCATTAATGCAGTTGCATTACTTAATTGACCGGCATTTATTTTCGTTAATACCCTATCCGTTGGCACTAAGAATACAACTCTTTTAGTTCTTAATTCTAACCAAGGTGTTTTAGAAGCCTTAACTTTTGCAATCCATCCAGCATCAGTATCAACTCCTAATACAAAATCTGGAGAAGCTACTGCTCCAGAAATGATAAATTTTACTGGCTCCGTAATGGCAAAACTAGCATTAATGTAGATTGTGCCACCGTAAATATTACGCATGTAATTAACACCTGGGTACAATGCTTTAACTGCATAAATAATAGGGTCACGCAACAATGGCACTTTACCTGATAAGTTATCTGTATGTCCACCGATTTGCATATTTAATCCGTTTACACCAGCTGGTACAATGATTTTTATCAATTCACCAGGAGCTGCATAAAAACCTGTGCTAAATTGAGGTCTAGGTGCTGCAGCAATACGCAAGTTATTGGCTGTTTGATTAACAAAGTTGAGGTCTAAAGTAAATTCTCTATTCTGAATTCTAGGTTCACTTTGATCAACCAAGCCAGGAAACAAACGGGCTTTATCGTAACCAGAACGATCAATGTTTTTCATATTTGTATCAATGGAAACATTAGCTTGGTTTTTTGAAGCATCATCATATCCATCGGGTACTTCAATCCCGTATTTTTTACAGGCGGTTAACCCTAAAACGATTGCTACAATCGCTGTAAAATTTATAAATCTTGTTGATTTCATAGCTTATTTAGTTATTGCGTACGTCAGTATATAATAATTTCCAAATTTTTCCGTCTAAATTCCAGCTTGTTAATGGTGCAATGCCCATCCAGTTATAAATTTGAGACGGAATATCTACGTTATTGATAACTACTCTATAGCTAGCAGTAGTAATTAAAGGGCTAACATTTGGAGACAGCTCTTCAAATGACGCTCTGTTTACCGATGCATTTGCGGTAAAATTGTTGCCCTTTCCAGAAAAATCGCCAATTGTTGTGCCTGATGCCTCATTTCCTGGCCACCAGCCTAGTAAATTTGCAAAATAAGGACTCGTCGCACTAATTTGTCTTCTCATGTTCACAGCAAGTTCTGCATCAGACATTGCAATATTATATAATGCAACATCCTTAACCACAAAATTTGTAAGTTCATTACCATTAAGCGCAAGATCAGAGCCTATTCGTAGTCCTGTTGTGTTGTCTATGTTTCTTCCATCAATACTGTTTGTCGACATTTTCTTACCATCAGTAAATAATGATAAAGTTCTAACGCCCCCAACCAAGTAAATCTTAAATGCTATAGTGTGCCAAATACCATCACGTATATCTCCACCTCCTGGGCGAGGCGTTCCACCCCAATCCAGTTGAAAACCATTTGCGCCAAATAGAAAACCCCAACCTGTAGAAGAAACACTATTAAATGCATTCCTTTTTCCTAAAAACATTGGATAATAATTAGCAGAGCTTGCATCATTTTTCATTTTAAACATAAAGGTAAATTCACCCGTAGTTCCAAAATTTCCAACGGTAGTATTGCTCAATGTTGCAATACCGTTTGAGGTTGTAGTTGCCACGAACCTTGGTCCAAACCCTACATAAGGGAAAGAGTTAGCATCTGGCCTAGCTAAAGGTTGAGAAGAAAATTTAGGGTTGTAATAAATGATGAAGTTATTTCTTGTTGGATCTCCATAAGCACCTACATCTGCACTACCTGGAAATGGCAACGCATTACCACCTTTATTAGACGCTATAACTACAAGCCAATTTTCTTTAATAAAAGTTGGCCTAGCTTTAAGCTCGTTCATGATGCTTCCAATGTAGCTATCCAATGTAGTAATGGATGCCGTATAAGCAGCATTAGTTGTTTCATAGCCATTAGCAGCACCTTCCGTTTCTGCACTGTGAAACTGGGCTACAATCAAATCTGCCTCTTTAGTCTTCAACTCATTAATTAAGGCATCCTTAACGGCTAAATCAGTGGTTAAAGATTGTTTTTCAGTAGCATCAACCGCTAAATTTGTATTAAAAGAAGCGCTTGAGGCAATAGAAACTGTTCTATATTTGGCATTTGCAGCTTTTAACCTAGTGAATATGGTAGGGTAATTAGCCAACTCATTTCCGGCGAAATTCTCTGTAGTAATTTTGTGTTTAGTATCAATTACTCCAGTTGTCATATTTGCCCAAGCTGTAGCATTTGTAGTTACACCTGTTTGATAGTCGGTTAACCCATCATAGGTATAAATTGAATTTCTTAAAAGTAAATTGATGTTTGTAGGTGCCAATGTACTTACCGCGTTACCCCTTACTCCATCTAAAATGATATAAAGCACTTTACGCTTACCTTCTTTAATGTTAGTGGTATCACTTGGGTATTCGCTCCTTAAAGTATTAGGAAAATCTTTGTTGCAAGAGGTAAGAAATAGTACTAGTATTAGACAGATAATGGCCAATCCATTTACTAATATCAATTCTTGCTTTCTATTTAGCTGTTTCATATTAAATGTTTTTAAGCGTTAATTTTTTAATGTAATGCGAAGAATACTTTTGAAGCTTCGATTATCAAACCTTGATATGTAACCTATTAAAGTTACCTTGGTATTTGCACCAGATGCACTTTCTACTATTTTATTAATAGTACCAACAAATTGTCCGGTATTATTATACCCTGGCGCTAGAGAGCCATCAGGGTTTAATATCATAAAGCCTTGACGTATTACATCGTTATACGTTTTGAAACCACCAGCAACGATAATTTTTCCATTATTTAGTTGTCCGGCATAAGTTGGTATACCTTGTGTAATTGTGCCAAAATTAAATGTAGAAGTTAAACTTCCATCTAAATCTAGCATAGCCACACCCTGTTTAGGCGTATTTTTAAAATTTTTAAATAAACCAGTAATTAAAATCTTATTAGTAGTTGCATTATAAGTAATGCCATAAATATCAGCATCTGCACCACTTCCAACATTAAAGCTTGGGTCTACCGAACCATCTAAATTTATACGAACAATACGATTGGCTGGAACACCGTTAAAAGTTGTAAAAGAACCCACCAATATTAATTTGCCATCTGGTTGTTGTATGGCATTGGTTATATCGCCATTACCACCTGCAGGACTTTGTTTTGTTACAGGATTATAATGGAAGGTTAAATCTAAATCTCCTTCATTTACAGGATTGGTTTCGTTAATTTTCAAACAAGCCATTTGATTCATTTTAATGATATCTAATACTTTAGTATCATAAGTTGATCTTTCGTAAAAGCGCCTAACATAATATTGAAAATCTCCAATTACATAAACTCGATTACCAAAAACAAACGATTTCCTTATAGAACCTAAAACACCACCATTAAAAGTAGGTACGGTATCTCTATTTTTTGTTAAATCATTTGGTGTTGGATTAATTACATCTATAATTGTACTATCTAGTGTACCATTACTATTTAACCTGGTAATACTATTGATGTTAGAACGATTTGATCGTGTAGAATTGAAACTGCTAAAAATTCCAGAAACAATATATTTCCCACTATGTGTGCCTGATGATAATCGAGTTATGCTACTTAAGCCCCCATTTGCACCTTTGCCAAAGGTAATAGAAGAAGGATCATTAGCAATTGGCCCCACATAAGCACCATTCGCATCAATTTGTGCAATTCCACCGTTTGGAACCTTTTCAGTCCATTTGTTGTCAAAATTGTTAAAGCCGCCAACTAAAAATAAGTTTCCATTTGGCAAGGCCGATAAGTCTGCTATACTGGCTAGACTTATATTTCCGTTATTTTCACGATAGGTTGCACCATTGATTTGTTGAAAAGAATCATCAATACTTACCTTCCCTTCTATAGTTAATACTGGACCAAAAAAGGTTTGCTCATTTGTTGTAACAGATAAACCACCGGTACTAGCATTATTGGGCACTTTTATGCGGGCAGTACTATCAGTTAAGTTTAATACGGTTGCCTCAATCTCATTCACATAAAATTTATAGTTGTTTTCGTATTTTTTTAATCCCCTTATAAAAACTGTTACTTCAGAACCTTGGGTAGCTAAAGCTGGGTCAGGTAATGTATTATCAAACTTAACACCTAGTGGTTGTTTGCCTCCCGCATAAGGATCTTCACCTATTACATCTGTTTTTTTACATGAATAGATGAAACCAACCATTACCAGCATTAAAAGAAACTGGCTTAAACGGGTTATATTTTTGTAATTATTAAACATAGCTTGCATATAATTTATCTATTAATAATTAAGGAGTTACTGGTAAAATACCATAAGATTGAACGGTATTGATAAACAAATTGGTGCTGAAACCAAAATTATGCTTGCTCTTCCAGACACTTGTTGTTCCGGGTATAACAAGAAAACCTTCCTGGGCCAACACATGAACCACACCATTAGTTGGTGCAATATCAGAACTAGCTACAGGAGCATTTAACAACCCAACTTTTGGATTTGCATAATTTGGAATATAAGAAATATAAAGCTGGCGATATCCTGCATACTTAACTGATCCTGCATCATTAAAAAGCACTCCTATGTTCATTGTTCTTCCGCTTAAAGTGGTATAACCTTGACCGGGAAATGCAGCCATATTTAAGGTATCTATTTGAGGATAATCCTTTAATTTATTTGTTCCCTTAAACACATATAATGATAAGAGTTCTCTCCAAGCTTCTGGTTTAATTTGCTCTAATTTTGATACCGTATCCTTACCATTCTGTCTTAATTCGGCATTTAAGCCTTTTACCGATTTGTATATGGCTGAACTGGTTGGTGCAAAAAAAGTAATGTTGTCTTTATCAAAAACATCATTCATTCCTGCAATTTGAATCACCCTAGTTAAAGTATCAAAATAAACAGGCTTTGATTTTAGGAAGGCTAAAATGCTACCATTGTAAGTACCTTTTTGGGTACCACTATCAAAAAAATACTTGTCTTTTTGGCAAGCAGTAAACAACACTGTGCTTACCGCAATTAAAATGATTGCCTTTAATGTTAATTTATTCATCATTTCTATCTCCAATAATTATTTAAAGTCATACCCGGATTTTCTATTAATGCAGATTGATCAATTGGCCAAGTCCAAGCGCCACTATTAAAATTCGACACTGCAACTGGACTTATACAATATTCTGGGTCGCATATCTTTTTAGTTCTTACTAAATCATAATAAAAATGACCTTCACCCATTAATTCCCTAACTCGTTCTAAATAGATATCTTTTTTTAGAATTTCACCTGTACTGTTAATTGAAGTTGCATTGGCACGTTGTCTTACTTTATTTAAATAAGTTTTGGCTTCTATATCTTCCCCAAGCTCAGCTAAGGCTTCTGCAGTAAGTAAATAAGCATCTGATAAGCGGAAGATAATCAAGTCATCATCGTTTTGAACCGAAATACCGCTTACATAAACATTGGCAAACTTTTTAAATTGAAAAGTAGTATTATTCGCAGTTCTGTTTTCAAACCAAAGATCTTTTCTTACGTCTGGTGCACCATCCGAATAAATTTTATCCATCCAAGTTTTTAAATAAAAGCCTCTACTTGTTGTAAAACTTTGTGGCCCCAAATAAGGATAATGACTTAATACATAGCCAAGATTGGCATATCCTGAAAATTTCTCTCCATTATTGAAGCTTTGGAAAATTTCGAACAAGCTTTCTTTTGTTCTGCCTTTAAATATTCTTTTATTATCTTCTTGGGTATAGGTAAGCAAGCCATAATCAGATGTACTACTGATTTCTATACCTAATTGCTTAACATTAGTATAATATTTCGGTTTATTTGTTTCGGCATCAAAACCAGCAGCCCACATATTTAAGTGCATTAACAATGCAATTGCTCCACCCCTCATGGCTCTAACACCAACTAAAGATGGGTTTGTATATGTCCAAGGCAAATCTGCTTTTACCGCATCCATGTCAGTAATACAGCTATTTAATACTTGTAGCATTGGTGTTCTTGGCAATGCTGTAGTATTTAAAGAAGAAGTATAATAAGGTACATCTCCATATAAACGAACCAAAAACAAGTAACATAAATTGCGCACAAATACTGCTTCTGCCTTATATCTTTTAATTTCTGCATCGCTTAAAACGCCAGCCGGAACTTCATCCATTTTTTCGTAGAGTAAATTGGCTGATGCAATAATGTCGTAAAATGGCTTCCACTGAGTGATGTTCCTAAATGTCCATCCAATTGTCCATTGAGTTTGAGCAGGATTTCCTGAAGTTGGTGATGAGGACGATTGTAATCCTCTTAAATCATTATTAGAAAGGAATGTACCATAACTACCATCTGTGGTATTAATAGGTGCAGACCTTAAGTCGCCAACTGTTACAAAACCAGCGTTAACTTTATTTTTAAGTTTAGCATACAAACCATTAGTAAAGGTTTCCACATCTTTTTGTGTTTGCCAAAAATTGTTACCCGACAGGGCATCCGTTGGCGTAAGGTTCAAGAACTTTTTACAACCTAAGCTCGTAAAAGTTAAAGCCATTAAAAGTATAATTGTATATTTTTTCATTATCTATAATTGAAAAATTAAAACTCGATATTTAAGTTAACCACAAAGGTTCTAGGTAAAGGATAGCCTCCTGAATAATCCCTTCCTAATGCACTTACATTTTCAGGATTTGGTCCAGAATAATTAGACAACATAAACACGTTATTTACTGTACCACCTAATACAACCCTATTCATACCAAAGCGATTGGTAAACTGCTGATTTAGAGTGTAACCAACAGAAATGTAGTTAAGCTTAAAGTATGATCCATCTTCTTGAAACAAAGTTTGAGCAAATCGATATGGATTAACTATACCGCTTCTCAAATAATCGTAAGGATTTGGATAAACGGCAGTTTGACCAGCATTTTTCCAAATATCATACTCACTAATTGGCACTAAACCACTTAATGACAACGGGTTATTAAAGGCTTGAAATTGTGCAGCTAAAGCGTTATTTAAGATATCTCTACCTAACACACCAGTACCTTGCACTTGCATATTAAAGTTTTTGTACCTAAAATCTAAAGTTACACCTCCACTAAAACGAATTTGAGAATTACCTGCATTAACTAAATCATAGTTATCTAAAATATAATCTCCATTTAGATCTGTATATCTTGGATCACCAGCTCTAAAATAATTTAAAATTCCCCCTAAAGATCCATCAGCATTACGAGCTCTGTATCTCAACCCTGTTAAAGGATCTACGGGAACATCGCTATTATTACCATAAACGCCTTTGGTATTGTAAATAAAGTTTGCTAGTGCATTTGTTCCCACTCTTTTAAGAATAGATTGCCCAGTTGTAGGATCCACATAGATAAATTGACGAACGCCATTAGGTAAAGCGGTTAAGTAATCATGGTTAATGGCACCATTTACACTAACCGTGAACCTGGCCTTGCTTGAATTTGGCAATAAACTTCCAGTTAGGGTAGCTTCATAACCAATATTTACCAATGCCTCTTCGTTTGTAGTAACTTCGCCAAAGCCATTGATGTTAGCTAATGGCTTGGTGCCAAACAGATTATCAGATTGTTTGTAATAAGCCTCAAAAGTACCTGTCAACCTATTTTTTAACACACCGAAATCAAACCCAAAGTTTAAGGTTGTATTTTTTTGAGGTTGCAAGTTGGTATTTGGCGATCTGCCGTTACTAATACCTACCGACTGTGAACCATTGTAATTTCCTAGTGATTGATATTCGCCATAAACATCATAAACAGAACCGCTTGGTTGTAGTACTGTACCATAAGATAGACGAAGCGAAGCATAACTTAACCAAGTATTAACCTGTTTTTCTAAGAAAGGCTCATTGTTAATATTCCATCTGATACCGATTGATGGACTCTTTGTGTAGCCTGCATCTGGACCGTTAGACGAGTTACCATCAAAACGGTAAGTAGCATCAATTACATATCTACGTTTATAATTGTACTGAAAACTTCCTGCAAATGCTACAGAACGGGTTTGGTAGAAATTATCAAGCGTGCCTCCCAAAGAAGTTAAATAATTATCAACCCCAACTATAGGCCCTCTTAAATAGTCATTTACTACCTTATTGTTCAGAATTACATCTGCCTTAAAGTTTGAAGAATTTACTTCAGTAAAAGCATAGGTTATAAAGTTATGCGCATCTTCTCCTTTGCTGTCTTTAATAGAGTAAATATATTGTAATAGATTTCTATTGTAAATAACATTCTTAACGCTGTTATAAGCAAATAACTGTGATCTATCTCCATTAATAGATGCGGGTAAGAAATTATCCTCTGTACCTGTATTAAATGTATAATTAAAATTAGATGTTAAACTAAAATTCTTAACAAACTCATATTTCAATTCTATCGTACTATTTAAATCAACGCTTTTATTATCATTATCTGTAACTACTGCCCCCAAAACTGAATTTACTGCCGAATACTGGGAGGGCGATGGTAATAATGATGATGAAGCTCCACCAGTGGCCACACCAGTATTTAGTAATCCGTTACCACTACCCTTTTGTTGTTTTCCTAATGCTCCATTTATGGTAGCATAAAGTTTAAACTTCTGGTTTGGCATATATTGCATGTTCATCCTCAAATTGGATCTATTAAAACCTGTGTTTTCTTGAATTCCTTTTTGACCGAAGTAACCAAAATTCACTTTATAATTAAAAGCTTGATCGCCTCCAGAGATATTTAAATTATGAGTTTGATTATAAGTTGTTCTATAAAAATAAGATTGCCAATCTGTAGAGTTATTGTAATACGCATTTAAACTATCAGCAATAAATGCCGTTCCGTTTATTAAACCCAAGGCATGGTAATAACTGGTATCACTTTGCATAATTTGAGCAATACGCAAATTACGCTCATCAACACCACCAATTACCGAACGTAATTTTGGCACAGCACTCACAAAAAATTGTCCGTTATAAGTGATAATTGGTATTTTAGAATTACCTCTTTTAGTTGTAATTAAGATTACACCATAAGCACCACGAGAACCATACAAGGCTGTTGCGGCCGCATCTTTTAAAACCTCGACATCTGCTATGTCTTGTTGTGGGATCATGGCAATTGGGCTTACACCTGGACCTGCCGATTGAAAACCATAAGTAAAGTTTTGGTTATCATCGATAGGAACCCCATCAACCACAAACAATGGTGAGGTAGGTTGCAAAAATGCTTGGTTACCCGTACCTGTAATGCTAGTACTAGATAAGCCACGAATGGCCATAGAACCCCTCATACCAGGCGAACCTGTATTTTGCTGAATGTTTAATCCTGCAACTTTACCCTGCAACATGTCTGTAATATTGGCTACAGGTACTGCTTGTAAATCTTTACCAGAAATTTTAACACTTGAACCTACAGAAGTCTCTTTACTTTTTGAAACGTAACCAGAAACAGTTACTTCTTTTAGGTTGTTGTTATCATTTTCTAGCTTAATATCGAGCTTTGTTTTGCCTTGAACACTTACCTTAACAGTTTTATATCCAATAAATGAAAACTCTAAAATTGCGTTTTCTGGAACAGAAACAGAAAAGGCTCCGTCTGAGTTTGTTACTCCAATGGCCTTTCTATCTAAAAAGATGTTAACGCTAGGCACAGTTCCTTGATTATCGGAAACTGTACCTGTAACAGTCTTTTTAGTTTGTGCTTTAACCTCTTGATTGATACCTAAAAACAGGAACAATAAAGCGAATATGTAAATATATCTCATCTTTGATAAATTAAATTTTAGGTTCATCTTGTTATTCATTAGTGAATTTTGGACGTTCAGTTCTGAACCAGAATATGATTGTCCAATTACCCTGTTCGAAAATGTTAAAGTTCATCCCTAATAACCCAGTTTCCATGACATTGCCGAAACCTTGACGATTGTATCTAAAAACTGCCCTCGCCTGCTGACCAGTAGCGGTTGTGTATTTTGTTGGATAGGCCGCTAACGGAATTGGATAAGCCACCTCATATTTCACAGAATCACTATTTTTAACCATGTTAAAACCATGCACTAAATTTGCCCAATCTGTTGCAGCAAATTTATTCGGATCAATAACTTGCTGTAATGAATCTATAAACTTGAAAGACAATGAATTACCTGGAGCGTTATTCTTTTTAAATTGTACTTCTACATCAAATAAAAACCGCCCCGTTTTCTCGCCTCTAATGTTACTTATTAAGGATGGAAATACTCCAGTACTAATAGCTTGGCCAGTGGTTGGGTTTAAGTTTGATGGTTCAAAAGGGCGTTCTTTAAATGGCCTCAATTTCATATCCTTAAAATAACGACGACCGCCAGAGTTAGAAACCTCAACATCAAACACATAACCAGAATCTGGCTGCGCTCTCACAAAATTCGAATTAGCTCTATTCCACATTAAAAACTGGCCAGAATGTTGGCGGATTTCAAATAATTGGTGGTTTTCTGTTTTACGTTTGGCTTCAATTTCTGCTATAGATTTTTCAGTTCCATCATACGCTGATTTCCAAACTTGCACAGGAAAATATTCTGTTAATTCTGGAGCTGGCTCTCCAGTAAACCTGCGCATATTCACGATTTTAAAATCTAGTGGAACAGACGAACTTCCAACAAAGAAATTATCAGAGAATAGCGTATTACGTCCTAATACTGGTTGGTAAGTTGATATTGTAAATTGAGAATCTTTTCCTAATGACAATCTTTCATCTGGAATGTTCTTTTTACAAGCTGTGATTAATGCGATACTTAAAAGCATTAAGCCCATTAATGATAAATATTTTCTATTGTTCATTACCTTAAATCTTATTTATTAACCCTACTTACAAATTCGTTAAAACCATAGTCATGCAATGGTGCTAAAACATTAATTACTCCATTTTTAGCCTTAATATTTACAGCATTTGTATTTGACCTTTCCCAATATTTTTCGAAAATATTATTCTTTGGATCGCTATAAATAATTGATTGAGGGCCACCTTGTACAAAACCTGATGCATTCAATTTATCGTACTGAATATGCATTTGATAGCCATAATTAACACTAGCGTACAGTACGCCATCTGCAAATGGAGCGTAAGCTTCGGTAGTTCTACTTCCTCTTATGATATATCTAGAGGTAAGAATATCTAGCGAGCTTAAATCACAATCCTTTAAATACAATGGTGTTTTGCCTTGAGACTTGCGTAAAATATTTAAATTCTTAATTGCTGCTTGAAAACTAGCATTTGTTGGTGCAAAAAAGGTTACATTGTTATTAGTTAATGTATCTTTTAATGCTGGTAGTCGGTTTAAAACTAGCAACACCGAATCGAATGTATTAACCGGTTGAGCTTCTAAATACTGTAACACAGTACCATTAAACTCCTTTACGTTATTTTCATAATCGTAATATTCCGAATCTTTTTTACATGCAGTAAAAGCCATGGCTATTAGAACCAATAACATGATTGGCCACTGCAATATTTTTCTATTTCTATTCATCATCTTATTTTAAATGATTTATATCACTAATTCCAATATGGATTTTGTTTGATTTGAGGATTGGCATTTAATATATCTTTTGATACTGGCCAATAAATTCCATCGTTAGCTAACAATGCGTTAAATGCTGGGTTGTTTTTTTTAATTCTATTATAGCGAACTAAATCATACCAACGCCATCCTTCTCCCATTAACTCTCTTCTTCTTTCGGCAAAAATGGCATTTATTAAATCTGCTGATGAACTAGACAAATATGGAGCGGTACCTCTTAAAGAAGCAGCTTGGTTTAAAGCATTTATCGCATCATTGCGTAAACCTAAAACCGCCAAAGCCTCTGCCCTTAATAAGGTTATTTCTTCAATTCGTGTAAACAAAACCGCTGAAGTAAAGAAGGCGAAATTGCCACCAGTTTGAGCAGCTCCAATTACTTTAATTTTACTGAACAAAGGACGCTCACTATTGTAATTTGTAAAATAATTTGTACGATAAAGGTTTGTTAATGGATCTAGACTGAAACGCAAGTCGTTGTTATCTGTAAATACTTTTCTTATGGTATCTTTCGGAACAAAAATTTCAGGGTACTCTTTTAAAATTATTGGTTTAGCTAATGTTAATTGCTCTATATGACCATTAGCGGTAGCTTCTCCGTTACCATACTCAAAACCAAAACCCACAATTTGTACAGCACGTTTAAATGCAAAAGGGCTATAACCATTAACATTTTCAGTTAATTCTTCGGTAGTGATGTACTTAACCCCAAAACTTCCATCCCCGTTTAATTGAGATATATTATCAATAAAAAATTTGGTATATACCTCGCAATCTAAATAATTGCCTTGCCATGCCGCAATATGCGCTAATATAGCATAGGCTGATAATTTAGTTAACAATACCCCATTCCAAGTTGGCCAATTGTTCCCATAATATAAACCTGGAAGATTTACATCTGTGCCACCATATCTATAAGGTAAAACCTTAGCCGCCAATAATAATTCTGACGTTGCAAATGCTAAAACTTTATCTTTAGAGGTACGTGGGTGTTTAGTGAAATCGCCATCATGAGATGTAATCAACAAAGGCACATCACCCCAAATACGCACCATATAGAAATAAGCAAAAGCTCTCATGGCCCTAGCTTGAGCCACGTCTGCCTGATTATTTATTGGCGTATAACGAGGGTCATTTGCCACAATTTCACGAGATCGTTCTATAAATAAACTTGCTGCATTTATAACTGAATAAAATCTTCTCCAGTTGGTAATGCTGTTCATTACTGGGTATGATGCATTTAATTGTCCATCAATAATTGCTTTTAAATCAGAACGATTAGTTGATACAAAATCTCCTTGTCTTAAATCGCCCAATAACCAATGTGTATTATCAGCCACCATAGCTGTACGCATTAAGGTATACATCCCAATTAATGCTCCTTTGGCATCCTCTTGGTTTTTCCATAAATTTTCTTCGGCTGCCAATCGGGTAGATTGCACATCGAGTATTTTTTTACAAGAAAAATTGGATGTTACAAGCGTGGTTAATAATAGCGCAATTAAAATCTTATTTAATTTAACGCCTTTATATTTTAATGATATCATAATAATTTGCGCTCCTATAAATCTAATTTTAAACCTAATGTGAAAGTCCTGGCAATAGGTAAACTTGTACCATCATAATTGCCATTGTAGTTGATCAACTCAGGATCTTTACCTGAGAAGTTTGTAATGGTTAGCAAATTACTTCCTGTTAGGTATAAATAAGCTCTTCTGAATCCTAATTTCGCATTGGTTATAAACTTTGTTTTTGTTAAATCATAACCTAATGTTACCGAGCGAAGCTTAACGTAAGAGGCATTTTCCAAGAATAAATCTTGATCTGTGCGATAAGGAATTACATTACTCCATACATTATAGATAGGATAACTTTTCACTTTATCTGTTGTTTGCCAGCTTGTAATTTCTTTTACAGAATTGATGTCGCTCGCAGATTCTCTATTAGCAAAATCATATCTAGCAGCATCAAACTGGTTAATTGCTTTTTGACCAAGCGCAAAGAAAAAATGGAAGTTCAATTCGAAATTTTTATAACTGAAATCATTTACCCAACCGCCAACTATTTTCGGCATTCTATTTCCTGTAAATTGCTTATCAGCATCTGTAATGTTGTAGTCGCCATTGTAATCAACCCATTTTGGATCGCCAGCTTTTAAGGCTAAACCATTAAAGGTTAACTTCTGTCCGGTTGCTGAGTTTGTTGGAACTTCGGCATCGCTATTGTAAATTCCATTGTTAGTATACAACCAATAGGCACCAACCGATTGACCAACCTTTAGTTTATTATTACCTATTACTAATTCACTTAAACCATCTGGCAAGGCCGTTAACTCATTCCTGTTATAGTTTAGGTTTAATGCGGTGGTCCAGCGTAATGATTTTTCAGATTGTAGAACATTGCCTGTAAAGGTTAAATCAATTCCTTTATTATTGATAGCCATTCCATTTTTATAAATACTTGCATAACCGCTTTCTGCAGATAATGGAATATTTAAAAGTTGATTTTTGTCATCGCGATTATAAAGCACCAAACTAGCACTTAATCTATTGTTTAAAACAGCTGCAGACGCAGAGATATTTAAGCGATCTACATAAGGTAATGTTACACCGTAGCCTACCCAGCCTGTGTTATATGGACGAGAAATACCTTGAAAACCACCAAAAGTTGGTATAGTTGGCTCTTCATTCCAGCCATATTCAGTTCTATACTGAGGACCAGCACCAAAACGGTCGTCTAAAAATATCTTGGCAGATCTAGCCCAAGAAGCACCTAGAGTTAAATCGTCAAAAAACTTATTGTCACGTAATAATTGATTCTTCAAATTCCAGTCTATACTAAAAGCTGGAGTATTGATCCATCGGCTATCTGGTTGTCCGTTAGAAGAACCATCTCTTCTAATAATAGCACCAATGCTTAACAAGTCTTTGTATTTATATTTAACGTTCCCAAAAAATGAAATCAAACCATTCTTCATTTTATCAGCATACCTAAATATGTAGAAATTGCCTATGGCATTTAGGTAGTCAGAATTATTTGCATCACCATCAACCACGTTGATTTTTATAAAATCGCTATTTCCATTATAACCTCTAGCGTAATTGTATTTATATGCATCAGCTTGCAAAGATTGCCCTAGCTCAAATTCAAAAGAATGATCCTTGTTAAGCTCATAATTATAGCTTAGCAAATTATTTAAACCAAATCGTTGGTTATAGCCAAAAAATCCAGATACATAATTAACATTGTCCATTAATGTAGTTGGATAAAAAGCATCTCTTAAACCTTCATTATAGTCAAATACAACTGCTGTGCTGAAATTCATTTTTGGCATCAATTGAAGGTTTAATGCCAACGACCCATTTAATAAGTTGTTTCTATTGTCATCTACAACTTTCGAATATTCGTTTAAGAACAAATTATAATTATCCTTATTAGGTGATAATGGGTTAGAGAAATCTGGTAAATATCTTACTTCTGCGAAGCGATCGCGTAAACTTCTATTTCTATTTCTATCCATTCTTGCTGCATTTAAGAAACTAGAAACAGTCATCCATTTAAAAGGCATCATGTTGATGTTAAAAAATGCATTGTATTTACTCAAGGAAGTTTCATCAGCGTTACTAGCACTTTTTGATCCTGTGCCATAAAACCTAAAGTTTGCACGCTCATTACCTCCAGTAATACCCAAATTGGCACCGTAAATTTCTGTATTTTTGTAATACAGGTCATTCCAGTTCGATTTTCCAAAATAATCTAGGTTAGTAGAATCTCTTAAGAAACTAGCATAATTATCATAATTAGCTTTGCTTGCATATTTTTTGTAAAACGGCGTACGAAAATTATTTTCGAATACACCATTTACAGTTTGAACATTTCCAGCTGGTACAAATCCTACGTATGTATTTAAACTGATTTCCCTCAAACCGCTTTTTGCAGATTTGGTTGTAATCCAGATTGCCCCATTGGCCGCATTCGGACCAAGTTTAGCCAATGAAATAGGATCTTTGATAACCACAATAGATTGAATATTATCTACATCTATATTGGCTAATAAATTTGTAGCTGGACCAATTCTATTGTAATCATACTTTTGCACATCGTATGCAAATGGATTATCCTGCACTAAATAAACACCATTTAAATAAACAGCAGGTTGTACATTGTAAATATCCTTTTTTGTAAATATTGGAGCTGATGTTCCTTGTATAATCATACTTTGCTCAGTACCAGGCTCCCCATTGGTTTCCTGTACATATAAACCAGTTATGTTACCCTTTAACATCTGTTGTAATGAAAGATTCGGAATAGCTCTTGAAGATCCTATTCTTAATGAATCTACATTATTTTGAAATTGATAATTGAATTTCTTACCTAGTTCACTATTTTTTGAGGTATCCGAAACTTTAGAATCTTTGGCTAGCTTTTTCTTATTAGTATCAATAACAATAGCTAGTTTATTTTCTAATTCAGGGTTAATTAAAAAGATACTCTTTGAAGAGTTTGTCTTTAGATTAGCCTTAGCATTTGGAAAACCAAAAAAAGATAACATCAAGGTGCAGAAAATGCTTGTAATGATTTTAACCATTTGATTAGTTTATTAAGTTTTTATTTGATATTAAATGATGTTGCTTATATTATGGCAACAGTTGCATCTACACGAGACTCGGTAGAATAATAATTTCGATAGACAGAGAGTAAAGTTTTACGCATTCGGTTTTGGTTTATTTTGGTTAACATTAATTCTTAATGCAATTTTTAAACTGCATAAGAACGGTTAGTTTGTTTTGTTCATCAAATACCCTGGTTAGAGGCATTCTTTCTTTTAACTAATAAGAGAATTCATTTAAGCTATAAGGCAATAAAAAAATTCCTAGTTCGTTTATTTTTGTTAATGCAAGGTATAGGTTAAGAAAGCAGTTTTTATTTTTTTTCACAGCGCAAACGTTTGTTTAAATCATCTATTATTCTAAAAAAACACGTGTTTAAACACACTTAAAGCAGTGATAACTAGGCTATTTTGTAAATTTTAAGCACATCGCGGCAACGAGGCAATTGAAACTGAAAGTTGATTAAAAGCATAAATTTTTAAATCGATTACAAAAGATCTTTATAGAGATCTAAAAATCACATACACCTTTAATTATCAGTTAATTAGATTAAAAAACAAAGCAAAACAAACTGTGTGCAAACGTTTGTATTTTAATAGTTTAAAGAGATTTATTAAACTTTAGCGAATGTTTAAGCTGATTATTAATTAAATAATAATTCCTGTTGCCTTTACAAGAAATTATTACATACAAAAACCCTTAATACAAACTCGTTTAGTTGTATTAAGGGTTCTAATGTACTTATCCTTTTTACAGGCTTATCCTTTATTTACAAAAACCAGTCTTTCTCCTTTTTGTGTAAGCACCCTAGCCCTTTCTCTTATAGTAAGATTTGGTCTAGAAAGCAAGGCAAAGTTGCCTTCAGGAAGTTTGATATTTAATACACCTCCATTTTCTGATAAAATTTCCATCCTGATAATCATTCCATCTTTATAGTTTGCACTAATTAAAAATGCACCTTCTGCACGCAAGTCTTTAAAAGAACATTCATTCCAAGTGCTTGGTACAGCCGGGAAAACTTCTATATATCCATCTCTACTTTGCAACAGCAATTCATGTACACCTTGCGCAAAGGCAAAATTTCCTTCCAAAGTAAAAGGGCGGTAAGTAAAGCCAGAATATTGACCGCCTTTTTGATCTCCATTTAAATGAAAACTATTTGGCGAACAGAAATTTGAAGCAAATATTTGTAATTGTTTAATCGCCTTATCTGCTTGGTAAGCTCTTGCATATAATGATGCCATCCAACTAAAAGAATAACCTACCCAAGCTCTTGTTCCCTTTGCCTCTATTTGTTTAAATGAATTATCAATACGGACTTTATCTTCAGTTTTATTATAATCTAATAATGCCAATGGATAAATACCCATATACTGAGACATGTGACGATGGGAAGAGACTAAGTTCTGTCCTGGTGCAATGGTAAAGCCCGTTTCATTCACTTCGTAATCTGGCAATTGACTAGCAATAACTGCCCAATGTTTTGCACCTTTTTCATCGCCCTTGGCAATTGAAACTTCTTTTGCCGCTTTAAATAAAAATTTAGCTAGGCTTAAATCAAAATTACTCCATTTTTTAAACCAGGCAGAAATATCGTTATCATTATATTCTGGACTAGAGCTTAAAGGCAACATCCTAACTCCATCTTTTAAGAAAGTAATGTTTTCTAAAAAAGTAGCCGACTGTGTAATGTATGGATAGGCTTGTTCTTTTAGAAATTTCTCATCCATACTGTATTTCCATTGCCAATAAAAATGTTGTGAACACCAAGCACTTACAGTTGGACTCATTGAATACTGTACCCATCCACCCATCGGCTTACCACTTAATGCTACTACACCAGGGATATTTAGCCCAGGTACACCAAAATAGTTTTTGGTATATATTTCACTTTCTTCTTTAACCTTCCAAAGCCAATCTGTAAAAGTTTTTCCCTCTGCTAAATGGTTTGATGTATAAGTTGGCCAATAACTCAATTGCGTATTTAAATCATTATGAAAATCGCCTTTCCATGGTGGCAAACTTCCATTATCTGCTGTCCATACCGCTTGTAATGTAATGGCTGGTGCACCTTTTCTTGCAGCAGAGCCTAATTTATACATTTCAAGGTAGTATTGTTTTTGCACCAAATCATCTGGAATAGATATAGAAGACTTACTCCAATAATTTGTCCACCATTTGATATGTGTATCCCAACCAGTTGGCTCTTTTGCAGTTGTAGATATAGGCGCAATAACGGCTTCGGTATCCTTAGTAACCGTCCAGGAACCTATAATTTTATTCTTTATTTTTTGCCATGTGATTAACACTTCATAAAAATGTCCATCAGTCATTGGTTGTTTATAACGGATGCTATTTTGAGTCTTAATCACATCGCCTTTGGCATAGCCTAATTTTTGCAAACCTTGACCGGCGTGGCTATTATCTCCTGCAATTTTCTCATTACCTGCATAATTATGCACAATTAAATTAGGTAATACATCAACATTTACTAGATTCTCGAAACCGAAAAAACCTTGATTTTTTGTAGCATGAATATAACAATTAAACACTATCCCATTTTGAAATTTCACGGTGTTTAAGGCTGTGTTTATATCCAAAACGTTTGATAACACTTTACCGAAGCTACTTACATCAAACTCAATGGCAGCTGCCGGAATTTTAGTAGGTGTTGTTTCATGATAAGGTTCATCCAATGTTTTTTGAACAATACGATATTCTTTTTTTTCGACCTGTTGTTGTACCCATTTAAAACTATAAGTAGTTAAATCTGGCAAGGCTTTTCTTTCATCCCATAAATCAGCTCGATCTAAAGAAAGCCTTAGCTTATCACCCTTTCCCCAAATTAAAGCCCCTAACATTCCATTGCCTAAAGGCATTCCTTCATCCCACCTATTGGCTAGCTTGTCAAAACTGAGGTTATAATTTGATAAGGTTTGAGCTAAGCTAATTTGATAAGCAAAGCTGATGATTACTACGAATGATATTTTTTTCATCATAAAGCAAGCTACTAATTCTGAGGAGGAAAATTAAATGGTTTCCATTGCGGATATTTCTCCAACTCTTTTTCTACATCATCACTAATTGGAATTCCCCATATTTCCCAAAAAGGCGCCAAATTTCTTTTTACAACATTCGAGTAGGTTTTAACCCATAAATCACGCTTTTTCTGATCGTTCATCCTACCTATACTCGGCCCTATTTTTTGATATTCCTTAAAGAAAGACTTAAAGCTTTCCCATCCAAATCCTTCTTGCATCTGACGAAACATGATTAATCCAAGGAAAGGATCATTTTTCCATTTTTCATAACCAGGACCTTCCTTAAAATACTTTTTCATCATTTTCTGGGTATTTTCGCTTGATACACCACTATGAGAATCATCTCTTCCCCCCATCAATCTATCAAACATATAAATAGAAAAGAAGTTATTACTTACCTCTGTTGTACCTCCAAAAACCCAGTTTAGGTTTTGCATGTTATGCCCAATTTCGTGAAAGAATCCCCAATTTGCTCCACCTTTACTCGGTTTCATTAACAATTCTGGATTAGCCATGATTTCATTAGACAGCATTTTTCTGGTGGGTGAATGATGTATCATGATTGGATAACCACTGTGCATATACCCACCCCCAATATGTTCATCAGGCACCATGCGTTGTGGCCTGTAAAATGGCGCTGGCATATTTGCTAAATCTAATTCGCCAAGCACTACTAAATCCCATAATTTTAAAACTTCTTCAGGATTTTTAATAGTTTGCAAAACGCTATCTGGCAAGGTTAAAATTACATTTTCAGTTGCCATTTCACCCCAAGGGGCTTTATTGTTTTTCAATTGATTTTCCCAATCAGTTTTTGATGATTTACCCAACACAAAAAGTGGTGCAGCAATTGCATGGCTGATATTAAAATCAACCGTTCTGCTATCGCCTTTTGGCTTAATATTGATATAAATTAAGCCACCAAATGGAGAGGCCAGTTTATTCTTACCAATCACTAATTTTTGTTTTTTAGTGATGATGGGCATTCTACGCCAGTCTTCTTTACCTGCAACCCAAGTGTTTAAACGATCACTATGTGCACCTATTTGAACTTCTAAATCTTGTACATTCGTGTTTTTTGGCACATCAATTTCTATGTACTCTCCAGCCATGGCATATAGGCCAGTACTGTACATAGTTGCATTATCATGTCCAGAGTAACCCAATGTAGAAACTATTGAAACCAAACTATCAGCCATTTTTTTGTGATCGATGGTTACTTTTTTATTTACAAATTGATACCCAGCTTTTACAGCACCAGGAAAAACATTTGCTGATCGCTGGGCTTTGATATTTTTGTAATCTGTACTTTTTAAGGTCTCATCACTCCATTTTGAAATTGCCGTTCTAAAAACTGTATCATTTTTAGACAAAGTTTTCTGTGGAGAAATTAAAACTGTTGCAGGATCTTTTGTTGCATCTTGCGCAAAGGTGGTTAGCCCTGCTGCTAAAAATGCAATGGTTAATAATTGTTTCATTTGTGTGTGTTTAGTGTATTTGTGATTAATTGTTTTTATAATCCTTTAAATAAGGTTGTAGACAGGTAAATCTTGTAATCTTTAATTCTGCCATTTGCATTATCTTGCCTTGGTAATACTTTTACGCTTCCTAACTCGTAATTCTTACCTAAATCTATTACAATTTGATGTGGAGGTTTTGGCGACCTGTTTTCCCATTCGGTATGCCAAACACTCGTAAACTGTAAATCGAAAACATTTACTGCGCTTCCATCGTCTCCACCTATTTCTTCACTATCAGCAAACACAACCTTCCAATTGGTACGTGGTATTTCATTACCCTTGGCATCATATAAATTAATTTCGGCAATGGTGGTAAATGGCTGTCCTCTTTGCTCAGACAAGGCCTCTAGCGCAAAATATCTACCAGAACTTGGTTTAAATGTTATTGTTTGCCATTTATTGGTATTTTCAAAGCTGCCTTCTGCAGTTGGCGTTAAAGTAGTAGCATCCCATTTTTGATTTGCAGATTTATGTTTTTGTGGTCTTATTTCATTTACTTGATCTAATATCGGATGATCTAAGAATGTTAATTCTGGTTTTGCTGAGCCATATAAATCGAACACAACAACTTCATTTAATCCTTTCTTTAACCAACTTTTTGGAACAAGCATAGTTTGTGTTGGCCCAATGCTCCAGTAACGGCTTAAACAATGTCCGTTAACCCAAACCAAACCTTTATTCCATTTACTTACATTTAGATAAGTATTTTCAATAGTGTTTACAGTAAAAGTACCTTTGTAAAAACCTGCTTCTGGCTTTTGTTTAGCAAACGCCTGGTATTTAACAGGAATAGTTACATCGCCTAATCGAATTGGATAGTTCTTCCAATTTTTTATTTCTGTTTTTTTATTTTCATCAATTAAGAAAACACGACCATGGATACCTTTTCTATCATGCATGTGCCCACCATAGTTTACACGACCTGTTGCTTCAACCAAAACAGAAAGTTGTGTGGCTTTAATTCTTGCAGGTAATTCTATGCTGAATTTGCTTTTTCTTCTGTCTAAACTTCCAATTAACTTGTTATCTAGGTAAACCAAAGCATAATCATGTAGCTCATCAAAAGTTAACATTGTTTTAGCACCTGCTGAGATGTTAGCTTTATACATCACACAACCAAAATCTTGATTTAAATCTTCCATCAACATTGGGGTTTCACTTAAGGTAGCTTTGGGTAAATTCTGATTTAATGCAGAAAAGGAATTAAACTTTACAGAGGCTAATGTTTGGGATTTATGTTTCGCAGGAATTGGGGTAAGCTGTTCCCCTTCTTGTAAGTATTTTCCAAAAAGTTCTCTTAAAGCATAAAATTTTTCTGTTGGATTACCAGCCTCGTCTATAGGTGCATCATAATCATAACTGCTCGTTTGAGGTAAATATGGCGGCGAATTTGCACCTGCATAAGTACCAAATGTCGTACCACCATGCACCATATAAATACTAAATGAAGCTTTTTGGTCGAGCATATACTTTAATTCATTTACAATTCTTTTGGTATCGCCTTTATGGTGCGGCCTGCCCCAGCTATCAAACCAACCTGGATAATATTCACCACACATTAATGGCCCTGTAGGTTGCAAATCTCTAAGTGCTTTAAAATTCGCTTCTGGATTACTCCCAAAATTTACAACTGCAAACAAACCATCAGGGTGATCAGCTTTTAATTGAGAGGGCCCATCGCAATGGAATAATGGAACCGTAAAGCCAGCCTCTTGTAAATTAGATTTAATGATGTTCATGTAAGCTTTGTCGCTTCCATAACTTCCATACTCATTCTCTACCTGCACCATTAAAATATTACCTCCCTTATTAATTTGAAGTGGAGCTAATTCTTTACCAACCGCCATTAAATATTTTTTACTTCGTTCTAAAAAGTAAGGGTGTTGAGTACGTAATTTGATCGTTTTATCCTTTAATAACCACCAAGGAAAACCACCAAACTCCCATTCGGCGCAAGAGTAAGGACCAGGTCTTAAAATAACGTACAGACCTTCTTCTTGTGCTATTTTGCAAAATGTTTTGGCATCTGCCTGACCAGACCAAGTAAATTGATCTTTTTGATTTTCATGCACATTCCAAAACAGATAGGCACAAACCGTATTTAAGCCCATTGCCTTGGCCATTTTCAATCGGCTACGCCATTCTGCTTTCGGGATACGAGCAAAATGCATTTCGCCACAACGAATTACGTAAGGTTTTCCATTTAATTCGAAATTTTCTGTACCAATGGCAAAACTTTGTGTTTGTTGAGCTTTTAAAGAGTTTACAAAAAATAGCGTAAAAGCAATGAGTAACGTTCTAAGATTCATTCTGATTCAATTTGGAGTAATTTTATTTAACTTAACAATAAATGTATAAGCCAAATTAATTAAAGCCAAAATAGACATGTATATTCTTTTATGCATGGTTATTCACAACACAAACGTTTGATTTTTATTTTATTAAAGGATTTTTTTTACTTCTCACCCTAACTTTATAGGTTAAAACACAATAAATCAAACGTTTGTGTTGACATAGAAGCACATTAAAACATTAGCATCCATAAACTTATTCCAAACATTTGGGTGATTTAGATTTTCAACTATCTTTGGTATAGCGCAAATTTTATAAAGTAGATTATATGAACACTTCCGACATACACAATCAGCGAATGGCAAATATGACCTTTTCATCTGTCTATCCAATGTACATTGCAAAAGTAGAACGGAAAGGCAGAACGATTAAAGAATTGCATCAGGTAATAACATGGCTAACGGGCTTTGATGATGAGAAACTACAAGAACTCATTGACAAAAAAGTAACTTTTGAAACCTTCTTTCAAAAGGCAAAGCTTAATGTAAATGCTCCTCTCATAACTGGTTTAATCTGTGGCTATCGCATAGAAGATATCGAAAATCCTTTAACACAACAGGTACGCTATCTAGACAAATTGGTAGATGAGCTGGCAAAAGGCAGAAAAATGGAAAAGATATTGAGGGGTTCTTAAGATTTAGAGAAGCTTAAAATATCAATAAAAAAAGTCCTAATGATTTAATTATTAGGACTCTTATATTTTGTACCCAAGAGGAGATTCGAACTCCCACACCCATACAGGCGCCAGCCCCTCAAGCTGGTGCGTCTACCAATTCCGCCACCTAGGTATATAATTGCAAATATAATAGAATGATTGATTTTAAGAGATTGTTTTATTGTTGAATTGTGCTATTGCTTCACAACAATTTAACAATTAAGCAATTTAGCAATCAAAACTCAACCCATCAAACGCCAATTTAATATGCGATGGCAATTCTTTTTCAATATCTGCGTGTAAACCTAAATTATGGCTCATGTGCGTAAAATAAGTTGCTGCTGCACCTGCTTTATTCGCAAAGGCAATTGCTTCATCCAACGTAAAATGAGAAATATGGCTCTCCTTCTGCAAGGCATTGATGACTAAGATTTTACTTCCTTTTATTTTTTCTAATGATTCGTCAGAGATTGTTTTGGCATCAGTGATATAAGTAAAATCACCAAATCTGTAACCTAAAACTGGTAGTTTATGGTGCATCACTTCGAAAGGAACAATTGTAGTTTTTCCTATCAAAAATGGCTGCGCATCCACTGTGTGTAATTGAATTTGTGGCAAACCAAAATATTTAGTGTCTTCGAAAATGTAAGAAAACTCTCTTCTTAAGGCATCCTGTACCCTTACAGTTGCATAAATATCTATTACTTTTTTAAGCAAATAATTATAGGGTCTAATGTCATCTAAGCCTGCAACATGGTCTTTATGCTCGTGAGTGTAAATAATCGCATCCAAGTCATTAACCTTTGCCCTAAGCATCTGATACCTGAAATCTGGACCACTATCTATAACTATTGTTTTATCATCGGTTTCTATCAATACAGAAACCCTTAACCTATTATTTCTTGTATCGGTAGATTGGCAAACGGCACAGCCACATCCAATTACTGGAATGCCCTGCGAAGTACCTGTACCTAAAAAAGTGATTTTCAATATGTTTTATTATAGAGATGCTTTGCTTCGACTTGCTCAGCACAAGCTAGCTCAGCATGACAATTCAACTAAGGCAATAATACTTAAAAAACACCTAAAACAAAAAAGGTTTGAACAATTGTCCAAACCTTTTTAACATGTATTAGAATTAAAATTATCTTAAATCCACCACTTCTACGCCTGGGTATTTCTTAGCATCGAAAGCGAAAGTTGTTTCTGGAACTTTTGCGTTTGGTGTAAATGTTTTAACGTTATAAGTATAAGTATTTCCGTTTTTCTCGAAGATAACCACATTAGCAATCTGCTTAGTAGCTTTATCAATACTTAAGCGTACTTTGAATATAGTCTTTTTGGCATCAGTTGGCGATAAATCTATCATTTGATAAGTTTTTGCACCTACTTTACTTTCTCCAGTAAACAAATACTTAAATCCTTTTTCATAAATAGTAAAAATCTTGGCTGGGTTAATTGCATCACTGCTATTATCAACATTAGAAATTTGAACTTCTTTATCGTTTTTTAAATAAGTCCACTGTACTTTACCATCACTAATCAAATCTTGGTTAGTCATAGCCACTTTATACTTATTTGCATTTGCTTTAACATATAAAGTTCCTTGTTGTGTTTCTTTTACTTTAGCTTGAGCGTTGTTCAATGTAAATGTAAAATCAGTTTTTACAACATCATAAGTACGATATTTTTTACTTACCTCGGCTAAAATCGCTTTTGCTTTCGCATCTGTTTGTGCATTTGCAGTAAAACCTAATGAGCTAACTACGATTAATGCTAATATTATTTTTTTCATGTGTTTTAAATTATCTCTGCTAACAACTCTCTGTACTGGTTAGCAAAACGTTAAATCTATTGTTTGTTATTTAAGTTATTCAAGAACTGTTCCAAAGCATATTGGTCTGGCAATAAAACTTCTCTTGCCTTACTTCCTTCAAACGGACCAACCACACCTGCTGCTTCTAATTGATCTATAATTCTACCGGCCCTATTGTAACCTAATTTCATTTTACGTTGAATTAAGGATGTAGAACCTTGTTGATGTGTAACTATCAGCTGTGCAGCCTCTTCAAATAATGGATCCCTATCATCTGGGTCGAAATCTGCTTTGTTTTGTTCTGCCGTTTCGTCAATATATTCTGGCAATTGATAGGCATCAGGATATCCTCTTTGGTTACCAATAAATTCAGAGATACGGTCTACTTCTGGTGTATCAACGAAAGCACACTGTAGCCTTATTAAGTCGCTTCCAGTAGATAATAGCATATCTCCCCTACCAATTAACTGGTCTGCACCACCACTATCTAAAATTGTACGTGAATCGATCTTTGATAAAACCCTAAATGCCAACCTTGCAGGGAAATTCGCTTTAATTGTTCCTGTAATGATATTTACCGAAGGTCTTTGTGTTGCTAATACCAAGTGAATACCAATGGCACGAGCTAGTTGCGCTAAACGAGCAATCGGTGCTTCTACTTCTTTACCAGCCGTCATCATTAAGTCGGCAAACTCATCCACAACTAAAACAATGAAAGGTAAAAAACGGTGTCCATTATTCGGACTTAACTTACGCTTGATGAATTTATCATTGTACTCCTTTAAATTTCTTACTTGTGCATCTTTCAATAAATCATAACGTTGATCCATTTCAATACACAATGAATTCAAAGTATTTACTACTTTTTTAGTATCCGTAATAATTGCATCAGCTTCACCTGGGAGTTTTGCTAAAAAGTGGCGTTCAATTCTATTAAATAAAGTTAACTCTACTTTTTTCGGGTCAACCAAAACAAATTTCAGCTGCGCTGGATGTTTTTTAAATAACAAGGAAACCAAAATAGCATTAATACCAACCGACTTACCTTGTCCAGTTGCTCCCGCTACCAATAAGTGAGGCATTTTAGCTAAATCCGCAATAAATACTTCGTTACTGATGGTTTTACCCAAAGCAATTGGCAAATCCATCGTATTTGTTGCCCATTTTTCAGTATTTAAAATGCTACGCATCGATACCATTTCTGGATGCTGATTTGGAACCTCGATACCAATGGTTCCCTTACCAGGCATTGGCGCAATGATACGAATACCCAAAGCCGCTAAGCTTAACGCAATATCATCTTCTAAGTTTTTGATTTTAGAGATACGAACACCAGGAGCTGGAATAATCTCATACAAAGTTACCGTAGGGCCGATTGTCGCTTTAATCTTATCAATCTCAATATTGTAATGATTTAAAGTTTCTACAATCTTATTTTTGTTTGCCTCTAACTCCTCTGCATTTACAGAGATTTTGTTAGAACCATAATTCTCTAATAAATCTAAATTAGGATATTGATAGCCAGATAAATCCAACTTCTCATCATAATTTCCAAACTGCTCAACTAATCCTTCAGCCTTTGCTTCATCTTCACTTTTCTGTACCGTAAAAGCTGGTTCTGGTGCAACTTCTAATGGCATAGCGGCAGCAGCTGCACTAACCGTTGGGGTTAACATTACGTTTGTAGCTAAAGGAGCAGCAATAATATCATCTACTGTTTCTTCTTTATTTTCAAAACGACTTGGTGTTAACACAATGTTTTGTTCTTTTTTAGGCTCGTTCTTAAATCTATCGTTTATACTAAATTCAACTGGACCTGAAGGTTCTTCAACCTCTCTATTTCTAGCCTCAGCGTCTCTAATGTCATTTACATAATCATCAACTTCGTTATCTAAATACACCTCCTTTTTTCTTTCAGGAATTTTGAAATCGATATTATAAGCGATAATTAAAATGGTTAAACCTAAAAACACAATTAAGCCGCCAACCCCAGCTTGTCCAATTTGCGCAACTAATAATTTGTTACTCCAAAACCCAATCTCTCCCTCTAAAAAATGTGGTGTTTCAGCAAAAAACGAGTGCCCGAAACCAAACGTTAACGATAAAAATAACAAGAAGAAAAAGCTATATCCCAAAACCTTTTCTACTGCGAAAATTTTCACTTTGAAAAGCAAGCGATAACCAATTACAAAAAACACAAAAATGAAAATGAATGAGGCAACCCCAAACCATTCATAAATAAATTGATGCGATAACAGTGCACCAATTTTACCTAACCAGTTCTGTATTCCTGGTCCATCTGCAACATTTCTTAGCTCATCCCCAGTCTTAAAAAGATTGCTCCAACCTCCATTTGAGTCGATTACATAGCTCTGGTCTTCTTGCCAAGTAAACAAATAAGAAGTAAATGCAACTAAAAAATAGATGGATATAATGATAAAAAATAGTCCGATAATTTTAACAAGCCTGCCATTTTGCAAATCGAAAGACGGCATGATATCTACCTTGGCTCGGGGTGCTTTTGTGGCTGTCTGCCTCTGACCAGCTTTTGCAGGTTCAGTATCTTGCTTAAATGAATTTGACTTGAATGAATTCCCCTTTACAGACATCTTTCCTTAAAATATTATTAATCAACAAATATAAAATATATAGTTGTTTGTACTATACAAATCAATTACGATTTAAAGAAATAATTTCGATTTGCCAAAGCCTCTTAAAAAAATTATCTCTTGGCTATTAAACTTTCTTTAAAAACAATAGTCTTACCTTAAACTGAATAAATTCCGTTTAGATAGTTTTGTTTTAGGTTAATCCTGCTTGATGATATTGAGCAGGATTTTTTTTGTTTTAAAGCGGTTAGAAAAGCAGTTACAGTATTTCATTTGAGCGTTACTCCTGCTTTCGCCTATAGCCCTAATAAAGAAATTAGGGGCTGCCGGCTCAATCAGGTTTAGTTTACTCAGGTTCGAATAAGAAATTAAGGTTGCAAAACGCCTTACACCAAACATTAAGAAATTAACTACCATTAAGACTTCATCTTCTTAATTCCTTAATGTTTAAATTCTCTACGCTAGAAATTATGTTTTGCGACTTTTCTGTGTTCATTTTTAATCAGCGTACATCTGCGAGAAAACAATTATTTTAAATTTCATCATCCTCAATAAACCACTAAATCTGCTATTAACATTTAACATTCTCAATTTATTTTTGTTAATTTAACGTGTTAGTATTAATTAAATTTTAAAATGGATATTGCGCATCTCGAATCACTTATAGAAAATGACCAGTTAGATGAAATTATTGCGTTACTTTCAGAAAAACCTCAATTAGCTAATCAAACTACTTCGCACCATATTTCTCCAGTATTATTGGCTTGTTACTACAAAAAACAAGAAATAGCTAAAACTATTGCAGAATTTGTTCCGGAGTTAAGTTTATTTGATGCTTGTGCAGTAGGTAAATTTGATGATGTAACGCTTTTAATATTTAAGGACCCTTCTAAAATCAATTCATTCTCCATAGATGGATTTACGCCACTTGGTTTAGCTTGTTATTTTGCCCACGAAGATATTGCTCGTTTTTTAGTTCTAAAAGGTGCTGAAGTAAATGTGGCAAGTAAAAATGGATACAATGTTTTCCCAATCCATTCTGCCGTTGCATCTAACAATTTTAACATTACCAAAATGTTGTTAGATGCTGGCGCATACCCTAATGTTTGTCAGAAATCTGGAGTTGCACCTTTACATTCTGCTGCTCAATTAGGTAATATTGAATTGATTATTTTATTGTTGGAACACGGTGCTGAGGTAACGTTGAGAATGGAAGGCGGGAAATTACCAGCTGATTTAGCCGCAGAAAAAGGTTTTATCGAAATTGCAGAGATTTTAATGCCTGAAGATTAGAGGAGTATCAAGTCCTGAGTATCAAGTATCAAGACTTTGCAAGCGCTTTAGTCTTTGGTCTTTCTGCTTTAGTCTACTAAATGTCCCAAACCCTTAACCTTACTTTTTTCATGTAAGTTCTAATATCTAATACCACAGCGGCCAAAAGATAAAATAGAATTGGAAAACCAACAGCCAAAAAAGAAGAGTAGATAAAGAACAAACGTACTTTACTTATACTCATGTTAAACTTGTTAGCTAAATAGGTAGAAACCCCAAAGCTCTGTTGTTCGAAAAAGGTAACAATACGTTGAAACATTTTTTATTGTTTTAATATCTTTATTCCGATACCACAAGTTAAGCATTTTTTTTCATTGCAATACTTCTTTTTTAATTGCAAAAATGCCTGTGAGTTAAAGGCATTTTTAACCAAAACGCCTGCAGCCTCATATTGTTTTATAATTGCGTTGTTTTCACTTTGGATATTCTCTAATAAATAAAAACTTCGAGTTACATAATTATGCTGGTCTAATGCTTTGCCATAGGCGAATAAAAATAAGCTTAATGTATTTATCAGTATATTTTGAATAGAAGATTTGCCTATTTGTAAACCTACATTTTCAGCTTCTTTATTAAAATGATAATGAGTTTCCCAAAATGGGCTGACAGGTAAATTTTCGAATAAAATTTGAGAATTTCGATAATCTCTCATCACTAAAATTTTAGAGAATAAATGATTAGAATTTACAATTAAGGCTGCAAACTGAGCTAGTCTTAACGTTGGGAAATTCTGAGGCCGCATTCGCATAAACTTCCAAAGGGAAATATCTATTGGTTTTAAGCTGTATTTCTTTTGAAGAAACAAATATTCTCTCTTCAGCTGATTTGGATAGTCATCTTCAAAACTTTGGTTCAAAAAACCTGCCTGACCGAATATCAACGCCTCTATTTGCAAAGGGCTGTCTTTATGCTTGGCAAACAATTGTTGAGGTAAAGATTGAGCCAACATTTCCATCGGGATGGCATTTACCTTAAAGCCAAAGTTCCTCGCCATAAAATGATAAAATGTTTCGTCCCAATCCCCTTTTAGTTCTCTTAATTTATCATACACTTCAGTAGATTTTTGCTCTAATCGTTCTACTAAAACCCTAGACAAAAATCCATTGATTAAAAATTCATCCACTGTGTGGATTTGCTTTTCACAAGGGAAACTATTTGTTGAGGTAATTAATTGCTCATAGTTATCTAATAAATGTAAAGGGAAAAGTCCTTTTAAAATAAGCACTGGAAGTATTGTTCCGTCTTTCCTGTAAATTGGTGCATCATCTTCGTAAACAACATGAAGGATTACATTTTCATAAGCACTATCTACCTGATGGTTGTGTAAAAGCCAATCTGATGATTTGATGTGAATTTCGACATTGCCAACCCAAGTGGTATCGCCAATAATTAATTTTGCTTTGCTGAAATCTGGACCAGCATCTTTATTTAGTGTTCCTTGTTGTAAAACCTCTATAGTTTCTCCCGAAGTAGTTCGCAAGGTTTGAGCGCCATACAACCTAAATTGCCAAATGAAATGGAGAAATTCTTCAGGAAAATTCATAGCTGAAATTATACAATAAAACAGAAGAATTTAAGGATTGCAGAAAATTTAACCTGTGGTTAAAGGATTAAATTGTAAGGAAATATTACAAATTGTTATTACAAAATAACAATTTCCATATATTTTGTTATCAAAGTATAACAATTTTAATGACTATATTTTGCTTCACTATAGAGCCAAATTAAAAGCTCATTCTATTTTGAGAAACCACCCCGCCTTTCAGGCACCCCTCCAAAGGAGTGGAATTGTGTCCTCACTCCCAAGAACTACTTCCTTTAAATCATAAGCCCGATTGAAGCGGAAAAACAAATGCTTCTTCGATGAAAGTTGGGATTAGAAGCATTTTTTTGAAGAGAAAAGCGGGGCTGAAGACAGCCAAAAACCACTGACAATCACTTTCAAATGCTAAACAATCTCTTTCTGTCTTCCCTTGTAGTTTGTTATAAAAACACCCAAAATAATTAAGGCTGTAGCGATTAATAATTCATAGGTGATAACTTCATCTAAAATTAACCAACCTAAAAATATAGCGATAACGGTGTTAAAATAGGAAAGGATAGAAACCTTTGTTGCTGAAACCTTTTTAAGTGAATAATTATAGCAGAAATACCCAATTACAGAGCCAAAGACACCTAAATAAACTACAGCTAATAAACTTTCTAAACTCCATGTACTTGGCTCAATTTTATCTGAAAATGTAAATGCAAAAACCAGTTGCACTACTGCAGAAAACACAAACTGGTAAAATAAATCGAGGAAAATATTTGAAGTTTGTTGCGTATATTTTTTAGTATAAATTGTTCCGATAGCCCAACCCAAAATAGCAATTGCCAAAAACATAATACCAGTTTTATAATTTGGGTCTAGCAAATCACTTAAACCATCTCTAAAAATAAAAGCTACGCCTAAAAAGCCAATCACTACACCTACAACGCCTTTTATGGTTAATTTTTGCAAACCAATAATTACACAACCAATAAAAACCACAATCGGATTTAAAGCATTTAATAAGGAAGTTAGTCCGCTAGGAATACTTTGCTCAGCAACGGTTGTTAATCCATTTGCAATAACAATCATTAAAGACGACAGTAAAATTTGCCTTCTTAAAGCTGGCCAACCAATCCATTTTAACTGGTTTTTCTTTAGTAAAAAGACTAATAAAATTAAGGAAGCAATGGTTTGGCGCATTGCCGTTACAAACCAAGGCGGAATGGTGTGAACAGCAACTCGGATACCCAAGTAAGTTGTTCCCCAAACAATGGCAACGGCAAGTAAGGCTCCTATTAATTTAAAGTCTGTTTTGGTGTTCATTTATATTTATTTTAACCACTAAGACACACAAAGTGCACAAAGAAGTTTTAAAAGATTTGGAGCTAAATGGGATTGACTATAGTTGTTTACCTATATCAAGTCTGCAGCTTTCAAAATCTGCTCCATTTCTTGTTGTAACAACAAGGCTTCTTCCCTTGCTTTTTCGGCAAAATCTAAACCATTACTAGCGTAAATGATGCTTCTTGCGGCATTAACCAGTAATCCGCATTGCGAATTTAAGCCATATTGACAAACAGCACTTAAACTTCCACCTTGCGCACCAACACCTGGCACAAGTAAAAAATGATCTGGTGCCAATTGGCGGATATTTTGAAATTCTTCGGCTTTTGTAGCGCCAACAACATACATTAATTGATCACTGGTTGCCCAATGTTGTGAAGTAGTGATTACTTGTTCGTATAGTTTTTGATTATCACTTTGCTTAGCCTGAAAATCTTGACTACCAGCGTTTGAGGTTAAAGCCAAAAGAATTACCCATTTATTTGGATGATTTAAAAAAGGCGAAACCGAATCTTTACCCATGTACGGTGCAACGGTAACAGAATCGAAGCTCATTGCAGAACTTTCTTCATTAAAAAAAGCTTCGGCATACATAGCAGATGTATTTCCAATATCTCCACGTTTAGCATCTGCGATAGTAAAAACATCTTTTGGAAAATGCGTCCAAGTATTTACCAAGGTTTCCCAACCTTTAACTCCCCTACTTTCGTAAAATGCTGTATTTGGCTTATAGGCAACACAAAGGTCGTGAGTTGCATCTATCAACTGTTTGTTAAACTCTAAAATCGGGTCGTTATATTTTAACAGGTGTTTTGGAAGTTTACCTAACACTGGGTCTAGACCGATGCACAAAAAAGATTTTTTTTGTTGTATTTGCTCAAAAAGTTGTTCCTTGTTCATTTTAATAGGAGAATGGTCCGCAAAGATGTCAAATTTTGATGGTTTTTTGCCTGCCTAAGTTTAAACAAAATGAACTTTTTTTAAACAATTTTCGATTTTAGTTGCTTATTAATTTTCAAATACATACAATTGTGCCATAATTCCCGAATGTTTATCTGAATATCCCAGA
Organism: Pedobacter frigiditerrae; assembly: GCF_032678705.1. NCBI lineage: Bacteria > Pseudomonadati > Bacteroidota > Sphingobacteriia > Sphingobacteriales > Sphingobacteriaceae > Pedobacter > Pedobacter frigiditerrae. The sequence goes on along the minus strand of NZ_JAVTSS010000001.1, from coordinate 572,863 downwards.
AAAATCTCAACCTAAATTATTTTATTGAATGTTTTTAAAAGCATTTTTCTGTTATATTTTTTGATAAACCCAATTTAAAATTTCTCGACAAACACATATAAATGTTTAATAAAACAGAATTAACTGAAAAGCTTACTGCAGAATTACGTGAGTTAGCAAAAAATGAAGGTGTTACCAACGCAGACGATTTGCGTAAAACTGACCTGATTGAACAAATACTAATACAGCAAACCAACAAAAGCACCACTACTGAAGTTATAGCAGAAACTGCAGCTCCAGTTAAGGAAGCAAGACCAAAGTTGGTTAAAGAAAGTAGCGATAAACCTCTTGCAAAAAAGAGAGCTCGTATTTCTAAAGACGACAAACCACAACAACCAGAAAGAGATAGAGTTACTTTGTTTGATGAACCTCAAACTCGCAGACAAGAACCAGAAACCGAACCTATAGCAGAAGTTGAAGAGATTGAGCCACCAGTTGTAACTTTACCACCAGATTTTGTGAGCGACCCACAGCGCATGGAAACTATTGCTGAGAAGTTGCAAAATCAAGCAAATAAACCTGCTGCTCCAATTAACCCAAATCAGCTAAATAAAAAAGACAGGTTGCCAAGAGAAGCAAGACCTGTTAAAGAAGCTAAAGAAGTTGCAACAGGTGATGAAAAACCTGCTGGTGAAGAAAGAGCACCAAGAGAAAATAATAATCGCCCTCAAAAAGGACAAAATAACCCCAACCAAAATAATCCAAACCAAAACGGTGGAAATCATAAAAGTAACGAAACCAGTTACTCTAACTTAGATTTCGACAATACCATTACTAATGAAGGTGTTTTAGAGATTATGCCTGATGGATATGGTTTTTTACGTTCTGCAGATTACAACTATCTTTCATCACCAGATGATATTTATGTATCTCAATCGCAGATTAAATTATTTGGCTTAAAAACTGGAGATACCGTTAATGGAAGTATCCGTCCGCCAAAAGAAGGCGAAAAATATTTCCCATTAGTAAAAGTAGTGAGCATTAATGGTCGTATCCCTGCAGATGTGCGTGATAGAGTTCCATTTGATTACCTAACTCCGCTTTTCCCAACAGAAAAATTAAATTTATTTACAGATAGCAGCAATTACTCAACCCGTATCATGGACTTATTTACCCCAATTGGTAAAGGTCAGCGTGGTTTAATTGTTGCACAACCAAAAACTGGTAAAACCAATTTATTAAAAGAGGTTGCTAACGCGATTGCTAAAAACCACCCAGAAGTTTATTTGATTATTCTATTAATTGATGAGCGTCCGGAAGAGGTTACTGATATGGCTCGTAGTGTAAGAGCAGAAGTTATTGCTTCTACATTTGATGAACCAGCAGAGCGCCACGTAAAAATTGCCAACATTGTTTTAGAGAAATCTAAGCGTTTGGTAGAATGTGGTCATGATGTGGTTATCCTTTTAGATTCGATTACTCGTTTAGCAAGAGCTTACAATACAACAGCCCCAGCTTCTGGTAAAATTTTATCTGGTGGTGTTGATGCAAATGCATTACATAAACCAAAACGTTTCTTTGGAGCTGCCCGTAACATTGAAAAAGGTGGTTCATTAACAATTTTAGCTACTGCATTAACCGATACAGGTTCTAAAATGGATGAGGTGATCTTCGAAGAATTTAAAGGTACTGGTAACATGGAGCTTCAGTTAGATCGTAAATTATCTAACAAACGTATCTTCCCTGCTATTGATATTACAGCTTCAAGCACACGTAGAGACGATTTATTATTAGATAGAGAAAATCTACAACGCATTTGGGTATTACGTAACCACTTGGCAGACATGAACTCTCAAGAAGCAATGGAATTGGTACAAGCGCAAATTAAAGGCACCAAAACCAATGAAGAGTTTTTATTGGGAATGAACGGCTAAAAAGACTAAAGACCAAAGTTAGAAAGACTAAAGCGATGGCGATAATGCTTTAGACTTTAGTCTTTCAGCTTTTACCTTTATTAACATGAAAAAACACATTCCAAATGCCATAACCTGCGCAAATTTATTCTCTGGTTGCATAGGTGTAGTCTTTGCATTTAAAGGAGACTTAGAAGTCTCGGCCTATTTTGTTTTATTATCAGGAATTTTCGACTTTTTTGATGGAATGGTTGCTCGATTGTTAAATGTAAAATCGGCGATTGGAAAAGAACTTGATTCTTTAGCAGATATGGTAAGCTTTGGTTTTTTACCTGGAGTAGTAATGTTTCAGCTATTAAAACTGAGCGATTACAGTTCTGAATATTTGCCTTATTTAGGTTTTGTAATTACAGTTTTTTCTGCTTTGCGCTTAGCTAAATTTAATATAGATGAAAGGCAAACACAAGATTTTATTGGCTTAAATACACCAATGAATACACTATTCATTGTTTCATTGCCATTTATTGCTAAAGATTATCCTGAAATAATTGGTTCATCAATCACGTTAATCGCAATTATTGCAATTACAAGCTATCTGTTAGTTAGTGAAATTAAAATTTTCTCTTTCAAGCTAGGCGATACAAGCTGGGCAAAAAACAAATTCAAGTTTGTTTTTCTAATCGCATCTTTAATACTGATTGGCTTCTTAAAGTTTGTTGCAATTCCCTTCATACTAGTATTGTACATCAGTCTTTCAATACTACACTTTAGAAGCGAACCAAAATCAACTAGCTAAAGTCGCTTTTTAAGCTCGTCTCTAGCATCATCTAATTGTTTGTAAAGAATTTCTACAAAGTCTTTAGCTTCAGCAAAAGCGGTTGGGATGTTTTCTATATCTTTTAATTCACGAGCATTACGTTCAATTTCTTGCATGTGATCGCGAGCATCTTCCCTACCCACATAATAAAAAGTAGGTTTCATTTTATGGGCACACTCAGATGTAGCTTTCCAGTTTTCGGCTTCTATGGCTTTCTCTAAATCTGCCATATAAATAGGTGTTTGTTTTTGAAATGCATCTAACATTTCAATCATAAACTCTGCGCTATCACCAGACATGTCTCTTAAGTACGATAAATCAAGAGGTTGTTCGTTTTTCTTTTGGTTGATCATTACAGTAAAAATAAGAAATTATATTTTTGAAACCGATAAAGTATCTTTTAAACTTGTTAATATTTCTGATACACTTTTATGCAGTAAGGGATGAATTAAATCCGGTGCTATTTCTGCTAGTGGCTCCATCACAAATTTTCGGTTCTCCATTTCTGGATGAGGAATTTGAAGTTCATCAGTTATGCTAATGATTTCACTCCCATAAAGAATAATATCAATGTCTATTAATCTAGCGCCCCATCTTTCTTCCCTAACTCTACCTAAAGATTCTTCTATTTTCAGCACAGTTTTCAATAACGCTAATGGTGTTAAACTAGTTTCTATCTCAACTGCTAAATTCAAAAACCCAGGTTGGTCCGTTTTGCCCCATGCAGCTGTTTCATAAATAGAAGACTTTGATTTAATCTCTCCAACCTCTTCTGCAATTAGCTTTAATGCGTTATTTAGGTACGATTCTCTATCCCCTAAATTACTTCCTAGTAACAAATACGTTTTTTGTTTCTCTAATTGCATATTTGATGGCTACTGCACAGCTTTTAAATTAATGAATTGGCTTCGATTTTATTACAAAACACGTTGTAAATAAGTATAAGATGCCCTTTCAGTTTTATATCTTTACAAATTAAATACTTACCAAGCACATGAAAGAATTTTTTAAATATGTTTTTGCTACTGTTGTCGGAATTGTAATTTCAACCTTTGTTTTAGCATTTATTTTCGTTTTACTTATTGTTGGTTTTGTAGCCTCAGTAGGAGACAAAGAACTTGTTGAGGTTAAAAACAATTCGGTTTTATTTTTAAATCTAGACCAAGCAATTACAGAACGTACACCAGATAATTCTTTTGCTGGAATTCCTATTATTGGTGGCGGCGAGGAAAAAAGCATTGGCTTTTATGATGTGATTAAAGCACTAAAAGCCGCAAAAGATGATGATAAAATTGAATGTGTTTACATCAATGTAAGTTCTCCGAATGCCGGCATGGCAACCATGTTAGAAGTTAGAAATGCCATCATCGATTTTAAAAAATCTAAAAAACCTGTTATCGCTTATAGTGAAATTTATACACAGGGGGCATATTTTTTAGCTTCGGCAGCAGATAAAGTTTATTTAAATCCACAAGGCGCATTAGAGTTTAAAGGATTTAGTTCAGAATTAATGTTCTTTAAAGGCGCCTTAGATAAATTAGGCATTGAAGCTCAAATTATCAGAGTTGGAAATTATAAGAGTGCGGTTGAACCATTCATCAACACAAAAATGAGCGATTATAACCGCAAACAGGTTTCTGCTTATGTTGGTGGCTTATATGATACTTTTTTAACCAATATTTCTAAATCGAGAAACATCAGCAAGGATAGTTTATTTGTTATAGCCAATGATTATAAAATTCAGTTCCCTAAAGATGCATTGGCCTATAAAATGGTTGATGCCTTAAAATACAAGGACGAAGTACTGGATGAATTAAGAAACATTACTGGCAAGGACAAAAAAAGCACAGTTAATACAGTTAGCATAAACGATTACATCGACAATTTAACAGACGAAAATGCTGTCGAAAAAGATAAGGTAGCCGTAATTTATGCCAATGGCGATATTGTTGGAGGCGAAGGTTCTGATGAGCAAATTGGTTCTGAGCGCATATCAAGAGCAATTAGAAAAGCAAGATTAGATGATAATGTTAAAGCCATTGTTTTACGTGTTAATTCTGGTGGTGGTAGTGCTTTGGCATCTGATGTAATTTGGAGAGAAATAATTTTAAGCAAAAAGGTTAAGCCCGTAATTGCTTCTTTTGGAGATGTGGCCGCATCTGGCGGCTACTATATTGGCTGTGCCGCAGATAGTATTTTCGTTCAACCTAATACAATTACTGGCTCAATTGGTGTATTTGGTATCATTCCTAATTTCCAGAACTTGTTAAATAATAAGTTGGGTATTACCTTCGATGGTGTTAAGACTGGTCAATATGCTGATATCATGAGCGTAACCCGTCCACTAACTGCAGGCGAACGTTTCATTGTTCAAAACGGCGTAAATCAAGTGTACGATAGCTTCATTACCCGTGTTGCTGATGGTCGTAAAAAAACCAAGGCGCAAGTAGACAGCATTGGAGGTGGTCATGTTTGGATTGGTACTGACGCCGTAAAAATTGGATTGGCAGACCGTTTAGGAAGTTTTACTGATGCCATAAAATCTGCTGCTAAAAAAGCTAAAATTAAAGAATATAGAATCGTTGAATATCCAGAGAAAATAGATCCTTTAAAAGATTTTCTATCAAATGCGAAGGAGAATATCAGTATTTATTACACCAAAAAAGAACTTGGCGAAAATTACCTGATTTACAAACAAATGCAAAAAGCAATTACCAATTCTGGCATTCAAGCTAGAATGGATTATGAGATTAAAATAAAATAATTACTTCAGAATTTTCCATTCTGGATGAAGGGTGAGATAGGTTTCATTAACCATCTCACCTTTTTTGTGAATAATAATTGCCCTACTGATATCTCTAATAAACTCTGCCGCAATACCATTTGATTTTGAATCGTAAAGTAAAATTGTATCTCCTAAATTATCGTTCACAAAGGTAGCTACTTTTTTAAAATCACTATATTTTGCAGTAAAACTGGAAAGCAAATTACCATTATTTAAACCCGTAACTGTAGTAACCTTATTTGAGTTAACTCTAATTTGTTTCACATCTTTCCATTTCATCGTACTATCAGCATAAGATGAAAAAACAGCAATTTCTTGCTTCCTAAACTTAGATGTATCTCCACGATACCAAATACTCCAAGCTTTTCCCATAGCTGCATCACTAAAATCGGGCTTACCTAAAATAGAATCTAATTCAACAACATTTTGGCCTAGGTGAAATTTGCCAATCGACTTGCCAGGCACAATTAAAAATTTCGCTTCAACATTTTCAATTTTAAGACTATCAGCATTTAGCTTTATTTTATTAGAATCTGAATTACAAGAGAAAAATAAGGCAAGACAAGAAATGAAGAGATATTTAAGTTTCATAAGCTAAAAACAACAATAACTGTTTATTGTGTTCATTAATTCAATTTTTAGGTTTTAGTTTGTAATTTTACAGCAATGGAAAACAAACCCATATCACGTACATTACGACTTTTATCTCAACTAATGGAATTGCATGAAGTAAATCCATTTAAGATAAAATCTGTCGCTAATGCCGCTTTTAAGATAGATAAATTGCCTTTCGCTATAGCTTCTAAACCATTATCAGATATTGAAAAAATAGATGGGATTGGAAAAAGTATTGCTTCGAAAGTAATTGAGCTGTTAGAAACTGGAACGATTAAAGAACTTGAAGAAATTTTGCTGCAAACACCGCCAGGCATTGTAGAAATGTTAGGCATTAAGGGTATTGGTCCAAAAAAAATCAGTGTCATTTGGCACGATTTACAAATAGAAAACGTTGGCGAACTTTATTACGCTTGTAATGAAAATCGCTTGATTGAAGCCAAAGGTTTCGGACTTAAAACTCAAGAAGAAATTAAAAAAGTCATCGAATTTAAAATGGCTGCTAATGGGAAGTTTCTATATGCTCATATCGAACCAACTGTTAATCAAATTTTAACAAATTTATCTTTGTGGCTAAACAAAGTTGATGATACGGCTTTGTTAGAGATAACAGGTGGATATAGAAGAGCTGTTGAAATTATTGAGGAAGCTTTATTTGTAATTGGCACAGCCGATGTAGAAAATTTAGCTGCTCAAATTCCAGCATTTGCTGATTTAGACCTTAAAGACATTGGGGATAATAACTTTGCGGCACATACAGAAAGTGGTTTACACATCAGATTAGTTATAGTTCCTAAAGCCGATTTTTATCTTAACCTTTTTAAGTTAACTGGGAACGAACAACACGTTGCTGAAGTTTTAAAACTAGCAGGTGATGGTCCTTTCGTAGATGAATATGATGTTTACACAAAAGCTGGTTTAGATTTTATTGCACCTGAATTACGTGAGGGATTAAATGAAATTGGATTGGCGATTAAACATCAGTTGCCTATTCTAATCACTGATAACGATTTGAGGGGAACTTTACATAACCACTCTGATTGGAGCGATGGTGTACACACCTTAGAAGAAATGGCGGTGTATTGCAAAGAAACCTTGAACCTTGAGTATTTAGGTATTTGCGACCACTCTAAATCTGCCTTTTATGCAAAAGGATTAAATGAGCAGCGAGTTTATGCTCAGCATTTACAAATCGATGAGTTAAACGCCAAGCTTGCTCCTTTTAAAATCTTTAAAGGAATAGAAAGTGACATTTTAAATGATGGATCTTTAGATTATGGTGATGATATTTTAAAAACTTTTGATTTTGTTGTTGCATCTGTTCATAGTAACTTAAGAATGGACCAAGATAAAGCAACCGCAAGGTTAATTAAAGCTATAGAAAATCCCTATACCACAATTTTAGGTCATCCAACGGGGCGATTATTGCTGAGCAGAAAAGGCTACGAAATTGATTATAAAAAAGTAATCGATGCCTGTGCAGCAAATAAAGTTGTTATTGAAATTAATGCCAATCCTTTGCGCTTAGATTTAGATTGGCGTTGGCATCGATATGCATTAGAAAAAGGAGTTCTATTGTCTATTAATCCAGATGCACACAGAAAAGAAGGCTTCCATGATACGCAATATGGAGTTAAGGTTGCAAGAAAGGGAGGTTTAACAGCTGCTAAATGCCTAAACGCCTTTACATTGAATGAAATATCAAGCTACTTTGAGCAAAAAAGTAATGCTAAGCTTATTTAATTTTTTAACTACTTCATTATCCACAAGGTAAATAATGGCAGACAAGTATATTTTTTGCATGAAATGGGGCAAACTTTATGGCCCTGAATATGTTAACAGGCTGTACGCCATGGTTAAAAGAAATTTGAGCTATGAGTTTAAAATGGTTTGCTTTACGGATGATGAAATAGGAATTTCGCCTGAAGTTCAATGTTTTGCAATTCCAAGTATGGAGATTCCTGGTGGATTGCCAGAACGGATGTGGAAAAAGCTTTCTACCTTAAAAGAAGACCTATTCGGCTTAAAAGGAACTGCTCTATTTTTAGATTTAGATATTGTAATTGTTGACTCGATTGACCCGTTTTTTGACTACCCTGGAGAATTTTTAATTATAAAAGACTATAAAAAACAATGGAGAATTACAGGAAATTCTTCAGTTTATAGATTTGAAATAGGAAAACACGGTTATGTATTTGATGATTTCTTGAACACATTTGACGAAATTAGGAAGAGACACCGAAATGAACAAGAGTACCTAACCCAAGCAATTTTTGATAAAGGAAAACTGAATTATTGGCCAAAGGAATGGTGTCCAAGTTATAAATATGATTGTGTTTCTAAAATCCCGTTTGCATTTTGGGCAACGCCACGAATTCCAGATGGAGCTAAGATTATCATCTTTCACGGAGAAATTAACCCGCACAAAGCAATAGAAGGTGGAAGAGGAAAATGGTATAGGTATGTAAAACCTGCACCTTGGGTAGCTGAGTTTTGGAAATAAAACATTTGGGATATGTATAAGCTTAGCAACCATAACGTGTAACATAAAACATATAAAAATATGGTAAAGCAACTATTAGTAATTAGACACGCTAAATCGGATTGGGGTAATTCAAGTTTAAGCGATTTTGATAGACCGCTGAACAAAAGAGGAAAATCTAATGCACCAGAAATGGCAGAGCGATTGGTTAAGCAAAAAATTGTCCCTCAATTAGTTGTTAGCAGTCCTGCTTTGCGTGCTCTAACCACTGCAAAATTCTTTGCTGAGGCTTGGCAAATTCCAAAAAAAAATATACAATTAGAATCTAGCATATACGAAGCTAGTGTAAAAACACTTTTATCGGTTATTAATAATTTAGATAATCAATTTGACAGGATTGCTCTATTCGGTCATAATCCTGGCCTAACAGATTTAGTAAATTACTTTGACGGTCATATAGATAACATGCCCACCTGCAGTGTGGTTTACTTAGAATTCCCTTTCGATGATTGGAAAATGGTTAGTGCAGATACTGGAAAAGTTTTATTGTTTGATTACCCTAAAAGTGGTGAGGATTGAGTGATTTAACTGACAATGAAAATTTTTCGATAATTAAAAATTTTTACAACAAATGTGGGTTTGATTTTTCTAACCTAAAAGCTGAAAAAGAAAGCAGTGAATATGACGCGTGTACTTTCCAATTAAATGGCAAAACAATTATTCATAGAACAGCTAAAATAACACCAACCAAAATTGGTCAGTTTGTTACCATTTGGAAAAGAAATGAAAACGGCCAAACAGAACCTTTTCATGTTAATGATGATTTTGATTTGATGATCATTAGTACTAGAAAAGGAGATTTATTTGGTCAATTTATTTTCCCTAAATCAATTTTATTAGAGAAAGGTATAATCTCTAGTAACAAAGCACAAGGTAAAAGAGGAATTAGGGTTTATCCTCCTTGGGATGTGACTCTAAATAAACAAGCCCAGAAAACCCAACAATGGCAAACTGAATATTTTGTTGACGATACTAATGAGTCTACAGATAAGGCAAACCATTTAATCAAAGCGATTTAGGAGGGAAAAGAATGTTAGTGCCTATGGCTTATTCAGCCCTTCTTTTCGGCAATGTGAAAAACATTTGCCTTCAATAAGCCTGCCTGCGGTAGGCAGGGTTTATATTACAAAGCAAGTGGCTCTTTTGTGAATTTTCCCCGCAACATATAAAACCTAGATAGCTGCACAAGCTTAAGTTCAATAAACCTTATTGGAGCGAGCACGAAGACTGAGGAACGAAGGCGAAGTAAAGCGCCTGCCTGCCGGCAGGCAGGGAAAGAAGGACAGAACCTTTCCTAATGCCTTTTGCAATTGTTTTTCAAATAAAAAAGAGAAACTTATTGCTAAATTTCTCTCAGATATCTCCTCGCTTCGCTGCGTTCGATATGACGATTTTTTATTAAAACCTCAAGTGTTTTACAGTTGCACCACCATTAATTAACTGTTTCAAAGAATCAATTCCTATTTGAAGATGGCTATCTACATAATTTGTGGTTACAGAGCTATCACTTTCTGCTGTTTTAACACCTTCTGGAATCATTGGCTGGTCTGAAACCAATAACAATGCACCAGTAGGAATTTTATTAGCGAAACCAGTTGTAAAGATTGTTGCGGTCTCCATATCAACTGCCATTGCTCTTAAAGTTTTTAAATACTTCTTAAACTCCTTGTCGTGCTCCCAAACCCTACGGTTGGTGGTATAACATGTTCCAGTCCAATAATCTCTTGAGTGGTCTCTAATAGTTGTTGATATCGCCTTTTGTAAAGCAAAGGCTGGTAATGCCGGAACTTCTGCTGGTAAATAATCATTAGATGTTCCTTCTCCCCTAATCGCCGCGATTGGCAAAATTAAATCGCCCAATTGATTTTTCTTTTTAAGGCCTCCACATTTGCCTAAAAACAATACGGCTTTTGGCATAATTGCAGTTAATAAATCCATCATTGTAGCTGCCATTGCACTTCCCATACCAAAGTTGATAATGGTGATGCCATTGGCAGTAACACTTTGCATTGGCTTATCTAAACCCATAATTGGAGCATTATCATTCCACTCCGAAAACATGGTTAAGTATTTACTGAAATTGGTTAATAGAATATATTTACCAAATTCTTCTAATGGTCTGCCAGTATATCGGGGTAACCAGTTTTTTACTATTTCTTCTTTAGACTTTAATCCTGACTTTACCGGAGTTTCTACTTCTTTTACTTTTTTAGCTTTCGCTACAATTTTGGCGTCCTGTTTTACTTCTTTTTCTTCGTTCATATATTTTACTCCTTTTTATAAATGTATTAATTTTAGTTGATAGTCTATAGTCCATGGACCATCGACCATTAACCAAAAGGTTAAAAAAAATCCTCCCGAAATTTCGGGAGGATTTTTAATCTTATGCTGCTTTCAGTTTCTTAAAGTCTGCCTTTTCAAATTTCTCGATGGCATATTCTAAGGTGATATGCAATTCTTTTACCGTATCGTCTGATGGTGTGTCATACATCGCATCGAGCATGATTGCTTCACAAATGGAACGTAATCCCCTTGCTCCTAATTTATACTCCATTGCTTTGTTAACGATGAAATCTAAAACTTCATCTTCGAATATCAAATTCACATCTTCATATTCAAAAAGCTTAGTGTATTGTCTCATTAAAGAGTTTTTAGGCTCAGTTAAGATATTACGCAAAGCTTGGATATCTAACGGATTTAAGTGGGTTAAAACTGGCACACGACCAATTAACTCAGGAATTAATCCGAATGCTTTTAAATCTTGTGGTGTAATGTATTTATAAAGGTTTTTCAGGTCTAAATCTACTTCATCCTTTTTAACCTTATAACCCACAGCCTGCGTACGTAAACGATTAGCAATTTTACGTTCAATACCATCAAATGCACCACCACAGATAAATAAAATATTATTGGTGTTTACTGGTATCATTTTCTGGTCTGGATGTTTTCTTCCGCCCTGCGGTGGAACATTTACAACTGTACCTTCTAATATTTTAAGTAACGCTTGTTGTACACCTTCTCCAGAAACATCTCTTGTAATTGATGGGTTGTCGCTTTTACGAGCAACTTTATCAACCTCATCAATATAAACGATACCACGTTCTGCCGATGCTACATCATAATCTGCAGCTTGCAATAAACGAGTTAAAATACTTTCTACATCTTCTCCAACATATCCAGCTTCTGTTAAAACAGTTGCATCTACAATACAAAATGGCACATGTAAGATTTTAGCAATCGTTTTTGCCAATAAGGTTTTTCCTGTTCCAGTTTCGCCAACTAACATGATGTTAGATTTTTCAATCTCAACTTCATCCTTGTCAATTTTCTGACTTAAGCGTTTATAGTGATTGTAAACTGCTACAGAAAGTACTTTTTTTGCATCATCTTGCCCAATTACGTATTGGTCCATATGCGCTTTTATTTCAGCAGGCTTTAACAACCTAAACGATTCGTCGAACGCTTTACTTTTTTTATTGCCTAACTCCTGTGCAAGTAAAACATTGGCCTGCGTTACGCATTTGTCGCAAATATATGCGTCCATACCCTCAATAAGCATTAAAGTTTCTTGCTTTGGAGAGTTACAGAATGAGCAACGTGAGTCTTTATTTTGTTTAGCCATTTTTCTTAGTTATGAGTTATAAGTTGTGAGTTATGAGTTTATTAGCCTAGGCCTTCAACCCGTAACTCGCAACTCAAAACTGATTTATTTTTTAGTTGAACCTAACACCTCATCAATCATACCAAAACTTTTAGCTTCATCAGCTTTCATCCAGTAATCACGATCCGATGCTTTTTCTACCCATTCGTAGCTTTGACCAGAATGTTGAGAAATGATATCGTACAATTCTTTTTTCAATTTTAACATCTCTCTCAAGTTAATTTCCATATCTGAAGCAACACCTTGAGCGCCTCCAGATGGTTGGTGAATCATTACTCGTGAGTGAGTTAAGGCAGCACGTTTACCAGCAGCACCAGCTACTAATAAAACTGCACCCATAGAAGCTGCCATACCAGTACAAATTGTTGCCACATCTGGTGAGATGTATTGCATGGTATCATAAATACCTAAACCTGCATAAACTGAACCACCTGGAGAGTTGATGTAAATTTGAATATCTCTGTTTGCATCAGTTGATTGTAAGAACAACAATTGAGCTTGAATGATATTTGCATTGCCATCATAAATTGCGTCACCTAAAAAGATGATACGGTCCATCATTAAACGAGAGAAAACATCCATTTGAGCTACATTTAACTGGCGCTCCTCAATGATGTATGGTGTCATTGATTTTGGAGAATTATTAGTTGCACCAATGTAACGGTCAACGTTTAATCCATTAATTCTATGATGTTTAACTGCGTATTTTCTAAATTCTTCTTTATCTATTTTCATTGCGTTTGGGGTTAAGCGTTTGGGGATAGGCGTACAAATACCCTCAGCCCCTCATCAGTTATTTACTTTAATAAATATTTCCTAAGATTAGTTAATTTCCGTGCCAATTTATCTAATTCTTCGAGATATTGGATTAACTCAATGTCAGAAATTAATTTTCTTCTCTCCAATACTACTAAAATATTTGCATTCTCAAAGGTAGAACGGTGTGCAATATTCAGATAATGAGCAAATTCCTTATTAGAAACTGAACCTGAACCTTCAGCAATATTATTAGATATGCTAAGAGCAGCCCCATTGAGCTGCTCTGCAAATCTGTATTTTTTTATATCTGACAAACGGTCAGCTATATCTAGTAACTTGTCTGTTAAAGCTATGGAAATCTGCCATACCTCTAATGTTTGAAATTTAAATTGAGCCATTTTCAAGTATTAAGTTGAAAACAAATAGGGACTCTTTATCTATTTCTCCAAAACGCCCAACTCTTATCGCCCGACGCTTATCGTTTTACTTCAACGCTATAAACTTGTTATAGTCGATGTCTTTTTTGTCTAAAGTCGCTACCGATTGAATGTGTTCGAATACTTTTAAAGCCTTCACCTCATCGAAAATACGATTAGCATTTTCTTTTTCTTGCAAGAAGGTAGCTGTGTATTGTGCTAACTGGTCTTCTGGCATTGGTTGCGGACTGTACATTCTAAACTGTGCATCTAAACGTTGTTTAGCAGTTTCGAAAACATCTTTATACTCAATTTTAATTTCGTTTTCAGTGATGATTTTGTTTTCAATCAAAGTCCATTTAAGGTTCTTTGCGAAATCAGCAAAACCTTGCTCCAACTCTTCGTCAGTTAATTTTTCGTTAGTAGCTTTTAACCACTTGCGCAAAAATTCTTCAGGTAATTGCATTTTAGTTTGCTCAGTTAACTGGGTATAAATATCATTTTGCAATTTGCGATCTGCATCTTGCTTAAACATACTTTCAATCTCCTCAGTAATTTTAGCTCTAAAACCAGCCTCGTCAGTTACTAAACCTGCACCAAATATTTTATCAAAGAACTCTTGATTTAAATCTGACTCCTCTAAACGATTTACATTTTTAACCGTTACCTGAAATTTAGACTTCAAATCTTTTGCATCCTCTTCGCCAATGTTTAACAATTTCGCAATTACAGTTTCATTGTTATCAAAAGCTTTTTGAATGTCTAGCTCAACTACATCGTCTTTCTTTAAACCTACTAAAGATTTTAAAATCTTTTTATCAGTTACTAAATCTAAACGGATAGAACCTGTGCTTGCAATACCACCTTCAAAAATTGCTCCATCTGGAGAAAGTTGTGCCAAATCAGCATAAAGCACATCACCTTCTGCCGAAACTTCAGGGTTTGTCATTTTGCCATAGCTTTTGCGGATGTTTTTGATACGAGATTCTAAAGTTTCGTTATCAGCTTTAACATTATATGCTGTGAATTTATCTTTCGAAGTAATTTCAACATCCACCTTTGGTGCTAAACCTAATTCATATTTAAATTCAAATTCGTCTGTGTTATCCCATTTAAATTCTTTTGTATCATCCATTACTGGTAACGGCTGACCAAGAACTTCAACTTTATTATCTGTTAAGTGTTTAGAAAGGTTTTCACTTAACATGTTATTAATTTCTTCTACCAAAATGCTTTTGCCATACATTCTTTTCATATGGGCAACTGGCACCATTCCTTTACGGAAACCTGGAAGATTTGCTTTTTTAGCTTGCTCTTTAAGGGCTTTTTCTACTCTTGGTGTGTAATCAGAAGGAGCGATAGTAATTTTAACTATTGCATTTAAATCGTCAATTTTTTCTTGTGTAATATTCATTTTAGATATGAGTATTGAGATATGAGATTTGAGACAAATTGCCGAACTCAAATAACACATCGATTTATATTTAATTTTTTATCAATGTCTTTATAAAATTGAAGCCGTCTCGATTTAACGAAACGGCTTCAGGTATTGTGCGGATGAAGGGACTCGAACCCCCACGCCGTGAAGCGCCAGATCCTAAGTCTGGTGCGGCTACCAATTACGCCACATCCGCAGTTAGGATTTATTTTGGATTGCAAAGATAGCGTTTTGCATCAATAAACAAAATTATGATGATTTATTTTTAGTAATTATTGTAAGGTTGGAATGTTGAAAAGTTGGAATGTTTTGAAGTAACCGAACATCAAATTTCTATCTTATTAATATTGAGGGATTAAGGAATTAGAAAAGCAGTTGCGGTAATTTTATTTGAGGCAGTCGGGCTTTTTGCTACAATCTTTTAAACCTCATAGGTTTTAGAAACCTATGAGGTTTTTTAAAAAGGATTTCCGCTCCAATCCCGTTTAGTTAACATTGGCTTGTGCAACTATGTAGGGCTGCAAACTGCCAAGAACCATAAACAATACCATTGTCCGCGTTTGCAACGCGGACACTTGAATAGAGCATTTTTAATGCTCACACAATATTAAGCGATAAAATCCCTCACCTCAAACATCCTCGTTACAAACGAGGACGATTTCACGGCTTATGCAACTATGTAGGACTGCCAACTGCCAAGAACCACCAATTTTGTAAAATAAACCTTATTGAAATGGAAAGCTCCCGATTTTTCTCGGGACTTGGAATGAAAAGAAGGACTGAAGCTACTGAAGAACTACTGACATTCTTTTTCTAATGTATGAAAATTATCTCCGTCAGCTAAAGCAGACGGCAATGATTAATGAGCTATTTCCTAGCTAATGCGCATGGGAATGTTAAGCGAAGCGAAATCCCGACTCTTCGGGAAACTAATGAACCTTCAACTCTTCCTGCAAATGAAAAAGATAGTTTACAGCTTTAACCAACCTACTTCCATACCAAGAAAACATCTCGCCATCTACCAGCATTACTTTTGCATTAGACAAGACTGATTGAATTTCATCAATGTGTTTTTGCTTAAAAGGATAAGGTTCTGAAGAAAGGAAAATGAGTTGGGGGTTGAGAGTTTGGAGTTGGGAAAGATTTAGCTCAGGATATCGATTCTTTTGAATAACATTTTGTAAACCGATTTTTCTTAAAATATCGTCTATAAAAGTATTTCGCCCAGCAGACATATACGGGTCTTTCCAAATTAGATAAGCTACAGATTTGTTAATGTTTTTCTCGACTGCTAAAGTCTGTAAATCTGTAAAACCTGCATTGATTAAATGATTTAAATAAGCTGCTTCGGGCTCACGATTTACTATCTCTCCTATTTGTGAAATAGTTTTTGTTGCATCTTCCAAATTATAGATATCGCTCATCCAAACTGGAAATTCTTGCATTAATAACTCGACTTCTTCTTTCGTATTCTCTTCTTTATTACCAATAATTAAATCGGGTTTTAAATCTCTAATTTTTTCGATTAAAAGCTTTTTCGTTCCGCCTACTTTGGTTTTAGCCGCAAACTTTTCTATTGGATGAATGCAAAATTTAGTTACGCCAACAACCTCTTCATCCAAACCTAAATCGAAAAGCAACTCGGTTTGAGAAGGCACAATAGAAACAATCCTTTTAGGTGGATAATTAAACATGACCTCATTGCCAAGCTGATCTTTGACGGTTTTTTGCATAGTCCAAAGATAAGGTTTAAGGTTGAGGGTTTAATCTCTTCTACCTTCAGCCTTTTACCTTTACTCGTATTTTAATGCATCTACCGGATTATTAACCGCAGCTTTTCTCGCCTGTAAACTAACCGTAAATACAGCAATAATTACAGAAGTTAAGGTTGCAATGGCAAATGGCCAAAAAGGCATATCAATTCTGTATGCAAATCCTTCCAACCATTTTTTAGTTAATATAAAGGCGATTGGCCAACTAATTAAGTTTGCACTAATCACCAAAATCATAAATGATCTATTTAGCATATTAATGATTTGGAAATCTGACGCCCCCAATATTTTACGGATTGCAATTTCTTTTGTTCTGCGTTTCGCCATAAAGGTAGATAGCGCAAACAAGCCTAGCAATGAAAGTACAACTGAAATGATGCTAAAAAGCACAACAATCTGCATTAATCTAATTGAGGGTTTTAGTTCTTTTTGAAAAGCATCTTCCACAGAAGTGTAAATCATTGGAAAATCGGGATATACCTTTTTCCACTCTGCCTCTATTGTTTTAATTGCTGTTTGATAATGATTATTATCAAAACGAACTAACAAGTTATTGGTATTTGATGAACCTCCTAAATGAGTTACTTTATAGATGGTAGGTAAAACTGCCTTTTCAAAGCTTTCGTTGTTATAATCTTTAATAACCCCAACAACTTGAAAAACATCGTTTTTTGGACCGCTCGTAAATGTTTTGCCTACCAAATTTTTACCCAATAAATTTGCTGCTGTTTGATTCAACACAACTGAGTTAATGGTGTCTTGTGCATATTCTTTTCCAAAAATTCTTCCACTTATCACTTTTACACCCAATGCTGGCAATGCGTCCATGGTAACTGTTACTGCATTAACTTCAAATTTCTGATTGTTAAAGGTGAGTTCTCTTGAGGTATTGAAAGTATTTCCCATAACTTGGGTTGTTGTTGCCACATATTTTACTGATGGCATCCGTTTGATACTCTCTACAAACGCATCTCCTTCATCATAATTAGTAGAAATGTTTATCAATTTATCTCGATCAAAACCCAAATCTTTACTAGCCATGTAATCATTCTGTTTATACATGACACCAATGCCAATGATAAAGGTTACTGCTATGATAAATTGCAAAACCACTAAACCATTTCTTAGTGCAATGCCGCTAAAACCACTTTCGTAATTTCCTTTTAATACCTTAACAGGATTATATTTTGCTAAAACCATAGCTGGGTAAAAACCTGCCAGTAAAGTTATAAGTACAAATAAGCCTAGCAATTGAGCAATAATCGAAAACAGTTGATTGCTATGCCAAAAGCTAAGCTGCACATCAAAATGATTGCTAAAAGCCGGTAAAAATAATTCGACCAGTATTATTGTGATAAAAAGAGATGTAAGCGTTTGGATAGCCGACTCAATTAAAAATTGCAGCAACAATTGTTTTTTATATGCGCCTAATACCTTTTTTACCCCTACTTCTTTTGCCCGTTGAACAGATTGAGCTGTAGCTAAATTTACAAAGTTGATAACTGAAATAATTAGCAAGAAAATAGATAATGCAATAATTGGCTTAATTTTATCTAACCAGTTTTCTGAAAATGAAGGCGTTGAATATACTTCACTAATTGGTAATACTTTCAGCCCTGCTTTTCTGTTTTTTTCTTTATAAAACTCTTCATAAGTTGTTCCTCTAGCTTTCAGCAGTGCCTTTTTATAATCCACATAAACGTTTAGAAGGCTTTTGTTTAGGACATTTGTATCTAGAGATTTCTCAGCCCGAACATAAATTCCCGTATAATTTGAATTGCTAATTTGGTCTGGGTCTGCATCTCTGTCTCCTGTATGGGTAACGGCATTAAACGCTAGGCTTTCAGAAGTTGAGGGGTCTTTAACCACACCTGTTACAGTCATTAAATTGCCCTCATCGCTTCTCCATCTTACTAACTTCAGCTGCCTACCTATTACTTTATCGGTTCCAAATAATCGAAAAGCTACACTCTGTTTTAAAACGATAGTATTTGGTGCATTAATAGCAGTTAATTCATTGCCCCCAATAAACTCATACGGAAACACTTTAAAGAAAAGTGAATCAGCATCAACTATATCTTTAACAATTACGGGACTATTTTTATCAATTTTTACAGAATAACCATCTCCCCAACCCTCGCTAGCCTTAGTTACATATTTAAACTGTGGTATCTTTTCCTTTAGAACCGTTGCAATTCTTGATTCACTTCGTTGTTGCCAATAAGGCTTGTTATCTGGCGTGAAAAAATCGTGAAATTCTCTAACTTGATAAACGTTTTTCAGTTCAGGGCTCCATTTATCGTAACTTGATTGGTGATTTACAAATAACAATAAAAGCACAAAAGCCGTAAGACCGATTGCTAATCCGCCAATATTAATGGCAGCATAAACTTTGTTCTTAAATAAATTTCGAAGGGCGATTTTTAGGTTGAGTTTGAACATCCGTTTAGATTTTAGAGGTGAGATATGAGATGTGAGCTTTAGTTTATATGGCTATTCGTATTTAAGTGCATCAACTGGTGATTTTTTCAAGGTCTTAATTGCCTGTATCGAAACTGTTAAAATGGTAAGGGTTAAGCAAATTAATAGGCCTACTAAAAAAGGTTGATAACTCAACTCAATTCGGTAATAAAACCCATTTAACCATTCTTTAATTAGATAATATGCAAAAGGCCAAACAATGATGTTGGCGATAATAATCATTTTAACGAAACCGCTATTTAACAAAGCCAGTAAATCCTTAGCAGAAGCACCTAATATTTTACGAACAGCTATTTCCTTTGTTCGTTGCTCTAAATCAAAATAAACCATTCCAAACAAACCAATACAGCATAATATAATTGCAATACCGGCAAAGGATATAAACACACTGCCTAAACGCATCTCTTCTAGATAGAGCTTTTCTAAATGGTCATCCAAAAATGAGAATTCGGGAGCTGGTATTGTAAAATACTTTCTCCATACAGTTTCAATTGCTCTTTTTACACTTTTTATTTCCAGTGGGTCAATTTTAATATAAGTATGCCCAGCATTACTATTAGGTTCTACATACAATGCCATTGGCGTAACTTTCGAATGTAGCGACATGCCATTAAAATCTTTTACCACCCCAATTATAGTTCCTTTTAAACCTGGCAGATTTAAAGTTTTATTAAGCTGGCCAGCAAGCTTAAGTTCCGTTTCTGCGGTTTGGTTCAGTATGATTGGCCGAGACAATTGACTTTTTTCAAGCGCTTCTTTCGACTGCCCTTTTTCTGGCGAAGATGAATATTTAGCTCTATCTACGCCATATTGATTGGAAAATATTCTTCCCTTTACCAGTTCAAGATTTAGTGTTTTGATGAAGTCAAAATCGCTGAAAATCATAGCAGTTTGAACGGTCTTTGTAGAGTCCTTTTTATCTGTCCACTCAGATACTTCACGATAGCTTTCGCCCAGATTAAAAGTAGAAAGTGATATAGATTCAATACCTTTATACCTTAACAAATCATTCTTAAAGCTTTCGTATTTATCATCATAGCCTTGCCAAAAACCTTTTTTCGATTCGGCCATCAAGACATGATCCTTATCGAAGCCCAATTTTTTATTGCTAATAAAATTAAGTTGACTATAAATAACCAGCGTGCATACAATTAAAAATGCAGATACTGCAAACTGAATCACAATGAGCGATTTTTTTAAACTAAAAGAACTAGTTGATGTGTTAACATTTCCCTTTAAGGTTTTAACAGGCATTAATCGAGACAGAATAATTGCTGGATAAAATCCTGCTAAAAAACCTGACAAGATAATTAGGGCAGATACAGCAAGCATTGATTTGATATTAAAAACAGTCTTTAAATCAATAGCTATCCCCAACTTATCACTAAACATAGGCACTAAATCGTAGCTAATAACCATGGCAAGAAAAGTAGCAACAACAAAATAGATGTAACTTTCGCTCAAGAATTGAACACGAAGTTGTTTTACCGATGCTCCCATCACTTTCTTAATGCCAATTTCCTTTCCTCTCTTTAAAGATGCTGATACAGTTAGGTTGATGAAATTAATGAGTGCTATAAAAAGAATAAAAAACGCCATTGTGCAAAAAATATAGATATATTTTACATCACTGTTTGTCTCTATCTCAGTATCAGTATGCGAATAAAGGTGAATTTTAGTTACTGGCATAAATTTAACACGATAGTGTTCAGGAACCTGGTATTGCTTGCTAAGTGACCTTAATTTTTGTTCGACTGTTTCAATTGAAGCACCTTTTTTTAACAGAATATATTCTGATGACAACCTATATCCATACCATTTAAAGGGTTCTTCTTCTTTGATATTCGCAAATACATTACCCTTAAAATGTGAAGCTTCTGGTAAATCTTGCATTACAGCCACAATTTGCTGTGGAACAGGGTGTTTGACAGTTACGAACTGGCCAATTGCACTTTTATTTGGAAAAAATATTTTAGCCAATTTTTCAGATATCGCTATTGTATTCGGTAGCGACAATGCACTTTTATTTCCTTGCACTATTTTTATTCCGAATATGTCAAAATAAGATAGATTGGCCATATTAAGTTCAACAGGAAATTCATTTCTTCCCACGTTAATCTCTAATGGATTTGCCTGTAATCTTGAGGCATGCTCAATTTCGGGAATATTTTCCATCAACACTTGCGCAAAACCTAGCGGACTGCTTGACCGTTCTGTATTTTCAGCTTTATCTATCAAGTGGATTCTATACACACGGTCGGCATTCGGATTTTCTCTATCGTAGGAAAGCTCATACATCACATAAGAAATCAAAACAATTACAGTGCTTAATCCAACAACAAGACCAAACAATTTAATGGTATTTGTTGCCTTATATTTCCAGATATTTCTGAATGCAATTTTAAGGTTGAGTTTTAACATCCGTTTAGATTTGAGTCCCGATAGCTATCGGGATGAGATATGAGATATGAGACAAAGTTTGAGAACTGAAAACTGTTAACCGTTAACTGAAACGTCTTCCTTTATCACCCCATCTTCTATAGTTAAAATTCTGTTTCCATATTGCGCATTTTTCTCCGAGTGTGTAACCTGAAGAATAGTGATTCCTTCCTCCTGATTTAACTTTTTAAACAAATCCATTATCTGCTCTGCTTGTGCAGATTGTAAGTTTCCAGTCGGTTCATCAGCCAAAATAATTGATGGTTGTGCAACCAGAGCTCTAGCAATACCAACTAGTTGCTGTTGACCACCCGATAATTGATTTGGAAATAAATCTTTTTTAGCAACCATATTAAATCGATCCAAAATATCC
This sequence comes from Pedobacter frigiditerrae, assembly GCF_032678705.1. Classification (NCBI taxonomy): domain Bacteria; kingdom Pseudomonadati; phylum Bacteroidota; class Sphingobacteriia; order Sphingobacteriales; family Sphingobacteriaceae; genus Pedobacter; species Pedobacter frigiditerrae. The sequence continues at coordinate 550,873 of NZ_JAVTSS010000001.1, read as the reverse complement.
GCAATGCGACTTTTACGTTCTGATGAAGGGATTTTTTTGTACAGTAACGGAGCTTCAATATTTTCGGCAACTGTCATCTCATCAATTAAATGGTATGCTTGAAAAACAAAACCAATGTGGTTACGATACAATTCGATTCTTTGGCGCTCTTTCATTGCAGTTACATCTTCGCCCATAAAATGATATTCGCCATAAGTGGGTTCCTCTAGCATTCCTAAAATATTTAACAAAGTTGATTTTCCGGCACCAGAAGGCCCCATAATGGAAACAAATTCTCCTTGTTTAATACTTGTTGTTACGTGACGAAGGATGTAGCTCTTTACTCCTTTGTTAGCGTAGTATTTTTCTATGTTTTTAAGTTCAATCATTTTGTAGTATCAAGTAATTAGTATCAAGTATCAAGACATTGCAAACGCTTTAGTCTTTGGTCTTTAAGCTTTCAGCTTAATTATTCGTATTTCAACGCATCAATTGTATTGGCTTTTGCCGCTCTATAACTTCTTAATGTAACTGTTATAATTGTTATCGACATTGAGATTAGCATTGCAAAAACAAAAGGCCAAATGCTTAAATCAATTCGATATTCGAATCCTGCCAACCAGTTTTTAACGAAAATATAAGCTACAGGCCAAGCCACCATGTTTGCTATTAAAACCATCCATAAAAACGAACTGTTTAGCATTTTGATTAATTCTATGTTTGATGCACCTAAAACCTTGCGAATAGCAATTTCTTTGGTACGTTGGGTTGCTACAAAGGAAATCAACCCAAATAGGCCAATAAACGAGATAAAAATTACCACAGTGGCAAAAACCTTGAAAAGCGTTCCCGTAATTTGCTCAGTTTCATAAAAGCCTTTTAAGTTTTCATCGAAGAAATTATTTTCGTAAACATAGTCTGGAAAAACGGTGTTGAAAGTGCTTTCAACTTGTTTCATTGTATTACCCATATCTGTTGCTTCTAATTTTATAGCCACACTTGAATATCTAGTTTTTCTAGAGAATATGGCAATAGGCGCTATTTTTTCGTGAAGGGAATAATTGTTAAAGTCTTTAACCACCCCTACGATGGGGCCAGTACCGCCCCAAAGTTTCATGATCTTACCAATAACTTCCTGAGGGTTTTTGATATTTAATTTCTTTACAAGTGTTTCGTTCACCACAAACTCCTTAATGGTATCACTTTTTGATATTGGTCTCCCAGCTATGAATTGCAACCCAAAAGTTTTAAAATAAGACTCATCTGCAGTTTTAACATTAGCTTGAAAATCTGCACTTTTAGAACTATTATAGGTAAAACTAGTTTCGTTATTATTATCAGAAGATGGAGCTGCGGAGCAAAAACTAATACTTTTTACGCCTTTAATACTGGCTAATCTTTCTTTAAATCCATCAAACTTTTGTTGACTTAAGCTATCTTGAGGTAAGCTTAGCAATGATATGGCCTGTGTATCAAAGCCAAGTGATTTATTGCGAATGAAACTCATTTGCTTAATCACTACTAAAGTTCCAATAATTAAGATTGCTGTAATTGCAAATTGCACAACCACTAAAGTTTTACGCAAACCGACTCCTCCAGCGTTTGCTGCAACCTTATTTTTTATGGCTAAGGCTGGGCTAAAACCCGACATGATTAAGGCTGGATATAATCCTGCCAAAAAACTGACCACTACCAATAAGCCTAATAAAAACACAAAAATAATCGGGTGACCAAAAAGACTAAAAGTAACATCACCACCAAACAGGTTTTCCATTTTTGGCAAAGTTAATTCTGATATAACACATGCTAACAACAAAGCTATAAGTGTTATCAATGCTGTTTCACTTAAAAATTGCGTAATCAATTGTTTGCGTCTGCTTCCCATTACTTTACGGACACCAACTTCTTTGCTTCTGCTAATGGCTTGTGCAGTTGCCAAATTAATAAAATTGATGCAAGCCGTTAAAAGCAAGAACAAACCAATAATTAACAAACCAATAAGTTGTTTGTAAGGCATATACTTATTGGCAAAATTCCCATAATCATCATTATGATGTACAGCTTTTAATGGCTGAAAAATGTGACTAATTTTACCTGGAGCATCTTTATCATTCTCGTATTTATTTAAAAATTGTTGTAATGGTTTATCTAAATCGCTAAGCAAAACACCCTTTTTTAATAAAACATAGCACTCCCAACTGCTAGAAACAGAGCCCCATTCTTTACTATTCTTTGTACTAAAGCTGGCGTGACTAAAAACAATTTCTAATGGGAAACTGCTATTTTGAGGATTGTCTTTTATTATACCGGTTACCTTAAAATCTTTTTTATTATCGAAATTTAAAGTATTGCCCATTGCCTTGCGCCAATCGCCGAAATAAGTATTTGCTGCTTTTTCTGATAGCACTACAGTATTTGGCGCTGCTAAAGATTGGTTTGGATTACCCGCTAACCAATTATAATCGAATATTTCGAAAAATGATGGCTCTGCATAAAATACTTGTTCTGATTTTTTTACTTCGGCTTTGCCTGCCAATGGTTTTACTTTAATAATACCACCACTTTGCACAATGGCTGCAACTTTTTCAAATTGCGAAAAATCACTCCTAACCGCGGCTGGTAAAGGTAGAGGCACGCCTTGAGAGAAAAACTCGTTTCCATCTTGATATTTCCATGAAGAAACTATGCGATAAATTCTATCGCCATCGTTATAGCCTTTATCAAAGCTTGTTTCGTATCTCACAAAAATGAAGATGAGAATGCAGCTGGCCAAGCCTATGGATAGACCGAAAACATTTATGGCAGTATATCCTTTGTATTTCCAAAGGTTACGCAATGCGATTTTTAGATTTAGTTTAAACATGTTAGATATGAATATTGTAATATTAGATTTTGAGACATAATTTAAAAATTATTCAATGAGAGTTATGCCAATTTTATACCAAGGAATTAAAACTAAACAAACAACTATCAATCAAGTATTTAATAATTTTATCCTATAAAAAATGTTCATTTTCGAACAATAGCTGTACGCTTGTGAACGGTGTTTAAGGTTGAGGGTTTTGAGGTAGAAGACGGAAGGTTCTTGGCGCTTTAACCCTAACCCTTTTTACCTTATACCTTTTACCTTATACCTTTTACCTTTATTCGTATTTCAATGCATCTACTGGATTTGCTTTTACAGCATTTCTAGCTTGTATACTTACTGTTATAATGGTTAATGATATGGTGATGATTGCGCTAAACACAAAAGGTAAAACAGGCATTTCGATTCTATAGGCAAAAGTTTCTAGCCATTTTTGGGTTAAAATGTAAGCTAGTGGCCAACTGATTAGATTGGCAATCATCACCATTACAAAAAATGAAATGTTAATTAACTTAAAGATTTGTAAATCGTTTGCGCCCAAAATTTTTCGCACTGCGATTTCTTTTATTCTAATAGACGTGATGTATTTTGCAAAGGCAAATAGGCCCAACATTGCGATTAAAATGGTAAGTATCGCTGCTGCAAAAAATACCGATTGTAATTGCTCTTGTTTTTTGAAAAGTTTGCCATAAAGTTCATCTAAAAACTCATATCTAAAATCTTCTCCGTCTTGAGGATTAATTTTTGGCCATTGAGATTTTAATGCAGCCAGAGCCTCTGCCATCCGGTTTTGCTCAATTTTAACCATAATTTGTGTTTTATAATCTCCATGAGGATCATTGATGGTGTAAATGGTGGGTTGAACTTCATTTTCAAAACCTTGCGATTTAAAATCCTTAATTACACCAACTATTTTATATGGAACGCCACTGCCTGTAATGGTTTGCCCAATAGGATTTTTCAGTCCATATTTTGCTGCTGCAGTTTCATTAATTACAGCAGAATTTACCGTATCGGCTTTAAATTTATTAGAAAAGAAGCGACCTTCCTTTAATTTGACATTAAGAGTCTCGAAGTAATCAAATTCGACATTTACAAAATCAATATTGGTCTTTATGCCATTTGCCGAATAACTATTTATCCCATTTGTGCCCCCTGGTATATAGGTTGCCACGGTTGCTAATTGAATACCTGGAATTTTCAACATTTTCTCTCTAAGTGGTTCAAAATTTACTGATCCCATTTTCGCAGGGATATTGAAAAGTGTTAGATTTTTAATATAAACTACTTGACTTGCCTTAAAACCTAGATCTTGGCTTTGCATATACTTTAATTGCGAATTTATAGTAACTAAGCTAATGATAAAGACTACAGCCATACTAAATTGAAAAACTAGTAATCCATTACGCAGCCAATAACTCTGTTTACTTGTAGAAAAATTTCCTTTTAAAACCAATGCCGGTTTAAAGCCTGATAAAACAACCGCAGGATAAATGCCAGCAATCAGTGTAATTATGCATAAAATAAGTGGCAACTGCCAGAACAATTTGTTTTCCAAATCCCAAATAGCCAATTGGACTTGAAATAGGTTATTGAAACTCGGCAAGACTAATTCTGCTAAAATTAAAGCCAAAATAATAGCTGCAAAACTTTGTATAAAAATCTCTACCAGAAACTGTGTGGTTAATTGCAAACGGAAAGCGCCCATTACCTTTTTAACACCTACTTCTTTAGCACGTTTAGTAGCTTGTGCAATACTTAGATTAGTAAAATTAATACAGGCTATTACCAAGATTAACACCCCTAATACTGAAAGTGCAATTAGTATTTTATAGGGCGTATCGTTACCTGCTTTTGGTCTTAAATGCAAATTAGATAATGGATCTAAAAATGCCGAAATGCCTTTAACCTCATCAATTTTTTTACTTTTTAGTAATTCAGCTTTGTATAGGTTAGCAATACTTTGCTCCAAACTCACTACATCAGTTCTAGGTTTCAGCTGTAAACAAATGGTATAATCGTTCATGTCATAATTATCTCCATTACCTAGTTCATTGGCTATGGAAACACCATCGAAAACAAAGTTAGAGTGCAAATTGGATTTTATCGAACCAGCTATTGTTCCAGTTATTCCCGAATTACTAGCTCCAAACCCAACCATTTCAGGTTTATCATCTTTTTTACTTGGAAAAAGTGTTTTTATGCTTTCATTACTTAAATAAGTAAGTCGCTCTACATCGCCATTCGGTTTTACTAAACCACCGTTTGGTTGTATGTTGAGTATTTTTGCAGCACTATAATCAACAGCTAGAATTTTTCTAGTGAAAAGAGTATTTTTTCCATTTTTAATTGTCAACTCAAAAGAACTTTCTTTTATAAGACCAACAGCCTCAACTTCAGGAAAATTTTGTTTGATAACTTTTGCAAGTGGAGCAGCTACGTAATTGGTTTTAAATTCTGGATAACTTATTCCAACTAAATAAATCTGATCATAATTCGGATTTTTCTTATCAAAACTTGTTTCGTAATTGGCATATAGCGTAACTAATATAAATGCTGCCAATGCAACAGCCAACCCACCGACATTAATAGCAGTTATCCCTTTGTTTTTCCAAAGATTTCGCAATGCGATTTTTAAGTTGAGTTTAAACATTTTATTAAGGGTTGAAGGTTATGAGGTGCAAGGTGGAAGGTCATTGGCGCTTTAACCTTGCGCCTTTTTACCCTCTACCTTCAAACTCTATTCGTATTTCAAGGCATCTATAGGGTTTGCCTTTGCAACTTTTATTGATTGTATGCTTACGGTTAGCACAGCTATTAAAACTGAGATAACGATAGCCAATGCAAAAGGTAGAAATGAAATGGACACACGATAATCAAAAGTAGAAAGCCATTTATTAATGACAACATAAGCCAATGGAAAAGCAATTACATTTGCTATAGCGACCAATTTTATAAAATCTTTATTTAGCAACGTAAGTATGTTTCCAGTACTGGCTCCCAAAACTTTACGAATACTGATTTCCTTTTTACGTTGCTCTGCCATAAATAAGGCTAAGCCTAATAAACCTAGGCAAGAAATAAAGATGGCAAAACCACCGAACCAATTAGAAAGTGTCCCTAATAACTTTTCATCCTGAAACTTCACTTCAAAAGATTCGTTTACAAATTTTCTATTGACAGGGTAATTAGATTCTATTTCCTTAACCAATTCGTCTATTTTCTCTAATGATGAACTGATATTTTGATTAGGATTTAAACGTGCTAGGATAACTGTAGCATTATTATCGGTATCTAAATAAAAAATCATTGGCGCTACTTTTTGATAGGCATTTTCTACCACAAAATCTTTTACTACCCCAATATTGGTAAGCTTAGTACCCCAGAAGGTAATCACAGCGCCCAACGGTTTTTTTAATCCCATCATTTTCACGGCTGCCTCATTAAGCATCACGTTGTTTGTATCATTTTTAAATTTTGGAGAAAATTCCCTACCGCTGATTAGCTTAGTACCAATGGTTTCTATAAAATCATAATTTATTGCTCTATGGTTAAATGAGATAACTTCATTTGGATTTTTTCCTTCCCACTCAATATTAGTTGTATTATTTCCACCTTCGGTAACATCTGAACTAAAGGAAGAAACATTGGTTACAGCGCCAGATTTTAAAAGTTGTTCTTTAAGCAAATCACGTTTACTACCTTCATGTAGTTTACCTTCTACTGATATTTGAACCAGGTTTGATTGATCATAGCCAATTGGCTTATTTTTAACGTAATTAAGTTGTTGATAAATTACTGCCGTACAAACAATTAAACACGCAGCGAAAACAAATTGACCTACTACTAATACTTTCCTTACCGAAACGGATGAATCTGTTTTAATTTTAAAACCTTTTAACACTTTAATCGGCTCAAAAGAAGACAAATATAATGCTGGATAACTTCCTGCAATAAAACCAGTAAAAGTCATCAAAGATAAAAGTGCCACCCAAAAACCAATATTTTTGTAATCAATTATCAACTTAATACTTAATAAATTGTTAAAATATGGCAGGCTAACTTCGACTAGAATAAATGCTAAAGCCGTAGAAATAAAAGTTAAAAGAACAGATTCTAGCAAAAATTGACTGATTAATGATTTACGACTAGAACCGATAGCCTTGCGTACACCAACTTCTTTTGCTCTGCCATCAGAACGTGCGGTTGATAGATTCATAAAGTTTACGCAAGCGATTAACAATATACAAAAAGCTAGCAGTAGGAATATTTTAAGCTGGTCAATCTTTCCCCCTATAGATTTACCATTTTCAAAATCAGCGTATAAATGCCATTTGGTTAGCGGGTGTAATAAAGCAACTGCTAGATTATCCTTTTGATTGCGTTTGTAAATCCCATTCATTGAAGAATTTGCAGCTTCAAAGAACTTATTATCCTTTAACTGAACAAGAGTTAAACACATATTATTACCCCAATTACTCTCTTTAACCCAATATTCTCGTTTTACAAACAATGCCCAAGGCATGATACATTCAAAATTTATGCTGCTATTAGCTGGAGCATCCTCAATAACTGCTTCAACTTTTAAAACATCTTGATTTTCAAGTTTTACTGTTTTATTAATAGGGTCTTCGTTACCAAATAATTTTTGTGCAAAAGATTTGGTAAGGATAATTGTATTTACGTCTTTTAAAACTTGAGCTGGATTACCTTTAATAAATTTATAATCTAGTATTTTGAGAAAGTTTGGATCTGTAAAGACAACTTTACTGCTTATTCTTTTATCACCAACAGTAATTAGATTTGGCCTCGGATAAGTAGAATGTGATGCATATTTTACACCAGGAATTTTTTCTTGTACTTCGGCAGCCATTACATTAGGTGTCCAAGCCCAGCTAAAAGTTTTTCCATTTGCAACAACATTTTGGTAAACCACATAGGTTTTATCACTATTAGCAAATTGTTTATCATAGCCCCACTCGTAAGCAACATAGATAAGCAATACCATACAACTAGCTAATCCAATAGCTAAGCCACCAATATTTATAAGCGAGAAGCCTTTGTTTTTCCAAAGGTTTCGCAATGCGATTTTTAAGTTTAATTTAAACATTTGTTAGTATTGAGTAGTGAGTATCAAGTATGAAGACATTGCACAAAGCTTTAGTCTTTGGTCTTTAAGCTTTCAGCTTGAATTATTCGTATTTCAATGCATCCACAGGATTAGCCTTTGCCGATTTATAGGCTTGAAAACTGACCGTTATCAAAGCCATCATTAAAGTTCCTAATCCTGCAATTGGTATAATCCACCATGTTATTTCGGTATGGAATTCAAATTTTGTTAGCCATTTATCCATCAAATAATAACTTAATGGAACAGCGATGATGATAGAAACTATAATCATTTTCACAAAAGAAAGCGACAACAACTGCATAAGGTTAAATAATGAAGCTCCTAACACTTTTCGTACGCCAAATTCTTTAGTTCTTTGCTCTGCACTGTAAGCAACCAAACCATATAAGCCAAGGCAAGACACAAAAATTGCCAGTCCACCGAAAAGATTCGATAAAATACCTAGCGTTTTTTCTGAATTATATTTCTCTAAATAAATTGAGTTTAAGAACTTAATATCGGTTGGATATGCAGGATTTACTTGTTTTGTGATTTCGGTAATTGTAGCAATGTTTTGCGCTATTGAGTTTGCCTCATTTAAGCGCATGGTAATTGTTCCCGTTCTATTTGGGTCAAAAAATACAATCACAGGGTTATTTGATTGATAAGGCGAATCCCATACATAATCGTCAAAAACACCAACAATAGTATATTTATCATCAAATATGGTAACAGTTTTACCAATGGGATTTGCATAACCGAATACTTTTAGCGCTGCAACACTAATTAATACGCCAGCAGAATCTGAAGCAAAATTCTTAGAAAAATCTCTTCCTTCTTTTAATTTAATTCCGTTTGTTTTAATGAAATCGTAAGTAGTTGCTACTTGATTAAACAGTTGTGTATTTACAGGCTTGGTCATTCCCTCCCACTTCACATCCATAAAATTTTGTCCGCGATGAGATAAACCTACGGAAGATTGAGAAACAGCCGTTACAGCTCCAGATTTAAGCAGTTGAGATTTAACAACTTCGAACTTTGTTTTTAACTCGCCATCTTGCGGAACTTCTACAAGTGCATTAACGTCAACTCCCATTGGCCTATTTTTTATAAATTGTATTTGACGGTAAATCACCATCGTCGAAATAATCAATACAATTGCAAAACAAAACTGCCCCACAACAAGCACTTGTCTTAAGTTGATGGCTAAAATTCCACCAGATTTCATCCTCTTTTTTAAAGTTTGGATAGGATTAAATGCCGACAGGTAAAAAGCAGGGTAACTTCCAGCAATTAAACCAGTTAAGAATACTATTCCTAAAATCCACATCCAGCTTGATGCGCTAAAATATCCTATGCTTAATTTAATGTTTAAGAGATTATTAAAGGTTGGCAAGAAAATCTCTAGCAGAGCAATTGCAACAATTACAGCAATAAAAGTTAACACCATTGATTCAGTTAAAAACTGCATAATCAATGACCCCCTATTGGCACCAATTGTCTTTTTTATCCCTACTTCTTTTGCCCTTTTCTCTGATTTTGCAGTAGCCATATTCATAAAATTGATACATGCAATCATCAAAATACCAAATGCCAATGCTACAAATAGATAGATTTGCTCAATATCACCGCCAATATTTACACCATTTTGAAACTTCCCATATAAATGAAGCTTGCTGAGTGGGTAAAGGATATAAGGCTGATTTGCTTGCTCTAAATGTGCTTTTACTACTTTATCTATTTTTTGATTGACCTTAGTTATATCTGCATTTGGGTCTAATAACACTATAGTAACAAAACTAAAATTTCCCCAATTCAAATCCTTTGCACTACCATCAACCATTTCATAAAAAGCCCAGGGCATTAGATAATCAAATTTTAGGGTCGCAGAAGTGTTATCAGGCAAGTCTTTAATTACTGCAGAAACAGTCAAATCTTCTGTATCTTGATATTTAACAACCCTATTTAACACTTGTGTAGAGCCAAATAATACCTTGGCAGTGCTTTCTGTAAGAATTATCGACTTAGGATTTTGCATTGCAGTTGCTGCATTACCAACTATATATTGGTAATCAAACAATTTCAGTATTTCTGGTTCAGCAAATTTTCCGAGTTTTTTAAAGCTATTCTCCCCAACTGCAATCAATGCCTTTTTGAGGTAGTTCATTCTTGCTAAATGTTTAATTTCTGGAATTTCTTCCTTTAACAATGGCCCAAGCGCCGTTGTAGAGCCTTCAAAAGTGTTTGAAATTTTGCCGTTATCGCCAGGTATATTGGTCATTACCGTATATAAATTCTCGGCATTTTTACCTTGCTTATCAAAATTCCACTCGTAGGTAACATATAACAGCAACATTAAGCAAGCAGCAAGACCAATAGCCAAACCAATTACATTAATGAAAGAAGAAGTTTTATTCTTCCACAAGTTGCGCAAAGCGATTTTTAAGTTGAGTTTAAACATTTGTGAGTATCAAAATAGGTTAATGGTCAATAGTTCATGGTCAATAGCTATGGACTATTAACCATTAGCTATCAACTAGATTAGTTCTTCCGTTCTACCTTTATTAATCTTTTCAGAGATAACATGACCATCTTTAAGGTTAATGATTCTGTTACTGAAACTTGCATCATGGCTTGAGTGAGTTACCATTACGATAGTAGTTCCCGTTTCATTTAGCTCACAAAGCAATTCCATTACTTCATTACCGTGTGTACTATCTAAATTTCCAGTAGGCTCATCGGCTAAAACCAATTTTGGTTTGGTAACCAAAGCTCTTGCAACGGCAACACGTTGCTGCTGACCTCCAGAAAGTTGTTGAGGAAAGTGACCTGAACGATTGACAATATTCATTCTACCGATAATTTCATTCACCAGTTTTTTACGCTCGCCAGCAGGAACTTTATTGTAAATTAATGGCAATTCAATGTTTTCAAAAACTGTTAATTCATCAATTAAATTGAAATTTTGAAACACAAAACCCATATTTCTTTTCCTGAAATTTGAACGTTCTCTATCGTTCAAGGTTAATAGTTCTGTTTCAATGAATTTATAACTACCACTTTCAGGTTTGTCTAAAAGTCCCATTACGTTTAACAAAGTTGATTTTCCGCAACCAGAAGGCCCCATAATGGAAACAAACTCTCCTTCTTTTACATGAAGATTAATTCCGTTTAAGGCAGTCGTTTCAATTTCTTCAGTTTTGTAAACTTTTTCCAGATTTTCAATTTTAATCATAATAATTGTTGTAAGGTTTTAATGTTGTAAAGTTGAAATGTTCTTTGATTCTCAAATCTCACATCTCAATACTCATATCTTAAAGGTTGGTGCTCCAGTCAACGCACCTGACTAGGAGCTTAACCAACCTAAATTTTCTTATTTATTTATCTCTATTATATCATACTGGTTAAACTGGTCGTAAGACGATGTAATAACTTCTTCGTCTTTCTGCAAACCTTCCAATACTTCATAGTACAAGTAGTTTTTGCGACCAATTTTTACGCTTCTTTTAGTTGCTTTCCCATTATTCACAACAAAAACCCAACTTCCACCTGTGCTTTGGAAAAACTGTCCTTGTGCCAATAAAAGCGATTTGCTATTATCAGACAATGTCAATTTCACTTGTAAAGACAAGCCTCTTCTCAACTCGTCAGGAGATTTTCCTTCAAAAACCATTTCTACTTGAAATTGCCCAGCTGTAACTTCTGGAATAACTTTGCTTACTCTTAATGAATAAGTTTTTCCATTAAATTCACATTGCGCAGTTTGCCCTTCTTTAACACGGTTGATATAGTATTCATCAACTCCTGCTTGCAATTTGTAACCTTGCATCACATCAATTTTACCCAACATTTCATTAGCACTGTAAGATTTTCCAATCACTGGGTCATAAGATGATAAACGACCAGAAACAGGTGCTTTAATCGTCATGTTCTCAATGTTCTGTCTAATGGTTTGCAAACTTTCGTTCATTCTAGAAATAGAAAGCTCAATCTGTTGTAATTGCATTACACGGCTTTGGTTTTCTTGACGAACTGCTTGTTTCAGTAATGCTTTTCTACCTTGGTAATATTCATAATCCTGACTAGAAACATTAAATTCTTGTTGTGTAATTACCTTTTTAGAAAACAAAGTGCTATCAATTTTATATTTGCGGGTAGCAGTCCTTAAACTGTTTTCAATATCCATCATATCTTGGCTCATTACCCTTTGATTTTGTTCCAAGTCTAATCTCAATTTCCTTAATTGGTTAATTTGTTCTGTTATACTTGTTTCGCTTGCTGTATAGCTCGATAACGCATTCGGATTAGCAATTCTTAAAAGTGGAGTTCCAGCAACAACCGATGCTCCATTTTCTGTAAAAATTTGTGCAACGGTACCACCTTCAGACGAACTTACAATTACAGATGTTAGTGGCACTACACTTGCATTTAGTAAAACTACATCTTCAAAATCACCATATTGAACTTTACTAACTGTAATTTTATCAGCCTCTGCTTTATAAGTTTTATTTAATGATAAACTGTAACCATAAGCAACTAATGCGATAAAAATTGCAGCACCGACAATAATTAATATCGTTTTTTTATTAAATCTCTTTTTCTGTATTACTTTGTCCATTTGGGTTTATTCTGTTAATGCTATGCCATTTGCCAAGTTTATGCCAATAGAAAATAAAATTTTAAACTACTGTAAATCAATTGATTAAATTTTATATTCAAAAATATATGTTCGATATCGAACACTAGCTGTACATCATCGAACAGTCCTAGTACTTTTGTCATTCCGAGGCACGAGGAATCTCATTGCAAATCTACATCAAGAGATTCTTCGCGATGCTCTGAATGACAAACACAAAAGAAAATGATAGACGCAAACATTCTTGTAATTGATGACGATGACGATATTCTATTAAGCGCTCGTCTTTTCTTAAAACAACATTTTAATCAAGTGTTGACTTGTAAATCTCCAAGGGAGATTAATGTGCTATTAAGTAAAAATGAAGTTGATATCATTTTACTGGACATGAATTATCAAAAAGGTGCAAGTGATGGTCGCGAGGGATTATATTGGTTAGAGCATATCCTTTCTATAGATAAAGACTATGTAGTGATTTTAATGACTGCCTTTGGAAACGTAGAATTAGCCGTTCAGGCCATAAAAAAAGGAGCTACAGATTTCATTCTTAAACCTTGGGAAAATGAAAAGTTATTTGCTACACTTTCCGCAGGTGCAAAACTCCGACAATCGAATAAAAAGGTAAAAAAATTAGAGAAAATAAACACCTCAATACAAGGTGATATGGCTCGTAAACTAGAGCATATTGTTGGTGATGATGATAGTGTACAACATCTTCAAAAAACATTAATAAAAGTTGCCCCTACTGATGCCAATGTTTTAATTTTAGGTGAAAACGGAACAGGAAAACAGGTTTTTGCTTACGAATTACATAAAAATTCCTTAAGAAGGAAACAAATTTTTATGCATGTAGATTTGGGCTCTCTAAACGAAAATCTATTTGAAAGTGAGCTTTTTGGTTATGCAAAAGGTGCGTTTACTGATGCTAGAGAAGACAAACCTGGTCGGTTTGAAATGGCTGATGGCGGCACTATATTCCTTGATGAAATTGGGAATCTTTCCCTTCCACTACAAGCAAAATTATTGAGCGTTTTGCAGAACAGAACCGTTACTCGCTTAGGGGAAAGTAAGGAAAGAAAAATTGATGTTCGTTTAATTAGCGCTACCAATATGCCATTAAATGAAATGGTAGCTAAAGGAACTTTTAGACAAGATTTACTTTTCAGAATTAATACAGTTGAATTAATCCTTCCACCACTCCGACAAAGAGGAAATGACATTATACTTTTAGCTTATCACTTTTTGCAAAGTTTTAGCAACAAGTACCATAAAAACATAAAAAACATCAATACAAAGGCAGAGCAAACACTCTTAAATTACAGTTGGCCTGGAAATATCAGAGAATTACAGCACGTTTTAGAAAGAGCTGTAATTATGACAGATGGTTTAGAAATCAGCGAAAATGATTTACAGTTGTCACCACAAAAATTTGGCAACCAAGCAGTTTTACAAACCGATATGCCTTTAGATGAAATGGAAAAAATGATGGTTAATAAAGCCATAGAGAAACACAAGGGAAATATTTCTAGAGCCGCAGCCGAATTAGGCTTAACAAGAGCAGCACTTTATAGAAGAATTGAGAAGTTTGGTCTTTAAAAGCCCCACCCCAGCCCTCCCCAAAGGAGAGGGAGCAACAAAGCGCTTTAAAACAAAATTGGCTTTGGACTTTCAGCTATAGTCTTTCAGCTTAATCTTTTACCTTTAGTATTTTAGCTTACAAAAATGTTTCACCAAAGATTTACTTTCCGCTTAATCGTTCGCCTGTTGTTCATCAACATCATGGCGCTGCTGCTGTTTTATTTGGTTAGGAACACACAATTATGGTTTACAATCACTGGGGTTAGTTTGATATTATTGGGTAGTATAATTTCCCTTTATTACTACATCAATGAAATCAGAGAAGACATTAAACGTTTCATTTTAGCGGTTAAAACCAGAGACCACACTTTAAATTTTAAGAACAAAGCTACCAGAGGGAGTTTCCCAGAATTGTATGAATCGTTTAATGAAATCATACAGATTCACAAGGACATACAACTAGAACAAGACTCTATTTTCCAATTAATAAAAACCATTTTAGAGCAAGTTCCAGTTGGCGTAATTGTAGTTAAGAAGCAAAAATCAACCCAAGAAAAATCGGAAATTTCTTTCTTTAATCAGGCAGCAAGCAATTTATTAAATGTTCCAGCGTATAGCTATTGGCATAGATTTGAGCAGCATTTACCTATTTTCACTAAAGAAATTGAACAGATAGATGCTGGCGGAAAACGTTTCATCGAGCTTAAAATTCAAGATAAATTTATCCAACTTTCTATCGAAGTTATTCCGCTGAATCTCTATGGTGCAGATTATAACATCATCTCTTTTCAAAACATTAAAGATGAAATTGAGCAAAAGGAAACCGAAGCTTGGAACCGTTTAATAGGTGTTATTTCTCACGAGATTTTAAATTCTATCACGCCAATCAGTTCTTTATCTGATACGGTAAACCAAATGATTACCAATAAAGAAAGTTTAAATGCCGAAGACCTTGAAGATTTAAAACCTGCTTTACAAACCATAAAACGAAGGTCGGAAGGCTTGCTAGACTTCGTAAAAGATTACCGCTTAATTGCCGAATTACCTACCCCAAATGCAGAACAACATAGCATTGGTGAAGTTTTACAACACGTAAAAGTGTTAATGCAGCCAATGGTTAGTGCCAAACACATTAAGTTGCAAGTTTTGCAAACGGCTTCAAAAATCTCGCTTCAAATAGATTTAAAGCTTATCGAACAGGCACTAATTAACCTCATTACCAACAGTTTGTATGCTTTAGAAGATACGGAACAGCCCGTAATTGAAGTTACCTACCGACTAGCGCATAACAAAGTTTATATCGAAGTAAGCGATAACGGAAAAGGTATAGAGGCGGCAAATATTGAGAAGATTTTTGTGCCATTTTATACCACTCGTAAAAATGGTTCGGGCATTGGCCTAACCATTACACGCAACATCATGAAAATGCACCGAGGTAGTTTAGAAGTTGATTCTGTGCCCAACCAACGAACAACTTTTTCATTGGTATTTAACTACGCTTAATCTACATTTTGTCATTCAGAGCGCAGCGAAGAATCTATTTTGAAAGTGAATGTTCAGTAATTCTTGGCAACATCAGCCCTGCTCTTCGTTACAACCAATTGAAAAAATTGGTTTTCACTACTATCAGGCTTATTTAACGAAGTTTGTGCAAAAACTGCAATCGCTTTACCTTCATTTCTCAAAAAATCCTTCATTTAATAGGTAATTTGAAGGTTTAAAATTATTTCAAAATAAATACGACTAAATTAGTAGTCTTTATTTTATTTTTCTATATTTGTCTTGTTCATACACATTTATATTTGGTTTGCGAAAAGCGGCTACCTGGATGGGTAGCCCTTTTCATTTAAAATTAACTCTGTTTTAAGAAAATCTCATAAAAAGCAAAAGCCATCTAAAAAGATGGCTTATAGCTGTCAACAAAACAAAAAAGTACATACCCAAAACGATATATGCACCTGTGGCTAGGTAATGGATTCGAACCATTATAAAAGGTTTATGAAACCCCTACCTTCCTTTAGGTTAACCTGCCATATACTTCAAACTAATCTCAGAAATAAATAATTTTGCAATAAACTCATCTCTTCCTTTATTTCGTTTAGCTCTTTTTCTTCAACCAAAGTTTCTTGCACCTTATCTATAGGGTTAGTATAAAAAGGGTATTCATCAATACTTGGAAATTCTAAATAAATTGACATAAAATAAAATTAGAGTTGTCATTAATTGATGCTCAAATATAGCATAAAAATAAAAGACTACAAAATTAGTAGTCTTTTATTTTTATTATTTTTTATCTAGAAGAAACTAGGTAAAGCAAGAGCACTTAAAGTTTAGTATTTGAAAGTTGACGGTCAGTAATAGATTGCATCATTAGCCCTGCTTTACGTTACAACCAATAGAAAAAATTGGTTTTCACTGCAATCAGGCTTAATTAACAAAGCTGGTACAACAATTAATTCCCAGAGCCAAAATATCCCTTACTGAAAGATTTAACAAATTCATCTAATAAAAAATTATAAAGTAAGTAAACAACTACTATTAATAAAATTCCAATCAATAAAAACCTATATTTTCTTTTCATTTATTCTTAAAATCCATTTACCATTTTACCTCTTACATTTTACATCTAAGCTAGCTATTCAAATACTTACTCTTTTTAAACTCAATTCCTTTTCGAATTAAAATTGCATGGTAAAAGCTGGGAATATCATGTGTCCATTTAGGCAAGAATAAGATGATAAGAATTACATCCAATTGAGAAATCAACCCTAAGACAATACAAGTTTTCATCATCCATCCGCCATAGGCGAAACCTAATAAACAGGTAAATGTTGCGAGTAAAGTAAGTCCCCACATTTTTGAAACAAAAGCGTGGGTGCAAGTTTCCTTACCAAATTTGATTAAGCTAACCATGTAACACATTGCTTCCATTGTCACAACTGCAATTACCCCAATCCAATTTTCTTTAATCAATGCTGGATAAATCAAATAACAGCTAAATGCAATGCTTAACCAGAATATTAAATCCGTTTGACTATCCAATCGCCTCATTTTCTCTGTATCAATTTTCATTTTTCTGGCAATAATGCCATCTAAAATATCAGAAAACAAACCCAAAAACATTAGGGTAAGTACAATGTAAGCTGCATCTTCCCTCATTAAAAAAGAAAGAATAATAATAGTTGGTGCTAGTAAAAACCGGAATAGAATTAACAAATAGGGAATGCTCATAACGATGGGATTATTGAATGATTTTCAAGATAACGAAAAAGCCTTTACTTTTCAGTAAAGGCTTTTCAATTTTGTAAGACTACTTCTTCCCTCTTACATTTTACATTTATATCACGGTTCCATTTGGTATGGTAACCCCTTTTTTAACCACTACAATTCCATCTTTAACTACATATAATCCATAATCTCCTTCCGCCAGATGCGAACCACCATTAATGCGGACATCGTTACCAATTCTGCAGTTTTTATCTACAATTGCATTGTTAATGTAACATCTATCGCCTATACCCAACAATGGGTGACCAGCTTGAGTTTCTTCTTGAATGTCTTTTAAAGTTTGGTAATGGTCGCTTCCCATAATATAAGAGTTGGCGATTGTAGTGCCTCTTCCAATTCTTGAACGAATACCCAAAACAGCTCTTTCTACCCTACTTGCTTGAATAATACAACCTTCGGCAATGATAGTTCTTTCTAAGGTTGTACCAGATATTTTAGATGGAGGTAACATCCTTGCCCTAGTGAAAATAGTATGGGCACTATCAAACATGTTAAACAAAGGCAGCTCATCCGTTAAGCCTAAATTAGCTTCAAAGAATGATGAAATATTACCAATATCTGTCCAGTAACCTTCATATTGATAGCTTAAAACATGGTTATTTAATAAAGCTCTTGGAATAATTTCCTTTCCGAAATCTTTTTCATCAGGGTTTTCATTTAACATTTTAATCAGCAAATCCCTATTAAAAATATAAATACCCATAGAAGCTAGGTAATTTCTACCAGCACCTTTCATCTCATCACTCGTTTCAGAAGTCCAATCTGGCAATAAATCTGACTTCGGTTTTTCTATAAATGAAGTAATGAAACTTTCCTCATCGGTTTTCAAAATACCAAAATCAGTTGCATCTTTTGCGTTTACAGGAATAGTAGCAATAGAAATTTCTGCTCCTTTATCTACGTGAGCTTTCAGCATTGCTTTAAAATCCATTTGGTACAATTGGTCTCCAGAAAGAATCAAAATGTAATCAAACTCGTGATTGGTAATGTGATGCATACATTGCCTAACCGCATCTGCAGTTCCTTGAAACCAAGTTGGGTTATCTGGCGTTTGCTCTGCCGCTAAAATATCAACAAATGCTTTAGAAAAGTGACTAAAGTGATAAGTGTTTTTAATATGCTTATTTAGCGAAGCCGAATTAAATTGTGTTAAAACGAACATACGGTGGATGCCGGAGTTCATACAATTTGAGATAGGAATATCAACCAGACGGTATTTACCACCTATTGGTACTGCGGGTTTAGAGCGGGTTTGAGTTAGCGGAGATAATCTAGATCCTTGGCCGCCGCCAAGAATTACACCCAATACGTTTTCGGTCATATATATTTAGTTTTACATTTGGTATAAATCAATGTACTGTTGTGCCGCTCTATCCCAAGAGTGATCCAAAGTCATTATAAACTTACGAATTTCTTTCACCTTTTTTTGGTCTAGGTACAAGTCATAAGCTCTGCCTATGGCGTGTCCAACATCCCAGATACTAGTTTGGTCATGGCAAATTCCAAAACCTCCTTCACCTATATCAGTCACCGTATCTTTCAATCCGCCAATGCGCCTTACAATTGGAATTGTTCCATAACGTAAAGCGTACATTTGGTTTAAGCCACAAGGTTCTACCCTTGATGGCATTAACAGAAAATCTGCTCCTGCATAAATTTGATGTGACAATGCCTCATTATAACCAATATAAGCATTGTACTTACCAGGATGATAATGAGTTATTTCATTTAATCTATCTTCAACAGCTGGATCTCCAGAACCTAATACTAAAATATTAATTTCTCCATCACTTTGTTGTAATGCATTCCAAAAAATATCAGGTAATAAGTCAGCGCCTTTTTCTCCTACCAGTCTGCCAATAAATGTATATAAAGGTTTAGTTTTATCTAGGTTGAAAACATCACAAAGAGCGTCTTTGTTTGCTTTTTTTCCACTTTCTACAGTTCTATTTGCAAAAGCTTTAGTAAGCATTGGATCTTTCTGCGGGTTCCAAACTTCATTATCAATCCCGTTCAAAATCCCGAATGATTTTCCTCGCTCTTGAGCTAGCAAACTTTCTAGGCCATTTGCTTTGTAACTGATTTCATCTAAGTAACTTGGTGAAACTGTTGTTACTCTCCAAGCACATTTAATGGCAGATGCTAATGGATTAATTGAATTACCCCAATCTAATTTACTCGAATTACGTAAATCATAAGCTGGTAGATAATGTAATTTATCCCAACCAAACTGACCTTGATATTGTGCGTTATGAATGGTTAAAACAGTCGGAATGTAACTTAAATGGCGATAATCATTACAATTACCAATCATAAAAGGAATTAACCCAGTATGATGGTCATGGCAATGAATTACATTTGGTTTGTGTTCCCATTGAGCAATCCAATCTAAACTGGCAATTTGAAAAGCTATGAAACGCTCTACATCATCATCATAACCATAGACTTTTTCACGGTCTAATAAACCTGCAATGTGAACCAAGAATAAGTCAAAGCCTAATTTATTTGTTCTTTCTCTAAATATCCTAACTGGATGATTATTATAACCTAATCTTACCCAGCCATCATACACTACCTCAAACTCGTTTTGATGCAAAAACTTTGTATCATAAGCTGGCATAACCACTTTTGCAACGTGACCTAATTTATTTTGATACTTGGGCAGCGCACCTACTACATCGCCCAAGCCGCCAACTTTTGCAACTGGATAACATTCTGCACTGAAGTGTATTATTTCCATATGATACCTTTGAAAAACTTACTTAAATTAGGCATTAGATTGACTAATGCAAACATTTAATAAAAAAATAATTTCAATGGTTTAGTTGTCACTGGAAATTTATTGTTTTTAGAAAAATTATTTCCATAAAAGAAAAGGTTGAATATTGCTACCCAACCTTTTGCTCCAAAACAAAAAAATAAAATATGGTACTAATATTCTTCTTGCGCCATAATTGAATAGAACTCTTTTATCGCATTAAATTGAGGATGCAACGATACAACATTTCCAAATACTAGCAATGCTGGTGAGCTTAATTTCTTTTCTTCTATTAATTCTTCAATGGTATCAACAATACCAACTACTACGTTTTCTTCTTTAGATGAGCCATTCTCGATTACTGCAACTGGTAAATTAGCCTTACCCTCGGTTTTAAATATGTTTGCAATTTCCTTGATTTTTTCGATACCCATTAATACCACAATGGTAGCATTAGATTTAGCTGCCACATATAAATCTGGCGAAATTTCTCCTTGTGAGTTTGTACCAGTAACTACCCAAAAGCTTTCACTTAAGTTACCATAAACCATAGGGATTTTCTGTAAACCTGGTACGCCTAAAGCGCTAGATACACCAGGAACAATTTCTGTTGGAATGCTATAAGATTCTGCCACATCAATTTCTTCGAAACCACGAGCAAACACAAATGGGTCGCCGCTTTTTAGACGAACAACATGACCATAGTTTAAAGCGTAGTCAATCATTAATTTATTAACTAAATCTTGAGAGAATGATTCATCACCTGAACGTTTACCTACATAAACCTTAATTGCATTTTCTGGTGCGTGATTTAATAAAGCCTCATTTACCAAAGCATCATAAAGTACCACATCTGCTGTTTGCAAAGCTTTAACGCCTTTTAAAGTTAACAAATCTGGATCGCCAGGACCTGCACCTACTAATGTAATTTTTGGTTCTACTTGAGTTTTTTCTATCTTATTTAAAATCATCGCTCAGGGTATTAAGTATATCAACAAAACAAATTTATATAAAATCTATAGAAATAGTAGAATTTATTTTAAAATAAATTAAAAAGGCTGTCTTGAGTAGGATTGAGGGGGATTTAATGATGATAGGATTACAACGATCTTATCAAATTGCGTCATACCCACTCGTTCCGATAGCTATCGGAAGGGTATCGTAATGCGAAAGGAAGGCTAGCTAAATAATGAAATGCATTAGAATGCCTGTTTTCATAAGAGTGATGGAAGCTACTGATGTTTCTTGCACAGTTTTAGGTTTTCTAAACCCGATTGCAGTGAGCACGAAGCCGAGGAACGAGAGCGTAGTAAAACGAAAAGCGGGACTACCGTAACCGATGCCCCGCTGAAATTGCTTTTCTAACCCCTAAATCCCCTAAAGGGGACTTTGATTTTATGCTATTCTACCGAAGCCCTAAACATCAATGCCCCAACTGTTAAGTTGGTACGACTATCAATTAAAATGGCTGAACCGTTTGCCCTGTTATCTCCATATAAATCGAAAGCCAAAGCATCTGCTGTTTTAACGATTACACGACCAATATCGTTTAATTTAAACTCTTCAGCAGCGTGTCTTTCTAATGTATTGATATCTACTTTGTACAAAATCTCATTGATTTTACATTTAGTAGTTTTGCTGTTATGCTGAATTAAATACATGATTGATGGGTCTAACGCTCTTCCGTCCATCCAACATAAATCCGCTTCTATAAGTTTAGATTCTATTGGCAAGGCCGAAGAATTAACCAAAGTATCGCCACGACTGATATCGATGTTATCTTTTAAATGTATGGTAACTGATTGACCAGCCAAAGCTTGCTCTAATTCATTTTCGAAGAATTCGATTTTACTAATGGTAGAACTTGTTCCGGCAGGCAAAACAGTAACCATATCATTTACTTTAAAAGTACCACTCAACACCCTTCCTGCATAACCTCTGTAATCGTGAAGCTCATCTGTTTGAGGTCTGATTACCCATTGCACAGGCATACGAGCTTGCGTGGTTTTGTCTTGCAAATCTGTATCAACTTTCTCTAAGAAGTGCAACAAGCTTTCGCCTTCGTACCAATCCATGTGTGCTGATGGTTGTACGATGTTATCGCCTTTCAGTGCGCTAACAGGAATATAAGTTACGTCTTTTAAACCTAGGTTTTGTGCTAGCGTTTTATACTTTTCTTTAATGGCAGTAAAAACAGTTTCGCTATAATCCATCATGTCCATTTTGTTAACGGCAACCACAATGTGTTTGATGCCCAACAAGGAAACCAAGTAAGAATGGCGAATGGTTTGCTCCACCACACCATTCCTAGCATCAATTAAAATGATGGCTAAATTTGCTGTAGAGGCACCTGTAACCATGTTTCGGGTATATTGAATGTGGCCTGGAGTATCGGCTATAATAAATTTTCTCTTCTCGGTTTGAAAGTATTTATAGGCCACATCAATAGTAATTCCTTGTTCGCGTTCGGCTCTTAAACCATCTGTTAAAATGGCTAAGTCTATTGTTCCATCGTCGTTTTTTCTGTTAGAGCTTTGCAAAGCTTCTAACTGGTCTGCTAAAATAGAATCGGTATCATATAACAAGCGACCAATGAGGGTACTTTTACCATCATCTACACTACCCGCTGTGAAAAATTTTAATATGTTCATTTTGTTTTAGTATTGCGATATGAGTATTGCGTATTGAGACTTGTTCATCAACTCATATCTAATTAAAAAGCTTTGCCATATTGTCGCTATACGCAATACGCTTTACTCAATTCTATTAAAAGTATCCCCCTTTTTTTCTGTCTTCCATTGCTGCTTCAGAAACCTTATCGTCCATACGAGCGCCACGTTCTGAGATTTTCGAATCGCTTATTTCTTGAATAATGTCATCAATTAAATCAGCATCAGATTCTACAGCAGCTGTACAAGACATATCTCCTACCGTACGGAAACGAACTTTTTTGCTTTCTACAACATCTTCACTATCCATATTTAAAAATGGAGAGGCTGCCATTAATTGTCCGTTTCTGGTAATACAATCACGTTGATGCGCAAAATAAATACTTGGCAAAGCGATATTTTCCCTACGAATGTAATTCCAAACATCAAGCTCGGTCCAGTTACTTATTGGAAACACCCTTACGTTTTCGCCTTTATGGATTTTACCATTGTAAATATTCCATAATTCTGGGCGTTGGCGTTTTGGGTCCCACTGACCAAACTCATCTCTAACTGAGAAAATACGCTCTTTAGCCCGAGCTTTTTCTTCATCTCTTCTGGCACCGCCGATACAAGCATCAAACTTATGTTCTAAAATGGTATCTAAAAGTGTAACCGTTTGCAAGGCATTACGGCTTGCATTTTTACCTGTTTGTTCAATTACCTTACCTTCGTCAATAGATTTTTGAACCGAACCAATAATTAGTTTTTCGCCAATTCTCGCCACCATTTCATCACGGTATTGGATGGTTTCTTCAAAATTATGTCCAGTATCTATGTGCACCAAGGGGAAGGGAAATTTGCCTGGTCTAAATGCTTTCTCAGCTAACCGCACCAATGTTATCGAATCCTTTCCTCCAGAAAACAGCAAAGCTGGTTTCTCAAATTGCCCTGCCACTTCACGTAAAATGTGAATAGCCTCGGCCTCTAATTCGTCTAAATAATCAAAATTGTATTCGCTCATTATTTCTAGTATTGAGATGTGCGTATTGAGTATTGAGATAGGTTTCATTACCAAGCACTCTCGTAATTAATTCTAATTTATATTACAATGGAGATATTAATTAGGTATTCGCTGTAAGTATTATTCTTTCAACTTTCTGCCCATCTTCCATTTTACCTCTTCCATTTTCCATCTGTCTATTCTTTGCTCGCCACAATCTCCTCAGCGGTATTGTGTAAGCCGCACTCTTTTTTGCTTTGGTCTTCCCACCACCATCTTCCTGCTCTAAAATCTTCGCCAGGTTGTACCGCTCTTGTACATGGGGCACAGCCGATGCTTGGGAAACCTTTATCGTGCAAAGTGTTGTAAACAATATTATTGTCCTTGATATATTGTTTCACCTCCTCTAGTGTCCATTCGAAAATGGGATGGAACTTGATCAACTGATTTGAGGCATCGTATTCTAAGTCGTGCATATCTTCCCTATTCGGACTTTGCTCTGCCCTAATTCCAGTTACCCAAATTTCGTTACCATACAAGGCTCTTTTTAAAGGCTCTATTTTACGAATATGACAACACTCTTTTCTATTTTCTACAGATTCATAAAAGCTATTTGGTCCTTTCGCATTAACCATTGCCTGCAATAAATCTGCTTGTGGATAATAAGCGTGAATTGTTTGTTGGTAAACCTCTAGCGTTCTATTCCACACGTAATAAGTTTCTGGAAACAACCTTCCTGTTTCTAATGTAAAAACCTTAATGGGAATTTTATTAGCGAATATAATATCGGTAACTACTTGGTCTTCCCATCCAAAACTTGTACTAAATACAATTCTGCCTTCGTACTTTTTAGTTAAAAACCAAAGTTTATCTACGATGCTTAGACCAGCTAATTCTTGCTTTAAATTTTCTAATTCCTCCATCGCCTATATCAATTTTAAAATAAACATAATTACGCTGCGTAAACTCACCACCATAACAATTATACCTACTGCAACCATGATTGTTTTTGCAGATATTTTATTTGAGACTCTTGCTGCAATTGGCGATGCTAAAGCGCTTCCAATAATTAAACCTAAAACTGCTTCCCAGTATCTACCGCCTAACATGGTAAAAAACGTAAGTGAACTTAAAGTAGCAATAAAAAACCTCGAAATTTTAACCGTTCCTAATGAAAACAACGGATGTCTGCCACCTGCAATTAAACTCGACAATACAATCGAGCCCCACCCACCACCAAATGCGGCATCTATAAAACCACCAACAAAACCCAAAGGACCAATCTTTTTAATTTTATCTCCAGCTACTTTTTTCTTTTTAATACTAAAGGCTTTCTTTAATATAATCCCGCCCAAAAACAGTGTATAAATACCTACAACAGGTTTTACGTAAGCACTATAATGTTCTAGCGATGATAAAATGTAAGCACCTAAAACTGCTCCAATAATGGCTGGTATAATTAATAATTTAAAAAGTTTCCAGTTTACATTACCCATTTTGTAGTGCATCCATCCAGCAATACCATTACTTAAAACTTCAGAAATATGTATCGCCATACTGGCTGATGCTGGTGGCAATCCCATAGCTAAAGAAAAAGATGCAGTTGTTACACCGTAAGACATTCCAATTGCTCCATCAACCATAGCAAATACAAATCCAGCGCCTAAAAACCAATAAAATAATGGGTCAATATCTATTAAAAAAGTTTTAAATTCTGGCTCAGTATTCCAAAGCGTTAAACCAGCGGTATAAATAAATAAGATAATGGAAAGCCAGATTAACCATTTAATATTTCGCTCTGCAAAACTCTTTTTATTGTTAATTAAATTCTCTGTAACCTTATTTAACGTTTTAACTTTTGAAGCAAAATCTCCTTTTAAAGTTTGACGCAAAGCGCTCATATTTTGCAAAGTTTCATCCAACTCTGCCGGAATACCCTCATTTAAAATCTCTTTTAAACGTTTTGCAATAGTAGGCGATTTTCCATTAGTAGAAATCGCAATCTTTAAATCGCCTTTTTGTACAATAGAACCTAAATAGAAATCACACAGTTCTGGTTTATCAGCCACATTGATCAACAGACCTTTCTCGTGTGCTTCTTTTCTTATTTGTTCATTTAAAACATTATCGCCTGTGGCAACAAAAACAATATCAACATCATTTAAATCTGTTGCATCATAACGTTTTTGTTTAATCTTAACAGCAGGATGAGCTTCAATTAAACTTGTTATTGCCGGATTGATATGTTCGGCGACTATTGTAATATCAGCTTGAAAGCTATTGTTAACTATTGCCGTTAATTTCTCTAAACCAATATTTCCTCCACCAATTAATAAAGTACGCAACTGATTCAGTTTTACAAAAACTGGAAACAGCTGATTTCCTTTCTCTTCTTGAGAAAAAGGCACATTATTATTGGTTTTAGGAGATGGAAGCATATGGTGCAATCAAAGTTTTAAACGATGGATGTAATGATACAACTTCCCCAAAAATAAGCAAAGCTGGTGCTTCTATTTTTTCTTTTTTTGTAATTTCTAAAATCGATTCTACTTTACCAACCACCAATTTTTCGTTGTCTGATGAACCATTTTGAACTACCGCAGCTGGCAATTGCTGTTTTCCTTCGGCCTTAAATATCTCAACAATTTCTGCTAATTTTTTTAAGCCCATTAAAATGATAACAGTTGCATTAGATTTTGCAGCTTGATAAATATCATCCGACACTTGTCCGTTTGAAATTGTACCAGTAATTACCCAAAAACTTTCGCTCAATCCACGATGTGTAACTGGAATTTGTTGCAAACCAGGTACGCCAATTGAACTAGAAATACCTGGAATTACGCTTACTGGAATGTTATAAGAATCTGCATAATCCAACTCTTCATATCCTCTACCAAAAACAAATGGGTCGCCGCCTTTTAGGCGAACTACGTGACCATAATTAAGTGCATAATCAACCATCAATTTGTTAATTGCATCTTGTGCGTAAGAATGCTCTCCAGAACGTTTACCAACATAAACTTTAATAGCTTCGGCAGGTGCGTGAGTTAATAAAGCTTCGTTGGTTAAGGCGTCATAAAGTACCACATCTGCAGCTTGCAAAGCTTTTACGCCTTTCAACGTTAACAAATCTGGGTCGCCAGGACCAGCACCTAATAAGGTTATTTTTGGCTCTATGTTTAAATTTCTCTCTCCCATTACACTGTCGCCCTTAGGACTTTTATTTCGTTTAAAAATTCAGTTGCTGCTGCGAAATATTGTTTAGCAAAAGCTGCTGATGGTTCGTTTTTATTAATTTGAAGCACTAAATCAGCAAAACTTGTATTGAATGTAAATTCACCACTTTCTACAAAATGATTATCAAATTCTCTAATTACACCTGCTTGTGTGCTGCTGCTAACGCCTTTATCTAACAATAAAGATTTAGCTGCATTTACCATTGTGCTATAACTGTGGTAAATAGAATCTGCATAAGCCTCATTTTCTAATGCCTGATTTGCCCAACCTAATTTCTCCTCAGCTTCTAATAATAAAGTAGCTACCAAATCAATTACCACACCCGCACATTCTCCAACACCAATTGCAGTTACAAAGGTTTCTTCGTGACCCCAGTCTACAAACTCTTCAGCTTTAAGATTGGTTAAATCGCCAAGTGGTTTTAATAATTGATAGAAATAATCTTTCCCTTGTCTATCATAATATTGATGGAAGTTTTCATTCTCTTGATTATTCGCTTTAAAATCGTTTAACAATAAATGTAAAACTTGCGTAGCTCTTTTAGAAGGCACTTTAATTACTCTTTCTGCTACTCTTCCTACACCGTTTCCAACCGTTCCGCCACCTAACATTACTTGTACAGCTGGCACCACTTTTCCTTCTGCTTTTACAGAACTGCCGTGAAAACCAATTTCTGCTAAACCGTGCTGACCGCAAGAGTTCATACAACCACTGATCTTTATTTTGATGTTTTTCTCGTAAATAAACTCAGGGAAATCTTCGTAAATAACTTCTTCTAAAACCTCAGCTAAAGTCATGCTGTTAGAAATACCCAAGTTACAAGTGTCTGTACCTGGACAAGTGGTAATATCTGCTAAACTATCAAACCCTGCATTGGCAAGGCCGATGTCAGATAAAGCTTTATATAATGAAGGCAAAGCATTTTCTTGAACAAACTTTAACAGCAACCCTTGATTTTGAGTTACACGAATTTCGTCTGCGACATAAGGTCTAATGGCATTAATAAAAGCTCTTGCCTGATCAGTTTTAATATCACCAATTAATACTTTAACATACACGCCAAAAAATCCGCTTTGTTTTTGCTCAAAAACATTTGTAGCTAACCAATGCTCGTAGTGCTTTTCATTTTCTATTACAACTTCCGGATAATCTTGCGTAAACGGATAACTTGGCAACGGAACAGTATTTAAATCAATTTTAAAAGTTTTCACTTTATTGGCTGTTCTTTCTTCCTCAACCAATCTTAATACTTCCTCCAAGCCTAATTTCTGAACCAAATATTTTAAGCGAGCTTTATTTCTATTGTTACGTTCTCCATAACGGTCAAACACCCTAAGTACTGATTCAGAGAAAGGAATTAACTGATCTTCTGGTAAAAAATCATTAATTGCACTTGCTAAAAACGGTTGTGCTCCTAATCCGCCTGCAAATAAAACTTTAAAACCACGCTCTCCTTTTTCATTTATTTTAGGAATAAAACCTAAATCGTGGATATAACTATATGCTGTGTCTTTATCGCTTGAGGAGAAAGAAATTTTAATCTTTCTTCCCATTTCCTGGCAAATTGGATTACGCAAAAAGTAAGCGAAAACTGCTTGTGCATAAGGCGATACATCAAAAGGCTCATCTGGGTCAATACCTGATGTTGGCGATGAGGTTACATTACGAACTGTATTTCCGCAAGCTTCTCTTAAAGTAATATCGTCTTGTTCAAGTTTAGACCAAAGCTCTGGTGTTCTGTCTAAACTTACATAGTGAAGCTGAATATCTTGACGAGTGGTTAAGTGTAAATTTCCACTTCCATATTCGTCAGCGATATCCGCAATACGTAATAATTGTTTGAAACTAACTTTACCAAAAGGCAATTTAATGCGGATCATTTGCACACCAGGTTGGCGCTGACCGTAAATACCTCTAGCTAAACGCAAACTTCTAAAACGTTCGTCATGAATTTTTCCGGAACGAAAATCATTAATCTTTTTCTCAAGATCAATAATATCTCTTTCAACAACAGGATTTTCTAGTTCTGTTCTAAAACTTTGCATATAATAATTTTGGTTTACGTTCTATTTTAAGAGTTACTTTACAGCTTCTCTTGCCATATTTTATTTGCTTTGGTTGTTCAAATTTCCTATTAAGCAAAACAATATAATGCAAATATACAAAGTATATAGACTTAGTAGTCTTATTTTCTTTATTTTTTTTAAATAATACTTTAAAGCGACTAAATGAATAGGTTTATAATAGTTGAAAATGAATGGAAGGAGGTTGTGGCGGCCGGTAGTCCTGCTATCGCTACAATCTTTTTTGTTTGCCCTTCGACTACGCTACCGATGTAAAATCGGCACAAGTCAAGGATGACAAACAAAAAAGGATTTTCGCTCCTATCAGGTTTATCTAACAAAATGTTGTGCTGCTATTGAAAGTTGCAGTTTGACTTAAACCACCCCGTCAGAGGAGCTGCCACCCCTCCAAAGGAGGGGAATTGCGACATTCCATTCCCCTCCTTTGGAGGGGTGCCTGAAAGGCGGGGTGGTTATCAAAACTGTACAATAGCCAATAATAGAAGCAATGATTTTGCATTTTAGCCCCGACATACGCGAAAATCCTTTTTGCTAATTTCCTCTTCGGAAATTTAAAGCAAAAAGATTGTAGCATTGGCGGGACTAGCCCAAAATATTAACCACAGGCTTTGCGCTACTAATCCTTCGTCAACCTGCTTGAAGATAATGTCATTATTCAAGCTTGTTTGGTCCTGCCTCCTGAGCGTCATTGCGAGCAAAGCGAAGCAATCTCCCCATTGCAATGGCGACATAATAAGAAATGAGATTGCTTCGGACGATGAAAAATCGATCCTCGCAATGACGAATCTTCTTAACTTAATGACATCGTTCGTCCGGAAGACAGGCTATTAGGAAAACAAGAAAAATTCTAAAGAATAGGTAAATTTAACGCTGTTTGTTCGCGTTCGATGATATTAGCAATGCTGGTTTCGCTTAAAACCTTAAGCGAAGCGTCTCTAACATCGATAAATGCTTTACGAATACCACAAGTTACTTCGTCATGACACTCTTCACATTTGTGATAAAATTTTAAACTTGCACAAGGAACCATTGCAATAGGCCCATCCGTTATACGCAAAATATCGACTAAATAAATATCTGCCGGATTTTTATTAAGGCTATAACCTCCTCCAGCTCCTTTTTTGCTGTATAAATATCCCGCATTGCGGAGGTCTAATAGAATTTGCTCTAAGAATTTTTTTGGAATATGCTCTTCTTCGGCTATACGAGCGATTTGCATAGGCGGCTGGGTCATATTTTTACCCAAAATTACCAATGCTTTTATAGCATACTTTGTTTTCTTTGATAGCATATAGTAACAAAGCTAATAAAAAGTTAGGAGTTTAAAAATGTGCAACAATAATTTTAAATGAGCGGACTGGAATTCACGTCATTCCCACACGGTGGGAACCACGAAGTGCTCAGCGAAGCTAATCCTAATGCGAAATAAAGGCATAGGTAAGCGCATTAGGATGCCCAGTCAAGCTGAGCATGACGAGGTTCCGAAATATTACTCTACCATTGCCTTTAAAACCAAAAAGAAGTTTTTAAACAGTTCTCTATAAAAATCATTTTTCCTCAATTTTACCTAAAAAAAGAGCCTTCAAATTTTCATCTGAAGGCTCACCTTTTTACTTGATTGGTTTTATCCAATAACTGTATTGTTGATTTTTATAGGGGATTTGATATTCACTTAACGGCATTGAACCCCAACTATCTATCCCTTGAACACCAAGTTGCTGTAAGTCCATGTGCACATAAATTTTATCTCTCTGCACTAATTCGCCAGAGTGGTATTGTTTCTTTTCTGCTTCTGGGTCTAAATCTTCAATAGTGTAAGGCAACGCCGAAAAGCTTAAGAAGTTTTCTGCATACTCAAACTTCAAACCTTTTCCTTTTGCATTGGTAAAAGATACCCAACGTACATCAGTTTTATTTCCACTTTCTTGCGGACGAGCATAAGGAAAATATTGGTCGTTAACTTTGCTCTTGTACAAGCCAATTAATGAAGCCGTTTTACGGTCCCAATAATTTTCTCCTGGTCCGCGGCCGTAGAAATTAATGGCGTTATATTGTTTGTTCAATTGCAAATCATTACCTACTCTCATAAGTGCTCTGTATTTTCCTTTTACCGCAATTAATTTGTTATCAACTTTTATAGTTCCATCTGCCTGTATGGTGAATAATTGCTCCGTTTCAGCATCACCATTTAATAATGACGAGCGGAAGAATATAGTTAAGTATTTAGGGGTTGATTTCTCTACTTTCTGAGACAACAATGCGCTTTTCTCATCATAAACATTTCTCCACATGCGCAACGATTTATTTAATCCAGCACCAATATCATTATCAGTTGGAGCTCTGTAAAATGCAGGCTTTGGACCTTGAGCCATTAACTCTTCTCCTTTTAAAACATAACTCGTTAACAAGCCTTTTTTCAAATCGAAACTCGCTGTAAAATCTTTTCCTTTAACTACAACTTTATCAGCAGTTTCCTCAACCTTTAAATCTCCATTTTGTATTTGAGCTTGATATGTAGCAGCGCCACCACCATAAACAAATTGGTCGGTTGCCAATTCATAACCTTTTTCTAAAAATGGCTCATCTGTTTTAAGCAAATACCTTAACGTCAAGAAATATTCTTTTCCAGCTTTTACGGTAGTTTTAATAGGTAAGGTAAATGTTTGCGTTGCACGAGGTCCAACTGGCAACTCGTTTAAAAAACCTGTTTCAACTATTTTTCCATCTTCTAACACCTCCCATTTCAATTGGAAATTACTAATATCCCTAAAGAAATAGCTGTTGTTTATGCTGATTTGCTTGTTGCCTATATAGCTTGATTTAATAAATTGATAAACTTTTTTAGCTTCAATTGCCATTGGTGTTAAACCACGATAAGCTGTTACCACACCTTTAACACAGAAATTATTATCGCTAAAATCTTCGTTAACTGGTCCTTCTAGTGGGAAATCGCCACCATAAGCTAAAATTCTCTTTCCATTTTTTACCGTGTCTATTGCTTGGTCTATCCACTCCCAAATGAAACCGCCTTGTAACTTCGGATTACCTTCTATCGCATCCCAGTATTCCTTGAAATTACCCAAGCTATTACCCATAATGTGCGCATACTCACTCATGATCAACGGTCTTTCGCTTTTTCCTTTCGAATACCTGATTAACCAATTTGGGTCAGGATATTGAGGAACAATCATATCTGTATTGAAGTCGTTCTCTGCCCTTTCATATTGCACAGGGCGAAAATCTCTTTGTTTTAACCACTCATAAGCTTCATAAAAATTTACGCCATTTCCAGCTTCATTTCCTAGCGACCAAGTAATTACTGCTGTATGATTTTTATCTCTTTCGTACATTCTGGTGATACGCTCCAAATGTGGCACACGCCATTGTTTATCGTTACCAAAAGTTGTTTCTAAACTGTAATAACGACCGTGAGATTCTATATTCGCCTCATCAATTACATACATACCATACTCGTCACAAAGCTCCATCCAATAAGGATCTGGCGGATAATGAGAATGACGAACAGCATTTACGTTCAATTTTTTCATCATCTCCATATCTTTTCTCATATCCTCATGCGTAAGCGTGTGCCCTTGCGTAGCGTTATGCTCATGGCGATTTACACCTTTTAAAAACACACGTTTACCATTAACCAATAAATCGCTTCCCTTAATTTCTACACTACGGAAACCAATGCGTTGAGGAATGACTTCAATTATATTTTCATTTTTATCTTTTAAGGTGATGTATAAAGTATATAAGTATGGTACCTCTGCCGACCAATTTTTAACGTTACTGATTTGAGTTTTAAAAGAAAGATTGGATTTATAATTACCTAATACTTTTTGCAAACCAGTGGCATCTTTCCAAATGCTATTTCCTTTGGCATCTACCAAGTTTAAGGCTACATAAAAACTATCGGGTCTGCTGTGGTTAGTACGTTGGTCTATTTTATAGTTTTCAATGGTTACATCTACATTTAACAGACCATTGGTGTAAGTTGGGTCTAAAGTACCAACCGCTTTAAAATCACGGATATCTAACTTTGGGGTCGAGTATAAATACACATCTCTTTCTATACCCGAAATGCGCCACATGTCTTGGCATTCCAAATAACTTCCATCACTCCAACGGTAAACTTGCAAGGCGATTGTATTTTCTCCAGGTTTAACATATTTAGTGATATCAAACTCGGCAGCAAGCTTACTATCCTCGCTGTAACCAATTTTTTTACCATTTACCCAAATGTAAAAAGCAGATTTAACAGCCCCTAAACTGATAAATACCTGTCTGTTTTTCCAGCTCTCTGGGATGTTTATTTTTCTGCGGTAAGAGCCAACGGGATTATTGTCTTCTGGAATATCAAAAGGTGGATTCATTCTATTGCCAGTATTTTTTCTCCCAGCAAATTCATAAGGCTGATTTACATAAATTGGCAAACCATAACCATTCACTTCCCAGTTAGCTGGTACTTTAAAGTTATCCCAGCTTGCATCGTTGAAATCAGTTTTATAAAAATCTAAGGGTCTTTTTCGTGGGTCTTTAACCCAATTAAATTTCCAAGTTCCATTTAGCGATATAAAATATTCAGACTTTTCCTTATTTCTTTTAGCTGCTAAATCAGCGTCTTCATAAGCAAATGCCGATGCCCTCATGGGCATCCTGTTTACAGAAACAACTTCGGGAGTTTGTAGTTCTACGGGTAATTGTTGCGCTTGTGTATTTAAGCAGAACAATAAAATGATAAATAGGATGATTGTGTTTTTCTTCATTTGTGGTTAATTGGTCAGGATTAATTGCGCATAGATTGAATATTACCTAACAATAATCAATTTATCAGCATACTAAAATAGTCATGTAAAGCCACCGAGAGCTATTTTGTAAAACACAAACGTTTGCATTTTTTCATTTCTCCGGTTAACATTTGCTTTAATAAGCATTACAGCGCTATCAATAGCTTATTTTTTAAGACAAACTTCCTCCATTGATTGCTCAGGATAATTCTGTGAGGATATTTTTGATGAATTGCATTGAGTTTTGAAACAAAGTTTCAATAAATCAAACGTTTGTGTTGTAATATTTTGTTTTGGAGACAAGTTCAATAGTCTAAAATTTTAAGTGTCTTATTTTTTACCCAAAAAATCATATTATTTATAACTTTCTCAAAATCTTAACTTCCAATAGCTATCGGAACATTTGGGTATGAAGCACAATACCTAAACGCTAACCTACAAATAGATTCTTCGCTCCCGAAGAAGTCAGGACAAGTGCGCTACCGATGTAAATCGGCACATGTCTGAAGGACAAGAACCGACTACTTGCAATCGGTTATCTCAAAAATAAACTTCCCTTTTTCGTAATCAATCTTTCTTTTATCGTCAAAATAGGCCGAACCAAAATACATATAGAACTTCCCAACGCCCATTGTCAATTTTCCATCGCGTTTAAGAAAGGCAACTGGATTTCTATACCATTTATCAACTTTGTTTACTTTAAAATCGTAGTGACCTTTTAACGTATCTCCATACATTTTACCCTTAAACTGACCATCGTAGTTTGTTACGTTACCATAATTAAAAGTTATCAAACCAATGATTTGGCTCTTAATCGTATCTATTCGTAACCATCCTGTATCTTTTTCGCTGATAGCTTGAAAACAGATAGTACTTTTCTCGACCATTAGGTCTTTGATATCTTTTTCCTGGTTTTGGCTACAGCTGTAAAAGAGAGTGGTTAGTGTTAGTGATGAAAGGAGAAGGAAGGATTTAGTTTTCATTTGGATTAGTTTTTAGGGTTATCTAATTTACTAAATGATGTTGGGATTTGGGAGATTGCATGAGAGGGAAGTGATTTTATTCGCGAAATATTCATTGAGATAAATTTCTGCGCCTAGTGTCCCCCTTTCGAGGGGGAATTAAAGGAGGAGGATTGTTATGTAAACTTATTATACGACAAGACATTGTTTTACTTCCTCCCCCAACCCCTCCGATAAATCGGAGAAGGCTCTCCGGAGGGGATTGTATGAGGGGAAAAGAAATTTATTGTGTTTTTGAATTAGAGAATAAAAAACCAACCACTCAAGGCTTTCCTCGGCTCTTGACAGCCGAAGGGTCAAGTTACTTTCCTTGATGAAAAAGTATCAAAAAAATCAAGGCTGTAAATGCCTCATCGGATAAGTACGTCAATTGTTTTCATACGCAAGCTGAGCCTCTTGGCTGAAAAAGCCTTCGCTTCTCCACCTTGCTGATTTATCGCTAGAGAGAATTCATTGCTTTAAACAATTAACTACTTCTCCTTCCTTTTGCTTCCGATTGCTATCGGAATAAGGCCAGTCCTCGTGCTTGGGAAAGTTTTTGGGGATTGAAAAGATTTTGCTCTTATTAATGCACAGTAGGTTTAACCCAGTACCCAATTTCCTTTCACAAACCTCTGCCTCACTCCTTACTTTGATAGTACTCAAGTCCCCTCTCTTTTAAGGAGAGGGGATTTAGAGCTTGCTCCGATTTTATATCGGAGGGTGAGGTTATAAAACCCCTTCCAACTTAGCCCAAACATTTTCTGATAAAATTTTTGCGCCTGCAGCAGTTGGGTGAATACCATCCTTTTGGTTCAATTTAGCATTCCCTCCAACTTTATCAAGTAAAAAAGGAATTAAAACCATACCGTTTTTGGAAGCTAATTTTGGATATATCTCTCTAAACTGATTAGTGTACTTCAAGCCCATACTTGGTGGCATTTGCATTCCTGCTAATACCATTTTTGCTTTTGGGTATTTCTTCTTAACCTGATCTATAATGAATTGCAAATTTTTAGTGGTTTCTGCAACTGGGATGCCTCTCAAACCATCATTTGCGCCTAGCTCTAATACAAAAACATCTATTTTCTGCTTTAACAACCAGTCTACCCTGCCCTTACCACCTGCAGATGTTTCGCCACTTAAGCCGGCATTTATTACTTTATAAGGTAATTTTAGTGAGTCTATTTTTTGTTGGATTAAAGTTGGATAGGCTTCGGATGGGTCTAAGCCATATCCGGCAGTTAAACTTGTACCAAAAAACAGGATGTTCTTTTGCTTAGTTTCAGTCTCTTTTTTCACCGCAGCTTCTTCGCTTTTTTCATTTTCATTGTTTGTATTTCCGCAGGCTGCAACAAGGCAAGCCAAAACAATTATACCCATTAAACGTTTTCGTAACATATCTATCAATTCTTCCTCTAATAATTTAAAAGCCTTTATCTTTAACAGGATATACGGCATAATGTTTCAGTCAAATATAGCGAAAACTTAAAATAGGAAATCATTGGAAACCATTCTCGATATTAAAAATGTGAGCAAGGCTTATCAAAGCGCAAATCACGAACTTACCGTTTTAGACAACATCAATTTTTCTATCAATAAAGGCGATACAGTTGCCATTACTGGCCCATCGGGTAGCGGAAAAACAACTTTATTAGGTCTAGCTGCAGGTTTAGATAGAGCCAGCTCAGGTTCTGTAACTTTAAACAACATCGCTTTAGATAATTTAAATGAAGACCAAAGGGCAGCAGTTCGCAACCAATATGTGGGTTTCATCTTTCAGAACTTCCAATTATTGCCAACCTTAACCGCTTTGGAGAACGTAATGGTTCCCTTAGAATTAAGAGGGGCAAAAAACATAAAGGCTACCGCGATGTCATTGTTAGACAAAGTTGGCTTGGCAGAACGTTCACATCATTATCCTGTTCAGTTATCTGGCGGAGAACAGCAACGCGTTTCTTTAGCTAGGGCATTTTCTAATCAACCTGCCTTACTTTTTGCAGATGAACCAACAGGCAACTTAGATGCAGAAACCAGCGAAAAGGTAATCAAACTGTTGTTCGATTTAAATAAAGATGCCGGAACAACACTCGTAATTGTAACCCACGATTTAGAATTAGCAGCTAGAACCAACCGAATTATTAAAATTAAAGGCGGTAAATTAATCGCTGATGAAGCCCTTACCAATGTCTAAATCTGAATTTAATCAACCCATCAGCATTGCTTGGTTATTTAAAATGGCTTGGCGGGATAGTCGTAAAAATCGCTCTCGTTTATTCCTGTTTATTTCTTCCATTGTATTGGGCATTGCCGCATTAGTAGCCGTTTATTCTTTTAAGGATAATTTGCAACGAGATATAGACTCACAAGCAAAGGAATTGGCTGGGGCCGATTTAATTGTAGATAGCAAGCGACCAGTAGAAAAAGCTAGGCAAAAAATGTTAGCCCAACTGGGCGATGATAGAGCCGAAGAAAGAACTTTTGCATCGATGCTTTATTTCATCAAGGGCGAAGGAAGTAGGCTAGTACAAATTAAAGCTTTACGAGGTAAATATCCATTTTATGGGAAGATAGAAACTAGTCCAACAGCAGCAGGCACACAATTTCAAAGTGGAAGGAATGCACTGGTAGACCAAACGCTGATGTTACAATTTAATGCCAAAGTTGGTGATTCGATTAAAGTTGGCGCATTAAATTTCAGGATTGCAGGCGCCTTAAATAAAGCACCTGGACAAACGGGCATCCAAGCTACCATAGCCCCAACTGTATTTATTCCATTAACTTATTTAGAAAAAACTGGACTAACTCAAATTGGTAGCAGAATTACCTATCGTTTTTATTATCAATTTTTAAACGATAATGAGCTGGAAAAAACATTAAAGAAAATTGAAGCTCCTTTTGAAAAAGAAGGATTAGACATTGAAACCGTTGCCTCTAAAAAAGAAAGTACCGGAAGATCGTTTAGAGACATGAGTCGCTTTTTGGCCTTGGCAGGATTTATAGCACTGTTGTTAGGCTGTATAGGCGTAGGCAGTGCCATCCACGTTTATATTCAAGAAAAACTGAGCACCATTGCAACTTTGCGTTGTTTGGGCCTAAAAGCAAGAGCGGCGTTTTTAATTTACTTAATCCAGATTTCATGCATAGGCTTAGTTGGTGCTGTTTTAGGCGCTGCATTAGGTACCGGAATTCAGTTTTTACTACCTGTTGTACTTAAAGATTTTCTCCCTATAGAAATCAGTATGCAAATTTCTTGGTTGGCAGTTGCACAGGGTGTGATTTTAGGTCTATTGATTTCCATCTTATTTGCATTGCCATCTTTATTAGGTGTTAGAAAAATATCTCCATTAAATGCTATTCGTGCTTCTTTTGAAAATGCAACAGCGAAAAGAGACCCTTTAAAATGGTTGGTTTATGTCTTGATGCTTCTTTTTGTATTTGGTTTTACCTATTTGCAAATGAAATCTTTGGTGCAGACCATCGCCTTTACCATCGCAATTTTAATTGCCTTTTTATTGTTAATGGCTTTTTCTAAAGGATTGATGTTTTTGGCGAAGAAGTTTTTACCACTTTCTTGGAGTTATTTATGGCGACAGGGTTTTGCTAATTTGTACAGACCAAATAACCAGACTTTAATGTTAACGGTTTCAATTGGACTGTCCACTGCGTTTATTTGTACTTTGTTTTTTGTACAAGCGATATTAATTAATCGGGTAACACTTTCTTCGAGTGCTAATCAGCCAAACACCATTTTATTTGATATTCAGAACACGCAGAAGGATGATTTGAATAAATTAACAACTTCATATAAACTGCCTTTAATGAATCAAGTGCCCGTAATTACGATGCGCATTGAGCAAATTAATGGCAAAACATTGGCTAAAGACACTAGCAACTCCAATGCATTTAGAGGAGAAATAAGGGCAACTTATCAGGATAGTTTAACCGCAGCAGAAAAGATAATAGATGGCGAATGGATAGGAAAAGCTGAAAAAGATGAACCTATTTACATTTCATTAGAACAAGGTTATGCTAAAAGACTGAAAGTAAAACTGAAGGATAAAATCGTTTTTAATGTACAAGGAATGCTTATCCCAACAGTTGTTGGAAGCTTTAGGGAAGTAAACTGGGGCAGGATGCAAACTAATTTTAGGGTTGTTTTTCCGACAGGTGTTTTAGAAGATGCACCACAGTTCCACGTATTAATGACTAGGATTCCAAGTAAGGAAATCTCGGCGAAATATCAAGGTGCTGTAGTTAGAAGTTTCCCAAATATCTCAGTAATTGATTTAGACTTGGTTTTGGAGTTAGTAGATGAGCTGTTAAGTAAAATTGGTTTTGTGATTAGGTTTATGGCAGGTTTTAGCATGGCCACAGGGTGGATTGTTTTGTTATCAGCTGTGCTAACCAGTAAAAACCAACGCATAAAAGAAAGCATTTTACTGCGAACTTTAGGCGCAAGTGGCAAACAGGTTTTAATCATTAATGCGATTGAATATTTCTTTTTAGGCGTATTAGCCGCAGGTGCAGGATTAATACTATCATTAAGCGGAAGTTGGTTATTAGCTAAATATAGTTTTGATGCTACCTTTACACCACCATTGGTTCCCATACTTATACTGTTTTCTATTGTTGTTGGATTAGTTGTGATAACAGGTGTATTAAGCACAAGAAATGTCTTGAATCAACCACCATTGAAAATATTAAGAAACGAGGGGTAATTTCCCCAATCACATCATAAATGGGGAATTTGTTATGAAAATAATTCCCCACTTTTCTACATATTTTATTTTAATGTAAAAATACGATTGTTCTTAAAGAATTTAGTAACCTTCTTATTTAAGCAATCATAGGTGTTTAAACATCTATACTTGATCTATCGACCGTTTTTGGTGATTAATTAGCTTTTAATGGCATAACCATTGCCTATAGGGTGTTGTAATAAGCACTTAATGAGAAAATATTTTAAATACATAGTTGCTGTCATCTTAGTTTTAATTAGCGTGTTCATGGCGAAAGCCCAAACTTCTGGCTACGGCTGCTTAGTAGACAATGCTGTTTACACAGAATATCTTGGAGAAGAACATCCTTACCACCCCAGTAACCCACTTACAAAATTTTATAGGTTTAATGGCAATAGTATTGATATAAACTATAACAACTACAATAGTAGCCAGCCAAATAACTATGGTTACGATTGTACAAAAATCAACATATTTGGCGCTAGTGGAACTGGCCCTGCACAACAAGAATACGTAAGTCAGAATACCTCATGTGTTACTGCAGCAACTTTAAATAGCTCAATTAAAGGCAACGGAACTTATGTGTACTACAGCTATAAAAACCCTACCTACTGTGGTGGCACACCAATGCCTTTGCCCTTAGATGATTATAATTGGGTTATTATTTTAGGCTTTGCTTTAATTGGCGGTTTTGTGATTAGCAAAAAAGGAATGTTATTGGCTTAATAGCATAAATGGTTCATTGGTTCATTAGTGTCATTAGTTCAATAGTTCAATAGTTCATTCGCATCATTGATTTCCCGATAGATCGATTTCATTTCCGATGTGAATCCGATAGCTATCGGAACAAGTTCGTTCAACATTGGTTCAATAGCTCAGACAATTTATCCAGGGCTCCTTACCATCTATTCCCTATTTCCTATTCCCTATTTCCTATTTCCCATTCCCTATTCCCTTTTATTCCTTCACAGGCACATCCATTTCTCTTGCTGTTTCTATATAAAGCTTAACTTGGTTTAAGCAGGCTTTTAAGTTTTGTTTCACCTCATTTTCCCAAAAACGCATAACGGTATAACCCATTTCTTTTAAACTTTCATTTACAAACTGGTCGCGTTGCATGTTCCGCTTAATCTTAGGGATCCAAAACGTTGGGTTATTTTTATGCTTGTTTTCATCCCATTGGTAGCCATGCCAAAAATCACCATCAACAAAAACTGCCAACCTATATTTATCAATCAC
The DNA here is from genome assembly GCF_032678705.1 of Pedobacter frigiditerrae. NCBI lineage: Bacteria > Pseudomonadati > Bacteroidota > Sphingobacteriia > Sphingobacteriales > Sphingobacteriaceae > Pedobacter > Pedobacter frigiditerrae. The sequence continues at coordinate 509,911 of NZ_JAVTSS010000001.1, read as the reverse complement.
TAAATCTGGCTTGCCCGGTAAATCTTTCCTATGAATACGAAAGCGGATGTTGTTTGACCAAAGTGCTTTACGCAATAGCAACTCTGGTTTACTATTCTTGCCCCTGATTTTAGACATGATTTTGCTGCGCTGTTTGGTGGTATAAAATCCAGCGCTTTCTTCAAATTTTGGAACTTGAATCTTGTTTTTCTCTATGGGATAAGGTTTTCGCTTCATCGATTATCGCTCTGTGAAGTTAACGAATTGAAGCTAAAATTGTTTTTTTTCCTATAAATTTAGCGCTGCAAAATACCCACAAATGGGTATTGTAAGAGATGGTGTATTCTGTAAATTTATATTACAAATTTTATATTCATCTATTATGAAGAGACTTCTGTTTTTATTTTGCTGTCTCTTTGTTATAAATTGCTTATACGCTCAACCTGGTGTCAAAGGAGTTACGGTAAACAATACCGATAAAAATGTGTCTACCGGAAAAACTTGGGCTCTTATCATTGGCATTTCCGAGTATCAAAACATAGATGACCTAAGATATGCTCACAAAGACGCAGAGGCATTTTACAAGTACTTAAGAACGCCACAAGTAAATGTCCCTACAGAAAATATCAAGTTGCTATTAAACAAGGATGCCACTTCCGCAGAAATTTATGGTGCTTTAGATTGGTTAACAGAAAGTGTTAAAGAAAATGACAGGGTTATATTTTACTTCTCTGGCCATGGGGATGTTGAGAAAAAAACCATATATCAAAATGGCTTTCTTTTAGCCTATGACTCTCCCACTTCTGCTTATATGACTAAAGGCTCTATTGGATTGACTTATTTACAAAGTTATTTAGACTCTTATATTGTAAAGAACAAGGCAAAAGATGTGCTTTTAATTGTAGATGCCTGTAAGTCTGGTAAACTTGCCGGAGGAGTGCAAGGTGCACAAGCCACGATGAAAGCTTTGAATGAGCATTGGAATGGACAAATCACTAAAATTCTTTCTGCTCAAGAAGGAGAATTATCATTAGAAGATGCCAAATGGGGTGCGGGAAGAGGTGTTTTCTCTTATTATTTATTGAAAGGCATACAGGGATTAGCTAACAGAAATGCGGATGACCATCTTATCACCACCATGGAATTAGGTAATTATCTCCCGATTATTGTATCTGAAGAAACCAATGCTAGTCAAAATCCTAAAATTGAAGGTGATGCAAAGCGTGTTTTATTTACTTATGATGATGTTTTATTAGCGGAAGCGAAAAAAGTTGAAATGGTAAATCCAAAAGACCAAATGATTGCAGCAGTAAAACCTCGCAAAGAAAAAGAGAAAAGAGAAAAAGGTTTTGCTGACAAACTAGATTCTACGATTAACAACTCATACCTCAAATATATGAATTTTGTAGAAAAAGGGTGGTTGTTATGGGGTAATCGACAGTCAGACACCATAAATTGCGCATTAAACATTTACAATAAGTTATTAAACAATCCTGCAGCTATAAGCATAAGACCTTCTTTAAAATCCTCTTTCTTAACTGCCCTACAAAAAGGCGCACAATCTAAACTAGATAGTTTAATAAAAGGTCAAGTTGCAAAAAAATACGATTATAGGGCTTATCAAGAAATATTATATGCCAGTCGTATCATAGATAAAACCCACATTTTATATAATTACGTACAATCGAGAGCATTATATTTTAATGCTTTTAACACAGATTCTACTGAAAAAAGCTTAAAAATGCTTCATCAAGCTTTGGTTTTAGAGGGGGAGGCAGCTTATCTTTATTTTGGGCTAGGCTTTACTTATCAGCAAATGAACAAGCTAGATTCGGCAGCCTATTATTATGATAAGGCAATTGAATTTGCACCAACTTGGAGTTATCCAATTAATAACCTAGGAATGATTTATGCCGCCGAGAAAAATTACGAAAAGGCTAAAACATATTACATAAGGGCATTAGAAATGAATAAAGGAGAATGGAGGCATCCCTTGAATTTAGGAAAATTATATTTTAGTAACGAAGAATACGATAAAGCAATGGATATGTTTAAATTGGCTATAAAAACCGACACAACCATTGCCAACTCACATCAAGGTTTGGCCTCTGTTTATTATCAACAAAAGCAATTTGACAAAGCTTTATATCATTATAAAAAAAGCACTGAACTTGACCTTGAAGATCCTATTTGGTTTAATACACTTGCAGAATTTTACGAATTAGTTGGAGACACAACAAACGCTGTAAATTCTTATTTAAATGCATTAAAAATTGATTCAACATCTATCTTTGCTAATAAAGGGTTGGGCTATCTAAGCTTTAAACTAAAAAAAATAGAAACTGCAATTAATTTTTATAAAGCCGCACTCAGCCAACAACCAAAGGACCAAAAAATACTAATTACCATTGGCCTGTTATATAAGGAAATAGATAAACCGTTTGAAGGTTATTCTTACCTATTTAAATCGGCTGAGCTAGGCCTTGACTCTTTAACCTACAGTTATATAACTGATGGGATAAACAAATCTCCCCTTCATGTACTAGAGGGATTTAAACTTTATTTAAAAACTGCAACTAATCAAAATGTAGGTGCTACTTTTAATTATTGGGTCGGAAAAACCTTTTATCAGAACAATGATTTTATAAATGCTTTAAACTATTTTGAAAAAAGCATTGCCGATGTAGCAGGTTCAACTCATAAGGTACTTTTCGACTCCTACGCTTATTATAATTTTGCTGGTGCCTATGCTGCTAATGGCGATAGTGTTAAAAGTTTAAAATATCTACAACTGGCTTTAGATAATGGTTATAGTGACTACAATTTCATCAAAAAAGACAAAATCCTTATCAACATTAAAAAAACTCTGGCTTTTAAAGCTTTGATGAAAAAATATTCTGTTGATAAGAAAATATAAGAGGGCGAAAATACCAACATTTAAGTATTTACAATATCATTGGCATTAGCTAATTTTAAATTCAATTTTCCCTCAATCAATCTCGTTACCAACCCCATGAAAAACTGGTTTTGCATTTTCATTTGCTTATTGTCTTTATCTCAACTCTGTTTAGCACAAGGTGAAAAAGGGGTTACGGTAAGCAATAAAGAAAAAGATGGACCAACTGGAAAAACTTGGGCGGTTGTGGTAGGTATATCAGAATATCAAAACATCTCTAAATTAAATTACGCCCATAAAGATGCCGAGGCATTTTACAAATATTTGAGAACTCCTCAGGTTAACGTACCTACAGAAAACATCAAGATGTTGCTAAATAAAGAAGCTATTTCAGGCGAGATTTATGGCACTTTGGAGTGGTTAGCAGAAAGTGTTAAGGAAAACGACAAGGTTATCTTTTATTTTTCAGGCCATGGCGATGTTGAGAAAAAAACGATTCATCAAAATGGTTTCCTATTGGCTTATGACGCCCCTATTGCCGCTTACATGACAAAAGGAACGGTGAGCATTAAATTTTTACAGGATTATTTAGAAACTTATATCGCCAATAACAAAGCGAAAGAAGTTTTATTAATAGTTGATGCTTGTAAATCTGGAAAACTAGCCGGCGGAATGGAAGGCATAAAAATGACCATGCAGGCTTTAGGAAAAGAATGGAGCGGCCAAATTACCAAAATACTTTCTGCTCAGGAAGGAGAACTTTCTTTAGAAAACCCTAAATGGGGAGGCGGAAGAGGTGTTTTTTCTTATTATTTGATGAAAGGGATACAAGGTTTAGCAAACAGAAATACCGACAATGTAATTACTGCTGGAGAACTTGCGCTTTACCTCCCATTAAAGGTTGGTGATGAAACGGCTAATAGCCAAAACCCAAAAATTGATGGCGATGCAAAAAGGCAGCTTTTTACGTTTGACAATGTTTTATTAGCTGATGCAAAAAAGGATGAGCTCATCATCCCTACTGGGCAAATGATAGCAGCCAATACAAAAAAAGGTTTTGCAGATGAAATTACGCCAGCAGTTGCTGATGCTTATGCCAAATACAACGAGTTTGTTAAAAAAGGTTGGCTGTTATGGGGAGAAAAAGAAACTGACACTGTAAATTCTGCCCTTCATATTTACAACAAGTTATTAAACGATCCTTCTGCTATTACAATTCGCCCATCATTAAAATCTTCATTTTTAGCGGCGTTACAAAAAAGATCTCAAAGCAAATTAGATGATTATTTAAAAGGGGTCTCGAATATTTTTAAAGAAAAAGATTTAAGAACTGCTAAAGAAATTATGTTTGCAGCTACCTTAACCGACAAAAAGCATATTTTACATGATTACATTAAAGCTAGGGCCTTGTTTTTTAATTCTTTATTAGTTGAGGATGATTTAAAAGGAATCAGCATTTTAAAAGATGCACTTAAATTGGAAGGTGATGCACCTTACATTTACAATAGAATTGGATTAAGGTATGCTGATGCAAAAAAAAGTGATTCTGCCATTTATTATTATAATAAGGCCGTAGAACTTTCTCCTTCTTGGGTCTTTCCGTACAACAACCTTGCTCTTGAATATAAAGAGTTAAAAGACTATAAAAAAGCGATTGAATATTGCGATAAAGCAATTGCTATTGATCCTAATTTTGCTGGCATATATAATGTTAAGGGTACAATTCATGAGGTGAAAAAAGAATATGACAAAGCCATATTGCTCTATGAAAAGTCGATAGCCCTAGATCCTAATGATGAAATTACGATTGGGAATCTCGCCAAACTTTATTATTCTCTAGATAAATATGATTTAATGCTAAAATACGCTCAAAAAGCGATTCTAGTTAATCCTAATTTAGCTGATGCGTATAATGATTTAGGCAATGCTTATGATATGTTAGGTGATAAAGAAAAATCATTATTTAATTACAGAAAAGCGGTTTCTTTATCCCCTACAGATTCACTATATATAAATAACCTTGCTATTGCTTTAAGAGATGCTCAAAATTTCAAAGAAGCTATAATATATTTTGAAAAGTTAGTTAATCAATATCCAAATTCTGCGACGACACACTTTGATTTTGCTTTCACGAATTATCAATTAAAAAATTACGAAAAAGCATTAGTATCATTCGATACCTCTATTAAGTTAGACCCTAAATATGAGGAAAGTTATGTAGGTAAAGCCTATGTTTATGAAGACATTAATGAGCCAAAAAAGGCTGTTCCATATTATGAAATGGCCATAAAATTAAACTCCACCTCTGCTAAAGTTTATACCAGTATGGGAGCAAATTATATTGTCCTTAAAGAATATGACAAGGCAATAGATGCTTTCGAAAAAGCATTGTCATTAAATCCAAAATATATTTATGCTTGGATTAACTATGGAAATTTATACGATGATAAAGGGGAATCGGAGAAAGCACTTGAAAAATACCAAAGAGCCTTAGTAATTGAGCCAACAAATAATGATGGCGTTAATAATTCGGCTTACATCTTAATAAAAATGAAACGATATGACGATGCTATCGTTGTGCTTAAAAAAGCATTAACACTAGATTCTAAAAATATTGAATGGCTTAATAGATTAGCTAGGGTTTATAATATAAAAGAAGATTACCAACAAGCTCTTGAACAGTATTTAAAAATAATAACCATTGATAGAAACAATGACAATGCATACCACAGTGCTGGACATTTATATGCTAGCATAAATAACGCTATTAAAGGATTTGCTTATTATTTGAAATCTGCAGAATTAAATGGCTACTCTGATGCGCTTAGCCATATTACTAATGAAATTGATAAAAACTCGACCGTTTTGCCCAATGCGATTAAATTTTATAAAGATTCCTTAGCTACCAACAATAGCAGAAATATCGCTTTGATGAGCTTTATTGATGGTTACAAACTTTATTCGAAAAAAGACTTTCAAAAGGCTATTACATTTTTTGAAAAATCTATAACATCAGATTCTACATTTACCGACTCGTATAACGTGGCTGGATTGGCTGCATTGTATTCGAAGAAAATACCTCATGCTGAGAAATTCTTTAATAAACTAATAGCTATTGATGAGGATGATACAAATGCCTATTACAATCTAGCTTGTTTATATTCGTTAAATAATGATTTAACGAAGAGTTTAAAAAATCTAGAGTTTGCGCTTTCGAAAGGGTATAAAGAATATGCTCATATTATGGAAGATGAGGACTTGACTAATCTTCGAAAATCTTCTGCATTTACTGTCTTGATGAAAAAATACTTTCCAAATAAGAAATAGGTTTAGTCCATTACCATTTCAAACAATACAATCTTCAACCTTGTTATTATAAGAAAAAGACTTGATATGAGATCGATTTGGAAAGGTTCTATTGGCTTTGGTTTGGTTAATATTCCTGTTAAACTATATTCTGGTGTACAAAATAGCAACTTAGATTTAGATATGCTAGATGAAAGAGACCATGCTAAAATCAAGTTTCAACGTATTAATGAAGATACCAGAAAAGAAGTACCATACGATAAAATAGTTAAGGGCTATTTTATGAATGATAAATATGTGATTTTGGATGAGCATGATTTTGAAGAAGCTGCTCCAGAAAAAAACAAAGTTATTGAACTGGAAAACTTTGTAGACATACAAGACATCAATCCCATTTACTACGAGACCTCTTATTATACTGAACCAGAAAAACAGGGAGCTAAAGCCTATGCCCTACTTTTAAAAGCGCTGGAAAAATCTAAAAAAGCTGGAGTTGGCCGTTTTGTATTACGTAGTACTGAAAATCTATGTGTCATACACCCTATGGATGGCGTAATTGTGATTACAAAAATAAGGTTTCAACAGGAGATTAGAACGATGGATGAAATTAAAAAAGTTGACGATAAAGCCATTTCTAAAAAAGAGATGGAGGTTGGTTTAGCTTTAATTAAACAATACAGTTCTGATTTTGATATTGCCGCTTTTAAAGATACTTATAGCGATGAGTTACTAAAAATTATTAAAGCGAAGGCAAAAGGCAAACGTGCTGTGGTTAAAAAATTAAAACCGCAAAAAGCAACTAGCGATAACCTATACGACCAATTGATGCAAAGTTTAGGAGGGAACAAAAAGAGAGCATAAAAAACAAATCAACATTAAACTTATATTTTGAAAAGCAAAATTGATGCTATTTTGAAAGTTAGTCCTGCTTTACGTTTCAATCTTTTGTCCTTCGACTACCTGCCTACCACAGGCAGGCGCTCAGGATGACAAAAGTATTTTCACTGCAATCAGGTTTAGGAACACTGGTTCTATGCTACTATGAATGGTTTACCTGCACAGTCTTTTGTTAAATAGCCCTGATTGAAACGGCACCACCCAATTTTTCATTGGGTGTACAGTGGAAAGCAGGACTTACGAAAAAGATAACCTTTGATTTGCGCTCCAAAACCTCTATTTACTATAGCAAAATTAAACTAGAAAGATTATGTTTCATCAGCTTATAAGGAATGCAGTTTAGTAGCTAGCAATTCTGCAGTATGAAACACAGTTCTAAGGATTATTTCTTCAGGTTCTCCATCAAAAACAACCCTTTCAGCAAAGAGTTCTTTATTCTTATAAATACAGGAGATAAACATGGTACCCACAGGTTTTTCTGGAGTTTCACTTCCCCCTGGAGTGGGTAAACCCGTTACTCCAATATGTATATCAGCCTTTATTAGCTTAGTTAACCCTTCAGTTATGGCTTTTGTAACTTCTGGAGATTCTGGAGTAAATTCCTCAATCAGTTCTTTTGGCACTTTAAGTATATCCTCCTTGAGGCAAGCATCGTAACAAACAAAACCACCTTTTAAAAATTTTCCAGCATTGGGCACCATGGCAAATTCAGCCACCATCCTACCTGCAGATGCACTTTCTGCAAATGCAACAGTTAATTCTTTTTCTAATAAAAGCTCACTACAATGTGCTAAATCGGCATTAAGCATATTATTCTTTATTGGTTATTGTCTTGATGACTTTCTTTAAATCGATACCTTTTTCTAAAACAGGTTTAAAGATATCTCCCAAACTTTCAATTCGTTCCACAGCATTAAAAATGGTGAAATCTTTCATTTTTAATCCCTTCTTAACTTCATCCCAAGCTAAAGGCATAGATACGGTTGCGCTAGGTTTTGGCCTAACAGAATATGGCGCTGCAATAGTAGCCTGCGACCTATTTTGCAAAAAATCCAAATACATTTTTCCTTTTCTATCGGCTACTGCTCTCTCTAAACTAGTGTATTTTGGCAGTTCTCTATGCACCAAAGTCACAATGATTCTTGCAAACTCCTTAGACTGTTCATACGAGTATTTTGCGCCTAACGGGATGTAAATATGCAAGCCTGTGGAGCCACTCGTTTTGCAATAAGAAGGTACCCCCATATCATCTAAGATTTGCTTGGTTACCTGAGCAGCTTCGATAACTTGTTCGAAAGAATTTTTATCGGGATCTAAATCTATGATACACCATGTTGGATGATCAGGTTTTTTAGTGGTGCTGCTCCAAGGGTTAATTTCTATACAGCCCAAACCTGCCATATAAAGCAATGTTGCCTCATTATTGCCCAAGAGGAAATGTTTATCTTCTGGACTATCGCCACTATGGTACAAATAAGTATCCATCCAATCGGGCACTTTTCCAGTTACATCTTTCTGGTAAAAGCTCGGTCCATTTATCCCCCCTGGGTGACGATTTAAAGATTGCGGACGATTTTTTAGATAGGGCAACATATAAGGCGCAACTTGATAATAATAGTTGATTAAATCTCGTTTCGTTATCTTTTCAATTGGCCAATAGATCTTACTTAAGTTAGTAAATTTTAAATCGTGACCATTAACTTTTCTTACCTGAGTTTGATCTTTCGGGTTTAACAAAGTTCTTCTTTTACCACTTTTTGGTGGTGATAAATACTTATCAACGGCTGTTTCCTTAATTACCTCTTCTGTATTTGCTTCTTTTTCCAAAACTACCTCCTTTGCCTTTTTGTCTTCTCGCATTCCTTCAAATGATGGGTGACGCATCACTCCATCTGTTGTCATTTCAGTAAAACTAACCTCACAAATTAATTCTGGTTTTAACCAAGTTGCTTTTGCCCTTGGCGGGTTGGGTCTAAACCTACTTGGTTTATTGATATCTGGTTCGGCACTAAATTGAGGTTTATCAGTTATTAATGGCTCGAACATTTTAAGCATTTCTTTTTGCGTTTTGATGTTAAAACCTGTTCCGATTTTACCTGTATAAACGAATTTGCCTTTTTCAAAAACGCCAACCAAAAGCGCACTAAAAGGCTTACTCGTATCATCATTTATAGTGTAACCTCCAATTACAACTTCTTGCCTTTTGTTAGATTTTATTTTAAGCCAATTACCAGTTCTATGGCCTACATCATAAACGCTATCCTTTCGCTTCGCCATTATACCCTCAAGTCCCATCTTTTTTGCAGCAGCTAAAAATTCTGTTCCTGAAGTATCAAAATCCTTGCTTAATTGTATCAATGAATCATCTGGTATGATTTGTTTTAAAATTGCTCTTCTTTCTGTAAGGGGTAAACTTTTTAAATCATATCCATTGTACCATAGAACGTCAAAAACGTAATAAACTAACTCTCCATCAGCCTCGCTTCGCCAGTTTTGCAGGGCTCCAAAGTTTGCTATTCCTTTTTCATTTACCACTACTACTTCTCCATCTACAACAGCGTTGATGTTCCATTTCTTTAGCTCATTATAAACTGGGTAGAATTTCTCATTAAAGGATTTATCGTTACGAGATTTAAGTTCTATTTCCTTTTTATTCATAAAAGCAACTGCTCGGTAACCATCCCACTTTATTTCATATAGCCAATCATCATCATCTATTGGTTTATCTACCAAAGTGGCAAGCATTGGTTCTATTTTGGTGTAAAACGGCGATTTCTCTGCATTGGCTACGATGGCTTTTTCATTTTTTGGTGTCGCTGTTTTTTCGCTTTTTTTTTCCTTCACTACTTTTTCAACCTTTTTAATGGGGTCCTTTTTAGCAGTCGTCTTTTTGTTGTCTTCTCCGTAAATATTGTCGGATGTTTTTTCTACTTGTTCGAGTGTTTTTTTAGAAATTACAGACTTATCTTTTTTAGTGATATCCTCTTCAGAAGCATATTTATCTTTATGTTTTATCAACAGCCAAGAATTTTCAGCCATACCGTGAGTTTTAACCAAGGCAAATTCTCCTTTTAGTTTTTTACCGTGTAAAACCATTTTAACAGAACCTTTTTTTAGTTCGGAAAGCAAATACTTTTCTTGCGCAGCAATACCATCAATCTCTTCAATAGTTGTGTAAGTTCCTTCATCCCAAACTATAACCGTTCCACCGCCATATTCTCCTTGTGGGATAATGCCTTCAAATGTTCTATAATCATATGGATGGTCTTCAACCATCATGGCCAATCTTTTAACCTTAGGGTCTGTTGATGGTCCTTTTGGAACTGCCCAGCTTTTTAACACACCACCCATTTCTAATCTAAAATCGTAATGCAAATGTGAGGCAGCGTGTTTTTGTATAACAAAACGAAGTTCCTTTCCTGTACCCTTACCTCCTTCTGGCTCTGTGGTTTTGGTAAAGGTTCTTTTCTTTTTATAGGCTGTTAAACTCATCTTTTTGTAGATATATGGTTCTAGCTTTTAACAACTGTGGTTTTAAAATGTTTAATTTTTAGTTTAATGGTTCATTAGTGTCACTTGTTCATTAGTTCAATAGTTTCATTAGTTCAGTCATTGGGCAGAAAAAATGACAAACATTTTTTCTTTGGGGGTGTTTTTCTAAAAAACCTAAACCTATGGGAAAGATCAAAAAACAAGAACCACCTAAAAAACCGGACACAAAATACCCTGTACCTCCATTTCCTAAGCAAAACGAAGACCCACCTGGAACAGAGGAACAATTAAAACCATTGGCAGACCATGGCGAAACATCTTACAAGGGTTCTGGAAAATTAAAGGGCAAAAAGGCAATTATTACTGGTGGCGATTCTGGGATTGGGAAAGCAATTGCCATTGCTTTTGCTAGAGAAGGTGCTGATGTGTTGATTAGCTATTTAGGAGACGAGGAAACTAAAGACGCGGAAGATTCGGCTAAATATGTAACCGAAGCAGGACAAAAAGCTATATTGGTTAAAGGAGATATCAGGAAAGAAAGTCATTGCAAAAAGATTATAGAAAAAGCAGTTGCCACATTCGGTCAGATAGATATTCTGGTTAACAATGCAGCTTTTCAGATGGCAAGGGAAACTCTTATGGAGATTCCTACCGAAGAATGGATTAGAACTTTCGATGTAAATATACACCCAATGTTTTACCTCAGTAAAGCAGCCGAACCTTATATGAAAAAAGGAAGCAGCATTATTAATACAACATCGGTAAATGCCTATAATCCTACTCCTGTATTATTGCCTTATGCTGCAACAAAGGCGGCAATTCAAAATTTCACTGCAAATTTAAGTCAGATTTTATTGACCGCGGGAAAAGGAATTAGGGTTAATGCCGTAGCACCAGGCCCAATTTGGACGCCATTAATCCCATCGACTATGCCAGACCCAGAAAATTTTGGTAAAGATACCCCAATGGGAAGACCAGGACAGCCAGTTGAAGTTGCGCCAGCTTATGTGTTCTTGGCATCTGATGAAGCTAGTTATATTTCTGGCGCAACTATACCGGTTACTGGAGGACGAATAACTATTTGATGGAAAATGGATGAGGTAAGATGGAAATGGAATAATCTTAAAAGACTTTCTAGCTAAGACATCTCAGAAATCGAACTTAGATGTTCTGAGATAAAGAAATTAAAAAATCAATATTATGAAAAACGAGAAAAAAAATAAACAAGAAAATCCAAAATCAGCTGGTGATGCTAAAGGAAAAGCAAGTTTTGACCAAAATGGAAAAGGTGCATCACCTAAATATGGTCAAGCTGGTATAGATCCAAGTGAAACAAAAGAAGGTGCAAAAAAAGGGAAGTTGTAAGTATTAGTTGAGCAGTTTTCTCACCCTACTTACTAAATCATCAATATCAAATGGCTTACTTATAAAGTCATCAGCTTTGCTTTCGTTGCTTATCATTGCAACATTAGTATTGGCAGACATTAACAAAACAGGGATTTTCTCTGTTAAAAGGTTAGATTTTAATTTATTACAAATCTCAATTCCATTGCCATCTGGCAGCATGATATCTAATACTACTGCATCAGGAGTTGAGTTTTTAATCTCTTCCTTAAAAGTTGTAGCATTTGGAAAGCCAGAAACTTGATATCCCTCTATTTCAAGCAGGTATTCTACCAGTTCTCTGATATCATCATTATCCTCAACTACATAGATTGTCTTATTCAATTTTATTTGGTTTAGAGAGATGCTAATATAACAATTGATTAAAGTAAAATCATAAAACCATTTTAAATGGATAATGTTTTTCAAACATATAAAATTATGCCTTCTTCAGTTATTAATCACTTTAGCTATGATGAAAAATCGCACACCCTAGCAATAACCTTTGTAACAGGTTTAGTTTATCATTATAAAAACGTTCCTGAAGATATTTACAAAATGTTTAAGGTAGCAGGCTCTAAAGGAAGGTATTTCAATCATTTTATTAAAGATAAATTCATGTTTAAAAAAATAGAAGACTGATCAGAAAAAATAGATTATTCATTAAAATATTCCTCTTTTCTCTATTGTTATTTTTTTTAAAACATTCTTAAAAACAAAATGTTGAAGGGCTGTAAAACAAATTATTACATCACCCTAAAAAATAAAACAATATGAAAACTAGTAACAAACCAACAGGAAAAACCGGTAAAATGGAAGATTCAGAATTTCACGAATTTTTCATTGACGAATTAAAAGACATTTATTGGGCAGAAAAACATTTGGCGAAAGCTTTGCCTAAAATGCAGAAAGCTGCCACTAGTCCAGAATTAGCTGCGGCTTTTGAAAAACACACCCAAGAAACTGAACAACACATCACTACTTTAGAGCAAGTGTTCGAACTTTTAGGAGAAAAAGCTGTTGCGAAAATATGTGATGCTATGGCTGGTTTATTAGAAGAAGCAACTGGTATTATTGAAGACACCGACAAAGGGACAATGGTTCGTGATGCTGGTTTAATTTTAGCTGCTCAAAAAGTTGAACATTATGAAATTGCAACTTATGGCACATTACGCACTTTTGCATCTAATATGGGCCACACAGATGTAGAAGAATTATTACAACAAACGTTAGATAATGAAAAAGAAACAGATGTTGCGCTAACTACACTCGCCGAAAGCTGCGTTAACGAAGCAGCAGCTCAAGAATAATTATATGGCTCAGCTTGTCGCTGAGCCTTTTTTTATTCATTTCTTAAACATTGTACTCATTAACCTTTATGTTTTATCAAAACATATAACTAAAAACGATTGTTATTGAAATACAAAAACCTAAGAAATATGCTAAGTCCTATTGATAATTTACCACCTTATGTATTTGGTGTAAAAGCAGACGGCGAAGTAACTGCCGATGATTTAAAGAACGTATTGCTCCCAGGATTAGAAGCGCTTACAGCCAAATACGATGAGATTTATTACCTCCTAGTTTTAGATACCAAAGTAGAAAATTTTACGGCGGGAGCTTGGCTACAAGATGCGGTTGCTGGCATTAAACATCTCACAAAGTGGAAAAAAATGGCAATTGTAACCGACCAGAAAGCAGTAGAAAATTTTACAGATGCATTTAGCTACGTAACACCAGGAGAAGCAAAAGGATTTTCTTTAAATGAGCTAGATGAAGCTATTGCTTGGGTAAGTTTAAAATCATAAGTATGGGCTTGATAAAAAACTTAACAGCAGGATTTATTGGCTCGGTTGCTTTAAATTTTCTTCATGAAACATTGAGAAAATACGAAACAAATGTCCCAAAAATTAATCTTTTAGGTGCTGAAGCACTAAACAAAACATTAACTAATGTAGGTGAACCGGCTATTGATGATGAGGAATTATACAAAGCAACACTAAAAGCCGATCTCATTAGCAATACAATGTATTATAGTTTAATTGGAGGAAAAGCTAAATTGATTTGGCCAAAAGCTATACTCCTGGGCCTCTCTGCTGGAATTGGAGCGGTGAAATTTCCAAAGCCATTAGGCTTAGATCCAGAACCTACTAATAAAACAGAACAAGTACAATTATTAACGGTTGGTTATTATCTCTTTGGAGCAATAGTAACGGGTCTTGTTCTTAAGACATTAACCAAATCTAAAAATTAAAATCATCACCCTATGGAAAATGCAGCATCTCGAGATAGCTCGAACAATACTCAAAATACCCAAGACCACATTAAGACTTTAGAAGGCACTGAAGCTGTTAAAAAGTTAAAAGATTTAGCTACAAGTGCTGAAAATTGTTTTTTCTGCACAAATATTAAAACCGGATTACCACTTTCGGTAAGGCCGATGTCTGTTTTACAAGTAGATGATGCCGGTAATTTGTGGTTCATGAGCCATAACGACAGCAATAAAAATGCTGAAATTGCGCAAGACCCATTTACTCATTTATTTTTTCAGGAAAATAAAAACTCAGGATTTTTAAATATTTACGGCATTACTGAAATAGTTGCAGACCAAGAAAAAGTAGATGAACTATGGAATCCTTTACTTAAAGTTTGGTTTCAAGGTGGAAAAGATGATGCAAAAATTAGCTTATTAAAAGTAGTACCTACAAATGTATATTATTGGGATACCAAACATGGTGAAGCAATTGCCTTTATCAAAATGGCAGCTTCCATAATTACGGGCAAAACAATGGATGATTCCGTAGAGGGAAATTTAGAATTCTAGTTTTGGTTTATCATCCGTTCATTAGAATCATTCGTTCATTAGTAAAAACGAAGGCAAACAAACAACATAAAGTACAATTATTATGATGAGACTTCCAATAGAGCGTAAACATGTAAAGGTTTACCCTGACCCCAAACGTGTAATTGCCCGTTTCTTTTTTAATGGTGATGATAGAGCTAAAGATGTTATTACTAAGGTAATGACGTTAAACGACGTTCAAGTTTTTCAAATCATATCGCCGCTTTTACAAGAATATTCAAAAAGACATAGAAATATTACCAAAATCTTAATTCGCCATTGCAAAAAGCTAAAATCATTGTTTGAAACAATGGATATTGATTATAAAGAGCTTGATGAATATAGGCGATTGTTAATTGGCTCTTATTTTACGCATGAATATTCTATTGAATCTGCAGCGTTTTTTAACCCCTCAATTATTGAAGACCCAGACCAAGCTGACTTAGAAGAAGGAGAAAAGCGCTTAATTATCAGTTTTAGAGCAGTTGGCGAAGGGCACATTTCTTCTATTGTTTTTAGAAGAGCATTGATTGACAGGCATAATAACATCACTGTTATCCCAGTGGGAGATTATATTGATGAAGCAGAAATCATTAGAAATGCGACTTACAACAAAAAGCTTTTTTTAGATAAAGGCCTAATATCTCTCATTAATGAAGATGTTTTAAAAATGCTAGATGCTAAACTGGAAGACCAGTTTGATTATGCGACTTTAAAAAAGGTTATTGCCGAAACGCAAGAATTAGAACCAGACCCAGAAAAAGATGTAGAATTAGAAAAAGTTCTTTGGCTTTCTGATTCTTATTATGAAATTCTTTTCTCACTAGATACTGATATCTCCGACCGTGTAATTTTCCCCATCTCTGAGTTTGAACGAAAAGGAATTGAAGACGCCAGATTTACAAAATTCACAAATGATGATGGATCATTTACCTATTATGCAACCTATACAGCCTATGATGGGCAAATCATTATTCCTAAACTATTAAAGACAAAAGATTTTTATGATTTTACCGTAGGTCCTTTATTTGGAAACGGCGCACAGAATAAGAATTTAGCACTTTTCCCTCGTAAAATTAATGGTAAATATGCCATGCTATCTCGTATTGATGGGATAAACAATTATATCATGTATTCTAATAAAATTAATGTTTGGGAAAATCCAATCAAGCTACAAGAACCTTATTACAGCTGGGAATTTGTACAAATTGGTAATTGCGGTTCTCCTATAGAAACTGAAGATGGTTGGTTGGTAATTACGCATGCGGTTGGACCAATGAGAAGGTATTGCTTAAGTGCAACTCTTTTAAACTTAGAAGACCCAACTATTGAAATTGGAAGATTGGCAGAACCATTATTAATCCCAAATCCCGATGAGCGTGAGGGTTATGTGCCGAATGTGGTATATTCTTGTGGTTCTATTATTAATAATGGGCAGTTGATTATTCCTTATGGTTTATCAGATTATTCATCTTCTTTTGCAACTGTAGATTTAAGAGCTTTGCTCGATCGATTGAAAGCATCTCCAACACCAAATTAATATAAGCCTGGTTTTATTTAAAAACCAGGCTTTTTTGTACTTTCAAACCATTCAATTTTTGATCATATTTAAATGCTTTAAGAATCACCAAGTGTGATATTAGATAAGCCAATGTACTTTCTGCACCTTGATTCCTATTTACGCCACCTTTATGTAAACCGTCTGCACATCCCTTAGTTTCCGCATCATACAATGGAATTCTTAGTGAGTTTTCACCTAAAAACCATAAATAACTAGAAAACATCTTCTTCATATATTCTGCTTCTCTGGTTACAATAAATGCCTGAAAATACATCAACACCATTGCCATAATTTCTATAGCCTGTTGGTCATACAATGGCATTGCTTTATCTCCTCTATTATGCCAACCATCATTCCCAACTGGATTACAAGAGTTTAAGTTAAAAGTTAGTTTCTCTAAATAGGTTAATGATTCAAGCGCAATGTTTTTCACTTCTTCATTGCCAGTTATCTCTGCAGAATGGAATAATGCTAACGGGAAAATTGCATTGTCATAGGTCATTTTATCTTCAAACCAATGCCAATCATCACCTCTGGTTTTGTGATACGCTGCCACTAGTTTAGCGGTTAAATCTTTAAGTTCATTTATAATCATTTCATCATAGGGATGAGATTGTAAATAATAACTTAATCCAGTAATGGTATTAGCAACTCCTCTAAGGTGTGTTAGTTTTTTAAAATGCGGTACGGCTTTAAAGAACAATTCCCTTCCAAATTCTATATAAGAACGATTTGGAGCAGTGTGAATTAAATATCCCAAAGCCCATATAGTTCGCCCGAATGAATCATCTGTACCTTCTTCGTCTAAATATTGGCGACTGAAACTCATAAAATTCCTGAAATTTCCATCTTCCAATTGCATATCGTGGGTAAAGCTTAAATAAATTGGCAATAAGTCTAAAGCTTCGGTATCATTAGTTTCTTCATAGGCCATTAAAGCCATAATGATAGCCCTCGAGTTATCATCTACACAATAACCTTCTTTCCTGTTAGGCACACCAAACTTTGCATGCTGAAAAATTCCTGTATCATCAGTCAAAAGTTTAACATAGTCGATGTTAAATTCTGGCATTAAACCTGGATCTATAATTTGTCTCAATATTTTATCGCTATAATCTTGATGCTGAATTGCTTTTTCAATTGTTGAAATAAAGGTTTTTCCAATTTTTGGCCATCTTAACTGAAGGCCGTATTGATAAGCATTGTTTTTTAAGGTTGCCAATTTTTCAGGAAAATCTAATAATTGATTTACAATTTCAGCTAAGCCAATATCATCTTTGAAATTAAATAAACGGCCACGATTATTGTCAAGTAACTCTTGAGCATGCCAATATGGAGTAGACACAACTGCAGCACCAACACCTACGGCATACGAAAGAGTACCACTGGTAATTTGTGCCTCATTAAAGTATGGGGTGATGTAAACATCGGTCGCTGCCAAATAGTTAATTAGCTCTTCTTCTTCTACAAATCTATTTAAGAATACTAAATGGTCACTAACATTTAATTCAGCTGCTAAAGCTTTAAGATAATCACGGTATTCTTCTCCAGAATTTTTCACCACTCCAGGATGTGTATTTCCAAGAACTACATATATCGCATCAGGATGTTTTTGTACAATTTTAGGTAAAGCTTTAACTACGGTTTCCAAGCCTTTATTTCTGCTAATTAAACCAAAAGTTAATAATATTTTTTTGCCCTTCAATTGTGGTAATTCTTTAACAGGGTTGATGATTGGAGCTTCTAAATCTGGTACTCCATGTTCTATCAATTGTATTTTCTCTTTTGGAACTTGATAAATATCTGTTAAGAAACCAATCGCTTTTTGGCCCATCACAATTATTTTAGAAGATTTTTTAGCAATTTCTTTAATAATGGCTTTTTGTAAAAAAGTTGGAGAATTTAATATGGTGTGTAAGATTGAAATGATTGGTTTTTCAATCTGGTTTAAAAACGGAAGTACAAACAATCCACTTTCTCCACCATAAATTCCAAATTCGTGCTGTAAAATGCAGGCATCAACATCGCTATCATTGATGAAATCGGCCGCTGCCGCATAATCTTCTTGTATATTCTGTCTAATTACAAACTTAACCTCATCTGGATATTTATATTCATTGATATCATCAGAATTGTTCATTGCAATTACTACACTAGTTTCAACTAATGATTGATTATCGAAATTACAACAAATGGCTTTAATCAAGTTATGATTAAAAGTTGCTAAACCACATTCACGTGGTGGGTAAGTAGAAATATACGCTATTTTCATATCTCAGAGGAATAATGCTTAAAAAATAAAGAACCTTAGTTTTTTGAGAGATTATGTGTTTAACAACGAGCCGGTTAAGTTGTTTTAATGCAAAGGCACATTTCGACATAAAATCGTACTCCTAAAAGGAGAAATGATATTTTTATAGCTTTTTAAATATTTAAGAGAAATATTTTGCTTTTAAGCCTCTAAATCCATAAGTTTGCGTCCCGCTATTAAGCAAATGCCCAGTTGGCGGAATTGGTAGACGCGCTGGTCTCAAACACCTGTGGGAAACCGTGCCGGTTCGACTCCGGCACTGGGTACAGCCCCTTTTTACGTAAGTAAAGAGGGGTTTTTCATTTTAAAAACCTGCTCTATTGTCCAGAAATAAGGATTTTTGATGGTTCGATCTCCGCTTAGGGTATATGATTCACCCCAGCCGTATTAAGGTCGAATCGTTGAATTTCAAGGACATGTCTATCCATTGCTTGCGGACTTATACGCCGGTATAAAACAATATTTTACCAACTGCATGATCCCATTTCATAAATACTTAGAATAATTTCAGAAAACTCTTCTCAGATAACGACCGTTTTTTGATAGAAATTGAGATGAGTATTTGATAAACAGTTATAGAACTATTGTGTCTTTTCTAGCAGGCCAGCGATGAAGTAAAGTCTACAGTTGTTTCCTTTCAACCATCAAGAAAAAGGAAGAATACAAGTTATCCTATGAGAGATTTTTGGCTATATTGTAATCACCTACATTTATTGAAATGAAAAACGACAAAACATCACAAAACTACACGTTAAACAGACGTAATTTTGTTACTGGAATTATCCCGGTGATAGCTGGCGCAACAATACCATCCTGGGCTTCGGCGAAGGAGATTCAACAAACCAGAGAAGACAATGACTTTCCAGGACTTATTACGCGAGAGAAAAAGCCATTAAATATGGAGTTTCCATTTCCTACGTTAAAAAACAGGATTACTCCAAATAACCAGTTCTTCATCAGGAGTCATTTTAATATTCCCAATATTGATGCTACAAATTGGGAATTAGAGATTGGCGGCAACACCAATCATGTCATAAAGATCAATCTGAGCGAACTTAAAAAGCTTCCTGCAAAAAAGGTAATGGCTACTATAGAATGTGCCGGAAACGGACGTGCTAACCTCGCCCCAAAAGTGAAGGGTTTAGGATGGGAACAAGGTGGGATCAGCAATGCTGAATGGACAGGAGTACCTTTATCCGTATTGTTAAAGAAGGCTGGCATAAAGGTGGGTACGGTAGACATTATTTTGGAAGGGAATGATGAGGGGATGATTACAGAAGAGCCGAAATCACCAGGAAAAATCAAATTCGCCCGAAGCATTCCGTTAAATATAGCAATGCAGGATCACATCATCATCGCCTATGAAATGAATGGAAAACCATTGAGTGCTGAACATGGTTTCCCGGCAAGGGCAATTATTCCAGGATGGTATGGTATGGCATCTGTGAAATGGCTGATGAAAATTACTGCATCTGAAAAGCCGTTTGATGGCTATTGGCAGACGATTGAATATGCTTACTGGAAGCGTGTTGAAGGACTACCTACCTTGACGCCCGTAACCACTACATTGGTTAAGTCTGAAATATCAAGGCCGGTATTGTTTGAAGCGGTGCCGGCTGGAAAACCTTATCAAGTAAGGGGTGCAGGATGGTCAGGTGATAGTAACCTATCGAAAGTAGAAATAAGCACGGATAAAGGAAATTCATGGCAACCAGCAAAATTAATTGGTCCTGCTATCCCTTTCGCCTGGCAGCTATTTGAATTTGAATGGGTGGTTCCTGCTAAGACTGGAAGATATAGTTTAATGGCTAGAGCGACAGATCAAAATGGCAAAACGCAACCCATGGAGCATGATTTAGACAGAAGAACTTACATGGTTAATTTTATCTCGCCAATTGATGTAGATGTAATATAGCTCAATAAGAACAAATTTCAGTATCTTGCGGTTATCGCATAAGGCTTGTTTGGCATAAACAGTTTATCACAATTAATATTCTACATCAAACCATGATCAGATTCACGTCTATACTTCTACTATTTGCTAGTTTCTCTGCACGAGCACAACATGAACACATGCAAATGGCAACTAAAAAAAATGTCTTCCTTGGGCAAATGGCTCATATGATGATGAAGATGGATGAAATATCAGCTACCACATCTGCAGACAGAGATTTCATACAAATGATGATCCCACATCACCAGGGTGCTATTGATATGGCAGAAGAAGAGATTAAGACCGGAAAAAATAAAGAAATGATTCAGCTAGCTAAAAGTATCAAAGCTGAGCAACAAACCCAGATTCAGCAAATGCGACTCCTGCTCAGCCATCCTGAAGGATTTATCGCTACAGGCAACCAACATCAAAACGCCAACCAGAAGATGATGAAAGTGATGATGGAACAAATGCCTGAAGAAAAACAATTGTCTGATACTGATCTGTCCTTTGCAAGGATAATGCTTCCTCACCATCAGGCTGCCATCGACATGGCTAAAGTTGAGTTGCGGTATGGAAAAAATAAAAATGTAAAAAGACTGGCCGAGAATATTATCTCAGATGAACAGATAGAAATCCAACAAATGAAGACATTTACAAACTCCCATTAACATATGAAAAAGATATCCTTGTTTACGCTATTAATATTCAGTTTTGCCCTACAATCAAAAGCACAATCAATCTATGCCCAAGACAGGGTTTATACAGGCAATCAGATATCTAATACGGTTTCTGTCTTAGATCCCTCAACACAAACGCTATTAGGAAATATTGTTCTTGGTAAACCCCAACCTGATATCTTAAGTCCTCTATATAAGGGACAGGCCCTGGTTCATGGCCTGGGTTATTCCCCTAAAAGGCAATTACTAGCAGCGGTTTCCATTGGATCAAATTCAGTAACCTTTATTTCAACAGCAAAAAATAAAGTTTTAAAAACTGTTTATATCGGACGTTCACCGCATGAGGCAACCTTTAACCCTTCAGGATCACAGGCATGGATATCGGTAAGAGGAGAATCGTATATCAGCGTAATTGATGCAAATAAACTGATTGAAATCAAGCAAATTCCAGTAGCCGACGGCCCGGGAATGGTTGCTTTTACTCCAGATGGAAAATGGGCTTATATTTGTTCCAGCTTTACTGCAGAAGTGGATGTAGTGAATGCAACTTCTTATGCTATTGTAAAGCGTATTCCAGTAGTTAGTCCATTTTCTCCAAATATATTCTGTAGTCCTGACGGGAAATGGATTGCATTGACACATAAGGATGTAGGGAAGATCACTGTCATCAGCACGGAGACAAATACGATACATACAGTACTAAATACAGGTCCAATTACCAACCATGTCACTTTTACTTTAGTTAATGATTCACCTGTGATGCTGGCAACCATTGGCGGAGAAAACAGCTTAAAAGTATTTAGTGTTTCACAAGATTTCAAGCTTACTGATAGCGTTGCGACAGGATCATTGCCACATGGCGTCTGGACTTCGGCAGATGGTAAATTTGCATATGTCGGATTAGAAAATGATGACCAGGTACAAGTGGTTGATCTGGTAAAAATGGCCGTTGTAAAAACCATTGCTATTGGACAATGTCCGCAAGCATTGTTGTACGCCGCTAATGCCAGCCCTGCAAATGCCTCAAAAGAAAATTTAACCCCGCTTAATCTTGCAGACAAAAGTCAGGTGATTAAATTGATGAATAAGGATAATTCAATGTCATCAGGCATGCTAAACGTAAGAAGCGTAGGCTTGACTGATCTTGTCCAACAGGACTTTAAAAAACTCGAGCCAAATACTTCGTATACTTTAGCGTTAACCAACTCCTCAAATGATACGTTTAACGCAGATTATGTCATCAATTCTTTTAAGACCGATGAAAAAGGAGCTTTTAGCGGTCAATCCTCGGGGATAATTAAGAGTGTAGGAACAGGTGGCGCCGATTATAAACATGTGGTTCTTATTGATGATCTTTCAAAAAAGCTGGTGATGATCAGTAACTAATGTATTTTAAACCAAAGATATAACTGCCCATAATGCAGCACTTGAAATTACTATCCATAAAATTACGCCTTGTAACAGTGGCATTATCCCCACTGCTTTCAAGATAGTAAATGAGAGTCCGCTTCCTATCAGGAACAAGGTTAAAGTTAAGCCTGCTTTTGCTAATGCTACAAAGTAGGGCGCAAAAGGCTTAATAAAAGGTAAGTAGGTGTTGGCGATCATTGCCAGGATAAATAGCCCTATAAAATAGGGTATACTAACTTTGCTATTGTTGCTTTTGAACAGGAAAGATGTACCAAACGCTACGGGAACAATCCATAGTGCTCTGGCTAACTTAACAGTTGTGGCTATCTGTAGTGCTTGTTCACCATATTTACTGGCTGCCCCAACAACAGAACTGGTATCGTGAATAGCAATGGCACACCACATACCAAATTGTGACTGTGACAAGTTAAGCGCATGTCCGATAGCGGGGAAAAGAAATAAGGCCACCGAGTTGAGTATAAAAACAGTACCCATTGCAACGGAGATCTGTTTTTCTTCTGCGTTCATTACAGGCGACAATGCAGCAATAGCACTTCCACCACAGATCGCCGTTCCAGCTGATATCAAAAAAGATGTTTTACGTTCTATTTTAAATACTTTTCCCAGGATAAAACCAATGATAAGCACTCCGAAAATAGAAACTACGGTAAACAGTACGCCTTCTTTTCCTGCTTTCATTGCACTGAATACATTCATTCCAAATCCTAGCCCGACAACAGAAATTTTTAGCAGCAGGTTTGTGGCCTTGTGATTTAAATGCAGATAGGGATGTTCCATTAGTTGCGCCAATACTAATCCTAGCAATAAGGCTAAAGGAGGCGACATAAATGGAAAGAGGCACAGCAAAACTGCCAGGATGAAGATAATTTTACGGGTGTTTAAATTTAAGTTTAGCAGGTTACCCGCCTTTATTTTAGAAGAATTTGAATTGTCTTTGATTTGTGTCATAATTTTGATTGTCTTTATTTTCTAATTCAAAGATCCATAACTAATAAACCCCGATCAAATCATTAAAACTTATCTTCCATAACTTCATGTTATAGAAGATAAGTTTTTAGACATTATTTATTCCCAACCCCATTTTTTGAAAATGAGATGTCCTTTATCGGATTGCATAAACTTGATAAAATCCTCAGTTTCCGACTTATGCGTACCAGTGCTACCCCTCACTACAGGTGTACCTCTATAGACTGTTTGTGTAACAGGAATCCTAACCATTGAGGTGAGGTCTGGTAAACGGTTATGCCAGGAGCCAAATGTTATCCAGGCATCATATTGAGGATCATTTTTCCATGCAGCAATACCCAATGCCGAATTTGCAAATGTACCTGCTATACGCTGCTGTATGTTTGCAATCAGATCTTGTCGACCTGCCAAATCTTCCCAAAGCCCCATTTGCCCAGCCCCATTCACATCAAGAATTTTCACACCTGGTTTACAGAGATCGCCCAGATTTTTGATGTTTTTAGGATTGCCGGGCCGTACCAGGATCGCTGCCGCACGTTTATATAACTCTGTCCGAGAGTTCGCCACTATCATGTTTGGGTGGTCAGACATGAATTTTGAAAGCATGTATTCTGCTCCTCCAAAGAACAGATCTGCATGTTTCATTGCATCCGGCATCCATTCATTATCTGGCCCGGCAGTGACTTTAATTACGATATCATGCTGCTTTCCAAAAACCTTCGCACATTCATTGATCGGTCCGAGCGGCCCACCGGGACCATAGACATATAAAGTATCGTTTGGGATTTGTGCATTCCCAATGGTCACTACAGCAACGACTGACAATATGGTTAAAAATATATTTTTCATTGTGTTTATGTTTAAGGTAAATCAAAACCAAACTTTTTGTAGATGGCAGCAGCCTGCGGACTGATCAAAAAATCCATAAAATCTTTTGCAGCGGCCGGATGTGGCGCATCTTTTAACTGTCCCGCTATATATTGCGCATGGATATTCTCTTTTTCAGGAATTTCAATGAGCTCAACAGGATGGCCAATCATTTTCTGATAGTAGGCCTCAGTATACCATACTGGAGCGGCGTCACTTTCGTTGTATAGGATCCTCATTGGTGATTGGCGATGATGGATCATGGTAAGATAAGTAGTCTTATCTTTAACTTTATCTTCCATGATGGTAGATTTTAATGTTTCCCCTCCAGCTTTCACATAGGCTTCTTCAATACGTTTACCGATCCCTTCATTCTCTGGATTGGGCATACTGATCCTCAGCTCTTTATTTGCTAAATCTTTGAGTGACTTCAATGCCTTCGGATTTCCCTTTTGGACCATGATTGCCAACCTGTTTCTAGCATATAAAGTCGTTTTGCTAAACCATTCAGGGGTCATGTCTATCCGGTTCTTACCAGCTGTATAAACATCCGGCTTTAAGGTAATTCTCATGTTGCCCACCACAATGCTACCGGTTTTTATTTGTTGGGCTAAAATGCCTGGGGGAAGCGTTTCGGCAAATACCCGCTGATAATGTGGATATGACTTTTTAAAGGCTGCAATTAATTCGTCAATGCACATAAACTGGTTACCGGCAAAGAAAACCACCAGTTGGGGATCATTAATGTCTCCAAAAAGATCAGGCACATTGTCTACTCCAGGTACTGTGAACTGAACTTTACTTTCAGGTGGAGTATTCCAGGGCGGATCAAAGCGATGATCCTGGGCCTTAACATTTCCACAAAGCAATAAAAATGCAACTGTGGCTAAAAAGGTGTGATTTATATATTTCATGATTTTCTAATTATTTGGTTTAAGGATGTACAACTGCCCATCCCTGATATTGACGGATGATGATTTCACCATTGCCGCTGGGTACATAACTGATAAAATCAAATAAGGTATTTTTTTCGATTTTCCTTTCTCTGACGGTATTTTCACATTGTGCAAGAATTACTCCTCTGGATTGCAGTTCTAACAATGTTTTTTCAAAAGATCCGTTCTTCTGGTAAACAGCTACGCCATCTCCAAAGGCAATAAGTTCTGCATTGATTTTCCCTTTTAACCTGGGATCGTCGAGTGCATTTTTTAGGTTTCGAAGTGTTCCTGCAATCTTTTTCTCATCACCGTTATTGATTACATACAGTGCCTTATAATTTTTCAGGGTGGCTTTTGCCCCTGTAAAATTAGCAGGTGTAGCTTGGGCAAAAGTGGCCGAGGTTGCTGCGATCAGCAAAAATAATGTACAGATTAAGGTTATTTTTTTCATGATTTTAGATTTTGATGATTTATTTAGTTGTTAGTTTTACTTGTTTTTCGGAGGTTACAATTGGTGCAAATGGACCATACTTATGTTGATTTTCAGAAAATTTGTCGGCATATGGTCCGTATGGCGCATCAAAAGGTTTTTTTAACAAATCAGGGTAATCTTTTCCCTGATCTTTATGTGGTCTTGGCTGTGAGTTCACAAAAGCAGCGAGATCCCAGGCCTCCTCATCACTTAACTGCGCATCTCCATATCTGGCACCATATGGCATATTGTTCTTTACGAACCCCGCAAAGTTACTGAGTCTATACATCCCTGCGCCATCATTGTAGCTGTGTTTGCCCCATAATGGCGGATAAACATAAGTTAGTTTGTCTTCATCGAGTATTCCCTCACCATTTGCACCATGACAACTTTGACATTTACTGGTATATAAAATCGCTCCATGTTTGACATTCGCTGCCCTATCCAGGAATTTTAATTTTTCGGTTCCCGTTCCAAACACTTTCTCCCCTTTTTTTACACCTGTTCCAAGCCATTTCATATAAGCCAGCATTGCCTGTATCTCTTTACTAGATTCGTCTGGTACTTTGCCTGCAAGACTTCGATTGAAGCACTCTGCAATACGTGCCGATGCAGGTTCAACCTTTCCTGATCTGCCACTCATTTTAGGAAAACTGGAAATAAAACCAGCATAATTATTTCCGAACAGTTTGGTTCCACCCTCGAGGTGACAATTCTGACAATTCATACCATTTGTAATACGGGCTATGGATCCATTTGGCCCAAAATATTTGCTCGTATGTGCTATTAATTCTTTGCCATACCTGATCATCTGGCCGTACTTGGTGTCCGCCGGAATCGTATTTTCATCAGGCGCTTTCCAGGCATCAGCAGGTACAACCTGGCTTTTGACGTTAACAGCAGCTATACCGGTTTCCACATCCTGTTTGGTTTTTGCTGTCACTACATCTGGCTGCCCATTAAAAAATAAAGTGCAGATGAAAATGGTTCCACAAGCAACAAATAGAAACGCAATGATAGCCGTTGTCCTGGCTGTATATATAAGTGCTTGTCTGATTTCTTTTTCTGTTGATTCCTTATTCATAACCAATATTTTTCTGTTACAAATGTGCATTTATTCTACTCATCAGAAAAAGCATAAAAAGTTATTGATGATAACGTAAGGTTATGATGTCAGTACCCGTTGAAACAAATTGTTTGTATCTTAGGTTATCTACTAAAACCGTGTATGATAGATTTCCGTTTGCAAGTATTTTATGCTGTCGCTAAAAGGCTGAATTTTACAAAGGCCTCGGCAGAGTTATTTATCAGTCAGCCTGCTGTAACCAAACACATTAAAGAATTAGAGCAGGAGTTCAAAATGTCATTATTTGAACGCAGTGGAAACAAAAAAATCAGCCTCACCCCAGCCGGCGAATTATTGTTGCATTACGCAGAACAGATTTTTGGAACTTACCGGGAACTGGAATATGATATGAATCTACTTACTAAACAGCATAAAGGAATATTGAGGATTGGTGCCAGCAGTACTGTGGCACAATATATCATTCCACCTGTATTGGCACAGTTTCACAATAAGTTTAAGGATATACAAATTCAACTGGTTACCGGAAACACAGAAGATGTAGAGCAGCGTTTGATTGCTAAGGAAATAGATTTTGGAATCATTGAAGGCATCTCCCGGAACCCACAGATTAAATACGAACAATATCTAAAAGACGAGCTGGTGCTGGTGTGTTCTGGTCACAATTATGCCATGAAAAAGGAAATGATCAAACCGAATGAGTTGAAGGATTATGATTTATTACTTCGTGAACCTGGTTCTGGTACACTAGATGTTATTGCATATGCTTTAAAAGCACACCAGATAAAGGTGGGGGACTTAAATATAGAAATGCAGTTAGGTAGTACCGAAAGCATTAAATCCTATTTGATTCACAGCAAATGCCTGGCTTTTTTATCTATCCACTCCATATTGAAAGAGCTCAAGAATAATGAATGCCGCATCATAGATATCAAGGATATGGTTATCGAAAGGCCGTTTCATTTCATTCAGCTTCATGGTCAGCAGGACGCTCTGGCGGAACTATTTATGCGCTTCGCTAAAAGCTACAACTATAATGTATAGTGTTACCGAAATTTCGAGGCAATATCAGCCAGCTAAAGTGCTGCTGCTCTTTGTTTCTGAAGCTCCTGGAGGTGACGATAAACATTTTTACCTGGGAAATACTAATCTGTTTCGAACAATTTATCTTGCATTTAGTGAGGTATTTGGCGATTTTAAATCTGTAGAAGATTTTTTGCAGTTCTTTAAAGGCACGGGATGCTTTTTGGAACATCTAACTTGTACACCTATTGATAAATCGTCAGTTAAAATCAGAAAAAACCAGAGGCAGGGGGGAATAGAGCAATTAGCTCATAAAATCAGAACATATCAACCCCGATTAATCATGATCCTAATGAAAAGCATTGAACAAGAGGTTAAAGAATCTATTGACCTATCAGGCTTATCGTTTATCGAAGAAATTGCAGTTACCTGCTATCCTGCCGGCACTGAATCAAACAGGCTTACTTGCATCCGGGATACCAGGGTTATCATCTCCAAACTGGCATCGATATTGACATAACATGCAAATATATTGCTGTAATATACCGATACAGAACAAGATGAAAATTCAAGATCAGGAAAACACCAAACAGCATGCAGGAGACCATTTGGCTAATGAAAGAACATTTTTGGCCTGGATCAGAACCAGTATTGGTATCATGGGATTTGGCTTCGTGGTGATGAAATTCTCGCTATTTATCAAGCAGATCAGTGCCGCACTGGGGAGTAAAGTGCCCCTGCACCAAACCGGAGATTCCCGCATTATCGGGATTTTTCTAGTTGCCCTGGGAGCAATTACTATCATTTGTTCTTACTTAAGATATAATTCAACGAAAGAACAATTGAATCAGGGGGTGTATTACCATTCAACACTTTTTGTTAAAGTTTTAACCGCTTTAGTTTTCATAGCTAGTATACTTTTACTGCTCTACCTTATTAAAACAACATAGACAGTTAAATCATCTGTACTTGATGCTTTAGAAAAGAGAGGAAGGAAAGCGGTCGATATAGCGTTGTTTTTTGATATAAATTGCTGATTGCATTGGTCAAGGATCTTATAAAAATTTCACCTCTTTATGATAATCCACAGGAACAGGATAAGTCAATATTTTATGTTCCCGTAAATATTTTGGGTACCGCAATACGCTGTGAAGAATATATACCTGAATGGCCACTGAAAAAATAGGCTGTAAAACAGGCTACCGCAAAAAACATGGTGTATTCACTACCAAAAAGTTCTATACCCATAATCGTACAGGCAAGGGGTGTATTCGTTGCACCAGCAAAAACAGCAATAAATCCAAGGGCAGCAAACAAACTAACTGGAGCATTTAATAAGGTCGAAAGTGCATTGCCTAATGTTGCGCCAATATAAAACAAAGGCGTTACCTCACCACCTTTAAATCCAGTTCCTAATGTTAAAGTTGTGTAAATGGTCTTCCATAACCAGCTCCAAGTATCTGCTCCACCAGGCTGAAAAGCAGAGGGAATTGTAACGGCTCCTTGGTATTCGCTATCCACGCCCAAACTTAAGTAATCCGGTTTCCCGATGGCGTAAGTCAAGCCTATAATAATCAGACCACCGATAACAGGAATAAGCCACTGGATCTTACATACTTTAGAAAAAAAGGCCTTGATCTCATGCACCATTACAGCAAACAGGTAGCTGGCCAGACCAAACAATGTGGATGCTAGAATAACCTTACTAAGCAGGAGTAGGTTTACCGGCAGGTATTCAGATAGAAAGTAGGCACTTTTCTCTATGAGATCGATGTGATAAGCGGTATGATGGATGCCCCAGGCAGAGACAGTAAGATCACCAAGCACGCTGGCAATTAATGCGGGAAGTAAAGCCTTGTACTCTATTCTTCCAATGGCCAGAACTTCCATTGCAAATATGGCACCGGTGAGCGGTGTTCCGAACACCGCCCCAAACCCGGCTGCAATTCCCGCGGTAAGGAGCATCTTGGTGTCTACCTCATTTAGCTTAAACCAGCGGCTAAACATTCCTGCGATGCTTCCTCCGATTTGTACCGCGGTTCCCTCTCTTCCAGCCGATCCGCCAAACAAATGGGTAATCACTGTAGTTATTAAGATTACTGGCGCCATCTGCCTGGGCACTCCACCACCCGGCCTATGGATTTCATCCATGATCAGGTTATTTCCTTTTTCTGAGGACCTACCAACTGACTGATAAATCAGGTGGATCACAATACCTGCTAAAGGTAGCAGAAAAATGAGACAGGTATGCTGAAAGCGAAAGTGAATGGCCCAGCCTAGCAGCCAAAGGAACAAGGCAACCATACTTCCTATTGCAATGGCAACAGGAAGTATAAGCAGCGTCCATCGAACCGCATATTTAAAAACCGAAAGGTGTTCAAATAAAAATTTATTATGTTTCATTGTAGGTTAGCGGCTGATTTATAATTTTTTATAAAAAGTATTGATTCCTGCAAATGATGCCCTATCACCAAGTTCTTCTTCTATCCGAAGCAACTGGTTAAATTTAGATACCCTTTCAGAGCGGCAGCCACTTCCTGTTTTGATGTGCCCCGCACCGGTAGCGACAACCAGATCCGCAATTGTCGTGTCTTCAGTTTCACCACTGCGGTGAGAAATAAAGCAATTGTAACCGTTTTTTTGGGCTAGTTCTACGGCCTTTAGCGTTTCGGAAACTGTACCGATCTGGTTCAATTTAATCAGTACGCTGTTTGCAATGCCCTGGTCGATTCCCTGCTGGATAATACTCGGGTTGGTGCAGAATATATCATCTCCAACCAATTCCACTTTGTCTCCCAAAAGGCTGGTCAGCTTTTTCCATCCCTCCCAATCGTTTTCGCCCAACCCGTCTTCCAACAGGATAATTGGGTACTCTTTTAACCATCCTTCCCAAAAGCCAATCATTTCATCTGTTGTGATCCGTTCTTTAGAACTTTTATAAAATTCATATTTTCCATTATTCCACATTTCGCTGGTCGCTGGGTCAAGACAAAGGGAAATATCCTTGCCTGGAGCAAAACCGGCAATATGTATCGCTTCCATGATGATTTGGACGGCTTCCTCATTAGAACTCAGATTTGGCGCAAACCCACCTTCGTCACCAACTCCGGTATAATAGCCTTTCGCTTTTAGCAGACTTCTCAAGGAATGAAAAACAGCTTCGCCCATACGGATACTTTCCTTAAACGAGGGGGCGTTATGAGGGGCAATCATAAATTCCTGAAAATCGATGTTGTTATCAGAATGCCTTCCCCCATTAATGACATTCATGCACGGTACGGGCATTACGTAACCTTCCCTTTCCACTAGCTGCCTATACAAGGGAATCCCTTTTGCAACGGCCGAAGCCCGGGCGAAGGCGATTGAGGCCGCAAGCATCGCATTTGCGCCGAGCCTTGATTTATTCTCGGTTCCATCCAGACCAATTATATGATCATCGAAGGCCTGCTGACCCTCAAAGGATAAGCCGGTGACTGATTTGCCGACTTCGACGTTAATCCCTTTTACTGCTTTTTCCACGCCTTTACCATTATAGCGCTCTGGATCACCATCTCTAAGCTCTACGGCTTCTTTTTCACCCGTACTTGCCCCGGATGGAGAAATACCCCTTGCTGTTGTTCCGTTAAGAGTGACTTCTACTTCTACTGTCGGATTGCCCCTGGAATCCAAAATTTCACGGGCATGAATTTTAGTTAATTTCATAGTTTTTTGTTTTATATTGATTTTTAGTATTTCGGTTGCTTACAAATAATTGAGTTTCTCAAAAGATCAAAACCAGTGTTCCCCCAATGATCAGCAGGGCACCAAAGAATACTTTCAGGGTAAGAGCTTCTTTCAGGAACACCATTGCAAGTATAATAGTTAGGGCAACACTCAACTTATCAACAGGGGCGACCTGGGACACTTTCCCGATCTGCAAAGCCTTGTAGTAGAATATCCAGGACAAGCCGGTGGCAAGGCCAGATAAAAAAAGAAATAGCAGGTTATGCTTTGACAGTTCCGTAATTCCTTTAAGTTCGCCTCTGGCCATTACGATCCCCCAGGCTACAATCAGTATTACCACCGTTCGTATGGCAGTAGCCAAATCAGAATTGACATTGGTTACGCCGACTTTTGCAAAGATGGCCGTAAGGGAAGCAAAGAAAGCTGATAATAGCGCGTAGATCCACCACATAGTTTTATGTTAATTTTCCGTTATTGAATAATTCCAAAGTAAATGAGTACAAGAACCGTTGCTCCGGCAATGATCCGGTAAATGCCGAACCAGCGGAAAGAATGCTTTTGAAGATAGGTGATGAAAGAGCGGATGGCCATCCATACATCCCACCCGCACCTGCTTTACTTAAATGAATGATCGTAGTTAGATTCGGTTCATGGGAAGGGCGTAGACGCTTAACGGTGTTTTTAATCAGTCCTGAAGCAATCTGATCTGCACTAGCAACTAGTAGCGCAATGGTAATAAGAACCTGCCAAATTTTTTTGCAGAAATTCTGGAAGAGGCAATAAATAATGAAGGCATAAAAAGGAAGCCAAAAACGCTTATCACTGGCCCAGTACATGATCGTATCCCAGAATGCATTATGGTGCTGATTTATCCACAAGAACCATTCAGTTTCAACCGGCAGGACCATTGCTAACACTGATCTCACTTTGGCAGACAGACAAAGTAAGACAAGCGCAATTAAGATAGCTGCCAGCAATAAGAGTTGAGAATTTATTTTTAATTTTTTCACCTACAATACTTTGACCGGCAGATTTTATTACCTGCTGGAATTTCTATTGTAGGCGCCATCAGCTTTTGAAAAAAGCGGTTGAATCGGAAGGACACCATTTCCGTATTGCAAATATAATACTAATAAAATGATGTGCAAAATCTTAAAGTAGGTGTTGAGAATTTAATTTATCACTATTCCTCCTTATTTGAATACGAGAACCAGTTTCTTATTCTTCTACCGTTTAAACAAGCATCATATCACGGGATTAAAGCTTTTCTTAAACAAAATGAAACCGCCTGGAAATAAACATGTTATCTATATAGGAATTTTTTTTATAACCCTAAAAAATTAAAGTTATGGGATACCATGAATGGAAAAACTGTATTGATGCATGCTTAAAGTGTGCTTCAATTTGCAATCATTGTGCAAGTTCATGCACTCAGGAAGAAGACGTGAAAATGATGGCGCGGTGTATTGAGCTTGATATGCAATGTGCAGCCATCTGCTACTCTGCCGCTCAATTGATGAGTATGGGTAGCTCTTTTGCTCAAGACATTTGCCGTATTTGCGCAGATATTTGCCAGCAATGCGGAGATGAGTGTAGTAATCATCATACCCAGCATTGTCAGGAATGTGCAGATGCTTGTAAGGCTTGTGCGGAAGAATGCAGAAGAATGACAGGAGTAGCTGCTTAAGATGCCAATCACCGTGAGCATTAATTGATTAAGGGCAGCATTCTAGTTGCCCTTTCATTTTTATAAATAGGCAAATTTATTCCATTCATTTTATTTTCATTATTCCCTCCTTTTTTGATAAGCGACTCTAAGCAAATGCTGATGCATTTAAGCAAAGTATAACGTTCCAGACAATCATTAAATATCTCTTTTTCTTTTTGCTGATTATCATAAACCCATTCCATTATTCAAATCAGAATTTTAGTTTTTGATGATGAGTTTTTGATAATTTGCGCTATATCAAAAACGAAGGATTAAATGTATCTAAAATTCTAATGATAATATTAGCAAAATCATTTGAGATAGCTTATGTTCATGGCCTGTATATCTTGTGTAGTGAAACCAAGCTATAATCATTTAAAGTTCAAGCTCTTCGGTTAGCAATCCAATTTTAATTCCGATTTTCTGCGCAGCAAAGACAAGATTTCCGTTATGCTAGGCTCAAAGAAAACTTATTTGTAACCTGTAGCAATATTGAAGCATTTGTACTATCAGTTGTATGCATATTTATATTCTAGTGGGAGTTACAATTGTATTCCCAAGCAGATCAAATACAAATTACCAAAGAATTGTTGCAAAAAACAATTCCGCATGCAAAAATAACTCATCTTAATTATCACATTAGTATTGAAGCAATTATGTTCAAATCATCCATGAACTGGTTCGATTTCAGTACGCCCGGGGGTACTAGCCTGTAAATCGTTGATTTACAGGCTTTTTTTTTAATCTCATGGCCTCAATATATATTCTCCATTCGATACAGCATGATAAATTTTATATAGGGAGCTGTAAAGATCTGAATTACCGCATAGGTCAACATTTGAACAAGGAATTCATTAAAAGCTTTACCTCTAAGGCTGATGATTGGACTTTATTCTTTTTCGCAGATGGACTCGAATACAAACAAGCAAGATTGATTGAACATCATATCAAGGCGATGAAAAGCAAAAGCTATATCCATAACTTGAAGAGCTATCCTGAAATTATTGAAAAACTCAGCGAAAAATATAAGTAATGGCGGCCCCTATAGCTATCGGGGTGGTAGACGCGCTGGTCTCAAACACCTGTGGAAAACCGTGCCGGTTCGTCCCGATAGCTATCGGGACCGGCACTGGGTACATTGGAAAGCCTTAGAGAAATCTAAGGTTTTTTTGTTTGGTGACTTTTCCAAAAACTTGTTCATAAATTTAAATGCTATTGTTAACTTCGAACATTCCTATAATTACTCATGTTTAAGTTTAAACCAGCAAATATTTCATTAACAAAAAATAATTTTTGGCATGAATTAATTGGTAGCCCTTCAAACTTTAGTTTAGAAAGCAGAATATTTCACTCCATCAGTGTTGGAATAATTACTTTAAACGGCATTTACATTCCATATAATCTATTCATTGGCCTTTATTTTGGGGCTTTATCAGGTCTAATACTTGAAATATTCTTTTTCTATCAATACTATAACTCTAGATTTAAAGGCAAAACACATAGCAGCACCTTATTTGCGCTACTTGGAATAATCATTTTAGGTTTAAACTATTTTACAAATTCTGGGATACATGGCTCTACAGACCTAATATGGCCAGCATATTTATTATTGGTATTTGCCATTTCGCCATATAAGCAGCTTGTTATTTGGTTAATAATTTATTTGATAGGTTTTTTCATTTTACATTGCCTAGAATTTTATTATCCCACTTTAGTACAGCATCCATTTGTAGCTGGTAAAGGACAATTTATTGATAGAGTAACTGCATTCCCCATACCTGTAGTTGCAATATTTATAGTTATCAAATTCATCCGGAAAAGTTACGATAGAGAGAAAAAGGTTACTGAAGAAAAAACAATAGCTGTAGAAAAAAGCAATGCGCAAATCTTGTTGCAAAAAAATCAGCTGGAAGAAAGTAATAGCGAAAAAAACAAGTTAATGTCTATTATCTCACATGACTTAAGGTCTCCCCTAACCAATATACAAAACTACCTTGTCTTATTAAATCAACTCCAGATAGATAACTCTGAGCGTCGAGCAATTGAAGAAGCTTTACTTAAATCTACCAACAATGCAATGGAAATGCTTTCTAACTTGTTGCATTGGTCAAAATCTCAAATGGAAGGACCGCAGGTGCACCTAATAGAGGTAAATTTATTAGCAGTGTTAGCAAACACCTTAGCTATTGAGAATACATCTGCTTTAAAAAAAGAGATTACCTTAACAAACAATATACCTTCTCAACTAAATGTAATTGCAGATGTAGATATGCTTCAATTGGTAATGCGCAATCTAATTAGTAATGCCATAAAGTTTACACCACAGGGTGGAAGTATTAATATTGATGCTAAAATCTTACCCAACGAATGCAAAATAACAGTTAGCGATAATGGGCAAGGTATTCCGGAAGATAAAAAGAACGATATTTTTTCTATTAAATCTAAACCTGTTTATGGTACTGCAAATGAAAAAGGTGTAGGTTTAGGTTTGGTTCTTTGCAAAGAGTTTATAGAACTACAGGGTGGCAAAATAGGCTTTGAAAGTAGCTTAAGTAAAGGATCTAGCTTTTTTATTTTTATACCATTAAAACATACAAGCAGTACAACACAGGACAGTTAGTTTTTTAAACCGACTATATTTGCTTAGGTAACCTTTTAAATTACCTACTAACCAAATACATCGAATGACCAAATTTAACCCTGTGCACATAGTCCGTGTTTTTATAACGTTGACCATTGTTTTTTGCTCCATCCAGTTATCTGCAGCAACCACTTTTAAATTCAATTTATTAATTGCGCCAGGAACCGTTTCTGAAAATGAAGTAACACTTTTATGGGATAAACAATATGCTTCAGTTAATCCAACATATGTAATTTCATTAAATAACAAAGTAGTTGGTCATACTACTAAAACCAATTATACAGCTGGTAATTTAACACCCAACACTTGGTACACCGCTAAAATTAGTATACAATCAGTACAGGACCAGAAGCTAAACCTATTAAGTACGGTTCGCTTTAAAACAAGCGCAAAAGGAAAAATCTATAATATATTAGATTTTGGGGCAAAGGCCGATACCTCGATTAATACTAAAGCCATCCAATCCGCAATTGATGCTTGTACTGCTGGCGGAACGGTTTACATTCCAAAGGGCACATTTATTTCTGGGGCTTTACATTTAAAAAGCAACATGACACTTTATATTGAAGAAGGTGGTATTTTAAAAGGCTCGACCAAAGTAGACGATTATTTGCCAATGATTTTAAACCGTTTTGAAGGTTGGGAAATGAAAACCTATGCCAGTTTATTAAATGCAGGCACATTAAACCGAAACGGAACATATAATGTGAAAAACTTACGCATCACTGGGAAAGGAACTATTAGTGGTGGAGGTAAAAAACTAGGTGATGCCATGACAAAAGCTAGTGGAATCCGCAGCAGAGGGCGTTTAATTTGTTTAATGAATAGTGAAAATGTAAGCTTATCGAACTTAACTATAACAGAACCACCTTGCTGGACCATACATTACATTTACAGCAATAATATAACTTGTAATAACTTAACAATTACTACTGTTAACATTCGCAATGGCGATGGAATTGACCCTGATTCTTCTACCAACTCTTACATTTTTAATTGCACTTTTGATACAGGTGATGATTGTATCGCCATTAAATCTGGTAAAAACCCCGAAGGCTTTTTTGTAGCTAAGCCTACTAAAAACGTTCGCATAACAGATTGCGACTTTAAAAGAGGTCACGGGATTTCTATTGGCAGCGAAATGTCTGGTGGTGTAAGCGATATTTTGGTACAAGATTGCAAGGCCGGAAAACTATTACATGGCATGCAGATTAAAGGCACAAAAGATAGAGGAGGCTATGTGAGAAACGTTACCGTTGCAGACTGTCAGTTGCTTCAAATTACTATATTCTCTGCTGTTAATTACAACAACGATGGCGAAGCTGCACCACAAATTCCAACTTTTGAGAATTTTGTGTTTAAGAACATCGATTTATCATTGGCCCTATTAGAAAAACCTGCAATTGATATTAATGGTTTTAAAGACCCAGCCCATTTGTTAAGAAATGTAAGTTTCACCAATATTATTGTAGCAGAAAATGCAAAGGTTAAAGTAAACGATGCACAAAAAATAAACTTTACAAATGTTAAAACAGCTAGTGGCGCAAAACCACAATATGTTTTAACAAATACAAGTGAAGTAGTTTATTAAAAGATTTGAAGCGCAAGTTGCTGCTTTCTTTAACGTCATTCCTGCTTTCAGCTTTAGTCTCTGCCTACAGCACGTAGATTTTCGCTTTCAGCTCAAGAGCTATCGCTTTCAATCAGGGCTATTTAACAGCAGGCTGTGCAGGCAAACCATACATAGTAGCAGAAACCGTTATCCTAAACCTGATAAAAGCGAACACGGAATGAAATGGAGTAAAGCGGTTAGCAGGACTAAACTTTGTTTATTGTGCTGCAATTGCTTTTCAAAAACTCGTTTAAGAGATAAGAATTTTATCTAAAAGCATTGAAAATTGGATAACTATCAAAATGTAATTACCTTAACCACAATTAAGGTAAATCAAGTTCCTTTTAAATTAGAATGACGAAGAAAACGACGATAAAAGATATAGCAAATGAACTAAACCTATCAATTACAACTGTTTCGTTTGTAATTAATGGACTGGCCGAAGAAAAGAACATTAGCAAAATAACGGCAAAAAAAATTCTTGACCATGTTAAAAAAATAGGCTACCAACCCAATGCCTTTGCTAAAGGTTTAAGAACTGGTAAATCAAAAATCATAGCTTTTCTTGCAGATAATATTTCACAACCATTTTATGCTCAGGTTGCCAATTATATTGAGCAAATAGCTGCCAATAACGATTACAAAATCATTTGTGCAAGTACATCAGACGACATTAAAAAAACCAAAGAACTAATAGATAGCTTTAATGAAAGACATATAGATGGCTTTATCATTGCGCCATCGTTAAATCTTAAACCAATTATTGCCGATTTAGTTACAGGAAAAGTCCCAGTGGTACTTTTTGATAGTTATATCTCATCCATAGATTGCGACCACGTGATAACCGATAACTTTAACAGTACTTATAACGGCACCAAACACTTGCTAAATAATGGCAAAAAGAATATTGGTTTTATTACCATAAATACAACAGAAATTCAGATGGAGCATAGGTTAACTGGCTATCTTAAAGCTATTGAAGATGCCAAATTAAAACCTTTAACATTAGAAATAGATTACAGCACTACTGAGCATAGCATTAAGCAAATCACTGAATTTATTACTACGAATAAAAACCTTGACGCTGTGTTTTTTGCTGCAAATTACCTTTGCCTAGATGGCTTGAGGGCTTTTAAAATTAAGCCTTCAATAAGTAAAAACCTAGCTATGTTATGTTTTGATGATTTCGACGTGTTGTCGTTCTCTAGTCCAACCATTTCTGCTATTGCACAATCGCCAGAAAAAATAGCAGATGAAATTATTAGAACATTGCTTTTTAGATTGAAGGAAAAATCAGCCAAGATTAAGCCCATGCACACCGTGATTCCAACAGAATTGCATGTCAGAGAATCTACTCTAACAAATCCTACGAATCTAATCTAGTTTTTATTTCGTGATTTTTTTGAAGCGCAGTAACTGTGCTTTTTTTTAAGTGTCTTCCTGCTTTACACTATATCCCGATAAAAATCGGGATGCCGTTTCAATCAGGGCTATTTAACAAAAGACTGTGCAGGTAAACCGTTCATAGTAGCACAGAACCAGCGTTCCTAAACCTGATTGCAGCGATATCCTTTTTTAATGTCACTCTGACGTGTGCCGATTTTATATCGGTAGCGTAGTCGAAGAGCAATTAAAAAAGATTTAGCGGAAAGCAGGACTAACCTTGTTCATTACAGTGCAATTGCTTTTCAAAAACAAACCTATATGATTAAATCCGGTTGAAGGAAAACAGATAATGGTTTATTTAGACCTTTCGTCTTTTAATTTTTTATCTACAATGAAAGGGGCAAATGGTAATAAGGAGGCAACAAAAATTAAGACTGCCTTACCGAATTTCCATTTTTGCTCTTGCCAAGCCATAATTAAACAAACTCCATAGAAAACAAATAATAAACCGTGTGCCCAACCTGTATATTTAACAGCTAATGGCATATCTGCTAAATATTTCAATGGCATAGCTACAAATAATAACAGTAAATAAGAAATACCTTCGGCAACGGCTACTTTACGGAATAAGGTTAAGGATGACATAATGTGATGTAAGATGGAAAAGGTAAAATGGCAGATGGTTAATTTTTATCTAACTTATTTAAGCTTTCGTTTATTCTGGCTAGATATTTATTACGATAATAGATGTCTTTTATCGCTTTTAAGGCATTTTCTTGTTCGGCAGCATCACTATTGTCAAATGACGAAGTTAATGATGCCAGCTCGTTGTTTAATGCACTTTCTATTTTCGCTGTCTGAATTTTTAATTCGGCCAGTTTTTGAGCATCAGCATCAAACTCTAATTCCATTAAAGCTTCGTTTACATCCATCATTTCCATTAGAAAACTTTGGGGCAAGGCATAATTTTCTCCTTCTACCAATTGACCTTTAAGCTCAAGGATGTAGTGCAAACGACTTTGCGGGTCTTTTAAAACCTGAAACGCCTTGTTATTTACCGTAGAAAGTTCTAAAACCTCGTCCTGTTTCTCCTGACCTTCATTGATATAAAAATCTGGATGAAACTTTTTGCTCAACTCGTAAAACTTCTGCTTTACCAATTGTTGGTCGGGATTAAAACTTACTGGCAGCTCGTAAAGCTCGAAATAATTCATTAATTAAAGTTTAGAGGTTGGGGTTTAGGGTTGAGCATAACCCCTACACTTTAAACCCTAACCTTAATTATATTCCAAAATTCTTCAGTATATCATTACCGAAAGCATACACCATTAAACTTAATAATAATA
This sequence comes from Pedobacter frigiditerrae, assembly GCF_032678705.1. Lineage (NCBI taxonomy): Bacteria > Pseudomonadati > Bacteroidota > Sphingobacteriia > Sphingobacteriales > Sphingobacteriaceae > Pedobacter > Pedobacter frigiditerrae. The sequence goes on along the minus strand of NZ_JAVTSS010000001.1, from coordinate 469,434 downwards.
CAAAACCAACTATTTGAGCACGTTCCATAAATTTATCGCCAAGTGGCTTACCTTTAATCATTTCTATAATTAAAAATACCACGTGACCACCATCCAAAGCAGGAATTGGCAATAAGTTCATTAAAGCCAAGCCCATTGATATTAGACCTGTAAGTGTCCAAAAATTCTCCCAATCAAAATCGCTACCATAAACTTGTGCTATTCCAATCGGACTACTTATATTTCGGAAGCTCAATTTGCCAGTTACCATTTTCCAAATACCTTTGGCATTGTCCGCAAATGATGTCCATCCTTTATTTACCCCAACTGAAAAAGATTCTATGAATCCATAATTAACAGTTGCAAGTGGAGGTTTAACAAAAGGGAAAATCAAAGAAATTGTACCTTCCTTTGAGACTTTTGGCGAAAATTCTAAAACATCATTTCCTCTAAGCACCTTTACACTTATAGTCTTACCAGCATTACCACTTACTTCGTTTGTAAAATCATCTATAAAACGTACGCTCTTCCCATTCACAGTCAACACACTATCACCTTTTTTAATACCTGCTTCATAAGCTGGAGCAACTACTTTCACCTCCTGAGGCTTAACAAATAAAGCTTTAATTTTTGCAAAAAGACCAGGCTGTGGTTGCAGGTCTTTTGAGCTTGGTACTGAGTCTATTTTTTTTGCAACAAATCTAGGACCTACAAAAGATTTTATTTTGTACTTGCTAATGCTATCTAATACAGATTCAGGCACTCTTAAATCTATGGTCTTACCATCTCTGAAAATGGTCAATTTAGTATTGTTCAATAGCACTTTGGAACTCAACAGCTCATTCAAATAAACTAATCTTTGCCCATTTACGGCTAATATTTTGTCACCTGGTTTTAATCCCATTTGTTTACCAACAATTCCTGGGCTTATACCATTTACCAATTTATCATTAGGAATAAATGTATCGCCATACTTAAAAGCGACCATCCAAAAAATGAAAATACCAACAATAATATTCACGATGATACCCCCTAGCATTACAACTAAACGTTGCCAAGCTGGTTTAGAACGAAATTCCCAAGGCTCAGCAGGTAATGCCATTTGTTCGGTATCCATAGACTCGTCTATCATACCTGAAATTTTCACATAACCACCTAAAGGCAACCATCCCACTCCATATTCAGTTTCGCCAACTTTAAAGCTAAAAAGCTTAAAGCCCCAAGCATCAAAGAAAAGATAGAATTTTTCAACTTTTATTCCGAAGGCACGTGCCGCTAAAAAATGTCCTAATTCGTGTAAAATTACTAGTATCGATAATCCCAGCAAAAGCTGGCCCGCCATAATCAGTCCGTTCATGTAGTATTTATATGTTAAGTCTTTTAGATATTTTAAATTTTATTTTGTTACGAGTTGACTTGCAAATATACGTGTCTCCTTGTCTGTTTCTAAATAATCTTGGAGTGTAGGCTGACTGATGAAAGTCATTTTTTGCATACATTCTTCAATCACATCACTCATTTGTAAAAAGCCAATTTTATCTTTTAAAAATGCATCTACCACAATTTCGTTCGCTGCATTGATGATACAAGGCATATTACCACCCTTTTTCATTGCTGTAAAGGCAAGTTCAAGGTTACGAAAATTTTTTGTATCTGCCTGTAAAAATGTGAACTCTGGATGGTTTAAAAAGTTAAATCTTGGGAAATTACTGCTAACTCTTTGAGGATAAGCCAATGCATAATGGATTGGCAGTTTCATGTCTGGTAAACCCATCTGTGCTTTGATAGAGCCATCTGTAAATTGCACCATAGAATGAATAATGGATTGCGGATGAACAACCACTTCTATTTGCTCAGCTGCTAAACCAAATAACCATTTCGCTTCAATGGCTTCTAAGCCTTTGTTCATTAACGAAGCAGAATCGATGGTAATCTTTGCGCCCATCACCCAGTTGGGATGCTTTAAGGCTTGTTCTTTTTTAACAGTTGATAAAAATGCTAAATCTTTTCCTCTGAATGGTCCGCCAGATGCAGTTAAAAAAATCTTTTCAATTGGATTGTTATCCTCACCTACCAAACATTGAAAAATAGCCGAATGCTCTGAATCAACTGGAATAATTTTTATGCCATTCTCTTTAGCCAATTGCATTACCAATTCTCCTGCAACTACTAAAGTTTCTTTATTGGCAAGACCGATGTCCTTTTTGGCTTCTATAGCTGCAATTGTAGGTTTTAACCCTACAGAACCCATAATTGCCGTCAACACAAATTGTGTTTGAGGTAACTGAACCGCAGCAATTAAGGCATCTTCACCACAAAGCACTTCTACATTTGGCAAAGCATTTTTAACTTTGGCATAATGGTCTTCACAAGTGATAACCACCATTTGAGGATTAAATTCTAAAGCTTGCTGTATTAACAAATCAGCATTATTTTGCGCTGTTAAAACATCAACCGTATATAAATCTGGGGTTGCCCGAACTACTTCTAAAGCTTGTGTTCCTATAGAACCTGTTGAACCTAATATTGATATGTTTTTCAAACTTTTCTGTAATTATTTTTAAGATTTGTCATGCTGAGCGTAGTCGAAGCACCTTTATAAGTGATTCCTCGTTCCTCGCCTGCCTGCGGTAGGCAGGGAATGACAAACTACTTAATATATTTCTCCAAAACTTCCGCCAATTTCCTATCATTACTTAACCTAGGCACTTTATTTTGCCCACCTAATTTACCTTCAGCTCTCATGTAATCTACAAAAGCATCTTTCTTTAACGAACGGATAATCAATTTTTGCAAAATTTTTCCTTCAATTAAATCGAAGTAGTAAATATTTTTCTTTTGCAAAGCTAAATCTACTTTTTCACTAAACGCTTTTAAATCTTTTGGCTCATTGGCAAACTCTACAAACCATTCATGGAAAGGTAATTCGCCAGCTGGCGGATTTACTTGAGGGGCAACCGTAAATTCTGTAATCTCCACTCCTTCTTCATTAGCAACCGATAAAATAGCTTGTTCTACTTCTTCACCGATAACATGTTCTCCAAAAGCAGAAATGAAGTGTTTAATTCTTCCTGTTACTAAAATTTTATAAGGATTTTTCGAAACGAACTTAATGGTATCGCCAATGCTATATCCCCATAAACCAGCAGTTGTGTTTAAAATTAAGGCGTAATTGGTGTCTAATTCTACTTCTGCTAAACTTAACCTCGTAGGTTTTTCATTATAATATTCATCAGCAGGAATAAATTCATAAAATATACCTGCCTTTGCCAAAAGCAATAAACTTTTATCTTTTTGAGAATCTTGGTAAGCAATAAAACCTTCAGAAGCTGGATAGGTTTCAATGGTGTCTATCGTTCTACCAATGCTTGCCTCAATTTTAGCTCTGTATGGCTCATAATTTACTCCACCATAAACAAACAAACTAAAGTTCTTGAAGATGTCCTTTATCTTTTTGCCATTAGACTTATCACTTAACTTATCGAAATACATTTGAACCCAAGGCGGTATGCCTGAAATCAGGGTCATGTCCTTATTAATTGTTTCTTCTACTATCGCATCAACCTTTTCTTCCCAATCTTCGATACAGTTAGTTTCATAAGATGGCAATCTGTTTTTTTGCAAATATGCGGGTACTAAATGAGCTACAATACCAGATAAACGCCCCACGTTAATTCCGTTCTTTTTGGTTAAAATCGGACTTCCTTGTAAAAAAATCATTTTACCATTCACAAAATTGGTTTTACCCGTTTCGTGTATGTAAGTTAATAATGCATTACGAGCAGCTTTAATATGCTGAGGCATCGATTTTTTAGAAATTGGAATATACTTCACACCAGATGTGGTACCTGAAGTTTTAGCAAAATATTGAGGTTTACCTTTCCAGAGCACATCTTTTTCGCCAGCAACTACCCTATCAATGTAAGGTCTTAAAGCTTCATAATCCCTAACTGGAACATTTGCTTTAAAATCTTCATAATTTTTGATGGTAGAAAAATGATGGTCTTTACCGAAAGCTGTATGAGATGCAGATTTAATTAAAGAATGAAAAACATCATCTTGTGCCTTTAATGCGTTTTTCTTCCACTTGTTAATTTTTTTAACCACCCACGCAGCAAATGGCTTACTTAGTGCCGCTTTTAACCCCATATTTAAACGATATTATGAATAATGTCAGGATGTTCATCTCCTTTGTATTCGTTCATAATTTTACGATAAGCCACTGTGAAAAAAGCAGTAGTAAACGGTACAATTACAAAGGAACTAAATACCACAACAATTAAGGATACATATTGATTGATATCGTAATCAAAAAAGTAATTAACCAATCTAAAACCTGTTAAAACTACAACATAGAAAAAGCCAAATACCACAGCTTGCACTAACACTAAACCAGCCAAAATGAATAACAACTTGATAAAGTTACCTTTTGTAGTTGCTAGACTTAACTTGATAGATTCAAAGGGGGTACTTTTTTTATCGATAATGAAAAATGGGAAAAACACAATCCTAATGAAGGTGAAAAAGATACTTAGAACAGCAATGCCAACCGCAATATTAACGATTACCTTTCCCGCATAAGTGAAATTATCTATTAAGCCTTGGTTAACCGCAAATTTTAAAATAAGGTCTAAAATGTAAAGAATAGGCATTAACAATACGCCTACTAAAAATATACTGAGCCCAAAATATACTGTTCCAATTAAAAATCTAACAACTTCAGAACGAGTTGGTAATGTTTCAATGATTTTTATTTCCTCCGTTTCGTGGTCTAATAAATGGAAAATATATTTTATCAAGCAAAGCTCTACCACACAGTAACTTAAAATAAACATCAACAACATGATTATCCTAATTCCAATATTAAGCTCTCCCATAAAAAAAGCCATAAAGGTAGATGTTGAGGCAGTAATGAAGATTAAAAAGCAGAGCGTTGCGATAGAAAAGTAATTATCACGAGTTACTTTCCACGCTTGCATAATCACATCTTTAACTGCAAAAGTGCTTTCCTTTAAATAGTCTATCATGATTGTTTAAATATTATTCTTTTAAAAAAATCTTGTATAAAACCTAAGCCATAGGCGAAGAGTTGTATAAACGATGCAATAACACTCAAAAATGCGATTTTTATTGATTTGTTAACCTGCCAAGCGTGAAAAAATATCAACAAAAAGAAAAGCAAGAAGAGGAAATTGCAAATGTAAGCCAATGGCGGATAAAATACATTTAACAAAAGCATAACGCCCAAACCAACGGTAAATACAGCTGGGAAGAAGTGTACTAGTTTTAATTCTGAAGGAAAATGTTTGTAAATATTAATACGAGCCCTTCCAAAAAAGTGCAGTTGTTTATAAAATTGAGCAAAACTTGTTCTTCTTTTATGATAGACTTTTGCAGCGGGAATTAATCCGATTTTAAACCCATTTTCGTGAATGCGGATACTATATTCGATGTCTTCTCCTAGACGGGTTAAAATAAAGCCACCCACCTTTTCATAAACTTCCCTAGAAACACCCATGTTAAAACTACGTGGATGAAATTGACCTATGTGTTTTTTATTCCCTCTAATTCCGCCTGTGGTAAACGGCGAAGTCATGGCGTAACTTATTGCTTTTTGAACCGGTGTAAAAGTTTGATGAGCAGCATCAGGACCACCATAAGCATCTAGTTGATGTTCAAAAAGGTTAGCCGAAACTATTTCTAAATAATCTTCTGGTATTAAACAATCAGAATCAAAAATGATAAAATAATCTCCTTTGGCACGTTCAAAACCGAAGTTCCTAGCAAAGCCTTGTCCGGCGTTTGGTTTCACAAAATATTTGATGTCTAACCTGTCTGCATAAGAAGCAACAATATCGGCAGCATCATTTACAGAGCCATCCTCAATAACCAAAACCTCAAACTGCATATAAGTTTGCTTGGTTAAAGTATGTAAAAGCTCATCAATTTCTTGTGGGCGATTATAAAGAGGAATGATGATGGAGAAAAACATAGTAGAGATGTAAAATGTAAAATGGCAAATGGCAAATGGACAGTTACATTTTCCATCTTACCTCTTCCATTTTACATCAAATTATTTCCTTTTCTATTAAATAACGATTTCTTTCTGTTGCATTACGGCCAACTAGTTCAGCGATAAATCCTGCTAAGAACATTTGTGAACCTACAACAATGGCAACTAATGCCAAGTAAAATAAAGGCTGGTCGGTAGAATCTCTATAAGGCAAGTTATTCCAAATGAGAATTTTCTTCTCAATCATGATATAAAGTGCCATTATAATACCTAGTACAAAACTAAGCACTCCTAAAGAGCCAAAAAAGTGCATTGGGCGTTTGCCAAATTTACCTACAAAAAAGATGGAAAGTAAATCTAAAAAGCCATTAACGAACCTACTCATACCAAATTTGGTAGTGCCATATTTTCTAGCTCTATGTTCTACAACTTGTTCCCCTATTTTAGTGAAGCCTGCCCATTTAGCAATTACAGGGATATAACGATGCATTTCGCCATAAACCTCAATGGTTTTAACTACATCACTTCTATAAGCTTTTAAACCGCAGTTAAAATCATTTAACTGAATACCGCTCATTTTACGAGTTGCAGCATTAAATAATTTAGTAGGGATAGTCTTAGTTATTGGGTCGTAACGTTTCTTTTTCCAACCAGAAATGATGTCGTAATTTTCTTCTTTAATACGACGATATAATTCTGGAATTTCATCAGGGCTATCTTGTAAATCGGCATCCATTGTAATGATTACATCACCTTGAGTAACTTCAAAAGCTACGTTTAAAGCAGCAGACTTACCATAATTTCTTCTGAATTTAATGGCTTTAACACCTGCAAAGGTTTCTTTTAACTGCGTAATTACTGCCCAAGATTTATCAGTACTACCATCATCAACAAGCACAATTTCGTAAGAAAAATTATGCTCATTCATTACCTTATCTATCCAAGAAACTAACTCGGGTAGCGATTCATCTTCATTATATAGTGGTACTACAACTGATATATCCATTAATAGTATTGAGATTTGAGTATTGCGTATTGAGATAAATCTTCTTAAATCAAAATACGCTTAAAAAACAACGTGCAAATTTCATCAAATTATATGATAAAACCTGCACGTTATTAAACTTATGTTATTGAGGTTTATTGCGTACTCACCTCTTCATCATTGACAGGTGCAAATGGATTAGGATTACTCTTTTTAAATATCAAAGCAAATATCAATGCTCCGATAAAATAAAGTACAGAAGATATACCAAAACCAACTATTGCTTGACTAAAAGTAGGACTAAACTGTTTATCTAAACTTTCTGAAACTTTTTCCAATGCTGCTTCAGAAGTCTGTTCATCCATCCCTAAACTTTCGTAAGTAGATTGGGTTTTAGCCATAACCGCTTCTTTCATTTTAACAGGGTAAGTTGGGTCTATAAATTTGCCAAACAAAATATTAAAGATAAATACAATAGCCATCGACATTAAAAACATCACAAAAATATTCCATAGAGCTTCGCCAAATGTCCAATAACCTCCAGCTTTTTTTCTCATATCTATACAGAAGAAAACAGCTAAAGCAATACCAATAACTGCAAGTAGGCCAGAATAAAGGTAAGAACTCATCAAGCTTGGCATTGCATACCATGATACTAAAAATATAACTATATTAATTACGCCCCAAATTGCTCCATTCTTTAGAGCCTCGGTCTTTAAGTTAACACTAGTTGTTGTTTCCATTTTTGTTTGTTTAGGTTTAGGTTTATCTATTTTTATTAAAGTTAGTGATTAAAGCATAAACTGCAACATCAAAACTTTTGTTATTACTATACTTAATCAATTCTTGCTGTGTTTCTTCGCTTGTTTTTGGCTGCAAGAAGAAAGTCATGAATGGCACAAAAAGTTCTTCCATTTCTTCACTCATTTCTATAATATCTGCATTGCTGCAAATATCTTCCACACTACTTTCAGCTAATTGTTGGTTACTGATTAAATCTTCATAAATGTGAAATTCATCTTGAAACTCATCTTCTTCAACCAATAAAAATTCTTTTAAAAAGTCTTCTAAACCTGGCTTAATTTCTTCGTCGTGGCATTCATTGATGTATAATAACAAGTTTAACAACTCTGTTCCACGCTCAATGGTTTCATCTTCAATTTTTTCCCATTCCTTCGATTCCAGATAATCTTCTTCTAGTTTATTTACATCACTGGTAAAGAAATTAATCATCAATAAATCGAAGAATACTTCTCTCAATTCATCAAATTTTGGATGCTCATCAAAAACCTCATCAAACTCAGCAACTTTCTCCAAGAAGTTCATGTCCTTACCAAAAACCTCAACCAATCTTTGCTCAATGGCAACTGAATCTATACTATTAACTGCTGCATATTGGTCTAATGCCGCAACCAGCGCTTGTTCTACACTACTGTTCATATTTTTGAAATTGATTGTTGTTATACACTAATTCAACTTTTCCTGTTAAGGTTTTACCTAACAAAGGTGAATTTTTAGATTTTGAGGCGTTGTTAGCCACATTGTATTCCCATCTCTTAGCAGGATGATAAATCACAAAGTTTGCTACTTCTCCTTTTTTGATAGTTGGAATTGCTAAGTTTAATATCGCTCTAGGATTGATGGACAGTTTTTCTGCTATTAAATTAGCATCTAAACCAGCTTGTAAAAGTAAAGGTAAAACAGTTTGCAGAGCGATGATGCCATAAGCTGCAATTTCAAATTCTACATCTTTAAACTCTATTTCATGAGGACGATGTTGTGAAGAAATTGCATCTATTGTACCGTCTTTTAAACCGGCAATTAATGCTTTTTGGTCAGTTTTGCCACGCAATGGCGGTTTAACTTTATAATTGCTATCAAAATCGTTTAACAAATCTTCAGTAAACACCAATTGATGAGCCGCAACATCACAGGTTATTTTAACGCCATCTTTTTTCGCCTTTTTAATTAAAGCAACTGAGCCTGCAGTAGAAATATTGCTGATGTGAATAGGCGCATCATGATAAGTTGCCAAGAATATGTCTCTAGAAATCTGCATTTCTTCGGCCAGTGTCGGAACACCTTTCATTCCAAGTAATACATTGTTTTTGCTCTCGTTAACTTGCGCCTTGCCAGCGATAGATTTATTTTCTGGATAAAGCATTAACAAACCACCAAAACCTAAGCAATATTGTAATGCTCTGCTCACAAATCCATCATCGCTAATCGCTTTACTCCCGTCAGAAAAAGCAACGGCTCCAGCATTTTTCATATCAAAAAGCTCTGCTAATTCTTTTCCCTCTAAATCGTGACTAATTGCACCTATTGGAAAAACATCAACTAAGTTATTTTTTGCCCTGTTAAGGATATATTCTACTTCACCTTTTGATTGAACAACTGGTTTTGTGTTTGGTAGAACTGCCAATCCCGTAAATCCGCCTGCTTTTGCGGCAGCAGTTCCAGTCTGTATGTCTTCTTTTGTTTCCAAACCTGGGTCGCCTATCATACAGTTTAAATCGAAAAATCCTGGAGAAAGTACCCCACCCTCAATTGCAAAAACTTGTTCGCTTTTTAATGGAGATAAGCTTTTTTCAATAGCTGTAATTTTTCCGTGTTCAACTCGTACATCAGCAGTTTGATTGTTAAACTCGCTGTTAGGGTCGGCAATTGTAATTCCCTTGATTAAGAGGTTCATTGATTTGTATGGGTTTGAATATGATAAAATCGGACCAATAATATTTCAATCGCTATAAAAACTAAGGCCAAAATTAGGCAAAGTTTCCATAACTCTGTTCCATTATTTTTTGCAGAAACAGCAGAAGCAATGCTGTCAGATTTTGGGTCTAAAAACGCAACCTGCTGTTTACCAAACAACTTTTGTAAATCTGATTGAGCAGTATAATGCATATCAGATTCTGTTCTATTATCATTAAAAGCGACAACCGCTAAAGTAGAATCTCCTTTTTTAACATCGTAAAAACCAGCTCTTTTAACTTGGTCGGCAATGTATAACAAGGTTTTTCCATTGCTTTGTCGCATTTCTGGTATCACTTCAAAATTATCAGCCACCAATTTTAAAGATTGATTAGCGCCCAGTTCTATTTTTTCGCTTTCTAGCACATTATCTTTTGTCGCCGTATAATAAACTGGCTGCTCTTTTGCACTAGCAAAAGCTATTTTATACATCAAAGGCACAAATACTGGATGTTTGGCAAAGTTGCTGTCTTCGTTTTCTAAATCGGTAGCCGATAAATAAACTTGTCCATTTCCTATTGGATATCTGGCAAAAAACAATTGATTTGCTGGCAATTGAAGCAGATTTTCTTTATTGCTGTTATTATTTTCTGCAAAACTAAAATAGCGATTAACCTGAGGCAAATCTAAATTTTGTGGCAATGTTTCAAATACATCCTTAAATAATGGATGTTTTAATTCTATGCTGCTCACTTTACTAGGTGTTGTTTTTAATTCGGCAACCGCCGGAAGATTTATTGCTCCTAAAAATGCTGAATAAACTTGTTTGTCTGCATCTAAATCTGGAAAAACTACTACTGAACCGCCGTTCGATATATAAGACTTTAACTCTTGCGCTAAACCACTTGATGGATTTTTTAAACCATTTAAAACAATAAGACTGTAATTTTGCAAAGCAGAATAATTGATATTCGCCTCTGGCATTTCAGTTAATTTGAAATAAGCATCAGCTCCAAACAAAGCTTTAATGTATTTTCCACCCTGTTGCCCATTAATGCTCAATATTTTTTGGTCGGCACTTACCTTAAAACTAAAGTTGAGGTCATCATCAAAAGTTAAAGGAAAATCTTTAATGCTCATTGTTCCTTTTTGCCAGCCTAAAACTAAGCCACTATAAGAAAGTGTATCGCTTGCAGTTTTACCTGCTGGGATATTTAAACTGCTAATTGCCTTTTGTTGTTTGTTGATGTTCAGCTTTACTGATATGTTTTTTGCATCTTCATCGCCATAATTCCGCAACTGAACAACCAATTTCTCTGTAGCATTAGCTTGATGAACAGGCGACAATAACCAAACACTATCTACTGCTACGTTTGGTAAATCATTAGCATTTAACTTAACTAAGGAAACATTCGTATTTGCGTCAGTTTTGATAGGTTCTTCTCCAGCAAATCCCTTTTGGAAATCAGAAATCACATAAGCAAATCGATTACTTGCACCTGTAAACACACTTTGTTGCCGGTTAATTACCTGCTGTAATTTTCTACTGGCGGATGAAATTTTAACTTCATCAACAGCCTGCAATAATTCATCAGCATTTAACAATCGTTGATGTTTGCCTTCAAAATCGTTGGTAAGTAATTGAAATCTATCATTAATCTGGAAGGCCTTTACTACTTCTTTCGCCTTGCGTTTGGCTTCATCTAACAAACTTCCCTCTTTATTTACTGCTTCCATACTGTAAGAGTTATCAATATAAATGCTTACAATATTGCCTTTGCTTTGGTCTATTTTACTCCCAGAAGGTAAAAAAGGACGTGCAAAAGCCAAAACCAAAAATGTTATTGCTAAAATGCGACTGATTAAAATGAGAAGATTCTTAAGCTTTTCTTGAGACGATGTTTGCTCTTTAATCTCTTTTAGGAAGGCAACATTGCTGAAATAGACTTTTTTAAATTTCCGGAAATTGAATAAATGGATAATGACCGGTATAACGACCGCAAAAAGCGCAAAAAGAAAGCCCGGATAAAGGAAATTCATTAAAAATCAAAGATAGAAAAATTATACAGTTTAGCGAATTGGTAAACGAAAACTTACCAAAGTTGATTAAAGATAGGGATAATCTTATTGTACTAAGTTATCGTTGTTAAAACACTCATAAAACATACTCCTTCTAAGAATAAATATATCTTTAAAACATAATCGACTAATAATCAATAAAATATAAAAGTCACAGAACGGTAAGCAAACATCTATTATACTTTATCATCATAACAATTTAGTATATTTGATTATTAATTACACTTAAACTAAAAGCTTATAAAAAGAAACTCATACTAGATTATTGTGAACGAGATACCGAAAAACTATGAGAAAATACATTTTAGGAATAACTGGATTATTATCCATCGCATTTTGCTTAACCATTAGCAGTTTTAAATCAACAGACAAAAGCGAAAAACCAAAACAAGTAATTACAACAGACAGTATTTATATGAATTACATAAATACGTTGTATGCTGCTGTGCATTTGAAAGAAGCAGGGCTAAGTTTACCTGTATTTGAAAAAGCCATTACTGGATTTTACAATTTGAAAAAATCTGGTCAGCTGTCAAACAAGGCTATTTTAACTATTGCAGATTTTGATCAATCGAGCACTAAAAAGAGATTGTACATTATCGATTTAGATAAAAAAGAAATCTTATTAAACACTTGGGTGGCTCACGGGCAAAAAAGTGGAAACGATGAGGCTATTAATTTCTCTAATAAAAACGATTCCTTTACAAGTAGTTTAGGCTTTTATGTAACTGGAGAAGTTTACAGAGGAATTCACGGCAGGTCGCTTAAACTTGATGGAATGGATTTAGGCTTCAACGACAATGCTAGAAGCCGTTCTATCGTAGTGCATGGCGCTCCTTATGTAAGCGAAGGAACGATTAATGCTTTAGGTAGGTTAGGTCGTAGCCAAGGTTGCCCTGCGGTTGCGCCAGAAGTTGCTGATAAAGTAATTAATACCATTGGTGATAAAACTGTCTTATTCATCAACAAAAGCGTTAATAATTATTCGTCTAAATATTTAGATGAAACGTTAGCTGCAAACTTTGCTTTAGACACTACAACACATTTGATGGATTAGAGTATAGTATCAAAAAAATAACCACATAGGCACATAGATTTATTTCTATGTGCCTATGTGGTTTTAAATACTGTTTGATTTATGCTAACCTTTGCAAATAGGTGAAAAGTACTATATCCAATCCGTAAATATCTTTTCTAAATTGAAGTTTTCCGGTTTCATCTGCCCAACAAGTAAAATAAGTTAGGTAAACAGGAACTTGTTTTGGCAAACCGATATCAGTTGCGACTGGGTTTTCACTTTCCATACCAGTTTTAATTTTATCATATTTAGCTCCCTTACCAAACAAAACTTCAGCTAATTCTAGTGGTTTTTCCAATCTCACACAACCGTGACTAACCGCCCTCATCGATAAAGCAAATGCCGCTTTTGCAGGGGTATCATGCAAGTAAACGCTACTTTCATTTTGAAACAAGAATTTTATTTTCCCCAAGGAATTATCATCGCCAGGACGTTGCTTAAAAGCATATCTCTTGCCAGCATCAGCAGCAGACCAATCAATTGTTTCTGGGTCTTCTACAAGCTTTCCATCCTCAAAAACATCAATATTATTGTTAGCTAAATAATAAGGGTCCTTAGCTGCATATTTGGTAATTTCATTAGTAGCTATGCTTTCAGGAATATTCCAAACAGGATTAACCTGCACACTATGAATCATACTTTTGAGCTGTGGTGTTTCTCTATTAAATGGCCTATCTTTTTTTAAGTCATTTTCATCGTACTCCACTAATTTATCCTTACTACCTAATTCCCTTCCCTCGCCCACACAAACTTTCATATTTAGTACAGATTTTCCGTCTTCCATGACATCTAACTTAAAATCAGGAATATTTACCCAAACATACTTATCTTCAGTTGGTAAATTTTTCCACCTTAAACGTTCTAAATTAACCTTTAAAACTCTTTCGGTTTCTTCCTGACTAATGCCCGGAAAAACAATTTTATCCTGCAATGCTTTTTGCAAAGCCACATATTGTTTTTCTTTCGGTTGGATGCTATCTAAGAAGTTCTTAATATCCGAAGTCTGAAAAACTTGTAAAAAACTTACACTATCTGGTCTTTTTGTTGCTGTATAGTATTGGGCATATATTTTTCTAGGGCTAATTATTCCGAACTGCAGCGCATTGCTATAATTACTCAAAGAATTTGCTGCAGAAAGCTCTAAATCAATTAAAACTTGATAAGCTTCATCAAGCGTTTTGATCTCCTTTTTGTTGTAGGTTTTTTCCATCAGCTCATTTAAGTCGCTGGTTTTAAATATAGCTGGGTCTAAACCGTGAGCAGTGGAATTATTAAGAACTGCAATTGCTTCTTTTAATTTGTCTTTACGCAAATTCTTCATTAACAGAACTGGCTCGAAATCATTAGATTCGTAAAATGCTCTTAGAAACTTTGGGTTTCTGTACTGCTTTTCTTGTTTTTCAAATGTAGTCTTGAATTTCTCTACAAAAGTTTCAGTTTCTATGTCTTTAAAGATTTTATTTCTAGTTTCTTTAAAAACTACAGCGCCAATGTCTGAGTGGCTTTTTTTACAAGATTGCAAAAGAAATAAAAACAAAGCTCCAAGCAAAATGAATTGTGGAGCATATAATTTAGGGTAGGTTGTAAACTTCATATAGACCTAATGAAATTAAGTCCATTTTGTTTGAAAAATGAAGAATTATTTTTTCATTATGAATACTCAATAAATGATATTAAGAAAAAAAAGTCTCTCATTAAAATTCATCGACATTTATCCAGCGTTGTTATAGGCTAATTTTATCCATCCCATCACTTCTTCATTAATTTCACTTATATCCGTCAAGTTTATTTTGTGCGAGCACATTGCATTGGGTTTTTCAGCTTCTAATATCCCTGATGGTTCTTGTCCTTTTAGATTTATACCTATTTCAAAACGTGTTTTTGTTGCAGGGTTTAATGTAGCGAATTGCTTTTTTCTCCTTAAACTTACATAAGTATTTTTAGGTGCAATTTCTATGTCTTTACCAAATTCTGCTATTGTGCTCATTAACTTGTCGTAAAAAGGCTTCAGACTTTCTTTTCCCTGATATTGTTTTGTAATCAGTTCGTCTGGATTTTCAGCTGAACCTGCATCAGAACCTTTTGCTTTATGAGCAATTAAATTAGCAAAACCGTGGGTTAAACCGTGTGTCTCTTTTAAAAACTTAATAATTTCTCCGTGTTTTGCGAAATTCTCTTTGGTCACAATAGCTATCCATTGTTCCAAAGTTTTACCTGTATTCTTAGCCAGGTTATCAATCATTGTTTGTGTTGCTTTGTCCATAATCTTCAATATTAAGGTCTATTTTTTCAGTTTAGATTCGTAAAGATCTATCCATTCTTGCGCAGTCATTTTCGTCATTAATTCTCCGATGAGCTGATACGGAATTTCATCCAACTTTTTAAAGCGAACACAACTTTTTCCCATATCTAACTTTTGCTTACTATGTTTTGGATATTCGCTTACAAACCAATCAAATAATTTAGGCTCCGAATAAATTCCCATATGGTAAAAATTTATAGAGTTTTTTTGAGAAGCAATTCCTGCAAACGGAAGCGGTTCGATTGGCTTACAATGGTAACCAGCAGGATAAAGTGAATGCGGTATAATATAACCTAATCCACCGTAACTAATACCTGCCTCAAAACCTTTGGGAAGGTTTTTTACAATGATATCGTGTAGTTTATTAAATGGTTCAGCCCTGTCTTTAGGAAGGCTAGTTAGAATTTCTTCTACAGTTTTTCCAGTTGCTTGCATGGTTTTTTATTCAATTTAATACATTATTCTTAATTTATAAAAAGAGTTTACGATGTTTTATAAATTGGCTACTTAATTGATAAAATATGATGTTTTGAACTTTTTAGTTTGTTCTGTTCTTATCATCAATAAGTTTCAATAAAAAATCCATCTGCGTGTCTTTGTGATTTAAAAAATCCGTTAAGGTTTGTTCAACCTTATAGTCAGGAATTATGCCTCTGCCAAAGGGTTGGTTTTTCTTAATAGGAACATCTTGATTTAGATTTACAATAGAGAATTGATACTTAATCTTGCTATTAGGCAAAATATACCCTATAGGTATGTGACCATTATGTCCATAGTAACCACCACCACTTTCTTGTCCAATTATAATGGCATTTGTGTTCCCTGCAACCATAGCGGCAAACATACTAGCGGCAGAAGCTACTTTTGGGTTTATGAGTAAATAAATCTGTCCCTTGAATGCATTTTCATTTGGATATCTTAACTTATTATCATCATTACCTTGATAAAAAACACCATTTTTAGCTACGGGAAATGCCTTTTTTAATTTTTTCTGATATATCCATTTAGCTAAAATTCTCTTCAAGAAGAAAGCCTTATAATCTACATTATTCCAACTCGGTATTTTTATAAAATTTGAAAAAGCGATAATATTTTCACGAAAAGGTTTGTTGGCTAAATAGGAAAATGCCACCATATCGTTGGGGTCAGTTCCACCTCTGTTATTTCTAACATCAACTATTAAGTTTTTCATATCAGCATTTTTTTTAATAGCGATGAAACAACTATCCAAAAAATTCACAAACTTTAAATGTTTGGGGTCTTTTGCATTTTCACCAATTTCAAAAGAACGAATGTTAAGTTTCGCCGTGCTTTTATTTACAATTTCAAAATTGTAAGGCATTTGAGTTAAACTTTTATAAATACTATCCAAAGTAATTGAATGCTTTTTTTGAGAAATTATGGCGAATACATTACGAGTTACAGGCGTAAGTATAACTTCTCTCACTATGTTATCTCCATTTATTTTAAAGTTTACTTTAAAAGAATCTTTTTTCCCATTTGAATAAAATAAAGAACTTGAGAATACTCCATCTTGTGCAAATGTTTTAGCATCGGTGCTAAAGCCATCAGTTGTATAATAAATGGAATTTCGCTTTAGTATTTCTGTTGAATTTATTCCGTTTATTGAAAGAATTTCTGCACCAAGCGGTATTTTTGCATTATTGCTATTAACACGAATTTTCCCATCAATAACCTTTATTGGAATAGGAAAATAAACAGAATCGGTAATGATCTCATTAGCAATTTTCGCCGAAAAAGCGACATCGTTATGTACACTGCCTTCAAAGTCTGCCAATTCGTTTATGATATTAAAAAATTCTCTTAATGTTGTTTGATCAGAAAGATTTTTGTAGGCTGCTTTTTCTGCGCTATCTATCTGAGCGACAGTTCTGTATTTATATAGACCGGAATTTGCCTTTTTCCGAATGCTGCAAAAGAAATCTAAATCTGATTTTAGTCTTGTGTATCCGATTTTAGCCTCATAAGATTTTTGAGCGAACATGCTATTTGTTAATAATAAAAAGGAGATAAGCGCTATTATGTTTTTCATTAATATTGTTAAGTTGGGGTAATAGTATTATGATGCAAAAATCCATTTAAAAACAGGAAATCAATCCCTTAAAAAATGGATAGAAAAATAAATAGCTTTTATAATTCTGAATTATTGTTTGTTTAATATATATGTTAATAAATATTAAACGTTTGTAATTAAAAATCTTGGGATGATTTTATTTATTACAATTTCGCTTTTTAGCTAATTCCAATTTACATAATCTGAAAAGACTAGCAAACAATTACTGCATATATTTTTTAATGGCATCCCAAAGAATTCCATCATAATCATATACATCTGGCCTAAATTGAACTTTGCCATTTTCTGCCCAACAAGTGTAATAACTAATAACAACAGCTACGTTTTTTCTTGTAGCAAACCAAGATGGTTTTAGTTGAAAAGCCTTGGTTGTATCTGCTTTTTTAGCTAATATTTTTTGATACTGCTTATTTCTATTGGTATCAATTGGGGGCAAATTAACCTCCATTCGTAATTGGTCATATTGATATTTATCTTTAACCATCAGTTCTGCAAACTTTAATGGATCTTCTATTCGTACACACCCATGGCTAATTGCTCGATTTGCTAGCTTGAAACCATATTTGTTGTTTGTATCGTGCAGGTATATACTTGAGCTATTGTCAAAAATAAATTTAAACTTCCCTAAAGCGTTCCCTTCCCCAGAGCCTTGCTTAAATGTAAATGGCAACTTTTCTCTCGAATATTTATTCCATTGTATAGTATCAGGTTCATAAATTTGTTTGCCTTTGTAATAAACCTTGATGTTGCTGTTTGACAAATAATAAGGGTCTTTTCTTGCCATCCAATAAATTTCACTTTGTGCAATACTTACTGGAATATTCCAAATTGGATTTACTTGTATTGCGTTAAAAACACTTACCAATTGAGGTGTTTCGTGGTTTTTTGGTTTGTCGTCTAAACTTCCAGATTTCAAAAAGAGCTTCATTCTTTCTGCATAGGTCGACTCTCTTTTACCACCAACACATACATTCATGTGCGCCAAAGTATCTTGTTTATTAAACCAAGTTAAGGAGAAATCAGGAATGTTAACTGCAACTACCTCATCAGTTTTAATAGGTAATTGCCAACGCAAACGCTCCATATTCAATTTTATGGTTTTAATGGCCTGGTCATTTTCGTTTCCAATGCTATCGCGATAAAAAGCTAGCATTGCTTTTAAGTCTAAATAGCTTTTTGAGCTTGGTTGTGCATTTTTTAAGGATAAAACAATATCAGTTGTATTCAAAAGTGAATCCATTCTTAAACTATCCGGACGATGAACATTGATGTAATAACGGTTGTATATTTTGCGTGGATTTATTATCCCGTATTTAGTGAAACTAGCATATCTTAAAAAAGCATCTGCCGTTTTAATCTCTAATTCTGCTATAAGCGGATAAACTTCATCAATGCTCTTAAATTTGTTCGCATCTAATGTTGCTATAAGTTCTGTAAGTTCTTTTACTTTAAATACTTCTGGATTAAAACCATCAGCTGTACTCCTTTCAATATAGCTTTTTAAACTATCTAAACCACCATTGGTATAAAACCTAGTTATTAATACTGGATTATTTTCGTGAGCCGAATAAAATGCCTTTGTGGTTTTAGGGTTGGATAAAGAAATACTCAATTCGTCCAGTTTTTTACTGAAAATTGGATTGTAAAATGCAGTATCGAATTTATTATAGAGTTTGTCATCAAAATGTTTTGCCAATAATGTAGCTATTTCTGGCTTTTCTTTAAACCATCCACAAGAACTCAAAAACAAACATAACAAGGCAAAAAGGAGCGTTTTCTTCAATTTATTATTGGTATTTAACATGCTAATCACATTGATTAGCAATGAATATACTTCAAATTAAATGCCATATTGTTTTGATTTTAAATTTACAAAGCTATATTTGCATTATCTTCTCAACAAAATTACGGAAAGATAAGCAATATAATGATCCAAGTTTTAAACCATCACGTACATTTACACCATCGCCATTGTGGCGATAGATAGTAGTATGTTTTGTACGCAAAACGGTTTTTAGACAGATTCAATATTTCTTATTCCTAATTTTATAACAAGTGAAAACACTTAAAATCGCTATCCAAAAGTCGGGTAGGTTAAACGAAAAATCAGTAGAAATTCTTAAAAATTGTGGGCTTTCTTTCGAAAACTACAAAAGTTCGTTAATAGCAACTGTTGCTAATTTCCCTCTAGAAATTCTTTTTTTAAGAGATGATGACATTCCAGAATATGTTCAAGATGGCATTGCCGATTTAGGTATTGTTGGTGAAAATGTAATCATCGAAGCAGGTGCAGATGTATCCTATTTGCAACCTTTAGGTTTTGGAAAATGCACCCTAAAAATTGCTGTTCAAAGCACTAGTGATATCACAGAATTATCGCAATTAAATGGCAAAGCAATTGCCACTTCTTACCCTGTAATTTTACAAAAATATCTTACAGAAAACAATGTCGATGCGCAGATTAGAATGATATCTGGCTCGGTAGAAATTGGCCCAGGTTTAGGCTTAAGTGATGCGATTTTCGACATCGTTTCTACAGGCGGAACATTAAAAAATAATGGACTAAAACCTTTCGCAGATGTGATGCAATCTGAGGCTGTTTTAATCGGAAATAAATCGATAATCGATAATCCAGAAGTTGCAGAATTGATGCAAAGAATTCAATCTGTACTAAGAGCAAAAGCAACAAAATATGTGGTACTAAACGTTGCTAAAGAAAACCTACAAGCTGTTGTTGATTTATTACCTGGCGTAAAAAGTCCTACTGTTGTTCCATTGTTCGAAGAAGGTTGGGTTGCCGTACATTCTGTAATTGCCGAGGAAGATTTCTGGGAAAAAATTAATGGCCTAAAATTAGCAGGCGCCGAAGGAATTGTAGTGATGCCAATTGAGAAAATCATTACATAAATCAGCAAAAAATAGATTTAAACGCCATATTTTATATTAACTAATAGTTAAATTTAAAACATAAGACATTGAAACTCTATAGTTATAAAGAATTAACTCAACAAAAAATTGAAGAACTGTGTTCACGCACCGTTGAAGACGATAATTTAGTGATTTCTAGAGTTGAAAACATCATTGCAACAGTAAAATCTGATGGCGATGCAGCACTCCTCTCCTACGCAGAACAATTTGATAAAGTTAAATTATCTTCACTTTTTATTGGCAAAGAAGAACTAGTTGAGTTAGCTAGTCAAATCCCTTCAACGGTAAAAAGTGCCATTGACATAGCCTATCAAAACATCTATAAATTTCACGAAGCTCAGTTAAAAACCGAGGCTAAAATTGAAACAATGCCAGGTGTAAATTGCTGGAGAGAAGCCAGAGCAATTGAAAAAGTTGGGCTTTATATTCCAGGCGGAACAGCAGTTTTACCGAGTACTTTTTTGATGCTTGGCATACCTGCAAAAATTGCTGGATGCAAAGAAATAGTAGTGTGTTCTCCACCACAAAGTGATGGCAAAATTAACACCTATATCGCTTACGTTTCAACCTTGTTAAACATAGAAAAAGTTTACTTAGTTGGAGGTGCTCAAGCAGTCGGCGCTATGGCTTTTGGAACTGAAACAATTCCTAAAGTTGACAAGATTTTTGGGCCAGGAAATCGCTATGTAACCGAGGCAAAAAAGCTAGTTCAAAACACAGTTGCAATTGACATGCCAGCGGGTCCATCTGAGGTTTTAGTCGTGGCTGACGAAACTGCAAATCCTGCTTTTGTTGCAGCTGATTTATTAGCGCAAGCAGAACACGGAACTGATAGTCAAGCGATATTAGTTGCCACCTCTAAACAGCTAATTGCTGATGTACTTTTTGCCATTGAAACACAGTTAGCTGAGTTACCAAGAAAAAACATTGCTGCTAAAGCAATTGCAAATTCTTATGCAATATTTGCTGAAACAATAAATGAAGCTATGGACTTTAGTAACACTTATGCACCTGAACATTTAATTCTAGCAACTGAAAATTTTGAGCCACTTATTCCATTAATCATTAATGCAGGTTCTGTATTTCTAGGTAACCTTACACCAGAAAGTGCAGGAGATTATGCTTCAGGAACAAACCATACTTTACCAACCAGTGGTTTTGCAAGAGCCTTTTCTGGTGTTTCAGTTGATACTTTCCTCAAAAAAATCACTTTTCAGCATCTAACAGCTAAAGGTTTACAAAATATAGGCAACACAGTTGAAGTTTTGGCAGAAGCAGAAGGACTACAAGCACATAAAAATGCGATAAGTATAAGATTAAAAGAGATATGAGAAGTTAGATATGAGATTTGAGAAAATAGAACGGATCAGGTCTCATATCTCAATTCTCACATCTCAAATCCCCCCAAAAAAATGGATATTAAAGATTTACAACGAGAAAATATAAAAACCCTTAAACCCTACTCTACCGCTAGAGATGAGTTTAAAGGACAAGCAAGTGTCTTTTTAGATGCAAATGAGAATAGTTTCGGTTCTCCACTGCCAGCAAACTACAACCGTTATCCAGACCCATTACAGCTAGATTTAAAGGATGCGATTAGCAAAATTAAAGGTGTACCTATCGAAAATACCTTTTTAGGAAATGGTAGCGATGAAGCAATTGATTTATTGTACCGAGCTTTTTGCAATCCCGGAAAGGATAATGTCATCATTCTTCCGCCTACTTACGGAATGTATGAGGTTTCAGCAAACATTAACGATGTCGAAATTAGGAAAGTAGATTTATTACCAAACTTTCAACTGGACTTAGAGAAAATCGCAGAAGCTATTGATGCGAATACCAAAATGATTTTCATTTGTTCACCAAATAATCCTACTGGAAACTCTATCAACAGAACAGATATCGAGACAATTTTGGCCAATTTTAAAGGATTGGTAGTAATTGATGAAGCTTATATTAATTTCGCTAAGCAGAAAACATTTATACAGGAATTAACTGAATACTCGAATTTGGTAATCCTACAAACGTTTTCTAAAGCTTGGGGATTAGCAGCTTTACGTTTAGGAATGGCTTTTTCATCACGACCAGTTATTGATATTTTAAACAAAGTAAAACCACCATACAATATCAACCAAGCTACACAAGACTTGGCTTTGGCTGCTTTAGAAAATATTCAACAAGTAAATGATTGGATTAAAATTACCGTTTCAGAAAGAGATAGATTGAGTAATTTACTAACAAAACTTCCATTGGTTAAAAAAGTCTATCCCTCAGATGCTAATTTTATATTGGCACAAGTTGATGATGCTTTAGGAACTTATAATTTATTGGTAGATAAAGGCATAATTGTTCGCGACCGTTCAAAAGTATCGCTTTGCGAAGGTTGCTTAAGAATTACAGTGGGAACAGTTGAAGAAAATAATCAGTTAATTAGCATTTTAGAAAAGATATAATGAAAAAAGTATTGTTTATAGACCGTGATGGCACATTAAACATTGAACCAGATGATGAACAAGTAGATAGTTTTGCAAAGCTGAAGTTTTATCCAAGGTCATTGTATTATCTTTCTAAAATTGCAACAGAGTTAGATTTTGATTTGGTAATGGTAACCAATCAAGATGGTTTGGGAACTCCTTCAAACCCAGAAGAAAACTTTTGGCCAATACACAACTTTATGCTAGATACCTTCGCTGGCGAAGGTGTTGTTTTTAGTGAAATTGTAATTGATAGAACTTTTGCGAGAGATAATGCACCAACTCGCAAACCTCACACTGGTTTATTAACCCATTATTTTGGAGAAGGTTACAATTTGAAAAATTCTTTCGTAATTGGCGACCGATTAAACGATGTGATTTTAGCAAAGAACTTAGGTGCAAAAGCAATTTTCTTACGTCAAAATGATGCTTTAGGAAGTACAGAAGCATTGGACAAATACGAAACGTTAGCTGATGTAATAGCTCTAGAAACTCAAAAATGGGAAGATATTTATACTTTTTTAAGAGCTGGTGCTAGGAAAGTAAATCACGTTCGTAAAACGAATGAAACAGATATAACCATTGGTTTAGATTTAGATGGAACTGGAAAAGCAACCATTAAAACTGGTTTAAATTTCTTCGACCATATGTTAGACCAAATTGCCAGACACGGTAGTATGAATTTAGATGTAATTGCCAATGGCGATTTGCATATTGATGAACACCATACCATTGAAGATACTGGAATTGCTTTGGGTGAAGCTTTTGCACAAGCTTTAGGTAATAAATTAGGCATTGAGCGATATGGTTTTTGTTTACCAATGGATGATTGTTTAGCGCAAGTTGCGATAGATTTTGGTGGCAGAAACTGGATTGTTTGGGATGCAGAATTTAAACGTGAGAAAGTTGGTGATATGCCTACCGAGATGTTTTTCCACTTTTTTAAATCTTTCAGCGATGCTTCAAAATGTAATTTAAATATTAAAGCAGAAGGCGAAAACGAACATCACAAAATAGAAGCTATCTTTAAGGCTTTTGCAAAGGCAATTAAAATGGCGGTTAAACGTGATGCAGAAAAGATGGTTTTACCGAGCACAAAGGGAGTGTTGTAAGGTAGAGGGCTGAGAGGTGGAAGGTTGAAGGTTTTAATGCACAAACTTTAAATTCTAAACCTGATAGTAGCGAACACGGATCCCGATTTTTCATCGGGAGGAGTAAAGCGAATAGCAGGACTACAGCACCAATGAAAAACTGACATTCATTTTCCAAAAATTATTAAAATGGAAGAAAAAAAGATAAATACAATTGGCATAGTAAACTACGGAGCGGGAAATATTTTTTCCTTAACCGCAGCTTTAGAAAGGCAAAATATTACTTACGGAATGGTAAATACAGAGGCTGATTTAGAAAAATATAGTCACATTATTATTCCTGGTGTTGGTCATGCTGGTGCTGCGATGAAAAAACTAGAACAAACTGGTTTAGTGAATGCTATTAAAGCTTTAACAAAACCTGTCTTAGGCATTTGTGTAGGTATGCAACTCATCACTCAACATTCTGAAGAAGGTGATGCTAATCTTTTGAATATCATTCCGTTAAACACCAAACTTTTTAACAAAGATTTAGGCATCAAAATTCCTCATATGGGATGGAATAATGTTGATTTTAAAAACAATTCACTGTTTGAAGATGTTCCTGTGGATACACAGTTTTATTTTGTGCATTCTTATTTTATTGAATATAACCCTACATTTGATATCGCAGCTGTTAATTATGGAAACAAATTTTCGGCAGCAATACAAAAAGATAACTTTTATGGCGTTCAATTTCATCCAGAAAAATCTGGTGAAGCAGGTGAACGCTTATTGAAAAACTTTTCAAACCTTAGTATATAATAATGTACATTATACCAGCAATTGATATTTTAGACGGAAAAGTTGTCCGCTTACGTGAAGGCGATTATAGCCAGAAAACAGAATACGATGTTTCTATCGAAGAAATGATTGAGCGTTACCGTTCTAATGGCACAGATTTCATTCATATTATCGATTTAAACGGCGCCAAAGGCGATTTTAGCAATCAAAAGACCTTATTCGAGATCATTAAAAAAACTGAGATGCGGGTGCAATATGGTGGCGGAATAAGAACCATTGAACAGGTAAATAATTTATTAGATGCTGGTATTCATCGTGTTATTGTCGGCACACAGGCCATCAGTAATCCTGATTTCTTACCTGATTTAAGCAAAGCTTTTGCTAAAAAAGATGATTACGCGAATAGAATTGTAATTGCAATTGATGTTTTGGATGAAGTAATCAAATACTCGGGCTGGATGGAAAGTTCTCCAATAAAATTGATGGATTATGTTGACAAGTGCCTTGCCTTGGGCTTTTTCCGCTTTTTATGTACTGATATTAGCAAGGATGGAAAGTTGGGTGGAGCAGCGGTTGATTTGTATAAAAAATTGTTAGACCATTCGCCATTTATTAAACTTATTGCATCTGGTGGAGTTAGCTCAATGGAAGATATTTATGAATTGGCTAAATACGACATTAGAAGTGTAGTTGTTGGTAAAGCAATTTATGAGAACCGAATTTCTATTGAGGAGATTAAAGAGTGGAATTTGAAAGCTTTGAGTTCGATATAAATGGAATTAAATAAAAAACTTACAATTGGTGGTTTTTCTCTTATTATTCTTGCTGTTCTTATGGGAATATGGGGTGTTTTTATGTTTTCATTCACAGGAAACACAAGCCATCTAATGAGTATTACTGGTAAGTATTGCTTTATCCTTTGGTGCCCTACTTGCGTATTAGGCATTATTTTAACCATTATTGGATATTCGAGAAAATAAATTAAACCCCCTAATTATTTTTGTCATTCTGACGAAGGAAGAATCTCTAAATGAGATGCTTCGTAAACTCAGCATGACAAACGCAAAAATATGCTGAGTAAAAGAATTATCCCTTGTCTTGATGTAAAAGATGGCCGTACGGTTAAAGGCATCAACTTTGTTGATTTACGTGATGCTGGCGACCCAGTTGAATTAGCTGCACAATATGCCAAGCAAGGAGCAGATGAATTAGTATTTTTAGACATTACAGCTACTCACGAACGTCGTAAAACGATGATTGAGATGGTGAAATCAGTTGCTAGACAATTGAACATTCCCTTTACTATTGGAGGTGGAATAAGCGAAATTGCTGATGCAGAAGCATTATTAAATGCTGGTGCTGATAAAATTAGTATTAATTCTGCAGCGGTTAAAAACCCACAATTAATTGAAGATTTAGCCAAGACATTTGGTGTTCAGTTTGTGGTTTTAGCAGTTGATACTAAACATATTGATGGCAAAAATATAGTCCACCTAAATGGGGGAAGATTAATTACCGAACTAGAAACTGAAACTTGGATTAAAAAGGCTGAAGATTTAGGTGCTGGAGAAATTTTGCTAACTTCTATGGACCATGACGGTACTAAACAGGGTTTTGATTGCAATTTGTTAGGCAAAATAAATAAGATGATTAATATTCCAATCATCGCCTCTGGCGGAGCTGGAAAAACTGAACATTTTACAGAAGTTTTTCAAAAAGCAGGTGTTGATGCTGCGTTAGCAGCTTCGGTGTTTCATTATGGTGAAATATTAATCCCAGATTTAAAACAAGAATTGAGAAGGAACGGAATTCCTGTAAGAATATAAAAAAATAACTCGTCATTGCGACGTTTTTGTCATTCTGAGTGCAACGAAGAATCTCAATGTAGATAATACAAATTCTGAGATTCCTCCTATGGTCGGAATGACAAAAGAAGTTTGCTTCGTGCCTCGCAATGACGAAACTTGATAGAAACAATGAATATAGATTTTGAGAAAAGTGATGGCTTGGTGCCTGTAGTGATACAAGACGAACAAACTTTAGAAGTTTTAATGTTAGGTTATATGAATGCCGAAGCATTTGAAAAAACACAAGTCGAAGGTAAAGTAACTTTCTATTCTCGCTCTAAAAACCGTTTATGGACCAAGGGTGAGGAAAGTGGCAATTTCCTTTTCGTAAAATCTATTCATATCGATTGTGACAATGACACGATATTAATTAAGGCAAATCCGGTTGGCCCAACTTGCCACACGGGTAGCAGAAGTTGTTTCAAAACAGATTACAATCAAAACTTTATTTTTGAATTAGAAAATATTATTAATGATAGGTATGAAAATCCTGTAGAAGGCTCATACATTAATAAAATGCGCAATAAAGGTTTGAATAAAATAGCGCAGAAAGTTGGAGAAGAAGGTGTAGAAACTGTGATTGCAGCCTTAGCGGAAACTGAAGAAGATTTGATTGGAGAAGCCTCTGACCTTCTTTTTCACTTAATGTTTTTGTTAAAAGAAAAAGGTTTATCTATTCAAGATATTGCCAAGAAATTAGAAAGTAGACACAAATAGATATGAGTATTGAGATGTGAGATTTGAGACACATCCAATCGCAATTCGCAATTCGCAATACTCATTACGCAATACGAAAACAATGCTCAAACACTTACATACCTTTCCTGGTCACCAAAACCCAGTATATGCTCTAGCAAATGCTGGTGAGGATGGTATTTTCTATAGCGCTGGAAATGACAAAGGTATTGTAGAATGGTCACTAGAAAAGTTAGCTTTTGTGAAGGTTAAAATACCTGTACAAAGTTCTGTTTATAGTTTATTTAGCTATAATAATTTGCTGTTTATTGCCGAAAGAAGTGGAGCATTTAGTGTTTACGACTTGACAAAACAGGAAATTATCACTAGAATAAATGCACATCCAAAACCAATATTTGATATTCAAATAGCCAAAGGCAAAAATGAATTATTAACCACAGGTGAAGATGGCTCTGTTGCTGTTTGGTCTTTATCGGATTTTTCAGAAATCTATCGTTTTCAAGTAGCTTATGATACGGTTAGGTGCATTGCAATTTCTCCAGATGAAGCTGAAATCGCTTTCGGTTGCAAAGACCACTTAATTCGGATTTATAATTTAGCTGATTACAGTTTAAAACAAACATTAGAAAGTCATTCCTTACCTGTTACTTCTCTAGCTTATCATCCTACTGGCAAATACTTAATTTCTGGAAGCCGGGATGCGCAATTGAAAATATGGAGTTTGCCAAACTATGAATTGGTTCAAACTATCCCTGCACACATGTTTACCATTTACAACATTATCCTTCATCCAACCCTACCCTATTTTGCAACAAGTAGTCAGGATAAAAGCATCAAACTATGGGATGCAGAAAACTTTAAACTTTATAAAATTCTAAGTTTAGATAAAGGTGAATTTGGGCACACGCATTCCATCAATAAAATAATTTGGAGTAAGGATGGAAAGTATTTAATTTCTACAGGAGATGATAGAAAAGTAATGGTTTGGGAGATGATGCTGTAATATCATTTTTTATCCATAGCTTTAATACACAATACAAAAGCAAATGAAATTTAGATCTATATTCATTATTTTGATGCTCTGTATCACAGCTATAGCTTCAAAGGGGCAAGTTCCAGAAACCAAAGTTATATTGGAGAAGGTTAGTGAAGCAGTTAAAAACATCCAATCTGGAGAATACCTTTTCCATAGCCGCAATTCTACAATGACATCAGGTGAAGATACGAGCGTTAGCTACAGAAAATTTCAATACGGTTTTGAAGCCAACCCTCAAGATGCACTAATAGGGTACAAAATAGTTTCGAATCCCACAGAGAAGAACTCTGTCCACACCATATTTGATGGAAATCATTTATATAGCAACAGCACCTGGAATGGGAATCTCGAGGTGGCCGATGCGGTCAAAGATAGCTTGATGATCAAGAATAGAAAAGGTACTGCAGGATGGTCTCCCCTTTTTTTCTATCTAGAAAGCCAACTTCGTGCTTACCTAAAGCCAGCTT
The DNA here is from genome assembly GCF_032678705.1 of Pedobacter frigiditerrae. Classification (NCBI taxonomy): domain Bacteria; kingdom Pseudomonadati; phylum Bacteroidota; class Sphingobacteriia; order Sphingobacteriales; family Sphingobacteriaceae; genus Pedobacter; species Pedobacter frigiditerrae. Next base: position 440,887 of record NZ_JAVTSS010000001.1, on the reverse strand, counting down.
TGGCTAGCAAGCTGAAAATGCTTGGTACCGAATCGGTAGAAGGAAAAGACTGTTATAAATTCAAGTTTGAAGCAAACAATCCTTCAGGAAGCAGCACAGAACTCGTTTACTATGTTCAGACCGATTCCTTCTTACCAGTAAAGATGACCGCTAGTTTCAAAAAACCACTTGGAAAGGTTGAACAGGTACAACTATTTGAATACTGGTTAACAAATATCGTCCTCAATAACAAGATCGACCCTAAGCGTTTTGAGAAGTCATCCATGTCTTATGTTCTTGAAAAAAAGTATATAGAAGAAATAGATAACCCCGAAAGTTTATTGAAAATCGGTAGCAAGGCACCCGCTTGGCAATTGAAATCAATTGAAGGAAAGCCAGTGAATTCGACTGACTTTGCCGGGAAGATCGTCATCATGGATTTTTGGTTCAAGTCTTGCATTCCTTGCGTTGAGCAGATGATGGCGTTGCAAGAATTGCATTCCAAATTCAAGGATGATCAGGTGGTTATCATTGGTGTTAATACCCTGGACGACCCTATCAAGGATAAGCTTGCTGCATTCTTAAAAAACAGGAACATTAAGTCGTTAAATGTAATAGGTGGAAAAGCTATAGAGAAGCGATTCAATGTTGTAGCAGCCCCAACTCTGTATGTTATTGGTAAGGATGGGAAAGTGCTTTATGGTCTAGAAGGGTATTCAACTTCGCTAGTGAAAGATATTACCGACCTAATAATATCGCAAAGCAGATAAAATTCCATTATATTTATCGCATGGACACAAACAAACCTCTACCGATACTTGATGCAGCGCAGATAAGAGTTTTAGGCGCTTTGATGGAAAAAAGCAAAACCACGCCAGATTATTACCCAATGACTTTGAATGGTTTAGCTGCTGCTTGTAACCAGAAAACGTCTCGTAAACCTGTCGTTCAATATGATGAGTCTACAATTACTACAGCTTTAAATTCTTTAAAAATTGCTGGTCTAATTTCTACAGCCACAGGTGGTTCTATCAGAAACATAAAGTATAAGCATAACTTTGCCATCGTATTTCCTGTTTTACCATCAGAAGTTGCTGTAATGTGTTTGTTATTTTTACGTGGCCCACAAACGCCAGGAGAGATTAATACCAACTCTGGCAGATTATATGAATTTGAAACTTTAGAAGAAGTTCAACAAGTTTTAGAAAAGTTAGCTAGCGATGAACCAGCTTACATTAAGCAATTACCTCGCAAACCAGGACAAAAAGAGCAACGTTACATGCATCTTTTTGCTGGAGACATTGAAACTTTTGAGGAAGAATATATTGTTGAAGAAAGTCCTAAAAACAACAACGAATTAGAAGAACGTTTAACAAAAGTTGAAGAAGAATTAGCAGAACTGAAAACCAATTTTGATAAACTGATGAAGGAATTGATGGGTTAATATTGTTGTTTGTCAATTTTAAATGGAAAGCAATAACGGCATTTCATAGGAATAGATAGTCCTGCTTTTTGTTGCTGCCAATGAAAAATTGGCATTCACTCCAATCAGGTTTATAAAACTTAGCTTTTGCTACTATGAGGGGTATTACTTGCACAAGCCTAACATTATAGCCCTGATATAAGCGAACACGATACGCCGAAGGCGGAGAGTAAAGCGTTTAGCAGGACTAACTCAAATTTCAGTACTACAACTGCGCTCCAAATTTTAGAGCATCAGTTATATCATTAACAATTATACAAACCTCTTAATTATCCTCAACTTATGAGTGTACTTACCTAATTCTGCATTGTAAATCCCTTGGTCGTCTATTGGGTCTATGCGAACTTTACCAGCAGAGTGGATAATTTTGTCGTTGCTTAACATTAAACCAACGTGGGTAATTTTTCCATCTTCGTTATCAAAAAAAGCTAAATCTCCTAATAAAGCCGATGCTAAAAAGTCAACTATTTCTCCTTGTTCTGCTTGTTGTGAAGCATCTCGTTTAATTTGAATCCCATTTAATTTATAAACTATTTGTACAAATCCAGAGCAATCAATTCCAAAAAAAGTTCTTCCACCCCATAAATAAGGAGTATTCTCGAAAAACTTAGCTGATTGCTCTACATTCAATTTAAAATCGTTTTTGCTCGGAATAAAAGGCTTTGATGTAACTTCAAATCTTTCATCGCCTACATAACAAAATCCATTTTCGAAATAAGGCAACGTACTACCCGGACTTAAATAATATTTAGTTCCGTTGCTTGCAATTAAAGTATTATCTAATTGAAATGGGGTTAAATTTGAAAAAGCTTTTTCATCGTGAAACTGCAAATCAGAAATTTTTTGGAGTTGTTTGTAATCCATCCAACCCTCATAATTATCGTGATGAGTTTTAATTAGGCACCATTTCTCTGTCTTTTCTAAAACTTCGACCCTATCACCTAATAATAATTGAGAAACAATTTCACTCTTGTCTGATGGTTCTTTTCTAATTGGCGCAACTGCAAGCCTACAAACGTGGTAGTTATCCATATATAAAATGTATATCCAAAAATAGTGATTAACATCACAACATAAACATTTACGCCTTTAATTTGTTAATTTTAATATCGTAAACCTAAATGCTTATATCATGGACTTTAAAAAAATATTAATTGCTGTAGATAACAGTACGTGTTCTGAAAAAGCAGCAAAAACAGGCTACGAAATGGCATTCAAATTTGAGGCTGAAGTCGCATTATTAAATATAATTGAACCAGCACCCGCTACTGTTAATCCTGATTTTACATTAGCCCCAGTGTTTATGGAGATGTATGATAATAGTGAGGAAAATAGTCATACTTTATTGCAAGAAATTTCAAATAAATATGGAAACGGCATTCCTACAACTTATCTAACAAGTTTAGATACGGCAACTCACGGCATTATTCAACAAGCTGAGGAATGGGGAGCACAATTAATCGTAATTGGAACTCATGGCCGAGGTGGTCTTTATCATTTTTTAATGGGAAGTGTTGCTGAACATGTAGCTAGAAAATCTGCTTGTCCAGTTTTGATAGTACCTAATAAAGACTAAGGCCCCTCCCAACCTCCCCAAAGGGAAGGAGTAGCAAGACGCAAAAAAGCGAATAAATAAAATGGCTATAATTACAATTTACCGTATTCTAAAAGTTGCTCATTAAAAAATTAAACAAAAAAAGAGATGCTTAAAAGCATCTCTTATATAAATTATTCGACTCAAGACTGATTACTCAGAACTCAAGACTAATTTTCCTGGTGTAACCAAGCTTTTTTAGCCAATAATTCTTCTTCTGTTTCGCGAACATCCTCATCATCAACACAACAATCTACCGGGCATACCGCAGCACATTGTGGTTCATCATGAAACCCTTTACATTCTGTACATTTATCAGAAACAATGTAATAAACTTCATCAGAAACTGCTTCTTGAGAAGCTCCTGCATCCATTTGTTCTCCGCCAAAATCAATGATACCATCTAAATTTGTACCATCAGAAAATCTCCAGGCTGTACCTGCATCATATATTGCATTATTTGGGCATTCTGGCTCACATGCTCCACAATTAATACATTCGTCTGTTATTTTAATCGCCATGTCTTCGTGTATATCTATTGCTAAGTTTAACTTTGCACTGCAAATATAACAATAATCGATTTATAATAGTTCTAAATATGTCATCACTTACCAAAGGAAGTTTAATTATTGCATTACAAAAACTAAGTGAGTTCATGGCTAATCCTAGCGATGAGTTCAAATATGTGATGGAATCTGCAAGTCATCATAACGCTTGGTTTACTTTTGATGAAGTTCAAAAAGCTATGATTTCCTTAAGTAACATGCTTAATAGCGATGATTTAATTAAATGGTTTGATGAAATTGAGCTTAATGAAAACCCGAAAAAAGTAGGATTAATATTAGCAGGAAATATTCCTTTGGTTGGTTTTCACGATGTACTTTGTGTATTGGCAACTGGGAATATTGCATTAATTAAAATGTCCTCAGCAGATGATAAATTGCTACCTGCGCTTTTAAAACAGTTGGTTGTTTTTGAACCAGGATTAGCAAATCGAATTGAATATGTAGAGCGATTAAAGGATTTTGATGCGATTATTGCCACTGGCAGCAATAATAGCTCAAGGTACTTTGATTATTATTTTTCTAAAGTGCCTAACATTATCCGTAAAAATAGAAACAGTGTTGCCGTTTTAAGTGGAGATGAAACTGCAACAGAACTTGAAAATTTAGGTCACGATATATTTGATTATTTTGGCTTGGGATGCAGAAATGTCTCTAAAATTTATGTTCCAACCAATTATGATTTAAAGAACTTTTTTGAACCAGTTGAAAAGTACCAAGCCATTGTTAATCATTTTAAATACAACAACAATTACGATTACAACAAATCTATCTATTTGGTAAATGGCGTAAAACACTTCGATAATGGTTTTCTATTGGTTAAGGAAGATGAGAATTTTGTATCGCCGCTGGCTGTTCTTTTTTATGAAGAATATACATCCATCAACAATGTTGAAGAAAAGTTAAATGCGCAAGATGAGCAAATTCAGTGTGTGGTTTCAAAATTATCGCTGAACATTAACAAAGAAAAAATAGGTTTTGGCGACAGTCAAAACCCAAAGCTTTGGGATTATGCTGATAATGTGAATACTCTAGAATTTCTGAATAAGCTCTAGATTTTAACAACAGTTGGATATTTGGTGAATAGCAAACAACCACAACATTAACACAACATCGCTATTTTAGCAAGCCTAGCTCATAAAAAATTGCTACTTTGTTAAAAATTTACCAAATAGCTATTGAAACAAACATTACGCAGGTATATCCTTGCGCTCATTTTAATTTTTTCCATTTCAGAAATTAATGCTCAGGTATGTACTGGAACATTAGGAGATCCTGTAATTAATATAGATTTCGGTAGAGGGTCTAGTAATATTGGTCCTCAAATAGCCGAAACAAATTATTTCTATGTAGCTGGCAATCCAAATGATGGTCAATACACAGTTGTACAAAGTAGTGCTGGTTTAAATCCTGGTTGGCACCAATCCATAGTTAATCATACTCCAAACGACCCTACTGGTTTTATGATGTTGGTGAATGCAGATTATAACAAAGGGATTTTTTATCAAACAACAATAAATAATCTTTGTCCAAATACCACTTACGAATTTGCAGCTTGGGTTATAAATATATTACGTGGAAGCGGCATCAAACCCAATATTAAATTTACAATTGAAAATAATGGCACTCCAATTAAAGAATTTTCTACTGGAGATATTATTGAAGGTAGCCCTACTAGTTGGATTAAATATGGAACCATTTTTACTACTCCTTCAAACGTGGGAGTAATCACATTAAAAATGACCAATGAAAATCCAGGAGGTTCTGGAAATGACCTTGCGTTAGACGACATCACTTTTAGAGCTTGCGGACCAACAATTGCAACTTCAATTAATAGTAATAGTGTTAACGCAGATTTATGTGTTGGGCAAAGTGCTAACTATAACCTAGCGGCAAGTGTCTCTTCGGGCTACAATGATCCTGTTTATCAATGGCAAAAATTAAATGGTACAATTTGGACAGATATTAGTGGAGCAAATGCAACCCAAACCACAATAAGTTTCACAAATGCCATTGTTGGCACTTATAAATATCGTTTATCAGTAGCCGAGCGACCAAACATCAACTCTCCAAATTGCAGAACATCTTCAGCTATTTTAACCATTAATGTAAATGATAAACCAAGCCCTGTTGCCAGTAATAGTGGAGCAGCTTGTGTTGGAAAAAACATTCAGTTAAACGTAAACCAAGGAGTTTCTTTTAGCTGGACTGGACCAAATGGTTTTACTTCTACAGCACAAAACCCAATCATACCTAATGTTAGCCTAAATTCTGCCGGAATTTATACCGTTACTGTTCTTAACGCTTCTGGCTGTTCAAATACAAGTCAAACTCAGGTACAGGTTTTGCCATTGGTTATTGCCAATACAAATATTACTGCTGCTACGATTTGCGAGAACGAAACTGTTGACTTAGAAGCAAGTGGAGGCTCTTCTTATACTTGGCTACCTATTGATGGATTATCAAATCCAAATATTGCCAACCCAATCGCCTCTCCTAAACAGACTACCACCTACAAAGTATCGGTTTCAAATGGGACTTGCTCAGTTACTAAGGATATTACAATCACAGTTTTAAAAAGTGCATCAGCCAATGCTGGAGAAGATAAAAAAATGTTGTTCGGCCAATCGGTTACTTTAAATGGAAATGCAATGGGAGATAACGTGACTTATTTGTGGTCGCCAGCTACTTATTTAGATGACCCAACCAAATTAAATCCAATAGCAACGCCTCCAAATGACATCACCTACACGCTAACCGTACAATCAAACTGCAATGTAAGTACTGATGAAGTTTTTGTTAAGGTATATCCAAAAATAGAGATACCTTCTGCATTTACTCCGAACGGGGATGGCATTAACGACAGCTGGAATATACCTTCAATAGCTTCTTTCCCCAATCCAAAGCTAAAAGTGGTAAACAGAAACGGGCAACTGGTTTTCCAAAGTACAAATACACAACCGTGGGATGGAAAATCTAATGGCAAAAACTTGCCAACTGGAGTTTATTATTATACTCTCTATTTAAATGAAGATTTTAAAACCTATTCGGGATGGGTTTTATTAACTAGATAAAATCGATTTTTTCAATTCAATTATCGGCTAGAAATGCTATTTTTGAACAATGTATATCATTAAAGTAAAAGGCATTGCCAAAATACCAGATTACGTACAACTTAGAGATGAGAAGTTTACCTTACTCGCTTATTTTAGAGTTGATAGACCTGATAAATCTTTAGATAAATTAGGCTTGGGTGATAAACAAGACCAAATCATGAACATTATTAATGACTTGCCTTTTGGACAGGTTACTAAATTAGATATTTAATTATGGCAGAAAATATAGTTATCAACTTGCAAAAAGTTGATGTTTTTCAACAAAAACACTTGGTTCTATCAAACGTAAACCTAGATATTGCCAAAGGCGAATTTGTATTTTTAATCGGTCAAACTGGTTCTGGAAAAAGTAGTTTATTAAAAATTATTTACGGCGATTTACATATAGGTAATGGAGCTGGCGCTGTTGCTGGTTTCGACCTTAAAAACTTAGCTGATAAAGATGTGCCCTATTTGCGCAGAAAGCTTGGAATCGTGTTTCAAGATTTTCAATTATTAAGCGATAGAACTGTTGAACAAAATTTAGAGTTCGTTTTAAAAGCAACTGGCTGGAATGATAAAAACTTAATTAACGAACGCATTAAAGACGTTTTGGAGAAAGTAGGTTTACGTTCTAAAATTAAAAAAATGCCTCATGAAATTTCTGGTGGCGAACAACAACGAGTAGTTATTGCAAGAGCTTTATTAAATAATCCAGAAATTATTTTAGCTGATGAGCCTACTGGTAACTTAGACCCAGATACATCTGAAGAAATCGTTTTATTATTGAAACAAATCAGTCAAAGTGGAACTGCCGTTTTAATGGCAACACATGATTACCACATCATCCGTACCTTCCCTTCTCGTATCATTAAATGCGAAAGTGGTGTGGTACACGAGGATGCACAAATTGCTTAGTCAATTCTGACAAAATATTAAATTTCAGCCATTCTGTTCAGTTATTATTCATTTAAACTGACAGCATGGCTGATTTTAGTTATTGGCAAAACTTTTGAGTTTGAACACAAAAAACACGCATACAAAACATGTTTAATAAGAAGAAAAAGGAAGAAGAACCGATTATAGAAAATAATCAGGCTGAGCAAGAAGTAGAAACTGCGCAAAGCGAAACAACTACTGATACAGAAAGTGCAATTGCAGAACCTGTTATAGAACTTTCAGTTGAAGAAAAATTGCAACTTGAAAACACTGCATTAAACGATAAATACTTACGCTTATTTGCTGAATTTGATAACTACAAACGCAGAACGCAAAAAGAACGCGTAGAATTATTGCAAACAGCTGGTAAAGATGTAGTAGTTTCTATGTTACCTGTTTTAGATGATTTTGAACGTGCTTTAAAAGCAACTGAAAATGCAACTGAAGTGAGTGCAATTCGTGAAGGTGTAATGTTGGTTCAAACTAAATTGAAAAGCATCTTGAGCCAAAAAGGTTTAAAAGAAATGGAAAGCATTAACACTGTTTTCGATACTGATATTCACGAAGCAATTACGAAAATACCTGCTCCATCTGATGATTTGAAAGGTAAAGTAGTTGATGAATTAGAAAAAGGATACACATTAAATGACAAAGTAATTCGCTTTGCCAAAGTAGTGGTTGGTGCATAAATAAAATTTTGAATGAGAAAAGGTTTGAATTATTAATAATTTTAAATGAGAGAAGAATTGAATTATAGAGTGGCATCTAATATTCACTCATTCTATAATTCTTTCATTTAATAATTCAATTATTCAAAACTCAATCATTCAATCATTAATTAGAAATGAGCAAGAGAGATTTTTACGATATACTTGGCGTAACCAAAAGCGCATCGGCGGAAGAAATTAAAAAAGCTTACCGTAAACTGGCTATTAAATATCACCCAGATAAAAACCCTGACGATAAAGCTGCAGAAGATAAATTCAAAGAAGCTGCAGAAGCCTATGAGGTATTAAGTAGCCCTGAGAAGAAACAGCGTTACGACCAATATGGTCACGCTGGTGTTGGTGGTGCTGCAGGTGGCGGTGGTTATGGCGGTGGCGGTATGAATATGGATGACATTTTCAGCCAGTTTGGTGATATTTTTGGTGGTGGCGGAAGTCCTTTTGACAGTTTCTTTGGCGGTGGCCAACAATCTCGTGGTGGCGGTGGCCGTAGAGTAGCTAAAGGAAGTAATTTACGTATTAAGGTTAAATTAACTTTAGAGGAAATTGCAAACGGCGCTGAGAAAAAAATCAAAGTAAATAAACAAATCACTTGTAAAACTTGTGATGGCTCTGGCGCAAAAGATAAAGGTTCTGTAAGTACTTGTAAAACTTGTGGTGGTAGTGGTGCAGTTCGTAGAGTTACCAATACCATTTTAGGACAGATGCAAACCACAGCAACCTGCCCTACTTGTCATGGTAGCGGACAACAAATTACCGCAAAATGTGGTGCTTGTCATGGCGAAGGAACTGTACGTGGTGAAGAAACCATTACAATAAACATTCCTGCTGGTGTAAGCGAAGGTATGCAGTTAAGTATGGCTGGCAAAGGTAATGCGGCTCCAAATGGCGGCGTTCCTGGAGATTTAATCATCTTGATTGAAGAATTACCTCACGAAACCTTAAAACGCGAAGGCAATAACATCGTTTACGATTTACACGTAAGCATTGTTGATGCAGCTTTAGGTTACAGTGCAGAAGTGCCAACTATTGATGGAAAGGCAAAAATTAAAATTGAGCCAGGTACACAAAGTGGAAAATTATTACGCTTAAAAGGAAAAGGTATTCCAGAAATAAATTCTTACCACAGAGGTGATGAGATTATTCACGTAAATATCTGGACTCCAAAAGCGCTAAGTAGCGAAGAAAGAGCAATTTTAGAAAAACTAAGAGAATCTCCTAACTTCAAACCACAGCCTAATAAGAATGACAAAAGCTTCTTCGATAAAATGAAAGAGTATTTTGAATAAGATAAATTAGATTAAACAAAGAAACCGATGCCAAAAGCATCGGTTTTTCTGTTAGCAGTTAACCCGTCATTGCGAGGCACGAAGTGCTCAGCGAAACTAATCCTGAAGCGTTATTATATCTACTAAGCCTACCATAGCATTACGATTGCCAGTCGAGCTGGCAATGACGCTGAGAAAAGTTTTAATTAAGATTTGGGCTATTTGCTTTTCTTGAACTTTTCTTGGTTACCAGCTTCATTTTTTAATGCCAATAAAATACGGTCTTCAAAAGGCTTTAAATCAACATCAAATGATTTTGAAGACAACGGGATTTCATTTGCAGTTTTTATAGTTGGTGTATAACCACCAGATGCCATATAAAACCTATCTGCAAATTTTGGTGAAACTCCCTGCTCAAAATCTATACGCTGACCAACTTTACCATCTGTATTAGAAAATCTAACTTTATTAAAATTAACCCATTTCCCAGTAGTTGCTTCTTTTCCCCAAGCATTGTAATAGTAAGCTTCTCTACGCAACTGCCCATTGGTATGTCCATAGTTTTCTATAAAAGAGTAAAAGCCATCAAACATTCTGTGCTCTTTAGGCGCTCTCCAAGTTGCAACATATTTCCAATCTTGTCCTTCTAATTTGTACCAAGCAGATAACAGCACTGAATTGTTATCTTCTGCTTTTACATTCATTATAAATTTAACCGGTTCGTTAGTTTTCCAATCGGCTGTTTTCACGTATGATTGTCCACCTGTACCCTCACCACCGAAGCTATTTATAGTTGTTGCTTCATCCTTATCTACAAACGAAACGAAATCTTGCTTAGTAATAGACTTATCATTTTCAGCATCCTTACTATCCCAAACAGAAAACAATACCCTTCTTTCTGTTGGAGAATTAGTTTGTATACCCATATAACCGCGATAAAAACCCAAACTCATGTAATAAGTTGCTAAAGGGTCTGCACCTTTTGGCACTAAAATCTCTTGATAAATCCAGTTGTAGGCTTTCGTTGTTGGTGCGGTTGTACTGAAACTTAAGTGTACTGATGGCGATGACTGGTAATCAGTTTGGTTTACTTGCCCATTAGGTTGAAGTGATTTAAACACTAATGAGTTAATTTTAATAGCAGATGCTGGATTTGAAATAGGCTTTAGTTCATATTTGAAATATCCAATATTTGGAATCACGATTTTAGCAACAAATAAACTATCAACTTTACCAGTCCCTTTAAAAGTTATTTTTTTCTTTAAGTTTTTAAAACCTGCTACTGGGTATGTTGGTGTAACAGTCAACTCAAATTCTAAAGTCTTACCTTCATCTACAATGTTGTTAAAGGAAAAATCATAACTACCAGTTTTTTGGTATAGATACCAAACCACATTTTTATTTTGGTCTCGCCAATTAGAAACTATTCCTTTATTTTCAGGATAACCTACCGGGATGGAAACTCCTGGTCGACCAGTTGTAAAAGGTTCTACATACCCCTTATTTGCTGGGATTACAAATACTTGATTTTGTTGTGCTACGCTCACATTAGAGAAAATAAGCAGAGCGATAAATAAACTTAAAATAGGTTTCATTTTTGTTGATTTTGTGTTTAACAAATTAACCGATTATTAAATTTAAAAACTATGCTTTTGACCCTCACAAACAAACGTTTGCGTGAAGATAATTGCAGAAAAATATTGCCGAAGTAACCTTACAACGGTTCAAAAGAACCACTGCCTTTCAAATCTAAACCTGATTGTAGTGGAAATACTTTTTGTATTGCTTACACTTCGACTACGCTCAGCGTGACAGCAAAAAGATTGTAACGAAAAGCAGGGCTAAAAAACCCGATGAAACACTGCCATTCATTTTCAAAAAAATAAATTCATCAGCTTTCCTTTAAATAGTAACATTTTAATCAGCCTTGCATCTTATATTTACTAAACTAAAACAACATCGTAAATGCTAAGCGTAAAAAATATTGTTAAACAATATGCCACGCACCGTGCTTTAGACCAAGTTAGCTTGGAGGTAGAAAGCGGAAAAATATTTGGATTATTGGGCCCAAATGGTGCAGGCAAAACTTCTTTAATTAGAATTATTACTCAAATTACTGCACCAGATAGCGGCGAAGTGCTTTTTAACGGCGAACGTTTAAATGCAAATCACATTTCGCAGATTGGTTATTTACCTGAAGAACGTGGCTTGTACAAAAAAATGGAAATCGGCGAGCAAGTTTTATATCTGTCTAAATTAAAGGGATTAAGCACTGCTGAAGCTACTAAACGTATCAAATTTTGGTTCGAGAAGTTAGAAATGGGCAGTTGGTGGAATAAAAAAGTAGAAGATTTAAGTAAGGGAATGCAGCAGAAAGTGCAATTTGTGGCCACGGTTTTACATCAACCTGAGCTAATCATTTTAGATGAGCCTTTCTCTGGTTTCGACCCTGTAAATGCAGATATCATTAAGAATGAAATCTTAGAATTAAACAGACAAGGAGCAACTTTTATTTTCTCTACCCATAGAATGGAAAGTGTTGAAGAACTTTGCGACCATATTGCTTTAATTGACCGCTCTAAAAAGATTTTGGATGGCAGTGTTGATGAAATTAAAGGGACTTATCGTAACAATACTTACTGGATAGAGTATGAAGGAGATTACAATACAGCAAATGCAAAAGGCATTTTTGATGTATTGCAAACCGAAAACATAAAAGGCAAAACTCTACTAAAAATTCAATTACAGAAAGACAAAACGGCTAATGAGGTTTTAGCAACGTTATTGCCTTATGTAGCCATTCATCGTTTAGATGAAGTGATACCAACAATGAACGATATTTTTATTGACAAAGTTAAAAGACAAGATTATGAATAAGGTTTTACTCATTATACGTAGGGAATATTTATCGAGAGTGAAGAAAAAATCGTTCATTATTATGACGTTTTTAACGCCGCTTTTAATAGCAGGTATTTATGGTTTGATTGGTTATTTCACTTACAAAGGCATAAAAGACACACACGATAAAATAGCTGTAGTTAGCACAAATAAAACGTTAACTGAAAAACTAGCTTCTGATAAAAACACAGAATATGAGTATGTAAATCAGTCGTTAGAAGAGGTGAAAAAATCACTCAAAAATTCTGATTTCGACTATGTTTTATATTTACCCGAATTCAGTTTAGCTGAACCGAAAGGTGTTGAGTTATTTGGAGAGAAACAAGCTGGTTTATCTTTAAACAACAGGATTTCTGGAGATATCGAGGAGTTAATTCGCAATCAGAAATTGAAGGAATCTGGTATAGCACAGGCAGATTTAGACCAATTGAAAACATCGGTTGATATTGAAACCAAAAAGATTGCTGATACCGGCAAGGAAGAATCTAGCAGTGCCGGAGCCAGTACAATAATTGCCTTTATTGCCGGAATTTTGATGTTTATGTTCATCATGCTTTACGGCATACAAGTGATGCGTGGTGTAATTGAAGAAAAAACAAGCAGAATTATAGAGGTAATGATTTCTTCGGTTAAGCCTTTTCAATTGATGATGGGTAAAATCATTGGTATTGCCTTGGTAGGTTTAACTCAGTTTATTTTGTGGATTGTGTTAACATTAACCATTAGTACAATTGCAGCTACTGTACTTATAGACAAGGCAGATGTGAAAAAGATTGCTGCTTCGGCACAAAGTGGAAGTCAGGTTTCTACCGGAACTACAGTTGTACAAGCACCACAAGGCCCTATGGTTGATATTCAGAAAAGCTTGGCTGGATTGGATTTCGGTAAAATTGTATCGGTATTTATTTTCTTCTTTATTGGCGGGTATTTGTTCTATAGTGCATTATATGCTGCTATCGGTTCTGCCGTAGATAGTGAAACAGAAACTCAGCAATTCATGATGCCTGTCATGATGCCTTTGTTATTAGGCTATGCATTATCCTTAAGTGTGGTTACAAACGATCCTTATGGCAATGTAGCATTTTGGCTTTCGATGATACCATTTACCTCTCCTATTGCAATGGTGGTTCGTCTACCTTATGGCGTTCCAGGATGGGAATTGGCATTATCTATGGCAATTTTAGTTGTCGGTTTTATTGGCACCGTATGGGTTGCTAGTAGAATTTACCGTGTTGGTATTTTAATGTACGGCAAGAAAACTACTTTCAAGGAAATGTTTAAGTGGTTTACTTATAAAAATTAGCTTGTCAGTCTGAGCGTAGTCGAAGACTTTTAGGACATGCTTATACTAAGCTCAGCATTACAGCTATAAATATGAACTTGGTGTATTAGTGGTTAAAAATTTTGAAAACGATTGTAAGTGCTTATCGGCAATGAAAGCCCTGCTCTCGCTTCTGCCGTTGATCCGGATAATTATCGGGACGGCATCTCGCTAAATCAGGTTTATTTAATAAAGTTATTGGTTCTTAGGATCAGCTTTGTCAAAGTCCTTGCATACTGTTTAAGAACTTTGACAAAGTTTAACTCTAAAATATGAAAAAAGCAATCGTAATTGGTGCAACATCAGGTATTGGAAAAGCTTTGGCTTTACTACTTGCAGATAATGGCTATAAAGTTGGCATTACTGGTCGCAGGGAAAATTTATTGGCGAAATTAGACAATGAAAAACCTGATAGCTTTTACTATTTGCCTTTTGATGTTACTGCAGATAATTTAGAAGAAAACCTTAATATCATTATCGAACAATTAGGTGGTTTAGACTTATTGATTTACAGCTCTGGAGTTGGAGAATTAAACTCAGACTTAAAAATAGATATAGAACTACCAACAATTGATGTTAATGTAGTAGGATTTAATAAAGCTATGGTTTGGGCATATCAATATTTCGAAAAGCAAAAAAGCGGACAAATTGCTGTAATTAGTTCCATAGCAGGATTAAGAGGTAGCGCTTTCGCTCCGGCTTACAATGCAAGTAAAGCTTATCAGATTAATTACCTAGAAGGATTAAGACAAAAGGCAAAAAAACAAAAATTAGCCATTTCAATTACTGATATAAGAGCAGGTTTTGTAGATACCAAAATGGCTAAGGGACCAGGTAAATTTTGGGTGGCGAGTCCAAAAAAAGCAGCGTTACAAATATTTAATGCAATTAAAGTTAAAAAAAGCGTTATTTATGTAACCAAGCGTTGGCGAATCATTGCCTGGTTATTAAAACTGATGCCACGCTTTTTATACGAAAGAATGTAACATGAGATTAGCCGTTATCGATTTAGGAACAAATACTTTTCATTTAATAATTGCCGAACAAAACGTTGGCGAACTTCAAATTATTTATAAAACTAATCAGCCTGTTAAGTTAGGTGAAGACATCACCAAAAATAATTTAATTATCCCAACAGCATTTGAGCGTGGTATAACTTGCCTGCAAGAGTTTAAGGCAGAGATAGATAAATATGAGATTGATGTAGTTAAAGCAACGGCAACATCTGGTGTTCGCAGTGCGATGAATGGATTAGAATTTGTTGAAGCAGCTAAAGAAAGGGCAGGAATTGAAATTGATATAATTGATGGTGATGAAGAAGCGCAATACATTTACGAAGGTGTAAAATGGAGCGGAGCAATTATGGGGAAATCACTCATTATGGATATTGGTGGTGGAAGTACTGAATTTATACTTTGCGACGAAGAAAATTTGGTTTGGAAAAAAAGCTATAATATTGGTGCCGCAAGGCTGATGCAAGCATTTTTCAAATCAGACCCAATAAATGAGGCAGATACCAACTCAATCATCAATCATTTAGAGGAGGAATTAAAAGCTTTAAAAATTATCTGCAAGGAATATGAACCAGAAACTTTAATTGGTTCTGCTGGCGCTTTTGAAACCTTTGTTGGAATGATTAATCCTGCTATTGACATTAAAACTACAGCCACAGCTGACATTCCATTATTGGATTACAGAAACCTAGCCACCAAGCTCATCAACTCAACTCATCAAGAAAGAGCAAATATGGAAGGCTTAATTCCTTTACGTGTTGATATGATTGTGATGGCAAGTATTTTAACAAACTATATTTTAGATGAGCTCGATATCAAAACCATCAAATTATCTACGTACGATTTGAAAATGGGCGTTTTGCAGAGTTTGAAGAGTTAGAAATATTGCCACTCTTGATGAACTAAGCTCCACCTTTTACAAAGTAGTCCCCACTATTTATAGAATAAGCTCCACCCTTTATAAAGCAAACTCCACTGTTTATAAAGTAGCCTCCACCATTTATTGAGTAAGCCCCACCTTTTATAAAGTAAGCTCCACTGTTATAAATTAGCCCCCACCATTCATAGATTAAGCGCCACTATTTATAAAGTAGCCTCCACCATTCATAGACTAGGCTCCACCTTTTATAAAGCAAGCTCCACCATTATGCTTTACTAAATCCTTAAAGAAACTCCTTATTTCAAATCACTCAATGCCTGATACAATTTTTCAGTTGGCAAGCCCATTACATTGGTATAAGATCCATTAATCCTTTCAACTACAACCAATCCCCACCAATCTTGCACACCATAAGAGCCAGCTTTATCAAAAGGTTTAAAATTGTCAATGTAATATTCAATTTCTACTTCGCTAACTTCTCTACAAAATACTTCGCTTAAATCATAAAATGAAGTCAGTTGATTATCTTTGATAAGGGTAACGCCAGTATAAACTTCGTGTTTGCGACCAGATAATTTTCTCAACATTTCTTGTGCGTGAGCCTTATCAATGGGTTTCCCTAAAATTTCCCCATCTAGGGCTACAATTGTATCAGCAGTAATGGTAATTTGATTTGTAGATGAGCCAAAAGCTTTTGCTTTTTTCTCCGATATGTAAACAGCAACTGCTGAAGGTTGTAAACCATCAGGAAAACTTTCATCAACTTCTTTTAGTTCGATGGTAAAATCAAGGCCTAATGCTTTCATTAATTCTTGTCGACGAGGAGATTTAGAAGCTAAAACGATTGGGTGTTGCTGTTTGTACATGTGCTAAATTTGTGCTAAAATAACAAAAGCGACCATAAGTCGCTTTTGTTATTGAAAATATTGTTAGTGATTATTTACCACCACCGCCAGCTTGGCGTTCTTTCATTGCTTTTTCTCTAGCAGCTTTAACTTCATCTTGCCAAGTTTTGTAAGCTGTTTTTTGCTCAGCTGTAAAAATTGCATTTAATTTAGTGTCAGTTTCAGCTGTCATTTTGGTCATTTTTTCCATCATTGCAGCTCTGTCTGGAGTACCACCACCAGCCATCATTTCTTCACGCATTTTTTTCTGAGCTTCTGCTGCTTCAGCATAAACAGCTGTAACTTTAGTTTTTTGCTCGTCAGTTAATTTAACTTTTTCATCTAACTGTTTTACTCTTTCTTCTGGAGTCATTTGTGGACGACGTTGACCTCCACCACCTTGTTGCGCATTTGCTGCAAAAGCTAAGCCTACAACAAGTACTAATGATAATACTAATTTTTTCATGTTTTTGTTTTTTAAGTGTTTTTGGAACTTCTAGACGAACTAAAAATCTCTGGTTGTTTTGTTTTAACGAATCTTAGAGCATGAAATTATTAGAAAGTTTAATGGATTAATATAAATAATTGTAACATTTTTAAACGGCTGATTATTAAGGAGAATGTATTAAATTTAATTCAATAATATCAACTTGAAGGTCCAATCGCATTACGATGCCCAGTCACTTGTCCCGATTTACTTCCTCTCGTGCGGACACAAATATTGAGATTTATGCTAGCCTCTATGCCGGCGGGCATCAAACTTTTGAAGCATCAAAAGTATGCAAAAATGCTCGTCAATACCGCTATGTGCCTTTTCACAGGCTCTCGCTCATCAAAAAAACAGTGGCACTTCGTTTTGCTTGCTACTGCAAAACCAATGTCTATGCAATTAATTACGCAAAACCACTGCGTTTAAGGTTTGGAAGTGCCAATTGTTCTTTTGTGCTCCTGTTTTTTTGATTGGGCTGGCACTGGGGATTGACTGTCGTACTCGGCTAAAGACAGTAATAATAGGAATGGACCTTGCAAAAGTTCTAAAGGGCAATGAGCAAAAAGATGTGTCCACACGAAAGGATTTATTTCGGAAAGCTGAGGATGACGACTACGTTAATTATTTGCTCGCTTCACATGCAGAAGGATTAAGGTCGAACCAATTTTGTTGAACCTTCAATACTTTTTCAATCACATCTCTAACAGCAGAGTCGCCGCCTTTTTTAGGAGAAATGTAGTGAGATATTTGTTTAATTTCATCAACGGCATCAATTGGGCAAGTAGCGAGACCTACCAATTGCATGACATAATAATCGGGCATATCATCTCCCATGTATAAAACCTGTGCTGGAGAAATATTTTTTTCTTTTAAATAAGCTTCAAAAACTTCAACCTTGTCTCCTACTTTTAAAAAGACATCGGGTAATCCTAAGTTTTCGAAACGTTTTGTAGTAGCAGGGCCACCACTACCAGATATAATGCAGATGTTATAACCTTTTTTTAAGGCCAGTTGCAAAGCATAACCATCTTTAATATTAAAACTACGTAAAAGGTCCCCAGATTCTGAAGCAATAACAGTCCCATCGGTTAACACACCGTCAACGTCAAAAACAAAAGTTGTTATATTTTTTAGATTTTCTAGGAACATAGAGTTAAAGGTTTAAAGTTGAAAGTTAAGGTTTCACTTTATACTTTCCACTTTTAACTTAATCTTGGTTATCTCTCCATTCATAAACCCAAGCAGATTGGATTTGCTCTAAATGGCCTTCATTACTTTCTTCACGAGTGCCTTTAAAGTTAGGTAATGAAAGTACCCAATCTAACAATTCAGTAAATCTGATGCGATAAATTTTCGCTTCGTTAAATTCATCACCAAATTTCTCATAAAGTTCTTGAGCTATATCTTCGTGGTCGTTCCAGTAAATTGGTAATGCAAATTTATCGTTGTTCATAGTTTTTGTTGTAATGTTTTGTTATGTCTGACTCAGGACTAATGACTCCCAACTCAAAACTTAATTTAGTGTCCTAAAAATTCTGATTGGTCTGGAATTGTAACTTCAATATCTCCATCCATAACCACACACTGACAAGCCAAACGTGAAGTAATTCTCGGTCTCACCGCTCTATCAATAAAATCCTCTTCCTTGTCAGATATTTCTTGGATATTATCCATACCCTTATTTACATAGATATGGCAAGTACTGCAGCCACACACACCACCGCAGTTATGTTGCAATTCAATTCCATTATCTAAGCAGATATCTAAAACATCCTCACCGGCAGCAATTGGCAATTCAACAGGTGTTTTACCCGCTTCTTCAAAATTTATCTTTAATTTAAAAATACTCATAATTATTTGCAAAGGTATTAGCTAAAACCGCAATTTTCTAATTATTTGGTTTTTTTAATGCTATCACTTAATGTTTTATATATATCTAACAACTGTGGCTGTTGTAGCAACAATTCTTGGTGCTTAATTAATGTTAGTTCATCGTTTCTAATTGCTGGTCCAGTTTGCACATCTAGTGGAAATGCATTTTGAACCTTAACAGCCGTTTCAGCAATTAGAGGTCTTAAAATATCAAATTCCAGTTGATTAGCTTTTAAAATTTCTTCCGCCAAAGCATATAAATGATTGGTGAAATTACAAGCAAAAACAGCTGCCAAATGTAAAATCTTACGTTTTTCGCTATTTATCTCTACTATGTTTTTACTCAATTTATCAGCTAACTCTTTAAGCTTATTTAAGGAGTTTTTATTATTTGCTTCTAAACAAAGTGGAATAACTTTGAAATCTACTTCCTTACTTTTTGAAAATGTTTGTAAAGGATAAAACACCCCGTAATTTTCAAAATCACCTTCAAAAACATTCAAGTTAACAGCACCAGAAGTATGTGCAATTAAACCTTTAAATTTTTTTAATTGATTGGCAATCTCAGCAATTGCATCATCCTTGATAGCAATAAGGCAAATATCAGCATCTAAGTCTATCTCGCTTAAATTAACTATTGCCTTTGCATTAAGCTCGGCAGCTAAAGTTTCCGCATTTTCATTGTGATAAGACCATACTTGCGTTACTTGCACATTTGCAGCGGATATTGCTGTAGCAAGATGTGTAGCAACGTTTCCAGCTCCTATAACAACAACCTTCATTAGCTCGTTTTGAGTTCTTTTTTTCTTCTGAAAATAGAGATTAAGAAACCCACAACCATTATAATCGTACCAACCCAATACAAATTGATGAGTGGAAACTCGATAGATTTAAATACAACCCAATCTTTAGCTTGTTGTGGTTTTTCATATACCTGTACTTCAAATTTATTTTGGTCAGGAAGTACTTTTGTAAACCTTAATCTTAAGCCCAGTTCTTCAATATTTCTGGCAAAGTCAAATGTGTTATTTCCTTTTACCAAAAATAATGGTTCGGCTTTATAGATTTTACCACTCACATCAACCACTAATGGCAGGCCTATAGCTAAGTCGCTTGGTGCTAATTTTAAATGTTTTACTACCGGATTTCTATTTATCGGGTTAACCGTTAAAACACCACTGCTTGTATGAATTGTATCACCAACAGCTAGCGTAACTATTCTTGGTGCTTTAAAATTTTCTTCCTCCGCATGCCCTTCATGGTCGCCATGTTCTTCTTCATTAGCCTTAACACTGGTCATGTGTGTGTAGATATCAGAAGTTAAATAATGCTTAGTGTCTGGAGAAGATATTAAACCCATTTTTTCATTTTGCTGAACATTTGGATTTACCTCAAATTCTTCCTTCACCTTGCCAGCTGCATCAATAACTTTAAAATTAAGCGTATAAATTGTATTTGGAGCTATCGTAGTATCACTGATGTAAGTTACTGTATACTTGCCCATCTTTTTAGGCTCGTTTTTAAATAGCATGATATTTTCGCCAGGCTTTTGATTTTTTTCGAAATCCCTAACATCTATTTGATTTGTGGCATTAATTGAAACAACCTTACTCGTAGCCGCGGCAACCAATGCACCTAACAATAAAATGGCAAAGCCGATGTGTGCAATTGCCGAACCAGCCAACTTACTTCCTTTTGAGCTAAAAATTCCCGTTAACAATCTTGCATTAGATAATACGGCAAACAGACAGCTAAACGTCAAGAGAATAAACATTAAATTGGTATACACTTTTGTAAAGTATACGAACAATGCTGTTAAAACTAAGCTGAATACAATTGATGAGATTAAACTGCTGTAAAAACGACGAGGGTCTGTTCTTTTATATTTTAAGTATTGAGAAAACCCAGAAATTAACGTGACTAAAAATGCAAAACCAGATTGCCATTTGTTATAATATTCAATTGGATTACTTATCAGTTTGGAGGTGCCAAAAATCTTATTAAATACAGGATAAGATGTTGTGACAATTACTTGCAAACAAGCAACCGTTACAACCAAAGCACCAATAAACATCCAAAATTCACGAGAATAAGTTTCTTCATCCTTATGGGTTATTGGTAATTCATTCCACCTTGTGGCAATAAAATAGACACTAATGATAACAAATGCTAAGATGTATGCTATTAGGTGGCCAAACATTCCTAAATCTGTAAACGAGTGCACAGAAGTATCGCCCAAAATACCACTTCTTGTTAAAAAGGAAGCATAAAGCACCAAAATGAAACTCATTAACATTAAAGCCATCGCGGTAAAAAATGCGTGACCAGTGTTTTTGTAAGCTATTAAAACGTGTACACCTGCAATTAAAGTTAACCAAGGAATAATAGAAGCATTTTCTACAGGGTCCCAAGCCCAAAAACCACCAAAGTTAAGCGCCTCATAAGCCCAAAACGAGCCCATAATAATACCCGTTCCTAAAATCATTACGGCAAATAATGTCCAAGGTAATACAGGTTTAACCCAATCTTTATAACGTCTGGTCCATAAAGCCGTAATACCATAAGCAAAAGGCACTACCATACTTGCAAAACCTAAAAACAAGGTTGGTGGATGTATAACCATCCAATAGTTTTGTAACAATGGATTTAAACCTTTACCATCTACAATAAACTTCAAATAGTTTTTAAAATTTTCTGGGTCTGCAAAAACCACTGGCGCCATTGATTTTAAATCAACAGCATCTCTTAACAGGATAAATGGCGAACTACCAATTCTTTGCCCAAAAATTTCAACACCCAACAACATAGAGGTTAAAAACACTTGCGAAAAAGCGATAACAGTCATTACGCCATTCTCCCAAGTTTTCCCTTTCCAAATTAGAATTGTCCCTAAAATAGATTGCCAAAATGCCCAAAGCCAAAAACTTCCTTCTTGTCCTTCCCAAAAAGCAGAAACGATGTAATAAACTGGCAATTCTTTAGAAGAGTGAGCATAAACGTAATTGTATTCGTTATAATGATTTAAGATTAGATAAAACAGCGTTGAACCAATACCAATAATCGAAACCAAGTTTACCAAAAAACTTATGCGACCTAGTTTAGTCCAAGATTTATCTTGTTCGTCTTTATTTTTAACAGCGAAGAAATAAGCGATAGTAGATAATAGCGATGCTGCAAAAGAGAGCACTATAAAAAATTGCCCTATTTTACCAGGAAGGAGGTTTTCTCCTATAAATTGAATATCCATTAAGATTTTTTGTATTGTTTAACCTGACCGTCTTGGCTTACTTCAACCATTTCATCATTGTATTTAGAAGGGCATTTCATTAATATTTTAGAGGCACGAAAGGTTTCATTTTCCATTTTGCCAATAACAACCAATTTCTCAGAACGCTCAAAATCTTGAGGTTTTGTACCATTTAAAACTACTTTCTTTACATCGCCCTTTTCATCTTTCATATAAAAAGCAAAATGATTTGGATCCTTTATCGCATCGTAATGTGTGCCTTTGGTTTTCTCCCAATGTCCAATTACGTGTTCTTCTTTATTTGAAGATGATGCCTCGTTAAAATTAGAATAGGTATCTGTCTCTGCGTTTAAGCTTACCAAAAAGCCAATACAAATGGCAATTGTAATTAAACCGATAATAGCACTTTTTCTCATGTAGGTTTTAAATTAAAAATCTAGACCACAAAGATAAAAAATTAGGCTTAGCTAAGGCATTTTGGGGCTTCTCTAATGCGCATCTTGACAATTAATTGATAGTTCTCTATTAAAGGTTCAATGGTTCATTAGTTCATTGGGACGTATGACTACTAATGAACGAATGAACCACTGAACAAATGAACACTTTTACTTATATTCATCTTGAAGAAGTTGCGGCAATGCTGCACGAAGTTTTTGAACTTTTGGTCCGCAAACATTAGTAATATAGCCTTCATCTGGGTGTAGGCGATAATAATTTTGATGATATTCTTCTGCGGGGTAAAACTTTTCGAGAGGCTTTACTTCAGTAACCACTGCATCGCTATGCAATTTTGCCCTATTGTATTTAAGAATGGCTGCCTCAATCTGTTTCTTTTCTGATTCATTGCTGTAAAAAGCAACAGAGCGATAACTGGTGCCAAAATCTGGACCTTGCCTGTTTAATTGGGTTGGGTCATGCATGACAAAAAATGCTTCCAACAACTGACTAAAGCTAATTATACTTGGATTATAAATGATTTGAACCGACTCTGCGTGACCAGTTCTATCTGCGCTAACTTCTTCGTAAGTCGGATTATCTTTTGTTCCACCTGCATAACCGCTAGTTGCCTTCGAAACTCCTTTTAGTTCTGAAAAGCCTTCTTGAAGCCCCCAGAAACAGCCACCTGCAAAAACAGCAACTTGTTCCTTAGCATTAGGTTTTGGCAATGCTGCTTTTTTTTGCTCGCCCCCACTGCTACAAGATGAAAACGCCAATGCTGCAATTAAAATTCCAAATATATATTTCATAAAAATCCTTTTGTACAATATACGCAATGCAATGATTCTTTGTTTTTAAAGATTGTCATTACTAAATAACAATTACTTTGACAGGGTTTAAAATACCCAGTACAAGGTATATAAGTTATGCGATTGTCAAACTATTTTTGATGAACAAGCAGTTTAAATGCAAAACACAGAAAAAGACATCAGCTTAACGTTTCTTTATTTTTTAATATCAACGTTAATTACAGGTTGGTTTATTGGCCAAAAGTATGTTCTTTATGAAAATATGCAGCAAATGTTATTATCTGGCAGTATTGCTGGCGCCAAATGGGGAATTCAGATTTTAGCAGCTTTACTTTTTCTAGGCAAAAAGAAATTCGAATTTATTAGACGGATAAGTTTTGTCTGTTTTATAGGTTCTGCCCTATTGCTTTCTTATTATCTAATGGCTTACTTACCCATTTCAAATGCAAATCAGTTTTTGTTTGCGCTTGTTTTATGCGTTGTTGTAATGTTGTTTTTATATTTCAAAGCAGTTATTAAAACCCGCATTAGTTTAAAATGGTATTTCGGTTGGGTTTTATGTCTTTGCATTGCTATTACTTTGCAATTAAATGTTGTTTTTCATATCATTTAATTATTCATCTCATGAAGAAAATTTTATTAACACTCTTATTTACATCAAGTATCACTTTAGCAAAAGCACAAGTGGGGATTACCGCAGGGGGTAATATGGCCAAGTACAGTTACACTTCTAATGCCGACAGAAAATCTATGTTTGGGTTTAATGGTGGATTATTTTACAACCATAATTTTGGAGAAAACTTTGCTATCCAGCCTGAATTATCGTACACCATAAAAGGTGCAACTTTGTATACCGAAATATTTATAGGTAGTAATAATCCAGTAATGAAGTATCAGAACCGTTTAAAGTATGTTCAATTTTCATTACCAGTTATGCGCAGCTTCGAAGTTTCTGATGAATTTGATTTTGACTTGGGTTTAGGCGTATTTGTTGGTTATTTAACAAGCGCAAATTACACTGCTAAAAACTTTGATGGCACCAGTTCTAAAGGAGATTTTAAAATTGGCAATGCTGCTACAGACAGCTTTAAAGCATTAGATTATGGAGCAAGCGCAAAAATTGGATTTACCATGTCTAAAACTTTAGGTTTCCATTTTAGATATGAAGCTGGAATTGCAGATTTAAGCCCTACACCAAATGACCCAAAATTGAAAACTGGGAATACAACTTTTAACATCAGTTATATTTTTGGTTCGAAAGATTAGTTTTTGAAGCGCAATTGCAATGATACTGTTAACATAGTCCAAATTCCGCTGTATCTTTTTTGTACTTCGAAAAGCTCAGAATGAAAAAAAAGGATGTCGCTTATCCCGATAAATATCGGGATTGGGCTATTTAAATAAGCCTGTACAAAGGAAACCGGTCATAGCTGCAAGAACCTGCGTTTTCTAAACCCGATTGCAGTGTAAAGCCCGAAATTAAGGAACGAGATGAGGACTTGCAACGCAAAGCGGGACTGCTTTAACCAATGAAATACTGTATTTGCTTTTCAAACAAAAAATCCCTGCAATTAAAAACTGCAGGGATTTTATTTATTATTCCTTCGACAAGCTCAGGATGACAAAAACAATTTATGGCCAAACACCTAAATTCATATAAGAAACAGCAATTTTATCAATTGAATTTACAAAAGCTGCAGTTCTTAAAGTTTTAACCTCTGGTTTGTTAAGCCAAGTCTCCCTGATTTCACGATAAGAGTGAATCATTGTGTCCTCTAAACCAGAGTTTACCAATTCCATTTCAGATGCACCTTTAACAATCATTAAACGGTTTTCGGCAGGAATGGTTTTCCCTGTTAAGCTTTCCAGAGTGTTAATCAAATTAGCGTTAGAGTTTTCAGCATAACGACTTTCCATACGACCAAAAGCTACGTGAGAAAGGTTTTTTAACCATTCGAAATAAGAAACAGTTACCCCACCAGCGTTACAATACATATCGGGAATAATCATTCCGCCCATTTCTGTAAAAATCTCTTCAGCTTCTGGAGTTGTTGGTCCGTTTGCACCTTCAGCAATGATTTTCGCTTTAATATTACGGATGTTTTCTTTTGTAATTTGGTTCTCTAATGCCGCTGGAACTAAGATATCGCAATCTTGCTCTAAACCTTCCATAGAGTTTTTAAAGCTTGTTGCTCCTTCAAAATCTAAAATAGAACCAGTATTTTTACGATGTGCAAAAACTTCATCGATATTTAATCCATTTGCATTGTAGATAGCACCTTCGAATTCGCAGATACCAACAATGGTAGCACCGAATTCTGCCAAGAATTTAGCCGAGTGATAACCTACATTACCTAAACCTTGTACAATTACTCTTTTACCTTCTAAACCAGCTGTTAAACCAACTTTTGCCATATCTTCTGCAAATGAAACACATTCACGTACAGCGTAAGCTACACCACGACCAGTTGCTTCTTTTCTACCACGAATACCGTGTAAGGCAATTGGTTTACCAGTTACACAACCTAATGCATCTAATTGACCAGGATTCATAGTCATATAAGTATCTGCAATCCAACTCATTTCACGTTCACCAGACCCATAATCAGGAGCAGGAACATCGATACCAGGACCAATGAAGTTCTTTTTAATTAATTCTGTTGTATAACGACGAGTAATTGTTTCTAACTCGGCAACAGTATAGTTTTTTGGATTGATGCAAATTCCGCCTTTGGCACCACCAAAAGGAACATTTACGATGGCACACTTGTAAGTCATTAATGCTGCAAGTGCCATTACTTCGTCTTCGTTAACCATTTCGCTGTAGCGAATACCACCTTTTGTTGGGCTCATGTGATGCGAGTGTTCTACACGCCATGCATCAATTACTTCGAAACCGTTTCCTCTGCGGATAGGAAATTGAAAACGGTATACACTGTTACATGCTTTTATTTGAGCCAATAAACCTTCTGGATGGTTGGTAAATTGTGCGGCACTATCAAAGTTCTTACAAACATCTTGAAAGAAACTTGTTTCGTTTGCTGTATTAGCCATTATTTGTAGTTTTATAAATTGTAGTTAGTATTTACGGCTGCAAAATTGCAACTAAATAAACCATTAATGCAAGTGTAAATTTGCTTAGTGTACTAAAAACACAGTTGTAAAAACATTAAAAGAGTAGCGCTATGACGTTTAAAATTAGTTTTTGTCAGAAGATTTTTTTTCTAACATTTTTAATCTTTTGTCTAGAGTGAAGAGATAGACTAGCAAACCAACCAAAATTATGACGATAACAGCTACCACAACATATATTTTTCCGTTACTTCTAAAAGCATCGGCCATTTCTACCTCGTTATTTTGAGCGAACAAATTAAGGGTGGTCATTAACATCATTAAAGTAAAAGCAATTTTTCTCATCATTATAAATTTGATTTGTTTTCTAAAACACGGATTCTGAAACGAATGGTATAAATCCAGTAGCCAATAATTATCCAACCTAAACAAGCAGGATAAAACACCATTCGCATTCTGCTATCTAAATCGTAACTGTTAAAACCTGGATTACCCCCATTACCTGGATGCAAAGACGATTGCAAACGTGGCAATACGAATAATAAAACAACCATCATTGGAAAGGCGAAAATATTATAGATGGCAGATATTTTAGCACGTTTTTGTTCTTCGTCTATCGCATTGCGAAGGACTAAATAAGCAAAATATAGCAAGATGGAAATGGCTGCAAAGTTTTGCTTTGGGTCGAAACTCCAAAATTGTCCCCAAGTAAATTTAGCCCAAACAGCACCAGTTATCAATCCTAAAACACCAAAAATTATTCCTGCATTTACAGCTTCAACAGCTCTAATGTCATCGATTTCTTTTTTAGAACTAAGTGAGATTATACTATAAACTACCGAGATTGTGAAAAGTACAATCATGGCGAACCACATAGGCACGTGGAAGTATAAATTTCTTATGGTTTCATTTAAAATATTAAGGTGCGGAACGCCAAGTAATAAACCAGCAATTGTTGTGTAAATCACTAAAACAGCACCTAAAATTTTCCACCAATTTTTTCGCATTTTTATATTTTGATTTGGTTATTTAATCTCGCCACAAATATGGGAATAATATTAAAGAAACGCCCATTACCATTGCATTAATCAACAATAAGAGGCCAACATCGTCTAAACTTACACTTCTATCTAAACCGTCGATTGCATTTTTAGCTAGTTTAATCAACACAATTAATACAGGAATTATGATAGGAAAACTTAAAATTGCCATTAACATTCCGCCATTACCAGCCTTAGATGCTATTGCAGAAACCATTGTAAAAATGGTGGCAAAACTTAAACTACCTACAACTGCAGCGACTAAGTACATTAATAAATCTATTTCTTTTGGCGGTTCGAAAACCATACTATAAAACAGCAATGCAATGATGGTTAACACAATCATCAATAGCGAGTTGTAAACTGTTTTAGCTATGATTAATGAAATTGGACTTACTAAAGTATAGATGTATAAATGCCTGCCTTTGCTTTCTTGCAAGAAACTTTTAGCTACCGCATTGATAGAAGCAAAAAGCATAATAATCCAGAACAAAGCATTCCAGGTTAATTTCTCAACAGTAACAAAAGATAAATAGCATACAAAAACCGTGGAAACCACATAAAGCAAAACCCCATTAAGTGCGTATTTATTACGCCACTCTAATAACATTTCTTTTTTAATAAGATGTTTAATCTGGTTTGCAATTTGCATAGCGACAAAGATAGTTTTTTGAGCCTAAAGGCGAAAGGAGAAAGCTTAAAGTGACAAAAGGTTGAAAGTTGATTGTTTAATGATTTGCGATTTCTCTCAATACGCCATACTCAATTCTCAATACTATTTGTAATATTGTATAAATGGAAAAATATAGCAGTGTAGTAAAATCGCCCATTGGGGATATTATCATATTAGCTGATGATAATGCTGTGAATGTGATTACGTTCGGCGCTAGAGATGTAGAAGGTCTTCAAGAAAATTCCATCAGCCAGTTGGCGGCAAATGAATTGACACAATATTTTGAGGGCAATTTGCAAGCATTCTCCTTCCCTATGGCTCAAGAAGGAACTGAATTTCAAAAAGAGATTTGGCAAAATCTATTAAAAATCCCTTATGGCGAAACTACTTCTTATGCTAAATTCTCTGCACATAAACCTTTAGCTATTAGAGCTATTGCGGCTGCAAATGGCAGAAACAATATTGCCATCGTTGTTCCCTGCCATAGAGTTATTGGTAGCGATGGAAAATTGGTTGGCTATGCTGGCGAGTTGTGGCGCAAGAAATGGCTTTTACAACACGAAAGAGAAGTTGCTCAAAAAGGGCAAACAGAATTGAAGTTTTGAGAAGTCGGAAAGTTATTAGTCGGAAAGTCCGAAAGTTTAGCGTACTTAACTGTAATTTGATGGATAGTTAAGATGCAGTTTTCAATTCTGCCAATCGTAACTTGTAAATCTAAAATCATAAATTAAATGAACCCATACTTAGATATCGCATTGCGAAGTTTAGCTGTTTATGCATTTATGCTGATTGCTATTCGTTTAACAGGCAAAAAAGAATTTTCTCAGCTCAATACAATTGATGTGGTGTTGATTTTATTAATCAGCAATGCAGTACAAAATGCAATGGTTGGCAATAATACCAGTTTACTTGGTGGATTAGCCGCAGCGGCCGTGCTTTTTATGCTCAATTACATCCTTAAAAAAGTAGCTTTTAAAAACAAAAAGATAAGAGAGCTGATTTTTGAACATCCTGAAATTTTAATACATAACGGCAAGTTAAACTTTGATAAGCTAAGTCATCTTGGCATTAGCGACGAAGAATTAAAAGAGGCAATGAGAGAACATGGCGTTGAGCATTACAAAGATGTAAAACTAGCCATCTTTGAAGTGGATGGAAACATTAGCATAATCTCTGGAGATAAAACACTAAAGCAAACTCATTTTAAGCGTAAAAAGGCTCACAAAACTTTGGGCCTGAATAATTAACATTCAAAACCTGAAAGAAAAAGTTTTCGTAAATAAGATTAAATCGTCTTGTTATGAAAATTTTGTTTGTAATCCTTTTCTTCACTTCAAGTTTACTTCCTGTCGAAAAAAATGTACCAGTTGCTAAGGTTGATATGAAAAAGTATGCCGGTACATGGTATTCGTTATATTCAATCCCGACAATATTCGATAAAGGAAGCAGAGAAACAACAACTAAATACACCTTAAATAAAGATGGGTATTTCAATGTGCTAACTTCTTATAAAAAACCTAATGATGAAGCAATTTATTCTAGAACTTCAAAAATGTTCCCTCCAGAAGAAGGAAGTAATGGAGAGTTAAAGGCACAATTTATTTGGCCAATCAAAGTAGATTATTGGATAATAGAGTTAGCCGATGACTATTCTTATGTGGTTGTTGGCCACCCAGAACATAAATTTTTGTTTATCATGAGCCGAGTTAAAAAAATGCCAAAGAAAACCTACGATGAAATTGTAGTTAGATGTAAAGCAAAGGGTTATGAAGTAACCAAATTAACATCGCAACAGCACTAAACCGTTGGTGTTTTTAATTGCTCTTTTTTAACGCTAGTTAGCAATAATAAAACCGCTACCAATAAAACTATCCATCCCCATTGGTAATGAACAACTTTGCCAATAAATTTATTTGCAAATGCAGATTTAGTATAGTTATTAGATTGAAAATATACCGCACCAGCCATTAACACGCTCCAAATAAAAAACACAACCGAGAACAACTTGAATCCTCTTAATTGTCTAATTAACAAACAGAATGTAGCTATTGCTAGAATTGCAAAAGAAATAAAAAACAATCTGGTATCAGTTTGATATAAATTCCAATTCCCTTTAATTGGCACCCTTAACATTGGCGCAACGCTGATGGCGATGATGGCTAAAATTAAGCCGATGTATGCATTTGTTTTTCTTACGATTAACATATTGAGATATTGTTATATTGTGAGATTGTTAACCGTCCTTCGACTACGCTCAGGATGACAAACAACTGAACTGAATTATTTTCTAGGGTCTATACCCATTTTATCGGCAAAGTGAGCGCAGTAATCACGTAAATCTTCTACGATGTTTTCTTCGCCGGTTGCTTTCAAAAAGCTATCACCCATGGTTTGTAAAGTTTCATAGAAAAAACGTTTCATCTCATCAACAGGCATATCCTTGGTCCATAAATCTATGCGCATAGAGTTTTTGTAATTATGGTCCCACAAAGCTAAAATCATTGATTTTACAGGCACTTGGTCTTTAGTTTCAGCATCTGTACTTTCCCAAAGAATATTCTCTGGCATATTTTGGTCATCTAACTCTACGGTAATTTTTATTTCTGCTTGTCTCATTGTATTCAATTTTTTCGGTTGCAAATATGCTGATTTTACAAAGCATATTTAAACCAGCATCGTTTTACTTTTGTAATATTAAAAAAAGAACTATTGTTAGCGCAATAAAAAACAACTCCACAAACCAAATGCGTTTTAATTCTTTAAAGATGAATCTGAAAATCATATCAGTTATAAAAGAAACAACCACTAAAGCACCCAAAACCATTTTGTAAAGACTGCTTACATCAACGTGTCCCTTAGCAATTGGTTTAGGTTGTAGAAAAGAAACAATTAAAAATGCAAGTGCGAGTGCAGCTACAATATTCAATGGCGTTATCCTAAGCTTCTTCATTACTTCTTTTTATCAAAGCGTTTTTTGTTCTTAAATACTTTTGTTTTGTGGGCTTTATTTCTAGCCTTCTCTCTTTCACGGTCCTCAATCTGTTTTGCATTTTTCTTTTCGTGGAAAGCACCTTTAAAATCAGGGTCTTCCTTACGTTTTTGCAAATCTATTTCTTTAGCTATTTGCTGTCTTTCTTCGTAAGGCGTTTCTTCTATAAAAACTCCTTCAGGAATTGGTTCAACTGGAATAAACTGACGAGTTAATTTTTCAATTTTACGGATGTAATATTTCTCAGCTTCTGTGCAAAAAGTAATTGCATCACCTTTAGAAAACGCTCTTCCAGTTCTACCAATTCTGTGCACATAATCTTCAATAATAATTGGCACATCGAAGTTAATTACGTGACTAACCTCAGTTACATCTATTCCACGAGATGCTACATCGGTAGCCACCAAAACTCTAATATTTCCTTCTTTAAAGCTATTTATGGAGTTAATCCTAGTGTTCTGACCTTTATTAGCATGAATAACACGAACAGATTCTTCCCCAAATTTACGAACCACGTAACTGAAAATATTATCAGCCACTGCTTTCGTTTTACAGAAAATAATCAACCTATTAAAAACTTCAACATCCTTCAGCAGATGTTGCAAAAGATTAATCTTCGTTTTAAAGTTTGGAACTTCATACAAAACCTGCGTAACTGTTTGTGCAGGTGTTGCTTGTTCAGATGCCTCAATTATAGTTGGATGTTTCAAGAAATCTCCGGCAATCTTTTGAACCAAATCGCTCATCGTGGCTGAGAAAAGTAGATTCTGACGTTTACGTGGAACAACTTCCAAAATCCTATGGATTGAGCCAATAAAGCCCATATCCATCATTTTATCAGCTTCATCTAAAACTAAAAACTGTAAATATTTTGTGTTGATTTCTCCCGAAAGGTAAATATCCAAGAAACGACCAGGTGTTGCAATGATAATATCAACTCCAGCTTTTATTTGTTCCTTTTGCGCTTTCGGACCAATTCCACCGAAAATAACCACCGAACGTAAATCCGTATAAGTAGAAAAACGTTTCACTTCTTCGGCAATTTGCATGGCCAATTCGCGGGTTGGCGCTAAAATTAAAGCTCTCGCAGCATCGCCCTGCGCATATTTTAACTTCATCAACATAGGCAAAACGTAGGCGGCTGTTTTACCAGTTCCAGTTTCGGCTATGCCACAAATATCCTGACCAGATAAAACTGGTGCAATTGCTTTTTCTTGTATTGGCGTGGCAACAGTATAACCAGCATCGGCAACTGCGTTTAATATTTGCCTATTTAAATTAAATTCTTCGAACGATTTTGCCATAGCGCACAAAGATAGCTTTTTTAAGCTGAAAGCTTAAAAGACTAAAGACCAAAGCTTAAAGGCAAAATCTAAAAGAGTTAGTTCAAAATAATTTGAAAAGCAGTTTCAGTGCTCATCGGTTGCGATAGTCCTGCTATCCGTTTTACTTCTCCCGATGAAGAATCGGGATCGTGCCCACTCCTATCAGGTTTAGACAACAAAGGTTTGTGCTCAACACTTTCTTGCTTCCCTACATTCGGACCTTCTAAACTCCCAATCTCAATACGCAATACGAACATCTCAATACTAATTATTAACTTTACCATCATGAATACTTACCTCATAAAAGGCGCTACTTTAGTAAACGAAGGACAGCAATTTATAGCTGATGTTTTGGTTAAAAATGGTTTAATTGAGAAAATCGGACAATCATTAGCTGCTCCAGAAGCACAAGAAATTAATGCCGATGGACTTTATCTTTTACCTGGAATGATAGATGACCAAGTTCATTTTCGTGAGCCAGGCTTAACGCATAAAGCAGATATTTTTACAGAAAGTATGGCAGCTGTTGCAGGTGGTATTACCTCTTTTATGGAAATGCCAAATACTGTCCCTAATACCTTAACGCAAGATTTATTAGCAGATAAGTATCAAATCGCTGCAGAAACATCATTGGCAAACTACTCATTTTATATGGGTGCTAGTAATGATAACATTGAGGAGGTTTTAAAAACTGACCCGAAAAACGTTTGTGGCATTAAGGTTTTTATGGGTTCATCAACTGGTAATATGTTGGTTGATAACGAAAAAACATTAGAGAACATTTTTAGCAAAGCACCGATATTAGTGGCAACACATTGCGAAGATGAAGCAACTATTCGCGAAAACTTAGCCAAGTTTAAGGAGCAATACGGAGAAGATTTAACTATAGAAATGCATCCATTAATTCGCAGTGCAGAGGCTTGTTATAAATCATCTTCATTAGCGGTAGAATTAGCTAAACGCTACAAAACCAGATTACACATTTTACACATATCTACTGCAAGAGAAATTGCTTTATTCGATAATTCAATTGCATTAAAAGACAAAAAAATAACTGCTGAAGCTTGTGTTCATCACCTTTGGTTTAACGACCAAGATTATGCAACTAAAGGTAATTTCATTAAATGGAACCCTGCTGTTAAAACTGCTGCCGACCAAGCCGGAATTTTAGCTGGCGTTTTAGCAGACAATATAGATGTTATTGCAACAGATCACGCACCACATACTTTAGCAGAAAAGCAACAATCTTATTCGCAAGCTCCTTCTGGCGGACCATTAGTGCAACACGCTTTACCAGCTTTGTTAGAAATGCATTTGCAAGGCAAAATTTCTTTAGAAAAGATTGTCGAAAAAACTGCTCATAACTTGGCAATCTGTTTTGATATTGAGAAACGTGGCTTTATTAGAGAAGGTTATTGGGCAGACTTGGTTTTGGTAAACTTAAACGACCCTTTTAAAGTGACTCCAGTAAATATTTTTTACAAGTGCGGCTGGTCGCCATTTGATGGAGAAACTTTTCAAGCGAGCATTACCCATACTTTTGTATCTGGAAATTTAGCTTACCAGAATGGAAAATTTGTAACGAGTGAGCTAGGAAAGAGATTGAGTTTTACTAGATAATTGATTATATTTGTTTAGTTAGCAACAATTTAAGATGACAGATTTACAATTATATTCAGAAATCTCTTCACTTCCTTCTGATTTAAAACAGGAGGTTTCTGACTTTGTTGCCTTTTTAAAACAGAAATCTAAAAGGAAAGAAAAATCTTCTGATACTTTCAACAATGTTGAAGAACCTTCAGTGCTTTATAATTCTAAATTTTCAGATATTTTATTAAATGGCCCTGTTTTTTCTGAAGAGCAAGTTCAAAAGATTGAGCAAACTAGAAAATCTATAAATGAATGGCGGACCAAATAGTAATAGTTGATACCTCTGTATTGATTGATTACTTTCGAAAAAAGGATAAATCAAAAACAAGGTTGTATGCTTTATCTCAAAAATTTCAAAACTTATGCGTTTCTAGTATAACGGAGTTTGAAATTTATACAGGAGCAAATAGTGAACAATTAGAATTTTGGAAAGCAATATTATCCAATTTCATAGTTTTTCCTTTTGATAGTGATGCTGCTCTAGCTGCTGTCGAGATTAAAAACAAACTAAAAAAATTAAGGAAAACAATCGACACTGCCGACTTATTTATTGCTTCAATAGCTATAGCACATAATTTATCTTTTGATACACTGAATCAAAAACATTTCAAAAATATTGAGGGTTTAAAGCTATTAGATTCTGTTTAGCAAGATGTATTCGAAACCTATATTTAAGCGATTCATTATATTTTTTAGCATTGCAATAATTATCTTTCTATTTGGCTTATTTCCTGAATTAGTTTTAAGCATTTATGTTAAAGGGTTTTACCCAATCATATCCACTTGTTTAAGATGGGTTTCTTCTTTATTTCCTTTTGCTTTAGGCGATATTTTATATGTGATATTAATCCTATATCTTCTTCGCTTAATTGCTAAGTTCTTTTGGAGAGTTAAAAAGAAAGGCTGGCAAAAGGCTGACAAACTTGCCATCCCTATTTATATTGTTAATGCATTTCTGATTTTCTATATCTGCTTTAAATTACTGTGGGGTTTAAATTACTCTAGGCCAAGCATAACCAAGCAACTGAATATTAGCGACAAAAAATATGATGTTAAGGAGCTAGTACTTTTAGCTGATTATTTCATTGATAAGTTAAACATCCTTCAACCGCAAATCTCCCCTAAACTTAATTATGACATCAAGCAGCTTAGAGAAAAGGCAGTTGCTGATTATCAGGACTTAGCGCTAAAAAATCCGTTTTTTAAATATAATGTCCCATCAGTTAAACCCGTAATTAACGGCTGGTTAATAAGTAAAATAGGAATTGAGGGTTACTACAACCCTTTAAGTGGCGAAGCCAATGTAAACATGAAATTACCAGCTTGGGTTTTGCCATTTGTAACCTGTCACGAGATTTCGCACCAAATGGGTGTAGCAAGGGAAGATGAAGCTAACTTAGTCGCTTATTTAGTGGGTATTAATAGCAAGGATGTAAACTTCCAATATTCTGTGAATTACAATATGTTGAGATACATATTATTTGAAATCAGGTTTAAATCTCCTGAAGATTACTTGAAACTAAAAGACAAAATCAGTCCAGGTGTTTTAGCAAATTTTAAAGCTGAGAATGAATTTTGGGCTAAATACAATGGCCAAATGTCGAGTTATATGGGTGTTGCTTTTGATAAATTCTTAAAGCTAAACAACCAGAAGAAAGGGATTAAGAGTTACCAGAACATTGTGGTTTGGTTGTGGAACATTCATGGAAAGGAATTAAAAAAGTCGGAAAGTCAGAGGTCCGCAAGTCCGAAAGATTAAGTTGCCAGTCTAGTCCCCATTTTCCATCTTACATTTTACCTATTACCCGTGTATCGCTTCTTTATTACCAAAACTCATGATTAATTCGCCTTCAAATTCCAACCATTCTTTCCAACGTTTATCTACGTCAACATCGATGGTGTATTTACGGGCAAAGTTTAAAAAAGTGGTATAATGACCTGCTTCTGATACCATTAAATCGTGGTAAAATTTAGCTAGTTCTTTGTCTTGAATATTTTGCGACAATACCCTAAAACGTTCGCAACTTCTGGCTTCTATCATTGCTGCAAACAACAATCTTTCTATAAAGCTATTGTTCCTTGAACCATCTCTTTTGCAGAATTTCATTAACTGCCCAACATAATCATCTTTTCTACCACGACCTAAAGTATAGCCTCTTTTTTTAATGATATCTACCACTTGCTGAAAATGTTGCATTTCTTCTAAAGCGATAATGGTTAATTCGGATACCAAATCGATGTGTTCGCAGTTATCTGCAATCAAATTAATAGCATTTGTAGCTGCTTTTTGCTCACACCAAGCGTGATCGGTTAAAATCTCTTCTAAATTAGATTCTGCAATATTCGCCCAACGTGGGTCAGTCAATAATTTAAGTCCTAGCATAAGTCAAAATTACGAAATTAGTCGGAAAGTCGGGATTCCGAAAGACCGGAAAGTTCATTCCCAAGAACTACTGGCTTTGTTCAATAAACCTGATAGCAGCGGAAATACTTTTTTTGTCATGCTGAGCCTGTCGAAGCAGAAAAAAATATTGTAGCGAATAGCAGGATTGCAATTCCCGATAAGCACTAACAATCGTTTTCAAATTTAAACCATCTAAGAAATTCCTGACTGCGGCAGGCAGGTAATTTGCATCCTAGCATTACTGCAACATCTTCCATTTTACATCTTACCTCTTCCATCAAATTACTTTTTACATCTTTTGGACTTTAACCTTACAACATTATTGTAAATTTGCGCTGTTATGGCAAAAATATCCATCAACCTAGCAACAGGTTCGTTTCAAAAAGAAGAAATTATAGTTGGCATTGATTTAGGAACCACGAATAGTTTGGTTGCTTTTATCAATCCAGATAAAAACCCACAGGTAATTAACGACACGGGAAAAGGTCTGTTAGTTCCTTCTGTGGTGCATTTTAACGAACATGGCGATGCAGAAGTTGGTAATGAAGCCAAAGCCTATTTAACAACAGACCCTGCAAACACCATCTTTTCGGTAAAACGTTTATTGGGTCGTTCTTACAAGGATGTTGCTAGTCACCAAGATATTTTTAGCTATAAAATTATTGATGATGACAGCGATGCTTTAGTGAAAATTAAAGCTGGAAATAAATTTTACACACCGATTGAGCTTTCAGCAGAGATATTAAAAGAGTTAAAAGCAAGAGCCGAACACGCTTTGAAAACGCCGGTTAACAGAGCGGTTATCACAGTTCCTGCTTATTTTAACGATAGTCAGCGACAAGCAACTCGTGATGCTGGAAAATTAGCTGGATTGGATGTTTTGCGTATCGTTAACGAACCAACCGCAGCGAGTTTGGCTTATGGTTTAGGTTTAGACCCTACCCAGCAAAAGACAATTGCAGTTTACGATTTAGGTGGAGGAACATTTGATGTTTCTATCCTTCAAATACAAAACGGAATTTTCGAAGTTTTATCTACTAATGGGAACACATTTTTAGGTGGTGATGATTTTGATAGAGCCATTTTAAATTACTGGATTGAACAAAATAAATTAGATTTTGCAACAGTTGCTCAGGACAACATTTTGATGCAAACCTTACGCCTACAAGCGGAAGCTGCGAAAAAAGCATTGTCGACCCAAAACTTATACAACGAGAAATTGGGAGAAATCTGGTGCACTTTAGACAAGCAGACTTTCGAAAAACTGATTGCAGATAAAGTTGCTGAGACTTTAACTTGCTGTAAACAAGCATTGGCTGATGCAAATTTAACTGTTGCCGATATTGATGAAGTGGTTTTGGTAGGCGGTTCTACACGTACACCTTATGTAAAACAAGCAGTAAGCACTTTCTTTAATCGCCAACCACACGACCAAATTAACCCTGATGAAGTTGTGGCTTTAGGTGCAGCGATACAAGCTGATATTTTAGCTGGTAATCGTTCTGATATTTTATTGTTAGATGTTACACCACTTTCTTTGGGCATTGAAACGATGGGTGGATTGATGGACGTTATCATCGCTCGTAACAGCAAGGTTCCAACAAAAGCTGGTCGCCAATACACTACCTCTATTGATGGACAGGTAAATATGAAAATCTCTGTTTATCAAGGTGAACGTGATTTAGTGAAAGAAAACAGAAAATTAGCTGAGTTTGATTTAAAAGGAATTCCGGCTATGCCTGCAGGTTTACCAAAAGTTGACATTAACTTTTTGTTGAATGCCGATGGAATTTTGACTGTTCAGGCTATTGAGCTACGTTCTGGCGTAAAACAAGAAATAGATGTTGTACCAAGTTATGGTTTGAGTGATGATACCGTTGAGAAAATGTTAATCGACAGTATTGAAAATGCCAAAAGCGATGTGGAGCAACGAATGTTAATTGAAGCTAGAAGTGAAGGCGAGCAATTGGCTTACACGGCAGAGCGATTTATTACCAAAAACAGCGAAATATTAACCGAAGAAGAAATTAATTCTACAAACGCCCATATTGCAGCTCTAAAAGAAGCCTTAGCTAAGGGTGACAAGGATATTATCCTTAAAAAAGCTGATGAGTTGAATGAGTTTACTCGTCCATTTGCAGAGCGATTAATGGATATGGCAGTTGGGCAAGCGATGAAGGGGAAAAGTATTGATAAGCCTTAATCAGTTGGCAGTTTTCAGTTAACAGTTATTTTCTAAACCTACTCCTATTACCTCTTCGAGATAGATTGCCAAAAACTGTAAACATAACAACCTACACAAATGGCAAATACGCTTTCTAATATGGCAAATAAAAGCAATACAATAGTTAAGCCAAGGGCGATGTATATTTGGCTAAACAAATAAAACACTCCAATAACTAAGCAGAAAACAAAACCTAATGTTGCTGCAAATTTCTTCGGTGCTAGATCAGTTAGTTTTGTGGGCAAGGAGAATAATTTAAAAAGTTTTAAGGCTATAAACTTTAATGGGCTTAATTTCCCTGAGGTAAAAGCTCTTGTTGCAAAATCTATCATCAAGAAAATAATGGCATAAAAATTCACAAACAGGAGGCTGACGACGCCAATAATTGCCACCATCAACGCTATTAAGCGAACTACATTTTCATTAATTCTTTCTGAAGATACTGGACAAGATATTTCCATTTTATTGATTTTAAACAAAGGTATGGAATATCAGGACTAGCTGCATCCTGAAGATATGAAATTTACAAAACTCGTATTATTTTCGGTTGCACTTAACTTTGTAATTATAGGTTTTGCAAGTGCCTATTATTTCGTTATTCCACAGGTTTTTTTTTCCCTGCCCGAAGAAATAGCGATGGTTTATTATAAATGTACAAGCTGCTCAGCTGCAACTGACCATGCGGTTTCAGATTTTAAAGCGGGAAATTATAAAATTATTAATTGGGGTTTATTTAGCGGAAATTCGGAAAAACTGATAACTGTAAGTTCCATTTTAGAACGTGATTATAATATTAAAATGTTCGGTGGTGGATGTATGCCGATTTCAGAAATAGACTGTTATAATAACAGAATGCGTCAGCTTTTAATTAAAAAATATGGCAATCATTTTATTGGAGATGCATTTCGAAAAGCTGTAAAATTGAATAACGGAAACATCCCACCCTATTAAATATTATCCGCTCTTCTAATTCATTCATATATTATTAAAGCATTAGTCATCCGATGAATTGAGCAAAATGCTTATATTCATCAAATAACTAGGAAAATTTAACTGAATGGATAATAAGGACGAAAAATTAAACTTACTGTTAATAAAGCTGGAAAATCTTTCCATCAGGCAACAAGATTTTGGAACAGAAATAAATATTTTAAGGGAAGAAATAAGGCAATTACAAGGTGGCTCATCACTAGCAATTCCTCAAAGCGAATATCAACCTAAGCCTGTTGAAGAAATTAAACCTATTCCTGTAATTTCTGCACCTATAACCACTCCTCCTCCTTTTCAGGCTAAGCCACAGCCTCAATTTAAACAGCCAAGTTTTACCGATAAATTTAAAAGAGAAAACATCGGTAAATCTGATTTCGAGAAATTCATTGGTGAAAATCTAATCAGCAAAATCGGGATTTTAATATTAGTCATCGGTGTTGCCATTGGTGCAAAACTAGCTATAGATAAAGGATTGATTAGTCCGCTAACTCGAATTATTTTAGGCTATTTAGTTGGTGTTGGATTGATGGGTTTTGCGATAAAGCTAAAAGCAAAATACGAAAGTTTTAGTGCGGTTTTATTGAGCGGTTCCATAGCCATTATGTATTTCATTACCTATGCTGCTTATGGCTATTACCAGCTCATTCCGCAAACAATGGCTTTTGTATTAATGGTGATTTTCACCTCATTTACGATCGTGGCTGCCATTAAATACAACCAACAAGTTATTGCCCATATCGGGATGGTGGGCGCTTATGCCGTTCCATTTTTGCTAAGCGATGGTTCTGGCAAAGTGATTATTCTCTTTTCTTATATGGCCATCATCAACCTTGGCATTTTGGTTTTAGCCTTTAAAAAACATTGGAAGCCTTTATTTTATCTATCGTTCGGCATTACCTGGCTCATCTTTTTGGCTTGGCGAATTCCGTTGAGCGATGGTTTAAGTTATGCCAAAGTAACCCTCCTATTTTCGGGTATTTTCTTTATCACATTTTACGTAACCAACC
The DNA here is from genome assembly GCF_032678705.1 of Pedobacter frigiditerrae. NCBI lineage: Bacteria > Pseudomonadati > Bacteroidota > Sphingobacteriia > Sphingobacteriales > Sphingobacteriaceae > Pedobacter > Pedobacter frigiditerrae. Next base: position 400,015 of record NZ_JAVTSS010000001.1, on the reverse strand, counting down.
TGGCTTACAAAGTGGTTAGAAAAGAGCAGTTTAACATTACCGATGTAATTATTCTATTATTGAACTCTTTCATTTTCTATGGCATCGGCTATTATGCCTTAAATGAATCTCCAAATGGTAGCGAGTTATTAGGCTTATTTACTTTAGGCAATGCCATCATCCACTTTGTGGTAAGTTTAATTATTTACAAGAGAAAACTTGCCGACAAAAATCTGTTCTATTTTATATTGGCAATGGTAATTACGTTTATCACGATGGCCGTTCCTGTACAATTGAGTGGTAATTGGGTAACTATTTTCTGGGTTGTTGAGGCTTCAATATTGTTCTACTTAGGCAGGATGAAAAACATCGCTATCTATGAAAAACTTTCTTTCCCCTTGATATTTTTAGCGTTTATAAGTTTACTACAAGATTGGTCGCTAACCTCAAGTGAGTTTGATTATATCTATGATTACGTACCGACTAAGCCATTTTTTAACGTTGGTTTTTTAAGTGCTTGCATATTTATAGCAGCGTTTTCGGCTATGTTCTTCGTTAACAGAAAACCAAAGGCCGAAGATGGAAAAAGCAACGGGTTAAGGGAGATACTGAGTTATATTATTCCCAGTATTTTAATTGTAGTTGTTTACTATACCTTCAGAAAAGAGATTGCCAACTATTTCGAGAATTTATATCAGTACACTAAAGTTGATTTAAAACTAAATTCAAAAGAAGACTACGACTTCGCCTATAATTACAACTATCCTTTGTTTAAAACAGCTTGTGTTTACATCTACACACTACTATTCGCCAGTATTTTAACTTACCTAAACATTAGCAAAATAAAAAGCAAAGAATTAGCGGTTACCAATGCCGTATTAAACGTATTAACCATTTTAGCTTTCCTTACCCAAGGATTATATGTTTTAAGCGAATTGAGGGAAGCATATATTTTACAAGACAATAAATACTTTGTAAGTGGTACAATGAATATTAGCATCAGGTATATTTCATTGGTATTTTTCGCATTGCTGATTACCAGTTGTTACCAATTAAGTAAATCTGAAATATTCAAGGTCAAGTTTAAAACGGCGTTCGATTATCTGTTGTACATCGCCATACTTTGGGTACTAAGCAGTGAGCTTTTACATATTTTAGAATTGAACGGTTTAAGCACTGGCTACAAGTTAGGCTTAAGTATTTTATGGGGAGTTTATGCTTTGTTCCTAATTGGGATGGGTTTATGGAAAAACAAAAAGTATTTGCGAATTGGAGCTATCGCCTTATTTGCCATTACGTTAATCAAGCTATTCTTCTACGACATTTCATCTTTAGACACCATTTCTAAAACCATTGTTTTTGTATCGCTTGGCATACTCCTACTCATCATTTCATTCCTTTATAACAAATACAAACTTAAAATTAACGATGATGTTAAAGCAGAAAATTAAACTGACGGCAATATTTATACTTGGTGCTTTAGGTTTAAAAGCGCAAACAAATCAGTACCAATACCAAAGGGATTTAAAAGGTATAACAACCAATTGGCATAGTTTGCAAGTCCCCAACCAGGTTTTCAAAAAGGCTAATGCTGGATTGGAAGATTTAAGGATTTATGGCATAAAAGGTAAAGACACCATCGAAGTGCCTTACATTTTAGAACAAAGCGCCAATCAGGTTACTGAACGAGAAACATCTTTTAATATCATCAATCAAACGCATAACCAAAATGGCTATTATTACACCTTTCAGGCATCAGCTGCTGCTACTTTAAACCAAATTAGGCTTTCGTTTAAGCAGGCAAATTTCGATTGGAAAGTGACTTTAGAAGGTAGTAACAACAATACTGAATGGTTTACAGTTTTAAAGGATTATCGTATTCTATCTATCAAAAATAACAACACCGATTACCAATTTACACAATTGAATTTCGCTGATGCAAAGTACACCTATTTTAGAATTTGCATAAAAGCCAATGAACAGCCAGAGCTAAATGCAGCTAAAATTCTAAAAACTGACACGCTAAAAGGAATTGACAAAGACATTCCGTTTTTAGGATATCAATTACAAAATGATGCCAAAAACAAGCAAACTATAGTTGATGTTAACTTGGGTGATATTGTTCCATTATCTTATTTAAAGTTAAATGTACAGAGCGATTTCGATTTTTACAGAACGTTTAAAATTGAGTTCGCCACAGATAGCTTTAAGACCGATAAAGGCATTCAATATAATTACGCTCCTTTATATGAAGGCACCTTAAGTTCTTTAGAAATTCCAGAATTTCGTTTCAAAAGCACATTGGTCTCTAGGTTAAGAATTACCATAGAAAACAACGATAATAAACCTTTACGCTTAAATTCAATTGCAGTAAAAGGCCCTGTTTATGAATTAATGGCTCGTTTCGAAAAAACAGATTATAATTATGCGCTTTATTATGACAAAAAAGATGCAGTTGCACCAAGTTATGAGTTAAAGAATTTCGAGAATAAAATCCCAATGGGGATGACTGTTATAACTGTTGGAGAAGAGAAAATCAATCCAGCATTTGCAGCTCCTAAAGTTGAAAAACCTTTATTTGAAAACAAGTTATGGCTCTGGTGTTTAATGGGGTTAATTATCAGCTTATTGGGTTTCTTTGCTTATAAAATGTTGAAGAATTAGGGTTCTTAATCTTTAAGCGAAATCTTAAAATGCGTCATTGCAAGGAACAAAGCAATCACATTTTTAATTTTTTAGAAAAACAATGTCAGTAATTCTTAGCAATAGAAGCCCTGCTTTTCGTTACAACCAAATAGAAGGATTTGGTTTTCACTGCAATCAGGTTTAATTAACTTAGGTCAAATTACAAAAGCAAATACAGTTCTGGTAAAACGCCAATAAATCAAAATTTTACCACTATACATTACAATTCAATGAGCTTCCTAAAAAAAATATTCAACACAAAAGAAGAACCAATAAACAATTACAACGATTTCTGGAACTGGTTCCAGAAAAATGAAAAAGCCTTTTTCAAAGTATTAAAAGGAAATGGAGATGTTGAAAAAGATTTTTTCAATAAGCTCTCGCCAAAATTAAATGAACTAAGAGATGGTTATTTCTTTTTAACTGGAATGATGAATGATAGCACTGCAGAATTAGTTTTAACAGCAGATGGCGCCATAAAAAACATTGTTTTTGTTGAAGAATTAGTTGGTGCTGCACCTCTTATTGAGGGTTGGAAATTTACTGCTTTAAAACCTGCTTTAGGCATTGAAGATGTAGTCATAAAAATGGCAGATTATAAATTCTCAAAGGATGAGTTAAGTTTTTATTATACTGAAGACAGCAATTTTCCAGATGAAATAGATATTACGGTTATTCATAAAGATTTGAATGAAAAAAATAAAGATGTAGTTACAAATGGAACTTATATCTTTTTAGATAATTTTCTTGGTGAATTAAATTTTGCAACCACTATCGATCACATCAATGTTATTGGTAAAGACAAAGTAGAAAAGGAACTTATCCCAATAGAAAAGTTAAAAGATTTTCTAATTTGGAGAGAAAAGGAATTTGTAGAAAAATACAATGGAACTAGGCACAACACTGAAAATGATAACTATTCCATGTTAGAAGCCCAAATTGAAGGTGGTAAACCTCTTGTAGCCGTAATTAATACCGATTTACTAAACTGGGATACCAAAGCCTCACATCCTTGGATTTTGGCAATTGAAGTTAAATTTTTAGGGGACGAAAATGGATTACCTAATGATGTTTATTTAGGAAAACTAAATGAACTAGAAGAAGATTTATTAAATCAACTTAAAGATTCGGATGGCTATTTGAATATCGGTAGAGAAACTGCTAACAGCCTTCGAATTATTTACTTTGCTTGCAAAGATTTTAGAAAGCCATCTAAAATAGCAGAAGAAATAATGTTCAATTACGAGGATAGATTTGTCATCACCTTTGATATCTACAAAGACAAATACTGGCAATCATTTAATCGATTTGTAGGTAATTAAATGAATAATCAAATTTCCACCCAAGGCTTCTCCATCATTCCAAACATCTATAATGATGATGAAATTGAACAGATTTTAAAAGCGATTAATCAAGTAGATACTTCGAAAGACACATTCAGAAAATCTGCAGATTTATTTGCCATTAGGCAATTTCTAAAAGAAGTTCCAGCTGTTCATGATTTAATCTTTAATGAAAAATTAAAAGCTATAATTCAGTCTACATTTGGCGATAACTATTTCGTGGTTAAATCTATTTATTTCGATAAACCAGAACAGTCTAACTGGTTTGTGGCTTATCATCAAGATTTAACCATTTCTGTCGACAAAAAAGTTGAGTTAGAGAATTTTGGACCGTGGACAGTTAAACAAAATCAATTTGCCGTTCAACCACCAATCGAAATTTTGCATGATAACTTTACCATCCGTATCCATTTGGATGATACTGATGAAAATAACGGTGCATTGAAAATTATTCCAAAATCTCATTTAAAAGGAATTTACAGAGCAGCAACCATTGATTGGACAATTGAAAGAGAGACCATTTGTAAAGTAGAAAAAGGTGGTATAATGATAATGAAACCCTTATTGTTACATAGCTCATCCAAAACCACAAACAACAATAAAAGAAGGGTAATTCATATTGAATTTTCTAATATAGAATTGCCTAATGAATTGCACTGGGCAGAAAGGATTTAATTTCCAACACTTATCAATTATATTTCTATCTATTACTTTCCCTTCGCTCATAAAAAATTGGGGAGACCTAGGGTAAAATTCGCAATAGAAAAGAATAATCATCAGAGAGATTTTAATCTTTTCCCTATATTCATTTTTTTAAAACAGCAATATGAATGATAATACAATTGATAGTTTAAGAGACGCCCTAAAACATTCACCTGAAAATACGCCTTTAAGACTTTTACTTGCTGAGACTTTACTAGATTTAAATAGACTTGAAGAGGCAGAAGCTGAATATACTATGCTTTTAAAAACCTCTAACAATAACAAGGTTAAGTTTGGCTTGGCTACTACCTTCTTTAGAAAAGGCAGTTATTCTGCGTGTAACGTAATCTTAGAAGAAGTAATTGAAAAAGGAACCACCGATGTAAATATCTTAACATTATATGCTAAAGCGCTGCTAAAAGAAAATGCTGTTAGTAAAGCAATTGAAACTTACAAAAAGGCTTTAGCTATTAACCCAAATCATTTTGACGAAGAATTGGATAGCCAGTTAAGGATAAAAGGTCACAACGAGGCAGAAGTAGTTGATGAAGAAATAGACAATCGGTTTTTACAAAAGCCAACCATTAATTTTAGTGATGTTGGTGGAATGGAAACTGTTAAAAAAGAAATCGAATTAAAAATAATCAAACCCCTATTACATCCAGAACTTTATAAAGCGTATGGCAAGAAAACAGGCGGAGGTATTTTATTATATGGTCCTCCAGGCTGTGGCAAAACATTTATAGCAAAGGCGACGGCTGGTCAGGTAAATGCAAAATTCATAAGCGTAGGTTTAAATGATATTTTGGATATGTGGATTGGAAACAGTGAAAAAAATCTTCATGAAGTTTTTGAATTAGCTAGGCAAAACACACCTTGTGTTTTATTTATCGATGAAATTGATGCCCTTGGTGCAAGCAGAAGTGACATGAAACAATCAAGTGGAAGACATTTGATTAATCAATTTTTACAGGAGCTAGACGGAATTGACAACAACAATGATGGCGTATTAATTCTTGGCGCCACAAATACGCCTTGGAATTTAGACCCAGCATTTAGAAGGCCTGGAAGATTTGATAGGATAGTTTTTGTTCCACCACCTGATGAGGCTTCGAGGGAATCTATATTAAGGCTAAAACTCCAAAATAAACCAACAACAAATATCGATTATGCTAGTCTTTCAAGGAAAATAGAAAATTTCTCAGGAGCTGATATTGATGCCATTATCGACATTGCAATAGAACTTAAGCTAGAGGCCTCTTTCATTGATGGCATCCCTAAGCCAATAGACACAAGCGATTTACAAAATGCAATAAAGAAACATAAAGCAAGTACACAAGAATGGTTCATGACTGCTAAGAATTTTGCCATGTTCGCAAATGATGCAGGTTTATATGATGACATTTTAACCTATCTAAAGATTAAAAAATAATGAATGATAACTTGCTACTAAAAGTAGAAATTCTAATTCAACAAAATAAATTTGCAGAAGCAGAAAAGATATTAAAGAATTTACTCTCTGAAGACTCTAATAATGTTCATTTTTTGGCATTATTGGCGGAGGTAAATTTGCAACAAGACAAATTTGATATCGCCAACAAGCTAATTGAAAACGCCATTGGCTTAGCTCCTGATCATCCTCATTTGTTCTATATCAAAGCAAGAATTGCAATTCAACAAGATGATTATGATAAGGCAGAAGAAAACATTAAACAATCCATCGAATTAGATCCCTATGATGCTGATTATTTTGCACTATTAGCCAATCTCAAGTTATCTCGCAAACAATACAAGGAAGCTTTAGACTTTGCCAATAAAGCTTTAGAAATTGATGCTGAAAACATATTAGGACTAAATACTAGAAGTTCGGCCTTATTAAAGCTAGATAAAGCTGAAGAATCTTTCGAAACGATTGAAGGTGCTTTAAGGGAAGATCCTAACAATGCGTATACTCATGCAAATTATGGTTGGGGTTTATTAGAAAAGGGGAATCACAAAAAAGCATTAGTTCATTTTAAGGAATCATTAAAAAACGACCCAAATTTTCATTATGCTCAAGCAGGCATGTTGGAGGCTCTAAAAGCCAGCAATCCAATTTACAAGCTTTTTCTCCAGTATTCATTTTGGATGAGTAACATGACGGCAAAATACCAGTGGGTTTTCATCATAGGGTTTTATGCCGGCATAAAGTTATTAAGGGCATTGGCAAACAGCAATGAAGCATTGCAACCATATCTCACCCCAATCATCATTGCACTATCATTGGTGGCATTTTCTACTTGGATAATGAACCCGATTGGCAATTTGTTCTTAAGATTTAATACTTATGGCAATTTATTACTTGATAAGAATGAAAAAGCTAGTTCAAATTTTGTAGCTGCTAGTGCGGGTATTTTTCTTGTAGGGGTTTTGCTTTATTTCCTTTTCAAAGAAGATAAATTTTTAAGCCTCACTTTTTTTGGCTTTGCAATGATGCTACCTTTTAGCTTAATGTTTTCTCCATCAAAATACAAAAACGCATTCCTCATTTACGCCATTGTAATGGCAATTTTAGGGGTTTTAGCTATAGTAGTTGCTTTCTTAACGGGTGTACTATTTAACTTATTGAGTGTGATTTTCGCAGTTGGCTTTATTGGCTTTCAATGGGTTGCTAATTTTTTAATGATTAAGGAAAATAATAAATAATTGATTTAAAAATGGTAAGGATTGGATAATGCTTCCTAATTCTTATCATTTTTCTCTATCTTCATTTTATGAAAAGATTAACAATTTTAACCTTGTTAATCATCCCTTTTCTATTGTGTACTTCTTGGGGCTTTTTTGCGCATCGGCGGATTAATCAACTCGCCATATTCACTTTGCCTGCAGAAATGATTAATTTCTACAAAACAGGCCATAAATACATTACCGAACACGCTGTAGACCCAGATAAACGTCGATACATCGATACGCTCGAAGCACCAAGGCATTATTTAGATGTAGAAAATTACGAAGAAAACATAGATAGCATTCCCGAAAAATTCAATGACGCCTTAGCTAAATACGGACAAAAGAAATTGAACGAAAGTGGCATTGTACCTTGGCAAATTCAACGCACTTATTATAGCTTAGTAAAGGCTTTTAAAACCCACGATTCACTTAAAATATTAAAGTATTCTGCAGAGCTTGGGCATTATATTGGTGATGCCCATGTTCCTTTACACACCACAAATAACCATAACGGTCAGCTAACCAATCAAGTTGGCATTCACGCTTTTTGGGAAAGCAGAATTCCAGAGCTATTTGCTGGCAATTATAATTTTTTGGTAGGTAAAGCAACTTATATTGAAAATCCTTTAAAAGCAGCCTGGGCGGTTGTTAAACATTCTCACAGTTTATTAGATAGTGTTTTGTTATTCGAGGCAGAGCTTAATAAATCTTTTCCTTCCGACCAAAAATATAGTTTCTCTGAACGAAGCAATGTGGTAATGAAACAATATTCAGTGGCTTATACCAAGGCTTATCAAGATAAAATGAATGGAATGGTAGAAAAACAAATGCGGTCTGCAATTATCACCATTGGTTCTTTTTGGTTTTCTGCTTGGGTTGATGCTGGTCAACCAGAATTAAAAAATCTGATTAAACTAGAACCCGATCCTGAAGAAAAGAAATGGTCAGAACAACAGGAGAAAAAGTATCAAGAAGGAAAGATTATTGGAAGGGAGAATTGATTTAGGGTTTCGTAGGGGCAATCCCTTGCGGTTGCCCTAATTTGGTATAAGTTTCGGTCGGTGAGACACCAACCGATAAAAAATTAAAAAGATTCGTCATTTCGAAATGAGCCTTTCGCGATTGAGAAATCTGTTAGTTAAAAACCAAAATGAGCATACAATAACAGATATCTCCCAGCGGTCGATGACGACTCTATTTCTACTTCTCTTCCGTTAACTCTTCTTCAATCTGCTTTTCAACTGGTTTTTTTGAGAATAATGATTTTAATGCACCATAAACCACGGGAACAAAGGTTCCTACTGCTATGATTAACACTAAAATCTCAAAGTTGTCCTCAACAAACGGAATTTTACCTAATAAAAAACCTGCAAATAACAAGCTAGTTATCCAAGCAACACCGCCCACAACGTTGTAATAGGTAAACTTACCAAATGACATTCTAGCAGCTCCGGCAACAAAAGGGGCAATTGTTCTTACTATTGGCAAAAAGCGACTAAATACGATTGCTTTTGCGCCATGTTTCTCAAAATATTCGTGAGATTGATGATAATATTTCAGCTTAAGAATTTTATTGTTTTCCTTAAAAACCCGAATTCCAAAATACTTGCCTAAATGATAATTTACTGAATTTCCTAAAATGGCAGCAGCGATTAAGATAACCAGCATGAACCAGATATTTAAGCCAGTTCCATTTCCAGCAACTAAGGCTCCAACTGCAAATAGCATTGAATCTCCAGGTAAAAATGGAGTAACCACAAATCCAGTTTCTGCGAAAATAATGATGAATAAGATAAGATACGTCCAGGTTTTATAGTCCTGCATTATTTGCTCTAATGTATCTTTTGTGTTAGTTATTAAATGTACTAGTAAGTCGAAGAATTCCAAGTTTTATAATTTTGCCTCAAAAATAGGAATATGGATTGACAACCACAGCAATTTTAAAAATATGATGTTAATTGTAAGTAATTTTATTGATAGTGAGGTTGGCATTAGAACTTCCACTAAACCAAAAAGTATAAATTTTGCCAGCTTCAATTTGAGCTGTCGGCACCACTTTAACTGTCCCAGTTCCTAAAACAGAAATCCTTAAATCTGCATCTGGATCTACTGAAAAGTAGCCAGAAGCCTCTGCAAATGGTAAAGAGTTAACCAATAATATGGCTCCTGTTAAATTTACATTAATAGCATTGGTAAAATATGGGCTTGTGTTTATAAATCTTATTCTCGCTTTCCCAGATTCTGTTGTTCCAAGATTATCTTCTAATGTTAATACCGAGCCTTTGTTTGTTCTATCCTCTAAATAAAATGAGGTATAAGAAATAGTTGGCACAAAAATCACTTCTGACTCCGCCTCATCCACACCATTATTTTGAACTTTTGAAGCCTTGGTACCAGATTCTACCTTAACGTATTCACTCCCTTCTCCAAAAGCCAATGCTGTTGAGTTAACTTTTGTATTGTCTAAATAAAAATCAACTGATGTAGAAGTATGTGAAGCATTTACCATTCTAACTTTCGCCTCCCCTTTCACTTCTTTCTTGCTGATGGTTTCGTCCTTTTTACAAGAAACTAGACACATCATTACTACAAAAAAAGCTAAGAATAAATAAGAATTTCTTTGATTTGAAGAAAGTAGCGCTGTTTTCATAAGAAGAGGGTTAGTAATGGCTTATAGCAAGAATGGCTTGGTCAAAAACCAAGCCATTCTTGTTAAATTAAGTTTAATTTTTTTGAGTTAATGTCAGTCTGAGCGTAGTTGAAGACTCATTGACAAAAACCAAAAAGATTCCTTCGACTAAGCTCAGGATGACATCTTTTTGATTTCCAAACTCATTAGTAGCTATTATTCAACATAACCGGCATTACCAACATTAAAACATCCTCGTTCTCATCATTGGTTTGTGGAATTAACAAACCTGCACGGTTTGGAGTTGATAATTCTAAGGTAACTTCTTCGCCACTTAAGTTGCTCAACATTTCAATTAAGAAACGAGCGTTAAATCCAATTTCTAAATCTTCACCTTCATATTGGCAACTTAAACGTTCGTGAGCTTCGTTAGCAAAATCTAAATCTTCAGAAGAGATATTTAATTCGCTTCCGTTAATTTTCAATCGCACTTGATGTGTAGTTTTATTAGCGAAAATTACAACCCTACGTAAAGTATTTAAGAATAAGGCTCTATCAATTACCAATTTATTAGGATTGTTAGCAGGAATTACTGCTTCGTAATCTGGATAACGTTCATCAATTAAACGACAAACTAAGTTGATATTTTCAAATTTAAAGAAAGCACTTGTTGCGTTATAATCAACAGAAACATTAACATCTGTACTTGGTAAAGCAGCTTTTAATAATGTTAATGCTTTTTTAGGCAAAATAAACGAAGAAGCTTTATCAGCTTTGCTGTCCATTCTGCGATAACGCACCAATTTATGAGCATCAGTAGCTACAAAAGTGATATGCTGAGGAGAAAGCTGGCAATAAACACCTGTCATTGCTGGTCTTAACTCATCGTTACTAACTGCAAAAATGGTTTTTGTAATGGCTTCTGTTAATACCGAAGCAGGTAAATTTACAGATGATGCATTTTCTACAACAGGAATTTTTGGAAAATCATCTCCATTTTCTCCGCTTAATTTATATTTTCCATCACCAGCACTAATTTCAATTGAAAAGGTACTATCATCAATATTAAATGATATTGGCTGATCTGGTAATGTTTTTAAGGTATCTAATAATATTCTAGATGGAACGGCAACTTTACCCTCTTCTTTAGACTCTACAGCCAAGGAGGTTGTCATACTAGTTTGTAAGTCGGTAGCCGAAATAGTTAAGTTCCCTTCTTTAATTTCGAACAAGAAATTTTCTAAAATTGGCAAAACTGTACTGCTGCTAGATGCACCATTAACGGTTTGTAAATGTTTTAATAACGTTGAAGTTGATACTATAAATCTCATAGTTGTATTTTAGTCTTGCTCAAAAATATAAAAATTACTTTGCATACTTATGCTTACGGTAATAATGTTGAAAAATTGCGAAACATATTAACAATAACAAAGGTGCAACTGAATTTATCAGCTGCCATTTCGTTTTTTCAGCACGTAAACGTGTCCTATCCAGTAATCTAACCTTAATTTCTTTATTACGCAGGGCGATTAAATTATCATCATCCGTAAAATAATCTGCGATATTTAATAACAACGCCTTATTTCCATAATTCTGTTGCGTATATCTGTCAAATCCCAACGGAAAAGGCGTCTTATCTGTCTTACTTACTTGATTTAAGAATACATCGCCATCACCAATCACAATCATTTTTGTGGGTTTACTTTTGGCAGGAACATTATAATTTTCAGTTATACCTTCTGGCACTGGCCGATTTAAAAACACAGATTTAAAACTTCCCTCTAATAAAACCGCAGCAGGTTTTGGCACACTTGTATATTCTGCCTGAGAAGGTTGAACTGCCAACATTTGCAACGAAAGCATTTTAGGTGTTTCGAAAATCTTGTTAAAAGGTGATGTTTGAAGAATAATTTTCTTTCTCACATTTGGCACACCAATCGTATCAACAGTACTTGCAAACTGACTTTTAATACCATCTATATTTTTAACAACATTGCTGGTTGTATCTGGCATAAAAACTGGATAATATAACCAAGGTGCTGTGTCAATTTGTGCTTGCTGACCAGCATTACCTGTTGCAAACGGAATCATGGCACAGTTTACATCAGTTATTAAATTGTAATTGATGCGAGCGCCATACTCAAAAAGCATATCATCAAGATTGAGTTGCCTGTTAAAAGCCATTTCTTGCGGTCTTTTTTCTAAGCTATCTAATTCTGCATTAACTTGGTCAATTGCCCAAACAACTTTGCCACCCTTCATGACAAAGTAGTTAATTTTATATTTCTCCACTTCAGTTAAAGCTTGTTGTGGCTTTTCGATAATGAGCACATTTAAATCGTCTAATCCTTGTTTGGTCATCAATTTTAAATCTACCCTACCCACATAATATTGTTGTGATAAAGAGGTAATGGCATCGTACAGATAAACATTTGATGGTTCACCATGGCCTTCTGTAAATCCAATTTTCGGACTAACACCAGTCATTAATCTTTTAAGGGCTGACGTAAATGCGTATTCTAAATTCTGAATAGAGCTGGTTATGTTTTCTTCATAATCTGTTGCTGCACCACCCGTTTTTTGCAATAAGTTAACTGGAATTTGAACATCTCCACTTTCTATCAAAGCCATTGGAAAGATTAATTTCTGCGTTATTCCAGCGTCATTTTTAAGATTAATGGCGATAGGTTTTATTCCAATACCTAAGTATTTATTGATGACGGTATCTTGTTCATTTGCCGGCACATCTTTCAAAGGATCTTCAAAAATAATTTTCACATTGGCGTTTGAATAGGCCTTATAATCACTTAGCAAATCTTTCGTGGCATTTTGCAATCGTTTAAAAGCTGCAGGAATTTCGCCATCTAAAAACACAGTGATGACAATGTCTTTCTGTGTCTTCCCTAAAACATCTTTGGTTTTCTGATTTAAGGTGTAGCGCTTTTCTTTGGTAAAATCGAAACGAGTATGGAAATGTTGGGCAATTACATTTATTAAAATCAATATGATTAAAAAACCCAGCAACCTCATAAAACTAACCTTCCTTGATCTTTGGTTTTTAGACTTTGGTCTTTCAGCTTTATTTACCATTTCCTACCTCCTATCACGAGCTTAGTTAATCCAAAAAACACAGAAACAAAAGTGATAAAATAGATTAAATCCCTAGTATCTAAAACACCTCTACTAATAGATTGATAGTGTTCATTAATCCCTAAATTAACTAGAATAGTTTCTAACGAACTTAACTCAAACACCTTGCTTAAAGAAGCAAATCCGCTATAAGCAAAAAAGCACAAAAAAACGGCTACGGCAAAAGCAATAACTTGATTTTTGGTAATTGACGAAGCAAAAATTCCAATTGAGATAAAAGCATTTCCTAACAGAAATAAGCCTAAATAAGAACCAATAACAGCTCCAGCATCTACATTTCCCTTCGGTAGTCCTAATTGATAGATGCTGTAATAATAAATTAATGTTGGTATTAAGGCAAAAAGCAATAGCACTACACACGCAAAGTATTTAGCTAAAATTATTTGTAAATCGCTTAATGGCCTAGTAGCTAAAAGCACATAAGTTCCTTCCCTTCTTTCTTCTGCAAAAGAGCGCATGGTAATTGCCGGAATTAGGAATATGAACAAAAATGGAACAAGATTAAAGAAACCGTTCATTTCTGCATAACCATAATCTAAAATAGAGGTGTCTGGAAAAAACCAAAGTAATAATGCGCAAGCCAACAAAAAAACACCAATGGTGATATAAGCCATTAGTGAATTTAAAAAGCTAAATAATTCTCGTTTAAATACTGCGTACATGCAAGACGGTTAATGATGCCGAAGTTATGCAATATCTCCTAAAACAAAAAAGTCTCAACAATTATGTTGAGACTTTTAATTAAAAGGTTTTATAGTTAAAAAGTAAAGCCTAAACCTACAGTAAAAACTTTATTTTTGAATTTAACATCAACTTCTTCTTGATCATCAATAACACTGCTAATTCCTAAACCGTAACCAGCGTGTACATTTAAACCTTTGTAAAATTGGAAGCCACCTAAAAAATTAACGCCAAAATCTCCACGTTTAAATCCATCCTCATCAAAATCTACATCTTCTTTAACGCCTCCAGATTTTCCGTAAGCATCAACTGCAAAAGCATAATAAGGACCTCCTCCAAAGAAAACCTTACCAGCACCTACTTTAAAATTTGCTAATAAATTAACTGGGATTTCAACATAAGAGAAATTCAAGGTCGCAGAAGTTGAACCTGTTGATATATCTCCAAAATCGAAATCATCTCCACTAAACTTGGTTCCTTTGCTTATAAAGGTTAAACCTGGCTGAACCGAAAGTGTATTAGAAATAGAAAAATCTGCTGTACCGCCTACATAAAATGATGTTCTTGAATCGAATGCTACAGAGATGCCACCTGCAGAGATAGACATGTTAGGCAATGCTAAACCTGCCTTTACTCCAAATTTTACTGGTGATTGTGCTAAAGCTGCAGCACCTAGGCCTACAACTAATGTTAATGATAATAATAATTTCTTCATGTTTTTTTGTTTGATTACCTTATTACAAAACTATCAATTTAGTTTAAATAAAAAAGTCTCGACAAATTAAATTATCGAGACTTTTTTGGTTGTTGATTTATTTCTACAATCCGAATGCATAAGCAGCACGTAAGCCAATAAAGCCAGAAGAAGCTTTTGACCAGTTCTCATAACGTACACCAAAATCTAAGCTAGATTTGTCAGCAACTGAAAAAGATGCGCCTAGTGTTGGAGCATATGCAAATGAAGTACCAATACCATCAACTGTACTTATTGCAGCACCTACTTCACCAGCTGCATAAAAGTTGCCACCAAAATAATATTTAGCACCAGCTTTTAATGGAATAAATCCGTAGCTAGTTTTGGCTCCCAATGCTTTCAAAACATCTTTTGCATCGCCAGTAATCATATCAGCAATGTATCCAGCTGATAGTGTGAAATTTAATGATTTTGCGATTGGTTGTTCAAACTGTAAAGAACCACCAACTAGTAATTCGTTAGATCCTTCAGTTGGAATACCAAACTCTGCACCGATACTTAATTTTTTAACTGCACCTTCTGTTTGTGCGTTAGCTGCAAGGCCTAAACCTGCAACAAGAGCTAATGATAATAATAATTTTTTCATCGTGTTTTTTTGTAATTTATATTTGTTAATTAATTTCAATAAGACGCAACAACTAAGCCAATAGTTACCATCGTTAGTCATGAATTTGACAACTTTTAAGAATAAAAATACAATTATTTGTTTATCAATTAGTTAATTTTCTAAAAATTTCTTCTAACGAAATTTCTTTATGCTGATGTTTAAGTCCTGATATAGTGTCATTTGCTACAATCTTTCCTTTATTAATGATTATTACTTCATCGCAGATTGCTTCTACCTCTTGCATGATGTGGGTAGAAATAATGACAGTTTTGTCTTTACCTAAATTCTTTATTAAAGCCCTTATGTCAGTTAATTGATTGGGATCTAATCCAGAAGTTGGCTCATCTAAAATTAAAACTTTTGGATCATGTATTATTGCCTGTGCTAAACCAACACGTTGTTTGTAACCTTTTGAGAGCATTCCGATTTTTTTATGCTGTTCTGGCGTTAAGCCAACTTGTTTAATCACATCTTCTACTCGATGCGACAAATTGTCGATACCATAAGTTTCTCCGACAAAACTTAAAAACTCACGAATGTACATGTCATTATAAAGTGGCGTGTTTTCTGGCAAATAGCCTATAGATCTTTTAACTTCAATTTCATCCGTTAAAATACTTTTGCCACATATTTCGGCATCACCGGATGTTGGCAACATATAAGCTGTAAGCATTTTCATGGTAGTAGACTTACCTGCTCCGTTTGGACCTAAAAACCCTAATATTTTACCTGGCTTAGCTTCAAAACTAATAGAATCAACTGCTTTTTGTAGACCGAAATGTTTGGAAAGGTTTTTTACTTTAATGCTCATTGTGTTCAAAAATAGGAAAAAGATGGAAGATGTAAGAGGTAAAATGGAAGATGGGGTTTGGATTGCTAAATTGCTGGATTGTTAAATTGTTGGCTAAGTACTTAGACCTAGCTAGTAGCAGAGGTTTCTGTTCTCTAAACCCCTGCCTGTCCGGCAGGCAGGCGACTTAGCGGAAATCCTTTTGTCATCCTGAGCGAAATCGAAGGACAAAAGATTGAAGCGAGGGCGGGACTGATTTCGGTTTCTTTCACTGGTTTTGCTTTTCAACTAAAAATCACCATATAAGGCATTTAAGAAAATATAAGCTGTTTTGCATAAGAATTAAGCTTTAGTCTTTTAGCTTTAGTCTTTCATCTTTAAATATTATCTTTGCGCCACTATGGCTAAAACAAACGACGAACAATTTAAAAATGTAATATCACACGCTAAGGAATATGGTTTTGTATTTCAAAGCAGCGAAATATATGACGGTTTAAGTGCCGTTTACGATTACGGACAACTAGGTGCCGAACTAAAAAACAACATTAAAACTTACTGGTGGAAAGCAATGGTGCAGATGCACGAAAACATTGTGGGAATTGATTCTGCAATTTTCATGCACCCGAAAGTATGGAAAGCGAGTGGTCACGTTGATGGTTTTAACGACCCAATGATTGACAATAAAGATTCTAAAAAACGTTACCGTGCTGATCAGTTGTTAGAAGACAAAATTGCTCGTTACGAGAAAGATGGCAAAACTGAAAAAGCTGCAAAATTGCAAGCTGACATGGATGCTGCGCTAACAGCCGAAGATTTGCCTCGTTTAAAGGTTTTAATTGAAGAACACGAAATTGCTTGTCCGGTTAGTGGGACAAAAAATTGGACTGATGTTCGTCAGTTTAACTTGATGTTTAGCACACAATTTGGTGCAATGGCAGAAGGAAGTGATGAAGTTTATCTTCGTCCGGAGACTGCGCAAGGCATTTTTGTTAACTTTTTAAATGTGCAAAAATCTGGAAGAATGAAAATTCCTTTCGGGATTGCACAAATTGGTAAGGCTTTTAGAAACGAAGTAATAGCTCGTCAGTTTATCATGCGTATGCGTGAGTTTGAGCAAATGGAAATGCAATTTTTCGTTCGCCCAGGTGAAGACAAAAAATGGTTTGCTTATTGGAAAGAAGCTCGTTTAAAATGGCACCAAGCTTTGGGTACTGCCCCAGAAAAATATCGTTTTCATGACCATGTTAAATTAGCGCATTACGCTAATGCAGCAACTGATATTGAATTCGAATTCCCATTCGGCTTTAAAGAAGTTGAAGGTATACACAGTAGAACTGATTTCGATTTAACGCAACATCAAGAGTTTTCTGGCAAGAAAATGCAATATTTTGATAATGACTTAAATGAAGAAGGTAAACCTTACGGTAATTACGTTCCTTATGTTATCGAAACATCAATCGGTTTAGATAGAATGTTCTTGTTAACGATGATTAATGCATTTGAAGAAGAAGATTTAAGTACACCAGAAAGACAAGACAGCAGAACGTTATTGCGTTTACATCCTGCCTTAGCACCAATAAAAGTGGCAATTTTCCCATTAACAAAAAAAGATGGCTTACCAGAAAAAGCTCGTGAAATAATGGATCATTTGAAATTTGATTTCAACTGTGTTTATGAAGAGAAAGATGCCATTGGTAAACGTTATCGCCGTATGGATGCAATTGGAACACCTTTCTGTGTAACAGTTGATCACCAAACTTTAGAAGACAATACGGTTACTATTCGTCATCGCGATACAATGGAGCAACAACGAATTGAGATTAAAGAATTACATACAATTATTGAAGGCAAAGTGAGCTGGAGAAATTTATTAGCTTAGTACAAATTTACACCCCATGAAAAACATTAAATCGCTTTTATTGCTTTTAATATTGATGACTGTTGGCTTAAATGCTTGCCAAAAAGACATTGTATTTGTTGAAGGCTCTGGTCCTGGTGGAACTAAGCCCACCTCGAACACTACTAAAATGAGTGCAAAAGTTGACGGGGTTTTGGTAGTGTGTGATTTGGTGAATGCGCAAAAATGGACTGGACAAAAAACACTACAAATTACCGGTTTTAAAAATTCTCAGGCATTTGGTTTTATATGGGAAGATATAAAAGGTGTAGGCACTTACAATGCTGCTGATATGTCATCGAGTGCTGCTTATAATGATGAATCGGATAACAGCTATTTTGCCGAATCGGGAACTATTAAAATAACAACATATAACAGTAAAGTCATCATTGGCACTTTTGCTTTCAAGGCGGTTAATATTGATGGCGCAGTTAAAAATATTACTGAAGGACAATTTGTTATTAACCTAGAGACTGATTTGGTTTTGGATCAGGATAATGACGATTCGACCATAAGTGTTAAAATGGATGGCGTTAATACAACATTTTTAGAGTGTCAGATTGTTAGTGGTGGCTTAGCAACAATTAACATTATTGGTATAACAGGAAACAAAACATTTACCTTAGGAATATCTGACTTTAAAGGGCCAGGAACTTATGATGTTACAGCTCCTCTAACCGCGGGTGCTCATATATATTACAACCCAGATGCTAATACTCCTTATGATTCAATAAGTGGAAAAATTATTGTTACTGATATCACGGCTGACGGTATAATTGGTACTTTTGAAGGCGTTGTAAAGCTCCAAAATTCTAACACAACTACCTTAATAAGATTAACAGAGGGTAAGTTTGACGTAAAATATTAAGCTAATTGAAGTTTTGAAAGTTTTTAGTACAGTATTTTAACATAAAATTTTTAAGCCATCTATTAAAAATAGATGGCTTTTTTTACATCTCATATTTTTATTTTCTATTATCAAGTTTTAGAGCATTAGGTATATCTAATTCATTATGATCTAAAAATTATTCGCAAAGGCCTATATTTGAGAATCACAACTCCTATTTATGCATAAAAAATTAACTATCCTATTGCTCATTTTGTGTAGCTCTTTTAATATAATTGCACAAACCAACTCACCAGTAAAAAAGATGGAATGGTTTGCAGATGCAAAACTTGGCATTTTTATACATTGGGGAGTTTATTCGGTAAACGGAATTTCTGAATCATGGTCGTTTTACAATAACTACCTTAACCATGATGCCTATATGAAACAATTGAAAGGTTTTAATGCCTCAAAATATAACCCCGACCAGTGGGTACAATTGATTAAAGAAAGTGGAGCCAAATATGCAGTTATCACAACAAAACACCATGATGGTATTTCATTATGGGATTCGAAAGCACCAAATGCTACTACCACATTAAATAGTAGCGCCGCTAAACGAGATTTAGTTGCACCTTTTGTTAGCTCCTTAAAAAAATATGGATTAAAAACTGGCTTGTATTATTCGTTACCAGATTGGAGTTACCGTGATTATGATGGTTTTACAAGAGATAAAAAGCGTTATAAATTAAATGAAGAACCAAAGCGTTGGGCTATTTTCCAGAATTATTTCCAAACCCAATTAGCTGAATTATCAACCAAATTTAAACCAGATTTAATGTGGTTTGATGGGGATTGGGAGCATTCATCTGCCGAGTGGCAAAGTGATAAAGTACGCCAACTACTACAAAGCCATAATCCAAATGTAATTATCAATGCCAGATTAGATGCACATGGAGATTATGAAACACCTGAGCAAGGCGTACCAATTGTAAAGCCTGCCAGTCCTTATTGGGAATTGTGTTATACAATGAATGATTCCTGGGGTTACCAACCTTACGACAAAAAATATAAATCGGCCAACATGATTATTAGAACTTTGGTAGATTGTATAAGTATGGGCGGTAATTTATTGTTAGATATTGGTCCAAAAGCCGATGGCACAATTCCGATTGAACAACAAAATATCCTAAAAGGTTTAGGTAGGTGGACAAACAAACATGCAGAAGCTATTTACAACACAAAAGCAGGTTTACCAAATGGCTTTTTTAATGGGAAAACAACTTTGTCTAAAGATGAAAAAATACTTTACCTCTATTTAGATTATAAGGACAATAATGGCATTTTATTGAAAAATATTGAAACACCAATTGAGCAGGTTTCAGTAATGGGTTATACTGGCAAAATAAGTTATATCGCAGTAAATAATACTAGTTATTTAATCCAAATTCCTGAGCTGGCTTATGATAAGGATGTTACGGTAATTCGTATTAAACTTAAAAGCCCAGTAAAACTCGCAAATCTAGATGTACCTGTTCTTAGTTTTAGTGACGCACTTACCAAAACTAATGAACCCGCTAATTTTAAGATTAAAAAAATAGCTTCAGCTGTTAACTATGGCTTAAACCCTTTTAAAGATAGCAATTTAGAAAGCGATGGCTTAAACTTTAAACCAAACGTTAACCCAATTGACCAACAAGTTAAAAACTGGGTAGTTAAAAATGCGGAAGCCTTATATCAAACAGAAAAAGGTATCCCCGAAGGTCATTTTGATGGAAGAACAGCGCTATCTAAAGATTTGCAAACTTTATATCTTTTTGTAGAAGGTAAACCAAATGGCCAAATTGCCATTAAAGGATTAAAAAATCAAATCAATAGAATTAGGATTATTGGAGAAGGTACAATGCTAGAACACGCAGTTTATAACAAATTGTATTGGAGTAAAGTACCTGGAATTATTTACATAGACATTCCAAAGGATAGATTAGATAAAGATGTAACTGTTATTGCTGTTTTACTAGATGGACCCATTGAACTATATAGAGAAAAAGTTTCGGCTATAGAAAGCAATTAGATCATGGAAAAATTACATGTTTTTCATCAGTATTAAAAACAACAATTTCTCCACCTAAATTAACATCATGAAAAAGGTTCTACTTACACTCTTATCTATAATTTTATTAAATACTTCTTATGCCCAAAATGCAAAATCATATTACGATGATGGAATGAAACAGGCGTATGCCGGAAAGTTAGAAGAAGCGATTATATTGTTGAATAAATCTTTAGACCTAGACAAGTCGGATTTTGTGGTATGGTATAATAGAGGTATCATGAAATCATTCCTTTATAACTACGAAGGCGCAATTAAGGATTACGAAGAATCCTTAATACTTAATTCGAATAACAAACAAGCTTATTTAAGCAGAGGAACCGCTAAGAAAAATTTAACCGATTATTTAGGCGCTATAGCAGATTATGATTTAGCCTTAAAGATAGACTCTAATTATGCCGAGGCTTATTACAATAGAGGATTAGTTAATGAAATGCTTGATAAGACAGATTTAGCATCGGCCGATTACAGAAAAGCTTTAATAAAAGGCGCTAAAGATGCACAACGTAAAGTTGATGACATTGGCAAACCTAAGCCTAGCAATTATTTTTCTATTCTTACCTTAAACAAAACTGCCGAAGACAAAAAATATGGGTACTCTGAAAAAGATCCAATTAAGGTTGGAAATGGGCCTAGTGGCGGTCCAGGTAACCAAAGAGCCTATTTAAATCTATTGAGAGATGCGCAAGGCAAACCTGTAACCTATAATAGAGTAGGAAGTTGTTGTGCTTATAAATCTAAGTACGGACTTATGGGCACGGCTTTATTAGATAAATATGAAATCACCTTTAGAAATGACAAAAATGTTGAAGAAAAGGTAATCGTATTTATTTCGATGTATGATTATGAAGACCTGAAAATTATCAATGGGTTTAAGACTATTGCAAAGTGAGAAAGCATTTACTAATTATAGTTTTATTCTTTTCTCTAGGTTTTGTTAAGGCTCAAATCCCTATAATTAAATCAAATGTTGCTGATGAATTTAAAAACAGCTCATTGGTTTATAAAACTTTCCATAACAAATATGATTTATTGATTGCCTTTAGGACTTTTAGTGGGTGGAGGATTGGGAACACGAATTATATCGAAATATTAGCTTACAAAAACAATTCTTGGAAGAAGATATTACTAACTTATCCTGATAATAATCCTTCAAAACAAACAATAAAAAAATCTTCTTTGAATAAAATAAAGGCAAAGAAATTAATGGGAGAATTAGAAAGCCAAAACTTTTGGACTTTGAGTAATGATTCAATTAATATGCAATATTTAAAGCCACAAACTGTTGTAGCGAATTATGCTAAAAATGATACTGTTTTTATTGTTGCAAATTTTCCACATAACAGAATCTCTGTTTTAGATGGTTCATCCTATTATTTTGAAATTTTACAGGGTAATAATTTGAGAAGTTATCATACTGCTGACCCAGAAGAAATTGCTAAACATTTCCCAGAAGTTAAATCAAGAATTAAATTTATAAAATCAAAAGCCGCGTTTGAGAATGCTCTAAAATAAATCTACATAATCTCATCAAGCGCATTTTCAGATCTACCAATTACCGCCCTATCACCTTTCACTAAAATTGGCCTTTGAATAAGGATAGGGTTTTCGTGCATCGCGTTTATCCATTCCTCATCCGTTAAGTCTTTGCCCTTGTACTTTTCTAGGTAAACCTTTTCAGTCGTTCTCACAATGTCTTTTGGTTTGCAATTAAGCTTTGCAATAATGGCTCTTAGTTCCTCAACATTTAGTACATTTTCTAAATAATTAACCACTTCAAAAGGCTCATCATTTTTTGTTACAGCAGCTAAGGCAATGCGACTTTTAGTGCAACTGTTATTATGGTAAATTGTAATCATATTTTAATTCTTTCCGTACCAATCGTGTTGTTCAACCCTGGTAATTTCTGGTTTTCCTATTTCGGTTAAAATCCTTCTAGCGCCTACTAAAGTTCCACTTTGTACGCCATCGTAATTCGGTGCAGTAGGCACAATGCTATTAATCTTTACCATACCAGCACTCTGAATAAATTCTCCATTACCCATATAAATTGCGGTATGCGAAACACGACCGCCATTTATCCCTCTACGTTTAGCGGCAGAGAAAAAAAGCAAATCGCCAGGCTGTAAGTTTTTTAAACATTTAGCAATGCTGATGCTGTCATTTTCCAATACGTCAACAAAATCACCTACCAACGCTTGTTGAGAAGCATCACGAGGAATCACAATCCCATTTAAAAAGTAAGCTGTTTTTGTAAAACCACTACAATCAACTCCTTTTATAGAAGTGCCACCCCATAAATATGGAACGCCTAATAATGTTTGCGCCGTAGCTAAAATTGCCGTTGCATTTGGATTTGGCCTTTTAATCCATTGTTTGTAAAGCTTGGCGTTAGTTTTTGGCAAATAAGCCACTCTCCCATCAGGATAAGCAACTTTATAAAAATCCTTTTCCGTTCCTAGTAATTGCAAAATATTGCCACTTACCAAATCAGAAACTCTCTGAGAATTAACATCAGCTTTGCTAAACCCGTGACCATAATCTGCTGTAAAAACTACTTTATCTGCTTTTTGCCAAGTCTCATATTGCTGTTTATCCATTAGTTTAATTGCCCCACCATCTGTCCATGACAAATAACCATCTGGGGTTTTCACTAAATAAAATCCGCCTTGTTTTTTCATCACCCTAATCGGCGTACCCAATAACATCTGTGTCATCAACTCTGCTGCATTTTGCGGATTTGCCCTATTGTTGCAAACCGAAAGGTTAGCTACACCATATTCCAAGCCATTTAACGATTTTGCAGGCAACAAAGTTGAGGTAAATTTAATGCTCGCCATAGTCGGCTTAACCTTTTCAAATTCGTTCAAAGCTTCTTGAGAAGTGCTTTCCAAATCCACAGAATCTCCTTTTATTTTCAGGTTGAAAAAGATAGCACGTTTATCTGGCGCAAATTTCTTCTGTATGGTTGCAGCCTGATATCTATATGCCGAAGTATCAGATTGTGCTTTTACAACAAAAGTACAAACCGTTAAAATAAGAGTTAAATAAAAATTTCTCATCGCAGAACTAAGTTACAAGAAATAGAAACAACCAGTCATTTTCCAACTTACATTTTACACTACCATATTTCTAGCGTATAAATATTTTAGTTGAAAGGCAATTGCAGTGCAAGGGAAAAAATTCAGTCCCGCCCTCGCTACAAACCCCGATGAAGAATCGGAGGGATTTCTGATAAGTAGGGTTTAGTTAACAGGAACAGGTGCTTCTATCTAGGTCTAGGCGTTTTACATAACAATTTAACAATCTTGCAATCAAACAATTCATCTTCCACCTTACCTCTTACATTTTACATTTTATTGTGTTCCATCTTTTTCCGTAAATTGCCAACTTTTTACACCATCAATGAACCAACCAACCAAAAGAGAACAATCAATTTATACAGTATTAGCTTATCGCTTTTTTCTTTTATTGGTGTTGTACTTATTATGTCGACTTGGTTTTTATTTCACTAACCTTTCTCTTTTTAAACACATTGCCTTTGCCGATTTACTATACATCCTTTTAGGTGGCATAAAATTCGACATAGTAGCTTTATTGTATATCAACTCATTATACATCGTTTTACAAGCCATTCCTTTTCCATTCAGGTATAGAACAGGTTATCAGCAATTTTGCAAATGGCTGTTCATCATCACCAACAGCATAGGTTTTTTTGCCAATTTTATCGATTTCGCTTACTACAAATACACGCTCAAAAGAACAACAGCAAGTGTTTTTTCTCAATTTAGTAATGAAAAAAACAAACTTAAGCTAACGTTCGATTTCCTATTAGATTATTGGTATTTAGTTATTCTATTTGCAATTTTCATATATGCCTTTATTAAACTTTACAAACTCATAAAGCTAAAAAAAGTACCCAAATTTACTTGGCAAATTTATCTGACACATACCTTAATTCTGGTTTTAATAGCTGGTTTAGCAGTTATTGGTATGCGTGGCGGTTGGCGCCATAGCACCCGACCAATTACTATGAGCAATGCTGGCGATTTCGTGAAATCTCCTGGAGACATGAGCTTAGTTTTAAATACGCCTTTTACCATCATGAAAACCTTAAAGGCATCAAATTTAAAACCAGTTAATTATTACGATGAACAAACCTTAAATAACCTTTACAACCCAATCCATCAACCAGAAAATAAAGGAGAATTTAAAAAACTGAACGTTGTATTTTTAATCATAGAGAGTTTAGGCAAGGAACACGTTGGCGCACTAAACAAAGATGTATTAAACGGAACATACAAAGGTTACACACCGTTTATAGATAGCTTAGTGGCTAACAGTTTTACTTCTTCCTACACTTATGCCAACGGGCGAAAATCGATTGATGCCTTGCCTTCTATCATTTCAGGCATTCCATCCATTCGCGAACCTTTTGTGCTATCTAAATATTCGGGCAATAGAACAACCAGTATTGCCAAATTATTAGGGGATGAAGGTTATGAAACTGCATTTTTTCACGGTGCACCAAATGGCTCAATGGGTTTTTCGGCTTATACAAATTTGGCTGGAATTAAAAACTATTTCGGAAAAAACGAGTACAATAACGATGCAGATTTCGATGGCATTTGGGGTATTTGGGACGAGCCTTTTATGCAATACATGGCAAAAACCATCAATACATTTAAGCAGCCTTTTTTCTCTGCTTTCTTCTCGGTTTCTTCGCACCATCCATTTAAAGTGCCCGAAAAATATATTGGCAAGTTTCCAAAAGGTCCGTTGCCCGTACAAGAACCAATGGGTTATACTGATATGGCGATAAGGAAATTTTTCGCTACTGCTTCAAAAATGCCTTGGTATAAAAACACCTTGTTTGTATTAGTTGCCGACCATGCTACCGTTTCTTACTTGCCAGAATATCAAACATTAGCAGGTTCATTCTCCATCCCTATTTTATTTTACTATCCTGGTGGAGATCTAAAAGGCAAAACCGATAAGCTAATTGAGCAAACCGATATTATGCCAACAGTTTTAAACTACCTAAATTACAATAAACCATATTTTGCATTCGGTTTTGATGCCTTAAGCAATAAAAAAGACAATTTTGTAGTTAATAACAACGATGGTAGCTTTAGCTTTTTCAAAGGAGATTATTTATTAATTTACGACGGTTTAAAATCTACCGCACTATTTAATTTAAAAACCGACAGATTAAACAAAAACAACTTAGTTGATAAAGAACCAGCTATACAAACCGAGATGGAAAAATACCTGAAAGCATTTATCCAGCAATACAACAATAGAATGATTAAAGACCAGTTAACAGGTGGCAGATAATCGATTGTCATCCTGAGCTTGTCGAAGGACAATTAACCAATTTTCAACAATTAACCGATTAACCAAGCAAAACATTTCAACTTTACAACATTCTAACATCAAACAATGCGCATCGCCATATTAGCCATCATAGATTTTTTCCATCCTCCCTTTAAAAAATACATCTCGCTGCACAACTTCAGGTATTTAGCAACTGGGGGTAGCACTTTTGTATTGGGCTATGTAGTTTATTACCTTTCGTTCTATCATCTTTTTACAACGGAAGAAGTAGATGTTTTCTACTTCACCTTAAAACGAGGTACAGCAGCAATGGCAGTTGATTTTGCAGTTGCAATCCCATACAGTTTTGTGATGAACCGTTATGTTGTTTTTACTCATAGCGAAGTTAGAGGAAGAGTACAATTATTCAGGTTCATGAACCTCCAGTTCATCAATATTTTACTGAACATATCTTTATACAAATTCTTGGCCGATGTACTTTTAATTTACCCAACAGTAGCTAGGTTCGCTGTACAAATTTTACTTGCAGGCTTTAGTTATATCTACCAACACTACTTTACATTCAGCGTAAAAAAACTAGGAAAGAAATAATAGATTCTCTGTCATCCGATGAATATAGGCAACTGCTAAAGTTTCATCGGATGACTAATCGAAAAAATCTTTTTTTGAAAAGCAATTACAGTAAAAATATTGAGGGATAGTCCTGCTGTTCGCTCCAATTTTTTGTTGCTTTTATCAAAAGTTATACTGTGAATATAACCGAAAATGCAATATTCATCGGATGACTATTATGGCTACACAAAAAGATTTTCGCTACCATCAAGTTTAGATAACTAAGGTTTCTGCTACTATTTATGGTTTCCTTGCAAATGCAAAAATATTGAGTAGTCGGATAATTCGTTATTAAGTAACTAACTGCTAACACAATGCTATTCCATCTTTGCAATCTAAAATTCGTACCTAAGTATTTACAATCCTTACTTTATCATCAATAATCAGTTTTAGGACTAAATCCTACAAGTAGGCAATTACAACTAGGAACCTAACACCTTCCAAAAGATAACTAGCTCCTCCCAAAAGAAACTTTTATATTCGTTTATAAATGTTTAAAAAACGAATAACTTACACATTGTAAATTATGGACAACTATAAGGAAACATTTGAAACTTGGAATAAAGTTGCTTCACTATATCAAGAAAAGTTCATGGAACTCGACTTGTATAACGATACTTATGATTTAATTTGTAGTACTCTCCATCAATCCAATCCAAAAATTCTAGAAATAGGTTGTGGACCAGGAAACATTACAAAATATCTTTTATCAAAGCGCCCAGACTTCAACATATTAGGAATAGACATTGCACCAAATATGATAGCGCTTGCAAAGAAAAATAACCCAACAGCAAATTTCGAAGTTATGGACAGCAGGAAAATTAGCACGCTTAACACAATGTATGATGGAATAGTTTGCGGGTTCATTTTGCCTTACTTGTCTCCTATTGACAGTAAAAATATGATTGCCAATTGTTCAAAATTATTAAATGAAAAAGGATTAATCTATTTAAGTTTTGTTGAAGGAGATCCTAACAAATCTGGCTATCAAGTTGGCAGTAGTGGCGACAGAACCTATTTTTATTTTCACACAGTTGATGAAATAACGGAACAACTTTATGAAAATAGCTTTACAGAAATAAAGGTTTTAAAAGTCTTGTATAAAAAAACAGAAAACAATAATGATATTCATACAATAGTTCTAGCTACAAAAAATTAAAACGATTATTATACAAGCAAACAAAACTTAAAAAGGTGATTAGCATTGATTAAAATGAAAAAAATACCTACACTTTTCGAATGGGCAGGAGATATGGAAACCTTCGAAACCCTGTTTACTAAATTTTATAACAAAGTTTTAAAAGATGATTTATTAGGCGAAGTGTTTAAAAATATGTCACCCGACCATATCAAGCAAGTATCTCACTTTGTTGCAGAAGTTTTTGGTGGAGAAAAACTATATACGACTGAAGATAAAGGCAGCCATTCCATAATGATTGGAAAACACATCGGTAAAATGCTTACCGAAGAAAAACGACAGCGTTGGGTTCATCTTTTACTTCAAACTGCAGACGAGGTAGGTTTAAAAAGTGACCCAGAATTTCGCTCAGCTTTTGTTGGATACATTGAATGGGGAACAAGACTTGCCGTCATTAACTCTCAACTTACAGAAAATCCAATAACCGAAAGCGAACCAATGCCAAAATGGGGTTGGGGAGAAACTGGTGGGCCCTACAATCCAGATTAAAAATGATTTAAAATATTAAATAGATATTTTTAAATTACATCCATCACTTTGTATTGATACCAAAAACTAAATCATATGGCTACAAAAAATAAAACAGCAGAAACAGAAGTCAGCGTAACTGAATTTATAAACTCATTTGTAGACAAAGAAGAAAAGAAACAAGACAGCTTTCGTCTCATTGAATTGATGCAAGAATGGTCGGGTTTTGAACCCAAAATGTGGGGACCTACAATTATAGGTTTTGGAACTTATCATTATAAATATGCAAGTGGCCATGAAGGAGATGCACCGCTAATTGGCTTTTCTCCTCGCAAGGCTGAGTTTTCTCTTTATGTTTCGGCCCAAAGAAATGATGAAGAAAACATCCTTGATCATTTAGGTAAATATAAAATGGCAAAAGCCTGTATTTATTTCAAAAAATTGGACGACCTTAATCTTGATGTTTTAGAGAAGCTCTGTAAATCTACTATCAAATATATCAATGAAAATCAAGAATGTCCTTGTAGAAATTAATAATATTCATTGAACCTTTAAACAGGGAAACTTATATCAACATTTAAAATAGTACATGAAAAAATTAATCGCTCTTACTTTCCTTTTTTTAAGCACCCTCGCTGCTCAAAGCCAAACCTTAAAAAATACTTCGTACCAAAATCAATCTGGCGAAAAAGTCTTACGTTTTGAATGTACGCTTCCAATTAGCGTAGCAGAAGCTTGGAAACTTTTCACAACTGATGAAAAACTAAAAAAGTGGATAGCTCCCTTGGCTCATATTGAATTAAAATCAGGGGGTTACATTTTAACTAACTACGATAAATCAAAAAGCCTTTCAGATAGTAGTTCTATCAAGTTACCCATTACCAGTTTTATCGACAATGAGCTATTGGTATTAAAAGTTATATTGAATGGTAATTTTGTAAAAGCGGTAAGAGATAACGACAAGAATCTTCAAGAGGTTATCCAATTTATAAAGATTGGTGATAAACAGACCAAGATAGTTTCGTCTATGATAGGTTGGGGAACTGGACCCGATTGGGATAAAACCTATACCTTCTTTGTAAAAGGTAACGAGTGGACTTACAAAGAACTCATCAAAAATTATAAATAAAGATTCTTGAACTTAAGATAAGCTAGCATGAAAAAAACAATATTATTAACCTTGGCACTAGCTACAACTTTTTGTCTGGGTTTCGCTTTTAAAACAATCATAACAACCAACAATCCTAATAAAATGAAAAAAGTAACAGGTATTGGGGGCATTTTTTTCAAATGCAAGGACCCAAAAGCAATGACAGAGTGGTATCAAAAACACCTTGGTTTAGAAACAAACCCTTATGGAGCAACTTTTGAGTGGTACGAAGGTCCAGATAGCACCAAAAAGGCACAAACTCAGTGGACACCATTTAAGGAAACTACAAAATACTTTGAGCCATCAACTAGGGAATTCATGATTAATTATCGAGTTGAAAACCTAGAAGCATTGGTAGAAGAATTAAAAAAGGAAGGCGTAACCATTGTAGACAAAATTGAAACTTACGATTACGGAAAGTTTGTGCACATACTTGATGCAGAAGGCAACAAAGTTGAATTGTGGGAGCCGAAAGATTAAAAATGAATATTGAAACCCATACAATAAAAGATACGATAATTGCTGAAGTGACATCAGAAGATATCATTATAAATTCTGTAGAAGACGGATTAGACTTATTGGGAAATCTTTACTATCAGGGTTTTGATAAAATAGTTATTTACGAAAAAAACATTACGCCTAACTTTTTCGATTTAAAAACAGGTATTGCAGGAGAAATTCTTCAGAAATTCTCTAATTATCGTATGCCACTTGCCATTATTGGCGATTTTGAAAAGTATGAAAGCAAGAGCATTAAAGATTTTATTTTTGAAAGCAATAAGTCAAAGCATATTAACTTTGTTGGTACATTATCAGATGCTTTAAAAAGTCTTAGAACATAGACCAAAAACAAAATATTAAATGAATATTTTACAAAAAATGGCAAGGCAAATTATTGAAAGTTCATTTAACTTTTCTGTTTATGTAATTCAACGTTTTTACGTTATGGACACGTATGCGAATAAAATCGAAAACTTAAGACAATATCCAATAGGAACTTTAGGAAATGACATTGCCAAATGTTTAGATGATAATGAACTTACCCTAGTGCCAAATTTTGAAAGCCATGATTTAAAACACGTGTTGCTTGATTATAAAATGACACCAGTACACGAAATTAGGATGCAGGCATTTATGTTAGGTAATGGTAACTATACAATTCCTTGTTTTGCAATTTTAATATTTGGTGCAATATTACTTCCAGAAGAATGGAATACTTTTTATAAAGACTTTAAAAGAGGCAGACAATCCAAACCAATTTCATCTTGGACAATTGAAGATTTTGCCAATCTCGAAACACTAAATTTAAGAATACGGATATTTACAGTAAATCATAAAACAAAACCCATTTTTAATATGGAAAAACTAACAAAATATGCAGCAGTCATTTCTATTGTTGCTGGAATTTTTGGGATGATATTTTGCTTGCCATTTTTATTCTCCCAAAATCTTGCAGATTTAGTTGGAGCTGGCTTCCCATTTATTGGTGGAGCAATTTTAACCACGGGTGGTCTTTTAGCCTTATCTAATTTAGCCATTCGAAATACAAGGAAAGCAGAATTTTAATCTTAAAAACAAATCACTATGTGTCGCTATGGAATGTTAGCTTACAAACCTCACTACGCTTGTTTTAATTGTCGAAAGACTTTTAAAAGGAAATTAATGGCTGATATACAAAGAGGCGAAGGCACAAAAAATGAAGCCAAATGCCCCGAGTGTGGTGGTTTAACAGCAAGTATGGGATTAGATTTTGAATCACCAAAAAAGAATGATGTAAAAAAATGGGAGCACATTAAAAGCCTATATTCAGTTGGCATTACCTTTCATTCTTGCGGCTGTACAGGCCCTGGTTATATCCCTAACACTACAGAAAAACTAATAGCCCACTTCGAAGAATTAAAAACCGAATATTTCAAAAATATGGAGTTCTGGAGAAACAGAATTGAACCCACTACAAAAGCCGAATTAGATAGAGATGAAAGCAAAAATGGTCAACATCGTTGGCAAATCCCTAAAAGTTATAGGGCAGATAAAAAAGATGTCAAAAATGAAGAGGCTATTAAATATTGGCTGGAAAGAGTAAAAGAGGTTGAGGAGAAATTGGTAATAATTAAATAAATTTCTCATTCATTGTGGCGTCATTGCGAGAGCCTGCTCCGATACTTCGGAGGTCGATTTTTCATCGCCCGAAGCAATCTGCTTTGCGTGTCGGGTTTTTGACACCACTTAAACGAATTGGAGGGAGATTGCTTTCCCAAAAAATCGGAACAAGCCGTGCCTAGTAATGACGTAATGGTTACTGTTGACATAAATTCAATTGCGTAAGCTATCATGATTTTTTTTTTGCAATATGCAACCTACCCCAAGAACCACTACCCTTTCTTAAATAAACCCGACATAAGTGGCAATACTTTTACCATTCCTCTTTAGGGGATTAAGGGGTAAAAGATTGAAACGTTTGGAGGGACTGAACAAGCCAAAAGTTCTGGAACATTCATTTTCAAAATATGATACTCATCATTTTAGCGTAAAAGGCTGTGCTTTTTTTGGATTACTAGTTCGAACAAGCTATTTTAGCCATAATCAATACCAGGATATACCATGAGTGATTTTAATGATTTTAATAATCAGCAAGTAGCCAAACTCCCTAAGCATTTAAGGCAGTTTATTGTTGAGCAAAATTACGAGAAATACACACCGATAGACCAAGCGGTTTGGAGGTACGTAATGCGCCAAAATTATAGCTATTTAAAACACGTGGCCTATTATCCTTACATCAAAGGCTTAAACAGGGCTGGTTTGAGTATTGAGCACATTCCAGATTTGCAAACCATGAACGATAACCTCGGCAAAATTGGCTGGGGTGCGGTTACAGTTGATGGATTTATTCCTCCTGCTGCTTTTATGGAATACCAAGCTTGTAGGGTTTTGGTCATTGCAGCAGATATTCGCCAAATTAATCATATCGAATACACACCTTCGCCAGATATTATTCACGAAAGTGCTGGTCACGCACCAATTATTGCAGATACTGATTACAATAGTTACCTAAGCTATTTTGGTTCTATTGGCACAAAAGCGATGTTCTCTAGCAAGGATTATGAATTGTATGAAGCCATTCGCAAGCTGTCTATTTTAAAGGAAGCCGTTGGTGCCGATGAAGAAGAAATTGCTGCAGCTGAGAAAAAACTGCATTACATTGCCGATAACATGGGCGAATCTTCTGAGATGGCTTTATTAGGTCGTTTACACTGGTGGACAGTTGAGTATGGCTTGATTGGAACT
Organism: Pedobacter frigiditerrae; assembly: GCF_032678705.1. Taxonomy (NCBI): domain Bacteria; kingdom Pseudomonadati; phylum Bacteroidota; class Sphingobacteriia; order Sphingobacteriales; family Sphingobacteriaceae; genus Pedobacter; species Pedobacter frigiditerrae. Next base: position 367,100 of record NZ_JAVTSS010000001.1, on the reverse strand, counting down.
TTAGAAAACCCGAAAATTTATGGTGCGGCACTACTTTCATCTATTGGAGAAAGTGCAACTTGCATGAACCCAGATATTAAAAAACTGTGGTACAACTTAGATACGATTAATTACCAATACGATATTACCCAACAACAACCTCAGCTTTTTGTAACGGAAACCTTCCAAAACTTAATAGATGTTTTAGAAGCATTTGCTGATACAATGGCATTTAGAAGAGGTGGTGCAGAAAGCATTTTGAAGGCAATTGAATGTAAAAATCCAAGTACTGCAGTTTATAGTTCGGGCTTGCAATTAACTGGTATTTTTACTGATTTGGGGATGAACAAGAGTGATGAATTAACTTTCATTAAAACTACTGGTCCGTCTGCATTGGCTTTTGATGGCAAGCAATTAACTGGACATGGAAAAGATTACCATAAGGATGGATTTTCATCGCCAGTTGGCAAATTAAAAGGAATTGAAAAACCTTTTGAAGAACATAATTTAATTGAGTTAGAGTTATTAGGTATTTTAGAAGGAAACAAAGCTGAAATTACCTTTGAAAGTGGCATTTTGGTTAAAGGTTTGGTAAAAGAAATAGTGATTAAAGATGGCAAATTAATTTTAATTGCTTTTGAAGACTGTACGGTTACTGAAGAAAATGGAAACATTTTATTTAAACCAGAATGGGGAACTTATGATATGGCCATAGGCGAAAAAATAGTGTCAGTATTTAATGGCGCTGCTGATAAAGATGCTTATGAGGAACTTGTTTTTGTAAGCAAAGAGCAAACTCACAAAGTTGAATATGATGAAGCAACGCAGAAATTGCACGAGTTATACCAAAAAGTGCGTTGTATAAGGGAGACCTTATCTGGATATGAAGAACTAAAATCTATTTTTGATACGCTAAAAACTTCGCACAGAACAGATTGGTTATGTGGTTTAGAAATTCTCGAAATTGTTTATCACAAAGAATTGGATACAGAGTTTGAAAAAGAACTACGAATATACCTAGAAATGAAAGCTGCCACAGAACCAGATTACACCAAATTGATTAATGATGGTCTGCATGTAATTGCAAATCCGGTAACACAGTTGATTAACGAGGAAGACTAGAAGATTGTTGGATTGCTGTATTGTTTAATTGTTATGCAAACAATCTAGCAATGGTTCAATTGAACAATATAATTTAACATTTTAAAAGCCCCTTTAGGGGTTTGGGGTATGAACATCATAATAACAGGCGCTAGTAGCGGAATAGGTTTTGAAACTGCATTAGAATTCTCTTTAGATAGTAAAAACAAGGTTTTGTGTATTGCTCGCAGTGCGGATAAACTGAAAAAACTTTTTGATATTGCTAAACAAATTAATCCAGATTGTACATTATTGCCAGTGGCATTTGATTTGGTAAATGATGATTATGCAGCATTATCACCATTTATTGAAGAGCGTTTGGGTTCGGTTGATATTTTAATTAACAATGCTGGAAGTTTAATTAACAAACCTTTTGCAGAAACCACCGCAGCAGATTTAGCTGAGATGTTAGAGCATAATGTAATGAGTCATTTTAAGATGACCCAAGCAACTGTCCCTTTTATGCAAAGCGGAGGTCATATTGTAAATATTGGTAGCATGGGAGGTTTTCAAGGTAGTGTAAAATTCCCTGGATTGGCTGCTTATTCTAGCAGTAAGGCTGCCCTACATACTTTAAGTGAATGTTTGGCTTTCGAGTTAGCAGAAACTGGAATTAAAGTAAACTGCCTTGCATTAGGTTCTGCCCAAACAGAAATGTTAGAAGCTGCTTTTCCAGGATACGAAAGTCCGGTAATGGCTTTTGAAATGGGAAAATATGTTGCTGATTTTGCACGTACTGGGCATAAGTTTTTCAACGGAAAGGTTTTACCCGTTGCTGTAACTACTCCATAAAGCTTTTTTGAATTTGGCAGGTAGTTTGTAATGCTGTTGAATAACAAACTATATATGGAAAACAACATTACTACAACAGACAACGGCAAAACTGCCGCAATTATTAGCTATTTCGGAATTATTGGATGGTTAATAGCTTATTTCGCTTTGCATAAAGACAAAAGAACCGAACTTGGTTCTTATCAACTAAGACAAACTTTGCTTTATGCTATAATCTCAACAGTTCTTTACATTCTACTATCAATTGTCTTAACAATTGTAATAGTAGCAACTGGAATTACTGCATTGGTTTACTTGGCCTATGTACTTTATCTGATACTTTTTGTTATTTGGATATTAGGTTTATTGGGGGCAATTAATGGAGAAAAAAAACCCATGATGTTTATAGGCGAAAAAGCTCAAACCATGTTTCCTTCAATCTAGTCAATTAAAAAATAATGAAAAGCCTCGATTATTTATCGGGGTTTTTCAGTTTAAAACCCACAACCAACAAGTTTTCAACACTTTACCTCGTTAAGTTTTTTTTGTTATCTTTGAAATCCTAATATGAAGAAAACACTAACTATTTTCTGTTTAATGTTATTGTTTGCTGTTAAAGGCAAAGCGCAAGATAACACCTCTCTTCCTGCTCAATACCAGGAAATGATGACAAAGATACTTAGCAACGTTCCTAAAACTGCTTCTTCCACCGCATCTCAATTACTAGATTTTGCAAAAACAATGATTGGTGTTCCTTACAGATACGCCACAAGTAATCCTGAAAAAGGTTTTGATTGTTCTGGATTTGTAAATTATGTGTTTAGTAGTTTTGGATTTAAAGTACCTCGCTCCTCTCCAGAATTTGCAAGCGCAGGAGTACCTGTTAAATTAGCTGACGCCAAAGTTGGTGATGTTTTAATTTTTACAGGCACTAATCCTAAAGTGAGAAGAATTGGCCATGTAGGCATTATTTATTCCATTGAAGATGGAGAAATCAAATTTATCCATTCTACTTCAGGAAAAGCGCATGGTGTTACCATCACAGATTTTGATGCTTATTACAAAAGCCGATTCATGAAGGCTGTAAGTATTGTAGAATAGTTCAGTCTACAGCTGGCAATTAGCAGTTCCTAGTTTTGCCAACTGCCAATTGAAAACTGCTAACTTATTATTATCTTCATTTACAAATTCTAATCAAATGGCCGAATTAAAAACTAAGGTTACTACGCAATCCGTTGAAGAATATTTGTTGCAAATTCCTAATGAAACAACGCGTAAGGATTGTCAGACACTCTGTAAATTAATGGAGGACAAAACTCAGGCAAAAGCAAAAATGTGGGGCAGTGCCATTGTTGGTGTTGGCGATTATACCTATTCCTATTCAACAGGCAGAACTGGAGATTGGTTCATGATGGGCTTTTCACCTCGCAAAGCTAATATCAGTTTATACATCATGGGCTGCAATGCTGATGAAAGGCAAAACATTTTACCTCGATTAGGGAAACATACCACTGGTAAAGGTTGTGTTTACGTAAAAAAATTGAGTGATATTAATATGGATGTTTTGAAGGAGATGTGTGAGATTTCTTATAGAAATTTGAAGAAGTAAAACTACGCGTCATTGCGAGGTGTTGCTTTTCGCAAACCGAAGCAATCTTATTCGGCAAATAAGCTAACACAAAATTCTAAGTCTCATTTTACAGAATTATTCTTAACCGCAAAGAGTAGATTGCTTCGTCGTTCCTCCTCGCAATGACGGATTAACTTACAACAAAACCACTTTCAACGCATCCACAACATTACCTAAAGCCAATAACTGATGCGCCAATTCATGTAATTCTCTTTCTCTGTTGGTTTCATCGCCAATGGTAGCATCTAAAATATCTTTCACAGCGGTATTCCAGCGCATCGCATCAATGTCAGTTTCAGTTGGCAATTGCTCAATGTTTCCTAACATCCCTAAATCATTCCCTGTCAACACATGAGAGTTCCTAACAGAGACCGGTAAGGCACTCACTCCTACCCCCAATGTAGTTAATGGTTTGGCTACTTTGAATAAATTTTCGGGCGTAACCCTGCAATACCAATCTCCACCTAATCTGGCAACTAAATCTATTTTAGCCTGGTCAATTTTACCCTCCTCATCTAAAATATCTTCTTTAATATGAATCAACTTAATTTCTGCCAAAACTAAATTTCCCGCACCGTGTTGGTCCCCCAATGGAATAACCTCCTTAACCAAACACTCTAACTGAACTGGGGCTTCTGCAACCCTGGGTGGTTTTACTAAATGAGATTCTTGCATAGTAAAACCAGCCTTTTCAAACTCATTAACTCCTTTTGCATATTCTGTACTGGCTAAACTAGTTTGCTGTACCATCGCATAGTTAACAATGTTGATGACACATTCCTTTACCTGTAAAACATTTTCTAATGTGTGTTTAGTTGTATTATCTCTTACTCTTCTGGCAGGAGAAAAAATACACATCGGTGGATTTGTGCTAAACAAGTTAAAAAAACTGAACGGACTTAAATTTACATTTCCTTCCGTATCAATTGTAGATGCAAAACAAATTGGACGTGGTGCAATAGCATACTGCAGATAGTTTTGCAATTGCATTGGAGACAAATCTGAGGTTTTAATGGATAGCATTTTGAAGAGGATTTAGCCTAAAATTAAAGGGTCTTGCCTATTATCAAAAAAGAACAATAAGTTAACTTGTTTATTAGTCACTTGATAAAATAACGAGGTGTTTTTTGTGAAATTTGCAACCCGAATATCTTCATCGATAGCAGATGACTTATACATATAAGGTTGTTCTGATATTAGTCGAATCGTTTTTTCAGCCTTACTTAAAAATTCATTAGCGATTTTAACACTAAATTTTTCAGCAATAAGATTATATACTAAAACAAAGGTCTCCTTCGCTTTTGGTGTATAAAAAACAGCTAATGCCACCTACTTAAGCAAATCTTTTAACCCAGCATAAGGTGTTAAATTATTATCATTAGCTTGTGTTAAAGACTCTTTAACTCCTTTAATTACAAACTGAGGGTAAACTTCGCTCTGCTGTTCGAAAGCAATTTTCATAGCCTGCATAATTGCTTTTAATGCAGTTAATTGCTCTTTATTTTCTGGATAAACTATTAATGCTTCCATATAGACAAATTTAATATTTAAAATTGATTATTCAATAATTCTGTTTTACCAATTACCTTTCAATTTTAAAACATTACAACGTTAGGATTTCTTCAATCCTAAAATTGAAAAATCTGTATCAACCTTAGTAATTATATTCGTCAAACTTCCTAAACCCGTAATTTCCATTTCAACATCATCGCCAGGTTGTAACCACTGTACTTTATAGTTGGGGTCGTTTAGTAAACCAGTTCCATTTAACTCTAAAAAGCAACCGGTTCCCACTGTTCCAGAACCAATTACATCGCCTGGCAAAATATCTACACCATAAGCGCAACGTTCAATAATTTCTGCAAATGTCCAGTCCATATCTGCCATGTTACCTGCCGATAATTCAACACCGTTAACTCTACAAGTCATTTTTAAATTATAGGCATTGCCGGTGTGATTTGGTTTTGCAGCAACTTTATACTGTTCCAATTCATCTGGTGTTACCAACCAAGGACCAATTACGGTCGAAAAATCTTTTCCTTTTGCTGGGCCTAAATTCAATATCATCTCCTCCATTTGTAAGGTACGAGCACTCATGTCATTCATGATCATGAAACCAGCAATGTAATCATCAGCCTCTGCTGCCTTAATATTTCTACCTTTTTTACCAATTACAACAGCAACTTCTAATTCAAAATCCAGTTTCTGAAAATGGTCTGGCATACACTCTATTTCTCCTGGACCTTGAATGGCATTATGATTCGTAAAGTAGAATATCGGATATTGGTCAAATTCTGCAATCATATCTACTTTCCTATTCCTTCTCGCCGCTGCAACATGCTGACGGAAAGCATATCCATCTCTACAAGAAGTTGGATGAGGAACTGGAGCCAATATTTGATAAAAAACTTCTTCCTTAGGCTTAATTGCACCTGAAAGGATATCCTCATTGATTTGCTTTGCCCTTTCCATTAAAGGTTCTCCACCTTCTAAAAAAGACTTCATGTCATCAGGAATTAACTTGTGACATGAGTTTAAATTGTAAATATGTCCGTTTACATAAACACCTAAATGTTCAATATCTTCAGTTTTATAGGATACTAGTTTCATATGATATCTGGTTAAGAATATGGGTTAAATGTACTATTTTACATGAATTGTTTCAGGCTTAATATTTATAAAATAAAGGAATAGATTGATACTTATTTATTTAATCTTTTGAAAACGTATATAGCTGCCCATCTTTTGCCATAATTACTTTTGAGGTAAGGTTAACAAATAAGCCATGGGCCAATAGTCCATCAATTTGATTTAAACTTTCAGCAAGTTTTTGCGGTTCATCAATTAATCCAAAAGCTACATCAACAATATAATTATGGTTATCGGTGATGAAAATCTTTCCTTCTTTATATCTTAACTTTACAATACCATTCAGCTTTTCGAGTTGATTAACAACATATTGATAAGCTATTGGCACAACTTCAATTGGAACTTTAAAAGAACCTAATTTTTCTACTTTCTTAGAGGAATCAGTAACAATTATTCGATTGTTGCTTAAGGAGGCAACTATTTTCTCTCTAAAGAGTGCACCTCCCCCTCCTTTTATCAAATCTAAGGTTTCGGTAAATTCATCTGCTCCATCAATGCTGATATCGATGTGTGAAGTTTTACCAAGTTCTTGCATTGGTATCCCTAATGAAATAGCTAACTCTTCAGTATGTACAGAACTAGCAACACCCTTAATTTTTAATCCGCCTTTAACTAATTTGGCTAATTCTTCAATAGCAAATTTGGCTGTAGAGCCTGTACCTAAGCCAACAATATCATTATCTTTTACAAAGGAAACGGCCATTTTAGCAGCTGCTTCTTTTTCTATTTCACTTTGGTTTTGCTTTTTTTCTGACATCAATTAAAAATAGCCAAAGAAATTTGAAATTGCTATTTAAAACCATAATTTAGCCCCAAGAAAATGAGTAGTCATTCAACATATCAAAATCACAATGCTAATGAAGTTCTTTCAGCATTTAGATATGCCATGCTATCTAAAATCATTTTTGCGCAATATTCTTTTTAGACTTTCCAATACTTCGTCTACCTTAAAACGTTTCTAACTATTTAAACGTTATATATTTACATTCTAACCAAATTACCTAACGCTATGCCTATTTACCATACATTAGGAACAATTCCACCAAAAAGACATACGGTTTTTCGTAAACCAAATGGCGATTTATACGCAGAGGAATTAGTTTCTACAGAAGGTTTTTCTAGTTTATATTCATTGGTTTACCATTGTCATCCACCAACAATTGTTAAATCTTTAGGCGAACCCTATAACGTAGAACCTAAAATAGCTCGTGAGAAACATCTTCGCCACACTAGTTTAATTGGCTTTAACATTAAGCCAGAAGATGATTACCTAAAAAGCAGAAAACCTGTTTTGGTCAATAGTGACTTGCATATTTCGTTGGCTGCACCAAGAAAATCAATGATTGATTATTTTTACAAAAACAGTCAAGCAGATGAGGTGATTTTTATCCATGAAGGCTCAGGAACATTAAAAACGGGCTTTGGGAAAATCAAGTTTGAGTATGGAGATTATCTAGTTATCCCTCGTGGCACAATTTATCAATTGGACTTTAATGATGAGAATAACAGACTTTTTATTGTAGAAAGTTTTAGTCCAATTCGTACACCGAAAAGATACAGAAACCAATTTGGGCAACTAGAAGAGCATTCTCCATACTGCGAAAGAGATATTAAACGTCCGCAAGATTTAGAAACAATTGATGAAGCTGGAGATTTTAAGGTATTGATTAAAAAACAGGGAATAATGTATCCTTATACCTATGGCACACACCCTTTTGACTTTGTGGGCTGGGACGGTTTTCATTACCCTTGGGCATTTTCTATTCACGATTTTGAGCCAATAACTGGGCGCTTGCATCAACCTCCTCCAGTTCATCAAACCTTTGAAGGACATAATTTTGTGATTTGTTCTTTCGTTCCACGCAAGTACGATTATCATCCATTGTCAATTCCTGCACCTTATAACCACAGCAATGTTGATAGCGATGAAGTTTTATATTATGTAGATGGAGATTTTATGAGTCGTAAAAGTGTGGTAAAAGGTCAAATTACACTGCACCCAGGAGGGATACCTCACGGACCACATCCAGGAACGGTAGAAAAATCAATTGGACAAGAAAAAACAGAAGAACTAGCCGTTATGATAGACCCTTTTAGACCTTTAATGTTAACACAAGATGCTGTTGATATTGAGGATGAAAGTTACCACACCAGCTGGCAAATAAACGTAGAATAAAAAGTTGATAGATAATAGTCAATAGTTAATGGCTTGGGTGCAATAACATATAACATACAAAGAAATAAGAGTTTAAAACGTTAGCTGATAGTTTAAGCTAGGTTGTATGCATCACAGCAATTAACCATCAACCATAGCCCATCAGCCCTAATAAATAATAAAATGTCAACACAAACATTCGCAGAAAAAATAGCAAAAGCACAAGATTTCCTTCCAATAAACGGTACGGATTATATAGAATTTTATGTGGGCAATGCCAAACAGGCTGCCCATTATTATAAAACAGCATTCGGATTTCAATCCTTAGCTTACGCCGGCCCAGAAACTGGAGTTCGCGACAGAGCATCTTACGTTTTACAACAGGGCAAAATAAGATTGATTTTAACAACGGCTTTAAAATCTGATAGCGTAATTGCCGAGCATGTTAAAACCCATGGTGATGGCGTAAAGGTTTTAGCGCTTTGGGTTGATGATGCCTACAGTGCTTTCGAAGAAACAACCAAACGTGGAGCAAAGCCATACTTGGAGCCGCAAACTTTAAGTGATGAAAACGGAGAAGTAAGAATGTCTGGGATTTATACATACGGCGAAACCGTTCACATGTTCGTTGAACGCAAAAATTACAATGGCGTATTTATGCCAGGTTACCGTGAATGGAAAAGTGAATACAACCCAAGCGATGCAGGTTTACTTTACATAGACCATTGCGTGGGCAACGTGGGCTGGAACCGAATGAATGAAACCGTAAAGTGGTATGAAGATGTAATGGGTTTTGTAAACATCCTTTCATTTGATGATAAACAGATTAATACCGAGTATTCTGCATTGATGAGTAAGGTGATGAGCAATGGAAATGGTTTTTCGAAGTTTCCAATCAATGAACCTGCTGAAGGAAAGAAAAAATCTCAAATTGAAGAATACTTAGAATTTTATGAAGGTGAAGGCGTTCAACATATTGCGGTTGCTACCAAGAATATTGTAAGAACCGTAACCGAATTAAAGGCAAGGGGTGTTGAGTTCTTAAGTCCGCCACCTGAAGCTTATTACGAAATGATGCCAACACGTGTTGGAGAAATTGACGAGGAAATAGCATTGTTAAAAAGTCTTGGCATTTTGGTCGACTGTGATGAGGAAGGTTATTTGTTGCAGATTTTCACCAAACCAGTTGAAGACCGTCCTACACTTTTCTTTGAGATTATACAACGTAAAGGGGCGCAATCTTTTGGTGCAGGAAACTTTAAAGCTTTGTTTGAATCTTTGGAACGCGAACAGGAATTGAGAGGGAACTTGTAATTAGATGTGAGAATTGAGATATGAGAATTGAGACCAGTCTAACTCCAAATTTCAAAATCTTACCATCAGCCAGTTCCTTACTAACGAAACAAAATTAATTCATTTGATGTTAAAAGATAATGATAGCTACAAAACTTAAATTCTTATTTATTGGCTTTGTATTATTGCAAACGCAAACTTGCAAAAAAGAAGATTTCAAAGACGTTCCTATTTGCATCCTTGAGAAGATTGAAAAAATAAAAGCAGAGAATGTAGCAAATCCACCAGCAAGTGTTTGGCAATACGAATACAACGGTCAAGTTGTTTACTTCATTCCGCAAAAATGCTGTGATATTCCAAGTTCGCTTTACGATAGCAATTGTAATCTAATTTGCAGTCCGGATGGTGGCTTTACAGGAAAAGGCGATGGCAAATGCAAAGACTTTTTTGAAAAGCGAAGCAAGGAAAAGTTAATTTGGCAAGACGATAGAAAATAAGAAAAGCTGTTCAGGAAACTGAGCAGCTTTTTTAACAATGTCCCAAAGCGTAATAAATAACTACAAAAATAATGATGGTTGATAAACAGCCACCTCCTAGTTTTTTAGCACCGTAGCCAGCAATGATAGTTCTGAAGAAATTATTCATAGGTTAAGTTTTGTAGAATAACCCTTAAATGATGTAAAAAGTTTTTTGAAAAGCAATTTAGCAGTACGTGGCAAAATCAATCCCGCCATTTGCTTCAATTCCCGATGAAGAATCGGGAGATTTTCGCGTCTGTCGGGTTTAATGTTAAAGGTTGTGGTTTTTGGCAAGGTTGCAAGGTTGCCCAACCTAGTTGTACAAGCCCATGTTATCTAAACGGGTTCCGATAGCTATCGGAAGAAGCGGAAATACTTTTTGTCATGCTGAGCTTGTCGAAGCACAAAAAGATTGTAGCAAAAAGCCCGACTAACCTAAATCGGGCTTCTGCATTTGCTTTTCTAATGAATAAAATTTTCGGTCTTTCCGACTTTCGGACTAGTTTTTCTCTTTAATCACAATCAACAATCCCTTTCCCTTTGGAATAGTTATTTCAGTTGGGCTTCCGATGCTAGCTCCTATTTGGAAATTTTGCACTTCAGGAACTGTTAATACTGCCTTAGCCGGATTAATACCTAATTTATTCCAGTCAATATTTAATGTGATTGTTTCATCTTTTTCAGACCAACTTGCAATAGAAACCAATGCTGCACCTTGTTTCTTGTAAACTGTAGCTAATACTTCCGCATTGCTAGTTTTAACCGGACAATTTGGAGACCAGTAACCAATCATTTTTGTGCCTTTCATACCAAAGTTATCCCAAACTTTCCAAAGTGGTCTTGGATCGTTATTGCCCGACCAAGGTAAACGATTAGTCATTCCGTAAATCATTCCACGCCAAGGATTCCCACCATCTTGCAGCATTTCGCCCATTAAACCAAATGGAATTCCACTTACTTCGGTTAGGTAGAAATCTGGCTTGTTCTTTTCGTAATCAAAGTATTCACCAAACCACAAACGATTTAAATATGGAAAATGCTCCATGTACAAATTGGCGCTATTGTTAAAGCCATCTGCCTTATTGTATTGGTTTGCTGAGTGTAAATCTATAATTCCAGGATGCCCGTTCTGCGTTAAAACACGTTTAACACGTTTCATAGTTATCCTATCGAATGCCACATCATCTAAGTAAATACCATCAATGCCCACATTTTTCGTTAACCAGTTCATTCCCTCCACATAATAGTTATGCCACCTACTCATTCCGCTATTTACAATGGCTGCATCTTTAATTTCTGGCACAAACCACGCTGCGATATAATCATCTTTAACATGTTCTTGCAACCAAGAAAAGCCGCCACCCTTACCTGTAGAATAGATTTCATAACCTAAACTTCTCATCGGGAATGTTTCATAAGCTCTATTTGATAACTCACGAACAGTGTTGTAAATCTTAACTTTTAAACCTTTAGCATGCGCTTCGTCAATGTATTTTTTCATTTTAGCATGCTCAATAAATGGATAATTTATCCAAGGATTTATTGCATTAGCATGATGAATATTAACAACACTAGCACCAGTTGCCTTAATGCTATCAATGGTACTGTACTTATGATAAAATCTAGTTTCCCATTGAAAATCTGTATTAATGGTATGAAAAGGTGTGATTAATAAATTGAAATTATAGTAAAGTACATCGCCCTTTTTCATTTGATGTTCCCCTGTATAATTATTGGCCAACATCGAACTTCCTTTAATTCCTACACTTATTCCGCCTTTATTTTCATTACCCCAAGATTTAGGCAATAACAATGGCTTTTGTAAATAGAAGTTGGTATTTAATGGCCGTACATAGTTCTCGTCTCTTAATGAATATTGCAAGCCAGCATTAACATTTCCTAGCCAAGTACCATCCTGATTTTTTGTGGCAACCTCCCATTTCCAATCAACCTGTTCTGGTCGTAAACCGCCTTTCTGACCTAAGCCCATCATATAAGTTGCGGCAGTTTTGTTGAAAGGAATATGCATCGTAACATCTTTCAACGCCACATCTTTTAATGCGGTTACTTTTACTGTGTAAGCTAAAAAACCATCAAACTCTAAACTTCCAGTAACATCAACTTGCAAACTATCGTTACCACTTTTCGCTTTCCATTGCACTGTTCCTGCTTCTTTTTTAGTGAATTCAACTCCACCATCGGCCATTTTTATGTTCTTTCCATCAGCTTTGCGCACAAAGTGGAAGTGAATGTTTTCGTATAATAAATTATTCGGCGTTGGGGTAATCTCAGTCATTTCTGGACTAAAGAAAGTTTGAATTTGTTTTGGAAAACCATTTTTATCCAATTCTACTTTCCTACCTAAAAAACTAATGCTGTTTCCAGAAATTTGCAAAGGAATGTAAGGCGCAATAACTGTATTTTTTTGAGCTAAGGTAGAATTTAACCAGGTTAAACGAGTTTGTTTCCTAGGTTCATTTATTCCATTTTCCTTTGCTATTTGCGCATCAACAGTAATATTTAATTGAATAGTTTGCGAAGGCGCATTGGTTGCAGAAACAATTACAGTTCCGGTGTATTTTCCTGCTTTTGCTGTAGTTGGAATGGTTAATAAATTCCATAATGCTTGCACTTGATTTTGAGGAACATTAACTTCTTTGCTCAATACATTTCCATCATAAGCTGTTCCATCGGTATTTAGGCAAGAAATTAATTTAGCAGAGATTTTATTGCCAGCTTTATCTTTTAAATCACTGAACTTCAGTTTTACATTTTGTAAATCCTTTAAGGCGTAAATCCCCAATTGAAAAGAGAAATTCTCTCCTCTTAAAGCTTTATCGGTAAAAGTTTTTTGTGCGCCTTTTAATATCCACCGTTGCGGAATATCATTCCTCATGATGATTGGATAATTCCTACTTTCTGGAAAAACCAGATAGGCTGGTTCTAAATTTTTGGCTTTTAGGTTAGTTACTTCATCCGCAGTTGCGATAACTTCCATGGGATAAACGCTATTGAAAGCATTAATTGATTGGATTTCTAAAACCTCTGTAACTGGCGCTATTTTGCTAGCTTCTTTTACCGAAATCCAATCGGATGTTTGTTCTTGCTTAGGATAAATGCCTTTTGGATAATTTGACCTGCCCTCGTTGTTATATGGTTGATAATAAATATAATAATTTCCTTGCCCGCTTTCTGGCTTAAAACAAATTATTCCATATTCCTTTTTTAAGGTTACTGGCAAAATATTCTTAATTCGCTTACCAGTTTGAGCATCAAAAACTATAATTGCCTTCTGTTCTGGATTTGGGTCGCTTCTTCTCCACCTAATTAAAACCTTCGCTATATCTCCATTATGAGTAACCTTTACCAAAGCTCTTTGATTTCCTAAAGAATCAGCATTCCAAGCATTTTTACCATTTGTATATTTAATTTCTTGTGCATTGGTATAAAACGAAATAGTGCTAAAAAATAGCAAAGCCGAAAGTAGTTTTTTCATCAGAAAAAGAGTTTATTGGGTTAGAACTGGTAAATTTAATTTATTTCTTTATTGTTTAACTAGGAAGTAAAAAATTTAAGGCATAAACCTGCAAGATTACTTAACAAAATGATTTATTAGCTTATTTTTATTAATTTTGAGTAACACTAAATGCCAAGATGTACGCAATCACTGTAAAAAGGTCTAAACTATTCTTCTCAGATTTAAAAATAGCATTTAAGTTATTTAGAAAAAACGACCCTTTACGTTTAGCAGGTGCAACTGCCTTTTTTGCAAACTTTGCCTTACCACCAATCTTACTTATTCTGATTAGATTATTTGGTTTTTTTGTTGATAGAAGGACCTTAGCAACGAGAATATTCGAACGATTGTCGAGCATTTTAGACGAAAGTGGAACAGCTCAAATTAGACAAACATTAAGAAATATTAGAGGTGTTGATTACAATTGGTGGGGAACTATTTTGAGTTTTGTATTTTTCATTTTTGTAGCTACTACTTTGTTCAATGTCATTAAAAATTCAATGGAGCAAATATGGAAGATTGGTGTAAAAGAAAAATTGGGGATTTTATTTACCCTTAAAATTCGAGGTCGCTCGATGACCATTATTTTATTAGCAGGGATTTTGTTTTTTGTGGGCATAGTAACTGATGGCATACAAGCCATAATCGGAGGCTATATCAATAGCGCTGCACCTACCTTTGGAAAAGTGTTTCTCTCTATCTTAAACCAAGTTTTATTTATTTTAATTGTTACCACTTGGTTTACTGTATTATTTAGATTTTTAACTAGTGGTAGACCAAGCTGGAAAACGGCCATTAGGGGCGGATTATTAACAGGAATCCTATTTACGCTTGGAAAATTTATTTTACGTATTGCATTACCATTGAGCAACATAGGAAACATTTACGGTGCTTCTGGCTCAATAATATTAATCATGTTATTTGTATTTTACTCTTCCTTTATTTTCTATTATGGGGCCTGTTTCGTAAAGGTGCTTAGCGATAACATTGCACACGGAATCCGTCCTATTAAAGGTGCTTTCCTGTATGAATTGAAAGAAATAGTAAAAGAAAAAGATTAGTTAGTTGGTAAACCAACACGCTCAAAACCTTGCATCTCGAAAACTGCTAATTTATTCAAAAGATTGCAGTGCAATGTTCCAAAAAAATTGAAGATACCACTTTCATTTTTTCCTTCGATACAAATACTCTGCTTTAAGATTTCTCTTTGTGCTAAATTTTGGTCGGTAAGCAATACGTTTTCGTCCTGAATAATTACATCTTTAGCCTCAATTGCGAACTCTTTTAATAGTGCCAGGAAGCTTTGTCCGTTTAGTAGTAGTTCTTTGATATTCATAGCGATAGGTTTATGGTTAGGTAGAAAAACTACATCAATTTTAAAGCCAAAAAAAAATGGATAAACTAACAAAAGTTTATCCATCAATTTATAAGACAAAGGGATGATATTTAGAATAGTTTATAAGCTAAGCCTAATGTATATAGATTAAGTTTTGTTGATTGATAACCTGCCTCATTTATTTTAGATAAGCCCAACTCGTAGCGCAAATCAATACCTAATTTACCAAGGTCTACTCCCGCACCAAATTGCCATGCAAAAGATTGGTCTTTAAATTTACCACTAAAGGCGGCAGAAGCAGCTTGAGAAAAATTTTGGTCTTCATTTAACAGAAACGAAACTACCGGACCAGTATTTAAACGCAAACCAACACCAGCGGCACCTAATTTTGTTCCTACTAAAACAGGTACATCAAGACTAGTAAATTTTACCTCATTTTCTTGACCAGTGCTATTTACCAAAGTTGTATTTTTTCCTGACAAATAAAGTTCTGGCTGTAAATGTAGTCCTGCAGCACCAATACGAGCCCAAACACCACCATAATAACCTGCTTGATTATCACTGCTGAAAGTATTTGTAGTATTAAATTTAGAAAGATTCATTCCTCCCTTTAAACCAAATTGAAAAGAAGGAACCACTTGGCTAAATGCTAAATAAGCAAAGCAAGTAAGCATAAGGGTTAAACTGATTTTTTTCATAACGAGATAACAATAATTTAAACGAAAATGTTTTAACGTAAAACTAATAATATTTTTAATTGAAAGCTAAAATGTGTAGTTTTATTCACTCCTATAGAAATTCAATATTACTTATAGCCACAATTCGTTACTTATTGAATGGATTTTACATTTAACGCTTACGCAATATTTCTCATAGCCTGCGGTTGCACAACAATCCTTTTAGCGTACTATATATTTCGTAGAGGTGGAGATACGGTGAAGTGGTTTTCAATGATGATGTTGTCAAATGCCATTTGGTCAATCGCCTATGGTTTTGAGCTCGCAAGTGGAACACTTTATCAAATGAAATTTTTCATCAACATTGAATATGTTGGTATTGCCACCTTGCCTTTAAATTGGTTCATTTTTTCTTTAAATTTTTGCGGCAAGGAATGTTGGTATAAAAAGCCGGTTAATCTAATATCAATTTTAATCTTCCCAATTCTTACTATTTTAATGGTTTGGACAAATGCTTTTCATCATCTTCATTATAAACAATTATCAATATCAAAGGAAGGCCCTTTCCCTGTATTGGCTATTGATACTGGGCCTTGGTATTTGATTTTTACTATTTACTTTTATCTCTTACTTGCGGCTGGGTGTTATCTTATCTTAATAAAATTCAAATCTTCTGACCCAATATACAGAAAGCAAAACTACAGCATAATCATAGCTGCATTTATTCCTTGGGTAGCCAATGTGTCTTATTTATTGGGTTTTAGACCATTTGGACATGTTGATGTCACGCCTTTTGCATTTATCATGACAACCTTTTTAACGCTAATTGGGATTTACCGTTTTAAGCTTTTTGATATTATTCCGATTGCAAGAGAAAAGGTGCTTGAATTGATGCAAGATGGCTTTTTCATTTTAGACCAAAAAAATAGAATTATCGATTATAATAAGTCGACAAAACAATATATCAATGTAAACAAAGAATTTGATCTAATTGGCACTTCACTTGAAGATGTATTACCAGATCAACCTGAATTATTTGAAAGGATAAAGACACGGAATCCAGGTAAAGTTGAGTTAACGTTACTAAAAGACGGACACAAGCTTAATTTAGAAGCTGAAACCTTGTTTTTAAATGATTCTAAAATCAATAGTGATTTTAGTATTATTAAACTGCAAGATTTAACTAATGTTAAAAAAGAAGCTAACAGGGTAAGAGATCAAGCTAGTGAGTTAGAAAAATTAAACCAATTGAAAGATAGAATATTCTCTATCATAGCTCATGATTTAAGGGGGCCATTGGTAAACTTATCTGAAGTTTTAAAAATGATTGCTAACGATCAGATTACCATAGATGAATTTAAAGACATCTCGCCAACGCTTAGCAAGGACATTATCTACAACCACAGACTTATTAGAAAACATTCTACATTGGTCTAGAAGCCAACTAAAAGGTTTTGGAATTAAAAAGGAGTTTTTTGATTTACGCAATTTGATTATCAATGAAATTAACTATCATCTGCCTGCCGCAAGCCTCAAGGATATAGAGATTATCCACGATGTTTTTCCTGGTGAAATGGTGTATGCAGATATCTTAATGATTCAGATTGTTATGCGAAATATGATAAATAACGCGATTAAATTTTGTAACAAAAATTCTCAAATACACATTACCGCTGTTTATCAAAAGGAAGGAAATATGCTTATCTGTATAAAAGATAACGGGATTGGCATACCGAAAGATATAATGGATAAATTGTTTTCTGAAGAGAATATATCCACTAGAGGAACACTAAATGAAAAAGGAACAGGCCTAGGATTAGTAGTCTGTAAAGATTTCGTGAGCCGAAATGATGGCGAAATTACTGTTACCAGTATTGAGGGTGAAGGAGCCAAATTCTGTATTACCTTACCTACTTCAAAAAAGCAGGAGCTTAATTAAATTAAGCTCCCGTTTAAATCTAATGACCAGTAACCCCATCAATAGCTTGTTGCTCTTTTAAAGCATCAACATTGTTTTTGTTTCCAAAATTAGATGTTTTGTCAGCAAAATATTCCAAAATCCCAACAATGGCGTCTAAGTTATCCGCAACTCGCTGATGCATGTCTGGCAAATCAGTATCCAACTTTTTATCTCCAAGTTCAATATTATCGACTTCAATTTTTCCAATTTTTTGGATGATGGCTTGCTGTGAGTGTTGTAAATCTTCTAACTCTCTCACTATCTTTTCCATTAATTCAAACTTCTTTAGCGTATCCATAATTTATATTATTAACGTTAATATTCCATTTTATTCTTGTAGAACGCATTTTTCATTAAAAAGTTTGAAATTTCTTACGGAGGTATTGCAAATTCAAATAATAACTAATAAATTAGTTTAAAAATACATCGATATGAAAAAGTTCATTTATACATTCGCTTTTGCATTTGCTTTCCAATTTTCATTTGCACAATCTGTAATTTTAGACAAAGAGAAATTACTTGAATTTTATCAAACTCAACGATATGCAGATGCCGCTCTATATCTCCAAAGCATATACCCATCGGACACTAAAGATGTAAAGGCATTAAGCCAAATGGCCTATTGTAACATGATGGCAGGTAAGTTACCAGAGGCCGAAAAAAGCTATTTAACGATTAATGAAATTCAGCCAAATACGCTACCTGTTCTTTTTAATTTAGCCAATATAAATACCAGAAGAGGTAATGATTTAAAAGCAAAAGGCTATTTAGAAAGTATTGTTAAAATTGACAGCACGAATTTTAATGCTTTTAAGCAGCTAGCTGGACTAATAAAGGATAGTTTACAGCTAAAAATTGCATACTTAAAAAAGGCTAATACTTTAAATTCAGCAGACGCTGATGTAGCTACAGACTTGGCTCAAGGTTATAGAGATTTGCAAAAATGGGCATTAGGCTATCAGGTTTTAAAAGTTGCAATTGCTGCAGATACGAGTAATCTATTTTTATTACAAGCGCAGCTACCTTTTGCAAATGAATTAAAAAAATACAAGGAAGTAATTTATGTTGGCGAGAAATTGCTAAAAGATGGTACCGATGCGAATGTAGTTAAGGATGTGGGCAAGGCTTATTATTTTTTAAAAAACTATGAGAAGTGCATAAATTACTATCAAATGCTTGAAAAGGTTGATAAACAAACAGAGATGACACTTTACATGATGACTTTGAGTTATCGCGAATTAAAGAACCTAGAAATGGCAACAACTTATGCGAAGAAAACCATTGAAGAAGGAATTTCACCAAACACGAGCACATACTACAGTTTGTTGGCAGCATTACAAGAAAGCAATGGCAAGTTAACCACGGCTGCTGCATCTTATAAAAGGGGCTTAACTTTTAGCGAAAATGGAAACACTTATTACAGACTGGGTTTATTGTACGATTTAAAATTAAAGCAGTTAAAAAACGCTTCGACTTACTATAATCTTTATCTAGCAAGTAAACCTGATGCGAAAGCAGAAAAAGAGCAAATTGATTATGTAACGGGTAGATTAGCTGATTTAAAAGCCGTTACGAAATAGATTCGAAAATTGGCTTAACATCTGTCCAGAATTGGTCTAAGGCAATTATTCTTGGTTTTAAGAAGGATATTAAGGCTTGCCAATCATTTTGGTTGAAAATGCTTACGCCGTTTAAAGTGGTTGAGATTCTGGCTAAAGGTGCTCCAAAATCGTTTACAATTTCGTCTTGCCAAATCCAATCTTCGGCTAAAGCATCTTTAAATAAGGTTTTAAAAGCTAAAAATTGTTCGAAGTATAGTGTTCTAGTTTCCTTATCGGGATGGGTGATGTCTATAGAAATAATTGCAGATTTTTGTTCGGCATTCATCCTAAAAAAGATGTGTTTCACTCCCGTTTTATAGTTTACCCAATTAATTTCTAAACCTTCGGCAGATGGGATGGGTTTCATGTATTTCCCAAAAGTAATCCAGAATTGCTGGCGTAGTTTAGAAGCTTCTTCTTTACTGTACATTGTTTTTGTTATAGAACTTTGACAAAATTCTAGACAGCTTGAAAGAATTTTGCCAAAGTTTAAGTTTTTGGAATGATGGTGGTTTTTATAACCGAACCTGAGTTAATTAAACCTGATTGAACGAAAATACTTTTTTGTCACACCGCCCTTCGACTACGCTCAGGGTGACAGTGCAAAAAAGATTGTAGTGAAAGCAGGACTGAATTTTCAAAAGAACCACTGTCTTTGTTTTTCAAAAAACCTTCTCAACTCTTTTCTCTAAACTCCCAACTCATTTATTTCCCATTAACCTAGCCACATATTTACCGATAATATCAAATTCCAAATTAACAACATCTCCAACTTTAACTTCGTGCAAGTTTGTATGTTCAAACGTGTAAGGAATAATAAAAACCGAGAACTCATCTTTTTGAGAATTAACTACAGTTAGGCTAATTCCGTTAACACAAATCGAACCCTTTTCTACGGTTACATTTCCTAAAGTGGCATCATATTTAAATCGATATTCCCAACTTCCATCTAACTCATTAACCAAAATACATTTGGCAGTTTGGTCAACATGACCTTGTACAATGTGGCCATCTAAACGAGCATTCATCTGCATACAACGCTCTAAATTTACCTTGCTACCTACTTTTAAATTACCAAGACTAGTTTTATTAAGCGTTTCTTCAATTGCTGTAACGGTATGAGCGTTATCACTTAACGAAACAACGGTTAAACAAACGCCATTATGTGCAACACTTTGGTCTATTTTTAATTCTGCACAAATAGCAGAATTAACCGTAAAATGGATGTTAGTCCCTTCTTTTACAATGTTTTTTACTTCGCCAAGCGTTTCTATTATTCCTGTAAACATTACTATATTTCTATTTAAACTGTGGTTAGTTTATGTTTAATTATTTGGGCGTTTTAACACGCTTTCCGCTAAATCTTTTTGGCTATCCTTCGACTACGCTACCGATATAAAATCGGCACACGTCAGGATGACCGCCAAAAAGGATACCGCTTCAATCGTTAACGCATTCCTAGCAAGTCCTAAATATATTTCTTTCTATTTTTTTTCCAATTACTAACCGCCTCTGTATTTTGGACAACATTAGTAATTTTTGTTTTCTCTTTTTGCAACAATAAAACTGCCGTTATTGCAGCTAACATTGCTTCCTCTTCATTGTCATTTTTTAAACTATCGGCATTAAAATATTTGCCTACAAAATGAGTATCAAACTTGCCTGAAGTAAAGGCTTCATGTTGCATTACAAATTTACCAAAGCTTAATGTGGTTTGTATGCCCGTAATGTCATATTCATCAATTGCCCTAATCATTCGTTCGATTGCCTCTTCCCTATTTGCACCAAAGGTGATGAGTTTTGCAATCATCGGGTCGTAATAAATTGGAATATCCATTCCTTCTTCAAAGCCATCATCAACCCTTACGCCGTTACCTTTTGGAGTACGATAAGTTTGTAAAGTGCCTATATCTGGCAAGAAGTTATTTAATGGGTCTTCTGCATAAACCCTCAATTCCATAGCGTGACCACTGATTTTCAAATCTTCTTGTTTAAAACTTAAGGCTTCGCCCCTTGCTATTTTGATTTGTTCCTTTACTAAATCTAGTCCTGTTATCATTTCTGTAACCGGATGTTCTACTTGTAAGCGAGTGTTCATTTCTAAGAAGAAAAAATCTAGGTTTTCATCTAAAATAAACTCCACTGTACCAGCGCCAACATAATTTACTGAGCGAGCAACATCAACAGCGCATTTGCCCATTGCTTGTCTAATTTCTTCAGTTAAAACGGATGATGGAGCTTCTTCTACTACTTTTTGGTGTCTTCTTTGAATAGAACATTCACGTTCAAACAAATGCACAATGTTACCGTGAGTATCGCCTAAAACTTGTATTTCTATATGCCTTGGTGAAGTAACATATCTTTCTATAAAAACAGAACCATCGCCAAATGCTGAAGTGGCTTCGCTAACTGCCAAATGCATTTGCTCTTCAAAATCGGTTGCTTTTTCTACAATTCGCATACCCTTACCACCCCCACCTGCTGCAGCTTTTATTAAAATTGGAAAACCGACTTCTACTGCCCTTTCTTTTGCTTCATTGATATCGGTAATGGCTTCTTCAGTTCCAGGAACCATAGGGATATTATATTTTAGAGCCGCAGCTTTAGCAGATAATTTATTGCCCATTATTTCCATCGCTTCTGGCGTTGGACCAATTAAAATAAGTCCTGCCGCTGCGACCTCTCTTGCAAAACCAGCATTTTCAGATAAAAACCCATAGCCAGGGTGTATTGCTTCCGCTCCAGTTAGTTTACAAGCTTTAATAATTTTTGAACCAACTAAATAAGATTGATTTGATGGCGCTGGACCAATGCAAATTGCTTCATCCGCATAACGCACATGCAACGAGTTTCTATCAGCCTCTGAAAAAACAGCTACTGTTTTAATGCCCATTTCTTTTGCAGAACGCATGATACGCAAGGCGATTTCTCCCCGATTGGCAATTAATATTTTTGAGATTTGAGATGTGAGATTTGAGATGTGAGACATATTAGAAGGCAAGATTTTTAATTACTTGAATAGTTTGGTCAATCATTTCTTCGCTAACATCTAAATGCGTTACAAATCTTATGGTTTTATTAGAAGTGGAATTACATAAAACTCCTTTTTCTTCAAATGCTTTAACAACTTGATCGACATTTAAGCTAGGTTTGACATCAAAAAGAACAATGTTGGTTTCTACAGGCATCACATAACTTACAAATTCAGCTTTTTCTAATTCATTCGCTAAAGCTTTTGCATTTTTATGGTCATCTGCTAAGCGATTAACATGATTGTCTAAAGCATAAATTCCTGCAGCAGCCAAAAAACCTGCTTGTCTCATTCCGCCGCCTAAAACTTTTCTAATCTTGGTTGCTTTTTTTATAGTTGCTTTATCACTTAAAAATACCGAGCCAACTGGCGCACCTAATCCTTTAGAAAGGCAAACTGAAATGCCGTCAAACTGTTTTCCATAATCAAAAGCTTTATCGCCCGTGGCAACCAATGCATTAAAAATTCTTGCACCATCTAGGTGAAGTTTGATTCCTTTTGTTGCACACAATTTGGCAATGGGTTCTATTTGAGAAAGTTGATAGCATTTACCACCACCTTTGTTAACCGTGTTCTCCAAAACAACCAAGCTAGAATTCGGATAGTGGATATTATCAGCATTAATTTCTGGTTCAATCATCTCTGGCGTTAAAATCCCTCTCTCTCCATTTAACAAACGAACAGATGCCATTGAATTATAGGCAATCCCACCACCTTCATAACGGTAAACGTGGGCAGTTTGGTCGCAAATAACTTCATCCATTGGTTGCGTAAAGCACTTTATTGCTATTTGATTACTCATTGTACCAGAGGGACAAAACAAAGCAGCCTCCATATCAAACATCTTGGCAAGCTTTTCTTCCAAAGCATTTACCGTTGGGTCTTCTCCGAAAACATCGTCTCCAACTTTTGCACTCATCATTGCATCAAGCATTCCCGCTGTTGGCTTGGTAACTGTATCGCTCCTAAAATCTATTTTCATTATATGTTGTATTTCTCAATTCTATACTAAGGAAAAATAGCTAAACTATTTTTATGAGTTCTTTGTGTTTATCTTTTTCAAAGTGTTTCCTTCTGATAAAGTTTCTTTTGCGTTTAATGCTGTTACAACTTTTTTACCAGTTTTTGCTTCTAACTCTTTCATCGCGACTTTTGCCACATTACCACCTTGAGGCAACATCAGTAGTCCGCATTTTACCATCCTTAGCAACCATTTTTAACTGTCCGATTTTTTCGGACAGTTCGCTACCTTCTTTTTGCAATTTAGCTTTAAGGTCGCTCCAGTACTTTCTTGGTCTTTCACTATTTGTCAACACTTCAATAACATCTACAATAGATATAAACCATTTCTCCTCCTCAGCATTCCAAAGAGTTCTTACCTTTTTATCTTCAAATAATTGAATAGCAATTTGCTGTTTCATTTTATGTTTAGGTTGGAATATATATCTTGAATCAATCGCTATACGCAAGACTCGTTACGCTATACTAATTAGCAATAAATTTATAAAAATCTGTGAACTCTCTATTCCAAAACCATTCTTTATGTTCGCCGTCTGCTTTTTCTATCAATTTAATGTTTTTGTTTTCCCCATTGGGATTTAAGATTTGATAAACTGCATTCATATCCCTTATCATCGCCTTGCCTTCTAAAGTTCCGGCTACAAAATATATCTTACTGTCTTTTAAGTTTGGCAAAGCATTTTTCAAATCTTCCTCAATCGGCTCTGCCAACCAAAATGCTGGGGAAAACACACCCGCTTTTCCAAAAACTTTTGGATAAGTAGCTAAGGCATACATTGAAATCAATCCACCCATTGAACTCCCAGCGATTGATGTATTATTTACATCTTTTAATGTTTTGTAATTTTTATCTATAAAGGGTTTCAAATTATTCACTAAAAAATTAACATAAGCTTTGCCCTTCCCTTTCCCATATTGACTATCATAAGGATTATATTCTTTTAATCTTTCTGGACCTCCATGGTCAATTCCAACCACAATAAATTCCTTTCCACGGTCTGCGCTTATTTTATCCATTATTTCATCAATATGCCATTCTCCATATCCGCCAGTAAATTCATCAAACAAATTCTGACCGTCATGCATATATATTACTGGATATTTTTTCTTCGATTGAGCATAAGATGGAGGTAAATAAACCCATACTCTCCTGGTGGTGCCTAGTTGTGGCATTGGGAAAACGCTATCCAATAATTTTACATTAACGGATGAAGTATGATTAGGAAGTTGTTTTTTAAATTCATCAGACCAGTTTAGTACCGTTACTTTTACAGTTGTATCATTTTGGAGTTTCAGAGACCTGTTTCCAACCGCATTTCCCTTTGCTGCAGATTCTACCTTGGTCCAATTGCCTCTCGTAATCTTGTATTCATATCGCCCTGCTGGGAATTGTTTTTCAAGAAAGTAATTTCCTTCAGCTTTCTTTAAAAATTTAAAGTCTGCATCATTAGGCTTCCAATTATTAAAACTACCTGCCAAAAAATACTCTGGAATGGAATCTTTACTTTTTGGAATATTCTGCAATTCAAATTTGATTTTGACCTGAGCAACCGAGGCCACAAACGCAAACAGAAGTACTAAAAATAGGCTGAAACGTTTCATTAATTTTTAAGAATTATAGATTTTGAGGTAATTTTCAAATCATTTAACAAATAAATAGAAATATTTACTTTTTTTATCATTTATATTTACAAACGAAATCAGAAGCCAAAAACTTGCGTCTCTAGAATGGATAATGTGAACATCAAAAAATTAGCTCAAGCCTTAAACCTATCTACATCTACAGTTTCTAGAGCATTTAGAGATAACAGCGATATTAGTAAAGAAACAAAGGAAAGAATTTTGGCAATGGCTAAGGAGATGAATTATCAGCCTAATCATTATGCCAGCAATTTAAGAGAGCAGAAAAGTAAAACTATCGCTGTTATTGTACCTGAGTTAGGCAACAATTATTTTTCACTAGCCATTCAGGGAATAGAAAAAGTGGCAAGCGCAAAAGGTTATCATATTTTGGTTTACGCCACCAATGACCAGTTTGAAAAAGAGGTATCATTTATAAAACACTTACACAATGGCAGGGCCGATGGAATTATCATGTCGGTATCTGGTGAGGCTAACGACCATAATTATTTGAATGAGCTGTCAAAAAGAAGATTACCTTTGGTATTTTTTGATAGGGTTTATGAAGATATTGTAACGCCCAGAGTAATTACAAATGATTATGACAGTAGCTTTTCGGCCACCAAACATCTCATACAACAAGGATGTAAACGAATTGCCTACTTGGCAGTTAATAAAACCCTTTCTATTGGTAAAACCCGTATGCAAGGTTATATAGATGCATTAAAGAAATTTAAAATTCCTTTTAAGGATGAATTAATTATAGATTGTACCAACAATTACAAAGAAAATATAGAGTTACTGAAACAGGCATTTACCAATTTAAAACCTGATGGAGTTTTCACTTCAGTAGAACGATTGGCTTTTGCAACTTATTATGCTTGTTATGATATTAAACTCTCTATTCCAGATGATTTAAAAGTAATTGGTTTTTCTAGTTTGGCAATTGCACCTTTATTAAATCCTGCTTTAAGTACCATTACTCAACCTGCAGCAGAACTGGGAAAAACAGCTGCAGAATTGCTCTTCAAAATGCTCGAAAATCCAAATGAGGTAAGCTTAAAAAGTGAAGTGATTTTGAACTCAAAATTATACCCAAGGGAGTCTACTTCTAAGGTCTAAAATCGCCAATTATTTAACTCATTTTTTTGATCTAAAAACAGGCTCATTTTTTTCAAAAATTTTCTACATTTCTCCAAAATACGCCGAATTTCGACTCAAGTGTTTAAACAACTTTTCAATTTACCTCCGTTTTTTCGGGAACGTTCCCGAAAACGTTCCCGAAAAACACCATAAAAATAGCTTAGTGTAAAAAATACACCTTTTTATTGAAAATTTATTCATAACTATTTAATTATCAATTATTTAATTCTTAATTAATTAAAATATGGATTTTAAAAATCCGCTTAATATTTCGGATTTCAAGTGTTTTTCTGACCTAAAATATGGTGTTCAAAAAAAAATTGATATAAAATTTTGATTTTTAATATGCTATCATAAATTTACAATAGTGTATAATACACTTATTTATAACCAAATATTTCACCTTTAAAACGGGCTTTTTCTATGAAAGTATTTTACCCAATTAAGCTTTGTATGTTGATGATTTTTGCACTCTGCACATTGACAACTTATGCGCAAACCGGAAGCATTTCTGGTAAGATTATCGACGAAACAAATTTGCCAATTCCTGGTGCTTCTGTTCAAGTTGTCGGAACTCAAAAAATAACATCAACAGACAATGATGGTAACTACAGAATCACTGGCTTAACTAGTGGAACCTATACTTTAACGGTTAAGTATATTGGCTATGCAACCCAAACATTAACTGCTACAGTTGGCAATGGCAATTCAGTCTTAAACTTCAACATGAAGACCGATTCTCAAAACCTAAATGAAGTTGTAGTTATTGGTTATGGTACAGCAGAAAAGAAAAGTTTAACAGGTTCTATTACAACCGTTAATTCAAAAGATTTTCAAAAAGGAACCATTACTACTCCAGAGCAATTAATTCAAGGTAAAGTTGCTGGTGTAAACATTGTTAACAACGGTGGTAGACCAGGAGGCGGTAGTGTAATCCGTATTCGTGGTGGTGCTTCGTTAAACGCAAGCAACGATCCTTTAATTGTGGTAGATGGTATTCCTTTTAGTGGTAATAGCATTGGAAACGCTCCAAGCCCACTTTCTTTAATCAATCCTAATGACATTGAGACCTTTACAGTATTAAAAGATGCTAATGCTACAGCGATTTATGGATCTAGGGCCTCAAATGGTGTTATTTTAATTACTACTAAAAAAGGTGGTTCTGGCGCCCCAGTATTCAATTTTAGCACAAATAACTCTATAGCTACTGTTATAAAAAACGTAGAGGTACTTTCGGCACCTCAAATTAGAGCTTATGTAAATGCTAACGGAACAACTGCACAAAAAGCACTACTAGGTGGAGCAAATACAAACTGGCAAGATGAAATTTTCCAAAAAGCATTTTCTACTGATAACGCATTGAGTATGTCAGGTTCATTTAAAAATGTTCCTTATCGTGTTTCTGGTGGTTACTTAGAACAACAAGGTCTTTTAATTACGGATAAATTAGAACGTGCTACTGGAGCTTTAACTCTTGCACCAACTTTCTTCTCTAATCATTTAAAGGTTAATTTAAACTTAAAAGGCTCATTATCTGAATCGCACTTCGCAAATGATGGAGCAATAGCAAGTGCAATACAATTTGATCCAACTCAGCCTGTTTATGCAAATAATGCTTTTGGTGGATACTACGAATGGATCCAAGGTTCAGTACCAAATCCAAATGCACCAAGAAACCCAGTTGCTTTAATTAGACAGCAAGATAATAATGGTAAAGCTGCAAGAAGCTTCGGAAATCTTCAATTGGATTATTCATTCCACTTCCTACCAGAATTACACGCTAACTTAAATTTAGCTTATGATGTAAACAAGGGATACGGCTACACAAGAGTTGCTAGCATAGCGGCCCAAAGTGCTTCAACTAGTGGTTTTTATGGCAATAGACTAAACACCGAAAGAAATAAAATTTCTGAATTTTATTTAAATTATGCTCATACTGCAACTAGTATTAAAAGCAGATTCGATGCAACCGTAGGTTATGGTTATTATGATAATTCAACTACAGATTATAATTTCCAGACGTTTAAAGGAACTGGAGAGGTTTTAAATACACCAGTTTTCCCATTCTCAATTAACCAGAACAAATTACTTTCTTACTATGGAAGGTTTGTTTACACGTTAGCCGATAAATATATTTTATCTGCAACAATGAGAGCTGATGCTTCTTCTAAATTCGCAGAAGAAAATCGTTGGGGTTATTTCCCTTCTGCTGGTTTTACTTGGAGAATAATTTCTGAAGACTTTATGAAAGACAGCAAAACTTTCTCTGATTTAAAATTAAGATTAAGTTATGGTGAAACAGGTAATAAAGATGGAATTGGCAATTATGAATACTTATCTAAATACTATGCAAATAGTAATACAGGACAATATCAAATTGGTAATACGTTTTATAACTACTACAGCCCTGCCGCATATGATCCAGATTTGAAATGGGAAAGTACGACTACCTATAACGCTGGTTTAGATTATGGTTTTGCAAAAGGCAGAATATACGGAAGTATTGATGCTTACTATAAAAAAACCAAGGACCTATTAAGTACAATTAACATCCCAGTAGGAACAAACTTTAGCAACTTGTTAACTACAAACGTAGGAAACATGGAAGTTAGAGGTATTGAAGGAAGCATTAATTTTACAGCTATAAAAAGTGAAAACACGAATTGGGATTTTGGATTTAACGTTGCATACAACAAAAGAAAAGTAACGAACTTAACTTTAAACCCAGATCCAGGTTCGAAAGTTGGTGCAGGTGACATAACAGGCGGTACAGGAACTACACTTAAATATAATTCTGTAAACCAAATTCCAGGTTCATTCTTTGTTTACAAACAGGTTTACAATGCAAGTGGTGCTCCTTTAGAGGGAGTTTACGCAGACTTAAATGCTGATGGAGTGATCAATACCAGTGATCAATATTTCTACAAATCACCTGATCCAAACTTCACTTTTGGTTTTAACACTGCCTTCAGCTACAAAAAATGGACAATTAGCACTGTTTTAAGAGCTAACTTAGGAAACTACATCTACGATAACGTATCTTCTAACTTTGGTATCAAAACAAATGTTCTAAGTCCGAGTGGAATAGTTAACAATACTAACAGTGATTTCTTAAATACCAATTTCCAGTCTAATCAGTTTTTGAGCGATTATTACGTTAAAAACGCTTCTTTTTTGAAAATGGATAATCTAGGTGTTGCTTATAATGTTGGCCGACTATCTAAAACCGGTAAAACTAATATGCGTATTTCGGCAAACTGTCAGAACGTATTTGTCGTAACTAACTATGACGGCTTAGATCCAGAATTATCTTCTGGTATTGACTATAACTTATACCCAAGACCAAGAACATATACTTTAGGTTTAAATGTTGGTTTTTAATAAAAATATAAAAATGAAAAATTCATTTAAAACATTATTGGCAACTAGCATATTGCTAGTGTCATTAAATTCATGTAAAAAGGGCGATTTAAATCTAACCCCAACCAACGATGTAACGTCAGAAACGGTTTATGCTACGCCTGCTGGTTACAAACAAGGATTGGTAAAACTGTATGCTACTTATGCACTAACTAGTTCTCAAGGATCCGATGCAAGTGATATTGGAGGTATTAATTCAGGTTTTGCAGATTTTTTAAGATTATTTTGGACATCTCAAGAGTTAACTACTGATGAGGCAATTTGTGCTTGGGGCGACATAGGTATTCCTGAGTTAGATTATTCTACTTGGGCTGCAGATAACGTTTTCTTAAGAGGGCTTTACTCTAGAAGCATTCTTCAAATCACTGTTTGTAATGAGTTTTTAAGAGAAAGTACACCAGAAAAGCTAGCTGCAAGAGGCATTGCTGGTACTGATGCTACTGATATTCAAAAATATCGTGCTGAAGCTCGTTTCTTACGTGCTTATCAATATTGGGTATTATTAGATGGCTTTGGCAACCCTCCTTTCGTTACAGAGGCTGATGAAATTGGAAAAGTATCTCCAAAACAAATTACAAGAGCTGCATTATTCGCTTATGTAGAATCGGAGTTAAAAGCAATTGAAGCTTCACTACCTGCGCCTCGTACAAATGAATATGGTCGTGCTGACCAAGGTGCTGACTGGGCTCTATTAGCTAGACTATATTTAAATGCTCAAGTTTATACTGGAACAGCGAAATATACAGAAGCTATTACTTATGCTAGCAAAGTTATTGGTGCTGGTTATCAATTAAAAGCCAATTACAAAGATTTATTCTTGGCAGATAACAATGTAAACAATTTAGAAACCATCTTAAGCATCAACTACGATGGTTCAAGAGGAACAAATTATGGAGGTACAACTTTCTTAATAAACGCTGCTATCAATGGCGATATGAATCCTTCTTCTTACGGTGTGCCAAATGGTGGATGGGGAGGAAATAGAACTCGTCAGAATTTGCCTGCCTTATTCCCCGATCCAAATGGTACAGCAGATAAACGTGGTATTTTCTTCGGTACCAAAAACAATGTAGAAGATATCGGCGTATTTACTGATGGCTTACGAGTTACTAAATTCAAAAACATAACTTCAACTGGCGCAACACCGAGTTCTTTAAATGGAACTTTCAGCTCACTTGACTTTCCACTATTTCGTTTAGCTGAGCAGTATTTAATATATGGAGAAGCAGTAATGCGTGGTGGCTCTGGTGGCACAACTGCACAAGCACTTATCTATGTAAACAATTTACGCCAACGTGCTTATGGTAACGCAACCGGAAATGTTGCTTCCTTAACTACTGATTTCTTTTTAGATGAACGCGGAAGAGAGTTGTACTGGGAAGGTCATCGTCGTACAGATTTAGTTCGTTTTAACAAATTTACTGAAGCTAGTTATTTATGGCCTTTTAAAGGCGGAGTTAAAGCAGGTACAGGTTTACCAGCTTTCAGAAACCTTTACCCTATTCCAACTGCAGATTTAATTGCGAATCCGAATCTGAAACAAAACACAGGTTATTAATCTTTATTATTTAAGATATGAAATCAATAATTTTAAAATCTTTAGCATTTAGCTTTATCGCTTTATCGCTATGGTCTTGTAAAAAAGACGAAACTCAATCTGTTGCGAATGCTGGTACTGGTGGCTCACTGAAGTCATCTGCAACATCGGTTGTTTTAGATAAAACCATGTTGGCTAATACTGTTATCACTTTTAGTTTAACAAACGCAAATTTCGGCTATCAAGCTGCAGTTACTAACGTGCTACAATTAGCGGTAAAGGGCAGTAACTTTGCTAACGCTAAAGAAGCAATTTTACCTGCAAATGCGACTACAAAAGCATACAATGGTTTAGACTTTAACAACTTACTTTTGTCGCTTAATTTACCTACAACCGCTAATTCAGATGTTGAAATCAGAATTAAATCTACTATTTCAAATAACCTTGCCCCTGTTTACAGTAATGTAGTTAGTTTAAGCGCTAAACCTTTTCCTCTTACTGCTTGGATTTATGTACCAGGAAATTACCAAGGTTGGAACCCTGCAACTGCAGATAGTTTGGTTTCACTGAGTGGAAACGGTGTTTATACAGGCGTGATAGCATTTGACGGTAGCAATTTTAAAATCACTCCAGCAAAGAAATGGGACATCGCCTATGGTGTTGCTGGTGCTGGTAAAATTAGCACATCTGGTGGAGATATTAGTTCATTAACACCTGGTGCAAAACAACTTGATGTAGATTTAAATAACTTGACATATACTTTAACCCCCTTAGTTTGGGGCATAATTGGTAATGCAATACCAGGTAGCAATTGGTCTGTTGATACAGATATGAAATACATCAATGATGGCAAAGGAACTTGGAAAGTAACTGTAGCCCTTACAGCTGGTGAATTCAAATTTAGAAAAAACCATGATTGGGGAACTAACTATGGTGGTAATGCTGCAGGAGCTTTAACTGGTGATAACATCGCAGTAACTACAGCCGGAAATTATACCATTACTTTAGATATCCCTAACAATAAATACACGTTAGTTAAGAACTAAATTTCTGAAAAATTCGAAAAGCCCCTAAAAAATTTTTAGGGGCTTTCTATTTTATTGAAAATTTTACACTAATGAAAAAACCAATCAAATTTTTAGTCTAATTCTTAGGCTAATAGTGTATAAAGTACACTTTATGTTAAAACCGTTATTTCAACGCTTAATCAAAACATATACATAAACTTAACATTAAGAAAATAAAAACTATATTTTAATTTTTTATTTGAAAAAAGCCACATATATTGGTAGACTTTTTACTTATTACATAACTTAACAAACCAAAAATGATAGTTATTGCAGATGGTGGATCAACAAAAACAAACTGGTGCTTGATCAACGAAGCAGGGAGAAAAATCCATTTTAATACTGAAGGGTATAACCCCTATTTTGTAGACAGCGATTACATTGAGAGCTCATTAAAAACAGCCTTACCAGATCACCTTGAGCCGGAAAAATTAACTGAAGTTTATTATTATGGTGCTGGTTGCTCTACCGATGCCAAAAGAAAAATTGTAGAAGATGGAATGCAAAAGATTTTTGTGAATGCAGAAATCAAGATTGGCCATGACTTATTAGCTTCATGCAGAGCTTTACTGGGAGATAATGAAGGTTTTGCCGCTATTTTAGGAACAGGCACAAACTCTTGTTTGTATGACGGCAAAGACATTTCTTTAAACATCGATTCATTAGGTTATTTCCTTGGTGATGAAGGTAGCGGAAGTTATATCGGAAAAAGAATTTTAGCCGATTACATGAAGGGTTACATGCCAAAGGGATTAAGAGAGAGTTTCTATGATAATTATGCATTAACTAACGAAGATATTTTCGATCATATTTATAACAAACCCTTACCTAATCGTTTTTGTGCCAGTTTCAGTAAGTTCATTTACGATTTTAAGGAAAATTACGAAGATTATACACACTCAGTTGTAGATTATGCATTTACAGCATTTTTCGAAAACTTGGTAATTCATTATCCTAATTATAAAAACTACGAATTAAACTGTGTGGGTTCCGTTGGTTATAGCTTCAGAGACATATTAAGTTTGGTTGCCGATAGATATGAAATGGGGGTTGGTAAAATCATCCGCTCACCTATAGATGATTTAGTTGACTACCATTTGAGCAAGAGATAAATATTACAATCTTTTCGAAGCCTCAATCATCATTTGATTGGGGCTTTTGTTTATTACCTTGACGTAGCTAAGTTTTTAACACTGGTCGAACTCCAGACCTGTTTTGAAATCTGTATGCAACCCCAAATAGCAGCACTGGCTATTAATTCTAAACTGGATTGAAGTGATATCCTTTTGAGTTCTTCACGAAAAAGATTCCTGCCTGCCGGTAGGCAAGTAACGGAAAGCCAGACTAACATTGATAGATACAGTCTCATTGCTTTACCCTAAAAGATAAGATAGGTTTATTATTGAACAATAATTTTTCTGCTGTAAGTTTTATTATCAACCTGCAACAATAGAATATACATACCAGAGGTGATGTTATTTTTAGCAAGTACCCAATAAAACTCTTGCTTACCAGCAGCTTGTTCTTGTTTTACCAAAATAGCTAATTGTTTACCTGTTAAATCAATAACTTTTAGTGTAACATTCGCTTTTGCAGTTAAAGTATAAGCAATTGTAGTTTCGGTAAGAGCTGGATTTGGATAGTTAAAGAAATTAGTAGCTTGTTTAGCATTTAAACCTGCCCAATCTTTACCAGAAGAGATTAAATTAGCTTTACTAGATTTAGCAGAATTTAACAAAGAAATATCACCCCAATGTGCCTGAACAGATATGTTCATCACAATTAGCCCGACAAAAATCAATGTTAATTTGTAGAGTTTCTGCATATATAAGGTTGATAGTGTAAATATAACACTCCAAACCAAAATCCAATAAAGAATTTTAAATTATTTTTATCCTTATATATTTTTTACTAAAAAATTACGTTGCTAAAGCAATTGAATTGCTACAAGACACCACGCTTAAAAGGAAATCTCCTTACCAAATAGTTTAGCATATTTTCTTCTGTCGAACTTATATAAAGTTGCAGCCCTAAACGAAACACCTTTTTGTTTTTCATTCAGTTCTTTAAGCACACCGAAACTCAATATTTTCTTTCTGAAATTTCTTTTATCTAATTTTTTACCTAAGATAAGCTCATAAACATTTTGCACCTGAGTTAAAGTAAATTTCTCCGGTAAAAGCTCAAATGCTATTGGCAAATGCTTAATTCTACGTTTGATTTTCTCTAAGCCTTTATCAAAGATATGCTGATGATCAAAACCTAACTTAGGAAGTTCCTTCACATTGATCCATTGTGCTTTTTTAGCATATGATGTAAGTGGTTTTAAGGCTTTATCGCCACCCAACCTTAGCATCGCATAATAAGCAACAGTAATTACCCTACCTTGTGGATGTCGATTTACCTCACCAAAAGTGTAATATTGCTCCATATAAATATCACTCAAGCCAGTAAGTTCATGCAGAATCCGAGAGGCTGATTGTTCAACGCTTTCATCCTCCCCTATCAGGTTACCAGGCAAAGCCCACCAATCTTTAAAGGGTTCTTCGTTTCTTTCTATGAGTAGAATTTTGAGTTCTCCACCATCAAAACCAAATAATACGCAATCAATTGAAACCGCGGAATTAAACACAGGTAATACTTCTTTCAAGACAAAATCGTTTTTATATTTTATAATATTAGAACAAAATAAATACACTTGTTCATTTAATCCATAAAAATAATGAAAAAAAATTACTTAGTGTAAAAAATACACACTATATTCGTATAATATAAATAATGGAACCAAATATTAGAAATATTGCAGTACTAACATCTGGTGGCGATGCCCCTGGTATGAATGCCTGCATAAGAGCTGTAATTCGCACAGGCATTTATCACGGAAGGAATATGTTCGGGGTAATGCAAGGTTATCAAGGCCTAATTGACAATAACATCCAAGCCATGGATTCTCGCTCAGTGAGCAATATCTTACACATGGGTGGTACCATCTTAAAAACCGCAAGGTGTTTAGCTTTTAAAGAAGAAGCAGGTATGGAAATTGCCTATAAGAACTTAAAAGATAAAGAGATAGATGCTTTAATAGTAATTGGAGGCGACGGGACCTTTACCGGTGCAAAACGTTTTGGTGAAAAATTTGGCATTAACGTAATTGGCATACCAGGAACCATAGATAACGATCTGTATGGTTCGGATTTTACCTTAGGTTACGATACTGCCGTTAATACAATTATAGAAGCAATAGATAAAATTAGAGATACTGCCGATTCTCATGACAGGTTATTCTTCATTGAAGTAATGGGTAGAGACTCTGGTTGCTTGGCATTAAGAACAGCAATTGCAAGTGGAGCTGAAGCTGTGCTTTTGCCAGAAAAAGAAACTTCTTTAAAGGAACTGATTACAAAACTAAGATCTGGAGCAGACGGCAAAAAATCTTCGAGTATTGTAATTGTTTCTGAAGGAAATAAGTATGGTGGAGCTTACGATATTGCCAAGAGTGTAAAAAGGAAATTTACACATTACGACACCAAAGTTACGATATTAGGTCACCTGCAAAGGGGTGGTAGCCCAAGTGGATTTGACAGGATATTAGGAAGTAGATTAGGTTATGCTGCCGTAAATGAAATAATTAAAGGCGAAACCATGCAAATGGTAGGGCTTCGTGGTAACGACATTAGATCAACAAGTCTTGAAGAAGCATTGCATGCGCATAACTATAAGTTAGAAGACGATTTATTGGAAATGACACATGTTTTATCAATATAAATAAGGATGATAGCAGTTGTATATAGCGGATCAAAAAGTGCTTTCTGGAAAATTTCCAATGAAGGAAAGACGATTGCTGAATGTACAATTCCAGGAATAAATCCTCGTTTTAATGACCAAAAGCACATTCTTTATTTATTAAACAAAAATATTGTTTTAATTAACCATGCTGAAAAAATAAAGAAAATATTTGTCTTTGCGGCCGGAGCTTCTTCTAACGTTGCCCAAGCATCTTTAGCCGAAACTTTAGGCAAGTTTTTCAAAAATGCTAAAATCAAAGTTGAGGATGATATTTATGGCGCCTCAATAGCAGCATGCTATAACCAGAAAGGCATAGTAGGCATATTAGGAAGCGGAGCTAACTGTGCTTATTTTGATGGAAAAAAACCTGAAAAGAATAATTTTGGATTAGGCTACATACTAGGCGATGAAGGCTCTGCCAATTATTTGGGTAAAATCTTATTGAAAAGCTACCTCGAAGAAAAAGTTCCTCAAGATCTGAGAAAACAATTTGAAGAAAAGTATAACGTAGACAGGGCTATTATACTCGAAAAAATCTACAGGAAACCTAATGCTCAAAATTACCTTTGTTCCTTTTTAGATTTTTATATAGAAAATAGAACAAACAAATACATAGAACAACTGATAGACCTGGCTTTTGAAAAATACTTTAACACCTATCTAATACCAACAACACATGAGCATCCAAATGAAGAAGTTCATTTTGTGGGTTTAGTTGCGGGAACATTTCAAGACAGGTTGCGATTAGTTGCAAAAAAACACGACATCAACATTATTACAATAACAAAAGAACCAATATACAATTTACTTAATTATTACTCAAATTAATAAAAATGACTAAAGTAGGAATAAATGGATTTGGCCGTATCGGCAGATTAGTTTTTAGAGCTGCCTTAAAGAGAGGCTTAGACATTGTTGCAATCAATGATTTAATTGAGCCAGATTACATGGCTTATATGTTAAAATACGATACAACTCATGGTGGTTTTGACGGAACAATTGAAGTTAAAGACGGACAATTAGTTGTGAATGGGAAAACCATTCGCATTACTGCAGAGAGAGATCCTGCAAACTTAAAATGGAATGAAGTTGGTGTAGATATCGTTATCGAATCTACAGGCTTATTCTTAACTCGTGCAGATGCAGAAAAACACATCGCTGCTGGTGCTAAAAAAGTAGTATTCTCTGCTCCTGCTAAGGATGCTGATATCCCTACTTATGTAATGGGTGTTAATCATGATAAATTAACTGCCGACCAAACTATTGTATCTAACGCATCTTGTACTACAAATTGCTTGGCTCCGATTGCTAAGGTTTTAAATGACAACTTTGGTATAGTTGAAGGATTAATGAGTACTATTCACGCTGTAACTGCAACTCAAAAAACTGTTGATAGCCCATCTGCAAAAGATTGGAGAGGTGGGCGTGGTGGCTTTTCAAACATCATCCCTTCATCAACTGGCGCTGCTAAAGCTGTAGGTATGGTTTTACCTGAATTAAAAGGTAAATTAACAGGTATGTCATTCCGTGTTCCAGTGGCCGATGTTTCTGTAGTTGACTTAACTGCACGTTTAGAAAAACCTGCTACTTATCAACAAATTAAAGATGCAATGAAAGCTGCATCTGAAGGTTATTTAAAAGGTGTTCTTGGTTACACAGAAGATGAAGTTGTTTCATCTGACTTTATTGGTAATGACCATGCTTCTATTTTTGATGCAGGCGCAGGAATTTCATTAAATGATAATTTCGTTAAAGTTGTTTCTTGGTACGACAATGAGTGGGGCTATTCTTCGGCTCTTGCTAAATTTGTTGAGTACTACGGAACTTTATAAGATAAAATTCCTTTACGTAGATTAATACGAATGGTAACACCGAAAAAGGTGTTGCCATTTTTTTTTAAATAACCAATCTAAAACTGCAATTTTTTATACCTAAACATCCCAAAACACAAAGAGTTGCCTTACCTAAACCACGTATTTACAAATTTTGCATAAATAACACACAATTAACACCACTATTTTAGCTTTTCATGATAAATAATATAAAATGATTAACATTAAGTCTAATAAGACTTATAATTTCTATTTTTTATGGTTTTTTAGCACCTCTCATAAGGCCATTTTCAAGGCTACAAAACATTGATTTAACATAAATTTAACGTTCACTAATAAATAATTAAAAAAAATAAAACTACTTTTGCATTCAAAATGTTAGTAAAATGATGTTTTTAGGCACTTTTGTCATCTGAATAACACAAACAAAAAATAAATAAAATTTTTCTTAGTGTACTTTGTACACTATAATAAAATTATTTCTATATTTGTATCATCATTAGTTGTTAAAGCAAAAACACTAAAGATTTGAAAAGAAAAAAGTCCGATTATATCGGAATAAAAAATAACCCGTTCATACAGGTTTATATTTGGTTAGAAAAGGAGATTAGTCTGGATGGATAATCTCCTTTCTTTTTTATAGGCCATCTACAAGCTGTCTTTCCCTCTGATAATTATTAAAATTGATGAAGAAAAAAGAAAACAGGGAAAAGTGAACATAGATCAACAGATCATTTAGAAAACCTTAACAAATCAACTTATAGCCAAAGCCCCTTTGATTAATGATCTGAATTGATGGGTCATGCTTTAAATATCGTCTTAGTTTAGTGATAAACACATCTAAGCTTCTTGAACTAAAAAAATCATCATCTCCCCAAACTTGTAGTAGGAATTCTTTCCTTGCCAGCAATCTATTTCTATTTTGATAAAGTGTTTTTAAGACCTCGCTTTCTCTACCTGTTAATTGCTTTATTATACCATGATATACTAAAACCCCTCTCATTATGTCGTAAGTATATTTCCCAATATCAACCACACCTAAGTTTTTATCACTTTGCACGTTCTCTAACAGGCGGTTTTGGTTGAGTAATACTTTTATACGAATGATTAGCTCTTCCATATCAAAGGGCTTTTTAAGATAGTCATTACCACCCGCCATGTAACCATTTAACACATCTTGAGGCATTGTTCTTGCGGTTAAAAACAGGATAGGCGTATGCTTATTCTCCAACCTAATCTTCTCTGCAATCATTAAACCATTAATAGATGGCAGCATTACATCAAGCACCAGAAAATCTGGCTTTTCAGAGATATAAGTGGCATACGCCAAGCTCCCATCTGTAATGTATATTACCTCGAAACCCCTAAATTCCAGACCGTCCTTAATTATTAGCCCTAACGCTACTTCATCTTCTATCAATAGTATTTTGGGTGCTCGTTTCATTGTGGTAAATCAATTGAAAAGATTGAACCATTATCATCTGACTTTATAAGTTTAATTTCACCCTTATGTTTTTCTAGTATATTCCTTACATAGCTTAACCCTAGCCCATGACCTTTTACACTATGATCGTTTATACTAGGCACTCTAAAAAATTTTTCAAAAATATTTACCTGATAAATTTCAGGTATACCTTTTCCATTATCGCTAATATTAATTTTAAGACTATTTATACCTCCAACACATTCGATTTTGACCTTTACATCCTCCCTTCCATATTTAATAGCATTGTCTAATAAATTAATAAAAACGTTATAAAGATGCGTTTTATCAGCTAAAATTTCTTCTCTAGCTTGATAATTCAATTCAATATTAACTTTCTTTTTTGAGTGTAATTCCTGAATATTTATCACCTCAGTTAACATTTCTCTTAGATTAAATTTAACAACATGAAGACTAAAGTCACTTTGTTCGTAAATTGAAATATTTAAAATGTTATCAATCATCGCAGACAAACGCTGCATCTCCTTGGCGGCAGTATTTAAATACAAATCTGTTTTTTCTTTACTTTTCAGCACATCGAAATGTTGCATGCCTTGAATTGCTGCCAATGCAGTAGTAACTGGTGTCTTTAACTCGTGAGAAACATTACCTATAAAATCGTCTTTAATTTCTGAGAGTTTCTTCTGTTTTAAGATGGTGTAAAACATATAAGCTAGACATATTCCTATTAATAATAACAACAAAAAAGAACCAATTACACTAACCAACATTTGGCTAATTATATCAGATGGGCTTACTTCAACTGCAAGAATGATAAATGGTACTCCAAAATGTAATGTATTGGCAATATCATTGAGTATTGGCTTTACAACATACATCTTGTGGTTAGCTAAAGTTAATTTTTGAGCATATACGTTCAAGGAATCGAGTTGTTCGTTAAGCCGATGATAACGATTATCGCTTACCATCTCTACCACATCAGTCGCTTCTCCTTGAAGAACCTTATTAACCGTCGACTTTTTATTATAAATTTCATTAATTCCCTTTTGATAAACGAGCTGTGTAGAAATGTGATAATTCAACCTTTCAAATCTCTTTTTAACTATTTTACTTAAGACGGCGGTATCTTCATGTAAATAAAAACAACGCATCAAACTATCCTGAAGTTTATATTCCCAACTATCTGTCTCGTAATTAACTATACCAACAAAAGTCGAATAAACACCATCTAATACGTCCAAATTACCTTTATCGATCCGATCTAACAGTAGTGGATAAGGATTTCTTTGAACTTTATTCAATTCTTTTCTTGAAACCTTAAAAGTTGTCCAAGAAGCATTGGGAAATCTTTTGGTCCTATAACCTAATTGTACATACTGACTATCAGGCATCTTCCAATGAACCTGAGTTTCGATGTCATTTGGATTAATCGCCTTTATCAATAAGCCTCTCACTTGTTCAGCAACTAGTTCACGATGTTCGATTATAGCTTCATCTAATACCGTTTTTGCATCATTTGTTATTTTTTCCTTACTCAATTGATAACTATTCTTTAGCCAGATTATCTGGAAAATAATTACCGCTAAAGTTGCCAAAACACTTAGTGCAATGAGAAATCTTAATCTGAGTTTCATCTATTTATTTAATAATGCGGCAATTTCTTTAGCTTTTTGACTTACGGTACTCAAGGTTGTTTGCGACATCTTACTTATTACAACACCTTTATTATTCACCAAGAAATGAGATGGATAACTATGAAATTCAAATACATTGTTTACGATATTAACTTCGTCCTTAGACAAATTAATAAAATCGCCATTAATCTTAAATTTTTTCTTAATCGCCAACATACTCTCCTCAGTAGTGAAAGCAGAAAGGAATAAGAACTTGATCGGATTCTCTGCTAAGGCATTAATTAGATTCGGATAAATTGGCAGTTCACTCATACAAGGCCCACACCAATCACCCCAAAAATCGATGTATAAACTAACGCCTTTGTATTGCGAAAATATATTAATCAACCTTTCCTTTAAAATTGGCTTAACCTTCTGTGCTTTTAAACGAGCCACAATATCAAACTCATTAGAAGCTTTGTGCAAAGGAGCTTGCGTTGCTTTTATGTATTGCTTTAGGAATGGGTTATTTATAACCTCATTAAAACGAGCCAAATAAGGCATTGGATCTGACCCTGACCCCGCCTTATTCAAAAAAGACCCTAAATATTGCAGCTCTCTAGCAATTCCTGTTGCAAATTTGTCAATTTCATCAAGGCAAATGCTTACTGTATTCTTTCCGCTCTTGCTTTTAATTACATCATACATTGGGTTAATATTTATCATTATCTGTTGCGCCCCAACTAAGCTATTTAAAAACGCATAATAGGATGAACTATTTAGCGCATTCTCATTGTTAATTGGTATCGTACTAATCAATTTCATCAACTGCTTTTGTGTAATTTCTTTATTATACTTCCCTGCAAATGGAAAGAACAAAATACTTTGACCTGCTTCATATTGGAATCGACTACGTTGCCAATTGATAAATTTTTGATCCATAATTTGATTGTTCTTCACAAAAAGACTTAAAAATGCTAATTGTTCATCTAGCATTACAACCACGCTTGCTGCAAAAGCGCTATCCGTCTGCAACTTATTGCCCATATCAATTTTGGACTTAAAAGAATGCTTATTATATGCTGTTTGAAATTTAAAATTAAGATTATTTAGACCTGCCAATTCTCCTTTAGCTACAAAGGCATTTTCGTTATCTGTTTGTTCTTTTACTTTCGAATCATAAATTTCTAATTGTAAAATGCTGTTTGCTTTGGCATAAACATTAATAAACGCATCCTTATAATTTAATTGAACATCCCCTTCATAAGGTTGATAAAGTTTGATCCAAAAATCTCCATTATCTTCAATCTGAATGGCTTGACTAGTTGATTTGCCAAACAAATTATAAGTAGAAAAACTAAGGAAATGATCTTTCTGACCAGGGTTATAGCCAATTACTTTTCCTTTAATTTCAATACTATCCTTTTCATTAAAAAAGGGAGTTTGCGCATTTGCAGAGTGAAATGCAATAAACACAGTGACAAACCATACGATTTTCTTCATATTTTTTAGTTTTATTTCAACGAAACTAGTCATCAAAATTAAACGAGAAAAACGCATTAAGAAACGTTAACATTGCCCTCTGTATAAAAGGCCACAGAGTTGCTTGAAGCGCATATTTAAGTTAAAACATAAAAATTTTCTTGAAATAATAAATATTCCATTCATAGGAATAAATCCAAACTGCCTCAGTTTATCAAATCAGCTATTTAAAATAAATCTTAAATGTCGTTCCCTTATTTAAAGCACTTTCTACTTCTATTTTCCCGCCCATTGCCTCTACTTGGTTCTTTGAAATGAACAATCCAAAGCCTCTTGCATCAGCATTGCCATTAAAGGTTTGATAGATCCCAAATAACTTATCACCATACTTTTCTAAATCGATGCCAATTCCATTGTCTGAAACCCTTAAAACATCTTGTCCATCTTCTTTAAAACAAGCGATAGAAATAACAGGTTTTCTATCTGGGTGACTATAACGCAAGGCGTTAGATAGCAAATTGAGTAAAATACTCTCCAAGTATGCACGGTTGTAATTGACAACGATATCACCATCTACCTTGTTTAAAATGGTAGCTTTTTTTGATAAAATCTGTGTTTTTTGAACAGCTAAAGTTCCTTGTACATAGTCACTTAAATATAATGGTTCAATATCAATATCTATACTGGTTTGAATATTTACGATATTGTTTAAGTTAAAAAGGGTTTCGTTCAAATTACCCGCAACCTTTTTCAACAACTGTATCATTTCATTCCTATCATCTTCTGTTTGGGCACTTTCTATTAATGTTGAAATACCTTGTATATTACCAGCATGTGAGCGCAAATTATGAGAAACAATATAAGAGAAGTTCAACAGCCTTTTATTTTGCTCAGTTACCAAATTAAAAGACTTATTTAATGCTTCTTCAGCCTCTTTTTTATTGGTAATATCTATCATGATGCCCCTTAACTTATAAGATTGTCCTTCCTCTCTTATAACAGTAACAATATCCCTAATCCAAACTATAGAACCATCCTTGGCAAACATCCTATACTCTGCATCATGTTGACTATCGTTTGGCAACATCATTTCTAGATAGGAAACCATACCTTCTTTATCTTCTGGGTATAAATGGTCCAACCAAAAATTAGGGCTACTCATCCATTGTTTAACCGAATAACCCAGTATATCTTTTACCTTTTCGCTTACAAAAGTACATTGGTGCGTGCTAAAATTACCTTCCCAAACAATCCCATCAATCGTATTAATCAAAGACTCAATTCTTCTTTGAGAATCTATCAATATCTGTTCCTCTAACTTTCGTTTAGTTACATCCTCAATAATAACAATATGATTGGTAGGCACTTCACCTTCATCCCACAAAGGAGTAATGGTTACACTCCCCCAAATTACAGTTCCGTCTTTACCCAAATATCTACTTTCCTTATTAAACTGCCTTAATTCGCCTTTTAACAATTTCTTAAATGAAATTCGCTCTTCACCCAAGTCATCTAAATAGATCAATGATTTTATTTTTTTACTCAACAACTCA
The DNA here is from genome assembly GCF_032678705.1 of Pedobacter frigiditerrae. Lineage (NCBI taxonomy): Bacteria > Pseudomonadati > Bacteroidota > Sphingobacteriia > Sphingobacteriales > Sphingobacteriaceae > Pedobacter > Pedobacter frigiditerrae. The sequence goes on along the minus strand of NZ_JAVTSS010000001.1, from coordinate 323,326 downwards.
TTTTCCTTATAACCCAAAAAATCACACAGATATTGGTTTACCTCCAAAATTTCACCTGTTGTAGAATTTACCCTAGCTATACCAATAGCCGCATGATCAAAAATATTCTTAAACTTACTCTCCGTATCTATTAATTGCGATGCTTGAGCATGAACTACTGTTTGCAACTGAACCTGCTTCCTTAAAAGTCGAGTTAGTAAATAACTTGACAAACCTGTTAAACTTAAGCCAAATAAGATGGCGCTAATAATTTGCCATAATGTACCATAAGGATCTATATTAATCACATAGATCTTCCAATCTCCTTCAGGAAAAACAATGGCTTTTGATTGCTGGTGTTTAAGGTCATATTTCATTGGAAGAAAAAATTCTTCCTTATTTGTTATGGGATTAACCTTTGAAAGCTGAAAACGGTAGTTCTCATATTTGTTATTATCTAACCCAGCTTGTTTCAACAGTGTATCTAACTTTACTACAATAGCAGAAAAACCCCAAAACTTATTATTTATAAACAATGGCAATCTACCAATTACACCTACACCACCTTGCGTAAGTTTAACCGGCCCTTGGTAGTACATCTTTTTGGTAATGATTGCCTTCTTGGCTTCATAAATGGTTCTTGGAGGACTTTTATACAAGTTTAAGTTTAATGCAGGTTCGTTCCCTTTTAGTGGATAAATGTATTTGATTATTCCATCGGGTACTAATTGTACCGCTTGTAAGTCTGGATTTGATTTAATTAACTGACTGGCTACTTGCTCAAAGTTATTTGGCTTACCATCATTATCTAACGTAAGTGCTAACGTTAAAGCAATATTGTAACCATTTTTTAAAGATTGTTCTATGTTACCTTCAACAGATGCCAAGATATTTGAAATCTCTCGTTCTTTGTTCTCTTGAAATATTTGGTATCGCTGACTAACAATTAAAGAAATAAGACTTAACAAAAACCAGAAGAAAATAAACCCTGTTGTTTTGGGCCTAGACAAAAACCAGACAGATAACCTATTGGACTTTTTTGCCATGGCTAATTAAACTGATTGATTAAAATGACCCCCATTGACTTAGATTGAGATTGTTATGTGATAAATATAGTAAAATTGATTAATAAGATGTCGCAACATAAATGTTTTAAAATAATAGCATCACTTATTTCAAAATAAAGCCCTAAGCACTAATCTATTTGGTTATTAGCTTATTTGTATTAATTTTGATAGCTACATCATAACTTTTGCTTTACCTATATTAAAAGTTTGACTTTTTTGCTTTTCAAATAAAATTTGTGATTGTAGCATGTTGCTAGACACCTCTCCTTCTGATACCGAATTGATTGAATTGCTAAAGAGTGATGATGCCTTAGCTTACACCATCATTTACAATAAATATTTTGATGTATTATACTTACACGCTTATCAAAAACTACGCGACAAGGAGGAAGCCCAAGATCTACTGCATGAACTTTTTGCACAACTGTGGAACAAAAGAAATTCATTAGTTATTAATTCTAGCCTATCCGGATATCTATACACTGCAGTTAGAAACAAGGTTTTAGATGTAATCTCACATCAAGAAGTAGAATCGAAATACATTAAATCTTTACAGGGTTACATAGAACAAGGTTACTGTATTACAGACCATAGCATAAGAGAGAAACAGCTTTCTGCCCTGATCGAAAGTGGTATTGCCAGTTTACCAACAAAAATGAGGGAAGTATTTGATTTAAGCCGGAAAGAAAAGTTAAGCCATAAAGAAATAGCCGCCCAATTAAATATCTCTGAGCAAACCGTAAAGAAACAAATAAACAATGCGCTTAAAATATTGCGCAGTAAGCTCGGAATGATGCTTTTTGTGAGTCTTTAAATTAATTTTAACTTTTTGTTAAATTTATATACCACCTACCTACCCCCTTTGCCGTCTATATTCTAAAGAGGAAATAACTTCTTTAAGGATATGAAAAACATAGCGGCAAAAGAACTACTCAAAAAATATAAGGAAGGCAATTGCACTGAAACAGAATTAGCGCTATTAGAGAGCTGGTACCTAACATCAGACAACGAAAAAATCGACCTTTCTATCGAACAACTAAATGCGGCAAAAAGCCAAGTTTGGACAATATTACCTATCCACCAACGCGAAAAGAAAAATGTTAAACTCTGGCCAAAACTGGCTAGCATCGCCAGTGCTGCAGTGGTATTAATTTGCCTATCTTTTAGTTTGTATTTCTACCTCAATAAGCATAACAATCCCGCCAAAACAACTCAAGCTGTTGCCAAAATTTTACCAGGAGGTAAAAAAGCAACATTAACCCTGGCAAATGGAGTATCCATTTCATTAAATGAAGCGAACATTGGAAAAATAGGCGACCAGGGTGGCTCGAGTATTTTTAAAACCGAAGATGGGCAATTGACTTATAATACTAGTAAAGCAGCAGCTACATCACAAATAAACTTATTGACCATACCTAATGGAGGTTATTATAATTTAACATTAGAAGACGGCACTAAGGTTTGGCTTAACTCGGCTTCCAGCTTAAAATACCCTACAATATTTAATGGAAATGAAAGGATAGTGGAATTAACAGGCGAAGGATACTTTGAAGTAGCCCATAACGCCAGCAAACCTTTTAAGGTGATAGCCAACAACCAAACTGTACAAGTATTGGGTACCCATTTCAACATCAATGCTTACCATGACGAAAATAGTATAGCGACCACACTAGTCGAAGGTAGTGTGAGGGTAAGCACCAAAAATGCAGCTAATGTGTTAATACCTGGCCAACAAGCCAATGTAATAGGGGATTTAATAAAGGTTAAAGCTGTTAATGTAGATGATGAAACGGCTTGGATACACAATGAATTTGTATTTAACAATGAAGACATGGGGAGTATCATGAGAAAAATATCAAGATGGTATGATGTTGAAGTACAATGCCCAAGTGATTTATCAAGAATGGTATTTACCGGTTCTGTTTCTAGATCAAAAAACATCAAACAAGTATTAAGAATAATGGAATTAACAGAGAGTGCTCACTTTAACTTTCAAGGAAGGAGGATTACTGTTATGCCGTAAATTTTACCTAAACCAACAGTAATCTGAAAATAAGTTAGAGGCGGTTGCAACGCCCCTAACTTAAACTCTAAAAGAGTTCATATTCAGGTTAGCTGTTAAATAAATCGACTCTATTAACATTTGACACTAAACCCAAACAAACAAATGTATGAATTTTTACATGACATTTAATAGCGGTAAAACAAGCCGTATTTATGCCAAAATATTATTGAAATTGAAACTGACGTTCATCATCTTATTTTCGTTTATAGTACAAGCCAGCGCAACCACTAGTTTTGCACAAATTACACTTAACGAGAAGGCCGTTCCACTAGAACAAATCATACAAAAAATCAGTAAACAAACTGGTTATGATTTCTTTTTCAACGCAAACATGTTAAGCTTAACCAAACCAGTTACGCTTAAAGTAAAAAATGCATCAATAGAAGATGTACTAAGACTTTGTTTCGCCAACCAACCACTAACTTATAAACTAGAAGAAAAAACTATTATTTTACAATACGCAGCCAACCCTCCAAAAGAAAATAGGGAGAAAGATATTGTAGTTACCGGTAAAGTAATTGATGAAAATGGAAAACCGATTGTAGGCGCTTCCATTAGAGTAAATGGCATTAAAGATAAAGTTGCCATAACAGATAGCAAGGGCGAATTTAAAATAACCGCAGCTTCAGAAGCTGATGTTTTATTCATCACCTACATTGGTTACAAAACTAAAGAGGTTAAAGCTAGTACCCAACCCCTAACTGTAAAAATGGAGGTTTCAGAAACCGAGATGAAAGACATCGTCGTTACAGGAACTGGAATTAATCGATCTAAAGATAGTTTTACAGGAACTACGGCCAAATTTACAGGTGATGAGCTAAAAGCAATTGGCAACAATAACATCATACAAAGTTTAAGGTCGCTAGACCCATCATTTCTACAATTGGAAAATAACTTGGCGGGTTCTAATCCAAACGTGATGCCAATAATTGAAGTTAGAGGTAAAAGTAGCATCCCAAGCACCACTTTACGAGATCAATTTGGTGCCGACCCTAATCAACCACTCTTCATCTTAGATGGATTTCCCACTACCCTCCAAACCATTGTAGATTTAGACATGAATAGGGTTGGATCGGTAACCATTCTAAAAGATGCAGCCTCTACAGCTTTATATGGTTCTCAAGCCTCTAACGGTGTAGTGGTAATCGAAACCGTTAAGCCAAAGCCAGGCGAACTCAGGTTTTCTTATAGTCAGGATTTTAGGTTCGAAATGCCAGACCTTTCTGCCTACAACATGATGAATGCCGCTGAGAAATTAGAATTTGAACGCTTATCTGGTCGTTACATCCCAAGTACGGGAGGACAACCTGAGCAAGAAATTTACTTAGATCAGCTCTATAACGCCCACCTTGCTAATGTGAGAAAAGGCATAAATAGCTATTGGTTAAGTGATCCCGTTCAAAATGGTTATTCTACCAACTCTTCAATTAGTGCATCTGGTGGAGATAATGCTTTTACCTATGGTGTTGGCGTCAACTATAGAATTGGTGAAGGCACGATGAAAGGTGTAGGAACAGATATTGGAGGAGGTTCGACAACAGCTTCAGGAAGAGATACCTATAGTGGTAGCATTAATTTAACCTATCGAAAAAACAATCTCAACTTAAACAACATTACTTACATCAGAGGTTATTCAAGTACAGAATCTCCTTATGGCAATTTTTCAACATGGGTAAATACTAATCCATATTATGAAAAATCAATGAATAGGTATCTTGAGGAATCGAGAACCAGTAATGGACTTACCTTACAGGTGAGTAATCCATTATTTGATGCCATGCAACCACAGTATAACAGGACAAAAAACTTAGAAGTTCAGAACAACCTCAACCTCAATTACGACATTAATAATGCGTTGAAGTTAACTGGTGGCTTACAAATTACAAAAGGAAATACAAGTACCGAAGTTTATAAATCGCCAGACATGAGCGCATTTATCAACACTCCTACGCTAAGGAAGGGAAAATACACTGATACCAGGGCTAGTAACTTTTCTTATCAGGCCAATTTAATGTTAACCTATCATACGGTATTAGCAGAAGACCATATCATCAATGCCAACTTCAGAAATACCATATCAGAAAGCGAAAACAGGAGTTATAGTAGCGTAGCTGAAGGTTTTCCAGCAGGAAATTTAGGTAACCCTAGATTTGCCTATAGCTATATGGAAGGTGGAGCCCCAACCGCCTCAAGTAATGTTTTCAGAACATTGAACAGTACGGTTTCCGTTAACTATTCTTATCGAAACAAATACTTATTTGATGCACTTTATCGCCTCGATGGCTCTACGTCTTATGGTAGCAACAAACAATTCTCTCCATATTATTCATTCGGCTTGGGATGGAACCTCCATAACGAAGAGTTTATCAAAAGCACAAGCTGGATCAATACATTAAGGTTAACAGCTAACATTGGAGTTACAGGCAATCAGAATTTTGCTAATATCAGCTCTCTTTCTGTGTATAACTACAACAGTAACACAAACTATAATGTATTTGGTCAAGGGGTAAGCTTAACTACTTTGGGCAATCCAAACTTGGAGCCACAAAAAACGCGTCAAATAAGCAGTTCATTAGAATTTACCTTATTCAAAAACAGATTTACAGGTTATGTTAATGCGTACGACAAAAGTACCAACCCACTTATTGTCCCTGTAGATTTACCATCATCTACAGGGGTGTTTAATTACCCATATAATGTTGGTAGTTTAACTTATAGAGGTATCGAAGCTAAGTTTACTTATTTCCCTGTTTACAATTTGGCCGAGCGCATTACTTGGAGCGTTGGCATATTTGGCTCTATGTTTAAGAGCAAATATGGAGATATCGGGAACTCGTTAACCTCCCTAAACAAACAACAAGAAAACAACAAAACCACTGTTAGGTATCAAGATGGTTATAGCGCCGAGGCCATTTGGGCTATCAAATCAATGGGTATTGACCCTGCTACCGGAAGAGAGGTTTTCTTAACAAAAGACGGACAGTATACTTTTGATTACGCTACAGCAAATATTGTTAACGTGGGCAATACGACGCCAGTGGTTGAAGGAGTAGTTTCTAACAATTTTAGGTATAAAAGCTTTTCATTGGGTTTTAGCTTACGTTATAAATTAGGTGGCGATGTATTCAATTCTGCATTGTTTGACAAAGTAGAAAACATCAGCTTTGTTAGCGTTACCAATAACCAAGATAAACGTGCGCTTTACGATAGATGGAAAAAACCTGGCGACTTAGCACAGTTTAAAGGTATTTCTCAAACCGCAACCACGCCAATTTCTTCACGCTTTGTGCAAAAAGAAAATGCCTTAACCATTGAGTCTGTAAATATCGGTTACCTTTTAGACAATTCTAAATGGGTAAAAAGCTTAGGACTTAGAAGCCTACAACTTAACGCATTTACAAACGACTTCTACACCCTATCCAATGTAAGAAGGGAACGTGGTATAAATTATCCTTATGCTCAAACAATTGCTTTTTCTTTAAAAGCCTCATTTTAAAAACTATCAAAATGAAAAAGAATTTTATCAAAATAGTAGCATTTGTAGCATTAACAATTACTGTGTTTACTTCATGTAAAAAGTTTTTGGATGTACAACCAGAAGACAAGGTTTTAGAAACTCAGCTGTTCAGCACTAAACTAGGCGTGCAATCTGTACTGAATGGTTTATACATCAACTTGGCTAAAAATGAATTGTATGGCGATCAAATGTCGCTTTCGACCATAGAAATTTTAGCACAGCGTTATAACATTCCAAGCACACACAGTTTAACCAAGGTGGCTACCTACGTGTATAACGAATCACCAACAAATACTAGGTTAGAGAGCATCTGGACAGCAGCGTACGCTAACATTCTAAACATTAATGCCTTTTTAGAGAACATCGAAAAATATAAGGGAGCAGTAGACCCAAGCACAGAAGCCATCTTTAAGGGAGAAGCTTTAGCCATGCGTGCCTACCTCCATTTCGATTTATTGCGTCTTTATGGCCCTAGATATAGTACTGTTGATTCTACCAAACAAAGCTTGCCATATTACGAGGGAAGTAAATCGAGCATCAATCCGCTATTGCCTGCCAATGAGTACATGGTTAAGGTATTAAAAGACCTTTCAGATGCAGAAAATTTATTACAGGCAGATCCAATTATTACTGGTGGGGTTAATACAGCTGGTGCAACGGAGACAGCCGATTTCTTAAAGAGCAACAGGAACTTTAGGTTTAACTATTATGCCGTAAAAGGCCTTCAAGCTAGGGCTTATTTGTATAGAGGCAATAAGGTTGGGGCTTCGCAAGCAGCAAAAGTGGTAATCGCTGTAGCAGATAAGTTTAAATGGACAACCACAGCTAATGCCTTAAACGAAAAAGTAAATCCGGACAGAACATTTAGTACCGAAATGATTTTTGGTGTCATGAATACGCAGCTATATACAAGGTATACAGCACTATTTGATCCGAATGTAGCCGATGCAGGCATCCTTGCACCTTTACCGGCAAGATTAGCAACTGTATATGAATCAAACGATAATGATTTCCGCTATAACCTCAATTGGCAAATTCCTTCAACAGGGGTAAAAAGCTACCGTACATTTTACAAATATGCTGATGTAGTAGATAAGACAAAAACCTTCAGGTTTACCATTCCATTGCTTAAAATTAGCGAAATGTATTACATCGCAGCAGAAACTGAACCCCTTGCGGCCGATGGAATTAATTACCTAAATGTGGTAAGATTAAACCGCAACTTAATTAACCTCCTACCTACCGCTGTATTAAACACCGAATTGCAAAAAGAATACCAAAAGGAGTTTTTTGGAGAAGGACAACTTTTCTTTTACTATAAAAGAAGAAATATTACTTCTGTAGGTAACGGATCAAGTACGGCTAATATCACCATTAACTATACGGTACCTCTTCCTCTTTCTGAAAGTCAATATCGTTAACCTTAAACTAAACGCAATGAAAAAAAATATAGCTTATATAATTGCTTTGGTAATTATATCGTTAAGCATCTCTTGTAAAAAGCCACTCGATACTTATTCGGGAGAAAATTCTATCTATTTTTACGATTCAGGCAGACTTCCTGTTTATACTGGAGAGCCTATAAAAGATTCAACAAATGTATCTTTTAGTCTTGCTAAAAGTCAAGACTCAATCATGAATATGGTGATAGCGGCGATTGGCCCCGTTTCTGACAAGGATAGGCCCTATACATTAGAACTTAATCCAAAATCTACTGCTATTGCAGGGGTTCACTATACCATCTTGAATACCTCCTTTCAGATTAAAAAGAACAAAACCTTAGACACGGTTAAAATTAAGTTTTTTAGAAAGGCAGATATGCAAGCGAATACTTTTCTATTAAGTTTTGACCTAAAGGCTAACGAGAATTTTGCAACCCCTTTAAATTACAAAATAGCGAACACTACCACAGGCAGAATACATTCCTTTGTAACTTACAGGTGGTTTGTTAATGACATCATCAAAAAACCTTCCAGATGGCTAGACGTCTACCTAGGTGTTTTTACGCGTAAAAAATTAACCTTAATGGTAACTGTTTTAGGGATAGACCCTGCTTATCTAGACACAAATGTATCTATCGCCGAAACAGCGGCTTATGGCAAGTTCATGCAACGTTACCTAAATGAACAAAGGGCATTGGGTAACAACATTTTAGAAGATGATGGAAGTGTAATGATCATGGGCGCATCTGCACAATAATTAAAACAAACGTTATGAAATTAAACACATATTATAAAGTATTCGTTGTTTTAATGGCAATGGTACTCATGGGGGCTTGTAAGAAAGACCTTGGAAATTATAACTATAATGAAATTAATCAGCTTGCTGAGGTTAATGATTTACCAAAAGAGGTAACAGCAATTTTCGGGAAAAACATCTTATTAAAACCCGATTTTAAGTTTACACAAGATGCTGGAACAGATGATTCTAAATACAGTTATGAATGGATTTATATTGGACCAAATGGTTTAGGTGGAACTAAGCAATTTACTTTAGCTACCACACGCAACCTAGATATGAAAATAAGTATTGTTGCAGGTACTTATACCGCCTATTACAATGTTACAGATAAAGCTTCTGGCGTAAAATATCCTTATAAATTCACACTAAAGGTGGTAAACGAAATTAATGAAGGCTGGATCTTGATGTGCGATGTAAATGGTAGTGCAAGGGTAGATATGCTATCGTTAAATACCACAGGAGGTTTTGATTTAGTTACGGACCTATTAGCTACCACCGGTTCGCAACTCAAATTGGAAGGGAAACCAGTAATGACATACACTTATCCTACAGGACTTTTAATCGGTCCAGATGCCATTAGCTATGGTTTGTATTTTGGTACCGATAGCTATACCACCAAGGTAGATCCCAACTCTTTTAAATGGACCGCCACCATGGGGTTATCTTATGAAATGTTTGGCATTATCCCTCCCGGCTTTTATGCCGATGTAATAAAAATGGCTAATGGAAGTTCAGCTTTCATGATTGGAAAAGAAAATGCATATTATTATGATCGTACGCAGAATATCTATTACTCAGCACCAATTAATTATATCAATGCCGAGCAAAAAGAATTTAAGGTAGCACCATTTATTGCAAGCAATCATAGCAGTTTCCAATTCGCCAACTTCTACGATAAAACCAATCAAAGGTTTGTAAAATATACCAACGGGCAAGCTACCTGTACTACTATACCAGATCCTTCATTAGCTAACAAAAAATTCAGCTTTAGTACAGGGATGGATCTAGCTTATATGCAATGGGTTCCCTTTAATGGCGGCGAGATATTCGGCATCCTAAAAGGCCCCGGAACAAAAAGGTTCCTGGCAAGATTTAATCCCGCGAACAATGTACAATCTTATTACGATGAGATAACGGGTACCGATATTGGCCTTGCCGATTTTTATGCAGTTAGTCCAAACTTAGGCTATATCTTTTATGCAGTGGGTAGCAAGGTGTACGAGTATGACATGATTCTTAAATCCTCAAAACTGATGTTAGACCTAGGAACAAAGAAAATTTCTTACTTCGGGTTTTATGACATCAAAAACACCACTAAATATCCTTTACAAAACAGCTTATTTGTGGGTAGCTATGACACTAACTTACCCGCTGGAGCAGATGGTAGCTTAAACATTTATACCGTACCAACTGTAAACGGCGACTTGGTTTTAGACAAAAGCTATTCAGGTTTCGGAAGGATAAAAAGCTTAACCTACAGAGAGAGATAATCAACCACAAAATTACGTTGCACGATGCAAAAACATCGTGCAACATTTAAACACACCACAATGAACATCAAAAAATTAGGTGCAGTACTATGCTTTGCATTTTCTGCATTAGTAGCTACAGCCCAACAAGGCGTTGAAGTAACCGGAAAACTAAAGTTTTCTAAACCACGTACCGTAAAACTATTTGCAGTTAATGAAGGTAAAACCACAGAAATTGCTACCATCATCCCTTCTAAAACTGGAGATTTTGGCTTTCACTTTTTCCCAGATTATGAGGGGCTATATGTAATTGGTACAGGTACCACTATCAATGGAGCAGATAATTACAAGTTCTATTTCAAAGGAGGCGATAAATTGGCATTAACCATTAACGATTCTACCTACGTATTAAATGGCAAATTAAATACCAAAGAAAATGTAGTTTTATCGCAATGGCATGACCTTACCTATACCATCGAACGCAAGTCAGTTAACTTTATGAAAGTGGGAAATAGTACCTTTTTAGATTTCTTCCCTGAATTTGAAGAGGTCTACGCTAAATCTAAAACTTTCTTAAACGGTAAAGCGACTGGCAACATCAAGTTTGATGCACAGGTAAAAGACATCCTTAAATTAGATTTAGCCACTTATGCCACTACTTTTTTAAATACACCACGTAGTGCACATCCTTCTGTTGAAGAATATATCGATTACTATAGCACCTTAAAAGCCGAAGATTTCAGTAAAAATGCCAGTTTAACTTATAATTATCCTTGGGGCTCACGTTTAATCTCTTCCATTATCTTGGTCAATATGCGCCAGAGGGATATTAAATTTTTACCTGGTTTACCCGGCTTAAAAAATCAATTGGACATGGTAGTAAGTGATACCTTAAAAGGAGATTTGGTTTTAGATAGAGCAGCGAGTTATAAAAATTACGATGATTACATCACGCTTAAAAATGAATACGGCAAGTATGTAATCACCAAAAGCCAAAAACAAAGGGATATGGATATCTTAACGCCATTAGCAACTTTAAAGCCCGGGGATGCAGCACTTAATTTCTCTTATGCTGATAAGGATGGCAAAACAGTAACCTTAGCCAGCTTAAAAGGCAAGGTTGTTTTGGTTGATGTTTGGGCAACATGGTGTGGTCCGTGTATTGCAGAAATCCCAAGCCTTAAAAAGTTAGAAGAAGAAATGAAAGGGAAAGATGTACAAATCATCAGCCTTTCTACAGACGACCCGAAAGACAAGGAAAAATGGCAAAAAATGATCAAGGATAAAGAATTGGGTGGTATGCAATTATGGGCTGGTGGACCAGGCAATGATTTCTCTAAATACTACAAGGTAAACACCATCCCTCGTTTCTTGGTATTTGATAAAAATGGAAAAATTGTATCTGTTGATTCGCCAAGACCATCAGATCCTCGATTAAAAACTTTACTAGAAAAAGAATTAGCGAAGTAATCATTTCGGTTTGCCGCAGATTCGCAGGTTAGGAATAGTGATTCTTAAATCTGCGAATCTGCGGCTCCTTAACCATACTCAAAATTATGTTAAAAATTAAAAAAACAATGCTTTTTTGCATTGTCATGCTATTCCTTTTGCCTAAAACTTACGGGCAAACACCCGTTGCCATTATTCCTTTCGAGCCTTATAACGAGTCTATCGTTTTACATGTTAAACTAAACAATAATCCAAGGATATTGCGCCTATTGTTTGATACTGGTGCCGATGGCATGGCAGTTACCCAGGCATTGGCCGATACCTTGGGCTTAAAGGTAAGCAGACAACAAAACACGTCTGTGGTGGGTGGCAGCATGCAAATCTCCATCTCTGCTGGCAATGAAGTACACCTCGATGGCTTCACTTTAAAAAACCAAAGCATTGCCTTGTTTAAAGATATGGGTAAGGAATTAGATGGTATCATCGGCAATACCATGACCAGGCAATATATCACCAAAATAGATTTCGACAAGAAAGAATTGAGCTTGTACAATTTCGATAATTATAATTACGAAAAAGGCGGTACTATCGTACCCATTACCATAACAGGGGTATTTATCATTCCCGGTCAAGTAGCCATTAATGTAGACAAACCTTATATTGGTAATTTTGTGTTTGATACTGGCGCAGCTTACAACCTGATCTGTTTCAGGCCTTTTGTAAAACAAAATCGTTTGTTGGTGAGTGGCTTTAAACAAGAATACCAAGCCAGCACCACCAGCATGGGCATCTCCTCACCTACCTTTAATGGCAAGGCCGCAAGCTTTTCTTTTGCAAATGCCAAACCCATTATAAACATGCCGGTAACCCTAATGGCTGGTGGCGGACAAAACGAAAACTGGAAACCAGGCTTTGATGGCTCCATAGGGATGCGTTTAATTTATCGTTATAATTTCACCATTAACCTTCAAAAAAAGGAAATCTACCTTACACCAAATAAAAACGCCACACATCCCTTAGATTTTATATTGGGCGGTTATGTTTTTGGCTTTAACCTCAAAGGAGAATTGGCCATGCAAAACTCAACTACGCATCATCCAGATCAAAAAATAAAAACAAATGCCATCATTAAAAGCATCAATGGCGTAACAGATCAAAGCATGCTTAAAAATCCAGATGGCTTAAAACGTTTATTGGCTGCTCCTGCCGGGACAAAAATGACCATCGAATATCAAGAAGACGGCAAGTTATTAAAAGAAAACATTGTCATCCGATGAGTATAAAACAACCTGCAAATCTCATCGGTTTCAAAAAACTTACTTTACCAAAAAATATTTGTTGCCATTCATCGCAACATAAAGATACTTCAACAATGGATGTTGTTGATTAGTTAGAAACAGTTAATTAACAAAAATGGGTCTGATATTTATCAGCCCATTTTTTATCATATACGTCATTGAGTGCCTCTGTTTTTCACAAAGTGTTACCTATTTTACAGGATGCATTCCCTGCAAGCAAATGGAAAAGGTTTTTTTAGTGTGGAGTTATTGAGAGACTCGTTCGTTGATCATTGTTCGGACTTCCTACCTATTTCTTATTTCCTTCACCCCCCTCTATTAACCCACAGTTAAATATCAATTCCTGATTTTGGTTTCAACCATACCCTATGCACTAATGAAGTATAGTTCAAGTATAGATGAAGTATAGCTATAGTATAGTTGATAAAATTTCAGTAGGTGTTTAATTTGGTTTAAAGCGGCATTGTATTTTAAAAAAGCAATTGAAAAACGATAAGCAAAGGCGCTAATTTGTAGCTTACAATTTTCTTTAGAGTTAATTGTTTGCGTTGTCCCTTGTTCTTCTTTCGGACTTTCTGACCTCTGCATTACTCTTCGTTCTTTCTCCTTTATCTTTCCTCGACTTTCGGACTCCCGACAACTATTTTTCTTCCCAAACTCAATGGCTTTTCTCCCACATTCCTCCCAGATTCGTTCGGAGAATCGGCCTTTAAAGCAACGTTTCTCGAACAACACTGGGAGAAGTCTCGAACAAGCCTACCCTGAGACCAGTCAATTGCCGTCAAATCCAGTCAAATCCGGTCACGCTTTCCCCAAATGCTACCAGCTATGGTTTTTCGTCTTAAATTCGTTTCAACGTTATAGTTCTTTGATTTGTTTTAGTTCCCTCTCGAGCTTCCGGACTTCTCTACTTTCAAACTTCTTTAATTGTTGAAAACAAGTTCCGAAGCCAAAAGGCAATTGCCTTAATTTAGCACCACATTTCATCTACCTATAATGACACTGGATCCCCTTCATAAATTAATCATCGACTTTATAGAAAAAACGAATAAGCCGATATTCATGACAGGTAAGGCAGGTACAGGCAAGACTACCTTTTTGCGTTACATTAGATCGAATACCAAAAAGAATTTAGTGGTAGTGGCACCTACAGCAGTAGCAGCCATTAACGCAGGAGGTGTAACTATTCACTCCTTTTTTCAGGTTCCTTTTGGCCCTATTTTACCAACGCCATTTGCAAATGCATTTAATGAATTCTCAGGCAAAAGTTTTGGTCCTGAAAAATCAAAAATCATCAAATGTTTGGATCTACTTATCATAGATGAAATCAGTATGGTAAGGGCAGATACAATAGATTATATTGATAGAGTATTGAGATTTGTAAAAGGGGACAGTAGACCTTTTGGTGGTGTACAATTGTTAATGATTGGCGACTTGTATCAGTTGCCTCCGGTTTTTCAAAAAGACTGGCATCTATTGGGCAAATTCTATAAAGGCCCCTATTTCTTCGATAGCCTGATTTTTAAGGAATTTCCATTATTAACTTTTGAACTAACGAAGGTGCATAGGCAAAGTGACCCTGTATTTATCGAGATATTAAACGAAATACGGAATGGTGCTATCAGCGAAGACTTGTTGCAAAAGCTAAACGAACATTACAACAATAACCCAGCTAACCATGATTTGGCAGACCATGTTACTTTAACTACACACAACCCCTTAGTTAAACAGCTAAACGAGCAAAGGTTAGCAGAGCTAGTGGGCACTACACACAGGTTCCAAGCTAAAATTACTGGCGATTTCCCAAAAGAAGCCTACCCAACAGAAGAGGAACTTGTGCTTAAGGAAGGCGCAATGGTCATGTTCATTAAAAATGACAGTTCTGGAAAGAAACAATTTTACAATGGCAGGACTGCTAAAGTACAAAGCATTAATGGAGAGCGAATTAATCTAACTTTTTTAGATGATGGCTCGAGCTTTGAGGCCAATCAAGAAGTTTGGGAAAACAACAAATATACCCTTTCAGAAAGTGATCAAAAAGTAAAACAAAACAGTGCGGGTTCTTTTACCCAATTCCCTTTAAGGTTGGCTTGGGCAATCACTATTCATAAAAGTCAGGGATTAACATTTGACAAAGCAGTTATTGACGTGGGTGCCGCCTTTGCTCACGGACAAACTTATGTAGCGCTTAGTCGTTGCAGAAACCTTGAAGGTTTGATCTTGAAAGAAAAAGTGCAGCTTAAAAACATCATTACCGATGCTTCGGTTAAAGCTTTCATGCAAAAGGCACAAACATCATTGCCTAGTCAACAAACACTAGATAATGCCTTATTTGTTTTAGATATTGAAACCTTACAGCAAAGTTTCGACTTCGCCCCGACAATGACCGCTTTGCATCATTTGAAGGGAGTGATCATTGAGTTAATGCCAAATGACCCATTGATAACAGAAAGACTAAGTCATATCCAGCAAATGCTAGAAAAGAAAATCTATAGTATTGCGGTTCGTTTTATCCAGAAAGAATTGAGTGTTAAACACGTTGTGCTCCTTGAAATTAAGGCTAGATTAGAAAAAGCAGCTGGTTATTTCCTGCCCAACCTAATTAGCCTACATTCAGACATCACTGATTTGCACCTAACGTTAAATGGAGTAGCATTTCATCCAGACTATTTTTCTACGTTAAACCAATTACTAGAACAATTAGAAGCAAAAAGCGAAGTGTTTGAGCTGTTGCCCACCATTACTAATTTTGTTGAAATAGATAAAGTAATGAGCAGTAAGGCCACAAAGTATAAACCCATCGACGACTGGAAACAAAGTCAGGCAAATACAGCAGCAGTAATTGAAAACCCTGCGCTTTATGCTCAACTATTGGAATGGCGAAAACAAACAGCAGAAATAAAAAAATTGATTGGTTACCACATTATTTCTGATCAGGCGATGGTCGATATCTCTGCAAAGCTACCCAAAACACTCACACAGCTTTCTAAAATTAAAAATGTAGGCGAGGGAAAAACCGCAGCCTATGGCGATCAAATCTTAAGGCTCATCCGCCAGTATTTGGGTGAGAGTGAGCTTTTGTTTTGATGTGGTTCATTGGTGTCATTGGTTCATTTGTTGAATAGTTCCCCGAAGATTCGGGATTTTGCTGCGCTCAACATTGCCGTTTGCTTTAGCTGAGGGAAGATTGGAGTAATTGGTTAATTGGTATTATGGTCATCTTCCAGACTTTCCGACTTTCGAGCTTACATCTTCCATTTTACCTCTTCCAACTACTCAACTTACATCTTACATAATTATTAACGCAAGGGATGTTTTTTAGAATGAGGCTGGAATTGGTGTGCCTTAATGGCAACCAATAAAACCAATACATCTAAAATGATGAGGACGAGGATGGCACTGTTCACGGTATTCATACATTTTCAATTAATAAGGAATTTTTTGCAGTCATTCCCAACAACAATAAGGTTCTTTTTTTTTTATATGGTTTAGCTAACGATTATCTTGCTCTTAGCATACAACTAAGTTAATGGAAAGTTAATTCACTATTAAATTATCATTACGTTAAGGATGAAGCAAGATGCAATAATTGCTTAACGTTATTTTCTTCGATATATATATATCGCTTTAATAATAAATTAGTTACTACGTAGTTCATTGGTTCAATTGGTGTCACTGGTTCATTAGTATAATTAGTCATCTTCCTAACTTTCCGACTTCTGGATCTTCTTACACTTTCCATCTCACCTCTTCCATCTTCCCGACTTTCGGAATAAGTAGTATACCTTAGCCAAATTTCTTAATTTAGTATTTGTGAACGGAGATACCAATATATAACCACCTAAAATGATGAGACTTACATCTATACTTTTTTTAACCTTTCTGGCTATCAGCAACATTAATTGTACTGCACAAATGGCGTCGTCAAAACAAAGTACAGCTAATAAGTCAAGAATTATTACGGGTGCCGACCAGACCGAAAAATACCTGCCTTACCTAAAAGGAAAACGAATTGGTATGGTTGCCAATCAGAGTTCGTTAATTGGCAAAAAAAGCAGCATAGACAGTTTAATAAGCCTTGGCGTTAAAATTGTAAAAGTCTTTGGCCCTGAGCATGGATTTAGAGGCAATGCCAGTAATGGAGCTGTAGTGAACAATGAGGTAGATGCAAAGACTGGCATTCCGATTATCTCATTATATGGCAAAAACGAGAAACCAACAAAAGAACAGTTGGCAGATATAGATTTGATGGTGTTTGACATTCAGGATGTGGGTTGCCGCTACTATACCAATATCAATACGCTTGAATATGTGATGGAAGCCTGTGCAGAAAACAGTAAAGAATTACTAATTCTTGATAGGCCAAATCCTAATGCCTATGTAGTAGATGGACCAGTAATGACAGATGATAAGTTTAAATCGGCCATAGGGATTCATTATACACCGATGACGCATGGAATGACTATTGGCGAATTTGCGCAATACCTTAACGGCGAGGGCTACTTAAAGGAAAAATGCAAAATTAAGATCATCAAAGTGGCCAATTGGGACCATGATACGCCTTATGTTTTACCAATCAATCCATCACCAAATTTAAATACGCAACAAGCAGTTGAGCTTTTCCCTAGTTTATGTATGTTTGAAGGAACAGCAATTAATGAAGGCAGGGGAACTTATATGCCGTTTACCATATTAGGTGCACCTGCACTAAAAGGCAAATATTCTTTCTCTTACAAACCAGTAAGTATCCCTGGTATGAGCGAAAGACCAAATCAAAAGGACTCAGTTTGTTACGGTCTCGATCTTCGTAATTATGATATCAACAATTTACGCAAGAGCCGTCAGCTTAATTTAACATGGGTAATTGAACTCTACAAAGCTTATCCTGATAAGACAAACTTTTTTGGCAAGGAAAGAGCGAATACAGGTGTATCTCCCTTTGATTTGCGTATAGGCACTGATCAATTAAGGAAACAAATTATAGCTGGGGTATCTGAAGCAGATATTAGAAAAAGTTGGGAACCTGGACTGCAAAAATTTAAAGCTATACGAGCGAAGTATCTGATTTATCCTTAGTTGAGTCGTTCGGCGTTGATCGTCTTTCGTTTAGCGTTGGGTCTTTGATTGTTTTCAGCCTATTCCCTATTTTATATTTCCCATCTTCCCACTTCCCTCTTCCATCTTACATCTTCCATTTTACATTTTACATCTTCCCTAACAACTCTTGCGCCTGCTCATATCTTGTAGTTTCTGCAGGGATTTTTTGCAACCAAGTTTTAGCATCAACCTTGTTATCTTCTTTTAAATAGCTTAAGGCAATACTATAGGCTGCTTCGTATTTAAATACCGATTCGCCATTAAAAATTGGTGTTAATATTTTTCTCGCATTTTCTACTGCATTGGTTTTAATTAATGACATACCATAATAGTAGGCAATCATTGCGTTAGCCGGTTGTTGGCTATAAAGTTTTTTGAGACTTGTTTTAGCTCCATCATAATCCTTTTCATTATACAAGGCTGCGGCTTTATCTAAATCGGTTAAAGTTGCGGCTCCCCTTTCTGTTACCAGCATTTGGCTATCATCGGAGTAGGTTTCATATAAATTGGCATTCCATGGTGCCCAAATAAATAAACCTATCACTAATATAGCAGCAACACCACTTAACCATTTTAAAACTGGCTTAAAGGAAACAACTTTTGGCTCTGCGGCAAAATATTGTTTATTAAAGCCTTGTAAGGTATTTTTTAATTCATCGTTGTTAGCCAATTTCATTTTTAGGCTTTGATGAATATGGTGATAATCCTTTAAATTTTGTTGTAGTTCAGCATCGCTCTTTAACTGAGTTTCAAATTCGGCAATTTCAGCTTCATCCATATCTCCCTCAACATAGCGAGCAACCCACAAGATTTTATCTTCCGTCATCATTTCTATTTATTTATTTGAACCAATTTAACTAGGCTCGCCATACATTCAGACTTCTTTTTCCTTAAGTAGCCATAGGTAACACCTAATGCTTCGGCCACTTTTTCCTGTGCATCGCCCTGCATGCTCCATTTTATAATTTCCTTGCAGCGCTCGCCCAGTTTTTCAAAGGCCTTTAAGAATATTTCAGATTGAGCCGCTTGATCTGCCAGCTGCTCTGCCTGTTCAAATGTATCCTCGCCAATTAGTAATAAATCATCTTCACTATTTGTTACCTGTAAAACTGATTTTTTCTTTAGGGCATTTAACCATTTGCGTTTACACACCAATAAAAGAAAAGGTTCGAAAGGACAAGTGAGTTGCAAATCTTTATATTTTGCTTGGTTGTAGATATCTACCAAGGCTTCCTGAAAAATATCTTCGGCATCATTTGCGGTACCGTTATTAAAAATAACAAAAGATTTTACCTTACCCGCACATTTTTTATAAATCTCATTGATAAGACCTGCATCATTATTAATTAGGGCCACTAAATAGCGTTGGTCTAGATGAACTGGTTTTGCCATTGGCGATAGTTTAGGACGATTTGGTTAGTCTAATTTACTCTTTCTTCCGCATTGCGAAAATAATTTTAAAAATAAGGGGTAACAATTTTTTGGTTTGGCTGATATATCATCAAAACCTATGAAATGGCGCACGCTGAAAAGCCTTTAAAAGAGTAAGCATCAAAAATTTAAAATTAAAGATCATGAAAAAGTTAAACCTAACCTACGCATTAGTTGCAATTATAATCTTATTTTCTGCAGCTTGTAAAAAAGACAAAAACAACGGAAACACTGCAAACTCGGCTAAAGAATTTGCTGCCATTTTTGGTCCGCAAGTTCAAAGTTTAAAAATTAACGGAAGTACGTCAAACACCTTTACCTTAAAAGGCGGAACAAAAATTATTATTCCGGCAG
This sequence comes from Pedobacter frigiditerrae, assembly GCF_032678705.1. Classification (NCBI taxonomy): domain Bacteria; kingdom Pseudomonadati; phylum Bacteroidota; class Sphingobacteriia; order Sphingobacteriales; family Sphingobacteriaceae; genus Pedobacter; species Pedobacter frigiditerrae. Next base: position 303,359 of record NZ_JAVTSS010000001.1, on the reverse strand, counting down.
GTGCCATTAAACTAGGTGGCGTTGCTGTAACTGGGGAGATCACCATTGATGCCATGGAAGTTTTAAAAAGAAGCGACGTTTTATTTAGTGGCACCAACACCAATCACATTAGCGGTGCACCTTTAGCATCAGATGGTTTCATTTACTTAAATGCAAGTGTAAATGGCACAAAAGTAGACCAAGCTTTAAGTGCAGCCATTAAAATTTCTATTCCAACAAACAGAACGGGCGTTACGCAGATTTGGGAAGGCGTAGAAAAAGTGGGTGCAGATAACCAAATGGCTTGGCAAGCACCTGTACAAAACCCTGCTGGTGGTGGTTTACAAATCAAACGTGAGGCAGATGCCGCAGCCGGTTCATTTACTTTTGACATGGGCAATTTAGGTTGGATCAATTGTGATGTGTTTTACAGTTATGCCAATCCGAAAACAACTACACGTGTAACCTTGGTAAACAATCCTGGTTCGATGGCTTCTTTTAGAGCATTTAGCGGAGAGACATTTGTATTCTTCTGTGCAAAAGGAAGCAATGTAGCAGCACAGCTATATACTCCAGATGGACCAAACAAAGTGAAAAGTTATGATGATGTAATGCCAATTGGCGTTCAGGGTAAATATTTATCGTTCTCTATTAAAGATGGAAAATATTACTATGCAGAGCTAGAAACAACAATTGTGGCTAGTCAGAGTATTACATTAACCTTAGTAGAAACTACTGAAGCACAAGTACAAGCTGCCATTAACAGTTTGAATAACTACTAATATTCCCAAATATTAATAATAAAGATGGGACCATTCATTTGGTCTCATCTTTTCTTTATATCAAATAAAAATCTATAAATTTAATAATGATGAAGCTTGTATGTTTAAACATCAAAAGGCTTCATCAATAAAAAACCAAATAACAGATGAAAACGCTATTCTCAATTTTGCTTTTTGTAGGTATTAGTACTGCTTATGCGCAGGTTTTACCCAGTGATACTGTACCTGCAATTATCAATTACACGACAGAAAATGGCGTTACCAAATTTACTTCTGAGTTAAGGCCTTTAAGGCAAATTGCAGGTGCTCCCGCTCCATTTTACACTTATTTCTGGGAGTTTGGTGATGGAGGTTTTAGTTTTGAGAAAGATCCTATCCATATTTATAAAGGCAAAGACCCAATTCTAGCCAGACTATATGCCACCAACAATTACGATGATGGCAAACGTCCGCCAACCAAACCAAAACCAATCATTAAACCTAATACGACCAGCAGACCGATGATGGCTTCTAATTCTATCGAGCCATCACTATTTAAAATGGGTGGTAGCATAGAACTGAAAAGCAATTGTATGCCCAAGCCTGGTGATGACATGATGATTGTTTTTGGCTATAGAAACAAAGCAGAAAACGGTCAACAGAATTTAAACGGAACAGTTGCCATTTTATTTAATGATAAAGAGTTTGCTAATAACAATTTTGTTTTGGCAGAAACGAGAGCTTATAATGAAGAAAAGAAAGCTGATTTAAAACCATTATTGTCAACTGCCTATTTACCCATTAAAAAAAATAATTCTGCTGTTTATTATGCTTCGTTAAATGAAATGCAATTTAATGCTGATGAAAAGGTATTACTCAGCGATAAAGCAAAGGATTTTAAAAGCAGTGAAACTTGGCGTTTCGAAAACCTGAAACAAAATGAAGAACGTTTTCTGTTCATGCATTTTAAAACAACACCAGAAATGTTAAAGGATACCAATGCAGTGGTAAGAATCACAGCTGTTTTTATCCCAGATAATCCTTTAGTAGAAAAAGAGTTTTTTAACATGGAGTTACAAATTGTGGCTTCCCATGACCCTAATAAGATGGTATTGCGTAAAACCAGGATGAATTATCGTTTTACAGGAAAAAACAGAGAGTTAACTTATAAAATACGTTTCCAAAACACAGGTAAAGGTCCTGCAAAAAAAGTTGATGTTGCCGTAAATATCTCTGAGGTATTTAATCAGGAAACGATAAAAATTACCAAGACCAAACCTGAGGTAATTAATTGCGATTCTGCCTATACTAACCAAAGCTGTATCAAAACCATCAAAGGAACCGATAGTGTCCATTTTGTGTTTAGCAATATTTACCTGCCAGGTTTACAGCAAAAAGGGGTAAATGATGCCGACTCGACTATGGGTTTTGTAGAATATAAGATCAAGTTTAAGGAGAAACCTAAAAAGCTGCCCATTAAAAGTGGGGCGGCAATTGTATTTGATAAAAATGAGCCGATTTATACCAATAGAGCAGTCGGCCGATTTAAAATGGGCTTGTCACCAGGTTTAATTATTGGTTATGGTTTCCCTTTTGAAACCGACAATAAAAATTACCTAAACAGCAAAAATGTAGTTATTGGTGGAAGTTTAGCACCTTATGCACCACATCGATATTATTGGCAAGCTGAGCTATACCTTAGTTCGTTTAAAGAAAGTTCCGAATTGGTTAGCTCGAGCGGACCAGGAAAAGACACACTCATTAATCGTATCCCATATCGAATATTGAATAAGGACTATACAAAGTTTAGAAAAGTAACGACCATCAATTTAGTGCCTGCCCAAATGAGGTACAACATTAGCAAATATATTGGTGCGGGTGCAGGCGCTTTAGTTGCTTTAGACATTTATAACAAAAACACTGATGTACTTGATTATAAGTTAAGCACTCAAAGTGCCAATGGCACAAGTACAACATCTGATTTAAAGTTAATTGCCAACGAACTAAAAGAGAATTTTGCTAATGCAAGGGTTTCCTTTTTTGCCGATGTACAGTTAGGGCTGGTAAGGGTTGGCCCATCAATTGGATTTAGGTATCTATATGACCCAAAAACAAACAACAACAGAATGGCTACTTATGTTACTTGGAAGTTTTAACTCACTACATTTCTTCATATCGAACGCCGTGCCTGCCTGTCCGGCAGGCAGGCAACGAGGAGATATCTACTAATAAGTTTCAACTAATAGATCTCTCCTATCGTCGAGATGACGATCTAATTTACTAAATTAGCTGAACTGCAATCTCTCTTATGCGTTCGGTATTATTACGTTTTACATTTTTAACGTTATTCATTTGCTCAAATGTTTTCTTGTTTGCGCAGGGCGTTGCCATTCAGAAAAGGCTAGATTTATTTAAACAAAAGGATAACCTTAGCGATTGGATTTATGAACGGATTAAGTACGTAAGCGAAAATCCGCAGTTGCGATTAGCTTATTTGATGGAAACGCAAAATAAGGCTTGGCGCAAGGCAAAAACAGCTAGCGAACATTATGTTTGGCTAAATCTATTAAGCACACAAGGTTATTATCAATTGTTAGATGGAAATATTTTAGGTTCTACAAATAGCTATGAAGATGCTTATGCCTACTATCTCAAAAACAAAGTAGCTGATTATGATATTGTAGAATATACCGCCAAGCCATTAAGTAATAATTATACTAGGCTCGGCGATTATGAAAGAGCCTTGTATCTACAACTTCTCGCTGTAAAGTTCCTTAATCAGATTAAGGAAAAGCCAGCAAATATTGCCGCTGTATATAGCAACATCGCTATTTCTTACCGCTCTATGGGTAACCTCAGTGAAGCTGAAAAAAGTGTAAATGCAGGCTTGAAATTAACCCATCAGAAAGACCAAGTAAACATCATCTTAAACAACATTTTAGCAGATATTTTATTCGATAAAAGAGAATATGCAACCGCAGCAAAGCTGATAGAAAATAACATCGCCAAGCAAAAAATCATCGACCGAGATAATGCTTATTGGTTAATGGGTTCTTATACGTCTGCCGGAAATATCTTTAAAGAGCTGAATAAAATACAGCAAGCTGAAAGCTATTTTAATAACGCTTTAAACATCCTTAACAAATATTATATCGGTACTAGGCTAAGGGAAAAGGCCAATATCTTAACCCAACTAGGCACTATTAAATTATTAGAAAACGAGCCACAATTAGCGATTAATTATTTTAATCAGACAATATCTACTTTAAAAATCAGCAGCCAAAACAAAGTTGATGTTACTAAAATATATGGCGACAACATGGTTGTTGATGTTTTTAGGGAATTGGCAAATGCTAATTTAAAGTTAAACAAGCCCAAAGAAGCTTATCAATATATCAAGTGGGCATTGCTTTCTGCAGATAAAATTAGAAATGAATTTGCTGATGACAAGACAAAGGAACGTTTACAGGTTAGTCTCAAACTGATAGCCGAAAAAGGCATTGAAATCACTTTTAACCTTTATCAGCAAACCAAGGATAAATCGCTTTTAAATGAAATTTTAAACCTTGCTGAGCAGAGTAAAAGTAGAACTCTATTAGATCAGATCAATAGAAATCAATTGCTTGCGGCAGCCAACCAGAAGGATTCTCTTTTCATTAAAAAACAAGCTTATGAAAGGGCAATCATTTATAATGAAAAACAGGAAATTGAAGGCAAGAGTAATAAAAGCTCAACAGAAACCGCAAAGCTGAAATACTATTTGGCGCTGGTAAACAAACAAATCAAACAAACACATAAACAATTTAACGACGAGAGTTTTAACATCCCAATCACTACGGTTTTATCTGCATTGCCAAATCAAAAAATAATTGAATATTTTTTTGGGAAAGATGCTATTTATATCATTGATATTGAGAATCGAAAAGTCAACAATGTAATTAAGTTAGACCATTCAAGCGAAATAAAAAAAGCCATTCAAACCTATGCAAATACTTATTTTCAGCATGGTGCTGATGCAATGATTAATGATCCCAAGGCATTTTATTTAACTTCCCATCAAATTTACCAAACCATTCTCCGTGGAATTAAACTGCAAAAAAACGAATCTGTTATTATTATTCCTGATGATGTTTTGGGTTTTATTTCTTTTGATGGTTTGATAACAGACAACAATTATAAGCCTAGCATTTCAAGCTGGCCATTTCTGATTAAAAGCAATAGTTTAACTTATGCTTTTTCCTTAAAAACGTTAAGTGCTCATAAGAATGCATCAAGAGCCAAGAACTTTACAGGTCTGTTTATTGCCCATCAAAAAAATGGATTAAAACCTTTACAAGCAGTTAAGGATGAAGCTGCGGCAATAAAGAAAATAATAAACGGAGATTTTCTTTTTGATGAAAAAGTAAACAGTGCTACGCTCAATAATGCATTTGAAAATAGTCAGGTTTTACACATTGGCACCCACGCTTACTTATCTGGTAAAAATCAGGAGCCAACATTAGATCTCGATAAAGAGAAATTATTCTTGTTTGAGCTCTCCGCAAAAAAACAAGCTCCATCTTTAGTGGTACTAAGTGCTTGTAGAACCGCAGATGGTTTATTGGCCAATGGCGAAGGAATAATTAGTCTCTCAAGGGGTTTTAATGCGATTGGAACTCCAGCAACTATAGCTGGTTTATGGAATGTAAATGATGTGGCAGCTTCCGTTATAATCGGTGATTTCTATAAACATTTGGTTAACCATAAAAGTAATGGCGAAGCCTTACATCAAGCAAAAATCGATTGGCTAAATAAAGCTCAAAACAACAATGCTTTTTATTTACCTTATTATTGGGATAACCTAATCTATATGGGTACAGATCAGCACATAGAATTAGCTAGCGCTACAAATTGGATTTTAATTATAGGTAGTGGGGTTGGATTTGTTCTGGTGTTTGTGATGATATTAGTTTTAAGGAAGAGATTTGGCAGAGGAAAAAAAGCTGAAGACCATAAGCCTATGCTGGTTTAATACCTTCAAGAAAGATTGCTTCGCCCTGTGAAAAACAGAGGCTCGCAATGACGTATTCTCTAAAAACTACCTCACCTTAAAAAACAATTTCTGCGGAATGCAATCAAATACAAAACTGGTTACTTCACAAAGCCACAGTTTTAGATCTTGTTTCTCACCTTGGTAGGTTTCTAAATAATAAATCCCACCACCGCCATGATTCTGCTCTTTAATATGTAATAACGTTAAGGTTTCTGCATTTTCAAAAGATTGGTCAGACATTTCAATCTCAACGTTTTCAGCATCATCACCAACTAAATCCAACCATTGATCTGCACCTTCTATCATTTGTAAATCTTCTGGGTCGCCTTTCCATTCTGGCAAGGTTAACCACCATTCTGCTTTATCATTTTTATGAAATTTGAAGGTTCTTTTTAGCATCTTATTTAAAAAATAATCCGTCATTCCGACTTTGGAGGGATCTATACGTAAAATTCACTAAATAGATTCTTCGCTGCGCTCTGAATGACAAACAAATTGAATGAATATCAAACTCCCTTCTTAAAAATACAGACCGCTAAAGGTGGAACATTAATTGAAATGGACTGTGGATGGTTATTGTAATCAATATTTTCGGTATCGAACAATCCTTCATTTAGTTTACCGCTGCCATAAAACTCAACCGCATCGGTATTAAAAATTTCTTTCCATTTCCCTTTCATCGGCATACCTACCCTAAAGTTTTCTCGGTAAACTGGCGTGAAATTCAATACAATTACCAAAGTATCTTTTGCCTTTTCTGCCTTTCGGGCATATACATAAATAGAGCTATCGGCGTTATCAGCATCTACCCACTCAAAACCTTCATAAGAGAAATTGTACCTATATAAGGCTGGTTCTTTGCGATAAAGGAAGTTTAGCGCTTTAACCAATTGCTGCATTCCTGCGTGTGGTGGATATTGCAATAAATCCCAACTTAATGACTCGGTAAAATTCCACTCATTGGTTTGGGCAAATTCGTTACCCATGAACAGCAATTTGGTTCCTGGATGTGTAAACATATAAGCGTACAACACACGTAGGTTAGCGAACTTTTGCCACTCATCTCCAGGCATTTTATAAATCATAGACGATTTACCATGCACTACTTCATCATGTGAAAAAGGCAGCATGAAGTTTTCGGTAAACGCATAAGTCATACTAAACGTCAATTGGTGGTGTTGATGTTTTCTGGCAATTGGATCATTCTTGAAATACTTTAAAGTATCATTCATCCAACCCATCATCCATTTCATCCCGAAGCCTAAGCCACCTGCATACACTGGTCTAGTTACGCCGTCAAAGGTGCTGCTTTCTTCTGCAATGGTATGTACGCCTTTGTAATTGCCATAGATTGCTTCATTTAAATCTTTCAGAAACTGGATGGCACCCAAATTTTCACTTCCACCATATTCATTTGTTCCTGCTTCATCAGCTGTTCTCGAAAAGTCAAAATACAACATGGAAGCTACGGCATCAACTCTTAAACCATCTGCATGAAATTGATCTATCCAGAACATTGCATTGCTAATTAAGAAAGAGCGGACTTCATTTCTATCATAGTTGAAGATGTAAGATTTCCAATCGGGATGAAATCCTTTACGCATATCAGCATGTTCAAATAAATGTGTGCCATCAAAATTGAACAAGCCATTTGCATCTCCTGGAAAATGTGAAGGCACCCAATCTAAAATTACCGCAATATTGTTTTTGTGTAATTCCTCTATCAGATACATTAAATCTTGTGGAGAACCGTGTCTAGAACTAGCGGCAAAATATCCAGTGATTTGATATCCCCATGATGGGTAATATGGATACTCCATAATTGGCATTAACTCCACATGCGTAAAGCCCATTTCTAAAATATATGGAACTAAGGTATTGGCAATTTCGCCATAACTTAAAACACGCTCTGGATTGCTTGGGTCGCGTTGCCAAGAACCTAAATGCAGCTCATAAACAGATATGGGTTGATCTAAAGCATTTAGTTTAGGTCTTTTGGTAAGCCAAGCTTTATCTTTCCAAGTATAATCAGTATCCCAAACTATGGAAGCTTTTTGAGGCGGATGTTCCCATCTCAACGCATAAGGATCTCCTTTTTCTAAATCACTCCCATCAAAACCCTTGATATAATATTTATAAACTTCGCCCTTTCCTACAAAAGGGATAAAACCTTCCCAAATACCAGAAGCATCCCAGCGTTTATATAAAGAATGACTTTCCCTATTCCACCCATTAAAACCGCCCATTACGGCAACCTCTTGTGCATTTGGAGCCCAAACTGCAAAATAAGTACCCGCAGTTTTATTTACGGTGAGTAAGTGTGCACCCATCTTTTCGTATAAACGGAAATGTTTTCCAGATACGAAAAGGGCAATATCAAAGTCGCTTAACAGGCTATGAACCCAAACGCGTTTACTATAATCTATAAATGGACTCTCTTTTTTTGTTGTCTTTACCTCTTTAACTGCCACTTTTGTTTTAACTGTGGATTTCTTTTTTGTAATGGCCATATTTGGTTCTGGTTAAAGTTTTTTTGGCAACAACTAACTTAGTATTAATTTATACAGTCCTAATTTACTTTTTTAAACAGAGTAAATCAGAATTATTTTTTACATCTGGTGTTGGTGTTACCGCCAACATTTTTTAACATTTTCAATTTGGCAAATAACCATACAATCTTAAATCATCTTCATTATTTATATTATAATTACAGCCATTATTTATCAGCATTACGCGAGACGAAACTTCTAGTATTTTACTGTAATGGTGATCAGTAACAATATAGCCTTTGTCAGTTTTCAATTTTTGAATATGCATTTTAATTTGATCAGTAACTAATGGATCTAGTTGCGAAAAAGGTTCATCTAACAACACATATTTTGCATCACTATAAATAATGAGCAATGCTTCTACCAACCTTCTATTTCCACCAGATAAATTACCAATAGACTCGTTTAGGTTTAACTTAAAAACATCAATATCAAGGATTTGTTCTTTATAGTTATTAATATACAAATCAATCAAATCTTTAACCTTTAAATAATGAGGAATAAAATATCCTTGTGGCAAGTAAGAAATTTGATTGGTTAAATATCCTTTTTGAATTAGTTCGCCATCCAATTTAAGATGCTTAAAATGTGGCTTGATAGCACCAAATATAATCTTCAACAGCGTTGATTTCCCTGAACCATTACGTCCTAGAACTCCAACAACCTCTCCTATTTTGCAATTGAGATATACACTACTGAGCACATCCAGTTTTCCAAAACTATGTTTTACACTGTCTATATAAAGCTCCTGCATACAAAGACAATCAATAAAAGTGTTATAAAAATTAAAAAATCAACACAAAAAATAACGCTAAATATCTTTCTGTAACCAAAGCCTAAATTACGGTAATAGTAAATTCGCTGGGCAAACATCAATTTCTCTATACCAAATGTAATGGCATACGCGATTGCTTTAAAAACTATGGCTAGGTTATATAAAGGAATTTTATCAAATCCTTTTAAAAGAAAGAGATAAGCGAAAAACAGGCTGAGGCAGAAATTAAGAAATAGAACTAGTTTAAAATGATGACTGTAAATGAATATCAATCTCTTAAACATAGTTCTATTTCTTTAAACTTAAGCGCCTATAATTTTAATATGGATGAAGTTTTTATTCGATTTAAACCTTAAACGTTGGCGTTCATCAATGCTGAAATCTGTTTCTTTATCATCAACAAAAACCTTACTGATTTTAAATGGCACGCCAATTATATTAAAATCGTATAATTCGTAATTTGGTGTATAAAGACCTTCAATGGCTTGTTGGATAAATAAGTTTTTACCATCTCCTCTTACACTAAATTTCTTTTCTAAGTAAATATCTTGCTCGTAGGCAAAAGTATCTCCATGATCTTCAAACAAGAAAGAGTTTACCTCATAATCCGCATAGTAAACATTTAGCCAAACCTCATCAATCGGTTTTTCGCCAACATATTGCATTACTGGATATTCTGGAATAACAGAACCTGCCCTTACAAATAATGGCATATCCTCTAATGGTGCATCGATATTGTATTCTTTCCCTCCATCTAATAATTGATGCGTCCAGAAATTATACCATTGCCCTTTTGGCAAATAAACAATTCTAGAAACTGCACCTTGTTCTAGAACAGGACAAACTAGAATTTTATCACCAAAAGTAAATTCATCCTGACGGTAATGATTACCAATATTTTCTTGCTCTAACATAGCTAATGGTCTTAAGATAGGGAAACCATAACGATGATGTTCCCAGAAAACCGAATAAATGTATGGCATTAAGCGGTAACGTAATTCTATAAACTTGCGGTTAATAGCTGTAAAAGGTTCGCCAAAACTCCAAGGTTCACGTTCAGAAGTATCTCCAGCAGAGTGTGCTCTCATGAAAGGAGAAAAAGTACCTAACTGAATCCATCTGGTAAATAATTCACCATCTGGCTCTCCGCTAAATCCGCCTATATCTGTTCCACAAAAAGGAACACCTGAAATAGACATGCGCTGACACTGGATATTACCCAATTTTAAATGCTCCCAAGTAGCTACATTATCGCCAGTCCAAACACTTGCATAACGTTGCATACCTGAATAGCCAGCTCTAGTAATGGTAAAAGGACGTTTGTTACGCATTAGTTTTTTCAAACCATCATACGTAGAACGTACCATTTGCATGCCATAAACATTATGTGCTTTACGATGAGAGCCTCTGTAACCATCGTAATTATGTCTAACATCATTTGGAAAAGTTCCTGCACCAAAAACTGCAGGTTCATTCATGTCATTCCAAACTCCTGCTACTTCTAGATCTACTAACTCCTTATATAACCCCCCCCACCATTCTCTAACTGTTGGATTGGTAAAATCTGGGAATTGGCATCTTCCTGGCCAAACGTGACCTTCCATGAAATAATCATCACTACGGCGACAAAAGAAATTGTTTTCTTTTCCTTCTTTAAATACCCAATAATTATCGTCTACTTTAATTCCTGGATCAATCATCACAACGGTTTTCATACCAATGTTCAATAAATCCTTGATCATCTTTTTAGGATCTGGAAAGTATTTTTTATTCCATGTAAAACAACGGTAGCCATCCATGTAATCGATATCTAGGTATATCGCATCACAAGGAATTTGGCGTGACCTAAAACCTTCAGCCACTTCTCTCACCTTACTTTCTGGGTAATAGCTCCATCTACACTGATGATAACCTAATGCCCATTTTGGTGGTAATTGATGTGTTCCAGTTAAAGTTTGATATCGTTTAACCACATCCATCATGTGCGGCCCATGGATGTAATAATATTGAAGTTCGCCACCATCAGCCCAAAAGCTGGTTTTCTCGTTATTCTCTCTTCCAAAATCGAAATAAGAGCGGAAGGTATTATCAAAGAAAATTCCATATCCAGCACCTTCATGAATGCCAATATAAAAAGGAATGGTACGATATAATGGGTCTTGATCCCAGCCAAAAGAGTAAGCGTCAGTATTCCAATTCTGGAACTTTCTGCCACGTAAGTTCATGTTACCAGACTTATCGCCTAAACCGAAGAAATTTTCTTCTTTTAAACATTCCTTGGTCGCGTAAACGTAATAACCACCAAACTCAACGTTTTCTTCCCAGTGCATTGGAGAAGCGTCCTGGCTCATAACCATTGCAGTAGCATTATCTACAAACGAAACTAGAAAATCTTCTTTTCTAACTTTACAGGTAACTGTATTGGTTGAAATTGAATAATATTCATCGTTTTCCTCTAACCTAAAGGTTGTTACTTTCTGATCTACAACAGGAACAGCGTAAGAGAAATCATCAAGAAAAACACCATGAGGTGCTAATCTAACCCTAATAATTTCATCACTAACAACCCTAACTTCTACCTTTGCATTACCATCAGAAAAGTAGAATTTATTCCCTTCTTTTTTAACCTTTGTAACTGTAGTTAAATATTGTTTAACAATAGGTTTTAAATCGGTAACAGGATTGTTAAGGTGTTGAATTATCTCTTCTGTATTTTCTCCGCCAATTGTTTCTGCTAAAATTTGTTTCTCGTCGCTATTCGTATCTTCTGCCATAAGTATTTTATCAAAGGTATTACTCCATTATTCCAAAACTTCCGTATCCTCTGCCTGATGAGTAATTACTTTTTTGTCTGTAATCAAAAAATTCGCCAGTCCGCCAATAATTAAAGCAGAGCCAGCCAATAACATAGAATTGATTACTTCCTCGCCAAAAATAACGTGATATAAATAATTTAAACCACCTGTTGCAGCAATGATTTGCGGAATTACAATAAACATATTAAAAATCCCCATATAAATCCCCATTTTTTTTGGATTTATAGCGCTAGACAACATGGCGTATGGCATAGATAGGATACTTCCCCATGAAATTCCGACCAAAATAAAAGAATATATAAGTTGCTGTGGGTCTTGAATATAATACATTGATATAAAACCTAATCCACCAAGTATTAAACTAAACATGTGGATATATTTCCTATTGATACTTCTTTTTGCTGCATAGAAAGTTAATAACAAAGCAAAAGCCATTGATGATAAGCCATACATTCCCATATATGAACCCACCAAATCAGCAGCATCATTATATGCCTTACTAGCTGTCATAAACAATGCTTTTGAGCCTTCATCAGCCATGTTAAAAGCCGATTCTACTGGTGCTGGTGCATGGAAAACGTGTGTGGTTAATGCAGGTGTTGCCAAGCTCCACATGGCAAAAAATGCAAACCAACTAAAAAACTGAATTACACCCAGTAGCTTCATTGTTTTTGGCATCTTGCCGATGCTAGAAAAGATTTCATTAAAGCCATTCAGGAAACCCTTACTCTGCTCGTTTTCTTTTTTAAACTCTTCTAAGTCATCTGGCGGATACTCTGTTGTGGTAAAAATTGTATACAAAACGGAAATTAGAAATACTGCTCCACCTATTGCAAAAGCAATTTTAACAGAAAGAGGAACTAAACCAGGCAATGCTTCGTTAGAAACGCCCATTTTATTTACTAACCAAGGCAGGTTACTTGCAATCCAAGTTCCTACTCCAATAATCAACGTCTGCATGACAAAACCATAAGAACGTTGAGAATCAGGTAATTTATCAGCCACTAAAGCTCTAAAAGGTTCCATTGTAATGTTGATGGATGCATCTAAAACCCAAAGACAACCTGCAGCAACCCATAATACTGGCGAATTTGGCAAGAAGAACAAAACGATGGTACTTAATACTGCTCCAATCAAAAAGAATGGTTTTCTCCTTCCCCATCTTTGACTCCAAGTTCTATCGCTCAAATAACCAATTACTGGCTGTACCAATAAGCCAGTTAAAGGCGCTGCAACCCACAAAGCAGGAATACTATCTTGACTAGCACCTAAGGTTTGAAAGATACGAGACATGAAACCACCTTGCAGCGCAAAGCCGAATTGGATGCCTAAAAAGCCAAAGCTCATGTTAAAAATGCTCCAAAAAGAAAGTTTTGGCTTGCGTGAAAAATTGGTCATAGTTTATTTGGTTAGTCTTCGACTACGCTCAGACTGACATTCATCCTGAGCGTAGTCGACGGATTAAAATTCTAATAATACAGCACTTGTTGCAGGCATATCTATATTTAGCCCAATATTGATGTTTTCGGTTTTAAACTTGCTTTCGGTTAATAAATCTGTGAATGTAATAGCCTTACTTTCTAAATTAAAGGCAGCTAAAACGTCCTTCGAAAGATTTACGTTCAGATTTGTTTCTTTTCTATTAAAATTAGCTAGTATTAAAACACGTTTATTTTCTGTGTACCTTAAGTAAGCATAAACTCTATCATTGAAACCTTTTGATGATTTATTGGCTTGTAAGAGTTCGTAGAAATTTCCGCTTGATATAGCTTCATTTGTAGTAACTAGATTTAATAACTTACTATAAAACAGGCGAAGTTTTTTTTCATCTTCACTCAATTTACCACCATCAAAAGCTCCGTTATTCATCCATTTCTGGTGATTTGGTACCCCCCAATAATCGAATATCGTTGAGCGACCATCATCACCTCCAAATCCTTCTGCCCCATTTGCTGGTTCGCCAACTTCCTGTCCGTTATAAATCATAACCGGACCAGATGATAAAGTAGCCGTGACAACCATTCCTGGAATACCATACCAAGCATTACCTGCAAAATCCTTTGAAGCGATTCTAGTTTCATCATGATTTTCTAAGAAACGCAACATGTGCTGAGAAAAACCGTTGCTTTCTTTTTGCCAAACGAAGCTAATGTCTTTAACAGTCGCTTTACTATCGTTCATCATTAATCGTTTCAAACCGTCGTATAAACCAACCTTATCATACAAGTAATCGAACTTTCCGTTAACTAAAAAGTTCTTGTATTCATTTCTATCGTAAGCTTCGCCAATAAAAACCAAGTCGGGATATTTCTTTTTTAAATCGCTGATTACCCAACTCCAAAATTCAACTGGCACCATTTCCGCAACATCACACCTAAAACCATCCACACCTTTTGATGCCCAATAAGCCAGAATATCTCTCATTTTTTTCCAAACTGGAGGTTGGGGCAAAAAGTTCTTCGCATTGTTATGCTGTACATCTAAGCCATAATTTAGCTTGATGGTCTCAAACCAATCATCCAATTTCGGTGCGTGATTAAATACATTGTTTCCAGTAGCTTTTGCTGGATTTTCATCGAATTTCCCATCTTTTAATGGGCTTTGATATTCATTGCCTCCTGGATTGTAACCTGCTGGAACAATAAATTTTTGATCAGGAATATAATAGAAATCATTTTGAGGATCGAAGCTTCTTGTAGTATCATCTTGAGCACCCAAATCTATAACATGGCTAGGTTTCGAATCAGAATGATAGGTTCTGGCTACGTGATTCGGAATAAAATCCATCAACACTTTTAAACCATTATCATGTGTACGTTTAATTAAAGCTTCGTATTCTGCCATCCTATTTTTCACATCAACCGCTAAATCTGGGTCAACATCATAATAATCTTTAATAGCATAAGGCGAGCCTGCCCTTCCTTTTACAATATCAGGGTCATCAGCTTTTATTCCGTCTTTTGTATAATCAGTCATAGTGGCGTGCTCAATTACGCCAGTGAACCAAATGTAATTAGCACCTAACTTTTTTATCTCTTGAAGTGCTTTTTCATCAATGTCATTAAATTTTCCACTACCATTTTCTTCAATTGATCCGTAGAATTTATTGGTTGTATTTTTGTTTCCAAAATAACGAACAAGAGCTTGATAAATAACTAATTTCCTATTCTCAATTTTCTCTGTGGTTGTTTGATTTTGATCTAACATTTGTAAATTATTTTTTTGCACACACGCAAATAAACCGCAAGCTACGGCTATCAATAGTGCTATTTTTATGATGCTTTTCAATTCTATTGAGCGTTTAATTCTAAAGTTGCATTAGCTGGCAAATGTTCTTCTTTACCGAAAATAGTTAAGCTTAAAGCCTTTTCACTTTCATTATTTAAAGTCACTTTTTGCTTATCCACTTTAACTGTAATTATAGCTTGTCTAAATCCGATTTTAAAAGCATAAGATCGCCACTTTTCTGGTAATACAGGATGCAAATGCAATTGATTATTTTTAATACGCATACCACCAAAACCTTCAACCACACTTAACCAAGTTCCTGCCATCGACGTGATGTGCAATCCGTCTTCAGTATCATTATTGTAATCGTCTAGATCTAATCGAGAAGTGCGCAAATAAAACTCATAAGCCCTATCTAAATCGCCTAATTTAGCAGCAATAATTGCATGTACGCAGGGCGATAAAGAGCTCTCATGCACCGTACGTGGCTCGTAGAAATCATAATTTCGTTGGATGGTTTCTAAATCGTAATCTTCCTCAAAGAAATAAATTCCCTGTAATACGTCAGCCTGTTTAATAAAACACGACCTTAAAATTCTATCCCAACTCCATTTCTGATTCAATGGTCTATCAACCGCTGGTAAATCTTTAACTAAAACTTGTTCTTTATCCAAATAACCATCTTGCTGTAAGAAAATGCCTAGTTCTTTGTCTTCGGGATAAAACATTTTATTAACGATGTCTTGCCAGTGATTGGTCTCTTTCTCCAAATCGAAATTAGTTTTAGCCAAAATTTCGTTCAGCCTACTAGCGTTATCAGTTCTAACTAAATCAATAGCTTCAATGGTGTACTTTAAGCACCAAGTTGCTATAGTACTAGTGTACCAATTGTTGTTCACATTGTTTTCGTATTCATTAGGACCAGTTATACCCAACATAACATATTTTTCCTTTTCTATACTCCAGTTAACACGTTGAGCCCAGAAACGAGCAATGCCAATTAACACTTCTAAGCCATATTCTGCTAAGTATTTTTGCTCTCCAGTATAACGGATATAATTAAAAATGGCAAAAGCTATAGCTCCATTTCTATGGATTTCTTCAAAGGTAATTTCCCACTCGTTATGGCACTCTTCTCCGTTTATCGTTACCATTGGATATAGAGCCGCTCCATTTTTGAAACCTAATTTTTCGGCATTTTCAATGGCTTTTTCTAAATGGCTGTAACGATAGATTAACAAATTTTCTGCAACTTGTTGTGGTGCAGTCGCTAAGTAAAAAGGTAAACAGTAAGCTTCTGTATCCCAATAAGTAGAGCCACCATATTTCTCACCAGTAAATCCTTTCGGACCGATATTCAAACGAGCATCCTCCCCAGTATAAGTTTGATGCAACTGAAAAATATTAAACCTAATCGCTTGTTGGGCTGCCACATCTCCTTCAATGATCACATCTCCATTTTGCCATTTTGTTGCCCAAGCATTTGCCTGCTCAGCATGCATTTGATCAAATCCTTTGGCAACAATTTCCTTTAATCTTTCAACGGTAGTTTTTTCTAATTCTTCCTTTTTATAATTTTCTGAAGATAGATTTACAGCATATTTATAGATGGTGGTAGCTTGTTTTTTTTTAACTGCAACTTCAAACTGATGTGCCGCATACTTCTCTTTCTTAATAAAAGCTGGCTTTAAATCCAAGTTGTTTCCTTCTTGCTCAATTAAAGTATGAATGGCAGAACTTACCCAAAACGCAGTTTTTTTAGTCTCCAGATTAAGTAATACAAAATCTCCGTCTTCTTTTGCACTTATTTCATTCCAAAATTTCTCATCATAGTTCGAGTCTTGATTTTTAACATCTCCATCCAAGCTAGATTCGATTGAGATCTTTCCATCAAAATTTCGTGGAGTAATTGTATATTTTATTACACCGGCTTCATCATCGACTATACTGCAGAAACGAATCGCTTCAACTTCGAGAACGTTCCCGTTTGTTTGTTTGGCAACAAATTTTCTGGTTAATGTCCCCTTTTGCATATCCAATACACGACTAAACTCTTGTACTTCACAAGTATTTAAATCTAGCACCTCATCATTAACCTTAATATTTAAGCCAATCCAATTGGTGGCGTTTAATACTTTTGCAAAATATTCAGGATATCCGTTTTTCCACCAGCCTACTCTAGTTTTGTCAGGATAGTAAACTCCAGCAATATAATTCCCTTGCAAAGTTTCGCCAGTATAAACTTCTTCAAAATTGGCACGTTGTCCCATCCTTCCATTTCCAATGCTAAAGATACTTTCCGAAATTTTATTCAAATGTGGATCAAATCCTTCTTCAATAATTTGCCACTCGTTATGTATAATATAGTTCTTCATTCTCGCTTATAAATTCTCCAATTTTTCTATGGTCATTTCAAATAACCCTTTTACCACCAAATCTGCTTGGTTTAAAATATCAGCCTCACCAATGCCCACGGCTATCATATTTCCAGCCTTTGCAGCTTCAACCCCAGCAATTGCATCTTCAAACACAACGCATTCTTCTGGCTTTACGTCTAGTTCTTTTGCCCCAACCAGAAATACCTCTGGATTTGGTTTAGATTTGGTGACTTTATTCCCATCCACTAAGGCATCAAATAGATGCATTAAGCCAATCTGTTTTAATATCATTTCCGAATTTTTACTGGCAGAACCTAAGGCTGTTAAATACTTTTTGGCTCTAACTTCTTCTAAAAATTCTTTTGCACCTGGCAAGATATCGCTCGGCGTCATTTTTGTAATCATCTCCACATACCAGGTATTTTTCAAGGTGGCAAGTTCTTGCATTTCTTCTTCAGACTTACTAACAGTTCCCCAATTTAATATTATTTTAAGGGACTCTATTCTACTGATACCTTTTAGTTGCTCGTTTTGCTCTTCGGTAAAATCAAATCCCAATTGATTTGCCAACCTGCGCCAAGCTTTATAGTGATAAACCGCCGTATCAACGATAACGCCATCAAGATCGAAAATGCATGCTTTTATTTTAGACATATTATTGTAATTCAAATATATAAGTTGTTTTGGATGGTAACGTTAATTTATTGATAACAAATTTTTGGTCTGTTATTATATTTAACAAAGTTTGATGTTTACCAATTCGCTCTGCAAAACGTGAAGTTTCTAACTCCTTTGCTTCGTCATTTGTATTCATTACCACCATTACTGTTTTTTTAGCATCATACCTAAAATAAACGTAAATACCTTTTTCTGGGACAAATTGCATCATTTTCCCCGTTTGTAAAACAGGATTGTTTTTACGGTAGTTAGCTAACTTTTTAACAAAGTTGAAAGCTTCATTTTCTTTTTCATTTCTGCCTGAAGAAATAAATTTATCTACTTTATCAGTCGCCCAACCTCCAGGAAAATCATCTCTTACCTTTCCATCAGGATTTGCAAAGTTTTTCATCAGAATTTCAGTGCCATAATACATCTGTGGTATCCCACGAAGTGAAAGCAATAAAATAATACCAGATTTGAATTTATTAAAATCTTCCCCAACCTTAGACAAGAACCTGTCTGTATCGTGGTTATCCAAAAACAAAACATTTCGAGTAGGATCTTTATATTGATAATCACTAGCTAATACAGTATATAACCTGTTCACACCATCTGTCCAGCCGAATTTCCCATTTAAAGTTTCATTAATGGCAAAGTAGGTTTGAAAATCTGTTACACCTTGTAATTTAGTGTCAAAATGCTGATTGGCAGTATTCCCCTCCGTGAAGAAAACCTGATTAGCTGTCCCGTTCACCCAAGTTTCGCCAAAGTAAGTAAACTTCGGAAATTCTCTGGTGATTGCCTGCGCCCATTCTGCCATAAAATCTCTATCGTTGTAGGCATAGGTATCTAATCTAAATCCATCCAAACCTGCATATTCAATCCACCAGATGTGGCTTTGCGTAATATATTTTTTTACTAATGGATTTTGCTGATTAACATCTGGCATGTGTTTGTCAAACCAACCATCCGTCATTAATTTTTTATCAGCTGTTGCGGCATAAGGATCAAATAGAGTTTGGTCTTTATAAGTTGTACCTATATACTTTGTCCATTGATGAAACCAATTTTTTGCAGGCGGGTCTAAAAACAAAAAATGCTGATCTCCAATATGGTTATGCACCAAATCTTTAATCATTTTCATCCCACGTTTGTGGCACTCCTCTACCAGTTTTTTATAAAGAGGATTGTCACCGAAACGTCGATCTATCCTATAGTTTTCTGTATTGGCGTAACCATGGTATGAGGTAACAAATTCATCATTTTCTAATAAAGGATTTAGCCAAAGCGTTGTAACGCCTAAGTCTTGTAAATAATGCAATTTATTGATGATGCCTTGTAGGTCTCCCCCGTGTCGGTAGTACATCGAATCGCGACTGAAGTGTTTGTCCTTCATCCCTTCAATCTTGTCGTTACTTAAATCACCATTGGAAAAACGATCTGGCATAATTAAATAAATAAAATCTTTATTAGATACACCTTCTGTATGATTTGTTCTAGATTTTAACTCGTAATTATAGCTAACTGCCTTCTCGCCTTTTTTAGAAAAAATAATCGGGAACGTTCCCGACTTTGCGGTTAAAGAAATTTGCAGGTTAACAAATAGATAATTAGGGTTTTCTACTTTTTGAACACTTACAAGCTTTACACCAGGGTAATTTAGCGCAACAGTTTTATCTGCAATTTGGTTTCCTCTTACCAGTAGCTGTAGCGATTGATCTTTAAAACCAACCCACCAATTTGCTGGCTCCACCCTATCTATGGCTAGTAACTGAGCAAAGACTTGAACTTGCACAGATAGCACCAAGGTCAATAAGAATAATTTCTTTATCATTTTATATTTGGTTGATATTAAGCGAAAGTGATAATTTTTATGTTAATAGCCAAAGGTTTAAAAAAAAATCTTTAATTATAAAAAAAAATCCTCTCCACTTCCGTAGAGAGGATCTTTTAAAATATTGAGAACTATGGGTTAAATGTATATGATAAATAATACAACGCTCCAACAGATGGATTACCAAATGATGTTTGATAGTATTTATTTAAAATGTTAGAACCACCTAATTTAATGATCGATTTAACCGAAGGCACTTTCAAGTTAACCTGCGCATCAAATGTAGAATATGATGGAACTTGACCTGTTGCGAATGTAGAACTCCACATGAAAGTATCTTGCCATCTGTACTGTACATTAAAGCCAAAGTTTTTAATGATCTCTCTGCTTCCAACACCAGCATTAAATCTCCATTCTGGCGTATTAAAGTTATTATCAAAGGTTGGAGATACATCGCTTAACTTGTTGTATGATGTATTACCGTTAAAGTTAAATTTACCTACTTGGTAGTCTAAACCAAATGCAGCACCGTAAGATTTAACTTCTTCGCTGATATTAACTGGTACATTGAACTTTACAGCAGTTGTTGTAGGATTTTGATATAATTCTACACCACCAATAAAATCTTTGTAGATGTTATAATAAACATAACCATCGATTAATAATTTACTTGTTGCTAGTCCTTTATAACCTATTTCAAAAGATTTAACACTTTCAGGACGTAAGCCTTCTGCATCAAAAGTATAGGCTTGCAATAAAGCTGGGTTAGGAGCGCCAGCTGCTGCAGATGCAACAAATGCCCTATAACTTGCTGATGTTACACCTTTATTGGTATTTAAGGCATATTTGTTAATTGATTCAGGTAAACCACCAATTAAACGAGTTGAACCTCCACCCACTGCCAAATCAATATATTGATCTTGAGTTGTTGGATTACGATAACCAGTTTGGAATGATGCTCTAATGTTGTTGTTAGGCGCAACGGTCCATACACCAGTTACACGAGGAGTAATTCTACCTTCAAAGTTTTTGCTTTTATCATAGCGACCAGCAACTGTCAATTTAAATTTCTCTCCAAACTTTTTACCCATTTGAACAAATGCACCATACTCATTAATGGTTATGTCACGAGTTGCATCATCAAATATAGTTCCGTCAGAATGCAAGAAGTAATCGCGATAAGATGCACCAACTTGTAACTCTACAACATTATTTAATGCGTTAGAGAAGTTGTACATACCTTCATAATGGAACAAATTGGTTTTATCATTAAACTTAGCACCATTTGCTGGGCCAATAGTTTTTTTGGTTATGGCATCTTTCGCAGTTTCATATCCAGCAGTACCAGGAATTAAACGACCAACATCTGCTTGAGATCTTGCAAAAGTTTGCGCAGCCGCATCTGTTTGACCAGCTTGTTTAGCAGCCGAATAATTTCCAATATATTGTGCATACCAACCTGTTAAGCCTCCAGATGGTTTCCAGGCTTCATTAATAAAAGTTCCAAGAATAGTAGCATTATAAGCTTCTCCCGAACGTTCTTGAGTAGTGTAACCTCTTAAGAAGAAATCTTGGCCTTTTAATTCTAATTTATATTGTCCTATGCTGAAGTTTCTTAGAGAATAACGATCAGTACCTGTGTAAACAGATGTTCCTGTTCCCCAATTAGCTTGTGCAATCGCTTCAATAGTATTACTGAATTTATAATGTAATGAAGTTGATGTTTTTAACGATTTAGTATCATAATCTACTAGATCACTTTCAGCATAACCTGTTCTAGATACAAATTGATTAGGCAACAATCCTGGAACTCTTAAACCAACATAAAAAGGCAAATAACTTTGGATGGTTGGTCTTAAAGCTGCTGGGAAAAAACCAAGTACCGCAGCCTGTTGTGCTGCAGATGGAGCAGCACCTGCGGCAACGCCTAATGCTGTAAAAGCTCCATTTAACGAAGTTTGAATATTTGGAATTGCACCTCCACTCGCTGCATTAACGCCTGCGATAATTCCAGAATTTAGTGATTGAGTTACATTCAGCATATTTTGGCTGATTTCATCACCATATACGTTTATACCATCATAATTTGGATCGCTACTTCTATCGCCACCTTTTAACTGACGAGCTGTTCTATCAAAATTACGTGTATCAGTAGCAGCCCAATCTTTTGCTTGTAAAAAACCAAATGAAGTTTTGAAACCGAATTTGTTATTCCAAGATTTTGCTAAACGAACATCTAATTGTTTAAATTCTTGAACGCCTTGGTTAGTATTGTTATCATCAACATGATTAATACCTGCTTTGTACATAAAACTTGCACCTTGATATTGATAAGGATTTTTTGAGGTCATTAGTAATGTACCATTAATACCACCAGCACCATATAATGCTGAAGCAGCACCAGGTAATAACTCAACATTATCTACATCCAACTCTGATAAACCTACAATATTACCTACTGAGAAATTTAAGCCTGGAGCTTGGTTATCCATTCCATCGATATACTGATTAAAACGTACGTTACCATTTGCGTTGAAACCACGAGTATTAACCGACTTGAAGGTTAAACTTTGAGTACTCATCTCCACTCCTTTTAAATTGTTCAATGCATCATAAAATGATGGAGCTGGCAACTCTTTTAATTGAGAAGAACTGATACGCTCTACAGAAACAGGAGATTCCAAAATACGTTCTGGTGTTCTAGATGCAGAAACAACTACTTCTTGGCCTAAAATCGCTCCACTTTCTAACTCAAAAGTTAAATTTGCAGTATTACTTGAAACCTCTCTTTCAACAGTAGTAAAGCCTATATAAGAAACTAATAAAGTAAATGGTGGCTTTTCTGTCGTGCTAAAAGAAAACTGTCCTTTTGAATCTGTAGATGACCCGATTGTCTTTCCTTTAACAGTTACGCTTACACCTGGTATCGGCTCTTTGGTCAGTTTATCCGTAACGGTACCACTAACCACTATGCTTTGCGCATGTACCGCAAGCCCAGTTGCAAGTAACATAAAAAGCATAAAAATGACTTTTGTAAAGATTTTGTTCATACTCAAAGTAGTTTATATTTGTTTATATAGTATAAACTTAGTACAAATTTTGAAACTAACAAATACTATGCTGTATAATTTCTTTATAATTTTTTAGACAAAATCTAATTTCATTGCATTTAAAATCAATTTTATAGTAAATTGCAGTCTATGCTTCTTTTAACAAGAACAAAATTCGATAACCAAATAAACTCATCTATAACTAATGAATAGAGTAAAAGCCCTCATCTGCATCATTATACCTATTTTATTGGCCTATGCATTAAACACTAAATTTGGTGATTTACCACCCATTTTAAAATTCCTAAATCCATTTACAGGTTTTTGGCAGAATGCCGAGAGTGATATGGTAAACACAAGCAAAAAAATGAAGCTAAAAGGAGCTCATGACAAAATAGATATCCTTTTTGATGACAAAATGATACCTCACGTTTTTGCCCAAAACGACCATGATGTTTATTATGCCCAAGGTTATGTTACTGCAATGCATCGCCTATGGCAAATGGATTTTCAAACTAGATTTGCCGCTGGAAGAATTTCTGAAGTTGTTGGAAAAAAAGCCATAGAAGTTGATCGCTACCAACGCAGAATGGGAATGGTTTATGGTGCCGAAAATTCGTTAAAAGGAATGATGGAAGATCCAAAAGCTAAGGAAATGATTTTGGCTTATACGGAAGGAATAAATGCTTACATCCATTCTTTATCAAGGGCAAATTTACCAGTAGAATATAAGTTGTTGGATTTTAAACCAGAAGATTGGACACCCATTAAATGTGCTTTACTACTTAAACAAATGTCAGCCGTTTTGGCAATGGGTTCTGATGAATTCTACATGACCAACATCCTTAAAAAATTTGGTCCCGAAATCACTAAAGATCTTTTCCCAGATTATCCTTTCAAAGAAAGTCCAATTATACCAGTAGGTACAAAATGGGATTTTACACCTCTACCAATTCCGCCAACTCCTGTAGGTTATACAGAAATGATGACTGGTGATATTAAAACAAAACAGAAAATAGAAGGAATTGGAAGTAATAACTGGGCGGTTTCAGGAGCAAAAACTAAATCTGGTTATCCAATTTTAGCAAACGATCCGCATTTAGATTTAACATTACCTTCAATTTGGTATCAGATTCAATTAAACGCACCAGGCTTAAATACTTATGGTGTTTCCCTTCCTGGTGCTCCTGGTGTTATTATCGGCTTTAATAAAGACATTGCTTGGGGCGTAACTAACGTGGCGGCTGATGTACTTGATTTTTATCAAATTAAATTCAAAGACAATTCGCATAAAAGTTATTGGTACAACAACAGCTGGAAAAATACCGTTCAACGTTTAGAAACCATAAAAATTAAAGGTAGCCCTGATGAAATTGATACTGTTTATTATACACATCAAGGACCAGTTGTTTATTTTCAGAAACCTAATTATGGTAAGGCAAATAATATTCCCATGGGAAATGCTTTAAGATGGATTGCTCATGATAAATCTAATGAATTACTGACTTTCTATTTGCTTAACAGAGGAAAAAATTATGCTGATTATAGAAAAGCTTTAACCTATTATACTGCTCCTGCCCAGAATTTTATATTTGCCAGTGCAGAGAATGATATCGCCATTACACCCAACGGTAAATTCCCTTTAAAATGGAAAGAACAAGGTAAATTCATTTTAGATGGCTCAGACCCAGCTAACGATTGGCAGGGTTGGATTCCTGCAAACCAAAATCCGACGGTTAAAAACCCGCCTAGAAACTTTGTGAGCTCGGCAAATCAATCATCAACCGATCCAACATATCCTTATTACATCAATTGGGAATTTGCTCCTTACGAGCGTGGTCAACGAATTAATGACAGGTTAACGGTTATGAAAGACGCTACAGCAGATAGCATGAGGGTTTTGCAAAGTGATTCTTACAGTATTACCGCACAAGATTTATTACCTCATATCTTGCCACTTATAGATGCAAGCAAACTAAATGCCACGCAAAAAGAGGCATTAAATATCACCACAAAGTGGAATAAATTTTTCGAATCAAAAGAAGTCGCTCCGAGTATCTTCGATTTATGGACTAAAAGGTTAAGCTTCGATATTTGGGATGATGAATTTACCATTTCAGACATCCCGATGCGTTATCCTTCTAGGGATAGAACAATTGAATTAATTAGAAATGACCCTAGCTCAAAGTGGTTCGATAACATTAAAACATCTAAAAATGAAATGCTAGCCGACTTGGTAAACGAATCATTTAAATTTGCTTGCGATAGTTTAGAACGAAAATATGGTTCTATTGGTAAAAATTGGTATTGGGGAAAAGTTAAAGGCACAAACGTTCCACACTTAGCTAAAATACCTGGCTTCGGTTCCAAAAAACTATTAATTGGTGGAGCCAAAAGCACAGTTAATGCCATAAGCGAAACTAATGGTCCATCATGGAGGATGGTAGTTGAGCTTGGGAAAAACGTAAAAGGTCATGGCGTTTATCCTGGCGGTCAATCTGGTAATCCAGGTAGTCCATATTACGATAACATGGTTGATACTTGGGCACAAGGAAAGCTATACGATTTGTTCTTCATGCAATCTCCAGATGATAGTGCTGGCAAAATAATTTCTCGTTATAAAATCTCAAAAAAATAAAAATGGTATTCATCGTCATCATTATAGCTTCTTTCTTATTGCAAATGGTTTTACCATGGTGGATTGTAATTGTTATCGCATTTGCAACCTGTGGTATAATTGGCAAAACAGGTAAAATATCCTTTTGGCAACCCTTCTTGGCTATTTTCACCTTGTGGATAGCGATGGCTTTGTTTAAAAGCTTACCAAATCATAATGTTTTAGCTACTCGTGTTGCAGAAATGTTGAGTGTGAAATTGTGGCCAATAGTTTTAGTAGTTACCGGTTTATTAGGCGGATTGGCAGCTGGCATAAGTGGCTATTGTGGTTATCATTTCAGAAAAGCAATGATTAGCATGAAAACTCCTGCCTAAATCATAATTGTTTGTACTTTTGTCCAGTGCATTTAACTCCTGAACAAATTTTTTCTATCGATACTGAAACAACTTTTAATGAAGTTGCTTTAACTGTTTTTGAGCATCAAGCTAAAAATTGTCAGGTTTATCATGATTATATTTCCCATTTGAAGGTTAATCCTTCATCAATAAAAAACTACAAGGAAATCCCTTTTTTACCGATTAGCTTTTTTAAAAGTCACCAAGTTTTAAGTACGAACCAAGAACCTCAAATTGTTTTCAGCAGCTCTGGTACAACGGGTCAAATAACTAGTAAACATTTAGTTAGTGATGTAAGTATTTACGAACAAAGTTTCAATAAGGCCTTCGAGCAATTTTACGGCAATCCCAAGGATATTTGCACCTTAGCATTGCTTCCATCCTATTTAGAACGAGAAGGTTCTTCTTTAATTTACATGGTTGATGATTTACTGAAACAAAGCCTACATCCAAAAAGTGGATATTTTCTTGATGATTTAACGAAGCTCTTCAACACCCTAACAGATTTAAAAAAAGCTAATCAAAAAACCATTCTAATAGGCGTTACTTATGCTTTATTAGATTTTGTAGAACAGTTTCAAATTGATTTTCCAGCGTTAATTGTAATGGAAACAGGCGGAATGAAAGGCAAAAGAAAAGAAATGGTACGGGAAGAATTACATGGTATTTTAACTTCAGGTTTTGGTGTAAAACATATTCACAGCGAATACGGGATGACCGAATTACTTTCTCAAGGTTATTCTTATGGAGAAGGTATTTTCAATTGCCCACCTTGGATGAAAATCTTGTTAAGAGACACCTCAGACCCATTAAGTTTATTACAAAACAGGCAAAGCGGAGGAATTAATGTAATTGATTTGGCTAACATCAACTCTTGCTCTTTTATCGCTACCCAAGACTTAGGAAAAATTTATGCAGACGGCAGCTTTGAAGTACTGGGCAGGTTTGACAATGCTGATATCAGAGGATGTAATTTGTTGGTGCAATAAAAAATCCCAATCTTTTCAGAATGGGATTTGATTTATAATATTTAAAGGTTACTATTCCGCTATCAATAAGAAATAGTTTTTCTTACCTTTTTGCACAACAATAAACTGATTGTTAATCAAATCACTTGTTCCAAAAGTTGATGTAATTTCTGGAACCTTAACTTTATTCACGCTCAATCCACCACCTTGAACAGTTTTTTTAACTTCTCCTTTTGATGGAAATACAGTGGTTTTTTCTGCTAGCAATGTAGCCACATCAATTCCATCAGCTAATTCAGCTTTTGATATGGTGAATTGAGGGACACCTTCAAAAATCTCTAAAACACTTTTAGAATTTAATGTTTGCAAAAACTCAACAGCACCGTTTCCAAATAAAAACTCTGATGTTTTTATCGCAGTTTCTAACGCTTCCTTTGAGTGAGTTCTGATGGTAATATCTTCAGCCAAAGCTTTTTGTAAAATACGCAAGTGTGGAGCAGTATCATGCTCTTGTTCTAACGCCTCTATCTCTTCTTGTGTTTTTAATGTGAAAATTCTAATCCATTTTTTCACATCGTCATCAGAAGAGTTTAACCAAAACTGGTAATATTTATAAGGCGAAGTTTTTTCTGCGTTTAACCAAACAGCACCACTTTCCGTTTTACCAAATTTAGTACCGTCTGCTTTTTTAATCAATTGCGTAGTAATGGCATAAGCTGTGCCTTGGTCTTTTCTTCTAATCAACTCTGTTCCAGTAACAATGTTACCCCATTGGTCAGAACCACCCATTTGCAGCACACAGTTATGGTGTTTCCACAAGTAGTAAAAATCATAACCTTGTACCAATTGATAACTAAATTCTGTAAAAGACATTCCAGTTTCACCTTCCAAACGTTTTTTAACGCTGTCTTTTGCCATCATGTAGTTTACCGTGATGTGTTTACCAACATCACGTATAAAGTCTAAGAAGTTCATGTTTTTGAACCAATCAGCATTATTAACCATAATAGCGCCATTACCAGCATCTTCAAACTTCAAAAACTTTGCAAGTTGGGTTTTCATTCCTGCTAAGTTGTGAGCTACCATTTCTTCAGTCTGCAGGTTTCTCTCATCAGATTTACCTGAAGGGTCGCCAACCATACCTGTAGCACCACCTACCAAAGCAACTGGTTTGTGTCCAGCATTTTGAAAATGGATTAAGGTCATGATTTGAGTGAGGTGACCAATATGCAATGAATCGGCAGTTGGGTCAAAACCAATATAACCTGCACACATTGCCTCATTCAGCTTTTCTTCTGTATTTGGCATAATGTCATGCAACATCCCTCTCCAACGCAATTCATCAACAAAGTTTTTCATAAGTATAGTTTATTTTCAATGGTATTCAAGCGATCATCATCGAGCCAATAATATTGCTGAGATGATGATGGATCTCATTTCTTCCTATTTTAGGTCGCAAAGATACTTTTTTAAGGAGAAAGACCAAAGTCCAAAGCGTAAAGCAAATAACGATACTGCTTAATTTAAATAAGCCTTGGTCTTTTAGCATTATTCTTTTAGCTTCACGATATGAATTTCCTTTCGCATTTTTATTTTGAAAGAGAAAACCAAGATGCAAATATGGTTATTGGAACCGTATTGCCAGATTTGGTTAAAAATGCACACAAGGACTGGAATTTATATCCTCAAAAAACAGAAGAACTTTTTATTGATGATATGCAACTAAATTCTCTCTTAACAGGATGGAAACGACACCTGAAAGTAGATTTACTTTTCCACTCCTCCAACTTCTTCAATACAGAGACAGCAAAACTAAAACAACTCCTGCTGCCTATTCTAAATGACAGTCCAGTTCGTCCATCATTTTTAGCACATATCGGGGTGGAATTAGTTCTAGACCATCTATTAGTTATAAACAGGAAAATAGATATAGCATCATTCTATGACCATTTAAACAAAGTTGATGATATTGTGCTTAACGATTTCCTTAAAAAAAGTGGAAGCGACGATACGGAAACCTTCTTTAAATTTTTAAACAGTTTTAGGTCGAGCAGGTATTTATTGAGCTATCAAAAGTTAGAGAATATCAGCTATGCATTACAAAGAATCTGTATGCGTTTATGGGTGCATCCTTTTGATGAAACAACTGTTAACTTACTCACAGAACAAATTGCCCTTTACAAAACAATGCTTGAGAAAAACTACTTAGATATTTTTGAAGAGATTGAAAACAAACTCGAAATCTAGTTCATTAATTAACAAGACTTTAAAAAGTAGCCATTTCAAATCCATCTATATAATCTTAGGTTTTTATATATTCATCAATTAATAAATTAAACCCTCGATGAAATTTAAATTAACCTACTCGATCCTATTACTACTTTCCTCATTTTCAGCGCTAGCTCAATCCCAATTAAAAGTTTTTAAAAAGCCTGAATGGAATATCATCAGTTCAACTGATAGTCGTTACGGCTCTACTCTACAATTGTCTAATAACAATGTTGCAATGATTGTTAACGCACCTAAAGTAGATTTTGCAGTTGTTACAATAGATGGAAATTTGAATCAAAAATGGATAACATCTTTTGAAGGATTTCCGATGGCAATAGGGAAGTTTAAAGATAAAATTTTAGTTGTTGCAGCAACAGACCACTCTTATTTCAAAAGTTTTACTAACACCTTTGTTGGTTATTTATTAGATGAAACCACTGGAAAACTAGTTTCCAAAAAAATAATTTACGATGGTAGTGTAGATTTTATCGAAGAACCTAGATTCTATTTTGCAGAAGATGGTTCTTATTTCAAAATGTCAGTTAGATTAACTGCAATGAAAAAGAAGGTTCGTATTGGTTTACCAATAATCGGCGCATATACAGCATTAAAAGTAGAAAAGGATTATTCAACAACTGTTGATTTTAATTTTATTGATTTCGACAATCAATTAAATGCTTCTCAAAAGACAAATCCATTTATGCCTGATGGGCAAACTTGGAACTCCATGTGCGGAGATGACGGGAGTTTCATAATCATGACTAAAGACAGCAAGTTGGGTAAAATTAATGTAGCAACATACATTTCGGGAAAAAGAGAACCTCTTAAAACTGTAAGTGTCCCTGTAGATTTTTACAAAAATACTAATGGTGGAGAAATCAAATTTGCTGGGAGTAAAGCACCTTTGGTTAACTATTTTTCAATGATGTATAAAAATCTTGAAAAGGATATCTGTTTACTTGTTGCCAAAATAGATTTTAAAACAGGAACATATCTTATACAAAAAGAAGTCATGGATAAGGACCACATCAGGGATTTACAAAAGTCTTTTGTACCTGTTAATAAAAAATTTAACGACCTAGATTTTAGGGATGCCAACTTTTTAGATGTTACAAGTATTAAAGAATATAATAATCAATTATTAGTCAGTGTAGTACCTTTCACTCAATATACGCAAAATGGCGCCCCTGTTTTTGCTCTAGCTGAATCTGTTTTGTTGAATATGTACGATTTACAATTAAAATCGCAATATCATCAATTTTTACCACGCACCTATAAAAGCAAAACTGGAGAAGGCTCAGAAATTGCATTTAACCAAAAAAATGATGTCTTAAGAATGATTGCCAATAAAACTGGTATTGATGTTATTTATGCAGAAATGGATATGAAAACTGGTAAAATGATTCGACTTAACGAAGTTCCTAAAGATGGAATTAAAGGCAGTTATTATGCAAATACCGAAACATTATGGTGGCAAGACCTATCTTTCACTATTCCCTTTGCCGAAAGGAGAGGATTATTTAGTGATAAAATTGATGTCCAATTTTTACAATTGAGCTATTAGTAGGTTTCAATTAAAAGAAAAATAACATCCATTCATTATATTTGTCTATGTCTATTTTTGCGGTAAAAGAACAAATGGATGCCTTGGTTGCAGAGTTAAACCAGCATACTTACAATTATTATGTTTTGGCAATGCCTACCATTGCCGATTATGAGTTTGACAAAAAACTAGAAGAGCTTTCGAAATTAGAAAAAGAGCATCCAGAATTAGCCGACCCAAACTCTCCTACCCAAAAAGTTGGTGGCGATATCACTAAAAATTTCATCACGGTAAAACACAAATGGCCAATGTTATCATTGGGCAATACTTATAACGAACAAGATTTAAGAGATTTTGATGAACGTGTTAGAAAAGCCATTGGAGATGATTTTGAATATGTGTGTGAGTTAAAATTTGATGGCTTATCAATAAGTTTAACTTACGAAAATGGAGTTTTAGTTAGGGCTGTAACTCGTGGAGATGGCACACAAGGTGATGATGTAACCAATAATATTAAAACTATCCATACCATTCCTCATCGTTCAAAAGGAAATGAAATTCCTGATATTTTTGAAATTAGAGGCGAGGTATTTATGCATCGTGCTGCTTTTGAAAAACTGAATAAGGAAAGAGAAGAATTAGGTGAAGTTGCTTATGCAAACCCAAGAAATTTTGCTGCAGGAACAGTAAAGATGCAAGACTCCAAGGAAGTAAGCAAACGCCCGTTAGATTGTTTTCTATACGCTTTAAATAGTGAGAAACAATTATTTAAAACACATTGGGAAAGTTTACAAACCGTAAAAAACTGGGGCTTTCACGTTTCTGAACATAGCAAATTAGTAAACAATATTGATGCTGTTTTAGAATTTATCTCTCAATGGGAAAACCAACGATTTAAATTGAGTTATGATATTGATGGCATTGTAATTAAAGTTAATAGTTATGCGCAACAACAGGAGTTAGGCTTTACTGCAAAATCTCCCCGTTGGGCAATTTCTTATAAATATAAAGCTGCCGAAGTTCAAACTGTTTTAGAAAAAGTAACTTATCAAGTTGGAAGAACTGGGGCTGTTACGCCTGTTGCCAATCTGAAACCAGTTTTATTGGCCGGAACAACGGTAAAACGTGCTACTTTGCACAATGCAGATGAGATTATACGTTTAGACTTACACGAAAACGATACTGTTTTTGTTGAAAAAGGTGGAGAGATTATTCCTAAAATCATTAAGGTTAACTTAGATTTAAGGAGGCCAGGTTCATTACCAGTTGTTTATACTACTCATTGCCCTGAATGCGGAACCAAACTGATTAGAAAAGAAGGTGAAGTAGCTTTTTATTGCCCGAATGATGAAGGTTGCCCGCCTCAAATAGTGGGAAAAATTCAACATTTCATTGGTCGCAAAGCGATGAATATAGACGGTTTGGGAGATGAAACAATTGAGGCTTTTTACCAAAGAGGATTAGTTTCACATATCAGTGATTTATATACTTTAAAGGAAAAAGCTGATGAGCTAAAAACGATAGAACGTTTTGGCGAGAAATCGATAGAGAATATGCTAAAAGGTATTGAAGACTCTAAACAAATGCCTTTTGAAAAACTACTGTTCGGATTAGGAATTAGATATGTGGGCGAAACTGTGGCTAAGAAACTGGCAAGAGGCTTAAAAAACATAGATAACTTAGCAAAAGCGTCTATTGAAGATTTAATAGCAGTTGATGAAATTGGTGGAAGAATAGCTGAAAGCATTCAAGATTATTTCAGCAAACCAGAACATTTACAACAAATAGTGCTTTTAAAAGCTGCTGGATTACAATTTGAGGTAGTAGAAAATGAAGTATTATTGCAAAGCGATAAACTTATTGGAAAAACATTCGTAATTTCGGGAGTTTTCGAAAAGCATAGTAGAGAAGAACTTAAGGCGATAATTGAAGAAAACGGTGGGAAGATTTTAAGCGGAATTTCTGCTAAACTCGATTATTTAGTAGCTGGAGATAATATGGGACCATCCAAATTAGAAAAAGCAACAAAGCTAAACATCCCGTTAATAAGTGAAGAACAGCTTATTGAAATGATTGAATCATAGTTTGTCATTCAGAGCGATGCGAAGAATCTATTTTTGAGATTCCTTCCCGATAATCGGGACAAGCTATTCTTCGGAATGATAAGACTATAATAAATAATATATACTACTAAAAAAATGAACAAATTTCACGGAACTGGTGTAGCCTTAGTTACACCTTTTAACACAGACGGATCGGTAGATTATCAGGGATTAAAAAAACTGATCAATCACTTGGTTGATGGAGGTATAGATTACCTTGTATCATTAGGTACAACAGGCGAAACAGCCACATTGAACAAGGACGAGAAGAAGAAGGTGTGGGATTTTACCGCTGAAATTAATGATGGTCGTTTACCTTTAGTAGCAGGTATTGGCGGCAATGATACTTATGTTATTGGCGATGCCATTAAAACATTCGAGAACAACAACTACAGTGCTGTGCTTTCTGTAAGTCCATATTATAGTAAACCTACTCAAGAAGGAATTTACCAGCATTATAAATATTTAAGTGAGTTAAGTGAGTTGCCAATTATCTTGTACAATGTTCCAGGCAGAACAGGAAGTAACATGAGTGCAGAAACAACTTGTCGCTTAGCTCACGATTTTAAGAATGTAATTGCAACAAAAGAAGCTTCAGGCAGTTTTGAGCAGTTCAATCAAATCATGAGGGATAAACCAGAAGATTTTCTACTAATCTCTGGAGATGACCCTATTGCTTTGCCGATGATTTCAATTGGTGCTGTTGGTGTAATTTCTGTTGTTGGAAATGCATTGCCTCAGCAATTATCTGATATGATTAGGTTATGCTTAAAAGGCGATTTTGCAAAAGCCCTACCTGCTCATTTAAGCTTATTGGAGATAACAAGGCTGATGTTTGCAGAAGGAAATCCTGCAGGCGTTAAAGCAGTTTTAAAGCAATTAAACATTTGCGATGATATAGTTAGGTTACCGTTGGTAAAGGCTTCTTCGACATTGAATAAAAGCCTTGCTGAGCAATTAGAAAGTTTATCAGCTTTAGTTTAAAATCTTATCATCTTCGTATCTTAAATATCCTAATTAAGATTAAGAGTAATAAAAAAAAGCGCCTCGGTTAAGGGCGCTTTTCTTTTTTCAAACAAAAAATGCTAATTAAGCTTTGTTTTTAGTCTCTTGAACTTCTAAGCGGATTGCTTGAGCTAAGTTTTTTAAATCTTGCATACCTTTACGTACACGAGTTCCAGCTGCGCTGTTAGCTTTGTTGTAGAATTTGTCTGCATCAGCTTCTAAAGCTGCAACAAGTGCTTTAACTTCTTCGAATTTTTTCATTTTTTAATTACTCCTTTTAGTTTTTTTTAAGGTTTTGATTAATACTCTAATACTAAAGTAAGATGTTTATTTTAATAAAAAAATTTTTGTGAAAATAAAAAAAACCTCAAATAGCTGTTTTTTTCCACATTTAAGTGGGTTATAAACAAGTACATAACAAAAAAACCAGCTTTATAGGCTGATTTTCAATGTTTTGACTTATTCACAAAATAAAAGCGCCCTTTAATGTACATTAAGGGCGCTTTTTATATTTTTTAAGTTACTGGCACTTTAGCACTTGCATAAACACCATTTTTTAACTTTTCAGAGACTTCACTAAATGCATCAAGTGTTCTTTGTACATCTTCCATTGTGTGTACTGCAGTTGGGATAAGTCTTAACTCAATCATTCCCTTTGGTATAACCGGATAAACTACAATAGAACAGAAAATACCATAGTTTTCACGTAAATCCATTGTTAATGCCGTAGCTTCTAATAATTCTCCTTTTAAGAAAACTGGTGTAACAACAGTGTCGGTAACACCAATATCAAAACCTCTTTCTTTTAAACCGTTTTGTAAAGTTGTAGCAACCTTCCAAAGTTTCTCTCTTAATTCCGGATTGTTTTTTAACAACTCTAAACGTTTCAACAAACCAATAACCATTGGCATCGGCAATGCCTTTGCATAAGTTTGAGAACGTAAGTTATATCTAAAATAGTTAGTCAAATCTTTAGTTGAGGCTACGAAACCTCCAATACCTGCCATAGATTTAGCAAATGTTCCAAAATACACATCTATCCCTTCTATACAGTTTTGTGCTTCGTGCGTACCTGCGCCTGTCGGCCCCATTGTACCGAAACCATGTGCATCATCAATTAACAAACGGAAATTAAAATCCTTTTTAAGGTCTATAATTTCTTTTAGTTTACCTTGAGCGCCCGACATACCGAAAACTCCTTCAGTAATTACTAAAATTCCACCACCGTTAGCTGCTGCCAATTTTGTAGCTCTTTCTAACTGTTTGCGGCAATCATCAATATCATTGTGTTTGTAAACAAAACGTTTACCCATATGTAGGCGTAATCCGTCTATAATACAAGCGTGAGATTCTCCATCATAAACAACCACATCTTTTCTATCTACCAAGGCATCAATAATAGATACCATACCTTGATAACCGTAGTTCAATACAAAAGCATCTTCCTT
This sequence comes from Pedobacter frigiditerrae, assembly GCF_032678705.1. Lineage (NCBI taxonomy): Bacteria > Pseudomonadati > Bacteroidota > Sphingobacteriia > Sphingobacteriales > Sphingobacteriaceae > Pedobacter > Pedobacter frigiditerrae. The sequence continues at coordinate 267,948 of NZ_JAVTSS010000001.1, read as the reverse complement.
ACCAACAAAATCAGCTAATTCTTGCTCTAATTGTTCGTGATATTTAGAGTTTCCAGACATCATACGAGCACCCATCGGGTAAGCCATACCAAAATCTTCCGCTCCTTGCGCATCAGCTTTTCTAACTTCAGGGTGATTAGCTAAGCCTAGGTAGTTATTTAAACTCCAAACCAAATGCTCCTTACCTCTAAAGTTCATGTGTGGTGCAATCTCTCCCTCTAATTTCGGAAAAGAAAAATATCCATGAGACCATTCAAAATGTTCCCCAATTGGGCCCATGCGCTTCGTTAGTTTTTCGAAAATATCCAATGTAGTTATATTTAGTGTTATCTATTATTATTAGTTTGGCAAATTTAAGGTTAAAATCCCTATTTAACAAGGTGTAAAACGCTCTCCAAACCGAAAATTGGAAATGCTTGTTGAATTTGGGCATATCCCAAGCTGCGCAAGGGTCGGGCTATCCGTTACAATCTTTTGGCACCTTCGCATTCGCTCAGGTTGATGCCAAAAGGATTTTCACTTCTATCCCTTATGCAGACCGACAAACCTCAATCATAGAACAAAAAAGCCTTAACAATTTTCATCGTTAAGGCTTTAAATTATTTGTTTGATTTGTTAGTCCACATTATCATGTAAGAATGAATTGTTTGGTCTAATCTCAGTAGAGCCATCCTCATCATTACTTAAAGTAAACCTAGAAACTTGAGATTCAGAAGAATGTTGAACTTGTTGCAATTGCATTTGTTTGCGTTTGTAAGCTGGTTCGTTTTCTAGTTCTTGTAAACCATTGGTAGTACGTAATTTTAAGCTCAAATCTTTTAATCTTAAAATACGTTCTCTAGATTTTTTCAATTGGTCTTCAACTGAATCATCATTTTTATCATCATCCAAACCAACCTCTTCAACTTGCGCAACTGGCTCAGGAACTGTTTCAATTTCTTCTTCTAAATCAAATTGAGCAATTGGTGTTTCAAAAACAAAATCAGTTTCTGATACCTTAACCTCAAATTCAAAACCTGATTCTTGAACCTCTGCAGCAGGAGTTTCTTCTACTAATTGATGTACGATAGTAGCATTATTTTGAGTTTCCTCTTCAACTTTTGGAGCTCTATTTAAGTTAAATAAATCGCCAAATAAGTCAGATTGTTTTTGGTCTTCTTGTATTTTTAAAACTGGTTCAGCACTTACTGGCTCTGGTTTAGCTTCAATAAAAGAATTAACTGGTTCAACTGGTCTTACTAGAGGAGCTTCTTCAGGAGTTAGTAAAGAAATTTTCTTTACATTCTGTCTGTCTTTAGCTCTTTGTTCTGTAGTTTGGAAACCAGTAGCAATAATAGTTACTGATAACCTGTCTTCTAAAGCTTCATCGATACAGTTACCCCAAATTAAATCAGCAGAAAGACCAGCTTTATCTTGAATATAATCTGTAATGATAGTTACCTCATCCATGGTTACTTCACGTACACCAGAACTAATATTTAATAAGATGTATCTAGCACCTTCAATTTCGTTATCTTTTAATAATGGAGATGCCAACGCACCTTCCACAGCAGCTAAAGCTCTATTTTCGCCTTCTGCAGAAAAACTTCCCATGATAGAAACACCACTATCTTTCATTACAGTGCTCACATCCTTAAAATCAACGTTGATGTAACCAGGAACAGTAATAATTTCAGCAATGCCTTTAGCAGCGGTTGTTAAAATATCATCCGCTTGTGCGAAAGCTGAACCTAGTGTTAAGTTGCCAAAAATTTCACGCAACCTATCGTTAGAAATAACCAGGTAAGAATCTACATATTTCTTCAACTCTTCCATTCCATCATCAGCTTGCATTTTACGTCTTTTACCTTCAAAGGCAAATGGCGTTGTAATGATTGCTACTGTTAAAATCCCAAGTTCTTTTGCTGCTTTTGCAATAATCGGACTAGCACCTGTACCAGTACCACCACCCATACCTGCCGTAATAAAAAGCATTTTGGTTGTGCTACCTAACATCGCTTTGATGTCGTCGATATTTTCAATTGCAGAGTTTTTACCAACTTCTGGCTGAGCACCTGCACCCATACCTTCAGTTAAGCTAGCGCCTAATTGTACCTTGTTAGGAATTGGGCTAAACTCCAATGCTTGCGCATCAGTATTACAAATAATAAAGTCTACACCAGTAATTCCTTGACGGTACATATGGTTTACCGCATTACCTCCACCGCCACCAACACCAATTACTTTGATGATTGACGACTTATCTTTTAACATTTCGAACTTCATATCGTTATGAATCAGTTGTTTAAAAATTGAAATTTCTGTTCATCTCCTTTTGTAATATTAACACTTTTTTAACAGGCGTTTTCCACAAGTGTTAATAATGTGGAAAAATCCCAAATTGTGGAAAAATATTACGGCTTGATGTAATCCTCATCACTCACATTCATATCATCCTTGATGAAATCTGTGGTTTTTTTAAGTAGCTTATCAAACAAACCTGCACGTTTTACTTTTTCTTTCGCCACTGTTGGCTGCTCAACAAATACGCCTGGTTGTTTCATTTCTTCCAATAACTCTTCAGCTTTTTGAATTCCTTTAATTAACAATCCAACAGATGTTGCATACATTGGGCTCTTTAAATCATCGTAAACATTTTTGGCCATGTCTTCGTACTTAGACAAATGTTCGTTTGGATAACCAACACGACAATCTAATCCGGTTACGTACTCTACCAATTGGTTTAGATGTTTTAATAACGCTCCACCACCAGTAATTACTACACCACCAATCAATTTTTTCTCATAGCCTGAAGATTTAATTTCATAGTAAACATGCTCAACTATCTCTTCCATACGGGCTTGGATTACATAAGCTAAGTTTTTTACAGAAATTTCTTTTGGCTCTCTACCACGTAAACCAGGTACGCAAATAATTTCATTCTCTTTATTTTCTTCAGCCAATGCCGAACCGAAACGAGTTTTTAACAACTCTGCTTGGTTACGCATTACCGAACAACCTTCTCTAATATCTTCAGTTACACTGTTACCACCAAATGGGATAACCGCTGTATGGCGAATAATACCTTCGTGGAAAATGGCAATATCAGTAGTACCGCCGCCTATATCAACTAAACAAACACCTGCTTCTTTTTCTTCGTCGCTCAACACCGATTCTGAAGATGCAAGAGGTTCTAAAATTAACTCTTGAGTTTGTAAACCTGCATTGGTTACACAACGCATGATATTTTTTACTGCCGTAACTTGACCAGAGATAATGTGGAAGTTCGCTTCTAAACGAACGCCTGCCATACCAATTGGGTCTTTGATGCCTGGCTCATTATCAATAGTAAATTCTTGAGGCAATACATGAATAATTTCTTCGCCTGGAGGCATCACTAATTTAAACATGTCATCCACCAATTTATCGATGTCTTTCTTGCTAATTTCGTTCTGCAGCTCTCTACGAGTTAAAATTCCACGATGTTGTAAACTTTTGATATGCTGACCGGCAATACCAACATTTACCACACGAATTTCTACGTTAGATTGGCTACTTGCCAATTCTACTGCAGCGGCAATTCCTTGAACTGTTTTTTGGATATTTGAAACCACTCCGCGAGTTACCCCAGCAGATTCGGCCTTACCTATTCCTAAAACTTCAATTTTGTCGTGTTGTGTTCTGCGCCCCACGATAACACAAATCTTCGTTGTACCAATATCTAATCCTACTACGATTGGAGATTGAATGGTAGATTTTTCTTTGCCCATAACTTTAATTTTTGTCGAGTTTATTTATTTGTTCTTCTTGGTATCTGTTTTATCTTTTGTTTGCAACAACAGGTTTTGTCTTATCCTTAGTTGTTGTATTTGTTTTTGCAGGCGTTGTAACCGATGTTTTGCTTGGTGTTTTCTCTGCAGTTTTTTCTTTAGTAATAATCGGTTTAATATCCGTTGCAGTTGCAGTCTTTGGTTTTACAACTTCCTTTTTAACTGTCGTTGAGCTTTTAACTGCAGGCACAGTTTTAACTTCATTGGCCTCTGCTGCTGCTTTTTTTATTTCATCATTTATGGCAGATTGAACAACTGAATCAACAGAGCTTTTAACAACTGCATTGGAATCTATCAGTACTGGTGTTACTTTTTTAATTCCAGTGGTGTCATTCTTCTCACAAACAATCTGATTAATGTATTTTAAGTTGATTGTTTTATAAGCACCCCAACCTACCAATGGCATTGCCTGTTTGTAAAAGGCCAACAAATTATTCATTTTGGTTGCTATCGAATCCGCGTTACCTAAAATTATTCTTTGATTGCCCACTCTAGGAATCAACTCAATATCACTTTTATCGTTTACAAAAATTTGCTCAATTTGTGCGTTCCACAATGTATCCTTTTTAATAAACAAGGCTGTTTTATACAAATCTCCAGCCATAGGTGTAAATAATGTATCAACCTTACCACCAAAACCTTCTAAAATATTTCCCGTTGCCACTAAAACATCAGCAGTAAAATTTGGCGACATTGGCATTTTTAGGCCATCGCTATCTATGTAATAATCTTGTCCGCCAGCATTTAAAATCCTTAAAACTGGCTCACGTTGTTTAACCTCAATTTTAATTAGTCCATCCATGTCTACATACACTTTAGCAAAAGCGATGTAAGGATTAGATTTTAATGCTTTTTCAATCTGATGAATATTTATCTCTTCTAAACTCCGACCAACCAATTCACCTTGGCTTTGTTTTAAAATAGCATCAATTTCTTCTCTTTCTATAAAATTATCTGCCCCAGGAATTAGTATTTCTACTTTAGTGCATTTAACTGTTTGTTTCTTAATTTCAATGAAACTCATCAATACCACCATTCCTGCCAAGCAAGTAAGCCAAGCAAAACCTTTAAAAATCGCTTTCCAATTAATTCTTTTAAGCATGATTTAAAGCATTTTTTAGTGGTGCAATTAAAGTATCTATGTCTCCAGCTCCAACCGTCAAAAGTAGTTCAGGATTTTTGTTCTTTATGTTCTCTACAGCTAAATCTTTTCCACATAATTCTTTATGAGTTAAAGTAATTTTATCTAACAACATTTGCGAATTAACACCTTCAATAGACAATTCTCTAGCTGGATATATTTCTAACAAAACAAGCTCATCAGCCGTGCTTAAAACCTTTGCAAAATCATCAGCAAAATCACGAGTTCTTGTAAATAAGTGCGGCTGGAAAATCACTGTTAATTTCTTATCAGGATGTAATTGTCTAACCGCATCAAAACAAGCTCTTAACTCTTCAGGATGATGTGCATAATCATCTATATAAATATGTTCTGGTGTGTTAACCAAAGTTTCGAACCTGCGCTTTACACCTTTAAAAGATGCTACAGCCTTTTTTATACTTTTAGGATGAATACCTAAACTTAATGCTACACCAATGGCTGCAACTGCATTTTCTACATTATGCTTACCAGGCATTGCCAGGCTTAAATCTTTTATAGATGTATATCCATCACTAAAATCGAAAACAAAATTTCCATTTTCTACGTGGATATTACTAGCAACTAAAGCAGAATTTGAGTCGGCACTGTAAGTTATTCCCTGTAAAGGCAAACCATCTTTAACGAATAACTTCCCATCGGCTTTTAACTGGTTGGCAAACAAATGAAACGATTCATGTAAGTGACTTTCATCGCCATAAATATCTAAATGGTCTGCATCCATAGAGGTTACTACAGCAACATCTGGATGAAGGGTTAAAAACGAACGGTCGTATTCATCGGCTTCTACAACCACCACATTGTTCTTTCCGAAAAGCACATTGCTATTGTAGTTACTGGTTATTCCACCTAAAAATGCGGTGCAACCAAAACCAGTATCCGTTAAGATATGAGCAATCATAGATGAAGTTGTTGTTTTGCCATGGGTTCCGGCCACAGCGATACAAAACATACCCTCACTTATAATTCCTAAAACCTCAGAGCGTTTTTTTAGGCTAAAACCATTGTTAATAAAATGATTTAAAATCTTAGAATTTTTAGGAATAGCTGGCGTATAAACAACTAAAGTATCATCATGATTTTTCTGAAAACAAATAGATACAGCTGCTTCTTCATCTAAATAGGTAACCAAAATTCCTTCGTGTTCTAACTCGATAGTTAAATTAGTTCTGGTTTTATCATAGCCACAAACAACAACCCCACGTTTCGCAAAATAACGAGCAAGCGCACTCATACCGATGCCACCGATACCTACGAAATAAACTCTATTTATATTTGCTAACTCCATTTTTTTGAGCTGAAAGCGAAAAGACTAAAGCTAAAAACTGCCTTCCCGATGTTTACATTTATCTTATTTTTGCTTTGGTCTTTATGCTTTAGACTTTCAGCTTTTTACCAATTTTAAAACTTCTTCTGCTATAACCCTATCTGCATCTTGCAATGCCATTTTACCTATATTTTCACTTAATATTTTACAACGTTCCTTGTTCTGCAATAACTTTAAAGCTTCAAAAACCAAAGTATCTTCAGCAGAACGGTCGTTAATTAAAATAGCCGCATCGTTTTTAACCAAAGCCATTGCATTTTTAGTTTGATGGTCTTCTGCTACGTTTGGCGAAGGCACTAAAATCACAGGTTTTTTAATTAAACAAAGCTCTGCAATGGTTCCTGCTCCAGCTCTTGAAATAATTACATCTGCTGCTGCATAAGCGAGATCCATTTTATTTAAAAATTCTAAAATCACCACGTTAGGATGATAAGCACCTAACCTTTCTATGATTTCTTTATAATAGAATTTTCCAGTTTGCCATACTACCTGCACATCTTGTGAGATGATTTCTGGCAAATGTTTCTCTATACTTTTATTTAAGGTTCTTGCACCTAAACTACCCCCAGTAACTAAGATTATTTTCTTTAAGGGGTCTAGTTTTAACAACTCTGCTCCTGCGAAATGTTTATCCTTAATATCAACTATGTTTGTTCTTACTGGGTTTCCAGTTTTTAATATTCTATCTGCTGGAAAAAATTGTTCCATTCCATCAAAAGCCACACAAATTTTAGCCGCTCCCTTGCCCAACAGTTTATTTGTTACGCCAGCATAAGAATTTTGTTCTTGTATCAAATAAGGTACCTTTTTTAATGAGGCAGCATATAATAAAGGTCCAGAAGCGAAACCGCCAACACCAACTACTGCATCTGGCTTGAAATCTGAAATCAATTTCATCGCCTTGCGTACACTTACTATAACTTTAAAGGGTAAGCCTAAATTTTTTAAAATAGAACCTCTTTGTATGCCACTAATATTTAAACCCACAATCTTATATCCAGCGGCAGGAACTTTTTCCATTTCCATTCTTCCCACTGCACCCACAAAAAGAATCTCGCAATTAGGCGAAATGCTTTTTAAGGCATTGGCTATGGCAACGGCGGGAAATATATGCCCGCCTGTGCCACCTCCAGATATGATAATTTTTGGGAAATTATTCATTGTTAAATTTTTCTTAGCCTTTTCAAAGCCTCTCTAAATAGAGAAGCTTTTGAAGACTGGGTGTTTATTTGTTTGTTTCTTTAATTCTATTTTTTACCGCAAAGAGTAAAAGTTTTCGCAAAGTACGCGAAGAACTTTCCCCCTTCTGCCGTCAACCCTACATCCCTCTACCTTCACTAGGCCATCGCGGGAATTTCCCCTACAACAACCTTATCTTTTTTTGTATTGTATTCTTCAACATCTCGGCTTACACTTAAAATAATTCCAAATGCTATACTTGTAAATATCATTGATGTACCTCCCATACTAACTAGCGGCAATGGCACACCCGTTACTGGACCTAAACCAACTGCAACTGCCATGTTAGCAAATGCCTGTATAGTTAAGCTAAAACTCAAACCTGCCGCCAGCAGTGCGCCAAATGCCTTAGGACTTCGCGTTACAATCCGTACACATCGATAAAGTAAAACCAGGTATAACACCACAATCGCTAATCCGCCAACCGTACCATATTCTTCGATAATAATGGCAAAAATAAAATCAGAATAAGGGTGTGGTAAGAAGTTACGCTCGGTGCTATTCCCTGGGCCTTTACCAAATAATCCGCCAGTTGCCAAAGCTATTTTTGAATGGTCTGACTGGTATGTTTTATCAGAATGTTGCAATTCTGGGTGCATAAACGCATTGATACGAGATTTATAGGTTTCTTTTCTTGGCCCTAAAAAAACAACAAACATTAACAATACAATGCCACCAGCACAAACCATTGCAATTTGTTTAATACTGATACGACCAATGATTAATAACAGAATACTTACGCCAAATAACATCAACGCTGTTGACAAATTTGCCAATGCAATTAATATAAATACCACACAAACTGAGCCCATGATGGGAATGAATGAGTTTTTTACATCCTTAATGTTCTCTTGTTTTTTAGTTAACATCCTAGCTAAAAATGTAATCAAGGCTAGTTTTGCTAAATCGGAAGTTTGAAATGTTAATCCAATAACTGGAATTTTTACCCACCTTGATGCTTCATTGATGCTACTACCAAACATTAAAGTATAAAACAACAACGGAATAGTGATAATCATTAATATTTTAGAGATACCTGAATAGTATTTATAATCTAATAAATGCGCTATATAAATCATGGCAATACCTAAAAGCACAAAAATAATATGTTTATAAAGCAAATACTTTTCTACTGTAATCCCTTTTTTATAGGCAATTGCACCAGTTGCGCTATAAACCGCCATGATAGAAACTAGAGATAGCATGATAATAATCAGCCAAATCCATCTGTCTCCCTTGGTTCTTTCTAGAAGTGCGTTGATATTAAACATTTTATAATTCTTTTACTGCTGCTTTAAATTGATTGCCTCTATCCTCGTAATTTTTAAATAAATCGAAACTTGCACAAGCTGGAGATAACAATACCGTATTCCCTTTTTTCGCCAAATGATAAGCAACTTGCACTGCTTCATTCGCAGAAAATGTATTTACAATAATCTCTACATCATCCTCAAAAGCCTCATGGATACGTTTGTTGTCTTTGCCCATACACACAATGGCTTTAACTTTACTACGCACCAAATCCTTTAACATACTATAATCATTTCCCTTATCTACACCACCCAATATTAAAACTACTTCTGGTCCTACACTTTCTAATGCGTACCATGTAGAGTTAACATTTGTTGCCTTAGAATCGTTGATGTAAGTCACATCAGAGATTTTGGCTACAAACTCTAACCTATGCTCAATATTCTTAAAGTTACCCATGCTTTCGCGGATGGTCTCATTACGTAACTCTAATACTTTAGCTACTATGCCCGAAGCCATAGAGTTGTAAATGTTGTGCTTGCCTTGCAAGGCTAACTCTGAAATTGACATGGTTAATTGTTCTTTAGGGTGTGCGTTGATGTGTATGGTAGTATCTTCTAAATAAGCACCTTCCTCTATTTTCTTACGGATAGAAAAAGGATATTGTTTAGCGGCAATTTTCGTTTTAGCTAATAATTTGGTTGTTTCTTCATCATCTGCGCAGTAAATGAAAAAGTCATTAGCGGTTTGGTTCTGTACGATGCGCATTTTTGATGCAGCATAATTTTCTAATTTGTAATCGTAACGGTCTAAATGGTCTGGTGTAATGTTTAAAAGCACAGCTATATCTGCCTTAAAATCAAACATATCATCTAGCATAAAGCTTGATATTTCTAACACGTACCATTCAAATTCCTCGGTAGCTACTTGAGCGGCAAAACTCTGACCTATATTTCCGCCTAGACCAACATTAACACCTGCATTTTTTAAGATGTGATAAGTTAACATTGTAGTAGTCGATTTACCATTTGAACCTGTAATGCAAATAGTTTTGGCCTTAGTATATCTTTTAGCAAACTCAATTTCAGAGATTACTGGAATGTTCTTTTTTGCTAGTGCTTTAACAATTGGTGCTGTAGAAGGAATACCTGGACTTTTAATGACCTCATTAGCATTTAGTATTAACTCATCTGTATGTTGTTTTTCTTCAAAAGAGATGTTTAACTCTTGCAAAGCAGATTTATAACGGTCGGCAATGCCACCAAAATCTGATACAAAAACATCAAAACCTTGTTTTTGTGCCAGCATTGCTGCACCCACTCCGCTTTCGCCTGCTCCAAGAATTACTACTCTTTTTGCTTCCATTTAGCGTAGTTTTAAGGTTACAAATGTGATGATTGCCAGCATAATGCCTATAATCCAGAAACGAGTTACAATTTTTGCTTCGTGGTAACCTTTTTTCTGATAATGGTGGTGCAATGGCGACATTAGGAAAATTCTTCTGCCTTCGCCAAAACGTTTTTTAGTGTATTTAAAATAACTTACCTGAAGTGTTACTGATAAAACTTCAATCAAGAAAACACCGCATAAAATTGGTATCAACAACTCTTTGCGAATCATGATGGCAAACACGGCGATGATACCACCAATTGTTAAACTTCCAGTATCGCCCATAAAAATTTGAGCTGGATAGGAATTATACCAAAGAAAACCAACGCAAGCACCTACAAATGCACCCGCAAAAATGATTAACTCACCAGAATTAGGGATATACATGATATTCAGGTAATCGGCAATGACTGTGTTACCAGAAACATATGCCAAAATACCAAGTGTTATACCAATAATAGCCGATGTGCCTGTTGCCAAACCATCGATACCATCTGTTAAGTTTGCACCATTTGAAACTGCCGTAACGATAGTTATTACGAAAAACAAGAAAACAATGAATGCATATTTTTCATAGCCAGGCCCTAAAAACTTAAGTACTTTGGCATAATCAAACTCATTGTTCTTGTAAAAAGGAACATTGGTTTTAGTAGATTTTACATCTTGAGTATAGTAAAACTTACTTTCTTTCTGCCTTAATACCATTGGTGCTTTATTTGCAGAAACCACTGTATCATCAACTGTTTGTCTTACTACAATATTAGGGTGGAAATACATAGTTAAGCCAACAATAATCGCTAAACCAACTTGACCAACAACTTTAAAACGGCCAGCCAAACCTTCCTTGTTTTTTTTGAAAACCTTGATATAATCATCTAAAAAGCCTACAGCTCCCATCCACACTGTGGTAATAATCATCAGGATTACGTATACATTTGTAATGTTTGCGAATAATAAAGTTGGAATTAGAATACCTAACAAGATGATGATACCACCCATTGTAGGTGTACCCTGTTTTTGCATTTGTCCTTCTAATCCTAGATTTCTAACTGGCTCTCCAACTTGTTTGCTGTGCAAATAATCAATTAATCTACGACCATAAACCGTAGTAATTATTAGAGAAAGTACAATAGAAAGTGATGACCTAAAAGTTAAGTATTGGAACAACCTTAATCCAGGAAAATCATAGTGCTTATGCAGATATTCGAATAATAAATATAACATTAGTTGATTAGGTTTAGTTGTTCGGTTAATACTTCTTTATCATCAAAATGATGCCTAACACCATTAATTTCTTGATATTTCTCATGTCCTTTGCCAGCAACCAGGATAATATCTCCAGGTTTAGCAATATGACAAGCTGTTTTAATTGCTTCTTTTCTATCTAAAATGCTCAAGGTTTTTCTTTGGTTAGTTGGAGAAACTCCTTTTTCCATTTCGGCAATTATTTCTTGCGGATTTTCAGTTCTAGGATTATCAGAGGTAAGGATTACTTTATCGCTCCAATCGCTAGCAACTTGCGCCATTATCGGGCGTTTAGTTTTATCTCTATCACCACCGCAACCTAAAACCGTAATTACCTGCTCTGTTCCTTTTCTGATGTTGGCAATGGTGCTCAATACATTTTGAACTGCATCTGGTGTATGCGCATAATCAACTATCCCGATAATGCCTTGTTTTGAAACCGTATAATCAAATCTTCCTTCAGCTCCTGCTAAAGTGCTTAAGATGGTCAATACATTTAATTTATCTTCGCCCAATAAAATGGCAGTACCGTAAGCGGCTAATAAATTATAAGCATTAAAAGAGCCAACCATTTTAAAGAAAACATCAATATCATCAACGTTTAAGTTTAAACCGCTGAATTTATTCTCGATGATTTTTGCCTTAAAATCTGCCATTTGTTTTAAAGCATAAGTCTTTTTACTTGCCTTGGTATTTTGCAACATCACCATTCCATTTTTATCATCGGCATTTGTTAAGGCGAATGAAGATTTTGGCAGATTATCAAAAAACTCTTTTTTAGCTTTTAAATAGCTATCGAATGTTTTATGGAAATCTAAATGGTCGTGTGTAATATTAGAGAATACCCCTCCAGCAAATGTTAATCCCGCAATGCGATGTTGAACCACTGCATGAGAGCTTACCTCCATGAAACCATACTCACATTTCGCTTTTACCATATCTTGCAATAAAGAATTTAAGGCAATTGGATTTGGCGTAGTATGAGTTGCAGGAATTATTTCATCGTTTATGTGATTTTGGACCGTTGAAATTAAGCCAACATTGTAACCTAATTCACGAAACAATTGAAATAAAAGCGTAGCAATGGTAGTTTTTCCGTTAGTGCCTGTAATTCCAATTAACTTCAATTTTGAAGAAGGATTGCCATAAAAATTACTAGCTACAATTCCTAAAGCAACAGAAGAGTTTTGAACTTCTACATAAGTAACATCTTCAACTAAAGTAGCTGGCAAAGTCTCGCAAATGATTACAGTTGCACCTGCATCAATAGTTTGGTCAATATATTGATGACCATCAACCACTGTTCCCTTAACAGCAAAAAATAACGTATCTGGTTTTACCTGACGCGAATCAAAAGCCAAAACAGCAACCTCTTGATTAGGCTTGCCCGTTAAGCTTTTAATTGATACACCGTAAAGTAAATCTTGTAATTGCATTTTTATTTAATTTTGAATGAATGAATTTTGAATAATTGAATATTTGCAACATTCCTTCATTCCATAAATCCTTTATTCTATTATTAATTCAACTCTATTTCTACTAATAATCCTTTACCAATTCTACTTCCTGGCAAAATCGATTGGTTGATTACTTTGCCACTTCCTTTAACTCTCGCTTTTAAACCAGCATTACCCACTAAATACATGGCATCTTTTAAACCCATGCCTTTAATATTTGGCATTACTCCTTTGGTAGGCGTACTTTCTTCGTACGCTATGCCATTACTGGTATCGGCAGAGTTAAAATATTCTGATTTTGCTGCATAAAGTGCCTTAATGCCAAAAGCATTATACACTTGTTTGGTGGCCTTGCTTTGTCCAGCTTTAGCTTCTGGTGCAGTTGTATTGCCAACCATATTTTGTTTTACGCTGTTATACATAGTCACATCACTAGCATAAATACGGTCTGCGATTTTTCTAAACACTGGCCCAGAAACCAACGCCCCATAATACTCGCCGATAGGGTCGTTAATTACCACAATCATAGAATATTTAGGCTTCTCTGCTGGGAAATAACCTACAAAAGATGCTTGATATTGCTTTTTGGCTTTATAACCTAAATTATCATCAGCAACCTGAGCAGTACCTGTCTTGCCCGCAATGTTATACAAAGGATTATATACAATCAGTTTACCACTACCATTTAAAACTACACCCTCTAGCATGCTTTTAATTTTGCTTAAGGTTTCATCAGAGCATATTTTATCGTTAATAACACGTGCTTTAAATTGTTCTATTGGATTGCCTAGTCTTCTAATTTCCTTTACAAAAATTGGTGCTAAATATTTCCCATTGTTAGCCACTGCATTATAAAACGATAGCAATTTTAATGGCGTTAATTGCATTTCATAACCATAAGCCATTTGTGGCAGGGTCATATTTTTATTCCAACTTTTATTGGTTTTAGGATTTTTAACAACTGGTTGCGCCTCTCCACTAATCTGCAATTTCATTTTTTCATTCAGGTGCCAATCATATAAGTGATTTGTAAACCTTATTGGGTCGTTACCATAATGTTTATTAATAAGTTGAGCAACTGCTGAATTTGAAGACTGTTCAAAAGCTTTTTTTACCGTTACAGTACCAACACTTCCGTGAGAATCTTTTATCGTATGACCACCTGGCAACCTGTAATTCTCAGTTCCAATTAATGTATTGGTATCAACCATTTTATCCTCCAACAAAGCCATATAAGACGCTAACTTGAAAGTAGAACCAGGATCTTGATTACCTGCAATAGCATAGTTAAAGTTCTCTTTATAAACTCCTTCTTCAACCCTGGTATAATTAGCAACGGCTCTCACTTCGCCTGTGGCAACTTCCATTACAATTACAGCTCCGTGATGCGCTTTACTTCTAATTAAACCCTCTTTCAGCGCACTCTGGGCTAAATCTTGCATGTTGATATCAATTGTTGAGATGATATCAGCCCCATCCTTAGGTGCAACTTCAGCTTCATTATTTACCGGAATCCAAACCCCACCGCTAATTCTTTGCATGATTTGTTTACCGCTCTCTCCGTTAATGTAATTTCCGTAAGCACCTTCTAAACCAACTGGATTTTTTACATTCTCATTTAAATAACCTATCGTCCTTTGAGCTAGATCCTTAAATGGCAAAATGCGTTTATTTTGTTGAATGGCCATTAAACCACCAGTATATTTGCCGATATTAAATAGGGGGAATTTTCTAATGATTTTTAAATCCTGATAAGTAACCTTGCGTTTAATTAACACGTATCGAGAACTATCTTGTCTCGCCTTGCGTAAAAATCTTGAGTAATCCTTCGCACTTTTATCTCCAAAAAATTGAGATAATTTCATTGCTAAAGAATCTACCTTCGTATCAAAAACTTCTTTTTTCTGAATTCCACCCGCCAACATATCCATTCTCAGCTCATACTCAGGAACAGAAGTAGCCAACAAACTGCCATCAACAGAATAAATATTTCCTCTGGCTGCTTCAATGTCAAATTCTTTGGTAGAAAGGCTATCAGCCATTGCCTTCCATTTATGACCTTGGATAAACTGAACATCGCCTAAGCGTAACAAAACAGCAAAGGCGAATAGCACAATTAACCCGAAGGCTAAGTACACACGCAGTAATATATTTGCTCTAATGTTCATTGTTACTTACAATTATTTTTTTTGGTGGTTCTACTAACGCTTTTAAACCTAAAGTATCAACCTTTGCCTCTACTTCAGTTTGTTTGCTTTTGAACATCAAATCGGCTTTCAACGATTTGTATTCCCAGCTTAATTCTTTTACTTCTTTATTTAATCTATCTATATCTCGTATATTTTTAACCGCCATGTGGCTATTGGCGATGTAAATCATCCCCAACACACATAAGAAAATTAAATAAGGCAACACTCCTGTCGCCGATTCTTTGCTTACTACGCCTTCCGTAAACAACTTTCTGAAAAAAGCAGTTGCAGCTCCATCTTCTTTAGGCACTTTCGGTTCTTCAGGCGTTTCTAATTCCCTTTGAGCCTGCAATTCTTCTTCTTGCTCCTCTAATCTTTTTCTGAATTGGTTGTTCATATCCTCTCTCCAACTCTTAATTTTGCGCTTCTAGCACGGCTATTTCTAGCCAACTCCTCTTCATCAGCAATAACAGCTTTTCTTGTTATTGATTTAAAGGGTTTTTGCTCATTTCCAAAAAAGTCTTTCTCTACCTCGCCTCTAAATTTTCCTTTGGCGATAAAATTTTTAACTGGCCTATCTTCTAATGAATGATAAGACATCACCACTAAACGACCACCTGGCTTTAAAACCGCAGCTGTTTGTTCTAAAAAACTCTCTAAAACCTCTATTTCTGCATTCACCTCTATACGCAAAGCCTGAAAAACCTGCGCCATGTATTTATTCTCTTTTCCTTTCGGGATGTGAGCCGCAATCATTGCTTTAAAATCAGCCAGCGTCACTATTGGCTTATTTATACGCGAAGCCACAATAGTTGCCGCTAAAGATTTGGCATTTTTTACCTCACCATAAATACCAAAGATTTTATGTAATTTATCTTCAGCATAAGTATTTAAAACAATTGAAGCAGTCAAAGGACGATGTTTATCCATCCTCATGTCTAAATCTGCATCAAAACGAATAGAAAACCCACGACTAGGCTCGTTAAATTGATGAGAAGAAACGCCTAAATCTGCTAAAATTCCATCTACTGCTTTATAACCCAGCAAACGCAAGTTATTTTTTAGGAAGCCGAAATTTTGGTCGACAAAAACAAAACGAGGGTCATCAATTTTATTTCTTTGCGCATCAGGGTCTTGGTCGAAGGCAATTAATACGCCATCCTTACCCAAATTTTTTAATATCTCTTTTGAATGACCGCCGCCGCCAAAAGTAACATCAACATATACGCCGGAAGGATTGATATTTAGTCCATCAATACATTCTTGCAACAGGACAGGAACATGATAATTATCTTCCATCTTCTTCTCTCCTATTTTTATTCCCCATCACTTCTTCCGCTAGATTTGCGAAATTATCTGGCTCATTATCTAACAAATCATCATAAGCAGCCTTATCCCAAACTTCTATTTTATCAAATTGACAAGCTAAAACCACATCTCCATTGATGCCCGCAAACTCTAACAAAGACTTTGGCAAAAGCACCCTGCCAGAAGCATCTAAGCTCAACTCTGTTGCGCCTCGAGTAAAAAAGCGAATAAATTCCCTCGTTTTTTTCTCGTATTGATTAAGCTTACTTAACTCAGCGACAATATCTTGGTAAACTTTTTTAGGATAAATAACCAAGTGTTTTTCGAAACCACGATTCACGACTAAGCCGTCTTGCTCTACACTAGGCAATTGTTTTTTTAGATTCGAAGGCACCATCAAGCGTCCCTTCGCATCTAACTTACAATCAAATTCTCCTATTAGCTGAATCATTTTACCACCAACACTTTTTATGTAGTGTAAAAATAAATACTTCTACCACAAATCCCCACATTCTACCACAAAAAGTTTTCAACATATTATAAATCTCCATTTTGTCCCACTTTTACTCTTTTTTTGATGAAATTTTGGTGGGAGGAGAAAGCGGGACTGTCATCCGATGAATATGATAGACTGTTAAAGGTTTCATCGGATGACTACTTTGAAATCACCTTTAGTTATCTAGTTAGTCATCCGATGAGATTTGCAGGGACCTTATACTCATCGGATGACTGAGCAAATTTTGTCATCCGACGAATATGATAGACTATGAACGGTTTCATCGGATGACTACTTTGAAATCACCTTTAGTTATCTAGTTAGTCGTCCGATGAGATTTGCAGGGAGCAGATACTCATCGGACGACGGAGTAAACTATGTCATCCGATGAATATAATAGACTATGAACGGTTTCATCGGATGACTACTTTGAAATCACCTTTAGTTATCTAGTTAGTCGTCCGATGAGATTTGCAGGAAGCAGATACTCATCGGATGATATATTTTGATTTAGAGAGATTTATCCTTATCATTATTTACCTATGGAATTTATTGAAGACAGCATCTATCATATTTATAATAGAGGCAACAACAAGCAGCAAATATTTTTTACTGATGAAAATTACTTATTCTTCCTAAAAAAGGTAAGAAGTGAACTCATTCAACACTGTGAAATCTTATCTTACTGCCTAATGCCGAATCATTTCCATTTTATTGTTTTGGCTAAAAGCAAGGAAGATGGAAGAATAAGAGATTTAAATAGTGCGATTGGCATACTCCTCCGCTCTTATACAAGGGCAATGCAAAAACAAGAGAATTTTAAGGGCTCTCTTTTTCAACAAAAGACAAAAGCAAAAAAATTGGCTGGGAATGCAAATGAAACGGTAAGCTATTTATCAATTTGCGCTCATTATATACATCAAAACCCACAAAATGCAGGGCTTGTAAACAGCTTGAAAGATTGGGCATACTCTTCTTACCTTGATTATGCAGGAATAAGAAATGGGACCCTGTGTAATCAGGAATTATTTTATGCTTTCGCAGGTGTAGACAAAGAGCAATTTTTAATCGAGAGCGAGAATTTTGTATCTGAAAAACTTGAAAAGGATTTATTTTAACAGTCGTCCGATGAGATTTGCAGGGAGTATATACTCATCGGATGACAGAGCAAATTTTGTCATCCGATGAATATGACAGACTATGAACAGTTCATCGGACGACTACTTTGAAATCACCTTTAGTTATCTAGTTAGTCGTCCGATGAGATTTGCAGGGAGCATATACTCATCGGATGACTAAGTCTTTTCTAACTCATAATCGCCTTTACACCAGGCAATTCTTTACCTTCCATGTATTCTAATAATGCTCCACCACCGGTAGAAACATAGCTTACTTCATCTTCTAAACCAAATTTTGCAATAGCCGCAGCAGAATCACCACCGCCAATTAAAGAAAAAGCACCGTCTTTTGTGGCCGCAACAACAGCATCTGCAACCGCTCTTGTTCCTTGCTCAAAGTTTGCCATTTCAAAAACACCCATCGGACCGTTCCATAAAAGGGTTTTAGAGTTTTTGATGGTTTCAGCAAATAATTCAGCTGTTTTTGAACCAATATCCAAGCCCATCCAATCAGCAGGGATTTTTCCAGTATCTACTTGGTCTTTTGATGCTTCATTATCAAATTTATCAGCTATTACCGTATCTAACGGAAGGATTAAATTAACTCCTTTTGCTTTTGCTTTATCTAACAACTCTAAACAAAGCGCCATTCTATCTTCTTCTAAAAGTGATGTTCCTATTTCTCCACCTTGTGCTTTAGCAAAAGTGTAAGCCATTCCGCCTCCAATAATTAAATTATCAACCTTATCTAATAGACTTTCGATTAATAAAATTTTATCTGACACCTTTGCGCCACCCATAATTGCAGTAAAAGGTTTTGCTGCACCGTGATTTACTTTTTCTGCATTTTTCAATTCCTCAGCCATCAAATAACCGAAATATTTAGCATCAGGGAAAAATTGCGCCACGATGGTTGTAGAAGCGTGAGCACGATGAGCGGTGCCAAATGCATCATTCACATAAACATTTCCCAATTTCGATAATGCTTCAGCAAATTTCACATCGCCTTTTTCTTCTTCTGGATGAAAACGAAGATTCTCCAATAAAAGCACTTCTCCAGCTAAAAGATTGTTTGCTTTACTTTCTGCATCTTCTCCAATGCAATCTTCTGCAAATTTCACCGTTAAATCTAACATTTTAGATAAATCAGCTAAGATGTGTTTTAAAGAATATTTTTCTTCTGGACCACCTTTTGGTCTACCTAAATGCGACATTAAAACCACCGAGCCACCATCATTTAATATTTTATTAATTGTTGGCAATGCAGCACGCATTCTTTTATCATCTGTAATATTGAAATCCTTATCTAAGGGTACATTAAAATCTACCCTTATTAATGCTTTTTTATCCTTAAAATTTAATTGGTCTATTGTGTTCATATTTTAGTATAAGTTTAAAATCATTTCATAATGTGGTCCTACGCCTGCTATTTCAAATTCTTCAGAAACTAAATCAAAACCAAGTTTTTCATAAAATTTAACGGCCGAAGTCCTAGCGTTACACCATATATATTGTGCGTTTGTTTTTTTAATGTATTCTACAGCAAATTGCACCAATTGTTTACCATAACCTTTGCCTAAAAAAGGAGTATCAGTTGCCATTCCACGTAATTGATAACCCAATTCTGCCTTATCTTTATAATTCTTAGGAAAAAAAGAAGCTATCGTGGCAATCTCATCACCTACATAAAAAGCCAAATGAAATGCTCCTTCCACATTATCTGTCGGAAAAACACATTCTTCCAACGGCATCCCATTCCTTAAAATTTTACTTCGAAGGCCTAGTGTTAGTTCTGTAGGGATAAATTTAATCATTTTCGTAGTATTAAGTAGCGAGTATCAAGTATCGAGTATCGAGAGATGTTTCAAATCAAATTTTCGCATCTAATTTCTCTATTTTTTCTACTAAATCTACTAATCTATTAGAATAACCAGATTCATTATCATACCAACCCACTACTTTTACCAAATCGCCTACAATAGAGGTGAGTTGCGCATCAAATATACAAGAATGTGTGTTATTGATGATATCAACTGATACAATTGGGTCTTCTGTATATTCAATTATTGAACCATAAGCTCCATCAGCAGCTTTTTTAAAGGCTTTATTGATCTCTTCGATGGTGGTTTTACTTTTTAATAGGCAAGTAAAATCGGTCAACGAACCATTTAAAACGGGAACACGAATACCTGCACCTCCTAGTCGCCCTTCTAAATGAGGGAAAATATTGGTAATCGCCTTAGCGGCTCCTGTAGTGGTAGGAATAATTGAAGAGGATGCCGCTCTTGCCCTACGCAAATCGTTGTGTGGTGAATCATGCAGGTTTTGATCGCCCGTCATGGAGTGAATTGTGGTGATATAACCTTCTTCTACCCCCCAATTATCATCTAAAATTTTCACCATTGGCGCTACATTATTTGTAGTACAAGATGCGTTTGATAAAATTGGAGCAGTTAAATCTATTTCATTATCATTTACGCCTATTACTACCATTGGTGTTTCTTTATCAGTAGCTGGGGCAGATATTAATACTTGTTTTGCACCAGCAGATAAATGCAATGATGCTTTTTCAGAATTGGCAAATTTTCCAGTAGATTCTATGACTAAATCTATCTCCAATGCTTTCCAAGGTAGCTGACTAGGGTCTTTATGAGATACCACTTTGATTCTTTTCCCATCGACTATTAAAAAATCATCTTCGTGTGTGACTGTACCTTGGTAAACACCATGAACCGAATCATATTTAAAAAGATGAGCGAGTGTTGCTGGAGCGGTCAAATCGTTTATAGCGATTACATTTATTTGGCGGTTCATTGCTGTACGTAAGAAAGTACGACCAATTCTACCAAAACCATTTATAGCGATGTTCATTTGGCAAAACTAGCTATATTCTTTTAAAATATGTTAGGGAGTTAAATAAGTTGATAGTTAATGGACAATAGTTAATAGCCAAGTTTAGTAGAATCAGATAGAATTTTTTACTGAAAAAAAAACGATTCACGTCTAATCATTAGTAGGCCTAAAAGTATCTTTAAAAACCACATCAATTAATCTGTAGTTTGAATTATCCTTTTTTCCAATCGAATAGGTGATTACTGCATTAAACAATACACAGATGGTTATTAAGAGAGAAATTAAGGAGAAGTTACCAATATCTTGCAATGCCACTGCCAAGAAAATCATACAAATACCAAAAAATGTCAGACAAAAAACAATCTTGTTTGAACTGAAGCCTAATCGTTGTAAGCGATGGTGAACATGGTTACGGTCACCTTTAAAAGGAGGTTTTCTGTGGAGTATTCTAATAAAAAATATCCTTAGTGAATCAAAAATGGGCACCATTAAAACAGCAACGGCGATAGATGGCGCAGAGTAAAAATAAGGACTGGGTTTTGAACCGATCTTATTAAGCTCAATAAATTTGATGGCTAAAACAACAGCAACCAAACCAATAATTAAGGCTCCAGTATCACCCATGAAAATTTTAGCTGGCGAATAATTAAACATTAAAAAACCAAATACCGAACCAAACATCGCAAATGCTATAAATGCATAGGCATAGGCGCCAGCTATAGCGAAAAATACACCAAAACTTAATGTAGCCAAAGCACCGAGTGTTCCTGCTAGCCCATCTACTCCGTCTATTAGGTTAAATGCATTATTTACAAAGATGATTACAGCGATAGAAAATAGGCTTGCTCCTATAATATTTACATCCCACATAAAAAAAACGCCATAAAAGCTGGTTAATCTGAAATCTCCAGCAACAACCAATATAATGGCTACAACGATCTGCAATAGAAATTTTGTACCAGGATTAACCCCATACAAATCGTCTTTTAAGCCTAATGCAAAAAGAATTATACAAGATGTGAGCAAAAAATTAGCTTGTTTATAATCAACCATTGCAGCAAACAATAAGGTGGTTATTGTAAAGCTGCAAAAAATTGCTACCCCACCCAATCTAGAAATATGTAATCGATGGGATTTTCTATAACCATCTGCCCTATCAAATAAACGATACTTGATTGCAGTAAAAATAACAGATGGGATACCAGCTATAGATAAAAGAAAAGATAAGCCGACAATGGCGATATAATAAATTAAATGTCCTTTTAATAAATCCACGTTAATTATTAACTGTTACGAATGGGTACAATAGCTATTGGCAGTTAAATTAGTTAATTTTTATGTAAATATTGAGGTATTTTACTTAATTTTTTAAATAATAGTGTTATTAATGGATGGGGAATTGCATTTCTTCTCATTGCCCTATAATCATTCTTTAAAGCTAAGTATCTTTGCTTTGAAGAACTATTACTTACCCCGCCAGCTCGCATATTCACAAAAAGATAATCTAGGAATACAGCCTTTATCTTAAAGCGATAAAGAAATCTGATCATCAACTCATAATCTGCAGCAGTACCAAAATCAAGAGAGTAATTTCCATACTTTTCAAAAAGTTCTTTTTTGGCATAAAATGTTGGGTGAGCAGGCATCCATCCCGTTTCAATATCCCTCCTAACAAACTGTTTTGACTGCCAAATTCTACTGATTTTATCAGTGTTTTCAGCAGCTACATAATTTAGATTTCCGTAAACAGCATCCGCCTGTTGACTATCGAAACATTTCACAATCTCAGCTATTACCTCAACTGAGGCCAGCATGTCATCAGCATTTAACAACCCTACTATTTCGCCAGTGGCAATTTTAAGGCCTTTATTTAGGGCATCGTAAATACCCTTGTCTTTTTCTGAAACGAAATGCGTGATTTTACTACTGTATTTATCTATTTTCGATAAAGTACCATCCGTAGAAGCCCCATCGATAACAATATACTCTATGTCTTGGTAAGTTTGGTTGATTACCGATTCGATACAATCCTGTATATATTTTTCGGCATTATAAACTACTGTGATTATACTTACTTTCATTAACAAGGCGTAGATTTTTATTCCAGTAGAGGAATATTGCAATTGTAAAGATAAATAATGCAGGGATATAATCATCAATAGGACAATTATTATACAAATGACCATAAACCCCAGTTTTATAAATCGTTGTTGTGGTTCCACCTGCTCCATCTCCATAATAAACTGTACAAGGCGGCCCTAGGTCATCTAAACATTCAGACCCACTTTGATCGGTGTAGCCAGCCAAACCACTTACACCCAAACCAGTAAATTTAGTATGATTATTAGGGCTTATTTCTGTTAAATAAACTCTTTGAGTACTCCCTGCCAATACGTGGCAACCAAAAAAGTCAACTGCATAAACTTTAGCAGAATTTAGAACTGCAAAAAACAGTACAACAGATAGAAATGTGCGTAAAAAACTGTCAATAGGAATGATAAATAAAAACTTTTTCATGAGCTTAGATTTATCAGGATTACTGAACTTATGAAAAAAGAATTGAAGAATGCAATATTTATTTCGATTAATAATCAGGAGTTAATTTATTGTTGCTGAAGGAAAAAAAATGTTTGGAGAGTTAAAGCGTTGAGCAGTTGGCGAGCAATCGTTGAGCTTTTCGTTGCTCGTTGTTAGTTTAACGGCAGACGAAAAACGATGGATGTTTATAGTTGTGAAGAGGGTTAGGGTTTAGAGGTTAGAGTTAAAGTGTAATTCGAAAACGATGATCGAAAAACGATTAGTTGCGGAGGCGTTGTTCGTTGCTCGTTGTTCGCTTAAGGGCTGACGAAGGACGATAGACGAAAAACGTTTTGCTTTGAGCGTTGATCACTATGCGCTGCTCGTGTTATCTTCGAGAGACGGTCTGTTTTTTGCTATTTATAAGCAGAATGGACGAGTGAATGTAGAGCAAGGCACGAATGATTAAGGTAGGAACCTAAAAGCAAAGGTGCACAAAAGGTGGACTTGACGTGGACTTGAGGTGGACTTGATGTGGAGTTGATTTTTTGATTTTGGGATTTTCGGTAACTTTTATTACTTTTAAGTAATCAATCCCTTGATTACGCTAATATAATAAATTATGGCCATACAAAAAGGGATTATTCAGTTAAGTGGGAAATTAGTAGATCTGATTTTTTATCAAAGAAAAAACAAAACGGTAGTTCGGAGAGTTAAAAAAGACGGAACTTTATACAAACGCTCTGAAGGCAGCATACAAAGTGGAAAAGACTTTGGTGAAGCCAGCAAAAACGCAAGGTACATTCGTAAAGCATTTGCTCCATTAGTTGAAAAATATGCTGATGACGACATTGTTAATCGATTAAACATAAAATTGATTGATGTATTCAAAACAATTCCAATTGAAAACAGAGGCAGCAAAAAACTTGTTGACGGGAATATATCCTTACTAAAGGGTTTTGAGTTTAATAGACATACTTGTTTAGACAGACTTTATTACTCCCCTCCTATGGTTACGATAAAGCCAAACGGCAAATTAAGCTTAATATTAACCGAAGGAGAAATGGATTCTCTATTTGCTAAAAACAAGAAATTCCCAAATGTTTGTTTAAACTTAATGGTTTTTGGCTTTGACTTAAATGGAGATGACTATGAAATATTTAGGGTTAATGAATTACGATTACCTTTAGATGAAGTCTTTGCTGGCGGAAATATCACTGATCTTCAAACTAATCAAACGGGAGAAAGGGTTTTGCTCATTGCCCTTGGCGCCCATTACTCGAATGGCTCTTCCAGAAGCTACGACAGGAAAAAATATGCTTGTCAAATTATCAATGCCTATCATTTAAAAGATGGTGTAATTATTCCATTTAATACCACTCCTGCTGAGGTAAAATCTATAGATGAAGAGGAAGATACTGGGTTGGATTGGGAGATAGGATAAGCGGTGAGTTGTGAAGTTGTGGAGTTGGTGAGTTGTTCGCTAAACGGCAGACGAAAGACGATTAGTGTGGAGAGGTTTAGGGTTTAGGGGTTAGATTGAAAGACGACAGACGAAGGACGATGGACGTTTAGAGTTGTGAAGAGGGTTAGGGTTTAGAGGTTAGGTTGAAGTGTAATTCGAAACGATGAACGAAAGAAGAAAAACGAAAAACGGTAGGTTGCGGAAAGGTTTAGAGGTTAGAGTTGAGGGGTTAGATTGAAAGACAGACGATGGACGAAAAACCACAAACAATTAGGTTTTAACATATATTTTCTTTCTGGCAATGTAATAAGCTCCAGTACCAGCAGCTATTAGCGTTAATATGGGTAGGTAATCGTCTAATGGGCAAGCGACCATAGTAAAAGTTCCAGAAATTCCCCCCGTCATATAATTACCACTTAGGCAAAGACCGGTAAGTCCACTTAAAAAACCAATACATACTTGACATGGCGAACCACTAGTAGGAGTCCAACTACAATAGTTAGACGAAAGCCCAGTAGACACATTTGAAGAATATCCGCCAAGCAGACCTGTAGGTGTATAGACCCTATTATCTGGCAACAGGCACCCCGTTGCAGACCCCTGCGAAAATGTTGATGTTGTAAGCAAAGAAAAATACATCATTAGCCCAAGCTTTAGGCATTTTACAAATTTGCTGTCTAATCCTTCAATTTTAACAAAAAATGTAAGATGAAAGAATCTATAGTAGCCAAATATGAATTTTGAGAGCTTCATACAAATGGGGATTTGTATGAAGTTACTATCAACTGTTACAAGAATGGTCGTTCTTTTTGTTCAAGTATGCTTGGACTGACGGTTAGTGGGTTAGCTGGTTTATGGTTTAGGGTTTAGAATGGTTAGTTGGCGAGGCGCTTAGTTTGTAAAATAACCCTTGTTTAGGTTTATGGCTGTTAGGATTTAAGATACTAAGAGTTATAGATTATTTGATGGAAGAATATTTGTTTTTCTTTTATTGATTTGATAAAAGGCCAGACATGTCATTGCGAGAATTAGCACAGGAATATAATCATCTAAGGGTGTTAAACAGGGTTTGTAACCGCTAGTGGTGTAAGCATACGAGCCATTGCCCAAGAAGGTATTGCCATCGGCACTGTATAAATAACAAGCAGTTGAAGTTTTCACTAAGTCAGACTTTGCGATAACACCACAAGGCTGACTGTTTCCATTGTTATTTACGTAAGTAATTGGAACTCCATTATAGCCGCGAGTTTGAGGGTTGCCTTGATTATACGGGTTTTTTATCCCTAAATCATTTGGGTAGAGTTGCGTATCGTTATTAACCAAACAGCCAGTTTCTGCTTTAACTATTGAAAAGTTTAATAATAATAGAATTATAGGGTATAATTTTTTTCTCATTAGCGCTAATTGCTTTTTGCAAATAGCTTACGTAAAAAAGAATGGTGTGGTTTTGATATCGAGGCCAATATTAAGATAACTTACATCATCCGATTAGTAATAAATCGACCTGAAATTCTCATAGAACGAAAGATGCAACGATCAGTCAATCATTGAAAACTAATTTTAGGCGGGTGGCACACCATCCGATAGGCGAAATGAGATAAGCACCACTAATCCCAATGGATGACTGAGATAATGGAATTGCTTAGTTAAATCTGTCGAAAAATTACGTTTCTGCATTAAAACATCGGTCGATGGAGAAAAGGATTTAAAGCTAAGCTTTACTTAAAAGGCTAGGTTTTCTTAAACTTATATAATAAAATCCGAATAAGCTAACCACTAGACTTAAAATAGGAGTATAATCATCTAGAGGTACGTTGCAATATGTGGGATTATTATAGTTGAAGGTAGCGTATTTACCATTTCCGTTAACATTACCATTTCCAGCGGCAGCTAATGACGGTCCTAAAACACAACTATTATCAGCTCCTTGTGATGTAATTTCATTTTGAGCAGGAATAGTTACGTTCGCTCCATACGGAGGGATGCTACTATCGTAATAGGAACCTGCAGGATATACATTGACCTTTCCGCATTGATACCTATTTGAGTTATTAGTATTTAAATCAATAGAAGCGCCATTCGTTTTATATACTCTTACCATATTGTTTACGTCCCCGTAATAAGGCGCCATACCTAAATAATCAGTATAAATTGCACTACCAATATTACACCCACTTCCAGAAGTTTGTGCAAATAGAGAACTAGAGATGAAAGCTAAAAAAACTAAAAATTTAAATTTCATAGGGATTAATACTTCACTTAACTCAATTTTAACACCATTTAGCTAAGGCATCTGTCATAGAAATATCATTAGAAGTTTAAACATCTTTTATTTGCCGTAGAAGAAATAAAAAGACATTAAACAATTGAACAAAATGAACAAGCTTTTTTTACTAAAGAAATAGCAGTGAGCAATATTGAGGAATAATATTCACGCTTCTCCTATTATATTCCCCAATATTCCCCAAACTTTATATGGATTGATTATTGTTGAATTTGTTATGGTGTAGTATGAGAAAAAAGGTGGTTGATGGACGCTTGTTAAGTAGGCTAATTAGGCTAGGTTAAAAGCTGAGCAATTAAATTAGATTAAATTTATTTTTGCCCCGTAAATAGAACAGGCCTAATCCAGAAATTGAAAGGATTAATAAAGGAATGTAATCATCTAAGGGGCAAGGAACAGTTGTAAAGCTATATACTTCATAAGGGAAACCACCACCAGTACCTATCCTACATCTATCCCCTGTATTAGATAAATTGGTGGCATGATTAATGGACCCATCTTCGCTCGGGCAAGCTATAATCATCGCATCTGGATTCGTATATCTCCTATTATTTGTACCACTGTAAGTACCATAATATAACGTTCCGGTTGTAGGACTACCTACAAGGCAACCTTCTGTTTGCGCTATTAAATTTACTGAAAAGAACAAACAACACAAAAGCAATAATCCTTTTTTCATATTGGGGAGTAATACGAGCTTGTTGGCAAGATTAATGCCATATTCTAAAAAGCTCTAATATACAATATTGTGTTAAAACACTGTAGGGCTTGATCTTTTTTTGTAATAAAAAATGACAAATGGCTTATTATTGGAGAGGGTTGAGTTGGGGAGGCGGCTTGGGGGTTAGTTGTTGAGTTGTAGAGGCGGTGAGTTGGTGAGTTGTGAAGATGGTTAGGGTTGAGAGGGTTAGAGGTTAGGTGTTTTAGTCGTTGAGTTGCAAAAGTGGTTAGCGTTGACTTATTTAGCTGTTGCAGCAACACTTCCCTCCCCTGTCCTATCGAACGAGCTTTTCGCGAGGAGATATCTTCGAGTTAGAGTCAGCGTATCAAATCTAGATAATTTTTGTGGAGCTGGTAAGGTGAGTTGTGAAGTTGATGAGGGGGTTAGGTTGAGAGGGGTTAGAGCTTAGGAGATTTATTGATCGCTTAATAGTCGTCCGATGAAAATGTTAGGTAGGCCATTCATCGGATGACAATAAAACCACTCCTGTCATCCGATGAGTATAAAGCACCCTGCAAGTCTCATCGGACGACTAAATGAGGGGAATATGTGGGTGAGTTGTGGAGGTGGTGAGCTGTGAGACGGTTAGAGTTGAGAGGGTTAGGGGGTAGTTTGTTTTAGTCTTTGAGTTTCAAATGTGGTTAGCGTTGACTTATTGAGCTGTTGCAGCAACACTTCCCTACCCCGTCCTATCGAACGAGCTTTTCGCGAGGAGATATCTTCGAGCTAGATTCTGCGTAGTAAATCTAGATAGTTTTTGTGGTTTTGGTGAGTTGTGAAGATGGTTAGGGTTGAGAGGGTTAGAGGTTAGGTGTTTTAGTCGTTGAGTTGCAAAAGTGGTTAGCGTTGACTTATTGAGCTTTTGCAGCACACTTCCCTCCCCCGTCCTATCGAACGAGCTTTTCGCGAGGAGATATCTTCGAGCTAGATTCTGCGTAGTAAATTAGATAGTTTTTGTGGTTTTGGTGAGTTGATGAGGCGGTTAGGGTTGAGAGGGTTAGAGCTTAGGAGATTTTATTGATCGCTTAATAGTCGTCCGATGAAAATGTTAGGTAGGCTATATTCATCGGATGACAATAATACCTCTCCTGTCATCCGATGAGCATAAAGCACCCTGCTAGAAAGTAGCCCCTTTGGGGCAAGGTTAATCGAATGACTAAATAAGGGAATATATGGTGAGTTGTGGAGGTGGTGAGCTGTGAGGCGATTAGGGTTGAGAGGGTTAGAGGTTAGGTTGTTTTAGTCTTTATTTGCAAAGGTGTTTAGCGTTGACTTATTGAGCTGTTGCAGCAACTCTTCCCTCCCCCGTCCTATCGAACGAGCTTTTCGCGAGGAGATATCTTCGAGCTAGATTCTGCGTAGTAAATTAGATAGTTTTTGTGGAGTTAGTGAGGGGGTGAGGTGTGGAGTTGATGAGACGGTTAGGGTTGAGAGGGTTAGAGGTTAGGTTGTTTTAGTCTTTGATTTGCAAAGGTGTTCAGCGTTGACTTATTGAGCTATTGCAGCAACACTTCCCTCCCCCGTCCTATCGAACGAGCTTTTCGCGAGGAGATATCTTCGAGCTAGATTCTGCGTAGTAAATCTAGGTAGTTTTTGTAGTTTTGCTGAGCTGTGAGACGGTTAGGGTTTAGATGGTTAGGGTTAGGGCAAGATCTAGTTGACTGGGTCGTTCTATAGCATTACAATGTGATTTCTACCGAGTTTACTTCGAGAAGCTACCATTGATGCTTTTAGTTAGTATATTATAAAACAATTTAATAAAAAGCTTTGTCATTCCGAGGAACGAGGAATCTCATTTGAGAGATCCTTCACTGCGTTCTGGATGACAAATTCCGTTAAATTTAACGTCATTTATAGTACTTTTTTAAAATAAACCCTTAGGTAAGATGTAACGCAATAATCGCGTAGCCTACATTCATCGGTTCAAAGGAAATAACTTATTCTTTTTCCGCAGATAGAAAAATCCGAAGCCACCTGCAGCAAGAATTAAAAACGGAATGTAATCATCGATTGGGCAAAGCGCAATTCTATAGCTAACAATTCTACCTGTTCCACCTGCGCCGAAAGCACCAATATAGCAGATTGTATTTGTGCTGGAAATAACTTGAGCATATTGTGTGCTCGTGGTAGATCCTTGTGGGCAGTTACTTTGGATGGGGGTAAACCAAGTTACTATATTAAGTTGAAAGACTTGATTCCCTTGCTGACAACCATTTTGTTGAGCATAACTAAGTATTGGCAACAATAAAATAGAAATGATTAATGATAAACAAACTCTTCCATTGTTCAAATACCCAATTCTTCTTTCGATTGAAATAAAAGAAGATAAAATTAAATTAATACGTAACATACCTAATCTAATTAAAGAGAGCGGTTGTTTGTATTTTAATTCGTTGGTAGAACGTTAATTAAGATGCTTGCTATTATAAGGACAAATAAATGATTATAATGTTTAACTTTTTTTAAGCATTTTTAAACTGTATTTTTGATACAAGATTAGCACACCTTCACAGCTTTGCTTTAATTATGCACAGAAACTCTATCTTAAATTATTTTTTTGCCGGTCTATTTATCTTATTGCTTTCTGCTTGTGGGGCTCGCAAAGAGCGTACACTCTTTAATGCAGCTACCGATGTAGTAACAGACACCATTAAACAGGTGTATGTAGTAAATGACCAAGGTCCTGGAGAGATGTATTATAAGATCAAGGTAAATGACTTATTAGCGGTCCGTAATTTACAAGACCGAGAGTTTGGTGCTAAAAGCTCAACTGCATCAGCTACAACAGCAACAGTTGGTACAAATGTTACTTCTTATCAAGTAGATGCAGAAGGGAACGTAAATTTGCCAGCTATTGGCAAAGTGGCTGTACTTGCTTTAACGAGAAAAGAAATTGCTAACAAGTTGCAACTACTCTATGGCGAAAAATTGTTGGTTGATCCGATTATCGAAGTTACCGTGGTTAATGTTAAAGTAACTTTATTGGGCGAATTTAACAAACAAGGCAATTTTCTCTTAGAAAGAGACAATACCACCTTAATAGATATTTTAGGAGAAGCTGGAGGAATTAATACTAAAACAGCAGATCCTAAGACCTTAAAAATCATTAGGGGCGATCGCAGTAATCCTGAAATTATATATGTAAATTTAAACGACATCAATAGTTTATCTAGTAAAAAATTGATTTTGCAAAACAACGATCTTATTTTGTTACAACCAACCAAAAGCAGTGCATTGAGTGAAAAACTGCAAGGCATTAACAATATGATACAGCCCGTTCTTGTTTTACTAAATGTTGCCTTGTTAATCTTTACCATTTCTAAGTAATGAGCGCTCCAGAAAATATGCCCAGCCCAAAATCTATTAGACAGGATATAGATTTTTACAAGATATTTAAGGTTTTTTTTAGTCGCTGGTACTGGATAGTTGGCTGTGTGCTTATCGCATTGATCATTGCTAAAATTAACTTGGCTTATACCGTGCCCACCTATCAAAGTTTTGGTCAGCTAAAGTTACAAGAGAGTAACCCTACGGTTAACACTGCTGCGGCAGCTTCTTCACAAGTATACAATTATACCGACAAAATACAAGCGGAAGGTTTTGTGATCAGGAGTAATAGTGTTATTCTGAAAGCAATAGAGAGTTTAGATTATAAAATTTCCTACTACTTACAAGGCACCATTAGGAAAAGTGAATTGTATCCAAATAAGCCATTTGAAATTGAAATCCTCAAACAAGATTCTATCAATTTTGCCCGAAATGAATATTTTGTTGAACCGATCAACGCTACAAAATTCACAATAGCCAATAGCGAAAAAGGTACTAAAACCACTTACAATTACGGTAGTGAGATTCATTTGGGAGAGATGATTTTCAAAATCAACACAACGATTCCAGACGCTGGAAACTTCAGCTTTAAGTTTAATAGTAAGGAAGATTTCTTAGGCCGTGCCAATGTAAGCACCAATGAAGCAGCGAAATACACCAATGTGATGTCCTTAACTTTTACCGACAATAACCCTGGCTTTGCTACGGATATGTTAAATGCGGTGATGAAATCGTACATCGCCCATGATATTACAGAAAAAAGGCGCTCTGCTCGACAAACTGTGGCATTTATTGATCAACAGTTAGGATTTTCTAATAAAAAAGCGGATACAGCTGGTGCAAATTTTGCTGATTATAAGGTTAGGAATAAGATTGTTGATTTAAGCGCTAGCAGTCAGACGAATTTTGGCAAATTAAGTACGTTTGAAACTCAAAAAACGGAATTAAACTTAGCAATGATTGGCATTAAACAATTAGAGGAACAACTGAACGCCAATCGTGATAAAATAACCATCAACCTTAATTTAGAGGGAGAGATGAGCGGCACTTTAAATGCACTCATCGGACAACTTAATACGTTAATTGCCGAACGCCAAAAGAAGCTGATTGATTTTAAAGCAAATTCGCAACCCATACAAGATATAGATCAACAAATTTCTGGTTTAAAGAACTCTATTAGAACCAATATCAGTTCTTTAAAGGAGAGAAACCAAAAAAACATCAAATTTATTGATAGCCAAATTGCGTTGATTAATCAAAATCAGAGTACCTTACCAGGAAAGGAAAAGGACTTTGTGCGTTACCAAAGTAATTTTGAGGTGAGCAATAAGGTGTTGACCTATTTATCTGAAAGAAAATTAGAATCTGAATTAAATGAGGCTGCCATTGTTCCAGGTGCAGCTATTGTTAACCTAGCCTCTTATGCTAGTCCAATTACTTCAAACCCTAATAGTGTTTATTCTTTTGCGGCCATGATGGGGCTTTCAGTAGGCATTGGCTTGATCTTATTGGTTCGTTTCCTTAACCCATACATTTACGACAAGGAAACTGTAGAATCATTAACTAATACCCCTATTATTGGCGTGATCAGGAAGTTCCCAGATTTTATCGATAAAGATAGCAGACAAGCACTTTCTTTAACGAAACCAAAATCTGTATTTGCAGAATCGGTGCGTTCTGTGCGGACTAACTTGAGCTTTTTGGCCGCCAACAAAAAAAGCAAGACCATTTGTATAACCTCAGAAGTATCTGGAGAAGGGAAATCTTTCGTAACGGTTAATTTAGCCAGTACTTTGGCGCTCATCGACAAAAAAGTTATTTTAATAGCGGCCGATTTGCGTAAATCAAAATTACATAGGGCTTTTGGTAACGATAATAAAAAAGGTTTGAGCAATTACTTGTCAGGACAATCTACTTTAGAAGATATCATCTCTCATGACGAAATGCATGGCTTAGATTTTATTCCATCGGGTCCGGTTCCTCCAAATCCTTCAGAATTATTGCATACTGAGTCGATGAAAAAATTATTAGAGATCTTGGCACCACAATATGACTATGTGTTGGTGGATACTGCTCCGGTAGGTTTGGTTTCTGACGCTATCCCATTGATCCGTCAGTCTGATGTGAACTTATTTGTAATCAGGTCTGGTAAATCTCAATTTAGGGCCGCAGCAATTCCAGAGCGGTTATCTAGGGAATATGGACTCAGTAACCTTGCAATTGTATTAAATGCATTCGGCGATGATGCACTTCACTCTAATTATTATACAACCGATTACTCAAGAGGTGGTGGTAACAGTACCTATTATTATTCAGATTATTCTGGCTATTCTGGCGCTGGGTACTATGATAATGATCCAAAGAAGTGGTGGGAGTTTTGGAAGAAGAAGTAGTGTATTGGGTTAGAGGTTAGGGTTGAGATGGTTAGAGGGGTAAGTTGTTAATAGTTTACTTTCATTATCATCCAAAGCGTAATCTACTTGAGCGTCATATCGAACGCAGCGCAGCGAGGAGATATCTGATAATATTAAACTCATAGATCTCTCCTATCGTCGAGATGACGGCCGACTTGAGATGACGACAACTCTGAGATGACGGCCGCCTTGTGCGTCATATCGAACGCAGCACTTACTTGTGCGTCTTATCGAACGCAGCGCCTGCCTGTCCGGCAGGCAGGCAGCGAGAGCTTGTCCCGATCCGATAGCTATCGGATTTATATCGGGGAGATATCTGATAGTTAACTCATGGATCTCTTACCGATGAATCGGTACTGGCTCTATCGTCGAGATGACGGCCAAGCCGAGATGACGGCTACTCGAGATGACGACTATTCTGTTGATGAAATACTTATTTATGTACGATATTTATTATTTTTAGCTAATTTCAACTCCAAACAAAATAAAACTCCAACCCTCACTAATGATCGATAATACATACAAGTGGTACCCTATCTACACTAGATCAAGGGCGGAGAAAAAGACAGCTGAAGCTTTAGCCAAAAAGAACATCACTACTTATTTGCCTTTAAAGAAAGTTTTAAAACAATGGAGTGATCGGAAGAAGATTATTGAAGAGCCATTGTTAAAATCTTATCTATTTATCTATATCTCTTCCAAAGAGTACAACGAAGTATTAATGACTTATGGCGTTACTCGTTTTATCTATTTCTCTGGTAAAATTGCTTCAATTCCTAATAAACAACTGGAAGATTTACAGTTACTGCTCGCTAACGACACTGACCTTGAACTGATTGACTATAATATTTCTCTTGGAGAAAAAGTTTTAATTAAAGCTGGCCCTTTTAAGGGAATTATCGCAGAATTAGTATCTTTAAAGAACAAAAAGAGTATAGTTTTACGATTAGAAAACATCGGCTATTCTATTCTCATTAATACTTCTATGGCTTTCATTGAGCCGATGAAGTAACCGTCAAAAAACTAAGCAGTTACAAAAAACATAATGTGACTGAGCGGGCGAAGCTGTATTTAAGCAGTTAGATGTTAGACAACCAAGCGTGATAAAGAAAGGGTTGTATTTGATGATTAGGGTTGAGAGGTTTAGGGGTTAGTGTTAAGGATTTTGTTTAGTTTGTCATCCAGAGCGCAGCGAAGCCTGCCTGCCGGACAGGCAGGTATCTAATTTGTAAACTCATTCATTAAATCCTTGATATACCTTTCCACAAAAATCTAAGAAGATTTAAAAATCGTATATCAGCAATGACTTCTTCTATAATAGCGTTGGAGAATATCCTCAGGAAAAACTAAATGTGTAGAATAGCAGGCATTATAGATATCAAACAAGAGTTAACACTTATTAGCAAGAAGGTGCAAAAGATGTGCGCTGTAATGGCACATGGCGGGCCAGATGGCGAGGGTGTTTATGAGAGTAAAAAAAACAACCTTGCTTTTGGGCATCGCCGATTGGCATTGATAGATCTTTCTGCTACCGGCCATCAGCCTATGCTTTATAATGACGAATACGTTATTACTTTTAATGGTGAAATTTATAATTACCTCATCCTTAAAAAGGAATTACAAGATTTAGGCTTTCATTTTAATACGCAAAGTGATACAGAAGTAATTTTAATTGGTTTTGCTTGTTGGGGTATAGCAGTATTCGAAAAGCTATCAGGTATGTTTGCTTTTGCGCTTTATGACAAAAAAGCCGAGCTTACGTATTTGGTAAGGGATCAATCAGGGATTAAACCACTCTACTACTCAGCCATTAACCAACAATTGATTTTTGCCTCAG
This sequence comes from Pedobacter frigiditerrae, assembly GCF_032678705.1. Classification (NCBI taxonomy): domain Bacteria; kingdom Pseudomonadati; phylum Bacteroidota; class Sphingobacteriia; order Sphingobacteriales; family Sphingobacteriaceae; genus Pedobacter; species Pedobacter frigiditerrae. Next base: position 232,543 of record NZ_JAVTSS010000001.1, on the reverse strand, counting down.
AAGTTAAAGCTTTTAAAATATTAACAATAGCCGAAGATCCAAATTGGAAGATCTACTTTTTAGCATTTGGCCACATACCAGAGCCTTATACCACGCTAAAAGATGTATTCATGCTACCTAAAGCTCACTACCTAAAGTGGGATCATCAAAACAACAGCTTGGAAACCTTTAGCTTTCATCAAGAAAATTATGAAACTGTAATTGATGAGCGTGAATATGCAGAAAAGGAGATTAAAAAAACCTTGGCCGATGCGGTGGCCCGTCACCTCATTGCCGATGAACCCATTGGAATTTTTTTAAGTGGAGGTATAGATAGTAGTTTACTTACATTATTAGCCAATCAGCTACAACAGAAAAATTCGCAAGCCTTACATACCCTTTCCATTAATTTTAAGGACGAGCAATTCTCTGAGAAAAGTTACCAAGACTTGGTTCTAAAGGAAGTGAACAGCGACCATTATGAATATACATTAGACGAAAAAACCTTCGGCAAACATTTCCCAGCCGCTTTGGCAGCAATGGACCAGCCCACCGCAGACGGAATCAACTCATGGTTTGTTAATCATTATGCTAAACAAAATGGTTTAAAAGCTTTTTTATCAGGCGTTGGTGCCGACGAATTATTTGGTGGTTATCCTTCCTTTAGCAGAATGGGTACCGTTAATTTTTTAAGTAGCTTACCTACTTCTCTTTTAAAAATGGGGATAAAGATTAAGGCAAACAGCTTAAAAAGAACATATTACCTTCATTATAAAAATACAATTGGTAAATACTTGTTTTTGAGGGGTTTTTTTACGCCCGATGAGATTAGCAAATTACTTACCATACCTATCTCCACTGTTGATTCGATTTTAAAAAACTTACCTGTTTCAAATATACCAAGTTCTTTAGGCGCCGAAGAGCAAGCGAGTTGGTTAGAAACCAATTTATACATGCAAAATCAGCTACTAAAAGATACTGATTTCATGAGCATGCAACATGGTATTGAAATAAGAGTTCCGTTTTTAGATAAGGAACTGGTGAAATTAATAAATACCCTATCTAATGCCGTTAAATATAAAACCAGCAAGAAAAAAGGCTTATTAATAGATAGTTTCATTAACCTGTTGCCTCGCAAAATTTGGGACAGGCCTAAAATGGGTTTCACTTTTCCTTTTCAGGATTGGTTAAACAGTAACAGCTATTTTCAGCAACAATTGGCTACTTGCACAAACGAAAGGGCTAAAGAGCTCATTTCTAATTTTAAAACTGGCAATCTGCATTGGTCTAAAGCAATGGCCATCTATCAGGTTTTTAAGAAGGTTGATGAATAAACCTAAAATCTTGTTGCTCACCTTGCACACTTTTAGCTTAACAGGTGGAATAGAAAAAGTGAGCAAGATTTTAGCTAAAGTATTACACGATGGCATTAAAAGCAAGGAGCTAAATACTGAAAGCATGAAAGTGTTATCGCTATGTGATCTCCATAAAGATGTAGATGTAAGGTATTGTAATAAAGGGAACTTTAGAGGTTACGGCTACAATAGAGCTAGATTTAGTTTAATGGCTATTGCAAATGGATTAAATAGCGACATCATCATCCTAAGTCATATTAATTTACTAACCATTGCCTATTTCGTCAAATTAGTCAAAAAAAAAACAAGGATCATTATCCTAGCCCATGGCATTGAGGTATGGCGTAATATTAGTCCCTGGAAAAGATTTTTTTTAAACAAACACATAGAAATTTGGGCAGTTAGTGAATTTACCTCGAATGTTTTACAAGAAAAACACCATATAAAGAAAAGTAAGATACAGGTGTTGAATAATTGTTTGGATCCTTACTTGGAAGTTCCTTCAGTTTTTAAGAAGCCTCAGTATTTAACTGATAGATACCAATTAAAAGAAAATCAACCAGCCTTACTGACCATTAGCCGTTTATCGTCTTCAGAGCTTTATAAAGGTTACGACTTGATTATTACCGCAATGCCAAAGCTTTTAGAAAAATACCCAAACTTGGTTTATGTCTTGGGTGGCAAAGCCGATGCAAGTGAAAAAATAAGATTAACAAAACTTATTGCAAAAAATAACCTTCAACAGCATGTATGTTTAGCAGATTATATTCCTGATAAAGAATTAATAGATCATTTTTTGTTGGCAGATGTTTTTGTTATGCCTAGCAAAAAAGAAGGCTTTGGTATTGTATTTATTGAGGCTGTTGCTTGCGGTTGCCCAGTAATTGCAGGTAATTTAGACGGCAGTAAAGATGCTTTGCTAAACGGTGAGTTAGGTATATTAATTAATCCAGAATCTACTGGAGAGTTGATTACCGCAATTGATAAGGTGATTACTCGAGGTAAAAGTGAGGCACATAGTTTATCGCTGCAACAAAAATGTTTATCGCATTTTAGTTATGAGCTGTATATGGAGAAAGTTATAGGGCTTTTGAATCCTAACCAACGAGCGTGACGGATTCGGCTTGTCATCCGATGAGTATAAAGCTCTCTGCAAATCTCATCGGACGACTATAAGATAAGACCACGTGTTAGTCATCCGATGAAACCGAGCATTTGCAGATAATCATCGGATGACAGAAATTACACAAGCATTAAGACGTCCTGCTGATAGCTATCAGAACAAACTGAAGATGACAAATCTAAAAATATGAGCACTGAAAGTCACGAATGGACTATTGACCTCACCCCCCGCCCTCTCCTTGAAGAGAGGGAGCTATTTAACTTTAGAAATGAGCGCTGAAAATCAAAGTTGGACTATAGAGTCTAAATCTTCCTTATTAGACCTGAAGCTTAATGAGGTTTGGGCCTATCGGGATTTACTTTTATTATTAGTTAGGCGAGATTTTGTTTCGTTCTATAAACAGACCATATTGGGACCTTTGTGGTTTTTTATTCAGCCTTTATTTACTACCATTATCTTTACCTTCATCTTTGGGAATTTAGCAGGTATATCTACAGATGGTCTACCAAAACCTTTATTTTATATGGCGGGCATTACCGCTTGGAATTATTTCGCCGATTGTTTAACTAAAACATCAACCGTATTTAAAGATAACGCCAATATATTTGGAAAGGTTTATTTCCCTCGACTAATTATGCCACTGAGCATTGTGGTTAGTAATTTGGTTCGCTTTGGGGTACAGATGATCTTATTTTTATTGATGATGGCTTATTATCATTTTGTAATTGGCGCTCCATTTAACATCACTTGGGCAATCGCTTTGTTCCCTGTTATCGTAGTTTTAATGGCCTTATTAGGCTTGGGTGCAGGAATGATCATCTCTGCCATGACCACTAAATATAGAGATTTAGCATTTCTGGTGACTTTTGGCGTGCAACTTTTGATGTATGCTACGACCGTAATTTATCCCCTATCCACTGCTCTCGAAAAATACCCAGCTTATGCTTGGATCATTGAATATAACCCCATGACCCCTATCATTGAAACTTTTAGGTACGGCTTTTTGGGCGAAGGAGCATTTAGTTGGGGCGGCTTAGGGTACGCAAGTGGGATTACTTTGGTTCTGCTTTTAGTGGGCATTGTGGTATTTAATAAGGTGGAGAGGAATTTTGTTGATACTGTTTAAAAAGCCAAGGGCTTTTTAAATTGGGTTAGAGGTTGAAGGGGTTAGAGGTTAGGGAGTAGAAGTTTAGGGGTTAGGATTTAGGGCTAGATTTTAGGAGTTACAGAATTTTTTATATATTCATATCAATCATCCTTTATTTATTTCAACACTTAAATAAAGAATATGCATACCTACTCATTTGAAAAATTAGAAGTTTGGCAACTTTCAAGGTCTTTTAGAAAAGACATCTATCGTTTGACAATTAAATTTCCAAAAGAAGAAACTTTTGGCTTAATAAGTCAAATTAAAAGATCCGTTAGCAGTATTGGCGCCTGTTTAGCTGAAGGCTCTGGCAAAATGACCTCAAAAGATAAAGCGCATTATACAAACATGGCTTACACAACCTCGCTCGAAACCTTAAATCATCTAATCGGGGCTATGGATTTGGATTATATAACAGAAGAAGAATATTTATTACATAGATTAAAAATAGAAACTATAACAACTAAATTGACGGGATTAAGAAAAGCACAATTGGGTTAAATATTGGTTAGAGGTTAGGGTGTAGAGGGTTAGAGAGTGGGTCTGAGAGTGGAGGGTTTAGAAGGTTTAGAGAGACACGTAAGTAGATCTAAATTATTAATTTAATCCTTTATCGCCACTAATATCTTAAATTTTATACCTATCTAACGCCCTTCTAACCCCTAAACCCTTCTCAACCCTAACCTTTTAATTATGCTAATCCCTAACCTCTTTCTAAACCCTAACCCCTAAATCCTTGTCAAACATCGCCATCAAAGTAGAAAACCTCTCTAAAGCTTACCAACTAGGTCAAATAGGCACTGGAACTATCAGTCGTGATTTAGAGCGCTGGTACTCAAGGATACGAGGGAAGGAAGATCCATTTTTAAGAATTGGAGAAACCAATGATCGTAGCAGCAAAGGCACTAGTGATGTAGTTTGGAGTCTAAAAGACATCAATTTCGAAATTGAACAGGGTGATGCCGTAGGTATTATTGGTAGAAATGGCGCTGGAAAAAGTACACTACTGAAAATACTAAGTAAGGTAACCGCTCCTACTACTGGTAAAATTTCTGGTAAAGGTAGAATTGCCAGTTTGTTAGAAGTAGGTACCGGCTTTCATCCAGAATTAAGTGGTAGAGAAAACATTTTCTTGAATGGAGCCATTTTAGGAATGCGCAAAAAGGAAATCCAACGTAAACTAGATGAAATTGTAGATTTTGCTGGGATAGAGCGTTATTTAGATACGCCTGTTAAACGATACAGCTCTGGGATGTATGTCCGTCTGGCTTTTGCAGTAGCAGCCCATTTAGAATCTGAAATCTTAATTGTAGATGAAGTTTTAGCGGTTGGTGATGCAGAATTTCAAAAGAAGTGTTTAGGTAAAATGGGCGAAGTGAGCAAAGGAGAAGGTAGAACAGTGCTTTTTGTGAGCCATAATATGGCTAGTGTTGAATCTCTTTGTAATCAAGGGATTGTATTGGATAATGGTTTTGTTCTATTCGAAGGTGGGATGAAACAATCAATTAGTTCTTATAACAATCTTTTAGCAAAAGAAAACGACAGCGATATTTCAACTTATTTAGACAAAAACAAAAACAATAAGCTATTAATCAAGGAGATTCTAATTAACAAACAGTCTGCCGCATTTATTGATATTGATGATAGGCATATTGAAATTGAGTTATTAGCAGAATCTTTTGTTCATGAGCTTTTTGACATCGAATTATATATAATGAATCCTGTCAAAAACATCCCAATATTTTTCTGCAGCTTGTACTATACCCATGGAGAAAAAATAATGATGTCAAAGGGGCGTATGTCAATTAAGTTCAATGTCTTACTACCAGACAATATATTTTCTGGTGTTTACAGCCTAAATATGATTGTTACTATTCCAGGGAAAGTATTTTTATATAAAATAGAAGATAGGTATCGATTAAATATTAAGGGAGCAGATTGTGAGAGTGGTAAAAACTATAATTTGGAAGATAATTTTGGATATGGCTATTTAAAAATTCAAGACATAGATTATAAAATTTAATGAAAATCTATCATTCAATAAAAAAGATTAGTAAATCTACCATCAATGAAATATCCGCTTTAACAATTAATTTCTCGTTATTTAAAGTAAAAAACTCGGTTTTATTGCCTCATCTAAATAAAAAAATAATCTCTTTTTCTTTATTTGGCAATGATAAAAAATATTTTTCCAACATTGATTCATGTATTAAAAGCTACCGAATATGGTTTCCTGAATGGATATTTAGGGTATATGTGAGTGATGATTTACCAAATGAGGTATTAAAAAAATTTGAAGACCAAAATTGTGAATTAATCATAATGACAGGTAGGCAGACTGATTTCAGATATACTTTTTGGCGATTTTTAGCTTTAGATGACAAGACAGTTTCTTGTGTACTCATTAGAGATATCGATAGCATTGCATCTGAAAGAGAAAAAATAATGGTAGATCAATGGTTAAATTCGAATCAAACACTACATATAATTAGGGATCATCCAGATCACTCTGATCTAATTATGGGTGGAATGTTTGATAGGCATTTTGATTCTTCCTTTAATATGAAAAAAGCAATGCTGAAATTCAAAAAACTAAACATATTAGGCGTTGATCAGCAATTCCTAAAGTTAATATATGAACATTATTTTCCAAACATCTTAGTCCATGATATTTTTAAGCGTTACGATCAAGAAGAACCAATCATTATCCCCCATACGGACAAAAACAGTTTTATTGGGGAAATCAATATTAATCATCAACATAAACAAAGAGACCTTATAGCATTAAAAAGGTTTTATGATGATAAGACTTAAATAGCATTTTTAGCTTTTCGCTTTTATGAATAATTGGCCAAAAATCTCAGTTGTTACAACCAACCTCAATCAAGATGCATTTCTTGAAGAAACAATCTGTTCAATTACCAACCAAAACTATCCAAATCTCGAATATATCCTTATTGACGGGCAGAGTACCGATAATAGTATGGATATTGTTAAAAGACATAAAGATAAATTTACTTACTGGTGCTCAGAAAAAGATGAAGGTCTTTATTATGCTTTAAACAAAGGTTTTGATAGGGCTACTGGAGAAATCTTTATGTGGGTAAATTCCGATGATTTACTTCATCCTGGTTCTCTCTTCATTGTGGCAGAAATATTTAATACTTTTCATTCCGTTGATTGGATTACAGGCCTAAATATATCTTTCGATGAAAAAGGAAGAGTAATTGGTGCAGATCGAGCAAAAGGCTTTACTAAATACGATTTTTATACCCATAAATACCAATGGTTGCAGCAGGAATCTACTGCATGGAGAAAAAGTCTCTGGCAAAAAGCAGGAAACTGTCTCAATCCCAATTATAAATATGCAGCTGATTTTGACCTTTGGATTCGCTTTTTCAGATTTACTAACCTTTATCCATGTGACGTGCTTATCGGTGGATTTAGGATGCGTTCAAAAGACCAGTTGTCTCTAAATTTTTTAGACAAATACGAGGCTGAAGTAAATAAAATAATCAATGCTGAGAAGAGAAATCTTGCAAAACCAACATTGAAGGTATTACATCTTTTAAGTACCATCAAAATCCTACGAACCGTATTAAAATATACTTATATTTTAGATTTAAAAATCTTTGCAAGAATACTAGACAAGATTGAAAGAAACTTATTAAAAAAACCAACTGCCAGAATTCACATTAACCGATTAACTTGCCAATTTGAAATCATTTAACGAATTTGAAGTAACTAGCAGTCATAACAAAAAAAAATGGCCGTGGGTAAACATACTTAATTCTAATTGCTATTTGACAAGAGCAGAATGGCCAAAAATTTCTATTGTAACACCAAGCTATAATCAGGCTGAGTATATAGAAGAAACCATATTATCTATCATATACCAAAATTATCCAAATTTAGAATTTATAATTATAGATGGGGGAAGTAAGGACGAAACCTTAGCAATTATAAAAAAATATGAGTCTTACATAAAATATTGGGTAAGCGAACCAGATAATGGCCAAGTAGAAGCTATCTTAAAAGGATTTAAACATTGTACAGGAGAAATATTTAATTGGATAAATAGTGATGACTTATTAGCCCAAAATGCATTATTTAATATTGCTGAAGCTTATCTCAATGATAGTAGCTGTAGCTTAAAGGTTATTACAGGTGGGTGTACTCATTTTACTAATGATAGAACTAACTGTGAAAGCACATTTGTTAGAGACTTAACATTCGATGGGTTGATTAGCGAACAATCCTATTTCCAACAACCTTCTCAATGGATTGCTCTTAAAACAATAAAAGACTTAAATATAGATAGTAATTTACATTATTCTTTCGATTGGGGAATGATTCTAAACCTGAATCTAAAATCAAAAGAGATTAAATACCTATCCATAAACATATCTTTTTTTAGAGAACACGAAGAAGCAAAGACATTTAAAGATGGCCTGCTCTTTAAATACGAAAAACTGATAATAGTAAAAGAATACTTCAAAAAAACTAAAAATTTACGCCGTAGGGTAGTTCTCTTTCATTATATTTTTAAACTGAGCCGTTATTTAAAAATAGTTACTGAAATAGAAAAAAAAGGTAAAAATAACCTAATCACTTTCCTTGTTTTTGGTCTTCAATCTCCCTCACTATTTTTAATGAGATTTTATCTTGGACGTTTAAAATCCCTATTCCTTGAAAAAAAAAATTAAAATCAAAGTCCAAAACGGATTATCATTTGAAGGATTCAAAGAAGAAGTTTTTGATAAGAATGGAATATCCACAGCTTTCAACTTGATAAAATCAGAGCATCCTGATATTATTATTTTTGGACCGTATGGAAGTGATATACCCTCTAAAGGCAATTATACTCGCATTGGATATTATTGTGAATGTATTACACCAGATTTAACCAATTGTGAATGGGCATTTGGTGTTCCAACAACACAAGAGATTAAAGATAATCGTTATAGGAGAATACAATGGCATGGTTTAGATCCTCACTCACTTATCAAGAACATTGATCCAGAGAAGGAATTTGCTAAAAAAATTAAATTCTGCAACTTTCTATATTCTAATCACATTCCGTATCGAGAAGAATTTTTTAGACAGCTTTCTAAATATAAAAAAATAGATGCGCCTGGCAGGTCAATGAATAATATGGCATCTATTGATTCTCAATATTATGGAAGCAAATGGGATATTAAAAGACAATTCTTAACCCCATATAAATTCACAATTGCTTTTGAAAGTTATTCATATCCTGGATATCAGACTGAAAAATTATATGATGCAATGCAAATGAATAGTATTCCACTATATTGTGGTGACCCATTCATAAATGAGGTATTCAACCCAAAAAGCTTAGTTGATGCATCATCTTATTTAATGAGTAAAAACCCTGCTATGGTAAATTTTTTAGAATCTAATTGTCAATATAATTTTAAAGATTACCAACCAGCAACATACAATAATCTATATTACAAGGTTAGACGCAAGCTTAAAACAATAGGTAAGACTCAGAAAATGAAATTTAAACTAAATAACCTAGATTTTAGTCCACTTATTGATCGAATAATTGAACTTGACCGCAACCCTGCTCTATATATAAATATGCTAGCTGAACCGTTTTTAAATGGAAACAGAGTTGAAGAAGATGCAAGTAAATCAAGGTGGATAGAAATTTTTAATGCAGTCTAATAAGCATTCTGATTTTAACTTAGGTGTTCAACAATTGAGAGGGCTCGCCGCATTAGCTGTGGTACTGTGTCATTATGGGTCAGACCTAAAAAACTATCCTTTACTTTCTAAAATCTTTAATAAAGGACAATTAGGTGTACATGTTTTCTTTTTAATTAGTGGATATATTATTCTCTACGCACTTCTAAAAAACAATTACTATCCACGAAATTTTTTCGCCTTTTTATTCAAAAGAATGATAAGGATAGATCCGCCCTATATTTGCGTCATTATACTTACATTATTAACTTTTTGGTTATTAACTTTTATCCCATCTTATGGAGGGAAAGAAATTCCTTTTATTCCAGGGCAATTTATTTCGCATCTTTTATATATTATTCCATTTACCAAATGGGAATTTTACAATCACATTTTTTGGACTTTATGTGTTGAATTTCAATTTTACATCTTGGTTGGAACATTATATTTTATTAGTGATTCAAAATTTTATAGATCATTTTTTTTATTATCATTTTCTTTAAGTTGTTTTCTTAATTTTCAGAATTCCTATTATTTAATCACCAACTATGCTCCTATTTTCGCTATGGGAATGGCGCAAATACACTATACAAAAACAAAGGAAAGTATCTATTTAGTTCTCATATTAACCAGCATATTAATTGTATACTGTAAATTTGATGCATTAATAACTTCTATACTTATTATTTCTGCAATCACGATTTATTACTGCAATCAATCATTAAAAATACTGTCTTTTTTAGGTAAGATTTCATATTCTCTTTATTTAATCCACCCAATAGTATTAATTTACATTCTTGGAATTGGAAAGAATTTTTTTGGCATTCCAGAAAACGAGCTATTATATTTATTGATCAAGCTAGTAATTTTAATCCCAAGTACTTATATTTTCTATTTTTTTATAGAAAAAAAATCCATCGAACTAGCCAAACGTTTTAAATATAATACTAATGAAACTACATAAAGTTTCTATAATTATACCACTTTATAATGCAGAAAAGTATTTGATGGAAGCAATTAATTCTGCACTTAATCAAACTTATCCAAACATTGAGATTATAATTATTGACGATGGTTCTAAAGATGAGTCATATTCAATTGCAAAAAAAATTCAAGCAGGTAATATAATTGTCGTTCAACAAACAAATAAGGGAGCCAGTGCTGCCAGAAATCACGGGCTAAGTTTAGCAACAGGTGATTACATACAATTTCTGGATGCAGATGACTTGTTAAGTCCAAATAAAATCGAAAATCAATTAAAAGCCATTGGGCATTTACCTAATTATATTTCCGTTTGCAGCACAATTCATTTTTGGAATGGTGACAATTTGGACAATTTAGTACCAAGTAGTTATGAGGACTCGTTCTTGAAATACAAAGGAACTCCCGCTGAATTTCTTATTAATTTATGGGGTGGAAATACTGCATATGGTTCAATGATAAGTATACATTCTTGGTTAACCCCCAAGCATATTATTGAAAAAAGTGGAATATGGAACGAAGAATTGACTTATGATGATGATGGTGATTTTTTTGCTAGAGTTGTGTTAAACTCGCAAGGAATAGTTTATAGTGAGCATGCTTACTGTTATTATAGAAAGCAAAAAACAAAATCCTTATCTGACCTTGATTCTTTAGAAAGATTTAAAAGTATGCTCCATTCAGTTTTGCTAAAAAAGGAAGCTTTATTCAGAAAAACTAATACTTACCCAGCCAAGTTGGCAATTTATAAAATGTTAACGGGGGTAGCTCTAAAATGTCTGCCTAAATATCATAACTTATATAAAATTGCAATTAGCGCCCTACCAAAAATAGACCCTAAAAACTATCAGCCGTCTATTGGGGGCCCGATTACCCAAAAATTAGTAAGTTTATTTGGATGGAAAACCATAAGGCTTGTTCAATATTATTTAAGATTAAAGGAATGATTGCTGTTGTTACGTCTTGTATTAATCCAAAAACAATGTCTTCGATTACGCGAAGTTTCTTTTCATTGGAGGAAAGAGAACTACAGACCATTCAAACGCTTAAGCGCCTTAAAGCAGTTGGGTTTAAACAGATTATCCTAGCGGATAATTCTTACGACTATGACTATTCAAAATTGAATGATGCAATAGAAAATGTAAATATTATTCACCTGAAACAATATCAGTTTGCTAATAAGAGTATTAATGAGGTTTTAATTTTATTATCTGTGCTGGATTATATACCACCAGACACCAAAATATTTAAAATTTCCGGAAGATATTTTCCAACGGATAACTTTAAACTTGAATTGAATGAAACAATAGATTTTAAGATTAAAGGATTCGACTTTAGTAGTAGAAGATCCGTAGTTTCTACAAGAGGATATTTTGTAAAAGACAAAACTGTTTATGAAGAATTTTTATTGTCCTGTTTAAATGAAATTTATAGTTACCCTTATCGAATAGTGGGCTTAAGAAGTTTATGGATTTTTATCAAAGAATTTTTCAAACCTAGCTTAAAAACAACCTCTTTTATTTCCATAGAGTTTGCTGCCGCTAGAGTGTTAAAAAAAGGCCATTTTAAATATGAATTAACTGACTATTTAAATATAGAAGGTCAAATTGCTGGATTACAATCAAAAGAATTTATACAAGAATGAACCAAATCTTAAATATCTTTTATGAAGAACCTAATCCAGATAGGTGGTTTAAATATGATCGTTATCCTAGACAAATTATTAGAAGAATAATTAGAGGGAAAGCAAGACCTGGGGGCGTAATGATGGTAGCTTTGGAATTAATGCGAGGACTAGACATTTTGAATATAGCCTACCGTTTTAATGATTATAGCTATGCCAAAAGACACCCTAATGAGTTGATTTGTGTAATTGGAAAACCACATTTGATTTTCGAAGAACGGTTTAAAAATCCGATTATCTTTGGAGCTGGTGTGTTTTCTCACCCAATTGAATGTTTAGATTTTTTTCAAAAATATACTAATGTAAAAAAAATGTTGGTCCCTGGACCTTGGATGGAAAAGATGTGTAAGCCATATTATGGCGATAAAGTAATGGCTTGGCCAGTAGGAATAGACACAAAAAAATGGTCGCCAGAAATAAAGAATGACAAACCGACTGTAGATTTCTTAATTTATAACAAAATTCGTTGGGAGAATCCATTATTCGAAGCAGTTATAAATGAGCTAACGAATCAAGGGCTTACTTATACTGTTATAAGTTATGGGCATTATAAGCATATTGATTTAATGAATGAATTAAGTTCAACTAAGGCTGTAATATTTCTTTGTGAGCATGAGACGCAAGGAATTGCCTATCAACAAATCTTAGCAACAGATACACCTATTTTAGCCTGGGATGAAGGTGGTTATTGGTCTGATCCTTCATTTTATCCTCATTTGGTAAAATTCAAGCCAGTTAGTTCAGTACCATATTGGAATGATGCTTGCGGAATAAAATTTAAAGATATTGATGATTTTACAGAACGCTTAAAAGAGTTCGTACCTAAACTACAGACCTTCTCCCCTCGTTCATATATTATGAAAAACCTTACTCTAGAATTGTGTGCGGAAAAATATTTAAGCATCGTAAAATCTGTAAATGAAGATCTTACAAATAGTTAATCCCGTTATCCCTTTTCCACCAACTACCATAGGTGGCACAGAGCGTATTGTTTATTATCTTATCAATGAATTGTTAAGAAATGGACATGAGATTACATTGATGGCACATAATGATTCTATTGTCCCAGAAGGTGTAAGGTTTATTCCAATAGGTACGTATTTAGATCAGAAAAATACTATCCAAATAATTTGGAAGCACCTACTTTTTAATAAATACGATGTGATACATAACCATGGCAGACTTATTTATTTTTTACCAAAGTTATGGAGCAAAATTAGAAAAATTCATACATTCCATATGGCAGATTTAGATACTATTTCGTTTAGACGATTTTTAGCATTAAATCCTCTTAATTTAACATTAAGCCCTTGTGGTAAATGGATACAAGACAAATCCATTAATTTAAAAGGTAACTGGAGTTATGTTAATAATGGCTTACCAAAGTATCTATATTCTTATAATCAAAACCCATTACATAGTGATGCTCCCTTAATCATCATTTGCAGAATAGGAAAAACAAAAGGTGTAATGGACGCTATTGAATTAGCTAAAGCCACAAATAAGAGTTTAATTATTGCAGGAAAGATCGGAGATTATCCACATGAAATTGCATGGTTTGAGCGCTTTGTACTTTCGGAATGTGATGGAAAGAGTATACGTTTTATTGGAGAAGTAAATGACAAACAAAAAAACATTTTATTAAATGAAGCTGCAGCATTACTGATCCCGACTAGCGATAGTGAAGCTTTTAACACAACTATGCTTGAAGCGAATGCTTGTGGATGTCCGGTAATTAGCTATAATAGATTTTGTTTTAAGGAATATATTATAAATGGTGTCAATGGCTTTACGGGTGAAGCATTTGAAGACCTTATTAATGCCATAAATAAATTGCCAGAAATCGATCGGCAAACTTGCAGAAATGTGTTCGATGAAAATTATACTGCAACGCATATGGCTAATCACTATATTAAATTATATCAGAATTCGGTATGAAAATAGCCATTATAGCAGATCCATTTATTCCAATTCCACCACAAAACTATGGTGGAATTGAGCGAATAATCGATTTTTTATCTCATGGGCTAACTGCAAAAGGCCATGATGTCCTTTTAGTTGCCAATAAGGATTCTTCAACAAGCATTGAGCTACTTAAATTTCCGGCACAAAGTGGTAGCTTAATTAGTCATTTAGAAAATGTTAAAGTAATTTCAAAACTGTACAGGTTTAAGCCAGATATAATACACAGTTTTGGTAGGTTGGCATATTTGCTGCCATTTTTCAATTCAAAAATACCAAAGTTGATGTCTTATCAACGCGAACCAACAATTAAACAAATTGTAAATGCAAAAAAAATATTCAAAAAAAACACTTTGTCATTTACTGGATGTAGTAGTTATATTAGTAATCAGATTTCACCTTATGCGCCATCCTATCCTATCTTTAATGGAGTAGATTTAGGCATATATCATTTTAACGCCATTGTATCTGATCATGCTCCTTTGGTCTTTTTAGGAAGAATAGAACCTATTAAAGGCACTCATATAGCAATAGAGGTTGCTCAAAGGACGGGCAAAAAATTGGTTATTGCAGGAAATATCCCTTCAGTTTATCAAGATTATTTTCACCAAGACATTAAACCGCATCTAAACGAACAAATTAGTTATATCGGACCTGTAGACGATGTGCAAAAAAACATTCTATTAAGGAATGCGTCTGGATTTCTAATGCCAATTGAATGGAATGAACCCTTTGGTATTGTAATGGCAGAAGCTATGGCTTGTGGAACTCCTATCATTGGCTTTAATAGAGGTTCTGTTTCAGAAGTGATTATAAATGGACTAAATGGATACAGTTGCAATACTATTGATGAAATGGTTGATTTGATAGATAAAATACCTCAATTAGATAGAAAAAAGGTAAGGCAAGACTGCGAAAAAAGGTTTTCTTCCATAGTAATTATTGATCAATACTTGGATCTATACCAAAAGATGATTAATAGTCATAAATGATCAAAATTGTAATCGTCACTTCTGGTCAACCTAGTTTAAATCCCCGATTGGTTAAGGAAGCTGATGCTTTATCTGATCAAGGCTTTATCGTAACAGTAATTTACCAATATTGGAATGATTGGGGGACAGTTATTGACTTAAAGTTATTAAAAAGCAAGAAATGGACAGCTGTCCATACTGGTGGTAACCCTGATAATAAAAAATTTCAATATTTAATAAGTAGAATTAAGCATCGTATTGGCAACTTACTTGCAAGGTATATTGGTATGAAATATGGGATTGCAGAATTTGCTATTAAAAGAAATGTTAATGGCTTATTAGATAAAGCAAAATCCATAAAAGCAGATTTATATATTGCACACAATTTGGGAGCTTTACCAGTGGCTGTATTAGCAAGCAAAAAGCATTATTCAAAATGTGGTTTCGATGCAGAAGATTTTCATCGACAAGAACAAACGGACAATGAAAACAGTTTAGCATTCAGATTAGCCCAATTTATCGAAGACAAGTATCTACCAAGCGTAGATTATCTCACTGTTGCTAGCCCTTTAATCGGCAAAGAGTACAAGAAATTCTACCCTAAATTAAATCCAATTATTATCAACAATGTCTTTCCTGCCTTCTGTATTCAAGAAAAAAAGTTAAGAGCTGAAGGAGAAAAACTCAAATTATTTTGGTTCTCTCAAACCATTGGTAAAGAAAGAGGTATAGAAGATGTAATAAAAGCAGTAGCATTACTCAAAAGAAAACATATTAGTTTAACCCTTTTAGGGAATATCGATGAGGCTAATAAAACTTACTTTTTAAGCTTAGCTGATGATTTTAGATTAGAACAAGAACAACTAAAATTTATCTCCCCCATATCTCCTGACAAAATTTTCGAATTGGCAAACAAACATGATATAGGTCTAGCGATAGAGTCAGGCTTTTGCTTAAATAACGATATAGCTTTATCTAATAAAATTTTTACCTATTTAACCAGTGGATTGGCAGTAATTGCTTCAGAAACTTCAGCCCAGAAAGAATTTCTCAATAAATATACCACAATTGGATTTTCATATAGTATTGGAAATGTGGAAGCATTAGCAACCCTAATTAATAATTTTGATATCAATAGAGAATTACTCCAACAAACCAAATTTGCATCTTATTCCCTAGCAAGGGAAAGTATGAATTGGGAATTGGAAAGTAAAAAATTTATAAGCCTTATAGAAAAAACATTAAAAGATTGAAAAGAATATTAATTATATGCCCCTACTTCCCTCCTTCCAATACTGCCGATATGCAACGTGTTAGAATGAGTTTGCCTTATTTTAAAGATCTAGACTGGAATGTAGAGGTAGTTATAGTGGATGAAAAGTATAGTGATGTTGTTAAGGATCCTTTATTGTTGGAATCAATTCCTTCTGATATAGTAATTCATAAGGTTAGTGCTTTATCAAAAAAATGGACTAGTAAATTTGGTCTTGGGAGTTTAGGTTTACGTTCTATGTGGTTTTATAAACAAAAGGTTAATCGATTGCTAAAATCAAAAAAGTTTGATTTGATTTATTTTTCAACTACTGAGTTTCCAATTTGTGTTTTAGGTAACCACTGGAGTAGAAAATTCGGCATACCTTATGTAATTGATATGCAAGATCCTTGGCACTCTGATTATTATAAAAACAAGCCAAAAGCAGAGCGCCCTAAAAAATATTGGTTTTCTTATCGTTTACATAAATACCTTGAGCCGATTGCGATGAGAAAAGTAAACGGATTGATTAGTGTTTCAACAAAATACATTCAAGTATTACATACAAGATATCCTTTATTAAAAAAGAAGCCTTCAGCAACTATCACTTTTGGTGCTTTTGATTTAGATTTTGAAATAGCAGATAAGCACAAGGAAAATCTAAAGCTGGCTTACCCTCAACAAGAAGGATATGTTAATTTAGTTTATGTTGGAAGAGGAGGATATGATATGCAAGATGCAATCAATATTTTATTCGAAAGTTTTAAAAAGGGAATTAAGGAAAGACCTGAATTATTTAATAATGTACATCTGCATTTTATTGGTACAAGTTATGCACCAAAAGGAAAAGGAAAGGAAACCATTTCAACTCTAGCGCATAACTTTGACATTTCGAATTATGTTACAGAATATACTGATAGAATTGGTTTTTATGAGAGTATTAAAAACTTAAAACAAGCAGATGGTTTAATCATAATAGGCTCTAATGATGTTGGCTATACTGCTTCCAAACTTTATCCCTATATTTTAACCAATAAACCTTTATTAGCTTTATTTCATAAGGAAAGTAGTGCCGCTAAAATTATTAAGGAATGTAATGCTGGTGATTTAATTACTTTAGATCAGTCCATTCAAATCGCATATCCTATTTTATCTCAATATATAGAGAAAGTAAATAGAAAAACTGCTCCTCTGACTAATTGGCAAGCTTTTGAACCTTATACAGCTGCCCATTTAACTAAACAACAAATAAACTTATTTAACCAGGTTATAGATGCTAGCTCAAAAGCTATATAGATTTTTATTAAGAAGACCTTTCTATAGAGGCCAAGATCGAATTTTCAATTATTTGTTTAAGAGCAACCGACTTGGCAAAAAACCGCAAATTGTAAGTCCAATAACAGGTGATTTTAAGGTTAACTGTAATCCTTTAACATGGATCGGTGCTAAAATCATTTTCACGGGTGAATATGAAAGTGAACTTAAAAAGATCTTTAAGTCCAACATTAATAAAGGAGATTATATTCTAGATGTGGGTGCCAATATTGGTTTTCATACGTTGTATTTTGCAGAACTTACTGGTAAAAATGGCAATGTCAGTGCATTTGAACCTGTTCCACATAATTTTGAAGCATTAAATTTTAATGTGAATTTAAATGACTTTAAAAATATAATAACTAAACAAATCGCATTAGGCAACAAAAATGAACAATTAAATATAGCTGCTGATGTAAACCATATTAATCCGGGATCATACAATTTATTTGACAAAAAGGGAGATACTTTAATTAACTGTGCTATTGGAGATGAAATAATTGGAGAAGATAGAGTTGACTTCATTAAAATAGATGTTGAAGGATATGAAAGTTTTGTAATAGAGGGGCTATTTCAAACAATTAAAAAGAATAGACCTAAAATCATATTTGAATATGACAAATATTATCATCATAAGACCGGCCTTCCTGAAAATCACATTCTACTGCTGCTTCATTCTTTAAATTACCATTTCTTTCACATTAATCAAAAAGGCACAAAAGTTTTAGATGACTTTCAAAATATTAAGTCAGGTAATATCTTAGCAACCCCAAATGACTAAAAGATTAGCTATAATTTGTACTCATCCCATACAATATTATGCTCCTGTATTTCAATTACTAGCTAACCAAGTTCAATTAAAAGTGTTTTACACTTCTGGGGAACAATCATCCTATAATTATGATAAAGGATTTGATAGAACTATTGAATGGGATCTTCCGCTGTTAAATGGATATGATCATATCTTCCTAAAAAACAATGCAAAATCACCTGGGACGCATCATTTTACAGGCATTGTTAACCCAGATCTAATTAAGCAGGTTAGCAATTTTGAACCTAATGGGATCTTAATTTATGGATGGGCTTGGCGTGGTCACCTAGAAGCAATGAGATTTTTTAAAGGTAAGGTTCCCATTTATTTTAGGGGCGACTCTACCCTATTGAACGAAAAAGGTCTTATTAAAACACTTTTAAGAAAAATATTTTTAAAATGGGTCTATAAAAATGTAGATACAGCATTTTATGTTGGCACAAACAATAAGGCTTATTATAAAGCTTTTGGCTTAGTAGAGGAACAACTGATTTTTGCGCCACACGCTATTGATAATTGTCGATTTGGAGCAGATGAAACTGAAGAAGCAAGAAAAATAAGAACAAATTTAAAAGTTGGGGAAAATGATATAATCATTCTTTTTGCAGGAAAGTTAGTACCAGTTAAAAATCCTTTTTTATTGTTAGAGGCTTTTATTGAACTTGATTTAACTAATGTTCATTTGTTATTTGTAGGGAATGGAGAGCTTGAAGAGAGTTTGAAGTCTAGAGTTCAAGGTTTAAAGAATACTCAAATCCTTCGACAAGCTCAGGATGACAACGTAAAAAACAGTATTCATTTCATGGATTTTCAGAATCAAACGCAAATGCCTGCAGTTTATCAGGCTTGTGATTTATTTTGTTTACCTTCTCAAAGTGAAACTTGGGGTTTATCTGTTAATGAAGCTATGGCCTGTGGAAAAGCGATTCTGACCTCTGATAAGGTTGGCTGTAGCATAGATTTAGTAGATCATCAAAATGGCTTTATTTTTAAAAGTGAAGACAAAGAAGACTTAAAGCAAAAAATTATAGCGTTGACTCTTGATAAAACTAAACTTAAAAAAATGGGAGAAAATAGCTTAGAAAAAATAAAAAAATGGAGCTTTGAAGTTCAATCTCACATAATAAGCCAATATGTCAACAGATAAGTTTCAAAATTATTCTCGTCAAAAAGTTTTAATCTTAATTTATTTACCATGGCTTGTGTCTTTAATGGTACAGATTAATCCTATTGCTTCTTATTTTGTGGCTTGGCTAGGTTCATTTTTCATATTTTATTTAACCCTGTTCTCTAGCATAAAGTTTATTCCCTTAGATATGCCATTAGTTAAGCAGGTAATGAGACCAATCGTGATTATCCAATTGATTTTTGCAGGTTTCATGTGCTGTACTTCGATTTTTTATTTCATGAACCATTTGGGTTATGAGTATTTTACTAAAGTAAACCCTTTCCCTTTTCAGGTAAATGAGCAGACCTATGCCATTGCCAAATGTCAGCGATTATCTTTATTAGCTCATGCTGCCTTAGTTACGGGTATTATTGTAAAAATCAAACAATTCCCAGTCATCAAACATAAATTGAATCTCAACTTAGATTTTTTCTTGATTTGGCTTTGCGTGATTACCTACGTTATAGGGGGTGCAACTTCTAAAATTGGCAGTATAGCTCAGTTTTCTTATGGTTTTATTAATGTTTCCATCACTTGTAGTGCTTTGGTTTTGGTGCGAGGAATGGTACAAAGAAAAAGAGGTTATATGATTTTTGGCGGTGGTTTATTTGCTTTTAACTTTTTAGCCTCTACTTTAACTGGGTATAAAGAGAGTATTATTATTAATGTGATCATCATTAGCTTTTTGATGTATCCTTATTATAAAAAAGTAATCTTGACCTTGGCCATTCCTACTATCTATATTTTGATATACATTTTACCTACTTTCGCAGGTATAGTTAGAGGGCAATCATGGTCAGGGGAGAAATCTGCTGCTGAAGCCCGTAGAAATGCATTGGATGCCGTATTGAATAGTGAGGCGCCAGTACTTGAAGAAACGAATTGGACATTTTTAACCGACCGAATCAGCGAAATTAACATGTTTACCACCTTTGTAAAACATGTGCCTGCAGAAAGAGATTTTTATGGCTTAGAAATTGTAAACAATTCTATTTTGGCAGTGATACCAAGGGCCTTTTGGCCAGGAAAATTTGTGACAGAAACCGTATCTATGGAACGGGTATATGATGCTGGCATATCTTATCAGGGATCAAATCTTTCCGCCAAAACAAGACCAGTTGTAGATGGCTACGTAAGTGCAGGTTTTATTGGAGTCTTTATTTCCATTTTCTTATATGGTCTGGCTACACAATGGATTTGTAATAAAGCCGAAGAATGGTTTGGCGGTTATGAATTGGGTTGTGTGGTTATGTTCAATGCTATTTTCCAACAGTTGTGGCGTGGTAATAACTTTGAGTTTTTATTGAATAATATTGTTTATGGGTATATTGCCATGTACGCTATTTTCTGGATATTGAAGAGATCTAATACGATTACGGAGTTGGGGGGTTATGAAGTGAGCAGTGAAGGTGGGGAGTTGGAAAGGCGGGTTTAGTTGGGGAGATGGTGAGTTGGGAAGGCGGTGAGTTGGGAAGATGGTTAGTTGGGAAGTTGGTGAGATGGTTAGAGGTTAGGGTTTAGAGGTTAGTTGGGAAGATGATTAGTTGGGAAGGCGGTGAGTTGGGAAGATGGTTAGTTGGGAAGTTGTTAAGGATGAGACAGCAAAGAACAAAGAGACAGAAGAAAGAAAGATACTTATGGGCCTGCAAACGCATTAAGATGCCCTCCCGATAGCTATCGGGACGAGCTAAGAATTTCGCACATAAAAAACAAATTGAGAATTATACACATTACTGCGGCATATAAACCTGCCTATATATACGGTGGGCCAACCATGTCTGTGGCGAAGTTGTGTGAAGCGCTTGGGGGGTTAGGGGGTAGCAGTTTAGAGGTTAGAGAGGTTGGCGATGAGCCCTTCGACTCCCTGCCTACCGGACAGGCAGGCGCTGAGGGTGACAGTTTAACTGTTGAAGTTTTTACCACCACTGCAAATGGCAAAACGGAGTTAGCTGTTGTTCCTGGGGTTAGTCAGTTGGTGGATGGCGTTGGGGTTACTTATTTTAAAAGGTTAACTAAGGATCATACTCATTTTTCTCCGGGGTTGTTGTGGGGATTGAGGAGAGAGATTCTTCGGCAACAACTTTCGTCTATCGTCCATCGTCCATCGTCTATCGACAAGTTAAAGACACCCAGTGAGCAATCAAAACCACCCCGTCAGCGAAAAGCTGCCACCCCTCCAGAGGAGGGGAATTTAATTGTACATATCCACGCTTGGTGGAATTTAGTTTCGATATTGAGTTGTTGGATAGCGAAATGGTATAATGTGCCAGTTGTTTTATCACCAAGAGGTATGCTTACTGAATATACCTTAGGCAATAGAAATGTTGGGTTTAAATCAATTATCCATTGGCTAATAGGTAAAAGATTATTAAGGTATTGCCATATCCACGCTACGAGTGAAAAGGAAAAAGAAGATATTTTAAAATTTATTAGGCCTAAGAGTATTACTGTAATTGCGAATTTGGTGGAGTTAGAATCAAGTAGCGAGTATCAAGTATCAAGTAGTGAGTATCAAGAGGCAAGTAGCGAGTATCAAGAAGCAAGTAGTGAGTATCAAGAGGCTAGTAGCGAGTATCAAGAGGAGAAAAAGCAAACAACTCAACAACTATCCAACTCAACAACTCAAGCAACTTTCAAGCTTATCTTTCTATCTCGTATTGAGGAAAAAAAAGGCTTAGAATTATTATTCGATGCTTTAGCAAAGTTTGATGCGGATTGGACTTTGACGATTGCGGGAAGTGGAGCACCGGCGTATATAGAAGGGTTAGTGGTTAGGGTTGAGAGGTTAGGGATTAGTGATCGAATCAATTGGATTGGGCAGGTTAAAAATGAGAACAAATTTAAGCTTTTGGCTGAACATGATTTAATGGTGCTAACTTCATATAATGAGAATTTTGCCAACGTGGTGATTGAAAGTTTAAGTGTAGGCACAGCAGTTTTGTTATCGAATGAAGTAGGTTTAGCAGATTATGTAATAGAAAAAGATTTAGGTTGGATTACTACTTTAGCAGCCGAAAGCATTAAAGAAAACTTGACTAAAGCTTATTTAGCTTTAGATGTTAGAAAAAAAATAAGGATGGAAGCGCCACAATTCATTAAAGAAGATTTTAATGATGGGGCTTTAGTGAAAAAGTATGTTAATCTTTATGATGACGTTATCTTAGCGTTTTGTAATCGTAACGATACCAGAGAGTATGCGACTTATGTTTCCGAATAACGCAAACTCTAGATTAAACGAAAACAACATCCCCCACACAGCCTTGCCTCGGCTCTTGACAGCCGAAGAGTCAAGTCCTTTTGTGGAAACAAAAGGACCAAAAATTTAAGGCTGCACCAAATTCCCTAAAAATCAAAGCTTTGGACCGGAAATAAAAGAACTCGCTTCGCTCAAACAGCTTTTATTTCTTTCGGTCTGCGACATTGATTTTTTACGAGAATTTGCTGAGGCCTTAGCTGGATGCATAATCCCTCAGCGGTATAAAAAGGTGTCGCTTTAATCTTACTCATTGTTATAATATATTTGTCTTCGCTAGCGATCCACCTATTTAGTTGAATGATGAAAAAAATAAATAGCTAATATTACTTTATAAATGAGAATCCTTAGACAAGATCAGAGGCTTAACTCAGGATGACAATTATGCAATGATAGATTTTAGTTTCATTATTTTAACTTATAACGAGGAGGTTCATTTACCTAGATTGTTAAATTCAATTGCTGGTTTAAATGCGCCTGTTTACATTTTAGATTCGGGTAGTGCTGATGGCACTTTAGCTATTGCTGAAAAGTTTAAGGCTGAGGTTAAGGTTAATCCTTTTATCAATCACCCTAAACAATGGGATTTTGCGTTAAAGAACTTTGATATCCAAACACCTTGGATTATTGGTCTGGATGCAGATCAGACTGTAACACCTGAGCTTTTTTTGCAATTACAAAATTTTAGGAATGCTGATTATCAAAACGTAAATGGCATTTACTTTAATCGAAAAAATTTCTTTAAGGGTAAGTGGATTAAATATGGAGGATTTTATCCCAAGTACTTATTGAAGATGTTTAGGACAGAGATAGGCTACTCTGATTTAAATGAAAACATGGATCATCGCTTTATTGTAACGGGTGAAACCATTATTTGGAAAAATGGTCATATCCTAGAAGAAAACTTAAAGGAAAATAATATCAGCTTTTGGATTGAGAAACACAATCGATATAGCGACTTAATTGCCCAGGAAGAAATAGAAAGGTTAAATAATTTACGTCAACAAAGCAACAAAGCCAATTTTTGGGGGAACCCTGATGAACGCAATGCTTGGTTAAAGCGTTTATGGTGGAAACTTCCATTGGGATTGAGACCTTTTCTTTATTTCAGCTATAGACTAATATTTAAATTGGGTATTTTAGACGGCTCTACAGGGATTTTATTCCATTTTTTACAAGGGTTTTGGTTTAGGTTAATTGTAGATGTAAAAATTAAAGAAATTTTAAAATCAAAGCAGTAGTTTTATCAGCATTAACTAACTCTCCAAATGGATCAAACTGAAGAAAATAAAAAAAAGGCAAATAAGGCAGCAATTCTTTTTGTTGTTAAACTCTTATTCTTTTACTTCTTATTTAGTCAAGGTAATATTTTTATGAATAGTGTGGTAAGTGAAGGTGGAAGGTTTTACAATGCATTTATTGCTAACAACCTAGATTACATACAAGGATTAAAAACTGCATTGATAGTTCCTGCCGTTTGGATCATTAAATTATTTGGTTTTTATGCCATACACAATGAAATGGATGTAATGGTGGTGGATGGCCCTTTCTTGAGGGTCAATTACGATTGTCTAGGTATTGGCGTGATGTCTTTTTTGGTGGCTTTTGTCATCGCTTTTCCAGCGAAATTGAGGGCTAAATATAAGTTATTGATCACGGGCATACTGATGATTTACATCCTTAACGTATTACGTATCGCTGGTTTGGGTGTGCTCTTGGGCTTCTTTAAATCTCAACGCAATAACTTCACTTACCACCATGAGGTATTTAATATCATTGTTTACATCTGTATTTTTATCATGCTTTATGTGTGGATAAAGAGGAATACTGGCGAGAAAGCGGTTAGAGGTTAGGGGTTAGTCGTTAAGATGTGGAGTTGGTTAGTTGGAGAGTTGGAGAGTTGGAGAGTTGGTTAGTTGGTTAGTTGGTAAGATGTATAGAAATTTGATAAATAAAATTGAATAAGGAAACTCAACTTCAAAAGGATTTCGATAAAAAAGGATTTAAAAGTGGTGCATCTACTTTTAAGATGATATGTTGGTATTTTACCAGCATCATTTTTTTTCGTTCTGGGTTAATTCCTTTTAGTTCGGTTTTGGTTTTCATCTTAAAACTATACGGTGCCAAAATTGGCAAGGGCGTTAGGATAAAACCTTTTATTTATATTTATTACCCTTGGAGATTGACCATAGGTGCGCACTCATGGATAGCGGAATGTAGGATTGAGAACCTAGATGATGTTATTATTGGAGAAAATGTTTGTATTTCTCAGCAAGCCATGTTGCTGACCGGTAACCATGATTATAAAAAGGTAAGTTTTGATTTGATTACTAAAGCTATCACCATACAAAACGGCGCATGGATTGGTGCTAAAGCTATTGTTTGTCCAGGAGTAACGGTTGCCTCCCATGCAGTATTAACAGTTGGTTCTGTAGCAACAAAGGATCTAGAAGCTTATGGTATTTATCAGGGGAATCCGGCGGTGAGGGTGAAGGATAGGGTTGTTGGTTAGTTGGGGAGAGTTGGTTGATGGGGTTAGTTGGTTAGGGTTTCGGAGTTACCAGTAGTCGTCCGATGAAACTTGCAGGATGGCGATATTCATCGGATGACAAGTTCTATTGCGTTAGGGTGTACTCCATATAGCTATTAATTACGCTAAAAGCTGAGCACAAATACTGTATATCGCATTACGATGCCCAGTCAAGCTGAGCATGACGATCTCTATTATATTTCATCGTTTATAGCCTTCCACAACATATCCTTCAACTCTGTTATCCCTTGTTGGGCTACTGAAGAAATAAATATAAATGGAACTTTAGGCAAGTCGGCCTTCATTTCTTCTTTCAATTCCTCATCTAACATATCAGACTTCGTAATCGCTAATAAATGAGGCTTCTGCATTAATTCTGGATTGAATTCTTGCAATTCATTTTTTAAGATTTCGTATTCTTCTTTTATCGATCTGCTTGTGTCTGCAGGCACCATGAAAAGTAGAACTGAGTTACGTTCAATGTGACGTAAAAATCTAAAACCTAACCCCTTTCCTTTTGAAGCTCCCTCTATAATTCCTGGAATATCCGCCATTACAAAAGATTTTCCGTTACGGTAAGAAACGATACCCAAGTTCGGAACTAAGGTTGTAAATGGATAATCGGCAATTTCTGGTTTGGCAGCAGATAAAACAGATAACAAAGTTGATTTACCTGCATTCGGGAAACCTACCAGGCCTACATCTGCCAATACTTTTAACTCTAAAACCATCCACTCTTCTTTACCCTGTTCGCCTGGTTGTGCAAAACGAGGGGTTTGTAAAGTTGGGGTCTTAAAATGCCAGTTTCCTAGTCCACCCCTACCGCCTGGCGTTAAGATTTTAGTTTCTCCATCTTCAGTGATTTCGAAAATGATATCTCCTGTTTCGGCATCTCGGGCAATGGTACCCAATGGAACTTCTAAAATTTCGTCTTTACCAGTTTTTCCAGTTTTCTGACTGCTGCCGCCACTTAAACCATCTTCAGCAATAATGTGCTTACGGTATTTTAAGTGAAGCAAAGTCCAGAATTGAGAATTTCCCTTCAATATAATATGTCCACCTCTACCACCATCGCCACCATCTGGTCCGCCAGTAGAAGTTAATTTGTCGCGGTGTAAATGCGCAGAACCTGCGCCACCTTTACCTGAACGGCAACATATTTTTACGTAATCTACAAAATTTGATCCCTGTGACATTTTGAAAGTTGAAATGTTTTTAACTGGTTAATTGTTTAACTGTTTAAAACGGTTAATTGTTTTTTTGTACAGGTGTAGGTAAATTCAACTAAATAGAGTGGTTCTTCGTTGAATTGGTAAGTTGTCTAGATGTTTAGTCGTTAAGTCGACTCAACAACTAAACAACTCAACTCATTAGTATTTATCTATAACAGCACATAGGTTACCGAAGATTTCTTCGATATTACCGATACCGTTTATTTTTGTTAATTTCTTTTGCTCATCGTAATAAGGCAATACCAAAATTATTTTATTGAAATACTCATCAATTCTTTTTTGAGATTTCTCTGCTTGGTCATCTAGCCTGCCTGTTTCTTTTTGGCGTAGTGCTACACGTTTAACCAACTCATCCTTATCAACATCTAAAGCAATTACACCTGCAATATTGCTTCCTTTACCTTCTAAAAACTTATCTAGTTCTATTGCTTGTGGAATTGTTCTCGGAAAACCATCAAATACAAACCCTTTTGCATCAGGATTTTTATCAATTTCTTCCTCTAACATGTCAATCGTAATCTTATCAGGAACCAACTCTCCTTCAGCGATAAGTTTGCTTACTTTTTTTCCTAAAGCAGTCTGGTTTTTAATGTGTGCTCTAAAAAGATCTCCTGTAGAAATGTGTACCAACTGATATTTACTAATCAGTTTTTCAGATTGGGTGCCTTTGCCTGCACCTGGAGGGCCAAAGAGAACTAAATTCAGCATTTGTCTTTTTTTATGGTTTAATCGTCTTCAATTATTGAAAACATTTAGTTGATAATAAAAAGCAGCAATTTATTGTGTAAAAGTCTAGTGCTTTAAAAGTTGCAAATATATAATTATTTAGCTTAATGGGCTAATTTTTGTTAAACTGCTATTGTTTTTTAGGCTCTATAGCAGATAATGCAGATTTTAACCTCAGAAAAGGCACTGAGTTTAATTTTTCTTAGAAACTTACTAGCATTTCCCAAAGGAAGACAAAACCGATAGAAATTAAAAACATAAAAAAACCAGACTTAAAACTAAGTCTGGCTTGGTGCACTTGTAGGGATTCGAACCCCAAACCTTCTCATCCGTAGTGAGATGCTCTATCCAATTGAGCTACAAATGCAAACTATCTAAAACAAATTAGATCCGTTTCGTTAACGGACTGCAAAAGTAACGTTTCAAAATTAATTCCGCAATTTTTTATTGTAATTATTTATAAAAGATAAATTAATAGTGCCTATCTATTTGAAAAGCAATAACAATGCTCCTATCAATGTTAGTACTGCCAAACACTTTACTTCTCCCGATAAATCGGGATTCGTGTTCGCTAATGTCGCCTGCCAGCAGGCAGGGGTTTAGAATGCAAGTTTTGTGCAAAAGCCAATGCTTTTAAACCAGATTACAGTGATTGCCGATTCCAATGGCAATTTTAGTAAAATAGGCACAATGGCTGTCAGTCTGAGCGTAGTCGAAGACCTTTTCACGGTTAAAACAAAAATAATCTGTCCTTCGACTACGCTCAGGATGACAAATTATTTTTGTTTTCTTATTAGCCTATGACATCGCTCAAGGTAGTGCCTTTAGCACGGGACTTATTGATAATCATAGCTTTGATTTCGCCTTCAAAATATTGCAGCAAAATCTTTACCCTGCAACAACCGCTTTGATTTTCTCAAAATCTGGCAAATCTCCAGCATTTTCTAAAACCTCTGCATAGGTAATTACACCTTCCTCATCAATAACAAAAGCCGCTCTTTTTGATACTCCTTTTAATCCGAATACAAATTCTTCGTAAATTGATTGGTAACTAACGGAAGCTTCTTTGTTAAAATCTGATAATAACGGAAATTGATAAGCTTGATCTTCTTTAAATTTTGCCAAGGTGAATGGAGAATCAACTGAAATACCAACCACTGCCGCATTCATACCTTCGTAATAGCCAAAGCTATCTCTCATGGTACATAGTTGAGTGGTACAAGTTCCTGTAAATGCCATCGGAAAAAAGTGAACCACTAATTTCTTGCCTTTGTAATCTGCTAATGAAACTTCCTTTAGTTCTGAACTGAATAATTTAAAATCTGGGGCTTTATCGCCTATTTGTAGTGACATATTTTTTGGGTTAATTGTTGAAATACCATATGTTCATTGGTTCAATTGTTCATTAGTAAACTTTGCCGAATGAACTAATGGCTAATGAACTAATTATTTTTCATTTGTCTATCCATCATCTCTAATCCTTCTTCAAAGCTATGTGGATGATAATTTAATTCGGTCATTGCTTTGTCTAAAATAAAACCAGTTTTTAAAGGGCGCTTTGCGTCTTGATTTAAAGTGGCCGCACTCACCTCTTTGATTAAGCTTTTATCTAGTTTGTAAAAATCTGCCACTTTATAAACCAGCTCAACAACACTCATCATATCCTTGCCTGAAACATGGAATATACCTTGCGCTTCCTTTCCAACTGCTAATAAACAAGCATCTGCTAAATCTTCGGCTAAAGTTGGCATTCGGTATTGGTCGTTAACTATATTTAATGGATTTCCTTTTTCTAATGCGCCTTTTGCCCAAAGCACAATATTACTTCTGCTCATGTCACTTACTATTCCGTACACCAATATTGTTCTTAAGATTGCCCATTTAGCATTAGATTTTTTTACTAATTCTTCTGCTTGTAATTTAGTTTCCCCATAATAACTTACCGGATTAGGTTTTGCCTCTTCGCTGTAAGGACCAGCAGCACCATCAAAAACAAAATCTGTAGATAAATGAATAAACTGGATGTTAAATTCTTCGCAAAGTGATACTAAAGTTTGTGTAGCCACTACATTCAGTTGGTAAGCCGCTTCTCGTTGTATATGGCAAGTGTCTACATTAGTCATAGCCGCAGTATGAATAATGACATCAGGTTGATATTGCTCGATTACTGCTCTTACTTGGTCTGGATTTAAGATATCCATCTCTGCATAAATATAACCATCCTTAAAAGGAAAACGGTCTGCTCCTTTCGAAGTGGCAATCAGATTTGCACTTTTCTCTGCTCTAATTTTCTCAGTTATTTTCTGACCTAAAAGCCCATTAGAGCCTGTAACTAATATGGTTTTCATTTTTTATATTCTCTCAGGTTGTAAATGAATTATATATATTTGTGGCAATCCTCCTTATTGTTAAACCTCAAAATTATTTAACAATACTTATGAAAACAAACCTACAGAAAAACCAATTTCATTTAAGCATAAAACGAATATTAGCTAGTTTAAGCTTTATCATATTTTGCATTAATTTATCGGTCGCCCAAGAAATTAAAAAAAATTCCATTTACGTAGAACTTGGAGGTAACACCGTACTTTATTCAGTAAATTACGATAGAATTATACCTCTTTCAACTCGATTTAAACTAGCACCCAGAGTCGGTTTTGAATATATACCAAGAAGTTTAAAGAATTTCCCTACCTACGGCAACTGGTCTTTCCCGTTAGAGTTAAATGTTTTATATGGCAAAAACAAAGAAAGCAAAAGTTTTTTAGAAGCCGGCTTTGGTTTATCCATGTTTAATATCGTTTCAAAATATAAGCAAAAAGACAATGGAGAACTTATAGACACAGAAGTAAAAGCAGCCAAAATAACCATGCTTAGATTTGGCTTTCGTCATCAAAAACCAACTGGTGGTTTCATGTACCGTGCAGGGTTATTGGTTAGATTATCTCAAGATGAGTTTTCTAAACAACGTGTTGGAGATGACCTGTTTTTTGTAATATGGCCAGGAGCTAGTTTAGGCTATAGCTTTTAATATTATAACCAAATGTAAGAGCGGCATAAAATGATGGATTTTATGCCGCTCTTATCGTTAAAAAGACGTATCAATTAAACTGTGGAAAAACTTTTAATTTATATATAAAATTTTACCGAAAAACTCTTAGCTTTGCAGACCGAAATAGAAGGGTGTAAAAACACTTATAACATTTCAACTTTACAACATTTCAACAAAATAGATATGCCTAACATTGGAAAAATAGCGCAGATTATAGGACCGGTAGTTGACGTAAGTTTTGCTAACGATGCCCATTTACCTAAAATTTTCTCTGCATTAGAGATTACTAAAGAAAACGGACAGAAGATCGTTTTAGAAGTTCAACAACACCTTGGTGAAGACCGTGTACGTGCCATTTCAATGGACTCTACAGATGGTTTGGTACGTGGTATGGATGCAGTAGATACTGGCGCACCTATCAAAATGCCTGTTGGAGATCAAATTAAAGGTCGTTTATTTAACGTAGTTGGTGATGCTATTGATGGTATTACTGCTGTTGATAAAACTGGTGGTCGCCCAATTCACAATGCTCCTCCTAAATTTGAAGATCTATCTACTGAAACTGAAGTACTTTTTACAGGTATTAAAGTAATCGATTTATTAGAGCCTTATGCAAAAGGTGGTAAAATTGGTTTGTTCGGTGGTGCTGGTGTTGGTAAAACTGTTTTGATCATGGAGTTGGTAAACAACATCGCAAAGGCTTATGCTGGTTTATCAGTATTTGCTGGTGTGGGTGAGCGTACTCGTGAGGGTAACGATTTACTACGTGAGTTTATCGAATCTGGTGTAATTAACTATGGTGATGAATTCTTACACTCAATGGAAAAAGGTGGATGGGATTTGAACGCAGTAGACACTGAAAAATTAAAAGAATCAAAAGCAACATTGGTATTCGGTCAAATGAACGAGCCTCCTGGTGCACGTGCTCGTGTAGCGTTATCAGGATTAACAGTTGCAGAATATTTCCGTGATGGTGATGGCGAAGGCGCTGGAAAAGATATCCTTTTCTTCGTTGACAACATCTTCCGTTTCACTCAAGCAGGTTCTGAGGTTTCGGCGCTATTAGGTCGTATGCCATCTGCGGTAGGTTACCAACCAACATTGGCAACTGAGATGGGTTTAATGCAAGAGCGTATTACTTCAACTAAACGTGGTTCAATTACATCTGTACAAGCGGTTTACGTACCTGCGGATGATTTAACTGACCCTGCACCGGCTACAACGTTTGCCCACTTAGATGCAACTACTGTACTTTCACGTAAGATTGCTGAGTTAGGTATTTATCCAGCGGTAGACCCATTAGATTCTACTTCTCGTATCCTTTCTCCTGCTGTTTTAGGCGATGAGCATTACAATACAGCTCAACGTGTGAAAGAAACTCTACAACGTTATAAAGAATTACAAGATATCATCGCGATTTTAGGTATGGACGAATTATCTGAGGAAGATAAATTGACAGTATCTAGAGCTCGTCGTGTTCAACGTTTCTTATCTCAACCTTTCCACGTAGCTGAGCAATTTACAGGCTTAAAAGGCGTATTGGTTGACATTAAAGATACCATCAAAGGATTTAACATGATCATGGATGGTGAAGTTGACGAATATCCTGAAGCTGCATTTAACTTAGTAGGTAGCATCGAAGAAGCTATCGAAAAAGGTAAAAAATTATTAGCAGAATCTAATTAGAATTGAGATAAGCGTATTGCGTAGTGAGAAATAATCTCTATACGCAATACTCAATACGCTATACTAAAATTATGACTTTAGAAATATTAACTCCAGATAAAAAAGTTTTCGAAGGCGATGTAACTGCGGTTACCGTTCCAGGAACTTTAGGTTCTTTTCAGATTTTGAAAGACCACGCTCCTATTATCTCTACTTTAGAAGATGGTCCGGTAATTATTAAAGGAAGCACAGGCGAAGAAATCTTTAACATTAAAGGTGGCGTTGTTGAAGTTCTGGATAATAAAATAATCGTATTAGCAGAAGCAGTAGTAGCTTAAGCTTTTATAAAACATCTCAAAGCCTTCTCGAAATATCGGGAAGGCTTTTTTGTTACTTAACTTCCTCGTCATTGCTAGGAGAGCAGCGACATGGCAATCTCACTTACAATATTATTAAACCATATAAGAAATATAAGTTCATTTAAGATTAGACCCAGACAAACATCATTCTCTTATATTTCTTAAAATACCTTATATGGTAAAGAGTTTTCAATTGAAAAGAATAACCAATATTCTTCCAACATTAAGGAATTAAGGTAATGAAGCCTTAATGTTTTTTAATTTCTTAATGTTTATTATTTTGAAAAGCAAATCCAGCATTTCATTTGAAAGTTGGTCCTGCTTTCGCCTTTAGCCCTCATAAAAATTCGGGGCTGCCGGCTTAATCAGGTTTAGTTTACGCAGGTCTTTGCAACTATGAGGGGTTTCCTTGCACAGTCTTTACCAAACTAGCCCTGACAGTAACGAACACAAAGCGAAAGACTAAAAGCAGAAAGCAGGACTAACAATAATCTTTGCAGAAATTTGCGCTTCAAAAAGAGAAAAAATTGAGCAGTTTTTTTAACCTCTTCTCTATTTTACGCCGAAAATAGTCAATTTATAATGCAAGCATAATAAACAGACCGAATACCGATTTCATATTTAGTCTACACCTTACCAATGTCTTGCCTGCTTATTCATATAATATCAGTACTATGTTCTGATTTATAGAAAAATTCGGAATTAAATTTTTTTTAATTTATTTTACAATAAGCCTTGCTAGTTTATGAACTAAAAACTAAATTGGTTTTTATAAAACAATGACAATGTACAACCCAAGAATTTTAACTTTAAGTATCACAAATAGAGCAGACTACGAGTCTACTTTATATGTCATTCTTATTATTATTATTCTGCTACTAAGTAAGCAGCCAGGGACGTTATAGCATGATTATTTAATACTCACAATATACCTAAAGCGTCCCAATCAAAAGGGACGCTTTTTTTAAATAAGGAAAAATGGAATATTACAACTCCAAAACGGTGATTTACTTGGACGGTAAGTTTGTTAAGGCACAAGATGCTAAAACAGATTTATACGGACAATCGTTACATTATGGTTACGCAGCATTTGAAGGCATTAGAGCTTACAAAACGCATAATGCAACTAGGGTTTTTAAAATCAAAGAACATTATGACAGGCTGCAACGCTCATGTGAGTTAATGCATATTCCTTTTCCTTGGGATAAAAATGAGTTAATTAAACAAACTTATAGATTGTTAGAGGTTAACAATTTTAAAGATGCTTATATCCGTCCGCTAGTTTATTGTCCACCAAGCATGTCGCTAGTTGCACCAACAGAATCATCAATAATGATTTGTGCTTGGGACTGGGCTTCTTATTTTGGGGATAAAAAATTAAAGGTTTGCATTTCTAGCTATCAAAGACCTAATCCTAAATCAACTTATGTTGAAGCAAAGGCAAGTGGACATTATGTGAATTCTATTTTGGCTACTACGGAAGCAAAAGGTAAAGGCTTTGATGAAGCTTTACTTTTAGACATGAACGAAAATGTTGCTGAAGCGCCAGGTGCAAACATCTTCTTTGAAAAAGACGGAAAGTTATATACACCAGCCTTAGGCCACATCTTAGCAGGAATTACTCGTGCAACCGTAATAGAACTTTGCAAAGTATTAGATATAGAGGTGATTGAAAAAGCAATTAGTGTAGACGAATTAAAAGCGGCAGATAGTGTTTTCTTTTGTGGTACAGCAGCAGAAATTGTAGGTGTACATACCATAGATGATGTAGTTTTCAGACAAAGATGGAATGATAGCATCGGATGCACCATCCAAAGAGCTTATAAAAACCTAGTGCTCGAGAAAGTAAATTATGAAGTAATAATATAGATGTGAGTATTGAGAAGTGAGATATGAGACAGGTTGCTTAGCAACATTACAACTTTTAAACATTACAACCTTACAACAACCAAATGAACGAAATCAACAAATACAGTAAAACATTTACACAAGACCCAACCCAACCTGCAGCTCAAGCGATGTTATACGGAATCGGATTAACCGATGCTGATATGGCGAAAGCCCAAGTTGGTATTGGAAGCATGGGTTATGACGGCAACACTTGTAACATGCACCTTAACGATTTAGCGGCAGATGTTAAAAAAGGTGTCTGGAAAAATGATTTAGTGGGTTTGGTTTTTAATACCATTGGTGTAAGTGATGGAATGAGCAATGGTACTGATGGTATGCGTTATTCATTAGTAAGCCGAGATGTAATTGCAGACAGCATTGAAACTATTTGCGGTGGTCAATATTATGATGGTATCATCACCATTCCTGGTTGCGATAAAAATATGCCGGGTGCTATTATGGCCATGTCTCGTTTAGATCGTCCATCAATTATGGTATATGGTGGCACAATTGCTCCTGGTCATTATAAAGGCGAAGAATTAAATATCGTTTCTGCTTTTGAAGCTTTAGGTCAAAAAATATGTGGTAATCTCTCTGAAGAAGATTATCAAGGAATTATTAAACATACTTGTCCAGGTGCTGGTGCTTGTGGTGGTATGTATACAGCTAATACAATGGCATCTGCAATTGAAGCTTTGGGTATGAGTTTGCCTTATTCTTCTTCGAATCCTGCAATCAGCGATGAGAAAAAACAAGAGTGTTTAGATGCTGGAAAGTACATTAAAATATTATTAGAAAAGGATATCAAACCAAGTGATATCATGACAAGAAAAGCATTTGAGAATGCGATTCGTTCTATTATCATATTGGGTGGAAGTACAAATGCAGTATTACATTTTATTGCCATGGGTAAAGCTATCGGTGTAGAAATTACACAAGATGACTTCCAAAAAATGAGCGATGTAACGCCTGTACTTGCTGATTTTAAACCAAGTGGAAAATATTTGATGCAAGATTTACATCAATATGGTGGTATTCCTGCAGTATTGAAATATTTATTAAACGAAGGTTTATTACATGGTGATTGTTTAACTGTAACTGGAAAAACTGTAGCTGAAAATTTAGCTGACGTTAAATCGATCATGGATTACGACCAAAAAATTATTCAGAAACTTGATAATCCAATTAAAGCGACTGGTCACTTACAAATTTTATACGGGAACTTAGCTGAAAAAGGTTCAGTTGCTAAAATCTCTGGTAAAGAAGGAGAGAAATTTGAAGGTCCAGCACGTGTATTTGATGGTGAGCATGATTTAATTGCAGGTATTTCTAGTGGTCGCGTTCAGCCTGGTGATGTTATCGTTATTAAGAATTCTGGTCCTGTTGGTGCTCCAGGCATGCCTGAAATGTTAAAGCCAACCTCAGCAATTATTGGTGCAGGTTTAGGGAAATCCGTTGCCTTAATTACTGACGGCCGTTTTTCTGGAGGAACACACGGCTTTGTGGTTGGTCACATTACCCCAGAATCTTATAAAGGAGGCCTAATTGGTTTGGTTGAAGATGAGGATAGAGTTTTAATCGACGCCGTAAATAACATCATCAGCTTACAAGTTAGCGAAGAAGTTATTGCAGAGCGAAGAAAAAAATATGTTCAACCTGCATTGAAAGTTACAAAAGGAGTTTTATATAAATATGCTAAAACGGTTTCAGACGCAGCCAGTGGTTGTGTAACTGATGAATACTAGCTCCTAGGCCCTTTAAAGGGGGAATATTAAATTGAAGTCATCCCGACAATAAATTAATATTTAAACGAAAACTATATGCAGATTATTAAAAGCATTGAAAGTAGAATTTACGTAATTCGGGGTGAAAGAGTAATGTTAGATTTTGATTTAGCATCACTTTATGAAGTTGAAACAAGAGTATTAAATCAAGCAGTAAAGCGTAACATACAACGTTTTCCAGAAGATTTTATGTTTCAATTAACTAAAGAAGAGTTTGAAAACAATAACCAAAACTTGTCATCACAAATTGTGACGACAAACGAGTCAAACTTGATATCACAAATTGTGACATCAAGTTATGGAGGCACCAGAAAACTGCCATACGCTTTTACTGAACAAGGTATAGCTATGTTAAGTGGGGTTTTGAAAAGTGAAAAGGCAATTAATATGAACATTGCCATTATGAGAGCTTTTGTAGTCGTTCGAAAAATTTTGCTTAAGCAAAGCAATATTAATGAACAGTTACTAGAAATTAAAGAGCGTCTTGGAGAACATGATGTTCAACTAAATGAGCTTTATGATGCAATGGACAATATGCTAGATGAAAAAATTGCTCAATTGAAGTGGAAAGACAGAGAGAGAATTGGGTTTAAAATAAAAGAATAGTACAACGAGTAAAGATATAATTATGGATACTGCACAAGAAACAATACAAAAACCAGAGGCAAAACCAGACACTAAAACGTTTGTAGAAGTTACAGGCTCTGTAGCCTTATTAGAAGGATTAATTGCAGAAGGAACTGATGTCATTTTTGGATATCCAGGTGGTGCAATTATGCCAATTTATGATGCACTTTACGATTATAAAGAAAAGCTTAACCATATTTTAGTACGTCATGAGCAAGGTGGTATTCATGCTGGTCAAGGTTATGCTCGTAGTTCGGGTAAAGTTGGTGTGGTGTTCGCAACCAGCGGCCCAGGTGCAACCAATTTAGTAACAGGTTTAGCAGATGCCCAAATAGATAGCACTCCCCTAGTTTGTATTACCGGACAAGTTTTCGCACACCTTTTAGGAACTGATGCTTTTCAAGAAACTGATGTAATTAACATTACCACTCCTGTTACCAAATGGAATTATCAAGTTACTGATGCAAAAGAAATCCCTAGTGTTTTAGCTAAAGCATTTTATATAGCACGTACTGGCAGACCAGGCCCTGTGTTAATAGACATTACCAAAAACGCCCAAATGCAATTGTTTAACTACGAAGGTTATGTTCCTTGTGACCATATTCGTAGCTATAGACCAAAACCAATCATTCGTAATGAATATATTGTAGAAGCTGCCAAATTAATTAATTCTGCCAAAAAACCATTTATCTTATTTGGTCAAGGTATTTTATTAGGCAAGGCCGAACAAGAATTTAAAGCATTTGTAGAAAAAAGTGGTATTCCGGCAGCTTGGACGATTTTGGGTGCAGGTGCAATTGCTACCGACCATGAATTAAATGTGGGTATGTTGGGTATGCATGGTAACTACGGACCAAATGTATTAACAAACGAGTGTGATGTATTAATTGCTATCGGAATGCGTTTTGATGACCGTGTAACTGGTCGTTTAGATAAATACGCCAAACAAGCAAAGTTGGTTCATTTGGATATCGACCCAGCAGAAATTGATAAAAACGTAAAATCAACCGTACCAGTTTGGGGAGATTGTAAAGACACTTTACCTCTTTTAACTGAGTTAGTTGATGAGAAAAAACATACAGATTGGTTAGCTAAATTTAGAGAATATACTAAAGCTGAAGTTGAGGCTGTTATTGAAGCTGAACTTAACCCAACTGGCGATGAATTAACCATGGGTGAAGTAATTAACCAGTTAAACATCTTAACCAAAGGTGAAGCGATAATTGTGACTGATGTTGGTCAGCACCAAATGGTGGCTTGCCGTTATGCCAAGTTTAACAATACACGTAGTAATGTTACCAGTGGTGGTTTAGGCACCATGGGCTTTGGTTTACCAGCTGCCATTGGTGCAAAATATGGCGCTCCAGATAAAACAGTTGTAGCTGTTATTGGCGATGGTGGTTTCCAAATGACCTTACAAGAATTAGGTACTATTATGCAATTTGGTGCTGATGTTAAAATCCTGATTTTAAATAACCGTTTCCTAGGAATGGTTCGCCAGTGGCAAGAATTATTTAATGAGAAACGCTACTCTTTTGTAGATATCACTAGTCCTGATTTTGTAAAACTGGCGGATTCTTATTACATCGCTGGTAAAAGAGTTTCAGAGCGTGAGAGCTTAGTAAGCTCGTTAGAAGAAATGCTTAACCATAAAGGTTCTTACTTATTAGAAGTAATGGTAACAAAAGAAAACAATGTTTTCCCGATGGTACCACAAGGATGTAGTGTAAGTGAAATTAGATTAAAATAACCCCCCCGACCCCCTAAAGGGGGAGTTTATAAAAATAAAAGTTGTTACTATGAGCACAGAAAACAATAAACAAGAATTTACAATAACCGTTTATACCGAAAATCAAATTGGCTTATTAAACAGGATTGCGATTATTTTTTCGCGTAGGAAAATAAATATAGAGAGCTTAAATGTTTCTCCTTCTGAGATTGAGCATATCCATCGTTTTAATATTGTGATACACGAAGCTGAAGACGTAGTTAGAAAACTAGGTCGCCAGATTGAAAAGCAAATTGAAGTTTTAAAAGTATACTACAATACTAATGAGGATATCATTTGGCAAGAGATGGCTCTTTACAAAGTGCCTACCGAAGAGATCGCAGAGAAAGTATTGGTAGAGCGTTTACTTCGTGAACACGGTGCTCGTGTAGTAGTAATTAGAAAAGATTATACAGTATTTGAGACCACTGGACACAGAGAAGAAACTGATAAGTTAATTGAAGTTTTGCAACCTCACGGCTTAATCGAATTTGTGCGTAGCGCCAGAGTTGCGATTATTAAAGATAGCGAAGGCTTTAATGCTAAACTGAGAGAATTTGAACGTGAAGAACCTGGTCAGGATGTGATTGAAAATGAGTATTTAGATAAGGGACAGAAGGTTTTTACGATGTAAATTCTTGAGCTGAAAGACTAAAGCAGAAAGACCAAAGTGAAAGACTGAAAGGCTAAAGCGAAATGCAAAGTTTGAAACACAGACCGCTGTTAGCTGAAAAGACTAAAGACCAAAGACTAAAGCAGAAAGACTAAAGCTAAAAGAACGAAAGACGAGTCCCTCTACAGGCTACCGATGTAAAATCGGCACACGTCAGGATGACAAACAATATTAAAACTAGAAATCAACCAAAAAATAAACAATAAAAAACAATGGCAAATTATTTTAACACACTACCTCTAAGAGAAAAATTAAACCAATTGGGCGTATGCGACTTTATGGACAGTTCTGAATTTTTGGACGGCGTAAATGCATTAAAAGGCAAAAAAATGGTAATTGTAGGTTGTGGCGCACAAGGCCTAAATCAGGGTTTAAACTTAAGAGATAGTGGTTTAGATGTTTCTTACACCTTACGTAAGGAAGCAATTGAAGGTAAAAGAGATTCGTGGAAAAATGCTACCGAGAACAACTTCAAAGTAGGCACTTACGAAGAATTAATTCCTACAGCTGATGTGGTGATTAACTTAACGCCTGATAAACAACATACTGCTGTAGTTGGTGCAATTATGCCTTTAATGAAAGAAGGTGCTACTTTGTCTTATTCTCACGGTTTTAATATTGTTGAAGAAGGAACACAAATCCGTAAAGATTTAACGGTAATTATGGTTGCACCAAAGTGCCCAGGTAGTGAAGTTAGAGCTGAATATGTAAGAGGTTTTGGTGTACCAACGCTAATTGCTGTTCACCCAGAGAATGACCCACAAGGAAAAGGATTAGCACAAGCAAAAGCTTATTGTGTTGGTACTGGTGGTCATAAAGCAGGTGTTTTAAAATCTTCTTTTGTTGCCGAAGTAAAATCTGATTTAATGGGTGAGCAAACCATTCTTTGTGGTTTATTGCAAACTGGTTCTATCTTATCTTTTGATAAAATGGTAGAAAAAGGAATTGATGCTGGTTATGCTTCTAAATTGGTTCAGTATGGTGTAGAAGTTATTACAGAAGCTTTAAAACAAGGTGGAATTACTGCTATGATGGACAGGTTAAGTAATGTTGCAAAAATTAAGGCATTCGAAATTTCTGAAGAGCTTAAAGATATCATGCGTCCGTTGTTCCAAAAACACCAAGATGATATCATGAGCGGCGAATTTAGTCGCATCATGATGGAAGATTGGGCTAATGGCGATAAAAACCTATTAGCTTGGAGAGCTGAAACTGGTGAAACTGCCTTTGAAAAAACACCTGCTGGTGATGTTAAAATCGGCGAACAAGAATATTTTGACAATTACACTTTAATGGTTGCTTTTGTAAGAGCGGGTGTTGAATTAGCATTTGAAACTATGGTTGATGCTGGTATTAAACCTGAGTCTGCTTATTACGAATCATTACATGAAACACCATTAATCGCCAATACCATTGCTCGTAAAAAATTGTTCGAAATGAACCGCGTTATTTCTGATACGGCTGAATACGGTTGTTATTTATTTGACCAAGCTTGTAAACCTTTATTAGCTGACTTCATGAAAAAAGTGGATACTGATTTAGTGGGTAAAAACTTTAATGAAGGCAAAGATGGCGCTGTTGATAACAGAGCACTAATTGAAGTTAACGAAGCTATTCGTTCTCATCAAGTAGAACAAATTGGTGCTACTTTGCGTAAAGCAATGACTGCAATGAAAGCGATAAAAACTGCCTAATAAAACACAAACCTTATAGGCTTTAAAAGCGCCTATAAGGTTTACAAAAATATAAATATGCCAGAAATAGTTTGGGATAGTAATTTATACGAGAAACAGCATCACTTTGTATCTGATTATGGTGCAGATGCCTTGCAATGGCTTGCTCCTAAACCAGGCGAAGATATTTTGGATTTAGGATGTGGGACTGGACAATTAGCTGCGCAAATTGAAGCAAGTGGTGCTGAGGTTTTTGCCATTGATGCTTCTCCAGATATGATTGCTGTAGCGAAAGCAAATTATAGTGAAATTGGTTTCGAAGTAATGGATGCTACCAAATTACCATACAACGAAATTTTTGACGCCGTTTTTAGCAATGCTACTTTCCATTGGATTGAAGACCAAGATGCATTAACAAAAGGGATTTATAACAGTTTAAGACCTAATGGTAGATTAGTTGCAGAATTTGGCGGCAAGGGAAATGTAAAAAGCATAACTGATGCCATTGCAAATGCTGCAAAAAATTTAGGATTGAGTGAAAAATTAAACAACAATTTTTGGTTTTTCCCCTCAATTTCCCAGTACGCTACTCTTTTAGAAAAACACGGCTTTGAAGTTGAGCAAGTTTGGTTATTTGATAGGCCAACAAATTTATATGGCGAAAATGGAATGTATGATTGGATTAATCAATTTGCGCCACACGCTTTTAAAAATTTAACTGCTGATGAAGCAGAAGCTATCAAGGACTTAGCTGTACAGATATTAAAACCAACACATTATAAAAACGGTCAGTGGGTAGCAGATTATAAACGTTTGAGAGTTAAAGCTTATAAAAATTAGGAACCAAATTGATGAAAAAACCCGTCGTCCATATCACCAATTTTAATTTAAAATATCAGGATAAGTCTGTTTTTACGGATTTGTGCTGGACAATTAATATTGGTGAAAACTGGTTACTTTCGGGTGAAAGCGGCAACGGAAAAACCTCATTAGTTAAAGCCATTGCTAATTTAATTCCACATTACGGCACTGTTGAGATAAACTTCAATCCAGAAAGTCAGTTAGCTGCTGTGGTTCATTATGTAGCTAATTGGTATCAATTTAAAGATTTAGAAGGACAGTCTAATTTCTATTATCAACAACGTTATAATAAACAAGTTGCTTCTACAACCAATTCGGTGGGTAGCGAATTAAGACACTTTGGACAACAACATCAACTTAACTCTGCTGCATTAAATCCAATAATGGCTGCTTTAGGCTTTGAAAACTTGTTAGCAGCTACTTTAATTGAATTATCAAGCGGAGAACATAAAAAGCTACAATTAATTAAAGCCATTTGGTTAAAACCACAATTGCTAATTTTAGACCTTCCTTATAATGGGCTTGATGTAGCTTCTCGAGCAAATTTGAATGCATTATTAGATGATTTAGTTGAGGATGGAACTCAATTAATTTTGATTTCTAATGAATCGGAAATGCCAGCAAGCATTAATCGTTTTGCAAAAATAGAAGACGGAAAATTGGTTGAAACTGCAGAAATGCAGTATTTGGTTAATACATCTGATGAAGCTCTAAAACCTTTACCCTCATTTTTTGAGGAAAAACAATGGTCTGCCTCAAAATCACATCTCATTAAAATGATTGATGTAAATGTGAGCTATGGCGATAAAAAAGTATTAAAGAACATCAATTGGGAAGTTAAGGCTGGAGAAAAATGGGCTCTACAAGGACCAAATGGCTCTGGCAAGTCTACCCTATTGAGTTTAATCTGTGCGGATCATCCTCAGGCATTTGCCAATAACTTATATTTATTTGGCAACTTACGTGGCAGTGGTGAAAGCATTTGGGAAATCAAGGAACGCATTGGATTAATTTCTCCAGAATTACATTGGTATTTCGACCCTAAAGCAACCGTTTGGGAAACCATCGTTTCTGGGTTTTACGATAGCTCTGGTTTATTCTGCGACCCTGGTTATACCAAAAAACTACAAGCCGACGAATTGATTCATTTTTTCGGTTTGGATGATTATAAAAGCACCTTAGTAAGCAAACTTCCTTTAGGAAAACAACGCCTCGCTTTATTGGGGAGAACCATTATAAAAAATCCTGAATTATTAATTCTGGATGAGCCTTGCCAAGGCTTAGACCAACAACAAACCTTTCACTTTAATAAACTGATAGATGAGTTATGTAAAAATGGAACTACATTAATTTATGTAGGCCATTTCGAATCTCAACTTCCAGCTTGTATAGAAAAAAGAATTGTATTGGAAAATGGCGAAGTACAAGTGATAGAAAATATTTTAGAAGCGGTTAGCGAAATTTAACCGCTCAGATAATTATTAACATTAAAAAATTATGTTACACGATCCGAACAAAGTTTACGTATTTGACACCACCTTGCGTGATGGAGAACAAGTACCTGGTTGTCAATTAACAACACCTGAGAAAATTGAAATTGCCAAGGAGCTTGAAGCACTGGGTGTGGATATTATCGAGGCAGGTTTTCCGATATCGAGTCCAGGTGATTTTCAAAGCGTAGTGGAACTGTCTAAAGCAGTTTCTCAACCCAT
The DNA here is from genome assembly GCF_032678705.1 of Pedobacter frigiditerrae. NCBI lineage: Bacteria > Pseudomonadati > Bacteroidota > Sphingobacteriia > Sphingobacteriales > Sphingobacteriaceae > Pedobacter > Pedobacter frigiditerrae. Next base: position 189,279 of record NZ_JAVTSS010000001.1, on the reverse strand, counting down.
CATCTGTGCCTTAACTCGTGCGAACAAGGGTGATATAGATTCGGCGGTAGCAGCACTACAATATGCAAAAAGGCCAAGAATCCATACTGGAATTGGTTCTTCGGATATGCACATTAAACATAAATTTAATAGCACTCGCGAAGAAATTTTAGCGAGAGCAGTTGATGCTGTAAAATATGCTAAACAATTTGTAGAAGATATTGAGTTTTATGCTGAAGATGCGGGTAGAGCAGACATCAACTTCTTAGCGCAAATGGTTGAAGCAGTAATTGCTGCAGGTGCTACTGTAGTGAATATACCTGATACCAATGGTTATTGTTTACCAGATCAATACGGACAAAAAATCAAATTTTTGAAAGATAACGTTCAAAACATTGATCAAGCCATTATCTCTGTGCATTGTCATAACGACCTTGGTTTGGCTACTGCTAATTCGGTTGCTGGTTTACAAAATGGCGCTCGCCAAATTGAAGGTACAATTAATGGAATAGGCGAACGTGCTGGTAATACTTCTATTGAAGAGGTAGTAATGATTTTAAAAACGCACCAAAACCTTGGATTGCACACCAACATCAATACCAAAAACTTTTACGAAATAAGCCGTATGGTAAGTTCTCAAATGCGGATGCCTGTACAGCCAAACAAAGCGATTGTAGGAAGTAATGCTTTTGCACATAGCTCAGGTATTCACCAAGATGGATTTTTGAAAAATCGTGAAAACTATGAAATCATTCGCCCAGAAGATGTTGGTTTTCCTGATGCAACCATTGTACTTACGGCTAGAAGTGGTAGACATGCCTTAAAATTCCATTTGGAAAGGTTAGGCCATAATTTAAGCAAAGATGATTTAGCCACTGCTTATCATCAATTTTTAACCATTGCCGATCGTAAATTAGATATTAATGATGAAGATCTCACCTTAATGATGAGAGAATTATTGAGTGTAGAACGTTAAGCTAAATAAAATAAACTATATAAAATGAGCAAGACATTATTTGATAAAGTGTGGGATGCACATGTGGTGCGTCAAATTGAAGGAGGACCAGATGTACTTTTTATTGATCGTCATCTTATTCACGAAGTAACCAGTCCAGTTGCGTTTCTAGGCTTAAAAAGCAGAGGGATAAAAGTATTATATCCAGAACGTACATTTGCTACAGCAGATCATAATACACCAACAATTAATCAACATTTACCTGTTGCTGATCCGCTTTCTGCAAATCAGTTAGCAGCACTTGAATCAAATTCAAACGAGTATGGCATTAGTCATTGGGGATTAGGACACCAAAAAAATGGCATTGTACACGTTGTAGGTCCAGAATATGGCATTACGCAACCAGGTTCAACCATCGTTTGCGGCGATTCGCACACCTCAACCCATGGTGCTTTTGGTGCTATTGCCTTTGGTATTGGGACTTCTGAAGTTGAAATGGTTTTGGCCACTCAATGCATTATGCAGCAAAAAGCAAAGAAGATGCGCATCAATGTGAATGGGAAATTAGGCCTTGGCGTTACACCTAAGGATGTAGCCTTGTTCATTATCTCTAAACTAACTACTTCTGGTGCTACTGGATATTTTGTAGAATATGCTGGTGATGTTTTTGAAAACATGACGATGGAAGGAAGAATGACCGTTTGTAACCTAAGTATCGAAATGGGTGCTCGTGGTGGTATGATTGCTCCAGATGAAACAACTTTCAACTATGTTAAAGGACGTGAGTTTTCTCCAAAAGGTGAAGCATGGGAAAAAGCATTGGCTTATTATAAAACCTTAAAAACAGATGAAGGTGCAGTATTCGATAAAGAATTAACCTTCGATGGTTCTTCAATTGAACCGATGATTACTTACGGAACCAATCCTGGTATGGGAATTGGCATTTCACAAGATATTCCTGATGCAGAAAATGTAGAAGGCGGTGTAGCTACTTATGCCAAATCTTTGGGATATATGGGTTTTTCTGAAGGAGAATCAATGATCGGCAAAAAGGTTGACTATGTGTTTGTTGGAAGTTGTACAAATGGCCGTATTGAAGATTTTAGGGCATTTGCATCTATTGTGAAAGGAAAGCATAAAGCTGATGATGTAACCGTATGGTTAGTTCCAGGATCACATATCGTAGAAAGTCAAATTAAAGAAGAAGGCTTATTGGATATTTTTACTGAGGCGGGCTTTACTTTACGCCAACCAGGTTGTTCTGCATGTTTAGCCATGAATGATGACAAAATCCCAGCAGGAAAATATGCGGTAAGTACTTCAAACAGAAATTTTGAAGGCAGACAAGGCCCTGGATCTAGAACATTATTGGCTAGTCCGCTTGTTGCCGCAGCAGCTGCTGTAACTGGAGTTGTTACCGATCCAAGAACACTTATAATGTAGTTATGAGTTAGGAGTTGTGAGTTGAAAGTCTGGATGCAGATTGCCAGTGACTAATATTCTCAACCATTGAACTAATGAACTATTGAACAATGAACTATTAAATCATAAAAATGGCTTACGATAAATTTAACGTCTTAAGAAGTACAGCAGTACCTCTTCCGATAGAAAACATAGATACCGATCAGTTAATTCCGGCTCGCTTTTTAAAAGCAACAGAAAGAGTTGGCTTTGGCGATAACTTATTCCGCGACTGGAGATACAATCCAGATAATACACCTAAAAAAGACTTCGTATTAAATAATCCTATTTACAGTGGGAAAATTTTAGTTGGAGGTAAAAACTTTGGTTCTGGTTCATCTAGAGAACATGCTGCTTGGGCAGTATACGATTATGGTTTTAGGTGTGTAGTATCTAGTTTTTTTGCAGATATCTTCAAAAATAACTGTTTAAACATTGGTGTTTTACCAGTACAAGTGAGTGCTGAATTTGCTGACAAAATCTTTACTGCAGTTTTAGCAAATCCTAACACAGAACTAGAAGTGGATTTAGATGCACAAACTATCTCTATTTTAGGAACTGATGAAAAAGAATCATTTGATATTAGTCCGTACAAAAAACATAACATGTTAAACGGATTTGATGACATCGATTATTTGCAAAGCATCAAAACAGAAATTGAAGACTTTGCTACTAAACTTCCATTTTAGGAAAGAGAATTGACCAATTAAACCATCCTAAACAACCTATTTCAGGAACCAGCCCTCAATGGAAAAAAGAAAAATAGAAATCATGGATACTACACTTCGAGATGGAGAACAAACATCTGGAGTATCGTTTTCCATTTCCGAAAAGTTAACGATTAGTCAACTACTCATCGAGGAATTACTTGTAGATCGCGTAGAAGTTGCCTCTGCTCGTGTATCTGATGGCGAGTTTCAAGCGGTTAAAGCAATTACAAATTGGGCAGAAGCAAATGGACATATCAATCGCATTGAAGTTCTTTCTTTTGTTGATAATGGCGTGTCTATCGATTGGATGATCAATGCTGGTGTAAAGGTTCAAAATTTACTCACTAAAGGTTCATTAAATCACCTCACCTATCAACTTAAAAAAACGCCTGAGCAACACTTTACCGAAATTAAATATGTAATTGAATTAGCAGCCGCTAACGGCATCGCAACCAATGTATATTTGGAAGATTGGAGTAATGGAATGCGTAATTCTCCTGAATATGTTATTCAGTTTCTAGATTTTTTAGTTACCCAAAAAATTGAGCGTATTCTATTACCTGATACACTGGGGATTTTAACTCCTGCAGAAACTACTCAATTTATTAGTGGCCTGTTAAAAAAATATCCAACCATTCATTTTGATTTTCATGCGCACAACGATTACGATTTAGGTACAGCAAATGTACTAGAAGCAGTGAAAGTTGGCATACATGGTTTACACCTTACCGTAAATGGGATGGGTGAAAGAGCTGGAAATGCAGCTTTAGCAAGTGTAATTGCAGTAATTAAGGATTTTGCACCAGAGGTTGATGTGAGTGTAAATGAATCATCAATTTACAAGGTAAGCAAATTGGTAGAAACATTCTCTGGTGTTAGAATTCCAACTAACAAACCTGTGGTAGGCGACAATGTATTTACCCAAACAGCAGGCATTCATGCTGATGGTGACAATAAAAACAACCTTTATTTTAACGATTTGCTTCCAGAGCGTTTTGGGAGAAAAAGGCAATATGCTTTAGGCAAAACATCGGGAAAGGCAAACATAGAAAAGAATCTTTTAGAGCTGGGCTTAAGACTGAACGATGAAGATTTGAAAAAAGTTACGCAAAGAGTAATTGAACTTGGCGATAGAAAAGAAACTGTAACCAAAGAAGATTTGCCTTATATTATTTCAGATGTACTCGATAGTAGTTTATACGAAGAAAAAGTAAAAGTTGACTCTTATGTATTGACAAATTCGATGGGTTTAAGACCTTCGGCAACAATTGCAGTAACAATTGAAGGTGAGCAATTTGAAGAAAATGCACAAGGTGATGGGCAATATGATGCTTTTATGATTGCCTTAACAAAGGTGTATGGCAAAAAACAGCTAAGTTTACCTAAATTAATTGACTATGCCGTAAGGATAGCACCAGGCAGTAATTCAGATGCTTTATGCGAAACAATTATCACATGGGAAATACCAACTAAAATATTTATTACAAGAGGATTAGACTCAGATCAAACTGTTTCAGCGATCAAGGCTACCCAGAAAATGCTGAACATCATTTAATAATCAAAAAAACTATATATGAAACTTAATATTGCGCTTTTAGCAGGAGATGGAATCGGACCAGAAGTTATAGATCAGGCCGTAAAAGTATCAAATGCAATTGCAAAGAAATTTAATCACGAAATTGTGTGGACTGCAGGTATTACTGGAGCAGCAGCTATAGATGAAGTTGGAGAACCTTATCCAGATGCTACCCACGAAATCTGTATGGCAGCGGATGCTGTACTTTTTGGAGCAATTGGCCATCCTCGTTTTGATAATGACCCAAAAGCAACCGTTCGCCCTGAACAAGGTTTGTTAAAAATGCGCCAGAAATTAGGCTTATTTGCTAATGTTCGTCCAACTTTTACTTTTCCATCCTTAATTGATAACTCTCCGTTAAAAAGAGAGCGAATTGAGGGAACAGATTTAATTATTTTAAGAGAATTGACTGGTGGAATTTACTTTGGTGAAAGAGGTAGAAAAGATAACGGAAATACCGCTTTTGATACTTGTACCTATACACGTGCAGAGATTCAGCGTTTAGCGAAGTTAGGCTTTGAAATGGCGATGACCAGAAGCAAAAAACTTTGTTGTGTAGATAAAGCTAATGTGCTTGAATCGTCACGCTTATGGAGAGAAACTGTTCAGGATATGGAAAAAGACTATCCAGAAGTTACGGTAAGCTACGAATTTGTTGATGCTGTTGCGATGCGTTTGGTACAATGGCCAAGCTCGTATGATGTATTGATTACTGAAAATCTTTTTGGTGATATTTTAACTGATGAAGCTTCTGTAATTTCAGGTTCGATGGGCCTAATGCCATCTTCATCAATTGGTGTGCATACTTCACTTTTTGAACCTATTCACGGTTCATACCCACAAGCTGCAGGAAAAGACATCGCCAATCCATTGGCTACAGTTTTATCGGCAGCAATGATGTTTGAAGATGCTTTCGGATTAAAGGAAGAAGCAGAATTGATTAGGGCTGTTGTAAACAAATCTTTAGCAGAAGGTATTGTTACAGAGGATTTATCTGGAACAAATAAAGCTTACAAAACCTCTGAAGTTGGTGATTGGTTAGCTAAAAATATATAATTTACAAGGTTCAGAATTGTAACTTTGTAATGTTAGAGGCTGTTCGTTAGGTTAATTGCTTTTTAGCAGGAAACTTATCGAACAGCCTTTTTAATTTTAAAGCAATGTCTAACAAGTATAACTTTGATTTTTTAGCAGCCGTAGAGCGCATTAAAAATGTAGTTAATCGCACACCGCTACAATATAACGCCCGACTTTCTGAAAAATACGATTGTCAGGTTTATTTGAAACGTGAAGACCTGCAGACGGTAAGGTCTTACAAACTACGTGGCGCTTATAATATGATGAGCCAAATTCCTGCTGAGCACATTCAGAATGGAGTGGTTTGTGCAAGTGCAGGAAACCATGCGCAAGGCGTGGCTTATTCTTGTAAAGAACTCAAAATCAAGGGCACTATTTTTATGCCCGAAATCACCCCGAAACAAAAGGTTAATCAGACTACGTTATTTGGCGATGGCTGGATAAACATTGTTTTAGTTGGCGATACTTTTGATGATTGTTTGGCTGAGGCTTTAAAATTTACCGAAGAAAACAAGATGACCTTCGTTCCTCCGTTTGATCATTACCACGTAATTGAAGGACAAGGGACAGTTGGTGTAGAAATCTTAGAAGATTTACCAGATACTGAAGTTGTAATTATGCCAATTGGTGGTGGTGGCTTAGCTTCTGGAACAGGAACTTATTTAAAAGAGACCAATCCTAATATTTTATTAATTGGTGTTGAACCTGAAGGTGCTCCATCTATGGAAGCCGCTTTTAAAGCTGGCAGACCAATTAAGCTAGACCAAATCAATCGTTTTATTGATGGTGCGGCCGTTAAGTCGGTAGGCTTGTTAACCTATCCTATCTGCAAAGAAATGTTAGATGAGATTTTATTAATCCCAGAGGGAAAAGTTTGTACTAGCATTTTAAGACTCTACAATGAAGATGCGATTGTTGCGGAACCAGCAGGTGCATTGGCGGTGGCTTCTTTAGATTTATGTGCTTCACAAATTAAAGGCAAAAAAGTAGTTTGCATTGTTAGTGGAGGTAATAATGACATCGAGCGAATGCAGGAAATTAAGGAAAAATCGCTACTTTTTGAAGGATTGAAACATTACTTCATTGTTCGTTTCCCACAACGACCAGGTGCTTTAAAAGTTTTTGTTAATGATGTTTTAGGTCCTCACGATGATATTACACGTTTTGAATTCATTAAAAAGACAGAACGAGAAAGCGGCCCAGCTCTAGTTGGCATTGAATTAAAAGACCGTGAGGATTACGCAGGTTTAGTTGAAAGAATGAAAGCTTTCAAATTTGAAATAATTGAGTTAAACCAAGACCAGACTTTATTTGAGTATTTGGTGTAGAACTAAGGATTAATGAGCAAGGAACAAAGACCATTACTTTAAAAATATGATGCGGAAATTTAAATGGACTGTAATCCTAAGTATTCTCACCCCTATACTTTTAATCATTACGGCTATTTTTATGGGTGGTGGCCATGGAAATTATCAACAATATAGTTTTATTCCCTACAGGATTACTTAGTATTTTAATATTTAATAGAATAGATATTGGATTTATTATAATTGCGATTATTCAATATCCATTATATGGTCTTTTGATAGACAAAGCGACTGCTAAAAAAAGAACGATTTTGATTTTATTCTTATTCCATATATCATTGGCTTTATCAATATTCCTTTTCAAAAGTGAAACGTGGAGTTGATTAGAATTAATATTCTAACCACCCCGTCAGTGAAAAACTGACACCCCTCCAGAGGAGGGGAATTAAAAAAGTAAGTAACGTTTTTCATCTGTGTTCATGCCTTTTATCCGTGGTTAAAATCCACTAAAAACTGGCAATAGTTTTGCATTATAAATTGCAAAACACACACACAACATGAAAAAGCTAACAATCCTATTCTTTTGCATCGCCACACTAGGTCTGGCGTCTTGCAAAAAAGACACTATTGTCAATCAGACTACACCAAACATTACAGTAATTAGGGATGTACCATCAAGTGCTTGGACCTTAAGCTCTGACAAATTAACGTATTACACCACGTTAAATGTCCAGCAAATCAATAAGTATTCGTTAGATAACGATGCGATTTTGGTTTACATATCGTATGATAGTGGAGCTACTTATTTACAAATGCCTTTTGTTTACAACGTAGATGCTTTCAGTACAGTTATTAGTGAAAAACAAGTAGAAATCGACATTCAAAGCTCAGACAACCAAGATGTCACCCCAATAAAACCAACAGGTACAACTAGAGTTAAAATCGTTATTGTTGCTTCAGATATTCAATAGAAAACTCAAAACTCTAAAAAACGACCAATGTTTGCTTGAACGTGGTCGTTTTTTTTATGCTCACCACTATTCAATTGTAGTGCTCTAATTTTTACGCCATTTCGTTCTAATAACAGTTCATCGTAAAAACCTTTGTAATAAACTTCTTTTACTTCAAATCGTCTACTATTCCAATTGCTTTTTAACTCTACCCATTCTGGATAAAAAACCACATTTTGTTTTTCAGTTTTAAGCCCTAATTGTGTGGCTTGTTCAGCATCTAAAATAACTGCATTACCTAATATTTTGGCAGTATATAAATGAGATGGATTTTGATAAATAGTTTCTGGGTTATCGTTTTGTAAAAGCTGCCCTTGTTTTAGGATTAATAACTGGTCGGCCAAAAATAAACCATCGGTTGGGTCGTGAGAAACCAAGATAATGGTTAGTCCGGTTTCTTTTGCCAAACGTTTAATATCTGCACGTAACTGGTTTTTTAATAACGAATCTACCTGACTAAATGGCTCATCTAACAATAAAACCTTGGTATCACTAATTAAAGCTTTTGCAATTGCAACTCGTTGTTGTTCTCCCCCACTTAATTCAGTAATCTTTTTATCTTTTAACTTGGTGATGTGCAAACGCTCCATCATCTCTAAAGTTTTAGCCTGTTTGGCAGCAACATCTGTGTTAGATAACATCGAAGCTATGTTATCATAAACCTTAGCATAAATATTTAAAGAGAAATCTTGGGTAACCATTTTCATTTCGGCATTGCCTGGAATCAATTGTTCATCTGGTCCTAAAACCCTTTTACCGTTTAATAGAATTTCGCCTTCATCTGGTTTAAGCAAACCATAAATACATTTTAACAAAGTTGATTTACCACTGCCACTTTCGCCAATAATGGCAACAATATCTCCTCTTTTGATAGAAAAACTGATGTTTGAGATACCAGACACTTGTGTTTCTTGGTATTGTTTTGTTAAATTACTAACGGTGATTATTTGCTCGTTCACGTTGTAAATATAATTAATTAGCTTGAAGGCTGAAGATTTAAAGGTAGATGAAAAGCAAAAAATAAACACGTGTAAATATTTATAAATTTGCACGTGCAAATATTATTTCTTAATTTTATTTTATGAACACGAAACTCACCTTAACAATTGATAAATCTGTAATAGAAAGGGCAAAGGCTTATGCTGGCAAACAAGGCAGAAGTTTATCATCAATGGTAGAAAATTATTTAAAGGCTGTAACTAATAAAGAAGAAAATATTGCAATAGAAGGCGAATTAAGTCCTATTGTAAAATCATTAGTTGGATCTTTTAAAATGCCAAAGGATTTTGACTACAAAAAGGAAATTACAAAAATGAGAGATGAAAAATATCAAAAATATTTAGATTCAGGCAATGAGTAATATCTTAATTGATTCAGATATCATCTTAGATTCATTATTAAATAGGCAACCTTTTTCTGCTGCTTCTTCCAAAGTCTTAGCCCTTTGTGAAAGCAAAAATATTAATGGTTTTGTAACTGGAATTATGATTTCTAACATCCATTATCTTTTAAAAAAAGAACATAGTTCACAGCTTATTTTAGAAGCCATTAAACAACTACTGGTATTTTTAGATGTGCTAGTAATTGATAAAGGTATAATCTTGAGAGCAATAGATTCCAAATTTTCAGATTTTGAAGATGCATTACAAAACTATTCGGCTGAAAGCTACGGTTCAATTACTACAGTAATAACAAGAAATATAAAGGATTACAGGAAAAGTAATTTAAGTATTCTAACTCCAGAGATGTTTCTTAAAACATTGTAAACAAAAAATCCTGCAAATTCGCATCTGCAGGATTGGGTTTTATTTGTGTGTGTGTGTGTTTGGTTCAATAGTTCATTAGTTCATCGGTTCAATTGTTCATTTGCAAGGTGTCAACTGAAAACTGTCAACTGATAACTGCTAACTAGTTAATTCCAAAAGTTAAGCCGAATGCCATATTTTTGACTCCTTTTTGTGGTGCACTATCAAACATATCGCTTGCATAGTATTTAGCAAAAATAGCTAATCCATTAGTACCCATTCTAACTGTACCTCCATAACGGAATGGAGCGAAGTTATAATCATCTTTAATTTTCACTTTTCCATGCTCATCGCTAATTTGTTTTACTTTACCATTTAACAAGAAGGCAATTTCTGGACCTACAACGAAATACCAGCGTCTACCTTTATGACTTTCTTTGGTTCTCAATTCGAAGTTCAAAGGAACGTGAACATAGCTGCTAGAGAAACGGTTTTTGCTGAATTGAATTGGCTCTGTAACGTAGGTTAGTTCAGGCATATTTTTTTGCATGGTAATGTTGTCTTTCAAACGGATATGAGTCCAGTCGAAACCACCAGCTACATAGATTTTAAAGTTGGTGTTAAATCTATATCCCATTTGGATTACATCAAATGAAAGGTGACTAGTTTTTCCAGCTTTGTAATCTAAGAAATCGTTTTGTGGTGATAAAGAAAAACTTCCGTTGTCAATTAATTTAGAGAAACCGATATCTAAACGAGTAAAGGTAATTCCTCCAACAAAACGGCCTTTACTTTGGTCTATTCTACCAGTACTGTCTTTCTTTTCTCCAATTGTAATACCAACACCATAGTTGATATCAAATTTTTTACGTTTTACACTATCTTGTTGTGCGCTTGCACCTAATGCTGCCAGAACGGTAAGTCCGCTTACCAAAACTGCTGTTAATATTGAACGTCTCATTTGTGTGTGTTTTATGCCTGCAAGCCGCAGGCTTGTTTGTTTGGTTTATTAATTATGTTAAAATGTTGTAAGGTTGTCCTTCGACAAGCTCAGGATGACACCCTTTAATTATCTCCTTAAATCCTGCTTTATCCTGCTCCTATTTATTATGTTTTTTAGAGTTCAATTTTAAAAAGCCAATGTTTATTCCAATTATCGATGAGTTATCGTCATCATCTGTATTAAACCTTACCAACTTTTTATCTCTTTTATCTACTTTTTCTACTACAAAGTTTACCAAGTCGCCAACGTTTCTAATTCCTTTTCTTTCTGTAACAACTTCTTCATTTGCTGTTGTTTCTATTCCTGTTGACTGACCATCTACTTTTGCTGTTACAACTTGGTTATCTCCATAAACAACATCTTTAACAGTTGCAACATCTAGCGGTAAAACATCTTGTTGTTTAATAGGTAGACGATTGTTAGCATACATCGGTTGCACGGGATCTTGAATATTTTTTATATTATTTTCAGGAGTATTATTTTCTTGTGCTTTTACTGCTGGAGCTTTAACATTAGAACTTGAATTGTCACTTTCTTTAGTAGCTTGTTTTGTAACTGGCAATGTAGCGCTTGCAGTTACAGTTGTAGCTATTGGGTCTTGCTCAACAACAGGTTTTACGACTACAGCCGTTGCTTCACCACCACGTAACCTAATTTTCTCTGTTTTTTGAAAAACCAACATCGCGGTTATCGCAATGGCCACACTTGCAGCCGCCATCCAATAAATTGGAATAATACGTTTACGTTTAGGCTCTAACTGTTGTTCTATGTTAGTCCATAAATTTACAGATGGTTCAATTTCCGCATCTGCGAATTTATCTTTAAATAATTTATCGAATTCTTTATCCGGCATGTGTTGCATAACCAAAGCCCTCCATTTTAATAATTTCTTGTTGCAATATTGCCCTCGCTCTACTTAATTGAGATTTGCTAGCACCTTCCGAGATGCCCAATGTTTCTGCAATTTCTTTGTGCGAGTAACCTTCTATAATGTACATGTTAAATACCATGCGATATCCATCAGCCAGTTTTTGTATCACTTTCATTAAATCCTGCATACCTAAGCTGCTGAAATCGAATCCTTGCGATGGCTGCTCGTAAGCATCTTCAATTGGCACAATACTTAAAGAGCGTAAATTCTTTCTGTAACTTTCAATTGCGGTATTTACCATTATTCTCCTAATCCAACCTTCAAAAGAGCCATCGCCACGGTATTCCTTAACTTTCTGGAAAATTTTAACGTATCCCATTTGTAATACATCTTCGGCTTCCATACGGTCTTTGGCGTAGCGCATACAAACGGCCAACATTTTTGATGCAGTTAGCTTATAAAGCATTTCTTGCATCTTCCTGTCGCCAGCTTTGCAGCCTTCCAGTAGGTCATCAATCGTATATGTTCTAGTCACCTTCATTTGTTGTTTGTATAGGGTAGATGAACCCTAGAGGTAAAAGGTTGCACGAGGTTGCAAATAAATTCAAAAATAATTTAAATTGTTCAACTGTTATATGGCTGAATTGTTTTTTAATAGGAAATGAATGTAAGCATTTCATAGGTGCTGTAGCCCTGCTATTCGTTACAAATTTGTCCTTCGACAAGCTCAGGATGACAAATTTTCCACTACTATCAGGTTTATTTAAGATAGGCCTGCTTTTCATACGATGGGTTGCTGGTCGGAAAATTTACGACGTTCTCCCTAACAAATCCCTTTGAAACTTCGTATTTTGCTTCCTCAACTTTCTGACTTTCCGACTTCCGGACTTTCTGACTTATTTCCTCTTAAAAAGTCTAAAATCTTCCTTATAAGTCAAGAATAAAGAATGGTTAAACTGAAAATCGGCATCTGGCGTCCCTAAATCCCAATGAGGTTCTACACGAACATCTAAATATAAATTAGGAATTAACTGCTTTTGATAAACATACCTAACTGCTAAAATACTTCTGCTACTTTGCTTAAAACCAGCATCATATAAAGTTTCAGAAACTGATTGATACAAAGGCATTCCCTTTATCGTTAAGAAATTATTTCCTTTCCAATAAGACGCTATCAAACTCCCCCATTTAGTCTCTACACCTGCATTTAACCATAAACCGAAACCAGCTTGATAAGCTCTTGATTTGGTTGGTGAAAAATCTTTATAAACTGCGATATAGTTATCCGTAAAAACTTCTTTTACTTTGTAGCCGACTGTTTTATGTAATTTAAACCCTGTAGCGCCATTAAATAAAGTGCTAATAGGAATGTTTTTTAATACGTCGATTTGTCCACCTTGATGGTAAGCTAAAAATTGAGTAGGGATGCTCAGTTTCCAGTTATTATTTTTCAGTAGATAGGTTTCAGTAATTAATCCCCCAACAATTTCTTCCTTAGCAGCCTCACCTTTATAAATCATCTTTTGCCAAGAAATCCAGCTATCTAATTTGAATTTTTCTCTGTCGACTAATAGTTGTGTCCCATATTCAATTGGTGAGGTAATTTTTCTCTCGAAATTATAAATGGGTTCAATGTAATTATGCTGAATATTTCCTTCTAGGCTACCAAAAACTAGCGTGAGATTTCTTTTATGATATTTTAAGCTAAACAGCGGTTTTGCATCATAAATTCCTTCATTCCCAAAATCCTTACGCAAATAAGCACCAGCCACAATGGCCAAATTCGGATTGGCATAATACACCAGTTGTGGTTCTATTTGTGTACCGTATAAAGTATAACCATCGTGAAATTTATTGGAGTATTCGTAATTTCTAACGAAATTGAAATTGTAGAAATTGAAATGTAATTCTTTGTCTAAACTATCTGTTGGGCGAATACGATTGAATAAGGATTCGTTGTTAAATTGAGCTTTTGCTGAAAGAACAAGCAAAAAGATGAAAGCTAAAAGTAGATGTTTTTTCATTTAATAAATTTTAAGACTTGTCAGTCTGAGCATCGCGAAAAATGTCAATCATTAAATTCGTCCAAAGAGGTCCTTCGACTACGCTCAGGATGACATTTTTTGACTTACTCTCCCTTTTTCTCTCTATATCTTTTGTAAATCTTTACAGCCATCATGATAATTGCAGAAAAAATAATTAGTCCTACGAGACCATAAACCCAATCCACTGCGCTTTTCAGCATCACCGTAAATACAATGGCAACCAATAAAATCGTGGCCACTTCATTCCATAAACGCAATTGATTAGAAGAATACTTAAATATTCCATTTCTCAACTGTTTCATGATATTTTGGCAAATAAAATGGTATAAAAGTAGCAAAGCAACAAAGCCAAGTTTAACATGCATCCAAGGCAACTCTAATAAGACAGGACGAGTATAAAGCATCGTTGCTCCTGCCAAAACCGTTAGGCACATTGCTGGAATGGTAATGATATTCCACAAACGACCTTCAATTTTTGTGAATTCTTTCTGAAGGATGTTCTTTTCTAATTCTGGCCTGTCGTTAGCTTCGGTATGATAAATGAATAAACGAACACCATAAAACAATCCAGCCATCCAACTTACTACAAAGATGATGTGAACCGCTAAAAAGTATTGATAGTAATCGTTCATTAAAATAAATCAGAATGAGAGCCTAGTCTAAGCAAAGTAATTTCTTTTTCTTCGGTTATTTCAAACCAAATAATTAACATATCGGGCTTTATATGTGCTTCCCAATTCCCAACGTAATTACCTTTTAGTTTATGTGGTTTATTCTTTTCAGGGATACCTTTAGCTCCATTGGCCTGAAGCAACTTTAAAAAAGACTTTATTAGTAAATCATTCTTTGCAGAACGCTTTTTCATTAAAGCAATATCTCTATCGAATTGCCTGGTGGCCTTTAGAATAAACATTACAAAGAATCGATGTATTTATCTATATCTGTAATTGGTTCACTTATACCTATACCATTTCTTGCGTCTTCAATCGCTTTAATTGTGGTTGCATTTGGTTTCTTAGTTCTTGAGTTCTTTTTATGAATAACAACACCAAGTTCTTTTAGTAAACTTTTAACCAGAGTACTCTTGTTTTCAGGAATGTCGATAATTAAAGTTTCCATATACAAATATAATAAATTTAGAACTATATAAATCAAGTCCCCTTTAGATGATTTAGGGGTCTAATATTTAAATTCTTTAACTACCTCAATCGCATATTTCACGTTATCAAAAGGAATATCGGGCATAATGCCATGACCTAAGTTAAAGATAAACCCTTCGGTACCACGCATTCTTTCAAATAATTGATGAATGTGTTTTTTGATAACTGGTTGGTCAGCGTATAAAATATGCGGGTCTAAATTACCTTGAACCGCAATTCCCGCTGGTAAAGCATTTTTAATGTTCAATAAATCTGCATTCCAATCAACCGAAATTACATCTGGTTTTGCTTCTGCCATAATTGGCGCAAAAACAGAGCTTCCTTTACAGAAAGAAATCACTGGAACATTTGTTCTGTTTAAACCAGCAATGATTTGTTGGTTATATTGGTGAGAAAATTCTTGATAATCATTCCATGATAAAGCTAAAGCCCAGCTATCAAATAACTGCACAGCATTAACACCCGCCGCAATTTGTAGGTTCAAATAATCGGTTGTTACCTTGGCTATTTTAGCTAATAAACGGTGCGCTAATTCTGGGTGATTGTGCATTAACAACTTGGTTAACTTAAAATCTTTTGAAGAACCGCCTTCAACCAAATAACTCATTACTGTAAAAGGAGCACCAGCAAAACCTATCAAAGGAATACTGTCATCCAAACGTTGTTGAATTACTTTAATCGCATCAGCAACATATTCTAATCTATCTACAACATCAACTTCTAATTTATCAATATCAGCAGCTGTACGAACTGGATTAGCGAATTTTGGACCAACACCTTGAGTAAAACTTAAATCGCCACCCATTGCTTCGCCAGTTACCAAAATATCGCAAAATAAAATCGCCGCATCAATACCCAACAAATCAACTGGCAACATGGTCACATCAGCGGCAATTTCTGGGTTTTTGCACATTTCTAAAAACGAATATTTGTTTTTAATTTCCCAATATTGTGGCATAAAACGACCAGCTTGGCGCATCATCCATACTGGTGGGCGTTCTGTAGCTTTTGAATTTGCAGCGTCTAAAAATAAGTTGTTCTTCATGTTGTATTAGGCCAAACTATTGGCTTCTTTCTCTATAATTTTTATAATTTCTTTTGCTCTTGATGTTGTTGCCAACTCCTTTGCTTTTTCTATGTATGCTTTTGCTCTTTCGCCATCTTTTTTACGCAGTGCGAGATTAGCCAAATGTATCATCACAAAAGCTTTATCGTTTTTACCTCCCAATGGAAAACGACTAGCAATTTGAAAGTGAAACTCTGCAGTTTCAAAATCTTCTCTCTGCAGGGCGATGTTTGCTTTCATGAACTCATAATATCCTCTACGATTTTTAGCTAACCTATCTGGATTTGCTACTTCATTTAATATCTGCTCAGCCTTATCATAGTTTGCATTCTTAAAATGTTTCGATGCCAATAATACTGAACTATGTTTAAAATGACTCCATAAAATAAAGGCAAAGAGAAAGCCGGCTATTGCAGCCAGCTGGTATTGATTGTAATATAAACTTACTAATGCCGAAAGGGCAAAAGTTGCCATTAAAGCATATCTACTCCAAGTATTATACATTAATGTGTGCTATCTGTAAATTTATAACCTACACCTCTAATCGAGTGAAAATAAACTGGATTTTTTTGGTCTGGCTCGAAATACTTACGGAACGTTAAAATAAAGTTATCTATAGTTCTTGTTGAAGGGTATACGTCGTAATTCCAAACTGTTTCTAAGATTTGTTCACGAGAAACAGCTTCGTTTTTACGCTCAATTAACAACTTCAATAGCATAGTTTCCTTTTTAGTTAAAGGCACAACAACACCATCATCTTGTTTTAATTCAAAAGAGTTAAAATAGATAGTTTTATCGCCGATTTTATAAGAGTTTAATTCTTTTAAATCGTCTGCTTTTAAGCTACGTTTTACTAAAATTCCAACACGTAGAATTAATTCTTCTAAGTTGAAAGGTTTTACCAAATAATCGTCAGCTCCTTTTTTAAGACCCATTACACGGTCTTCGCTAGTATTCTTAGCCGTTAAAAACAAAATAGGAACTTCAGTATTTTCTAAACGAATAGTTTCACAAACCTGGAAACCATCCATTTCAGGTAACATTACATCTAAAATGATTAAGTTAAATCTTTCTTCCTTAAAAACTTTTAATGCAGTTTTACCGTCTTTAACAGCGTGAACTTTGTAACCCTCTAGTTCGAGGTTTAATTTGATGGCATCTAATAAGTGATCCTCATCTTCTACCAATAGTATTCTTAATTTCTGTGGCATATCAGTTAAATGTTACTTCAAAAATTGCACCTTGCGGTGTGTTATCTTTAACGCTAATATCAGCGTCGTGGTTTTGTAATACCTCTTTAACAATAAACAAGCCAAGTCCAGTGCCTTTAGATTTACGCACATTTTCATCTCCTACACGATAAAATTTATCGAAAATAAGCATTTTTTCATCATCCGGAATGCCCGGACCTTTATCAGAAACCGTTAAAAACGGCTTACCGTCATTTTGACAGAGACTTACTGCTATTTCGGCACAAGGACCAGAATATTTAACAGCATTTTCTACCAAATTGGTAACTACCGATGATAAAGCAAATTTATCACCCATTACCTTTATATTATTATCAATTTTAGTATTAATCATTTGCTGGTTACCACAAGAGTGAACCTGCAATCTA
Source organism: Pedobacter frigiditerrae (assembly GCF_032678705.1). Classification (NCBI taxonomy): domain Bacteria; kingdom Pseudomonadati; phylum Bacteroidota; class Sphingobacteriia; order Sphingobacteriales; family Sphingobacteriaceae; genus Pedobacter; species Pedobacter frigiditerrae. The sequence goes on along the minus strand of NZ_JAVTSS010000001.1, from coordinate 171,696 downwards.
TCCGTAATTCTTGTTACCAATTCAGATAAATCAAACTCTTCCTTAGGGAACGAATAAGTACGACTTTCAATCTTTGTTGCCAATAACATATTTTCTACTAAATCATCTAAACGCTCAATATCTTTTAGCGAGTTTCGCAATAATTTAGATTGTTGTTCCTTGTCTAAATCTCGTTTTACGATGGTTTCTATAGAAAGTTTAATAGCAGCCAAAGGCGATTTCAATTCGTGAGTTACAGACAATAAGAAATTTTGCTGTCTTTCATGTAATTTATCTTCCTTTTTAATGGATGCATGAATAAAATAAGCGCCTACGCAAAGTAAAAACAAGAAAACAGAACCCTCTCCCATCACCATTGCCATACGGTCTGGTTGTAATTTTATCACAACTGTTCCCCACCAAAACATTTCTAGCATGGCATAGAACAAAAGGAAATAAAATATGAGCAGTGATTTCTTCATTATGATTTTCTAAACACTAAATCTAACGCATCAAAAATAGCTCTTTTTGCTTTCTCTAGTTCAATTTTTGTGTGTGCGGCTGAAACAAAACCTACCTCATAACCAGATGGCCCTAAGTAAATCCCTCTATTTAACAATTCACGGTGCATTACTTTAAATTTCTCCATACTCGTTGGGTCAATATCTTCTGCTGTTTTAATGTCTTTATCGGTAAATGCAAACCAGAAAATAGAACCAACTGTAAACACTTTGAATTTATAATTTCTTGCAGTTGCAAAACGCTGAATACTATCTACAAACTCCTTTGTTTTTTGGTTTAAATCTTTATAAAAACTTGATTTTAAAAGTTCAGTTAAAGTTGCAATTCCCGCAGCCATCGCTACTGGGTTTCCAGATAAAGTTCCTGCTTGGTAAACTCCGCCATCAGGAGAAATATGACCCATAATTTCTGCAGAAGCTCCATACATCCCAACAGGTAAACCACCACCGATAATTTTACCATAAGTTACAATATCAGGCTTGATGCCATAATAAGCAGCCGCACCTTCAAACCCAACTCTAAATCCTGTGATAACCTCATCAAAAATCAATAAAGCTTTATTGTCTGTACAAGCTTGTCTCAAAAATTCGATATAAGCTTGGTCTTGCATTAACAAACCGTTATTTGCTGGTATCCCTTCTATAATTACCGCAGCAACTTGGTCTTTAAATTGTTCGAAAGCCTTTGTAATTGCTTCCTTATCATTTAAAGGAATAACAATTGTTTCTTCTGCAAAAGATTTAGGCACACCAGCCGAAGAAGTTTCTCCAAAAGTTACCAATCCAGAACCTGCTTTCACTAAAAGCGAATCGCTATGGCCGTGGTAACAGCCTTCAAATTTGATGATTTTGTCATTTCCAGTATAACCACGAGCTAAACGAATTGCCGACATTACTGCTTCAGTGCCAGAACTCGTAAAACGGATTTTTTCCACAAAGCTGTTATTTTTTATAATCAGCTCTGCTAATTCATTTTCTAATGCAGTTGGTGCGCCAAAGCTCATTCCGCTTTGCATTACATCAATTACTTTTTCTCTGATTTTTGCATTGTTATGGCCTAAAATTAACGGGCCCCAACTTGCGCAAAAATCTATAAATTGATTACCATCTGCATCCCAAATGTAACAACCATCGCCTTTTTGAATAAATAAAGGCGTTCCGTAAACCGATTTAAAAGCCCTTACTGGAGAATTTACTCCACCCGGAAAATAGGTTTTCGATTTTGCATACAATTCTGCCGATTTCTCACGACTAATATCAGGTTTGCTCCCTGTATTTACCGGCATCTCCTCTTCGTTTCCCGAGAATATCTTTTTTAACTGTTCTAACATTTTTATTAAGGTAAAAGCCGAAAGGCCAAAGGTAAAAGCGAAAAACTATACGCCTATTTCGATGCTTTAGTCTTTCTGCTTTAAGCTTTCAGCTTAAATTACATCCAATTATTCTCTACTATATCTCTAATGTGGTAAGTGGTTATAATGCTTGCTCCTGCTCTTGCAAAGGCGTGCATCGTTTCCATTACTACTTTTTGTTCATCTATCCAACCTCTTTGTGCCGCAGCTTTAATCATCGAGTATTCTCCCGATACGTTGTAACAAGCAATTGGCAAATCGCTGTTTTGTTTTAATTTACTAATGATATCTAAATAAGCCAAAGCTGGTTTAACCATCAATACATCTGCACCTTCACTTTCATCTAACAATGCCTCTCTAACTGCTTCGGTTCCATTTCTGAAATCCATTTGATAAGCTTTCCGGTCGCCTTTATTTGGTGCGCAATCTGCAGCTTCTCTAAACGGACCATAATATGCTGATGCAAATTTGGTAGCATGACTCATGATGGCCGTGTTTACAAAACCGCTCCCGTCTAATTTATGTCTAATTGCTGCTACTCTACCATCCATCATATCAGACGGTGCTAACATATCGGCGCCTGCTTCTGCGTGATTTAAAGCCATCTTCGCAATCAAATCAACCGACAAATCATTTTGGATATAATCATCTTTCATGATGCCGCAATGACCGTGAGTGGTGTAAGAACAAACACAAACATCTGTTACTACATATAAATCATCACCAAAGTTTTTCTTTAATTCCCTAACTGAAACAGGGACCAATGAGTGTGGGTCGTAAGCAGATTTTGCATCTTCACTTTTCTCATCCCCAACACCAAAAAGCATAATTTTATTTACACCCAGTTTTAATCCTTTTTCAACGTCTTTAAGTAAAGTATCTGTAGAAAAATGGTTAACGCCTGGCATCGCATCAATTGCTTTTGTAACACCAGTTCCAGGAACTACAAAATAAGGATAGATAAACATATCCTTTGACAATCGCGTTTCGGCAATTAACTCTCTAACAACTGGATTTTTTCTTAACCTACGTGGTCTGTGCATAAATTTGGTATTGAAACTGCAAACCTATTTATTTTAAAATTTAGTATGATAACCTAAATATCATTTTTTAGAAAAGCAGTGACAGTGGTTCTTTTGTTTAGGCAGTCCTGCTTTCCCTCCAAGTCCCGATGAAAAATCGGGAGCTTTCCGTACAATCAGGTTTAACTAAGAAATTTCTGTGCTGAAAATCTAAAAAACACCCCACCTTTCAGGCACCCCTCTAAGAGAGTGGAATTCCCCTCACAGTTGGAAAACCACCCGCCTTCAACCGTCCTACCTTTTACCTTTCTTTATATTCCAAAAACAGCTTCTGCCAAACCAATTTCATCTGGAGAATATGGCAAGGTATATTTTACGCCCATTTCTTCAAACTTCTTACCTGTTGAGTTACCAATTGCAATTACCTTTTGTTCTGGGTCTAATAAATTATCTGCAAAATAGGCATCAACGTTACTTGGACTGGTAAAAATTAAAACTTCGGCAGTTGTGCCATCAATATCATCAGCTACCACAGTTTCGTAAATTGGCAAGTCAACAATTTTTGTATCTGTACCTAAAGATTTTTGAATAGTTAAAAGTGAGTCTTGAGCTCTTGGAAATAATACCGTCTGACCAGCAACTAATTTTGCAAATTCTTCTGCAACTTCTACAATGTCTCCACTTTCGCCTACAAAATCTGCCAAGTGACCGAATTTCCTCAAAGTATCTTCAGAACCACGACCAACCACACCAAACTGTACTTTTTTAGCTAAAACAGGATTCAATTTAAAGAAATATTCGACTCCATTTCTACTGCTAAAGAATATCCAGTCGATGTTTTTTAAGTAAAATGGGTCTAGGGTATTTACAATTGGGAATGTTCTAATTAACGAACGTCCATCTATTTCTATATCGTGTTTTGCTAAAGCTTTTCTGAAATAGCTATGTTCTCCAATTTCTCTAGATATGAAAACCTTAGCAGGCAATTTTCTTTCTTTATTAAACTTAGCTACAATTTTTTCTGCTAAACCTTCTGTCGTTTCAGACCTTAAGAATAAACGGTCAGGGAAATCCTCATCAGTTTCTGCTTTAGAAGTCCATACTTCAAATAAGCCATTTTCCTTTTTACAATAACACCCTAAAGGCATGTGGCAACCACCTTCAAACAAGTTTAAAACCTTACGTTCGACGGCAATTTCTTCGGCTGTTGCCGAATCATGTATTTGTTGTAAGGCAGTAAAAAGTTCAGTATCATTTTCGCGAATTTGAATCGCTAAAGCACCTTGTGCCGGTGCTGGAACTAATTCCGTTGTATCCACAACTTCTACGTGAAATTCACTTAAATCTATATTTAATCTATTTACACCAGCTTTTGCTAACATAATAGCATCATAATTTTCATCACGTAATTTTTGAATGCGTGTTGGTACGTTACCACGTAAATCTTCAATGTTTAAATCTGGGCGTAAAGCTAATAACTGAGCTTTACGGCGATTGGATGATGTACCAACCATTGCTCCTTTTTTTAAAGAAAGTTTGTTGCTAACTTCAACCGTATCCTTCAAAATCAACAATAATTCTGCTGGGTCTTCACGTTCAGTAACCGCAGCAATGATTAATCCAGCTGGGTTGGTTGTTGGTAAATCTTTATGAGAGTGAACAGCAATATCAATCATTCCGCCCAATAATTCCTCTTCTAATTCTTTGGTAAAGAAACCTTTACCTTCTAATTTGTCAAGTCTAAGGTTTAATATTTTATCGCCCTGCGTTTTAATGATTTTTAATTCTGCCTCTATTCCGATGCTCGCCAACCTATCTTTTGTATTGTTAGCTTGCCATAATGCCAAATCGCTTCCGCGTGTACCGATTATTAGTTTCTTCACCTTATGCTTAGTTTTCTGCTAAATTAATAAAATTTTGAAAGGGTTATATGCTTTGAGTTGTTTTAACCGCAAAGACGCTAAGAGCGCAAAGAAGATAAGAAAATTGATTTGATTATTGTCTCAAATCTCATATCTCAATACGCATATCTATTTAACTGTTTTTAACCAGAATTTCTTTTGCCATCACCATTGGGATAGTGATACATTTTTTCTCCATGTAATCCATTACCCGCTCTAAAACTGCCCTAGAATTATCATCCATCATATTGATCTCGTCTGCAAAAACAGCATTGATAGCTTTATGTTTGATATCCTTAATTTTTTGCGGCACATCGCTCATGGCAATTTCAATTTTACGCTGACGTAAAACGGATTCGAAATCCTTAATGTTTTCATCTATAATGTGTTCGGCGTTTACCAACTCATCATAACGTTCTTGAATATTTTTACGAGCAACTTCTTTTAGCGTTTCTACCTCGATATAGTGTAGAGGGAAATTTTTTACTACTGATGGAGCAGTATCATTTGGAATTGCTAAATCAACGATTACTTTTTTGCAAGTATCACCTTTTAACAATTTGGCATAAATTTCTTCTGTAATGATTGGTTCTGTAGCGCCTGTACAAGTAATAATCACATCAAAACCTTGATCGTAATCTGCCAAAGCAGACAATGGATAGGCAGTTCCGTTTAAATCCTTTGCCAGAACTTCTGCCTTTTCAATAGTTCTATTAAAAATAGAGAAATTAGAATATTTATGCTTTTTAAGGTATTGAGCAATGTTTTTATTGGTTTCGCCAGCACCGATAATTAGCAATCGAGAATTACCGCACATGTTTAATTCACGCAATTTGCGATAAGCCAGAGAAACGATTGAAACGGGATTTTTTGAGATATTGGTATTGGTATAAACCTCTTTTGCAGTTTTAACTACACGATTCATGATCATGCGCATGTAATCGCCAGTAAAACCAGCAACTCGGCAAGCTTCATAAGCTTTACGAATTTGGGCAAGAATTTCTTTTTCTCCAACTACTAAACTTTCTAAAGAACAAGAAATACGCAACAAATGATTAAAAGCCTCCACTTTTTCAAATACAGAAACATTTTCGATGAATTGTTCCATGTATTCTTCGGGCAAGCCCATATCTAAAACATGTAAAAAGCGATTGATGAAAGCTTTGTTAACTTCATCAGCAGAAGTAAAAATAAATTCTACGCGGTTACAGGTACCAACGTAAAATATCTCTTTGATATTTAACTCTGATTGGATATTCCTCAACCTATCATCCAGCGTTTGCTCACATATAACTAATTTACCTAAAGCTTTTAGGTCTATCTGCTGATGTGTAAATGCAATAATCTTTAAATATTCCAAAATGGGTACAGCGTATTATTTTTAGCGAAACAAAAGTAAAAACGTAAACCCGTATATCTGTCATTAGGCTGTAATTTAGCCTAATTTAGAAAGGTTTTAAATTAATATAGAATTAACAAATCAATACATTTTTAAAATTGTTATATTGCTAAATAACAATTGAGAGGCATATTATGATACATCAAGAAAACTTTTCACTGGCTGGCGCTAATCAGAAAATCATTTTAGGCGACCTAACTTATGACGATAAAAACACAAAAGCACCATTGGTAATTTTTGTACACGGCTTTAAGGGTTTTAAAGATTGGGGAGCTCATCATTTAACTGCTCGCTATTTTGCTCAAAATGGTTTTCGCTATTTAAAATTTAATTTATCACACTGTGGAGTAACGCTAGATAAACCGAATGATGTGAGCGATATGGAAACATTTGCAACCAACACTTTTTCTAAGGAAATGCTTGATATTGATTTAGTGATTAACTATGCGGTAGAAAATTTAGGCGTAAAAGAAGTGTTTTTAATTGGCCATAGTCGTGGTGGTGGATTAAGCATTTTACAAGCAGCAAACAACCCGCATGTTAAAGGATTAATTACTTGGAGCTCGATTGCAGATTTCAGCAGTCTATGGAAAAAAGAACAGGAATTAGAATGGAAAAAAGAAGGAAAAATCCACGTAGTAAATGCTAGAACTAAAGAGAAATGCCTTTAAATTTAACCTTACTCGAAGATTTTGAAGCCAACAAGGAAAAGTTAGCTATCTTAACCGCAGCCAAACAAATTACTATTCCTTGGTTAATTGTGCAGGGCGATGATGATGTAAACGTTCCTTTTGAGACTGCACAAAAATTAGCTAATGCAAACCCAAATAGTAGGCTAGCAAAAATTGAGGGAGCAAACCATGTTTATGGTGCATCTCATCCGTATGAAAAAGAAACTTTGCCCGCTCAACTTTTACAGGTTTGTGAAAAGAGCTTGATGTTTTTGAACGAGGCTTTAGTAAAATAATAACTAATTAAACTTAGGTAAGGTGATGGTAAATTTACTTCCTACTCCCAGAATCGAATCTAAAGCAATGGTTCCGCCTAGCTTGTCAACAGATTGTTTAATGATATATAGACCCAAACCTGTCCCTCTTTTACGGGAATCGAGTATATAAAACATATCAAAAACCTTTTGATGGTATTCTTCAGAGATACCGATACCATTATCTTCTATTTTTATCACTAAATTATTGTCATCGCTTTTTACCCTTACTTTAATAAATTGATATTCTTTTGTAGCGTCGCTATACTTAAATGCATTAGAGATAAGATTATTAATAATGATTTTAATAAAGACGATATCGCTATTAATTTCTTCTAAATTATTTGGCATCTGAAGTTCAGTTCTCACTTGTTTGTTGTCCGCATTATGTCTATTCAAGGAGAAGGCATCTTCAATTAATTCCTTTAAATTCATCTTTTTTGGTTGCGGAGAAAGATTTCTTCGCTGCAGGAGAGAAATAACATCTTTAATAAAAACATCCTGTTTATCTAATAACTTATCCATCAAACCCATATTCTCTTTAATGGATTTTATATCGGTTTCTAGGGATGAAAATTTAACTAAACCTTGTAATGAAGTTAAAGGTGCCCTTAAATCATGAGACAAACTATAAACAAAAGTATCCAGCTCTAAATTTAAGTCGAAAACCTTATCGTAACTTTCTTTAAGTTCTCCTTTAGATTTATACAATTTAGCTATTACTAACATTAAATAAGCTGATAAACTTCCAATCATTATGATTGTAACTAATGCATTTACCCAGTTTAGTAGTTTTTCAATTTTTCTAGCCAAGTTACTCAGGTTTTTAGAAAAATTTGTCTCTAACTCTGTGAGTTTGGTATTGGATATAGATATTTTTAAAGAAAGTTGTTCTTTAAGTTTTATGTCAATACTTTGTTTAAATCGTTCTGCATCTCTATTTATATCAATTAAAACAATCTCTGATTTTGCCCATAAATCAACCGCTTCTTTAAATTCTTTTACGTTTTTAAAATTTTTAAACATCCACATGATATTATCTATGTCTGATGGGTGAACTTTTCCATTAATAAAATGATTAAAAGCTACTGAATCTGGCTCATTATTAACCATTGCATGACGAGCTAAATTATCACTCATTGGCACTTTTAAAGATTCTTTGTACCTGTTCCAATAAGAGATATCTTGTGTATTTAAGTAATAGCTTAAATTTAGGAGTGCATCTTTTTGACCTTTAGAATAGGCCGACTCGCCATTAATATAAGACCTAACACCTGATTTAATTCTAGATGAATAAATATTAAACAATATAAGAATTAAGGAAGTTAGAGACACCAAAAATACTACTAGCCTACTTTGCGCTTTAAAAGTCATTCGTAAAATTTATTGAAACTAAACAATTTCTTATAATTTTTATCATTGCTAACTACTTTTAATTAAAAAGGTTAAGTAAAAATGATGAAGATTAATTAATCCATATCTTAATTCACTTAAATATTAATACAAACCAATTTCTTAATAAGAAATTCAAAAATGAATACCTTTGTTTTCTATTTAAAGATCATGAACGAAGAAATTTTTCGCCAATTTGCAGATATTGAAGTTAAGGAGATGAGCCCAGGCTTCTTTTCTAAGCTTATTCATACAGAAAACAACACCATCAATTTTATTGAGATTGAAGCTGGCAGCGACTCTCCAATCCACAGGCATCCTCACCATCAATGTGCTTTTGTTTTAAAGGGACAATTCGAGATGACTGTTGGGGAAGTAACCCAAATTTTAGACACTGGAAAGTTTGTTCTAATTCCTGGTAATGTGCCACATGGCGGAAGAGCGGTTACGGATTGTACTTTATTAGATATTTTTAGTCCGGGAAGAGAAGATTTTAAATATTAAAATAGCTCGTCATGCTGAATTCATTTCAGCATCTGTCTTGCAGGAAAGACCCTGAAATAAATTCAGGGTGACGTATTTCTATTATTTCACATAGCAAATGTTTCAAAAAACAATTAGTTTAAAAGCAAGAAGTAGAGGATTTCATCTGATAACTGATGAAATTCTTCAAGCTATTCCTGAAATTAAGGATTTGAAAATTGGAATGATGCAAGTTTTCATATTGCATACCTCAGCTTCATTAACCATTAATGAAAATGCCGACCCAACTGTACGCAAGGATTTTGAAATGTGGTTTAACAAGGCAGTTCCAGAAAAAGATCCAGATTATAAACATGATTACGAAGGTTCTGATGATATGCCAGCACACATCAAATCAGCGTTGCTAGATACTTCAGTTCTAATTCCTTTAAGAAATGGAAGACCTGCCTTAGGAACTTGGCAAGGGATTTACTTATGCGAACATAGAAATTATGGTGGCAATAGAAATGTGGTGATTACGGCTTGGGGGGTTTAAGGTTTGTCATTCAGAAGGCAGTGAACAGTTTTAACAAACAACTGTTAATTGGCAACCGTCTCCACCCAGTTCCCGTCTTCCCTAATAATTTCGATAAGTTCATTAATAGCATTTGCGGTTTTTACATTTTTCTTAACCACTTCTTGTCCACGATAAAGCGTAATTCGATCAACACCAGCCCCAACATAGCCATAATCAGCATCAGCCATTTCGCCTGGACCATTTACAATACAACCCATAATCCCGATCTTGATACCTTTTAAATGAGATGTTCTTGCCCGTATAGCTTGCGTGGTTTCTTGTAAATCGAACAAAGTACGGCCGCAACTTGGACAAGAAATGTACTCTGTTTTAGAAATACGAGTTCTTGTAGCTTGTAAAATGCCAAAACTTGTAGAGTTTACCAACGATAATTCGATTGCTTCGGGTGCATCTATCCAAACACCATCACCAAAACCATCAGTTAATAATGCGCCTAAATCACTTGCGGCATATAACATCAATTGGTCAGCATCAACATTGTTATAAGTTCTTTTTATAATTACTGGTACTTGAATATTTTGCTGTTGCAAAGCGACAAAAAACTCCCTTTGCTTTTGCATACCTAGATCTTGTGAAGTTTCTAAGATGACTATGGTGGAATTATTAAATTGTTGAATTGTTGAATTGTTGAATTGTTCAGCATTTACCATAACAAAACACAAACCTTCTACCTTCCATCCTTCTACCTCTAAAAATTCCTTTTCAGTTAATAACGGATAACAATTGTGTTTATCTTTTAAATTAAGCCAAGTTTGATAATTGTAAACCTGTTTTAAATTGCCAGGAAACGAAAATGAAGGTAGCTTATCGCCTAAATAAACTAAATCGCAGGCTTGGTCTGATAGGTTATATTTATCCAAGCCAGCACTGTAATTATAACCCAAAGGACTTAAAAAATAAGGATCTTTTAAATTTTGTTTCGTTACATCAATCATCACCACTGGGTGAAAGTGCCCGCCTATTTGTTGAACGGGGGTTGTAATGCGACGACTGTATTGGTAAGGAGAATATGTGGAAGAAGGAAGATGTAAAATGGAAGATGTGCTTTCTGCTTTCTGCTTTCCGCTTTCAGCTTTCCTTTCAAATCTATCTGCCAAAGCTCTTGCAACTGGCGCTTCAAATTCTGGGTCTTCGGTTAAAGAAACACGAATGGTATCTCCTAATCCGTCGGCTAGTAAAGTTCCAATACCAACTGCAGATTTAATTCTCCCATCTTCTCCATCACCTGCCTCAGTAACGCCTAAATGCAAAGGATAATTCATCCCTTCCTTAACCATGGTTTCTACCAATAAACGATAGGCTTGCACCATTACTTGCGTATTACTAGCCTTCATAGAAATACACAAATTGTAATAATTTAAGCTTTCGCACATGCGGATGAATTCCATTGCAGATTCAACCATTCCTCTTGGTGTATCGCCATAATGGCTCATTATTCTGTCTGAAAGAGAACCATGATTGGTACCAATTCTCATTGCAGTGCCGTATTCTTTACAAATTTTTACAAGCGGCGTAAATTTTTTATAAATTCTTTCAAGCTCTGCTTGATAAGCATCAGTAGTATATTCTAGATTTTCAAACTTCTTTTTATCAGCATAGTTACCAGGGTTAACACGAACTTTTTCTACAATTCGAGCGGCAGATTCAGCAGCGTTTGGCGTAAAATGGATGTCGGCAATTAACGGCACATCGTAACCACGAGCTCTTAATTCTTTTTTGATATTGGCTAAATTTTCTGCCTCTTTAATGCTTGGCGCAGTAATACGAACATATTCGCAACCAGACTCTACCATTCTGATGGTTTGCTCAACTGTACCCAAAGTATCCATTGTGTCTGTGGTTGTCATAGACTGGATACGAATTGGATTTAAACCTCCCATTGGGACATTTCCTATCTTAACTTCGCGGGTTAAAAATCTAGCATATTGGGTTAAACTGTTACAATAACCGCCTTCTAATTGATTTGGTTTAATTAGTTCTTGCATACGTTGCAAAGATAGGTTGAATTGTTGAATTGTTATATTGTTGGATTGTTAAATTGTTGCAGAGGTTGTTAGGTGACTGGACACTCTCTAGCTATTTCATTTTCAAAAAATTTAAAACTACTTCATTGAATTCTTTAGCACTTTCAAATGGGACATCATGGCTGGCATTTTTAAAGATGTATGATTTGGAATTCGAGATATTATCAGCGATAAATTTCGTCTGGGTTTCCAAAATCATATCCTTTTCTCCTGCCATTACTAAAACTTTGGCTTTTATATTTTTTAAATCAGACGATGTAATATTCGGTTCAGTTAGCAACATCGTAAATAGCTTAACTTGGTATTTGGATTTTTCATCTTTATTTGTTCTTAAAGCCTCAATCGCTTTCCTTACCTCGTTTAGTGTATTTTCTGATACTGCCGTCTTAGGATTTGTACACGCCCCTGTAACAGCTAATTTGTTAACATAACTTTGATATTTGGATGCCATAATTAATCCTGTATTTCCACCATCACTCCATCCCACAATATTTGCCTTTTTAATTTTCAGCGAATCAAGTAGCGTTTTCATATCATCAGCATATAAATTATAAGATAAATTTCCTTTCCTTAAATCTGTACTATTACCTTGTCCACGAGTATCTACTGCAACGACTTGGTAAAACTTAGCAAATTCTTTTATTTGCTTTTTGAAAGCCTTAATTGATTGGCTATTGCCATGAAGCAATAAGAGTGGTTCGCCTTCTCCATATATCTCATAATAAATTTCTGCATCCGTAACTTTAACTTTTTTCCCTGTTGATGAATTTTGTCCATAATTAACTGGTTTGACATTCGGATTATAGTTTTCCTTAACTTTAGCTAAACTGATATCCTTTCCATCGATAATTATTTTTACATTATCGATCCATAACTTACCCGAACCATAAAGAGTGGGCCAAAACCAAATATTTCTGGTTTCTGGTTGCAACGGTAATTTGATAATGTATTCCTTCCAATCGCTGCTTCCAAATATTCTCTTTTTTAAAGAATTTGTGAACTGTAGTAAATCATTATCTTCATCATTGGTTCGCATGATAAAATCGACGTGATTAACTACATCTTTAAATTTTGCATGAAACCTAATTTCTATTTCCTTGCCTTCATATTTTGAAGGGATAAAAATTCCAGATTGTAGATAGATGAGCGGTTTATCGTTAGCGTTTTCAATCAATAAAGACCGTTTTCCAGTATATCTTTGAACCGTATCTGTTTCAATAGAAATTTCATTGGTTTTGTTTTTGGTAAACCAAACCTGAGCTTTATTTGTGTTCGGTATTAAATTCTCAAAATCTAAATTGTAATCATCAATTTTTGGATTTAAAAGATTATTTGTGGATTGTGCAGAGACTACAGAAATACAAAATAGAAATGATGAAATTAGCAACAGTTGTTTCATAAAGCCAATTTATTCAATAATCAATTTACAGAAAGATATTTAACTAATTTTAACGGTTATATCAATCTTTGTTTAGTTACCAAAGTTTCTGCCATTATATCATGTAAACATTGTTGCTTTTTATTGAGGAAACAAAAAAGATAGCCAATGCCGAGCGTTGCATTAGAAATAAGCTTGCCTAAATTCCTACCAATGGAATTTCCCAAGGTCAATCGGCTACCATTTAAATCTGTAACTTTTATATCCATCATACGCTTACCAATTGTTGCTTGTTTTACGGAAGCTTCAGCTATGCTAGCATAAATAATTTTTGCTACTGGAACTAAAATCAATAAGAATAATGCCGTTCCGATTCTGAACATTTTTTGGTCGACAAATATATAAGCAATAAGAACGATGGCCACATAACAAATCAATAGCAAGAAATAATCTATAACCGAGGCCATTAAACGTTGGTCGAACGATGCAAAATATTGTGGTGCAGTTTGTTGAAAGCTAAAACCTAAAAGTTCACGTAACTCTTCAAATTCGTGAGCTTCCTTATAATCGTCCATTCCAGGTTTACGAATGAAAGTGCCTGGTTTTATATTTAGCCTTTGCAGCTCTTGTAAAGCATACGGGCCTTCGGGTTTCCCATTAATAACGACTGTGTATTCTTGCATAATCCCCTCCCAACCCTCCCCGCAGGAGAGGGCCTAGCATTTATAATTTTAAATGGCTACTAGATTTGTGATAACAAACAAATAGCGTAAAAACAAAACTACTAAACATTTTGTCTTTACGCTATTTATATAACCTTAAACCCTCTACCTTTTAACCTTCGACCTTTTAATATCTATCTACTTCGAAGCTACTCAAGCCACCATCTAGGTTGATGAATATCTTATTGGTTGAGGTTTTATAGTTAGGTGTTTCGTAAACGCCATCACTAAGCTTAGTAAAACCATTAAAATCTTTGGTTGATAAGCCAGTTTTTGTTTTAATTCTGCAACCTGAACCTTCTGGAATTTTAATTTTCACATCCGCTAAACCAGATTTAACATTCACATCTGCAATTGGCAATAAACTACCTATTTTGATATCTAATTCTGCCGCACCACCATCAAAATTTAAGGTTCTAACTTTATAGTCGGTTAAATCTAAATCCATACTACCAGCGCCCATATTTAATTGCAATTCCCAATTAGGCGCTGTGTTCATGTATAGTTTAACATCGTTTCCATTTCCAATATTCCATGATTTATGACGGCCTTTATCTTGCATTTTAAAAGCAACCGTATTTACACTGTCGGAAGTTGTTTTTGTAATACCAAAATGATGGTTTTTTCCACTAACTTGAGCGGTAAATAAACTATCTGTCTGTCCTTCTAATTTGAATGAAGTCCCACCGCCAGAAAGATTTAAAACAGTTCTTCTCGCTTCATCCCCTGCATCAAAAGCAGCAGAGTAGTTTTCTTTTACATCACTGTCGTTATCGTTATCTTCATCATCATTGTTGTCATAATGCTCGTATCTATCCACTCTATCTCTATGATTTCCCCACCAAAAACGATGTGAAGCTCTTTCTTGTCCTCTGAAGAATAAAAATCCAAGTGCTACAACCAAAATACCTAATGACATGATACTTCCAGTTTGCGATTCGCCTCTATTAAATAGGATATTAACACCCATGATGATGATAAATACTGGCCAGAAATCCCATACATTTCCCCAATAAAAATCAATTACATTAAAATTTTCTAACAATAGCACGCCACCAATAAACAATAGTAGCACACCCCATATTACTTTATCAAATTTCATATCTTAAATATTTAAACTCACTTTTAACAAAATCTGTTAATTAATTAAGGATTTGGCGTAGCCGAATCTTTATCTTCTACAATTACTGCGTCTTCAACTGGCTTTTGCTCGCCTGCTTTTTGAGCTTCTTCTGTGGTTTTCTTGAAATTATCCCACTCTGTTTTTCTTTGGTTTCTAAAGATTAAACTGATACCTACTGCTACGATTGCCAAAGGCCACAATTTGTATATCTTGAAAATGTTAAACCATTCTGGCAGAATTTCGAATTGACGAAGCAAGAAATAAAAACCTACAATTAATAAGATTAAACCACCAATTGTACGACTGGTATCGTCTTTCTTTTTAAAACTATTCGGATTAGTTGGGTCTGTAAAATCAGGGCCAGCATTTGGCGTATTCCACTTGGTTTGTTCTGTGGTGTTGGTAGCATCGCCAAAAGCGTTAGGTGAATTAAACGGATTATTATTTGGCTGATTCTTTTGAAAGTAGTCGTTAAACTTATTAAAACGTGCTACTGGGTCGTTATGAACTGGCAGTATAATCCACATGATAATATAGACCAACAGCCCTGTTCCTGCTAAAAATATGGTAGCCAACACAAAAAGTAACCTTACGATAGTCACATCAACCTGCATGTAATCTGCCAAGCCAGATGCAACACCTGCAACTTTTTTATCGTGTTCGTTTCTATATAATCTCTTTTCCATGATTCATCTCCTCCTTTTATTTATGTGTTAAAATTTTAAAGGCGTGAGAGTTATTTCATCAACGTTTACACCACTGCTTAAATTTAAAATGGAGTATAAAGAATTGGCAATGTCTTCTGGTTGTACAAACTTATCAGGATTTATTGTTGTGCCCTCCCAAGAAGCTGTTAATGTAGAACCTGGCAAAATTGCCGTTACCTTAACGTTGTAATCGGCTAACTCTTTCCGCAATACATTATTAAGACTTAGCATCGCTGTTTTTGTTACACTATAACTGCCAGCATTTTCGATTGTTTGCACACTTGCAATGGAGCAGATGTTAAAAATATGCCCATAGCGCTGAGAACGCATTATTTTACCAAAATATTTAGAAAAGTAATAGGTAGAATTTAGGTTTAATTGTTGTTGCAATTCGAATGTGTTATCATCTTCGTCTAAGATGTTTCCAGTTAAAAAAACACCAGCATTATTAACCAAAACATCAATTGTAGTAAAGGCTGCTTTTGCTTTTTCGAAGAAGTTCATTACATCCGCTTTGCGGCTACAATCTGCTACAACTGTAAGTATTTGTACACCAGTTGGTTCTAATTCTTTTTGCAGGGCGATTAAATCTTTTTCTGTCCTTGCGCAAACAGCTATGTTATATCCACTAACAGCCAATTTAATTGCGATTGCCTTTCCTATTCCTTTGGTTGCGCCAGTAATTACTGCATTCTTCATTTTTGAATTGTTTGTTTTAACACAAAAAAGGATATTAAAATTCACAATCAGTAATATTTTTTAATAAATACACAAAGCCAGAACAATTTTTGTTGTTTCTTTGTATATTATTCCGTTTACTCTGTAGCTAATATTTATTAAATGAACTTTACCAATTTTGGCAAGTATATTCTGCTATTAAAAGCAGCATTCAGAAGACCCGAAAAGACAAAAATTTATTTGAAAGCCATTTTTCAGCAGATGGATTTTATTGGGATTGGTTCGTTAGGGCTAATCAGCATCATATCCACATTTATTGGAGCGGTAATGACTTTGCAAATTGCCTTCCAATTGGTAAGCGATTTAATTCCAAAAACCATTATTGGTTCTGTAAATAGAGATTCGAGTATTTTGGAGTTAAGTCCAACCATTAGCGCTATTGTTTTGGCTGGTAAAATCGGATCTGCAATTTCATCTGAAATAGGCACGATGAGAGTAACCGAACAAATTGATGCGCTAGAAATTATGGGTATCAATGCGCCAGGTTATTTAATTCTACCTAAAATATTGGCTGGTATTACAATGGTTCCTATTTTGGTTATCATTTCTATGGTTTTAAGTATTGGTGGTGGTTATTTAGGCGGCACACTATCTGGAGCCGTTTCTGCTGCAGAATATATCCAAGGTATTACTACAGATTTTAACCCATATACCATTACAGTTGCCTTAGTTAAGGCATTTGTATTTGGTTTTATCATTACATCGGTACCTGCTTACGAAGGTTTTTATGTTAAAGGTGGCGCATTAGAAGTTGCACAGGCAAGTACAAGGGCAGTTGTTGTAAGCTGTATTAGCATTTTAGCTTGTGATTACATTGTAACCCAATTATTATTATGATCGAGATTAAAGACATTCATAAATCGTTTGGTGACAATGAAGTTCTAAAAGGTATCTCTGGAACATTTAAAGAAGGGGTAACCAATTTAATTATTGGTGGCTCTGGTTCAGGGAAAACTACGCTTTTAAAGTGTATGATAGGTTTGCATCAGCCTGAGGAAGGAAGTGTGCTATATGATGATAGAGAGTTTACCCAGCTTAACTTTGAAGAACGTATTGAGATAAGGAAAGAAATCGGAATGCTTTTCCAAGGTTCTGCCTTATTTGACTCGATGACTGTTGAAGAGAATATCATGTTCCCTTTGAATATGTTTACCGACCAAAGCAGAAGCGAAAAGCTTGACCGCGTTAACTTCTGTTTGAACCGTGTTAACCTAGAAGGTAAGAACAAGCTATATCCAGCTGAACTTTCTGGAGGGATGAAAAAACGTGTGGGTATTGCTCGTGCTATCGCGATGAACCCAAAATACCTTTTCTGTGATGAGCCAAACTCTGGCCTAGACCCAAAAACTTCAATCGTAATTGATGAGTTGATTAAAGAATTAACGGAAGAATATAATACAACAACCATTGTGGTAACACACGATATGAACTCGGTAATGGGCATTGGAGATTATATCATCTTTTTACACGAAGGAAAAAAATTCTGGGAAGGTTCTAACAAGGAAATTTCTAAAACAGATATTGAAGAATTGAATGATTTTGTTTTTGCCAGTCGCTTTATGAAAGCTGCTAAAGGCAAACTTTAATATAATACCACACCATTTATGATAAGCCTCTTAACACCAACACACTGGAAAGATTACGAATTAATAGATTGTGGAGATTTCGAAAAACTAGAACGTTTTGGCAATTTGGTGCTTTCTCGTCCGGAGCCACAGGCTGTTTGGAAAAAGATACTATCTCCACAAGAGTGGAAGAAAAAAACACATATTAATTTTAAAGGTCGCTCTGCAACGAGTGGAGAATGGACTAAAGCTGATAAAAATGTTCCAGACCGCTGGAATGTCAATTATAAAAATGATGACATCAGCATTAATTTACGTTTAGGCTTAACTTCATTTAAACACGTTGGAGTTTTTCCTGAGCAAGCCGTAAACTGGGATTATATTTCTTCATCAATTAAAAAATTTAAAACGCCTAGCCCCAAAGTACTTAACCTTTTTGCCTACACTGGTGCAGCTTCTTTAGTTGCAAAAGCTGCAGGTGCTGATACCACACACGTTGATTCGATTAAACAAGTGGTAAACTGGGCAAACGAAAACCAAGAGTTATCTAACTTAAAAGATGTACGTTGGGTAGTTGAAGATGCCTTGAAATTTGTTAAAAGAGAATTGAAACGAGGCAAAAAATACAATGGCATTATCTTAGATCCACCTGCTTTTGGTCACGGGCCAAATGGTGAGAAGTGGAAACTGGAAGACCATATTCAGGAAATGATGCAAGACGTTGTTCAGTTGTTGGATGAAGAAGAGCATTTCTTGATTCTGAATACTTACTCATTAGGTTTCTCTTCTGTAATTGTAGAAAATCTGATTAAAACTTCTTTTCCGCAAGTTAAAAACCTAGAAACTGGAGAACTTTATTTACAAGCAACATCTGGCATTAAATTGCCTCTGGGTGTTTTTGGTAAGTTTAATAAATTTAAGTAGGGATCAGGATTTATAAGATTTAAGGATTAACAGGATTTAAGAAAACGAGATATTAGCCGGCGATGTATTCGTTGGCTTTTTTTATGCGTATGGCAACTTGAGATAGCAGCACTAGCTTTTTTTAATTAAACCTGATGGAAATGGAAATCCTTTTGTCATCCTGAGCCTGTAGAAGGACAAAAGATTGGAATGAACAGCAGGACTGATTTTGCCATGAAATACTGACACTGTTTTTCTATTAATTATAAGTTTACAATCTTGTTTAAATAGGAAAGGCTTCCGAATCCTCGAAAGCCTAGCTCCTAAACAAAACATAACCAAATGTATTATCCTTTTTTAACCAGTTTATATTCGATAACTGGTTTGCCACGAGTACCAGCATCACTTCCAACACCCATACTAACAAATTTTAACTTGTAAACATTACCGCTTCCGTCTTTTACTAAGTAAAAAATATCGGTTCTTACTCCAGTAGCTGGCTGTGTAATTCTCCAATTTGAGCCAATTATATCTCTAGTAGTTAAAAATGTTGTTGTAGCAATATCTGCTTCTGCAAAGGTTGCATAAGTTTTTGTAGCAGTTACTGTAACTTGAGCAGCAGTAACACCATTTAAAACATTTAAGAAAACTAAATCAGAGAAGTTATATGGAACCAATGCACCGCCAAAAGCTGTTTGATAAACAGAGTAACCCCAAACGATATCCCAATCTGCTTTAACTGGCTCTACATTTACTGAAGCTCCAGTTGTTAAAGAAATAAAGTTGAAATTGAAGTTCGCATCTTTAGCAATTTCTACAGTTTTAAAGTTTGTAGTTTCTTTAAGTTCAGCATATTGTAAAGTATAACCACCAGTTGCATTTCTAGTAACTCTTAATTTTATCCAAGGTCTTGCAGCAATGCCACCACCTGTACCACGGTTTAAAATAATTACCTTATTTTCTGTAGCAACGCTAGATACAGCAGGAATAACAGTTCCAGCAACACTTCCATTTAAATTATCAAAATAGGCAAAATCTGATGGCGCAGGAGTAGCTTGACTAACTGCCAATGTTAATCCGGTAGCATCTGCCTCTGTTATAGCAGCCAAACTTGTTGCTGTTGTAACTTTTGCTCCAGCACTTGTAGTATTGTTTAATACAACTCTAAAATCTGCTCCCGAATAAAATCCAAGATCCCAGCTATCTCTAGCAACAGCTGTACTTTTATCTTTACTAAAATCCACATAAACGCTGTTTCCTGCAGCAGACCCTGCCTCAGCTCCGATTAAACCATTTAATGTTAATGTGCTACCATCAGATGGTGGAACAACTAGAATAGGTTCTTCCTTACTTTTTTTACAAGCTGTAAATGTTATTGCCAATAATGCAATTGCGACGAATGAGTTAAGTTTATTCATTATTTCTGTTTTTAATTTTTATGATTGAGATTAGTTTTTATTCCAGTTAAAAGTTAGGCCTAACACATACGAACGACCATAGCTGTAAGGCACGCTTGCGCCACCTGTGCTATGTGCGCCACCACTTGCGGTAGATGTATTGGTGAGTTGCATTACATCAAACAAATTTTTAACACCAGCATTTAGTGTGATGTATTTATAAATGATTTTATTGAGCATTAAATCTGCCCAACTAAAATCTCCAATTTTAACAACTCTTGCAGTTTGTACACCAGCAACTGTTGTTAATTGATAGCCTGGTCTTTTTCCTGTGTATTTGTGGAATAAACTTACGCTACCGTTAATTTTCGGAAAATTATAAATTACGTTTCCGTTTAATTCCGGTGCCCACATGAACTCTGGCACATCTAACGCTACCTCATTTACCAATAGATTATTATATCTACCGATGTAAGAAACACCAAGATTTACTTGTAAATTTTTAAGAATAAAAGTATTGTCTAGTGTACCACCGATGGTTTTATATCTTGAAACATTGATTAATGTGGTAATAGATGAATTTGATGGATCCATACCATAATCAATTCTATTGGTAAATAGGTTATAAAAGCCTGTTGCTGTACTTCTAAACTGCATATCGTCTTTTTGTATGCCTGCCCAAACTAACGATGCATTAAAACTATGAGATTGTTCTGCTTTTAGATTTTCGTTACCCCTAATCGAGTGACTGGCATCAAAGAAATCATAATATAATTCTCTTAAAGCTGGTGCTCTAAAACCACTAGCATAAGATAAACGCAAGTCGAAATTTTTTGTTAACCCGAACTTAGTATTTAGGGAAGGAATTACAGCTGGAGCATCGTAAACAGAGTTTTTAATCAACCTAACTCCTGGGCGAATATTAATTCTTTCAGTAGGTCTAACTTCCGCCGATGCGAAAAATGCATAATCGTTAATAACTGGCGTGCCTTTAATTCTTTGTCCACTTGCAGCATCTCTATTATACTCAAAACCAGGCTGAATAGAAATCATTTTATTAGCAAAGTATTGTGCAGTTATCCTAACACTTGTACCATTAAATTTTGCCACGTCTTGTTCGCCAACATCTGTAGAAAGTTGTTCGGTATTATTGGTGTAATCGTGGATAACAGAACGTGTTGCTCTCTGTAAATCTGTGTAACCAACAATTGCGTTTAATTCTAATTCTTTAGAGAACCTATATTCTGATTGGATCTGTTGGGTATATCTGTTTGTAGTGTAGGTTTGTAATTTGCCCTTAAAGTTATTTGGGTTAATGCCCATTCTAGTATCTATCGTTTCTTTTAAACCATCTACGCGATACCAAATATTAAAGCTATCGTTTCTGTAACCGATTTTGGTATTTCCTAAAAACTGTTCTTTCGGTTTCCACCTGTTAGTTACCGCATTTACCTCTGCAGTTGTGGCCGTTTTTGGAGCTAAATTCCAACCACCAAATTCATTGTGACTAACCCCTGCCAGAGCACTCCAGCCTTTATTTTGCCAACTTGCGCTTAAATTTTGATTATGAACTCCTTTACCGCTTAATGCTTCGTATTCATTACCAGCAGTTTCCTCCTGCACCCTTGCCGACATATTTAATAATGATTTACCAGCATTTTTTGTGATGATGTTAATTACACCTGCCAATGCATCAGTTCCATAAACTACAGAAACAGGACCCTCAACAATTTCTATTCTTTCAACAGTGTTGACATCTATCTGATTTAAACTTTCTCTGCTATCGGAACGGTCAACCATTGGAACACCATCTAAAAGAATTTTGATATTCCTACCACTCATTCCCATTAGCTCAACATCAGTTGTACCTAATGTTAAATCGTTATTGAAACGGAAACCTAGCTCAGTATTTAAAACTTGCTGAACGTTTGTTGCTGCCCTTAATCTAATTTTTTCTGCGCTTATGGTTTTAACATTGTAAACAGAGTTTTTCATAGATTGTGGCCCATACTGAGCCGTTACCACCACTTCTCTTAATTCGTAAGCCTTTTCTTTTAAAGTAATAGTTGGGATAGCTGATTGATTATCGTTAACCTCAATATTTTGTTCTAATGAAGAAATACCAGATTTTACAATTAATAATTTTTTGCCAACAGGCGATGTTATTTTAAATGAACCATCATTTTGCGTAAAAGCAATGCTCTTCGATTCTTTAATCGATATCTGTAAACCAGCAGCTGGCAAACCGTCAGCAGTTAATACCTTACCGGTAATAATTAAGCTTTTATTCTGTTGTGCAATGGCACAGTTAATAGAAATTAGAAATAGAATAGAGAGTAAATATATTTTCACGTTTTATTATTTAGAATGATTTCAAATAATGATGCAATGATAAATCTTATTTAGACTAATTACAAATAATATTTAAAAATAATCTCCAAATACCTAAAAACGAGGATTTTTAATATTGATAACTATATGTATTATTGCAAAAGATTTTAAAACTTACGTTGTTTTTAACAGAATGTTAATGTGTTGATAATTATCGCCCAAGCCTCAAATGAAATGATGTATTTTTGAAATTGGACAAGAAAAACTATAAAACAAACCATTTATCTATGAAAATTACTAAAATTGCTGGTGCAGTGCTAATAGGAATAGCTACAATTAGCACATTTGCTTATTGCACTTCTGATGCTAAAAAAGCTGGGGATAAAAAAGCAGGAAACGACACTACAAAGGTTGAAGAAGAAAATCTACGTGCACCTGTTGATACTGCAAAGTACGACCAAATCCTTAAAAAATTAGCCAATGGCGATACAACAGGTAAATGGCCAGTGAAAAATCAGCCTTATCCGTTAGATGGAGCAATTTTACCATTTAAACGTATTGTTGTTTATTACGGAAACTTACACTCTAAAAAAATGGGTGCTTTAGGAGAGTATGCACCTAAAGAAATGTGGTCTCGTTTAAATAAAGAAATTAAGCATTGGGAAAAGGTAGACCCTTCTACCCCAGTACAAGCCGGTTTGCATTACATTGCAGCAGTTGCTAGTGGAACGCCAGGAAAAGATGGAAAATACATTAACAGAATGGGTAACAAGCAAATCGACTCTGTATTAAAAATTGCTAAAATGCGTCCAAATACCATTGTGTTTTTAGATTTGCAAGTTGCATTAAGCAATATCAAAGCAGAACTTCCTCACATCCAAAAATACCTAGAAATGCCTAATGTACATTTGGGCATCGACCCAGAATTTTCCATGAAGGATGGTTCTTTACCAGGCAAAAAAATAGGAACTTATGATGCTGCTGATTTAAACTATGTTACTGGTTATTTAGCAGACCTAGTTAAAAAACATAACTTAACTCCAAAGGTTTTTGTTGTTCACCGTTTTACTAAAAAAATGGTTACAAATTACAAAAGCATTAAATTAAGACCAGAAGTACAAATTGTTATGCACATGGATGGTTGGGGCGAGCCAGACTTGAAATTAGGCACTTATCGTCACTTTATTTATGGAGAGCCTGTTCAGTTTACTGGATTTAAATTGTTTTATAAAAATGATTTGAAAAAAGCACCAAACCGCTTAATGACACCAGAAGAATTGATGAAACTAAAACCAATTCCTAGTTATATACAGTATCAGTAACTGACAATGATATATTAAAAAGGCTTCGAGAATTTTCGAAGCCTTTTTTTATTATAAACTAATCCTCAAAAGTTAAAAGCGAATGCTGACTAGCCGTATGTATATCCCTCCAAACCCTATTAATTTCTGATTCTTTTTTTGCAGCTTCCAATCCGCAATAGGGATAAAGTGTATCCGTAATTCTTCTACTGGTATGAGCTAGTTTTCTACTTGCTAGGCTCACATTTTTTAGCAAATTTTCGTCAATAGATTTTTTATTCATCAAGCTTATCCAAGATAAATCGAAAGCTTCATAAAATTCATTTCGAGTTTGCTCAAATTCAGTTTTGCAGCGTTTAAATTCTGAATCAAAATAAAGGAGTTGACTTTCCTTGTAACGCTTTATACCAGTTCTGCCATAAAATAATTCTTCCGTTAGTTGCAAAAAATGTTTAGCCATACCTGCGCTATTTACAGTTAAAGTTGTTTCTGCCAATTGCAAAAATGGATAATCGAACCCAGGGATATCAACCTTTATATCCTTGTTAATTTGAAAGGTTCTGTTTAATGGCACTTGTAAATCCTTAGCTTCAAATGCGTGACTGCCTGTAGCGATTAAACCAAAATAAGACCAGCCTGGTAAAATGGTTATTTCATCCTTAAATAAAATGAAAGATTTTATGACTTGTTCTCCCTCCTCTGATAAAATAGGAGAACCATCTTCATTTTGCAAATTACAGTTTGCCGTAAATATAGTGGCATGTAATGCTCCACTAGCATAGTTCCAATGACCATTTACTACATAACCATTTTCAGTTTTAAATGCTGTTCCTCCTACTGCTCCACTGCCAGCAAAACAAACTTCCCTGTTTGCAAAAACTTCTTTGGCCAATGCTGGATCTAAAAAACCTGCAAACCAACCAGCACCGCTACAAAGTGTTACTGTCCATCCTAAACTGCCATCTAGATAGGCTAGTTCTTCTAATAACCTTAATATTTCTGGGAGTATTCTTGCTGGTCCGCCATAAACTTTTGGCACATATAATTTGAACCATTCTTGTTGATAAGCCAATTCTAATATTTCTGGATGTAATTTTCCATATTGTTCTGAAATCGGTGCAAATTCAGACACGATTTTATGCCAAGCATTTTCTTTATTGATTTCCATAATTAGATGGTTTGCATAGTTTGTTGTTGACGATAAATCTTTCTCCAATCCAAGAAACCGAAAATGGCAACAATGAATAAAAACAAGGTTAATAAAGAAAAGAGTTCTAATCCTTTATGCCATAAGAGTGGAATAGCCACTATATTTGATACGTTGAAAAAAATCCAATTTTCTATTTTTCGCCTAGCTAATAACCACATCCCTGCCCAAGCTGTTGACGATACAAATGCATCCAAAATAGGCACATCAGAATTGGTAAAGTTGATAAGTACAAAATACAGCACAAAATAACCACCTATGGCAATGGCAAAAGCTATTTTAAACTCCTGTTTATTCATCCAACTTACAGGTAAAATTTCGTTTTTGTCTTTGCGTTTGGTCCAAATCATCCAACCGTAAAAACTCATCACTAAATAGTACATACTTAATAAACTTTCGGCATACAAGCGTGCTTCTATTTTTAAATAAAGAGATAATAAGATGCCAATAATACCAGCTGGATAAAGTAATATATTATTACGTTTAGCTAATAACACTTCCGTTACACCAAAACCTACTGCAAACCACTCTAAAAAAGAGGTGGCTAAAATTTGGTCGTACAATAGTTCAAACCATTCTTTAAAATTCATCATTTACAATGTTTTTTGCCTGCAAAGACAGTTTAAAAAATAAAATATTAAAAACTGTTGCAGGGGCGAAACAGCATTGTAAAACAACCTCCTTCCTACGCTGGCATTATCCAGATCAGGTACATTTAAGGCAGAGGGCTGGAGGGCTTTTAGGCTAAGGGGTTTAACCTTCTACCTATTTACCTTCTACCTTTTGCCTCAAAATGGGTATAATCTCAGCTAGCTTTTACAATTTGAGTTTGTGCAAAGCCAGCACCCCTTTGAGTGATGCAAATATAGATTTAAAAAGATTAAAACAAAGGGTTATGGTAATTGATAAAATTTTCCCCGCTGATTTTGGGGATTTCGCAGATGAGAAAAATTAATCACATAGACACATAGCTATATTTTCTATGTAACTATATATGGTTTAATTATCTTTTGGATTGGTGAGGACACCAACTAAGGAGCTGAAACTAATTTGCCATTTTAGGTGGATCACCTGTTCCGCCTATCCTATCAAATTTTAGATAACCTAACTGATAATCTTTACTAACTACTATGGATACATCGCCTTCGATGTGGTTAGTTTTTGCATAAAAGACATACTTATACACATAGTCTTTATAAGAGATAAACCTGATAGACTTTAACTTTCCCATCATACCGTAAGCCCTTTTCATTTGCTCCGTAACATCTTCTAAGGTAACCCGTTGTTTATATCCCAAAGTATATAAATCATATGCAGATTTATAGTCTTGCTTATTGAAGCTGTCTTTCCACTTATTTAGTACTTCATCAACTTT
Organism: Pedobacter frigiditerrae; assembly: GCF_032678705.1. Classification (NCBI taxonomy): domain Bacteria; kingdom Pseudomonadati; phylum Bacteroidota; class Sphingobacteriia; order Sphingobacteriales; family Sphingobacteriaceae; genus Pedobacter; species Pedobacter frigiditerrae. The sequence continues at coordinate 145,314 of NZ_JAVTSS010000001.1, read as the reverse complement.
TTTATCTTGTCCAAAAGATAGAAAACTGACGAAAGACATTAACCATATAATAAATACTTTTTTCATTTCAACTTAAAAAAATCCTAACTGCCCTTTATCATCAATTTTAATATCATCAGGATTGGTGATTTCAAAATCTACTTTTTTAACTGGTTTTGCTTCTTCAGTTGGTTTCTCAACTTTTGGTTCAGTTTTAGTTTCAGGTTTTACTTCCTCCTTAACAGCTGGTTTTGCTTCAACCTTTGGTGACTCTTGCCTTGGTGTTTCCTTAACAACTGGAGTTATTGGCTCAGCTTTGAAAACAGGCTTCCCGATTTTCGGGATTTTGGAAGGCTCAATCTTTTTTGGAGTTTCTTCAACTGGTTTCTCGTGTACAATTTCCGGCAGTTCTACATCCTCAACAATCTCTGGTACAACTTCATCAACAGTAATTTCATTTACCATTTCTACTGCTTCATCTGAAACATCAGTTTGAGTAGAAGTTTCTATAGTATCATCATCTCCTTCAACTGCAATTGGTTCCACATCATCTACAACCATCGGTTCTACCAATTCCATTCCAATTTCTGGTGTGGCATCAACCAAAGTAACTTGTTTAACATCGTGTTGCGAAAGTCTGTTACCATTTGCTTTTAGACCTTTCACATCAATTAAGCCTGCTAAATCCACCACTAAAGTTTCTGGTGTTTTCGATTTACCTTTTTCTACATCAATTTGAACTTTTGCATCTGGTTTACCTGTAATGAAAATCATTTTAGAACCAGGTTCCTCGCTTATAATGCTTACCTCTTTCCCAGCAGGCTGCATTTCAAATACAAATCGTTTTACGAAATAGTTTTTAGCCTTGGTATCAAAATGCACCAATCCGTAAACCTTTTCAGGGTCGTATTTTTGCATCAATACAATTCCTGGGTCAAAGTGATTGCTCAACTCAAATCCAGTTAACTCATACCAACCCGCAGCATTTACTTGCAAAATCTTATCATCGCCATCAAACTCACCAAGGTATTTTCCTCTACCATCAACATTTAAGCGTTTCAGTAATTCATCATACCAAATCTTTAATCCTGATAAGGTAGAAACTCCTTTGCTCTTTAACAGCACTTTTTTAACAGGATATTTCGAAACAATATTACCTTGAGAAGCACGACCTTTTATCGCAGTTTCCGCAAAGTCTAAATCGAATTGTAGCTTCTTTAACTTAGAATGAGGTTTTAATTGTATTGTAATGATCTCTGCTTCACCATTCGGATTAGCCGTAAAATATAAAATCTTAGAACCCTTAGTACCTTTGGTTAAATCGTATTCTTTATCTCGGGTAACCCCTAAAACAGAAAAACGTTTAATGTAATTCGTTCCACTTGCACCATCTCTATAAATCAGGTTATAAACGGTACGCTCATCTCCTTTTTTAAATACCTGAGCGTGGATAATTCCCTTGCCTACAAAAGTTTTATCTGCAACCTTTGTTACAATACATTTTCCATCTTCACGGAAAACAATGATTTCATCAATATCAGAACAATCGGCAACAAATTCATCCTTACGTAAGCCCGTTCCAATAAAACCATCCTCACGATTTACATATAACTTAACATTTGCCAATGCCACTTTACTTGCCTCCACTTTATCAAAAAAGCGGATTTCCGTTTTACGTTCCCTACCCTTGCCGTATTTATCTTTCAGTTTCTGATACCAAGCAATAGCGTAATCAGTTAAGTGACGCAAATGACCTTTAACCACCTTAATTTCATCTTCTAAAGCTTTCATTTGCTCATCAGCCTTTTTCACATCAAAACGGGTGATGCTACTCATCGGCTTATCGATCAGCTTCTTGAAATCTTCTGGTAAAATCTCTCTGTACAAAGACGGTTTAAATGGGTCGAACAATAAATTCAACACCGTTACCACACCTTCAAAATCAGCTGAATTTTCATATTCAGGGTTTTTGTACATCCCTTCCTGAATAAAAATCTTTAACAACGAACTAAAGAAAATCTTCTCCTGTAACTCGTGCAAACGGATTTCCAATTCTCGCTTTAAGAGAAACTTAGTGTGTTTTGTATTTTGCTCAAGAATATCATTAACCGTTAAAAAATGCGGTTTATCATCCTTAATGATACAAGTATTCGGCGAAATTGAAACCTCGCAAGAAGTAAAGGCATATAAGGCATCGATCGTAACATCTGGAGAAATTCCAGGTGCCAATTGAATAACAATCTCCACATTAGCAGCGGTATTATCTTCAATCTTCTTGATTTTGATTTTACCCTTATCATTCGCCGCTAGAATACTATCGATAACCGAACCCGTTGTCGTGCTATATGGAACTTCGGTTATTACCAAAGTCTTTTTATCTTTCTCTGTAATTTTTGCCCTTACCCTAATTCTACCACCACGCATTCCCTCGTTGTAGTTAGAAAAATCGGCCATTCCTCCTGTAAAGAAATCTGGCAAAATATTACTTCTATTTCCTCTTAAAATTTCTATAGAAGCATCTAAAAGCTCCACAAAATTGTGAGGCATTACTTTAGTTGCTAAACCTACTGCAATTCCCTCCGCTCCCTGCGCCAATAACAATGGAAACTTAACAGGCAAAGTTACTGGTTCGCTATTTCTACCATCGTAACTTAACTGCCAAATGGTTGTATCTGCGTTAAAAACAACATCATTGGCAAATTTCGATAAACGAGCTTCAATGTAACGAGGTGCCGCAGCGCTATCTCCAGTAATCGGGTCGCCCCAGTTACCCTGACAATCGATTAGTAAATCTTTCTGACCAATTTGAACCATCGCATCGCCAATGGAGGCATCGCCATGCGGATGGTATTTCATCGTATTCCCAATTACGTTCGCCGCTTTGTTAAAACGTCCATCGTCCATTTCCTTAAGCGAGTGCATGATACGGCGCTGCACGGGTTTTAAACCATCGTGAATGTGCGGTACTGCCCTATCCAGAATTACATAAGAAGCATAATCGAGAAACCAGTTTTCATAAAGTCCGTTAATGGGTATAACTGAATGTTTAATCTCCGGATTATCCGGCAAGGCATCTTCGTTTAAATTTTGGTCTAATTCTTCACTCATTCGCTATAAAAGTATTTGGGATGCGTAAATATAACGCTTGCAATTATAATTTTCGAGAGAAGTTTTTAACAGACTGTGAAGAGCGTATTGAGTAGAGCGTATTGCGTATTGAGAATAACAACAAAGAACAATAATCATCTTAAAAACTTAGGTCTCCTTAGGTTTCTTAGGTGGTAAAAAACAAGGCTTATATTGTCTTATATTCCTTAAATGGTTAAAAATTAGAAAAGCGAAAACAGTAGTGCTTAGCAATGTTAGTCCCGCTATTCGTTTCAATTTTTGTGTTTCGACTACGCTCAACATGACAAAAATTTACACTGCTATCGGGTTTATTTAACAAAAGATGGTGCAACTATTTGAGGTTGCAAAGTTTTCCAGTAAATTGCTTGCTTTGTAGGAAAACCAAGAAGACAATGTCTGTTAAAAGAACTAAATACCTAAAAAAATATAAGGAAATTGATGCGCCAGGTTTAGATGCCATTAACGAACGTGAGTTAGAAATTTATGGCAATCAGGAAGCTACACACATTGCTACAGCCATACCTTATGAGATGGGTGGAAAAGACCCACTTTGGGCAGTTGAATATTTCAAAAGCGAAGAGCAAGCTACTCACTTACATTATGTTACCTTAGGTTATACCAATTTATTTTACGATGCAGAATGTGCAGATGATAAGGTAAATGGTTTTGGTTTTGAAATTACTTTTAGACATTTACCAATTGCAGGCGACCCAGAAAAACCGCTTTGGGCTGCTGCTTTTTTACAAAATATTGCAAAGTATGTTTGGAAATACCAAAACGGTTTTGATGAATACCATTACATGTCGGCTGGCGGTCCGTTTAGACCAAAGACAGCATCAACTATTACCGCTTTTGTGTTCTCCATCGACTCAGAATTTGAAGAATTAGACACACCACATGGTCATTTAAAATTCTTGCAATTATTCGGTATCACCACTCAAGAATATCAAGACATCGAAGACAAAAAATACACCGCAAAAGTATTGGTAGAGAAACATAAAAAAACTAATCCGCTGTTGATTACAGATTTGTTTAGGAAGGGGTAAAGTGAAGAACGTTTTTGTAAACGTTTTTACACGATATTGGCGTAATTGCAAATATCCCTTACAACTATCAAATAGCATCTTTATTAAAATAAGTTGCATCCTACAAGGAGTTGGGAGTAATTTATAAGTGCAATATTGGTTCAAATTTTAGAAAACAAATGGTATTAAATTCAAATTCTTATTTAGGCACAATATTATTTTCATTTTTTGGATGTATTTTAGCCATCTCTTGGATAATAATCTTTACTATTTTTGTAATCATTGGAAATAATTTTAATATTTTAAGCCTTGGTTTACTTCCAATTCTAATTATACCTTTTTGGATATTCTTTATTATTCAAAATTCTTTAAACAAACTAAAATTCACAAAGAATGGAGTTACAGTCTACAAAATACTAATATTTAAATACAAAAATATTGATTGGACAGGATTAGATTATTGTTTTAATACAATTGAAAGTGGAAAAAATGGGAGTTGTAAAGTAATATATTTAGTAAAAAATAAAATCCTAGTTTTAAGAATATCCGAAAGTAATTATAAAAATTTTAATGACATCAATGATTATATTTCCTCTAATATTGAAAACAGGGGTTTTACAGAACTTAATTTTTTTGAATCTTTTAAATATTTTACAAAAGGAAAAATTTACAAACTGCCTTAAAAAAATAAGTTTAAAAGCGGCGCTATTCAGATTTGCGCTCTGAAATTCTCATAGGATTTTTAATCCTTCGCTATTCCAGATTTGCAATCTGGAATCCCTATCAACGGATTTATAATCCGTATTAATACATTTGATAAATCAGTTTACTCTTTCTCAATTTCAAATTACATTTCACTTAAAGCTATTCCAGATTACTACCTAGGATTTGCAATCCCTATTAAATATATTTGATAATGGGATTTGCCTACAACATAAAAGACCAAAGCGCTGTTCACTTTGTGACCTTTACTGTGCATCAATGGGCAGATGTATTCACTCGTGCAACCTATGTTAACATTTTAATAGAGAGCCTACAATTTTGTCAGCAAGAAAAAGGATTAGAAATATACGCCTGGGTAATTATGAATAATCATTGCCACTTAATTATTAGCGCAAAAAATAATAACCTAAGTGATATAATAAGAGATTTTAAAAAATTTACTTCGAAATCAATATATAGGGCAATTGAAGAAAACCCTAAGGAAAGCCGAAAACAATGGTTGTTAAAAGTATTAAAATACGATGATAAGATTTGGTTTTGGGAAGAGGGTTATCATGGTGAAGAAATATTTACTCAAGAATTTTTCGATTCCAAGTTGTCCTATATTCACTTGAACCCTGTTAGAGCAGAAATCATTGAAAAAGAAGAAGAATACCTAAACAGTAGTGCTGGAGATTTTTACGGAATAAGAAAAGGGAAGTTGATTTTAAGTGAGTTTTAAGAACGGATTAAAAATCCTATGATACGGCTTCGTGATTGCAAATCACGAAGAGCTTTAAAACTAAGAGGTATAAGAGTTTAAACTTTTATTTAGGAATTGCAATATATCTGCAACCTTAATTGATACACAGAGAGATGAATAATAGTTTTTATAAAAAAATACTACTAATTGTGTTTTGGACTGCTGTCTTGATGGTTTCGTTTTATTTTTATTTCTATAGTGTATTGCCATACTTTAAAGGAACGCTCGGTCCTAGGCAAGAAGGTGAAAAATGGTGGCTTATTGTACATTTTTCTGGAGCCATTTGTACGCTGGTTTTAGGACCCCTTCAATTTTGGTCATATTTTAGAAACCATTTCAAGCATTGGCACCGATTAGCTGGAAAATTCTATATTGGAGGTTCCTTTGTCTCAGCTTTGATGGTTTTTTATTTGCTTTCAAATTATCCTTTACCTGGTTCAGTACCTTCCCTTGGTCTACTTGCTATTATTTGGCTTTTTACTACCATTATAGCATTTTGATTTGCCGTGAAGAAAAATTTTAAGCTTCATAAGCAGTTTATGATACGTTCTTATGTTTGTGGACTAGCCTTTGTATTTATTAGACTTCTTCCTATTATCAATGATTATACAGGCTTGTTCAATTTTATTAAAAATGAAGAAGTTCAATTTACCGTGTATGAGTGGATATGTTGGGTTTATCCGCTTATGCTAACAGAATTCATTTTAATATGGTGGCCCTCAGTTTTAAAGATTAAGGCTTTAAAGTAAATTTGTTTTAATCTCGCTATACCAAATTTGCTCGCTATTCCAGATTTGCAATCTGGAATTCCTATCCTAGGATTTGCAATCCCTATTAAATATATTTGATAAAGGGATTTAAATTCTAAACCTATGAAAATTCAATGCACCGACAAAAAGACCTTTGAGCTTACTGATGGCTCAGAAAAACTAGGCCATATCACTTACGATGGTTTGTTTTCTTACAGCGCTAATGCTGTAATAGGTAAGGATAATTATAAAATCACTCCGAAAGGAATTTTTAGCTCCACAATTTCTGTAACGAAAGATGAGATAGAGGTTGCCAATTTGCAAATGAATTGGAAAGGGCACATCATCATCACATTTCCAAATGGAAAAAATTTCATATTAAAAACAACCGGTACATTCCAAAGCAAATACGTTCTTGAAGACGAAAATCAACAGAAATTAATGCTACTAAACCCAGATTTTAATTGGTCGAAATTCAGTTATAACTACGACATTTCTTTCGACCATAAGCCAAAAGACATATTATTGATTTTACTCACAACTTATGCTGCTAATTACTTTATAGCTGCAATGTCAGGAGAAATGTAGTTGGTGCTATTCCAGATTTGCAATCTGGAATTCCTATCAAAGGATTTATAATCCTTCTTCGTTACTACTCGTGCTATTCCAGATTTGCAATCTGGAATTACTATCAAAGGATTTATAATCCTTCTTCGTTACTACTTTTACGAACACAAATCACTAATGACATCATAGGATTTGCAATCTCTATTAAATATATTTGATAATGGGTTTTGCCTACAATATTAAAGACCAAAGCACTGTTTTAAGAACGGTTTAAAAATCCTATGATATGGCTTCGTGATTACAAATCACGAAGAGCGCATCTGGAGAAATATAGTTCTTGGAAAGATTAATAAAGAAGCATACTATCAAGACATCATAACTAGACTATGAATACAGAACTTTGGGATAAAATTGTACAGTTTGACTTTGATAATCCGCCAAGTGAATATGGCTTTTCTACTAGACTCGCTAATGAAAACTACTGGACAAAAGACTTTACCGAAAAAGCCATTTTAGAATATAAGAAGTTCATGTATTTAGCTGCTACTTCTGAATTTATGGTTTCTCCTTCAGAGACAATTGACATCGTTTGGCATCAGCATTTAATTTTCACTCAATCTTATCAAGAATTTTGTGATTTAATAGGCAAGCAAATTCAACATATCCCCTCTACTCACAACAAAGAAGATTTTTCAAAATTTAAACAAGCAAAAGAAAGAACAATCAAGTTTTATGAAAATACTTTCGGAACTCAACCCAGTGACATTTGGGAGTTTGAAGGGATGTATGAAAGTTTAAATCTCAATAAAGCCAAACTTAAACTAAGAACATTTATTATAATTGGTATTTTATCTGTTATCATTTTGATAGCGCCCTTCTATCTTTTACTAAAACCAATTTATATCACAATAGACAATCCTGATTTTCTTCTATATTTCATTGGCTTGGTGGTTATATCTGTGATAATTCTTGAAATATACAATAAAGATAAACTTAAAATTATTACAAGGTCGTTTGATAAAAATTCATTTATCTATTCCCTTCAACCTTTTGAATTGGTTTATCTTCAAACTCAACAACTTTCTAAAGTTATCAATGGAGCGGTAAATGAATTGATTGATGACGAAACCATAAAAGTAAATACAGACAACACAGTTAAACTTGTTATTAGAGGCGAAACTAAATCTTCAGAACAACTTCAAGTAGCCACAACTTTAAGTGAAATTGGAAAAACTGCTTACCCAATACTTTTAACACATTTACTTAGAAAACCAATTTTTTGGAACATTGTTAATGCTATGGAAGCATTCAAGAAATACTTTATTAAATCTAAAAAGTTTAGTCAGCTATTTTATTTAAACTTTGGCATACTTTCCACTCTTTTAATGTTAGGTTCTATAAGACTGATAACTGGAATTTTAAGAGAAAAACCTATAATCCATATTGGAATCGTTGTTATCATCTTAACAATTATTATCATTTACTATCTCAATAGACTAACAAACATGATTTGCATGCATACAATTCCTAACTTGTATAAAACCCATATTTTACCAGCAAAAGATATTGAAAATGATTGGCAGTGGAATTACTTCCTATTTGGGTCGGCTGTTTTAACAACCACTTTTATCCCTCTTGTTAATTATGCAGATCGAAACAATAATGATGGAGGAAGTAGTTGTGGAAGCTCATCTAGTTCATCTTGTGGAAGTTCATGCAGTAGTTGTGGTGGCTGTGGGGGCGATTAAAAAATTTAATCATTTCTTATCATACATCAAATCTTTGTTAATCTTTGAAAGCTACTTTTGTAATGTAAACAAGGGAATCATCGTTGTTTGCTAAAATAAAAAACATCAATCATCACTTAAACTTAAAACCATGAGCTCATTAAAATTAAAAGACGGAACAGAAATTTATTACAAAGATTGGGGAACAGGACAACCAATAGTTTTTCATCATGGTTGGCCATTAAGTGGCGATGATTGGGATGCCCAAATGATGTTTTTCTTAAAGGAAGGTTACAGGGTAATAGCTCACGACCGCAGAGGACACGGCAGGTCTACACAAACTGCAACAGGAAATGATATGGATACTTATGCAGCAGACGTTGCCGAATTAGTAGCATTTCTAGATTTAAAAGATGCCATTCATATTGGTCACTCTACTGGCGGTGGCGAAGTAATTCGTTATGTTGCTAAACACGGAAAAGGCAGAGTTGCTAAAGCAGTATTGGTAAGTGCTGTTACACCAATTATGGTACAAAATGATGAAAATCCTGATGGTGTGCCGATGTCTGTCTTTGATGAAATTCGTGAAGGTACAGCAACCAAGCGCCCACAGTTTTTTGCAGATTTTACAGATGCATTTTATGGCTTCAATCGCGAAGGTGCAAAAACTTCTCAAGGCATAAAAGACAACTGGTGGAGACAAGGAATGATGGGCGGAATAAAAGCACATTACGACTGTATTAAAGCTTTCTCTGAAACAGATTTCACTGAAGATTTAAAAAGTGTAGATATTCCAGTTTTAGTATTGCATGGCGAAGACGACCAAATCGTTCCTTTCGAATTAACTGGTGTAAAAGCAGCAAAACTATTGCAAAATGGAAAATTGATTTCTTACCCAGGTTTCCCTCACGGAATGCCAACCACAGAAGCTGAGACTATTAACAAAGACCTTTTAGCTTTTATTAAAGGATAATAGCGTATTGCGTAGAGCGTATTGCGTTAAGCGTATTGAGATCATATAACAAATAAGGAATTAAGAAGAATGAAGTCTTAATTCCTTAATGTTTTTTTATTGGGGTTTTGTCATTCTGAGCCTGCAAAGAATCTATTTAGTTTAATTATTAGATTCCTCCGAAGCCGGCATGACAAAACTATTTTTTTTAGTGTTTTCATCCAGAGCGCAGCGAACCCTTCCTGCTGGACAGGCAGGGTTCTATTTTTGAAGTGATACCCTGACTATCACATTCCTCCAAAGTCGGAAATGATAAATTATTTTTAGTGTTTTGTCCAGAGCGCAGCGAAGGATCTATTTTTAGACTGTTATTCTGACTATTAGATTCCTCCGAAGTCGGAATGACAATATTGATTAATTTCTTATCATACATCAAATATTATAAACCTGCTACACCATAACTTTGTTAAAAATATTTACAGTTATGGAATTAGGTATCGGAATGTTTGGGGATTTGCAAGTAAATGCAAAAGGCGAAGTACAGCCTGCCCAACAAAGATTGCAAGAAATTATCGAAGAAATTAAACTGATGGATGAAGTTGGTTTAGATTTTTATGGCATCGGCGAACACCATCGTCCGGATTATGCAGTTTCTACTCCGGAAATAATTTTAGCAGCAGCTTCTACAGTAACCAAAAATATAAAATTAGGCAGCGCTGTTTCTGTTTTGAGCTCTTCAGACCCTGTTAAGCTATATCAAAGTTTTGCGACCATAGATTTAATTTCAAATGGCAGAGCCGAATTAATGGCTGGTCGTGGTAGTTTTATTGAGTCATTCCCCTTATTTGGTTACAATTTGCAAGATTATGATGAACTCTACGAGGAAAAACTAGAGCTACTTTTAAAAATAAACAAAGAACAAAAGATAAGCTGGAAAGGCAAATTCAGACCAGAGTTAGCCAATCAAGAAATATTGCCTCGTGCGGTAGACAATAACTTAAAGATTTGGGTGGCTATTGGTGGCACGCCAGAATCTGTAGAAAGAGCAGGCAGATTAGGTTTACCTGTAATTTTCGCCATTATTGGTGGTAATCCAGCTAGTTTTAAGCCTTTGTTTGATTATTATAAAAAAGTTTATCAAGCTTATGGTCACGATATGGCTAAGTTTGAAGTAGGCGTTCACATGCATTCTTTCTTTGGAGAAAACAGTGCAGAAACTGCTGAATATTATTACCCATTATACTCTTCACAAATGGATAGGGTTGGTCGCTCTCGTGGATGGCCTCCATATCAAAAAAATCAATTCGATTTTGGGAGAAGTAAAGATGGTGCATTAATCATCGGCGATGCAAACGAAGCAATTGATAAAATCTTAGCAATGGAAGCTATGTTTGGCTTAACTCGTTTCTCTGCACATATGGATGTCGGCGGACCATCACACTCAGCAATGATGAAATCTATTGAGCTATTCGGAACTAAAATTGCACCGAAAGTAAGGGAAGCGTTGAACCCCTAAATCCCCTGAAGGAGACTTTCCTAAACAGTTTAAACATTAAGGAATTAAGAAGATTTAAGGCTTAATTTCTTAATGTTTTTGCGTTTTGTCATCCTGAGCTTGTCGAAGGACTAATATACATTTGTTGATTATCAAGGTCTTCGACAGGCTCAGACTGACAACAAAATTTTACCATCCCAACCTATCCTCCACAAAAGCAAAAGGCAATAAATTTTTAACGCTTTTTACTTTTAAAATCTGTCCATCTATGCAATAGAATAGAACTTCAATAGGCGATTTTTGTCTTTTCTCTACTTCAATCATCACTTGCAAACAGCCACCACAAGAAGTAACTGGATTTACAATTTTAAAAACATCGGTCTGTGCAGTTATGGCCATTGTTTTGATAACAGCATTTGGATAGTTAGACCCAATATTAAATAAAGCAACTCGTTCCGCACAAAGTCCTGATGGATAAGCTACATTTTCTTGATTACTTCCTAAAACAACCTGCTCATCGGCTAACAAAATTGCTGTTCCTACTTTAAATTTAGAATATGGAGAAAACGATGAAGCTAATGCATCTTTCGCTTTTAAACATAGTATTTTATCGGTTGCTGAAAGGTCTTCTATACCGTCGAAAGTTTCGTAGCTAATTGTAAAATTCTGTGCGCTCATAGATTATGTTCCACAAATTATTTGCGGGATATAAACCTAAGCTATTTTTTCTTTAAATTCTAAAGAACTTTTCTATTCGCAATTTGTTTAAAATACATAGTGTTAATGGCACAGTATTAGTATTAAACATTTTATCATCTCAAATTTATCTCGCTTGAAGAAGTATTTACGCAAAGGCTTAAAAATTTTCCTATGGGTTATTGCTAGCATTATTTTGCTTGTGGTGCTTATTGCGCTTTCTTTAAATATTCCTGCGGTACAGAATTTTGTAAAGGATAAAGCCATCACCTACATCAAAAACAAGACTAAAACCGAAGTTAGGTTAGAAAGTATAAAAATTGCCTTACCAAAAGATGTAGTGCTTAACAAGTTTTATATAGAAGACCGCAAAGGCGATACGTTATTATATGCTGAGAAATTGCAGGTCGATATTAGCTTATTCAAGCTTCTAAAAAACACTGTTGAAATTAACAACATTGAACTAAAAAACATACGGGCTAACGTAAAACGAATAAATCCAGATACTACCTTTAATTTTTCTTTTTTGGTTGATGCTTTTATGATCGAGGAGAAAAAAGACCCCGCAAAAGACACTACCTCTGCCCCACTTAAATTTAGAATTGATAAAGTTTTATTTACAGACATAGGCATTACCTATCGAGATGATGTAGCAGGAAATGATGTAAAATTATATCTGGGCGAGTTTAAAACCAAGATTAAAGACTTCGACTTAGCGAAACAGAATTACGTTATAAAATCGTTAAGCCTAAAAAATACCACGCTAAATTATTTACAGCAAAAGCCTTTAACACAATTGGTGCAACATTTAACCAACAGTGTTGATAGCGCCCAAAAAGAAACAGGAAAATTACCGACCATAACTGTCGAAGATTTTGCTTTTAATAATGTGAACATCAATTACGATGACCAATTATCTACCACTAAAGCCATAGCCAACATTAACGATTTGGGGTTGGTAAATTTGAAGGTAGATTTAACAAATGGGAAATATAATGCTGATGAAGCAAGGCTAAACAAATCTAAAATCTTATTCGCTTTTAAACCTGCACCAAGTAATAATTTAAACAAGGTAAAAGATACAGTTTTAGTAGAACAATCGCCATTGGCTTTATTTTTAAAAAAGGTAGATTTTAACGATAACAGTTTACAGTTTGATAATTTAGGTGCAAAACCAACCAAGGGTTTAGACTTTAACCACCTAAATATTACCAATTTAAACTTAGGGGCCGGCGATTTAAACTTCGCCAATGGAGGCATTACTGTTAAAGTAAATAATGGTTCGTTAAAAGATAAAAGTGGATTTGTTTTAAATGAACTACGAGGTGATGCAACTTATACAGACAAGCAAATCAAACTAGCTAATTTCATTTTAAGAACACCAAATACAAGCATTAATAATGCAACAGAGTTGAATTTTACTTCGTTGGAGGATTTGACCAAACATCCCGAAAGAGTTCAAATGATCTTGAACTTTAAAAACACCATCATCGGTTTAAAAGATGCTGCCTTTTTTAGCAATGCGATACCTGCAAATTACAGGAATGAAAAAATTAAGGTAAACGCTAATGTAAATGGCTATTTAAACAATTTAAATATTACTCAATTACAGATTTCTGGATTGAAGAATACACAAATTGATATTAGCGGAAGAGCAAAAGGATTGCCTGATATCAACAAAACCTATCTAGATTTAAACATCAAAAAACTACATCTTAGCAAAGCTGATATATTGGTAGTTGTACCTAAAAAATCACTTCCTCCCACTATTGAGTTACCAAATATGGTAGATGCGAGAGGAAATTTTAAAGGTTCGATGACTGATTTCAATACCAATCTAAATATTCAGACAGATATGGGTGGCGCTGTAATTGTTGCGAATATGAAAGGTCCGAAAGGGAAGGAACGTTACCAAGCTAATATCATTTTAAACAATTTCAATGTTGGCAGATTATTAAAGCAACAAGCTACTTTAGGTAGAATTACCGCAAAAGCTAATGTTTCGGGAACAGGTTTAGACCCAAAAACAATCAATGCGAAATTTAATGCTACCGTTTTAAGCGCAACTTATAACAAATACAATTACCGCAATTTGAAGCTAAACGGAACTTATGCTAACCAGTTGGTAAATGTTAAGGGAAGTATGCCAGATAGTAATGCGAACTTCAATTTAGATGCACAAATTAACTTAGCAGGAAAATACCCATCCATTAAGGGTGATGTTAACCTAAAACAAGTTGACTTACAAAAATTAAACTTTAGTACAACAGAATTTAAGGTTGCAGGTAATATCAAAGCAAATATCAGCACTGCTGATGTAGATTATTTAAACGGTGATGTTTTTGCAACTGGTTTACAAATTGTAAAAGAAGGAAGAAGATTTAATGTTGATACAGTTGAAATCAATGCAGTTTCTACAGCAACGTCCAATAGCTTGATTTTAAAATCTGAATTATTAAGTGCAAAAATTGATGGAAAATATCAGTTAAGTAAAATTGGAAATGCAGTCATTAACCAAATCAATAAATACTATCAGTTTGGTGAAGTGGTTGCTATCCCAGACCAGCGTTTCAGATTCGATATCAATATTTATAATCCTAAGTTCTTAAAAGATTTTGTGCCTGAGTTAACCACTTTTGTCCCATCAAGAATTAATGGATTAATTGATACACAGAAAGATAGTCTGTTAATGAATGCCTCTTTCCCGAAAGTAGTTTATGGAGATTATAATGTGGATAGTCTCCGCCTTGCGGTAAATAATAGCAACCAAAAGTTAAACTATAATTTAACTATCAAAAGTATTCTAAGTCCATCGATTGTATTATTCAACTCCGAAATTTCTGGAAATGCAGCGAATAATCAGTTAGACTTAAACATCTTCCTTCGAGATAGGCAAAGAAAAGATAAGTACGTAATTGGAGGGATTTTCAAATCGTTCAACAAGGATTTCAGGTTTAACCTCGACCCAAATAAGCTATTGTTAGATTATCAAAAATGGACCATCTCTCCAGAAAACTATATTCAGTTTGGTCAATCAGGTATATTGGCCAATCAGTTTAATTTAAGTCAAGGCTCACAATTATTGAGCATTAATAGCATTAGCAATGTTCCAAATTCTCCACTACGTGCAGAGTTTAAAAATTTTGAAATAGAAACGATTACCAAGTTTGCAGAAACTGACACAGCTATGGTTGGTGGAACAATTAACGGTATGGTTGATGTGAAAGACTTGGTTTCTAATCCTAAGTTCGAGGCTAATTTGAACGTAAGCAAATTACGCTATCAAAAGGATGAACTTGGTGATTTAAGCTTACTGGTAAATAACAATACCGCCAATGCTTTTCAAGTAGATGCCAAATTAAAAGGAGTACACGAATTACGAGCAAGTGGTTTCTATTATACAGCCCCTCAAAGTGCATTAGATTTAGCCGTTAACATTGATAAGATAGATTTAAAAGAAATAGAAAGTGTAAGTCTTGGACAAATTAGGCAAGGAAAAGGAACCGTAACTGGTCAGTTCTCTGTAAAAGGAGAGTTAACAGCTCCTAAAATCTTAGGTTCGTTGAAATTTAACGATGCTGGATTTAATGTTGCCTACATTAATTCATATTTCACAATGCCTACACAAGAAATAGCATTTACGAATGAAGGTATTAGATTTGATGATTTTACACTGGTTGATTCATTAGGCAAAAAAGCAATTATAGATGGCAATATCTACACTACAGATTTTAAAAATGTAAGGTTTGGTCTAGATATTAGAACGGATAATTTTAGGGCAATTAATTCTACTGCAGCGGATAACGACATGATTTACGGCACGGTTTATTTAACCAGTACCATTAAAGTTCGTGGAGATTTAAATCAGCCTGATGTAAACATGAACATCAGGGTAAATAAGGGCACTAAATTCTTTTATGCTTTGCCAATCAACGACCCATCTGTTATAGAACAGGAAGGAATTGTAGAGTTTATTGATGCTGATGCACCACCGTTTAATGGACAGAAACCTCTAAAAGCCGACAGCATTAGTAAATCGCCATTAAAAGGGATGAATTTAGTTGCCACCATAACAATTGACCCAGAAGCAGAACTAAATGTAGTTGTAGACCCACAAAATGGCGATAATTTAAGTATAAAAGGTAATGCCAACTTAAATGCAACAATTGACCCGAGCGGAAAAATAAGCTTAACAGGAAGGTATGAAGTTGAAGAAGGCTCTTATAGTTTAACGGTTGCACCTTTGGGCAAAAGACCATTTAAAATCGTTAAAGGAAGTACTATAATCTGGACAGGAGAACCTACCGCAGCTACCGTTGATTTAACTGCTTTATATGAAGTTAATGCCGCCCCAATTGATTTAATTAATGAACCAGATAATATTCAGGCCAAAACGAAATTACCGTTTCAAGTTTATTTATATATGAAAGAGGAATTATTGAAACCAAAAATTTCTTTTAAAATAGATTTGCCTGAAAATGAGCGAGGTGCTTTATCTGGAACTGTTTATACCAAGTTGCAAAACGTAAATAGAGATGAAAGCGAGTTGAACAAACAAGTTTTCGCCTTGCTGGCCTTAAATAGATTTATAGCGAATAACCCTTTCCAAAGTCTAGCTGGCGGTGGTGGTGGCGCTTCTACATGGGCACGTTCTAGCGTGAGTAAATTATTAACTGAGCAATTGAACAACCTAGCATCTGATTTAATACAAGGTGTAGATTTAAACTTTAATGTAAACTCTTCAGAAGATTATTCTACCGGTTCGTTAGAACAAAAAACTGATTTAGAAGTTGGTCTTTCTAAAAAATTATTAAATGAACGTTTAACAATTACCGTTGGAAGCTCATTCGGTTTAGAAGGCCCTAAAGTTCCTGGACAAAGCTCTTCTAACATAGCGGGAAATTTGAATGTAGAATATGCTTTATCAGCTGATGGAAAATATAGGTTACGTTTTTACAGAAGAAACCAGAATGAAGCTGTAATTGATGGTCAGATAATTGAAACTGGCCTCGGTTTTACCTTGGTAGTAGATTACAATAAGTTTAGAGAAGTTTTCCAATCACGTAAGAAGAAATTAAGAAACCAAATAGAACAGAAACCTAAAGATGAAACAACTAATTAAACCCATAGTATTTTTATTGGCTTGTTTGGTTGTAGCTAGCTGTAGTACAACAAGGCGATTAAAACCTGGACAGTACTTGTACACAGGTGCTGAGATAAACATTAACCCAGATTCAAGTAAAAGAATCGATGACCAAAAAGAGGTTAAAAAGACTCTAGAAAACAAAACCAGACCTCGACCTAACAAATCGCTTTTAGGGATAAAATATAAATTGCTCATTCATAATTTAGCCCCAGACACTGTAAAACCTAAAGGAATTGGCAACTGGCTAAAAAATAAAATTGGCGAACCTCCAGTTTTATTAAGTGAAGTAAAGATTAAATACAATAACGATGTGTTAAAAAGCTATTTAATTAGTCAGGGTTATTTACAAGCCGAGGTTACTGGTGATACCGTAATAAAAGGCAAAAAAGGAAAAGCGATTTATACTACAAATACTGGAATTAGGTATAAAATAAATAGCATTACTTTCCCAAAAGACACTGGGGTTTTAACACATATCATTGACCAAAACAAGGGTAATACATTATTGAAAGTTGGCAATTTTTATGACTTAGATACTTATAAAAATGAGCGAATTAGAATAGATAATGACTTAAAGGAAAATGGATATTTCTATTTCAGTCCTGATTATTTGATTTTACAAGTTGACAGTACAATAGGTAAAAACTTAGTCAACATTAATGTTAATGTTAAAAGAAGTGCACCAGATGCAGGGATAAAACCATATACCATTAACTCAATAAACATTTATCCAAATTACAGCCTTAGAAGAGATAGTCTGTTAAAAACTTTAACTCCTTTAAAGTATAACGATTTTAACATTTACGATAACAGAAATACATTTAAGCCTAAACTATTCGACAGGTTGGTTTTCTTTAAAAAGGGTGAAAATTACAACCGAAAAGACCATAACCAATCTTTAAACAGGATGGTTAATATTGGGGCGTTTAGAGATGTTAGGGCAGAATTTTTACCTATTGATAGTTTTAAAAACAATCAGCTTGATCTAAATATTTACCTCACTCCGCTAAAGAAAAATTCCTTAACATTCTCGGTTAATGGAACAAACAAGTCGAACAATTTTGTAGGTTCTGAAGTAAAACTAACACAAACAACTAGGAATTTATTTAGAGGTGCAGAACAGTTAGATGTAAGTGTGAGTGGCGGATTCGAAACACAGGTAAGCGGGCCTGCAAGAGGACTTGATTCCTACTCATTTACAGCGGAAGGGAAATTAACTTTTCCTCAATTTATCGTTCCTTTCTACAAGCCAAGAGTTACCAATTCTTTCATTCCTAGAACCGTAGCTTCTTTATCTTATCAACTATTAAACAGAGGTTCATTATACAAATTGAATTCTTTTAAAGGAGAATTTGGTTACAACTGGAAAGAGAACTTACATAAAGAGCACAGCTTTAATCCAATATCCATCACTTTAGTTAAACCAACAGAGGGTGATTCCTTAAAATTAGATAGTTTATATAAGGCAACTCCAGGCCTAGAAAATACCTTGCAAGAGCAGTTTATTATAGGAAGCAACTATAGTTTTACGTTCACCAATCAAATGGAAAACCAACGTAGAAACACAACCTATTTTAGAGGAAGTATTGAGACTGGTGGTAATTTATGGGGTCTATTTGTTTCTAAAAATGGAGTTGGCGAAAGAACTTTATTCGGCATTCCGTTAACTCAATTTATTAGGTTTGAAGCTGATTTGCGTAACTATCATAAAGTAAATAGAAACGTAACTTGGGCAAATAGGTTTAATGCAGGTTATGGCTATGCTTATGGAAATAGCACCTCTTTACCATTTGTTAAACAATTTTTTGCTGGCGGAAGTAATGACATTAGGGCTTTTAGAGCAAGATCTTTAGGTCCTGGAACTTATCAAGTAAATTTAAATGACCAATTTGCAGACCAAGGTGGTGATATTAAATTAATGCTGAATACTGAATTGAGGTTTAAAATTGCAGGACCTTTACAAGGTGCACTATTTGTTGATGCAGGAAACATCTGGTTAAGAAAAGAAGATTTAGGTAAACCAACCATTCCAAATAGCGGCAGACCAGGTTCTGGCTTTAAATTAAGTAATGCGTTAAATGAATTAGCCGTAGGTACCGGTGCAGGGTTAAGAATAGATGCCCAGATTTTTGTAATTAGGTTAGACGGTGCATTTCCAATCAGAAAACCTTATCTTCCTAGTGGTCAACGTTGGGTATTAAACGATGTAGATTTTGGCAGCAAGACTTGGCGTAAAGAGAATTTTATTTTAAACATCGGCATCGGTTATCCGTTTTAACAGTATGATTGGTTTATTAAAAAAAGCGAAAAACTTAGTAGTTATTACTTATCACTTATTTATAGCTGCAGGTAAAGGTTTCATGGAAGATAGGGTGATGAAGTTAAGCGCATCATTGGCTTATTATACCATATTTTCACTTACTCCCTTAATCATCATCATTATTTCTGCAGCTAGTCTCTTTTTAGGTGACAATATGGACCCAAACACCAAGTTGTTTGGAGAAATTAGCAAAATGATTGGAACTGAAGCAGCCAATCAATTAAGGGGATTTGTAGAAAACGCTAATCTTTCTGGCAAAAGCACAATGGGTTTAATTGTAGGTATCATAACTTTAATTATTGGTTCTACCGCAATTTTTATAGAAATTCAAGATAGCATCAACATCATTTGGAAAGTAAAAGCGGTTCCTAAAAAGGGTTGGAAAAAATTAATTACCAATAGGCTTTTATCTTTTTCTCTAATTGCATCATTAGGATTTTTATTATTGGTTTCCCTGGTGCTTAACAGTGTAGTAGTTGGAATAGGTAATAAACTTGGGATTTATGCAGCTAAAATTGGCATAGAAGGCATTTCTGGTTTCGTAATGCTAATTATCACTAATATGTTGACACTCGCGGTTGTAACTTCAATTTTCGCCATCATTTTTAAGGTACTACCAGATGTTGATTTAAAATGGAAACCAGCTTTGATAGGTGCGCTATTTACCGCATTGATGTTTAGCTTAGGTAAATATGTTATTGGCATTTATATCGAAAAGGGTAACCCAGGTTCTGCATTTGGTGCTGCAAGCTCCATTATTGTAATCTTGGTTTGGATATATTACACCTCTATTATATTATACTTTGGTGCTGAATTTACACAAGCTTATGCCGAAAAATATACTGAAGGTATATCTCCAAGCAAATATGCAGTACATTTAAAAACCATAATTGTAGAAAAGAAAGTAGCTGTGTTACCACCACAACACCCAGAAGATACAGTTGATTTACCCGAAAAAGCTTAGCCTTTTTTCAAATATTTAGCCATCTTATCAATCAATTCTCTTTCGGAGAAAGGTTTGAGTACTAAGTCGTCAATTCCAGATTCGATATATTTTTTACGGTCTTCTTCTAACACATTTGCTGTTACCCCTAAAATTGGGATGTTGGCTTTTGATGGGTTAGGGTATGACCTTATGACCCTTGTTAACTCTATCCCACCCATTTCTGGCATCTGTATATCGGTTAAAATCAAATCATAATCGTTCTTTTTAAATAATTCAAATGCTTCCTTCCCATCATAAGCCACGTTAGTTATCATTTTATATTTTTTAATAACCGTTTCAGCCAAAAGGATGTTCATTTTATTATCGTCCGCTAATAAAATATGCTTTCCCGCTAAGCCATTAGTATCTATACTCGTATCAACTACATTTTTTAACGCGTCACCAGCAGCACAAATCTCGTAAGGAATTTCAAAACTAAATATCGAGCCCTTCCCTAACTCACTTGTTACTCCAATTTGCCCACCTTGAAACTCTACTATCCGCTTACAAATTGCTAAGCCTAAACCTGTTCCCTTTTGTTTAATCTTGGTGGATGAATAATAGACTTGAGCAAACTCATCAAAAATCATGTCAATATCTTCAGCTCCAATACCAATTCCCGTATCTATAATTTGAACTGTTAATATTCCTTTTTTAGCATTTAAAACAACATCGGCTTTTAACGTAACCGAGCCTTTTTCGGTAAACTTAATCGCATTGCTTAACAGATTCATCACTACTTGTTTTAAACGCAATGAATCTCCAGAAAAACAAAAATTCCTTTTAAATGAAACTTCATTTCTTAATTCTACTCCCTTGTTTGTAGCTTGTATGGCTATGCTATTAAACACCTCCGTTATCGCATCAAGTGGGATGAAAGAGATTTTATCGAAGTTTACTTTTCCAGTTTCATATTTAGAAAAATCAAGAATATCATTCACAACGTCTAACAACATTACCGAAGAACTTCTAATGGCACTAACTTGCTCCATCTGCTGTGAATCGAGTTTTCCCTGACTTAATTGCTCAGAAAAACCAATTACAGAATTTAGTGGCGTTCTTATCTCATGGCTCATGTTTGCCAAAAACCTACTCTTAGAATTAGCATACTGAGAAGCTTTTTGACTATAATTAATGAGCTCACTTTCATTTTTATAAATTTTCCAAAGGTTATATAAAATAGCACTCACCAACAAAACGAGTAAAACAATACTAAAGATAAAAATTTTGTCTATGCTCTTAAAAGTACCATCTATATGACCTTTAATCTCTTCTCTATTTTGCTTGGCAAAGACAATTTCCTTTCTTTTATAATTTTGTAATAGCGAAACTATTTCTGTGATGATCTTAGTGTTGAGCTTTAAGATTACGACCTCATTACTCTTTAACATATTATTTGCCGCATATAAATTGCGGAAATAATTATTCATATTCTTTAGTTGCAGCTTATTAAAAGCCATCGCTCTTTTAGAAGTATCTAATTTGGTTTCTATTCTAACTACTCTACTTACGGCATCCTCTTGTTTAGTTGGTGCCTTACGCTTAATCGCATCTCCCAAACGGCCAATTAAGTTTTTTTCTTTTTGAGCTTTTGGCGATATTTTAATGGTGTCGATAGTTACCATTGTCTTAAACTGCTTATATGTTAGCTCATTACCATCAGAATCTACCTGTATCTTATTACCAGAAGTATCTACTCCAGTTGATAAATTAATTAAGCTATCGGTTAATTGTCTTAATCTTAGGTAAAGCTGTGTTCTTACTCGCTTTTGGTCTACCAAACCTTTTAAATCTTGAGGTCCTTTTTTATCATTAAGGTCAGTAGATAGCCTAATGTTATCCAAAATATGAGAAACAAAGTTGATATCACTTGCGAATTTATTGATATAAGCTTTTTGACCAGTAACTGCATATAACCTACAATTGTTATCTGCATTATAAAGCACAACAACACAAGAATCTATTAAAGCATAATCTTCTTTTAGTTCAGAAAGATGATTGATATCACGAGCTAGGTCGTTTCCTTTACTATTACGAACATAAAAGAAAGTGGCGCATAAAAAGAGCGATAAGATTAAAAACACAACAAGTCCGTATCGAGTTGAAGAGTTTTTAGCAGATGAAAAAGGCATAAGGGCTTCGTTAATTAAAATTAATTATTCCCGTAATTATCCATTACAGGTATTTTTTAATAACAAATAGGGATGTGCAATATTACGTAAAAAAATATTGTTTTAGTTAAGTAGAAAATTATGCAACTTCTAAATTCGTATTAGCTGCATTTCTTTCCTCTTCGCCCTCTTTTACCTCGTCTTTTTCAATACGTAAATTTTTAATGATGTGCTGTTGTCTTTCTGGCGTATTTTTACCCATATAGTATTCCAAGAGCTTTTTAATGGTTTGCTCCTTTAAAATAACTGGGTCTAGGCGAATATCCTTTCCAATAAATAAACCAAATTCGTCAGGAGAAATCTCTCCCAATCCTTTAAATCGAGTAATTTCTGGCTTACCTCCCAGTTTTTCAATCGCATCTCTTCGCTCATCTTCACTGTAGCAGTAAATGGTTTCTTTTTTATTACGAACCCTAAACAATGGGGTTTGCAAAATGTAAACGTGCCCAGCTTTTACTAAGTCTGGGAAAAACTGCAAAAAGAAAGTCATCATTAACAAACGAATGTGCATTCCATCAACATCTGCATCAGTAGCAATTACAATGTTGTTGTAATGCAAACCTTCTAAACCATCTTCAATATTTAAGGCGTGTTGCAGAAGGTTAAACTCTTCATTTTCATAAACCACCTTTTTGGTTAATTCGTAGCAGTTTAATGGTTTTCCCTTTAAGCTAAAAACAGCTTGACAATCAACATCACGAGATTTAGTTATAGAACCAGACGCAGAATCTCCCTCGGTAATAAACAAGGTCGTTTCATACCTTTTCTCATGTGTACTGTTAAAATGAACTTTGCAATCTCTTAGTTTTTTATTGTGTAAGGATGCTTTTTTCGCTCTATCATTAGCTAGTTTTTTAATGCCAGCAATGTCTTTTCGCTCCCTTTCAGATTGGATAATTCTTTTTAAAAGTGCATCAGCAACATCTGAATGTTTATGTAAATAATCATCTAGTTCCTTCTTTACAAAATCATTTACAAAACCTCTAACCGATTGCCCCTCTGGCGCTATTTTCTCTGAACCTAGCTTCGTTTTAGTTTGTGATTCAAAAACTGGTTCTTGCACACGTATGGCTACTGCCGCAATGATAGATGCCCTAACATCATTGGCATCGAATTCCTTTTTATAAAACTCACGAATTGTTTTTACTACTGCTTCTCTAAATGCGGCTTGGTGGGTTCCACCTTGTGTAGTGTATTGACCATTTACAAACGAGTGGTAATCTTCTCCGTACTGTTGTCCATGTGTCATTGCCACCTCAATATCATGGCCTTTTAAATGGATAATCGGATAACGGATTTCTTCTGGTTTATTTTGTTTTGATAATAAATCGTATAAACCACGCTCCGAGAAATATTTTTGGTTATTGAAATTGATAACCAAACCTGTATTTAAGAACACGTAGTTCCAGATCATGCTTTCTACAAAGTCTGGTATGTAATGGTAATTTCTAAAAATAGTTTCATCAGGATAAAAAGTTATCGCTGTACCATTACGCTGTGTTGTCTCAATTTCTGGATGTTCTAAAGTGATGAGACCTTTACTAAACTCTACCTTTTTAGTTTTACCATCTCTATAACTTTGCACTACAAACGAAGTTGATAGGGCATTAACTGCTTTTGTACCTACACCATTCATCCCTACAGATTTTTGGAAGGCATTGCTATCATATTTACCACCGGTATTCATTTTAGAAACACAATCAATTACTTTACCCAAAGGGATACCGCGGCCATAATCACGAATGTTTACTTTTTGGTCGCTCAAAGTAATGTCGATAGTTTTTCCTGCACCCATCATGAACTCATCAATAGAGTTATCCATGATTTCTTTCAGCAGTACATAAATACCATCATCTTGCGCAGAACCATCTCCAAGCTTACCAATATACATCCCTGGTCGGCGACGAATGTGTTCCTGCCAATCAAGTGACTTAATACTATCTTCGTTATAAATCGGTTCTGCCATAATAAAGGTTTTGTCATTAAGCGTGTAACTTGTCATTCAGAGCGAAGCGAAGAATCTATTTGAGAACTCTTTTAAGGAGATCCTTCGTTCCTCAGGATGACAAAATTAAATTTAAAGATTGCTATAGTTCCTCCATCGAAAAGACGTGGAAATAACTCAGCATTACAAATTTAATCTAATCTCTCTGCAAATCAATTACAAAGTTTCCACAAATGAACATTTTTGGTAAAGAGTTAGGTGCATCATGAAAAAGAAGTACACATTTTAATAACTTACTCCAAAAACTGAAAAACTTGCCCAATACATTGGGTTGGGATATTTCTTTTTAGTATCTAAAATTGCTAAGCGAAGTTGCTCAGAAGGAAGATAAAAATTTGGTGCTTGTAAATGAATGATAAATCTCTCCATTAAAAAAGCGGTGGCTTCATCATCTACATTCCATAAACTCATGATTACTTGTTTTGTTCCACCTAAAATAAACGACCTAGCTAATCCAGTTACACCAACATCAACAGATTTGCCCAAACCAGTTTGGCAAGCAGAAAGTATAACCATCTCTGGAAAAGATTTACCTTTAACGGCAAGATTCATTACATCCCTCGCTGTTAATTTGGCATCATCACCACTCAACACCAAGTAACTATTCTCTATCGGATTAGTCTCGTCAGCTATACCGTGTGTTGCAAAATAAATTAAATCTGCCTCTTCCCAATATTTAAAGACACTATCTTTTGTAGCATTTTTTCCTGAAAGCAAATAATAGTTTTTGGCATAGCTTATAGCGCCAGCTATTTCTTTCGCGGCACCTGGTAAATTTGGAAATTCATATTCTAAATTTTTAGGGTAAGCTGGGTTACTAATAAATAATGGATTATCTAATGTAAATCGCCTCTTTTCTGGCAAATGCCTATTCCGATCCGTGTAGCCGTCTTGATCTAAATATTTTCCATTTTGCCATTCCCCACCTATGGTTTCTCTCAAAGTTACGGTTTTAGAGACTATTAAATCAACTATCCCTGGACTAATTGTAAAACTACATTTATCGATCAGATAAGAATTGTCATTGTAGGGTTTCAAAATATGAAAAGGGAAAGTGCCAATATTTAGTGCTGGAATAACTATTAACTGTTTTACAGTTTCATCAAAACCAGTAGGCAATAAAATATTACCAATTTCTTTTGTTAATACTTCGAGATTAACTTTCTTGACATTTGAACCTATATTCTTAACAACTACTCCTCTTTTAATTGGAGACCTATTGGCAGATTTGGCTTGTATTTTAAATGCCATTAATAAATCGCTATGCAGTTCTGCTAGTTTTTGTGGACTAATTTTAATTTTCTTTTCTTCTAAAACTTTTCCAGGTTTAAAAAAGGTACGATGTAAAATCCCTTCATTATAAAAAAAGAATACAACACCTATTTTCTCCTTGTCGCCATACAGGTTCTTTAACACATTGGCAAAATCTTTATTTGATTTTAATCCAGCTGTGTTAAAACCCCCTATAACCTGTGTAAACCCAAATGAATCTGGCATGCCCCTACTCTTTATCATTCCATTGTATTGCCGCTCATAAATTTCAAAAACATCCTTTTCTGCTGTTTGCGCAAAAACTAAATGGCTTGAAATTAAAATCAGGAACAACAAAATGTATTTCATAGTACTATAATACAAAAAAAGCCTGTCGTTTAAGAATTTTCGAGAGGCTTAAAAACCCCAAATTTTTAACTCCAAACTAAAATTCATATCTTCCAAACTTAAACTTATGCTCATGCAAGCTAAAAAGCAACTCTCTCTTTTCGACCTTTCTATGATTGTGGTTAGTCTAGTAATTGGAATGGGAATCTTTCGAAATCCAGCATCAGTTGCGGCTACATCTGGAGACGACACCATCTTTTTTGCAGTATGGATTGTAGGTGGAATCATCGCACTTTGTGGCGCTTTAACTTATGCGGAAATTGGTTTGAGGTTACCAGCAATGGGTGGTTATTATAAGGTTTTTGCACATTGTTATCATCCCGCTATCGGTTTTTCAGTTAACGCCATCATTTTAATTAGTAATGCGGCATCGCTAGCAGTTGTTGCCTTAATTGGTTCAGATTATGTGAGTGATTTGCTATTTGGCAAACCCAGCGGTACATTTTTTAATACCACAATGGCAATTGTGGCCGTTGCTATATTTTTCTGCGTTAATTTATTTGGATTAAAAACCAGCAGTAAAACTCAGAATGTACTCATCGTTATTAAAGTTGGATTGGTTTTATTACTTATTGCTAGTGTTTTTAAAGGTGTTGTTGTAGAGCCACATGGTTACGAGCAAGGTTCTCCATTGTACTCACTTTCTAATCGCAGTGCACTATCACTCTTTTTAGTATCGATGATTCCGGTTTGTTTCGCCTATGGCGGGTATCAGCAGACCATAAATTTTGGTGCCGAAGTTAAAAAACCAAATATCATACCCAAGGGGATTTTCATAGGTATTATCATCGTTGTTTCGCTTTACCTACTGATAAACGTTGCTTATATCGATGTAATAGGATTTGACAAAATGAAAAATGCATCGGCAATTGGCGCATTACTTTGTGAAGCTTGGTTTGGTCCATTTGGTGCAAAAGTGTTTGATGCCTTGATGTTTCTTTCTGTTTTAGCTTATGTAAACATCCTTTTAATGAGTAACCCAAGGGTGATGTATGCAATGAGCATAGACAAGGTTTTTCCGAAAATATTTTCTTATACAAGTCCCAAAACGGGTGCTTTGGTAACGGGATTAGCTACTTTTTCATTAATCACTGTTATCATTACATTTTTTGGAAAAGGAGTTGATAACATTTTAAACTTTACCATGTTTTTAGATAGCATTGGAATGAGCACCTCAGCTGCGACCTTATTTATCTTGCGCAAAAGAATGCAAGGTGCTGACGTAACAAAAAACACCTGGAATAAATTCACTCCAATATTGGCTACATTTTTTGTGTTTAGTTACTTTATGATTGCCATTGGAGTAGTGATAAAAGATGTAAATGCCGCCTTCATTGGAACAGGACTTTTATTATTATTCTTAATGTTATACTACATTTTCTACGCTAAAAAAGCTACAAATTAAAAATGGACTTATCTTATATATTAAATGAACTAGGCGAAGAACGTGAAAGCTATTTCAATTCAATTGCTCCTCCTATTATGCAAACGAGCAATTTTAAGTTTAACACTGTTGAAGATTTTAGAGCCGCATTGGCTGATGAATACCAAGGCAATTTATACTCAAGAGGGTTTAACCCAACGATAGATATTTTAAGAAAAAAGTTAGCGGCGCTTGATGGAGCTGAAGATGCTTTAGTTTTTAGTAGCGGCATTGCTGCAATTACAGTCCCTGTTTTGGCATTATTACAAAGTGGCGATGAAGTGGTTTGCGTAGAAAACCCGTACAGTTGGACTATAAAATTATTCAAGGAGTTTTTACCAAGATATGGTGTAAGTACAACCTTTATAGACGGGACAGATTTAAGTCAATATGAAAGTGCTATTACGGCTAAAACAAAGTTGATTTATCTTGAATCGCCAAATACATTTAGCTTCGATGTTCAAAATTTAGAAGCCGTGGCTAAAATTGCCAAAGAAAAAGGCATTTTAACAATGATTGATAATAGTTATTGCTCTCCACTATATCAACAGCCAATCGCTCACGGAATAGATTTAGTGGCGCAATCGGCTACCAAATATTTAGCAGGGCATAGCGATGTTGTGGCAGGAGTTTTAACTGGGAAAAAAGAATTATTGGAAAAGATTTTCAACAAAGAATATTTAAATATTGGTGCTGCACTTGCCCCACAAAATGCTTGGCTTTTACTACGTGGTTTAAGAACTTTGCCAATTAGGCTAGACAAGATTAGCGAAACTGCAGATAAGGTGATTGCATATTTAAATGCACACCCTAAAGTTGAAAAAGTATTACATCCTTTTAGTCAAGATAACAAGGACTTAGCTCTTGCTAAAAAGCAAATGAAAAAATGCGGCGGTTTGTTTAGCATTATTTTAAAAGATGCTGATTTAACTAAAATAGAAACTTTTTGCGATGGCTTAAAGCACATTTTAATGGCTGTTTCTTGGGGTGGATACGAAAGCTTAATTATTCCGGCTTGTGCTGGGATAAGTAAAACAGATTTCGATGCAACCAATAATAGACACGTGTTGATAAGAATTTATGTAGGATTGGAAGAAGCTGAGTATATTATCGCTGATTTAGAACAAGCCTTCTCGAAAATTTAAATGCCAATACAAACACTACCTTTTAAAAAACAAATTGCCTACTGTGCCGGAATGATGGGTTGGAGTATCATGACCAATCTAATCATTGTGATGCTTCCTTACTTTTATCTGCCACCAAACAATTCTGGTCTGGTTCCGCTGGTTCCGCAATTATTGGTTTTTGGGGCATTTAACATTCTTTCTTTAATTGCAGCTTCGGGTAGGTTATTCGATGCCGCTTACGACCCATTTATTGCTTCAGTTAGTGATAGCAGTACCAACCCAAAAGGAAGGCGTTTCCCAATTATGAGATGGGCCATTTTACCAGCTGTTGTTTTTTGCAGCTTGGTTTTTTATCCTTTGGTAAAAGGCGAAAGTTTAAGTAATGCTTGGTGGTTAACAATCGTCTTAGCAGGATTTTTCGTTTCCGTAACTACTTATATTATTCCTTACAATGCTTTGCTTGCGGAGCTAACGCATACCGCTGAAGAAAAAGTAAAGCTCTCTACTTTTCAACAAGTTGGTTTTGTTTTAGGGATGATTTTAGGGGCATTGTGCAATAACTTTGCTGATTTAATTCAGACTGTTTTTCACGTTACCGAACGTTTTCACGCCTTGCAATACACCATTTGGGGTTTAGCTGTTTTTTCTGGCTTGGTAATGATTTTGCCGATTGTTTTTATTAAGGAAAAAGATTATGTAGAAAGTAAACCAACACATATTCCACTTTTACCAGCAATTAAAAATACGTTTAGAAATTCCAATTTTAAATATTACCTCATTTCTGATTTTACTTATTATACCGCTTTAAGCTTGATGAGTAGTGGTTTGTTATATTTTGTAACGGTTTTGCTTGGCCTACCAGATTCTGATGGTGGTAAGTTTATGGGATTGATGGTCGTTTTATCTTTGGTATTCTATCCATTTATCAATTATGGTTCTCAAAAATTCGGAAAGAAAACCTTGGTGCTTTTGGCATTTGGTGTTTTGAGCTTAATATTCGTTACTATTTTCTTTTTAGGAAAACTCCCTTTTGAGCCTGCCAATCAAATGTATTTATTGGTGGTTTTTGCTTCTTTTCCCTTAGCGGCTTTAGGAATTTTACCCAATGCAATTTTAGCTGACATCGCTCAAAAAGACACCTTAGAAACTGGCGAAAACCACGAGGGGATGTTCTTCGCTGTTAAATATCTTTTTGTAAAACTTGGCCAGACATTAGGGATAGCCATTTTTGCAATGCTTACTGTTTATGGTAAAGACCCAGGTAATGACTATGGTTTGCGTTTAAATGGCGTTGTTGGCTTTGCCCTTTGTGTTTTGGCGTTGCTGTTTTTTACGAGGTTTAAGGAAAATAGTAACAAGATTTGAGTATCAAGTAGCAAGATTGGAAACTTAACCTATTCCATTTTACATCTTACACTTTCCATACCCTTCTTCCTTCGTTCTATAAATCTGTCCCGATAGCTATCGGGATAGCGGAAATACTTTTTGTTTTTTTGCCAACCGTTAAAATGTTAGTTAAGTGCTACTATCTTACAGATTTCTCCTAACGTCGAAATGACGCAAAAACAAAAAGATTATAGCGAGGGCAGGGCTGCTCCCGATAGCTATCGGGATGCCGAAGAGCTTCTGACAAACATTTTCAAAAAAGCAAATAGTTGATAGTTAATAGACCTAGCCATTGACCATTAACTATTGACCATTTGACCTAATTCTTAAACTCGGATAAATTTACTTATCTTTGTGCCGAAGCAGAATTTCTTTATCATTTAAAGCAAACTCGCAAGTTAGTCCTTCCAGCAATGATTGTTCTAGCTTCTTCGACATTTTACATTTAAAAATTATACTTTGTTATTTTCAGAATTAAACCTCATAGCTCCTATTTTAAAGGCGCTTGAAACCGAAGGTTATACACAACCTACACCAATACAGGAGCAATCTATACCTTCTATTTTACAAAAACGCGATTTATTGGGTTGCGCTCAAACTGGTACTGGTAAAACCGCAGCATTCGCTATACCGATGTTGCAATTGTTAGACAAACCACACAGCAACGTTAAAGGTCCGAAGCCAATTAGAGCTTTAATTTTAACGCCAACAAGAGAATTAGCCATCCAAATTGAAGAAAGTTTTAAGGCTTATGGCCGTAATTTATCTTTAAAACACTTGGTGATTTTTGGCGGTGTTGGACAAAAAGCACAAACTGATGCATTACATAGAGGCGTTGATATTTTAGTGGCAACTCCTGGTCGTTTATTAGATTTAATGAACCAAGGTTTCGTGAACTTACGTGATATCGAGATTTTCGTATTGGATGAGGCCGACCGTATGTTAGATATGGGTTTTATCCACGATGTGAAAAAAGTTATCGCAAAATTACCTGCAAAAAGGCAGACTTTGTTTTTCTCGGCTACGATGCCAACTGAAATCCAGAAATTGTCTAGCACGATATTAACCAATCCTGTTAAAGTTGAAGTTACTCCAGTTTCTTCTACGGCAGAAAAAATTCAACAAGCCGTTTATTTCGTTGAGAAAAATGACAAAAGAAGTCTATTGGCTCACTTGTTAAAAGACAAGGCGATTGAAACTGTTTTGGTATTTACACGTACCAAACACGGTGCAGATAAAGTGGTAAAAGATTTGATAAAAATCAATATCAAGGCTGAAGCTATTCACGGAAATAAATCTCAAAATGCTCGTCAGAGAGCTTTAACAAACTTTAAAGCTCGTACAACTCGTGTTTTAGTGGCTACTGATATTGCTGCTCGTGGTATTGATGTAGATGAATTGGCACATGTAATTAACTACGAATTACCAAACATTCCTGAAACTTATGTACACAGAATTGGCAGAACCGGAAGAGCTGGTTTAAGCGGTATCGCTTACTCTTTTTGCGATGGCGAAGAGAAAGAATTTTTAGATGATATTGAGAAATTGATTGGTTTGAAAGTTCCAGTAAATGAAGACCATCCTTATGCAATGAGCTGGCAAAGCTTAATGTCGGCTGCTGCAGATGCAAAAGGCAAAGGCAAAAAGAAAGGCAACCAACGCGAACCTCGTGAGCGTGAGCCTAACTTAAGCGGAGCAAAAAAGAAACCTCAAGGTGGTGGTGCTAGAAAACCAAACCATACAGGTAGCACTGCAAGTGCAAACGCCGGTGGTGGAAACAGAAGGTTTAGCGGCGGTGGCAATAGAAGAAGGGATTAGTTTTAACATCTTGCCGTCTTTGCGAGGAGGCACGACGAAGCAATCTATCTAGCAGGAAAGATTGCTTCTCCCGATAAAAAATCGGTATCGCAATGACGCTCAAATATTATAAAAAATGGTTCGTAACGATACGAACCATTTTTGTTTAATCTCATTTAGCCGAGATTGTAATCTCGGCTTTAATTCCTAAGGATTTGAAATCCTTAGTTAAATAGTACCGGATTGCAAATCCGGACTAACGAAAAATTAACTGAAAACTGGCAACTGAAAACTGATTATCGTTCCGTATTATTCGGCCTAGTGTAAACCATTTGCATTACATTGATATTTCTCATTTCAAATGCAGCTTCGCAATAGTTCAAATAGTAATTCCACTTGCGGATGAAACGCTCATCGAAACCTAAAGCTTTTACTTCGTTTAGCTTGTGGTTAAATTCGATAAACCATAGTTTTAAAGTACGAGCATAATCCAAACCTAAATCTTTCAAGTCGACTAGTGTTAGGTCACTGGTATTGTTAATAGCTTTATTAATTACCGCCACAGAAGGCAATAAAGAACCTGGAAAAATATGTTTCTGGATCCAATCTACACCTCTGCGTAAATTTTCATATCTACTATCTGGACTAGTGATTACCTGAAAGGCAAAAATCCCGTTAGGTTTTAATACTTCGGCACATTTGGTGAAATAAGTTTCTAAATAATTGTGCCCAACAGCTTCTAACATTTCTACAGAAACAATTTTATCGAACTGTCCTTCGATGTTTCTATAATCTTTTATGATAATTTCTATTTTATCCGCTAATCCAGCAGCTGCCACACGTTCTTGTCCGAGTTTTTGTTGTTCTTTGGAAATGGTAACTGTGGTTACTTTACAGCCATAATTTTTAGCCATAAAAATAGCATTCGCACCCCAACCGCTTCCAATTTCTAAAACATGATCACTGGCTTTTAAATGTAGCTGTTCACAAAGTCGACGGTATTTTTCATCTTGGGCTTGTGCCAATGTTAATTCTGGTGTTTTAAAATAAGCAGCAGAATAAGTCATTGATGGATCTAAGAAAGTCGCGAAGAAATCATTGTTTAAGTCATAGTGCTCTGCTATATTTTTTTGTGAGCCAGTAATACTATTTGAACGGTTATTATGATAAATACGATTGAACCATTTAAAGATATTCAATCCCAAAGATTTCACTTTACTCCCCGAAACTGAAGGTGCATTTTCGATGTTTAGGATAATCCATTTGATAAGATTGGTAATATTGTCCGTTTCCCAAAGCCCATTTACATAAGCTTCACCAAAACCAATATCACCATACAAAACCACACACTTAAAAAATCTGGCATCTTTAACTTCTAAGTCAGCTCTATAACTAGAGTTTGAATCTCCAATTTGCAAATTCTCTCCATTAGGTAAAGTAAGGTTTAAAAAACCTTTATCCATTTTACAAAGTGCATTTACAACTGCGTTTTCGTAAAATCCTGATTTCGATTTGGTTAAATAGAGCGTTGACATTGAGTTATTTTAATTTTGTTTATAAGGCTTATATACGTCTTTTTGTAAATCTTGGTTTGCAGCTTTCGGATGATATTGTATTTTCTTTATCCACAACTTAAAAGCTTGCCAGTGAATTAACCACATTATTCTAAGAGGTATCATCGGGATGGCAAAAAAATAGCGCAACATATTTGCATTTGTTAATGGCTTTTGCTCTCCTTTTAAGGTGCTGATAAAAAATCGATTCCCCTCTTTACCATAATCATCAATCTTAATATCCAATTTTTCGGTCGGAATAACAAGATTAAAATCGAAAAAATCATCCAAATCTATAAATGGAGATACGTAGAAGTGTTTTTGAATTCTTTGTTTGAATGTATTTCCTTCAAGCTCATCTTTACCTAAAAAGAACATTTTCATTTCGTGGTAAGTATTACTAATTTCTGCTACTGCGCAAAGCGGATGGCTATTTTCATCAAAACAGAAGTAAAAAGAAACAGGGTTGAAGTTATAACCGAGAACTGATAGATTGGTTAACAACATAATTTTGCCATTCCCTATTTCCACATTGTGGGATTTTAGGTAAGTTGTAATTTGCTGTTTTGTTGAGATGTGAGATGCCCCTCCATCCTTCCTGCCCTTAACCTTCTTCAGCTCTAAGTGGTCCTTATCCCTAAAACTGAACAAATTAAACCTGTTATAACTGAACCAACGCAATTTTTTATCTAAAGTTTCAACCTCATCTAAATCGATATAAAACATATATACATTGTACCAGAAACTGTGCTTCTTAGGCGCTAACCTATGATGCATTACTTTGGCGGAATATATGGATGACGTAAACAATTAGATGGAAGATGTAAAATGGAAGATGGAAGATGGACTTTGCATAATCTTTATGGAAGATGGTAAATGGAAGATGGGTTTTTCATAAACTATTTACTAGAGCTGATTTTAATAGATGCGAAAATTTTCTTGAGTTCGTGAGCTTCATTTTTGTATTCTTCAAATTCAGGAAAAAATCTTTCGTCGCTGTATAATTCTTTTAATACCCTCAGCCAATAAACACTTTCTCTAGCCTCTCTATAAGAAATTCCAATTTTGTAACTGAAGTCTCTTTTGCTTGTTGCACCTTGAGCTTCCTCATAATTTGCTCCAACAGAAGTTGAAGAACGACTTAGTTGCAAAATGGGTACTTTATAAACTGGACTGTATGGAAGTTTATCCAAAAATTTCAGGATATTAACTCCAAACCAAAAAGTTCTGTCTAGAAGTTGTGTTGTTTTTTCGTTCATAGTAAGATGTTTAGGTATTTATAAACTTAACACTTTTCGACACATTTCACCTCTTACATTTTCCATTTTACATCATTTACATTCCCTTTTCCATCTTACCTCTTACATTTTACATCATCCTACACAATTCCACCGCACTTTTATAAGCATCTTCGTGGAAACCATATTTAAAATAACTACCACAATAATAAACAGGACCCGTTTCATTTAGTTTGTGTAATTCCTTTTGCGCTTGCATGGCTGGCACATCAAATAACGGATGTTCATAATCAATTTCCTTAATTATTTTGCTTCTATCGAGCGTAGCTGATGGATTGATAGAAACGAAATAATCAACCTTGTCTGAAACGCCTTGCAATTGATTCATCCAATAAATGGTACTTGGCACTAATGAATCTCCTTGTTTTTCTACCCTATAATTCCAACTGCTCCAAGCTAACTTTTTCTTAGGCATTTGGGTTTTATCGGTATGTAAAACTGCAGTGTTTGGTTGGTATTTAAATTTAGAAAGCAGCCTTTCCTCATCTTCAGTTTTGTGTTTTACAATTTGGTAAGTTTGATTGGCGTGACTTGCCACAATCACTTTATCAAATTCTATTTCCTCACCTTTTGAAGTTGTAACCAACACTTTCCCATTTTCTAATCGTAACACACTGGTAATTTTAGTGTTAATTCTGATTTGATTTCTAAATGGCTCGATTAATTTTTCACGGTAAGCCTGGCTCCCATTATGTAAGGTAAACCATTGGTGTTGTGTATCTAAACCCAAAAACCCGTGATTTTTAAAAAAGCGAATAAGCGATACTGCTGGAAAATCTAGAATCTGCTCCATCGGGGTTGACCAGACGGCAGAACTCATTGGAATGAGGTATTTCCAAACCATATCTTCACCATATCCAAACTTCTTTACATATTGCCCGAGAGAATAATCAGCGTATTTTGGGTCGTCTAAAATGGCTATGCTTTCTTTGTTGAAACGATTAATCTGCATCAACATTTTTAAAAAAGAAGGACTAAAAACATTTCGCTTTTGCGCAAAAAGATGTTTCATACTTGAGCCCGAATATTCTAATCCGCTAGGCAAATATTGCACACTAAAAGACATATCCGTTTTTTTTACTGGCGCCTCAATTTCCTTAAAAAGTGCACACAAATTCGGATAAGTTTCATAGTTAAAAACCATAAATCCAGTATCTATAAAAACGTCCTTTTCAACTTCTTTTACTGTCACAGTATTTGTGTGACCACCAATATAATTCAGTTCTTCAAAAAGCGTAATATCATATTTTTTGTGAAGCAAATGCCCACAACCCATTCCTGCTATTCCTGTTCCTATAATTGCTAACTTCAACATATAATTTATGTAAGATGGAAAATGTAAAACGGAAGATGGATTTTATAGTTCAAGAAAAACCTTTGTGCTCCAGGTACATTTGCCATCTTACCTCTTACATTTTCCATTATTTCTTCTCAAACAAATAATGACAAACCATCCATTCGTTACCTTTATTGTAATTAAACAATTCGGCACAAGCCATATAAAACAAACGCCAGTAAACCCACCATTTTACAGCTTGGTTTTTGCCATAAGTATTCTCTAAAATTGGCATAATTTCCTTTTTATGTTTATCCATGTTGCTTAACCAAGCTTCAGAAGTTTTGCCGTAATTGGTTCCATTTACTACCCAATGTTTGCTAATTTTTAAATCGTCATTAAAGTAGAAAAACAAATGGTTGGATGGCATTATGCCGCCAGTAAAAAAGTACTTACTCATCCAATCGCTTTCATCAACTACCTCATATTTGTAAGCTAAGGTTTTATGCGTAAAAATATGTACGAACAGTTTCCCATCGGGTTTTAAGAACGATGAAACTTTTGCCAAAAGCAATTTGTAATTGCGCATGTGCTCAAACATTTCTACAGAAACTACCCTGTCAAAACTATCGGCAATGGTAAAAGTATTCATATCTGCAGTTAGAACAGTTAGGTTTTGGATGCCTTGTTGTTTTGCAGTTTCATCAATAAAAATTTTCTGTGTTGCAGAATTTGAAACTACCGTAAACTTACTTTCTGGAAATTTCGCCGACATATATAACGACAATGAACCCCAGCCACAACCTAATTCCAAAACATTTTGTCCACTTTGTAAATCTGCTCTTTTACAAGTTAAAGCCAACATGTCATCTTCAGAAGTATCAATATCTTTTACACCTGGGTTCCAATAGCCACTACTATATTTCAGATTTTTGCCTAAACAATATTGAAAAAATTTCGTCGGCAATTCGTAATGTTGCTCATTGGCATCAGCGGTATTAACAGCTATTGGCGAAGCTTTCAATTCATCAACCAAATTAATGAATTTACGTTGCTGCAATTCTTCGTCGCCTAAAGTTTCATCCGCCAAGCGCTGTTTTAGCAATTTTCTCATGCCAGCTCGCAAAACCGAGTCTGGTAATTTATCGTTTTCTATTAGTTTATCGTACCACATTTTGATGTTAGATGTAAGATGGTAAATGTAAGATGGATGATTGAAATGGAATGTAATGCGAATTGCCCATATTCCATTTTACATCTTCCATTTTACCTGTTTTTTTTTCCCCAAGGAAAAAAAGCACTAGTTGTTTCTTGGTATTTTTTATAAGCCACAGGTTTACTGCGTAAATTCTGTTCTTCGTTATTGGGTACACCTGTTACTTTTAGCAATAGATATAAAATTATCGCAGGGCTGATGATTGCCAAAATTCCCCACGGAGTGGCTAAGGCAAAAATGAAATAGGCCATCCATGTTAACCATTCAAAAAAATAATTGGGATGCCTACTATAATGCCATAAACCTGTATCGCAAACCTTGCCTTTATTTTTAGGGTCATTTTTAAATTTCGCCAATTGGTTGTCGGCTATCATTTCTCCAATAAAAGCAATTACCCAAATACCTAATCCGATGTATTCTAATATTGATATTTCTGGAGTTGTATTGGCAGTAATGATAAAAAATGGAATAGCTAAAATTACATTTGATATGGCTTGGAACTGAAAGAAAAAGAAGAAATTCCTATCTGCTTTTTCACCCCATTCTTTACGCAGTTGCTCGTAACGACCTTCCTCCTCGTTTAAATGACCAATTACACGTTGCCAAAGATGTAGCCCTAATCTTAGTTCAGCTATTAAAAAGATACCGCAGATTAAAAGTTTACGAGCTTCAAATCCTTCTGACAGAAAAAAAGTAATGATGGTAATTACTGGAAAATTAAGCGCCCAAAATACATCAACAACACCAGCATTTTTAATTTTTTTAGCCCAAAGCCAAACCAAAAACATAATGGTGCAACAGGCAATTAGAGAGATGAGTGCGATAAAAAGTAGATGTTTGTAATCCATATTATTTGTTGATGGTTAATAGTTGATGGTCAATGGATATGATCTATTAACCCTTTTTCCCAATTAATTGTTCTACGCCTTCACCTGGTTTAAGTCTGAATAATTTAATCAGCACATAAGCACAAGTTGCAATGCTACCTAAACATACGAATAAAATTAGCCAAGAGATTTTAGGAATAATATTTTTCTCCTTATAAAACATCCACAGAGTGATGATGAAAATATTCGCATAAAAATCCCAAAGTGTTGCCCTCATCCAAGGGATTGAGCCCAAAAAATCCCATTCTTTAAATAGCGAACTTTCTAAACTGGTACTAATAACAATGTAAGTTACCCAAACTAATAAAACTGAAAAAATAACTTTTAAGGCTGTAATCATATCTATTTTTTTGTAGTCATCCGATGAATATGCCCAAATTGCAAATATTCATTGGATAACTATTGAATAAACGAAAAAAGAGTAAGCGTGGTTTTGTTTTTTTGTAACCTAACTAATGCATCATACAACCTTAAATAGTAGCAATGCTGATGTTTTTAAACCTTATTGCAGCGGCATACTTTTACGAAGCGCAGCGAGTAAAAGATATAGCGAAAAGAAGGACTGGTTTTGATAGCTGTAGAGATTTGCTTTTCAATAAAAAGACCTACTGAATTTTTTATTACAACAAAAAAGGTTGGCGAAAACACCAACCTTTTAATATATTATTTAGAAGAAACCTCAATTTATACCTTCCTAATTCGAATAATCCTCATCCAGTGTAAAACCTTCATTACTGGATATGTTGGGTCAAACTCCCACCACTTAGACGAGAACTTTGGACTGTTTGGCTTTTTATGGTGATTGTTTTGGAATAATTCGCCCATCAACAAGAAATCCCAAGGTAAAGAGTTTTTACTGTGGTCGTCGTTGTCATGGTTCGAGTAACCATATTTATGTCCGCACCAATTAACAATAGCACCGTGTAATGGGCCCATTAAAAAGTGGATTGGCAGTAATAGATACATCCACCAATATTCTGCAAAAGCAATATAAAAACCTATGTAAAATAAACCACAAGCAACTCTCCAAATCCAAGAATCGCCAATTCTATCTACCAAAGGCCATTCAGGATAATTACCTCTAAAAGCTGGTTCTGGTTCTATTTTATGCTTTAAATA
The DNA here is from genome assembly GCF_032678705.1 of Pedobacter frigiditerrae. Lineage (NCBI taxonomy): Bacteria > Pseudomonadati > Bacteroidota > Sphingobacteriia > Sphingobacteriales > Sphingobacteriaceae > Pedobacter > Pedobacter frigiditerrae. The sequence continues at coordinate 106,162 of NZ_JAVTSS010000001.1, read as the reverse complement.
GTTCATGTACATATTTTTCGTAGCAATCATCATCCCGAAAACATCTTTAAAAAAATGTGGCGAGTGTGGGTCTTTTTCCGTGTCGCTGTAGGCGTGATGCATTCTATGCAAAATGGCGTAAGCTCTTGGATTTAAAAAAGATGAACCTTGAGAAATCAGTAAGATTAAGTAAAAGAATTTTTCCCAGAAAGGCTCCATCTTAAACATTTTATGCGAAGAGTAACGATGCAGGAAAAATGTTTGACTAAATAGCGATAAAAACCAGTGGGCAATAAAGAAGATTAAAATTATCATTTTTGGTGTGTGTTCATTAACTAACGAATTTAAGAGTGGTTAAGTTTCAATTCGTTACAAAAAAGGGATATGTATAAAGAAATCTGTTTATCAAATGACAAACAGATTTCTTGTAAAGTCTTAAGTTTTGTTATCTACCGAAATCGTCTTGAACACGAACAATGTCGCTCTCATCAGAAGGGTTTTCTGCATCGGTATGTTGCCAAATCTCTGCTACAACACCCCAATCATTTAAGCCAATTAAACGATGACGTTCGCCTTGTTGTAATTTGATTTGGTCTGTTGGATGATATTCTTTTACTTCGCCTTCTTCATCAGTCTGGCTAGTTTTAATACCAACTGTACCTGTTACCACTTGCCAAATTTCGGCTCTGCGGTGATGATATTGCCAAGAAAGGCGAGTGTTTGGTGCTACTATTAAAATTTTTGGACTTAATTTTCCTCCAATTTTTAGGCTATCTACGTCTAAACCATCAAAATAAGTATCTGCAAATTGTTGTGCTTGTGCTTCATCAATTACAAAAAAACCACCCCAAGGACGAGTTTCATCACGGTTTACGATATTAAAACCTTCAATTTGCAAACGTTGAGCAACGGTATCGAATATTTCTGTCTTTTTAGTTTCCATATTTTTTATTGATTAAGAAAACCAACAATGTTTGATTGGTTATTGTTTGTTGATATTCTTAATATTGTGCCGTAAAAATACGGGTTACAAATTAAAAAAGCCCTCTCGGGCTTTGAATTTTTTAAGAAAATATGTTTTTTATTTAACTTCTGCCACAACAATATCAGTTGGTAAACCAGCCGATTGTAAGATAAGAGGAAAACTAGCATTGTTTAATATCCAAAGTTCAATTTTACCATCTTCGCTAACAATGTGTGTAGCATCAACCTCTTTACCCCCAATTTTCATCGCTGTAGCTGGCGATTTGATTTTAAAGTTTAGACCACTATACGTTAATGCTTTTTTATCTGCTAATGTTTTGTAAGCAGCTTTAGATATTATTCCAAATGTTTCATCGTCACCTAATTTTGTTGCACCTAATGCTGGCTGACTAACAGCTGCTAATTTGGTGGCACTTTCAAACGCCTTGGTGGTCATTTCAAAAGTTCCATCTCCATAGCCATCAACAGCCCAGCCAATGGAAACTGGCCCTGAGATACTTTTTAATGTTAGCAATAACGGAAACTCTTGTCCTTGAACATAGGCACTACAATGTAACGCTGTACCTACTTTAAGCTCTGGTAATGTTTTTTGAGCATAAGTTGCTAAAGAAAGTACAATGGCAACTAACGAAAGAATGATTTTTTTCATTTAGGATCTATTTATTTAGATTGAAGATAAAATTTATTTCTTTAATTTGAAACAAATACACCAGCAATAAGAAATATGTTGAATAAATTAATTGCAACTAGCTTTATCATTTTATGCTCCCTTAATTTAACTTTTGCTCAAAAGCAAGCTAAACCAAATATAGTTTTCATTCTAGCTGACGATTTAGGTTATGGGGATTTGAGTTGTTATGGTCAAAAAAAGTTCTCTACACCAAACATTGATAAATTGGCAGCTAAAGGAATAAAGTTTACTCAATTTTATGCTGGCACCAGTGTTTGTGCACCATCAAGGTCGTCTCTCCTATCAGGTCAGCATACTGGTCATACTTATGTTCGCGGTAACAAAGAAGTACAACCAGAAGGCCAACAACCCATACCAGATTCTGTAAGTACCATTGCCGAGCAATTTAAAAAAGCAGGTTATGCTACCGCGATATTTGGCAAATGGGGTTTGGGTTTTGTGGGCACATCAGGCGACCCTAACAAACAAGGCTTTGATACCTTTTATGGTTATAATTGCCAAAGAGAATCTCATCGGTTTTATCCAAGCCACCTTTGGGAGAATGACAAAAAAGTCATCCTAAAAGGAAATGATGAATTACAAAACCTCATAACTTATGCACCTGATTTAATTCAAGGCCAAGCCTTAAGCTTTCTTGACAAGAATAAGGATAAACCTTTTTTCTTATACCTTACTTATACCTTGCCTCATGCGGAGCTAATTGTACCAAACGATGATATCTTCGCAAAATTTGATGGGAAATTTCCAGAAAAAGCTTTTAAAGGTCAGGATTATGGCATAGGCGCAACACCAGCTGGATATGTTTCTCAAGCTAAACCTCACGCAACATTTGCAGCTATGGTAACCAGGTTAGATAAATATGTTGGCCAAGTAATGGACAAATTGAAGGCACTTGGAATTGATGATAACACATTAATTGTTTTTACAAGTGACAATGGCCCACATACTGAAGGTGGTGCCGATCCTGCATTTTTTAATAGTTCTGGTGGATTTAGAGGCGTTAAAAGAGATTTATATGAAGGTGGCATTCGTGTTCCTTTTATTGCGAATTGGCCTCAAAAAATAAAAAGCCCATCTGTAAACAACCACATTGGCGCTTTTTGGGATTTATATCCAACTTTTTCTGAGTTGTTAGGCTTAAAACAAAACAGTTATACTGATGGTGTGTCTATTTTGCCAAGTATTTTAGGTGAGAAAAGCCAAAAACAGCACGATTATTTATATTGGGAGTTTCATGAGAATAATGGTAGGCAAGCAGTTAGAAAAAATAATTGGAAAGGTGTTTACTTAAATTTGAAAACAAAAAACGCAAAGTTTGAGCTTTATGATTTAGATAAAGATCCTCAAGAAAAAAACGATGTTGCATTAATTTATCCAGAAGTTGTTAAAGAACTTAAAGATATCATGAAAAAGGCTCATGATGAAAGTACTGTTTATCCGCTTTTTAGCGCTACTAAATAAAAAACCCCATTGTTTTCAAAATAGGATTTTAATACGCAAGTATTACTGCTGAAGTTAGCCACCAAGCTCTTTAATTAAACTTTCTGTCATTGTTTTCTGTGCTTCATTATTTGAATATTGTAATGCAGATTTGGCAAGTTTGATAGCTTTTTCCTTCTGATTGGTTGCTACATACATTTTTGCTAAGCTATAATTAGTCACAAAGACAGTCGGATATTTTGTATAGTTTAATAAATAAATTGTGGCAGCCTCCTTTTCCTTTTTCTGAGCCATTAGCGAATTAGCATAGGCATTAAGCTGTGGAGCAGTTCCGTAAGTAATGGCTTCTTTCATCAATACATCGGCATCTGCAATCTTATTTTCTTTAATCAGGTAATTGGCTTTTGCACTTAACGTAAGAAAATTACGCTCTCCTGGAAAAGACGAACCCATCGCTTTATCAGCCCAAATTGAGCCTTGTGCTAGTTCGTAGTTGTTGCGTAAACAGAAATTAGCAGCCTGAAGCAAGGCGCTGGAAGAAAAGCCTTTCGGGGTTTCGAGTTCACGTTTAAAGCTTGCAAACTGAGTTTTCAATAAATCAACTTGTACTTTGAATGGAATTCGGCGCTTTTCCCAAAGCAATGCAATCGCAGCACTATTGTCGGTCTGGTTCTCAAACTCGAACTTCATCCATTCTACACCTTTGTCTAAAGTTTCGTTTTTAACAGTTACCTGCAATACATCATCAGCTGGATCATAACTAAAACTGCCCCAGGCAGTGGTATTCTTATTAAAAATAACGATAGTTTCTTTTTCGCTGCAATTCATAAAAAGGCCATATTTTCCTGCTGGGAGCACCTTGCCTTCTACCATTACATCTGTAGAAAAACTGATTGTCGTACTTTCATTTGCACCAACCCGCCATGGAGCTGCTTTACTAGCACCAAATTGTTGGTCCGTTAAACCGTAAAAAGCTAAGTTAGTCCCCCAAATCTTACCTTCTCTACCTTTAACTCCTGGACGATTATAATCTATTTTTACCTCACAAAGCCCGATGTTTTCAGAAACAGATGCCTTTTTATTACCGCCAGCATTAGGAGTAGTTAAAGGTTGTAATTGTGCAAATACCTGATGAGCGCCCAACAACAATGCAATTAGTAGCAATTTTTTCATAATATTTTTTTTAGTGATTGATTATTTATCGACTTAGCCTTACTAAGGTAGCAACATATAGAAATTAAAATACTAAACTTATGTAATTTGGTTAATCTTTATGCGAATATTTAGCGAGTTATTCTGATTTATTATAACTAATAGAAAGCATATGAAAGATATAAGCCAGCTGACGACTGTTGGAATAATTGCTTCATCATTTTAACAAGCAAGCGGATATAAAAAAAGGACATCCCATATTGGAATGTCCTAGGTGGAGAATATCGGATTCGAACCGATCACCTCTTCACTGCCAGCGAAGCGCTCTAGCCAAATGAGCTAATCCCCCCTTTTTTAATATTTTACCTCCCAACCAATCATCCTTTCAAGCCTAGCGAAGCGATCTAGCCAAATGTGCTAATCCCCCCTTTTTTAATATTTTACCTCCCAACCAATCATCCCTTTCAAGCCTAGCGAAGCGCTCTAGCCAAATGAGCTAATCCCCCAGTTGGGCAACAAAAGTAATTAAAAGTTAAACTTTGGCAAACTTTTATAATTAATATATTCCTAGAGCTTTTAAGAATAATCGTATTGATTTTTAACTAGTTAATTAATAGACTATTGCAAATGACTAATAATTGCTATTTTAGAGGTCCTATATGCGCTCAAAATCATCAATTATAATAAGACTTGCTGTTTTATTACTGCTTTTTTTGGCAGGTAATTTCGCTAGTGCGCAAACTATAGGACCAGCTCCTGCACCAAGAGACATCTCCGAAATTAAACAAATGCCAGCATCGGCTGATAAAATTATACAGTTGATCCGATATGCCCGTAACCCAAGGGTTATTTATAACGATGAGATTAAGCAATTATTAGAAGAGGCATTACAAATGGCACAGGAATTAAAAAAAGACGACCTCATAGTTGGTTTAATTTCCACAAAGGCAATTATAGAACTGGGCTTAGGCAATCAAGAAACTGCAATTACTTTCATCAAACAAGCCGAAACATACTTACCTAAACTAAATGATACTCAAGCGGCCAGCTTATATGGCGATTTAGCAAGAATTTATAATAGGACTGGAAATACAGAAAAAGCATCTTTTTATTTTGATAAAATTGAATCATTAACAAAAGATAAGCCGTTGCTTATTTTTCAGCGGGTAATTAATTTAAGGAATAGAACAAATTTAGACGTAAGAACCGGAAACTATGAGAAAGTAAAGTCTAATTATGAATTAGCTATTAAATTATCTAAAGAAAGTAATAATCCTGCTTTATTAAAAGACACACGTTTTGCTTATGCAAACACTCTTTTAAATTTCCGTAAAGATGATGAAGCATTTTCGATATTAAAAGACCTAATCCCTGAATTGGAAAATTCAATTAATGATAAGACAGGGACGTTTTTAGAAATACTATCTAGAAACTACGAGAAAACAGGTGATTACAAAAATGCTTTTATCTACTCAGAAAAAGCATTTAACTTACCAAATGCAACTGTTCAACAAAGGGGGAATAATATAAACAGAATGATTTTATTATCCTTTTTATTGAAGAATTATAGCAATTTCGACAGCTATTACCTAGAGCATAAGAAATATGGAATGGACCAAAATAGCTTACATTCTAAAAAGCAATATCAACTAGCCAAAAGTAGGTATTTTGATGCCAAGGAGAACATAAAATTTGCCAAAAACAATTACTTGAAGGCCTTAAAATTTGAAATGGGCGAACAACTGACACCAAGCCTTGATGTTGAGATTTTAACTGGCTTAGCAAATATTTATGCTCGTGAAGGCAACACAGATTCTGCCTCATTTTATTTAAGAAAGGCAGAAAATGCATTAAAAAAATATAATTTACCCCCTGCAGCAAGATTAATCTATGCCAATGCCCTTAAAAACTTTAGTCAATATAAGCCTGTTAGTCAAGATACCTTGCTTAAAAACCTTGAGCAAGAAATGCATTTAAAAGATACCTTATACCAAATGCGTTTATCTAAAATTACTGATGAGCTTGGAACAAAATATAGCGTAACAGAAAAGCAACGTGAACTAGAATTAGCTAAAAAACAACAACAACTCCAGACCTTAGAAATTAAACAACAAAAACAAAAAAATTGGATAACCATAATAGGTTCTATTATTGGTGTTTTAATTTTTGCTGGGATAGCTTATTTTATACATCAGAAAAAAGAACGAGCATTGATTATTTATAATGCAGAATTAAACGATTTAAAGAATCAGCACAGAATTGACATCATGAATACCTTAACGGATGCACAAGAGCAAGAAAAGAAAAGAATTGCCGAACGCTTACATGATGAGGTTGGTGCCATGCTTTCTATAGCTAAGCTTAACATTAACACTTTAAAAGAAGATGTTTTTGCAGTAGATAGTGATGCCGATAAAAAATTACAGGTTACTAAAAATTTAATGAATGACATTAGTGATACTGTAAGGAATATTAGCCATAATTTAATGCCGATTGCTTTAGAAAAATATGGATTTAAAACTGCTATATTAGACTTACTTAAGTCTATAAAGGCAGCAAATAGCTTAAATGTAGAATATTTGATTGAAGGTTTGGAAAAAACTGAAAACTGGCCGCAAAACTTCATATTGAGCACGTACAGAATTATTCAAGAAATATTAAATAACGCAATTAAACACGCAGAAGCAACCCATCTATTGGTACAAATAATAGAATTGGAGAACGCCATTACCATTTACATTGAAGATAATGGAAAAGGCATTGAACCTGAAAACCTTGATAAAGATGGGGCTGGAATGAAGCTTTTAAAAACAAACGTTGATTATTTATCAGGAAAATTGGAAATAAATGGAAAGCCAAATGAGGGAACTTTTGCACTGATAGAATTACCGATACCAAAACCAACGGAAGCATGACGATACAGATAATATTAGCCGATGACCATCCTGTTGTTTTAAAGGGTATAAGTGCTCATTTTAGTCAAGATGATCGCTTTAAAGTCACTGCTATGGTTAATAACGGCTTGGAACTGCTTAATTCATTGGTTTTAGAGAAAGCTGACGTTATTTTGCTAGACTTAAACATGCCTGGTCTTGATGGCTTAAAAGCAATAACTGCACTTAAGGAAAAAGGAATAAAGGCAAAAATCATAGTTTTAACTAATTATCATTCTTTTGAACTGGTTAAAGATTGTAAACTCCGTGGCGCTAGTGCTTATATTGTGAAATCTGATGAATTACAAAACTTAGCCAGCACTATTTTAAATGTAATGGCTGGTAAGGAAGTTTTCCCTAATTTCGATGAAAAAGAAATTCAAGATGTTAGTTTTTCTTATTTCGATGATTTTCTTAAAAAATACCGTCTTACCAAAAGAGAGGTAGAAATCATAAGATTGGTTTGCCAAAATTTAAGAACTAAAGACATTGCAGAGCGATTATATTTATCTGAATTTACAGTACATACGCATAGAAAAAACATCATGCGTAAACTAGAGTTATCAGACTCCACTGTTGCCCTTTATGAATTTGCCATAAAGGCAAATCTGATAAGTTAGCTTTATACTGATTCATATTTATCACTTCTTCTCATCCTATTATTCTCCCCAATAATAATGTTCAAATTCATAAATAAAAAACTAGACTCTATTTTCGAGTATGACACAGATCCTCTCAATAAAGTAAGGGCTCAATTTTTAGTAAACGCCTTATTAATTAGCCTAATAGTTATTTTTATAACCCTGCCTACATTCTACAATAGTTTATCACGAACCATACTTTTTACAAGATCTATCCTAATTGCCCTTGTTCAAATTGCTCTTATATGGGTGCTATTAAACACCTCTAAATGGAAATTAGTAGCTCATGCCTCTTGTTTAATTTTGGCCATGTTGATATGGTCAAATGTAGTTATACATGTTCAAGGCGTAAAAATAATCTCACTACAATGGATGTTGTTATTGATTATAATGGGTTATTATTTATTGGGTACTAAATGGGGAATTTTTTATTCCTTGATTAGCTTACTATTTATGCTCTCTTACTTTGCCCTTTTCGGCAGAAATGCAATGACAACTGTAAGTGCAGTCGATGCAAATAGTTTTGGTTTCATTACGGTCTTTTCCTTTAATTTTTTGCTAATCATGTATGTTCAATATCATTTCTTTAGTGCGTTTAACCTCACTATTAAAAGATTAAATGAAAAACAAGCAGAAGAAAAATCACTAAATGAAAAATTAACAGCAGCTATCATCATCGCAGAACAATCTACAAAGGCAAAGTCTTATTTTTTATCTACAATTTCTCATGAGCTAAGAACTCCACTAAATGGAGTTATTGGCATGACTGATGTGCTATTATTAGACAATCCCAGAGAAGACCAAATGGAAAATCTTGGTATGTTGAAATTTTCAGCTAATAACTTATTATCATTAATTAACGATGTTTTAGATATTAATAAAATTGAATCAGGGAAAATTACAATGGAAAAAACTCCATTTTTAATTTATCAATTAGTTAATAGTATTTATGCTGGATTTAAGCTTAAAGCAAATGAAAAAAACTTGAGTTTTACGTTAAAAATAGATGAAAACCTAAAAGATATCGCTGTTATTGGAGATCCAACGAGGCTCACTCAAATACTCGTAAACTTAATAGACAATGCTTTAAAATTCACTTCAGTTGGAAATGTGTATATAATTGTTTCGTTTAAAGAAAATGAAGAAGATAAAATAAAACTGTACTTTCGTATTAGTGATACTGGTATTGGCATCCCCCAAGATAAGCAAGAATTAATTTTCGAATCTTTTTCTCAAGCTTCTAGCAGCACAACACGCAAATATGGCGGCACCGGACTTGGCCTTGCTATTGTTAAGAACTTATTAGAATTACATCAAAGTAAAATCACCACTAGAAGCAAGGTAGGAGAAGGAACATCATTTGAATTTGAAATTAACTATAAGTTACATAATTTAGAGATAAACACAAACGAAACAACAGACTATAAAAACAACAATGAAATGGATATTAGCAATTTAAATATATTGGTAGCCGAAGACAATCAAATGAATATTCTTTTGATGAGAAAACTTCTGGCTAAATGGGATATTAAACCAGACTTTGCTGCAAATGGTTCTGAAGCAGTGGAGGCTTTTAAAGCAAAAAACTATGACCTCATTTTAATGGACATCCATATGCCTTTAATGGATGGATATGAAGCCACTGCCATCATTAGAGCTGATGAAAACAAGAATAAAGCTGAGGTTCCAATTATTGCTTTAACTGCTTCTGTAGCATTAGATGTTAGAAATAAAATAGCCGAGGCTGGAATTAATGATTTTGTTTCTAAACCATTTAACCCTGAGGAACTGAGAGGAAAACTAGAAGAGATTGCATCTAGGAAGTAAACAAAAAAAGGCTGAATTAAATTCAGCCTTTTTTGTTTAAACGATGTTCGTTATTTCTTCTCAGTAGAGAATGAATAAGGAAAAGCTGTTTCACTTACTCCTCTAGTTTTGTTTGGAGTTGCTGACATACCAAATTCTAAAACACCACCTTTTTGTAAGGCCGAATGGCTTAACCAATTTTTATCATAACTAGCTCCATTAACTTTCAAAGTTTGAATGTACTTGTTGCTTTCGCTATTTGCTGGTGCATTGATCACAACAGTTTTCCCATTTTCAAGTGTTAAAGTTACCTTTTTAAACAAAGGCGCCCCAATTACGTATTGATCTGTTGCTGGGGTAACTGGATAAAATCCCATTGCCGAGAACACATACCAAGCAGAAGTTTGACCATTGTCTTCATCTCCGCAATAACCGTCTGGTGTAGCTGCGTACATTCTGTTCATGGTTTCTCTTACCCAATATTGTGTTTTCCAAGGTGCCCCACCATAATTATATAAATAAATCATGTGTTGTATTGGTTGGTTACCGTGTGCATACTGACCCATATTTGCAATTTGCATTTCACGAATCTCATGAATAACACCCCCATAGGCACTCTCATCAAAAATTGGAGGCATTGAGAAAACAGAGTCTAGCTTATTTACAAACTTAGCATTACCACCCATCAGCTTTGCTAAACCTGCTACATCTTGGAACACCGACCATGTATAATGCCAACTGTTTCCTTCAGTAAAATCGCCTCCCCATTTAAATGGACTAAATGGAACAGAAAATGTACCATCTGTTTTTTTACCTCTCATTAAACCAGTTGCTGGATCAAACAAGTTTTTATAGTTCATGCTTCTCTTAGCATAAATATCTATTTCACTTGCAGGTTTACCCAAAGCCTTACCAAACTGGTAAATAGCAAAATCATCGTATGCGTATTCTAAAGTTCTAGCAGCACTTTCATTCAATTTTGTATCATTCGGTACATAACCTAGCTCATTATAATATTTAACGCCTGCACGTCCAACAGCTGTCATTGGGCCTTCATTATTAGCGCCATGTTTTAATGCTTCCCACAAAGTTTCTGTATCATAACCACGCATACCTTTTATATAAGCATCTGCAACTACAGATGCAGAGTTGTTACCAATCATGATATTGGCATAACCAGGGCTACTCCATTCTGGCAACCATCCACCTTCTTTATAATCGTTAATTAATCCTTCTTGCATTTCTTTGTTTATTGAAGGATAAACCAAATTTAAGAATGGATAAAGCGCTCTAAATGTATCCCAGAAACCTGTACCTGCAAACATGTAACCTGGCAAAACTTTTCCGTTATACGGACTCCAGTGAACAATTTTATTATTTGCATCAATTTCATACAATTTGTTAGGAAAGAAAAGAGTCCTATAGAATGATGAATAAAAAGTACGGGTTTGATCAACTGTACCACCTTCTACAGCAATTCTGCTTAAAGTTTTGTTCCAAATCGCCTTTGCTTTTGCTTTAGTTACATCGAAACTATCATTTGCCAATTCTCTTTTTAAACTGATTTCAGCTTGTTCAAAACTAATGAATGAGGACGCAACCTTTACGTTTACCTTTTCGCCATTGGTAGTTTTAAAGCCTATAACTGCACCGGTATGATCGCTAGTTAATTCTAAATCTTTATTATTTAACTTATTACCAGACCAAGTTTTTGCAACTGTAAAAGCTTTATCAAAATAAATTACAAAGTAGTTTTTGAAATTAGCAGGCAAGGGTCCACGGGCGTATTTAGCCGTATAACCAATTATTTTACGCTCTTCTGGAATGATTTTAATGTATGAACCTTTGTTCAATGCATCAACTACCACAAAAGAACTGTCGCTTTTAGGATAAGTAAAACGAAATTGCGCCGCTCTTTCTGTTGGCGTAATCTCTGTTGTTACATTTGCATCTGCAAGATAAACACTATAATAATAAGGTTTGGCAATTTCTGCTTTGTGCGAAAACCAACTTGCTCTGTCGTCTTCATTAAACTTCAACTTGCCAGTTACCGGCATAATAGCAAACTGCCCGTAATCATTCATCCATGGAGATGGTTGGTGAGTTTGTTTAAAACCACGAATTTTGTCTTGGTCGTATTGGTACGCCCAACCATTACCCATTTTTCCTGTTTGCGGTGTCCAAAAATTCATTCCCCAAGGCACAGCAATAGCTGGATAAGTATTTCCATTAGAAAGGTCTGGTTTAGACTGAGTGCCCATCAGAGGATTAATCCACTCCACAGGATCTGTAATTTTACCTACAGTTTGCGCCGAAAGACCAAGTCCAGCGAACATTAAAGCGGTAGTTAATAATTTCTTAATCATTATTTATTGAGGTTAAAGATTGTTGGTTCAGTTCTATTGTTAAATTGTTAGGTTTACTAAACACCTGGATTTGCAGCGTAAGTTGCCCAAAGTTCATCCACAGTTTTACCTGTTAAATCTTTCCAAATTGTATCCTTATAAGTATGACTTCGCATTGCGTTATCTAATTTAACTACAATTCCTCTATTACCATTTGTTTCTAACCAGTTTAAAAAACGAGCAGTAACACGGTAAGCATTCTTATAACTATGCTCTGGTTTAAAAGCTGGCAAAGCCCATTTCGCTCCAGCATTATCTACGCCATATTTAAAACGGACATAATCTGCAATGCCTTCTGTTAACCAACCTGGCCCGCTTCCTCCGCCGTAGCTCTGCACCACATGCATTACCTCGTGTGTTACCACATCAATATCCCCTGGATTTTTCACAAACCATTGTGGATTGTAAACAATCCTGCCACCACCAGTTGCAGCAACTGCAGTATAGGCAGTATCTACATGAAAGACAACTTCTTTTGCCGTGTTTTTATTAAAATCATTAGCAAGTTCTGGATAAACCTTAAAGAAGGTTTTTACCATTCTCGCTTTAAAAGCTGGGTCGAAGTTTTTATAATTGTTTTTAAAGATTAACGTATAACCTTTTTCTTTAAAAGTTTCGGTTTCTTGAGCTTTAGCAAAGCTGAGACCAAAAGCAAACGCTAGAATAATTGGAAGAATTTTGTTCATTGGTTGTTTAGTTTTATTTATACTTTTTCGGTTTTGTTGACTGTTAAATCCCAAGAACTTGCTGCGCCAATTAAAGCAGCATGTTCATTTAGTTCAGTAATTTTAATTTCGGTATGAAGATGAAGGGCTTTCAAATTTTCTATTAAATGAGGAGCAAATAAATTGAAGGCTTGAGAAATATTACCACCCAAAATAACAACTTCGGATTTTGTTTCTTTAATAATATCAGCTAAGAAATGTCCCAATCCACGGCCAAACTCATTAAATACTTGCATGGCATGTAAATCAGTTTTTACAACATCGGCCAATTCTTTAACACCAGCTAACTCTATACCTGTTAAACTTTTATACTTGTTTACAAACCACCTTGTAGAAAAATAATCTTCGGCTATACCATTTAAAAATTTCGAATTCCATAGTTCTGCATCTGTTGATTGTCCATTAACAACTACTGCCGAACCAAGCCCAGTTCCTAATGTTAAACCTAATGCCTTGTCATATCCTTGAGCCGCACCACAAAAAACTTCACCTTGCATAAAAGCAGCAGCGTCATTCATAAACTTAATATCAGATGCCTGGATATTTAAACGTTGAGCCAATTCATGCTTGATATTTAACTGGTATAAAGACTTGAATTTATCTTGATCTTTTATCAGTGAAATTCCATTTTCATAATCAAATGGGCCAGGCATTGCAATTCCAATTCTTTTTATTTCGCCTTCGCAACACTCAAAAGATTCATTAATTATTTCTGTCCAACCTTTTAAAATGTTTTCTGCTGATCCACTTGAGTCTATGTGCTTTCTTTTGATTGATTTAGGAATCAACCCTTTTTTTTCTATATCTACTATTCCTGTAGTGATATGAGACCCTCCTATGTCTACACCTAATATTAATGGTGTAAACTTCATTGTACTATTATCTTCTTTCATTAAATCCCGAGCAGCACTCATTCTAAATGGTATATTTTTTAATAAAGGTATTGTTAAATCGATTTACCTCATAAAAAAAGGAACTTTATTTATTGATTCCATTATCATTTTTACAATCTCTTCAACTTTATATGTAATCATTTAGATATTTCCTTACCACTATATGTTAAATCAACAGTTGGATTTTTTGCATAGGCGGCCCAAAGTTCAGGCAATGTTTTACCAGTTAATGTTAGCCAAGATTGCTCATTATACTGATGTGCTCTTAATTGGGTATCTAATGTAGATATAAGGCCTGGTTTAATGTTTTTTTCTAACCAAACAAAAAAACGAGCAGTTATGCGATAACTATTTGTATAATTTTGCTTTTCGTTATAATTAGGCAAACTCCATTTAGAACCAATATTGTCAACCCCATACTTATACCTCACATAATCAGCTATGCCTTCTGTTAACCAAACAGGCCCAGCGCTATAGCCATAGCCTTGTGCAATGTGCATGGTTTCATGGGTTACTACATCAATGTCTGTTGGGTGTGCTTTCATGTAACCAGCACTAAACAATATACGGCCTCCACTGGCTTCCGCTACAGCTTTATAAGCTGTGTCTACTACAAAGAGTACTTCTTTAGTAGAGTTCTTATTGAACGTTTTCACCAATTTTGGATATACTTTAAAATAAGTATCAATTAAATTCTTCTTAACATTTTGATCTAAATTTGGGTCTTTGCTGATAAAAACCAATTGATAGCCTTTCTTTTTTATAGTATCTGAAGAGACCCAATTTTTTGCAAACTTAACTCTTAATTCTTTTTCAAATTTTGAACTGTTTTTCAAGAACCAATTGCTATTTACGACGATTTTACCAGCTTGTGCTGTTAAGCTTTCTACCAGAACATCAGAAATTTCTAATGTTACATCTCTTTTAGTTCTGTAACCATCTGCTCTGGCAAACTCAGGATAAACAACATTGAATGCCTCTGTTATTTTTGTCTTTTGTTGATCATCAACTTTGTTATTGGGATCTAGTATGGTTAACTTAAAACCTTGGTTTCTTTGTGCAAATGAGAATTGTGCAAATACCGAAAGCAAAATGATGGTGCTAATTTTTTTAAACATTTGTGTGTGTGTGTTTTGTGTTAAAGATGTTAACCTTACATCTTTTAATTATTCTTAATATGTGATACTAGAAAAGGTAGATTTTGCAGTTGTTAACTGAACTGTCCAATCATTTCCTTTTTCATCTTTATTGCCGAAAGCGTTTAATGCAAGTGTCTTTAAATCTGTGCCCGCTGCACCGCTCCAGAAATGAACAAACTCTCCAAAATTCATTTTCCTGCTGTATTCTGGATAGGTTGTTACCCCATTGTTAAAAGTTGTTTTTGGAAAGTGTTCTGCCAATAGTGTGAAAAATTTATTCAGCACTGCTGATTTTCCATAACCATTATAAATTGGGTAAAACCAATCTTTAAACCAATGTGTATTTGCTCTTGGATAAGAATCTGTTCCAGCATTCATCATAGCAAACCAACGTGTTGCATCATCAGTACGATTTAAACCTAAATACACATCATATTGGTAAATTTCCATCCATTTGCTATCATGCCAAATATCAAAAGCAGGAGAACCGTGAACACCCTTTGCAGCACCTTCTACAATGTGGCCAATTTCATGTGTTGATAAATCGATGTCATTTCCAGTGCCGGTAGACCATGCATTACTTTCGTTTTTGCCACAGTCGGTAACATTACGAAAATCGTGACCTGCATCCATATAAGTAGATGGGTGACCACCACCATATTTACCAGTGTGGTAGATTACATATAACTTAGGGTCTGAACCAAATTGGCCGTACGTTTTTTTAGTATACTCCCATGCCTCTGCCATGTAAGTACTTGGCCAGGTAATAGATCTACTTACTGCATCATCATAATATACAACTACACTACCGTTGTATAAAACTCGGTTTAGTAACTGAACATGTTCAAACCAATGTTCCTTCCACTGTTTTGGCGGCGCCCCAGGAGGATCAACTATTTCTACTACAGGCGGAATAGGTTTAACAACATTCAAGTTTTGCTTTTTGGCATTACAAGAAATCATTAAAATAGCAATAGCCAACCCTGATGATAAAAGATTATTTTTCATAAAGTTTAAATTAAAAAATAAGGGTAAGCACCGTGTATAAATATTACACGGTGCTATATTATTTATTTACCAACCTGTATTTTGTACAAGCAAAGGCACTTTTTGTACTTCTTCATTAGGGATAGGCCACAAATAATGTTTCTTTTGGAATACTCTATTTTCTATCACTACTGGAGTAAAGAAACCTGATCCATTTTGAGTAATATTTAACCCTCTTATTTGCGTATCGGTAGTTTCTGCAATTTTCCATTCTCTTGTATAGAAATAACGATCCATTTCGAAAGCCAACTCCACTCTTCTTTCTTTGCGAATAGCTTCTCTCATATCTGAAGGAATAGGAATTGTGCCCACGCCACTACCATAAGTTGGTATACCTGCTCTTGTACGAATTCTATTCAAGTAGATTAAAATATCAGGATCTGAAGGATTACTTTCTTGCAAGGCTTCAATATAATCTAGGTAGATCTCAGCTAATCTAATTACTGTAAAAATTGGTCTTCCAGTATTTCTACCTGCAACAATTTGATGCTTTCTAGCTGTATAACCAGTTTTGGTGTAATCATTATTAGAAATATTTCCTTTACCTGCATTACCGTTAAATTCAAAGCTAGTAATGATGGTTGATTGAGGATTGATCCATCTACGTCCACTGTAAGTAATGCTTGCATAAAAACGAGGTTCACGATTAACATACATATTACTAATTACCCTAGGTGAACCTTGATCGTTTCCATCTGGCGCTTGATAACTTGATGTTCCTGAAGAAGAATATGTAGGATCTTCTTGAATAGGCAAACCGTTTACAGTAAAAAAAGCATCTACCATTTGTTGGGAAACTGATAAGAAAGAACCTCCCTTATCAGTATCTGGCGCACCAAGGTGATTAGGTGTTACAGAATACTGATAACTTCCAGCACCACCACCTCTACCAAAAATAATTTCAGAATTCCAACCGTTTAAGAAAACGTCTCTTGTAGCTACAAAAGCCCTATTGAAAGTAGTATTTGGTGTTGCTGGAGTGGTTGTTGGCACAGAAGATACGGTATATAAAGCATAGCCAGAATAATTAGGATTATTTAAGAAAGATTTAGCAGCAGTAGCCAATTTCGTCCATTTCGCCGCACTAAATGTTTGGCTAATCAATTGTTTCCCATCTTTATTTTTCAGCAATGCATAGTCCGTATTGCCATTGAATAATGGACGTGCAGCCGTTAGCAAAGCTTTAATTTTATAAGCTTCAGCCACAGACCCTGTAATGTGTCCGTAATCCTCGGTTGCTTGTGGAATTGCTGGTAAGCCAGCAACAGTTGCATCTAATTCACTTACAATGTAATCAATACACTCATCCATAGAATTACGTGGTTTGCTGATTGCTTCTAGTGGAGCGTCTGATGCAATTGGGTCATTACCCAATAATACAACCGGACCAAACATCCTTACTAAATGGTAGTAATAAATTGCTCTTACTGCCCTAGCTTCGTTTAAGTAACGATTAGTAATATCTACACCACTAATGTTACAATCTGTACATCTAGACACATTCGCCATAAAGGTACTTGCAGCCTGAATACCACGATAGTAATTTTGCCAATGGTAATTTACTTCTCCTCTAGTTGCATCCCAAGCACCTGAATTTACATTTTCACTGAAATTAGGTAGTGTATAATCTGCCTCATCAGATGCGGCAGTCCATGGGCCAACATTACCTTGTTGACTTGGAAACCTATCGTTGTTCTGATCAGGTAAATTAGCATATACGTTTGACAATGCCCTTTCTACAGTGGCTTTTCTTTCGTAAACTTGTTCAAAAGTAAGCCTATCATCAGGCACTTGATCCAAATATTTCTTACAGCTGTAATTGCTAATTGTCAGCAATGCTGCAACTGTATATATTAATGTTTTTTTCATCTTTTTAAAATTTTAAAAATTAGCAGTTAAACCTAAAGAGTAATTTGAGGTTAATGGATATCTGGTACCATTATTTGTTCCCAATTCAGGATCCCAAAGTTTGAATTTACTGAACGTGAGTAAATTGTAACCCATTGCATAAATCCTCAAACGTTTTACGCCAATAGATTTTATGCCTTCCTTAAGTGTAAAACCAATGTCTGCATTTTTTAACCTTAAAAAACTAATGTCACGAAGCCACCAAGTACTTGATCTGTAGTTATTATTATTTGTTCCACCATAAGATAAACGTGGATAAACTGCATCTTGACTAGGATTAGCAACCGTCCAACGATCTGTAGCTACGGCCAACATGTTACCTAGGCCTCCAGAAGCTGCAAAAGATGGGATGTTCAACATAACATCTGCATTATCTTGACCTTGGAAAAACATACCAAAATCGAAATTTTTATAAGTCAATGAAAAACCTGCACCATAAGTAGTACTTGCAATATCTCCTCTTCCAATGTTTGTCTCATCAAAAGCGTCGATTTTACCATCACCATTCAAATCTTTATATTTTATATCCCCTGGCATTAAAGTGCCAAACTGTGTCGGACTTGCATTAATCTCTGCTTGGCTTTCAAATAGCTTTTCTGCAATTAGGCCAAAACGTGTAGAAGCTAAGACGTTTAATCCTCTTTGCTCCATCCAAGGAAATGCTTTAGGCGCTTGGTCATTTTCGATAACTTTATCCTTATTAAAAGTAACATTAGCACGTAAATTTAAAGACCAATCTGTACTCAATTTTGCATCATATTGGATTGTACCATCAATACCTTTATTTTCAACGATACCTAAGTTTCCGATTGGAGTGTTAGCTAAACCAATATAATTTGGCACTACACCTCTACTAATGAATTGATTTTTTCTTCTCTCTTTAAATAAATCTACAATTAAAGAAAGGTTGCTGTTCAAAGCTTTTAACTCAAAGCCTAAATCCTGTTTACGAGTTTCAGCCCATGTTACATCTACTCCGTAAGCAGTAACTCCCAATCCGGCAGGCGAGATATTTCCGTTCTGTCCAAAGGTATAACCACTTGCATCACCAACTTTAGTAAGGTAATAAAAACGATCTCCTTCTGCACCTGCATATCCACCTCCGCTGCCTCCACTACCAACAATACCATCAGAATAACGGAATTTAACCATTTGGAAAGTATTTTTAAATTTCTCGAAGAATTTCTCATTCGATAATAACCACCCAATACCTATAGCTGGAAAAAAACCATAACGTTTATCTGGTGCAAAGTTCTCTGAACCATTATAACCTACGTTAAATTCGAAAAAGTATTTATTGTCGTAGGCATAGGTTGCTCTACTTGCAACACCTTGCAACCTGTAAGGAATAGAAAGTGTTAAATTACCAGCAAATGGCGTGGTGTTGTCATTCTGATTATAAAGTAACAATCCACTAACTGCATGTTTCCCAAAAACACGGTTATAGTTAACGGCAGCTTCTAAATACATTTTTTTGTCGCCACCATTGCCGATACTATAATTTAAAAAGTCTTGACCTTGTAAAACTAAAGCATATTTATAGCCAGATGCTGGATTTCCAGCCGTGATGTATGGATCAGTAGGATTAATCCTGAATAAGCTCTCTCTTTTTGTTCTAGATATTGAATTTGAGTTGTTAACATCAAAAGAGAACATTGAAGTAATAGATAAGCCAGGAGTTACTGCTTTTAAATCTTGCGTTAATCGAAGGTTAGAATATAGGGTATTACTATAACCAATTCTGTACCCATTTCTAGTGATATCTCCATAAGGATTTCTTTGATCTGCCTGTGGACTAATGCCTGGCAGACTACCATTTGGATATAAAATCGGGAAAGAAGTTGGATTGATTTGAAATGCTTGAGAAAAAATATCTTGCGCATTATATTGACTTGGATAATTGGTTTGGCCTAATATACCCTTAATGCCCAAATCCATCTTAGTGGTTCCTGTGATGTCCCAATTTAAATTCGCACTCACATTGTAACGGCTAAAGTTTTGTTTGACAGCAGAGTTTACTGCTTCGTCTGTTTTAAACAAGCCATCTTCGCCATAATAACCCAATGAAACATAGTATTTTGCATTACTAACACCACCTGATAGATTAGCGGTTGCTGATCTATTTCTACCGATCTCATTGTAAATTGCATCAAACCAATTTATGTTTGGATACAAGACAGGATCTGTACCTGCAGCAGTTTTTTGAACCGCATCTATTGGATACGCTGGATTAAAAGCACCTGCTGCCCCACCTCTGATATAGTCGTTATATTTCGCTTCATTGGCCAAGTTCATGTAATCAACTCCATCAATTAGCGTTGGCCTTTTAGTAAATCTAGTAACACCTTCATAATAGTCAACATTGATTTTTGGCGTTCCTATTTTACCCTGCTTGGTGTTAATTAAAATTACACCATTTGCACCACGGATACCGTAAACTGCAGTAGCAGCAGCATCTTTAAGAACAGTAAAGTTTTCTACATCATAAACGCTAATCTCATTTAAGTTACGATTAGGTACACCATCGATAATAACCAACGGACCTCTATCTCCACCAGTTAAAGAAGATATACCACGGATAAAGATATCAGAACCTGTAGCACCTGGTTCGCCATTTCTGGTAACATTTACTACTCCAGGTATACGACCAGCCAATAACTGGCTCATGCTCGAAACTGGCTGTTTAAGTTCGGCAGCGTTTATCGACGATTGCGCACCCACTAAACTTTCCTTTTTCTGAGTACCAAATCCAACTATCGCTACTTCCTGTAATTTAGACCCAACTGTTTCTTTCAATACAATTTCTAAAGCTGTTTTACTACCAACCTGTACCTCTTGTGTATCATACCCAACATAAGTTACTATTAGTATCGAATTCTGGTTAGGAACAGTGATAGTAAAAGCACCATTTACATCTGTAGCTGCACTTACAGAAAGGCCTTTAACTTTAATACCCGCACCAGGCAGAGGAGCACCTGTAGAGTCTTTAACAATGCCTCGGATCACAATATCTACTTGTGATTTTTTAATTGAATTAACCTTGTTCAAGTTAATAGAACTAGCCATAGCTGAAGAATAAAAACCGGCACATGCCACAAGCGTTAAAGCCATAGCAATAAGTCCACAATTTTTAAACCTGAGCATAGGCTTGGTTAAATATGTATCTTTTTTTGTCATAATTAGTTTTTGTTAAATAATTAGGTTTTGGTTTGTTTTTAAGATTGATTAAATGTCAATCACATATTGCCATCAATGAAAAACATTTATATTATTGTAATTCTGCAGGCACTTCTATCAATCTCCATTCTGTTAATTGAAATAATGAATCACCAGCATTAGCGGTAATGCTGAGGCGATAGAACTTATATGCCACTAAGTTTTTGAAACTAAATGTCCTTGTCAATCTTCTTCCTGAGAAAACCTCACCTGTTTTAGTGTCTAAATCGACCCAGGTAGTTCCATCGGTAGAACCGCTTAATTTCCAATTTTTTGGATCCCTTCCCGGAGCATCATCCCCAGATGTTAATGTATATGAGGCAACTTGCTGAGCTTGAGGAAAAGCCAACTGCATGTACATAGTGCTTTGATAAGGATTAATTAGATATTTAGTAGTATAATTATTATCTATTAACTTAGTAGAGCCTTCTGCACCAGAAGCACCACCTGAATATTCAAAGTTGACCGTTAGTGCGGCTTTGTCTGTCACATCTACCTTGGCTTTCCAGGTAAATAATTCTGTGCTTGGATAATCTTCCTTGAGACATCCAGTAAGTAAAACTATTGAGGCACACAGCCCAACAGCTCCTTTAGCAATTTTTAAAAAAGTCATAATTTTAATAGTTTATATAGATTAGGTTGTTTAAACTTTGTTGCTTAACATTGTCGGATACGCCTATTGCGAAACCCATAGCTTTTAGCAGGGCACTAATTCTAATTGCGCTCTTTCCTATCATTAGCTTTAACTTAATGAGCCTAGTAAATTTTTTAGTCATAGTCGTTTTAGTTTTTGGTTTACGTTTTTTTTATTTGAGTTATTATATTTTTTATTGATATAAAGGTTAGTTCTTACTCAAAAAATTCTTCAAACACCATTGAATATTGATATCCTATACCCATATTATTAGCGGCATTTTCATACAAGTATTTTGGTTATTCTTTATTAAAACTAAAACGATTTAGTAAAAATGACCAGTGAATTTGTTTTCATTATGCACTGATAAAATTTAAATTGATAGGGATTAATAATTGCTATTGCTTATAACAATTATAAAACAGCTCCAAAAAACTAAAACGTTTTAGTAACTCAATATTAATTAAAATATTTTATGTCGTTATCAAACGTTTGTGTAATTTTGGTGTTACAATTAAAAGATTGTGCTTTTACAATAGTGTGACAGGCATTTTTCTTCCTAAAAATTAATCTGAACTCACGCATCTAAAACCAGTATGTTCTAAACTGGTATCTGTAGAGGTTTTCATACGCGAGGTAACACGATATCCCTTGCAATAGGAAGCATTGCACATAAAAGAGCCACCTCTAACCACTCTTTTTGGAATTGTTGGCTCCATTGGGTCGTAGCTATCTGCTGGTCCTTGTGGGTTTGTTTGTTTTTCAGTTGTATAATAATCTGGTCTGTACCAATCGCTACACCACTCCCAAACATTACCTGCCATATCATGTAAACCATAACCATTTGGTGCAAATTTTTTAATTGGCGCAAGTCCATTAAATTTATCCCAATTTGTATTTTTTATAGGAAAATTCCCTTGCCAAGTATTAGCCTTAATTTTACCTTTTTCAATATCTTCATTCCCCCATGGGTATAACGAATTTTTTAAACCACCCCTACTTGCATATTCCCACTCTGCTTCGGTTGGCAGTCTCTTTCCGGCCCATTGGCAATAAGCGATTGCATCATCCCATGAGATATGGACAACTGGGTAGCTATCTTTTCCAATAATATTGCTATTTGGTCCGTGAGGATGTTTCCAATCTGCTCCTTTCTTCCAAACCCACCATTGCGAAGCATCATTTAAATTCGTTATTTGTTTTGGCGCAGAAAAAACCAAGGATGCAGCAACAAACACGCTATCTGGCGGTTTAGGCGTACCAGCTGGCAATTGTTTTTTCATTTCTTCCCAATCTGGTTTACGTTCTGCAGTTGTAACATAGCCTGTTGCTTTTACAAATTTGGCAAAACTGGCGTTTGTAACTTCAGTTACATCCATCCAAAACGAATTTAACTTAACTGGGTGTTGTGGATATTCATCTTCTCTGCCTTCTTTATCATTTGCCCCCATTAAAAATTCTCCTGCTGGGATAAATACCATATTATCATGGTTAACTTTTCCTTTTGCAATTTTAGTAGTATCTAAACCAACACCAAAGCGATTGGGCAAATTGCTTTCGCAAGAAGCCGAGTCTTTTTTAGCTACTTTCTTCTCTTCGCTAATGCAGGAAGAAAAAAATAGGAATGTAATTAAAGTGAGTAGTATTCGATTATCCACTGGCATTTGCAAATATTATTATGCTAACGTTAATTACGCAAAATTAATTTTGCAGGAATAATAATTTGTTGGTCCGGAAGTTTTGTTTTTGACGAAAGTTGGTTCAAAATTAACTTGATAATCGTTTCTGCAATTTCTTCCAACGGTTGTTGAATGGTTGAAATACTTGGTGTATGTAATTCAAAAGCT
Source organism: Pedobacter frigiditerrae (assembly GCF_032678705.1). Taxonomy (NCBI): domain Bacteria; kingdom Pseudomonadati; phylum Bacteroidota; class Sphingobacteriia; order Sphingobacteriales; family Sphingobacteriaceae; genus Pedobacter; species Pedobacter frigiditerrae. Next base: position 82,722 of record NZ_JAVTSS010000001.1, on the reverse strand, counting down.
TCATGGTCATCATAACCTATTACGGCAAAATCCTCATCTAGCTTTTTACCAGTCTGCTTTAAAACCCTTAGTCCACTTAAGGCCAAATAATTTGTAGCAAAAAGTATGGCGTCTATTTCTTTATTTTTTAGCAACTGCTTGATTGATGCAATCGTATCTACCTCAGGTTGGTTAAAAGGAATTCTTAATACCAACTCTTCATCAAAAGGCAAAGCGTAATCTATTAATGCCTTTTTATAACCTTCAAAACGTTCAATAATCTGTTGAACATCTATGTTTGTTGTAACTAAGGCAATCTTCTTCTTACCTTGTTTAATAAAACTTTCTATGGCTTGGTATGATGCCACAAAGTGATTAGCGCCTACATAATTTGTATTAAGCTCTGGCAAATTTCTATCGAAAAAAATTACTGGCTTATTTTCGTTTAAAAGGATTTGAATATCTTCCTCAATTCCTTTCATTGGAGAGATGATATAAGCATCAACCTTTCGAGATTTGAAAAGATTAATTAGCTCTTGTGCTTTCTCAACACTGTTTTCGGTACTAGAATAAATAATCTTATAACCTTTTTTATAAGCTTTATCTTCAATTAATCTAGCTATTCGAGAGAAAAAAGAATTGGAAATATCTTCTATAATTAACCCAATAATATTAGAATTGCCCGTACGCAAACTACGAGCAATCTGATTTGGCTTATAGCCACTATCTATTATTATTTGCTGTACTTTCTTAATAACAGCTTCGCTAATAGATTTCTCCTTAGCCTTGCCGTTAATGATAAAAGAAACTGTTGTTATAGATACGTTTGCTTTTAATGCAATGTCTTTTATGGAAAGCGCTTTCATATTTTGGTTAATTCGTTAATGGTAAAGTTAAAAAATTAACTATAAGTTTTGCTGTTCTCTCAGATGCTCCTGCTGTCCCCATTTTATCGCCTAATTCATTATAATCCGCCAGCATTTTAGTTCTAACATTTCCTTCCAAAATCGGGCTTAATATTGAAATAATTTTGTTTGTATTACAGTCTTCCTGTATCAATTCATCAACTACTTTTCTATCCATAATTAAGTTTACCAATGAGATAAACCTAATCTTAACAACTAATCTGGCAATGCTAACAGAAATTGCACCACCACGGTATAATACAACTTGAGGAATTTTAAAAAGGGCTGTTTCAAGCGTAGCCGTTCCAGATGCAACTAATGCAGCGTGAGCATGATGCAGCAAATTATAGGTTTGTGAAAACACCAATTTCACTTTTTTATTCCCTATAAACTGGTTGTAGTAATCTTCTTTAAAAGTTGGTGCCGCAGCAATAACAAATTGATAATCTGGGAAATTTTCAGTTACGCTCAACATATCTGGCAGTAGTCTTTCAATTTCTTGTTTTCTACTCCCTGGCAATAAAGCAATAATTTTTTGATCAGTTAAACCTTGGTCTTCCCTAAATCTCGAATCTGGAGTAAATTGGGCTTTTTCATCTAATAATGGATTACCTACATAGTGAACGTCCATTCCCCATTTTTTGTAGAAATCTACTTCAAATGGCAAGATGCAAAACATCTGGTCAATATCTCTCTTAATTTTTAACACGCGTTTCTGGTTCCAAGCCCAAATTTTTGGAGAGATATAATAGCAAACTTTAATATTGTTTTGTTTGGTGAATTCAGCAATTTTTAGGTTAAATCCAGGGAAATCGATTAGAATTAAAACATCTGGTTGATGAGCTAAAATATCGGCTTTGCAAGCTTTTAGATTTTTAAAGATGGTTCTTAGATTTAAAATCACTTCTGTAAAGCCCATAAAAGCCATCTCGGCATAATGTTTTACCAACTCGCCACCTTCTGCTTGCATTTTATCGCCACCAAAATACCTGAAATTTGCATTCACGTCTTCAGCTTTTAATGCTTTCATTAAATTGGCACCGTGCAAATCTCCTGATGCTTCTCCTGCAACTAAATAGTACTTCATATTTATAAATGTAAAAGGGAAAAGGTAAAATTGAAAATGGACAAATATGAAACGTTGTGCATCCAACCATCTGCCATTTTACATCTTACATTTTCCATAATCTAAAGGACTTTGTAAAAGAAAAAGGCAAATGCCCATAAAAACGTAACGCTGATGATGCCTCTAGCAATGTTATCTTTATTCTGCTTAAAAAAGTAATTCATTAATAATGCGTTTAAGGCAATGCAGCCAATTAACAATAAATCTGCTTTTTTTAACGCAACAAATTGATGCATTAAAAGCCAAACCAAAGCACCAGGAATCAGTGGGACAATAAATCCTATGCCTACACCGCTCCACACTGTGTTTTTTATTGCTTTAACTCTCTCTATCATCTTAGCCTAAACCGTTACCATCAGGACCAGCAGTTTTATGGATTGTAGTTTTTGAACTTTCCTCCTTACCAAAATCCCATCCATTTAAAATCGGAATGGCGTGGTGAGCAGTTAAATCAAACTGAACTGGAACGACAGAAACATACCCATGATCTAAAGCCCAAACATCGGTATCTTCACCCTTATCATAGTTCTCAAAAACTCCAGTTAGCCAATAATAGGGACGTTTATAAGGGTCAATTCTTTCATCAAATTCTTCTGCCCATTTAGCATTCGCTTGTCGACAAATTTTTATTCCTTTTAAATCAGCACCTTTTGGGAAGTTTACGTTCAATAATGTCGCCTCTGGCAAACCATTAGCAAGAACTTGCAAGGCGATGATTTTTATGAACTCTTTGCAATGGCTAAAGTCCGCATCTTGCGCAAAATCATCCAAAGAAAAACCTATTGACGGGATTTTCTCTATGGCGCCTTCTACCGCAGCAGACATGGTTCCAGAATAAATAACATTGATGGAATTGTTTAAACCGTGATTAATTCCAGACACACATAAATCTGGTTTTTTGCCTTTAAAAACTTTGTTAACGGCTAGTTTAACGCAATCTACTGGCGTACCAGAGCATTTGTACATCTCTACACCTGGGTATAAATCAACTTTATCAAAACGCAAAGGTTTACCAATGGTGATGGCGTGTCCCATTCCAGATTGCGGCCCATCTGGAGCAACAACCACTACCCTTCCAATTTCCTGCATCACTTCAATTAAATTCTTAATTCCTAGTGCAGTTATTCCATCATCATTAACAACTAAAATTGTTGGTTTTTTGGCATCCTTGTTCATAAGCGTAAAAATACGAGATAGATATTATAATTTTCGCTCATTTTTTAGGAAACTGCTTTGTATCCACTTATATTTGAGATAACTTATTATTAAAGAAACTATCTCAAGCATATTTATCGCTAGATAGCCTCGTCAATCTAAAACTTATAGAATGAAATTAAAACTTTTATTATTTGTCTGCTTATTAATGGCAGGTACAAATTTAATGGCGCAATCTGCTTTTCAGTGGAAAACCGCAACTGCTGGTGGTTACACTTATAAATATGTAACTAACGACCCATCAAAAACGCGTTTTTACACTTTAAAAAACGGATTAACGGTTATTCTTTCGCCTAATACAAAAGAGCCAAACATCCAGTTCCGCATGAGTGTAAGAGCAGGTAGCAACACCGACCCAAAAAACGCAACAGGTTTAGCTCACTATTTAGAGCACCTTTTATTTAAGGGAACTGATAAATTCGGAACCGCTAATTGGGCGAAAGAGAAACCGCTTTTAGATAAAATTGATGCACTTTACGAAAAGTACAACAAAACTACAGACCCAGCACAGCGTAAAGAAATCTACAAAGAAATAGATAAAACATCTGGGGAAGCATCAAATTTCTCAATTGCTAATGAGTATGATAAAATGATTGCTGGAATTGGTGGTAATTCATCAAATGCCCACACTTGGTATGAAGAAACTGTTTATAACGAAGATTTTCCATCTAACTCAGTTGATAAATTTTTGGCATTACAAGGTGAGCGTTTCCGCAAACCTATTTTCCGTATATTCCATACAGAGTTAGAAGCCGTTTACGAAGAGAAAAATCGTGGTTTAGATAGCGACCCAAATAAATTGGATGAGGCAATGATGGAATTATTGTTCCCTACACACAATTATGGTCAGCAAACCACTATTGGAACAATTGAACATTTAAAAAACCCATCATTGGTTGAAATAAGAAATTATTACAACAAATACTACGTTCCAAATAACATGGCGGCAATTTTCACTGGCGATTTTAATCCAGATGAGATGATTAAAAAGATTGAAAAAGCTTTTAGTTACATGGTTGCAAAACCAGTTGCACTTTATAACCCTGCTCCAGAAAAACCATTAACTAAAATACAACAAGTTGATGTTTATGGACCAGCTGCAGAAATGGTAGAAATTTACTACCGTGGCTATCCAGAAAATACTTCGCAAAGTGCCATGTTGAATATCATCGAAAAGATTTTATTAAACGGAAAAGCGGGTTTAATCGACATTAACCTTAACAAACAACAAAAAACTTTAAGAGCTGGAGCCAATTATCAGCAAATGAAAGATTATGGTGTATTTAGTTTAAGTACACAACCAAGAGCTGGACAAACCTTAGAAGAAGCATCGAAATTATTGTTAGAACAAATTGATTTATTGAAAAAAGGTCAGTTTGATGAAGGGCTTTTAAAAGCAATTGTTGCGAATAGAAAACTAAGTTTCTTACAAGCTTTTGATAGCAATAACAACAGAGCAGAAAATCTTTCTACCAGTTTCGTATTAAATAGAGGAACAAAATGGGATAAAGACTTAAGCGAAGTTGATGCTTCTTCAAAAATTACGAAAGCGCAATTAGTGGCCTTTGCAAATACATTTTTTAAAGACAATTATGTTATTGGTTTTAAACATAAAGGCGTAGATAAAAACACCATTAAAGTAGAAAAGCCTGCTATTACACCAATCAATGCTAACGGAAATTTAACTTCTCCATTTGTAAAAAGCATTATCGATGCTCCAGTAAAACCTATCGCACCTAAATTTTTAGACTACAAAAAAGACATCGTTTTTGGTAAAGTTGGCTTAGCTGAAGTATTAACAACCAAAAATAGCGAGAACTCTATTTTTAGAATGAGTTACAGGGTAAATATTGGCGCAAACAACTACAAATTATTGCCTTATGCATCAACCTACTTAACATTTTTAGGGACAGATAAATACAGTGCAGAAGAATTAAGTAAAGCATTTTATGACATTGCTTGTAGTTATAGCGTAAATGTTGGCACTGAAGTTACTACAATCAGCATTAGCGGTTTACAAGAAAACTTTGATAAAGCTGTTAACTTAGTTGAGCATATTTTAGCTAACGCAAAAGCTGATGAAAAAGCCTTAGAAAACTTAAAAGGAACCATCTTAAAAAGCCGTGAGAATAATAAGTTAAACAAAGGCCAAATTATGAATGGCTTAACTTCATATGCGCAGTACGGAAGCGTTAACCCTTTTAACAATGTATTAACCAATGATGAGGTTAAAAACATCAAGTCTGCGGATTTAATATCTCTAATCCACAACTTAACTAATTACGAGCATGTGGTTACTTATTACGGACCTAAAGATTTAGCTAGCTTTAGTGCAGACCTTAAAAAGGTTCATTTAATGCCAAAAGAGTTTACTCCAGCAGCACCAGCTAAAGTTTATACTTACACTACTCAAACTGCTAACCAAGTGTATTTTGCAAATTACGAAATGGTTCAGTCTGAAATTAGATGGTTGCGTAACACTGGTTTATACAACAAAACAGATGCTGCTAATATCGAAGTATTTAACAGTTATTTTGGCGGTGGTATGGGTTCAATTGTATTCCAAACCATTAGAGAATCTAAAGCTTTGGCTTACTCTACTTTTGCGCAATATGTTTCTCCTGACAAATCAGACAAACAATACAGCATGATTGCTTATGTTGGTAGCCAAGCCGATAAAATGACTGATGCAGTTAATGGAATGAACGAACTATTGAATGTTTTACCACAAAGTGATAAATCATTTGATAACGCAAAATCTAATGTAATTAACAACATTGAAACCACCAGAATAACTAAAGACGGTGTTTTCTTCCAGTATTTTGCAGATAAAAAATTAGGTTACGATTACGATTCTAGAATGGATTTATACAAAGAATTAAAACCAATTACCTTTGCAAACATCAAAGATTTCCATACTCAAAAAGTAGCTAACAAACCTTATACTTATCTAGTTGTAGCTTCAGATAAAAAAGTAAAAATGGAAGATATGCAGAAATTTGGTGCAGTAACAACGTTAACTTTAGAGCAATTATTCGGATACTAACCCCACCTAAATCCTAACCAAAAGGGAGGACTTTAATACAATTTAAGCGGTTTCAGAAATGGAGCCGCTTTTTTTGTAAAGCAAAACCTGTGATTAATGGGATAAATCAGTCCCACTGTTCGCTTTACTTCGAGGTTTGCCGGAGGGGCCAACCCCTACGTGTTCGCTACCATTGGGTTTATTTTACTAAAGCTTGTGCATTCAACGACCATATACATAGCGCAATACTCATTTAGTAAAACTAAAGTTCTGATTTGATAATTCAACTTCAACAATTAACTTTATGAAATGCGCTTCATCCTCATTCTATCTCTTCTTTGCTTTGCCCTACGGCCTGCTTTAGCGCAAGATACCATTGCCGAAAAGATGAGCTGGTTAGCGAAGGCAAAATCAACCAGCAATTTTTTTGTTCATTTCGATAAAAACGTTTATACCAATAACGAAATAGCTTACTTCACAGGGTATCTCATAAAAGAAGGTGCGACGAAAGTTAGCAATCACCAGATAATGTCGGTTTGTTTAGTTAGAGATTTAGATAGCGCTATCATCATTCAAGATAAGTTTGTAATGGGCAAGGGTTTATCTTTTGGCAGCATTACTTTACCCGACTCTATTCTTACAGGCAATTATCATTTTATTGCCTACACCGACCAACTCATAAATGGCTTACCTAGTGCTATTTTCTACCAATCAATTACCATTAAAACTAATATAGATCCAGCCTTCAAAGCTTCATTAAAGGTATTAGATGCAACAAAAGAAAATAGCAAGAATCATCAAGTTTTACTAGCTGTAACTACTAAAGACAATCGGTTTTTACCAAAGCCAACTCAAATTAATTATCGATATGGTAATCTCTCAAAAAAGACAAAAACAGACCCATCTGGTCAATTACTGATCAGTTTACCCGAACAATCTAATTTAACTGACCCTAATTTATACGTTAAACTAAAAAATGATAAAGATAGTAGCTACCTAAATTTGGCGCTACCATTAAAAAAGAATAAAGCTTCGATAGGATTTTATCCAGAAGGTGGCAGTTTAGTGTTAGGCTTATCATCAAATATAGGTTGGGAAGTTAAGGACCAGCAAAAAATGCCTGTAGCGGTTAAAGCTTTTTTATATGAAAATAACGAGGTAATAGATACCGTGGAAACCAGTAGTTATGGCATTGGTAAATTCCTATTACTACCAAAAAGGGAATCTACATATAGCATCAAGCTAATTCATTCTGGTCTTGCAGATAGCATTTATTATTTACCTAAGGCGATAGAAAAAGGGTTTGTACTCAATTTAAAAAGTGCAATTGTTAGAGACACCTTATCATTATCTATTAAAACCACTGGAACAAAAAATCTGAATTTCCTTCTACATAACTTTCGACAAATGTTTTCAAGCATCCCTTTTGATATGGAAACAAATAGAAGGATGATAAAAATACCCCTTGATGAGGTGCCAAAAGGATTGGTAACACTAACTGTTTTAGATAGCCTAAACAGGCCGCTTGCCGAACGCATATTTTTTGCTCACTACGATAATGAGGAAAAAATAACCACAAGTACAGACAAGCAAATCTACAATCAACGAGAAAAAGTAACCTTAAATCTTAAATTAAATTTAGACACAATTAGTTTAGTTTCTATTGCTTGCATTCAGGATAATAGATTAGAAATAAAAAAGATTAACGACATAGAAAGTTATACTTATTTAACAAGCGAATTAAATGCTCTACCAGTTGTTTTAAAAGGTACACCTTTTAAGGATAAAAACTATTTAGAGCAAGTTTTATTGGTAAAAGGTTGGAGGAAATATACTTGGCAGGATCTACAAACCACAACAGCAAGTGATATTATCGCTAAGAAAGATAGTTTACAAATGCTGGGTTCCATAACAAAATCTAAAAAAGACCTAGTAAAACCAGTTACCATTGGTGCATTTGGCGACAATAAAATACGTTTAATAAATACTTCTGAAAAAGGCAGTTTTAATTTCAATGTTGATGAACTTATTTTAGAACAAGGCAAAAAAAGTGTTCTTTTTATCAATGACAAAAATAAGTTCGACTACAAAATTCAAATCTATGACCAATTTTTAGCAGTGGATGAAAAACTAAGTAAGTCGCTGGTTTTTGAAAACCCCGTTCTTCCATCTACTATTGTTAACAATGCCGAGCTAGTATTAAAAGGTAATGAAAAAGCGATTAGATTAAAAGAAGTAGTCATAAAAAGCAGAAAAGATAATGGCATAAGTTACAGAGGCGCATCAGGCAGTAATGCCTGTGGAGATTATGTATGTCGGTATAATATTTTAAACTGTAGAAATCATCCAGGTGATGCAGATAATACACAACCAGTAGCTGGTAGATCATATATGACAAATGGCATTTCAATGATTTATCAGGAATGTAGAGCTGGTTTAGGCGTAGATGAAAATTTCTTGAAATTTAACGGGATTCATCAGCCAAAAGAATTCTATCATAATGATTACAAAGATCCTCAGGAGCCAGCTTTTTTCTCTACCATCTATTGGAATTATGGAATGATGTTAACCAATAAAAAAGAGACAGAGCTTAACTTTTATACTAGCGATATCACCGGTAAATTTAAAATTATAGTTCAAGGTGTTACAAATAAAGGTGTTGTGTATAGCGAAAATTTTTTCGAGGTAAAACCCAGTAAATAAGAAATTTAAGCTAAAAATAAATACCTTTAATGATGCGTTTCTTACTTCTTTTTTTTCTTTTTGGGATTAAGGTTACAACAGGTATTTCACAAGAAAATTTCGCCAATAAAATGGACTGGCTAGCTAAGGCAAAACCAACAAGCAACCTATTTGTACACTTCGATAAAAACGTATACTCGAATAACGAAACGGTCTATTTTACAGGTTACCTAATCAAAGAAGCAAAAGTTCCCATTTCTTATCATAGTGTTATGGCAGTTGCACTGATAAGAAACATAGACAGTACCATCGTGCTAGAAGATAAGTTTTTAATGGAAAATGGTTTCTCTTTTGGAAACATCAATATACCAGATTCTATTTTAACTGGTAGTTACCATTTTCTAGTTTATACCGATAAACTGATCAATGGCTTGCCTGAAGCCGTATTTCATCAATCCATTACCATAAAAACAAATATAGATCCTGCCTTTAAAGCAAGTATGAAAATTGCTGCCGAGAAACCGTACGAAAGTAAAAGTCATAAAGTTCTGATTTCGGTTACCTCTAAAGACAATCGTTTTTTACCCAAGCCCACCAATATTATTTATCGCTATGGCAACGTAACAAAAAAAGCCAAAACAGATGCATCGGGCCAATTTTTAATGACTTTACCTTTGGTGGGGGATCTGATCGATCCAAATGTTTATGTGAAACTTAAATATGAGAAGGATAGCAGTTTCTTAAGCTTGGCCATACCTCAGTTGAAAAGCAAAGCTGATGTGAAATTTTATCCCGAGGGCGGAAATTTAATAAGTGGTTTGCCATGCATAATTGGCTGGGAGGTAAAAGATCAACAAAAAATGCCCCTCGCTCTAAATGCTTACTTATATAAAAATAGCCAAGTTATAGATACCATAGAAACCTCTACATATGGTATGGGCAAGTTTATGCTGGTACCAGAAGCTGGTGTAAATTATTCGGTTAAATTAGTACATTCAAACCTTATGGACAGCACTTATGCATTGAAAAAGGCGATAGACAAAGGTTTGACAATTAATATCCAAAACGCTGTGGTTAACGATACCTTGAATGTTTACGTTAGAAGCATTGGAATTAGCAAATTAAATATACTTGTGCATAATTTTAAAGAAGAATTTTTAAACATCCCATTTGATATGGATGGAAGACTTAAGCTCTTAAAAATTCCCCTTACAGATATACCAAAAGGCTTAACCACTTTAACCATTTTAGATAGTTTGTATAGACCTTTAGCCGAAAGGATGTTTTTTGCTCATCATAACACCAAAGAAAAACTTGAAATAGAATCTGATAAAAAAATTTACAGCCAAAGAGAAAAGGTGTCCATAAAATTAAAGCTTAACACTATTAATGAAAATGCCGTGGTTTCTATAGCTTGCGTACAGGCAAATAGGTTGGAGTTAAAAAAAACCAATGACATTGAAAGTTATGTTTACCTAAAGAATGAGTTGCTAGATTTGCCTGTAAACGGAACTGGTTCTCTCTATAAAGACAAGATTTACTTAGAGCAAATATTATTAATAAAAGGCTGGAGGAGATATACTTGGCAAGACTTATTATCGGTAAAGTTAACTGATACTACTCTTACTATGGATAGCTTAAAAATTAGTGGATTTATCGCAAGAAACGACAGGAAAAAACTCACAAAACCACTTACTGTTGGGCTCTATGGTAGCGGGATAACAACTTCAGTAGTTACAAATGAAGAAGGCTTATTTAAGCTCAACAATGCTGATGTAATTGTAGAAGAAGGTGAAAAGATGTATGCGTTTTTAACTGCTGAAGAGATGTTATTACATACGATTAAAATAAATAATCCATATACAACATTGAGTAAAAAACTGGTTAAGATTTTACCAAACATTGAAGCCATTTTGCCCTCAACTTTAATAAACAATAGCGAAATGGTACTTAATGCTAAAGAAAAGCCTATTCGACTTAAAGAAGTAATAATTACAAGGCAGAATGACAAACCAAATGCCTGGAATGCAAATAAATGTGGTGATTACGTTTGTTTCAACAAAATTTTAAATTGTAGAAATCATAGTGGTGATGGAAGAAACACTGCACCAATTGTAGGCAAACAATATTTAACAGTTAAAGGTCTTAGAACATATAGAGATTGTAATGATAAAAATTTGAATGGTTTTTATACTATTAACGGCATCCACACTGAAAAAGAATTTTATATAAGTGACTATAAAGACCCAATAGAGCCTGCATTTTTCTCTACCATTTACTGGAATTATGGTCTTGTAGTTAATGGAGAAAAAGAAGCGGAAATTAGTTTTTACACCAGCGATATTACCGGAAAATTTAGGATTGTTATACAGGGAATTACTAACAAAGATGTAATTTATGGCGAAAACTTTTTTGAAGTAAAAGCGAACTTACAGTGATGATTTATAGATTAATGCTGATAGAATTTCATTGATAGAAAATGTAGCACCACACACGTATTCATCGGCAGCGCCATAATAGATTGTCAACTCATCGCTCCTAACAATATGGCCATTTGTAAAAACAACCTGCCCAAAGAAACCTTCCAATTCATATAGTTGTAGGGGCTGCATGATAGGGTCGTCGGTTTGGGCTATAACTTGCGTAGGGTTGTTTAAATCTAACAAAAATGCACCTAAACAATATTGATGTTCGGCATTTGCGCCGTGGTAAATTGCTAACCAACCTTTTTGTGTTCTAATTGGCGCTGCACCTGCTCCAACTCTTTTACTATCCCACTTTTGTTGGCGTGTTTTAATAATACATTTGTGGCTACCCCAATGTATGCCGTCTGGCGATTGAGCTATCCATATATAATTGCCACCTAAATCTACACTACTCGGTCTATGAAAAGCATAAAATTTGCCATTAATTTTCTCTTCAAAAATGGCGCAATCTTTATTATGAGGAGGAAAAATCATCCCATACTTGTCAAAATTTTTCCAATCTTTTGTTGTTCGCAAACCAACACCAACACCGTGGGCAGAAACAGAAGTAAATGTCAAATAGTAAATGTCATTTATTAATGAAACTCTACAATCCTCCACACCAAAAGCTTCATCTTCTCCTTCTCCTTGCAACAAAGGATATCCTTCTGGCTCATAAAAATTAATACCATCATCACTACAAACTAATCTCAAATGAGAAAGTGTTGTTAGATAATCAACGCCTTTATAAGTAATAATCCGAGGGTCTTTTGCAATTAAATAAGGGTCATCTATTTCAATCTCCATGATCTCTATTCCGCCTTTCATTAATATCGGAAAAGAGATAATACCAGGTTTTTGTATAGGCCTTTCCGCAACTCTAATTAAAAGCCATATTTTATTTTGAAAAGTAAAAACACCTGGATTAAGCAGACAAGCAATTTCCAGACCTTCTCTACTTGGTTTTAAATCTATAGGAGAAAGCAATGGGTTTTGCGCAAAGCGATGAGCGATATCGGTTTTCATAATTATATTCAATAAAAAAGCGACTACTAATTAGCAGTCGCTCCAATTTATTATTCTTTTTTAAAGTGAATTAATCCATTTCACTAATTCATCTCTCCCTTTTCCAGTTTTCTGCTGAAGTTTCCCCAACAATTCATCGTCCTGCCCTTCTTCATGCTTTAAATCATCGTCAGTTAATTCTGCATAAGCTTGTTTAACTTTTCCTTTGATTTCATTCCACTTTCCTTTTAATTCTAACTTATCCATGATAGCTGTTTTTTGTTTTTACAATGATTGATTATAAAAATAACAGCTATCAAAAGGTATTGTTTTATATTTTTTATTAGTGATTTTTAGTACTATCAATAATTTGCTGAACAACGGTTGGGTCTAATAATGTACTGATATCTCCCAAATTTGTGGTCTCACCTTCTGCAATTTTACGCAGTATCCTACGCATAATTTTTCCCGACCTTGTTTTTGGCAATCCTGATACGAATAAAACTTTATCTGGCTTTGCAATGGCTCCAATTACACGAGTTACCGTTTGTAAAATATCTTTTTTGGTTAGCTCTACATCGCCATGCATATCAGGATAAATTACAAAAGCATAAATCCCCTGTCCTTTTACATCATGTGGGTAACCAACAACTGCACTTTCAATTACCCCCGCATGCATATTAATTGCATTTTCTACTTCGGCTGTGCCAATTCTATGCCCAGAAACATTTAATACATCATCTACACGACCAGTAATTCTATAATAACCATCTTCATCACGCAAACACCCATCTCCCGTAAAATACAGGTTCTCATAAGTAGAAAAATAAGTTTGTTTACAACGCTCATGGTCGCCATAAGTGGTACGCAACATACCTGGCCAAGGAAACTTGATGCATAGATTTCCATTTACACCATTTCCTTCAATCTCCTTTCCATTTTCATCAACCAAAATCGGTTGAATTCCTGGTAATGGCAAAGTAGCAAAACTCGGTTTAGTTGGCGTTACCGTTGCAATTGGAGAAATCATGATACCTCCGGTTTCTGTTTGCCACCATGTATCAACAATCGGCGCTTTTTGATGCCCAATTTTTTCATCAAACCAGTGCCAAGCCTCTTCATTTATAGGCTCACCTACAGAACCTAAAACACGAATAGAACTTAAATCTTTTCCAACTAAGGGCTCGTCTCCAAAACCCATCAACGAACGAATAGCAGTTGGAGCTGTATATAATGTATTTACTTTATGTTTTTCAACAATATCCCAAAATCTAGATGGAGTTGGAAATGTAGGAATACCTTCAAATATTAGAGAGGTTGCTCCTTGAGAAAGCGGTCCATAAACAATGTACGAATGACCAGTTATCCAACCAATATCAGCTGTACAAAAATATACTTCATTAGGTTGGTAGTTAAATACGTTAGAAAAAGTATATCCAGCATAAACCATATAACCACCACAAGTATGTACTACACCTTTTGGTTTTCCGGTAGAACCAGAAGTATATAGAATGAATAATAAATCTTCGGCATCCATCTCCTCAGCTTCACAAACATTATTTACATGCTTTACTTCGTCTTCCCACCATACATCTCTTCCTTTTAACATTGAAACAGGTGTACGCACGTGGGTTAATACAATACATTTTTCAACTGTCGGACAACCAATTAACGCATCATCGATTACATCTTTTAAAGGAATCTGTTTGTTACCACGATAAGCGCCGTCTGCAGTAATTACCAATTTACATTGAGCATCATTAATTCTGTCTGCAATAGATTTTGCTGAAAAACCTCCAAATACTACAGAATGAACTGCACCAATTCTTGCACAAGCTAAAACAGCAATAGCTAATTCAGGTACCATTGGCATATATATACAGATGCGATCGCCTTTTTGAGCTCCATTTCTTTTTAAAACATTAGCAAAGCGACAAACCTGCTCATGCAACATTTTGTAGGTAAGTGTTACGCTATCATCCTCAGGATTATTTGGTTCCCAAATTATGGCTGGTTTATCGCCATCGGTTAATAAATGCCTGTCTAAACAATTCTCTGTTATATTTAACTTGGCACCTTCATACCATTTAATATTTGGCTCAGTAAAGTTCCAAGAAAGAACTTTGTCCCATTTCTTTTTCCATACAAAATTTTCAGCTATGCTGCCCCAAAATTGTTCTGGTTCATTTACACTCTGTTGGTATACTTCTTGATATTGTTCAAAGGATGTTATTTGCATTTTTGGCTAGAATATATTTTATTATTTAGGAGTTGGCTAATTTAAAAAATTATAATTGATTAAGGGTTTCAAATCATATCAAATATCTTTTGTCAATAAAAAAATAGAATGAGATATTTTTAAGCATTATATTTGATGTATAAAAAAATATATGAGAAGTCTCCTCTTTTTAGCGATATCGCTCCTCACTTTTTCATTAAAGTCAAATGCAAATCATGTCAATGATTTTAACTCTCATCAATCTGACACATTAAAAAAAGGAACAAATTATATTCTTTTTTCCAAAAGTGAAAACATAGAATCTGTTAGTTTCAGCAAAAGCAAAAAAAGCAAAGAAAACATTGTTTATATCAAATTTGGCTTTCCTACACCAATACCAAGTTCTAATGGGATACAAGGAAACATATTGCAAAGTAATAGAAAATATACCGAAGATGGTTCAGTACCAGTTTTTGATAAAATTGATATTTTGAATGGAAAATATGCAGATATCAAAATGAGTAAAGATACAAATGTAAGAAACTTGTTTAAGCTAACAGATGCAGAATTTCCATTGCGTCTAAAACTTCATAGCGGAAAAGAAAGCATTGATTTAGAGTTTACAGAAGCTGGCGAATGGAATATTTCAATAGAATTAAAAAATAATTAACCTCGCCTCTTGATGTTTACAAAAATAATTCTGATATTTGCACACTCTTAAAAAAATTAAGTAGCGAAATAATCAACATAATAATAAAGTCATGTCAAGAGTTTGTGATTTAACCGGAAAAATGGCGATGTCGGGATTTAATGTTTCTCACTCGAACGTTAAAACGAAACGTAAATTTTACCCTAACCTTCAACTTCAGAAATTTTATATTCCTGAGGATAATACTTGGATTACACTAAAAGTGTCAACTTCAGCTATTAAAACCATCAATAAAATTGGTATTTCTGAGGCTCTTAACCGCTTCATGAAAAAAGGATATTTGTAAATAACATTTTGTCGGTTCTATCGGCATAAAAAAATAATAAAATGGCAAAAAAAGGTAACAGAGTACAAGTTATTCTAGAATGTACAGAACATAAAACTAGCGGTATGCCAGGTATGTCTAGATACATTTCTACAAAAAACCGTAAAAACACTACTGAGCGTTTGGAATTGAAAAAATTCAATCCGGTATTGAAAAAAGTAACCGTACATAAAGAGATAAAATAATTGAAGGTTAGATTGATTGAAGGATTGAATATTGCATTCACTCATTCGAACATCCACTCACTCAATCATTAAATTTAAAAAGACATGGCTAAGAAAGTAGTTGCAACCCTAAAAACGGGTACAGGTAAAGAATATTCAAAAGTTATCACAATGAATAAATCACCAAAAACTGGTGCTTATTCTTTCAAAGAAATCATTGTACATAACGATCACGTTAAAGATGCGATTGCTGGTATCAGCAAATAATAGCTAATTAACGTATAGCATAAGAGCCGTTCCGTATTTAACGGAAGGGCTTTTTTATTTTATTATCATTCTATGGGTTTATTCGATTTTTTTAAGAAAAAAGAAACTGCTCCTGAAGCTCAAGAAGCTTTAGATAAAGGTTTAGAAAAAACTAAAGAAGGTTTTTTAAGTAAAATCACAAAAGCTGTTGCAGGTAAGTCTACAGTTGATGATGATGTATTAGATAACCTGGAAGAAGTATTAGTGACTTCTGATGTTGGTGTGACCACTACATTAAAAATCATAGATCGCATACAAGCTCGTGTTGCTAAAGATAAATACTTATCTACATCTGAGTTAAATCATTTACTGCGTGATGAGATTCAGCTTTTATTGGCCGAAAATAACAGTAACGATTTCAGGAATTTCGAATACGGCGACCATAAACCTTATGTTATCATGGTAGTTGGGGTTAATGGAGTTGGTAAAACAACCACCATTGGCAAACTTGCGCATAAACTTAAGGCAGAAGGTTTAAATGTTGTACTTGGCGCAGCAGATACTTTTAGAGCGGCAGCCGTAGAGCAAATTAAACTTTGGGGCGAACGTGTTGGCGTAAGGGTTGTTGCACAAGCAATGGGCTCAGACCCAGCTTCGGTAGCTTTTGACACTCTTCAATCGGCAGTTGCCAATAAAGAAGATGTAGTAATTATTGATACTGCCGGTCGTTTACACAACAAAATCGGTTTGATGAATGAGCTGGGCAAAATTAAAAGTGTGATGCAAAAGGTAATCCCAAATGCTCCACATGAGATTTTGCTAGTTTTAGATGGTTCAACTGGCCAAAATGCATTTGAGCAGTGTAAACAATTTACCGAAGCTACTGATGTAAATGCACTTGCCATAACAAAATTAGATGGCACTGCAAAAGGTGGTGTGGTGATTGGTATTTCCGATCAATTTAAAATTCCTGTAAAATATATTGGTGTTGGCGAAAAAATGGGCGACTTGCAGTTGTTCGATAAAAAAGAGTTCGTCAATTCTTTATTCAATTAATATGATTACTAAAAACAAACTTGTTAAGCCAGTTGCTAAACCTAAAATCAATGTAATAACTTTAGGTTGCTCAAAAAACACTTACGATTCTGAAGTGTTAATGGGTCAGTTACGTGGCAATAATTTATTGGTTGAACATGAGTCCAATAAAATGGGCAAAGATGATATCGTTGTAATCAATACATGTGGATTTATAGATAACGCCAAACAAGAATCTATTGATACCATTTTACAGTATAGCCAATTAAAAGACGATGGTAAAATTGGAAAAGTAATTGTTACAGGCTGCTTATCTGAGCGTTACAAGCCAGAATTAGAATCTGAAATCACTAACGTTGATGCTTTTTTTGGCACTAACGATTTAGAAAATATATTGCACAGTTTAGGTGCAAACTATAAACATGAATTAATTGGAGAACGTTTATTAACTACTCCATCTCACTTTGCTTATTTTAAAATTGCAGAAGGTTGTAACCGTCCTTGTTCGTTTTGTGCTATCCCGCTAATGCGTGGTAAACACGTTTCAAGAGACATGAATGAGTTGGTTAATGAAGCGAAAATTTTAGCCGCTAACGGCACAAAAGAATTAATTCTAATTGCTCAAGATCTTACTTATTATGGTTTAGATATTTATGGTAAACGTAACTTAGATGAATTATTACGCCGTCTATCTGATGTAAAAGGAATTGAATGGATTAGGCTACAATATGCTTATCCTTCTGGTTTCCCTATGGAAATTTTAGATGCAATGAACGAACGTGAAAACATTTGCAAGTATCTAGATATGCCTTTGCAGCACATTACGGATAACATGTTGAAGTCTATGCGTCGTGGTATTACTAAGCAAAAAACCATAGATATAGTAAATGAAATCAGAGCGAAAGTTCCAAATATCGCTATGCGTACTACTTTAATTTGTGGTTACCCAGGTGAAACAGAGCAAGATTTTGAAGAAATGTACAATTGGGTTGAGGCAACTCGCTTTGACCGTTTAGGTTGTTTTACTTACTCTCATGAAGAAAAAACCCACGCTCATCAGTTAGTTGATGATGTACCAGAAGAAGTTAAACAAGCTCGTGTAGATGCTATCATGGAATTACAGCAAGGTATTTCTTTCGACATCAATCAAGAAAAAGTGGGCAAGACTTACAAAGTTTTAATTGATAGAAAAGAAGGTGATTTCTTTATTGGACGTACCGAATTTGATTCTCCAGAGGTAGATAACGAGGTTTTAATTGATGCAAATTCTGGTTATGCAGCTAACGGAAGTTTTGTGAATGTAAAGATAGACCGTGCAGAAGATTTCGACCTGTATGGACAAATTGTAAAATAATTGAACTACTGTAGGTTTGACAACTTTATTTTGCAATTTGCCTTAAAGTTGTCAATAGCTTAGAACTACATGAAGGCAAAATACATCGCTTACCAAGACACGCATTCGTTCTCTAAACTTGTTTTAGATTATGTAAATGATGAGGAATTCCTAAAATCTTTTTACAGCTTTCGTCCTGATATGGATGGCTTAAAAAAAGCCGTTGATGCTCGTAATTTTAATGGTAATAGAGCCGAACTAGTTGAGGTATTAAATCAGCAGTATCAAAATGTCAAAACTAATAAATCAGTAAATTATAATATTAATTTACTGGCGGATGAAAACACGTTTACCATTACAACTGGACACCAGCTTAATTTATTTACAGGTCCTCTATACTTCATCTACAAAATTGTAACCACCATAAATTTAGCCCTTGAGCTAAAAATAGCCTATCCTGAAAAGAATTTTGTTCCTATTTACTGGATGGCAACCGAAGACCATGATTTTGAGGAAATCAACCATGTTAGCGTTGATGAAAAAAATATCAGTTGGATACAACAAACTAACGGTGCAACTGGTAGGTTAAACACTAAAACTGTCGAAGCAGCTGTTATGGCTTATAAAGCTTATCTAGGCATAAGCAAAAATGGCAAAAAACTGGCTAAACTAGTTGAGCAGGCCTATTTGCAAAACGACAATCTAGCAGATGCCACTAGGGTTTTAGTAAACAGCTTATTTGAAAGATATGGCTTGGTTATTATCAATGCGGATGATGCCAAATTAAAAAGCCAATTCAGTGCTATCATTAAACAAGATATTACTGAGCAAAACAGCGCACAGCTAACTGAAAAAACCAGCGAAACTTTAGAGCAAAAAGGTTATAAAACTCAAGTAAATGGAAGGGATATCAATTTCTTTTATTTGATAGATAATCTTCGGGAAAGAATAATTGAAAAGGGTGATTTATTTACCGTAAATCATACAGACATCAGTTTTTCAAAAGAAGAATTGCTAAAGGAAATCGATTATCATCCAGAGAGATTTAGTCCGAATGTAATCATGCGACCTTTATACCAAGAAGTTATCTTGCCTAATATCGCTTACATTGGTGGTGGTGCGGAGGTCTCTTATTGGATGCAGTTAAAGGCAAATTTCGATTTTTACGAAGTGGACTTCCCTGTGCTTTTACTTCGTAATTCAGCATTGCTGATTGATAAAAGAAGTGCACAAAACTTAAATAAATTAGGCTTTAAACTGGAAGATGCTTTTTTACCAGTTGAGGAATTAAAACATCGTTGGATTAAAGAAAATACGGATTCTAATCTGAGTTTAGCCGATGAAATGAGAGCCGTGCAAGGGATTTTCGAGCAAATTAAATTGAATGCCTTTAAAATAGATAAGACCTTAGAAAAGTCGACAGATTCGGCAAAAACCAAAACCAGTCATTTACTTGTTAACCTTGAGAAAAAACTTTTCAGGGCAGAAAAAAGAAAGCACAAGGTTTCTTTAGAACAAATTGAAAACGTAAAAGCCAGGCTTTTCCCGAGTGGAACATTACAAGAAAGAGTAGTAAACCTTGCTCCTATGTATGTAAATTATGGAGAAGATTTTCTTTCCACGTTAATTGAAAATTTCCAACCCTTGGGTGGTGATTTTACTTTGTTGTTGCCTTAAAGTCGGAAAGTCCGAGAGACCGAAAGTCGGAAAGATAGATAGCCCACTAGCAATATGCACCCAATCTCACTTCTCATATCTCAATACTCACATCTAACAAAATGATCTTTATAAATTTTACCGAACAAAAACTTAGAGCTTTTACTTATTCTGTTTTTAAAAAGATGGGCTGTTCCGATGAACATGCTGAATTAGCAACTGATGTTTTAATAAAATCTGATTTAAGAGGCATTGATTCTCATGGCGTGGCTCGTTTAAGCGGCTATGTTCGTTTGTGGGAAAAGAAAAGAATCAATGCAACGCCGAACATCAGAATAGTTCATGAAACACCAACGACCGCAACAATAGATGGGGATGCTGGTTTAGGATTAGTTGTTGCTCCTTTTGCTATGAAAGTCGCTATTGAAAAAGCAGAGAAGTACGGCAGTGGTTGGGTGTCGGTAAAAAATTCAAATCACTTCGGTATTGCTGGCTATCATGCTTTAATGGCGGTAGAAAAAGACATGATAGGCATTAGCATGACTAATGCTAGTCCATTGGTTGCCCCTACTTATGCCAATGAACGTTTATTAGGTACCAACCCAATGTGTTATGCTTTTCCAGCTGGGAAATATCCGCCAGTTATTGTAGATATGGCAACCGCGGCTGCTGCAAATGGCAAATTAGAAATTGCACAAAGAGCTAACAAGGAAATTCCAGATGGCTGGGTACAAGATAAAGACGGAAAAAACTCTATCAATCCAAATGAGTTGAAAAGTGGTGGTTCTTTGTTGCCATTAGGTAGCGATAAAGATCATGGCAGTCACAAAGGTTATGGATTAAGCGCAACTGTAGACATATTATCAGCTGTGCTTTCTGGCGCTAATTATGGGCCTTGGGTTCCGCCTTTCGTGGCATTTTTGGAACCGTCAGCAAACCCTGTAGGCGAAGGTTTAGGTCATTTTTTAGGTGCTATGCGTGTTGATGGTTTTCGCCCTGCGGAAGATTTTAAAAATCATTTAGACAATTGGATTGAGCGTTTCAAAAGCGCTAAGACAATTGACCCTAATAAAAAAGTAATTATTCCAGGAGAACCTGAGCATGATTTTGAACTAGAAAGAAAAGTAGCTGGAATCCCTATTATTGATATTGTAGTTAACGACTTGAATGAATTGGCTGAAAAGCTTGGGATTGAGGGATTGTAGCAAGTAGTCATCCGATGAATATAGCCGTTCTGCCTATATTCATCGGATGACTAAGGAATTCTACTCCAAATTAATTGGTTTATTCTTAGGATATTTTACTTGATATTTTAAAGCCAGCTTCTTCTGCTCATTAGGTTGTAAAAGCATTTGCCAAGTTAATTTTCCATTGGTTTCATCATATCTAGACTTAGATATTTCTTGTCTCTCAACTGTAATATCGCCATTTGTAGAGATTGGCAACTGGTCTTCAATAATTAAATTGATGGCTTGAGATTTTCTATTCTTAATATCAATTATAAAACTCCTGCTATCTTTCTGAGAAGAACCTATAAACTGTCTTTCATTAAAATCCTTTTGCTTCTCCCTTTTGATGATTACATTTTTATCCGTGCCTAGCGATAAAGTCAAAGTATCGGAAGAATTCTGAACATCTAATAAAGTCTTGCCTAAATAAGTACCTTCAAAGAAAATGTTAGCTTCTCCGCTGATTAAATTAGCTTCACTAAAGCCATTAATTTTAGCTGTTAAAAAAGCTTCTTCGCTTAATTTAGGGGCTGAATAATACTCGTAATCCGCTTTAAAATCATAATCACCTATCTCGACAGCGAATTGTTTTCCATCGCTTAAAATGGTGTAAGGGTTTTTAATATCGAATACAACATTTGTTTGTTTTTCAACTGCATTAACTTCTACAGCCTGAGTTTCTTTTTTTGCTTTTGATACCGTACCCGCTATCGATCCCACTAAATATGATTTATCCTGACTGCCATAACCCACAACTACAACCTCACTTAATGATTTACTATCTTGCTCTAGACTAATGTTTACATAATTTGAATGAGCTTGTGCTTCTTTAGTAACATACCCAATATAAGTAGCCACTAAAGTAGTTGCGCCAACTGGAAGTTGAATGGTATAATTTCCGTTTACATCTGTAGAAGTTCCAACAGATGTATTTTTAACACGTATTGAAGCTCCCGGAACAGTCAATCCATCATCACCAAAAACTTTCCCTTTAATTATCCTCACACTTGAAGTAGAGATATTATTTGTTGAATATCCATCTCTAATATAGCCTAGGTTATATGTACCTAAACTAGGTTTTGTACTATTTGTTGTCGGGTTACCTGATGATAATGCTAGCCTTACATTCTTCCAATCTTCACCAGAACTCTGTGAAACGTTTGCTTTGTAAACTAATTCAATCGGACTAGAAACATCTTTTGCTCTTATGTCATAAGATGGATACCAACCAGCATTGTTAACCATATAGGTTAAGGAAAATTTTCCCTTTGTAGCTAACTTAGCCGATACCTTTACAATTACATCATTAGAGTTTTTTAATGATTTTCCATTTAATTCATTTAACTGATTGTTGTATTTATTTAAATCAGTTTGAAGCTTGGCAATTGATTTTGTAATTTCTATTTGTTTATTTTTTGCCTCAGACAATCTTTGTTTTTGAAAGTCCAGCGCCTGTTTTAACTTCACCAAATCGTAATTTACATTTGGCCCCATCACCATCTGGTTCTTAACTAACATTTCTTCCTCAGCTTTGTAAACATCGCTCTCATTTCTTAAGAGTGCTATTTTTTCATTTAATTCTGCAATAGTATTGATATAATTTGTCTTCTCTTCTGAGTTTTTTTTCTCTAGTAAAAAATTCTTCTGTTGAGTTACAGACAGGATTGTAAAATTACCTTCGCCCTTGGCTTGTATGCTTTGTACATCTATGGCAGAAGAAAGTCCAGCAAAAACAAATTGACTTACACCTTGTGGTACATCCAACATTTCTGTTTGTCTGTGTACTTGCGCACCGCTAATAAATACAGTTACATTAGTAATTTTAGAAATAGCTGGGATTTGGTTTTCTTGAGCTATAGCTAGAAAGTTAGATAAAATTAAGTGGGTAAAAAGGAATAGGTTTCTCATAAGCGTCATTTATGTTATGGTTTATAATAAGTAGATGACAATTGATAAGAAATTGCATAAAATTATTTTCACAAAAAAACCTCGTAGCTTTGACTACGAGGTTTTATGTTGTTTGCAAGCCCTTTTAGGGGTTGGGTTTAGTTTATTCCTTTAAATATTCTACTCCATCTAATCTTACTGAACCAAGAACCATTGCTGTCAAAGCTCATCCAAATAAATAAGGCTTTTCCTACAATATGGTCTTCTGGTACAAATCCCCAAATTCTCGAGTCGGCTGAATTATGGCGATTATCACCCATCATCCAATAGTAATTCATTTTAAAAGTGTAAGATGTAGCAATTTTATCGTTGATATACCAATCATTCCCTTTTTTCTCCACCTTGTTGCCTTCGTAAGTTCTTATCGACCTGTAATATAAAGGCATCGTATTGCTATCTAGTTGAACAGTCCATCCTTTTTTAGGAACCACAATTGGCCCGAAATTATCAATATTCCATTTCCTGTTTTTATCATAAGGAAATACGCTACTCGGTTCTTGAGCTTCAGGAGCCGCAAGCATAGTTGCAGATTTAACAATACCCAACTTCTTAAGTTCGGTAATCATTTCGAATGATGCATTAGCTAAATAAGTATCTGCGGACTCTTGCTGCATATCGTTTGTAACAAACCCTATTTCTTCTAAAGGTTTTGTTTGAATTTCTGTATTGGTAAACTGAATACGATAAGGCATCATACCAGTATTTTTTAATGGCTCGTTTTTACCATTAACATTTGCAATACCATTTTTCATGCTAATTGTATCACCAGATATGGCAATACAACGTTTAATAAAGTTTTCACGTTTGTCAACTGGCCTGCTGGTAATTGGATGCGTAGTATTCACTTCTTGCCAACTACTTCTCGCAACCATCCTGTAGTAATTATCATCTTGCGCATCTAAAGCAACCGTATCTCCCTCTGGGAAGTTGAAAACCACAACATCATTACGTTTAATATCTTGTAAACCCGGTAATCTTCTGTATTTCCATTGTACGCCATCCCAATATGCTTTTGTGGTAGCTGTAAAAGGTAAAGTGTGATGCGAAAAAGGAAAGGCAACCGGTGTCATTGGGATACGAGCACCATAATTTACTTTACTTACAAATAAGAAGTCGCCGACTAATAGTGACTTTTCCATTGAACCAGAAGGAATGGTATAAGCTTCGATAAAGAAAACCCTTATAATTGTTGCCGCAACAACGGCGAAGATAATGGCGTCAGTCCATTCTCTGGTTTTACTCTTTTTCTTTTTTGGTTCGGCATTTTTATTTTTCTGCCAGAATTTCCAATTCATATCTTATTTATTAAAATTAAAAACATCAGCAATGTTATAAAAGCCTTGTTTATTTTGTAACCATTCGGCAGCTATAACAGCTCCCAAAGCAAATCCTGCCCTATTATGTGCAGTATGTTTTATTTCTATATCATCAACTTCAGAACTATAAACCACAGTGTGAGTACCTGGTACATTTTCAATTCTATGAGATTCAATTAATAGTTGTTCATTTTTAATTACATCTGGAATTGGAGTTCCTACTACCTCATTTAACCATTCTGATTTCCTATCCAACTCTTCAATAATTTCTTCGGCAATTGTCATGGCTGTTCCACTTGGAGCATCCAACTTTTGTGTATGATGTATCTCCTCCACCTGCACTTCGTAAGCTGGATAGTTATTCATCAGCTTTGCTAATACTTTATTTAAATGGAAAAACAAATTAACGCCAACGCTAAAGTTAGAACCATAAAGTAAAGTATTGTTACTGCTTAAACAATCATTTTTAATTTCTTGCAATTTGCCATACCAACCAGTTGTACCAACAACAACAGGTAAATTAGCTTCAAAACACTTGTAAATATTATCTACCGCAGCATCAGGTGCACTAAAATCAATAGCAACATCCGCCTTTTTTAAGTTTTCTAAAGTAAAATCTTCTACGTTATCAATATTTATTTTAAGTACAACTTCATGACCTCTTTCTAAAGCAAAACGCTCTATAATTTGACCCATTTTGCCGTAACCTAATAATGCTATTTTCATAATTTTATGGTGAGTTTTAATGCTGGCGCTGGAGAATAGCCATACATTGTATTGTTATTAATTGTAGATGGTGAGATTTTGAAAGACAATGTGTCATCGACATTAAAATATTTTAAGCGGGCAGTTACATAAGCGTCAAGCACGTTTAAGCCATATAAACCTACTAAAGATATTAAAACAACTTGACTGTTACGCTTATAAATATTTTTGGCAATTGTTAATGCTTCGGTGTTTGTGTATTGAGATAGATTCCCATCGGGATTAGGTTGGTTGTTATTTAACTGGCGATATTGTAATTCGCTTAAGAACCTTTTGTATTCATGTCTGTTATCTATGTAAGACATAACCAACAAAGTTCCGCCCGCATAAATGGCTCCCATTTTACCTATTAGGTATATTTTTTGACCAATTCTTTTTCCTGGAACTGCTCCGCTTTTTACATCCTCAACTACCAAACCGTAGTTATACATTTGCCCTAGTCCAGGAAAAATTAGAGAGCGGCGAACTGCCTTTTTACCAGCAATTTTGCCAAGGTTTACATATTCTGGAGATCTTAAGGTATCTATTCTATCCTTGGTTGTATCTGCTGGTTTCTTAACTACAGGATTTTGCGCCTTTACCGTAGCAAAAGTTAAAAGAGATGTAATTAAAAGCAATAGGAATCGCATTACCAATCTAAAAGTTCAAGGATTCTATTGAGGTCATCGTTAGAGACAAAAGGAATTTCTATAGCTCCTTTTCCATTGTCGTTTACCTTTAATTTTACTTTGGTAGCAAATTTAGAAGCCAAATCTTTTTGTAATTTTTGGTACTCAAATGAAACGCCAACAGGATTAGCCTTGGGTTTTACTTGCACATGGTGGATGCTACGAACTAATTCCTCTACCTTACGAACAGATAAACCTTTGTCTAAGATTTCTTGATGAATAAACAATTGTTTTGCTTCTTCTTCTACACTGATTAAAGCACGAGCGTGACCCATAGAAATTTTTCCATCTCTAATAGATGCCTGAATAACTGGAGGCAATTTCAATAAACGAAGGTAATTACTTACCGTAGTACGGTTTTTACCTACACGCTCACCCAATTGCTCAGGTTTAAGATTACATTCTTCAATCATCATCTGAAAACTTAATGCAACCTCGATGGCATTTAAATTTTCACGTTGAATATTTTCAATCAATGCCATTTCTAGCATTTGCTGATTATCCGCTGTGCGAATGTAAGCTGGAATTTGAGTTAAACCAGCAAGTTTAGAGGCTCTTAATCTACGTTCACCAGAAATTAACTGATATTTATTTCCGTTTTTCCTAACGGTGATAGGCTGAATTAAACCTTGAACCTTAATAGATTCCGAAAGTTCATTTAAAGCAACTTGGTCAAATTCCGTACGAGGCTGATAAGGATTGGTTTCTATATCATTGATATTAACTTCACTTATGCTACCTATTTGGGCGGTTTGCTCTAAAGAATCATTACCATTTTTCGGAGGATGAACTGAATCATTATCATCCAAAAGCGCACTTAATCCTTTTCCTAAACCTGTTTTTCGCTGAAAAGATGTCATCTAAAAAAATTATATAGTTGCAGTAGTTACATCTTGTTCTTCGGTTACTAAACCATTTTTACGAACAATTTCCCTAGCTAAGTTTAAATAGTTAATAGCACCTTTACAGTTTGCATCATGCATAATTACAGACACGCCGTAACTCGGTGCTTCGCTTAAACGTGTATTACGTTGAATAATGGTATCGAAAACTAAATCTTGAAAATGTGTTTTAACCTCTTCTACCACTTGATTAGATAAACGCAATCTCACATCATACATTGTCAACAAAATACCTTCAATCTCTAACTCAGGATTTAAACGACTCTGAACAATTTTAATTGTGTTTAACAATTTACCTAAACCCTCTAAAGCGAAATATTCGCATTGAACCGGGATAATTACAGAATCTGCAGCTGTTAATGAGTTAATGGTAATTAAACCTAAGGATGGAGAACAATCAATAATGATAAAATCATATTGGTCTTTAACCTTCTCCAAAACAGCCTTCATTTTATATTCACGACTGGTTAAGTTAATCATTTCAATTTCAGCACCAACTAAATCAATATGAGCTGGTAATAAATCTAAATTTGGCGTTTCAGTTTTAACAATCGCATCTAGCGGGTCAACATCATTGATGATACACTCGTAAATACTATTCTTGATATTTCTTGGGTCGAAACCAATACCCGATGTAGAGTTTGCTTGTGGATCTGCATCCACTAAAAGTGTTTTATATTCTAAAACCGCTAAGCTGGCTGCTAAATTTATCGACGAAGTTGTTTTACCTACACCGCCTTTTTGGTTTGCTAAAGCAATAATTTTACTCATCTATTTTTTTAAAAAAGTATCAGACCGTAGTATGAATTATTTTACAATATTAATGTTCAGAAAATGCTATTTTTGCATCAAAACAAGCACATTTAACAATTAGCTAAGATACAAACTAAAACCTAATTTAAGTATTAAAGGCATAAGTGTTTTGCACATCTTATCAACATTTTTTAGCATGATTACTATAATAGCAGGCACTAATAGACCGAATAGCAACACCTTAAAAGTTGCCCAATTTTATCAGAACCAACTGGCAGAAAAGGGATTGAAAACTGAATTATTAGACTTACAAGATTTACCAGAAACTATAATTGGCAGCGACTTATACGGAAAAAGAAGTGAAGCTTTTTCAAAGATTCAAGATTTAGTTACCAAAACCAATAAATTCCTCTTTGTGATTCCCGAATACAATGGTAGTTTTCCTGGTGTGCTTAAAACATTTATTGACGCCTGCTCTTTCCCAGAAAGTTTTTACGATAAAAAAGCTTGTTTAGTTGGCATTTCTTCTGGCAAATATGGCAACATTCGTGGTATTGAGCACTTCAATGGCGTGTGCGCTTACCTGCATTTAAATGTAATGCCATTACGCTTGCACATTGCTGATATTAAAACAGAGTTGGATGAAAATGCTCAATTAACCAAAGAAGATACTTTGAAATTTGTGAACCAACAGATGGATAAGTTTGCAGCCTATTAGAATTGAGAAGTGAGTATTACGAATTGAGACAAGATGCAAATCACATTTTCCATCTTACATTTTACCTTTTACATTTAAGAACTGAAATTTATCCAATTCTTTCCTTCGTTTCCAAAAACGAAAAAGCCTGGATGTAGCATTTCTGCAATATCTTCTAAATCGGTTACTTGGTCTGCAGCAAGTTTTGCTATAACGTGACTGTCATCTAAAATATAAACGTGGTTATAAGTAACAGCTGGCCATTGAGGTGAAATTGCATCAGCTACTTTTCCTAATAAATCTCCAATTCCTGCTTGGTATTCTGCGTAAATAACAACTTTTGCATCCAATGCAACAGGCACTAATTCGCCACCAGCTAATTCTATTAAATGGTTTAAACCCGAGTGGATTTCATTGCCTGCATTTAGACAAATTACAGGCACTTTCTCCATAAACTTAATTTTATGCGTAACGATATCTACACGCTCGTGTAATTCTTCTCGTAAAATTTCATCATTTTCACTATTTATAAGCTCATTTAAAAAAGACATCTGAATTTATTTATTAATTTGTACAAAAATAGTATTCCTAAACTGATGCGTAGAATTATAAGCGATATATTTTGGATTTTTTGCCTGTTGATAATTGTTTCCTGCAAAGGTAAAGACGATAATGATGGCAAAAAAGTTTTCAATATTAACCTAGACCAAAATGTAACTTCGTTAGACCCCGCTTTTGCTCGTAACCAAAATGCCATTTGGATGATTAATCAGATTTTTAATGGTTTGGTTCAGGTAGACAGTGCCTTAAATCCTATTCCTTGTATTGCTAAAACTTGGCAAATGTCTAAAGATGGTTTAACTTATACCTTCAATTTAAGAGATGATGTCTTCTTTCAAGACGACCCTTTATTTAAAGGCGGCAAAGGACGAAAAGTTGTCGCAGCAGATTTTGCATACAGTTTTTATCGTTTAATTGACCCAAAAGTAGCCTCATCTGGAGGATGGATTTTTAGCGACAAAGTAAAAGATGCCAATGGATTTAAAGCATTAAACGACAGCACCTTTCAAATTACTTTATTAAAACCATTTCCTGCTTTTATGCAATTATTAACTGCTCAATATTGTTCAGTTGTACCAAAGGAAGTGGTTGAACATTATGGCAAAGATTTTCGTAATCATCCGGTTGGGACTGGCCCATTTAAGTTTAAATACTGGAAAGAAGATGAGATTCTAGTATTGCTCAAAAACGAAAACTATTGGGAAAAAGACGGCAATGTTCGTTTGCCATATTTAGATGCCGTTAAAGTAACTTTCATAACCGACAAACAAAGTGCCTTTATGAATTTCATTAAAAAGGAATTAGACTTTTTTAACAGTGTTGATGGAAGTTATCGAGACGATATTTTAACCAAAAGCGGCAAAATGACCAGCAAATACAAAGGCAAGTTTCAGTTAATAAAAGGTCCTTATTTGTGTACAGAATATGTTGGCATTTTGGTCGACAGTTCTAAAACCATTGTTCAAAACTCGCCTTTAAGATTTAGAAAAGTTAGACAAGCTATAAATTACGGTATCGACAAACCCAAATTAATCAAATACTTGAGAAACAGTGTTGGCGTTCCTGCAACATCGGGCTTTATACCTAAAGGGATGCCAGGTTTTGACAGTACAAGGGTTAAAGGCTACGATTACAATCCTGCTTTAGCAGCAAAACTATTAGCTGAAGCAGGTTTTCCAAATGGAAAAGGAATGCCAGAAGTTACTTTAAGCACTTCTACAACTTATAAAGATTTGATTGAATTTATTCAGGGAGAGTTAAGCAATTTAGGCATAAAGGCTAAAGTGGATGTAAGTCCGAGTGCAAGCCTGCGTGACATGATGGCCAAAAATGAAGTTAACTTTTTTCGGGGTTCATGGATTGCCGATTATCCTGATGGAGAGAATTATTTGTCGGTTTTTTATTCTAAAAACAGAGTTCCTTTCGGCCCTAACTATACTGGTTATTTTAACGATGAATTTGACAAGCTTTTCGAGCAAAGTTATTTTGAAAGCGATGCCAAAAAACGCTATGAGCTTTATTACAAAATGGATAACATGGTAATGGAAAATGCCTCTGTTGTGCCTATTCTATACGACCAATCTGTAGTGATGTTACAGAATAACATTAGTGGTTATCCAATTAATCCGCTAAGTTTAATGATTTTGAAAAGGGTGAAGAAGAAGTAGATAGATTGTTAGATTGCTTTATTGTCTAATTGTTGAATAGCTACTTGCAAACATACCGTTCAAAAAAGCTTATACCCACTGTTAGCTAAACCTGACATTAGCGAAAATCCTTTTTTTCATCTTGAGCGTACCTGTCCCGACTTCTTCGGGAGTCGAAGGACAAAAAAGATTGAGTGTTGGCAGGACTACAATCTCCTATGAAATACTGCCATTGTTTTTCTAGAAATTAGATAATGCGCAAAAGAAACTGATCACTACAAATTCCTCGCTTTTATCTCTTTTTTCATTTCTTTTAAAGAATTAAAATTGATAATTACAATTGGCAATAATGCTATAGGAACAGCACTTAAAGCGCTAAACCCCTTTTTAAAAGCTAGGAATATATTTACAATGAACAGCAAAAGTATTGCTCCGGCCAACATTGATGTTATTGTTTTTAATGTTTTTTCATTTTTAAGCAACTCCTCATTACTTAATTCCGACAGGCTTTTCTTACTCATTTTTAAACATTCTGTTATTGGTTAATTCGATATTTTTTATCGCTCCAATTGGTGCAATTTTAATGGTTTTACTTCCTTTAGCAACATAAAAATAATACACGGTATTTGAATTGATTAGGCTAATTTGTTCACTTCCACCATTACAATAATTTAGCGTGTGATTATATTTTAACTTCCCTTCTTTTATGCTTTTAGCAGTCATAAATCCTTCGGCAGCACCATAACCCAAATAAATAGACAGCAACAAAACAGCAAGGAATTTAATTGAAATAAGGGCGTAATATCTTTTAATCTCCATATCTGGCAAATCAAGTTTGGTCTGCTTTAACTCGAACATCTTTTTTATCCATTTTCTATGGTCATTTTTGTATAAAATAGATGGCAAATAATAGCATAAAACAAAAAGAGACATGGTCGCTAAAAAGGTGATGGGGTGAGTTGTGAGTGTAGCAATGGGACTAATTAAAATATCCATTAGCGTAGAATATTTTAAAATATTAATGCCCAACTGATAAAAAATTACGCTTTCTTTTAATATACCCATCACCACTAAAAAAAGATAGCCAAAGGGTATTAATTTTTGTAAGTCTTCTGAAACTTTCATTTGCTATAACAGGATTTAGGCTTCGCTCGCAAATTTTACGACAGCCCAATATAACACAAATGCTCAAAAGTCTAAAACCTTTGAGCATTTAATGTATGGCAGGCTTTACAATATTTATTACCAAGGACTAACTTGAGTTTCGTCTTCAATATCATTGCTATAAAACTGACCAGTTGGCGCCTCATCACTTGTTAAGGTATGTTTAATGATAAAACTTGCAGCACTTTCTACTGTTCCTGGTCCGCTGTGGTGATTAAAATCTGTTGCCGTGTAACCTGGGTCAATGGCATTTACCTTAAACTTCAAATCTTTTAATTCAAAAGCTAATATGATGGTGAAGGCATTAAGTGCCGCTTTTGAGGTCATGTAACTTGTAGCCTTGAAGTTGTAATATTTCCAACTCGGGTCGCTATGTAAAGTTAAAGAAGCAAGGCCAGAAGTAATGTTGCTTATTCTCGGGTTTTCTGATTTTTTAAGCAATTCTAGAAATGCTTGGGTTACGCTGATTACGCCGAAGAAATTGGTGTCAAATACTTCTTGTATACCTTCAATAGTTGCTTCTGGAATTGCTTGAGGGAAAGGCCCGCTTATACCTGCATTGTTGATTAAGATATCTAATTTTCCTTGTTCACTTTCGATTATGTTTTTAGCTGATAAGATAGTATCTGGCTTTGTAGAGTCAATTTCTATCGCTTTGATGTTTTGAAAACCGTTTTCACTTAATTCTTTTACAACTGCAATTCCTTTTTGCAGATCGCGACTACCCAAATAAACGAATAATCCTTTTTGTGATAGTTGTTTTGCTATTTCTAAACCAATGCTTCTATTGGCTCCTGTAATTAATACTGATTTCATTTTACTTGTTTTAAATTATAAACAAAGGTGCTTCGTTTAAATTTGAAATCATTTGCCATTTGGCAAAAAGCAATTTGATTAAATATTTTTTCGTATCCTACTCAGTGATGATTGTGTGAGGCCTAAGTAAGAAGCAACGTAAGAAAGTGGAATACGATTAACTACATTCGGATAGATATCTAAGAACATCAAGTATCTTGTTTTGCCATCTTCTGAAACAAGCGGGCTTCTTCTTTCTACTTTTTGCCGTAATGCTTTAGAAATAATTTTATGCACAATGGTGTCCCATCCTACAATGGTGTCTAACAATTCTTGCCAATCCTTTTTTTCGAAAACAATTAATTTGCAATCTGTAATGGCCTGCACATAAGCACTCGAGCAAATTCCATTGTCAAAACTCTCCAAATCGACAACCAAATTATTTTCTTCGATAAAATATTTCGTAATTTCTTCTCCTCGATTATTGTAGTAACAAACTCTTACAATTCCCTCTATAACAAAGCCAACTTGTTTGGCAATTTTTCCTGCTTCAGAAAAGTACTCATCCTTTTTAAGTGTTAACTCATTTGCCTTGCCAGTAATTAGTTCGATTTGGTGTGGATTTAGGTTGCCAAACTGCAATAGGTAAGCGATTAATTCTTTCATGCAGACAAGTTAGCAAAAGTTATTTCCATAAGATTTGCCAAATGGCAAAAAGTACAGCAAGATTTTGAAACGCTTACATTGTTATATAAACCTGACATTAGCGGAAATCTTTTTTTGTCATCCTGAGCTTGTCGAAGGGCAAAAAAGATTGTAGCGTTGGCAGGACTACAATTTCCAATGAAATCCTGACCTTGTTTTTATAATCATAAAAAATTTTTAATGTGTCAGTCTGAGTTTAGTCGACGACTTTTAAAATGCGCTTCGACTATGCTCAGCGTGACCATCTTTTTAGGATACCCAACAACAAAAAAGGCCCTCCAGATATTCGGGAAGGCCTAATGTTTATTTGTGTTGTGTGATTATTTTCCTTGGCCACCCATACCACCACCTTGACCACCTTGTTGGTTTTGGTCTTGTTTGATATCGTCGTTTTTGATTTTCTTTTTCTCAGTAAATTTCAACTTACCGAATTTGTAGCTAAAGTTTAATCCAAATGAACGTAATGGATAGTAAATGTTTTGGCTTTGGAAGTTGTTATCACCCTGAGTTACAGTTTCTATATGCAAATCGCGTTTGAACGGATTTAAAACATTTAAACCAATACTACCTTGTTTTTTGAAGATGTCTTTTTTAACAGCTCCACCATAAAAGAACATAGGTTCTGTTTTACTTTGATAAGTATAACGAGGTGAGTTAACCACACCAAAAAACTCTAAATTCCAACCACCTTTAAATGAATTTGCAGAACGCATAAAGAAGTTATAGTTTAAAAACGTTCCCTCATTCATACCCTTAAAGTCTGGCCTACTGTTAATTTCATAAGTATTTAAGGCGATGTTACTCATCAATGTCCATTTTGGAACAGGATTGTAAGAAGCAAATAAGTTAAAACCAAAACTTTGTGTTGTACCAACATTTTCAAAAGTTGATAGAATTTTACCAGACACATCGTTTTTATTAACCGTTTCGATGATATTTTTGGTATTGCGATAGAATAAAGAGGCATTAATGATTGAACCTTTAATGTATGTTGAATAACCAAACTCCATGTTATCACTCAACTCTGGTCTTAAACTAGGGTTACCTTGGAATACACTGAACTGATTAGCTTCGTTACGGAACGGATTTAAATATGCCAAACTCGGACGTTGCACTCTACGATTATATGCCAATTTTAATGTTGTTTTACCTTTAATAGTTTGAGATAAAATAGCGCTAGGGAACACGTTGAAATAATCGTTTTTGCTGTTAGAGAAATTGATAGCTGTATATTCTGCCCTAACACCGCCTTTAAACTGAATTTTTTTAGTCAAATTAAAAGCGATTGTACTGTAAGCAGCGCCTACATTTTGGTCGTAATCAAAATCTTGGTTAGTTCCAGCGCCATACTGACTTTGGATATTTCTAAAAATAGCTTTACCACCTGCCTCAAAAGTTACCGTTTTACTAAAGGGATAAATATAATCTGTTTGAGCAGTGTATTCTTTATTTTCGCCAACGTTATTGCTCGCCAAATAGCTAATTGGCACACCAGCAGAAGTTTGGTAGTCGTTAGAAAACTCGTTAGTATTCTTGCCAGAAGTTAATTGACCAGAAACAGAAAACTCTTCGCCTTGTTTTTTGGTAGTTAACTTATAATCCATATTCCAATCTAGGTTGCCATTACTCATATCGGTGCTACTTACAATTTTACCAGATTGCACGTTATTCGTAAAAATGCCCGACCTACCTGGGCCACCATTATAAAAACGAGTGTACTTAGCGTTTGTGCTGATGTTATTGTAAGCATTAAAATCGTAGTCTAAACCTAAACTACCATTGTATGCTTCCCTTGTCCAATCTGAAGTACCATCTTGCAAAATATCTGTGGTAACGTTATTTGTAGTAGTTTGATTACGGAATACCACTCTTGATTCTTGTGGATAGGCCAATTGAGTACCTAAAGCTGTATTTACGCTTAAACGACCAGTTTTAGCTGTTAAATTAAATGCACCGCTGTTTTGACGAGTACCTGCAGTTGCGTTAACACTACCACTTACACCTTCAGCATTACTTTTTTTAGTGATGATATTGATAATACCACCAGAACCCTCAGCATCATATTTAGCCGATGGATTGGTAATCACCTCTACACTTTTAATTTGGTCTGCAGGAATCATTTTTAATGCATCTGCAACGCTGTTTGCCATTGTACCAGATGGTTTTCCATTAATTAAAACCCTTACCGAGCTTCCACGCAATTGTACATTACCATTAATATCTACAGATAACATTGGCACTTTACGCATAACATCTGTCGCATCGCCACCAGCATTGGTAGCATCGGCCTCTGCATTATAAACTAAACGGTCTATTTTATTTTCAACCACAGCTTTTGCGCCAACTACGCTTACCTCATTTAGAGTATTGGAGGTTGGACTTAAAAAAATATTCCCTACAGCAAAATCTGGTTTTTGAAGCGTTGTTTTAACACTTACTGTTTTCGATTTATAACCAATAAAACCAATGGTCAATTTATATTCATCAGCAGCAACATTTTGTAAAGAGATTTTTCCTTTATCATCCGTTACGCCACCATTAACCGTTTTGTTATCTTTTACTTTTACTAAAGATATAGTAGCGTAATCTACTGGTTGTTTGGTTAATGAATCTATAATAGTTGCTGTGATACGACCAGTTACTTTTGGCGCTGTGCTACCTCCCATTCCAGGGAATTGTGCCTTAGCGTTAAACATGATCAGTAAACCGGTACATAGAAGTAGAATTTTTTTCATTTTAATATATTGTTTTTTAAAGGTTTTCAAGCTTGCATAAGCTTTTTAGCATATTTTTCTTCCTTGTAGTCAGATAGATTGTAAGCTTATGCAGGTTTTCATTGTATTATTTGTTTTGTTTGTATTTAGTCTTGCAAATGTAGGTTTTGTTACAAAATACCTATATAGATTTTAGACAGCCTGAATTAAAATGGCGGTGAACGGTAGAAATTTATCGACGAATTATTTAATGTAAAATGGAAAAGGTAAGATGGAAGATGTTATTTGAAAAGCACTTGTCTTCAGAAATTAAAGTCACTCTGGCTTCCTGCCCACCGGCAGGCAGGTTCACTGCAATCTTTTTGTACTGTCACACTGAGCGTAGTCGAAGCGCTACCATAACAACAAAAAGGATTTTCGTTTCTCCCGATAACTATCGGGACCAGTTTATTAAACAAAAATTCTGCTACTATTTGAGGTTGCAATTTTCAAAAACATAATCTGCGAATCTGCGGCTAACTTAAAGCAACAACTAGTTTTTCTCAAAAGTCTCTATCTCTTTTAAAAATTTACCCGATTTAATGATTGAACTCCACTCTACACCATAGAACATAATTTTGAACCATTTTTTGTCCATGTTTTTAATGTCCACGTTTCTAAATAGCCAAATGCCTGCGAAAGTAAATAGGGCAACAATTGGCATTTGAATGAGCCAAAAATTTAATGGTGTTTCATTAATCATCCTGAAAGTGATATTCCAAGTGCTAAAAACTGGAAACTGTAAAAAACAAACTGCAATTGCATTAACGGTCGACACTCTTAAACAAGCCAATTTCTGTTGCATTTGAATAACATTCTGACTATTATCAATCTCGCTTATTAACACTATTTGCCTAATATACATCGCAATAGCTATTACGATAACCAATAAATGTATACCTACTGAAACCTTAAAAAAGATAGAGGCATATGGCTTTAGATAGAACATAAAGTATACAATCATTGCTGCATAAAGAACCCCAAAAAACACGGCAAAGATTTTATAATTTCTCGCTGGCCTTAGTGCATTTTTTGCTTTTTGCTGTTGTAATTCGGTTATAATTTTTTGATTAAGAGAAAGTGATTTTTCTAATTTTTCATCATACTGTTTCCAAAGATTGATGATTTCTATATTTTCCATGAGATTAATTTTAGTCCCGATAGCTATCGGGAAGAGAATTTTTGTTTAAGTTGTTCTTTAATTCTTCCAATTTTTGTGGCCACATTGGTGGAAGTGATACCTATAATTTCTGCTATTTCTTTATGGGATTTTTCTTCGAGATACAATAACATTAATGCTTTATCTAAAGGCTTTAACTCGTTGATGAATTGCTGTAGAGCATTTAAGTTCTCCTCTAAACCTTCTTCCAAATTTTCATCAACAATTTCTATTAGATGCTCTCCCATTGAAATTGTACTTGTTGTTTTTCTCTCTTTTCTATAAAATGAAATAGCGACGTTTAAAGCAATGCGATACATCCAAGTAGACAACTTGTAATCGTTATTGAAATTTCCCCACGATTTCCATAGCTGAAATATGATTTCTTGCGCCAAGTCTTCACGGTCGTCTGCGTTTTGGCAATAAGAATTACATATTTTAAATATGAGTCGCTTATTGGTTTCAATAATTTTTAAGAATTCTTGTTGGGCGTGCTGCATTAATTTAAATCATCTTTCCTTATTAATCGCAGCAAGGTCAGAAATATCACAAGGAATGTGAAAATTATTTTTTCGGTGAGTTTACCACAGAGAAAAAGAGAAAGGCACAGAGAACGCAAAGAGCATTGAATTTAAATGAAAAAGCCACAGATTAACAGATTTTAAATCTGCGAATCTGTGGCTCAAATTTTCTTTTAGTCAGCTGCTCCCTATCTCAATACGCATATCGCTATACGCAATACTAAACAACTATATTCACAATCTTCCCTTTAACAAAGATGATTTTTTTAGGGGTTTTACCTTCCAAATATCCTTTAACTTGTTGGTTAGCTAAAACAGTTTCAGTTGCTTGTGCCTCATCTAAACTTAAGCTTAAACTTAAATTCATCTTCATTTTACCGTTAATAGATATTGGATAAGCAAACTCTGCTTCCTCTAAATAAGCTGGATTAAAGGTTGGATAAGCGGCATTTGATAAATCCGTATTGCCTAGCAACGACCATAATTCCTCACAAATGTGTGGCGCATAAGGAGAAAGCACAATTACTAAATCTTCTAAAACCTGACGGTTTTTACACTTCAAATCAGTTAACTCGTTAACCGCAATCATAAAGCTAGAAACTGATGTATTGAATGAAAAACGTTCAACATCATCTTGTACTTTTTTAATGATTTTATGCAAAGCTTTTAACTCTGCTTTTGCAGGAATTGAATCTTCAACGTGAAATACCCATTCTTCATTATGGAACAAACGCCAAAACTTACGTAAGAACTTAAATACACCTTCAATACCATTGGTATTCCAAGGTTTGCTTTGCTCTAATGGACCTAAGAACATTTCGTACATACGTAAAGTATCAGCACCGTATTGTTGGGCCAATACTTCTGGATTCACCACATTATAATAGCGCTTAGACATTTTCTCTATCTCTACACCACAATGATATATCCCCTTTGTATGTTTTGAATTAGTGCCATCTTCATAGATAAATTTTGCATCAATAAACTCTGGCCTCCATTGTCTAAATTTATCCTGGTCTAATATATCATTATGAACAATATTAACGTCAACATGGATTTCAGAGATTGACACTTCATCTTCTGATTCGAAATCAATCATCCAAGCGGCTAATAAACCATTATCTTGACTTTTCTTATACTGCTGGTAAAGTGTATGTGATATAAAATATGAATCTTTAATGTTTCCTGATTTACTTAAAACACTTAATCGATAAACCATACTCGACCTACCCTGTATCATCCCTTGGTTAATCAACTTTTTGAAAGGCTCCTCTTCGTTAACATAGCCTAAATCTTTCAAAAACTTGTTCCAGAAACGGCTATATAACAAGTGACCAGTCGCGTGTTCAGAACCACCGATGTATAAATCAACATCTTTCCAATAGGCAATTGCTTCTTTGGAAGCAAAATCACAATCGTTTTGTGCATCCATGTAACGGTACCAATACCAGCTACTGCCCGCCCAACCTGGCATCGTAGAAAGTTCGTATTCGTATTGTTTTTCGTAGCTCCAATCAGTTGCTCTTCCCAAAGGTGGCTCACCACTTTCAGTTGGTAAATACTTATCAATTTCTGGCAACATTAAAGGCAATTCTTCTTCCTTAATAAGGTACGGCAAGCCATCTTTAAAGTAAACTGGAATGGGTTCTCCCCAATAACGCTGGCGACCAAAAATTGCATCACGCATACGGTAATTCAACTTAGCTTTCCCTACTCCTTCTCTTTCTAACCAATGATTTAAATAAGAAACCGCTTCTTTATAACCTAAGTTGTTAATGAAATCAGAGTTGATGTATTTTCCTTCCTTAGTTGGATCTGCTTCTACTTCAATGTCTTTTTGTCCGTCTAATATTTGGATAATAGGCAAATCAAAATGTTTAGCAAACAACCAATCGCGTTGATCACCACTTGGCACACCCATAACTGCACCAGTTCCATAACCAGCTAAAACGTAATCAGCAATCCAAATAGGCACCAATTCGTTATTAACAGGGTTGATGACATAACTGCCCGTAAATGCTCCAGAAACTGTTTTAGTATCCGCCATGCGGTCTAATTCAGATTTCTTTTTAGTTTGAGCAATGTAATTAGTTATCGATTCTTTTTGAGCATCAGTTGTTAAAGCTTGAACCAATTCGTGCTCTGGCGCTAAAACGATGAATGAAACACCAAAGATGGTATCTACACGGGTAGTGAAAACTTCGATAAAATCGGTATTGCGTATAGCGTCTTGCGTATTGAGATTGGTTGTATCGATTTTAAAGCGCACACTAGCTCCTACGCTTTTACCAATCCAGTTGCGTTGCATTTCTTTAACGGGTTCTGGCCAGTCGATGGTGTTTAAGCCTTGCAACAAACGTTCTGCATAAGCAGAAATACGCATGCTCCATTGCATCATTTTTTTCTGTTCAACAGGATATCCTCCACGCTCAGAAAAACCATCCTTCACTTCATCATTCGCTAAAACAGTTCCTAAAGCAGGGCACCAATTAACAGTGCTTTCCTTTAAATAAGTAAGGCGATATTTTAATAGTTCTTCTTGTTTTTGCTCGTCAGTAAATGTTGCCCAATCGCTTGGCATAAAACTTTGCACATCTTCATCGCAAACCGCTTTTACATCGGCACTACCACTAGCATTAAATTTTTCAATTAAGGTGGTAATGTCTTCCGCTTTGTCAGTTTCCAAGTTATACCAAGAATTAAACAATTGCATGAAAATCCATTGGGTCCATTTGTAATAACCTGGCTCACTGGTACGAACTTCCCTACTCCAATCGAAAGAAAAACCAATTTGGTCTAACTGGCGGCGATAAGTTGCAATGTTTGCTTCAGTTGTAATTGCTGGATGCTGACCCGTTTGAATGGCATATTGTTCTGCTGGCAAACCAAAAGAATCATATCCCATTGGATGCAAAACATTAAAACCTTTTAGTCTTTTGTATCTAGAGAAAATATCTGAAGCTATGTAACCAAGTGGGTGCCCAACGTGTAAACCCGCTCCAGAAGGATAGGGAAACATATCTAACACATAATATTTTGGTTTTGTAGAATTTGAATCGGCCTTGAATGTTTGATTTTCTGCCCAAAACTTTTGCCACTTTTGCTCTATGGCTGCAAATTGATAATCCATTAATTTCCTCGTTCTTAAATAGTTTGCAAAAATAAGGAAATTAAGCCTGTTTTTTAAGTGATGAACTAAATAAAAAACGCCATCTCATATTTAGAAGATAGCGTTTATATAAATATTTAACAGAATTTCTTAACGACTCAAATAATAAGTCTCTGTAATTTTAGGATTTGAACCTACTACAGTTCCCGTAAAAGTGAACTTGTTTTCTGTAATTGTAGTCGCTATGCATTCTAAATCCTTTGAAGAAAAATCAATATAAAATGAATTATCTATGCTAGAACTAAATCTTCCTACAGATCTATTTGTACCTAAACCAAGTTCAACATCATCGTCATTATTATCTCTAAAGTCAATATAATCAGAAGCGGCATAGGTTGTAGAAACCGTTTCACCAGATCCAGAGGTCACATCGATTTTATTTACTTGCCACTTACCAATCATTTTAGATCTAAGTGGCTTTTCTTCAAAACTTTCTTTTTTACAAGCTGTAAAACTTGCTACAAACAGCAAAATAAGGCTAGATAGTAATAATTGTTTTTTCATAATAGGGGTTTTTGTTCTTAATCTAATATTCAAAACGCATCAAATGACATGCCAGTATAATTAATTAACGAAAAGTTAAATTATGTTAATATTGAAATTGCTAAGATTTGCTTTTGTTAAATTGCAGGTTATTAAGGTAATTGTTCAAAACAAAAGCCCTAAAATTTACGTTTTTGCTTATCTTTCTTTATTTTCGCAGAAACAAAAACACAGATACATGGAAGAATTTGAAGTAAGTGAGGCTTCTAAGAAGACCAAAACCATATACATCTCTACTATTTTTAGTATTGCATTAGTTTTATTGATGTTAGGTATGTTAGGCTTAATTTTAGTTCATGCCAAAAACTTATCCAATTACGTAAAAGAGAATATTGTTTTAAACATTATTCTTGACGAAGGCGCAAAGGAAACTGATATTCTTGCATTTAGAAAGGATGTAGAAAGTAATGTCTCTGTTAAACAAACTCAATATGTTAACAAAGAAGTTGCACAACACAATTTAACCAAAGATTTAGGTGAAGATTTTGTCAACTTTTTAGGTTACAATCCTTTACTATCTACCATTGATGTTTACATGAAGGCCGATTATGCCAACAATGCAAATATTGATGCTTTAAAAAAGAAAATCGAAAAAAACCCTATTGTTAAAGAGGTAGTTTATCAAAGTTCTTTAATAGATATGGTGAATAAAAATATCAGCACAATTAGTTTAATTGTTTTGGGTTTTGCCATTATTCTATTAGTAATCGCAATTGCATTAATCAATAACACCATTCGTTTAGCTATCTTCTCGCAACGCTTTTTAATTAAAAGCATGCAGTTGGTTGGTGCTACTAAAAACTTTATCAGAAAGCCTTTTATTTTGGTTGCAGCTTTACATGGCTTAATTGCTTCATTTATTGCAATCATCATTTTATTAGGCCTTTTGTATTATGCCCAGAAAGAATTACCAGAGATATTGATCCTAAGAAACTATGCAGAATTTGGTTTTGTATTAGTAGGAATGGTAGCAGTTGGCATTTTCATTACTTCAATAAGCACACTGTTTGCAGTGAGCAGATATTTACGTTTAAAACTTTACGATCTTTATAGATAATGGCAGAAAAAAAATCAGCTCCTGTAAAACAGGAAGAAAAAACAGACATGGTTTTCACCAAAAAGAATTACCAATTGTACTTAATTGCAATTGCTATAGTATTAGTTGGCTTTATCTTAATGATTGGTACCACAGGTGATATTTACGATACCAGAAGAACACTAATTTCACCCATGATTGTGTTATTTGGTTTCGGTTTCGGCATTTATGCCATCTTAAAAGACTAAGCTTTGAATTATATACAAGCTTTAATCCTTGCTATTATAGAAGGATTAACTGAATTTTTGCCGGTTTCTTCTACGGGCCACATGATTATTGGTTCTTCCGTAATGGGAATTGCTTCAGATCCTTTTGTTAAATTATTCACTATCTGCATTCAATTAGGAGCAATACTTTCTGTTGTAGTTTTATACTTCAAAAAGTTCTTTAGAAGTATCCATTTCTATATTAAATTAGTAATTGCATTTATTCCTGCAGCTATCTTTGGCATTTTATTGAGTGATAAAATCGATGCAATGCTAGAAAGCCCATTAACAGTTGGCATTTCTTTATTAGTTGGGGGGATTATATTATTATTTGTTGATAAATGGTTCAATAGTCCTACGGTAAATGATGAAGAGGAAATCAATTATTTTACTGCTTTAAAAATTGGC
This sequence comes from Pedobacter frigiditerrae, assembly GCF_032678705.1. Classification (NCBI taxonomy): domain Bacteria; kingdom Pseudomonadati; phylum Bacteroidota; class Sphingobacteriia; order Sphingobacteriales; family Sphingobacteriaceae; genus Pedobacter; species Pedobacter frigiditerrae. The sequence continues at coordinate 39,631 of NZ_JAVTSS010000001.1, read as the reverse complement.
TTCTTACAATGTTTAGCCATGATACCTGGAGTTTCTCGTTCCGGAGCAACCATTGTAGGTGGTATGAGCCAAAAATTAAGTAGAAAAGCTGCAGCAGAATTTTCCTTCTTTTTAGCAGTACCAACCATGTTTGCCGCAACAGGTAAAAAATTACTCGATTTTTATCAAGAGGGTCATAAAATTTCTAATGATCAATTTCAAGTGTTAATATTTGGAAACGTTATTGCATTTATTGTAGCCTTACTCGCTATTAAAAGCTTTATTGGTTATCTAAATAAAAATGGCTTTAAGATTTTTGGATGGTATCGAATTGTAGTTGGCTTGGTTATTATTGCGTTGATTTTATCAGGGCATCAGCTGTCTATCATTTAATCCGTAGCTTTGCTCGGTAAATTAAATTACCATTTTGGATAACAATACAACTCAATTTCCTGATTTTAACTTTGCCGAAGGCGAATTACTGCTCATCAACAAACCCTATAAATGGACTTCTTTTGATGTGGTTGGTAAAATTAGAAATTCACTTAAACCGCTAAAACTAAAAGTTGGTCACGCAGGAACTTTAGATCCTTTAGCAACTGGTTTATTAATCATTTGCACAGGCAAACTGACTAAAAAAATCGATACTTTTCAAGCAGAGGAGAAAGAATATACTGGCACCATGATTCTGGGCGCTAGTACCCCTTCTTTCGACATGGAAACCGAAGTTGATGCTGAATTTCCTATTGACAAAATCACTGAGGAAGAAATCTATAAAGCAGTTGAACCTTTTAAAGGAGATATAGAACAATATCCACCAGCTCATTCTGCAGTAAAAGTAAATGGAGAACGCCTATATGTAAAAGCTCGTTTAGGCGAAGAAGTAGAATTACGTAAACGGAATGTAACTGTTAGTGAATTTGAAATTACTAGGATTGCTCTACCAGAGGTAGATTTTAGAATAGTTTGCAGCAAAGGCACATACATTCGTTCCCTAGTTTCAGATTTCGGTAAACAATTGAACAATGCTGCCTATCTTTCTAAATTAACCAGAACCCGTAGTGGTAATTTTTTACTTTCTAATGCATTTGAAGTAGCAGATTTGGTTCAGTATCTTCGCAATAAGCGAGAAGAGAAAAAATTAGAAACAGATACCGATTAAGACGAAATCTATGGAACGCATAAAGAATAAAAATACTCGATTTTTAAAAGAGGGAACTTTAATTATTTGCGGTGTAGTTTCTGCTTGTTTTGGACTAAAAAGCTTTTTGCTACCTAGTCATTTTATTGATGGCGGTGTTACCGGTATATCACTATTGGTAAAAGCCTTAACAGGCTGGAATTTATCTTACCTAATTGTCATCATTAATATTCCGTTTATTTTAATGGGATATAAACAGATAGGCAAAAGCTTTGCTATCAAAACCACTGTTGCAATAGGCCTTCTTTCATTGGCATTAGTTTTTTTGCCATTTAATCCAATTACACATGACAAGCTTTTAATCGCCTTTTTTGGCGGTTTCTTTTTAGGAGGAGGAATTGGCTTAGCCATGCGTGGTGGTTGCGTAATTGACGGAACGGAGGTTTTAGCTTTGTATATCAGTAGAAATAGCATGTTGACGGTTGGAAACATCATCCTCATCTTAAACATTATCATTTTTGCTTTTGCAGCTTATTTCTTGAATATTGAAACTGCCCTTTATGCAATTTTAACTTATTTATCGGCTTCGAATACTGTAGATTTTATTGTAAATGGTTTAGAGGCTTATACGGGCGTAACCATTATTTCAGATAAGAATGATGAAATCAAACACTTCATTATTACAGAAATGAGAAGAGGCGTTACCATTTATAAAGGCGAAGGTGGGTATTTAGAGAAAAAAGATATTGATATAATTTATACTGTGGTAACAAAGCTAGAAATGAGCAAGTTACAATCACAAATTAGACAAATAGACCCTGATGCTTTTGTTGTACAACAACAAATTGCAGATTTAAAAGGTGGTGTTGTAAAACGCCAAGCTTTACATTAAAAGATACGTTTTGAAGATATATAATCAACTTTCTGAGTTTAAAAAGCTAAATAATGCTGTAGTTACTATCGGCACTTTTGATGGTGTTCACTATGGTCACCAAAAAATTATAAAACGCCTTTGCGAATTGGCAAAATCTACCGGCGGCGAAAGTGTAATTCTAACTTTTTTCCCGCACCCGCGGATGATTATCGATCCAGAAAACCAAGATTTGAAAATGATAAACACCATTAAAGAGAAGGCAGAAATTTTAGCGAATCTAGGTGTAGACCATTTGATCATTACGCCATTTACACGAGATTTTTCTAATCTTGATGCTACAGATTATATCAAAAACATATTGATAGATACCATTGGGACCAAACAAATAATTGTTGGTTACGACCACCGTTTTGGGAAAGACAGAAAAGGTGGGATGAATGAGCTACAGCAGTTTTCAAAAGTGTATGGATATGAGATTGAAGAAATTCCAGAACAAGATATTAATGATGTAGCTGTAAGCTCTACCAAAATTCGTAAAGCATTGTTAGATGGAGATGTTTCTTTAGCTGCGAAATATTTAGGATATCATTTTTCTATTAGTGGACCAGTTATAAAGGGTGACAAAATTGGAAGAACAATTGGTTTCCCTACAGCAAACATTTTTGTAGAAGAAACTTACAAAATCATCCCAAGTGATGGCATTTATGCGGTAACAGTTGAGATGAGCTCGGAGATTGGAGATGAGAGTTTGGAACTAGAACTCAAAACCCCAAACTCTCAACTCCAAACTTACACAGGAATGGCCTACATCGGGCAACGCCCAACCATTAACGGAATGACAAGGAATATTGAAGTGAATATTTTTGATTTTAATCGAGAGATTTACGGTCAAACCATTAAAATGAATTTTTTAAAGTTTTTACGTCACGATGTGAAATTTACTGGATTGGAGGCCTTAACCGAACAATTACATCAAGATAAACAAGATACCTTAACCTTTTTCGCATCAAATCCTACATAAGAAAAGCACCTCAAGCCTACTGACCAGATTATTTTCACTATATTTAAAGCAATGAGGTTTTTAATTGCTTTTATATTGCTATTTGGTTTAAATTCTTCCTTCGCTAATGCGATTGAAAATAAAACTAATGCTGTAATTAAAAAATCGACTATTAAACCCAGTTTTACATCAAAAAAAGAAGCTAATTCTTTAAACGAGCCTTTATTTGAACTGGTTGATAGAATACATCAAAATATCAACCACCATGTTTTAGCTATTGCAACATTTGCTGATAGCTCGATCACATTTAAATCTATATCTACTCAAGCTACAAAGGTTTTTAAAAGAACCGTTAATTATAGTTATCAGTTTATTTTTAACTGCCTATTTCCAAAGCATACTTTTTGGTAAGAATTTTTGCTAAACACATTAATTTTTACTCAACAAAAAATATACTTTATGATTCACTTACCTGTATTAATAGCCGATTTAGGCCTTATTCTTGCCGCAGCTGGAGTTATTACACTCCTATTTAAAAAAATAAAACAACCTTTAGTCTTAGGCTATATCATTGCTGGATTGTTGGTTGGCCCACACATTAAAATTATCCCTACTGTTAGCGACTATAAAAGCATCACCATTTGGGGCGAGATAGGTGTTATCTTCCTTTTATTTAGCCTCGGACTAGAATTCAGTTTCAAAAAACTGGTTAAAGTTGGGGGCTCCTCATCCATAACCGCAATTGTTAAAGTGTTATTTATCATTTTATGTGGTTACCTAATTGGTATTGCAATGGGATGGAATAACATGGATAGTATTTTCCTCGGAGGAATCATTTCCATATCATCTACAATGATAACCATTAAGGCATTTGAAGAACTTGGTATTAAACATAAAAAGTTTGCTGGTTTAGTATTTGGTGTACTTATCGTAGAGGATTTGGTTGCCATTTTACTATTGGTGCTATTTTCTACAATGGCTGTTAGTCAGCAATCTGCCGGACCTGAAATGATTAAATCTATACTTAAGCTAAGTTTCTTTTTAGTGCTATGGTTCTTAGGTGGTATATTCTTAATACCTACGTTTTTAAAGGCTACCAAAAAACTAATGAATGATGAAACCATGTTGGTGGTATCTCTTGCTCTATGTTTAGTGATGGTATTACTAGCAGACAAAGCTGGTTTTTCTCCTGCATTAGGTGCATTTATCATGGGTTCAATTTTAGCAGAAACAACCCAAGCAGAACGCATAGAACATTTAACAAAATCTGTTAAAGATTTATTTGCAGCCGTGTTTTTTGTTTCGGTTGGTATGTTAATCAATCCAACTGTTTTAATAGAATACGCATTACCCATATTATTCATCACACTAGTTATCATTTTCGGGAAAATCCTATTTACAACTTTAGGTGCTTTATTGGCTGGTCAACCTCTTAAAACCGCTGTACAAGCTGGTATGAGCTTGGCACAAATTGGTGAGTTTTCATTTATCATTGCAACCTTAGGCGTGAGCTTAAAAGTAACTAGCGAATTCCTTTATCCCATTGCTGTTGCCGCAGCTGCAATTACCACTTTTACTACGCCATATTTAATCAAATTATCAGAGCCATTTTATAAGTTCCTAAACAACAGGCTTCCTGAGAAATGGCTAGACGCGATTGACAGATATAGTTCAGGTACGGCTGGAATTACCACTTTGAGCGACTGGAGAATTTTGTTAAGGTCTTATATGTTTAATACAATTATTCACGCTGTAATTATTATTTCCATCATTTTGTTGGCAGCTCGGTTTTTAAATCCATTTATAGCAAATCAATTAGATTTTGGTTCAAATTCAACTATCATTAGTGTAATTGTATCCTTTATTTTGATGTCTCCATTTTTATGGGCATTATCCATCAGAAGAATACAAAAAACAGCTTACTCTCACTTATGGCTAAACAAAAGATATACCCGTGGCCCTTTAATTGCCATTGAAGTTTTCAGGATACTTTTAGGAATTTTCTTCGTAGGTTTTTTGATGTATGAATTTTTTGAAACCTGGATAGCTGCTATGATTGCCTTAACATTGGTGGTTTTGGTAATGATTATTTTTTCAAGAAAGCTGCAATCATTTTATAATAAATTGGAGACAAGATTCATTTTGAACTTAAATGCTCGAGAAAACAGAACACCAAACATTTTACCTTGGGATACTCACTTAACTGAAATCACTGTTGCCCCAGAATCTGAGCTCGTTGGCAAAACACTAGTCGATCTAAAAATCAGGGAACAATATGGTGTTAATATTGCCATGATAGAAAGAGGAAAAATCAACATCTCTACACCTAATAGAGATGAGAGGTTATACCCCTACGATAAGCTATTGATTATTGGAACAGACGACCAGTTGGCAAACATCAAACCCTTGTTTGAAGGCATAGTTGATGAAACGTTAATATCAATACCAATGGAAGATATGTCATTGCAGAAAGTTATTATCAACAGTAAATCACCTGTTTTTGGACAAACCATTAGGGATTCTGGCATTAGAGAACAAACTCAAGGTCTAGTCGTAGGAATTGAAAGAAATGGAGAACGAATTTTAAATCCCGATTCAAATTTGATATTTGAAAATGGAGATATTGTTTGGATTGTGGGTAACAATAAGAAAATACCAGAGCTGTTGAAATAACTATAGTGTTGTCATTCTGAGGAACAAAAAATCTTTGTATATGGTTCTTCGTCTTAGATTTTTCCGAAGTAGGAATGACAATTATTGTGCGTCATACCCAGCTCGACTTGGTTGCTTAATGGCACAGAAAAGCTAATCAATAAATAATTAGTATAAAGTTGCTTATAGAATTTATCAAAATCGTATCATTGGAATAACTAACAATACTGCAATGACTTTAATTTATTATCTTATAGAAACTGGCGCTTACATATTAGGCTTTGCTGTATTTCCATTTTTTGGTCTTTTTATACAGAAGAAGCTATCAAAAACAAAAATTATAATCATTCTTTCAACAGCTCTGATTCTTTTCTTCCCTGTATTGCTAGGATATAGTTATGTTTTTCCTCTAGTGAATGAATTACTATTTCTCATCATTGTGTCTTGTGTGTATGGCCTATTCATTGTTAATTTAAAATTGACATTAGCTTTTACAGGAATAACCTTTGCTTGCCTTATGTTTCTTACTTTTTTAGGTATGATGGCAGGAAAAGTGGAAATAAGAAATGAATGGAACGTAGATAAATATCGAATACAATATTTTGAGGAAAGAGGATTTTCTGGAGGTCCATTATTAGGATATAAATTAAGCAAATACACCCAGCCTTCAATATTTATAAAAGAATTAGAAATCAAAGTTGATAATGACACTTTACATAACTGCTTAGTGAACTTCGAGAAAAGTAAATTTACATTCGACAAATGTGCTTATAATGAAAAAAATAGTTTATTTTTCTTAAAAATCTCAAAATAAAATAGTTCCATTTCTTTATCAATGGTCTGTTAGCCACAACCATTAAAAATCGAAGAATTCTTGAGTGGGTTTTATGATGTTAGATCCTTCCAGACAAATAATAACAAGCTAATCTTCGGAATGACAGTGTTAAAAAATGTTTATTTTTAATTTCAAACAATTGGTTATGGCACAATATGATGAACGGGTAGACAATTACATTAACAAAGCAGAGCCCTTTGCTCAACCCATTCTAAACCACATTAGAAATTTGGTGCATCAAGTGTCGCCATTGATTAATGAAACTATAAAATGGGGCTTTCCTCATTTTGAATACAAAGCTGCAATTTGTCACATGGCATCATTTAAAGCGCATTGCACTTTAGGCTTCTGGAAAGCTTCGTTAATGAAAGACCCTTATCAAATATTTAATGAAAAAGACACAGCCATGGGTAGTATTGGAAGAATTGAAAAATTAGAAGATTTACCTTCTGATAAAATTTTAACTGAATACATTTTAGAAGCATTAAGGATTGATGAATCTGGTGTAAAACTCAAAAAAGTTACTACACCAAAAGCAGAGATACCTATACCTACAGATTTCACTGAAGCATTGAATCAAAATCCAAGAGCGAAACAAACTTTTGAGAACTTTAGTCCTTCTCATAAAAGAGAATACCTTGAGTGGATTACCACAGCTAAAACGGAAGCAACCAAGTTAAAAAGAATGGTGACTACCATTGAATGGTTGACCGAAGGGAAATCGTTGAATTGGAAGTATCAGAGATGAGTTGTCATTCAGAGCGCAGCGAAGAATCTATCTTAGAAAACCTAACTCATAGCTCCCTCGGAACGGAATGACAAATTTTATTATTTTCCTAAAGCTTCTTTAACTATCTCCCTATTTGGCTTTGACACAGGGATCTTATCATTATTATTTAACTGCAACATTCCTCCATCTTCTTTAAGCCAGCTTTTCACATAAACTGGGTTTACCAAATGGCTTTGATGCGTTCGTAGAAATCCTTTTGGCTTTAACTGGTCGGCATATTCTTTTAAAGATCTTGAAACCAAAATGTTTTCTCCTGCTAAAACAAACTTCGTGTAGTTATCATCAGCTTCACACCTTATGATTTCAGCAATTTCCACATATCTTATCTCACTCTGTTGAGGTAAAGCTATTTTGGAACTCCCTTTTTCTTTAAACACTACGTCTGTTGCCAGCGTAGCGTTCTGTGTCTTGCCAGGCTCATTAGGACCATTTACATTAACCGTATAATGATTTATTGGGAAATTATAATTTGAATTATCTTTTTTAAGAAGGCGACGAACCACAAGTATGACTATTGTTAAAGGTACCCCGAAAAAGAATAGTGGAATGACAATATTAATTAAAAATCCACCCCAGTTCATACTTAATAATTCTAAAAGCATAATAGATTTAATTTACCAAGTTCGACATTGAAAATGGTTTGACCAAAACTATACCGAACTAAAGACATTAAAAAAGCAAAATGAGTATTTACAGTAAGTGGATGAGTATTTTGATCAGTAAAAATGTAACGAGACTTAATTTATACGCTATATATTAAAACTTACCCATTTACCACCAAACTTGATTTCTAAACCCGACAACAACGGAAATACTTTTTGTCAAGCTGGCCTTTCGACTTCGCTACCGATGTAAAATCGGCACAAGTCAGGGTGACAGCGCAAAAAGATTGTAGTGCCCGCCTGCCGGACGGGCAGGAATGGCGGGGCTGCATTAACAAAACAGCTAGTGACTAACATTTTCAAACCAAAGAGATTTTTCAATCTCACTAACTTCACAAATAAGCATTAGCTTAAACCCATTACCCCCACCAGTGCAAATAAATACCTATTTGTTTAATAACCAAGTACAGTGCTAAAACATATAAGAATATAGCGATTGACCGATTAATCAAGTGGCTGCTTAACGCGAATTTTTCTTGTATATATTTTGCAAAGTGTGCATAACCATATAAAGCTAGTGCAGAACCTAATCCAGAACCAAGACTGAAAATTACGAGCGATAAGTAATCGGTTTTAATCCACTCATGAAGAATAACATAGTTACCAAAGAATAACCAGAAAGGAATTTGTACAGGGTTTAAAACACCTAACAACATTCCGTAAAATACACTCCCTTTTTTACTTCTATTATCTTCAGCTTTTGTTTTTGGAACTTTTTTACGATTTACCCAAGTGATAGTACCCATCACAATAAAGAGCATGATCATGAACAAATCTACATAAGTGCCCAGCCTTACTTCGCTTACATTTTCGTTCAGGTTTACATCACTGGATACCCAACGAGCAAAACGCATCATCCCAAAAGTGAAAAAAACCTCTACAATAGAAAATGAAAGTATAAAGTACAATGCTTGGCGCATGCCTTTATTAATGGTAAGCTGTGCCACAGTAAGGTTTATATTGCCTGGCGGAATATAACCCATGGCATTTAAAAGGATGCCTATAATTAAGGTTAAAAAGAGCATAGTTTGCTAAGATACTATTTCAAATGTGCTTTTAAAAATTGACCGGTATAAGAGTCTTTTGCTTTTAACAAGTCTTCGGGTTTGCCTTCAAAAACAACATGGCCACCTTTGTCTCCTCCCTCTGGACCTATATCAATTACCCAATCTGCACATTTAATCATATCCATGTTATGCTCAATAACCAAAATGGTATTGCCTTGTTCTATCAACGTATTTAATGCTTTTAAGAGCTTTTTAATATCGTGGAAGTGTAATCCTGTAGTAGGCTCATCAAAAATGAACATGGTTTTATGCGCATTGTTTCCCTTGATCAGGAAAGATGCTAACTTGATACGTTGCGCCTCACCTCCCGATAAAGTATTAGATGACTGACCTAAATGAACATAGCCTAAACCAACATCTAAAAGTGGATTTAACTTCTGCAATATTTTAGGTTCTTTGGCAAAAAATTCAACGGCTTCTTCAATCGTTAAATCTAAAATATCGGCAACGTTTTTATCCTGGTAAGTAACATCTAAAACTTGTTGTTTAAATCTTCTTCCTGCACATGTTTCGCAAGGCAAATAAATATCAGCCATGAACTGCATTTCAATTTTCACTTCACCTTCACCTTGGCAAGTATCACACCTGCCTCCTTCTACGTTGAATGAAAATGCTGCAGGTTTTAATCCAGCTGCTTTTGCTGCTGGCAGCGCCGAAAACAAGGCTCTAATGTCATCCCAAGCTTTTACATAAGTAACAGGGTTTGAACGAGAAGAACGACCAATCGGATTTTGGTCGACCATTTCTACTTGGCTAACTAAATCTATATTGCCATAAATCCCATCATAACTTCCTGTTTGTTCACCTGCGTAATTTCCAATGGCTTTCTGCAAGGCAGGATATAAGATTTTTTTAACCAAACTTGTTTTTCCAGAACCTGAAACACCACTTACACAAGTAAAAATGCCCAATGGGAATTTAACATCTATGTTTTTTAAGTTGTTCTCTCTCGCCCCCTTAATTAAAATATGATCTTTCCAGTTTCTACGTTTCTCTGGAATAGCTATTTTTTCCTTGCCAGCTAAATATCTACCCGTTAATGATTGATCGTCTTTAATAATTTCTTCATAAGTACCACTGAAAACTAAATTTCCGCCGTGTATACCAGCTTCAGGACCAATATCAATAATATGGTCGGCAGCTCTCATCATCTCTTCTTCGTGTTCCACCACCAAAACAGTATTACCCACATTTCTAAGCGATGTTAAAACTTCAATCAGTTTATGCGTATCTCTTGGGTGCAAACCAATACTCGGTTCATCTAAAACATATACCGAACCAACTAAACTACTTCCTAAGGATGTTGCCAAATTAATACGTTGACTTTCACCTCCAGACAAAGTATTTGATAAACGATTTAAAGTCAAGTAACCTAAACCAACGTTATTTAAATACAAAACGCGGCTAGTTACTTCTGCCAATAAACGTTTAGAGATTTTAACTTCAGTTTCTGATAACTCTAATTTTTCAAAAAATGGAAGAATAGTAGACAATGGCATTAAAACCATGTCTAAAATAGATTTTCCATTAATTTTTACATAAGAAGCGTCTTTACGTAAACGTGTTCCCTTACAATCTGGACAAACCGTTTTTCCGCGGTAACGAGAAAGCATGACACGATACTGAATTTTATAAGTTTGCTCTTCTAACTCCTTAAAGAAATCATCTAAGCCAGCGAAGTATTTATTACCGGTCCAAATTAAACGTTGTTGTTTTTCTGTTAATTCGCTATACGAACGATGAATTGGAAAATCGAATTTATCCGCATTTTTGATAAACCTCTTTAACCATTCGCCCATTTTTTCACCACGCCAAGGCGCAATAGCATTATCATATAAACTTTTGCTCTTATCAGGAATAACCAAATCCTCATCAATGCCAATTACATTTCCATAGCCTTCACAACGCTTACAAGCGCCATAAGGATTATTAAAACTGAAAAAGTTTGGGGTAGGTTCCTCGAATTTTACGCCATCTAATTCAAAACGGTCGCAGAAAAATGTTTGTTTGCCTTCGTGTTCTACAAAACAATCTCCTTTGCCTTCAAAAAATGCAGTTTGCACAGAATCTGCAATGCGACTTAAAGTTTCTTCTTCCTCATTAACAACAATACGGTCAATTAAAATTCTAATGGTTTCCGTATCCGTTAACTCAATATCCTTTATAGATTCATCTTCTAATAAATCTTCAATCTTGGCTATTTTATTTTTAAAATAAACCCTTAAAAATCCCTTTTGCAATAATACAGCTAGTTCTTCTTTTACAGAACGGTTGTTATGAGGATGTAATGGACAGAAAATAGTAACCACCGCATCCTTCCCTAGCGCCATTATAAAATCCACCACTGTGGTAACGGTATCTTTTTTAACTACTGCACCAGAAATGGGCGAATAGGTAACTCCAATTCTAGAGAAAAGCAATTTTAGGTAATCGTAAATCTCGGTACTAGTACCTACTGTAGAACGCGGATTTGAGGTAATTACTTTTTGCTCAATCGCGATAGCTGGTGCAATACCTTTAATATAATCTACATCAGGCTTGTTCATTCTGCCCATGAACTGACGGGCATAAGAAGACAGACTTTCTACGTAACGACGCTGACCTTCAGCATATAAAGTATCAAATGCTAAAGACGACTTACCAGAGCCAGACATCCCAGTAATTACGACCAATTTGTTCTTTGGAATGGCTACATCAATGTTTTTAAGATTGTGTACCCTTGCTCCTTTTATAATGATATGCTTGTGTGGATCTTTCTCTATTTCTTTACTCATTTACCGCCTCTTAGCTATGCTTTTTTGATAACCCAAAATTACGAAATTGGTTTTAACCAAGCCTCATATAAGATGCGTTTTGCAAAATTTTACAAAATTTAACATATTTATTGTTGTATTATTAAAAAAAAATACGTCTTTTGTATTCATAACTCACACAAGTTAGAAACCAACATCTTAAAAACAAGGAGAAAAGCTATCGATTAAAACAGCTACTTATTTATTATTTAATAAAAAAAGAGAATAGTTTTTATACGCACTCCTATGAAATTACAGCAGAATAGTGATCAGGATTTAGTGAAGTTATATCTGAGCGGAGAAGAATCTGTATTAGAAGAATTACTAAGAAGACATAAATCCAAAATATACACCTCAATTTATTTATTGGTTAAAGACCAATACCTAGCCGAAGACATTTTTCAAGATGCCTTCATCAAAGTTATTAATACGCTCCGCAGTGGTCGCTACAACGAAGAAGGTAAATTTTTACCTTGGGTAATGCGTATTGCGCACAATTTGGTTATCGATTATTTCCGTAAGGAAAAACGTACCCCAGTTATTACCAGCGCAGATGGCACCGACGTACTTAACCTTTTGCAAATTTTAGAAGAAAGTGCAGAAGAAAGAATGTTGCGTGAACAAACCCACATAGACTTAAGAGCAATGATACATCTCTTGCCAGATGAGCAAAAAGAAGTTTTAATCATGCGCCATTATGCAGATTTAAGCTTTAAGGAGATTGCAGATTTAACAGACGTGAGCATTAATACAGCTTTAGGCCGGATGCGTTATGCATTAAGCAATTTGCGTAAAATGATGAAGGTTAAAGAAGTAACGACGAAGAATTCTTAGCCTCACCCCAACCCTCTCCAAGTGGAGAGGGAGTAATTTAACTCCTCTGTCACTCTGAGCGTAGTCGAAGAGCTGAAAACGATTGTAAGTACCGTTTGGCTAAAGCAACCCCGCCATTCGATTCAATCTTTTTGCTGGCACCCTGACTTGTGCCGATTTTACATCGGTAGCGAAGTCGAAGGGCCCAGCTTGCAAAAGTATTTCCACTGCTGTCGGGTTTAAAGAACATCGGCCGCTGCTACTATTTGCGTAACCTTTGCAAATCGCATAAATAATTTGCCATAAAAACGTTGTTTAGATGGACTCATTAAGGTTTTTGAAAATTAATCTTAAAAAAGTGAAATAATTATTTAGTTAATGAAATAAAATATATGTTATTACGTTTATTTTTAAAAAAACTAAATATTTTGATTGCGTATGACAAAAACCTCTACTCCAACTAACATTGTAAACTTCCCCAACCCACTAAAAGTAGAAAAAACTACTGATGTGGCCGAACAGCAGGACCAAATGTTTTACAACAGCATTAAACCTCAGCTAGATGAGCTAGTAAAAAATCCCTCGGATGAAACCATCGAAAAGATTTTAGCTTACTCAAAAAAGAAGTAAGATTACAAAACCAAAAATCCCGTTAACCCTTGGCTAGCGGGATTTTTATTATTTGAGCATCCATTGTTTTTGCTTATTTTTGATATGAAGAAATAATTTTCAAACAACATGAAAGTAATATTGGACATTAAAGACAACAAAGTCGATTTTGTGATGGAGTTGCTAAATAGCCTATCATTTGTTAAAGCTGAGCCAATTAGCGCTAAGAAAGCTAAGTTTCTTAAGGAATTAAAAGCATCTGTTCAAGAAGTTACATTAGCTAAACAAGGAAAAATTAAATTGCAAACTGCAGAGCAATTGTTAAATGAGTTATAGTATTGAGGCTACCGCTTATTTTGCTAAACAATTAAAAAGATTAGCTAAAAAGTTTCCCTCTTTAAAAAAAGAATATGCTGACCTCATTAATTCCTTAAAAGAAAATCCTGAACAAGGAAATAACATTGGCAATAATTGTTTCAAAATCAGACTTGCCATCGCTTCCAAACAAAAGGGAAAAAGCGGTGGTGCAAGATTAATTACTCATATTCAAATAATTGAAACAAAAGTCTATCTTTTATCTATTTATGATAAATCTGAGCAATCTGACATTAGTGATAAAGACCTTGATAATTGGCTAAAAGATATTGAATAAATCAACTTAAAAATTACAAAACCAAAATCCCGTTAACCCTTGGCTAGCGGGATTTTTTTATTACCACATTCTGACTTTCTCTTTCTTTAAATCTCCTACCTTTGCTTAGTGTAATTTTAACACTAAGTGACATGAAAAAGAGTTTGCTTCCATTAACATTAGGCGGTTTAGGCATTGGTATTACAGAATTTGTAATGATGGGTCTGCTACCAGACATTGCAAAGGATTTAAACGTAACCATTCCTCAAGCTGGTTACTTAATTTCTGCTTATGCGCTTGGCGTAGTCATTGGAGCTCCTCTATTGGTAATGGCAGCTGGTAAATTTCCACCTAAAAAAATATTAATTGCGCTGATGATTATGTTCACAGCTTTTAATGCTTTATCGGCATTTGCTCCAAACTTTAGCTTATTATTTATTTCAAGATTATTATCTGGCTTACCACACGGTGCTTTTTTCGGCGTGGGTTCTGTTGTGGCTAGCCGTATTGCAGAAAAGGGCAAGGCAGCTCAAGCAGTCTCTATGATGTTTGCTGGTTTAACTATTGCGAATGTTTTGGGCGTTCCACTTGGTACTTTTATCGGTCATAATTTTTCTTGGCGCTTTTCATTTGCAGTTGTAGCCATAGTTGGAATCATAACCCTAATCAGTCTTAAACAATGGCTCCCAGCTTTGCCAGCAAATAAAAACAGAGATCTAAAAGCAGAACTTGGTTTCTTTAAAAAACAAGAAGCTTGGTTAATCATCATTATGATTTCTATTGGTACAGGCGGTCTGTTTACATGGTATAGCTACATTGCTCCACTGATGACAGATGTTGCTGGTTTTTCTGCAAACAGCGTTACTTATATAATTATGTTAGCTGGACTGGGCATGCTTTGTGGCAATTTCATTGGTGGTTATTTAGCTGATAAATTTTCTCCAGCCAAGGCATCAGTTGCTTTATTGTTAACGATGGTGATTACACTCATAATTGTTCACTATACTTCATTCAATCCTGTACTTGCATTAATAATGACATTTATAACAGGCGCTGTTTCCTTCGCCCTTGCCGCACCTATTCAAATGTTAATGATTACTTCTGCAAAAGGCTCAGAAATGTTGGCGGCATCTGCTAGTCAGGCTAGTTTTAATATTGGTAATGCCTTAGGTGCCTTCTTCGGTGGACTACCTTTAGTTTATGGTTTCGATTATACTTGGCCAGCACTAGTTGGCGCATTAATGGCAATGATTGGCGCTATGTTTGCATTTTGGCTGATTAGAAGTCATCATCCTGCTAAGGTTAAATTAAAGGCGGAATTAAGCGTTTAATAATAGCTAGTCTACATATTTTGCTTTAATCCTAATATCGGCATCGCTAAATGGCCCTTCCGCAAAAGCATAAAAAACAATTTGGATTTGGTTAACAGAAGACAGCATTTTTCTAGCTTCCCTAAAATCTTGATTGATGTTGGCAAGGTTATTAAAGAATGCCTGCTGCAGTTCCGGAACATTAGCATCCAAAGCTCCCTTTCGCTCATTAGTTTCCAGAGCTATCACTAAACCTTTGTCACCTTGCTCATCTTCTAGCGTTTGTATATGAAAAGAATGAACAGTTTCTACCAGTTTTGGCAAACTATAAATAACTTCTTGAATATCAACAGGACTGATATTAGCCCCATAAAAAGAAACAGTCATATCTGCCCTACCATAATGAAAAAGAATAGGCAAATCGGTTTTTGATTTTATCAATTGACCTTCGTCAATATTCAGTTCTTTGCAAATAGCTAATAGTTCTTGATACTGCAAAACATGCCCCTTGTCATATATATTGTAGTTAATTTTAGGCGAAATGTACCCTGACCTACAAATTGTAAAAACAAGCTCTCCATTCTCTCGCACATCAATTAAAAAATCCGCTGGGTTATATTGAAAGACCATAGGCATTGCTCCATCGTAATTTAAAATCCTTTTTCGCAATAACTCGTTTGAACGCAATAACCTTCTCAATGAAATTGTGAAATCATTTTCTGCGGCTAAATTTAACTCCAAGTCTGATGCGCCAAGTGAACTGTAAATCTTCTTGATGCCTTTTTTTATCAAATAATCTCTCATTTCCTCTGCCATAGACTCTCCGCCCAATATAAAGGAAACATCTAATTCCCGCCAATCTATATTTACCTCATCCACTAATGATTTTAAAAAAGGTGGATAACCCATTATAATATATTGGTGATTTTTCCCGAAGTCGTTAATGGTATGCGCTATCTTAATTTTATCTGGCCCCGTCGATTTTATTTTGGCAAACTTCACACAGCTCATCGTTATGTTAACACCCGTGGCCCAAGCGCCTAATGCAAAAGCATTAATGATAAATACAGGGGAATCTCCAAATAAACTGCGCATCCCAAACGCAATCATTTTGGCATTAACTTGACGCTCATATCTCCCTCTTGCCCAATTAGTTGCTGTACCACTGCTACCGGAAGATTCATCAATAACTACATTTTTATTAGGAATTTTACCATTCAGGCATCGTTCTTCCAATTTATATTTTTTAATATAATTGACCTTATCCATGAGCGGTATTTCAGAAAGATTTGGAACGAGCCCGTTAAATGATGGGTAAGAAAATTCTTGTGAATCTAAAAAATCAGCATATGCTGGAACACGTTTTTTTGCATTGATAAATTCTGCGTAACCTTTGGCCTTTCCATTAAAAAGCCTGAGCTTATTGAAGCCAGACAGATACAACAACTTCATCGTAAAATCTGAGTGCATAAGCAAAGTTCTACTACAATTTAGCAACTTAACATAGCACAAAATGAACACGTGTCTCATCATTCTATTTAATAATTATTTCCTCAGTACTTAGTCTAAAACTTCTAGTGGGCTCTTTGCTGCAACCTATCCTAAATACCATCCAAATTTTCTTATCATCATCAGCTAGGCTCAATTTTTCATTGATTTTTTTATAAGCAGAAACATTTGTAATTAGCGACCCAAATGGTTGGATGTAGGTGTTTTCTTTCGTGATGAGCAACCAATTTCTCCCCAGCATTTTTCCTGCATTTAGCCAATCGGCCGTATCGGAAAAATTGCCAGAAAACCAACCGATTGTTGCAGTTCCATTAAATGATGCTTTATAATAATTAGCTAGTACTTTTTTCTTAATGCCCTCTGCCCATCTTTCTGGCTGACGAAAAACTGACTTCATTAGAATTCCAGGAAAGCCCATACATCTGGACCAAAGTCCATCCTTTTTATCCTGTGCCTCTTCTTTACTATATCTGAATAAGTGGTCAAGCTCTTTTCGGTTCGCACTTGAATTTATATCCTCAAATAACGTTTCTTGATTAAGGCCTACAATGAAATCTATTAAATTTTCATCATTAGAATAAAAGAAATTATGGTTAAGCTCGTTAGCTTGAATTTTAATCTTTTCTAATACGGTTTTGTCAACTGGCAAGCCGTTATAGTGTGACCTTGAAGTCTTCCTCTTTAAAATTAACTCCCTATCAATTACTTCATTATTATTGGCGGGAACCAGTTTTAGCTTTGCGAACTTTGTATATCCGTCCGCATTGAGGTTTATCGGGTCAAATACCTGAGCTATTTCAACTTTCGCATTATGGTTACTGGCAGCAATTGAAAGATATTCAATAAAAATACCCATAACTACGGTTACAAAAATGCAATTGGGGTCGCCAATTGGAAGCAACCTAGCTGGGTCGTAATAGAGTAGTGCTTCGGTATCGGATACAACTTTTATTTTGTGCGGCTGCAGATTATGGACATTGGGGCACCAACGAGCATAATCGACTAGTTCCTCCCAAGCAGGAAATATTTGTTTCGAAGCGCCAAACAACTCCTTAACAGGATTTAATAAGACAGCGACTGATGTTATTTTAAATCCTGTTTTTAAAAAATATCTTCTACTAATTACATTCATAAACTTGAATATTTGATTAATTGAAGCACTAGAACATACCTAGTGAAGCGCCAAAAGAAAAGTTTCCATAGCTTTTAACTCCGTTTGCATTTCCTCTCCAAGATGCATTTATGCCAACCCCTTTTTTAATCTGAAAACTATATCTCAATTCAGCTGGTAAGCCAATGGCGATTTCTTCATCAAAACGAGGTAAATAATAAGGCTGTTTAGTTCGATTGAATTCCTCGTCTGGCACCGTTCTGGCAACGACCGAAACACCAGTTCCAAATTGAAATTGGTGACGTTTTAATAGCGTATAAGTTTTACCGTAAATTAAACCAAAGTCTGCCAAGCCTGGTGTGGTAATATGGCTTTCGTCATCTTCACCTTTCAACAATTTTTGTTCTTCACTTCTATTATCTCGAGCATCGCTTATAGCAATTTTAAGATAATTATGGTCGTATTGGGCCCAAATTCCAACATTCACATAGTTATCATAGGTTTTAGATTTACCTACTTCAAAACCTAGGTAAAGATTATTGAATCCAGTAAAATCTCGAATTTGGCAAAATGAATTAGTTTCAATTAACAGTAATACGATTACGCTAATGGTTAATATTTTCGTTTTCATAACTCCTGATTTAAAATGTTAACCAAAAGTATAACACGAAAAACTGAAGAATAAACCTTAAAAAATACCAGACACTAAATACTTAACTTTAAAAGATAATTTTATGAAAAAGAACTGGATATCTTATCGTTAAAAATTGTATCTTGGCTTATATTAACTTAAAGAGATGTTAATTTCCCTACATTTCACTTCAAGAGAGATTATTTATGCTAAATTTTCAGATTAATTACTTCCAACAAATTAAATCGGCCATTCCACCTTACCAAAATCTTGCACAAAGCGTTGCTGAAGTACTTTCAATTAGCGTAAACGAAGCTTATAAAAAGATAAAAGGGAATAGTTTGTTAAACATTTACCAAATCATAAAGCTTTCAGACCATTTTGGCATTCCTTTTCTTTACAAACCTAACCAGCTACCAACTGTAACATTTGATTATTTAAGTGTAGACCAAGAAACGCCTAACATGTTGCTGTACTTGCAAGACCTATTAAAAAACTTAAAACAAATTCAGGGCGGATCTAAAAAGCACATCACCATTACAACAGACGACATTCCTTTATTTCACTTTTTCAAATATCCAGAACTCACTTGTTTCAAGTTGTTTTTTTGGTCAGACAGCGCCATGAATTCTGAAACCAAGTTTGACCCAAGCGCATTCGACGAGCAAATCATATCGCTTTCAAAAGAACTAAATCAAATCTATTTAGAAATTCCTTGCACAGAAATATGGGCAAAAGACACAGTTCATGGCACAATTGAACAAATTAGATATGCATTTGAAGCAGGTTATATCGATAAAACTTTGGCCATTCAAATTATAGAACAGGTTAGGTATTGTTTAACAGACATGAACATGTATGCCATTAGCAGCAAAAAAACCATCGATCCAGATCACAGCTTTAATTGGTATAACTGTGATGTATTGGGAAGTATATCTTATTTAGTAGACTATAAAGGGAGTATGTCTTGTTATAACAGGTTCAATACTTTCAATTATTTGAAAACAGACGACCAACTATACTGCGAACAAACGAAACACTGGATGCAAGGCTTAATTAAAAAATCCGTTTCCTTTAGCGGGCAAGGTGAAAAGCATCGAAACAAGTTTTTATATAATTCATTTGCTGAATGCGATAACTTGATCAAGGAGATTAATAATTGACAGCAAACTACGGTTTTGAGATTTGCTAATGCGTTAACGATGGAAGCGGCATCCTTTTTGGCTGTCATCCTGAGCGCCTGCCTGCGGTAGGCAGGTAGTCGAAGGACAGCCAAAAAGATACAGCGGACAGCGTGTTAAAACGCCCAAATAATTCTAATGGACATATATTATTTCCAGTTAGAGTTACCTTATATTTGTCTATGCTAAAAAAAGAACGTTATCAACTTTTTGTAAAGCACTTTGCTGCCAAACAACCTAATGCCGAAACAGAATTACACTATAACAATCCCTATCAATTATTGGTTGCGGTTATTCTTTCTGCACAATGCACTGATAAAAGAATCAATCAAGTAACTCCAGGTCTTTTTCAGCGTTTTCCAAATGCAAATGCATTGGCAGAAGTTACACCTGATATAGTTTTCGATTACATCAGAAGTGTAAGTTACCCTAATAACAAGGCCAAACATTTAGTCGGAATGGCAAATATGTTGGTTAATGAATTTAACAATCAGGTACCATCAGACATTGACCAATTACAAAAAATGCCAGGGGTTGGTCGTAAAACTGCAAATGTAATTGCATCTGTAATTTACGATGCGCCAGCTATGGCAGTAGACACTCACGTTTTTAGAGTTGCCAATAGAATTGGATTAACCACAGGAAAAACACCATTAGCTGTAGAAAAAGATTTAGTGAAAAATTTACCTGAACATACCATTGCAATGGCTCATCATTGGTTAATTCTACATGGCAGATATGTTTGCGTGGCGAGAAGCCCAAAATGCAACATTTGCGAAATTACCTATATGTGTAAGTACTTTGAAAAGCTTCATAAAACTAAAGAAATTAGCGATGTTGATAATTTTATTAAAATAGTTTAAATATTATTTGCATAAATCAAATTAAAATTAATATGTTTGCTAAAGTTATTAGCATTGTAAAATTAGATTATTAGCCGCTACATATATTTATTATTTAGAGATGAAAGACATGAATCCAAACGCAGAAAAATTAAAAGCACTACAATTAACATTAGATAAATTAGAAAAATCATACGGTAAGGGATCCGTGATGAAATTAGGCGATGCAGCTGTTGAAGCCATTGACTCAATTTCTACTGGTTCAATCAGTTTAGATATCGCCTTAGGTATTGGCGGTGTTCCAAAAGGACGTGTGATAGAAATATACGGACCAGAATCTTCTGGTAAAACGACGTTGGCTACACATATTATTGCAGAAGCA
Source organism: Pedobacter frigiditerrae (assembly GCF_032678705.1). Lineage (NCBI taxonomy): Bacteria > Pseudomonadati > Bacteroidota > Sphingobacteriia > Sphingobacteriales > Sphingobacteriaceae > Pedobacter > Pedobacter frigiditerrae. The sequence continues at coordinate 18,820 of NZ_JAVTSS010000001.1, read as the reverse complement.
CAGAAAAAAGGCGGCATTGCTGCTTTTATCGATGCAGAGCATGCATTCGATAAAGGTTATGCAAAAAAATTAGGGGTTGATGTAGATAATCTTTTAATTTCTCAACCAGATAATGGGGAACAAGCTTTAGAAATCGCTGATAATTTAATTCGCTCTGGCGCAATTGATGTTATTGTTATCGACTCGGTTGCTGCATTAGTACCAAAAGCAGAGATTGAAGGTGAAATGGGTGACAGCAGAATGGGCTTACAAGCTCGTTTAATGAGTCAGGCATTACGTAAATTAACAGGTACGATTTCAAAAACTGGCTGCTGCTGTATTTTCATCAACCAATTACGTGAAAAAATTGGCGTGATGTTCGGCAATCCAGAAACTACCACCGGTGGTAATGCATTGAAGTTTTATGCTTCTGTACGTTTAGACATCCGCAGAACTTCTCAAATTAAAGATTCTGATGAAGTTTCAGGAAATAGGGTTAAAGTTAAAATCGTTAAAAATAAAGTGGCACCGCCTTTTAGAATTGCTGAATTTGATATCATGTTTGGAGAAGGTATTTCTAAAACTGGAGAAATTATCGATTTAGGTGTTGATTTTAACATCATTAAAAAAGCTGGTTCTTGGTTCTCTTATGGAGAAACTAAACTTGGACAAGGAAGAGATGCTGTTAAAACTTTATTATTAGACAACCCAGAATTATCTGAAGAAATAGAAGCTAAAATTAGAGCTGAAGTAACAGGCGATAAATTAGAGGAGAAGATATAGAAAACTCATCTATTTCATAAAAGATCATTGCAGAGAAATCTATCGCTAAAATATAATGGTGATAGATTTCTCATTTTTTTTATCTAAAACTTGAAGATTTTGGTGCTGCATCAGCATTATTCTTCAAGAATTTTTTATCTAATGTGATGATGGTATAAGTTGCAATAATAATCCCCACCACTAAAAGAACTAATCCTAAATAATTTCTTTTTTTATCCTGTTTAATCATCCATACTAAAAAGATGATTAACGGAATTAATAACAACCCGAAAAATATAAAACTATTTGCTCCCATAATACTATAATTTAAAAATTCATTCTCGCCATTGGCGAAACATCTTGCCCTACAAATTCTCCTGCTAAAAACTTCTGATAACCTGCAATGGCAATCATACCCGCATTATCAGTACAATATTGAAAAGCTGGAATATACACCTTCCAACCTAAACTTTCTTCCATTGCCAGTAACGAATTTCTTAACCCAGAGTTAGCAGAAACTCCACCAGCAATTGCAATTTCTTTAATATCATATTGCTTGGCTGCTTTTTTGAGCTTGTTTAATAAAATATTAACGATGCTATATTGAACAGACGCACAAATATCATTTAAATTTTGCTCAATAAATTGCGGGTTTTCTTTTTGCTTGTCTCTTATAAAGTACAAAATTGCAGTTTTAAAACCACTAAAACTATAATTCAATCCTTGTATTTGTGGTTCAGGAAATTTAAATGCAAAAGGGTTTCCCTGTTGTGCATATTTATCAATTAGAGGTCCCCCAGGATAAGGAAGATGTAAGATTTTAGCTGTCTTATCGAATGCCTCTCCTGCCGCATCATCTAATGTTTCACCAACTATCTCCATATCAAAGTAATCTTTAACCAATACAATTTGGGTGTGACCACCAGAAACTGTAAGGCATAAAAATGGAAAATTAGGTGTTGGCTCATCAATAAAATGCGCCAGAATATGAGCCTGCATGTGGTTAACAGCAATTAATGGCAAATCTAGTGCAAGTGCAAAAGATTTAGCAAAAGACACGCCTACCAATAATGCACCCAATAACCCAGGACCACGAGTAAATGCAACTGCGTTTAGCTCATTTTTGCTAACTTTAGCAATTGCCAAAGCTTGCTGAACAGCAGGCACTATATTTTGTTGATGAACCCTTGATGCTAATTCTGGTATTACACCCCCATAATTTTCATGAATTGTTTGGTTTGCAATAACATTGGCAGTAATTTTGCCGTTGTTACAAATAGCAACAGAAGTTTCATCACATGATGATTCGATAGCAAGTATGACAGGCACGTTTATAATTATTAAGCTACAAAACTATTAAAAAACTATTAAAAATACTGCTTTGGGTTGTTGCATCAATTATATTGTTGCTTGCTATAATCACATTTTCACTCCAGTTTAAGCCAGTGCAGACTTATGTGGCAAAAAAAGCAGCTGCTTATTTATCTAAAGAATTAAAAACGACCATAACTATTGGTGGTTTATATGTTAAACCATTTAAATCTGTAGTGCTAGAAAATCTAGTTGTTTTAGACCAACAGAAAGATACACTCGCCAATTTCCCTAAATTTTTGGTTGATTTGAACAAGCTATCCTTAAAAGAGAGAATACTTGATGTAAATACGGTACAAATTAACAATGGTTCCTTTTTTTTAAAAGACCATAAAGATGGTTCTTCAAATTTAGATTTCATTATAGATTATTTTGACAGCCCGGCCCCAAGAAATAGACCTAAAAGAAAAAAATTTCAGTTTCTGTTTGATAGAATCATATTAAACAACATTGCCTTTAAATACAAAAACTTAAAGAAAGACACCATTATCAATGGGATAAATTTTGACGATATCAGCTTAACGAAGTTGAATGGGATTTTTGAGGGTTTAAATACTAGGGAACACGTAATTCAAGCCAACATTAAAAACCTAACATTTAAGGAAAAAAGCGGTTTCAACTTAAAAAACCTTAGCACGCTAGCATCAATAGACACCAATGCTATTGAGCTACAAAACTTAATGTTGGTTACCAACAAAACCAAGCTAACAAACTATTTTCAAATGAAGTTTGAGCGATTTAGGGATTTCAACAACTTCGTAGACAAAGTTAGAATGAACGCGAACTTTAAGGATAGTCACATTGCTTCATCAGATATTGCCTATTTCACGCCTGAATTAAAAAAGATGAAATTAGACATTGATATTGATGGTAAAATCACAGGCTACGTTAGGGATTTAAAAGCGAAAAAACTATCTATCAAGGCTGGAAAAGCAACTTACATTAAAGGTGACTTTACCTTGAAAGGGCTGCCAGATTTCGAACAAACCTTTATGGACATGAAGATTGAGATGGCTGGCACCAATAAAAAGGATTTAGATGAAATTTTAACGGACATAGCAGGAAAGAAAATAAAATCGATTCCAATAATTGTAAACAAATTTGGGAACGTAAACTTTAATGGAACTTTCTCTGGTTTCCAGAATGATTTTATCGCCTATGGCGAATTTAAAACTAAGCTTGGCAGGTTTAAGTCTGATGTGAACATGAAGATTGATAAGAATGGAATTCCTTCTTATACTGGAAATGTTAAAACTTACGACTTTAACCTGGGCGAACTATTGAATGAAAAAACCTTAGGAAGAATAACTTCTGAACTATACGTTAAAGGAAAGGGAATTGAAGTTAAATCATTGACAGAGGAGTTAAAAGGAAATGTATCTTACATAGATTTTAATGGTTATAGGTATCAAAATGTTAAAATCAATGGGACATTCGACAAAAAATATTTTGATGGAAACCTAAGCATTAATGATAAAAATGTACAACTGGCTTTTGATGGTGGCGTTAACTTAAATCCAACACTCCCTGTATTTAACTTTAAGGCAAGCATTAAAAAAGCAAAGCTGAAAAAACTAAAACTTTACAAAGATTCCTTAATGGTTGATGCTGAATTTAGCACCAACTTCTCTGGAGATAACTTAGATAATATCCAAGGAAATCTTTCCATCCAAAAAATAACACTCAATAATAAAAAAGGGATTTACAACATCGATTCGGTTCAACTTACCGCCAATGGACTAGGTATCGACCGAAGTTTAACCATAAAATCGGATATTTTCGATGCGAGTATAAAAGGGCAATACGACTTAAACACCATCGTATCTTACTACAAAGCGATTGCTAAAACCTATATTCCTTCCCTAAAAGCAGATATCGTAAATTACAAGACGCAAATATTTGATTTCAACTTAAAAATAAAACGGTTCGAACCTATTGCAGAACTTTTGGTGCCTGGTTTAGAACTAGATGACCAAGCAATTTTGGTGGGCTCTTTTGACTCGAGAAATAATAAGGCAACTTTGAATGGTTTTATAAACAAGTTAACTTATAAAGGAATCATCGCCAACAACATCATTATAGACGAGAATACAACTGACAAGCAATTGCAAGCCATTATTACAGCAGACAGGGTAGACCTTAATGACAGCTTGTTTATAAAGAACGTCAACTTAACCAATGTATTAAGAAATGATAGTCTTTCTTTAAACGTTAAACTATCAAATGCTGATGATGCCAACCAGCTGGACTTAAACGGCCTTGTGGAATTTGCATCTGATACTACGGCAAAAATCAGTATACTTCCTTCCAACTTAAAAATAAACAGCGAAGATTGGAGCATACAAGAGAAGGTTCGTATCAACTTTAACAATGGCAAAACCGAAATCAATAACTTCTCCTTGAGCAACAACAAACAGTTGGTAAAAGTTGATGGGATTTTATCAAATGACCCTAAGGATTTATTGGTTGTTGGATTTGAAAACTTTAGCCTCAAAACATTAAACCCATTCGTTAAGACGCTAGGTGTAACACTTTCTGGAAATATAAATGGTAAAACCAGGTTGTACGATGTAATGCAATCTCCAAAAATATCAGACAGCTTAAGGATTGACTCTTTAACGCTAAACAACATTTATATTGGCAGTTTAACAGATACATCATCTTATGACCAAACTAGGAATGTTGCTAATATTTATACCCAAATATTGGCCGATGGTAAAGAAACCTTCAAAATAACTGGTGGTTTAGATTTAAAGGAAAAATCTATTGATCTTAACGTTAAAATGGATGACACTAAATTGACCATTTTAGAACCATTTGTTAAGAAACTAGTTTCCAACTTGAAGGGTAATATATCTGCAGATTTAACTGTTAAGGGTAAATTTGAAAAGCCTGGAATTAATGGTGAAGTTTCCTTTAACAAGGGAGAGTTAACTGTTAATTACTTAAAGACTGCTTACACACTAAATGATCGAGTAACTGTTGAGAATAGCGTAATAGCCATTGATGACCTAGTGTTGGAAGATGTGGATGGGAATAAGGCAACGGCTAATGGAACTGTAGATTTAAATAACATAGATGATCCTACTATAAATGTTAAGCTAACCGCCACTAACTTTATGGCGTTAAACACGACATCTAAAGACAATTCTATCTATTATGGTAAGGCTTACGCAACTGGTAATTTCTCTTTTCAAGGCCCTACCAACAATATGCTAATTGAAATAGATGCTAAAACAGAAAAGGGTACTGTATTTAATTTGCCTTTAAATAGTTCTGAAACAGTATCTGATAGAGATTTTATCAATTTTGTAAGTAAGGATACCGCCCAAGTTGTTAAAAAGAAGACTAGTTTTGATGGCCTAAAAATGAACTTCAAGCTAAGGGTTGACCCTAATAGCACCGCAAACATCTATACCATTTTAGGAAAACTAAGTGGAAAAGGAAATGCAGAACTAGAGTTAAACATTAACAGTGGTGGCGATTTTGAGATGAAAGGTGATTATATCATCGAAACAGGTATTTTCGATTTCACGGCTCAAGAGGTAATTAATAAACGTTTGGAGATTAGACAAGGCGGAACGATTAGATGGACAGGAAATCCAACGACTGCGCAAATAAACCTGAAAGCTATCTATGCGCTAAGAGCTAGCACTGCCGACTTATATACGGCAGCCAATAGAGACCAATCATCAGCATCTGATGAAAGGGTACAAACCGAAGTTGAAATGGGTTTAACAGGTTTGCTTTTACAACCAGATATTAAATTGGACATTTTCTTTCCTGCCAATCCAGCTAAAAAAGAAGAGTTTCAATCTTATTTTAACGATGGTAATAACTTAAATACTCAAGCTTTAAGTCTAATTATCCAAAGAAGGTTTGCCCCTGGCACCGGTAAAGAGAATTTAGGTCAGCAATTGGGTTCTGTAGGGACAAGCACTGCAACAGAGCTGATTTTTAACCAAATTAACAATGTACTTTCTTCACTAAACCTCAACTTTGTCGACATCAATATTCAATCTACTAATGAAGCAAGTGCGACATTCAAACTGCTTAACGATAGAATTGTAATCAATGCAGGTATAGTAGACAGAAATAAAAGCTCTACAGATTATTCGTTAGGTTTTTCTAACAATGTAGGTAGAGAAGTAGAGATTTTAGCGCTGATTAAAAAGGATGGAACCTTAGTAGGCAAATTAGCTAACAAACCCCCTACACAACAAAGTATTTTCCAAAATCCAGGCGTTAGCGCCAACGCAAATGTAACTTCATTGGGATTAATCTATACCCAACAATTTGACACTTTTGGTGAGTTCATTCAGAAAATAACTGGAAAATATAGAAGAGAGCAGAAGAAAAAAGAAGCTGAAAAAAAGGAAAAAGTGAATAAGGAAGCTATCTTGAATGAGAGTAAAAAGAATAATCCAAGGAGGTAGTCTGGATCAGGATTTACAGGATTAAAGGATGACAAGATCATTTGCCAATCCCAAATAAATTAATGGAATAATCTAAAATAGTCTGGATTAGGATTTTTAGGATTATGGATGGAAGGATTCAAATCCTAAAATCTTATCATCCTAAAAATCCTAATCCAGACAAAATATTACTTCATAATTTGATGTCCCATTTTATCACGCTTGGTAATTAAATAAGACTCATTATGTTTATTGCTTTCTATTTCAATGGGAATATTCTCTACAATCTCTAAACCATAGCCGATTAAACCAGCTCTCTTTGTTGGATTGTTAGACATTAACCTCATTTTAGTAACGCCTTGTGCTCTTAAAATCTGCGCACCAACACCGTAATCACGTTCGTCGCCTTTGAAGCCCAATTCTATATTTGCCTCTACAGTATCGTAACCAGCATCCTGCAAGTTATATGAGCGAAGCTTATTTACTAAACCAATACCTCTACCCTCTTGGTTCATGTAAACCACAATACCTTTTCCTTCTTGCTCTAACATTTGAAGTGCCTTGTGTAATTGCGGTCCACAATCGCAACGGCAAGAGCCAAAAATATCTCCAGTAACACATGAACTATGTATCCTAGCTAAAATTGGCTCACCTTCTTTCCATTCGCCTTTGGTGATGGCCAAATGAGTAGCACCGTTGCTCAATTGAGTATAGGCTGTCATTTTAAAATCGCCCCATTGTGTTGGCAAGTTAACTGCAACTTCCTGTCTAATTAAACTCTCTGCCGCTAAACGGTAAGCAATTAAATCTTTAATTGAAATTATTTTAAGCTGGTGTTGTTCTGCAATAACCATTAACTCTGGCAAACGAGCCATAGTTCCATCATCATTCATGATCTCTACCAATACACCTGCTGGCTCAAAACCTGCCAAACGAGCAATATCTATAGTTGCTTCAGTATGTCCAGTTCTGCGCAACACGCCTTCTCGTTTTGCCTTTAACGGGAAAATATGCCCTGGCCTTCCTAAATCTTCTGGTTTAGTATCTGGATTAATTAATGCTTGTACAGTTTTCGCTCTATCATGTGTAGATATTCCTGTTGTGCAACCCTGTCCAATTAAATCTACTGAAACGGTAAAAGGAGTTTGGTGGAGAACGGTATTATTTTGCACCATTAAATCGAGCTTTAAATCGATGCATAAATCTTCTATCAGCGGTGCGCAGATTAAACCTCTGCCATACTTAGACATGAAATTAATTACTTCTGGCGTTACGTTTCTTGCAGCGGTAATAAAATCACCCTCATTTTCGCGATCTTCATCATCTACTACAATAATTATTTTACCAGCTTTTATCTCTTCTAAAGCTTCCTCTATTGTATTTAATTTAATTTCCATTTTGTATTTGGTAAATAAGGCTAAGATTACCTTATTATTAGTCGGTACAAAGTTACAACCTTTGCCGACAATAATTTGGCATAAAATATCATTGATAAGTAAGGAATAAAGAGCAAAAATTTATTTAGAAAATGAAAGGGCGTAAACAATCGGTTGCTTCAGCCCCGCTTTTCTTCCTTGCCATGAAAAATGGCATCCATTCAATCAGGTTTATTTAACAATAGCTTGTTTTTTATAGGAAAGTTAGCTTGCCCACAGATCTACGAAGTTCGCCAGCGCATTCCCATTAACCGCTTAGTTGTCCGATGAATATGGCCCAAGAACTACTGCCTTTGTTAAATAAACCCGATTGCCGTGGAAATACTTTTACCCTCCCCTTTAGGGGATTTTGGGTAAAAGATTGGAACGAAAAGCGGGACTACAAGTGCAATGGAATGCAGACCCTTCTTTTTCTAATCCTTCTTTTTACGCTTAAACAAACCAACTATTAGTTGTTTGTAGTAATCTACATCAAACAAGGCAGAATCTACGGTTGCTTTATAGGTTAAGAATACTCCCAATGGGGTGAGGATAACAATGGCTGTCCACATACCAAAGGTTGGGTCTAACGAACCTTCCTTGGCAGATTTTTCTGCTACGGTAGAGATAATGTGATAAATTAAGAAGAACACAATTGCAATTACCACAGGCAAGCCTAAACCACCTTTTCTAATGATAGCTCCTAGTGGTGCCCCAATAAAGAAAAGCAGCAAACAAGATATGGCTAGCGTATATTTTCTTTGGTATTCTATTTTGGCTTTAATTATTTCCTTCACCTTAAAATCGTAATCTAACAACCTATTATTAAGTGTTTGTTTAATGGTTTCAGATTGATCGAAGGCATTTTGTAAAGCTTGTACACGATTTGTTTTTTGTAGTACATTTAAAACAGATCCATTAATAACTACAGGTTTGGCTTTAACTTTTGTATAGCCTTTTAAGTAGTTATTCTGTTTATAATAAGAACTAGTATTAATTTTGGTTACTTTATTTAAGGTATCTAAACTTTTTGTTAGCGAGTCTCTTCTTTTTGTAAGCCCTTTTCGATTTAGCATCTGAGCGTTGTTCATGAAACTATTTTCGTCTGTACGATCTAAGCCATTGCCAAAGCTGGAAAAATCTAGCTTAACTTCTGTTTGCTTAAATCGCATTCGGGTAAAAGCCTGCCTTGGATTAAATGAATTACTACCGCTTCCGTTAGACTCCTCATATCTAACTCCATTGAAGAGTTGTAAGATTAAAAACTTGCCATCTTTAGTTTTAGACATCTTGCCTTTTTCGGCCATCACGATTTTTGATATGCCGTTACCACCAGAGTGGTCGTAAATTAAAATACCATATAAGGAATCTACAGCACCTTCGCCTTTTCGCTCTATCCTCATTCCGTAATTTGTGATACTATTATTAAAAACCCCTGGTTTAATTAAAAACGAAAGCTTTTTATTACGCATGTCAAAAAGTAGGGAACCATATTTCAAATTGGCCTTGGGCAACATGTAATCTGAAAACAAAAAAGAGGCAATGGAAATACAAATAATGAGCGCAAAGAGCGGCTGCATTGCCTTTTGCAAAGAAACTCCGGCAGATTTAATGGCTACCAGCTCGTAATTTTCGCCCAAACTACCAAAGGTCATGATAGAGGAAAGAAGTATGGCCAAGGGCAGTGCCATTGATACGTTTGATGCTGAGGCATACATCATGACCTCGGCAATGGTGTACCATTCAAATCCTTTTCCTATTAAATCGTCTATGTATTTAAACAAGAAAAACATCAATAGAATAAACATCACAATAAAAAATGTGACGAAAAATGGTCTAATGAATGCCTTTATCAGTAATAGATGTATCTTTTTCAATATACAAAGATAGACAAAGCCGACGAAAATTTAGGCACCAATTACGCTAAGGAGGTAAGTGATTTGATTATCCCAAATTTGTGTTTTTTCTGAGCGTGTCTCATCTGTGGCAAAATCGGTAATGGCCAAGGCTACATCGTTGGTTAATTCGTCTTGTACGATCTCCATTTCGAAATAACAATGCGGCTCATCGTCTAACCACTTGAATTTAACCAATTTGTTTTCTTTGATGCTTAGCATTTTTGCTTTTTGCACTTCGTCATCCCACGTGAAGGTGTAAACCTGATCTCTAAAAATCACATCGTCTGCAAACCATTGAGATAAGCCGTTTGGTTCGCTGATAAAACTGAATAATATACGGGGAGATGACCTCAACTCATATTCTAATGTAAATTTTTTCTTTTCTGACATCCTATAACACCTATATTCTTAAAAATAATGGACTTTTTTTTACTTATTATTTCTAAAGAAAAGTAATTTATTCTATATTTGCAACTCTTTAAAAAAAACTAATAATTATTGTAATATATAATAATTATTGCAAAGTATAATAATAAAGAATGGCGGGGTAGCTCAGTTGGTTAGAGCGCAGGATTCATAACCCTGAGGTCACGAGTTCAACTCTCGTTCCCGCTACTGGATTAAAGCCTTGAGATTAAGTTCTTGAGGCTTTTTTTGTTGGATTGCTATTGAGTTAATCAGCGTTGAAAATTTATTAAATTTAACAACTTATATCCCATCCAAACCAAAACATTCCCACTCCTATTTGGAATAAACTTTGTTCATTTTCTTCGTTTCTAGATTGCAATCACATATATTTCTATATTTGTGAAACATCAACCCTGTTTTGAATTCATTTAAAGAAACCTTTTCATCCTTCTGGAAAAAACTTATTGGTAGCGAAGTTGCCTATTCTTTAGAGTGTAGAATTTTTAATGCCGTAACCATATTTGCTGTTTTTACCGCTTCGGTTAATGCAATAGTGAACTTTTCTTTGGGTTTAGTTGAGTTTGGGTTTTTGATGTTGCCTCTAATTGGCGTATTGTTCCTTTGTTATTATTTATCGAGGTATAAAAACAAATTAACTCTTGCTGTTGGTATTTGTGCGCTTTCTTTTAATTTACTTTGTGGGGGTACTTATTTTGAAGCTGCTGGTTCTAGTGGGGTAAACTTGTTTACTTTTATCCTGATTATTTTTTTGTTAACGATTGTTTGTACCAAGAAACAGTTTTGGATATGGATTCCGCTAAATATTTTATTCTTAGTGGTGCTTTTAACGATAGAATATCTTCATCCTGAATTGGTAAAGCCTTTATATGAGAATGAAAGGCATAAACTTTTAGATTTGGCGCAAACGTTTTTCGAGATTATTTTCATGATGACGGTGATTACTGTTTTCATGAAGAATAGTTACAACAAGGAGAAAGACCTCGCCGAAAATAGATTGGTTGCTTTACAGGAAAGTAATGCCACCAAGAACAAGCTTTTTTCTATTGTGGCCCATGATTTAAAAGCACCATTGGCTTCTATTGAGAATTACCTGACTTTGCTTAATGAACTGGGGCTTAGTAATGATGAAAAGGCGAAGATTGAAAAAAACCTATTAAGTTCTACTCGGCAGACTTCTGAAATGCTACAAAACATTTTGCTTTGGTCTAAAGATCAAATGGATGGCGTGCCTATTAATTTGTCTAACATCAACTTGCATGATACGCTAAATCATACTATTGATCTGCAGAATAATTTGGCTGCTGAAAAGGGTATTAGTCTTAATTATGAGGTTAACAAGGAGCTGGCTGTAATGGCTGATCCTGATATGCTGCAACTGATTGTACGGAATTTATTAAATAACGCGATTAAGTTTTCGCCCGAGGGTGGGTCGATAAAGATTTTTTTTGAGGAAAGGCCAGAACAGTGTTTGATTATTGTTAGTGATAATGGTATTGGTGTTAAGGAGAGTGAGAAACCGTTTATCTTTTCGCTAAAGAGTAAGGGGACTTATGGCACTAATCAGGAAAAGGGTGTTGGCTTAGGTTTAAGGTTGGCACAGACTTATGTTGAGTTGCAACATGGGGAGATTTGGTTTGAAAGTGAGGTTGGTAAAGGGACGGTTTTTTATGTGGGGTTGCTGAAGGGGTAAAGTTTGGGTTGTATGCAGTCAATCTCCTTATTAAGCGTCATATAGACAGAGCGCAGCAACGAGATATCTGTTAGTTATCATTGTCCCATTTCATAATTTTGCCCTCGCTATAGGCTTGCCTCGGCTAGCCGCCGAATGGCTTCCTGTTTTTCACGGTTGTATATTTTAGGGGTGTTCAAGATTGCTACGCAATATTCCTTGATGAAAAAGGACCAAAAACCGAGCCCTTCAGCGAGCTCATTAATTCCATTAAAAACAATAACAACTCATTAATAAATCGAGGCTGCAACAGCTTCGCTAAAAATCAAAGATCAGAACCTAACCCTTCGACTACACTCAGGGTGACAAATTCGGTACAGCTTTTATTTTCACGGTTCCTCTCATTGATTTTCTTGATCCCGAACATGCGGGACTGAGGCCGTATTCGTGCTTAGGGAAGGGTTGTGAGTTTTGAGAGGTTGCGTAGTTTCTTAACACACTCATTTTGTCATTCTGACTTTGAAGGTGGCGCTTTGCAAATTTTATATTTCGCACTGTCTTTTGTTTGCTAAACCCGACAGCAGCGAAAATACTTTTACCACTCCCCTTTAGGGGATTTAGGGGTAAAAGATTGAAGCGAATGGCGGGGCTGGCTTAAAAAAAAGCTTTTGTATTTGCTTTTCAAAAAATATTGATAATTGATATTTATTAGAAAGGATGTATTCCGAAAAACTGAAATACATCCTTCTTGGGAAAAATCGATTCTTGTGATGGTGTTATGCTAGTTTTGCATGAAGCTTCCGTCGCCTCTTCTCATCATTTGGTTGCCGTTACGTGGTCTAGCGCCGCTCCATTTTTGTAAACGAACACTTGCCCTGATCATGAAATAGCGACTCAATGCGTTTGTTTTGGTATCTGTATAACCACCATCGTCTGAGAGGTTTCTTGCTACGAAGTTGTTTTGGTTAAAGACATCGAAGGCTTGGAAAGTTAAGGTTGCTCTACGTTTCCAAAGTTCTTTTTGCAAATAGCTATTTACAACAAATGGGTTTGAAGTTACGTTGGCAGAAATACCGCTCACAAAATTCTTGCTTGCGCTATACCCAATGATCCAGCTTTGCCAAGCGATAAATTTACCATCGATATTGAAAGATAAGGTTTTGGTTAAATTTCCTTGTGCACCAACTTGGGTAGTGCTAGATTTAATGAAACTGTAACCTACATTTGGATTAACCTCTATCCACTCGGTTGGATTTATCCTTGGTCCGAAACGATTGTTCATGTTCCACGATGAGGTGGTATAAGAAATGTTTCTTGCCATTGCCACATTATGATTATGGTTTACACTACCATTAAAGGAAAGGTTGTATTTTCTATCGGCCAATTGTTTACTTATTGAATAATTACCACCCACTCTGTATACGCCAGATGCATTGATAAACCTAGTTTCGTAAGCTGTTACACCATCTTGAATAATTGGCACAGAGTTTCTAATTACCGAATTATCTATAAACGTGGCGTTCATGTTAACTGAATAATTAAGCTTTAAGTTCGCGATATAATTATTGTATGAGGTATTAATAGAGTGGTTAAAAGTAGCTTTTAGGTTAGGGTTACCAACTACTGGGCTTTGTGGGTTAGACAAATCTCTTACTGGCTGAATTTGATCGAACGTTGGTTCGCTGGCATTACCTGAATAATTGATTTGGATGCTGTGCTGGCGTGACCATAAATACTGGAACCTTGCAATAGGAATTAGGTTAAAGCTGTTTCTGTGTGTGGTTGTGCCTAAGCTTACTTTTGTACCACTTAACAATGCCGGAACAGCTGTAACACCTACTGAAAACCGAACTTTTGATGCATTGTTAATTCCATAACGATAGTTTAAAGCGATTCTGCTCTGTGTAAATGAATAGTCGTAGATGTTACTTAATGAATCTACTGGTGCAAAGTTTCCATTAGCTAAAATATCGCTGGTGATGGCTTCATTATCGTAACTGTTACGATTGATCTGGCCATTAAACTCTAACTGCGATTTTGCATTGATAGGCTCTACATAAGTTAAACTTGCTCTATAAGTGCTTTGTAGGTTATCGCGTTCTACCAATCGGTGGGTAATTAGGTCTTTCTTAACTGTAGTCATGGTAGAATCAAGAAATTCGGTTGTATTTTGATTACGATCTGATTCTGATTCTTGCTTAGCAGAGTTTAAATTTACTTGTAGAGAAAGGTTTCTTCTTCTATTGGTAAAAGTATGCTGATAGAAAAAGATAGCTTCTAAATTTGGGCGTTTATTAAGCCCTGTATTGGAATTTATAGAATTTTGGTATACAGCACCTCTCTGATTTGAGCCAGATTGTGAACTCGTTATGGCAGATGTATAATTGATGGTTGGATTAAACCTGATGTAATTATTACTATCTAAATCTGCTTCCAGTTCGAAATTAAAATTATGTGTTTTACTGTCGTTGTTTCCATCGCTATTGCTATTAACCAGCAATGGTTTGGTTATATAGGTACGGGGATTTGTTGAAGGTAGAACTTCTACAGGCACAAAACGCAATGACTCACTATTATTTATCGAATTTACATTATTGAAATTATAACGATAATTGGCATTTACCTTTATTTTTTTGTTTAACTGATCACGGAAAGAAAAGCCGCCATTGCCACTAGTGGTTGTACCACCACTGCCGCCACCGCCTCCTGTATTTCCTCCTCCGCCGCCTCCACCACGGCCACCACCGCCACCACCGTTACTTCCATTTCCACCACTATTAGCGACACCATTAATAGTATTATTTAACCTCGCATTTATACCAATGGTTTGATTTGCGTTGAGTCGAGTACCAAATACAGAACCTTCGTAACGTTCGTTGTTACCTGCACCGCCTTGTATATTTGCGGTATTGCCTACAGATTTATCTGCACGAGTTACAATATTTAAAATCTTTTCTGGGTCGCCATCTTTTACCCCAGTTCTTGCTGCTTGATCGCCATAATCGTCAACTACTTGTATTTTTTCAACTATTTCTGCAGGTAAATTTTGTATGGCAGTGGCAACATCGCCACCTAAATAGGTTTTACCATTAATTTTGGCTTTAGTAACCGATGTACCTTGATGAACTAATGTACCGTCTGTTCCTACTTCCATTCCCTCCATCTTTTTTAATAGCTCGTCAACTGTTGCGTTCTCTCTAACAATGTAATCGCTAGCTTTATATTCTACAGTATCTGTTTTGTAGGTGATTGATGGTGTTCCGTTAATTACAACTTCGCCTAAAGTATTGGCTGCGTCTTTTAAAATTACGGGGTCCATTACAATCCTTGCAATGGCGTCATTTTGCTTAAACTTTCCTACAAAAGGTTTATAGCTCATCATGCTTACAGAAAGTGTATAGGATGCTGATTTTACATTTTTGAATACAAATATTCCGTCTGTGTTTGTGCTGATGACTAAGGTGTCCTTCTCAGAAGCTAATCTCACAGTTACACCAGGTAAGCCTACATCTGTAGTATCTTTTACAATTCCACTGATTTCGCGTTGTGGAAGCGGAGGTGGTGGTGTTTTTGCATTTTGTGGCGTTTGAGCATAAAGCTCAATGTTTAACCCAACAAAAATTAGGAGAAAAAATAATCCTTTAAATAAGAATGAGGAAGAGTGATGAGAGTAAAGATTGGTCATAAGGATTATTAAATCTTAAATAGAAAGTATTTTTATGTTATTTTTTTTGAAATGAATATTTAGCCCAAAAATCTGTTGGGCTCATTAGGTCTTGGCCTCCACCTCCTCCGCCGAAGTTCCCACCACCGCCATTGCCACCACGATTTCCGCCTCCAAAGTTTCCACCTCCTCCACCGAAGTTGCCGCCTCCGCCACCGCCGAAGTTCATGCTACTTAGTCCGTTCAATTTTATCTGATATACAAATTCTTTTGTGCTACTAGTTGATAATTCTAAGATGTTTAGTGGAATTGCTAATTCGTAAACAAATGCCCCTTTTTGATCAAATGAAGCTACAGCCTTAACGCCGTATTCATTGTATATAGAGATTAACGAATCTGTGATTGCTTTAAATCCAGAAACTTTTATTTCCTTTACGGTTGCCAGTTGCGTTTTTCTTTGTACTAATGCTATAGAATCTCTTTGCTGAGTGCTCATTTGAGCTCTATTCTGAAATCCGCCTTGACCACCTCCTTGTTGTCTGGCTTGACCTTGGCCACCACCTGTTCTTTGTTGTCTATTAGCCCTATTAATTACCGGATAAGTTAATGATGAGGCATCTTTCTCTCTCTTTTTGCCTTGGGCATTTACTGTAAAGGTGATTCCGCCAAGCATAATTTTATTAACTACAGCAGAGTTTGCAGATTTGATAATCACATATATGTTTTTATCATCATTTGCAATGTTGTAAAAAAGTTCTGTTCTTTTATTTTCTGCGGCGAAAGTATCGTTCCACTCTGTGGCTTTTCCGTCTATCTTAATACTTGCAGGGGCAGGCATATTTACTTCTTGAACATCAGGCAATTTTTGAGCAAATGAATTAAAGGCAAACAATCCTAAGGTTAATATCAAGTATATTTTTTTCATGTTTATATAAGGCTTATTAATACAACTACAGCGTAATTAAGGGAATAGACTTCAAAAAAACAAAATGGCTTAAAAGTAAAAACTAATAGTTTAATAGTTTTTTTTATGAAGAAATATAAAACAACGTCAAATTGTAATTAAAGCAGGTTTTGAATAGGTGATTTAGAAAAATATCGCCAAATTGTTACTTAAAATGGGTTCCATAAAAACAAAAAATCCTTGATTAGAAATAACCAAGGATTTTATAATAATTTAAATTAAAATTACTTAGAAAGCTGATAAGATTCGGCTAGTTTTAAAGCATTGTATGCATTAACAATACCTCCACTAACACAAATCTCAGAAAACAACACTTTTACATTTTCATTTTTGTTGTCTTTATACTTTATTTTATGGTTAACCTTAGCTACAGACTGAACAATGATGTCTTTCAGTTGTGCAGGTTTTAAATCTGGATAATAGCTTAAAATGAGTGCTGCTAAACCAGAAACTACTGGTGCGGCCATGCTAGTCCCATCAAATTCTTCATATTTAGAACCAGGAGTAGTAGAGTTAATCATAAATCCTGGTGCAAAAACATCTACATTATTTTTTCCATAGTTTGAGAATGAAGCTTTCAATTCGTCATCATCTTTATATGCAATGGCTCCAACTTCAATCCAATTATTAGCGTGAGGTAAGTCAAACTTAGCAGGATCTGGCGCAATTGGTTTTGCAAAGGGATCTGTTTTTCTTGGCATCCCTGGTCCCATAGGGTTACCCACATTATCATTAGGTTTTTGAGGGATAAGATCTTTTAATTCTTTCTTTTTATGTGTTTTAGCATAGGCCTCTGCCTCAGGGCTATCAAAATATTTATTAGGATAATTCTCTTCAGTGTCGTTATTTTTATTATCATTCCCGGCTGCATGCACTAATAATACACCTTTAGCTTCTGCATATTTTACAGCTTCATCTACAGCTTTTTTATCCCACTTATAGCCCTTTCCAAAACTCATATTAATTATTCTTGCACCGTTATCAACTGCGTATCTAATGCCATTAGCAACATCTTTATCTCTTTCATCACCTTCTGGAACAACCCTAATCGTCATTATACTTACGTTACTTGCAACTCCAAAAATGCCTAAATTATTGTTTCTATTAGCACCAATTATACCCGATACGTGAGTTCCATGATCTGCATTCGGACCCGTAACGTCATTATTACCGTAATTACGTTCAGTAGAGTTTGAGTAATCATCACCTACTAACTCAGATCTTTGGTCGAACTTATCATTTAGGTTGTACTTCAACATTACATCTAATTCATAATAACCTTTTTTAATAGTATTATAAAATTTCTCGATGCTACCTTCATCCTTCGCACCTTTACTGATGATTTTTTTTACCTGCTCTTCTATTTCATCGTCAGCCCTATATCTATCGATGTCTTCAAGAGATGGGATTTCCTTCTTGTTAATGAAAGCAACTGAATCTAAAATTTTTTTAATGGCAATATAAATTGGAAATGCGTCGCTGGCTTCTTGTACTTTTTGTCCAAATTCCGCTTGAACTCTTCTATATAACGCATATTCTTTTTTCTCTGTGCTATCTAAAGGAGTGCTCGGCAAGGTAGAACGATATTTCGCTTCATATTTTCGTTTTATTCTAACTAACTCCAAGTTATCATAAGCTAGATTCCCCTTTTTCGATCCCAGAAAATTCCAACCGTGTATATCATCAATATATCCATTTCCATCATCGTCAATTCCATTTCCTGGTATCTCTTTCGCATTAGTCCATAGAACATCCTTAAGATCTTCGTGTTTTATGTCTGTGCCGCCATCAATTACAGCGACCACGACTTTTTGTTTAGCGGTTTTATCTTTTAAAAGTTCTTTATATGCCTTTTCCGTACTAATACCAAAATATCCATCAGTGGATAAATCTAGATTAAACCAATTAGGAGGTAATTTTACCTTTTTATCTTGTGCGAAAACATGAACACTTAGCCCTAAAACAACTGCAAAAAATAAACTAATCTTCAATTTCATAATTAAAATCCCCTTTTAAGATTAACGTAATTTACAATAATACGGTTTTAATATAGTTTGCGCTACGAATTGAGCCCTATTTAACAAAATTTTAACAAGACTATTGTCTAATGTTTATTTTTGGAAAAGATTCTGAAGTGGTAATATTAACGCCAGTCCCGCTCTCCGCTTTACTTCGTGCTCGCTACGATCGGGTTTAGGTGGCAAGTTCGTTATTCCATAGGAGGGGTGCCAGTATTCTGTCCATTGCCTTTACC